>NZ_JBDFMI010000001.1:0-3313425 GCF_047238185.1 Bacillus kalamii | reverse complement strand
TTGCCAGCCATATTCCCGGGTGGGCAAAGAAAATACTTGGCATTCATTCTCCTTCTAAGGTTATGGAGAAAGAAGTGGGGCAATGGATACCTGCAGGTATAGCTGAAGGGATTACTAATAACTTAGGTATAGTCAAGACGGCTTCCGAAGAAATGGCTATGGCGGCTATTCCAAGCTTTACCTCCTAAGGTTGCATTAGCACAGAATGAATTGAAAAAGTTTAATAGTATTGTTGCTTCTGCTTCATCTACCAATGCCAAAGCCCTTAATCAGATTCACAAAGATGCCAACGCCAAACGAGCTGATATAACATCACAAGCGAATAAGAAAATTGCGGAAATTGAAGCCAAAGCAAGGGATGCTAAAAAGAAATTGACGGCAGCCCAGGAACGGCAAATAACGAACATCCAAGATAAAGCGGCAAAGGACCGGGCGAAAATCACAGCTGATGAAAATAAGAAAATTGCTTCCCTATCTGCTGGATCTGCTGCAGCTAAAATGAAAGCCTTAGAAGACTATGTGAAGAAGCGGAAAGATTTAGAATCCCTTACATTGGACCAAGAGGCTGCATACTGGCAAAAGGCTGTAGTTTTATTCAAGAACAATGCGAAAGAAAAGACTCAGGCACAGATCATCTTGAATAAGGCAATGGATGCTTTAAATAAGGACCGATACAACAAAGAGAAAGCATATGTGGAAGACAAGAAATACTACAATGAACTATCCCTTGCTGAAGAGTTGGCAGCCTATCAGCAGTATATAAAAGGGTACAAAGCCGGTACAGAAGAACGGATCTATTATGAAAAGGAAATCTATCGTGTAAAGCAGGAAATCCAAAAGCAAATCGATCAAATAAATGCCGACTATCTAACGAAGGTTCAGACCCTCAACCAGCAGCTTATTGACGAAGAGAAGAAGCTAAATGATGAGTATGACAAAGCTTTGGAAGATAGAGCGAAGTCCCTTTATTCCTTTGTTGGATTGTTCGATGAAATCACCAAGAAATCAGTATCGGGAACTACTTTGTTAAAGAACCTGCAGGATCAAGTTTCAGCTTTTGAGGACTGGCAACGAAATCTGGCTGAACTAGCTGCTAAAGGGATTGACCAAGGGTTGCTTGCTGAATTACAGGATATGGGGCCTAAGGCTGGCGCAGAAATTGCCGCCCTTAATAGCCTTACATCTGACCAACTTACTCAGTATGTTGACCTGTGGAAGGCTAAGAACCAGTTGGCAAAAGAAGAGGCGCTCAAAGAACTTTCTAGTTTAAAAGTAGAGACAGCACAAAAGATTGAAGAATTAAGGGCTGATGCAGCTGTGAAGCTATTGGGCTATCAAGAAGAGTGGCGGAAGGCAATGGCTGGCGCGAAGTTCAAGGTGAAAGACGAAGCCAAGGAAATGCCGTCCATTGGTGATTATGCTGTAGCCGGATTAATCAGCGGAATGATGAGTAAGAAAAGTGAATTAGTTTCTGCAGCCGAAGAACTGGCCAGCATTGTGAAAGATACTTTTCAATCCGCCTTGGATATCCATTCTCCATCACGTGTTTTCAGGGGCTTTGGAGTCAACATCAATGAAGGTTTAATTAAAGGGATTCAGGATTCTTCTGCCAAGCTGAAAGGTGTCATGAATAATGTATATGGCAGCATGGCCAGTAGCGCAGGAAAGATGCTGAATGCAAATAACCCTGTTACGGTTTCTTCCACAGGACAGGCAGGCAGTACAACTACAGTTGAGCATAATTATTATATGACCTTCCAATCTCCTAAAGCATTGGATCCTTATGAGACTGCTAGATTAAATAGAAATGCATTAAGAGAATTGGCCATGCAAGTATAGGAGGTGTTTGATTGGAATCATACAGCAGGAAAGAAAAATTGATATTTGATAATAACCAAGGGCAAACACTTGAGATATCCGTGTTGAGCCCTTTTTATTTGGACTCGGCAGAAGGTTTGGACGCGATGGAAAATGAGTTTTTCACCAGCAAAAGCTATGGTATTGACGGATTATCCTTATCAGGATCTAGTGTCAAAGAAAGGAACATTGTCATCAATGGCCGGCTTAGAATCGATAAGGACATTAATCGATCCCGCCTTATTCGTTTCTTCAATCCAAAACATGTGTTCACTCTTCAATACACAAATGGAGAAATCAGCCGGTATATCAAATGCCATGCGGAAAAAACACCTGTAATTAACAAGGCTCCTTATCCGGAATTCATGATATCTCTTCTTTGTCCGAAGCCTTGGTGGTTCGATAATGAAATTAAAACGGATATTGCTTCCTGGATAGGAGGCTTTTCTTTTCCGTTAGTCATTCCGGCTGACACAGGCATTCGGATGGGATATAGAGAGCCTTCATTGATTGTGAATGTATTGAATGCCAGTGACAATGAAGCACCATTACGGCTTGAATACAGGGCATTGGGAACCCTTAGAAATCCATCGGTTGTAAATGTAGAGACACAGGAGAAAATATTGATTGAAAAAGAGATGCAGGCAGGAGATATCATTACGATCAGCACAGAACGCGGTAATGAATATGTCCGGCTAAGTAGGAATGGTATTGTCTCAAATATCTTTAACTATCTTTCTTTCGACTCTAATCCACACTTAGCGTTAGATTTAGGGGATAACTTATTGCGGTATGATGCTGGTCTAAATGTGGACAATCTGGAAGTATCTATATACTTCACGCCACAATATGTGGGGGTGTAAGCGTGGAATTATATGTATGCGACAAGCAGTTCAACAGACTTGGCTTAATCGGTAAGTTTTCCTATCTATTGTGGAGGAAAAGAGACACGAAGCATGGGGAGGCTGAATTACATGTCGATGTAACAATCGATAATATTTCCTTATTACAAAAGGGAAATATTCTGTATAGAGATGATGATAACGAAGCCATGTATATCTATTACCGTGGATTCACAGAGGATGAGGATGGAAAGGAGCAATTATCCATCAAATGCTTCTCGGCTTTGCGATGGATTGATCGGAGGATTTTATGGAATATCTATAATTATAATGACACAGCTGAAAATATCATCCGTTCCATGATTATGTCTGAATGCATCAATCCATCTAATGTAAAAAGGAAGATTGCTCAAATCCAATTAGCTGCCGCCAGAAACTTCGGCACCTCTATACAGTTTCAAGCTTCATATGAAAATGTGCTAGAGCAGGTGGAAAGCTTATGTAATACGTATGAAATAGGGATTCGCTCCAATTTTAACGGGCGGTCTCTTTTTTATGAACTTTATGAAGGAACAGACAGGACCATCGATCAATCGATTAATCCAAGATGTATTTTATCTAAGGATTTTTCCAATGTTATAAGTCGTAACTACGAGGAAGCCGACAATGATTATAAGAATACGGCCTTAATTGCTGGAACTGGTGAAGGGGTGGACAGAAAGTTGGTATCCATCGAACAGGGAACCGGCCTTGATCGGAGAGAGTTATTTGTGGATGCCCGAGACTTATCGGAAACACAAACGATTGATGAGACCGAGGTGACTCTATCGCCTGAAGAATACATTCTCCTTCTTAAACAAAGAGGGCTAGAAAAGCTATTGGAACAAGAAGAATTCATTTCTTTTGATTGTGAACTGGACGTTACCAAAGAGAACACCAAGTATAATCGTGATTTCTTCCTTGGGGACCTTATCACAATTAGGGATGACAAATTAGGAATCGTCATGAACAGCCGAGTTGTGGAAGTCGATGAAGTCTATCAAGATATTAAAGAAGTTTTTGTGAAGGTGGGGAAATCTATCCCAACCCTTCCCGAAAAGGTAAAAAGGATGGTGAAATAATGGCAATCAATAGTGGGATTTTTGATTCTGTGAATTTTGACAGAGTGTACTTAGCAAAGCATTACGCGGCTTATTTCGCAACGTTCATTGGAAACGGAGTTTTTCCGAATCCGTCCACAGGATTTCAAGTAACGGCAGGCACTGGAATGAACGTTGTATTAAAGCCAGGTAAAGCATGGATAAACGGGTACTACATTTTCAATGATGCTGATTACAATCTTAGCCTTGATGTAGCAGACGGTGTATTAAATCGTATTGATCGTATTGTTCTTCAGCTAAATTTCTTAAATCGAAATATTGTTCCGGTCATTAAAAAAGGGACGCCAGGTTCTTCTCCTATTGCACCAGTATTAAAAAGGGATGCCGATGTTTATGAAATTGCCTTGGCTGATGTGTACGTCGCTAAAGGTGTCCTTTCCATTACACAAGCGAACATAACCGATAATCGGTTAAATAAAGAACTGTGCGGCATTGTACACGGTACTGTAGATCAAGTGGATACAACGGAAATCTTTAATCAATATCTCGCATGGTTTAATCAAACGAAGACACAGAACACTGCAGACCTAGAAAACTATAAGGCTCAACAAAAGGTTGCTTTTGAAAGTTGGTTTGATGGAATAAAAGGTATTCTAAATGGAGATATTGCAGCAAATTTAGCGGCAAAAATTCAAACCCTGCAGGCTGCATTTAATGTGCATAAGGAAGACTATGCTACATTAAAAACGGACTATGGTCAACATAAGACAGATACGAATTTGCACTTAACAAATGGCCTTCTAAAAATCAAAAATACAGACAGCCAAAAATCCTTTTTATTCAAGATGGATAACAATGGCCCTTATCTGGAAGAGGTGTAAACATGGCAAATGGGGATAGATATTATTTTATAGAAATGCCTGCCACGCAGCACTATACACATGAAGTGAGTATAGGAACTACGGAGGTTTCTGTTACATTGCCGTTTGAAGTAAAAAAGTTTGTTTTTCTTACAAATGATGATGATACGAATGATCTTCTAATCGCTTTTAACACAGCAACCACATCAGATGGAATGTCCGGCACAAATAAGGTTATTCGTCTGAAGCCAGGCGAAACCCTACAGGAATTTCGTTATAAAGCTACAGTAATTAAATTCAAACGGTCTGCTGGATCAGGCAATGTCCGATTTTTGACGGTGTAAGTATGGGATTAATAAAACCTAGCGGGTCTAAAATTAGTTATACAATATCACCTAGTGATGAACAAAGATTGTTTTCTAGTACCTCATCTATAACAGAAAGTACAACATTTGTAGCATTAAAAAAAGTTGTTTGGTTAGGGAAACCCTCCACCATAAGAATTAAATATAGATTTACGGATTATTACGGTGGGCGCGGTGCACAAGCAGGTATTTTTGTAAATGGTTCATTATATAGTACATATGATGAATCTTATTCACCTAGCCCTTTGTATATAAAAAAGGATATTTATGTTAAAAAGGGAGATGAAATAGCAATTTACGGGCGGATATTGACGAGTGGTTCAGTAGTTTGTGATGAAATGGGCGTATATTATAGTATTGCTGCTTCTAACGTGCCTGTACTTCTAACGAAAATTTCATAATAGGAGGATGAAAATGGAACTTGTTTTTCAATACACGAGTAATGAGGAAAAACAGCATCTTATAGAACAAAACTCAGAATATAGACTGATTGAAATTCGCAATATTATTATTGGGAATTTTCTTGTTTTCGAGAAGCCGGAGGTAGATAACTCGCCTACGCTTGAACAACGTGTTTCTGCAATAGAAGCTTTACAAAATGCCAATCTATTAGGAGGATTAAAATGATGAATAGTTCAGCGTATTATAATTATGTGAAAATACAGGTGTTATTGGGTAAGTTAGGATTGGAGGAATTAAACATTCTTGCTAGTCGATCAGTAATAACTACAGAGGAGAAGGATGAACTGAGTCAATTGGTAAAGACATATAGTTAATTTATACAGAAAGCACCCATTGAGGTGTATTTTTTATGGGGAAAAGGGGGTCTAATCCATTGGAGGCGGATCAAGTGGTGGACTTATGGAAAACATCCATTCAGAAGGACATTGATGAATTGAAAAAGGAAAGTGAATCAGCTAGGAAAGATATAGATGACCTTAAGCGAACAACGGAATTACACGAAAGGGATATAAAGGAGATTAAGAAATCCCTTGAAGAAATCAAAGATGACACAAAATGGCTACGGCGCTCTATTACAAATGCAATCATAGTTGCTGTGGTTGCAGGAATTGTAGCCATTATTTTTGCGACAATGAAAGGAGGTGTGTGAATTGAATAAGGACACTATCACATTATTGGGGGGCTTCCTTACAGCTCTCCTTTTATTTTTGGGTACAATCGGCATTTCTTTTGATTGGTTCACTCAGGAAAGCATTAATGCCTTCGTGGTTGTGGTTGGAGCTTTAGTTGCACTGATTATTAACATCTATGCTGTGTGGAAGAACACTCATACTGGCTGGTTTAAGAATAAGGACAAATAAGCTGCTCATTCGAGTGGCTTTTTATTTTGGGGAGGCGAGGGCCATGTGATTCTTATTGGTTGCTATGATGCTAAGTCATGTGAAAAATAAAAACTATATGAGGTGAATGAAATGGTAAAAATCTTTATTGATCCAGGTCATGGTGGTAGCGATCCAGGTGCAGTAGGTAACGGTATTCAGGAAAAGAATATCACTTTGGCGATTGCCTTACGGGTAAGAGATTTATTATTAAACGGCTACAGTAATGTGGAAGTGAAAATGAGCCGAACAGGAGATACTTTCCCTTCTTTATCTGATCGTACGAATGCGGCCAATGCGTGGGGAGCTACATTCTTTATGTCCATCCACATTAATTCCGGGGGTGGAACAGGTTATGAAGATTTTGTTTATCCAGGTAGTGGAGCACCGACCACAACATATCAAAGTACCATTCACAGTGAAATCATGAAACAAGTAGACTTTGTGGACCGCGGTAAAAAGCAATCCAATCTACATGTCTTGCGTGAATCCAACATGCCGGCCATCTTAACGGAAAATGGTTTCATCGATAATGCTACAGATGCAGCCAAGCTTAAGAATAGTGCATATCTTGATAAGATTGCCCTCGGCCATGTAAACGGTCTAGCCAAAGCATTAGGGCTTACTCCTAAGAGTGGTGTTGTTTATCACACGGTTGTTGCTGGTGACACGGTTTATGCCCTTAGTATTAAGTACGGCAGCACAGTTCAACAAATCAAAGACTGGAATGGACTGGACAGTAACTATACCATCAAGGTTGGTCAGAAATTGCGTGTGAAGTAGAGATTAAAATCGCTTATTATAATTTATGGGGATTTTTTGTTTTTTAAGAAAAAATTATTGATTTTGGAATATTTTGTAGTAAAGTTGGTTATAGCAAATTAACATAACGAGGTATATTATGAATCATATAATCCCTATAATTCCAGAAGACAAAAACTATTGGTTGATTAGAACTCAATCAGGAAAATACTATGTTGAGTATCGAAGAAAAGGTTTTATTGCAATTAATTGGAATAAAATCACTTTAGATGATATTAAATCATTAAGTTCGGAAGATTTGGCAATAAAAGTTAAAGAGGAATATCCAGATAAACAAAGACCAGGTGGAACAGCTAATCAATTACGCATTTTTAAAGATATAATAAAAAAAGGGGATACGGTAGTAATAACTGGTGTCAATTCGAATAAGTTCTCCATAGGCGAAGTAATCGAAGACGAATGTTTTGAGGAAAACATAACAAAAGAAATGCTTGATGCTAACTCAAGGGTATGTCCGTATAAAAAAAGAAAGAGAGTAAGATGGATAAAAGAAGTTCATAAATGGGACGTTGAAATGCCTATGTTTAAGCTATTGCAACATGCTCAACATACTATTTCAGATGCAAATGAATACAAAGATGTTATAGAGAGTATGATACATGATTTTTATATTCGTGGAAATTATGCGCAACTGTCCCTTAAAGTAAAAAAAGAAGAAAATATCCCTATGTCGTCTTTTTTTGCTTTAGGTAAAGAAATATTAGAATTAGCTGAGGAATATCTTGATTATTCACTTGACGCTAATTTTGATTTAGATTCTATTGAGACACAAATTAACGTAAATTCTCCAGGAAAGATTAAACTAAAAGGACCAATGACAGCAATTTTAATATTGGGATTACTTATTGTTGGTGCAACTGGAGGAGGAATATCTGTAAGACCACCAACCAACGATAGTCCATTATCAGTTGAAATTAAAACTGGTAGTGTTATTACACAAGTAAATGACTTCTTGAATGAAAGACAAGCAAGGAAGCAAAAAGAGATGATAATGGAGAAGTATATGGATGAATTAGAAGTTGAAACTCCCGATGAGCTTACAAAACTAATGCAGGCTGTTGAAACAAAGAAAACAAACAATAATTAAATCAGGTTAAATAATTCTATTATAATTGGAAATATTTATTAAGGTGAGGTGATAACATGATTGGGATATTAAATGCGATATCAGTAGTAGGTACGTTTTTAGTGGTATTTAGTATTTTATATTTTGTACAATCATTCACCTTGGGGATATTTCCATTCTTCAAGAAGCAAGTAAATCAAAAGATATCTATGGGGGATATTATTTTTCCAATAACATCAATTTTGTTTATTATATTTTTTGTGGATTTTTATCAACCCTTTTAAGTTTTCTTTTAGAGAAAGTTATGTCACAAACAATTGTTTGTCAACTTACAAAAGTAATATATACCATGTTAAAAGCCCTTCCTTAATTGGAGGGGCTTTTTAAATAGTATGTAAGTAATTCCTCGCATTTGTTCCTCAGCCTTGGATTAAAGTAATTATGATGTTCCTCATATCCTTTGTAAATAAATGTATACATTGTAAAGGACTCGTCACTCTGCTGTTTAAATACCTTGATTTTATTCTTCCTCAAAAAATCCCTTGTTTTCTTAATGTCCTTATAAACTTCCTTAATTGTACAATCAACTAATTCCAAATACGGTTTTTTCAACTTTAAATGGCTTTTATCAATCACTTTTCTATCTCTTTCTAAGATAGTGATAACCATAGGTAGGTAAATTTCTTGTTCGATTATATCTCTTTCTTCGCTTGGAATCCGTGTCATAACCATTACCTTCTTTAACCTTAATATGACAATTATATACAAACGTTTGTTCTAAAACAACTTGAATTAGAACGAATGTTCTTGTAATATTGAATTATACAAAAGGGAGGGGTCACACATGGGAGCAGTACCAAAACCACCATCAAAAAAGAAAACCAAAGCAAAGCGGCCAGAACGAGATGAGTATGAATTGGAAGAAATCGCAATGCAGTTGAATGAAGCGAAGGACGATCAAGAAAATCGATTAATTATTGCTTTGAACCAAGAAGAGCCTATAAAAGGAAAAGTAACTCACCTGGACCCGGTAACGAAACAAATTACTATTTCATACCTATTCGAAAAATATAAAGTCCATTTTTTAGATATCCTCAAAATTGAACGATTACAAGAGAATTAAATAAAGCCCCTTCTCATTGAGTTGGGGCTTATTCTTAGATTCCTAATAATTGTTTTTTCTTTGATTGAAATTCTTCTTCTGAGATGATGCCGTCATCCATTAAAGCTTTAAATTTCCTGATTTCTTCCGAAACATCAGTCTTTACCTCTTGTATGATAACACTGTTCTTATTTCTGTTGGCAATCATGTCTTCAACATACTTTTGAATCTCATCGACATATGATTGCTCTTTTTTTGCGTACATAATTGTATTTTCATCTTTTGTTGCCGCCATTAGGCCCCCTTTATTTTCTTTACTTCCCATGAAGATAAATTGGATATATCCATTTGTCATCGATCCTGCCTTTTTCACTTGCACCCCTGACATGTTTGTTATGTCTATTGTCTTTTCGCCATCCATCCCGTGGTTAAAGAAATTTAGTGCACCTTTTCTTTTAATTCTAAGAAATTGATTATCTATGGTTACTAATGTTTTGCCAGCAGCTTTAAATTCAAACGTCTTCACGCCTATTTCCCCCTTTAAAAACATAAGTAAATTTTACCATCTGAAAAAAGAGCATGGAATATATTTTTTAATCGTTTTTCTCAAATTCATAAAGGTCATCTACTTTAACCTCTAAAATATCTGCTAAATCAAAAAGTATTTCTGCACCCGGATAGTTCTTGCCGGTACACCATGATGAAATGGTATTCGCGGATTTTCCGTATCTTTTCCTGAAGAACTCTCTATTGTAGTCACTTTTTTCAATTAACCAACCAATATTACTCTTTAATTTTTTCAAAGTAATCACCCATATAATATTTCTCTATGTCATAAAAAATTCCTTTAAATACTGAAGTTATCAAGATTTTTTCGTTATAGATACAGATTATTTTTGTAAGGACACGCATTATTTAGGCAAATGACCATACATTGTAATTATCAAAGAAAAGGAGAGTGAAAGAAATGGGAGGGATATTATTGGTAGGGGCGTTCGGTGCATCGTTGATAGGTATAGGGTTGTTAGAGGGAGCGGGGGTTAAAATCAATCATGGCATGCTAAATTTTACAATGGAGGCTGTGAAATTTGGAGGGTTAATCTACTTGGTCAAAATGGCAGCTACATTGTTCCTTTAATAATTGACTACACAATTTAGATTTCTGAACATTCAGCCTGCCGTGATGATGAAATAAGAAGGGAGATATAGAGGTATCTGTCGGAGATAAAATGTAATGCTTGGTACAAGGCCAAACCATTGGTATATATAGGACTGTAAATTACATTGAAAATTACATCTGATGAAATCTACAGTGAAAGATAGTTTGTAGACTACATTGTACATTACAAGGAGGATTACAATGATAGAAATACTAGCTTTGCCTGTCCTAGCTCTTACAGCTGCGCTTGTCCCAAAAAGACGTATGAAGGACAAACAGAAGATCCAACAGGTATTTGAAAACAGAGGGCTTGGCATAAAAAAAGATGATGAAATGCTTTATCCGATCTTACTCAATGAATCCCACAAGGACACACATTCCACTTACATTTACTCACTTCCACTCGGCTTATCCTCAGAACAATTCGATTCTATCCTGACAGCAATAATAGAAGGTATCAATAAAGATTGCACCACTGAATTTGTGGATGGAGTTATGAAGCTGAAGGCGTACAAGGCAGCCTTGCCCACTCAATGGAATTACGATGATGGATTACTGCGGCCAAACAAATGGCTGGTACCGATCGGCAAGAATCATGATGGAATCCTATATCATGACTTTGAGAAATATCCTCATATGCTTGTGGGTGGTGTAACCAGGTTCGGCAAAACGGTCTTCATTAAAGAGGCTTTTTATTCTCTACTCATGAACCAGCTGGAAAACGCTGAATTTTACTTTTTGGACCTGAAAGGCGGTTTAGAGTTTGGAAAATATATTGGTCTTCCCCAGGTAAAAGGAGTGGCTGCGGATCTATACGAATCCGTTGAGTTACTGTCTACCATTCATGATGAATTAAAACAAAGAGAAAAACTGTTCCGACACCAAGGTTATACAAACATCATTGATTCTCCAATTCAGAAACGGACCTTCATTATTGTCGATGAGGGAGCAGAATTATCGCCTAACCTTCTGACTGGTGAACTGAAGAAATACGCTAATTACTGCCAGCAGACCTTATCAGAGATAGCTCGTATCGGAGGCGGTATTGGGTACCGTATGTTATTCTGTACACAATATCCAGTGAAAGAAGCCGTACCTATGCAAATCAAAATGAACATTGTGGCCCGATTATCATTCATAGCTGCTGCTCAAATATCCAGCCGTGTAATCCTAGATGAAAACGGAGCCGAAGAATTGCCGGCCATACCTGGGCGAGCTATCTATAAAGTGGAGAAAAAGCGTATTGTCCAGGTCCCGTATATTACTGATAAATATATGTTTACTAAGATGGGAGAGCGAGAACATGACATCCTTAACACAGTCCAGAACAGAGATGTTGTTAATGACGATAGACCAATTAGAGATGGCAACAATACGTCATCTTCGTGGAATCCACGATCTTAAATCATACCGTAATGCATGTTTCGCCTTGAAAAAATTGGAGCCTTATACATCCACAACATTTTTCAATAAAGAGAAGGTTTATTACCTGAATAAAACTGGTCGGTCCCTGATTGGTTCTGAAAAGGAAATCAAACGGACCACAAACATTGAACATTCCCTTTTACGGAACGATGCATACCTGTATCTCAATTGCCCATTAGATTGGCAGAATGAAACTATACTTGAATATGCAGTCGAGCAGCCACGTACAGCCGGTATCATTGTGAAAGGTATGGCTGTGGCCACAAAGAATAAAATGGTTGCCGATGCTGTTTACAAAAGAAATGGTTATACTCACATCGTTGAGATCGATAACAAACGTGATATGCTCGACAATCGGAAGAAGCTACAATCATACAGGGACTGCTTTAAGTATCTGGATACACCACGATTGGAGATATTCACGACTACACAGGACCGTAAACGAAAGTTTGAAAAGTGGCTCCTGGAATATAAACTTCGTGGGGAAGTGCTTTTATACTCAGATATCCATTCCTCCTTAGGCTTCTAGCCAGTTATAGCGTTTATTTGGATTTAATTTTACAGCTGTATCAAACATGGCATTTTTCCACGCTCCGTAAATATAGCCAATTACATCCCCTTTTACGTTGCCTTTTTTTATCTGATATATGGCTTCTTTAAAGGTTTTATTCCATGTATCCATATGAAGGTCGAATTGTATGTTTGCATTGGATTTCCTTGCAGCTAAACATAATCTGCCCCATAGTCGGTAAATGGATGAAGCTGATCTAAAGAACGGGCTTACTGCATCAATAAAGCTTTTTGGTATGGAAGAAGAAACATAAGTGTGATCATAAAATACCGGTTCTGATTGGTTGTCCACATTTTCATCCACAGTTGATGAAGGAGTGTCGTCTACTTTACGTATGTTTTTAATCTTTTGTTTTAAAGAAACAGAAGTTGTTTTATTGGTCGGACACTTATCGGACTTTTTGCCAGGGGTCTTGTCGGTCACTTCTGTGGAAGGCAAAATCTGAATGGCATTTGCAGTCTGTCTCATATCCTTTTTGCGCTTAGTTGGCACCTGGCGGATCATGGCCATGGCTTCAAGTTTCTTCATTAAACGTTGCACAGTTTTATATGACACTTCTAATAAAGAAGCAATCGTATTTTTACACATATAGCTCACACCGATTTGCTTGCAGCTGTGGCGCTTTAAAACTTCCAGTAGGCTTATTAGTCGAGACTGCACATCAGCACGCTTAACAAGCTCCTGGATATTGTCTCTGTATGTTCTTACTGTTTGGTTCATTTCTTCCACACTCTTAAATGTAGAAAGATTTGTATAGGCTGTTTCTCCTGCGATTACGGTTATTTTCTTTTTCATACTGTTTCTCTCCCTATAGAAACAAAAAAGCAATGCTGCCGTTAGGGACAAACATTGCTAAAGAAACATACATCATATAAAATAATTACATGAGTACAGCAAGTGTTTGCCTATCTTCAGTAGGCGGACGGTATAAGGATGTTACCAGCATCACTTATGCGCGTTGTGCTCTTTTGTTTTGGTTATAGGGTGTACAGGTCAATCAATACAATCGGCATTCGACATTAATGAGTGCGTATAAGAATATCAAGAACGAGAAATTTTACCATTACATTTTAAAGCAAAAA
Organism: Bacillus kalamii; assembly: GCF_047238185.1. Classification (NCBI taxonomy): domain Bacteria; kingdom Bacillati; phylum Bacillota; class Bacilli; order Caryophanales; family Bacillaceae; genus Bacillus; species Bacillus kalamii. The sequence continues at coordinate 3,299,834 of NZ_JBDFMI010000001.1, read as the reverse complement.
AGTGATGTATTTCATGCGATGAAGAGCTTTTTCCATAAAGAGGAGAATAGTAAGGTTCATGCTTGAGGGATATTCCCTCTCTTTTTTTTGTGCCATTAACATATATTGAAATACTATTATTTAACCGAGAATGAAAACGTTTTTATTTTATTTAAATATAAATAATATTTTGCTTTTTCAGATAATTGGTGTTATCATAAGTGCAAACATCATGAGAGGGGCACTTACGATGATCGATTATCTAAATAAAATTAATGTAAATATTATACTTATATTGTGCTAGGGCTGCAAAACATATCTTTATTAAGAATATGTTTTGTTCGACTTGTTATTTTATTAAAACAAGGCGCTTTAGCAGGATAGAATGGGCGCCCAACTGAGAAGTCGGGTTTTTTATTTGCACTTATAGGTTTGAATATTCAGAAAATTTATATAAACAAAGGGTGATTATTATGTCGAATAAAGAAAAAATCATTGAAATGATGTATAAGGCATCAACCGGAATTGCAAATGCTGTCCTAGTTACTTTAGGAATCGGTTTACTGCTAGAGTCATTCGGGAACTACCTTCACTGGGATGTGTTATTGCTTGTAGGCGGTGCCGCTAAAGTGTTGCTTGCTCCAGCGCTTGGAGCGGGAATTGCATATCAGCTTGGCGGCAACTCTTTAGTCATTTTTAGTGCGATGGCCAGCAGTGCGGTAGGCGGTGCCGCTATTCAACGCAGTGCGGAAGGTGCTTTCACTCTTGTAACAGGACAACCTATCTCGGCTGTCATTGCAGGTGTGATTGCTACATACATCGGCTTGAAGATTACGGGTAAAACAAAACTAGACATCATGGCGATTCCATTCGCAGCAGTGCTTATCGGTGGTATTTGCGGAGTTTATCTGGCAATGGTAACAACTCCGTTATTAAATTGGATCAGCGGGCAAATTACTCAATCGGTACAAGGTTCTCCATTAGTCGGAAGTATGGTTCTTGCAATTGTATTCAGCATTTTATTGATGACTCCGGCTTCATCTGCAGCTTTGGCCATTGCGCTTCAACTTGACCCAGTATCAAGTGCTGCTGCTCTGATTGGATGTACAGTGCAATTCGTTGGTTTTACAGTAATGTCGCGCAAGGATAATGATTTAGGCGGCTTCCTGGCACAGGCGATTGTGACTCCTAAGGTCCAATTTCCGAATCTGATCAAGAATCCTCTTTATATTATTCCTCCATTTGTGGCGGCTGTCATTTCTGCGCCAATTGCAACAATGGTTTTCAATTTACAAGTGTCATATGAGCTGGGCGGAATGGGGTTAAGTTCATTAATTGCACCAATCAGCATTTTGACAGGACAGGGGCTGAAGGTATTCCTTATCTATGTTGGAGTAGGAATGGTTCTGCCGGGTATTATTACGTACGTATTGCATAAAGGATTAAAAGCTTTAGGAAAGGTAAAGGCTGGGGATCTTCACCTGGAAGTCCAATAATACAATCGATCGATATTGGAAAAAGCCCGGATGTGTACTGCATCCGGGCTTTTCTGCTTCAAATAAAGGCATTTATAATGAGCGCACCTGCAAAGGCAATGAAAGAAAGCAAGGTCTCTAGCACTGTCCAAGTCTTAAATGTCTCTTTGACTGATAATCCGAGGTATTCCTTTACCATCCAGAAACCGGCATCATTGACGTGAGAGAACATTAATGAGCCAGCTCCTGTTACGATTACAAGAAGTTCTAGATTGACACCCGACATCGATTCGATAATGGGGGAAACAATTCCAGCCGCAGTTGTCAATGCCACAGTGGCAGAGCCGGTAGCAATTCGGATCAGGCCAGCGATCAGGAAAGCAAGCACTAATGGAGATAGCGACATGTTCTGTGCCATGGAACCGATAGTATCTGCAACCCCACTATCTATTAAAATTTGTTTGAATCCGCCGCCGGCTCCAATTATGAGTATGATTGAGCCAACCGGAAGAAAACAATCATCTACAAGCTGCTTCAGATAATTTCGATTTTGGCCCTGCTTCAAGATCAATAGATACATGGCAATAAAACAGGAAATCAAAAGGGCTATCAAAGGGCTGCCGATAAATAGCAAAGTATGTTCAAAGCCTTTTGGCAATGATAAATATGGTGCAATCGAACCGAGAATCATTAAAATGATCGGCATAAGGATCGTTAAGAAGGATACCCCGGTTCCCGGCAGTTTTTCTTTATTGTTTCCGTCCTCTGCTGTAACAAGACCTGGTTCGTTTGTTGGCACGACGTATTTATGTATGAATTTGGCGAATAAGGGACCTCCGATAATTCCGGTCGGCAATGCGATGATTAAAGAATAAATCAACACTTTCCCTAAATCCGCATTATAGATGCTGATGGCAGCTATAGCGCCGGGATGAGGCGGAACAAGTCCATGTACAACGGACAAGCCGGCGATTGCAGGCAATGCGATTAATAAAATGTTTTTCTTAGTAGCCTGCTGAATCGAAATAACTAATGGCAGCAATATTAAAATGCCCACTTCAAAGAAAACGGGAACACCAATGATAAACCCTGCGAAAAACATAGCCCAAGGCATTTTGTTTTCACCGAATATTTTGACGAAAAAATTAGCTATTTGCAGTCCGGCACCCGAACTGGCAAGCAGCTTTCCTAATATCGTACCGAGAGCCAAAATGCCGACTAAATGTCCTAAAGTACCGCCTACGCCCGTTTCGTAAGCGCTGACTATTTTGTCGATCGGCATGCCAGTAAAGATAGCTAAAAATAAACTGGCTACCAATAAACTGATAAAGGCATGCCACTTGAATAATGAGACACCGATAATGACGATGACGATTGAAGCTAATGTGATGAGCAATAAATACCAATCCATTATCTTTTCCTCCTTTTCACTTGAGAACTAGCTTGGAGTTTATGAAAACACTAACATTCTATTTCCACAAAATAAATGAATCAAACAATTATTCAATGTGCATTATCGCCCTTTTTATGGAATGGCCCTGTAAATCTGCATCGGCTCTCATGTAAGTTAAAATAAGTTGGGATTTTGGCTTATGATGTTCGTTTTTGTTTTTGCCCGGGGTGTTGTGTCCCACCCTTACGGAATTGTTTATGCAATACGAATCAATAGTAACTAGAGCTAAAATGTCGGAATTCAAGTGGAAGACTACTATAATAATAGATAAATATGCTGTTTGAAAAGAGTGGCCGATAGTTTAAAAGGGTAGAAAGAAATACTTAGCAGTGTGCACAACAGATAAAGTAAGATCGGCACACAAAGCAGGAAAGGGGAATGTACTATATGAAGAATAAATATGTCATCGGTGTAGACATGGGCTCGACCAGCACAAAAGCGGTCGTATATACAGAGGCTGGCAAAGTGGCCGGGAGCGCTGCGGTTGGCTATCCGATGTATTCTCCTACACCAGATATAGCGGAGGAAGATCCGGATGTTATCTTTGCAGCGGTCCTGACCACTGTGGAAGATGCGTTAAAATCGAGCGGGGCTGCACCGGAAGACATCCTATGCGTGTCGTTCAGTTCAGCGATGCACAGCGTTATTGCTGTTGATAAAAAAGGTGAGCCCCTGACCAAATGCATTACATGGGCAGATAACCGAAGCTCCGCGTGGGCCGAAAAAATAAGTGAAGAAATGGATGGCCATGAGATATATTTGCGTACTGGAACCCCGATACATGCTATGTCCCCTTTGGCTAAAATAACATGGCTTAAACACGAAAAGAAGGAAATTTTCAATCAAACCTATAAATTCATATCAATAAAGGAATTTGTCTTTTTCCGTTTGTTTGGCCAATATATTGTGGACTATTCCATTGCGTCCGCAACCGGATTATTGAATTTGAAAGCATTGGATTGGGATGAAGGGGCCTTGAGCGTAGCCGGCATTACATCCGGCCAATTATCTCAGCCGGTTCCTACCACCCATCAATTGATCGGGCTGAAGCCGGAGTATGCCAAAAAGATGAATTTGCCGGTACAAACCCCATTTGTGATAGGAGCCAGCGATGGAGTTCTTTCCAATCTTGGCGTCAATGCAATTGAGCCAGGTGTGGTTGCTGTTACAGTAGGTACAAGCGGTGCCATCAGAACAGTAACGGACAAACCAGTAACCGATCCAAAAGGCCGGATTTTTTGTTATGCGTTGACAGAGGATTTGTGGGTGATCGGGGGACCTGTCAATAATGGAGGAATGATTCTCCGTTGGGCGAGGGACCAATTGGCCGTCAGCCAATATGAGGAGGCAAAACGGACGGGGAAAGATCCTTATGATGCTTTGAGCAAATTGGCAAGCAATGTCGGTCCGGGTGCGGCCGGATTGATTTTCCATCCTTATTTAGCAGGTGAAAGAGCGCCTCTATGGGACGCAAATGCACGCGGTTCTTTTATTGGGCTGGGGCTTCATCATAAAAAAGAACATCTGATCAGGGCTGTCATGGAAGGTGTTGTTTTTAATTTGTATACGGTTCTCTTGGCTTTGGAAGAACTGATTGGCCAGCCTGAACGTATTCATGCAACAGGAGGATTCGCACGTTCGGAGCTTTGGAGACAAATGATGGCGGATATATTCAATCAAGAACTATATGTTCCGGAAAGCTATGAAAGTTCATGTCTTGGTGCGGCAATTTTAGGGATGTACAGTATGGGCGTAATTGATTCTTTGAATGTTGTAAGCAAGATGGTCGGCGCTGATTATCATCATGTGCCCGATCAGGATAATGTTCAGATTTACGAAGAGATTATTCCAATTTATATCAGTTTATCCCGTGTACTTAAAGATGAATATGCGAATATAGCTGCTTTTCAAAAAAAATGGGTGCAGTAATGGATTGAAAATATATAACTTTGTTAAGGCCACAGTTTCCCGACTGCGGCCTTTTTCATTGTATAGCCGCAAGCGCCATCCCCTCGAGGTCTTAAGCTTGTCGGGGATTGGCAGGCGCTTTCCGCTTTTGTCTCATCCAGCTGCAGGCACCAGTGACTAGCAAACTTCCCGCTTTTCTCTACGATAAGTCAACATCGTCTCACAAGCTCGCCGTGTTTCCTATATCTCAAGAAAATCGGTCCAGTTAGTACGTGACTGAACGGTCCCTTCCGCTTTTGTTTTCATCCAGCTGCAAGCGCCATCCCCTCGAGGTCTTAAGCTTGTCGGGGATTGGCAGGCGCTTTCCGCTTTTGTACCTTTCTTAAGGAAAAATTAAGCAATTAATTGGGTTTCTCTTAAGATTAAAAGGCTACACTGTTCCTATGATGGATTGGGGAGATGAACGGAAAATGAAATCGAAATTATTGGTTGTTTTTATGGCTTTGCTTCTAATCTTCATTGCCTTTCCAAATGTCAGGACAGCTTTGATCGGCAAGATAGATGGATGGGGCAGGCAGAATGATACTGAGAAAACGGAAGAAATTAGTGGTGTGATGGGAAGTTCCGTGACTATTGATCGGGTACATATTACTGGTGAGGCTGCTGTATTAATGGATGAAAAAACGGGTCAGATATTATTTGCCAAAAATGAAAATAAGCGTTTGTATCCGGCCAGCACAACAAAAATTATGACTGCATTGATAGCCTTAGAAAAAGGGAATCCAGAAGACAAAGTGACCGTTGGCAATGAAGTGGAATTGAAAGAAAAAGGGGAAAGCACTGCCTTTTTATATGAGGGGCAAGTCATTACTCTGGAACAATTGTTGCAAGGTTTAATGCTTCCTTCGGGAAATGACGCTGCACGGACTATCAGTATTTACATTGCACGCAAGGTTAGTGGGAATGAAAGGATGTCAGACAAGACAGCGATGGCATATTTTGTCCGGCTGATGAATGTTAGAGCAGAAAAACTGGGTGCGAAAAATACGCATTTTGTGAACCCGAACGGACTGCATTCGCCGAACCATTATTCTACAGCATCTGATTTAGCGAAGATTGCCCGGGCTGCCATGAAGAGAAGTGATTTCCAGCAAATTGTCGGACAAGATGTCTATAAAGACCGGGCTGTCACGTACAGAAATACGAATGAGCTTTTGAATCCCGATAGCGATTACTATTATCAGGGAGCCAACGGAATCAAAACAGGCTATACTGATGAGGCGGGGTCTTGCTTGGTTTCATCGGCAAGGCATGGAGCGAACCGCTTAATGGCAGTAGTCCTGAAATCGACCAAAAAGGATATTTGGAAGGATTCCATATCACTGCTTGATAATGGGTTTGCCAAGGTGTTGGCCAGTAAATAAGGAGATAGGCCCTTTTAACATGGGTCGTTTAGGCCATATTCATTATGTGAACGATTTGGATGGTTAATCGTAATAGGAAGAAAAGATTGTGTATTAACTATCCATTTGCTAAAGTTATATTAGCGTTTTTTTTAGCTAAACTTTAACCAAACTGGAGAATGTGAATGAACAGGATTGAAAAGCACAAACGGAAAAAGAAAAAGATTATCTTAACTGTTATTTTGATCATCACTCTGTTAATTTTGTTGCCAACATCCTATTTTGCTTGGGATTATTATAAAAGCTATAGCGATGCTAAGAAAGATTCGTCTATTAAACAAGAAGAGATTGATTTCCACGGGAAGAAGTTCAAAGGGAAAATAAATGTATTGTTAATCGGTGTGGATACACGGAAAGAAGGAGAAGTATCTAATTCGGATTCAATGATGATTGCCCAGTATGATACAGATACGAAAAAAGCAAAGCTGGTCTCGCTAATGAGAGATATGTATATTGACATACCCGGCTATCAAAAAAAATATAAATTAAACGCGGCGTTCTTATTGGGCGGCAAGAAGGATGGTCCAGAACTGTTGCGGAAGACGATTAAAGAAAATTTTGATATTGATATAAATTATTATGCGATGATTGATTTCCAGGGCTTTATTAAAGCAATCGATAAATCATTCCCAGAAGGAATCGAAGTGAACGTAGAACATGAAATGTCGGAAGGAATCTATGTAACACTGAAGCCTGGCGTCCAACGGTTACATGGGAAAGAATTATTAGGTTTCTCACGTTTTCGCAAGGATGCAGAAAACGATTATGGGCGAGTGAAACGGCAACAGGAAGTGATTGAATCAGTCGTTAAAGAAGTGGTCAGCTTGAATGGTGTAAGCAAGCTTCCCCGGATGATCGGGACTATTCAGCCTTACATTGCCACCAATCTAGAAACATCAACGATGATTTCAGTTCTCACATCCTATCTGATGAGTGGCGACCAATCGATCGATAAGCTGACGATCCCGGTAGATGGAGCTTTTGAAGAAACGAAGCTTGAAGATAGGAACGGCATGCAAGTGCTTGAAATCGATTTGGAAAAAAATAAAAAAGCGCTTGAAGATTTCCTGGAATAAACGAACATCCCGCAGCTATGTACAGCTGCGGGTTTTAGTTTGAAATAGGGGGCAATTGGATAAAAAGTAAGAGAAAAGGCTCGATTTGCCATGTCTATATAAAAGTCCATCTATTAAATATCTACAGATTATTGAAATATAGTAGCGTATCGAATAAGTTCGGTTATAATGAGGATGTAAAAAGCAGATTGCTAGAACGCATGTTCATAGACATTTATGAATGCGCAGATTTAAATAAAAGAGCAGGTGAAACACAATGATTTTAGAATGTATTGTCCAAAATGAAAAGGATGCCATTCAGGCAGAGCGTATTGGAGTGAATCGCCTTGAATTGGTTTCAGCCATATCTGAGGGCGGTTTGACCCCGAGTTACGGGATTATTAAGCGGGTGGTAGAGAATGTATCCATACCCGTTCAAGTAATGATAAGACCTCATAATTATGGCTTTGAATATGATGAAAGCGATTGGTACGCAATCCGTGAAGACATATTGGCGTTGGAGGCTTTGGGAGCGAAGGGGATTGTCTTCGGTTGCCTGAAGAACGGGGAAGTGGACCAGGAACTTCTGGAAAAAGTAATCCAAACAGCGCCGGGCTTCGATATTACGTTCCATCGTGCATTCGATGAATTGCATCATCAAGCGGATGGGCTTGAAGTGCTTTGCCAATACAGCAGCCATATTCGCCGCATCCTTACATCGGGAGGCAAGAAGGACGCAGTTACAGGTAGAGAGCAATTGCAGCAGTTGATGACACTGTCTGATGTATGGCGCGGACCGAAAATATTAGTCGGTTCAGGATTGCAGCCAACCAATATTGCGGAACTTCACAGCTTCCTTCACGCTGATGAATACCATTTCGGCACTGGTGTCCGTATTGATGGGACGCTTGCGAACGGGTTTGATGAGGATAAGGTGCAGACAGTACTAGCGGCATTGCATGCTGAATAAGAAATTATTCAAAAAAGGGCGCTTTCATAGTGCCCTTTTTATATGGAGAAAAGTATGCCCGAGGAACCGGGCAAAGCAAAGTGGCAATTGCCAGTGAGTCGATCGTTTCTGAAAGTTGCTGGATTCTACTGTAAATCCTTATAATGAATAAATGTAATACTCTGTCTTTTGTTAGGTATAGAAAAGGAAGGATTCTTTCTAAAAGCGTGATGTTTTTTTATTCCGATAGAATTGTAGACATGTAGAATGGAATTTGTGTGATTACCTCACAAAAGCTAGCAAGATAATGCTTGGAAAAAGTCCAAGGAAAGTGAAGGGCAGAGAGAAAGGGGTAAGGATTTATGAAATGGATTAAGCTATTGATTGCAGTGCCGTTTATCGGCTATTTAGGTTTTTTGCCTTGGGCTAACCGCATTGACCCTTATGTTCTGGGTATGCCATTTTCTCTTTTTTGGCTGGTGTTATGGATGGTTCTGTCTCCTATCATCCTTTTGGTCATTTATCGGTTTGATCCAGATAATAAAGAGGAGGATAAGCAATCATGAATCTTCCTTTATTGATTATTGGCCTCTTTCTGTTGCTGGCCTTGTACCTTGGAATAAGGTCTACTAAGGGAAGAGATATGGATATGGAACAGTGGGCTGTCGGAGGCAGAGGATTCGGGACATTCTTTGTCTTTTTCTTGATAGCCGGAGAAGTGTATACGACCTTTACATTTTTAGGGGGGAGCGGTTGGGCATATACCAGGGGAGCTGCCGCTTATTATGTACCTGCCTATATCTTTTTGGCTTATATTTTATCCTACTGGCTGGCTCCGAAAATATGGAGGTATTGCAAGGATCACCAATTGATTTCCCAGCCTGATTTTTTCGCTTCAAAGTACGATAGCAAGGGATTGGGAATGCTGGCGGCGATTGTAGGATGCATCGCCCTCGTTCCTTATGTGGTTATCCAATTCAGAGGGCTTGGCATCATCGTATCGCAGGCTTCCTATGGAAGCATTACCCCTGAATGGGCAAGCGCTATAGGCGCTGTTGTGGTGACTGTATATATTATGGTATCTGGAATCCATGGTTCAGCTTGGACATCAGTTCTGAAGGATTTTATGATTGTGTTGGTTGTTTTATTCCTCGGCATTTATATACCGATGCATTATTTCGGAGGCATTCGGCCTTTGTTTGAAAGCATCGAATCCTTCAAGCCGGAAATGCTGACTCTGCCGTCTGAAGGTTTTAGCCCTTCGTGGTTTATCTCTACCGTATTATTCAGTGCCATTGGATTTTATATTATGCCTACTTCATTTATGGTTATCCTATCTGCTAAAAATGAACGGAATCTGCGGAAAAATGCCATTACACTGCCGATTTATACGATTATGCTATTATTCATCTTTTTTATTGGGTTTTCAGCTGTCACGATTATCCCTGGCCTAAAGGGAGCAGACGGCGATCTTGCACTGTTGAAGCTTGCCATTCAAACATTCGATCCGTGGGTTATCGGGCTGATTGGGGCAGCCGGGCTTTTGACTGCGCTGGTTCCGACCTCGGTCATGTTAATGTCCACTGCTGCAGGGCTTACACAAAATGTATATAAGGTCATATTCCCGAAATCTACCGATAAGCGATTGCTGCTGATTTCGAAGCTGTTGGTCATATGCATGTCAGCAGTGGCAGTCTACTTTGCCGTAAAGGGAGGCGAAGCGATGGCTGTATTGAATATAATGAGCTACAGCCTGATTATCCAGATGGCTCCGTCCTTGTTCTTCAGTTTTATGAAACAGAATAAAATGACGAAACAAGGGGTGATTGCTGGCATTATGGCAGGTGAAGCGACTGTTCTCGCTATGACCTTGACAGGGGCAACCCTTAAGCAGCTGCTGCCAGGCTTTCCTGTATGGATAACAGATATTAACAGTTCGTTCTTAGCTTTGATTATGAATGTAATCATTATGATGCTGATTAGCCTGTTTACACAGAAAAAAAGCACCCATGCCATGGCATAGGCGGTAATATAAACACAAAAACACGTACACTCAGCGTATGTGTTTTTGTGCATACTCCTTATTTTGATACATAGGGGTTGCCTGTTATCCAGAAGCGGTAAGGATAATCCTTTGCTTCTCCGCTATTATCTATGCCTATGCGGGGGCCGGATGATATATGCGAAGGCTTATAGCCGGACGCGATATATAATGAGGAACCGTAAAAGGTATGGCCATAATCATTCATGGTAATGCCCATTGCTTTTGTTAATTTACCAGGTCCGTTGGTAAGCTTTCTAAGGTCTGCCATGCCTCTTCTCTTTTTCATTATTTCGATGCCGGTAAAGGGTTCTATAGCGCGGATCAATACGGCTTCAGGCCGATTATGCTCGGCGGATACGACATTCACAAGGCAATGGGTATGCATGACATAGGTGTAAATATGCCCTGGATGCTGGAACATTATTTCTGTCCGTTTTGTCCGGCGGTTATTAAAGCTATGGGCCGCTTGATCTTCAGGGCCTAAATAAGCCTCCGTTTCAACGATGAATCCAGATGTGGCGCTATCCCCGTTTTCTTTGACGAGCAAGCATCCCAGTAATGACCGAGCAAGCTCAAGGGTGGGCTGAAGATAAAAGTCAGGAGTGAGTATTTGCGGCGACAGGAAATGTTTTTTTTCATCCTCTATCATGTCATTCAATTCTCCTTGCATTATTCTAGATTAAACACTAATTCATTTTTTTTCCAATTCCTATGAAAAGTAAAACACTAATCAACTTTATAAAACACAATCCTCCTTTTTGTGAAACACTACAGAAAATGATGAAAACACTTTCTGCTTCTTCGATATAATCTTCCATTATTTATAGCTTATACACCTTGTATCCATTCAAGAAACCTATTTTTTGAAGAAAACCCCTAAATGTTGGCATGGCATTTGCATATTGTTTTTATGTACAAATCACACAGCCTTACAAACCGAACATTTATTTATAGAGAACCGATACGGGATAAGAGGCTGGAACAATAGAAGGGGAGGATGAGAACGTGAATATTCTGTTAGTCTGTTCAGCAGGAATGTCAACGAGTATGCTTGTTTCAAAAATGGAGAAAGCGGCTGAGGCCAAAGGGATTACAGCGAAAATTTGGGCTGTATCAGGGGATGCGGCACGTGCCAATATCGATGAAGCCGATGTCCTGCTTCTGGGGCCGCAAGTACGATTTTTATTGAAACAAATGAAAGGGTTTGCAGACCCAAAAGGGGTTAAAGTCGATGTCATCAATCCAATGGACTACGGAATGATGAACGGTGAGAAAGTCCTGGAGCATGCACTGGCACTCGCAGGGACACAAGCATAAAAGAATATGAGGGAAATGAGGGATGATTGGCCATGATGAATTTTATGGAGAAATATATACTTCCCGGGGCCACGAAGCTTGGGAACCAGCGGCATCTATTAGCCATACGTGATGCCTTGATCGGTATGCTTGCCATTACGATGGTTGGCGCGTTCGCTGTTTTAATTAACAACCTGGGAGAAGCTATCAAACCATATAATAAGATGATGCTTGCGATTTTCGGCGATAACTACCGCCAGCTAGGCGGGGATATATGGTTCGGTACACTTGCCTTTATGACGATTTTCGCAGTTGTCGGAATCGGATATAAATTAGCGCGCTCTTATAATGACGATGGCTTTGAAGCGATGCTTGTCGCTTTATCCTGCTTCTTTGTCGTTTCGCCGAGTGTAGCTAATATTACGTTAACCATTCAAGGAAAAGCAGTCACAGGAACATCAGGAGATTTTTTCGCTATTTCATACGTCAACTCAACTGCCTTGTTTACCGGTATTATTGTTTCATTATTGGCAACTGAATTGTTTGTGCGTTTATCGAGAGTGAAATATTTGGTCATTAAATTGCCGGATGGCGTGCCACCAGCGGTTTCCCGGTCTTTCGCCAAATTATTTCCCGGTATGATCACTATTTTTGCCTTTGGATTAGTTTCTTTGCTTTTCCGCATGGTTACAAACGGAGAATATTTCCATGATTGGATTAACCGGATTTTGGTCTCTCCATTGACCAATTCAGCGGATTCATTGCCGTTTGCGCTTGCTCTAGCATTATTGATCCACCTGTTCTGGATGCTTGGATTGCACGGCCCGAATATCCTGGGCGGAATCACAACACCTTTGTTCACAAAGCTAGGAAATGAAAATATTGATATGTACGCTGCCAAGGTAACGGATATGGATAAATACCATGTCATGGCAGGCCCTTTCTTCGACGCTTTTGTATTCTTGGGCGGTTCCGGTGCGACGCTTGGTTTATTGATATCCTTGTGGATCGCTTCCAAGAAACGGAAACAAATGGTAGCATTAGGAATGCCGCCAGGGATATTCCAAATTAATGAACCTGTCTTGTTCGGTATGCCGATTGTATTGAATCCGATCTGGGCAATACCATTTATCCTGACACCGCTTGTATTGACCGCTATTTCATTTATTGCGGTGTCGACCCATATCGTGTATCCGGTTGTGACGACGATCCCTTGGGTAACGCCTGCCGTGTTTGGTGGATTCCTCGCAACAGGGGGGCACGTGTCGGGTGCGGTGCTTGCAGCAGTTAACTTGATTATATCCATTGTCATCTATTTCCCTTTTGTTATGATCCAGGAACGAATGGATCAAAAGAAATTGAACGAAGCCAAGAATGGCGGCCAGGCTGCTTAATTCCATCTTCGCTTAAGTGGATGAATAATAGACTCCATCTAATTTGAAAGAGGGCTCTATTCCGTGGAAGCAGACAGCTTCCCGCCATAGGATAAGTAGTAGGGAATGGCGGGAAGCCATTAAAAAAGCACTATTTTTACGAAAAGGAGGAGACCTCATGACAGCGTCTGTATCAGTAGATCAAATCGCTTTCCAATTGATCCTTCACAGCGGGAATGCCCGCAGCAGTATCATGGAAGCCATGTATCTGGCACGTGAAGGGAAAATTGGGGAAGCAAGAGAAAAGGTGGAATCCGCTAAAGGGGAATTGAATGAAGCGCACCGAACGCAGACTTCTCTTATCCAGGCAGAGGCCAATGGAGAGAAGAATGATGTAACTATTTTGATGGTTCATGCGCAGGATCATTTAATGACAACCATTACTGTAAAAGAATTGGCTGAAGAAATTATCTTCTTGCATGAAAAGATGGCGAAAGAATAAGGATGTCATATGTAAAGAAGAGAAGTCTAGCTTGTTTCTCTTCTTTTCTTTTATTTCAAGGGGGCTAAAGTGATGAAAGATGGAATTAAAGTAGTGACGATCGGCGGAGGTTCGAGCTATACACCTGAGTTGGTCGAAGGGTTCATTAAGAGATATGATGAATTTCCGGTTAAGGAGTTATGGTTGGTCGATATTGAAGCAGGAAAGGAAAAGTTACATATAGTCGGTGAACTGGCTAAGCGAATGGTCGAAAAAGCGGGAGTGCCCATGCAGGTCCATCTGACGCTGGATCGCCGGGAAGCATTGAAGGATGCGGATTTTGTGACCACGCAAATGCGCATAGGGCAAATTGATGCCCGTATTCTGGATGAACAAATTCCATTGAAGTATGGAGTGATCGGCCAGGAAACAAACGGACCGGGAGGATTATTCAAGGGGCTTCGCACCATACCGGTTATTCTGGATATTGTGAAGGATATTGAAGAATTGTGCCCGGATGCATGGTTGATTAACTTCACGAACCCAGCGGGAATGGTGACGGAAGCAGTTCTTCGTTATACCTCTTTCAAAAGAGTGGTCGGCCTGTGCAATGTTCCAATCCATATCAGAATGAATATTGCTGAATGGCTTGGTGTTGATAGCGGGCGGGTACATGTTGATTTTGCCGGATTAAATCATATGGTGTTCGGGCTGCATGTCTATTTGGACGGCAAAGAAGTGACAAAGGATGTTATCGATATGCTGACTTCCAAGGAGCAAAACATGACGATGAAGAATATTGCCTCTTTGGACTGGGAACCGGAGTTTATTCAGGCGCTTCAAGCGATTCCTTGCCCGTATCACCGCTACTATTACAAAACACGGGAAATGCTTGAAGAGGAACAGAGAGAAGCTGCTGAAAATGGAAGCCGCGGAGTTGTAGTTAAACAACTTGAAGCGGAATTATTTGAGCTGTATAAAGATCCGAATCTGGACATAAAGCCGCCCCAATTGGAAAAGAGAGGAGGAGCTTATTACAGCGAAGCCGCTTGCAGCCTAATGACCAGCATTTATAATAATAAAGGCGATATACAACCGGTCAACACGCGGAACAATGGAGCGATCGCGAGCATTCCGTCTGATTCGGCGGTTGAAGTGAATTGTGTGATTACGAAGGATGGCCCAAAACCTGTATCGGTGGGGGATTTGCCGGTAGCAGTTAGAGGATTGGTCCAACAAATTAAATCGTTCGAGCGGGTCGCCTGCGAAGCGGCAGTGACCGGAGATTACAATACAGCCTTGCTTGCTATGGCGATCAATCCGTTAGTGCCGTCCGATGTTGTCGCTAAACAGATCCTGGATGAAATGTTGGAGGCGCATAAGGAATACTTGCCTCAATTTGCATAAATGGTTTTTATAAATATTTGATGGGGAAGCATAGCCTTCCCTCTTTTTTTTAGAGGTTGTCTGCGTGTTTCGTTGAATGGCAGAAAAGGAGGTTAAGAGATGATAAAGGTAATCATTAATGGAGATGATTTTGGATTATCCAGGGGTGTCAACTACGGTATAATCGATGCCCATCAATACGGAATTTTGAATTCGGCCACTGTAATGATGAATATGGGAGAGGTGGAACATGCATTTGGACTGGCAGTGCACCATAAGAATTTATCGTTAGGGGTACATTTAGTGCTGACAGCTGGTTCGCCTTTGCTTTCTGAGGGAGTCGGAACATTGATTACGGAGAAGGGCGCTTTCAAAAAGGTGAATGATCTAAAGGAACGTTTTGACCTTGATCCTCGAGAAGTGGAGAAAGAATGGACAGCCCAAATTGAAAAATTTCTGACCTATGGCAGAGCTTTATCTCATCTCGATAGCCACCATCATGTACATATGATTCCTGAGCTGCAAGGGGTTGTCCGTAATTTGGCCAATATGTACGATGTGCCTGTCAGAAGGATAGGGGAAGGAATAAAGGGGGTTGCAATGAACTCGGATATTTCATTATTCGATTTTTATGGAGAGGGAGTAAGTACAGATTTTTTTAGCTCCCTGCCTGGCAGGGTTGTAGATGGGCAGAGAGTTGAAATCATGTGCCATCCAGGATATTTGGATGAATTCCTGTACAAAAACTCTTCTTATACCTTCCCAAGGATGAAAGAGGTCGAGGTACTAATGGAGGCGAAACTGCCGCAATCCTGTCTACTATCAATCAACGATGAAATAAATATATAACTTTTTCCTTCTGAAGATCGAGCTGCAGTCTCCCCCTATTAGACTTAGCATATCCACGTTTTGGAACCCTCCAGCAATAGCAGCAGTTTTCCGCTTTTGCGCGGCGAATTGCTGCTACTTTTGTAATGGTGCCTCTTCAATTGCCTGGAGAGGATTTAAAAGTGCTCCAATAACGCTGTAAAGTTCCATTTTAAATAAATTTTTTTGATTTCCTTTTTGGATATGTTGAACTCTTCACTTGCCCAATCCATCATTAACTGTTCATCCGATACACGGATATAGGTGTAATTGTTGGTCATCACTTTATAATTCTTATCCATGAATTGCATTATATCGAATTCACGAGTTCCATTTGAAGCTTTTTCATCCATCAGGGGAGTAATGTATGTATCGATAAATTCAGGAGAATTATTCAAGTTTTTCAACGTGAAAGTCAGGTCATTATATGTTAAAAAGCCATTACGTATATAAAGGATGTCCCGGTTAGGGAATGTATCCTTGAATAGGTAATCGCCCTTATCTGTATCGATAGAAAATCGTATGTCTTTTAAAAAAAGGGGGTTGTTGGTTTGTTTCAACTGGTAACCTAATCCTTTTTGGCTTGTATCAAGCAATACATATGTATCTATTAACTTCAATTTTAGAAATGAACGGGTCGGTTTAGTGTGGATCGTAATGATCTCTTTACCAAAATCGATTGTTTCAAGTGAAAAATACTTTTTGTAAATGCTGCTTGCAAGTTGTTCTTTAACCAAGGATTCGAGCCTCTTCTGTGTAATATCCTTATGGATAAATGCCAAACATACCGCTAAACATAAACAGCTGGCAAAACTGAATAAAAGATATTTCTGTCTCATGGAAGGCTCCTTTACGTTACTAAGCGCATAAATGACATATAATGGTCTTCATGGTTTTAAAGCTTAAGAAGCAGTTTTATGGCTAGAATAATTAGATATGAATTTATGATAATCGCAATTATAGAAAAGGATAAAGATTTTATAAATGCCGTCATTTTTATTCAACTCCATTTACGAATACTTACTATAAGCATATCATCTCAATAGAAAGTGAAAAAACAGAGAGGTTTTTTAAAACAAATTGAAAAAATCCGATTATTTCTTTGGAAGAGAGCACTTTTCACCAGTCGCTAAAGTGTATGGGTATTAAGAATGACGCCATGTTACATCCTCTTTATACTATTCTGTAATGTGAAAAAGAACAGCGAAGCTGTTCTTTTTTCTATAAATACCGTAGAGTATAGTTGATATTAAATTTTTGTAATATAATATATACAAAGATAAGAATAATGAATAAATTTTATTTTACATAGGTATTTATACTAAAGAAGTTGTTTATGAAAGGCAGAAATGCTGGTTGAATTTCCGTTTTTACTGGATGTTGAAAGTGAAGGATAAGTGGCGGCGGTAAGGAAATCGGTTGTGGTATGGCAAAAAGTTACTATTTTACTAAACTAATGCTAACTGTCTTTGAAAGAGAAATATAGATGCCGGAAAGTGGGATTGTGCGATGAAAAAGGATACATTAATGCATACAAATATTATCGTTTGTTTCATCATCACTATCGGCTTTATTATTACCTCCATCATTAGCTATAAATCAAATTTCGGCATATATGAAAAAGATATTGAGCATGTCTCCACCCTTGCAGCAGATGGAATCTATAATCAATTGGAAACCATCCTTTCGAAGCCGGTCCATGTTTCGCTCACGATGGCAAATGACAGCCTCTTAAAAAATTTCCTGTCTTATGAAGACCAGCAAGGCAACGATAAGGAATATATTACCAGGTTAAGAGACTATTTGAATGCTTACAAAGAAAAATATACATATGATTCTGTTTTTTTAGTATCTGCCAAGTCAAATAGATATTATCATTTTAATGGACTGGATAGGGTGCTAGCCAAAGGAAACCCGGAAAATGACTGGTATTATTCATTTTTGGATAAAAATGAGGAATTTTCATTGAATATAGATAATGACGAGGCGAGCGATGATGTAATTACTGTCTTTGTAAACTGTCTAATTAAAGATAGGGATGGTTCCACGTTGGGCATTGTAGGTATTGGACTAAAGGTAAATTATCTCCATGATATATTAAAGGAGTATAATAAAAAATTTGATGTCGGAGCTTTCTTGATCAATGATGATGGTGCCGTCCAAGTTTCTTCCCAAGAAAAATATGCAAAAAATAAAAATATCCTACAGGAACCTCCATT
Organism: Bacillus kalamii; assembly: GCF_047238185.1. Classification (NCBI taxonomy): domain Bacteria; kingdom Bacillati; phylum Bacillota; class Bacilli; order Caryophanales; family Bacillaceae; genus Bacillus; species Bacillus kalamii. Next base: position 3,281,886 of record NZ_JBDFMI010000001.1, on the reverse strand, counting down.
TTCTAAGCTGAAGAATGGATTGCTGGATAATCACAGTCAAAAACAGGCCTATTGGTATTCATCCGGCAAGAAGAATGATTATATTGTGTCTCGGTATATACCAGATTTGAAATGGCGTCTTGTTGTGGAAAAAGATACGTCTGCTCTAGAGAAACGGTTTCAATCCCAATTATTTAGAGGAGTACTTATCATTATTCTAATTACTGTGGCAGTTCTAGTTATCATTACTAAGCTGATTAAAAAATACAAGAATCAAATTGTGAAGCTTACTATATCACAAGAAGTGGAATATCAAAAATTGCTCCATCAAACTACCGAAGGCCTTTATGAGAGTATCTATGAATTTGATATTACCCATAACCGAGCAGGCGGAGAAAGCACAAAAGATTATTTTGAAAGTATCGGCCTCAGCAGAGATACTCCTGCCGATGAAGCTTTAAAACTAATTGCTGGCCATCAAATAAAAGAAGAGTATGTGAAAGGATACTTAGATAGATTTTTGCCATCCAATGTTCTTGAAGCTTACAATAATGGAATTACAAATTTAACATATGATTTTCTAATTGGCGATGCCGATGATGGATATAGATGGATGAGAGTGAATGCAAGAATATTTTATTGGAACTCAGATAAATCAGTACGCATGATATCGTATCGAAAAAACATCGATACGGAGAAAAAGAATGAAATAAAATTGATAGAAAAATCGTATAAAGATCCGCTTACCGGCCTATATAATAAGCTCAGCACTGAAGATTTAATTACGGAACTTCTAGAAAAAAAAGCGGATAAGAAGGGGGAGTATGCATTTATATTAGTGGATATAGATAATTTTAAGGGGATTAATGATCAGTTAGGCCATTCATATGGCGATTTGGTCATTCAAGAATTTGCTGCTGAACTAAAGACACAATTTCAGGAAACAGACATAGTTGGACGCATTGGAGGAGATGAATTTGTAGCCGTTATGCCTTACAATAGCCTGGCTGACCTTAAACGGAAATTGGAACGGCTATGCTCCAAACTAGGCAGAAAGCAATATAGTGAAAAACAAACATACCCCATAACGTCCAGTGTCGGTGTAGCTCTCTTTCCGCAGCATGGAACTGTTTATTCGGCACTCTATGAAAAATCAGATCAGGCATTGTTCTTTTCGAAAAATCATGGGAAAAATACATTTAGTATTTTTGGGGAGGATTGGTCTGATGCTGACAATGCTTCCTTTAGAGTGAACCAGAGGGACTTACAAGCCCTATTGGATACATCGACTGATGGGATTGCCAAGATTGCCTGTGTGGACGGAACATTTAAAATGCTGTTTTTTAACGCTAAGCGGGCTCTTCTTACCGGAACGCCTGCAAATGTTTTGTCGTCTGCAGATTTTAATGAGTTAAACCAGGTTCATCCGGATGATGTAAAACAGGCGTTAAAGGTGTTTGGCGATGCTTTAGAATGTAAAACCCCGTTTGAATTATCTATTCGCATGAAATATAAGGATGGGAACTATTTTCCTGTAAGTTTAAGAGGAATTTTTGTCCATGAGTTGTATGAAAATAAGTATCCTATTTTTTATGCGATCTATACAGATAACCGTAAAAAAGATAAGAAGAGAACAAAACGTCTATGAAATGGGTAAAGTGTTGAAAGTCTAAGGAGTATGCCATAACAGGTGTACTCCTTAGGCTTTTTTACATATATGGATAGATGCATTTCACCATTATATCTGGTTGTTTGCTTTTAAAAGATGGATGCACACTCAAAATTCCTTACCGCTCTACTGATTGGCAGTAAGGAATTTTGACTGTAGATCATTATGGTTGTCTTACTTGAACAGCGAATAGCATCAAGAAAGATATAAGAATTATGGATATAACCCAGAGCCAAGCCATTGTCATATTGCCTGAATCGATGGCTACATAGATGGCGGTTGGCACTGTTTGTGTCACTCCAGGGATGTTTCCGGCAAACATTAGGGTAGCTCCGAATTCTCCTAATGCCCTAGCAAAGCTTAATACCGCACCTGTCACTAATGAACGTGAAGCCAAAGGAATCGAAATGAGGAATAATACTTTCCATTTGCCTGCCCCATCTACCCGTGCAGCATCTTCAATATCATGATCGACTCCGTGAAAACCTGTTTTGGCTGATTGATACATTAATGGAAAAGCAACAACCATTGCTGAAATAACGGCTGCCCACCACGTAAAGATGATCGGTTGGTTGAAGAGCCATTCAATTGCCTTTCCCAAAAAGCTTTGTTTGCCAAATACAACAATCAGAATGAATCCAACCACCGATGGAGGTAAAACTAAAGGAAGCATCAGAAAGGTTTCCACAATGGATTTGCCTTTAAACGATTTCACTGCCAATACATGTCCAATCAATGTTCCCATGATGATTACGGCAATCCCTGATACGATGCTGATTTCTAGGGACAGCTTAATGGGCGCTAAAAATTCATCCATCATTTACTTTCCTCAATTCGTCTTAAAGCCATATTTCTCAAGCACTTTTTTGGATGCATCGGATTGAAGGTAATCAAAGAACTCTTGAGTTTGCTTTGGGTGCTTAGAATCCTTGATGATGCCGGCAGGATATATAATAGGCGCATGCGTTGATGCATTTGCTGTAGCTGCAATTGTGCAATTATCTGAAACGAGGGCGTCCGTTTTATAGACGATCCCTGCATCAACATTGCCGGTTTCAACGTATGATAAAACTTGCCGCACATCTTTCCCGTATACTAATTTGCTTTTCAATGTGTCCCATAGATTTAGTGTTTCCAATGTTTCTTTGCCGTATAATCCGGCAGGAACCGATTCAGGTGTGCCGATTGCCATTTTTTCGATTGGTGCCGTTGCTAAATCTTCGAAGCTGTTAATAGACAATGTGGATTTTTTGGGAACAACCAATACTAACTCGTTTTGGACAAGGTTGACACTGTCAGATTTATGAATGAAACCATTTTTGACGAGTGTGTTGAATTTATCTTCGGCAGCGGAGATAAAAAGATCGACAGGGGCTCCTTGTGATATTTGTTGTTGAAGCGCACCAGAACCACCAAAGTTCGTTTTTAATGTTATGTGTGGATGTGCTTTTTCAAACTTCGTTTTTATCTCTGATAGAGCATCGTTCAAGCTTGCTGCAGCTGAAACGGTTAATGCCACTTTTTTATTTTTTGATTTGCTGGTTGAACTATCTTTATTATTGGTGCCCGAACATGCAGATAAGGAAAAGAGCAATAAAAGTATAGAAGAGAGTAAGGCTATTTTCTTGACATTCATTATGTTCCCTCCAACGATTGATTTCGCCATTGATTATAACAAGATATAATTAGTTATAACAAGATATAATTCAAGCCATACTGCATTTGTTGTTAATTGTTCAAAACTAGCTCGGTTTATTTTATACTGAAAAGTATATAGACCTTTTTCATAAATAATGGACTGGTATGTATTTGATAGGAAGGAGAGATGGAAGAATGGACTATCAACATGCTTCTTATACAATAGAAGAGGTTGCCCAATTATTGAAGGTCTCCAAGTTAACTGTGTATGACCTGATAAAAAAAGAAGCTTTGCCGGCATACAGAGTTGGCCGGCAAATGCGAGTTGATTATGATGATTTGGAACGTTATAAATCAGGAAATAAGACCAATCGCCAGATAGTCGAGCAGAAGGCTACTGCCACACGGCAGGCGAATGGGCAGATTGTCATCAGCGGCCAGGACATTGTGCTTGATATTTTAAGTAAGAGCATTGAAAAAGAAAAAGGTAAAACACCGCTTCGTGTCTATAATGGCAGCTTAAATAGCTTGATTGCTATGTATAATGGGGAATGCGACATTGTAAGCTTGCATTTATATGACGGTGAAACAGGTGAATACAATTTGCCTTATGTGAAACGGATTCTTGTCAGCCATCCATTCGCTCTCATTAATTTGATGTGCAGGAATGCAGGCATTTACGTGCAGAAGGGAAATCCCAAGAGAATCGAAACGTGGGCTGATTTAGGCAATAAGGAGATCAAATGGGCCAATCGTGAAAAAGGATCCGGAGCCAGGATATTGTTCGACGAGCAATTAAAAAAACAGGGAATAGCAGCTGATTCAGTCAATGGATATGAGGACGAGCTCACGAGCCATTTTGCGGTAGCTTCGGCAGTTGCAAATGGGCAGGCAGATGCAGCGGTAGGAATCGAGAGTGTCTCGAAAATGGTCAATGTTGATTTTATACCTCTGGTAAAAGAAAGGTATGACATAGTCGTCCTTAAGAAAAAAGAACAAACGGACTCTCTTGAACTAGTCAAAAAGATTATTCAATCAAATGAATTTAAAAAACAATTGAAACAGATGAATGGATATGACAGCCGACTGACAGGTACCGTTATTTATGAATCATAGGAAACGAGCCGAGTATATGCCTGGCCCGTTTCTTTTTTTATGCTTCTTTAAGAGGAACGATTTCATCATTTTTCAAGAAAATATCCATAATATAACATATTTCGTCATCAGGAATGCTGATATTATAATGCGCTTCCAGTGAAGAAAGGCACTGCTTTGTTTTGATATATAACCGATAGTTCATCGAGATATGCTCTTCTTTATTGGCGAAATTGGTAAGCGGATGCTTTTGCTGCAGGCGGTCGACCATACAACTGATATGGAGGACAATGCCCATAAGGCTTTCGAGATTAACAAATTTATCCGTATCATTTTGCAGGTCTTGCAGAGCAATACGGATACTATTGACAAGATGGCTCCCATCAGCAATCCGAAGCGTTTCACCTAATGTGTCTGCCATGCGGATATAGGCTTCTTCAATTGTGATTAATTCCTGTATGGCCTTTGTCGCAGTCATCGAGAGAACATCTTTGAGATGGAAAGTGAGAAAAGGCACTTCGATGTCAAAATTGCAGACAATGCACAGGATGTTCCTTTCCCTTGCTATTTTAGATAGCATAGATTGCAATTCATGGCGGTCGTAAATAGAAATAGGGATAATGTCGACCATTTCTTTATCGTAGTGTAAATAGCTTTCAAGCATGGATTTTATTGCAATAGCGCTTCCTTCCCCTGTCAGGCAAGCGGTCAGGATAACGGATTTAAGCAATGGCTTTTCAGAGTTCTGCTCTTTTTTTGTCTGCATATAAAAGGATGTCAGATTTTTGACATCATTGTAAAGCTCCTCTAATCCGTAGCCAATCTGTGCTTTCCGGGAGGCTTCCAATACATGGGGAGTACTTGCCATAGAAATCACTCTGACCGGAATCTTGAATTCCTTTTCAATCATTTCTCCGATAAAGGCGAGCGATCCCATATCAATCAATAGTAAAATACCTGCTGGCGGGTCAATCGACCGGACAAATTCCCTGACCCTGTCGAGAAAATCCTTTGGCCCCTCATGAAGCGGCATGTCGATCCCGGTGACGCTGTTGCTGTTTAATAGGTGATTAGTGACAGAGGCCATTTCCTTGGCTATGCCGTTTCCGTGTGCAAGCACAATGACCTTGGTTAAATCAGTCACCCTGTTTTTATCCTCGATTATAAAAAACATCGTAAAAAAGGCGACTTCGTCAAAAGGAATATTGACGTTAAACTCATCCTCTATCATTTTAATGCATTCCAATGCCAGATTGAATTCACGTTTATGGGTGTTCCTTATTCCATTGATATTTGGATGGTAGATTGATTTATTGGCTTGAATCCTCTGCAGAAGTGTTTGGATATGGAGGCATAGGCCAGACATGATCTTTTCATCAATGGTTTTTTTCAATGTTGTTTCGGCAAGGAGAATAATTTTTTCGCTTATCGCAATAATATCATGGTTGATAATCTTCAATAAATTTTCTTTGGACATTTTCTTATTGATGCTTTGCAAGTAATTGGTGAAATAGTTATGGATATCATTTTCCATTAATACGGCCAGTTCGGTATTATCGATTCCTCTGCTCTTCAATTCAGTGTATTTTTGGTCTATTTGATCATAGATGGTAGCGGATGAGGTATGAACGTGCACCATCAGGCCTTCTGTATAGCTAAAGGTGTAGGCTTCATCATAAAGGTGGATATGGTGCTTGGTCTTTTTCTCAATAAATAAGCCTTCGCGGATATACCAATTCAGATCAGTTGAGAAAATCTGGATATCTGCTTTTTTTCCAGTAATATAGTCGGCATATGCTTTAGCGCAAGCAAGCTGGATATCCGCCTTCAGCTGGCCGATATTGTTGGGGCAATGGTAAAAGAGAAAACATCTCATGGAATTGCTGCTCACTTGTATATTCCGGCCAATCCGTTTGCTTTCTTCGGAAAAAAAACGCTGGATTAAAAAAAATCTTTCTTCTGTTGTTCTGTCCTTTAAAGGAGGCAGCGTAATGACCATCGGGATCCGGCGGTTAAAGGTGTGCAGGAGGGCAGAATTTGGATCTTCAGTCGTAGCGCAAATGATCAATACATTCGATCTGCGCTCGACTTCCGCATCACCCAGTCTCCTGAAGAAACCGTGGTCGATAAAGGTGAACAGCATTTCCTGCCCTTCCGGGGTCAGGCGGTGCACTTCATCCAAGAAAAGAATGCCATTGTCTGCTTTTTCCAATAATCCGATTTGTTCCGCTGCTCCTGTATAAGCCCCTTTTTTTACACCGAATAATTGCCCGAGAAGCAGCTGGGGGTTATTGGCATAATCGGCGCAGTTAAAGACGATTAAAGGTGCCTTTTCCCTGAGTCGTCCTGATTGGATGGCGTAGGCATGCATAATCTTGGCGAAAAGCGATTTGCCGACACCGGTTTCTCCCAGCAAAAGAGTATGCATGCCAAGAGGGGGATAAAGGATAGCGGATTTAGCCTGATCGATGGCAGGCCGGAGACTTATATTTTCAGAATAATATAGATCCAGAAACGGCTGCTTATCATCAGTGTTTTCCTGTGAAACGGTTACAGGAGCAGGGACATGCTTCAGTGAAAAGCGTACAGGCCGTGTGGCTGTTTTATCCAACCGGTTTTCTTTCACCAATTGATTCAAATCATTACTGACATTCGCACGGTTCATCTGAAGGGTTTCCGCCAATTCATGGGTGGTGAATGATTGATTATAGCTAAAGTGCTGATGAATAGCCTGTAGTATGGAATCTTTACGTTTCATTTTCATCATCTCCTTCGTTGGATATTCCGAGTACTGTTGAATGGATCAAAACAGGCGGGTGTAAACATTATCTATATTATACAATATTTTCATAGTTAGGCATGTTTTATTAGGGAAATAGACCTGTTTATGGGAAACAAAACAAGGAGCCGGATATCCGGCTCCTTGTGAGTAATATGATTAATCGACGTGCATCATTTTGGTAATCTTTTTAGAGAAGGCAAGAAGGATCAATCCCAAGACAATTGCCATGGCTCCAATAACAGCGAATACTTCAAAGTAGCCTAAAGATTGTGTGACTGAAGCAAGCTGTCCTGCTAGAATATTTGCCACACCAGAGCTTGCCAACCAAACACCCATCAATAAAGAAGCGAGCTTGACTGGAGCAATACGGCTTACCGTGGATAATCCAACCGGTGAAAGGAATAGTTCACCTAGTGTATGGAATAGGTACGTCAATACGATGAAAATGATATGCGCTTTTGATACAAGTGTTGCTTCATTGCTTCCTGTTCCCATTACTGCAACAAGAAGAATCATATATCCAAACCCAAGAAGGATCATACCGATAGCCATTTTAGTTGGTGAACTAAAATCGCCACGTTTGGAATTTCCAAGTTTTACCCAAAGAATAGATACTAGCGGCGCTAGTAAGATGATGAATAATGGGTTAACAGATTGGAACCAAGGAGTAGGGATTTCAAATCCGAAAAGTGTACGGTCAACAAATTTATCTGTGTATAGTGTCAGTGAGCTGCCTGCTTGCTCGAATCCTGCCCAGAAGAATACAACGAAACATGCAAGAATAAGAATAGCTGCAGTACGTTGCTTTTCAACCTTTGTCAGTGGTTGGTTTTTAGCTGTACCATTTTCGTTTACCTGACGGCCATTTGGCTTCTTGCCAAGATCGCCTAAATATTTGTTGCCAAGTAAATTAAATAGAATTTGACCGATAACCATACCGATTGATGAAATTAAGAATCCGTATTTATAGCCGTATACAAAGACATCTCCTTGCATGCCGCCCATAATTTTATCTGTTACCATTGCGATAATCAATGGAGCGAAGAACGCACCAAGGTTAATACCCATGTAGAAAATAGTGAATGCTGCATCGCGCTTTGGATCTTTTTCTTCATATAAATCTCCAACAAGTGAAGAAATGTTCGGTTTGAAGAAACCATTACCGATAATCAATAGTAGAAGGCCTGTATACATGGACCATTGTGCATCACCAAGGAACATCACGAAGTTACCGATTGCCATGGTTACACCACCGATGGTGATCGCTAACCGCTTGCCCAAGTACATATCAGACAGCCATCCTCCAATTAAAGGAGTGATATAAACGGCCCCTGTATAAAAACCGTATATGCTCATTGCAACGGCTGAGTTCATTCCTAAACCGCCGCTGATAATTTCTTTCGTTAAATAAAGAACAAGAATACCTCTCATTCCATAGTAACTGAAACGTTCCCACATTTCTGTGAAGAACAGCAAGTATAAACCTGGTGGGTGTTTACTTGTGTTTTTTTGTAAATTCTTAGATGTACCCATAAGTTACCTCCTAAACTTAATGTTTTACTGCGTTAAAGTTATACTAAAATAAACTGCTGAGATGTTCTTATTTTAAGACAATAAATTTATTCAGTCAATTGAATAATAATACCAAAGGAAATATTAGCACTTTAATTACATAAAGTAATGGTACTGATTTTTTAGAACAGTTAAACCCGTTTGATTATTGATAAAATAAGTATTATTTAGCTTTTTTGGTTTTATTGGGAATTATGTAAATCAATATCGTGTTATGCAAAATCTATTCATTTAGATAGAGGGTTGCCTCCTAATAGAATGCGCGGAAAGATGGAAAGATAGTCATCCAATTGATGTAGAGGAAGGTAAATGAAACCGCAAAAAAGCCGCTAGGGGCTAGGGTTGATCATAGCGTCCCTGCGGCTCGTTTAAAAAATTATCTTAATGGTGCTGAGGAGTTCCGTTGCCGAGTTCCTGGATGGCCTGATCAACCGGGACGTATTCATATCCCAGATCTTTGGCTACCGCTTCAAATGTAATTTGGCCATTTGCTACATTGACTCCCTTAGCTAGTGATTCGTTTTCCTTAATCGCCTTAACAGCACCTTTATTGGCAATCTGCAAGGCATAAGGAACCGTTACATTGGTTAAGGCGATGGTGGATGTTTGAGGAACAGCGCCCGGCATATTAGCTACTGCGTAATGAACGACCCCGTGTTTAACATAGGTTGGATGATCATGTGTAGTAATATGGTCGACGGTTTCAAAAATTCCGCCTTGGTCAATCGCCACATCAACTACGACAGAGCCAGGCGACATAGATTTAACCATCTCTTCGGTTACTAATTTCGGTGCTTTTGCACCCGGGATTAGTACAGCGCCAATGACTAAGTCTGACTCAGCTACGGCGTGTGCAATATTATACGGATTGGAAATTAATGTAGTAATGGAATTGCCGAAAATATCATCAAGCTGGCGTAAACGATCAGGGCTTAAATCGATAATCGTTACATCGGCGCCCAATCCAATGGCAATTTTAGCAGCATTAGTGCCGACTCCGCCTCCGCCGATAATCGTCACTTTACCCCGTTTCACACCAGGTACGCCACCGAGGAGAATGCCTTTTCCGCCTTGGGATTTCTCAAGGAATTGTGCCCCGATTTGTGCGGACATCCTTCCGGCCACTTCGCTCATTGGAGTTAATAGCGGCAATGTCCGATTGACGGATACGGTTTCGTATGCAATCGCTAGAACACCCTTTTCTTTCAATTCCTTTGTCAATTCAGGATCTGCTGCCAAATGCAAATACGTAAAAAGAATCAATCCTTTACGGAAATATTGATATTCGCTTTGGATCGGTTCTTTGACCTTCATAATCATTTCTGCTTTTTCCCAAAGCACTGCAGTCTCCTCGATAATTGAAGCTCCTGCTGCCATATACGTGTCATCTGTAAAGCTGCTTCCTTCACCTGCTCCTTTTTCGATAAAAACGTCATGGCCATCTTTTTTAAGGGCGATTACACCGGCAGGCGTAAGAGCCACACGATTTTCATTATTCTTGATTTCTTTTGGTACACATATACGCATTGTCAAAACCTCCATCGTTTGTCTTTTTAAAAAGTATAAACGTCATTTAAAGGCAACGGTTTGTGATTTCGGAAAAATGTAAGAGCTTACATTTGTGTAAATTCACAAAAGAGTCAAAAGTTGTACTTGTTTTTTATAATAAGCCGAAAGATTCGCACTTCCGTTCAGAAGTAGAAAGGGCTATCGTTTGGATTTTTTCCATACGATAGCCCTTATGAAAAGAATAATAAAAAAGCAAACTACCCACGTGTTTTTAACAGTAGATAAATGAAATAGGGAGCCCCTATAATGGACAAAATAATACCGACTGGCAATTCTGCCGGTGCAATGACTATACGGCTTATTGTATCGGAAATTAAAATAAGTAAAGCGCCGATCAATGCACTCAAAGGAAGGACGCGGAAATGAGAGCTGCCGACTAATTTTTTGGCGATATGTGGAGCGATAAGCCCCAAAAACGTAATGCCTCCGCCGACTGATACACAAGCGCCTGCCAGTAGGACAGCCAATACCAACAATTTTTTCCGTTCCTTAGTCAGATCGATGCCGACACCGATAGCCGTCATTTCGTTCAATGATAAAATATCAAGTGAGCGCGCTTTGTAGAAAGCAATAGGAATTAATATCAGAATCCAAGGAAGCAATGCCAATACGAACGTCCATGTGCTGCCCCAGATTGATCCTGACAGCCAAACCAGTGTACGAGTGAAATCGGTAGGCTCCATTCGAAGTTGGAAAATAGTAATGCCTGAACTAAAGGCTGCGTTTATGCCGATACCCACCAACAGCATACGGGTCGGTGCGACTTTTCCCTTTTTATAGGCTAATGCATAGATAACAAAAGCTGCGAGCAGTGCTCCTGCCAATGCGATAAATGGCATTAAAAAGATAGAAACCCAGGAGTTTGAGAATACAACTCCCTGAATAAAGAATGTATACAGCACAATGGCAAACCCTGCACCCGAGTTAATCCCCAGAATGCCAGGGTCGGCTAGCGGATTGCTTGAAATGCTTTGCAATATGGCTCCTGAGACAGCGATGCCTATCCCGACGAGAATCGCCATACAAATACGGGGAAGGCGGAAACTAAAGATCGTCAGTGCATCGTCAGGTGAACCATTTCCGAATAATGTTTTAATAAAGTTTACAAATGAAATATCGATATATCCCGTATTGACACTAATGAAAGCCCCTAAAAAAAGGAGGATTAGACATACCGTTATATATATGTAGAAACGATTTGAATGTTTTCGTAATGAATTTTGCATTATAAACCTCTTCCATCTTTACGAGCTAAGTATAAGAAAAAGGGCACGCCAATAATCGCTGTAATAGCACCGACTGGCGTTTCAAACGGACTCATGATCACCCGGCCGATAATATCGGCAAATAGTAATAAACAACCTCCCGTTATGGCAGAAACAGGTATGATCCACCGGTAATCCACACCGACAATTGCACGGACGATATGTGGTACAACTAGGCCTATAAAGCCGATTGTACCGGCAATCGACACTGCCGCCCCTGTTAAAAGGAGGACTACAATCGTACAGAGCACACGAATAAGTCCTGTCCGCTGCCCCAGCCCTTTAGCTACTTCTTCCCCTAAGCTCATAACAGAAATGGATTTAGATAAAGACATGGCCAGCAGTAATCCGGCAATAATAAAGGGAACAGCCACCTTTACATGCATCGGTTGTATAGAAGAAAGGCCGCCAGCGTACCAATAGCTTAAGTCCTTTGAAATATCGAATTTTAATCCAATGGCGGTTGATAATGCGCTTAGCAGAGCTGTAATGGCCGACCCAGCCAAAGCCAGCTTAATGGGCGTAATGCCGCCTTTGCCCATAGCTGTCAAAGAAAATACGAGCGCAGCTCCCGCACCAGCTCCAATAAATGAAAAGAGCACAAGCGTAGGGAAATTCGGTGTATGAAACACAGCATAGGCTATGGATAGCATAAATGCTGCACCAGATGTAACACCTAATATAGAAGGAGAGGCAAGCGCATTTCGTGTAACACCCTGCATAATCGCCCCCGAAACAGCTAAAGCACTGCCGACAAGCAGACCGGCTATTGCTCGAGGCAATCGTAATTCGTGTAAAATAACATGCTCGCTATTTGTTTCATCATAATGGAAAAGACCATCCCAGACATCTTTGTATGTTAAATCACTTGCGCCGAATCGAATCGAAATCAAAATGGCCAAGCCAATAAGCAGAATCAGCAAAAGGACCATAAATAAACTGAATGCCGTCCGGTAACGATCGGCATAGTAGGCTAACTTTTTTTTTCCGTTCATATAAAACTCCTGAAAAGTGTATTGACATAACGAATATTTCATCTTATTCTTAATTGAGAAAGATTATCAATATCAAGCAAAAAAATTATATCACATAGAAATTATAACGTACAGCGTAGGAGGATTCAAAGATGAATTCAAAAACCAAAAAATGGGGCTTCGCGACTGCGAGCGTCTTGGCATTAATGCTTGCAGGATGTGGAAATGGAGACGCGGATTCTTCATCGAAAAATAATAATAAAACTGAACAAAAAGCCACACAATCTTCTGAAACGAGAACAGTAACAGATGCAATGGGCCACAAAGTGGAAGTTCCTGTGCATCCAAAACGCGTGATTGCATCTTATCTGGAGGATAATCTTGTTGCTTTAGGCATTACACCTGTTGCTCAATGGAGTGTCAATGATGGTGCCAGCATCCAAGATTATTTGCAAGATTCCTTGAAGGACGTTCCGACGATTTCATATGATTTGCCATTCGAAGCAGTTCAAAGCCTAAAGCCTGATTTAATTATCATGGACTCTGCTTCAATGGTTGAAGGCGACAAATATGCACAGTATAATAAAATTGCGCCAACATATGTAATCGGTAAAGAGGTAAACAATGACTGGCGCGATGAATTGTTGCGTGTAGGCGAAGTTTTCGATAAGAAAGAGAAAGCCCAACAAGTGTTGGACAAGTATGATGCAAAAGTAAAAGAAGCAAAACAAAAAATCCAAGATAAAGCAGGCGATACGTCAGCTGCTGCTGTTTGGGTAACAGGCGGTAAATTCTTTATCGTTTCCCAAAACCTATCAAGCGGCGATGTAATGTATAAAGATTTAGGCTTGAAAGTACCATCTGTAGTCAAAGAAATCTCTGCAAAAGCAACAAGCAACTGGAACGAAATTTCACTTGAAAAATTAGTGACACTTGATGCAGACCATTTGTTTATTATCGACAGCGGTGATGACGCAAGTAAAAAAGCATTGAGCGAAAAACTTTGGAATACTATTCCGGCTGTTAAAGCGGGCAATCTGCACAAATTACCTGCTGATTCTGCTTGGCTTTATACAGGAGCAATCGCCAATACGAAAATCGTTGATGACATTGCCGATACTTTAGCAAAATAATGGGAAATAGCCACACTATGTGGCTTTTTTTCTTTATAGATAGAAGGAGTAATTATGAAAAACGACATTTCCGTACAAAATGTGGAAGTTGGATATGAACAATCCAAAATAATCCAGGGTGTTACGTTGGACTTTAAGGATGGAGAAATTACGACTATCATCGGACCAAATGGATGTGGAAAGTCTACTCTTCTGAAAGCAATGACTCGCATTATCCCATATTCCAAGGGCGCCATCTATCTGCATGGGGAAGCCATAGCGAAATATAAAACAAAAGAACTCGCTAAACGTCTGGCCATTTTACCGCAAATTGCAGAAAACCCTGCAGGCCTAACGGTCGGCGAACTGGTATCCTATGGACGGTATCCGCATCAATCGGGTTTTGCAAGATTAACGAATGAAGATTATGACATTATTGACTGGGCCTTGGAAGTGACCAATACCCTTGATTATAAATATCGCGAGGTTGACACTCTTTCAGGCGGACAGCGCCAGCGTGTGTGGATTGCCATGGCGTTAGCGCAAAAAACCGATATTATCTTCCTGGATGAACCGACAACCTATTTGGACATGGCCCATCAATTGGAAGTTTTGAAGCTTTTGAAAAAGCTGAATGAAGAACAAGGCAGAACTGTTATTATGGTATTGCACGACTTAAACCATGCAGCCCTCTTTTCACATAGCTTGATTGCGCTTAGAGACGGCAAGCTGATCAAGCAAGGGCCGGTGGAAGACATCATGAAAAAAGAGGTGCTTGCTGAAATTTTCCACATCGATGCCCAGATTGTGACGGATCCAAAAACAAATAAGCCTGTATGTTTATCATACGACTTATTATAGGCAGGAAGGTCTGCTATGCTAAAACAATTCTTTTCATACTATAAACCGCATAAACGCCTATTCTACGTCGATTTTTTCAGTGCCATTGTTGTTGCCAGTTTAGAGCTGGCTTTTCCTGTAGCGGTACAATGGTTTATTGACAAATTGTTGCCGACGGGGGAATGGGGAGAAATTACCAAAATCGGCTTTCTTTTATTCCTCGTGTATGTTTTGAGCACTGTATTGAATTATATTGTTAATTACCTGGGGCATAAACTTGGTATCTTTATTGAAACAGATATGCGCCAGGAACTGTTCAATCATATGCAGAAGCAGTCGTTCCGCTTCTTTGACCATATGAAAACAGGGAATATCATGAGCCGCATCACAAACGACTTATTCGATATCGGTGAGTTTGCCCACCACGGCCCGGAGGATTTCTTTATTGCCATTATGACGTTTCTAGGTGCTTTTATGCTTATGTTCAATATTAATAGCCACCTTGCGCTTATTGTACTGGTGATGGTGCCCATTTTAATTGTCGTTATCACATTAAGCAATAAGCTGATGAAAAAAGGCTGGACCACAATGTACAGTAAAATCGCCGATGTTAATGGACGTGTGGAGGACAGCATTTCCGGGATTCGCGTCGTTAAATCATTTACGAACGAAAATCATGAAATGGACCGTTTCGAAAAGCAAAACAATATCTTTAAAGATGCTAAGCTATTTGCTTATCGCGTGATGGCTTCTACACACTCCAGCATCTATTTTTTAACTCGCCTTATGACGCTCATCGTCTTAATTGTCGGGGCGTGGTTCAGTTTCACTGGAAAGTTGACATATGGTGAACTCGTTAGCTTCGTGTTATTTACAAATGTGTTGATTAAACCAATTGATAAAATTAGCGCCTTATTGGAAATGTATCCAAAGGGCATGGCAGGCTTTAAACGTTTCCAGGAGATGCTGAATGAGGATCCGGATGTGATGGATAAACCGGATGCTATAGAAGTAAAGCAATTGGAAGGAAATATCACATTCCGAGAAGTCGATTTCAGTTATGATGGCGAGCTCCCAACCTTGCAACATATCAATTTAACTATAAAAGCGGGACAAACAGCGGCTCTAGTTGGCCCGTCGGGAGCTGGAAAAACGACGCTGTGCTCGCTCATTCCACGCTTTTATGATGTGACAGGCGGTTCTATTACTATTGATGGCCTTGATATCCGCGATATGACACAGCGTTCACTGCGGGAAAATATCGGCATTGTACAGCAGGATGTTTTCTTATTTACCGGCACAATACGTGAAAACATTGCGTACGGCAAACTGGATGCGTCGATGGAAGAAATCCTGGAAGCTGTACGTAAAGCGCATCTACTTGAGTTAATTGAGGGATTGCCTGAGGGATTTGAAACGGAAATTGGGGAACGCGGCGTAAAATTATCGGGCGGGCAGAAACAACGATTGGCTATTGCACGAATGTTTCTGAAAAATCCACCGATCCTCATTTTGGATGAAGCGACGTCTGCCCTCGATACAGAAACAGAAAAAATCATTCAACAATCACTGGAAGAGCTTTCTGAAAATCGGACAACGATTATCATTGCCCACCGATTAGCGACCATTCGAAATGCTGACGAAGTGTATGTTGTGACGAAGAACGGCATTGAAGAAAAGGGAAAATATGAGGCATTGGTTGAAAAAGGCGGTATTTTGGCGAATTTGCATCACAATCAAATGCTGTAATAGAAGGCAGTCAAAAAGGCATGGGCCAGTTTCATTCTGAGCCCATGCCTTTTTAATATGGTTGAGGCCAATTTGTAGGCTCCAACCACGTAGATAGGTATTTATGGCTTCTTTCGTATCAAACTTTGTTTGATATTTGGGATTGAATATCCTTGCTTGGATTGAGAAAGTGAGCATTCGTATTGCTTCAGCAGGAACTCAATGTGGATCGACATTTTTTCGATCGGGTCTTTCAAATCTATATATGCAATCTCACTAATTCTTTTTAGTCTGTAATGGATTGTGTTCACATGCAAATGAAGTTCATTGGCAATTTGATGGGAGTCCCCATCATGGTTTAAGTACAGCTCCAGTGTCTGCACTAAAGCGCTATTGTTTTTTTGGTCATATTCAGCTAGCCGGTCCAATCGTATAGACCTATTATTCCTGGAGCGCTGCTCGCTCATTGCGGACAAATATTGGTATACCCCCAATGAAGCATAGTTTGTTAGTTGTTCTTTCCTTTCCGGGAAGGCAATCTGTATGGCTCTTGTATACAGCGCTTCCTGATAGCTGCCTCTTGCGTGAATATAGCTTTCGTATATTTGCCCGCATGCACCATTTAAAAGAGTAACGCCAAAGCGGGAGTTCATCTTTACAGTAAAAGAAGTGATGAAAGAGGTAAGTGCTACATCAAAGTCCCCACTAGCGGCACAAGGGCCTGCCAGGATAATCAGATTACGTTGATCGATTGTGTAAAGGACGGTTTTAATATTTTGGATGGTGCCCAACGAATAGGCAATGCTCCGTTCTGCTTCCTGCCCTATATCCATAGGAAAAGTAAATACGACAATGGAAAAATGAGCTGGCAATGAGATGGCCTGCTGTTCACAAACTGAAGCAATTTCATCCTCGGAATCGAAATGCCCGGTCAATAATTGCCACAGAAACTCTTGTTTGCTCTCCATATGCCGTTTCTTCTTGCTTTGCAGCTGCAGCAATTGATTCTTGGCTTCCTTTGCGGCAAATTGCAGGAAGGAAAGATCTTCAGGAGTGAAGGCTTTATCTGTTTCCAATGCCCATATAAACCCTAATACCTCCTGGTTCTTTCTGACAGATACGGCAGCTCTGCTTCCTAGGCCGAGCTCATGTATGGGAGGCACAATGATAGGGGTGCTTTCTTTTATTAAAGAAGGCATGATGCCTTGCTTCCAAAGACCGTTGATTACTTTTTCGGGAACTCGCCTGCTTATGATGGTTGAAATACGTATAGGATCGCTATCCTTGTTGTGTACGCTATAGGCAAGTAGTTGGTGATGTGCGTCTTCCAATGTCACAGGGCAATTCAGCACCATGCTGATCCGGTCGACGAATTCAGTCAGGTCTCCGTGTACTCCCTTGAAAATCGAGTGCTGGTTCTCCATATTCCATTCCCCTTTGTTTATGCTTACCTTACATTTTAAACCATTTCAAACCATTAATCACAAACTATGTCTAGGAATCCATTTAAGGCTGCTAAAAGCTACCATACTTATAAGGCTTCCAAGCTATAAATAAGGTTGCGGGATGAAAAATGATAGACAGGTCAGCATACCACGCGATAGAATTTTCTTTTCTATACAGGCTTTATTTATAAAAAAATCTAAGGAACATTAAAAATCTCAAACTTGCCTTTAGGTATAAGGATCGGTTTGAGATTTTTATTTGTTGCTATTTTATTATGAGAATACTACAATTTTACGCGCAATCGATTCTGTTAAACGAGATGCCACTTTTGGAACAGCCCATTTAATAAGGGGTGTTAACACCGCACCGGATAAGCCGCCTGCATGGACTTCCACTGTGCAAGTCATCTTTGTTTCGCCATTGACATCTTCTGCAGTAAAGTGACCGCTTCCTGTAAAATTATCTGATAATCCTTTTAGTTCAAACTTAATGTTTGAAGGTTCATTCCACTCGGTAATATCTACCTGCGCTTGTATTGTTTTTTTAATACCTTTCAAATTACCTTCAAATGTCCAAATGGATTGCGTATCATTTATGATTTCATGTTCTTTATAGGCCGGTACTGCCGTTGCCCATTTTTCAAGATCACTGACATAATCCCAAACTGCTTGTACATCTACTGGAACTACTACAGTATGCGTTCCTGTTGCCATTAATATCCCTACCTTCACTATGTATGAATTGTACTTTTGCATTTCTACAAAATCATTATTGCATAAAAAGCATAAACTTACATCCCTATTAATAAATAGTTTCCTTCTTTAACACACTATTCAATAATCTGGTTTGACTATTGAATAGTGTGTTAAACCACTTTATGGTTATTTAACCTATAGAACAGATGTATGAACTCGAGAAGGATTAACGCAATTATATAGAAAAAATTTCAATTAGACGTACAATAACAAATCAGTAAACTAAACGGGGCGATTCTTCATTATGAGGATTCGCTTTTTTTTATGAAAATGTGGCAGTTTAGCTGAAGAAGGACTTCTCGCCATTCCTGTTGAATATTAAACGGATATTAAATTATACCAGGGGAAATAGATAAAGCGGGGTGTTAACAATATGTATTGAAAAAGAGTGTATTCAAATATATATCTAACACAGTTTATGACGATTCGGGAGATTGGAATAAGTCTTATTTTAAGCCGGAATATTAGGTACAGATGAAAATGATATATTCTGATTTTATTGTGTTCCCAAAATTTTAGAATCTATTCCAAACACCAAGAGGGGAAATCTTTCATTAGGTCGTTTATTTTATAAGAATTAAATAGCTAAGATTAATTGGTGTTTAGGAGGATTATAATGAAAACTCACTCTAAATCGGCTCGAAAAGAATGGGTAATGGCTCTATTGCTAATCTGCTCTACACTTGTGTGTTCGGTAGCAGCGTTCGGAAACATCCCCATTTTATCAACCATTATGGATGATCTATCTATGTCGCTTTCTGTCGGGGGAATGTCTGTATCAATCATCTATTTATATATGGGGATATTTGGATTAGGTTATGGCGTATTGATTCAAAAACTAGGTGGCAAACATGTCATTATTGTTTCTTTATTCATCCTAGCTATCGGTTCTTTGTTGCATTTCTTTATTACAAACATCGCTATCTATTTTATTAGCCGTACGTTAATAGGCTTAGGAATCGGCTTGATGATGCCGACTGTTGGTACTTACATTATGGCTGTCTTTTCTGAAAAAACAAGGCCGATTATGAATGCCATATACGGTGCCATGCCACTCTTTGGTCTATTGGCTGTATTTGGTTCAATCGTTCCTTTGTATAAAGCATTTAACAATTCATGGCATTCTGCGCTCGGTATCTTTGGCATTATTTTTTTTATCTTAATCATTGTATGGTGGAAGTTTGGAAGCGCTATTACTAATGTGGAGAGCAATGCAGTAGAGACAAATGAGCATCATTTATTTAGAAAAGTATTTAAAAGTGCTGAAATTAAAAGCTTGTGTATACTGTATGGGTTAGATATGTGGGTCTTTTCAATCGTTTCTACCTATCTTCCTACATACTATTATAAAGACTTAGGCATGTCTCTTGATCATGCTAATTTAGTTTCGATGATATTCCCTATTGCCGGTATTATAGGAGGAATCATTTGCGGATTTTGGTTAAGTTCTACAGGCCGTAATAAACCATTTTTAACGATTTCACAATTAGCTAAAGTAATAGGAATGATCTTAGTACTTGTTCCTGTAACATGGGTATCCTTACTTGGTGTTGCTATTATTGGCTTTGGTACGTCATCATATATGGCTGCCCTTTACACAATCCCTATGGAATTAAAGGATACGACACCTGCTAAAGTAGGTGCAGCATTCGCTTTAATCAATCTTTTCGGCTTTATTACAGCCTTTGTTTCTCCATTTGTTGGAGGAAAATTGGTAGAAACAACTAGCTTTAATGTGACATTTATTGGTTGTGCTATCGCTTATTTTGTTTCTTATTTAGTAGTAGTACCTATGAAGGAAACAGGTCCAGGTCCTATTGCAAATCGAAAGGATAGTAATCAGACTTTTTCTAATTAAAGCTTTCGGTCAACGCTCCATTCAAATCTCCTTTTTCAAAAATGTCCAAGTGTTGTAAAATGCGTATCATGAGACTTAAGGAAGGAATATCCGTAAAACCACTACTAACCTCAACTTAACATGAAATATAAAGATAATCCTTTTAAGGTTCATGTACCATTCGATTTATTCTTCTTTTCTACCCAGCCCGTTACTGAAATAAGTCACAAATAGTAAACAGCAAACAATCCTTTTAATATTGGTAGATCAGGAATAATAGTAAATCTATCTTGGGGTAGTACTGTATCCCTCACAATACGACCAGGTGCTAGAATTGAAGATTAAGGCTGCTAAAAAGCGGTCTTTTTTGTTATAAAACTATACGCAGTTTAGCCCAATAAGAAAACAAATAAAGTAGTTGAAAATGCGTTTTTCATATAAATAAAGGGGGGAGTGTATGATAAGATATCTAGGATTTAAAACTGTCAGCATAATGTTGTTGCTTATAGTTGGTTGTGCCGAGACTGATTCAGAAAAATTTGTTCCTTCTGATACTGATATCGTGAATAGAAATAATGATGGTATTAAAAACGAAATTAGGTTAAAAGAATTTATCAAGAATACAGAAACAGGGAAAAAGGATAGTATTCGTGTGGTTGCTTACACAAAGGAAGGAGACCCAATACTAACTGATTTAATATACAACGGAGAACAGCTTGAAATTACTGAGGATACCACTAGAGATGAGTATGGTAGTGGAGAAATTATCACATTTGGATGCGAGAAAATTTTAGTTGAAGGAAACAAATACTCTATCATTGGTTGCCAGGGTTACGAAACACCTTATTGCTTAGCAGAAGGTAATTAATGTGATTATCGAACG
Source organism: Bacillus kalamii (assembly GCF_047238185.1). Classification (NCBI taxonomy): domain Bacteria; kingdom Bacillati; phylum Bacillota; class Bacilli; order Caryophanales; family Bacillaceae; genus Bacillus; species Bacillus kalamii. The sequence continues at coordinate 3,260,742 of NZ_JBDFMI010000001.1, read as the reverse complement.
TGCAACCCTCAACGATCCTCTATCACACCTTAATTCAACTAACGAGATAACATATTAGTCATATAATAGATGTTATCTCCTTTGATGTATTTCTCTTTTTTATAAGAAATACAAAACAGGCAAAAGAGATTGTCTTTCGAACTCTTTTGCCTGCTGGCATCTCATTCTATTGCCGAGCTGCTTCAGTGGTTTCCGTCAATCGTACTGAGAAAGCGACAACCAAAACAACTCATCATTAAAAGAATACATTTAAGATGAAATAAATGGCAGCTGCAAGTGCTGCGGAAATGGGCAATGTAATTACCCAAGTGACAAGCATCCGTTGTGCTGTACCCCATTTAACTCCTTTAATGCGGTGAGCGGACCCTACACCGAGAATAGAGGATGAAATAACATGGGTTGTTGAAACAGGCAGGTGGATGAAGGTGGCACCAAATATGATAGCGGCACCGGTCAAGTCAGCTGCGACTCCGTTTACAGGGCGTATCTTCATGATTTTGCCGCCAACTGTTTTGATAATTTTCCAGCCGCCGATACTAGTTCCGAGACCCATCGCTGTCGCACAGGCTACTTGTACCCAAAAAGGAATATCGGAAGAAGTGACATATCCGTTTGCGATAAGGGCCATTGTAATGATCCCCATCGCTTTTTGTGCATCATTCGTACCGTGTGTATACGATTGGATGGCAGCTGTCGCAATTTGTAAATATCTGAATCGTTTATTCGTTTTAGGCAGGTTGTTATTCTTGAAGACAACCTTAAAAATACTATAGACGATGAAGCCGAGCCCAAAAGCCAGTAAAGGAGAAAAAATCAAGGCTTCAAAAATCTTAGTGAATCCATTGTAATTAATGGAGTGAAGCCCGGAAGACGCAATCGCAGCACCGGCAATACTGCCGATAATGGCATGTGATGACGAACTCGGGATTCCAAAATACCATGTGACCAGGTTCCAAGTAATAGCCGCTATTAAAGCTGCCAGAATAACGAGAGAGCCGTTATCCAATGTGAACGGGTCTACAATGTCTTTCGTAATGGTTTTCGCCACTCCTGTGAAAGTCATTGCACCGACGAAGTTCATAACGGCAGCCAGAATGATGGCGCGTCTTGGAGTCAAAGCTTTTGTGGATACGGCCGTTGCGATGGCATTGGCCGTATCGTGGAAACCATTTATAAAATCAAATGCTAGTGCGCCTATGACAATAAGAACTGTAACTAGTAAAACTGTATCCATTTACGCATACTCCTCACGCATTTTTCATGATGATTGTTTCAAGTGTGTTGGCAACCGCCTGGCAGAAATCGGCGATTTCCTCAAAGCTTTCATAAATCTCTTTGAACTGAATGATGCGGATAGGATCCTTTTCCGTTGCAAAAAGATGCTTGATGCTTTGGCGGTGAATACCGTCACAAGCTGATTCATAATCTTTAATTTTGATCGCATGATCGCGAATATCCATTAATTTCTTAGAAGACAGCAGCTGGACAGCCTTTTCGATTTCATAAGCACTGTGCTTAATATGTTCGACCAGTTTTAGCATATATTCGTCAGCATTCACAATGGAGTACATTTCAAATAAAGCCGCGCAATGCTCCAGACCATCCAATACATCGTCCATGCTCATGGCCAAATGAAGAATATCTTCACGTTCAATCGGTGTGATGAATGCTTGGTTTAATTCTTTAATGACTTCATGGACAAAGTCATCGCCTTTATGTTCATAGTCCTTCATCGTTTCCGTGAATACTTTTAAATCACTGATGTTGTTTAGCTTATATTGCGCAAAGTAATCTGCCCCTTCCTTAAGATTCTCCGCAATATTTGTCAGCAATGTTGTAAACTTATCTTTCTTTGGTTTAAAGACCATGTATATACCCCCGCGTTCCAAGAAGATTCTTCCCCTATTTAATAAAAAGAGCATTCAAGTTTTCTTGAACTTCATAAGTTTACTCATAAATTGTCGGATTAGAAAGATATATACAATAAAATTTACAAAAACTTAATATAGAAACATTTGATTAATTTACATTGGTTTGGATGGGTTGTAGGTACATATGCCTAATTATTCCTATTTAAACATGTATTTTATTTTCCCTTTATTTTTCCTGAATAATATCGGAATAACGATAACTTATATTTTGTACGGAAGCAGCCAATATTATGAATGCAGAGTTTAAGCCGGCAATAATCAATAAGCGGGTTTGAGTGTTGTTTACAATAGATATTAGCTAGAAAATGAATAAACGGTATTCTCATATCTGTCAATAATAATGAGTAAATTTCATTATTTAGACAAAATATATGTTTGAACTTTGACGTAGGTGGTATTTTATAAGCACAGAGGTTGATGGCCATCAATTTTAAAAAATGAAAAGCACTATATACAATAAAAATAATCTTTAGGAGGAATTTAAAATGGGTTTCTTATGGTCTTTAATTATTGGAGGTATTATCGGTTGGATCGCGGGTTTGATTTTAGGTAAGGATGTTCCTTTTGGCATCATTGGTAACATTATCGCAGGTTTTGTAGGCGCTTGGTTAGGTTCATTGGTTTTAGGAGACTGGGGTCCTGTTATGGGAGGATTCGCTATTATCCCAGCATTAATTGGAGCTATCATTTTTGTATTCATCTTGAGCTTGATTTTCAAAGGAATGAGAAGAGCATAACGAAAGACTAAGAAAAGGCGCCGATTATGGCGCCTTTTTTGTGTCTTTGGCTAGTTTAGCTGTGCGGAAAGATGGCCGGTTCGTCTATATAGGGCGCTTCAATCACTAATGCTTCTTCAGTGAGAGGGTGGACGAACTCCAATTTGGCTGCATGGAGCGCTTGACGTGGAAAAATGGGTGTCCCGCCATATAGGCGGTCGCCTGCCAGTGGATGGCCTATGGAACTAAGATGGACACGGATTTGGTGTGTCCTCCCTGTATCCAATGTACATTCAATCAATGACCATTTTTTTTGCCTATCATATTGAAGGGTCCGGTAATGGGTTACAGCCGCCTGTCCTGTCGGTGAAACTCTCCGCCGAGTCGCATGATGGCGGTCTTTTCCGATATTGGCCGATATTGTTCCATTTTTTGGGCATTCACCGTGTACTAATGCCTTATACGTCCGCTTAATTTCACGGGCATCAAGCATTCTTTGCAAAAGAGCTCCAGCAAGCGCATGCTTTGAAAACAGGATGGCCCCTGTCGTATCTTGGTCGAGGCGGTGGATGTGCCTGAACTCTCCTTGCTCGCCCTGGATTTCCATTAAATACGCAACACCGTTCAACAATGAATCAGTCTGCCGCGGATGGGAAGGGTGCGTTTCGATTCCGGCAGGTTTATTCAGGATGAGAAGATGTTCATCCTCATATAAAACCATCAGGTCCATATAAGTTGGAATGACATCGGAGTCGTGGCCCTTGAAAACAGGCAGCATCAATTTATCATTCGGGTTCATTTCTGTCGACCATGGCATGGCTTCCCCGTTCAGGAGGATCGCTTTTTCCATCCGCCATTCATGGACCATTTTTTTGGGCGCCTGCCATTTCTGTCGCAGTAACGCTTCTATAGAAAGTCCCTTCCATGAATCGGGAACAGTCATTTCTAAATAATCGCCTTTTTTTCGGCTTTGAATCATTTTTCATCATTCCTTCTTTCTTGCATTCCGTCCGTAGTTCCATCTAAAAATACCCCGTTGTGGTTGTAATTACCAAGCCATTGATAGTGTTATATGTGGTATTCTAATTGTGGGGTAAGTCAGAAAATTTTAAATAGAACAAAGTCGGGATAAGGTGGGGTATATTATGAAGATTGCATTTGCTTCTACGGTTGAACAGCGGGAGGAAATTGAATGCTTGTTGGACACATTGCGGACATTCATTCTTCCAAGATTTTTTACAGCTGAAGAGCTTTCTTCCTATACGGATATGGGCCTTCTGCAATTCAGTGAACATACCAACTTATATAATGATACATTAAAAGAAGCATATCAACTAATGACATCGCTGCATATTATTTCTCAAGTCATTAATCAAGTGAATGTGAGCAGTAAAGAAGAGTTGCATAAGTTGAATGCTCTTTTTGAACGCAATGCTTCAATTGTCAATGAGTTTGGGCTTTTTTTCCCATTCAAAATAGAGCAATTCTACAGCAAAGAAGATTCAGCACAGGGTATCTTGCCGCTGCTTTCTTTGCCGATGAACCAAATACTTGCTTAAAAGAAAAAGGCTCCGCTGGATAAGGATAATCCGGCGGAGCTTTTTACTATTCTTTGTATTGCTTCAGGAAAGCGGTAAATGTTTTTTCGTCGGTATCGCCAACCAAGCGGTCCAACTCTTTGCCGTCTTTAAACACGGAAAGTGTAGGCGTGCTTTCGATATTGTACGTATCCCAGCCGTCTTCGAACTCATATAGATTGAATTGGTTGATATGTACCTTTTCCTTTTTTGCCGCCTTCATCAACTTAGGCGTTGCATTTACGCAATGCGAGCAAATCGGGCTGAAAAAATAGACGAACGTCAAGTCGTTGGATGCCAATTTTTTTTCTAACTCATCAGGAAGGATGATGTTTTGGTAATTGGGGTCATCCAACTGGGCAGCCGTTTCATTTTTTAAGGTTTTCCCTTGGTAAAGGTCGCTGTTTTCAGACTTGGACGCATTTTTGGCTGTTTCTTTATCTTTAGCCATGTTAGTGACTAAAAAGATGGCAGCGAATAAAACGATAATTCCTACTAAAAAAAGTATGATTTTCTTCAATGCATTTCCTCCTTTGAGTGTTTCCAAACAATTAGACTGCAGACAAATATGATGATGAATGCTGTTAATGCCATGAAAGGAATGGTGATGAATCCAAATAGGCTAAAGTAATCTTCTGTACATGATACTCTTCCGCAAGCGGGGGTGTTTTCTTTCAAGAGAGGAATCATCTGGATTGAGTAATGGTACAATGAAACAAGACCGCCGGCGGCTGATAAAACCATTGTGTATAGGCTGATTTGCCAATGCTTCTTTACATAAGCAATACCGAGGATAATCGTTAACGGATACATGGCGATTCGTTGGAACCAGCATAGTTTGCACGGTTCGAAATGAAGGATTTCTGATAAATACAGGCTTCCCAAAGTAGCAATGACAGCTGCCGCCCATGCCAAGAACAGGACATTCTCTTTTTTCTTTTGGCTCAAGCTTGTCTCCCCTCTCTAAATTAGTATGCTATAGAAATTATAGTATGTAGAGATTATGCACGTCCATTATTAGTTTTGTGCATAAGAAAAAAAGAGCTGAATGCTCAGCTCTTTCCCTGTTCCGTTTACAAAAAGTTTACCCTCAAATTGTCGTGCTTCCTATTTATACCACCATGTTCGGTCGAATATATTTTTCCAATAGCGTAAAACTAAGAATAAGATTCATGAAGTGCTTCATGCTGCATCACCATGCATGTCGCATGCTCCAAATATCTAAGTAGAGTGTAGAGATGGCGTTGGATGGTTGTGTAATCGTGTTCGAAATTATATGCATGAAGGAAATGCTCAATTTTTTTTGATAAAAAGTGATCGTCTGTCCGAACCATCAATATCAGTAAATTATCCCACTCCGAGCGATGCGTATAATATAAGGCCCTGTCGTAGTCCAGTTTATTCATTGCATCAGCCTCCTTTTTGAGGTGATACATTTATCATGTGCGAAAAAAGCGAAATGCAAGCTATGAAAAAGTTGGTGAAGTCTCCTTTGCTCCGAGTACATTTTACCAACGAAAACAAAAACGATGACGGAGGGCTTTATACATAATAGATGGGCTAACTCATTGGCGGGAAAGGGAAAAATTGTTCCCAGGCCTGTTCAACCTCTTTATTCTTTCTTAACGGGAATGAAATTGTCATTCAATAAAAGCCAATTTTGCGGGAAAGATAAACCTAACTTCCAATAGCCCATTCCACGTAAATTCAATTCCTTCAATAAATCGAATTTCGCTTGAATAGAACGTGCATCTTCAAACCAAACTTCGTGGTCCCTGCCTGATTCGTCCTTGTATTTGAAGAAAGGAGCTTGGGCGACCTGGTCATACTGAATGGGGACTTGGAATGTCTGGGCCAATTCTGTCGCTGCCTTGGGGCTGACCGCTTTAGCCGTGGATCCGGGCACGAAGGGAAGGGTCCAGTCATAACCATATAAGTTTTGGCCCATCATGACTTTACGGGACGGTATTTCACTTATTGCGTAATTCAATACATTCCTCACGGGCCCGATTGGCGAGACAGCTTGGGCAGGACCGCCGCTATACCCCCATTCATAGGTCATAATAAGGACGAAATCGACTGCTTCTCCTTGTGCCTTATAATCGAATGCCTCAAACCATTTTCCTTTTTGGTTGGCTGAAGTTTTTGGGGCTAATGCAATGGAAACAAGCCAGCCAAACTTTGAAAAACGGCTTTTGGCTTTCTTAAGAAATGCTGTGTAGGCATCCTTATCCTCCGGCCGAAGAAATTCAAAGTCAAAATGAATATCATCAAACTTGTATTTTTGGGCGGTAGACTCAATATTCGCAAGAAGTGTGTTCTGGACCATCATATCATTCAAAAGGATTCTTCCCAGATCACTGTTGAATTCTCCATTTTCCTGATTGGAGATCACCATTGTCAATCCGGTATTTTGATTTCTGGCGATGGCAGCAAAATCATTCAATGGCGGCTCTTTCAGGCTGCCATCCCTTTGGGCAATGAAACTAAAAGGAGCGAGATACGTCAAATAAGGAGCGGCTTCTCTGGCCGATCTTTCCAATGCAGGTGAAACAGATGTACCCCGTGGTTCTATATAGGCCATAAATTCGGCTTTTCGTTTTTTTTGCGGCGGAATATAAAGCCTTTGGCCGATCGTCAGGCTTCCATTCAAGGGGATATTATTGACGTTTGCCAATTCCTGCGGTGTAAAACCGAATTTCCTTCCTATCGTCCAAAGGCTGTCTCCCGGTTGTACATAATAGAAGCGGCCGACGATGGGAATGACCAATGCTTGGCCGACAACTAATTCATTCGGCTTTGTTAGTTCATTGGCCGAAATAATTTCTTGGGGTGTTGTATTGTAAGCCTGTGCAATGCTATATATAGTCTGGCCTGGACGGACAACATGAATTTGCATAGTATTCCTCCAATTTGTTTTTTCTTCTAATTGTATGTGATTGTCAGAAGGGTCATGTATTCTTCCGTATTTTTCCTTGAAAAAGCCATTCGCTGAGTATTAAGATTAGAATAAAAAGGGGGAATACGTATGAAGAATGTTTTGGTTTTAGGGGGTTCGCGTTTTTTCGGGAAAGCACTTGTCGAGCGGCTTATTGACTTCGGTTGCCATGTGGCAATTGCGACGAGAGGGCAGGCAAAGGATCTTTTTGGAAGCCGTGTGGATCGCCTGGTTGTGGACCGCCGCGATCCGGAAAGCCTGAAATTGGCTCTGAAGAATAAGGATTTTGATCTAGTATTTGATAATATTTGCTACAATGACGAGGAAGCTGAATATCTTTGCCGAGCCATTCCGAAGACCGTGGAAAAAATCGTATTTACTTCTTCAATGGCTGTTTATGGACCGGGCAGGCTACTGGATGAAGCTTTATTTGTACCTGAAGAATACCGGTTGGAACCATTTTCAGAAGCATTGGATTACGGTGAAGGAAAAAGAAGGGCGGAGGCATACTACGCCCAGCATGCGCCTGTTCCATACACGGCTGTCCGATTTCCAGTCGTTTTGGGGGAAGAGGATTATACGGAACGGCTTTTGTCTTACGGAAAACAAGTTGCCAGCCAAACTGAACTGGCAAATCCGGAAGGGGATATGTGCTTTATTTCTTCAGACGAAGCGGCACGCTTTTTGTGCTGGTGCGGGCAACATGATATAACAGGACCGATCAATGCGTGCAGCGACGGGACAATTAGTATACAGAACATCATTTCCTATTATGGAGAAAAAATAGATGTTCCTGTTCGAGTGGGTGTGGAGGGTTCTGAAGGGGCCTATCATACATATACGAATTATATCCTATCGAATTCATATGCTGAGTCAAAAGGATTTACATTTAACCAGCTGGATTCATATATTTATCCGTTGATGGATCGATACATAAAAGAAATTACTGGCCAAGGAAAATAAAGGGAAGGCAACTGGATAGAGTCCGGTTGCCTTTTTTGTTTCGATGTTTTTTCAGACGTTTGCAAGTGAAGGGGTGGGGGAATAAAGTACCATGCGGATTACGCATTTCTTAAGAAATCCTTCATAGTTATTTACAACAATCTTTACATTTAGCTAGTAGACTTTACATGTGGAGCCTGCTGAAGAAAAAGCATTCCATAAGCGAAGGAGTGATTAAATGGGCAAGAAGAGATGGATTCAAATAAGTGCATGCATCCTTTTGGGTGGATATCTGTTATTAATCGGCAAGGATTTTTTGTTCAAATATTACTCAATCGCTGAAGCTTTCACTAAAATTCAGTCTGCCTCAGGCAGCCACATGCTTAAAGGATGGGAAGAAGCTAATTTTCGCCCATTTACAACCTTGATGAATGATTTTTATTTATCCGAAATCCCTTTATTATTCAAGCTGAAAAGTATAACGGAATTTATTGTCCTGTTTTCCCCACTTGGCATTCTTTTGCCGTTAATCGATAGACGTTTCGGCCAATTTCAGTACATATTGCCTGCTTTGATTTTCTTTGGAGTGCTGGTCGAAGCCTCCCAATGGATATTCCAAGTCGGGGTATTTGACGTCGATCATATCCTTTTATATACATTAGGCGGATTGCTTGGATACTATCCGCTAAAATCCTTCTATTATATGAAAAGAGAATTCCTTGTAACGGTTGAGGTACCAGTGGCGGTCTATCAGGAAGAAGAACACTCCGCTGTATGCCGGCAAGATGAAAAGAGCCTCTAGGCTTTTTTCTTTTTGAGAGGAAGGATTTCGTTGAGTTGCACGATAAAATAGAATAGTCTAATAGTGGAGGTGCAACATGATCCTTTCGAAATCTACCATTCGATCCTTTCGTTCTATTTTTCTTATTTACATAACAGGCATTTTTCTTTTTGCGGGCTTATATATGCTTCCAGTAAGCAATACTGGGCATTTATCCTTAATCGATGCATTATTTGTTTCGACTAGTTCGTTGTCGGTAACAGGTTTGACAACGGTCAACATTTCAGTGGAAATGACACGCTGGGGGCAGGCGTTGATGATGCTGGAAATGCAGTTGGGAGGCATTGGAATCCTTGTCCTGATCAGTTATCTTTTCGTGATGATGGGGAAACGATTATCGATGACCAGCTTGATCTTGATATCCCGTGACCAAAACCAAAGCAATCTGAAGACGATACAATCGTTGAGCATTTCTGTGCTGTTAATTGCACTTGCGATAGAGGCAATGGCCTCCCTTATTATGTACGGGCAAATACGCCCCCAATTTGATTCTGCAGGGGATGCCCTTTTTGTGACCATATTTCATGCAATCGCCAGTTTTACTAACGCAGGATTTGATTTGTTCGATGGAGGCTTTCCGGCATTTAAACATAGCCCTATTATGCTGTATACAACAAGTGCTACGATCTTTCTCGGAAGCCTTGGCTATCCAACTATTATGGAATATATCTTTTCCACTAGAAAACGCAAAAGTTTATTCACCAAAATAAATATAAGGATGCACCTGATACTATGGGCGGTTGGGACAGTAGTCTATCTGGCAATCGAATACGGAAAAGCATTTAATGGTTTGAATTTAACGGATAAGCTGTCAAACGCCATTTTTCTATCGGCAACCACACGTAATGCGGGTTTAGCCACATTGGATATTTCTGGCTTAACTATTACTACCATATTAATCATGACGTTCCTTATGTTCATTGGCGGTGCTTCATCCAGTACAGGTGGTGGGATCCGTCTGACAACCTTTGCTGTCCTGATAGCCAAAATGATTTCAGTTGCCAGATCACAGGAGCACACAGTAATTTATAAAAAAACGATATCACAGGAGACGATCAATAAGTCATTTTTGATTCTAATCAGTTTTTTGATCTTGATTTTTTCTTCTACGGTCGCTTTGTCCATATTTGAAACAAAACCGATTGAACAAATTGTGTTTGAGGTTGTATCGGCGTTAACCAATACCGGCTTATCCATGGGGATTACAGCACAGCTGACCATTTACTCCAAGATTGTTCTTATGTGCCTGATGGTTATAGGGCGGATTGGCATTTTTACATTGATTTATTTTGTATTCAGAGTTGAAAAATCGAAAATGAAATATTTAAAAGAAGACTTGGCAGTTGGTTAATATAAGGGAGGATGCAGGCAATGAAGCAATTTTTAGTGATTGGAGCTGGCCGCTTTGGAAGAGGGATCGTCAAGGAATTATATAGCCAGCATGCTGAGGTCGTTGTATGCGATACGAGTGAAAAAAGGCTGGATGAAATAGACCAATATGCAACACACTGCATCATCGGCGACTTTCGTGACAATGATGTGCTGGATGAGCTCAATGTGGAAGAATTTGATGCGGTCTTTATAGCAATAGGGACGGATGCTTTCTCTGCCATATTGATTACAAAGAAGGTCAAGGAACGGAATGCCAAACGGGTCGTGGCTAAATCCGTGTCGAAGGAAGTCGGGGAAATTCTATACAGTATAGGGGCTGACAGGGTCATCTATCCGGAAGAAGAAGCTGGGAAGAAAGCGGCACGCCAAGAGTTAATGTCAGGAATCATTGAATATTACGAGATTACAGAGGATGTGTCGATCGTAGAGATGAATGTACCGGCTGCACTTTATGGAAAAAATTTAAGCCAAATGGATTTTTCAAGGAAATACGATTTGGTTGTATCGCTGATCATACGTGATGAGAAACCGATCCTATCCCATTTTGCGGATGTTGATTTCCGAAGTGGTGACCGTTTTTTGGTAATCGGTGAAAATGCCAAAATAGAAAAGTTCAAAAAAAAATATAACTAAGCAAAGGGTTTATATATACTGTTCCCCAACCTTTGCCAGCAGGCATTTTTCTCTTGAAAGTATAGACCATTCATGTAAAATAAAGATACTTAACGCAAGTCTGGGCAAAGAATAGCCGGGAACCATTTATATTTTTGTTATAAGGGGTAACAAGGATGAAGAAACAATACAAAATCGAAATGGATGATAAACTTCCTTTCAATTGGCATGGTTTTTTGGAATGTTGCCAATATTGCAAGGGAATGCTCCTATCCATCCACTTAAAAAACGGAAATTCAATAGATATCCATGAAAAACTTGAATTTGAGGGTCCTCATACGCTTACTCGAAGAAGCAAAGATGCGTTGAATGCTAAAATCAAAGCCACCTATCCTTTAATCCTGAAAGATTTAACCTCCCATTTGAATAATGGATACATGATCATTGAAGCTGAACTAAATCAGTATACGTTTGCACGGTGGCAAAGCTTCCGTTTTGTTGTGACAGAGAAATAAGAAGAGATTAAAGAATACATATGCAAGAAAAAACGCCCGCTTATGAAATGCACCTCCGATCGTTAGACACATCTAACAATCGGAGGTGCATTTTCTATATGGCCATGTACATATTCATATAAAAATTCAAACTCTTAGATAATAATATTTTTTATGAAATCAGTCGCCAGTACTTCTTTTTGTCCATCAAGATCTTTTATTGCCTTGCTTTAATTGGTGTGATACTTTTTTCATGGCATTGACGCTGCCGAACATATTGATGGCTTTTGCCTGTTCACGTTTCTTGGCTTTTAATTCCTGATAGGCGAGTTCCCTTTTAAGCTTTAGATAGTTCTGGAACCTCTCAGAGGGAAGTGTTCCGCTTTCAATAGCTTCTTTAACAGCGCATCCAGGTTCTTTTAAATGTGAACAATCGGAAAAGCGGCAATGGGCAGCATACTCTTCGATATCGGAAAAGGACTGGGAGACATCTCCGCTTTCCAGTTGAAGCTCTCTCATGCCGGGTGTGTCAATTACAGCTCCGCCATCAGGCATGATGAGTAATTGGCGGTGTGTAGTCGTGTGCCGGCCTTTATCATCCTCTTCACGAATGCCGTTGACAGCAAGGACTTCCTCACCCATAAGGGCATTGATCAACGTGGATTTCCCGACACCTGAAGACCCGATAAAGGCGGCTGACTTGCCGAAGCCCACCCTATTCTTAACTGCTAAATAGCTGTTTTCTTCCTCAACAGAAACGGTAACGACATCTACACCGATTGCCGCTTCATATACTTTTGCCAAACGGTCGCCGATATCTTCGCATAAATCGGCCTTTGTCAACACAATAACAGGCATAGAGCCGCTATCCCAGGCAATGGAAAGATATCTCTCAAGCCGGCGGATATTGAAATCGTTATTCACAGACATACAAATAAAAAGAAAATCAATATTGGCTGCAACAATTTGGATATCATTTGATCGTCCTGCAGACTTGCGCTCAAAGACGCTTTTGCGCGGAAGTATATGATGAATAACCGCGTCGCCCTGGCCGGCTGCTTCTCTGTCTATCAATACCCAATCACCTACAGCAGGGAAATCCGCAGGACTAGAAGTGGCATAGGCAAATTTACCGGACACCCTAGCTTGGATTTCGCCATTCTGCGTGATTGCTTTATATACATCTTTATGCTGCGATGAAATCCGCGCTGGATAAAACTGTGCGTAAGAAGCTGCTTCCTGTTTATAGAAGTCATTAAAGCCGATTTGTTCTAATGTGTTTTCGTTCATGTATTTCCTCCTGAATATCATCAAATGATTAAATAGGTAGAGGAGGAATATCCTGTTCTATTGAAAGATACTCTCCTCTTTTTGTGCAATTAATACGTGTGGTGTTTTCATAAAACATCACTCCTTTCGTTTTCGTTAACTATAGTGTATGCATTATTTGTACTTTTTTCCAGTAAAATAGCTATATTTCCCGATATATGATCCAGGCTCCCCTTTATAGACAAGATAACGTTGCTCGCTTTTATAAATGGCGCAAAAACTGTTCCGGATTTGCAAGGAATGACTTGGTAAATGTCACATGCTCTAAATCATCATATTTTTTTGGATGGATGGCTGACCCTTCAAACTCGTAAATAGTAGCTCCAGAGTACGCAAGTAAAATAGGTGAGTGGGTGGCCATTATAAATTGTGAGCCTTCCATTACAGCGTCTTTTATCATGGCGATCAATGTCAATTGCCTCATGGGTGATAAAGCAGCCTCGGGCTCATCAAGAAGATATAAACCATTAGGAACAACCCTTGATGACAAAACATTCAAAAAACTTTCGCCGTGAGATTGGGCATCCAGGTCCTTTCCATACCTTGCCTCCATTTGAGAAAGTGAATTCGCATAAGGGGAGAGGGCCAAATTTTTGGCCAAAATGGACCTGGATTGATAAGTTTCCTCAACTTCAGCGATATTGGCAAGCAATTCTGCCCGAAGTTTATTCTGTTCTTTCACAAAATTAAAGAAGTCTTCAGATCTTAAGAAAAATCCCCGTTGTTTTCGATCTTCCCATGTAATGTTTAATCGCTCAGCCAATGGGCGGACATGGAATAAAGTTGGATCGGCAGCAGCAGACTGGCTGCCTATAGTGGTCGATTGGACAGCGACAGCCAATGCTTCCAGTATGGTAGATTTGCCCGAGCCGTTTTCACCTGCAAAAAACGTCACCGGGCTGCTAAACGCAAGAGATGAAAGTGATCGAATAAGAGGAATAGTAAAGGGGTATGAAGACGTCTCTTTCTTTTTATGAGATAATGTGATGGAGGATATTCTCAAGAAGCATCCATCCTTTCTATTAAATGGTATTATTCACAACTATAGCATATTTAATTATTCATCGCTTATATACCTGATGTGGTATAATCATAGATAAATAGCACTTCTGGTAAGAGTTTATGAAAAGGCTTAAAAAGTGAGGGCCGCTTAATTGTACATATTAGAATGTTCCTTGGCTTGAATGCCGGGACAATGTCGAGGTGTCAAAATGGATTTTACGATTGTATTTCATGTGGATTATAACCAGCAACAAATGGAACCTGAGCAAGCGTCTGGGAATGAGGGCATGGTTTTATGGGGCGAGGTAGACTTTATGTTGAATGGAGCATCTTTCTTCAGCCGCTACCATTTATCAGAGCGGACTGAGGAGATGGGAAATACCATTCTGACAAAAGAGGGCTTTACCGTTCCGATCCTTCCATTTGTTTCTAATTTGGTTTTAAATTATACATTTATCGGCACGAAAGTATTGGAAATCGGTAAGGGAATCATGGATAAGGAACTTGTGATCATTCCACAGGGAGAGCATGTTTTAATCGGCATAAAACACAGTTCGTTGGACACTCTTTATTGGTACGACGGAGAGAGGGTAACGAAATCGACGAATCTGCCTGTCAATAGTATGAATATCGTGCCGGCTAAGGCTTTCCGCCAGGGTATCAAAAAAGGAATCCTTTCTTTCTTGCATAATCTGGAGAACAGGGAACAGACCTTCATCGAACAGGATAAGCTCAGCTCCTTGATAGAAAAAGCGGAACAGCTTCAACCTTAATACAAGTTATGCCCCCATTGGATCAATGGGGGTTTTTTAGTCGTTTCCACTCCGATACCGTGACATCGGCACACGATTTATTGCAAGGGATTACGTCATTTTCTACGCCCTATTTCATACTATGAGATAAGAAGGAAAAGGAGGGAACCCTGTGAAAGCTGATGACCATAAAGAGCTAGAAAGAGCTATTGCGGAGATAACAGAGATTGCCAAGGGATTCGGGTTAGATTCGTATCCAATGCGCTATGAAATCTGCCCAAGTGAAATCATCTATACAATCGGTGCATATGGCATGCCAACACGCTATTCCCATTGGAGCTTCGGTAAACAATTCCATAAAATGAAACTTCAATATGATTTTGGATTAAGCAAAATTTATGAACTGGTGATCAATTCCGACCCTTGCTACGCCTTTTTATTGGACAGTAACTCATTAATCCAGAATAAATTAATTGTCGCCCACGTCCTTGCACATTGCGATTTCTTTAAAAATAATATCCGTTTCCAAAACACGAAACGGGATATGGTCGAAAGCATGTCTGCCACAGCGGACCGGATTAGGCAATATGAAATCCACTATGGCAAAAAAGAAGTCGAGCATTTTTTAGATGCCGTCTTAGCCATTGAGGAGCATATAGATCCTTCTTTATTGAAGCCGGCGACCATACTCGACCTGGAGGAAGAAGAGGAAGAGGAAACAGTCAAAACAAAGTCCCCCTATGATGACCTTTGGGATTTAGACCCGGCCCAAGCGAAAAAAGAGCCGGTCAAGAAGAAATACAAAAAATTTCCGGCTCAGCCACAAAAAGACCTGCTCTTATTCATCCAGCAATATAGCCGTGAATTAGATGACTGGCAGCGCGATATTCTAACCATGATGAGAGAAGAAATGCTTTATTTTTGGCCTCAGCTGGAAACGAAAATCATGAACGAGGGCTGGGGATGATTTTTCTAAGGACAATTAGAATTTTGGATATTTCTTATGTTTATTTAATTCTTTATATATTAGCTTCCTCAGCTGGTATATGAAGTTCGTTAAAAGCTATTGTTTTGTATTTTTAAAGATTTCTAAATATTTTTTCCTTCTTCTAAGATTTGCAAAATCACATTATAATATATCAAATACATAGATTTTTAAAGTTATTTTATGTTACATAAACTTGAAAAGGCTGGGTAAAATTTTATTTTTAGTGAATTTATAAGGAGATATAGATGAAATTAGCGGATGAATTAGAACCACAGAACATATTTAGAATGTCGTCTGATTGGGATTACATTAATTGTAAGGATCAGATACGGGATTTTAGTAGTACAAATTTTTACTTTGAAAAATTTGACATAATAAAGAATAATGTGACTAAAGAAATAAAAAAATTGGATGAAAGTCAATATCTTTATAAAAAACTTATTAATATACACCTTGTGGAAATAAATTATGAAAAAGAAATAATATATAATTATCGATGTAGCGAAAGAACAAACATGAGCTTAGATAGGTATCTTTTTAAATACCCAGAAATGTTTTCTTTACCAAGAAATTTTAGTTTAATTAGAGAGAAAATTATTTCTACATTAAAAACAAATGAGGATAAGTATTATTGGGTTAGTGAGTTTGGTAACAGCATTCCTATTTACGACTCTAATTCTGGGTCTATTAAAACTCTACTGATAGTTGAGTTTAATATTAAACCGACAGCTATATATGATATTCCTCAGTTTAAATTCTTGGATAAATTCGTTGATATTTGGCAATCAAATTGGGAAAAAGAAAATTATGATGAGATAGGAAGAATAGCTGCTTCTAGTTTTATTGCGAATGAACTGAATGAAGACCGCCAATATGGTGGGTACAATGCATACAAAAATTACGAAAAGTACGGGTCTGTGATTTATAATATAACAAATGATTTACATATTATATCTTCAACATACTATGAAAGCGCAATGTGTAATGGTTGCATGTTAATAGGTTATGAGAGAGATGCTGATATATGGTTGAAAAATCCTATACCTTTTAGTAATCATAAAGGGTTTAGGAAGTTATTGGAGATAACAGGAGAAAAAAAAGGTGACTTAATATTATTGGTTGATGCCAATCTTGGAGCCTATGGTTTCACAATTAGACAAACGGATACAATGAATATTGATTTTAAACTATTTATAAAATTTAAGGGATTATTAAAATGGGAAGTTTATTATCCTGGTATAGGTAAGCCTTTATTTTTTTTCGAAAATATGTTGGTAAAAGTATCGATGAAACATATGGGTTCTGACATGATTAATTTTTCAAAAGACCTAAAAAAAATCTTTGGAAATAAGGATGTCAATGCTAAATTGTTATATAGTTTAGTTAAAACAGCAACAACACAAAAACATGGAACAATGTTGGTTATATTAAAGGAAAAATTTGCAGTGCAAGAGGCTGACAGATTAAAAATTTCTAGTACTTTAATGAGACCTAATAATATTTCAAAACAGTCATTTTGGGGTTTAACAAAAATAGACGGAGCTATAATCCTAGATACAAATGGGAAGTGTCATGCATTTGGAACTATTTTAGATGGAGTGGTCTCCCTAGAGGGGAACTCAGGTAGAGGAGCTCGCTATAATTCTGCGTTAAGATATAAAAACTACTTAATAAGCCAAAATATCGAAGGTCTGATAATTGTAATTTCAGAAGATGGTGATGTAAGCGTAATAAGCACTGGTCGAAAATAACTTTTATTATATGTTATTATAATTAATCTCGTCACTGGATAAGATGAAACTCCTTAAAACTATGACAATCTAAGAATAGTAGTAATTGTCTTTATGCATGATAGTCCTTATGGAATAAGGATAAAGAATAATGAAGAAACTGGTTAAACATGAAGATTTGTATCTATTTCAAATTTAAATTAATGAAGACGTTAGTCACATTAAACTCCAGTATAATCTTGGAAAATAAAATCTTTGATTACCATACAAAATATGATAGAATTCACATGGTTATATGATTTTTGTAATAAAATTTAAAATATTTTTATAGATTAATTGAATTATAGACTAAGAAGAAACTATTCTTAGTCTATTTCTTTTTAGTGTCTTAATCTCTATAAAACAATATTCTATTTTAGGGGGCTACTATGTTAAGGATAGAACATTTAAAAATAGAAAGTATAAATGGAATTAAAGAATTAGTATTAAACTTTAATCCAGGCCTTAATATTATTACTGGGCCAAACGGCATTGGGAAAACAACTATCATTAAGTGTTTAAGAGAATCGTTTTCAAAAAGAAATATAAGGGGGATAAATGTCAGTGTCGGTAGTAGGGTAGGTATGTGGGAAGTAGTTGTGGATAATAATTACAGTACAGATTTTAAACTATTTGAAATTTACGCCGATGAAATGATGGAATATTATCATCCTAATAGAAGGACTAAATATCTTAATTCAAATGAGTTGATATACTTTGATGTTAATAATAGAAGTACTGTTTCAAATCAGGGAATTCAATTAAGAAGTTTAAAGGAATGGTTTTATAAAAATTATTATTATAATAGTATTTCTGAAGAGAAATACTATAATCATGATCTTATTAAGAAATGTTTTTATCATATAGATCCTGAAGTATCATTTAGTAGAATTGTTTTAAAAGATGATTTGAAATTACGATATAAAAACTCTTTAAATAATAAATTAAATAGTCAAATCGAAATTATGGTTAATACCCCACTAGGAGAGATACCTTTACAAAGTCTTTCTTCAGGATATTTATCTTCACTCATGATGCTTTTAGGAATAATTAAGAATGTGGAAAATAAGAAAATTGAATTTATTCAAGATTTTAATGGAGTTCTTTTAATTGATGAAATAGATTTACATTTACATCCTGAGTGGCAAAGAAAACTTTTAAGGATAATAAAGTGGTTATTACCTAGGGCACAAATTATAGCAACTACTCATAGTCCTCATATAATACAAGAAGCTGGAGCAGATGAGATTATTCCCCTAGAGCAGGACGAATATATAAGAAATCCATATGTTAGAAAAAATCCTATTAATTCAGAGTACGGATATCTTGGTTGGACTATTGAGGAAATATTAACAGATGTAATGGGGCTTGAAAGTACGATATCGAAAAAATTAAGATATCATCTAGAGAAATTTGAAAATTATAGAGATAAAGATAATGTTCAGGGAATGAAGGAAACATATACAATTTTACAAAAAATGATACATCCTAATAATCCTCTTTTAAAAATATTAAGTATTCAATCGGGAGAAGTTAGTATATGGGGGGAGCCAAAGTATGATACCACTAACTAGACCACCTAAACCCTCGCAACTAACAGATGAAACTATTATAGAATTAACAGAGAGATTTAAAGCTGACAAAAAGAAAAGTGTATGGAAGGTACCTTATATTACAGAAGCATTGTATGAAATGTCTAATAATAAGTGTGCTTATTGTGAATGTTACATAGGAGTAGAAGGAAAATACATGCAAGTGGAACATTATCATCCTAAATCATTGTATGAAGATGAAGTTGTTAACTGGGATAATTTATTACCCTCTTGTAATAGATGTAATATAGCTAAAAGTAATCATGACACAAAATTATATCCATTAGTTAATCCATCAATTGATACTCCAAATCTTCATCTAGAATTTTGTACTGAAAAATTCAGAATTATAGGTATTGATGATAAAGGAAAATTAACTGAAAAACTTATTGGATTAAATGATTACAAAGCGGGAAGAGGTCATGCAGTTACAAGGTTTTTGATTATCCAAGCATTGATTGATGAGATAGAAGAATTTAAAAATATGTTGATGAAATATAGTCCACAAAAATATAGTATTGAAGAAAAAATTGAGTTGAGAAATAAATTTAAAAATATTTTAGAAAATGGTCAACCGAAGGCAGCGTATAGTGCAACAGTTGCAACAATAATAATCTCTAATCCTAATTATGAGTATTTGAGGGATGAAATGATCAAAAAAGGTATATGGTATGAGGAACTTGATTATTTAGAGAAAAAGGTAAAAAAATTTGCGTTTAAGATATATAGCGAAGCCACTAATATTGTATGAGTAGGATTGTGTATAAGTTTAATCCAAGTATACTATTGTGAAGTTTTTAAATGTTCATATATTCAATCTTGCTTGGTTTGTGATATAGATTGAGCTGAGATTACAATTTAGTAAAAGTTACATTCATGGCTGTCTGATTAATCTTTTTGGAGCTGATAGACAGCCTGTTGTTTCATCACGTACATTGTCGTTATGAGCTAGTATTTATAGTTTTAATAATAATTCTCCCTTTTTCATCATAATAAGATTCAGTTCTTGATTACTCCCAACAATTTTTAAAGTATAATTAAAAGAAGGATATGGATAAATGTAGAAAAGAGATGAGTATTTTGGAATATGAAAATGGTCTAATATTACTTCAAGAGTTTATTAGAAAGCGACCATCTTTACTAGTAGGCTCAGGACTTTCTGTTTCGATGGGGATACCAGGAATGGATGGTTTGTTAAAGCAATTAAATGATACATTTACTAACACTTTAAATACAACAGAACTTTCAGAATGGAAAGCGTGTTATAAGTATATTCAACAGTTAGGCTTTGAAGCGGGTCTATTAAAGAAAAAAGTCAGTGGTAGTTTGTTAAAACATATTATTAATGAAACTGCTAAATTTATAGATTCTTACGATGAAGAATTTTGTGAAAAGGTTTACAAAATGAAGATAAGTGATTATCCTTTTGCAAAACTGATTAACCACTTAATACTTAGTTTACCACCATCAAAGCCAGTGCTCGATATAGTTACCACTAACTATGATCATCTAGTTGAATATGCATGTGATTTAATACAAGTTGAATGTTGTACAGGGTTTAAAGGATCAAATATAAAATATTTTAAGAATGAATATCTTAAGGATAATTTCTACCGTAGAGCTTTAACAACAATAAAAGGTAAGCAAAATTTAGAATATAGAGCTATACCTAAAGTCAGGTTATTAAAACCACATGGGTCATTAAAATGGCAAAAAAGTGGAGATGTATTTTTCCAATCAAATAAAATACATATTGAATCTGAGCGAGTAATTATTACTCCAGGTAGCACAAAATTTGAAGCTAGTTTGACAGACTTTGTAATGAATACTCATCGAGAAACAGCTAATGATGCTATCAATCGTGCTGAATCAGTCATTGTATTAGGGTATGGATTTAATGATAGCCATTTACAAACAGTACTGGCTGAACGCCTAAAAGATGGATTAGAGTGTTTAATTTTAACTAGATCTTTGACTGCAAATGCTAAATCTATTATTAGGTCTTGTAATCAAGTCATCGCCTTAGAAAGAGAGTCCGAATTAAATACTAGATGGTACTATAATGGTCAAGAAGGTATTTGGGATGAACCCATTTGGGATTTAAATCACTTTGTGAATAGAATAATATAAAAGGGGAATGATGATGAGCTTTTTTGATTTTAATGAAGAAAAAAGTATAGGTGAAGTCAGAGGAGTTGATACAAATCAAATCGTAATAAATGTATCTTCCTCAAAGAAGTTGCTATTAGCGAAGGTTGGTCACCTAGTGGCTGTACAAGGACAGGATTCTAATGAATGGCTAATAGGAATGATTAATAGGGTATGGAGAGATGCAGTAGTTAGTAGCTTTATTGAAACGGAAGATATTGAAGAGATAACTCAAGAAGATTTTGAAAATAATTCGGTTAAAATTACATTAGTTGGTACATTTTTAGAAAAGTATGGTTTGAAAAAAAACTATTTCACTCGTGCTATTCTAAGTCTTCCAGATATTAATAGAGAAGTTTTTTCGTTAGATCAAAAAAACCTTGAGAAATTCATGAGCATTATTGCAAACTCAGGACTAAAACAATTACATAATCCGTTAGAAATTGGTCATTACGCCTTAGATAAAAAAGCTAAGGCATTTTTGGATGCAAATAAACTTTTTCAAAGACATGCTGCCTTGTTAGGGAGTACAGGTTCTGGAAAGTCATGGACTGTCGCTAGTTTATTAGAGCAAGCTCAAAGACTAGAGAAGGCTAATATACTTTTGTTTGATTTACATGGGGAATATAACGAGTTGCCAAACATGGAACAATATAGAGTGGCAGGTCCTGGAGATTTAATTAATGGTAGCGAAAATACATTATTCTTACCTTTTTGGTTATTAACTTTTGAAGAATTACAATCATTAATTATCGATCATTCAGAGCAAACTGCACCGAACCAACTTGCCGCTATTTTAGAGGCTTTAACTGAGTTGAAGAAGGAGTCCTTAATAAAGGATAACAAAAGTGATGTACTTGAGCGTTTTACTATTGATAGTCCAATACCATTTACAGTTGGGGAGTTGATTGAAAAGTTAGAAGAAAAAAATAATTATAAAATCGAGACAGGTACCGATACTAAAGGAAATCCAAAATATAAACAAGGTCCGTTATATGATAAACTTACACGTTTAATTATTAGACTTAAGTCTAAGGTAGAAGATAGACGTTATGGTTTTTTATTTCAGTATCCACAAGAATACTCTTCTTACGAATCATTACATCAGATAGCTGAAAGTTTACTAGGTCATGGAGCGATTGAAAATTATCGAAAATCAGGTATAAAAGTAATTGATTTCTCAGAAGTGCCTTCTGATGTGCTGCCGATTATTATTAGTTTAGTAGCTAGATTAATATATCAAATTCAATTTTGGGCGGATGCAGGAGAAAATAACGATTTACGCCATCCTGTTTTATTAATTTGTGATGAGGCACATCTCTATCTCCCAAGTTCTTCAGAGAGTATCAATGTGATTCAAAAAAAATCAGTGCAAACTTTTGAAAGAATTGCTAAAGAAGGTAGAAAATATGGAGTAGGTTTATTCATTGTCAGCCAAAGGCCGTCAGACGTTAGTACGACGATTTTAAGTCAATGTAATAACATAATTTCTTTGAGGCTAACGAATGATAAAGATAAATCCGTAGTTAAATCGCTGTTGCCAGATACTCTTGAAGGATTGCTTAGTGTATTATCGGGTTTAGAAATTGGTGAAGCTGTTGTTGTAGGAGATTCTACATTGCTTCCAACCAGAATTGTATTAAATAAACCAAACACTCCTCCAAAAAGTGCAACAATAGACTTTTGGGATAGATGGACTGAAGCTAAAGAGGGTTATAGCATTATTGATGCAGTGGAAAATTTGAGAAAACAAAGTAGAAATTAATTATCATAGTTAAGCTTATAAGGGCTTACAAACTGTGGTTATAGTTTGATAAGCCTTTATGTTATTAGAACACATCTTTGAAGAAAAAAATAATCTTTTTTCTTTCTGTTAAGCTTATCTTTTCGAATATACTCGATAGATAAGCTTTTATCTTTTCAGGAGGTAATGTATCTAGAGCAATTAGCAATGAACTAAGTAGATTTTTAATTTCTTTTTCAATTTTGTTAATATCATTAATATGTGTATTTTTGATATCTAAAGATTTAGTAATAGCATCTAATTGTTCTTTCTCTTTCTTCAAATTATCTATTGAAATAAGCCCAACCGTATAAGCCTCTACTTTCCTTTCATATCTCTTCTTAGCATTATGAATCTTCTGTCGATTAGAAGCCTGATTATGAGAAGTTATACTAACAGCTCTAATAGCCAACTCCTCCATTGGTAAATGATCCAATAAATCCTTTAAACCTTCCTTGAATAAAGTATGCATTTCCTCAACTCGATATTGCTTTCCATTACAGCTACCTTTATTTTTATAAGCTGAACAACGATAAGCTTTATATGGGTTTGTTCTGGAACCAGAAGTACTGACACTCATTCCCGAACCACATTTTGGACATTTTAATAATCCACTTAGCAGATGAGGACTTGATTGTGCACGAGAAGGGAGTGTTCTTTGTTCTATTTTCTTTTGAACTGTATTCCACATTGATGAATCAATAATAGCTTCATGTGTATTTTCTTGAATAATCCAATCCTCCATATCCTTTTCAGGACGTTTTTTATTGTTGCCTTCTCTTCTATTCCATATGGTTGTCCCTTTATAAGCTGGATTCATTAATATCAATTTTATTGTTCTATTCCACCATTCCTTGCCTGTTGATGAAGGAATGCCTTCTTCATTTAATATCTTCGCAATGGCTAAAAAGCCTTTATTTTCTTCTAAATACATTGTATATATGCGTTTCACAACTTTAGATGTTATTGGGTTAATATGAAGCTGTTTATCCTTTAAGTCATACCCATAGGGAGCAGAAGTTAACCATTGTCCTTTATTAGCTGCATGAAACATATTGTCTATAACACGTTCACGGATTCGTTCTCGCTCAAACTCAGATACTGCTCCTAATACTTGAAGTGTAAGACGTCCTGAGGGAGTATTAGTATCAAAGCTTTCACTTATTGAGATGAAGGACACATTATGTTCTTTGAAAATTTTGATTAGTTCTAGTAAGTTGTAGAGATTTCTACTCAAGCGATCTAGCTTTGTAACAATGACTTTAGATATGTTATTTTTTTTGATTTCCTCTAGTAATTCTGATAAATGAGGGCGTTCAATATCCTTAGCTGAATATCCATCATCAATAAAATATTGAATGTGGTGTTTCCAATCCATTGCTTCACAATAGGCCCTCATACGATGTTGTTGTTCATCGAGTGAGAGGCCTTCCCGTGCTTGTTCATCCGTAGAAACACGACAATAAATGGCTATATCTCGGTAATCAAAATCATTTGATGATCCAAGCATTTTGTTACCTCCGTCCCATTCCTACTTTAAATGTATGAATGACTGAATCTGAATATGAATTTCAAGGGTTGTCCCAATCTCTTTTGCTCATACAGTGTAAAAAGGGGGATTGTCCATGAATAGTGATCAAGGCTTATTTAAGTTTTCTTATAAAGGTAACGAAGTGCAATCAATTAAAGATTTACCTGTACAAGATTATGAAGAATTACTCGAATCTTTAATTCGATGGAAAAGAAAAGTGTCCCAAGTAGAAATGCTAATTTAAATATGTACAGTATTGCTCGAATAAATATGTACAAATTTGATATGAATCTACATACTAATCTTGGGGGGATTAGTATGTACATAACAATGAATATTGATATCGATTTTGAGATTAAAAGTCTTTCAGACTTACCGAAATTCAAACAGATTATGGAGCATATGAAAATGAAAATCAATAAAAGTAAGCTAGCAAAGGAATTGGGTGTGGATCGGCGGACAATTGATAAATATCTAAATGGCTTTATCCCAAAAAGAAAAAGGGAAAAGCCCTCAAAGATTGATCCTTATTATGAAATAATAGCCGCATTGTTATCAGAAGATTCAAAACAGGTATTTTATTACCGTCGTATGCTTTGGCAGTACCTAAAAGACAATCATGGATTGGAATGTGGAGCTTCAACCTTCCGTGCGTATATAGCTCGTACACCTGAATTTAATGCCTACTTTGAAGAGGATAAACGTATTTCTTCACCCAAAGGGACAGTCCGATTTGAAACGCCACCAGGTAAGCAGGCCCAATTAGATTGGAAGGAAAACATTTTATTCGAAACCAAAGAGGGAGAAAAGATAGAAGTCAATGTGGCGGCTTTCATTTTATCAAATTCCAGATTCCGAACATTTCAATTAAGTCTTTCTAAGTCACAGAGTACCTTACTTTCTTTTTTAACAGATACTTTTGAAGCAATTGGCGGAGTTCCAGCTGAAATCCTTACGGATAATATGAAAACGGTAATGGATGAAGCGAGGACTGATTATCAACCTGGGAAAGTGAATGCGAAATTTGATCAGTTTGCGAGGGACTTTGATTTTAAAGTCAAACCATGTATTGCAGGACGACCGAGAACCAAGGGGAAAATTGAATCCACAATGAAACTCCTTGATGAAATTCATGCGTACCAAGGTCAACTGACAATGGAGGAACTTCATCTATTCATACAGGATTTAGGGAATAGAATGAATCACCAGATCCATCAAGGAACGGGGAAAATACCGATTATGGAATTCAAAAAAGAAAGGAACCACTTACTCCAGCTACCAACTGACAAAGTAAGAGATTCCTATCGCATCAAACATACACATGTAAAAGTCAATGCATCAAACATGATTTCCTACAAATCGAATCAATACTCTGTACCACCAGAATATCAAGGAAAAAAAGTAGGCTTACAGGTGTATGATGACTACTTGTGGATTTATTATAACATGAAACTGATCGCCCAACATCCAATTAGTAACGCTAAACTTAATTATCAAGAGGAACATTATAAGGCAAGCTTACTTGTTTCCACCCCTCATTATCCTGAAATCGACGATTTAGCAAAACGGAATTTAGCAACGATTGGAGAAGTGTATAAATAATGAATCCAACTACAAACTATCAACAATTATTATGGAATCTTGACTATCTAAAGTTAAAGCAAATGAGCTTACATTTAAATGAAATCGTAGACTTCAGCGTAAAGCATCAGATGTCATTTATCGACACATTAATCAAGTTGACTGCGTATGAAATAGACATACGGGAGAAAAACATGACGCAATCGATGGTGAAGGTCGCAGCTTTCCCTCATTTTAAGGAGGTGAAAGATTTCGATTTTACCTTTCAAACATCGATTAACCAACAGCAGATTCTAGACTTCCTTACATTGCGTTTTATCGAGGAGAATGAAAATATTGTGTTTTTAGGACCAAGTGGTGTCGGTAAAACCCATTTGGCCACAGCAATAGGGATTGCGGCAGCAAAGAAACGGACGAGTACCTATTTTATTAAGTGCCATGACTTGATTCAAAATTTGAGGAAAGCTCGATTAGAAAATCGGTTAGAGAGCCGTTTGAAGCATTACAGCAAATACAGACTGTTAATCATCGATGAAATCGGTTATTTACCGATTGATCACGAAGACGCTAAGTTGTTTTTCCAGCTGATTGATCGAAGATATGAAAAAAGAAGTACCATCTTAACAACCAATGTGAATTTCAAAGCGTGGGATGAAATATTTCAGGAACCTAAACTGGCCAATGCCATATTAGACCGCATTTTACATCATGCGACAGTTGTGCCTATGATAGGTGATTCATACCGATTAAAGGATCATTTAGCAAAAGAGAACGAGTAATTCTGTACATCCTTATCCAAGCGAAAGTGTACATATTTATGTTGACATTTACACCCAAGAAGTGATTATGCATTACTTGAAAACAGCTACTCCTGGAATAGAGGTTGAGTGTAAATGGGAACCTTCTGTAACTGTTGTTAAAAATGAAGAATAAAATTCATTTTTATAAATGATATGTTCACCAAAATGAATAATATTTATTCAGTTGGTAATAATAGGATTATGAAATGGTGAATGGAGGATTACAACATGGGAAGGAAACGAAAAGACACTGATGATCAATTAAGAATAAGTAATTTAGAAATTAGTTATCAGCCAGGTTTTGAAAAAGACTGGTCAAAAGTTGTTGCGGATATTCTTTTTTATCAAATTAAAGAACAGATTGAAAAAGGAGGAACATGGAATTCGTGAAGAAGAATGTTATTTATATGCGTCAATCATTGGATAAAGGTAAACAACCTCATTCAATAAATACTCAAAAGGTTACCTGTTTGGAATATGCTCAACAGAATGGATGGGTTATTGATGATATTTATAACGAAGGGAATCGTTCTGCTAGGAAAACAACATTACAGGAACGTCCTGAATTACAACGGTTATTGCAGGATATTAAATTAGGGCGTATTGGTCGAATCCTGGTTTTTAAGCGTGATCGGTTAGCTAGAAATGTAGAACAATATCTTACAATTCTTCGTGAGATTAAAGAATATAAAGTAGAAATTCATTTTACTGCTGAAAATGAAGCACCTCTTTTTGAGGGAGTAGCAGGTGAGTTCATCGAATCCATTTTAGCTGGAGTTTCTCATTATGAAGCAGAGAACATTGTAAGAAGAATCCAAAACTCAATGATACCTCTTGCTAAACAGGGGAAATGGGTAGCAGGTACGCCTCCATTTGGTTATATACGATTTAAACCTGAAGACAAATCAGATACTAAAAATCTTGAAATTGATTCTAAGAAACAAAGAATCATTTTGTTATTGTTCAATGATTTTTTGGCATTGAGTCCAGATTGGATATTGAATCATAGCCCAGCTGCAATATGTAATGAATTGAGAAGGGACTCGGAGTTGCAGGATTTGCAAAATGTGGTGATTTGGAAAATTTTAAAGCAACCTCTTTATAAGGGGAAGATGGTTCAGTTTTTGAATGGTAAACCCATAGAGGCGGAATACGATTGCTCATATTTATCTATGTTTGAGCAGGATGATATTTGGAAATGGAATCGAGTAAATGAGATTTTGAAAGGAATTCCTAACCTTCCATTATCCTCCCAAGAGAAGATGGACATGGGAATTGAAGACTTAGATGATGAATCCACAGATGTGGTTTTTCCCCTCTTTAGAAATAAAATTTATTGTGGTTATTGTAACAGCCTATTAGAAACGAAAGAAAAGATGTATCGATGTCCCCAGAAAGAGTGTAAAAATAGCCCTAGAATGAAAACAGTTCATGATGTAGTATTCACAAAACTATTGAAACATCTATATAAAAAGGCTAATGAAGACTGGAATAAGGTAAAGGAACAGCTCGAAATTAAAACACTTACCCCTATTGCGAAGCATATTAAGAATGTTGAAAAAGCATTAATAGCAAAAAAAGAAGTAATGAAAGAACAATTACAATTACGTATCATCAACAAAACGGATGAGAGTAGAATACGTTTATCGTACTTAATGGGAAACTATAAAACTCTTTTGCAGACATTGGATGATATGCAAAGGAAGTATTTTTATTTGCAAGAGTTTATTAATGAGCTGTCAAAAGATGAAGTACTATCTTTTTTATTAGAAGGAGACTTAAGTATTTTTCAAAAAGAAAACTTATTGTCTTTAGTAAAAAGTGTTCATTATAAAAAAAAAGATGTACAGATAAGAATTTATACGATGAAGGAAGGAGTACTGAATGAGTGAAAAGAAGCGGAGAACAGTAGAAGAAGTCATTAAGAATGCTAATAATATTGCATTTTATGGAAGAGTATCGACAAAAGAACAAAACACAGAGAGTCAACAAGTTGGAGCGGTTGAAGCGTTATTAAACAAGTATAACAAAGAAGTAATGAAAGAGATGTACACAGAAGAAACGTCAGCTTATTCAAAGCCGTATAAAAAACGTCAAAAATTAATGGAATTATTAACGTCTGTGGAAAGTAAGGAAATCGACGCAATCATTGTATCTGACAGAGACCGTTTATCCCGCCAAACGGAAGAACATTTTGAATTAAGGTCATTATTCGATCAGTTGGGTATCCCTGTTATTATTGCTTCGCAAAATGAGTTATATGATAAAGAGGACATCATTCGTAATATAGTGGAAGATGCTTTAACAAAGATGGAATCTGACAACATATCTACACGTACTAAGGCAACCTTAAATAGTCTGGTTGCTCAAGAGCTTTATATAGGAGGTCATCCCCCTTATGGATATGATTTACTATCAAGGAGATTATCAGAAGGTAGAAAAGAAAAAGTAATTGCTTTTAAAGCAAAAGATGGAGAATTTGAAAACATTCGAGATATCTTTTATTTGTACAGAAAAGGTGAAACTACTACTTCGATAGCTAATCATTTAAAGAAAAAAGATACTGAAGGTAAATGGACATCTACAAAAGTCAGAAGTATTATTTTAAACCCTATATATACTGGATATCTCTTTTATAATCGATATATTTATGAAGGGAAAAAACGTTCTTTTCGTCCAGTAAATGAATGGATTTCCTATCCTTTTCCGTTAGATATAGACCCGATTATTTCGATAGAGGAATGGTGGTATTGTTGGCAAAAGCATCAGCAATTAAAAGATAAACCACCTAGACATATGAATACGTCTTTTTACTTTAATGGTTTGATTACCTGTTACTGTGATAATACCACTTTTTTAATAGGTAAAGATCAGCGTACAAATGTTAATAAAAGTAAAGGTAAATGTTATGGTTACTGTTATTATATTTGCCCAAATTGTAGAGAGAAAATATTGGCTGACGAACTTCATTTTCAGTTTTTTGAGCTTTTATATGGATTGAAGCACCCAGATGATTTAATCATGCAAGAAGTAACGGAGAAATTGGGTAAGGAAATGGCTCTAAAACAAGGAGAGCTCAAACGTTTAAAGATTAAGCAGGAGATGGAAGAGAATAACTTGTCATTATTGAAGGGGTTTGAGCAAGAAGTAAATTCAAGTGAATTATTTATTCAAGAGTCGGAGAACTTTGAAGCACTAGCTTACTATATCTCAAAGTCAGATAGCCTTAATAAGATTAAAGCTTATCGAACTGAGATAAAACGCTTATCTGATGACCTAAAAAAACTAAAAGAAGTTGAGGAAGATAATCAGATATTAAAAGACATGTTAAAGAGCTTTTTTCTCTCACATAATTGGGCAAGGTTAACTCATCCAGTTCTACGTAGCCTGGTACTTTTCACTGTTAAAGAGTGCTCGTTAGCAGCAACAAGAACCATCTCGTTAAAAGTTCATGGATTACCACCTAATTATTTACATGTGAAAAGTTATGTAAAGTAAAGGCAGATCTTTTAAGGTCTGCTTTTTTATTTGTGGTTTTCTATTTCTCTCTTAGGCTAGTGTATTTATATCGAATGAATTTTCTTTGAGTAGGTTAATAAAATGATTGTTTTCTTTGTTTGTTTTCTTAATTTAATTTTTCTTTTTATTGTTTTATCGGTATTTAGAAGAGGGTTGTCCCAATTCTCGGTAAAAGAGAATCAAGGGATCCCTTGATTTTCTTTTACCGAGGTGCATATAGTAGGGATGTACAAGCAGTAAGGGTTTATACGTTTTTCGACAATTTTATATAGGTGTTTACAAA
Source organism: Bacillus kalamii (assembly GCF_047238185.1). NCBI lineage: Bacteria > Bacillati > Bacillota > Bacilli > Caryophanales > Bacillaceae > Bacillus > Bacillus kalamii. The sequence continues at coordinate 3,230,222 of NZ_JBDFMI010000001.1, read as the reverse complement.
TCATGATAAATTAATTCTCGGTTCTTGTTTTTTTGACAACAAAATTACTCGGTTCTTTATTACTTTAACAATAAAGGAGTAACATTATCGGGAGAAAAATAGTTTAGTAATAAAGAAAACGTATTATTACTGCTGTAAAGATACTAGAATCAGTGGCTTTTATATTACCTTAGTAATAATACTTGCATAAAGATAATCATGTAAAAATATATAGATAATATGAAGAGAAGAATATTACTCATGTAATGATACTAGTGTAAAGGTAAAAGAGCTTGTCCCATTTTAGGGATAAAAATAAAGGAGTAATAAAGAAAACGTATTATTACTGTTGTAAAGATATCAGAATCAGTGGCTTTTATATTATCTTAGTAATATTGCTTGCATAAAGATAAACAAGTAAAAATATATAGATAATATGAAGAGAAGAATATTACTCATGTAATGATACTATTGAAAAGATAAAGGAGCTTGTCTCATTTTAGGGATAAAAATAAAGGAGTAATAAAGAAAATGTATTATTACTGCTGTAAAGATACCAGAATCAGTGGCTTCTATATTATCTAAGTAATAATGCACGCATAAGGATAATCAAGTAAAAATATATAACTAATTTATGATAAGCAATATTAATCTTATAAAGATATTTTGGTAAGAAGAAAGAGCTTGTTTTTATAGCAGCTTGTACAATCTAATAATACAAAGGCTGGTGGCTTTAATGGATAGAATCTTGAATGCTCACGAGGCATTAAAAATCTTGAGAAAACATTATATAACAGAAGAAATCCAGATGGTATCACGGTTTATTCGTAATGGAAGGTTGATCGGAGAAAGAGATACAAGAAAAGATGGTTGGCGGATTAAAGAAGTCGATTTATATGATTTTATAGATAATGAGAAGCCAGGGATAGTTGAGGTTATGCATGTATATGATCAATATCTAAATAATTTATCCGTTAATAGTAGTGCTGAAGAATATTTAAAGTTTAAATCTGAATTACATCAAGGAAAAGTCACCGAACTTCTCAAAAACTTATTGCCATCATTGAAGATTGTTAGTGAGAAGGAAAATGTTCAAACTGTGACTACTGATAATTCATCTGTTGATGACTTAAAAGAGGCTATATGTGATATTAAAGATTTTATTAAAAGCATCTCTCAAAAAGGACTACCACTGGATGCTACTGCTGTTGATAAAATAGCGGTTGCCCTATCGTCACAGTTTCCATTGAAAAGAGGAAATGTAGAAGGTGAGGATGGTAGGAAAAGGAATGATAAAAGAAAAAATAATGGTAAGTATGATCAAATGAGTATTCTTGAATTCGAGGAAATGCTTAAGAGTTTGGAAATTGAAGCGTTAAATGAAATGGACAATCCTATGAATATTAGAGAAAAAATTTATCATGTTTATTTTGAAGAAAATGGGAAATTAAAATCAAATATTTATCATAAAGAATCAAATAAGTTTAATTGTCCAGAAACGAAAGAGAAAAATCAACAATTCAAATATTTATTGAAAAGAACCGTCCCACAACTTATTACAACGTTTAAATCTTCCTTTAGTAAGACTTCAAATCCCAGCACACAACCAATTATTTCTACTCAAACTTCAGATGTGAAACCAACAGATACAGGTGATGCTTCCATAGTAAATATAGAAGGGAATTCTCAAACAAATCAATCTTCTAGAGAGCCACAACAATCTATGGAAGAAAAAGAAAGTATCAAGGAAGGAATTGATGGCATTTCTGTGTTAAGTCAAGAGGGAGAGCAACCTCAAATGGATCAATCTTCTAAGGATACACAGCAACCCTCTGGAAAAGAAACATTGCCAACGGACGTTCGATTTGAAATGGGCGAGGAATTAGTTGAAGACTAATCGGAATACACACTGTAAACTGTCAATTAACATTTCTTATTAAACTTTGACATATAACCAAATATATTGTCTTCCTCGATACATGTATATAGGACCACTCCATCTCTTTGATATTTTATTAGTATTGAAATACTCGTGATAGTAATCAGCCATTAGTTGTATAGGATTTTGATGTGTGATTATTTTCCAATAATCAGAAGTGGTGATAGGAAAAGCATTTCGATAACGAATCTTGCCAGCAGTTTCCGCATAATAAAGTTCAAAAGGCTTGTCCCACTCTTTATTGCAGATTGATCCTTGGAAAAAGAGTAATCCTTCTTGTTTATATCGAAGCAGCTTTGCTTTGATGGATAAAGGAGAATCAGTATCCAGTTTTTTTAATAAATCGTTTAGTGATAAGCGTTTCATAATGTCCCTCCATGTTAGTTTGTAGGAACAGTGTAGACAAAAATAAAACCATTTATTCATTTTAATAAATAACGTTTCACTAAAATGAATAAATGGTACAAACTTACATATACTAGTTGTACAATATTATTTTTTCTGGTTTTTATACCACTCTATACTGTGCTCTAGGTTTTGAATTAAGAACTCTGTATAGAGTGGATCTTCTTTTTCTAATTCAGCAATCTGTTGTTCAATTCTTTGTAATCTAACTGAATAGGAGGAAGACGTTTCAAGTGGTAAAACCTGTAATTCATCCTGGATTTTTTCTAAAACATTGAACTTTATGGTTTCTGATTTTCCTGTCTCTAAATTACTTAAATAGCCTGATGAAACTTGAAGCTCTTTGGCAAATTCATTTAACCCAATTCCTCTACGTTTTCGTAGATCGCGTATTTGTTGTCCGAAGTGTTGCAGCATCTATATTCCCTCCACTAGTAAAATTAGTATCTTAAGAATATATGTGAATCGTGCTTGTCAGATATCTTATTAATTCGTAATGATGGGGTTGTTCTCCTGTTAAATGTTTAAATATTCCTTTATCTAAAAGAACACTTATCTCCTTTACTAATAGAACGTCATTTTTTGTAACCTGTCTCATAAGATGTGATAAGAGCGTAAAAAAGGAGGAGAAAGCCATGAAAATAGATGACCAGAAAGCTCTTGAAAGATCAATTGATGAAATAACGGAAATTGCTCGTGGATTTGGTTTAGATTTTTATCCAATGCGATACGAAATTTGCCCAAGTGAGATTATCTATACCATTGGGGCATATGGAATGCCAACACGTTATTCTCATTGGAGTTTCGGAAAGCAATTCCATAAAATGAAGCTTCAATATGATTTTGGGCTCAGTAAGATTTACGAGTTAGTCATTAATTCAAACCCATGTTATGCCTTCTTATTAGATTCGAATTCATTGATACAAAACAAATTGATTGTAGCCCATGTATTAGCCCATTGTGATTTTTTTAAAAATAATATTCGTTTTCAGAACACCAAGCGTGACATGGTCGAAAGTATGGCTGCAACGGCTGATCGAATTCATCAGTATGAAATAGAACATGGTAAAAAAGAAGTAGAGATTTTTCTTGATGCTGTGTTATCAATCGAAGAACATATTGATCCAGCCCTACTTCATCCAGCTACAACTCTTGAAATGGAAGAAGAGGAAGAAGAAATCAAACCTATCGCTTCTCCTTATGATGATTTATGGGGACTTGAGAAGCTAGAAGAAAAGAAAGCACCAGAAAAGAAAAAATATAAAAAGTTCCCTCCCCAACCTCAAAAAGATATTCTCTTGTTCATTCAACAATACAGTCGTGAACTCGAAGACTGGCAGCGAGATATCTTAACCATGATTCGCGAGGAAATGCTCTATTTCTGGCCCCAGCTAGAAACGAAAATAATGAATGAGGGATGGGCGAGTTATTGGCACCAAAGGATTCTACGCGAAATGGACTTAACATCGGGTGAGTCTTTGGAGTTTGCGAAGTTGAATGCGGGTGTTGTGCAGCCATCACGAACTAGTATTAATCCTTACTACTTAGGCTTGAAAATCTTTGAAGATATTGAAGAGCGTTATAACGATCCTACGGAAGAAATGATTCGTAGAGGTGTAAAGTCAAACTCTGGTCGTCAACAAATGTTTGAAGTACGTGAAATTGAATCTGATATTTCCTTCTTACGTAATTATTTAACGAAGGACCTTGTGATGAGAGAGGATATGTATTTGTTCCAGAAGCAGGGGAAGGATTATAAAATCGTTGATAAAGAGTGGAAGGGTGTTCGTGATCAACTCGTTAATATGCGCGTGAATGGTGGATTTCCGTATATCACTGTTAATGATGGAGATTATTTACGTAATGGTGAGCTGTACTTGAAGCATTGGTATGAAGGCATTGAGTTAGATGTTAAATATTTGGAGAAGGTAATGCCATATATTTATCAGCTTTGGGGTCGTGGTGTTCATTTAGAGACGAAAGTTGAAGAGAAGCCGATTCTTTATACGTATGATAGTAAGGGCATTTACAAGAAGTATTTGTAGCAATTGTAATTCTCAAAATACGACTAGGAGATACGATAATGGAAAAAGAAGTCTTATTAGATATGGTGAAAATATACTGTAAAAAATGTTCCTCATATATATGAGCCTCGTCTAACAATAGAGGGAGAACTTTATTATAGACAAGGAAGTGTGGATTACAATTTAGCAGGTTTAGTTGAATATATGGAGAGAAAAAATATAGAAGTGTTGGACTACTTTGCCGAATTGATGAAGCTTATGAACAGTTCTTTTATGAAAAATTCACCAAACAAGAGTATTATAAAATGAACGCAGAAGCTTGTAATAAAATGCAAATTCAAGCAGGGATTTCTGAAAAATATAGAGTGAAACTATTTTAAAAGTGAATTTATGCAAATTGGTTTAATGAAAATGAACAAGTAGATTGAATTTATTTGTTCATTTTTGTTGTGTTAAAAGAAACCCGATGAAAGGGCTATTAACTGTTTAAATAGGAGGAAGGATATGTTTAATGTACTAGAACCAATCCTTATAACAAGTGGACTTACTAGTTTATTTGAACTTAAAGTTAAAGATGATAATACAACTCAATCTACACCATGGGTAGCTTACCGTGTTAAGACAAACTTATACAAGATAAGAGCATTTGAGCTATGGGGAAAAGATAGTAATGTTTTTTTTAGAGTATATCATTCTCCAAGTATTAATAAAAATCTTAAAAATATGTTAGTGTCTTTTCCAGAAGTTATTCAAAATAAGAATGCAACGATTGATTATAGGACAGATAATTATGTGATGTTGGCAAAGAGAATTGCTGATATTTTATTGTCTGATGAAATAATAAAAGAATGTAAGGCTAGCAGTAAACTTGCCAGAACTTCAAAGTTTGAGGGGCTAGAACTTCCAGATGTTGATACTGCACAGGAAGAAGTAATGGGACAAACATTTACTTGGAGAGAGATAATAGCAATTTGGGAAGATAATACAGAAGAAAATAAATTAAAAGAAATTTTAAGTGGAAATGGAGTTTACATCCAACGGTCAAAAGATGGAGAAAGTAGGTACATAGGAAGTGCATATGGATCAAATGGAATAATTGGAAGATGGATGGCTCATTTGAATTCTCTAGGAGATGCTCAGCATCTTAACTTATTTGTTTTAGAAAATGGGTATAACTCTATCCTTTTTTCCATCATTGAGTTTGTTGATGGATCACCTTCAGAAATTATACAAAAAGAATCAATGTGGAAAAAGACACTTGGTACAGTAAATTATGGTCCTTATAATAGTATACAGTTGAATAATAATTAAAATATGTTGTTAAAAACCTAATTATTTAACATAAAAAGTTAGAGTATATATTATACGAATTCTTTACGCAGATGATAATAAGGGAATCTATAAGAGGTATTTGCAAGAAAAATCCAGTGAGAAGCCACTGGATTTTTCTTGCAAATACCTCTATCTTGGAATATAAGTATAAAAGTCAATTTATCAAAGGATGAAAGAAAAATAGATTTACCAACGTGGAGAGTAAAATAATTTGGTTATAAAGTTAAACAATAATATATATTTTAACACGAGGAAATTTGATGAATGAGCATTTATAAAGAGTTAGTTAATTGAAAATTAAATGTATTTTAAATATAATTGATAAAAATACGAAAGCGGGGGAAAAGAGTGATTGATTTATCGAATATTACAAGAGGGACCAAAAAAAATCATATAACGCTTAGTGGAACAAGAAGAGAACAATTTAATCAGAAAGTAATTACTATTCAGTGTACAGTTAATGATATATTGAAATTTTTGGAAATAGATAGAAGAGTACAAAGGGATTTAGACGAAAATAAAGTTGCGAGTATAGGACAATATATACAGTATGGTTTAGATGGTAATGATATTTACTTTTCACCTTTGATTTTTTCGGCGAGAGATAAAGGGAAATTTGATGAAGTAAAATCAGAATTCACATTAAATATGGATGAAAGATTAGTAATATTAGATGGACAGCACAGAATTAAAGCCTTTGAGTACTTAAAAAAAAGAATGGAAGTCAGTGATGTAGATGATGAAGTATATGAAAAACTATTAAATTTCCCTATGACCATACAAGTTTATGCAAATTTAAGCATAGAACAAGAACAACAATTGTTTACGGATATTAATACTAAATCATCACAAGTTAATAATACGTTATTAATTATGTACAAGACAGATGACTTATATGGAGAGTTAGTACGAGAAGTAATAGAGATTTTACCTCAAGATTTAATCGAATGTAGAGCAAAAACTACAAGAACTAAATTGATGACAGCATCGACATTATATTCAGTAGCTAAAACAATAAATGAAGGTATTTACAGTCGGAAGGTTAAAGCAGACATAAACAAAGATAATTTTGAGTTATACAAAGAAAGAACTATGGAATATATCACTTTACTAAGAAAATATACTCCAATTGATGCAAATAATAGGGATAAGTATATTATTATGAGTTCCAATATCTTAGTAGCTATTGCAAAGTTTATTTATGAAGTAAAAAGAAAAAATCCGAATGTAGTAATGGATAATTTATTTAATAATGTAGTTTCAAAAGTTGATTGGAGTCATAAAAATGATGAATTTAAAAAGCTATCAGCAAAGTACAATAAGAAAACTAAAAAATATAATTTTGGATCCACGGGTAGAACTGTAAGGGATTTTGCAGAATTTTTAATTACTAAATACGATTCATAAAGGGGAGAATTAAATGGTTAATGTAGTTGCAAAAGGTGCTATTGATACTTTAATTAATAAAAAAGATAAAGGCATTATGTCCACTCAAATTAGTATAAGAGATATTTTGGAGATTTATTCTATTGATAAGGAAGTAAATAGAGACCTTGGATATCATCGACTACCTAAATTAGTTAAATACTTAGAGAATATTGATGGTAATATGGGGGTGTTTTTGCCTGCAATCGTTTTGTCATTTAGGGGTGACCCAACAACATGTTACGATTCAGAAACATCATCATTGTATATCTCGAAGAACAATAAGTTAGTCGTAATTGACGGGCAACATAGAATTAAAGGGATAGAACATTTTTTAAACAAGGGAAATATAGATAATGAACTTAAAGAAAGATTATTAAATAGTTATTTAACTGTTCAAATATATTTTGGATTATCTAATAGTGATGAAAGAAAATTGTTTACAGATATTAATACTAATGCTAAAAGAGTTTCAAGATCATTAGTTACAAGTTATGATACTAGAGATATATATAACTTATTAGTAAGAGAACTATATCATGGTTCAGATGCTTTACAAGCTGTAAAAGTAGAGTTTAATAAAAGCCGTATAGTAAGGCCTAACAATACTACATTTACCACTAGTGTTAGATTGAAAAAATTCATTAACTTAACTATTTTCGGAAAAGAATCACCTAGTCAAAAAAATGAGAAACAAATAAAAGAACAATATGATGAAATTTATGCATTTTTAAATAAACTTTTTAGTGTTTTATTTTTATCATTGCCTTCTAATCCTGGAGATGTTAAGAACTATGTACTAGGGCATGAACCAATACAAAATGCAATTGCGCTTTATTTGAACGAATCTATTATCATTGATAATGAAAGTAACATAAAATGGTTAGAAACTTGGGAAGATGAAGTCGAACAATTGAGTATGATAAATTGGTCAGTGAAAAATAGAGACTGGTTTCCATTTATGTATGTAGCTAGAAAAAATAGTCAATATGAATATCAATCTTTTATAGAAACAACTACTCTGAGTCTTAAAGATGTGATAATGAAAAGATTAGTGTAATTAATTATTCACTGTGTACGAGCATTAGATCCACTTTAATCGAGCTTAAAATGTTTAAAGTATATAAAATGAATAAGAAATTTCATTTTATATACAAGTTTTACAAAAGATCGCAAGGGGGGAACTTATCTAATGATAATTTTTAAATTTATATAATAGTTTAAAATAATTATTTTGGAAAAGTCCTCTGATAAGTGTCTATTTTTAATCTGTCAATATATATTGATAAATTACTAATAATTAAAAGAATGCCAACACTTCCATGTTGGCTTTTTTACGATGCAGAAAGAATAACCTTATTTTTTTTAGCTACGCTCATAAGGTCGTCGTGAAAGAAAAGGTGACTGTTTTCAATAAGTTGTTCATAAATTTCACTTTTATTATTGGCTAAATGAAATCTTGCCGTATAGAGTGGATATTCGTACACACTTAATGTTTTGAGCAAATTGTATTAATAGTTCCAATTCCTTGTATTCTGGATTTACGAATAAGTATAGGTAAAATGTTTTTCTTCATTTTCATATTCAAAGCATTCATAATGATGTTCTTTATCTTCCCATGCCATTTCAAATAGAACTACAAAGCTATCAATGATTTCTTGTTTAGTTAATACATAAAATTGAATCTTTTTAATTTCGGCTTGGTTATCTTTTAAAATCCTGATAACTGGTATTCTTAAACTTATTCGATTTCCATCAAAACGTACTGAAGGATTAACGTGTTCATCAAATAAATGGTAGCTCATAGTATTCGCTCATTTCCTGTTGCTTATCTTCATTGTGAGAAGGTTTGTTCTTTTTGTCGGAGTTAATGATTTGGACATTCTAGATTTTTAATATTTATATGGAAGATCCTTAGGAGAACGAGGGCTGGGCATCCTACTGGCATCAACGCATTCTTCGCGAGTTGGACCTGACCTCGGATGAATCAATCGAATTCGCCAAGCTCAACGCGGGAGTCGTGCAGCCGTCACGGACGACCATCAATCCCTATTACTTAGGCTTGAAAATCTTCGAGGATATCGAGGAGCGCTTTGACAATCCAACCGAGGAAATGAAAAGGAGAGGAGTGGAGCCGGGCTCAGGCCGCCAGCAGATGTTCGAGGTGCGCGAGGTGGAATCGGACATTTCATTCCTCCGCAATTATCTCACCAAGGACTTGGTGATGCGCGAGGATATGTATCTCTTCCAAAAGCAGGGTCGCGATTATAAAGTAGTTGATAAGGAATGGACCCACGTGCGCGATCAGCTTGTCGGGATGAGGGTGAACGGAGGCTTCCCGTATATCACCGTCAATGACGGCGACTATCTACGGAATGGCGAGCTGTACTTGAAGCATTGGTATGAGGGCATCGAGCTCGATGTGAAATATTTAGAGAAGGTGCTGCCTTATATTTATCAGCTATGGGGGCGCGGCGTCCATATGGAAACGATGGTGGAGGATAAGCCGTTATTGTATAGCTATGATAGTAAGGGAATTTATAAGAAGTATTTGTGATAGTGAAAGCCAACGAGCAACTCGTTGGCTTTTTTGTTATTTCTGGTGGATATTGAGCAGGAAATGATTTTCCTTTATGTATGTTTGGTATAAAAAGGTAGTTGGAATATTATTGATAAATACTATTAATTTAGAATATAATTTAAAAATGAATTTATTTAATAATTTAGCAATTTCAAAAGGAAGTGGCATCTTGGATTTTATACTTGTAATAGCATTCTTTGGTGTAATAGTAACCATACTGATTGGCATCAAACGAGCAATTAAAAAACAAGCTAATGTAAAGAGAATGTTTTTGTATTCATTAGGTTTTTTCATACTAATGATAGGGTCTACTTTTTTTATTGATGATCCAAAATCTCAGTCAACTAAAGAAGATTTAGCAGCAGAAAAAGCAGAAGCAAAGAAAGAAGCAGAAGCGAAGGAAAAAGCCGAAGCAAAGAAAGAGGCTGAGGCAAAGAAAGCAGTCGAGGCGAAAAAAGCTGCTGAAGCCAGCAGTTTAGATAATAAAGTTAAAAAGGCAATTCATAAAGCATTCGGCAAAGAAAATTCATTTGATAAAAAAGATAGTATTCTTGGAATCAATTACAATAAAGAAACTGGATTTATCCTTGTTAAAGTTTATGGTTCTGATAATCTTACAACCAATATGATACGAAAAGGCATGTGGATGGATGTTAGAGACACACTGGAATTATTAAAAGATGAAGACGATCTAAAAATGATTGATTTCAATATTGTGTTTCCGATGCAGGACCAATATGGTCAAGAAAGCAACGATATTATCATGAAACTATCATTTTCTAAAGAAACAATTGATAAAATTAACTTTGATAATCTTCTAACAGACAATATACCTACAATTGCAGATAGTTACTGGCAACATCCAGCTTTGAATAAAAAATAATAATTGTAGATCAGTTAGATAAATACCATTTTCTTTTCATTGGTAAATTCCTCTTTTCAGATGTTTTAAGTTACTATTCAATTACCTCAATTGATAAAGAATTAAATATTAGTGAGTTTTTTTCTTTGCGCTTGAAAATAACCGCTTTAGCTGAAACAAGGCTGGGCTAGCTATTGGCACCAAAGGATTCTACGTGAAATGGACTTAACCTCAGGTGAATCTTTAGAATTTGCAAAGTTGAATGCAGGTGTCGTACAGCCATCACGTACGAGTATTAATCCTTATTACTTAGGTTTGAAAATCTTTGAGGACATCGAAGAACGCTACAATAATCCAACTGAAGAAATGATTCGTCGAGGTGCGAAACCAAATTCGGGTCGAGCGCAAATGTATGAAGTGCGTGAAATAGAATCAGATATTTACTTCCTGCGTAATTATTTAACGAAAGACCTTGTGATGCGAGAAGATATGTACTTGTTCCAGAAGCAGGGCAAGGATTATAAGATTGTAGATAAAGAGTGGAAAGGTGTGCGAGATCAGCTTGTTAATATGAGGGTGAATGGTGGATTCCCTTATATCACGGTAAATGATGGTGACTATTTACGTAATGGTGAGCTGTATTTGAAGCACTGGTACGAAGGTATTGAATTAGATGTGAAGTATTTGGAGAAGGTTATGCCTTATATTTATCAGCTTTGGGGTCGTGGTGTTCATATGGAGACGAAGGTGGAGGAGAAACCAATTCTTTATACGTATGATAGTAAGGGGATTTATAAGAAGTATTTATAATAGAAATATTTGTGGTTTTTTTTATAGGAGCCCACATTGTTATTTCTATTTTAACAAGTTAAAAAATGAAATTGACCTTATCTGTAATTGTAGCAATTGAAATTCTTTCAGAGTTAAATTGGGCTGTCTAAAATGTTCGTTGTTGAATTATATGAAATCAAATTTAAAGGCCAAGAATGTTGATTTAACAACATTCTTGGCTTTTTGTATTTTCGATTATTCACTCATCTAAAAGAGTACTTCTTTGTTGTTCCATCAAAACACTTGTTAGCTCAAGTGTTTTGATTCACAATTTAACCTATTGGATTGTTAACACAATACTTGAACACCCTAAAAGTTGTCTAACTTAGTGTTGATAATTAGAATTAAATTCAATAAATCTTAAGGATTCTTAAGGTTTTTTGCCATTCTCTCTTAAGTTTTGGATTTTAAAGTATGATTATTAATTCAAACTCAAGAGGTGAATAAATGTGAACAACATTTTTTTCTTATATCAATATATAATGAATCCAAAAACAGTAGGTGCTGTTTTTCCTAGTTCACGATTTCTTGGTGATAAAATGATTGAAAGAATCAATTTTAAGAAAGCAAAATATATTGTTGAATATGGTCCAGGTACAGGTGTGTTCACAGAAAAATTAATAAAAAACAAAGAATCTAAAACAGTAATTTTATTAGTGGAAAATAATAAAGAGTTCTACTCCTTGCTTAATGAAAAATATAAAGAGGAAGAGAATGTATTCATTGTCTGCGGATCTGCCGAAAATATTGAACAGTATTTAAGGGAATATGATATTCCTTATGTTGATTATGTTATCTCTGGCCTACCTTTTTCGAGTTTGCCTACTAACGTTTCAAACAACATTTTAGTAAACACCACCAATATCTTAAAAGAGGATGGACGGTTTATTACTTTCCAATATACAAAATTTAAAAAGGCATTCATTAATCAATTTTTCACCAAAATAGAGCAGGAAAGGGAATACAGGAATTTTCCACCTGCTTACATCTTTAGCTGTATTAAGTCAAAAAAACATTCGGAGGAATTTGATGATGTCAAAAATACTTATTGTTGATGACGATAAAGAAATCAGAAACCTTATTGCCGTTTATTTAGAAAATGAAGGTATGCAAACTCAAAAAGCTGAAGATGCTATTGAAGCTATGAGAATGTTGGAGAAAGATCAATTTGACCTAGTTATTTTAGACATTATGATGCCAAAAATGGATGGAATTCAAGCATGCATGAAGATTAGGGAAGAACGTAGTATGCCTATCATCATGCTTTCAGCCAAATCAGAAGATATGGATAAAATTCAAGGTCTTGCTTCTGGTGCGGATGATTATTTATCTAAACCATTTAACCCATTGGAGTTAATCGCCAGGGTGAAATCTCAATTGAGAAGATATAAAAAATACAATACCAATTCATCCATCGATAAGAGTGTGATTGACATAGGCGATTTAACGGTAAATACAGATACGCGCCAAGTTTGGGTACAAAAGAAAGAAATTAGGTTGACGCCGAAAGAGTTCGATATATTAGAACTTCTTGCCCGAAACAAAGGGATTGTCTTAAGCGTTGCAAAAATTTATGAAGCGGTTTGGAAGGAAGACTTTTTTAAATCTGATAATACGGTGATGGTACACATTACAAAAATTAGAGAAAAAATAGAGATAAATCCCAAACATCCAATCTATATCAAGACGATTTGGGGCGTAGGGTATAAAATATGATAAAGGTTAGGAATAAATTAACTGTAAAGTTACTTGGTTCAATCGCAATAAGTTTTTTTGTTACGTATTTTTTATTCATTATCCTTTCTAGATTATTTATTCAGATGGTCGGAATAAATTATTTTATAGAGCTAAGTTATCAAAAAAGTGTTTTGCTGGTGTATTTAGTTATTTTTCTTGTTATCTTGATTTTTATTGTTGTTTTTTTGTTGTTGGTACGAAAGAAATTAATGTATTTGAAACATATTTCCGAAAGTGTTAGCAATATTGCTAATGGAAATTTAGGATTAACAATTGAGATTAAAGGTAAGGGTGACGAATTAGCTCAACTAGCTCAGAACATAAATTATATGTCAAAAGAGTTAAATAACAAATTTATTCATGAAAGACAATTAGAAAAAATAAAAAATGAACTTATTACAAATGTATCCCATGATTTACGGACACCATTGACATCTATTATAGGTTATTTGAATTTAATAAAAAATGAGGAATATGATAATAAAGAGCAACTTCAGGAGTACTTTGAAACCATTTATTTAAAATCAGAAAGATTAAAATACCTGATTGATGAACTGTTTGAATTTACCCGCTTATCAAGCCCTGATGTTACGTTAAATTTGAATAAAGTTGACTTAGCGAGTTTATTGCATCAAATAGTCGGAGAGTATATTCCTATATTTGAGAAAGAACAATTAAGTGTTCAAAAATCAATAACAGAGGAAGATATCCCTGTTTTAATCGATGTAGAAAAAATGGTTCGTGTTTATGAAAATCTCTTTATGAATGCTATAAAATACAGTACGAAACCTTCTGATATACAAATAAGCTTTAGTGTTAAAGGTGATACCGCGAAATTAAAAGTAGCAAACAGAGTGGAAAAACCACCCATAGAAGATGTGAATAAATTATTTGAGCGCTTTTTCAGGGAAGATCAGGCAAGAATGGATGCACAAGGGACTGGTCTTGGACTTTCAATTTCCAAAAGAATTGTACAACTTCATAATGGGGACATTCGTGCGGAATACAAGGATGGTTGGATAAGCTTTATTGTTGAACATCCTATACAAGATAACGATGTATAGGTGAATATTTCTGATATCTTTTGCTTGTCCATTACACATTATAAAGGCTATTATGCACATTCTTAAGTCTCTTTTGGAGTCTTATATAATTAAAATGAGTCAGTATGATATGGAGAGAACCATGAGATGTATATGGAATACCTTAATCTGAATGGATGAATTGGTACCCTATACATCTTTTTTATGTTTTATTCTGTTCCATCCTATTCATATAATTTGTAATTTATTGTCTAGTGCAAATCATAAGATTCGTTAAGTAAAGATGGGATACTTACTATTTTTAATAAATTGAGGGCGAGCCTTATAGAATGATAATCTTTAGAATCCTTAATGATTTGACGTCCTATTTCTTAATTTTCATTGCTTACCATGTATATATTGAAGGCAATGAGGAGAGTGAAGAAATTGAGAAAGAAATTTTATATCATTTCTATTTGGATTTTATTTGTTTATATATTAAAGCATTTTCATTTCGTTTCATTTGATCTGAATACGGTTAAAGAATTTATTTCAGAGTATCAAAATTATGCATTCTTACTTTTCATAGTTCTGTGGATTGTTAGACTTTTCTTTCTTGTCCCAGGAACACCCCTTATAATCTTGGGTGGATTATGCTTCAGTCCAATTGAAGGTTTACTATTATCGACAGTGGGTCTAGTATTGAGTGAAACTTTGGTTTATCTATTTTCAAGAAGTTTTGCTGGCCATATAGTGAAAAAGCAATTAGAGAATCGACATCCAGAGTTAAACAATTTGTTGGAAACTTACAATTATAAGTTTCTAGCACTAGGAATTATATGTCCAATAGCTCCAACGGATGTAACCTGTTTTTTATCTGCTTCAATTGGTATAAAATATTCAACCTATATTTTAACAATAATTATTGCTAATATGCCTTTAAGATTGTTATATAGTTTTATTGGTATCAGCTTTAGTGAATCTATGATTGGCCTAGCCTTAGTTATAGGATCATTAGTGTTGGTAATTATTGCATCAATAAAAATTTGGAACAACCTTAAGCAAAAAACACAGTTGCAACAATTTTAGCTATAAAAATTACTCATTCAAGAACTATACTTCAGTTATTAGTCTAACTTAGAAAATGGCATTGGCAATTTTAATTTTTTCTTTGATGGGCTTTTGATGGGCTAAAGAAATAACCGCTTTAGGTGAAACGAGGCTGGGCATCCTACTGGCATCAGCGCATCCTCAGAGAACTGGACCTGACGACCGATGAATCCATCGAATTCGCCAAGCTCAACGCGGGAGTCGTGCAGCCGTCACGGACGACCATCAACCCCTATTACTTAGGCTTGAAAATCTTCGAGGATATCGAGGAGCGCTTTGACAATCCAACCGAGGAAATGAAAAGGAGAGGAGTGGAGCCGGGCTCAGGCCGCCAGCAGATGTTCGAGGTACGCGAGGTGGAATCGGACATTTCATTCCTCCGCAATTATCTCACCAAGGACTTGGTGATGCGCGAGGATATGTATCTCTTCCAAAAGCAGGGTCGCGATTATAAAGTAGTTGATAAGGAATGGACCCATGTCCGCGACCAGCTGGTTGGTATGCGGGTGAACGGTGGATTCCCGTATATAACCGTCAATGACGGCGACTATTTGCGGAATGGCGAGTTGTATCTAAAGCATTGGTATGAGGGCATCGAGCTCGATGTGAAATATTTAGAGAAGGTGCTGCCTTATATTTATCAGCTATGGGGGCGCGGCGTCCATATGGAAACGATGGTGGAGGATAAGCCGTTATTGTATAGCTATGATAGTAAGGGGATTTATAAGAAATATTTGTAATTGCCTATTGTTTTAGCGATCAACCCATGTTGAAATGCCATCTTATTATGTCTAATTACTATCCCTTATGAGTATCTGGAATTTTATATTAGATGTTAGTTAGAAGACAAGTGATGAATTATTCTAGTTAAATGTCTGTGGAAGAACAGAACAAGGCTGCTTTGAGCAGTCTTGTTCTTAAAAATGAGCAACTGAATCTTTATCATAATGAAGATCACAATGAAAAGGATAAAGGAATTAGATTAATCTGTTTATTGAATAAGGTTTAATATCTTATTGGCTAAACTCTATTCAATTAATCCTTAAAAAAATAGATGCAGAAAGAAAAGTCAATCTTACAATTAACTGCTAATCCAATTGGAATTTTCAATTTTGATTCTTCAGATTAAAAAATCAGCTATCAACACATCGTATTTTTCACTTTACATTTTTTAGGACAAGTATACCGTACCAGTCCATTAGTATGTTTGCCATATTCAATCGCTTCTTTTGGGCATCGGCAAATACACGCCATACAATGAGTGCACTCTTTTCCCCAGATAGGCTTTCCGTTTTCCATCCTAATGTTCTTCAATGGACACACCTTTTCACATTTTCTGCAGGAAATACAGTCATCTGTTACATGGAATTTCTTGGCGTGTACGTATACTGGATAAAAAAGATCGTTTACTATACCACTCTTCAATCGATCTTTTGATGTCACCTGCGGTTCTGAAAACGCTGTACCCATTCTAATAGACTGCGCACTATCTGCTATTTTTTGTTCAGCTCTTTCAATAATCGCCAGTGCTTCATCTTTTTCAGGTGCACTGTAAAGAGCAATATAGTTTTCAGGCATCGTGATCGAAAAACATCCTTGATTAGACAGACCTTTTACTTTGCAAAGCTTCTTTAGGTAGGCACCTGCATTGCCATTGCTGCCACCACACGTCATCACAAAATAAATATCTGAGCTGCCAACTAATTTTGTCTTCCATAACCATTTCTCTACAATACGTGGAATCCTCCATGCATAGGTAGGTACTACTATTACCCATGGCCTATCAGAAAATAAGTCAGAAAAATCCTGATTTCGAATTTTTTTAAAAAGATTTATTACGTCATCTTGAACTTCGTTCCCAATTCTTTTGGCCACATACTCACTGTTTCCAGTGCCTGAATAATACAATATGATTTTTAATCACCATCTTTCGTTGCAACTCCTTAAGATTATAGCGAATAAAAAGAAGAATTGGACATTGGTAAAGAATCGCTTTACCATCCAAATTATGGTTTATTTCAGAAATCGGCGGGCTAGGTTTAATTTTTTCTCGTTGTATGGTGGAAACAACAGGGACACATTGAATCTAGTGCTCGTTTTTAGAATACTTCTTTGATGTGAGAACGTTGTAAAACTATAATGCCCATGATAAGCTCCCATCCCTGAATGACCTACACCACCAAAGGGTAATTGAGGGTTGGCTAAATGAGTAATGGTATTATTAATACTTACTCCACCTGATGAAATATTCATTAGTACTTTTTCTTCTATTTTCTTATCAGATGTAAATAGATAAAGAGCTAACGGTTTAGAAAGTTTATTAATGGATTTAATAGCATCATCTAAACGATCATACGTTAAAATGGGAAGAATCGGTCCAAATATTTCGTCTTCCATTGAAGCAGAATCCCAATTGGCATCAATCAGGGTTGGTTCGATAAAGCGTTTAGTACTATTGGTAGTCCCTCCAAAGATAATATGTTCTTTATCCCTTTCAAGGATTGTATTTAATCGTTCGAAATGCCTGCTATTTACAATGCGGCCAAAATCGCTGCTCTGTTCAATCGTTGAGCCATAAAAATCTTTAAGAGAACGGTTCATTTCTTCAATCAATTCTTTTTTGACATCTTCATGTACCATAACATAGTCAGGAGCAACACAGGTTTGGCCAGAATTGACTGTTTTTCCCCAAACGATTCTGTCGGCTGCCATTTTTAAATTGGCAGTTTGATCAACAATGACAGGACTTTTTCCACCTAGTTCAAGCGTGACAGGTACAAGATTTTGAGCAGCTGCCTTCATGATGATTTTTCCAACTGGAACACTTCCAGTGAAGAAAATATAGTCAAATGGTGCATTGACCAATGCTGTATTTGTTTCAATACCACCTTGAACGGATCGTATATAGTTTGAATCAAAAATTTCTTCAATCATTTCCGTTAAGACTTGTGATACATTGGGAACTAACTCAGATGGTTTAAGAACAACGCAATTTCCAGCTGCAATGGCTCCAATTAACGGTTCTATGACAAGTTGAAACGGATAATTGAATGGGCCAATAATGAGTGCTGTCCCGTATGGTTCATATCGAATCAAGCTTTTTGATGGATGTAGGGTTAATGGCGTTTTCACTTTTTTTGTTTTTGCCCATTTTTTTAGGTGTTTCTTCGTATGGGTAATGCTATTTAAGACAAGTCCTACTTCAGAGGTATAGGCTTCAAAAGGATGCTTTCCTAAATCCTTTTGTAGAGCTTCGTTGATTCTAGATTCATACTGGATGATTCCGTTTTTTAATTGATCTAATTTTTTTAAACGAAAATGGATCTCTTTTGTTTGATTTGTTTGAAAGAATTCTGCATGTTCCTTTAATATATCTCTAACATTCTCTGAATTTAATTCAACATGATTCATCAGTGGTTTAGACCTCCTACTTACAGTCATAGCAACTCAAGTTTCGATTGCAACCATACAACAGACGATAGGGGAATTACTTGATTTTTAAGATTATCTTCCCTTTGGCCCTTCCTGACTCCGAATAGTCCATAGCTTTTTGAGCATCTTTAAAAGAAAAAACCTGGTCAATCACTGGTTTTATCTTGTTAGTCTCAATCATGTTTGCAATTATTTGTAATTGATAGCCACTTGGCTTCATAAACAAAAATGTATATTGAACATTATGTTTTTTCTCAAGTGCAGTTATTTTTTTAGTTGCCGCTGAAAATAACAACGTTTTTAAAAATCCTGAATGATTTTCTTTACCAAAACGAGCATTGGGTAAGCCCGAAACAGAAACGATTTTTCCGCCATCTTTTACAACAGCAAAGGCTTTTTTTAGATTTTCACCCCCAAGAGTATCGAATACAGCATCATAATGATTTAATCGGTCTTCAAACCTTTCTGTCTTATAATTAATTATTTCATCTGCACCAAGAGACCTTACTAGATCCATACCAGCTTCACTAGCAGTAGTAGTGACGGTGGCACCCAATAATTTAGCTAGTTGTATAGCAAAGGTGCCAACACCACCAGCCCCTGCTTGAATCAATACTTTTTTTCCATGTTGTACTTTTAATATGTCATGCAAGGCCTGATAGGAAGTTAACCCAACTAGCGGGATGGAGGCTGCTTCCTCAAAACTCAGATTTTTCGGCTTTAAGGCGATGTCGTTTTCATGAATGGCGATATATTCCGCAAATGTACCAATTTTACTCTTGCGTGGTCGGGCATATATTTCATCGCCGGCTTTAAATCGAGTCACTTTAGCTCCCACCTTAACGATAACACCAGAAAAATCGTTGCCAAGAATGAGTGGCATTTTGTATTTGACCAATAATTTCACTTTCCCATCGCGTATTTTAAAATCGATCGGATTAAGGCTAGCTGCATGAATCTCCGCTAACACTTCATAGTCTGTGATTTCAGGTATGGGCATTTCCGCCAAGCGTAAAGGGGCTTTTCCATACTGATCAATAACCATTGCTTTCATTGACTTTACCTCCATATAAATTGAATCTTTGCTCGGTGGGGGATATCCCCACCGAGCATGAGTTGAACTAATGGGGCTCAAACTGGTGCTTAATCTCCCACTTAAAAGAATCCACTTTGACTCCGTTTTGAAGTGGGAGTCAAAGTGCCCGTTTGAGAGGGATAAAAACTGGCTGTTTTTTAAGCCCTTCTTTTTTTAAATACTTCTAAACCATGATTAGCCATATTTTGAAATAACGATAACCAAGGGCTATAATTCGGTTTCGGATTTCTTCCTTTACCGATGCGGATTAGCTGTTGTTCATACCAACCTAAATCCAACATAGAGCCAACTCTGGCGTCTAACCAATTCACACCTGTTCTAATAGGTTTAATGTTAATTGTTTCATACGTACCTGCAAAGATCCGATTTGGTAGGTCTGGAATTAAAACAAATGGTTTTCCAATTCCAATCATATCCACGGCACCACTCTTTAGGGCGTTCGTCATTCCTTTCTCTGAACGAAATCCACCTGTTACAACTAAAGGAACAGATATGATTTCTCGCGCTTTTTCAGCGTACTCCAAGAAATAAGCCTCTCTCATTTTGTCCCATTTATTTTTCGCATTTTCCATCATGACTGGACTTTCGTAATTGCCTCCAGATATTTCAATCATATCGATTCCGACTTCTGACATTTTCTTCAATACTTGCATGGAATCTTCTTCTGTAAATCCTCCTCTTTGAAAATCAGCCGAGTTTAACTTTAATCCAATAGGAAAATCTTCACCTACTTGACGACGAATTTCTTTATACGTTTCTAATAAGAAGCGCATACGGTTATTTAGATTTCCTCCCCATTCATCTGTACGTTGATTATGGTGGGGTGATAAAAATTGGCTGACTAAGTAGCCATGTGCGCCATGGATTTGAACGCCTGTAAAACCAGCTTTTTTAGCTATACGTGCTGCATTCCCGAAACGTTTGATGAGATCTTTAATTTCTTCTGTTGTAAGAGCGCGTGGTTTATTGAACATGTTGGATACGTGGCCGGAAAGTGGTATCGCGCTTGGTGCAACTGGCGTTTTTGATACACTCTTTGGTGATTGTTTCCCAGGATGATTTAGTTGCATCCATAAATGCGTCCCATTTTGAGTGCCAGCTTTCGCCCATTTTTTTAACATGTCTAAATCTCGTTCATCTTCAATTACGACATTACCTGGTTCGCCTAAAGCCTTGCGGTCAATCATCACATTTCCTGTTACGAGGAGACCAGCTCCTCCTTTAGCCCATGCATCATATAAAGAAACTAATATTGGTTTTGGATTGTTCGTTTTTGTCCCTAATGTTTCACTCATGGCTGATTTATGAAAACGATTTTTAATGGTTACTGTTTCAGATAATTTTAGTGGGTTTGCTAAGATAGAACTTTTCATTTGTTGTTTTTCTCCCTATATAATCAGAATTTTATGATAATATTATTGAGATTCGTTTGTAACATCCCAAGAGTCTAACATGTATTCTTCAATATGCTCTGTTAAATTATTCAGTAATCGAATGGTGCTCTTTGTTGGATCAAGATAGTAATAATTCATTGTTCCTTGGCGGTTCAGACTTACTATTTTTGCGTCTTTTAAAATCTTTATATGATGAGAAACAGCTGGTCGAGAAAGATGTGTTTTCTTAGTAATTTCTCCTACTCGCATTCCTTCACAGCCAGCGCTTATTAAGGTTATGATGATGGATTGTCTCGTTTGATCACCTATGGCAAGCAACACTTCCTGACAATCCGCAAATTCTTGAGCTAATTGATCTAGCTTTGCCGAGTTCTTCATGAGTATCACTCCTACGTTTGAAGGTTTATTCGTTTGAACAAATGAATCATAACATATTATTTTTGTGAAAAAACATTGGGAAAGAAAATCAAGACCATTGAATGAACACTTATGTTCAGTTATAAACATAAGTATTCCAGTGTAAGGCATTCCTAAACTAGAGGATTTTGGCAGGATGTATCTCAAATGAAGAAGTTAATAAGGTTATTGTATAGCTATGATAGTACGGGGATTTATAAGAAGTTTTTGTAAGAAAAAAATTATTTTGTTTTTCTATAATAAAAAAGAGAATGTGTAAGAATTAACCTTGAATGGGATAGAAAGTAGAATTACAAGGGCACGTAAAAGTCCACATAGTTGTTAGTTGCGAGGTAATCATCGCTTACCTCGTTTTTTTCAGGTTGCCCCAATGATTTTAAATAAAGAAACCCTTACTTTAAGCCCCTTTATGGCCATTTAGGATATTGTTGTGCCAAAAGGTCAAACGGGAGGCTGTTGTTAAGGATTATTTAGGGGATAACCTAAAAAATTTTTTTCTATCTAAAGGACTATTGTTAAAATATTGTAGTTTTTATAGTATTAAAATGAACTAATTTTGATAAAATTGGTTAAAATTACATTTTAATCCATGCTTATGCGTACATACCTATATAAATAAAGTAAACAGATTAAAGAGGAGGAGTAAAATGGCTGGTAAAAAAATCGCAAAAACGATCATTCCATTTGCTGTTGTGGCTTCATTATTAGTTGGAGGGTTTGCAGGAGTAAAACAACATGCTGATGCAAAAATGGACAAGCATCCTAGAGCAAAAAATATTATTTTTATGATTGGTGATGGAATGGGAGAAGCCAATATCGCAGCTCACCGCTACATGAAGGATAATCCGAACACAAAAGGATTGGACAGGACTACTTTTGATAAATACAAAGTCGGAAGTCAGATGACGTTTGCACAAGATGAAGACCAGAACATAACAGATTCTGCTTCTGCTGCGACTGCCATGTCGAGTGGAGTTAAAACCTACAATGCAGCAATTGCAGTGGACAACGATAAGTCATCAGTGAAAACGGTATTGGAAGCTGCAAAAGAAAAGGGGAAAGCAACAGGATTGGTTGCCACAGCTGAAATAACCCATGCTACACCTGCCGCTTTTGGGGCACATGATGAAAACCGAAAAAACATGGATGCTATTGCGAATGACTACTTCGACGAAAAAATAAAAGGGCAGCACAAAGTCGATGTACTATTAGGGGGCGGCACCACAAACTTCATTCGATCAGATCGCAATATTGCGGAGGAGTTTAAGAAACATGGATACAGCTATGTAACAAACAAGCAAGAAATGCTTAAAAGCTCAAATAACAAGATGTTAGGACTGTTTGCACCAGGCGGGCTGCCAAAAATGATCGATCGCACGAGCGATATCCCATCCCTCGAAGAAATGACCACGACCGCAATCAAAAAATTAAGTACCGATAAAGATGGATTCTTCCTAATGGTTGAGGGAAGCCAAATTGACTGGGCAAATCACGATAACGACATCGTCGCATCTATGAGTGAAATGGAAGATTTTGAACGTGCATTCAAGGCTGTCGTTGACTTTGCGAAGAAAGACGGAAATACACTCGTTGTTGCAACGGCTGACCACGGAACTGGTGGATTGACCGTAGGCAGCAATGGTGTTTACAATTGGTTCCCAGAGATTATTAAAGCGGCAAAACGTACTCCAGATTTCATCGCTTCTGAGATCTTGAATGGAGCCAATGTGGAAGAAACCTTGAAGAAATATATCGACCTAAACTTGACTGCGCAGGAAATCCAATCCGTTAAAGATGCGGTTGCCACTAAAAAAGTGGACGATGCCGTAGAAGCTATCTTTAATGCAAGGTCATATACGGGATGGACAACCAGCGGACATACAGGTGAAGACGTTCCTCTTTATGCATACGGACCTGAAAAGAATAGGTTCGCTGGCTTGATCGATAATACGGACAATGCAAAAATTATTTTTGATATTCTAAACAGTAACCATAAAATCACAGATAAATAAAGTATTATATAAAAGCAGAAGGCTCTTACATTTCAGGGTATCCTTCTGCTTTTTATCCTGGCCTTACAATCTAACTCTTATTTTACGAAAGGTTATTCTAACTATTAATTAAATAAAAAGTGCGCAATTCATAACAAAAGGCCTATTTATGGCTATCGCACGCTTATTGGTGGATTTAAAGATTTAACATTTGCATAATTTTTACATCATTTTCAATCGCACCCTAATAGGTGCGGGGATTTAAAGAAGGAAAACGCGAAGGTAGCGTTTACCACGATGCAGATCGTAGGTGCGAGATTATGGTGCGGATATTAGGTGCTATGCCACCGCTGCTGTTAGATCGATTAATACTCTTCTTCTAGTTCAGCTAAAACTTCAACTTCATCAATACGAATTTGTTTCTCTTCGAAATCAATGAGGCTAATTATAGAGTCATCTAAGACTAAAATAGTTAGAGTATCATCATCATTCATTTTGGCTCTAAAAACAATCGTTCCTGTTTCAAAGAAGTCATGTGCTACAAAAATTTCATTCATATCCGGATGGAAAAATGCCAATAGATTTTCAGAAGCAGTATTTTGCAATAACACCCAATCGTTTCTTAGTTCAATCGCCATATATTCCATTTCGTAATCATTCATTTAATAAACCTCCTACAATCGCTACATGAGGTTCGTTATATGCAAATTTAATAACTAGACCTTCAGGAGGCCCTTCAAGATTTACCGCAATCCCTTGCTCCGTATATGTTAAGTTCATCATTTCATTGGAATATTTAGTGTCATATAGACGCAATTTATGCTCATGAATAAGCATAAATGCGTTCTCGTTTTTAGGCGTCGTTAAGGTTATGTTCTCCTTACCTAAAGGTATTGTAAATGTTTCAAGTCTTTGTTTTTTACTCTTCATCTTCTGCACCAAATTCATCATCTAAATAGGCAGGATTCATACTAATCGTTGCCGAATGTGTCTTTTGATTAACAGTAATAATTCGATCATAAGATAAGTGTAAAATAACTAAGCTATCATCTTCTTCAACCATTAGACTTGCCACTTTATCATGGTCGTTATCTACGATTAATAATGTTTCCTCATCTTCACTGCGAAATACATTCATTTCATTCTCTTCTGCTTGTTCGATAATAATTGTCCATTTTCCTATTGTAGTCATAAAAATCCTCCGTAGATTCAAGTTGTTAAGGTCCTATTATAGCTTGAAATTATCGAAGGTTATATCAGATTTAGAAAAAATGTTATATTAAAAAAATTGATGTTTCTACATGAAATTCAAATGAAGAATTTGATTGGTATGCTTAACCGTTTTAGCTGAAACTTGGCTGGGCATTCTACTGGGATCAGCGTATCCTCTGTGAGTTAGACATAACCTTGGATGAATCAATCGAGTTCGCCAAGCTCAACGTTGGGTCGTCCAGCCTTCTTGGACGACCATCACCCCCTATTACTTAGGCTTGAAAATCTTTGAGCATATCCAGGAGAGCTTTGACAATCCAACCGAGGAAATGAAAAGGAGGGGAGTGGAGCCGGGCTCAGGCCGCCAGCAGATGTTCGAGATGGAATCGCACATTTCATTCCTCCGCAATTATCTCACCAAGGATTTGGCCATGGGCGAAGATATGTATCTGTTCCAGAAGCAGTGGCGTGACTATAAAGTGGTCGAAAAGGAATGGACTCATGTCGGCGACCAGCTGGTCGGGATGTGGGTGAACGGTGGTTTCCCGTATATAACAGTCAATGACGGCGACTATTTGCGGAATGGCGAGTCGTATCTGAAGCATTGGTATGAAGGCATCGAACCCGATGTGAATTATCGATTTGAATTTCCTAAAATGAGAAGCAACGATAAAGTCCTATAATATCGTTGCTTTTTATTAGTATCTGTCTCTACTGAGTGATTGCTTTTTTTATTGCTTTTAAAAAAGTCGAAGCTGCCTTCGAAGGAATGTAGTTCTTTTTCCAAATGATATTCAAGCTTGCTGTTAAATCTGGCTCTAATGGAATAAATGTCAAATCAGTTCCTTTCGTATTGATTATTCCATCGATACACAAAGCGCAACCAATACCTTCTTCTACCATAATAGAGGCATTGTACAGAAGATTATAAGTTCCGATGATTTGATTGCTCTCGAGATTTTTGCCTAGCCATTCTCCAATTTGGTCATCTACTAAAGACTGACTTGAAACAAAGAGGGAAAGTGATTTTAAATCATCAGGTATGATCGTTCTTTGTTTTGCATAAGGGTGATCTTTGCGTATGAGAATGCCCCACTTGTCCGTCTTCGGGAGTTTCAAGTAATCATATTTTTTCTTTTCTACTGGATCAATTACGATGCCAAAATCTAAAATGCCCTTGTCTAACTTTTCAATGACGTCATCTGAATTGCCACTATATAAATTTAGTTTCATTTCAGGATATTCTTTGGAGAGAGAATATAAACATTTAGCAATAAATTGCATGGCCCTCGTTTCTCCGCCACCAATGACTAATTCACCACTGATGATTTCTTTACTTGATAAGTTTGCTGTCGTCGTATTGACTAATGAAAGAATTTCTTTCCCTCGATTAACTAAGTATTGTCCGTCTTCAGTCAAAATGATTTCTCTATTTCCGCGTATGAATAATTGTACGCCCAGTTGTTCTTCTAATTCCATTAACTGTTTTGACAATGTGGGTTGGGATAGATGCAAGGATTCTGCTGCTTTACTGATTGTTTTTTCTCTAGCAACAGTTAAAAAATAATTTAATACTCTAAAATCCAAAGAAACCCTCCTCATATAGATAAAACGAATACCTATGTATTCTATATAAGTATTAGTTATTTATAGCTTACCTCAGTATCATTAAGTTAACAATAATCGTTACGTAATGAAGAATTGGAGGTGCTGATATGCCAGGTTTATTAAATAAAATCATTAGGAAGGAAATAGAAAAAGATTCTCCTATTTTTAGAGAAATACATGAGCAAAAAGCTAAAAACGAACGATTAGTCATGGAATTGAATACTGGATATCATGAGCAATCAAATATTCACACTATACTCGAAAAAATCACTGGTCGTTTTATTGATCCTTCTATTATTATTTCTTTGCCTTTCTATACGGATTTTGGAAATCATATTGTATTTGGGAAAGATATTTTTATTAATCAAAATGTTACTTTTGTTGATTTAGGAGGTATTTATCTTGAAGATAATGTACTAATTGGTCCAGGTACACGCTTAATCACAGTAAACCACCTAGCAGATCCGAAAAGAAGAAGAGGACTCTATGTAGATTCGATTCGCATTAAAGAGAATGCTTGGCTTGGAGCAAATGTGACAATCTTACCTGGGGTGACGGTGGGGAAAAATTCTATTGTTGCAGCAGATACTACTGTCACTAAAGATGTACCAAATAATGTTATCGTAGCTGGAACTCCTGCGAGAATTATTAAAGAAATAGCTACTGAATAAAGGAGGAGTCACTATTCATAAAAAGATTTTATTATGTGTTTTCCTTTGCACTTCAATAAGTCTTGTTCTAATAGGTTGTTCCTTGGAATCATTAAAGAATCAGCCAAAAGATCAAACAATAGCTACCCACTCATCTTTAAGTGATGATTCAGAGAATAGTAAGGTGGATAAGAATTTGATTAGTGAAGAAATGAACAATTATGAATTAGTGATTCTCGGGAAATCTTACAAATTATCTCTTGAAAATAATGAAAGCGTAAGTGAATTAATCAAACTTTTTCCGCTGGCTATTGAAATGCAGGAATTAAACGGGAATGAAAAATATTATTATTTACCTAAAGACTTGCCCACTAATTCTGAGCAAGTCACAGAAATAAAAAAGGGTGATATTATGCTTTTTGGATCAAATTGCTTAGTTCTATTTTATGAGAACTTTAAAACGACCTATTCCTATACGAGACTGGGAAGGATTGTAGATTTTGAACAAGTAGCTACCCATTTAGGACATGAAAGTCTTCAAGTAAAATTACAAGCTATAAACAACAATAGAGGAGAGATGGAAAATGGCAATTAAAGATAAAGTAGTAATCATAACAGGTGCTTCAAGTGGGATTGGTGAAGCAACTGCAAAATTATTGGCTAGTAAAGGTGCAAAAATTGTTATGGGTGCTCGTCGAGAAGAGAAACTAAAAACATTGACTGAGGATATCCAAAAAGCTGGTGGTCAAGCTACATACCGTGTCACAGATGTTGTTAAACCAGAGGATAGTCAACAACTTGTTCAACTAGCAAAAGATAGTTTTGGTGGTATCGATGTAATCTTTTTGAACGCGGGACTAATGCCTAATTCACCCCTTTCTGAATTGAAACTTGACGAGTGGAACAGAATGATTGACGTTAATATTAAAGGTGTATTAAATGGTATCGCTGCGGTATTACCAACATTTATATCTCAAAAGTCTGGCCATATTATCACCACTTCATCAGTAGCAGGGCTAAAAGCTTATCCAGGTGGTGCTGTCTATGGTGCAACTAAGTGGGCTGTACGAGATTTAATGGAAGTTTTACGTATGGAATCGGCTCAAGAGGGTACTAACATTCGTACAGCAACTATTTATCCAGCAGCGATCAACACAGAACTTTTGGATACGATTACTGATAAAACTTCTTTAGAAGGTATGACTGCATTGTACGATAAATATGGTATCACACCTGATCGAGTTGCAAATATCGTTGCATTCGCCATTGATCAACCAGAGGATACAAACGTAAATGAGTTCACAATCGGACCAACAAGTCAGGCATGGTAATTAATCGTAAGTAAGAGAATTACTATTTAAATATAAGGCTGTTGAGTAGACCTCGATAGCCTTTTCCTAAATTATATCTAGATTTTTTTAAATAAGAAGTGGCTAATATGGGGATTGATTTACTTTACGTTTGGAAATAACCCCTTTAGAAGAACCATGGCTGGGCATCCTACTGGAATCAGCGTATCCGCTCGATGTGATATATTTGGAGAAGGTGCTGCCTTATATTTAACAGCTATGGGGGTGCGGCGTCCATATGGAAGCGATGGTGGAAGATAAGGGGATCTTGTAAAGCTATGATAGTAAGGGGATTTATAAGAAGTATTTATAATAGTTGAAGTCAACGAGTATCGTTGGCTTTTTTGCTATGCTTTTTAAAGTATAGAGATTTCAGTAATAAAACTGATTCCTTTTATAGTGAAAAAACAGGATTGATTTGGAAGGAAGATTGAGTTGATTATCGTTTATAAAGTTGAGATCATTTTTATTAATGGTATTTATTGACATTCAGATTTCTTTTGTATATATTGTAAATAAAGTATATATACAATATATGGTAGGGATGATTGTATGCAAATTTTAATATCTCATAATTCCAAAGAGCCAATTTATGAACAAATATATCGACAAATAAAAAAGAACATTCTATCAGGACGTTTATTGGCTGGGGATCCTTTACCTTCCATGAGACATTTGGCTAAAGAGATAGATGTAAGTGTTATTACAACCAAAAGAGCCTATGAAGAGCTTGAAAAAAGCAGTTTGATTTATTCAGTTGTTGGGAAAGGATCTTTTGTTTCAGAGCAAAATCATGAAATGATAATCGAAAGAAAAAGAAAAATAATTGAGGAACAGTTTACAATAGCCATTCAAAATAGTAAGGAAATAGGTTTGGATTTACAAGAACTCAAAGAATTGCTTTCCGTGTTATATGAGGAGGTTGAGTGATGAAAAATGTAATCGAAATTAAAAATGTGAATAAAAAATTCAATGATTTTGAACTAAAGGATTTTTCTATATCAATTAAGAAGGGGTTTGTGACGGGCTTTATAGGTGGAAATGGTGACGGGAAATCCACAACAATAAAGCTGATAATGAATATTCTTCAACCTGATAGCGGAGAAATAAAAATTTTTGGACTCGACTATAAGAATTATGAAAAAGAGATTAAGCAACGTATCGGTTTTGTCTATGATGAAGGCATATTTTATGAGCACTTAACATTGCATGAAATGAAAAATATAGTAAAGCGTTCTTACAAAAATTGGGACGATGCCTTATTTCAGTCCTATGTTCAATCTTTTCAGCTCCCTTTGAATAAAAAAATGAAACTATTTTCAAAGGGAATGGTAATGAAGGCATCATTAGCCATTGCTTTATCTCATCATGCGGAACTGATTATAATGGATGAGCCCACCTCAGGTCTAGATCCCATTTTTCGAAGAGAATTACTAGATATTTTACACGATTTGATGTGTGATGGTGGAAAAACAATCTTTTTTTCAACGCATATTACTGCGGATTTAGATAAAATTGCTGACTATATTACGTTTATTCATAATGGCCATCATATTTTTACGAATGAAACGTATAAAATTCAAGAGCAATATGCGGTTGTTAAAGGGGATTTAAGCTTATTAGATTCAGACATAGAGAAAGAGTTTATTGCACTTCGTAAGTCGGAACATGGATTTGAAGGTTTATCTGCAAATAAGGAAAGAGCTTATTCTTTATTTCAAGACATAGCACTATTCGAAAAGGCTACCTTAGAAGATATTATGTATTATACAAAGAAGGGTGTGGATAGAATTGTTTAATTTAATAGTAAAGGATTTTTTTATCCATAAAAAAATGTTGCTAGGTACACTTGCAGGAATCGTTTTCTATGCGTTTATAGATGTATCAGTAATGTTCGTTGGGGTACTCTTTACGTTCGCTATGGCCATGCATATATTCTCCAGTGATGAAAAAAAGTCTATACAAACATTGTTAAGTTCACTGCCTTATACTAGAAGAGAAGTGGTTAGTTCAAAATATGTGTCGGTTTTTGTTTGTCTGTTCTTAGTCATGAGTGTTGTCGTGGTGAGTAATTATTTTATAAACCAAGAAGTGACTAACTGGAAACAAATATATTTTATTACTAGTGTTGTTATGGTATTAATATCATTCGTTTTTCCGTTTTCCTATAAATTTACAAGCAAATATTTGCTTACTGCTTCAATTGGCTTATTTGTACTCTATTTAGCTGTGTTGAAGTTTTTAATTCCAAATTTAAACGATGAAATTCGAAGCATAACAACTAGAATTATAGAATTAAATAACATACAAATATTTCTAGGTACAGGTGCCATACTTATATTATTTTATGTAGTCTCTTGGATCCTCTCTGTAAGGATTTATGAGAAAAAGGTATTTTAATATACAAATAGAAGCAAAATAAAAATGACCATTACTAAGTAGAGCGAATAGATTCGAAAGGTTCTTTCATAATGAAACTAGTCTTATATATCATTGCAGTACTATTTTGGCCGGTTTTGTAGGAATATTTAGACACGCCTAATCATATATATTACAAATTTCTAAGGAGCCTTATTCTTGGGATGGTTGGTTATTTAATTATTATTTTTTTAAAGAAACGGGATAAACAAATAGTAAAGAACATTAGCACACCATGCATATTCAATAAAAAGCTGGCTAAAGAACTCTAAAACATTATTTAATCAATAAAGAATTCATTAACAAAATACATAATTAAAGAGACAAAAAAGGTATGTGAGTCATTGGCTAAATAAATTGTACTTGTAGTAAATGACCCCGATAAAGATGTAAAAGGGCTTGATATTTATCCGTAAATATCAAGCCCTTTTTATATTGAGGTATTATTACTATCATGTGAAAAGCTTCAATTATGTTTCTGTACCTCAAATAAAAAGGTCAACCTTATAATACGATCGGGTGCGTTCATAATATATAGTTCAACCAGAAATTACTGTCTGAACAATATAGAACGAATGCAACTTTTTGTTCTACTTCTTATGATACCATAGCAACATTCCTAAAATAAAAGAACAGGATAAAATCCTTTTTTATAGGTGTAATCATTTGTTTATCCATTTTTCTAGTCTATGGAGGTTTGTTTAAATGGAATATTACCAATGTTCCGATGGATGTGGTAGAGCTTAGTCAAGTAAGTTCATTAGGCGATGGTAGAATAGTTTTTTATATTGAGTTAACTGACAATTATAATGTAAATCGATTGAAATATGAGATAGACGAAAAAGGTGATTTTTACTTGATTCCGAAGAGACCTATTATTAAGAGTAAAGCCCGTTATAAAAATTATATGGTAAAGGGTTATGATTTCTTTGAATAAGAAGCTCGTGAAAAAGATCGTGGAATCAAGATGAAAGCGGTATATTACGGTACTCCAAAACATCATAAATTAATTTGGAAAGAGGGAATGGATTTGCCAGAAGCAAGTGAAGAAATTAAAGAGATGTTTAGTTATGAGTAAGAAAGAGCAACGAAACCACAATTAAATGCGGGATAGAGGATTTATTAAAGAGTATTAGGTTAAATAGGATTTATGTGTTTTAACCCTATATAAATAATAATGCCTTATTTGTGACACATAGTGAAGTTAAAATAAGGTATTAGACGTATGAGACTTTGAATCGTCTAATTAACTTAAAAAATATACTTTACTTTATTTGTATTTATAAGAGAGGGCATGCCTAAATATGAAGAAAATTCTATTAATAGAAGACGAGGCACCTATAGCACGTTTATTAAAAGCGTATCTAGTACGTGAGTCCTTTGATGTGTTATGGAATATAGGAGAAGGAAATATGGAAGAATTATTTCTATCGTATAAGCCTGATTTAGTCCTACTTGATTTAATGTTACCAGAATATGATGGTATGGATATTTTGAGGAAGATACGTCGAGATGGTAGCTGCCCCGTTATTATTATGACAGCGCGAGGTTCAGTGCCAGAACGGTTACAAGGGCTTCAACAAGGTGCAGATGATTATATTCCAAAGCCATTTGATCCTGAGGAAGTGGTTGCAAGAGTACAAGCTGTGCTCCGACGTTCTACTTATTTAGTGGAGAATACTAATGTAAAGTTAGGAAGTCTAAATATTGATTTTACAGCTCGTACTGCTCATTTAGGTAATGAAGCATTGTTTATATATCCTCGTGATTGGGATTTACTTGCCTTTTTAGCTAAGCATCCAAATCAGTGTTTCAGCCGAGAGCATCTTCTAGATCAAATTTGGGGTATTGATTATGAAGGAGGAGATCGTGCAGTCGATTCGACTATTAAAAGGCTTCGACAGGTATTAAAGGACTGGCCCAAATCAGAGGGGGAAATACAGACAGTTCGGGGAGTGGGGTATACGCTTCATGTTCAATAGAAGAACGTCCACCTCTATGCTGAGAATATGGACGTGGAGATATGCGTTCGTTCTTTTGATAACGATGTGTTTAATCGGTATTATAGCTACACTTTGGATTCGTTATAACAACAATAATAAAAGCTTTGCTGTTCTAGAAGCCAGAGCCGAACAATTTGCCGACATCTATAGTCGAAGCTATACAGATACACAAACTAATAATGACATAGACTCTTTGCAAACACAAAGTACAATCAAGGTTTCTCAAATTATAAAACCTTTAGAAGGAGAGGTATTGCTATTATTAGGCACTCGTAAAGAAAATAAAGTAGTTTCAATTAAAGAAAAAATAATTACTAATGATGAAAATGAAGAACAATCAGTCGCGCTTTCATCAAAAAATAATATGCTAAATCCACCTGATTTTAGTCCCGTTTTAAAAGGAAAGACGATTAAAAAGCAATACAAACATAACGGTGAATTATGGCAAAGTGTTGCCGTCCCTTTATCTAAACAAAATGATGATATTAGTGGTATCAGCCTTAGTGCACCCGTAAAGATTGATTATAAAGAAACGAAAAGAATGTATATATATGTTTCTATTATTATTATTGGCATTGCAATTGTAGCTTGGTGTGTTATTTATTTGTTATTAAGAAAGTTAACGAGACCGATGAGTCAATTAGCTCATGCTGCGATACAAGTAGCTGATGGAGATTATACGCCTAATTTACCTAGTGCTAACAATATTAAGGAACTAGAGCTTCAACAACTAATCCATTCCTTTAAAGAAATGACGACTAAACTAAAAGCGTTAGAACAAATGCGAACGGATTTACTAGCAGGCGTTTCACACGAACTTAGAACGCCTCTAACTTCAATACGTGGGATGATACAAGCAGTCAACAACCGAGTTGTAGAAAAGGAAGAGGCAGATGAATTTTTGCATATATCCTTAGATGAAGCGAAACGAATGCAAAGAATGATTGATAATTTACTAGACTTTTCATCCTTGGAGGCAGGAGCTGTTCAGGCTAATTCTTCTATTATTGATTTTACTCAGCTTATTAAAAGTATTATGAAGCAACTTCGTTCAACTCCGTCATTTTATCATGTACACATCGATATTCCGATTGAGGATAACAAAATATATGGAGATGAAGGACAGATTAAACAAATATTAATTAATCTAATGATGAACAGTGTGATAGCTGGAGCGACAGAGATTTCTTTCAGATGTGAGGTACTAGACAATCAAATGATGATAGATGTTAGAGACAACGGTAAAGGGATAGAGGAATCAGAAGTTCCCTTTATATTTGAGCGATATTATCAAGGTAATAGTAAACGAAATAAAAAGAAAGGCTTAGGGCTTGGGCTTCCTTTATGTAGACTCTATGCTCGTGCAAATAATGGAGATATCATTTTACTTAGCACCTCTACACAAGGGAGTGTATTTCGTTTAATCCTACCAAACGTAAAATAATGTATATGTAATAGAAGTGTTAAGCCACAGAAAAAGAGGCTAGAACTAAAACAATTTTATCAATGAAAAATCCGAACTGAATTCTTTATTAGAATAATGAATTAGCTCGGATTTCTCCTTTTTTGAAGGACTGTCTTGAAAGAAACGGATTGTTCTTTAAGGCTTGCCATTTTCCTGACACACAGCCCTAGTATATTTTACTTGTAGCCAAATAGCAGAGAAACCAATTGGTTGCAAAAATTTATCTAGGAGGAATGTAGTAATGAAAAAAATGATGATGATCGGTGTAGCATCAATAGGATTGCTTGCCGCAACAGGAACAGCATTTGCTAGTATGCAAAATCAAGATGCCCCAAATAAGTTGGAAGAAAAAGTTGAGCTTAGTTCAAAACAAAGTGATGCAAAGGATTTAAATCAAGAAGCTAAAAAAGGTTTAAAACAGGATGAAAATAGCGCGTTACTATTTACAGAACAAGGTTCAGAACAGGATGTTGAGAAAGGTTTCGACCAAGATATTAAAGTAGAGCTTTCACAAAAAGAAGTAGAAAGCAATGAAAATTCTTTAGAAGAAAGCACAGAACAAACTACAGAAGATGGAACGATAAAGAGCTTCACCAATTCGACTAGAAAAAATTAAAGTATAATCCTCTTTTAAAATCAAAAGAGGGTTTCAAAGCATAGCTCTTCTTATGCTTGTCGCCCATTTCCTTTTGAAGAAGATGTTCAAGGACGAATACGCTGTTCAAAAGGATCGGTGACGTTTTTTAATGTCTAACCTTACACCTTCGTTTTATAATCGAGAATAACGTTCAGCATATCTGTAGTCACCAAGGGTCGACGAACGGCAACAATCGCCCGTAAGCGGGGGCTAACTTAAAAAGGACTTCCGTATTTACCGGAAGTCCTGATAACATGTATGTTGTTCTTCGCATGTAAGCTAGCGCTCAACATCCTTATGGCTTACATCAAGTGAGAAGTGCTGGCTTGGAAGCACACGGATTGGATCCGAGTACCGTCAAAGCCATGAAAGAGATCGGCATTGATATTTCCTATCAAACATCAGATATCATTGACGCAGATATTCTGCACACTGCAGACTTGGTAGTGCCCTTATGCGGCCATGCCGATGAGTATTGTCCAATGGCTCCTCCTCACGTGAAAAGCGTGCATTAGAGATTCGATGATCCAGCAAAAGCAGAAGGTACAGATGAAGAAAAATGGGCTTTCTTCCAGCGGGTGCGCGATGAAATTGGCGAACGTATTGAGCATTTTGCCTGTTCGGGAGAATGACAAACATATAGACAAGGGATTCTGTTCATTATAGATACACATCTATATGCCAAAGAAAAAAGGATGGAGCCCCTCAATCACACAAATTCAATTGGTATAACCAGATGAAGGGTAAGCTAATCTTTTACACATCCATCAGAAAAAAGAACTGCTAAACTAGGTAGTTCTTTGAAAATTATCGCTTAAACTCAAACGATTCCCTACAAGAAATTAACCGAATTTCAAGAGCTTTAAAATGTCATAAGCAATATTCCGTTCCTTCCCTATATAAGGATAAGAATGGATGTGGATGGCAGGGTTAAAGTTTAATTCAATGATTGAATAAGGCGAGTCCTCATTCGTCAAATCTTCAAGCATCATATCTACCCCGCAAATATTCGCTCCAACTGCTTTAGATGCTTCCACAGCTATTTTTTTGAACTTGCTTGGAACTTGATCTGTCACATCCACACTGTCTCCACCCGTTGAAATATTAGAGTTTTCGCGTAAATATTGTACGGTTCCTTCAGGAATAACTGAATCAATTGTAAGCTGTTGCTGGTGAAGAAAAAGCTGCATATTTTCATCAATTTGTATCTTCTCGAGAGGGGTTTTATATCCTTTTCCTCTTAATGGATCTTTGTTTTTCTTGTTTATCAATTGTTCAATGGTTGAGGTTCCGTCACCTGTCACATTTGCAGGCACTCTATGCAAGATGGCAACCGTTTCATCCCCAATGACCATGAACCGATATTCTTTCCCTTTAATGAAAGGCTCAATGAGAATGGTATCGTCTTCGCTGAAAGCAATCTTCAATCCTTGGATCAAGTCTTTTTCAGATGACCCATTAGGGAATATAGAGATTCCTAAGCCAAAATTCGTTGATTTTGGTTTAATGACCAATGGCCGATTTATCCAACGGTGAAGAGACTCTTTAGCTGAGGAGAGATCAAAAAATTCTTCTCCATCAGGAACTTGAATATTATTCCTTCTCAGGATTTGCTTCGTTACACTTTTGTTTTCCATTATCAATACAGCTACATACTGATCCTTACTTGTTTTTGTAGCCTGTTTTACGTACTGTGATTTCAATCCTTTTGTGAGCTCGATGAAGTTTTCTTTACGATCCATGATTTTGAAAGAAATGCCTCTTTTAATGCTTTCTTTCAATAATATTTGTGTAGAAAGCTCCATATCTGTATAGGGTTTTAACAGAAACCGTTCCTGGAATGCCTTGTCTTTATGCTGTTTGGCTAATTCCATATGTGCAGATATATAGCCTTTTTCTTTGCAAAGCTGAGCCAGTTTATAAGCATATGTTTTTTTATGATTTTGGATGATCTCTCTTTTAGCCTTCAGAATATCAGTGAACTGTAAATCATACTGTTGATTCATGTCCAACATCTCATTTATAATTTCAGTCCCCCAGTTTTCCATTGAAATGCCTGTTCCATTTTTTAAGAGCGTCAGCTGTGGATTTTGACCATGGGTTGCTATCTTTTTTCTATTCTGGTCACTTTCCAGTTGGCAATTTTCATACTGTGTCTCTTCTTTTTCAAGGCAATACAATAAAAACAAATGAATAAAGTTCAAATCATCAATGGATAATCCACTCTTTTCAAATGGATTGAGATCGATTGTCCGAATCTCGAGATATTCAATGCCGTTTTGCCGTAAATTGTCTATTGAATAGGAGGAGCCTCTTCCTTTCAAGCGCACCTGTGTATAAAGCTCCCTTATATCTTCAATCACTCCACTTTTTATATGGGCGGCAATGGAGTCGATGTACTTTTCAAGAGTGGAGTAATCCAATTGAATGAATCCTTTATTTTGATAACCACAAACGCTGTTTCGATAAGAAGTGGCATCTGCATTCGAATAGGTGTCATTTGAAATCTCATCCAGTGATTCTACGCATTGTTGTTCATATGTCTTATGGAGAGCATTGGCTGCTCCAAGGATATATACCAAGAACCAATGATAACGTAAATAGTTTCTGGTTAGCTTTAAATAAAGATCGTGCTTAAATTCTTGGAAAGGTTTTTGTTGCTTTGTTCGTTGATAAAGTGTGTGTATTAATGGTTCTCCTAAAGAGAAATTAATGTGAATACCAGAAATGAGTTGTTTTTTGCCACCGTATTTGTTTTTTAAATACTTTCTATAACGTTCATCCTTTTTTTGTGTTGAGAAGATGGCTATCGGTATTTCTTGATCATCTGGCGTATTAGCTGGCATGGATTGCGGCCATATATATTCGTTTTTCAACTCCAATACCGCTATGTTATATAACGAGGCCAAAAATCCAACAGCATCGCTTGCCGTTTGGAAGACTGGAGTAACCAATTCCAGTTGGCTTTCAGAAAAATCGGTTGTGATATAAGGATTTTCTTTTTTATCACCAAACACCTTTGGGTGTGGAGTTAATGAAAGGGCACCTTCGTTTGTAACACGTAATCCTTCCCGTTCAAGTCCAAAGCTGGCATCTAATATTTGTCTTTTTGTAAGATTAGAAAACAGATTACATTTCATGTTTGTACTTCCTCCCATATACAGTGTTAAAAATGATGATGGATAATAATCCTTTTATCAATGAAGATAGCGCTATGCTCCACCAAATGCCGTTTAACCCGAAGATAGGGGTAAGCATTAAGGCAAGAGGTATCCTCATAAATGTAAATACGATTGAAATAGCAGAAGGAATTTTAGGCATTCCGATACCTGTGAAAACACCTGTGCCGATCATTTCAATGGACATGAAAATTTGTGACAGCCCAATAATTTGCAGATAAGATGAAGTAATGGCTACCGTTTCTGAATCGCGTGTAAAAAGACGGGCTAATTCTTCTGATAAGAAGATGAAAATGATGCTAGTCAGGAGGGCATATACGATGCCTAGTATCAAACTAACACGATAGCCTTTTAAGATTCTGCTATATTTTTTCGCTCCAAAGTTTTGGCCGATAAAACTGCTGACAGCTCCATTCAAACTACCCATCACAATGAAGGTCACCGACTCAATTTGAAGGCCGATTTTCTGGGCAGCTACTGCATCTGTACCATACGAAGCAATTAATTTAGCCAGTATGATATTAATGACGGTAAACAAAACTCTCTGAATGGACATGGGCATGCCCAATTTCATTATATCTGCCGATTTTTGAAGACCGATTTGGATAATATTCTTTTGGAATAATACATTTCTCGCTAAGTAGACAAATGATACAAACATCAATATCTGGGCGATAAGTGTAGCAAATGCTGCGCCGATTACGCCCCACTTAAACGTATAGATGAAAATCGGATCAAGGATAATATTTAGTACAAGGCCAAAGGCACTAATATAAAAGCTTTGCTTATTATTCCCGAAACTGCTGAACATGCGAATGAAAAACGTATTGAAATATGAAAAAAGGAGCATGAACGCAGAAACAGATAAATATTGATACGCGCTTGTTTGAACAGTTTCATTATTCAAATTTAGGAAGTCTAACAGTTGATTACCGAAGAATATCAAACCTACAATAGTGATAAGACCAATGAAAAAGTTCAGTAACAAAGCATTTCCAATATAGGAAATGCTTTCATTTGATTCTTTACTGCCCATGGAGTGGGCAATTTTTATCCCTCCGCCAACGACGATCATTGCTTGGATGGCATAACCCAAATTGATAAAGAAGCTTGCGGAACCTACGGATGCAATAGCATCGGGACCTAAGCCGCCAACAAAGAGCATATCGATAAAGTTATATAGGAATTGAAGCAAGGAGCTTCCTATCAACGGTAAAGAAAGAAGGGTAATAACAGAAAGTTCTTTTCCGGAAGTTAAATCTTTTATTTTCATGTGTACGCTCCTGTTATAAAACTAAATGCTTATATAAAGTTAACCTTATAGTATAATTAATTACTTGCAACTTGCAAGTAAACCTTTTATATTGTTAATTAACAACGAAGGGTATACATAAAGCAATAGATAAAAGGATGAGGTGAATGAAAATGGAACAAAATGTGAGGGGATTATTCCAGGTCTTTACCAGACGCTTCGGCTTTTTGAATAAACATTGCTGCCAAGTAGGCGGCCACGATATTTCATTAGTACAAAGCCATATTTTATATGAAATTGGCCGTCAACATGAGCGCTCCATTCAACAAGTTGCCGATACTTTGGGAACTGATATAACCACTTTCAGTAGACAGGTTCAATCCTTAATTAAAATCAACCTGGTCACTAAAAAAACTGATTCAAAAGATCGGAGAATTTCCATTTTGTCCCTTACGGAGGAAGGTAAAGAAGTGGCCGGCAATATTGATAAACAAATGAATCAATATATAGATGAAGTCTTCTCAAATATGAGCCAAGATGAGAAGGAAATGGTTTTACACTCTATTCAATTACTCAATAAAAGTATGGCAAAGACAACTAAATGTTGTACGACACCCATAGGATAATGCAATCTTATGGGTGATTTGGGCAGTAACATGCTTTAGGCGAAATAAAAGAAGCAAAGGCCGTGATCTGATTTCATTTAGTTATGAATAGGGAGGAAGAAGACTAGGTCAGACTAACCTTAACCATATACCCCAATAGGTGGAAGCGACTATATAAAGAAGACACATAATTACAAACACTGTAAAAAAAGTAGTGGCAGGGTGTGGTAATTTTCCATTTTTATAAATTAAAAATAGGCCAATTAAAATAAGGATTAATATGAAGGTTAATAAAGGTTTGGACATAAAAAAATCCTTTTTTTAACAATTATATCATGAGTATATATTTTTCCAATAAATTTTTTATGAAACATAAAATTTATTCAGTTTACTAAAAAAGCACACTCCAGGGGATTGTGCTTAAGAAATGCCATTAATATTATTCTCTGCTTTTTCGAAACAAATATTAACCGTCCGTTGATTTGATCTAGTTCTATGTTGGGTAAATGCAGGGATCGTGTAAACTTCACCAGGCTTTAAAGAAATTGTTTGATTGTTTTCGAAATCTATAAATAACTCACCATCTAGTACCATAAATAATTCATCAGTTTCATGTTGGTGCCAATGGAATTCTCCATCTATAACTGCAAGTCTTAGTACATGGTCATTCACTTGTGAAACTACGGAATTATTATATTCTCGCTCATTTGCAATAGAATTTAACAGATGGATTTTTTGCCGTAGCAGGTCCATTTATGTCTACCTCCAGTTGGAAACCAACAAAAGTTATTTTTTATGGTCTAGCTTATGCGTTATGTTTCTAAGAAGGTTATTATTTTCTTGTTGCAATCTTATCAACTTAGACTGTTTTAGAATGAGTAACACCATTGGGAATATAAATATGAATATCATGGAGAAAGTTAGTAGAAATATAGATATGTTTTGCACTGAATGAAACTCCTTTTGGAATATAATACCACATTTGTAGTCGGTGTTTATCAAAAATTTTAAGTAACACCGCATGATTGAATGTGCAATAAAAAGGTGCCTCATTCAAATATAGGGGCACCTGTTATACCAAGCTGATACTTTTGATAAATCAAATCGTATTCTTTAGCAGTAATATTGAATTTTTTAGAAACAGCATCCATTAAAATTTGAGCATCTTTCTGCGGATCGAAATATTTTCCGTTTCTTGTAAGTGTATTGAAAAATTTTGTAGAATAGTTGATTATTTCTTTTTCACGAATAGTTTCAGAAGGAGTAGACATATAGTTATTGAACATTTGAGTGAATTGGCCTGATGTGTATATTTTTTCGTTGTTTTTATAAAAAGTGCTTTCTGTTCGTATGAAAGCTTTTTTTTCTGGAAGACAGGTATTGAATAGATAGACATCACTATTTAATTTAGCGTTTATCCTAATTTTAGAACTATGTAAAGATGAATGGAAATCACCATTGCGCATAAAATATCTAAGTTGATTACTGAAATATTCTAAGATAGCGTATTGTCGAACTACATTTAGATTCTCATATGATTTTTTTAATTCTAGATCAATGATTATCAATTCTTTTTTGTTTTTATATTTGCTGTTAGCTTTTTCTATATAATTTTCAAAGGATATAGAGTTAGTTAATCTTGAAGAGATTTCTTCTATATTTTTTATGTCTTTATGATGCTGAAGAAATAAAAAAATAAGAAAAGCTGTAGTGATTATTGAAGTAACGCTTGTTATTATTTTTATGTTCATTTAAGAATCCTCGTAAGTATAAGTATATAAACTAGTATATCAAGAATATTTCTGTCACCATAAGAGGATATTTTTGGTAGCTCAAGATTCCGTATGGAAAATTTCCACGTAAAATGAATCTATGTTAAAGAGACATTAAAAGTATGGATGGTTAAACATAATAAGCCTATCCAAGAATTTGGATAGCCTGAAATGAAAAAAGGTGATGTTTTAGGTGTATACATTATTATATGTATTTCAAATTTAATGTGAGAACTAAAATTTCCTATCTGTTTTAAAGATGGGCTTAATGTTTACAGCAGGTCTAAGCGGGGACCTAATGATCATATGTGTAATGATCTCGATTTACTTCAAAAAGCCTAGCCATCTTATGCTGTGGAATAAGAAATCGATCATAAAAAATACCCATTCATTGAAGAATGGGTACATTTTTTATCAATAAGCTATGGTGTGCTTGTCTATTTTACTAACAGACCATTGCATATGCAAGGTCGTGTGTGTGTTAAGATTCTGCGCGAGTTGAGATGCGGCAGAGAAATCGGTAAAGGTTTTAACTCTACGGCTATTAGAGTCCTTTAGAGTTTCTGTTGCCCCATTGATATTTCTATAAAGAGCAAACATGGGTCAACACTCCTTTAATTGATTCGACTATTAGTCGTTAAGCTATTATCTCATATTGAAATGGAAAGTAAAGGGAGTTAGCATCGGGAAATAAAATAATGGTTTTTTTAAAGAGGTGGGTTAATTTATCGAGCAAAAAAAGGCTGTCTACTGTCAGACAGCCTTTTTTCAATCCTAGCATTCATAAAACAGAATGAAAATATAAATGAAGGCAGAGCTTTTATTACGTTAGAGTAGAATAAAAAATATCCGCTGAAGATTACGGCATCTGTTTAGCTCTTTTTTTAGATGGGACGAATAATGTTAGCACCAATGCAAAAATAGCTAAAACAGTCATGAAATAATAGGCATCGCTTGAACCCAGAATGGATGCAAGTGAACGAATAGCCCCAATTGCAGCGTTCGGCGTTTCCTTTAGTAATGTTTCCGCATGGTTTGTCGTTTGCGCTGTGAAAATAGTAATGACTATAGCCGTTCCAATTGCCCCGGAAATTTGGCGAACAGTGTTATTCACTGCCGTACCGTGCGTTACCAATGTTCTTGGCAAAGCATTTAAACCAGCTGTATTCAAGGGCATTGTAATGAAGCTTAATCCTATACGTAAGAAGATGGTACGTATCATTAAAAATAGGAAAGAGGTTGTTTCAGTTAAATCTGTGACAATCCACATGGAAGGAATGATAAAAATCAAGCCGGTAATAAATAAAGGCTTCGCGCCAAAACGGTCATACATTTTTCCGGTTACTGGAGACATAAAAGCGTTGACAACGGCTCCGGGCAGCAACAATAAACCAGCGTCAAATGCAGAAAATCCTCTTCCGTCCTGTAAATAGATTGGCATTAATATCATATCCGCGTACATCATCATCGTGACCATAATGTTGATAATGGATGTTAGCGTAAATAGCTTATTTTTAAAAACCGATAAGTCGAGAAGTGGATCGGCTGATTTAATTTGTCTTAGGCAAAACAATGCTGTGGTCACTATTCCTGCAACTAAAGATCCTATAACAATCTTATCATCCCAACCACGGCTGCCCGCATTACTGAAACCGTATAAAATCAGTCCAAAGCCGATTGTTGATAAAATGACACTTACCATATCTAACTTCGCTTTTGCAGCCTCTGACACATTTATTAAGTATTTCATTGCTAATAAAATGACGATCACTACAAGTGGGACGATTCCGATAAATAACCAGCGCCATGAATAATAGTCTATAACAAATCCTGCTAAGGTCGGGGCGATGGCTGGGGCAAAAATCATTGCTAGTCCTATTAACCCCATCATACTGCCTCTTTTTTCTGGAGGAAATATAAACATGACAACACTCATTAGCAATGGCATAATAATTCCTGCTCCAATGGCTTGAACCATCCGGCCTATCAGCAAGATTGAGAAGCTTGGCGAGACTGCGCACAAAATAGATCCGATTAATAAGAACATCATTGAACTTATAAATAATTGGCGTGTGGAAAAACGCTTCATTAGATATGCGGTAATAGGGACCAGCACCCCGTTAACCAGCATAAATCCAGTAGATAGCCACTGTACGGTTGTAGCGGATACAGAAAAAACATCCATTAAGCTACTTAATGCAACGTTTA
Source organism: Bacillus kalamii (assembly GCF_047238185.1). Classification (NCBI taxonomy): domain Bacteria; kingdom Bacillati; phylum Bacillota; class Bacilli; order Caryophanales; family Bacillaceae; genus Bacillus; species Bacillus kalamii. Next base: position 3,186,287 of record NZ_JBDFMI010000001.1, on the reverse strand, counting down.
ATAACGTTTGATTTAAAGTAGATAAAAAACAGCCTAAGATTAATACGGTCAAAAATACTTTTTTATTGATTGTTTCCGGCATATTATTTTCCCCTCTATGATTGCTTTATTGACATCATGTCAATAAAATAGATATTAACATCTATTGTTGCTACTGCCTATTTACAGTTTTTTAAGATGTGTTAATTAAACAACAAATTCGGAAAATGTATGTAATAATTTAGAAGTTAATAGATAAAGGAGATTTAAATTGTCCAAACATAAAAAACAGGATCCACGTACAACCCGCTCTAAACGAATGTTAAAAAAAGCGGTTGTGGAATTATTGGTTGAAAACCCGGATATTTCGAAACTGACAGTTCAAAAAATATCCAATTGTGCAGAATTGAACCGTGCGACATTCTATTTGCATTTTACAGATATTAATGATTTATTAAAGCAATTGGTTTACGATATTTTCGACGACTTGTCGTTGGAAATGTCGCCCATCTTCCAAATTGATAATGCAAATAATCAAGATCAATTAATTGCGTTTTTAGATTATTTTTATAAGCACCGTAAAATATTTGCAGTGTTATTTGAACATCCAGGATTCAAAAAGAAATTGCATATGTTTCTAAAGGAAACGATATTCATACAAAGTGTTGGAGAAGAAATGAATAATAAAAACATCATCTTATCAATGGATATTATCGCTTCTTCTATTCTTGGTATCATTATGTGGTGGCTTAAAGATGGGGTCCATTTCAGCTCCGAGTATATAGCGAATCAAATTATCGAATTATATGGTTAATTGGGATGGATAACGTGCTTGAGAAGAACTAGGATCTGAATGATTCCGAGAATTTATAAATGGCTATTTCCGGATAGGTGTTTCTTTTTGGATTCTGCTGCTGTTTGTTTAACGAATAGTCCATATGGGATTGGACTATTGCATGTAAGGCAAGAGATAAAGGCATAGGGTGCCATATTGAAATGTTCATATTAAAATTGTTCTATTAGCCGATTGGGTGTCATGTACACCAATCGGCTTTTTATGCCCTTGAATAATCGTTTCTCTTACAGATTTTTGCTGATTTTTTATTGTACGATCGGCACAGGTAGTCCAATTTAGAAAGCAGTATTCTAAATAAAATTGACTTTAAAACTAGATGTAGTCATATATGGAAAGAGCTCCATAATAGGATTTGCTTATGCTGCTAAATGGGTATTGGTTCTTGCTTACTCTTAAATATAAATAGTATGTTATAGTATAATTTAGAATATTATGTAATTTAGAAGGGGGGGCATTATCATATGAGAAAGTTTATTTCAGCTGCATAGCAAAGGCTATGTGCAATCGAATAAATATAGCTTTTGCTCGTTTCTAATAAATAGTTAATAAATTATTAGGAGTGTGGAAATGAGCTATAAAAAAGCAACGGAACACTTACCATCTGAACTGTTGAAAGTGATTCAAGAATATATCGATGGTGAATATATCTATATCCCAAGAAAAGAATGTAATAAAAAAAGTTGGGGATCTACTACAAATACAAGACAAGAATTGAAGCAAAGGAATAAAAAAATATATAACGATTATCTATCCGGAATTGATATGAATACATTAAGTACAAGCTATTACTTATCGGTTAAAAGTATTCAAAGAATCGTATTATCTGTAAAAAATGAATAATATCTAATATTGAGCCAATGTGATATAAAATCGCATTGGCTTATTGTTTTTTAAGAAATAAGTATGAGGCGTTTCTAACAGCTCTTAAAATATATAATCTAAATAAGTCAAATGCCTAAATAAAATACCTACTTCAAGAATTGATAAATATAACTATACAATAGGAGAAAAGTACAATGTCACTTCATATTACTAAAGAGTTAAATAGTAAGGGTAAGCAATATATTAACGATGAACTTTACAGGTTTAATTTAAAGCACTTTCCCAAAGATTTGGAAGGCAGATATGAAGAAATTTGTTTGTTTCTTAAGGATGATAATGATAATGTTCGTGGTGGAATCCTGAGTGAGGTATGTTGGAATTGGTTGGAGATTCACATTTTTATGATAGATGAGAGTATAAGAAAATCAGGGTATGGAACTAGATTACTGTTAGAACTGGAGAAAATAGCTTTGGAAAAAGAATGTGATTTTATAAAAGTAGATACATTGAGTTTTCAAGCGTTGGATTTTTATAAAAAGAACGGTTATCAAGTATTCGGAAGTATAGATAATGTAGGTAGGGAATATGAGCATTATTATTTGAAGAAAGAATTAAAGAGTTTTTGAATGATTATAATTTGTAAAAAACTAAAACAAACTGGGGCTTTAATGAATGGGGGAACTGTGAATGCAGTTCTTTTTTCTTATGAAGCTACCGGTGCAGGTTAATTCAAGAAGGAATTGAAATTGGTTAAGGAGAAGTTATTATTAAAGTGCTTTAATTCGAAGGGATGTAAGATGATGAGACAAATAATTGCTCTCGGGGGTGGAGGTTTCTCTATGGAGCCTAAAAATCCACTGTTAGATAAATATATTCTTCAACAGTCGGGTAAAACAAATCCAAAAATCTGTTTCCTTCCTACTGCCAGTGGAGATTCGGATCGTTATATCTACAGGTATTATCGTTTTTTTGAATAACAGCAGTGCCAGCCTTCTCACTTATCACTATTTAAACCACCCACCAAAGATTTGGAGAGCTGTTTATTAGAAAAAGAAATTATTTATGTTGGTGGTGGCAACACTAAGAATTTACTAGTCTTATGGAAGGAATGGGGATTAGATATTATTTTAAGAAGGGCTTGGGAACAAGGAGTGTTATTGGCCGGAATAAGCGCTGGTTCCATTTGTTGGTTTGAAGAAGGAGTAACGGATTCATATGGTGACGGACTTGAGCCATTAAATTGTTTAGGTTTTTTAAAGGGTAGTAATTGTCCACATTATGATGGTGAAAAAGGCAGAAGACCGGCCTATCATAAATTAATTGGTTCTAACAAAATAAAATATGGAATTGCGACAGATGATGGCGTTGCTATTCATTGCATTGAGGAAGACTTAAGTAAAATTGTTAGTTCAAGGCCTAATTCAAAGGCATATAAAGTCTATAAAAATAAAGATAAACAAATAAAAGAAGAAGAAATTGAAACGGAATTTTTAGGTTCTTATTGAGCCAGCTGGCGTGATTAGTACAACAGCAGGGCTGAAGGAGAAATGGGTGTTCTATCAATAAGGAAAAACATGATTAATTGGCCATTAAATTGCCCTCTGGTAAATAAAGTGAATATGCTACCGGCGTTCCTGAACCTTCAGGTAATGCGGTGACGGTTTAAAAGAACAATACAATCTTAGTGTGTGGAATGGTATAAGGGGGAACTGCTCACAGTTCCCTTTTTGGATTGGCGAAAGAAGAAAATCGTTCTTTACTTTAATGTAGTTAGTTTCAAGCTTTTTCGGACCGCTCTTTATAACTTATTAGGAATTATTTAGCCATGTTATTTTACTTATTAACTAGAAGATAACGATCGTAGTATTCTTCTAGTGTCATGCCCTTTTGGGTTATTTCCGTAGCTAGTTTTATTCCCAAATAACGAATATGCCAAGGTTCATACTTATAGCCAGTTATGTTTTCTTTTCCTTTTGGAAATCGGATGATAAATCCATATTCGGGTGCATGTTGTTCTAACCATTTCGCTTCTACTGTATTAGCAAATCCATCTTCAATTGCAAATTCTCCGGTAATACCTGAAACGTCTATAGAAAGGCCTGTTTGATGTTCACTGTGTCCTGGGTGAGCACTATATTTATCAGCTTCTTCAAGCCCATCCTTATTAACATAGTTATCAAATAGTGTTTTTTGTGTAGCTTCTGAACGATACCCAGAGGCGCCAGCTAAATAGATTCCATCGAGCTTAGCAGCATCAAACATTTTCTTTAATGCCTCAGCAGCCTTTTTTCTCATTTTACGCTTGTCTATTTTTTCATCAAAGATAAAGGGAACATTCGGGTATACTAAATCATTCGGGACATAGTGGTCTGGAAGTCGATACTTTTTATTCACTAGAACGGTAATATCATCTGGCTTAGAGACTACTTCAATAGCATTCGAATCATTAGATGAAGCATGGGGTTTTTTAGTAGCTTGTTTTAAATTGGAGGAAGGCGCTTTAGTATCCTCCAATTGATTGACACTACATCCGGAATTAAATAAAAGACTAACAATGAGTATTACTATTATTTTGGGTGCTGGTTTCTGTATGAATTTTAGCATATTCTTCTCCTTCTTCACTTTTACTTCGGATTTACATTGTCTTTGTTGCTATGTCACAATAGTAGTAGATGAACTTTTCAGAATATGCATATCTTTTTTCCGATTATTAAAATAGTTGTATCTAATTTGTAAACTCTCCTGATATATCTTTCAGAAGGAATGAGGAAAAGATATGATACTAGGGAGGGTGGGGAGAAATAATGAAAAGGATACTTATTATAGAAGATGAAGTAGCTATATCAGATTTATTATCGTATTCCTTAGAAAAAGAAGGATTTATAACATTTTTGGCTTATACAGGCGATCAGGGGATCAAACTTGTTAGAGAATGTGATCCCGATATGATTATTTTGGACTTGATGCTACCAGATACTAGTGGTTTTGAAGTTTGTAAGAGTATTGTTAAGGATTCTAGTATTCCAATTATCATGGTTACTGCAAAATCGGATTCTGTAGATAAAATCCTTGGAATGGAACTAGGTGCAGATGATTATATTACTAAACCATTTGATATAAGAGAAGTCATTGTGAGAGTAAAGGCTATTTTTAGAAGAATTGATTTAATAGAAGAATCTTTTGAATCAGAATCATTTAAAACAATTAATGTAGGAAAAGAAGTGGTGATTTATAAAGAAAGAAGAGAGGTTTATAAAAATAAAACAAGGATTGATTTGACAAATAAAGAGTATGAACTTCTTTTGTTCCTTGCAGAAAATAAGGGGAAGGTTTTTACTAGAGCAAATTTATTAGATAAGGTATGGGGTTTTGATTATGTAGGAGATACAAGAACGGTCGATATCCATATACAAAGGTTGAGGAAAAAGATAGATGATAGTAAAAATTCATTTGTTGAGACAGTATTTGGAGTTGGATATAAAATCGTATAAAAAGGAAAAGGATGACAATGAGATTTACGATTCAATATAAAATACTAATACCATTTTCCATCATTCTATTTATTGGACTATCTTCATTGCTTTTTGTATCTAACAATATTAATAAGAAACACACTTTGCAAACGATAGAAAATGACATGATTAGTTCAAAAAAAAATCTTGATGTTTATTTAACTCAGTATTTCCTAATGAACAATATCGAGTTGGATGAAAAGTCACTTATTGGGGAGAATGGAAATATCTCAAGCCTATTGAGTTCGCAAATGGGTGGCAGGGTTGAAGTTTTCGATTCATCTGGAACAAAAAAAGAGTCTTCACCAAACATTGATAAGGAAGTAGGCGAAGATTTAAAAAAGGCTTTAAGGGGTGAGACAGCATATAGTATTAATTATTTAGAAAACAAAGTAATCGTAACTCTATCATTTCCGATTAAATCTTATGAAAATATTGTGGGGTTTATTAGATACAGCAAGGATTATACAGAAATCTTTGATTATAATAATGAATTTAACAATCTAATTCATTTTTTTGCTGTTCTTATTTTTATCTTTATATTTATTACTTCTTTCATTTTATCTAGACGTATTACAAAACCAGTAAGGCAACTAATAAAAAGCTCGGAACAATTATCTGTGGGTAATTATGATATTGATATACCGATTAAAACAAGGGATGAAATGGGAGAATTAGCAGAAAGATTTACAAAAATGGCTGAGAGAATAAAAGAGCAAATTGATATGATTGAAAAGGATAGGGATACAATAAAAAAGGTACAGGCACAAAATAAGGCTTTTTTTGATAATGTTACTCATGAATTAAAAACACCACTGACCACCATTCTAGGCTATTCTCAGGTGTTAAAAGATAATGGTTTTACTGATAAAGCTTTTTTTAATAAAGGTCTGTCTTATATGATTAGCGAGAGTAAGAGATTGAATGATTTAGTTATTGACATATTAGAACTATCGAAGTCCACGTCAATTAAATATACCTATTTTTTTGAGAATGTAAATCTATCCGAATTAATTAAGGCCACTGCTAATGAGATGGAAATAAAAGCGAAAAGATATAATATAACGATTTTAAGTGACGTTCAAAACAATCTTATGAAAATAGGTGACAAAAGTAAGCTTAAAGAAGTACTGCTTAATTTAATTGATAATGCAATAAAGTACAGTAGGGTTAACTCTTCTGTACGTGTCCTTGCATATAAAGAAGGAAAAAAGATTCTAATTAAAGTTAAGGATGAAGGAGAAGGCATTAAAGAGGAGTATTTAGATCGGTTATTTGAACCTTTTTATAGAGCACCCCAAAGAACGGTTGGAGAAAAAGGCAGTTCAGGATTGGGTTTAGCTATTGTAAAAAGCATTATTGAAAGACATGGAGGCAGTATTCAAATAAAGAGTGAACACTCTAAGGGTACGGAAGTAATTGTAGAGTTGGAAGGGTCTGATTGCAATTAACGGTTTTAATAAAAAATATAGTAGTTTTTTTATTTTTATTGGATTATTACTATTTTTTATGTTTGGATTTAATATCCTAAGTGACTTTTTAAAATCCAGCAATAAAACAGAACGGCTTATTGTACTTAGTGATGCATTGTTCGAAAAGGATGCTTCTGATAAAAATAAAAATAATCTCGAAGTAAAAAATGTCAAAAAAATAATTACATCCTATCCTATTTGGGACTTAGATATTATTGATAATAATCATCTTGTGTATACTACTATTAATCCAACTAGTATAGGTGAAACTAAAGTGGCCACAATTAATATAAACGATCAAACTTCTTTTGCAATTGATGAAAATAATACAACTAGGGGATTGGTTGTTTCTGCTAACGGCACGCAACTTCTGTATTCCGTAGTTAATAATGGGAATAATCCTAATATTATTTTTTTATATGATTTGGAAAGTAAAAAAGTCAAAGCAGAATATACCGGTATTGCCCTAGAATTTTTACCGGAAAGAGATGCTTTTTTGGGTTTGGATGAAAATCAATTGTTTATTCAGAACTTGAACACTCCAAAGAAGGAAATAATTCACACAGTGAATTTAAAACAAAAAACAAGGATTGGCCAGATTAAGGTAAGTAGCTTTAATACATCTTTGACCAAAGATAGAGCATTTATTATAGAATCAGACCAAAATAAGTCATATATTAACATGATTAACTTGAAAAAGGGCAGAATGGAGAAAGTTTTAGAAGCCGATATTATTCAGGATTTTACGGTATTTAATGAAAGTTTATTAATACAAGGTAGAAATGCTAATTTAAATATGTACAGTATTGCTCGAATAAATATGTACAAATTTGATATGAATCTACATACTAATCTTGGGGGGATTAGTATGTACATAACAATGAATATTGATATCGATTTTGAGATTAAAAGTCTTTCAGACTTACCGAAATTCAAACAGATTATGGAGCATATGAAAATGAAAATCAATAAAAGTAAGCTAGCAAAGGAATTGGGTGTGGATCGGCGGACAATTGATAAATATCTAAATGGCTTTATCCCAAAAAGAAAAAGGGAAAAGCCCTCAAAGATTGATCCTTATTATGAAATAATAGCCGCATTGTTATCAGAAGATTCAAAACAGGTATTTTATTACCGTCGTATGCTTTGGCAGTACCTAAAAGACAATCATGGATTGGAATGTGGAGCTTCAACCTTCCGTGCGTATATAGCTCGTACACCTGAATTTAATGCCTACTTTGAAGAGGATAAACGTATTTCTTCACCCAAAGGGACAGTCCGATTTGAAACGCCACCAGGTAAGCAGGCCCAATTAGATTGGAAGGAAAACATTTTATTCGAAACCAAAGAGGGAGAAAAGATAGAAGTCAATGTGGCGGCTTTCATTTTATCAAATTCCAGATTCCGAACATTTCAATTAAGTCTTTCTAAGTCACAGAGTACCTTACTTTCTTTTTTAACAGATACTTTTGAAGCAATTGGCGGAGTTCCAGCTGAAATCCTTACGGATAATATGAAAACGGTAATGGATGAAGCGAGGACTGATTATCAACCTGGGAAAGTGAATGCGAAATTTGATCAGTTTGCGAGGGACTTTGATTTTAAAGTCAAACCATGTATTGCAGGACGACCGAGAACCAAGGGGAAAATTGAATCCACAATGAAACTCCTTGATGAAATTCATGCGTACCAAGGTCAACTGACAATGGAGGAACTTCATCTATTCATACAGGATTTAGGGAATAGAATGAATCACCAGATCCATCAAGGAACGGGGAAAATACCGATTATGGAATTCAAAAAAGAAAGGAACCACTTACTCCAGCTACCAACTGACAAAGTAAGAGATTCCTATCGCATCAAACATACACATGTAAAAGTCAATGCATCAAACATGATTTCCTACAAATCGAATCAATACTCTGTACCACCAGAATATCAAGGAAAAAAAGTAGGCTTACAGGTGTATGATGACTACTTGTGGATTTATTATAACATGAAACTGATCGCCCAACATCCAATTAGTAACGCTAAACTTAATTATCAAGAGGAACATTATAAGGCAAGCTTACTTGTTTCCACCCCTCATTATCCTGAAATCGACGATTTAGCAAAACGGAATTTAGCAACGATTGGAGAAGTGTATAAATAATGAATCCAACTACAAACTATCAACAATTATTATGGAATCTTGACTATCTAAAGTTAAAGCAAATGAGCTTACATTTAAATGAAATCGTAGACTTCAGCGTAAAGCATCAGATGTCATTTATCGACACATTAATCAAGTTGACTGCGTATGAAATAGACATACGGGAGAAAAACATGACGCAATCGATGGTGAAGGTCGCAGCTTTCCCTCATTTTAAGGAGGTGAAAGATTTCGATTTTACCTTTCAAACATCGATTAACCAACAGCAGATTCTAGACTTCCTTACATTGCGTTTTATCGAGGAGAATGAAAATATTGTGTTTTTAGGACCAAGTGGTGTCGGTAAAACCCATTTGGCCACAGCAATAGGGATTGCGGCAGCAAAGAAACGGACGAGTACCTATTTTATTAAGTGCCATGACTTGATTCAAAATTTGAGGAAAGCTCGATTAGAAAATCGGTTAGAGAGCCGTTTGAAGCATTACAGCAAATACAGACTGTTAATCATCGATGAAATCGGTTATTTACCGATTGATCACGAAGACGCTAAGTTGTTTTTCCAGCTGATTGATCGAAGATATGAAAAAAGAAGTACCATCTTAACAACCAATGTGAATTTCAAAGCGTGGGATGAAATATTTCAGGAACCTAAACTGGCCAATGCCATATTAGACCGCATTTTACATCATGCGACAGTTGTGCCTATGATAGGTGATTCATACCGATTAAAGGATCATTTAGCAAAAGAGAACGAGTAATTCTGTACATCCTTATCCAAGCGAAAGTGTACATATTTATGTTGACATTTACAATACAAGGTGTAGTAAATGGACAAGAAGGCCTTTTTTCATATAGTCTTAATGATAAAAAGTTTAAATTGATAGTGGAAGGACAAATAAATACATTTAGCATAACTCCTAACGGTCGATTAGCATACTCGTTGATAAAAAATGACGGAGTTAGTGAATTATACAGTGCCTATTACCATGAAGATAAAATACAACAGAAAAAGCGGATATACATGGATTCTAAAAATGTGTTTTTCTTGAAATGGAACAAGACTGGCAATATGCTATTTTATGCAAGTGGTAATGGTGAAGGGAATAACGTCATAAGGTTCGATTTTTGAAATGATACATTCAACATCTAGTTCCAATATATTAAATATGTATGTACTAGATTTATTAGGAGGTTTTAGATGAAAGCGCGAATTTCAGTTATCACATTGGGTGTAGATGATCTGGAAAGATCTTTAACCTTTTATAAGGACGGGCTTGGACTCTCGACAAAAGGAATAGTGGGGCAGGAATTTGAGCATGGTGCTGTTGCCTTTTTTGATTTACAACCAGGATTAAAACTCGCAATATGGAATCGTAAGGATATAGCTCACGATTCAAGCATAAACCAAACACCAATAAGTCCAACTGAATGTACGATCGGACATAATGTTGAGAGTAAAGAAGAGGTTGATTTGGTAATGGAACAGGCAAGGAAAGCGGGTGCAATCATTTCGGTTCCAGCACACGATACCTTTTGGGGAGGATACTCTGGATATTTCCAAGACCCAGATGGACATTTGTGGGAAGTCGTTTGGAATCCAGAATGGGAAAGGTTATGAGATACAGAGAGGCGGTTCAAAATGAATATTGATTTTAAGGAAATTACTAGAACTAATTATAATGAGTGTATAAAACTTAGTTTGAAGGAAGAACAAAAAAAATTTGTGGCCTCAAATATGTTTTCATTGGTTCAAGCGGCATATGAGCCAGATTTATACCCATTAGGTATATATAAAGACAATATAATGGTTGGTTTTATTCTATACGATTTTGATGTTGAACTAAATGGTTGGTCTATGAGCAGATTTATGATGGATAAGAAGTACCAAAAACAAGGGATTGGAAAGATAGCTTTAAAAAAATTCGTAGCATTCTTTGTGAACAACTATGGCCATATTCCATTATACACAAGTGCCCAAGTAGAAAATCAAAATGCGATTGCTTTATATCAAAAAATAGGTTTTGAAAAAAGAGAAGAGTTTGAATATGTAACGGGTGGAAAGAGATATAAAGAGATTAGAATGGTTATTCAACTCTAATAGTTTTTATTATTTGGTAGTCAAGAATAGATGGTACTTAAGGCAAACATTTCTTCAAGTAAGCATTGTAAAGAAAGACTACATATAAGGGACTTAGTTTAAGAAGAAAGGGGAATCTCAATACAAGAGCTTCCCAAATTTTGCAGTTGTATAGTACATACCGGACTTTTTTAACACCCCCGAAAAAAACATCAATTCCCGACATCTGAATGAACAGCCATTCATATATGGTAAAATGGATTGAAATAGGGAACAAGGGGAGATCGTATGATATTCAGGAAAGGGTTCAAACGGGAATCCATAAACGGTGTGGAACTTGGTAACGGTACAGTAGCCTTTCAGGGCGTAAAATTAAATGTTCATTGCTTCATTGTCGACGGGGTTTTGATTGATACGGGTGCAAAATCATTAGAAAAGGAATTTAAGTTGTTTTTTCACGACCAGGATATTGATCAAGCGGTCATCACTCATTTTCATGAGGATCATACAGGTTGTGCAGCGTTTATACGTAATGAACTTCATCTGCCTATTTTTACGAATGGCATGATGCTACCTTATTGTGAAAAGAAACCGGATTATCCACTGTATCGAAAACTATTTTGGGGGAAACGTAGCCCTTTTCATGCTGAAGCCATTGGATCCACTTTTTCATCAAGGCATGCAACATGGGATGTCATTGAAACACCGGGACATGCTATCGACCATTTAGCTTTTTTAAATCGTGAAACAGGCCAGTTGTTCACGGGGGATCTATATTGCCAGGAAAAGACGAAGGTTATTTTGCGTGAAGAAAGCATTCCATCGATTATTTCCTCCCTAAAAAGAGTATTGGCCTATGATTTTGAGGACGTCTTTTGCTGCCATGCAGGATATTTGGAAGAAGGCCGCGGTGCTTTGCAAAGGAAGCTCGATTATTTAGTGAATCTCCAAGGGAAAATTATCACTCTTTTTGAAGAGGGGATGCCGATCAATAAGATCAAAAATAGCCTATTTCCTAAAAAATACCCCATCGTCCGTTTTTCTTCTGGGGAATGGGACTCTATGCATATTATACATTCGATTATTCAGGAGTATGTAAAAAAAGCAGTTTAGCTAGGAGAACAATAAATTACTTCCTTTTTATGGATGGGACTGTTTTTATCCTACTGCCAAGTCCAGATGGATCGGTTTTCTTACAGTCTGTTACAATAGAAAATGGAAATTTTAGTAAGTTTTATGGAGAGAGGGGTATATGATGACAACTTCAATCTATATGGTGAGACACGGGGAATCACCTATAACCGAAGGAAATGAAAGGACTAGAGGTCTGACGGAAAAGGGGCAGGTGGACGCTGCCCGGTTAGCCAATCTACTGGAGAGTGAAATGATCGAGGTGTTTGTATCGAGCCCATACAGGCGGTCAATCCTGACAATCGAACAGCTGGCTGAGCGGTCAGGAAAAGAAGTGCAGATATTTGAGGAGTTGAAGGAGAGAATATTTTCTGGTGAAAACAAGCGGCTGCCCGATGAGGAGCTGCTGCCTATACTGGAGAAGTCGTTTGCTGAACCGGGTTTTGCTCTGCCGGGAGGGGAATCCAATGAGGATTGCCAGAAAAGGGCTATAAACGTATTAAAGGATTTGCTGCATATGTATAGTAATCAAAAGATTGCAATAGGTACACATGGTGCGGTCATGACTCTGATGATGGGGTATTATGACAGCCGGTACGGATTCGATTTTTTGCTGCAAACCTCCAAGCCCGATGTATACCGCTTGGAATTTGAAGGTGAATTATTGCTTGGTGTTGAAAGAGTGTGGAAGGTCGAATAATGGTATTTTTCACGTCTGATCCATATCCAGCATAGTGAAAGAATTTGATTCTTCCTGCTTATATTGATCTGCTGGATGAGAAAGTGCTGTCTCTGCCTTCTCCCTTAATTGAGCGGTAATGCAACTTGGACTATATTAAGTGAAGGAACTCGACTCTAAGTAAATAAAAGGGGCATGGATATGGAATCTCAAAGCTTATCTTTTCAACCTGCACGAAAAATGATAGAGAGAAAGATCCGTTATGATTCAACTGTTGTCGATACCGATTGTGAGTTGTTGAAATGGGAAGGCCAGCATATGGTTCTATTCCATGAAATAGTGGAGCCTTTTACCATGCAAGGATCGTCTTACGAACTGACCATACCAAAGGGAAGCTATACGGTTGCCCATTATTGGGCAGACCGGCCCTATAACGTATATGTTTGGAGAGATTACCGGGGAACTTATTTGGGAGCCTATTTTAATTTAGTGCAGCAAACAAACTTGATGGAGCATATGGTCTCTTTTGAAGATATGATTATTGATGTCCTGTCTTTCCCGGATGGATCTTATTGTATTTTGGATGAGGATGAGCTCCCTGTCTCTTTGCCTCTATTTGAAGAAGGCTCTGTCCTCCGACATTTGAATGCTTTGCTCGAGTGTATGGATTCTTTACTGCATGGCTTGGTGTCCGACACCCAAAAAACGTGGAGCCATGAAGAAATTTTTCCGTTTCTTAGCAATTGACAAACAATCATACATTTATCGGTATAAAAGAAAGAGGCTGGGAATATAAGGGCATTCCCAGCCTCTTCTTGCATAATAGCTGCTGCCTATTCTTCTTTAACCCGATTTTTAAATGTTTCTTCCGGAATTATATTTTCGATTGGTTTGCCGTGCTGGATATGGTCTTTTCCCTCAACGACACTATTTTTGGGGAAATCGCCGGGATGCCCTTTTTCTTTATGGTTGAAATGTTTGCCTCTGCTCAACGGATTCTCTCCTTTCTATTCATTCTTGTATATGTGCTTGCCAATAGGCAATGATTGCAAAAACGCTTGTTGCCCTGCTGGATGGATCAGTCCGTTTTAGCATTTTGGTCCTTGTTCCGTTTATTTCCTTTACTGTTATCCCCACTAATCGGAGTTTGTCCATGTAATCGGGGTGAGTTTTGGTTGCGGCTTCCGTTATTATGTTTTTTGGTCATGAAGAGCATCTCCTTTCTTTGTCCATATACATACAGTTTGTCCCTTTTTAATGATCTTATGTTGAATGGGGCAGTAAGCCACAATATGAAAGCGTGCTTGAAGATATAATCATTATTCACCTTATGGATTAATGGGTAGAAATTTGCCATTATGCCCCTTTTTAAATTTGGTGCATTTCTTTTGGCAAGAAGTGTCCGATCCGCAAAGGGGACGTTTTTTCAATATGCTTGTATGCAATAACCACAAGGAATATCTCGGGGGAATAAAAAAGGAAAATAGGCACAATGGGGAGGCGATATAAGATGATAAAGGCAGTATTGTTTGATTTGGATGGGACATTGTTAAACAGGGATGAATCTGTAAGAGGGTTTATTGAAAACCAATATGTTCGATTGCATCAATATCTTGGGCATATACCTAAAGACAGATATATCAATCGATTCATAGAACTCGACCAAAGGGGGTATGTCTGGAAGGATAAGGTCTATCAACAGTTGGTTGAGGAATTTAGAATTACAGAAATCGAATGGGGTTATTTGCTCGAGGATTATATAAGCGAGTTTAAACACCACTGTCTTGCTTTTCCTCATTTAAGGCAAATGCTTGATGAATTACGGAGTATGCCTATTCGTTTAGGAATCGTAACAAATGGAAGAGGACGGTTCCAGATGGATAATATAGTGGCTTTGAACATGGAAGGATATTTTGACGCTATTTTGATCTCAGATTGGGAAGGCATCAAAAAGCCTGATCCCCGTATATTCAGGCGGGCTATTGAAAGATTAGATGTCATTGCCGATGAATGTGCATTTGTAGGGGACCACCCAGAAAATGACGTGAAAGCTGCCCAGGCAATCGGGTTGACAGGCATTTGGAAAAAGGATGATCAACAGGATGATGCCGAGGCGGACTATATAGTGAAAGATTTGAATGAATTGCCTAGGCTTATCAGAAGCATAAACAATCATGTCATTGATTGTGGAAAATCATAAGGAAATGATATCTAAGACATATATTTAGGAACGATATCTTTAATCCCTAATAGGTATCCATGCGCGTTCCTGGTAGGAATAAATAAGCACTATTTTCCCATTGAAAAACTCTTCCAGGGAAGAGTTTTAAGGGCCGCTCCAAATGAGGGGCATAATGGCGAAAGGCAGTATTATGGACAAAAAAAGCATGGCTATATTGCTTACAAGGCCGATTGCCTTATAGAGGGCCTGTTTGCTTAACAAGGCAAGGATGATGCCAGTTAAAGTGCTGATAAACAAGAAGAAAAAAGTGATCAGGCCAAGGCCGATGTTAAAAAACATACTTAGGATATAGACTATGATATTGATAAGACCCAATACTATAGAGATGGAACCTGGTTTCATGGGAAATCTCCTCCTGAATAAGAACATCCTTACTATTTTTGGAACAAGTTAAAATAGGCCGGCAAACTCTTTTGGATGTGTATGAGCAGTTCTGTATTTGAAACGGTCTATACCTCCTAAATAATACCATATTCACAATCGGCAAAACAGTGTAATGGATTTATTTCCATGAGAGGGTAATGATTTTGTGTTGACTTTATTGTAAAGTAGATTGGTTTTGAATGAACATGAGTAATGGAATAAAGTAGATCAATAAGCTACCCTCTATAAGAGTTATGGAGGCAATATGCAAAAATTGTAAACGGCATTTGAAGTAAGGTTCATTGATGTGTTGAATAACCATAAAAGGAATGCCCAAAATTCCTGTATGAGAATTGGGCATTCCTTTTATAATTATTATTCAAATTGATTGGCTGTTCGTATTTGTTATGAATTCATATCTTTTAGGCCAGGACTATGTTCGTTGGGCATATCCGGAAGCACAGGTACCGGGAAGCCTTCAGGCGGCGGAGTCACCTTTAATTCACCATTGTTTCGGCTCGGGGATGTCCCTTGGAAAATCTCTCCGATTGAAGTTTCGTCCAAACGGTAATTGAATTGGGCATTATGGTAGCCTAGGTCTACATACTTTCTGCATTCTGGATATTTGTTCAAATCATAATTAGGGACAGGGAATAATTTTCCCCATTCAACTCCAAGAGTTTCCAGTGCTTTGGCGAATGCGTTTTGATGTGCGTTGTCACGGACCATTAAGAAAGCAAGTGTTTCCCGGAATGTCTTATTGGAACTCATTTCATAAATGCGTGATTTTTGCAGGACTCCGGTTGATTCCAATACAAGATTATTCAAAAGATCGGCAATGAGGTTGCCGTGGCTGTAAACCCAGGATGCATTCCAAGGATTGCCTCCAGCATCCACGGGCAAGGAACTTTGCGCCCCCATAATGAAATGATGGGGATTCGCATGAAGGACCGCTTCATCCAACGGAGCGTGATCTGTGCCCGCATCTCCTGCCTGTGGGAAGCCTGCCCCATTCAAAAGCTGATTGATTGTCGTCTGCACCAACTCTACATGGCTGATTTCTTCCAGGAAAACGCCTCTTATTAAATCACGGTATTTTTTATCCTTTCCTCTGAAGTTTGCACTTTGAAAGGAATACTGCATCATTGTCCGCATTTCGCCGAATTGTCCGCCAAGAGTCTCCTGAATGACTTTGGCAGCCGCTGGATCAGGCCGGTCTGGGACGATTGTATTGATTAAATCTTCTTTATAAAAATACATAATATTGTTTATCCTTTCATTTAAAAATCCATTCCTTTATAGAGTGAATGAAAGGCAGCGGGTTTATTCTTGGTATGTAATGTCTGTATTTTTCATAAATAATTTTCTGTTATCTATCCATACTATTAAAGGTTAATCAACCTATAAAGTCTAGAATGGAGAGATAACATGGGCATTTTAAGCGGCAATCCGCAGAATGAGCCGATGCATTACGGCGAGGTGTATGGTTTATATACGCAATTGGCAATGGCCAAAGCGGCGCTTGACGGGTATCAAGTGTATTATAACCATACTGGTGATAAGGATTTGAAAGATTTTATCAGTGGAGTCATAAACAATAGCATTAAACCTGAAATTAAAGAAGTGGAACAGCTTTTACTGGCAAATGATATTCCTGTTCCTCCAACCCCCGCAGAAAGACCGAGCGTAGACGTTGAGCAAATACCAGCCGGCGCCCGTTTGCTGGATGCGCAAGTGGCCTATGCGATTGCCAAGGATCTTGCAGGAGGATTGACGGCAATGAGCACCCTTATAGGACAATGCATTCGCGAAGATATCGCTTTAATGCTAACCCAGCAAAGCGCAAAAGCTATTAAAGATGGAGCGGTTCTGCTTCAAATGATGAAGGATAAAGGCTGGTTGGTTCCGCCTCCACTTCATATGGAAACCAAGAATAAAGAAAACTAAATGGATTTCCTTCCTTTATAATCATAGGCTGCCTGATTAGGTAGCTTTTTTTTGTTGTGATATTTCCCACGGTTATAATGGCTGGCAGGTTCCAGGGCGCCAAATCGGCGCATAGAGTATAGTACGGGAATATACAAGGAGGCTTGTGTATGTACTACTATTATGCTTTTCCATCTCCGGACAGGCAAAATAATCAGTTAATCAGTGATTTAGAAACAGCTATGAATGGTGAGTTCTCTGCTGTCCAATGTTATGCCAGTCTAGCTCAAATGGCCGATGATCAAAATCAAAAGAAACAAATCCTTGAGATACGGGAAGATGAAATGAAGCATTTACAGATATTCAGCCAGATATATACGAATATTACGGGAACCCAATTCCAGCCGAAGATGGTGGAGGAGTGTCCGGCAAGCTATATGGAAGGCCTGGAAGCCGCTTTGAAGGATGAACAGGAGACGGTTGACTTTTATTTGGGAGTGTCCGATAGAGTTACAACCGGTTATATAAAAGAAGCATTCAAAAGGGCAGCTATGGATGAACAAAATCATGCAGTATGGTTTTTATATTTTTTCACGAAAGCCAGAGGAACATAATCATTCTGCGGTAACTATCTTTCATGAAAAGAAGCGGAATGAATATGAACCGCTTCTTTTATGATTGTTTAGAAAATGATAAAATTTTGGGGTTTTGATCCGCTACATAGTATAATCAAAGAAAAGTATAGCGAGAGTAAAATGAAACGAGAACAGAAAAGAATATAGGAAAGTGAATGAGGAAAGTGAATGAGTATTTAAAATCAGACTGCAGGAGCTGCTTCGGCTTATGTTGTGTAGCTCTTCCCTATGCCAAGTCAGCGGATTTCCCTGTTGATAAAGAGAGCGGGGAACCTTGCCGCAATTTATGCTCCGATAATAGCTGCAGTATTCATATCCAATTAAGGGATAAAGGCTTTTCGGGATGTGTATCTTATGAGTGCTTTGGAGCCGGACAACATGTTTCCCAGATTCTATATGGAGGGAATGATTGGAGAAGTAATGGAGCATGTGCCGGTGAGATGTTTACTGTCTTTCCGATTGTCCAACAATTGCATGAAATGCTTTGGTATCTTGACCAGGCGATGCATATTCAAGAAACAAAACATTTTCGGCCACTTTTGAAAGCGGCTTATGACCAGACCTTGGATATGGCGAATTTATCGCCTGAAGAAATCATGGGTTTGGATATTTCTTCCCATCGAATAGGTATAAATGATTTGTTTATCAAAACGAGTGAAGTGTATCGAAAGGGCATTGTTTCCAACGGTAAAAAGAAGAAGGGAATAGGGCAGGATTTTTTAGGGGCCAATTTAAAAGGCGCTAATTTAAAAGGGGCTAATTTGAGAGGGGCATTATTGATTGCTGCAGATTTAAACGGAGCTGATTTAAGAAAAGCCGATCTTATCGGCGCCGATTTAAGGGATGCCAATCTTAGCGGTGCGAATCTGGAAGGGTGTCTTTTTTTGACACAATCCCAGGTGAATTCCGCTAGGGGAAACATACACACGAGATTGCCTGCCTATTTGCGAAAGCCAGGGCATTGGATGGTGTAACGGTCTGAATTAGTCTGCGATGCCACAGTAATGGTTGTTATTAATCGCTATTGATAGATGGTAGTTGGATAGTCAATCATCAAATAGAGAGGAAGATGGAGGATGATTCCAATCTTGCTAGAGGTTCCGCCAAGAATTGAAACGGATCGATTGCTGTTACGGGCCCCCTCTTTATCAGGAGATGCTCCTATCGTCAACGCCGCTATCAGGGAGTCCATTGACGAGCTGAAACCTTGGCTGCCATTTGCGCAGGAAGTGCCGACAGTGGAACAAACGGAACAGAATCTGAGGGAGGCTTACGTTCACTTTATTCAGAGGGAAAGGGCTTCGTTTTTTGGTTTTCCATAAAGGAACGAGGGAGTTTATCGGAACTTCAAGTCTCCAATTCATTGATTGGTCCATTCCTAAAGGTGATATCGGTTATTGGATACATACAAAGTATAGCGGGAATGGTTACATGACAGAAGCGATTGATGGGTTATCCTTATTTGCGCTCGATCAGTTGGCTTTTAAAAGAATCGAAATCAGATGTGAAAGTACAAATAGGAAAAGCCGTTCAATTCCAGAAAAATTGGGGTTTGAGTTAGAAGGCATTCTAAAGAATGAGGATTTATCTGCGGATGGCAGTAAACTGACGGATACATGCATATATGCTAAGGTAAAATAATGGCGTGAATGGCAAGGGGGCTGGGGAATAATGGATTGTATGTGTGATAATCAAGACATTCATGAGTTGAAGCTAGAAGCGGATATTAGCGCTGATCCGGTATGGTGCGATCGTTGTGGTTGTAATTTAGAGCTGGAAGACATGCCGATTTCTGCTGAATTAAAGAAAGAATTACTAGAATGGGGAATAAGTTACGGCGAATGGATCGATTGGGATAAAGACAGATTTAAAGATGGTGGAGAGCAGAGTGAGAACGATCATAATGCCGAAGGAAGCAGATTATTAAGAAAGATACAGGCTGAATTGCCGGCTAATTTCACCATTGCCTTTTCTCCTTCTCAAATGGCGGAAGTGTATCAGAAGTAATCGCTTTGAATAGTGTAATGATGGTTTCGTTCAAGATTTTTACATAAAAATAAAAGGGGCTTACGGCATAGTATGGCGGCAAGCCTCTTTTAATCTATTTATTTCTTATTGATGTAGAGCGCTGAGGTTTTAATCAATTCATAAGCAATGCTAGTCGGCTTTATATGAAAAGTTCCGTTACTACAACTCCCTGCATCTGATTCCGTAGCAGCCTCTTTCTGCCAACCCGCGAATAACTTCATAGGTCATACCATCAATGTGGACGAGTATATTATTCTCTTCTTTTGCTTCTATAAATTCATATTCAAGACCTTGTTTGCTGCAGTAATCGGCAATTGCCTCTTTTGCGATAGCGACAGTAGGATATACAGATATGTCATCATAAGGGATTCTCATTGACTTTTTTACTAATTTTTTGAACATAATAAGTATTCCGCCTCTCTGATTTAATTCGCTTCCTTTGTTTATTATACGGTTATATTAACTAAAAGGTACGTTATGGACAGCATAAAGATTACTTATCCTTAACGTCTATAACTATTTCCTCAAATAATCTATCATTAAAATATACCTTTAACTGCCATAGCCCGCTTGTAGGGAATACCATATTCGAAGGTATTTGGGATACAGCGCCGTTGTTCGAACTAACGCTAATGTTAGGATATTCCCATACTTCTTTATTTCCGGTGACTAGTACGGGATGTTTCTTCCCATTCCAATTCAGTCCAACTACCTTGAAATTTCCACTGATAGGATCCCCATCTCCCCAAATAAACCACATATACTTATTTGTTTTATTGGCAACAATCGGCATTTCTTCTGACTTTCCCTTGTTGCCCGATCCGATCAAAAAACCAATTTTTCCTTTAGTCCCAATCAACCTATATTCGCCTTCCGTGCCATCGCCAAAGGTGATAGGTATGGTAAAAGTCGGACTTGCTTTCCACCTTTTGCTTTCACTGGAGTTTTCACACCCAGCAATTGTCGCTAAGATAATCAATGAAAACAATATAAAAATCCTCTTCCTCATCTTCCTCCCTCCCTAAGTGTTGTTTCTGGGTCTCGTTCTTATTTATACATAATAGATCCTATTTGAATGCATCAACACATTCATTTTTCATTCATTCATTAATTCGACATCTTCTTAAATAGACCTGCTCCTGTCTTTAGAAAACAGCTCGTTGGTATGCTTATTTTTCATTGTAGAATGTGTGTGTTTAAGTTTGCCGCAGCATGAGATGTTTCCATTGGGCAACCAACGAACAAAGTCGGCTCATCCTGCTTTAACTTCTAAGAAGACCTAATGCTAGCAGGTTTGGCGGATTGCCTTGAAACCAGTGTGTTTGCTACAGCCTTGCTAATGAACAACCATACTTCTTCAAGCTTCGATTGATGTGAAAAGTCTCGAAGGCCGTGAGCTAAAATAGGATGAATAGCTAAAGACCGGCCAGAGTTGAAAGGTGGCCTTAAAAAGGGTGAATGTTCACTTAAAAAGAGGGCTTTGGCAACAACATAGGTTTTTTTTTGGAGGGACTCTGAGACCCTAGCTACAATTAAATATAACTAGGGTCTTTTTGTGTTTGATATGATTAATCAGGTTTATCCATCATTTTTCCGAAAGTATACATTTCAAACTCTTTAATAGGCAATGGGCGTGAAAAAAAATAGCCTTGTACATGATCACAACCTGCCCTTTTTAAAAATTCTATCTGCTTTTCCGTCTCTACACCTTCAGCAACAGTAGTCATCTGTAGTTCTCTCGCTAAACTTATTACAAAAGTAATGATGGCTTCTTCACGCTTTTTCCCAAAAGAAGACTTTGACAGAAAGGCTTGATCCAATTTGATTGAATCGACGAAAATATTTTTTAACATATTAAGACTAGATAGGCCGCTCCCAAAATCATCAATTGAGCATGTATAACCTAATGAACGAATCTGCTCAATAGCATCAATTAAAATGTGGGAAGCAGAATACACAAGCGTTTCGGTAATTTCAAATTCTAATAAGGAAGGTGGGATATGATGCGATTTTCTAATTTCTTCATACCGGCTAAGAAACCCTTTTTCATAAAAATGGGCCCTTGACACATTGAAGGAAATGGGAATCAATTCTACGCCTTGTAGTATCCATTTTTGAAGAGTTGCACACACTTTTTGAAAAACATATAGATCTAATTCAATGATAAATGCCCCTTTTTTTTCAAAAAAAGGGATGAATTCATTGGGGGCTATCATTCCAAGCTCGGGGTCTTGCCAGCGTACAAGTGCTTCCGCACCGACGACACGTTTGTTTTTTAAGCAAATTTTTGGTTGGAGAAAGACAACAAATTCCTCTTCATCTAGCGCTTTTAATCTTCTAGCCTCCATCTCTTTTTCGCGGATAAGCTTGTTCCGATTTTCCTCATTGTAAAAATGGCATACACAAAGTTTGCCTTCAGACAGAATAGAAGTATTTTTCATAGCAGTATTTGTCCTGTCACGAATACTGATGAGCGGCAAAGTAGGATTATCGATTACATAGATGCCCGCTTTCATAGAAAGGGCTTGTTTGCTTGAATTTTCTGAGTCACTTTTCATGCAATTGACTGCATTAGCAATGTCATTTAAACGAGCTTCTATGGAATAAGGGGCTTCGGCTTTCAATAATAGTATAAAGTTATCAGCCGTAAGATGAGCAACCATCTCTTCACCTTGCAGATTAGCCTTAATTATTTTATGAATAAATTGGATAACACGGTCTCCATAATCAATACCAAACAGCTCATTTACAATTGAAAACTTTTGCACATCTAATAATACGAGCGCATAAGTGCTGGAAGGCATTTTTCGAATTAGTCGCTCGGCCTCTATTTCAAATTTTGTATAGTTTAATCCTGACGTAATAGGATCTACAAAAGCCAATTGTTCAAGTTGTTTGTTCATCTCTTTTTGAATTTCCCTTTGGTTGGTAATCTCTGTTATATCTGAACAAATAAATAGATAAATGGGATCATGATTAATCTCGTCTATTTTTTCTCCAATCATCTTTAGCCATATATCATTATTATGTGCATCCTGATATTGATACGTATAATTTACCGATTCTCCATTACGCATTTTCTTATGCATAGCTGAAGTTTTTGCAGCATCCATTCCCATTTTTTTTAGCTCCGATAAGCTATAATCATGCGGACAAATAGCAGGATCCTTATAAAAAAATTCATAAAAATTCGGATTTGCGTATATTTCTGAAAAACCCTCTTCTGTAATTCTGTACTTTGAAACGAATCCTGGAATATTATTATAAGTAACCATTTTTTCAGTCTGGGCGTTCATGAACTCGGTAATATCGGACATCACTGAATAAGAAATCTGATAACCATCTATATACTCATCAATGAAATGGCCAATTAAACGCACCCATATCATCTTTCCGCTTTTATGAGGCATTTGCCCAACGTATTCATAGTATTTTTTACCGTTTTTAATGGTTTCCTCTACAGTAGCAGCAAGCGAATCCCATTCAACTGGGTTATTGGTAAAGAAGAGGCTGCATTTATTGTGGAATGTTTCTTCATATTCCCTTTTTGTGTAACCGAACATATCGTAATAGTAATCATTCGCCCATACAACTGTAAAATGTTCGTCAAGTAAATGTTTGCTTACGCTAACACCTAGAGAAGCCATAAGAATATGGTATTCATCCGAATTCGATAACGGTTCACTGGTTTCTTTTTTTTGTTTTTTCATAATAGGATATCCTCGCATTATGTGAAATAATTGAGCTCTCTTTCTTTTATTATCCAGCAATAAGGTTAATAAACTTTTCTTTATGACAACTATTTGAATAAGCCATTGCATGTGGGCATTGCTATATAGCCAAATCTTAGGTGAATCTGCTCTGTTTGTTGCATAAGAAAGCCCTTTTTATGCATTCAAGCTATGTCCTTATATAGTAGAAGGCTTGAGAGAATTGCCTGATAATCGTTATGTTTTTATATATTAATATAATAAAATACATTGACACTTTTCCATTAATTATCTATATTTAAATCTGTAAGCGCATACATATTATTATACCAAAAAAATTATTAGCTTACTGCAATCGAAGGAGAGAGAAGAGATTGAAAAAAAGGCACCAGCAGGTTTTAGGCATCGTAACAGCCTCATGTTTAGCAGCATCCACTATTCCAATGACTGTGTTCGCAAATGACGCATCAACTGAAGAAAAAGAGAAAATGATTGTTAACAATGTAATTGAAAAATTAAGCCCGACTCCGCAAGTGGTTAATGAGCTAGGGGATGACTTCACCTTTACTTCTTCGGTCAATATTATCGGTAAAGAAGTGGCAGATCAGGACGCCATGAGAGAATTAACTTCGCTATTGGCTAAATACGGCATTAAAGTAAATAAGGAGCTCAATAAGGATGATACAACAATCCTTATTGGAGAAGATGAAGATGAAATTGATGAATTAAATCAATTTTTTACTGACTTACATAAAGATGACGCCAGCAAATTGACTACGGCTGAAGGATATGTTTTGGCAACAGTAGCCGATGAAAAAGGCACTTCCCATATTGCGATCGAAGGTAAGGATGAGAAGGGTACTTTTTACGGCGTCCAAACATTGAAGCAGCTAGTCGAGAAAGAAAAGGATGGCGTCCACGTACCGGAAGTGTATATTAAGGACCATCCGACACAGCATCTACGCGCTATTGTGGAAGGTTTTTACGGCGAGACCTGGAGCCATGAAGCTCGATTGAACCAATTTGCATTTTATGGCGAGAATAAAATCAATTCGTACATATATGCCCCAAAATCAGATCCGTACCATCGCGATAAATGGAGAGAGCCATATCCTGCTGAAGAATTAGGCCGTATGAAGGAACTGATCGAAACAGCTAAGGAAAATAAGGTAGATTTTGTATTTGCCATTTCTCCAGGGAAGGATATCCGCTTTAATGAGGAAACACATGAAGTGGATCCGGAAGACTACAAGGCTCTGTTGGATAAAGCGGAAGCATTGTATGAAATGGGCGTGCGCAGTTTCTCCATCCTGTGGGACGATATCTTTATCGTCGATGGGGTCGGCCAGGCAACTGTTTTAAACAGATTCAATAAAGATTTTGTTAAAGCAAAGGGCGATGTGACGCCATTGATAACTGTACCGACAGAATATTGGGGTACGTCCATGTTTAACGGCGAAGAGCTAAAGACATATACAAAGGATTTTTCACGCACGCTGGATAAAGACATCGAAGTGATGTGGACAGGTGAAAATGTTATGTCAGAAGGTGTAACGCCTGAGGATGCCAAAAAGATAAAAGATATATATGGAAGAGACATGTTATTATGGTGGAACTACCCTGTAAATGACTACAAGGAAGAAAAGCTGGCTCTTGGGCCGATCTATAATTTGCCTAATAATCTAAATGAAAGTATCGGCGGCTTCATCATCAACCCGATGAGTTTTGCAGAAGCATCAAAAATATCCATCCATACAGGGGCAGACTATGCTTGGAATACAGCGAAGTATGATTACAATAAGGCTTGGGACAGAGCAATTGAATCGACTGTAGGCACGGAATTAAAAGATAGCTTCAAGGTGTTCGCTGACCATTCCACCCGCTTGGATACAGGCCGTGCCGATGCACCTGAAATGAAGGCTGTCATGGATGCATATTGGGAAAAAGTAGAGAAAGGCGTTATCCCGACAGCAGAAATTGCGGCTTTGAAAAAAGAATTTACGAATGTCAAGAATGCTGTTGAACAAGTAAAGAACGGATTGAAGGATCCTAAATTAATGAAAGAGATCAACAGGCAGCTTGATAAATTGGGTAAATACGCAGATGCAGCTACTACTGCCAGTGATATGGTCGTAGCGATGATGTATAAGGATACTCAGCAATGGTGGGATTTAAAATCCAAATTAAGTGTCAAAATAGAAGAATTAAACCAATCAACTGCTGTCATTTCGGATGAAGTGCTTGCTGCATTTATTAGTAAAGCCAATACAATAACGGATGAACTGTTTTTTGAGGGGGTAGAAAAAGAAGCTGTAAAAACGTATGACTATACCATTTCAGTTTCTGAAAACCTGCAGCCATTAAAGCATGAGGATTGGCTGAATACGAAGGCCCCTTATGAATTGAATAAAATGGTGGACGGCATGCTTGATACGGCATACCGTTCGAAAAATACAATCAAAGCGGGAGATTTCATTTCCGTTGATCTTGGAAAAGTTGAGAAACTAACGAATATTTATATGAATATGGGCCGCACGAACAGCGACCAAACGATGATGAAGGGCAATTTGGAGATTTCGGAGGATGGCAAGAAATGGACTGCTGTTATCCAAAACAATAGTGACCATGAAATATCCAAAATAGTTAACGCATCGGCACGCTATATTAAATATACGGCCACAGAGGATCAGGATAATGAACTATTTATCCGTGAATTCGAGGTGAATCGTCCGACTGCAAGCGGCATTCATTCAAATGTCGATGGCGTAAAAGAAGCAGGTCTAAAGAGAACAGTTGTAGATACGGAAGACGTGTATAGTCTTTCAACGGCCAAAGGCGTGAAATTCAAGAAAAATGACTATGCGGCAATCGAACTTGCAGACTATAATTATATCTCATCTGTTGAATTGAAAAACGGCGGTTCAGGAAAGCTGTCGTATACAATCAACGGCAGAGACTGGATCGACTTTGCTACTGTTAAGGGCAATGATAAAGTGGAGCTTAAAAAACCTCTTGCTGTGAAACAAGTGAAATATACAGCTGATAAAACAACTAATACGAAGGAATCTTTCAGTATGGCTGTACATGTAGAGGGAAGAGGAGATCTTTCTGTAGAAACAAACCGGAAAGGTTTATCCGCATCGTGGCCACAATACAATGATAAGAACTATATCATTGATGGGGATTTAGATCATGCGTTTATTTCAAGCTCTCCTGTCCAAAAAGGAGATTATGTGACATTGGATCTGGGCAAAGTGAAAAACATCCGCAATGTCCAATTGATCTCTGACTTGAATTCCGGAGCTGACCGCATACGCGAAGGAAAGCTGGAGTATTCAGTGGATAGGAAAAGCTGGAAAGTATTGAAGGAAGGAAGCATTCCGGAACGCTTGAACATGCATGACCTTGACTTCGATGCCCGTTATTTGCGATTGACAGCAACCGATAGTACGGACTCATGGTTCCGTATGTCCGATTTCTCTGTCAATAACCCGCAGGCAGAAGTTGAATTCCTATCTACGGTAAAGCCGTTGAATGATGAACATCGCTTGAATAACCTGATGGATAATAATATCCAGACATCGTTCATCCCGAAAAGCGAGGTCAAAGCGGGAGATAAAGTGGTGTATAACCTTTTTGAAGGCAAAAAAATGAACCGCGTGCAGATTTTCCAAAATGAACGCACAATCTCAAACGCAAAAGTAATTGCCCGCACGGATAAGAATAAATACATTGAATTAGGGAAATTATCCAAAGGCTATAATGTGTTCACACTAAATAAGACTGAACAAATCGTTGAAATTTCTATTGAATTCACTGCCGGTTCAAAGCAGCCTGAACTTTTCGAGGTAATCACTGAAAATACATCTGTGTCTAACGCGGAGACTATTACATTTAAAGACTTAGGGCCTTCACATCGGGCTTATACAGAAATTCAATATTTGGCGCAAGGGAAAATCACAGTTGGAGACCAAAAAGGAAATTTTAATCCTAATCAGCAAGTGACTCGTGCGGAAGCTGCCGCAATGATCGGACGTGCATTGAATTTGGATGGGACAAAAAGAAAAACATCTTTCAAGGATGTCGGGGCAAGTATGTTCGCTTCCGGATACATTCAATCCGCTGTGGATAAAAAAATCCTTTCCGGTTACAAAGACGGTTCATTCAAGCCTAACGAAAAAGTGACCCGCGGTGAAATGGCGATTATGATCAGCAGAGCATTCGGATATAATAGCGGAAACACACAATCAGAAGCAGCCAAAGCCCTTATGTCGAAAGGAATTTCACAAGGGATGACGGACGGTACTTTCGGGGCTAAACTGAATCTGATCCGTGCTGATTTTTCTGTCTTCCTGGCAAGAGCGATCGATGCTAACCTAAGATTGGGAAATCAAGAAGTAACATTTAAACAAGAGATGACTGTCATTAAGGATTCTCTTTCAATCCACAAAGGGCCATCCGATTCGTATAAACAAATCGATACCCTGAAAAAAGGCGATAAAGTGAAGATAGGCTATGATGTCGGAGAATGGGCATACGTGCAAACAGCTACAAATAAAGTAGGCTTTGTCCCTCTTTCTTCCTTAAAATAATAAAAAGAGACCAAGGCACCCCTGGGGAATGATGTTTCTCCTTTCTCCAGGGGTGCCTTATTATGTGGAAAAATAATGAGGAAATACGTTTGGAACAATTGCTCCATTTGACATGAACAAGTGTCTGCTGCTCTATGATGGTCGCTTCCCGTGGAGCTTTATCCCTTTTCCAATGGATTATTTAAATGCCACTAAACAGCATACAGAAGTATATTGTGGTGAGGATCTCGCATAAAACCATCAAATCGGAAGGGGGGAGTCTCCATCACGGACAGGGTGCTGATGGAGCTGCTTTCAGGCATTAACGATAAAAAAGCTGATCTTCTTAATCAGCTTTTTACACGTGTATATGTATTCTAGCTATGCCTTTGAATCGCAGAAAGCAATGGCTCTTCGATAAGCCTCTGAAGCGATTTTATTGGAAGGATCGCGGTCAAAGTCATGTTCTCCCTTTTCAACGATATAGAATTCATTGATTGGTATTTTGTCATGGAGCATCTCCCCTACGTAAAAAGGCACATCCTGGTCTTCTCTCGATTGCGCGATAAAAACAGGGGGGAGAGCCTGTAAATCGGATTCTTTAAGTTGATAGGCATCTATCTTTTGAAATGATCCTTGAAGTAATTCCTGGATCCAAGTGCCGGACTGTCGGGCATAAATATATAATGCGAATCTTTTTTGGATCGGTCCATCCACTAATGGCTCCTTTTCCACTAGGCAATCAATTAAGCGTTTAGGTACAGAAATGGCATGCTGGTATCCAGGCGCGGTAAATTCTTTGAAATCCAATCTATGGTACCCATAAAAAGAAAGCATTTTTTCGGGTTTTGGAAGGCTTGGATCGTTAGCTGCCAAAAAGGTTAAATATGAACCTGCCGAACGGCCAAAATAAATAAAACGACTATGGGAAAGGCCGATTTCGCGGCAATGATTGCTGAACCATTTTATAGCATCCTGAATATCGGAATAAATGTCAGGCAAGGCCACTTCCGGTGCTAAACGATAATCAAAGGCGACAAAAGGATAGCCTGCTGCTAAGAAGGCTTGAATATATGGTTCTGGCAAATCATCTTTACTGCCATAAAGCAATCCGCCGCCATGTACATACAGAATGGCCGGTTTATCAGTGGCGAGGGGGTAAACACGAGCTGTTAACTGTACATTATCTTTTTGTGAAAAACGATATAAATGGCACATGAAAAAACTCCTTTTTTTCGTTTGTATCTTTAAAGTAATTGATAGAGTAATAGAAAGCTATTGCTTAAATTGCTAAAAAGAAAGTTAATTTTTATCCCAAAAAGACAAATGATCCTTTTCTAATATATGTAGTATCCTTAGCCCTATATTTACTTGTAATATTTCCTCTGGATTATTAAATCGTATCTCCGTAATTTGTTTAATTTTTTCAAGGCGATAGCTTACCGTTTTGTAATGGACAAAAAGGGCTTCAGCGGTTTCCTTCAACTTTTGATTATGGTCCAAATAGGTTTTAAGCGTAATCAGTAATTCCTTTTTTTCTAACTTTTTCAGTTTTTGCGGAACAAGTTCCAAGAGCTGCTCTTTTGATTTAGCCATTGCCAAAAGTTGATAGATACCGATGTCCCTGTAGCAATGGACAAAATTCTCTTCCCCGAACAGGATGCTGTGGTCAATAATTTTTAATGATTTATTATATTCACTGCTGAGTGTGTCTAATGTTACTGGGGAACTGATTCCGACTTGGACTTTGATTTGTTTCTCCTTATATATATCGGCAACGGCAGAAAACACCTGTTGAATGATCTTTTTAACTTCCTCATCGTTTAAATCTGTGTCGGCAATAAACACAATGGAATTAGTGCGGATCTTATATATCATATTCAAATTGTATCTTTGTACTTGTTGGGCTACATTCCAGGCAAGGCGGATTTCATTATGCTCTATATAGTCTTTGCTCATCTTGAAGAGCCGCCATGTAATGATGCGATAGGATTTTTCAATGGACAATCCCAGGATACGGGCATTTTCTGTTATTTGTTCATTGGTTGAATAACGGCCATTTAATAGGTCATCAAAAATATCATCCTTGTATTTCTGCCTCACTTCCGTGACAGCAAAGTCCCGCAATTGCTCCATTTGGATAAAGGTGACAATATTCTCAAGAGCCATGAAATCAAGGTCTTTCACTGAACGGTTGATTTCATGGATAAGAAGCGTCGATTTGCTGATTTGTTCTACCTCGATCGGTACAATCACTTGTCTGTATATCCCATTGCCCAATTGTGGATATGTAGCGTTTCTGAAAAAGTAAGGGAATTGCATTTGGAGATGGTCCTCTTTTTCTTGTTGTCCGTTCGGTACCATGTCCAATACATAATCATGCGAAGTGAACACATTACTGTCATCCTTATAAAAAGTAACTGGATTATTTACCAGTCCCGAGAAAACAGTCAATATTTCCTTTATGTCTGATCGCTTCAGTGTCAGGCTAATCAGATAATTATGTACCTCTCTATAGTAGTCGAGCCTTTTTACCTTTGTGTTAAATAAAGATTGCATTACATCGATAATGATTGTGTTGTACTTCACATGATTTTCAATCTGAATGATAGGAAGCTTAAAAAATTCGCTGGCTTCGATAAAGGTTTCAGGGATATTTTTAATAAATCTATCTGTTTTAATGATAAGTGCCGAGATTTGATGGGCAGATAGCTTAGATATGAATGTCCATTGTTCTTGGGGGGACATTGAAAAATTATACATACTTGTCATCAGGACTTGTCCTGGGATCGACCAACTTTCAATGTCAGGGGCTTCCATGACGATGATATCGACTACTTCTTTATCCAATCCTGATATCCCGCTCACTAACTTGCTGCTTTTCAATGAAGGTAATTGTAACAAATCTTTCACTAACATTTTTTACACCTCTTTCATTCGTATGGATTTATCCTCTGGAGATAAAAAAAATCCTATAATTTATCCTAGCCCTCAAATGTATTTTAACATGTATCCCTTTACAATTTTAGATGTAAGGAATGATTCATTCATCATTAATAGGAGGCAATTTATATGATTTATACAAAAATCAAGCCTAATCATTATCAGGACTCAATTAATTTAATGCTGCTTACAAATGCAGTATCGGGCATTGAGGGCGTCAATAAAGTTTCTATCATGATGGGAACGGAAGCCAACAAAGATATTTTTAAAACATCAGGGCTTTATTCGGAGGATGTAGAAAAAGCTAATCCCAGTGATATGGTCATAGTCGTAGATACAGAGAATCAATCAAAAGTAGAAGAAGTGCTGCAAACAGCAGAAGAATTTTTAGCGGATTTATCCGTAAAGAAAACAGATGAAACAATGAAGGATGTAAAGTCTTGGGACCAAGCATTGGAAGAAATGCCAGATGCCAATATAGCATTAATTTCGGTGCCGGGCATTTATGCAGCTGAAGAAATTGAAAATGCTATTGATAATGGACTTCATGCCTTTGTTTTCAGTGATAATGTGCCAATTGAAGATGAAAAACGCCTGAAGCAAAAAGCGCATGAGAAGGGCCTTCTTGTTATGGGGCCGGACTGTGGGACAGGCATCATCTCCAGTGTGCCATTCGCCTTTACCAATAGTGTGAAAGCCGGAAATATCGGAATAGTAGGGGCATCCGGTACAGGAATCCAGGAAGTCAGCACGATTATTGACCGTTTAGGCGGCGGTGTTGTTCACGCCATCGGCACAGGAGGGCGCGATTTATCAGATGCAATCGGCGCTGTAACCATGAAGGATGCCATCCTTGGCTTGGAAGCCCATGAACCGACAGAGGTGATTGCAGTTATCTCTAAACCGCCTGCAAAGGAAGTGAGAGATGAAGTTGTCCAATTGCTGAATAGCCTATCTAAGCCTGTAGTCGCCATTTTCTTAGGTGAAAAGCCTGAATATCATCTTGAAAATGTGCATTTGGCCTATACGTTGGAAGAGACAGCCCAAATGGCTATGGATCTAGCATCTGGAAGAGAAATTGCTTCTAAATATTTGGTGAATATACCTAAAGTGGACGATATCCACCTTCAAGACGATCAAGTGACCATTAAGGGGCTTTATTCGGGTGGAACATTGGCATCTGAGGCAGGCATGTTAATCTCTGATGCCCTAGGGCTTGGAGGACTCATTAAAGAAGAAGGATATGTATTGAAGACAGAAGGGTTTGAAGTTGTTGACCTTGGTGATGATATATACACCCAAGGAAAGCCTCACCCTATGATTGATCCGGAAAAACGAATTGAATTTATCCATCAATCCAGTGAAGATCCAGCAACTGCTGTCATTTTATTGGATGTCGTGCTGGGCTATGGATCGCACCCTGATATGGCAGGCGTTTTATCCCCTGCGATTATGGAGGCTCGCCAAAAGGCTAAAGAGTCTGGAAGAGAGTTGGTTTTTGTGACAACTGTGTGCGGAACATCACAAGACCCTCAACAATATGATCAAGCGCAACAAACATTGAAAGAAGCTGGCGCTATTGTTTGTGAAAGCAATACAGCAGCTGTACTAACGGCTCTTCATTTAATCGGAAAAGAGATCAGCCACGAACCGATTTCAACGCATAGAGGATCAGTGGAGAAGATAAAAGTGCCTGCACCTAGCTCTCACGTATCAGAACTGTTAAATAATATGCCGCGTGTAATCAATGTTGGCGTCAAAAGTTTTACGGCTCCCATCATTTCACATGGAGGCAAAGCGG
This sequence comes from Bacillus kalamii, assembly GCF_047238185.1. Lineage (NCBI taxonomy): Bacteria > Bacillati > Bacillota > Bacilli > Caryophanales > Bacillaceae > Bacillus > Bacillus kalamii. The sequence continues at coordinate 3,153,388 of NZ_JBDFMI010000001.1, read as the reverse complement.
TTCAATTTGAATGGAAACCAGTGGCGAATGGAAATAGGCATTTAATAAAGCTGCTGAATAAATTAGAGAAGCTGCCGGGATTAGTGGAACAAAACCAACGTGTGATCGAACGCTTCAAAGAAGCAGCCCCATTTTTAACAGATGTGGTTCCAGCACATACAGTTATACCTGAATTGAACGAAAAAGTGTTGTTGCACGCAGGCCCGCCGATCCAATTCCAGGATATGACCGGTCCGATGAAAGGATCATGCATCGGCGCCGCTTTATTTGAAGGTTGGGCAAGCAATGAAGAAGATGCGCTGCGCCAGTTGGAAAATGGAGAAGTCAAATTTCTTCCATGCCATTCTGTAAGAGCGGTTGGCCCAATGGGCGGCATTACTTCTGCCAACATGCCTGTCTTAGTTGTGAAGAATACAGTCCACGGCAATGAGGCGTATTGCACAATGAATGAAGGCATCGGTAAAGTGCTTCGCTTCGGGGCGTATTCCGATGAAGTCATTGAGCGTCTTAAGTGGATGAAAAACATTCTTGGCCCTGTGATAAGCAAAGCACTCCGTAAAAAGGAAAATGGATTGAATCTAAATGTCCTAATTGCTAAAGCAATTACAATGGGCGATGAATTCCATCAAAGAAACATTGCTGCTAGTCTACTATTCTTAAAAGAAATGAGCCCGTTGATCACTGAATTAGATATTGAACAAGAAAAGAAATCGGCGGTCATCCAATTCTTGGCCGATACAGACCAGTTCTTCCTGAATATTATGATGGCAGCCGGTAAAGCCATTGTGGACGGTGCCCGCCAAATTGAAGAAGGCTGCGTTGTAACAACGCTAACACGGAATGGCCAGAACTTCGGCATCCGAATCAGTGGCCTAGGCGACCAATGGTTCACTGCACCGGTCAATACGCCTAATGGATTATTCTTCACTGGCTTCTCCCAATCCGATGCCAACCCGGATATTGGGGATAGTGCCATCACAGAAACAGTTGGTGTCGGAGCGATGTCCATGATTGCTGCGCCTGGAGTGACACGATTTGTAGGAGCGGGCGGTTTTGAAGATGCCTTGAACATTAGTAATGAAATGCAGGAAATTGTTCTGGCGAATAATCCTAATTTTTCAATTCCTACTTGGGATTTCAAAGGAACGCCGCTGGGCATCGATATACGTAAAGTCGTGAGAACAGGCATTACTCCGCTTATCAATACGGGTATCGCACATAAAGAAGCTGGCATCGGACAGGTTGGCGCCGGAACTGTCCGGGCTCCGCTGGATTGCTTTATTAAAGCATTGGAAGCATATGCTGAAAAAATGGGCATTGAGTAAATGATCCAAAAAATTACAACGAGGGCGGCAGTTGGTCCAATTGCTGCCCAGTTGGTAAAAGGCCGGCAATACGGCCATATCCATAGCATTTTCCATAATTGCTTTAATATCATGATCGGGGACCAATTGATTTATTTCGGCAATAAAAGCCACTTTGATATCCCATTTGGCGTCATGTTAGATGATGCGGCATACAGCTTGCTTTCAGAAAGCGTAAAAGTCGGAGAGGTTGTCGTGTTCCACCCTGGCAAGATCATGTTTTATGGAAGTACACGTATAAAACAACTTACATTCCTTGAATTGAAAGAACGCTCTTTATCAATTCCGAAAATCGATTTAACGGTTTTGGAATTGTATCAGGCTTATGCACAATTGGAGGATTGGATGAGAAAAGGGCATGTAGAGAAAAAAACCGGATTATCATTTTCATTGCCACTGGAGTTCAATAGATACTTTTCCGAGGATCAAAGGAGATTGTGGCAGTTGATCGATACATATGTAAATAAGGAAAATTCAGCAGAAGGGGCTGTCTACTTTCTGGGCCGAGGAATTGGCTTGACGCCTAGCGGTGACGATTTAGTAACAGGGCTGATGGTCGTTCTACAGGCTTTCGGGGAAGATGTTGAATTACCGGATGGCTATCAAACCACTGCTGTCAGTAACGCTTATTTGCATGCAGCAGGCCAAGGATTTGCGACCTCCATTTTAATAGAAGTCGTACATTCTCTTCAGGGAAAGAATCTGTTGAAAAAGTGTGGAGAACTGGTTTCATTTGGGCATAGCTCTGGATATGATACGTTATTTGGATTGTTGGCTGCTCTACAGATAGTAATACACAAAAAAGAAGGAGGGCTTACACATGGAATTAACAGATAAAAATAACCATGTACGACAAGAAAAAAGAGTACCAGTTTCAAAGAACTATTACTGGGTTGTCATTACGTTATTTACGTTAGGCTGGGTCCTTATGTATGCCGACCGGACAATCTTAAATCCGATCATGGGCCATATAGCAGACGAATTTAATCTGAATAAATCGCAATTAGGCCTTATAAACAGTGTGTTTTTCTTGGCATATGCCATTTTCCAGATTCCCGGCGGAATGTTGGGGGATAAATTTGGACGGAAATTGGTCATTTGGATAGGATTCTTAATATTTGGGGTTTTTACTGGTTTGACTGGTTTAGTATCATCTTTCGCCATGCTTATGGTTATCCGCTTCATTGTCGGAATTGGGGAAGGGACCTATTACGGGCCTCAATATGCATTGTCCACTGAAGCCATTCCTACAAAACATTTAACTTTGGGAACGGCCATTATCAATAGTGGACAGGCACTCGGTATTTCAGGCGGCTATTTGATAAGCAGTTATTTAGTATTAGAGGCCGGTATGGATTGGAAGGTACCTTTTTATGTAATGACCATACCTACAGTTATAATGGCCATACTCTTTGCTTGGTTTTTAAAAGAGAAAATTATACGTCCGGAAGATCAAAATGCCAATTCTTCTGAAGAAGCAGCAAAAGCGGAAAAGGTTTCACTCGGCTCCATCTTTAAAAACCGGAATCTTCTAATGGCATTTATCATGTGTTTTTGTTCCTTATACGGTTTCTTCGTAGTGGTAACTTGGCTTCCAGAATTCCTGCAAACGGAAAGGGGCTTTGAAGGAGGCAGCGTTGGATTCATCTCTTCTTTGGTTCCTTGGGCAAGTATTCCAGGTGCCATTATCTTCGCGCGTTTAGCAGATAAATTAAAACGTACCAAAGTATTTGTCTTTACGATGGTGCCACTTGCCATCGTTTGTATCATTGCAGTTGCATTTGTGACGGATCGGACCATTCTTATTATCGCCTTGATTGGTTACGGTTTATTCGGTAAGTTGGCTCTTGATCCAATCCTAGTGGCATTTGTTGCTAAAAATGCGCCTAAAGGATCGCTCGGCACGACCCTAAGCAGCTATAACTTCATTGGTATGTCCAGTTCTATTCTTGCTCCTTATATTACCGGGGCAATTGCAGATACAACTGGATCCATGCAAACCGGATTTTACTTAAGTGCAGGATTATTGGTTGTAGGGATGATATTTATGCTTTTTGCTAAAGAAAAAGTCACATATAACAATTAATTAGACAATAGATGGAGGGTTACAGATGAAAAGAGTCGTGATTGCCCTAGGCGGGAATGCTATTTTACAGCCAAAGCAGGAGGCTACGTTTGAGAATCAAAAGAAAAACGTCGATGAAAGCTGCAATTTAATCGCTCAAATTGTCAAGGCTGGATATGAAACGATCGTTACACATGGAAATGGGCCCCAGGTCGGCAATATACTGCGGCAAAATGAAGAGGCAAAACAAGTGGTCCCTCCTTCACCGGTCGATGCCTGCAGTGCGGAAAGCCAAGGGCTAATCGGGTATATGATGGAGCAATCGATGAAAAATGCCTTTAAACGAGAAGGGTTAACCCAGCAGGTAGCTACTCTGCTTACACAGACAGAAGTAGATAAAAAAGATGAAGCATTTGAGCATCCGACAAAGCCTATTGGTGTATTCTTTACTAAAGAAGAAGCCGAGAAATTGGCAGAAGAAAAAGGCTGGGTGATGAAAGAGGACGCTGGCAGGGGCTATCGCAGGGTTGTTCCATCTCCACAGCCGAAGCTTATTCATGGGGTAGGCGCCATTAAAAAACTGCTGGCAGATGATGTGATCGTAATAGCTTCCGGCGGTGGAGGCATACCGGTTATCCGGGAAGAAAATGGCGAATTGACAGGCGTGGATGCTGTCATTGATAAGGACCGTTCAGCCCTGCGCCTTGCAGAACAAGTAGAGGCAGATGTTTTAATGATCTTGACGGATGTAAACAATGTTTACTTGAATTACGGAAAGGAAAATCAACAAAAATTAGAAAATGTTCAATTGGGTGAAGCTGTTCAATATTTGGAGGAGGGACATTTTTCCGATGGAAGCATGGGCCCGAAAATGGAGGCAGCAATTGAATTCGCCAAAGCCGGCAAGGAAGCTATTATCTGCTCATTATATGAAGCGGTAGATGCACTTGCCGGAAAGAGTGGAACACATATACTCCCGCAACATGAAGAGGTTCTCAGCAAGTAATTGCAGTAGCCTAACCGTTTAAAAGTGTGTGGAACATATGAAGGCCGGCTGATTAATAAGCCGGTCTTTTTTGATCTGAAAAGAAATGCATTGAGAAAAGACAATATCCATATCAGGTGATCTTAAAAGAGGGATTGCAAAAGAAAAAACGAATTATTTGAAAAGAGCATTTTTCCTTATGAATGAAACCAAGGAGGAAAGGATATTGAAACCAATAATCATGATACTTGGAACCGACCACTTTGACAAAATGGGCCTCCAAGATTACAGTGCCACACAGCAATTAGATATTCAATCCTCAAAAAAACAAGCGGAAATAAGTGAGGTCATTGACTGCTTGAAAGAGTTTGCCCCCACTAAAATTGCCTTGGAGTACCCGTATAAAAGCCAAGCCCAATTAACAAAATCCTATCAAAAATACATTTCTGGCCATCTTGCATTAACCATCAATGAATGCCATCAACTGGGATTCCGTTTAGCAGAGCAAATGGGGCACCGCGATATTTACGCAATCGATTGGAATGAAGAAATAGCGGGGATTCCCGATGCATTTGATTACGCAGCAACTCATGAGACAACCATATCAAAGAGCATTTTTCAGCAATTAACGGAGATAACCGGGGAATCAAATGACAGAGCCCGTTCTTCCACTATGAAAGAATATATATTATTCCATAACCAAACTGCTCAAATCGAAAGGAATCACAGAATATATATGGATCTCGCGCTGGTTGGGGATAAAAACAGCACGGTCGGAATACAATGGATTTGCCATTATTGGTATTATCGGAATTTCCTCATTTATAAAAAGATAGCAGAGCTAGCGGAAGCCAAAGAGGAGCGGATATTGGCTATCTATGGGGCTGGACATCTATATTTATTGCAGCAATTCATAAGAGAAAGCGATCGTTTTATACTGGAATATCCAAGTACATATTTAAAGAATTAGTGAAACTAATACTTTTTAAGAAAAACATTCTGAAAGATTGGAGAGCTGAGCTTGAAATTGCCGATATCTATAAAAGGAATCATTACGGAAAACAATCAAGTTTTACTTTTGAAAAATGACAGGGACGAATGGGAATTGCCAGGGGGAAGGCTGGAAGGGCATGAAAAACCGGAAGAGTGCTTGAAGCGGGAAATATAGGAAGAATTACGATTGGATTGTTCAGTTGATCCCATTATTGATACATGGGTTTATGAGGTATTCCAAGGCCAATTTGTATTTATCGTTATGTACCATTGTTCATGCAGTGCGCATGATTCTATCGCCATAAGCAAGGAGCACTCCGAGTATAGATGGGTTCCTTTAGAGGAAATTGAAGATACAGCCATTCCTGACGGATATAAACAATCCTTATTTAAAATAGTAATATAGTATCTCGAGAAAATGACAAGCGGATGATCGCCTTATATGGCGGGCAAATTAGTTGACCCGCTATTTTTTTAGGCATATATTTATTTCGTGTTACGAATATTTCGGAAACAGAAATAATATTTATTTGCAGAAAGAAGGACTGACACATGAAAACAAATGCGATCGTTTCCACTCCGGAGAAGGATTTTGATTTTCGGGAAATCGTTCTGGATGACATTAAAGATGATGAAGTATTGGTAAAAGTCATCGCTTCGGGAATATGCCATACAGATGCAACTGTATTGGATGGTACGATGCCTACACCTAGACCGGTCGTTCTTGGCCATGAAGGCTCCGGAATTGTAGAAAAAGTAGGGAGCAATGTCACTTCTGTAGTGCCTGGTGACCATGTTGTCCTTGGCTTTGCCTATTGCGGCCATTGTGAAAACTGTCTAAGCGGCAATGCAGGTGCCTGCGAAAATATGATGGAGCTTAACTTTTCAGGCAAAAACAAAAATCATGTTACGCCATTGCACGATCAACAAAATGGCGATATTTCACAATTTTTCGGGCAATCTTCCTTTGCCTACCATTCAGTTGTAGATGAAAAAAATATTGTTAAAGTCCCAAAAGAAGCAGATTTGCGTTTGTTGGGGCCGTTGGGCTGCGGAATTATGACCGGAAGCGGAACCGTATTGAATTCATTAAACCCTGAACCAGGCAGCAGCTTAGTTGTATTTGGAACAGGAGCTGTGGGCCTAAGCGGATTGATGGCGGCTAAAATCGCCGGCTGCACAACCATCATTGCTGTAGATATCCATGATAATCGATTGGAATTGGCAAAGGAATTAGGGGCTACCCATACGATTAACAGTATGAATGAAGATCCTGTAGAGAAGATAAGAGAAATCACAGGTGGAGGGGCAAACTATTCATTTGAAACAACAGGGGTCAATACAGTTACCCTACAATCCATACAATGCTTAAAGATAAAAGGAACAATGGCAACTGTGGCAGTGGGCAAAAAGGATTTGACTTTGAATGTGACAAATGAAATTGTCATTAAAGCGGTTACTGTCAAAGGTGTCGTTGAAGGAGATGCTGTGCCGCAATTATTTATCCCGAAATTGGTCGATTTTTATCAAAAAGGATTATTCCCATTTGATAAACTTGTGAAATTCTATCCATTCAAGGAAGTTGCACAAGCATTTGAAGACTCTAAGAGCGGAAAAGTGATTAAACCGATCATTTTAATGGATTGATAAATGTAATCTTGTCTATCAATAGGGGTATGTGCGAAGCCTATTCTGTGATAAGAAATAATTAAGGCGAATGAAGATTGGAAAAAGAAGCTGGCGGCAGCTTCTTTTTTTTGCGGGCAAATCCTCCTGCAATATCAATGTGGCAATACTTGTTGCCTCCATGTGCATAAAATGGCAGATGAAGCTTCTTGTTAGCTTGAGGAGGGTGGACATCTTTTAATGGAAATAAGCCAAATCCAGACGGGAAAGCCTTGACGCTTTTTAACGATGCAGGATTGGAGGCCAAAACGGCTGTTAGTTTTGGTTTGGACGCTACCGTTATAATCGGAACAAGGAGTTCGGGCCATTAGAAAGAGTTTCAATTTCAGAAGAGTGTTAGAGCCATCCCATCCATTTTGTATTCTACTGCAAGAATTAATATGGCATCTTATCTTGATAATTGATCATCAAGTACGCTATCATTAGTAGTTAGACTTAGTTTAGGGTGGTCGTGATGAAAAAGTACGAATTGATTTCAAATGAAATGAGAGAGCGAATAAACAAACATTTTTATCCTATTGATCAACCGATCCCGGATGAGCACAGTCTTTGTGATGAATTCGGCTGCAGCCGTATGACGATGAAGCGTGCACTGGATATTCTGGTCATGGAGGGGCTTTTATTCCGAAAAAGGGGGCACGGAACATTCATTATCCAGTCCTCCTCCATCAGGAACGACGAGGTGAATGTGATCAGTGAGCAAAATCTTGGTTTAACTAATGTAATTAAAGACCATAGTGTTTCCAGCAAAGTCATTCGATTCGATATCCAGTTCCCTCCACAGGCAGTAGCTGATATATTGGCCGTTACTATCGATACGCCCGTTTATTATATTGTGCGCTTGCGCTGCGTAGACAATGAACCTTATGTAATCGAGAAAACATATATGTCATCGCTGTTAATACCTGGTATCACCCGTGAAGTATTGGATCATTCTATCTATAACCATATACAACAAACCCTGGATTTGAAAATCGGCGGAGCCCACCGGAAAATCCGGGCCAGTAAACCGAATGAATTGGATCAGGAATATTTGGGCTGTAAACCGGATGATCCCATTTTAGAAGTGGAACAGATTGGTTTTTTGAATAATGGAGTTCCTTTCGAATATTCATTTTCAAGGCATCGATATGATAAATTTGTCTTCACCACGGTAACGGTTTCCAAAAACTGATTGGCTAAAAATAGAGCCTCTATATAAATAATCTATGTGCACAAAACCAACTTTCGTTCATGGTTTTACGTTTTCTCTCCTTGAGGACAATCAATAGTGATTGTCTTTTTTGTCGTTAAAAGGAAAGTCTATTAAATGTATATATTTATAAAAATAAATGTCTAGACATTTAAAAAATAAAATATATAATAATACATGTAAACGGTTCATCCAGCTGCTTGATGATTATGAAAGCGCTATAAATAATGTAGAGGACGGGGTTGGATTTCAATGAAAAAAATTCTATTAGCTTGTAGTTCAGGCATGTCGACTAGTTTATTGGTTACAAAAATGCAAAAACATGCAGAATCGATTGGAGAAGAGGCAAAAATCTGGGCTGTCGGACAAGACAAAGCAAAAGTGGATATGGCTGACGCAGATGTTGTGTTGATTGGGCCACAAATGAGTTTCTTAAAAGGCGATCTTCAAAAAGAAGCAAATCAATATGGCATAAAAGTGGATGTCATCGATATGATGGCGTATGGAATGGCAGATGGAAAGAAGGCTTATGAGCAGGCACTTTTGTTAATGGGGGATAAATAATGGAAAAGGTACAGCTTGAGAATTTAACAGCTGAACAAATCAGCTTTCAATTGATTCTGAACAGCGGCAATGCAAGAAGCAAGATTATTCAATCTTTACGTGAATATCGTGAAGGAAATGTTGCGATTGCAGACCAATTAGTAGTGCAGGCAGAAGAAGCTTTGAATATTGCGCACGATATTCATTTTCAAATGGTCCAAAAGGAAGCCATGGGGCAGGAAACTGCGTTTTCTTTATTGCTGATGCATTCTGAAGACCATTTAATGTCCACGTTGACAATGAAAGAACTAGTTAAAGAGATTCTGGAAATATTTAAGGCTCAAAATAAATAAATTGTTTTCTTTTGAGGAGGAACTGCCTTGTTTGATAAGTTTAGTAAGTTCTTAATGCCTATTGCAGGGAAACTGAACAATAATCGCTATTTAGCTGTTTTGCGCGATGCATTTATGTTAGCGTTCCCACTTACTGTGTTCGGTTCCATGGTCGTTGTTTTGCTGAATCTTCCTTTTTTGGATTCATTTCTAAGTGACAGTACCATTACGACTCTGCGCGATACATTTGGAGTGGCGCAAAGTGCGACGATGAGTATCATGACGGTCTTTGTCGTATTCGGCATAGGTTACTATCTATGCAAAAGCTATCAAATAGAAGCCATATTCGGCGGAATTGTAGCTTTAGCCTGTTTTCTATTCCTAACACCGTTTGTTGTCGAAACTGATGGAGGGGAAACGGTGTCTGGCGTTCTTTCTTTAGATCGACTGGGTGCAAAAGGGATGTTCTTAGGCATGATCACTGCCTTTATTTCAGCTGAAATTTTTCGCTTGATTGTCCAGAAGGATTTTACGATCAAAATGCCCGATGGTGTTCCACCTGCGGTAGCCAAGTCATTTGCTGCATTAGTGCCTGCATTTATTACATTGACCGTATTTTTAGCAATCCATGCAATCGTAACATTAGCGTTTCATACCAATCTTCATGATGTTATTTATACAATGATTCAAGCTCCATTAACTGGACTTGGCGGAGGAATCATCCCTACATTAATTGTTGTATTCCTGATCCAAATCCTTTGGTTCTTTGGCCTTCATGGACAAATTATTATGAACTCCGTAATGGACCCGATCTGGAATACACTGGCCATTGAAAACTTAGATTCATATACATCAACTGGTGAAGTGCCTCATATCATCTCTAAACCTTTTATGGAGGTGTTTACGGTCGGTATGGGCGGAACAGGTATGACATTGGCGGTAGTTGTTGCGATTCTTGTATTTGTCAGATCCAAACAAATGAAACAAGTTGCCAAATTAGGCGCTGCCCCCGGTATTTTTAACGTAAATGAACCGATTATTTTCGGGTTGCCGGTTGTGATGAACCCCTTGATCATTGTTCCATGGATATTGGCGCCAATGGTAGTGGTCGGCTTTACCTATTTTGTCATGAGCATAGGCCTCGTGCCGCCTCCAACAGGAGTGACGGTTCCATGGACCGTGCCTATTGGCATCAGCGGTTATTTAGCTACGAACTCATTGATGGGTTCAGCATTGCAAATCGTCAATTTCTTCATTGTATTTGCGATTTGGTTCCCATTCCTGAAGGTAATCGACCGTGCAAATTTATTGAAAGAAGAAAAAGCCCTTAAAGATGCACAAAAAGAAGAACAAGTGCAATCCGGCAGCAAAGAAACAGTCATGTAATAGCTGGGCATAAAGTAACGGGCATTCTCATTAGATATAGAAATAGCTATAGTAAGGAGAGTTTAATTTGAATACTAATAATGAATTGACTTATCGCTTTCCAGAAAACTTTTGGTGGGGATCGGCGGCATCCGCAACTCAAACGGAAGGAGCGTCGGATGCGGATGGAAAAGGGAAAAATATTTGGGATCATTGGTATGAAAAGCAGCCGAATCGATTCTTTGATGGTGTCGGACCGGAGAAGACATCACAGTTCTATACGAAATATAAGGAAGATATCGCTTTAATGAAAGAAATCGGGCATAATTCGTTCCGAATGTCCATCTCTTGGTCGCGCATGTTCCCGAATGGAACAGGAGAGGCAAATGGAAAGGCTATCGAATTTTACAATAATGTAATTGATGAATTAATAGCGCAAGGAATCGAACCATTCGTTGGCCTGTATCATTTTGATATGCCGATGGCCATGCAGGAAATAGGCGGTTGGAATAATCGGAAAGTCGTTGAGGCTTATGTAGATTATGCGGAAACGTGCTTTAGGGAATTCGGCGGCCGTGTCCAAAAGTGGTTTACACATAATGAACCAATTGTTCCGGTTGAAGGGGGATATTTATACGATTTCCATTATCCGAATGAAGTCAATTTCCGAAAGGCTGTCCAGGTTGCCTATCATACGATTCTTTCTAGCGCTAAAGCAATTGAAGTGTATAAACGCCTTCAATTAGGCGGAAAAATCGGCATTATATTGAATTTGACGCCATCCTATCCACGGAGCCAGCATCCTGCTGATGTGAAAGCTTCCATTATGTGCGATGCCTTCTTTAATCGTTCTTTCTTAGATCCATCCGTTAAAGGCGAGTTTCCTAGAGAGTTAATCGATGTCTTGAAGGAGCGGGATTTTATGCCTATTATGGAGGAGGGCGACCTGGATGTCATCAAGAATAATACAGTGGACCTTCTGGGAGTGAATTATTATCAGCCGCGGCGTGTCAAAGCGAAGGAATATATGCCGAATCCTGATAGTCCATTTATGCCAGACCATTATTTCGATAACTATGTAATGCCTGGCCGCAAAATGAATCCGCACCGTGGCTGGGAAATCTACGAAAAAGGCATATATGATATTTTAATGAATCTGAAAGAAAATTACGGAAATATCGAGTGCTTCATTTCTGAAAATGGAATGGGTGTGGAGGGAGAGGAGAAATTCCGTAACGCTGACGGAATGATCGAAGATGATTACCGCATTGATTTTATTAAAGGGCATTTAGAATGGGCGCACAAGGCAATTCAAGAAGGGGCTAATGTGAAGGGCTACCATTTATGGACTTTCATGGACAACTGGTCTTGGTCGAATGCCTATAAAAACCGCTATGGTTTTGTATCTGTCAATCTGGATAAAGATGGCGAACGGTCTATTAAAAAGAGCGGTTATTGGATCAAAAGTGTGGCTGAAAATAATGGCTTTTGAGGAATAGTACAGCTATAGTGCAAGGGAGAGGGAGCGGAAAGCCATCTCCCTTGCAAATAAGATGCTTTAAGGAACCCGGCGTGTAGATAACCAATGTCATATAGGAGGTGCTGCCATGCTTTTGGGAGCAATTGAGGCAGGAGGGACAAAATTTGTTTGCGCCTATGGCTATGAAGATGGAACGGTGCTGGAAAGAATGGAGATTCCTACTACTGATCCCGGGGAAACAATGGATCAGGTCATTGCTTTTTTTAAGAAAAAGCAAATAAGTGCGATTGGAATTGGATCCTTTGGTCCCGTTATTGTAAATGAAGATGATCCTCAATATGGAACAATCACATCGCCACCGAAAGTTAAATGGAAAAACTATTCTATGATTAAAGATTTGAAGGAACATTTACATATCCCAATAGGGCTCAATACCGATGTAAATGTAGCAGCGCTTGGTGAAGCTACTTTAGGTGCAGCAAAAGGGTTGGATAGTTGTCTATACGTAACGGTCGGAACCGGTATCGGCGGAGGAGCCGTCGTCAATGGAACCCTTCTTCAAGGCTTATCTCATCCGGAGATGGGCCATATTTTAATTAAACGGCATAAAGATGATCCATTTGTTGGAACATGCCCTTATCATAAGGATTGTCTGGAAGGGCTTGCATCAGGGCCGGCTATAGAAGAACGATGGGGGAAAAAAGGACATTTATTGCAGGAAAAGGAAGAAGTGTGGGATTTGGAAGGCTATTACCTAGCTCAGGCACTCATGCAATATCTATTGATCCTCTCGCCAAAGAGAATCATTCTTGGTGGCGGTGTCATGAAACAAGCGCAAATAATCCCTTTTGTACAAAAACACCTTCGAGAGCTGCTGAACGGCTATTTGGATGTATCAGAAATAGTAGATGATGGTAGCGGGTATATTGTCAACCCGGGTTTGGGAGATAACGCCGGAATCACAGGTGCCCTTCTTTTAGCAGTGGATGCGTATCGCAAACAAGTAAAAGAAGGATACATGTAGATGGAGGTGAAACGATTGGAACCTTTATTTTTACAACCGGTGTTCAAAGAAAGATTATGGGGTGGAACAGCATTGCGCGATCGCTATGGCTATGAAATTCCTTCAGAGCTTACAGGAGAGTGCTGGGCTGTTTCAGCACATCCACAAGGACTATCGATCATCCTAAACGGTTCTTTTGCAGGAAAATCATTAAAGGAATTATGGGAAGAACATCCTGGCTTATTCGGACATCCTAAAGAAAAAATGTTCCCTTTGCTGACGAAAATCCTGGATGCCAATATGGATTTATCCGTCCAGGTGCATCCCGATGATGCCTATGCCAAAGCCCATGAAAATGGAGAATTAGGTAAAACGGAATGCTGGTATGTCATTGATTGTAAAGAAGATGCCGAATTGATTTTAGGGCATACTGCCCGAACAAGGGAAGAATGGAAGAGACAAATGTCGGAAGGGAACTGGAATGAGTTGCTGCAGCGCATTAAAATCAAGCCTGGAGACTTTTTTTATGTGCCAAGCGGAACAGTCCATGCTTTATGTGAGGGTACGTTTATTCTAGAAACACAGCAAAGTTCGGATACAACCTATCGAATCTTTGACTATCATAGAAAAGATGAAGAGGGCAACATAAGGGAACTCCATCTTGATAAAGCACTTGATGTTATAAAAATTCCCCAATCCATTGTGGGCATAGACCCTGTTGAAGAGAAAAGGGAACATGCGGTAATCACTACATTTATAGAATCCGATTTCTTTTCTGTCTACAAATGGGAAATGACAGGATGTGCATCATTTGAGAAATTGGGAACGTATACTTTATGCAGTGTCATTAAAGGCGAGGGTACCTTAAAACATGGCTTTAAGGAATATAGCCTGAAAAAAGGGGATCATTTTATACTTCCTGCAAACTTCGGAAATTTTATGGTGGAGGGCTTACTCGAATTAATCGTGTCGAATATGTAACTGACAAGCTGCTTATGCAAAGCGCAAAGGATATTATACGTTTTTTTGATTTCCTGACAATTAAAAGAGGAATATGTGGTTGAAAAAAGAATTAGTTTATAAAAGGAAGAGGAGTTGCTTTGGCAGTTCCTCTTTTTTATGGAAAGGGAGGGATGGGATGGCATGAGAAAATCCTGGATAATAGGCAGCTTGCTTATAGCAGCACTATTTGCATTATCAGCCTGCTCAATAGAAACTGAAAAGGAGCAAGAAAAAGAAGAAAAAGTAAATTGGGCAGTGCGGAATGAATATAAGAAAGATGGAAAGGTTTTATTGAGTGTTGCACCGGATCCCTACCTTTCAGCGGGGAAGCCTTTTGGCTACCTATTCCATTTCACTGCCGCTTTTGATGACTTTAAAGGGAAAGAATTGGCTATTCATGCCCAGCATAAAGAAACAGGTGAAAAAATAAATGTCTTGCCTCCTGAAAAAATAGTGGAGCCTTCGCAGGGATACTCAACACTAGGGCGATTCACGGCAACCTTTGCCATTCCCAAAAGTGGTTTATGGCGCTATGAACTAACATTGGATGGCAGGTTTTATGCGGACGTTGTTCTATCAGTCAAAGAATAAAACAAGGTTGCTGCAGCCAATTTGCTTTTTTAAGGAGCCAGGGCAATAGGCTTCTTTTTATTATGGCTTGTTTGCTCCATAAATGGTGAATAAAATGTCACAAATGATCGAACAGTAATGATAAAGACATAACAAATGCTGAAAAGGGGCAAATCCTATGAATAAGCAAAACGATGGCTATAAAGAAAAAGAATTAGTGAAAAATGATCTTAAGCATGCGGGTGATTCAATCGATAAGCTAAGGAAACAGGAAGAAGCCAATCTATTGTTGGCTGCCAAGGAGATTGGGCAAGTGAATGAAAATTTATAACACGAAAGAAAAAGAAGCCCTTATGGCTTCTTATTTCTGTGCCGAATGCTCGCTAACACGTTTTATCATCCAAGGAACGATATTATTATTTAAGAATCCCCGAGTTCCTTTTCTACTGAAATTCCTCGCTCAAAATGGCGTAATAATACTCATCCCACCATTCACTTTCATGAGGAATGCACTTTTTGAAAAATCCTTCCCTTCTCATGCCGATTTTTTCCATTACACGGAAGGAAGGTTCGTTTTGCGGCTGGCAAGTGGCTACTATCCTATGCAGCTTCATCTTGTTAAAACCGAAATCCAATATAGCACGGGCTGCTTCAGTCGCGTACCCCTTGTTATGGTAGTCAGGGTTAAACACCCACCCAATCTCATAAGTATGGTCTCCGAAGTATGGATGGAAAACGATATGCCCTATCATAGCCCCGCCCGCTTTTAAAACAACAGGAAAGTATTTGGCATCATCGCCGAGATGATCATTCACGAAGGTTTTCGCCTCATCCTCGGAAAGCGTTCCTTCTGGTATATACTTCATTACGTGACCATTTGAAGTGTATGTATAAAGTGACGGCCAATCACTGGGTTCAAATAACCGAATCTGCAGCCTTCTAGTTTCAATGAACATATAAAATCCCCCCTTCCTCTATTTTTTCTATATGAAAAGAGATACTCCTTTTAATATTTTTACATAAATAGTTGTTTTGAAGAGTCATAAAGAGCTGGATTCAATATATATCCAAACGAGTAGATAACTCGGCTCAATGGTGGCATCTTGAAATGTCGGGCAATACAATCGAGAGAGAATGCTTGCGAGGGGAGGTTGATATGAGTTGTGAAGAATTGTGCAGTCCCAATGCTTTATCATAACTGAATGGGAATTATGGTTTGAATTAAAGATGGCTGCGTTTGAATGCTGCGCAGCCATCTTTTTTAATATAGATCGTTTTTTAGTAGGAGGCTTATACGGGACCGATTTCTTCGGCTGAGAAGACGATGGTTTTTATAACTTCATTCATTGCGGGAGGCGTCGATTGAATAAGGCTGCCGGTTAAAGTATAGGTAAATGTACCGATGCCCGGCTGGTCTCTCATCGTAAAAGTTGTGACGTTATTGTCAAAGTCTGTATCCCCGACGGCCCTTATGAATTGGCTGGGAGCAGTTCTTGTGACGCTGTACAACATAGTATTTCCCCTAAGAGGGACAGTTCCTACATTGGATGAACTTGTTTCCGAGTCGATGGAAACTGTCAAAAACACTATGTTGGCCGCATTAGAGACAGTGATTGTAACAGAAGATAAATCTACCGCGGTAGGCGGAGTAGAGAGTTGGAGAGGCAATTCAGCATTTGTACCGAATACAATTTGATTAAGAAGTCCTGTAGCCCCACCTGGTCCGGTGCTTCCAGTAGCGCCAGCAGGCCCGATAGCCCCGGTAGCACCTGTGTTTCCGATAGCCCCGGTAGCGCCAGCAGGCCCGGTAGCCCCAGTGGCGCCTGTGATTCCGATAGCGCCGGTAGCCCCAGCAGGCCCGGTAGCCCCAGTTGCACCTGTGTTTCCAATAGGGCCGGAAGAGCCAGCAGGTCCTGTAACCCCAGTGGCGCCTGTGATTCCGATAGCACCAGCAGGTCCTGTAACCCCAGTGGCGCCTGTGTCGCCGATAGGGCCGGTAGCACCAGCAAGCCCAGTAGCCCCAGTGGCACCTGTGTTTCCGGTAGGGCCGGTAGCACCAGCAGGCCCAGTAGCCCCAGTGGCGCCTGTGATTCCGATAGCGCCAGCAGGCCCGGTGGCCCCAGTAGCGCCTGTGATTCCAATAGGGCCGGTAGAACCAGTAGCCCCAGTTGCACCTGTGTTTCCGATAGGGCCGTTAGGACCAGCAGGCCCGGTAGCCCCAGTAGCGCCTGTGTTTCCGATAGGGCCGTTAGGACCAGCAGGCCCGGTAGCCCCAGTAGCGCCTGTGTTTCCAATAGGGCCGGTAGAACCAGTAGCCCCAGTGGCACCTCTGTTTCCGATAGGGCCGGTAGCACCAGCAGGCCCGATAGCCCCGGTGGCGCCCGTGTTTCCGATAGCGCCGGAAGAGCCAGCAGGTCCAGTAGCGCCTGTGTTTCCAATAGGCCCAGTAGCCCCAGTGGCGCCTGTGTTTCCGATAGCTCCCGTTGTTCCAGTAGCCCCGGTAGTGCCTGTGTTCCCAGTAGGGCCAATTAATGGAACGGGAACAATACCGCACATTTGACATACACAGTAATCAGGTGTTTTTCTTCCGCATTTATGACATATCAAATTCCTCACATCCTTGGACAGATGTTTCATTAAACCATAGATATAGAATATGACGATTATCCTTTCTTTGTTCCTTTGAGGTTTAAAGCAATAGAGACAAATAAAAAGCCCAAAGTATATTTGGGCCGTATCTAGTATTATTTAAATTTTTGAGGGAATTGCTTAATAATCCCTTCAGACAAGGCATCTGCCAATTTGAGAATATGATCTTCTCCTTCGTCAAATGCTTCAATTTCAGCATCGTAGTCCTTTTTCAGTCTGGTTACAGCTTGATCAGCAACAAATTTCAGGTGTATATACAAAAGATTTTTTAAGTTTGCGTATGACCAGTAGGGATTCGCCTTACTTAGGAATTCAGCAATCTCATCTGCATTCCTATGCCATTCTGCATCCAATGCCTTAAGATTTCCCTGCTCTCCTTTTTGGGCTGCGTCCACTATTTTTCCTGCAATGAGGATATGTTCTGTTAAGAGCTTTGTAAGTTCGTCTCCTGCTGCTTCACCATAGTATGGTTTAATGGCATTTCCGATATCTTTTTGATTCTTAAGTAATCGGGCTAACACTTTTTCCTTATCCGGCAAATTTTCTAGGGCACTTACGATGTAGCTTTTGGTCCAAAAAGTATGATCAATCCAAAGTTTTCTCATGCCACATCTTAATCCGAAGTCTGAATTATAAGAGGATTGTTCAGGCTGCATCGTTTCAGCGCTGATTTGGGGCATTGTGTACATCATAATGATGATTGTTGAGAAACAGATAACTGCACTTTTTATACATATTTTTTTCAACATAATTTCTCCTTTATATTTCATAATTGAATGCCGATAGTATTTGTTATTAATCCAATGTTTACTCTGCTTTCGAAGCAGAAGGAGTAAAAAAAGGGAATCTCTAATACTAATTTTGCATAATGATTACATAATAATTATTATCATTTATTAAGTGTTTAATTAAGATAAAATAAAGTTTTATTGATAAGTATTATCAATTAGAATATAATTTTTATCAATTAGATTGACGGTTTGATTAGATTTTGGTATCTTTTATATACAGGTTGTAGAAAAAAATAAGGTAAATATAAAATTAAATTAAAATAATTATAAATAAGAACGGGAGGATTAGTATGGGGGAGACAACTCAGAATGAAGGCAATATATGGGGGATCATTAGGGAGCACATTGAACTGATAGCTGCTATAGTCAGCGGCATCTTTATTTTGGCAGGATGGATTTTATCCAACAATCACGAACAAACATTATCAATTATATTGTTCATTTTGGCTTTTGTAATTGGCGGATATGCCAAGGCGAAAGAAGGAATAATAGATACAATTGAAAGTAAGCGTCTGAATGTTGAGATTTTAATGATTTTGGCAGCCATCGGATCTTCGATTATTGGATACTGGACAGAAGGAGCCATTCTTATTTTTATCTTTTCACTGAGTGGCGCTCTCGAAACGTACACAATGAATAAGAGCCATAAAGAAATTTCCTCTCTCATGGAATTGCAGCCTGAAGAGGCAATCTTGCTTCAGTTGGATGGCAAGGAACGAAAAGTGGCGGTTGCCGATTTGCAAATAGGTGACAGAATTTTGATTAAAGCCGGAGAACGTGTACCTTCTGATGGAATGATTGTTGACGGCTCTACACATATAGATGAAGCTGCCATAACGGGGGAATCACTGCCTGTCAGCAAAAAGGAAAGCGATGAAGTATTTGCCGGTACCGTCAATCTGCGTGGAACTATTGTTGTTGAAATCACAAAAGAGCAGGAAGAAACACTCTTCCAGAAAATCATTCAACTTGTACAATCTGCACAAAGTGAAAAATCGCCGTCACAGCTTTTTATTGAAAAGTTTGAAGGGACTTATGTCAATATTGTACTGATAGCGGTTGGGATCATGATGTTTTTGCCACATTTTGTTTTGGGTTGGAGTTGGAATGAAACGGTGTATCGGGCAATGGTGCTTTTAGTAGTCGCGTCACCTTGTGCATTGGCGGCATCCATTATGCCTGCAACTCTTTCAGCCATATCGAATGGCGCGCGCCGGGGGATTTTATTCAAAGGCGGAGTGCACATTGAAAATCTAGGTAACTTGAAGGCTATTGCCATGGATAAGACGGGAACTTTGACTAAAGGAAAACCAGAGGTCAATGATGTATTGTTCAGGGATGACCTTACGAAGGAAGAGTTCCTTCTTTATGTGGCTTCTGTCGAAAAATATTCAAATCATCCACTTGCGCAATCGATTGTAAAATATGCAAGTGAACATACGAGCATCGAATGTATCAAGCCGGATACATCAGAAGACATTTCCGGGTTTGGCGCGCAAGCCACATTTGGCGGAAAACAATGGAAAGTAGGCAAGGCTGATTTTGTCGATAGGGAAGAAGCATACAGATTCCAGGATGGGATTGGCAAGAAATTGGCCGGAGAAGGAAAGACAATCGTTTACGTACGGGATGAAAAAGGAATTGCTGGGCTCATTACATTGAAGGATATGGTGCGGAAGGAAACAATAGAGGCTATCGAAAAATTAAAGTCTGTCGGCGTCCATACAATCATGCTGACAGGTGACGGCATGGCAACGGCTAGAGCCATTGCCGAAGAAAGCCATATTGATGGTTATGTGGCTGAGTGCCTTCCTGAAACAAAAGTGGATGAATTGAAAAAGCTTAAGCAAGAGTATGGAACAGTAGCGATGGTTGGTGATGGCATTAATGACGCTCCTGCACTCGCGACAGCTTCCATTGGGATTGCTATGGGGGAAGGTACGGATGTCGCATTGGAAACAGCAGATGTCGTTCTTATGAAAAACAATCTTTCCCTGATTGCTGAAGCGGTGCTATTATCTAGAAAAATGAATAAGATCATAAAACAAAATGTCATTTTTTCTTTAACTGTAATCGTTGTGCTGATTTGCTCTAATTTCTTGCAATTCATCAATCTTCCATATGGTGTCATCGGCCATGAAGGAAGTACCATTTTAGTCATCTTGAACGGTTTGAGATTGTTAAGACCGATGCGATGGTCTTGAATTGAATGGATGGAAAAGAGACAGACTTTTTCTGGAAAACTAAGTATGGAATCATAGAATAATGATTTAATAGTTTTCTTCTATTTTATAAGAAGGTTATATAGATGCATGTGATAAAAAATAGTAGCGCACAAAAAGTCCCTGAATAGATATTGGGGGCTTTTTGTGTTGGTGATAAATCTGAATTAATTTATATAAATATAATAATAAACAGCAAATGAAATAAGGAGTTTAATTCTATATTCCATAGTGGTTAACTTGTCTTTTTTTTATGACTATTGTTGTCGATTTTTATTTAAAAGAACTAAACAGGTATATAATGCTGCCGTATCAAGGTTTTTGATACCCGGTACCCAAAGCGTTTGACATAATGAAAAGTTCTTTGTTATCAAATTGATATATATAAAATAATAGAAAAAGTATGCGAAAAATGAGGAAAAATTTTTATTGTATAAAAGTAAAAACATATAGACGAACAGTTGATTCTAATGTAATATATTGCTAATAAATATTGTTAAAAATATTTAGAAAAGTCAGATATTATCTAAAAAGACATTATTTTAGGGGGTTAATATGAAAAAGAAAAAGCTGGCAGGAATAGCAATGTCCCTTGCAATCGTAGCTGGATCATTGGCAGGTTGCGGCGAGTCCGGCAAAACTAGCAGTGACAGCTCAGGTGAAAAAGGAGAGGTGATTAAGATAGGGGCCAATCTGGAATTATCCGGAGGGGTTGCATCTTATGGACAATCCATTTATGAAGGCTTGGATTTAGCTATTAAAGAAATTAATAAAGATGGCGGCGTTGACGGCAAGAAAATCAAAATTGTGAAGGTCGACAATAAGTCGGATGCTTCCGAAGCGACCAGTGCCGCATTGAAATTGATTTCCCAAGACCAGGTTTCAGCGATTGTCGGAGCGGCCACGAGCGGTGATACTACCGCACAAATCCAGATAGCGCAGGATAATAAAATTCCTGTTATCACTCCGACAGGAACAAGCCCTGATCTTACATTCAAGGATGGAAAGCTGAATGATTATATTTTCAGAACCTGTTTCATCGATCCATTTCAAGGAACAGTGGCGGCCAATTTTGCTTCACAGGAACTGAAAGCGAAAAAAGCAGCCATTTATTTAGATAGTTCAAGCGATTATTCTAAAGGCTTGGCAGATGCATTCGCTAAGCAATTCAAAAAGAACGGAGGAGAAGTGATTAAGCCGGAAGCGTTTGTTGCGAAAGACACTGATTTCCGTGCGACATTGACCCGCCTTAAAGCTGAAAAACCGGATTTCATTTTCCTTCCTGGGTATTATGAAGAGGTTGGCTTGATCGTGAAGCAAGCGCGTGAAGCGGGTTTAAACGTTCCTTTCATGGGAGGGGACGGCTGGGATTCTCCTAAGCTTATTGAAATTGCAGGAAAAGAAGCATTGAATAATACGTTCATCACTAACCATTATTCCTCTGGGGATCCAAGCGAAACCATCCAAAACTTCGTAGATGCGTTCGGTAAGAACTATTCCGGCAAATCTCCAGATGCATTCAATGCACTCGGCTATGACACAGGATACCTGCTTGCAGATGCCATTAAGCGAGCTGGTTCAGCGGATTCCAAGAAAATCAAAGATGCATTAGAAGAAACAAAAGATTTGAAGCTCGTTTCCGGCAATTTTACATTGGATGATAAGCATAACCCGATTAAGTCTGCCACTATTCTTGAATTTGTCGATGGTGTCCAGACGTATAAAGCAAAAATTGATCCAAAATAATGTCTGATAAGAATGGGAGGCGAAAGAGCCTCCTATTTTGGGTTAATAGAGAGGGGAAAAAACATGGAAATGATTCAACAGCTCATTAATGGGCTTTCTCTTGGCAGTATATACGCCCTCATTGCACTAGGCTACACGATGGTCTACGGAATCGTGAAGCTAATCAATTTTGCACATGGCGATGTGTTCATGGTCGGTTCGTTTGTAGGCTTCTATTCCATTACTGTGTTGGATTTGCCCTTCATTCCTGCCTTGCTGATTTCGATGGTGGTTTGTGCCCTGTTCGGGATGCTGATCGAACGGATTGCTTACAAGCCTTTACGGAATGCGACTAGGATTGCTGCATTAATAACAGCAATCGGCATGTCGCTGTTGATCGAATACGGTTTTATTTATATTCGGGGAGCCCAGCCGGAGGCGTATCCGAATGATGTTTTGGCCACAAAGAATATCGATTTGTTCGGCATCACAATCAATAGTAAATCCATATTGATTTTTACGGTATCAGTTATACTGATGATCCTGCTGCAGTTGATTGTCAATAAGACGAAGATAGGAAGAGCTATGCGTGCTGTTTCCTTTGATGCGGATGCCGCAAAGCTGATGGGGATAAACGTCAATAATACGATTTCTGCTACTTTTGCAATCGGTTCCGCTCTCGCTGGAGCTGCAGGTGTGATATTTGGCATTTATTATATTAAAATTGAGCCTTTGATGGGTGTCCTGCCAGGATTGAAGGCATTTGTCGCAGCAGTGCTCGGCGGTATAGGCATTATCCCCGGCGCAATGGTGGGAGGGCTCCTGCTTGGGGTCATTGAGGCATTGGTAAGTGCGGTCGGGTATTCCTTATGGCGTGATGGTGTAGCATTTATTGTTCTTATTTTAATTCTTATCTTCAGGCCTCAAGGGTTGTTCGGGAAAAATAAAAAAGAAAAAGTATAAGGGAGACAATGTTATGGGGACATATAAGCGGTCAAAAGGATTTTGGCTCTCGATTTTACTTTCATTGGCCTTTTTTGGTGTCATTCAATTTATGATCAGCGGCGGTTCGTTAAATCCATTTTATGTGAACACGCTTATGCTGATCGGGATCAATATCATTTTGGCTACAAGCCTTCACTTAATTATTGGCATCACGGGGCAATTTTCGATTGGGCATGCTGGATTTTTGGCAGTTGGTGCCTATATGTCTGCCATTATCACCATGAAATTTGACCTTCCATTTATTGTTTCTTTACTGATTGGAGGCATCGTTGCAGCTTTGGCCGGGCTTGTGATTGGTATACCGAGTTTACGGCTGAAAGGAGATTATTTAGCGATTGCCACGTTGGGTTTCGGGGAAATTGTGAAGGTTTTTCTTTTTAATATTGATTATGTCGGCGGTGCAAGCGGAATGGTGGTAACCCATTTGACAACATGGCCTTGGGTATTTGCTTCAGTGTTAATTACGATTCTTGCCATAAGGAATTTTACGAATTCGACACATGGACGGGCGTGTCTATCAGTACGCGAAGATGAAACCGCAGCCGATTCAATGGGAATTAATACTACCTATTATAAAGTCATCGCTTTTGCAATAGGTGCCTTTTTTGCAGGCATTGCAGGAGGTTTATATTCGCATAACTTCTATATCATACAGCCTTCGAACTTTGGGTTCCTGAAATCATTCGATATTTTGATTTTTGTTGTGCTTGGTGGACTTGGAAGCTTATCCGGCTCTGTGCTGGCGGCTATTCTTTTAAGTGTGGTCACTACTTTTCTGCAGGATTTTCCGGACACAAGAATGATTATTTACAGCCTGGTGCTGATTGTCATGATGATTTATCGACCTCAAGGCTTGATGGGCACGAAGGAATTGACCGGTTACTTTAAACGTAAAGGAGGGGAAAAGAATGACAGGAACCAATCCATTACTTAAAGTCGATTCGGTCGGAATCCGCTTTGGCGGATTAAAGGCTGTGTCTGATGTGAATATAGAATTATTTCCTGGAGAATTGGTTGGTTTAATCGGTCCGAACGGAGCTGGAAAAACGACCTTCTTCAATTTATTGACGGGTGTTTATGTGCCGACAGAAGGAAGCATTATGCTTGAGGGTGAAAGATTGAAAAAGCTTCCTCCCTATAAAATCAATCAAAAAGGAATTTGCCGTACATTCCAAAATATTCGCCTGTTCGGCGATATGAGTGTGATTGACAATGTTAAAGTAGCCTACCATTCGTTGGCAAAGCATGGAATCATCGGCTCTATTTTTCGGATGCCTTCTTTTTTTAAAGGCGAAAAGGAAATGGATGAAAAAGCGGTGGAATTCCTGAAAATCTTCAACCTTGATATTTATCAAAATGAATTGGCGAAGAACTTGCCTTATGGGCAGCAGCGCCGCCTGGAAATTGCCAGGGCATTGGCTGCCAATCCGAAATTATTGCTTCTGGATGAACCCGCTGCCGGAATGAATCCTCAGGAAACACAATCGTTAATGAAATTGATTTCGTTTATACGGGAAAAATTCAATCTGACCGTCCTGTTGATTGAACATGATATGCCGCTTGTTATGGGTGTATGCGAGAGGATTTATGTGCTTGACCACGGACAGTTGATCGCCCAGGGGAATCCGGAGGAAATCCGCAATAATCCGAAGGTCATCGAAGCGTATCTTGGCGAGGAGGTGACATCATAATGCTGAAAATCAATGACGTCAATGTTTATTACGGCAATATACAAGCTCTTAAGGGAGTAACGTTGGAAGTGAACGAAGGGGAAATTGTCACATTGATAGGTGCTAACGGTGCAGGAAAGAGTACTTTGCTTAAGACGATATCCGGCCTACTTAAACCGAAACGCGGGGAGATTCTGTATGATGGAAAAACAATAGCCGGTAAGGCAGCGCAATATATAGTGAAGCAGGGGATTTCACATGTGCCTGAGGGAAGACGTGTTTTTGCTAATATGTCAGTTGAAGAAAATCTTCAGCTCGGTGCTTATCTGCGAAAAGACAAGACTGCCCTTAGGGAGGATGAACAAAAAGTGTATGAGCTTTTTCCCCGTTTGCTTGAAAGAAAAAAACAGCTTTCCGGGACGTTGTCTGGAGGTGAACAGCAGATGCTTGCTATGGGACGTGCTTTAATGGCAAAGCCTAAACTGTTATTGCTGGATGAGCCTTCTATGGGTTTGGCTCCGCTATTGGTCAAACAAATCTTTACTATTATTGAAGAAATCAACCAATCAGGCACCACTGTTCTGCTGGTGGAACAAAATGCGAATTTGGCGCTTTCTATAGCCGATCGGGCATATGTTGTGGAAACAGGCAGGATTGTATTATCAGGCAATGCGGGAGAACTTACGGCAAGTGAAGACATTAAAAAAGCCTATTTGGGCGGTCATTAAACAGTTTCACAATAAAGGGCACACTCTGAGATGGTAGTGGCAATTGATTAAACAAAGAAAAGTACATCATTTACAATGTGATGTACTTTTCTTTGTTGGATTTATTAGCTAGCTGAACTAGCCAATTCCAGCAATAATGAGAACCTGTGTATTCGGTTGTCCCGCCTCACTTAAAGTCTAAATGCATTCCCTTCTTTAACACTACAAACTCATTATATTATTCAATTACTTTGATTCCCTTTTGTGATAACCGTTGCTTAGTTTTTGTGAAACGGACTTGATTCATAACCCCGATGCAACTGCATGGAAAAATGACGGTGTAGCCTGCTTGTATGGCAGATAAAGCAGTTTGGGCAACGCAAAAATTTCCATCTACTCCAACACACTCAATTTCTGACACTCGTTTTAAACGTAGAAATCCTGCAAATTCACTATTCGAAAAGCAACTGGATTTATTTTTATCAAACATAATAGGTGAAGCCATCTTTACTCTCTTATCGATTTCAGAAATGACCTCTCCATGAGCCTTTGTGATTTTCTTATTGAGAATGTAGATAATTAGATTGCCGTTTTGTTGAAAGTTTGTAATTCGAGCATTTACATGATCTATTAGTGTTCCAACTTCATAGGTATATCTTTTTTTATTTCTCATCTCTCCTATGTAGTCTTGTTGCATATCGATTACTAATAGTGCTTTCATTCGAATTCTCTCCTATATGAGGATGTCCTTGGCTGTATAAATAAATAATAGCATATATCGTTTTAGGCAGAATGGGTAAGTACGTTGTATGTTAAAGGTAGAGTCTGAAATTGATCCCATTCTGAGCTAATAGGGCATAAGAATACGTCCATCAAAGCCTCCTTATATTGATTTTCTCCCGATAAATTGCAGTGAGTCAAAAAGATTGACAATTGTGCAATTGAAAATTATTCTTTACATAGTGAACTTTGTTCATTAATAGTGAAATATGAATGCTTTCAATTAGCTTATTTATTATTGTTTGAATGCTATAGCTCTATTAGGATTATTTACTCAAGCTTTTTTTAAGTGTTTGTGAAAACCTTTTCATAAATGAAGGAGTTCAACAAGAAATAAAGGGGGAAATCACGTTGAATATTCAAGCTTATGTAGCTGAAGACGGTAACGTTTCATTAAAAGGGGTACAGTTAAAGGAAATCAGTCCGGATGAAATTATAGTGAAGATTATGGGGACAGGGCTATGCCATACTGATCTTAATGTTCTTCATTCAGTAACACCAACACCAATGCCTATTGTTTTAGGGCATGAAGGCGCCGGAATCGTTGAAAAAATTGGTTCAGGTGTAACAGAATTTGAAGTTGGAGATCATGTTGTTATCTCTTTTAATTTTTGCGGGACATGCAAAAATTGTTTAAACGGATACCCAAGTGCATGTGAGAACTTTTTCCAAGAAAACTTTGGAACATCAATGGAGTTATCTGATTCTAAAATTATGGATGGCGATAAAAAAGTATCCAATTTATTTGGTCAATCTTCTCTTGCAACGCACTGTGTTGCAAATGTCCGTAATGCCATAAAGATCGAAGATAAAGATGTCGATTTAGCATTGCTTGGACCTTTGGCATGTGGTATCCAAACAGGTGCAGGCACTATTTTGAATAAACTTAAACCTTCCTTCGGCGAATCTGTTGTCATTTTTGGATGTGGTTCAGTTGGACTAAGTGCGGTTATGGGGGCAAAAATAGCCAACTGTAAAACCATTATTGCCGTTGATGTGCATGAAAATCGATTAAATCTGGCAAAAGAACTAGGTGCAACGCATGTTGTGAATAGTCGTGAAACGGACGCTGTTGAAGCTATCCAAGATATTACTGGCGGTGGTGCAGACTATGCAATCGAATCTTCAGGTATCGCACCGGTAGTGTTACAGGCAATTCGTTCTGTAAGGGCAATGGGAACGATTGCAGTGGTTGGAGCGTCTGGAAATTTAGAGTTTCATATCCATGATGAATTAATTCCGATGAATAAAACACTTGTAGGAGTAGTTGAGGGACAATCTATTCCAAAACTATTCATCCCGGAACTTATTGCGTATTACAAGGAAGGCCAGTTTCCTTTTGATAAGTTAGTTAAAAAGTACGGAATGGATGAATTAGATCAAGCCATTCATGATATGGAATCTGGAATGACTTTAAAACCAATTATCATGTTTTCATAAACAAGAAACATTGAAAACGATAAATCTTATTCCATTCAAGATTACCTGTATAAGATCGTCTAAAGTTATACTGTAATAGCAGCAAATGAAGACTGTCAATGGACAGTCTTCATTTTGTTTTGGTGAACAAACCTGACAAAGGATGGATGCCAAAAGGGTATTTTTATGAAAGGATGTATGAGTTTTCGCATCATATAGGGAAGGTTGACCGAAGGGGTGGCTTCTTTCGCACAATAATAAAAAGTAAGTACATCATTATAAAAAGGGGTGTGCTTGTTTTTTTGTTAGAGCTATTATTAGTGGGGAATAAATGACTAGTGTCCATTATCCTATTTAGAAATGATTGATTGCTTATACCTTTGACCTTTAGGTGTATCATCAACATCTTTTCTGCAATCATATGGTTGGGGATTTTTGCTCTGAAGAAATCAACATGTAAAAAGTGCAATTGTTAATAAAGAAAGCATGATTTCTTTTAAAAGTGCCATTAAAAGGGTGGGTGGGATAATTTATAAGTGGTTTATTGTGTTAAACATAGCATATTCTTTAATTACAAGGCGAGAAAAAAATATTTTTTAATTTTCAGTAAATTAGCTAAGTGATCGCTTGCAGGAAGATTTATTCTATCTTATGATTGTAGAATTAATAAAAAAATATTAAGGTGGTGCTTTGGCGCCAATGAAAAGGAGAACGACTATGCCCTCTTTTGTCGATAGCCCGAATGGTATTTTCCCTTCTGTCTGTTCATTAGATTGCCCGGATCAATGCGGATTGCTGCTTCATAAAGAGAACGGAAAAATTATCAAGGTAGAAGGTGACCCGAACCATCCTGTCACTAAGGGTTTTATATGCAATAAGGTTCGCAATATGACTGAACGAATTTATGATGAAAGCCGGCTTACATATCCAATGAAGCGCACTGGAGAAAAAGGGAAAGGAGAATTTGCCCGAATCAGTTGGGAGGAAGCTATCGAAACGATCACCGCTCGCTGGAAGGAACTTGTGCGAAACGAAGGTGCCGAAAGTATTCTGCCATACAGCTTTTATGGAAATATGGGAAACCTTAGTGCGGAAGGCATGGACCGACGTTTCTTCAATCGCTTGGAATCCTCCCGTCTCGACAGGAGCATTTGCAATTCAGCCGGCTCAGTTGGTTATCATTATACAATGGGCGGCAGTTATGGCACCGATCCTGAGGATACGATACACGCCAAGCTATTTATCTTTTGGGGAATTAATGCCGTAAGTACCAACATGCATCAAGCAGTCCTTGCCCAAAAAGCCCGTAAACAAAACGGAGCCAAAATTATTGTTATTGATGTCCATAAGAATCAAACAGCTAAATTAGCAGACTGGTTTATTCCTATTTTACCAGGAACAGACACTGCTTTGGCCTTGGGGCTAATGCATATTTTATTTGCCGAGAATATGGTGGATTCCTCCTTTCTGAAGCGATATACAATTGGCCATGAGCAACTGCGTGAACACGTTTTGCAGTATGACCCAATTACTGTATCTTCCATTACCGGGATTCCGGTAGAGGATATTATTCAACTTGCAAGAATGTATGGCACAACTTCCCCTGCTTTTATTCGGATAGGAAATGGCCCGCAGCATCATGACAATGGGGGGATGTTTGTAAGAACGATTTCCTGTCTTCCTGCTTTAACCGGGCAATGGCTAGAAAAAGGAGGGGGAGCCATCAAAGGAAATTCAGGTTATTTGGCGTTCAATAGCGCTAAGCTGCAGCGACCCGATTTATTGAAAAATCAAGAGACTCGTGTGATTAATATGAACCAGTTGGGAGAAGTGTTGCTCCATTTGGATCCCCCGGTAAAATCGCTCTATGTATATGGGAGTAATCCGGCTGTGGTTGCTCCAGCTGGCAATAAGGTTCATAAAGGATTGAAACGGGATGATCTATTCACTGTCGTCCATGATTTATTTTTAACGGAAACGGCAAGATACGCGGATATTGTTTTGCCGGCCACATCATCCTTTGAAAATATGGACTTTTATACATCGTATTGGCATCATTACATCCAGCTTCAACAACCTGTAATCGAGCCTTTTGGGGAAGCAAAGTCAAATGTGGAGGTTTTCCGGCTGCTGGCTAAAGGAATGGGCTTTACCGAAACGGCTTTTGATGAGACGGAAGCAGAATTAATTGAACAATCACTAGATAACCCCATGAACTCTTCTATTCATGCAATCAATTACGAAATGTTAACCCAACATCATTATTTAAAAGCAACGGCGGAATTTCCTGTCAGGCTGCCGACACCGAGCGGAAAAATCGAACTATATTCAGAAAGAATGAAACAAGATGGATATCCTCCATTACCGACGTATATACCTTTAAAAAGAGAATCCGACCACTACTTCCAATTTATAGCGGGGCCGAACCATAGCTTTTTAAACTCGACCTTTGCGAACCAATCAAAACATGTGGGCCTTGAAAAGGAACCTGAAGTATTTTTAAATAGCCATGATGCCGAGCGAATGGGAGTGAAAAATGGCGAGCCGGTCCGTGTTTGGAACGAACGGGGAGAATGTATACTTAAAGCGAATGTGGGTGACAGCGTCCTTCCGGGTGTTGCAGTTACTCAAGGCCTTTGGGGAGCAGCCGAAGGAACGAAACATCTGGTCAACTCGCTTACCCCCGACCGTCTTGCAGACATGGGCGGCGGTGCGACTTTTTTTTCTGGGAGAGTTTCTGTCGGAAAACTAGCAGCTAATAACAGGGAAGATGATTGTTAACTAACTAGGCAATCTTGTTTGCTGCTGAGGTGAAGAAGGAGTGTTTTGAAAGTACCCCGAATTAGAGCAATGTCATCAATCGGGGTGCTTTCAGGAAAGGAAGATGATTAGAGTCTTTCTGTATATGAAGGTCCTGTTTTTTAACAATAAAAGCTTTTGATTCTGAAATGGCTTCACAGAATATATTTATTTGTTAAAATCAGGATAAAAGGGGGCAGATTTGTTTGAGTGGATATGAAATTAAGAATATACCTCCAACTCTAGAGGAATATAAATATTTGTGTGACTCTGTGGGGTGGACGAAAGATATTAATTTTGAAGTGGCAGAAATATCACTTAAGAATTCGATACACTGCATCACTGTCAATGACCATACTAAAATTGTCGGTATGGGAAGAATTGTTGGAGATGGAGCAATCTATTTCTATATTCAAGATATTGTTGTCCATCCGGAATATCAAAATAAGGGGATAGGAAAAATAATAATGGAACATTTAGTTGACTATTGTAAGCGTCATGCCCCGAATAAATCTTTTGTCGGTTTGTTTGCTTCACACGGTAAAGGAACGTTCTATGAAAAATATGATTTTCATGATTATTCACCCAACATGACGGGGATGTTTACTGTGATACATAAAGAATAGACGTTAGGATCCTTTATCAATAAATGGTACGTTCTCAAGTATGTAGATGCTACAGGAAAATTGCTCTTTTCTTTTTGTGATTAGGGACAGGTGCCATACTTTTGAAAAGTATGGCTATTCCTTGTTCCATTTAGCTATATCAGGATATAGGGAAAGTAATCTTTGATTTGTGATTTCTACGTTTCTATAATAATCTGCGTATGAAGGGCTTAATTTTTTCATCGCAGGAATAAAGATATCGTAATATCCACTTGAATGATTGAAATCTATAAGCAATGACTTGATTTTATGTATAGGTGATTTCTTGTATTCCTCTGTCTGTTTATGAGCTAAATAGGCCTCAATTATTTCCTTGTTATTCGTTAAAAATCTATCAGGATTTTCAATAGATTGTTTTGTGGTTTGTATGATCTCTGAAATAGTATCATTGCCAATATGCTTTGTACTTTCAATTAGGAATGCTTTCAAATCATCCGTAATCGGCAATTCTGGAGCGTTATCAAGGAATTGGATGATTTCCTCATATGCAGATTGTTGTTCAACTGTTTTAATTGGTTCATTTAGGAACCTTGCAAAATGCATACAAATAAATCTACCGTAGTATCCCGGAAATGAACTGAGTATCTTTTCAGTAATCGTTTTACGGTCCTCCATGGCTTTTAGGTCATCGAGGATATCTGTATAATCCTTGCCGACGCTTAGTTTGTCAATAATCGTTTTTCTTGCATGCATGTTTTGAATATCCAACGCTGTTTGTGCACCTAGTCTTTTTAATGCATTCTTTGTTTCATCGGAGAGTACCTCTTGAATTTCCGCTATGCTGAGTCCTAGTCTTCGAAGCACAGAAATCCTTTTCAGTCTGTCCACTTCTTTTTCACTAAAATTCCTATAGCCGTTACCTAATGTCTCAGGGGAAATTAAATTCCGCTCTATGTAATAGTCAATCGCTTTCTTGGTTAAGTTTGTTATTTTGCTTGTTTCATTTATTAGCATTTTTCTCACCTCAAGTACAATCATAAACTAGCACCCAAGGCTATAGTCAATCTCTCTTCAAAATGGTTTGAAAATCAAATCTTGAATGGGATGTATGAATGATTGAAGTTCACTTTCCTTTTTAATTTGTACGAAAAAGAATAAAAATGATCAGAAAACGAAGCTGGATCTAAAGAGGAAATGTCTTATTAGGCATGGATAAAAATGGGTGGTTCACATACATTCATGAATTCAAAGGGCCCTACCCTAAGGGAGGCCGCAATAAACAAAGCAATAGAACAAAATTAAGACTGCCATTAGACAGTCTTTTTTATGAATACAATCTGGAAGGTTAACGGAAGAAGGTTTGTTCTTGATTAATGTGGAATCCCTAACTTCAACATGTACAGAATGGTTTTTAGTGTGTGGCGAAATACATGTAAGATAACGCTTGGATTTTTTCAATAAAGAGGAGCATCGAAGATAGTAAGCTGGCGTTTTGTTTATGGATCAGGGAATAATGCCAAAAACCATCCCTTGGTTCAAATCAGCCACTTTCATAGATCCATAAACGCCTAAATATAGTATGGACTGATCCAAATTCGCTCCTAAACTTACATAATACGCTGATTGAGTGCCAAACTGATAATCGGTTTGTATAACACTAAAAGGATTTAGTGTACAATCTGTTCTGGGATTGGTGTAAGCTAAAATGTCTCTGGCCGGAGATTGCGGTGTCTCCTTGCGGGCAAGATCGGTAAACACTATATTTCCAGTTAAGGCGGGGATGCTCTTTCCCATATAGGCTTGCACTCCTGTAAGTGCCGTTCCTCTAAACTTATCTGGCCGTGGATCTTTATGGAAATAACTAGTCAATGGCGGGAGACGTTTTACCGAACATGCGACTGCTTCATGATAATAAGCCATGGTTTTCTCATCAAAGGTTGGATCTGAAGAGCAGCCTTTGATAATCGGAGTGGGAAAAATACCTTCCCACGCTCGCCATCCAAAATTAATAAATCCTTCTTGGTCAATTTCTGATTGCGTTAGAAAAGCTTGAACAAGTTGAGTAACTGGTATTGTTTTATGCTGGCTGAAAGAAAAAATGGACTCGACCAAATCCTGTCCGACCATTCCAGCATATTTGATATATTGATTATTGAACCGTTGGAAGGAAATGCCAGGTATGTTCCGAACCCCCTTGGCAAGCACCCAAAGTGTTTCCTGGATAGGTACAGGGAGTTCATTGAAACGAGTGACTACGGGTGGATTTGAGATAGGTGTATTCGTATCTACATTCATTTCTATTATTTTACCGGCGATTTCCATATCGTTTTGGCTTAAATTGAAAGGATCATAGCCGGACCCGCCATCTCCGGTGGTTATAACGAGCCGGCCTGTTTCAGGTGAAAAGGTTAAGCAGTTAACGCCATTATGATTTGAAAAGGGCCTTTTTATATTTAGTAATGTCCGGCGTTTTTGAGGAAGCCCATTTGAAGACAAAATCCATTCTTCCAAGGTATCAATATGGTCATATTGAGTTTCTCTATTGATCCATCGCAGGTTTAATGTTTTCGGATCACATGGATTAGGTGAAAAAGATTCAGGAAGAGCGCCTGGCCCTTGTGTTCCAGCCTCTGAATAATAAATGTAAAACTGGCTGTTATCATTAAATTGGGGGTGAAACGCTAGCCCAAGCAATCCCCGTTCATCATATCCGCCGCTAGAGCCCCCTAGTTTGATGATTTGTTGGCGAATATCTAGGAAAGTCTGTATAACTCCGTCTCTTATCGAGAAAATTTCTCCTACCTGGGTTGCAATAAACAACGTTTCTTTTGAATCGCCCGGAAGTATCGCCGTTTTCAAGACAGTAGGCAAATTCACCTTATGTACAATGGGCCGTAAACTAATCTTAACGTTTATCAATAAGACATACACTCCTTCTACTTGTTTTTATAAGAATATGTTTGTAAGAGTTTTATTAATACCGAATTAGGGCTGAATAAACGAACAAGTAATGGACAATTTTTTGCACCAGCCCATGAAGTTGGATATACATACAGTGATTTTTTCATAAGTCGGTGAATAGCATAAAGGTAGTTTACGATTATTGGAGGGGAAATTTATAAAGAGGATTACAAGTAATGCTGTCCAGTATTGGAAGCAGCCTTTCGTTGGGATCAAACATGATTATATAGAATTAGCGCCTTCGGCAAAAATAGTATATACTGCGCTGTTAAGCGCATTTACAGCCGTACTACAGTCAACAGGCGGATTTTTGCCTGGCATCGGTTTTCTGGTAAGCGCCATGGCGACTTTGCCAATATTTTTAGCAACGATTATATCCGTCCGGTACGGATGCCTGGCCTACGTTGTCACGCTTCTTCTTTTATTGTTTATACAGCCGAGTGAACTCATTATTTTTCCCTTCACAACAGGTGTTTTAGGATTGGCACTTGGCGTCTCCTTTTTTAAATCGAAAACAAGGTTTTTAGTTGTTTTATGGACGGGAGCTTCCTTGTTTGGGGGAATATTGGCCGTTCTTTATATTTTTCATTTACCTTTGCTAGGACCAGCCGTTGGGACGTCTTTTCATTTTATTCCTTTGGTGCTTATAGCCATATTTTGTATTCTATATGCGTGGATAGCAGCTGAAGCATGTTCATATATTCTGAAACGATTGGCTTACATCATGCCGGATAGAGTAATCAAGTCAAACTCTGGCGAACAGGAAGTCAACCTTCTGGAGAAAGATTCAGTTAAGAAAGACAATATCGAATCGGGGAGATAGAGACCAAGTGGAGCTGCTTCATCTCTAGCTCCTGTAATCCTATGAGTTAAATGGTCGATTCATATAGGATAGAACTATTCTCCTGACGTGCGGTTAGATTCTGCTCATTTTCGTAAGAGTGGGGAGTTGATCTGGACTATAAACAGTTAGCCTTTTGATAATAGCCTAATTCACGGTTTATTCATTAAAGGAATGTTGCCCTTGAGTTCAACCCAAAAGACAATAATCCCTCTTAGAATCATACACTTTACACTTATTTATTTAAGTACTTTTCTTCAAAGGCTTAGTTGATTTGGTAAAACAGTATATTGGAAAAATTTGTATTTTATGATAAAGTTTTTTAAAGGAGGGGGTACTTTCCTTGAATAAATATCTGAAAATCCTACTGGGTGTTTTGAGTGCTATCGTAATAGGAATTTTACTACTTGTAGTTACTTTTGTATGGGAAATGAAGCCTGATAAGGATAAAGAAGAACAAATAAGAATGAAAGGAGAACAATACTTAGAAGATAAATTTAATGAAAACTTCGAAGTATATGACACTTTGTATGATAATATGGGGAACTTTAAATTTGAATATGCTGCGAAGGCTTGGGATAAGAAAGCTAATATACATTTTTTGGTTTATTATGATGATGAAACAAAACAAATGGTTGATACCTATATTGCCGATAAGTGGGCAGCTGATTTAAAAACTAAAATACGTCCTTTCATTAAAGAAAATCTTGGAGAAACAACTGATTTAAACGTTTTCTTTAATGAAACAGTTGGGAATGAATTAGGTATTGATCCTATTAATCTTAAAAGTTATAAAGAGTTTGATATTGCACCTACTATTCGAATTACTGTTCCTCGAAAAAAGCGAGACGAGGACGATAAAATCGTTAATGAATTCATATCTTTCCTACAAAACGAAGGTAAATTGCAAAGTGGATCGATTATTATTGAATATATCGCTGAAAATGGTGAGATTTTAGATGATGAAACGGATACAGAGTTTTAATTTAGTCCGAAAATAATAATCACACATAAAAAAGAGCTGTGGGGATTTTCAAAGCTCCCTTTTATGTGAATTGATTCGATTTTATTTGTCAGTTATTTATGGTTCACTAAAAGAGTTTATGTTTGTTTCTTGCAGCCTTGATTTTCAGCTCTAGCCCCCGATAAGTTACGTACACTTTTCCACAAATGTAGAACTGATTGAAAATCATTATTAAATATAAGACGCTTTTCTAATCCTTTTTTTATCCTGTTAATTATTGTATAATCTCCTATAATAAATGCAATGAAAAGAAGAGTAAGTGTGTTCAATCATAACAGAGAACTCCTGCTAGCTGAAAATGGAGGATGTAAAGGCACACCGAAACAAGTCTTGGAGCAATGCATAGGATATTTCGTCTAGATATTGATTATGTGTCGGTTTCTCCCGTTATAGAGATAGAGTATAAACACTTCAATTAAGTTTTGTCGTACTCGAAAAGGTTTCTGTGGTAACACAGAAATAAACTGGGGTGGTACCACGAACTTCTCATATAAGGAGTCTCGTCCCCAAGGATCATATCCTTGGAGGTGAGATTTTTTTCGGTTTTAAACCTTATATTTAGGAGTGATAAGATGGAATGGAAAAACCCCCTTTTGCTTTTATTTGGAATCGGAATATCAAATGTAGGTGCATGGGTTTATTTGATAGCATTAAACTTAATTATATTAGATATGACAGGATCACCCTTAGCTGTATCAATACTATATATTCTTTTACCTATCGCAACCTTATTTACGAATTTTTGGTCAGGAACTTTTATCGATCGATTAAACAAAAAAAAACTAATGATTTTTCTGGATTTAATTAGAGCGTTATTCATTTTCACATTACCATTTCTAGATTCTCTTTTCCTGATTTACTTAGTAGTCTTTCTAATTAATATAGCTAGCTCTATATTTGAACCAACTTCCATGGTCTACATGACTAAGTTAATTTCTAAAACGGATAGACAAAGATTCAATGCAATGAGAAACTTTATTAATTCATGTGGATTTATACTTGGGCCGTCTATTGCAGGTATTCTTTTTATGATTGGTTCTCCTTACTTGGCTATTTTGATGAATTCTATAGCGTTATTTTTATCGGCAATAGTCATTTTTCTGCTTCCTAATGTGGAGATTAGAAAAAGCGATATGATATCTGAAAAGGTTAATATATCAATAATTTTAAACGACTGGAAAAGAATACTTAAATTCAGCAAAAAAAATATTCATGTTACCTTAGTGTATGTTCTTTTTAGTGTAATTACAGTGTTTATGACTGCCTTAGATTCTTTAGAGGCTGCGTTTGCCACAGATGTCCTGTCCTATGATTTTATTTGGGCATCTATAGGTTTCTTCACCTTAACTTTTTTCTTATCATTCGCTAATACAGGATTTTTAACTTTCTATCAAAACAATGTACCCGTTAACATTATGGGGAGGTTCTCCGGTGTCTTAGGAATGTTGGAGGCTTTTTTAGTCATATTAGTTACAGTAACAATTGGATTATCTGCTGATCTGTTTGAAATTCGTCCAATCTATATCATAGGATCCTTCACTTTTTTAGTATTGGGCATAATCATTAATTTTGTTGTATTAGATAAATCTCTAAGACATTATTATGAACAAGTGCGAGAATAATCAGAATATGTCAAAACAATAAATAAGTTCTTTTCTAAAATATAGGAAAGGACTTTTTTATTTGAATTCACGAAGCTCCTTACAATAGCCTGCCCCGTTAGTACCATAATAAAAAAGCTGATCTCACTCCTCTTATTCAAATAATTCTCCATATTAAGGCTTTTTGTTAACATCATTTGTATGTGAAATGACGGACACAGATGAAAGTATGCGTCTTTCGAAATTCAAGGCTTAGCTATAAATAGCTTTATTGAGTATAGAGGTAATGTACTCCTCTATGTAGAAGTTAAAAAGTTTGTAGTATAGAGGAGGAACAAATATGAGCGAACTTACTTTCAAAAAACTTGAAAATGAATTAGGAGATTTAGTCACTTTTATGACGGATCACTTTTGGGAGTTCCATTCAAACCCGCAACAAACAAAGGAACAAATCATTAAAGGTTTCAATAATGGTTGGTATCAAGAAGACAAAGAGACTTTTTGGATAGAACATGCAAATAAAAAAATTGGGTTGATTATTATTCACGATATAAGTGATACTATTCCCTTATTTGACATTCGTTTAGATAATAGCGTGAGAGGAAAAGGGTTCGGAACAAAAGCCGTTTGTTGGATTACTGATTATATTTTCGGATTACCTGATAAGAAGATACGGATAGAAGCATATACTCGAAGTGACAACATAGCTATGAGGAAAACGCTTAGTAAATGCGGATTTATAAAAGAAGGTTATTTACGATGTGCTTGGGAAAATGATGACGGGAGTGTTTCTGATTCAATTTGCTACGCAATCATTAGGAGGGATTGGGAAGGCAACATATCAACTCCAATTAAACTAAATGACTTGCCTTTCTAAATGAGAACGTAAAAAGTTTTGATTGATTTGTAATTTTCACCGATAAAGAATAGATCTTTTATGCAAAGCAAAAGAAACTGGATGGCAGAAGAATTGGCTAAGGATTGCCGTACAGTGGAAGAAATTCAGTTAAAGTTAACTGGTTCAATACTCCAGTTAACTTTATTAACACCTTTTACATTAATAGTTCCTAAACTCACAATATGAGGAATATATGCGAACATCCCAAAGTTCACACCTTTTTTATGTTCTTCTGTGAAATATGCTAAAGTGTCGGATGGTAAGGATGAACATTCTTGAAATGATTTTATATCAATGATTTGAACTTCTTCATCAGGAATATCCGAAGATGGACCATAATAATTTTTTTTATTATAGAAATAGATAGCATTTTTATTTTCCATCAATTTTTCCGTTGGTATTTTATAAAAGTGCAACTCTTTTTTTATACTTACTCCTAGAGAATGTAAAGCTTCATAGATATAGTAGGGGTGAAGAGGTAATAAAAATATCACATCATTCCATAAACAATTTAATTTGGGAATGCTTCTCAATAATAAGCTCGCCCTTTCTGGATGGTTAAAATACTTTTTTGAGTAGGTTTTATAAAGTTCGGGATGTATCCATTTTATCTCATTAAGAGAAATAAGAACCTCACCCTTCATTTCTTTTGGCACTATATGATAAACATAATCCATCAAAATTCCTCCCAAATGTGAGTATGATTCTTAAAACCACGATTCCTAATATTCATTTAATTATCTTTTCGTCACTCATATTACCTAGAAATTTGAATCTAAACAGGCTGTTATTTTATGGAATAATTTACTATAATTGGATTAGCCTAAAAATAGGAAACCGTTAGAGAATAAGCACATTCTCTAATATTTTCTTGTTTTTTGCAATTCCTTCTTAAATTAAACTGCCACATTAGTTTCATAAGAACAGGAGAGCTGATCACAGCTCTCAATATTGAAATAAAACACCTGTTAGTTCATTTGGATTATATTAGATTTTCTGCTTAAAAACATAAATCGTTGTTCCTTGTGTTATAAAAGTAAATAATATCAGAATCCACATTGCATCACGATAAAAATTATATGAAACATCATAAAATTTTAGAGTCATCTCTATAAGTAACCATCCTATTGGCAAAATAGGAGCTGCTACCATAAAGGATTTATTTAATATTTTTTGACCACGTTCATCTTTACCCTCTTCTCCCCAGCTAAATTTAAATAAAATATAAAGTGAAACGAGAAAGATGGGTATTAAACCAACTCCTAATATCATCATAATTTATCCCCCTTTGTGTATTGAAAAACTTCATTTATATCTTTGTCGAATAATTCTGATATTTCAAAAGCCAATCTAAGTGAAGGATTGTAACGGTTATTTTCTAATGAAACAATTGTTTGTCGACTAACTCCTAGTTGGGTAGCTACTTCTTGCTGAGACCATTTCGTTTCTGCACGTAAAATTGAAAGACGATTATTTAGAGTTCCTGTCTCTTTTAAAGCCATAAAATCAACTCCTTATAAACATGAATGTAATATAAATTTTACAAAAAGTCAAAATTATATTACATTTAATCTGAAATATTTAATTGAACTCATGCGTATTGTGAGGTGCAAAATAAAAAAAGACTACTTATTTGGCAGCCTTGATCTTTGGACTAGTACTTGTTTCAATAGTAGAGTTAATTAAAAAAGCCGATAATAATATGTATATGATGAAAAAAGAGAAGAAAAAGCGTCAAAAATAGTGAGTTAAGAAGAAAGATATACATAAGTAAGCTAAAACAATCGTCATCCTTAAAGAGTATGAGTTATTTCATACAAAATAATTGGTTGAATAATCACACTTATGGTAATGTTATGTAAAAACAATGCGTGATTGCAGGATAATGGAAAGAGGTATGGCATTATGTTAGTACATAAGGTTGATCATGAGGTCTCTTTAAGGATGTTCAATAAAGATGACGCAAATGAGTTTTATGATTTAACGATTAATTCAAAACCCCATTTAAAAAAGTGGCTTGGTTGGCTCGAACATATTAAGAGTGTAGAAGATACTGCACAGAATATTCAATCAAGATGTAATGAGCTGATCGATAATGGAGGGTATCCATTATCGTTTGCTATTATCTATAATGGCAAAATTGCTGGTACAATTGGATTTAATGCCATTCATAAGGCAAATAATATGGGTGTTGTGGGTTATTGGTTAGGCGAACAGTTCCAAGGTAAAGGGATTATGTCTAAAGCGTTCAAAACCTTAATCGA
The DNA here is from genome assembly GCF_047238185.1 of Bacillus kalamii. NCBI lineage: Bacteria > Bacillati > Bacillota > Bacilli > Caryophanales > Bacillaceae > Bacillus > Bacillus kalamii. The sequence continues at coordinate 3,112,847 of NZ_JBDFMI010000001.1, read as the reverse complement.
TTATGGATTCAATGATCTTAAACTAAATCGAATTGAAGTTAGAGCCGCAACGGAAAATAATAAAAGCAGAGCGCTTCCTGAAAGGTTCGGTTTTAAGGAAGAAGGTAAAATACGACAAGCAGAGTGGTTGTATGACCATTATGTAGATCACGTTATTTATGGCCTATTGGCTCATGAATGGAAATAACCCAGCGCAAACAATGGAGGCCAAAATGGAACAGGGAAGATTGGTAGAAGAGGAAATGTATCGCAGAGCTATTGAATTTATTCCTAAACGTTATCCAAAGGGCTGGGGAGGTGTCGCCATCATCCATTCAGAAGATGGCCAATATTTTACTAGTGTTTCAATTGAAACAGCCAATTCGAGTGTTGATTTATGTATTGAAGTTGGAGCAATGTGTGAAGCACATAAATACAATGTACGTGTTACTCATTGTTTATGTGTTGTACGAGATGATGAAAATAGTCCTTTTAAGGTTCTTTCGCCTTGTGGTGTATGCCAAGAAAGATTACGTTTTTGGGGTGCGGATGTCAAAGTGGGGATTACGAATCCAGACAATCTGTTAAAATTTGCGACCTTAAATGAATTGCAGCCATACCATTGGACAAATGCATATCCAGCAGAAGAGCTAGAACACTATCAGAAATAAGTATTTATTAAAGTCTATATTATCTGAACTGGAATAGGTTAGTAGAAGATTACTGAATGTATTATGAAGATCCTTGTTAAAAGGGGAAGGGAGAATGATAGATGGTTATTGGTTCGCTGGTATTTTCAATTATTCTCTGGGTAATAGGTCTGCTAGTAGTGTATATCGTTATTTCAACAGCAGTTAAGGATGGTATTAATAAATCTGTGGTCGGTCAATTTATCGAAAAGCAATCTGAGGTGACCAACGATAAAACATCTTTTCTTGATCATGATTTGGATAATGAAGAGTAGTTATGTTGTCCAGACAACTCTCTGATTTTTCATATCGCCCGTTCCGCTTTAAGTGAGCATTCTGAAGCGGCCTCCTCACTTAAAGAAACAGTTTAATGATGAAATTTCACAAATATCTATTGGTACAATAAACGAATAAATGGATATGATTCCATTCGCAAGGGGTGTTTTAATGAAGAATCGTATTTGGCAGGAAGATAATGAGTATTATAAGTTGGAACCACTGACAGAGGAATTAGTAAAAGAAGCAGAAGAAAAGCTGAATATTAAGCTGCCGCAGTCATACATACATATTCTGAAGGAACAAAATGGAGGATATATAAAATTCGATGCTTACCCGACTTCAGTCCCGACTTCTTGGGCGGATGACCATATAGAGGTTGATCATCTAATGGGGATAGGAGAGGAAAACGGTATACTGGAGAGTGCGTATTTAATTGATGAATGGGGTTTGCCTAACGATATCGTACTGCTTTCTGGAAATGGGCACTCCTGGGTTGCGCTTGATTACAGAAATACAAAGGAAGAACCGGCAGTGATATGGATAGATGTTGACAATGAACAGATTATTGAACTTGCTTCTAATTTTGATTCATTTTTAAATGGCCTGACAATATGGGAAGATGATGTGTAAAAGTAAATCATTATTTTCTTTATAACAGTGAAAGCGATCCTTTTTCATGGAGGATCGTTTTTTAGTTTTGGAATGGTAGCAGAGAAGTTATTGTTAAGGCGGAAAATAGATTCATGATTGATGAGTTGCAAAAAAGAAAGGGATGTCCAGAACGCGGACAAAAAGATAAATAAAACGTATCCGTCTGCTGGCCTATCCGTTATCTTGCCAGACAATGCATAATTTTTCTTGAAATCTATAAACAAGAAAAAGATAGTATGGTATATTCCTAATATTGGAACGAAGGAGTGCGGGTGGATAATATGGGGAAAAAGAACAGTTTGTTCCATAAACCGTGGTTCATAGGCAGCTTAGTGGCAGCGCTTGCTGTGATGATCGTATGGAATATACCTGTTGAAAAGAGGAAGTATGGATTTAACCAAGGCGGTCTAGCAACAGATTATACAGGTCTGCTGCCTGAACGGATCCAACGGGTAGAGAAGGTCAATAACCGATACGAGATCCAGCGTATCATCAAAACCGCCAATAAAGACCAGCAGCACGTATCCATTGCAGGGCACCAGCATTCCCAAGGGGGCCACACCTATTATAAAAATGGAATTGTTTTGGATATGGCCGGAATGAATCGGGTGCTCGAAGTGAATAAGGAAAAAAAGACAGTCGTGGTCGAGAGCGGGGCAACTTGGGAAGATGTACAAAAGGCGATTGCCCCATACGGTTTGGCCTTAAAAGTGACACAATCGCAATCGATTTTTACGGTCGGAGGTTCACTATCGGTGAACGCCCATGGAAGAGATATCCGTTTTGGGCCAATGGCAAGCACGGTTAGGGAAATAACCTTATTGACGCCTACAGGTGAAATAAAGAAAGTGTCCTATCAGGATAAAGAGTGGCTTCGGTATGTGCTAGGGGGTTATGGTTTATTCGGTGTCATTCTGGATGTAACCCTGGATTTGACAGATAACGAAAGATATACCATGCATACAAAAAGGGTCGAGGCAAAGGATTATGCAGCGTATTTCCGCCATATTTTGGATGACCCTGATGTTGCCATGCATTATGCAAGAATCAGCGTAGCTCCGCATACATTCTTGGATGAAATGTATGCGGTCGATTATGTAAAAACAGGCAAGAAGGATCGAACAACTCCTTTAAAAGGAGAACAAGGTATAAGAGCAAGCAAGCTGGCGCTCGACCTTGGGAGGAGAGGCGGAAAATGGGAGGATTTATTTTGGGCAAGCCAGAAACTGTATATGAGGTCGATCAATGGCAAGTCCATAACCCGGAATAATGCTATGCGCTCTGAATCTACTTTCATGGAGTTTACAAAGCCTGGAAGAGTAGAGGTCCTACAGGAATTTTTTGTTCCTATCAATCAATTCACACCGTATCTGGAGGCTTTGAAAAAAGAGCTTCCGCAAAATGATCAAAACGACGATTTTAAGATTCATAATATTACAGTCCGATATGCAGGGAAGGATACATTGACCAGCCTTCCTTATGCGAGGGAAGATATGCTTGGATTGGTCGTACTGCTGCAGCATGGATTAAGTGATGGTGAAATTCTCCATGCGAAGCGGATGATCCGCAAGTGGACAGATGTTACGCTGGATTATGGAGGCACCTATTATTTGCCATACTATCCTTACCAGACAAAGGAGCAATTCAAAAAAGCGTATCCTGACTGGCAGGCATTCCGGCAAATAAAAAATAAAAAGGATCCGAATGAAGTGTTTGTTAATCTCTTTTATCAAAACTACCTAAAAAAGAAGGTGGCGAATTGAAAAACAGAAACATCGAATACATCCCATTGATCGTCACTGTCGGCCAAGTTGTCATCTTTCCTTACTATACCATTTGGCTGAAGGAGGTTTCCTTTAGCTATACATTATTTGCATGGTTATTTGCTGTCTTCTCTTTTTCTGCAGCTTGGGGATACCGCATGCAACAAACCAGAAAGGAAAAGGGAAGCCATGCTATGAAATGGGTGTATATGGGGATGGGATTCATCTATCTTCTATTGGGGATTTATTCGTTTTCCATAGAGTGGCTGCCGTATATGGCACTTGTTTCTCAAATCATTTTAGGTTTCCTTCAGGGATATTTCCGTTCATGGAATGAAAGCAGGAACTCCTACCGCATTCATGTCACAAGCCAGTATATTTTAGTTGGTACGCTCATGCTTGGTTTATCATTTATGAAGGTAGTTTCGCCTGGATTATTCCTTGCTATTTTTGGAGCATGCCTATTGGCCAGCGGAACTTGGGAGATGGCAGGGCAAAGATTGAATTCAGCCCGCCAAGAGAAAAAAGGTGAATCTTAGTGTCGCTACCTGTAATAGTATCATTCGTTTTCATCAAATCCTTTCTTAAAGAAGAAAAGGTCGAAGAACGCCATAGTCATAGCTAAAATACCGTTTTTAATAAGGTCTGCCATTAAATCAATTTCTGCCGGTTCTTTGAAGTAGTATATTGTCCATGTGACTATGTTGTAGAGAACAAATACGGCTATAGCGATAAGAATTCTTTTTCGGATATTCTGGCGCGATAAATGCCTGAGGCGGAAAATAATGAGAATGGGCACGTAAATAAACGCCAGAAAGATAATAACTATACATCCGAGGACGACAGGAAATAAAGAATCCCAATCGGTATATATAATGAATGCGATGATCGCAATACTGGCCAGCGCTAAGGGAAGTATGGAAAAATGAAGGTATTTCCATAGTCTTTTATTCATTCAGTGTTTTTCCTTCCTAGTGTATGATTATTCCTATAATATCTTTCTTCTATTATCTATTTGGATATCTATGATAGTACCATAAGAACTCAGATTAATAGCGAGACTGAAAAATATAAAAAGAATGACTTTTTCTTTATAGCAACAAGCCAATATTAATTTGTAACAGAGGGTAAATGATGACTGATGAAATGAGAATTGAATTTGAATTGAAGGCCTTCGGCGAGGATAAGATTGAAGGTTATGAGGATTCTTTTAAAGGGTTGGAAATGGCAAGGACCAAAAGCTTTTCAAAAGAAGCATCTTTAGCGGACGTGGAACTAGTAGTAAAAGAATTGTTCAAGGAAATCCAATCATCTTATGGCAAAAAGCCTGAACAATTATCAGCGAAAATAGTGATCAGATTAAAAGAAGAAGAGAATAGCATCTTGTATTTGTAACGATTGTTTCTCTTTTTTCTATAAATGAATGCTCACCTAAGTGCTAAGATGGGGGCATTAAGTATGCTTATTCCTTTTTTCGACCAGTAGTTCAAGAATCTACGGTTATATTCATGGCTTTATTATTATGAGCTAGAAATGCAAGCTAATGATTGGAGGAATGGATATGCGCACAAAACAGGAAATGATGGATTTAATAGTACGTGTTGCCGAAAAGGATGAAAGGATACGGGCAGTAGGAATGAATGGATCGAGGGTAAATAGGAAAGCTCCGCGAGATATCTTTCAGGATTACGATATCGTCTATCTGGTGAGTGAGCTGGATTCATTCTTGCAAAATCCGGAATGGATCGATGTATTCGGTGAACGGATCATTTTGCAGACACCCGAGGATATGTCTTTGTTCCCTCCGGAACTTGGAGGAAGGTTCACTTACCTGATGCTATTTAAAGATGGAAACAGAATTGATCTTATGCTTGCTCCGGTTGAAGAGAAAGGGGCTTATTGCAAGGAAGATTCCCTAACGAAGATAGTATTGGACAAAGATGGGGATATGCCCACGCTTTCAAATCCTACCGATCAAGATTATTGGATAGCGAAGCCTTCTGAAGCCCACTTTGCAGATTGCTGCAACGAATTTTGGTGGGTATCTACCTATGTCGTAAAAGGTTTATGGAGAAAAGAAATTTTATACGCCCAGGATCATCTAAATGGAAGTTGCCGGCAGATGCTTTTGAAAATGCTTGATTGGCAAGTGGGCATTGAGACTGGCTTTGCGGTTAGCACAGGCAAAAACAGCAAATATTTGAAGCAATATATAACGGATAAAGAATGGGAACAATTGATGGCCACTTATGCAGGAGGAAACTATGAAGCGGTTTGGAATTCATTATTTTCTAGTGTCTCCCTATTCCGTAAGACGGCCATTCGTGTAGCAGACTCTCTAGGGTTTGATTACAATTCGGAAGAAGACCAGAATGTTTCAGCCTATCTTGAAAGAGTGAGGCAGTTACCTCCGGATGCGGATGTAATCTATGAATAAGTACAAGTAAATCACGTAATTAAGAAGCCCTATGCGTTCGTAATATGAAAACATAGGGCTTTTAGTATTCTAAATAGACCCAATTCCCCATTTTTTATAGTGGTAAAGGATTATGGAACAAAAAGGTAGAATTTGTTATCCATAACATTGGGAAAATTTTTATCCCAGAACCTATTAATCCATTTTTTGGGGACTATCTATGAAGAAAAAGCTCCTTTTAGCTTATTTATGTTTGGCATTGGCTGCTTGTAGCCAGTCAACGACAGAAAAATCAACCCAAAAATCAAACAGCCATCTGTTTAATAAGGATTTTATCAAGCAAAATGCTGAGATAGGCATAAGTGTAAAAGAGGCAAAAAATCGGTTCGGCAAGGAGAAAATGTCGGGAAAAGTTGAACACAGTGAAGTCAGCTTATTTGATCAAGTTAAGAAAGGGTATGATTATAAGCCGGACTTAGAGAATGTAGCGTTTAAACAGATTAAAGATGGAAAAGTCAAAGGCCAGTTATTTATTATTTTTAAGGATGAAAAGGCGTTCATGTTCTCCTTTTTTTATAGAGGAACAGGGGGGGATTTGGGAGTATGTGGTCAACCCGGATCAAACCGTACATGAACAGATGGTTAGTGATCAAATAGAAGCTATATGGAATATCCGTAAAAAAGTACACTATAAAAGCATATAGTATATAGAAATGAGAGTTTAATTTTCTTTGGCTGCAGAAAGGTGAGCTGTTATAACCGTTTTAAAGGCAGGGTGGGAAAAGCGATTGACTGTAAATAAATTGAAGTAATATAATACTCATGAGTAATATACTGGAAACAGGAGCCATAAAATGAAAATGAGAGGAAGAAAAAAAGGATCTAATGGCGAAGAAAGCCGTTCACATTTACTATCAGCTGCCATTGATCTATTTTCACAACATGGTTATCATGATACGAAAATTTCGGATATTGTTTCCAAAGCAGATGTTAGCCAACCTACTTTTTATTTATATTTCAAGAATAAAGAAGCCTTATTCGAAGAGTTGATAGAGCAATTTCGCAGGGAGTTGTTCGAACTGGTTGCCTGTAGCAAAATGGAGCGTAAGCATGCTAGACAGCAGGTATCCAAGGATATTGCTGAAGGATTGGTGTCTATTTTTCGATATTTCAGAAATCAACCTGAATTGACCCGAATTGGTTTTTATCTTTCACCAAAATCGGAGGATATCAAAAAACAATTGGCCAGGATGATAGAAGCCAAATGGCTGCCTAAACAGAAACAAGGATGTTTTCGTTCTGGAATTGATATGGGGATAGCGGCGGAAACCCTAGTAGGGGTTATTGACAGATTGACGCTTACTCAGCTTTTCGAAAAAGGGGAAAACCCGCAAATGATTGCAGAACGAATGGTATCAATCATTTTGGAAGGATTGTTTCATGGTAAGTGACTGGACAAGTTAACTTTTGTATTTCGACTTGACCTGAAAAAGGATGAAAGAAGGCGATGGCATGAGTTTATCTGTAGATGGGAACGAAAAAAAGCAGCATAAGAACGAATGGCTGCAGTTAATAATGGAGGCTAAACAAGTTGGAATGACAAAAGAACAAGTCCGGGATTTCTTAAAGAAAAATACAAACATTCAGGATGGCGCCCTTCATCCGCAATCCCCAGTGAGTATCTTATCGACTAATGCCAAGCAAAAGGAGTTTACCGAAGCAAATAGACCATTTTTATAGTGGAATCAATTAAAACCATTTTTATAATAAAGTGGTTTTTTATTGCAGAATTAAAATGATTACCCTTATTTCATCAGGTCTTCCGTGTTTTTGTATGAAGTTCCTTAATAAAATGCCAAAGAGAAGACAATATAAAATAGTCACATTTTTAGGAGAATGGTTATGTTAAACGTTAAACCTTTAGAGGATAAAGATTATGAGTTGATTAAAGAAGCAGAAAAAGTAATCGAAAAAAATTACCGGTATGGAAGGCACCACATCGGCTCTGCTGTCCGTGCAGCCTCCGGCCATGTGTATTCAGCTGTTCATGTGGAAGCAAATGTAGGGAGAATAACGGTTTGCGGAGAAGCAATGGCAATCGGAAAGTCAATTTCTGAAGGAGATCATGAATTTCAAACGATTGTAGCTGTAGCCCATCCCCATCCCCATGAACAAATAGACAGATGCTGGGTTGTTGCCCCTTGTGGAATGTGCAGGGAATTGATCAGCGATTACGGTAATGAGACAGACGTCATTATTTCTTATAATGGTGAATTAGTTAAATGCAATGTTATGGAACTGTTGCCGGAAAAGTATTCCAGTGACTTGGATTAATGGATGAGGAGATAAACCCTTATTCTTTCAAAAAGAAACAGACAGCCTGCGCTGTCTGTTTGCAGCTAAATGTTACCGTGTGGCAGGCCTAAAACCTGCTTTTTTAGCGTCGTTTTCCGAACAGAACATTTCTTCGGCTTTTGTTTGGCTGTAGGATTGCCCGCCTGGAAGATGATAGATTTTTTCGCCTTTATGGTTTATGTTTCCTTTAATTGTAGGCTCGCTGCAAGTACCTTGGGAGGGGGTGTTTATTGTAGCTCCCTTGCTTTGCTGTGAAGAGCTTCCGGATTGATTGCTTTTAAGGCTCCAGATGCCTAGTTTCTTTTCTTTTGCTTTTTCTTCGATTTCACGGAATGTATCTACGTATTTTACGTTGGGTTTAAAGACAACGACACGTGCGAGCCCTTCCTCCAACAATCTTTCATTCAGCATCTTTCCATCCATATATACATAGGCAAGCATTCGCCCGTATTGGTCTCTTTTTTCCTGGTCAAAAGTGAGCTGAATTTGTTTTCCTTCAGGCAGCATTTTTTTTGTGAATGCGCTCGCTTCTGGTCCAAATGGCTGAACGGGTGTATTGGCTTTCACTGTTTCGGGGGTATCGACCAATAATAACCGGACCTTTTCCTGTTTTCCATCAAGCCTCACGAGGATTGTATCCCCGTCCACTACACGGACAACGGATGCAGTGGTTGCATTCTCAAGTTGATGCTCCGAATCGCCAGATGTTTGTCTGTCTGTTTGATGAATGCCATCATTGTTGCCGGCGCTGCAGCCTGACAGCAATAAGGCAGCCAATAACAAGGTGCTTATGAATTTCATCTGATCATCCTTTCTGCCAGTCCATTTTAACATGGAAGAAAAAAATGTCGAGAGTAATAGGAAGGAGGGGCTTTTTAAAAGGTTAATAGACAGATTTTTAAAAATTCATTGTATTGTCATTTGAAAAGGCATGAACTTTCTATATTATAAAAAGAAAAGGCTAAATACATCATGAAATTAAAAGCACTTGTAATAGGCGGTTCTATCTTTTTTGTCCTATTGTTGATACTCTTCTTCAGGAAAGTGTATGCGTGGGAAGAGTATCAGGAAAAAAGAGATCTGATTATTCAGAGCTCCTCATTGAATGAGTATATTGAAAATGTTACATATGAATACAAGAATGCCAAGTGGATCAAAACGTATTACGTTACAATGAAATTACAATTGAAGGATAACTTTGCAGATTTGCCGCTTGAGAAGAAATATATGCTTGTTTCATTATTGCATAAAAATCTTCAGTTGGAGCAACATGAAGAAGACCGTTTTGATAACAGTACATTATTTCTCATTTATAGAATAGATGCGACATATAAGAATCAGAGAATCAAATATGCCTTTAAACCCAATAGTGATATGATCATCAATGGTAAAACGGTTACGGAGAAACAACTCAAAAGATATTCGGAATATCCAAGCAAGGATTTATATACCTCAAATGGCCATTCACAAAGAGAAGTGTATCTTTATATGAAACGTTTCTATGATGTTTTGACAAGAACAGGAATCGATTACCGTCCGTATGAAGATAATCAATTAATCTATCAAGCGGTAAAGGATAAATATGGGCTGACAAATAAGGAGATAACAGAAATCTATTATCATTTTTATTTATATATTGATTTTTTTGATGATTGAAATGGATTCATTAGTATATGCCAGTCCAGGTCCTGCATATGAACAAAGGCGGGCTGGCAAAACAATTCAAATACATAAAGAAAAAAGCCGGAAATCCGGCTTTTACATGCAGAGTGCTTTCTTTCAGGAAGTTTTTTTCTTTTCTCTTCGTAAATATTGAGTGGAAAGAACCTGATTATCATTTTTCTTTAGGAAATGTAAGGTTTTTAAATCTGAATCGAACATTTCTTCTTCAAAAAATGTTCCATTATGCAAATCCACGTACCTAACCAAAAAGATATCCCTTGTTGTGTGCTCCATTGTTGATCCCCATCCTTTTGTGTATTGATTGTAGAAGGCAACGTCGAATTAACTGACTATTTTGATAATAATTATAGTACAAGCAATCGGTTAGGTCTACTAAAATGCTCAGTAAATAGAATCAAGCAATAAAGTAGGCAAAACCCGGCCTTTAAGCAGAGCTCGTCGGGGATAAACAGGCGCTTTCCGCTTTTGTTTCATCTAGCTGCAGGGACCAGTGACTAGCAAACTTCCCACTTTTCTCTACGATAAGTCAACATCGGCTTACAAGCTTGCCGTGTTTCCTATATCTCAAGAAAATCGGTCCAGTTTGTACGTCACTGAACGGTCCCTTCCGCTTTTGTGCTCATCCAGCTGCAAGCGCCATCCCCTCGAGGTCTTAAGTCAATCTCTGTTAAAGGCAAAACCCGGCCTTTAAGCAGAGCTCGCCTTAAGCTTGTCGGGGATAAACAGGCGCTTTCCGCTTTTGTTTCATCTAGCTGCAGGGACCAGTGACTAGCAAACTTCCCACTTTTCTCTACGATAAGTCAACATCGGCTTACAAGCTTGCCGTGTTTCCTATATCTCAAGAAAATCGGTCCAGTTTGTACGTCACTGAACGGTCCCTTCCGCTTTTGTGCTCATCTAGCTGCAAGCGCCACCCCCTCGAGGTCTTAAGTCAATCTCTGTTAAAGGCGACGAACAGCCTTTAAGCAGAGCTCGCCTTAAGCTTGTCGGGGGTAAACAGGCGCTTTCCGCTTTTGTTAATGCTCGAGGTTTCTGTATAGGGTTGATTTGCTTATTCCTGTTTGTTCTTTGATTTCTGGCAATGTATATTGTTTGCTTTGATACATTTTAATGGCTTTGCGAACGTTTTCATCCGGTTTTCGCGGCCTGCCGGGCTGGCTCCCTTTTTGTTTGGCTTCATCCATGCCTTGCTTCGTTTTTTCGCTGATGATATGGCTTTGGAAAGCCAATAAATGCTGAGTGATGGAGATAAAGGAATAATGTTGATCCCGGGAGCTGTCAATTTGTTCATCGATAAAGAAGACAGTCGCTTTCTTGTCCTGTAAAAGCTGTAAGATTTCCATCAGATGCCTTGTCGAGTCTGCCAAAGCGGAAAGGCGGGCTGCGATGATTTTATCGCCTGCCTGCAACTTCTCAAGCATTCCTGCCAGCTGTATTCTCTTTTTTGGTGAACCATGCTCCTCCTTCACTATATGTGCACATTCAAACGGATTTAATAATGCCATTTGTTTTTTGCAATCTGTATCGTCAAAAGATGGTCGCATATATCCTATAATCATCTTCTATTTCTCCTTGTCCATAAAATCCACTTTCCATCATACCATAATGATAACCATTTCCTCTTTGGTTCAAAAAGGTTCCATTTTGAGACTGTTGGTGATAGACTATTCTTTATGGATTTTATTCGTATTCATAATCAATAAGGGATGGGTGAAAGAAGTGTTAGAAAGTTTACGTAAAGATTGGTTTTCGAATGTCCGGGCTGATGTTTTGTCCGGTATAGTTGTTGCTTTGGCATTAATTCCAGAAGCACTCGCTTTTTCCATTATAGCAGGGGTAGATCCGATGGTCGGGCTATATGCTTCTTTTTGTATAGCTGTATTGATTTCTTTTGTCGGCGGGCGTCCAGCCATGATTTCGGCTGCGACTGGATCGATGGCGTTATTGATGCTGCCGCTAGTAAAAAAATATGGTTTGGATTATCTTCTTGCTGCAACCGTTTTGACAGGGCTGTTGCAATGGCTATTTGGTGTACTTAAGGTCGCCAAATTAATGAAATTCATTCCGCGTCCTGTTATGATCGGCTTTGTGAATGCACTTGCCATTCTTATTTTTATGGCGCAGGTGCCCCATTTTGTGGGCATTTCGACAATGACCTATCTATTTGTGGGCGTTACGCTTCTAATTGTCTTTATTATGCCGCGCTTTATTAAAATCTTCCCCGCTCCGCTACTTGCGATCGTTGTGTTGACGGCAGCGGCCATTTTTGGCCATGTACCTTTGCAGACAGTTGGAGATTTAGGGACAATCACTAAATCTTTCCCGTCTTTTATCATTCCCGATGTGCCTTTTAATCTGGAAACATTCAAGATTATTTTCCCGTATTCCTTGGCGCTTGCGATTGTCGGCCTATTGGAGACGTTGTTGACTGCAACAATCGTGGATGACATGACGGAAAGCGATAGTAATAAAAACAAGGAAGCAAGAGGACAAGGGATAGCGAATATCGTTAACGGGTTTTTTGGTGGAATGGCCGGATGCGCGATGATTGGCCAATCGGTCATCAATGTTAAATCAGGAGGGCGGGGAAGATTATCTACCTTGGTTGCCGGCTTGTTTCTGATGTTTTTAATTCTTGTCCTCGGTGACTTAGTAGTGCAGATTCCTATGCCTGTACTCGCTGGAATAATGATTATGGTTTGTATCGGTACCTTTGATTGGTCATCTTTTGCTTATCTAAGAAAAGCGCCGAAAACAGATGCGTTTGTCATGCTTGCCACTGTTGTCATCGTAGTATGGACTAACGATTTATCTAAAGGCGTCATTGCGGGTGTCATTTTGAGCGCTATATTCTTTGTCGCCAAGATATCCAAAATAAAGATTCAGCAAAAGGTCCACGGAAATCAGATGCTGTATAGAGTGGAAGGGCAACTTTTCTTTGCCTCCGTAGAAAGTTTTGTAGACCGTTTCGATTTAACGGCCGAACATAAAATAATCGTAATAGATTTCTCCGATTCGCATGTTTGGGATGATTCAGCTGTTGGAGCAATTGATAAAGTGGTACTGAAGCTTAGAGAGAATCAGAATGAAGTAAACGTCATAGGGCTTGATAACCGAAGTGAAGCGATAATCGATCGGTTATCTCTTTACAGAAAACAGGAATCCTTGGATACGGCCGGCTAAAGAAGTATGTTTATTTCATCCTCATTTATCGTAAAATGGCTATATATTTCGATATAGAAAGAGTGGAGTACCTATCATATGGCCATTAGAGTGGAAAAGAAAGAAGATTATCAGTCAGTCGAGCCATTGGTGAAAGCTGCTTTTACCAATAGGCCATTCAGTGATGGAAATGAACATGAATTGGTTAAGCGCCTCAGGAGAAGCGATGAATTCATCCCGGAACTGTCTCTTGTATATGAAGAAGACAATCAGATTGCCGGGCATATCCTGTTGACTAAAATAAAAATAGGCGATCATTCCCGCACTGACCAGTTTCTTGCTTTGGCGCCGGTGTCTGTATGGCCTTCCTGTCAAAATAAAGGCATCGGTAAAGCGTTGATCCAGCAAGCGCTAAAAAAAGCAAAAGATTTGGACTATCAAGCAGTCATCGTCCTTGGCCACGAGCAATACTACCCTAGATTTGGGTTTGAACCAGCCTCCAAATGGAGTATAAAGGCTCCGTTTGAAGTGAATGATGTGAATTTTATGGCATTAGAGCTCGTGCCGGGAAGTTTATCAGAGGTGCAGGGCACGGTTGTCTATTCTCCTGCTTTTTTTGCTTGATGAATGAAAAAGGCTTTTACCGCATTGACTCCAGATGCTTGTCAATGATATAGTAAAAGCAACTTTAGAAAAGGTGTGGTGTTTTATGTCGGGAGTAGGTATCAACTAATCCTAGTTGAATAAGGTATTTAATCATTGGAATCATCCAGTGTATTAAGTATGCCTTTTTCCAGAGCGGTTTAATCCGCTGTGGATACCTACCTGAAGACTGCTTCCTTTTCCATACATTCGTGCAACATATAGGTGTTGCAGCGAAAAGCATGGCGGGATTTGTCCTGCCATGCTTTTTTTGTTGCAAGGTCCATCTACGTCCTCCTATTTGTGCTGAATGAATAGCCTCGCTACATACGTAGTTGATGGCCGCAGAAGCTTTCTAATGTTCGATTGGATATATTTGTCCTTTCGGGTAGGATGGCATACTGCGGTTTTTTTGTGCTATATGAGGTTATATTCCGGAACGGTGAAGGAGAATGATAATGAATCAGATGACATTTGATAAATTACAGTATAAAGAATTGAAAGAGTTGGTGAAGAGCCATTGTGTCAGCGGTCTCGGGAAAGCATTGCTGGATCAGCTTCAGCCAAGTGCCTATCTAAAAGTGGTGAGAAATCGTCTGAATGAAACAAGTGAAGCCAGAAAATTGCTTGATGCAGAGAATCATATTCCCTTGAAGGGGATATCCAATATAGGGAATCAAATAGAAAAGGTAGAGAAAGGGATGATTCTTGAGCCAGGGGAATTAATAGCTATAGCAGATTTCCTGCGTGGGTGCAGGAGAATTGTATCGTTTATGGCAGATAAAGAATTTTTCGCCCCCACTTTGCACACTTATGCACGGTCTATGACGGAATTCAGAAGCATCGAAGAAGAAATCCAATTTGCCATTAAGGGAAACAGAGTCGCTTCCGAAGCAAGCAAAGAGTTGAAAAGGATACGGAATCAAATGGATAAGGCAGAAAGCAAGATTGAAGAACGGTTGAATAAATTCTTGAAAAGTGGAACCAACAAGGAATTTATTCAGGAATTTTTTATCAGCAAGAAAGATGACCGATTCACGATTCCCATCAAAGCCTCCTATAAAAATCATGTGGCAGGTACAATTGTGGAAGTTTCTTCAAAGGGATCGACTGTCTTTATAGAGCCGGCTGCCGTAACGAAACTGAATATGGAGCTTGCTAGCTTGAAGGCGGAGGAATCGATGGAGGAGTATCAGATCCTTGCTACGTTAACAGGCATGATTGCAGAGGGAATCAGGCCGATCAGGATTAATATTGAACTGATCAGCCAGTATGACATGATATTTGCCAAAGCCAAATTTAGTAAGAGCTACGATGCCGTAGAGCCCAAAGTCAATGATCATGGCTATATTTCATTAAAAGGATGCAGGCATCCTTTATTGCCGAAAGATAGTGTTCCATTGGATTTTGAAATCGGGAAAGATTATCGTAGCCTAATCATTACTGGTCCCAATGCAGGAGGAAAAACAGTTGTGCTGAAAACAATCGGCCTTCTGAGCTTGGCGGCTATGTCGGGCTTTCATATTGCAGGCAAAGAGGGGACAGAGCTTGCTGTATTTGATTCAGTATTTGTCGACATCGGCGATAACCAAAGCATTGAAAATGCTTTAAGCACGTTTTCTTCCCATATGAAGAACATATCGGATATCATGAAAGCGGCGCATAGAAATTCACTACTTTTATTTGACGAAATTGGAAGCGGGACTGAGCCGAATGAAGGTGCTGCACTTGCCATCGCCATATTGGAGGAATTCTATCAAATGGGTTGCATCACAGTGGCGACCACTCATTACGGGGAGATCAAGCGTTATTCGGAAATGCACAGCGATTTTATGAATGCCGCGATGCAATTCAATAGTGAAGCATTGGAACCTCTATATAAATTATTGATTGGCACTTCCGGTGACAGCAATGCTTTATGGATTTCAAGAAAAATGGACATTCCTGAAAGGGTGCTCCAAAAAGCAAAAGGCTATATGGACAATAAGGAATACGACACGGCTCTTGTGGATGGGCAAAAAACGAAGAAGCCTATTAGTGAAGAGGTACAGATGGAATACCAGTATGAATTTGAAATAGGGGATAAAGTAAGCCTGACAGAACTCGACGGCCACGCAATTGTCTATAAGAAAAAGAATAACTTCAACAATATTATGGTGCTTCATGAAGGAGTATTTAAAGAGGTCAATGTGAAGAGGGTTGAACTGAAACTGAAGGCAATCGATCTTTATCCAGAGGGATATGATTTGAATACGCTTTTTGTCAGCTATCAGGATCGGAAATGGCAGCATGATCTGGAAAGGGGCTCCAAGAAAGCGCTGAAGAAAGTGGCTAAGGATATAAATAGGAAGCTTGAAGACTAGTTAGGAAAGAGCAGGTGGATGGTGCCGCACCCCAAAAGGTAGAGTCAAAACTACCTTTTAGGGGTCACTACCGATCCGCCTGCTCTTTTTTGAGTGGATTTTCAGAATGGAGCAAATGGGTGGCATTAGTGCGTGGGTAGATGGCAGAGTGCCTGATCTCCGCTGGGAGAGAGGGAAAATGCCGCTGCCTACAGAACTTATTTTCCCTGAATGAAGAAGGCATGGACAATCATCATTGTTCCATGCTTGTTTTTTTGATCAGTTTAAGGACGTTTATGGCGATGACAGGCAACAATGTGACTAAAATACCCAATCCTAAAAGAAAATTATACATTTTTTTCATAAAAAGACTCCTTGCTTAAAAGATGCAAAACGCAACTTTCATATTCGATATGTTTAAATATAAATCAAAAGTGCAAAATGAGATATTTATTTGACTTACAAATAGCTTACTTATTTGTAAGAAAAGGAATAAGCCTACTAAATAACAAAATGGAGAACACTATAAAAAAGGGTAAATTTGGAATAAAATAAAGTTATTGCGGAAGGAGGAGTGTGTTTGATGCCGGAAATTAAAAAGGAAGGCTTCTATTACGAAGATATAGAATGTGTTGATTTGAATGAACTGGAGAATAGATGTCAATTGCTTCTACAACGCGAGATTCTCTCCGTAGAAGAATTAAAAACCTGGCTGCACGATGAAAGGCAGATTGAATCGGAGATAGAGGAAGCATTGACAGGCCGAATGATTGAATTTTTTCAGGATACCACTAATTTCGAAAAGAAAGAGCGGTATTTGAATGGACAAAAGACGCTGCAACCATTGCTATTAAAGTATAGGGGAGAGTTTGACCGAAAGTTCTGTGGGTGCCCATTTAAGGACCATCTTTCTGATGAAGCATACGGATTCATGAAAAAGGCAAGAAAAAAAAGGAATGGTTTATTGATTGAAGCCAATATACCCTTAACTCTCAAGGAGCAGGAGCTCATTTCAGCGTATGGAGAAATGATGGGGTCATTATCAGCAGATTGGAATGGGGAGATGAAACCATATGCGTTCGTAAAGTCAAAACTCAATAGCCCTGATAGAGAAATGCGTGAACAAGCCTGGAGGGAGTTAGGAAAATCGCGCAGTCGCATTAAACCAGATATCGACAGGGTGATGAATGAATTGGTGCAGCTTCGGCATCAAATGGCAATCAATGCAGGTTTTAAAAACTACCGTGACTATATATTTGAGATGAAAGGGAGGGAATTCACTGTACAGGATTGCTATAAGTTCCATGAGTCTGTTGAAAAGCTTCTTGTGCCGGCTTGGGGAAAGCTTGCGTTAGGTTTTCAGCAAGAACTTCAGGTAGATACATACCGGCCGTGGGATTACTCCCATTCTTCTTTAAAGCAAATCCCTTTCACGAGCTTTTCGGAGTTGTTGGATGGTGTGCAAAAGATGCTCGGCAAGTCGGATCCTTATTTTGAGGAACGGTTCAATCATATGAGGGAAAAACGGTTGTTCGATCTGGATGACAGGAAGGGAAAAGCACCCGGAGGAGCATGTTTTACACTCCCGAAAACGAAGAACTCATTTATCTTCGCTAATTTTAGCCCTTCATTTATTGCACTTAATGCCCTGATCCATGAATTGGGGCACGCCCTGCATTTTTATCTCCAGTTTGATCATGTACATGGGTTTCAAGAACAATACCTTAGGGAAGAAGTGGCCGAATTGTATTCACATAGCCTAGAACTGCTCCTTTTGGATAAGATTGGGGTATTTTATCCTGATGATGGGGAATGCAGAAAAGCACAGCGTGAAATAGGGAAGCGGTCCTTCATGATGCTCATCAATCCTGTAGCAGGCGATCTCTTCCAGCACTGGATGTATACAAATCCCCATCATACAACTGAAGAACGGGACAATATGTATGTGGAAATCAACAAAAGATATAAATATGCCCCTATCGATATAAAAGGTTTTGAGGCTGATGTTAGCTCATCCTGGATGGAATCCGTCCACTATATCCAATACCCATTCTATAAAATTGAATATGCTATCTCACAAATAGGAGCTCTGCAATTATATATGATTTACCGGGAAAATCCGGATAAGGCCATCGCTTTGTTCAAAAAGGGTGCAGGTACGAGCCAATATGCCCCGATTCCCGAAATCTATCAAAACACTGGAATTGAATTTGATTTTTCCAGAGCGGCCATTAAGAGAGTCTCTGGATTTGTGAATGGATTGATCGAGGAATGGATCTAGTGAAGATGATACCAGTAAGAAAAGAGAACGGGCAAAATGTGCCCGTTCTCTCCCAAACTGATTAAGGAAGCAACTAATTTTATTGCTTAGTCGTCACATCTGTTGCGTCTGCGGCGGCACTCACAACGGCAAACCAAACGCTCGTTGCGTCTTCTGCGATCGTTCCGCTCTCCATCACGTCTATCAAAATCGTTTTCTCTGAAGTTACACATATCATTCACCTCCTGCAATCATTTCCTTGTATACTATTCTTTTTATTCGCTTTATTCTTGTACGAATGAATCATTTTGCGAGAGAATAGGTATACCGCCGCAATTATGCAGAAGCTGTCGATATATTTCTGAAGTTACTAAATGAAAATGTAAGGGAGGAAGTAAAATGAAACAAGAGAAGAGAGTATTTATACGGTTATTGGCTAGTGAAGATGCTGAAGCTTTGCTTCAGCTTGAAATGGAGAATAAAGAATTCTTTCAGTTGTATTCCCCTTTAAAGAAGGATTCCTTCTATACACTTGATGGACAAAAAGAAAGGATAGAAAGGGGCATTGCAGGAGCTGAAAAAGGGACATTGTATTCATTTGGCGTTTTTTTGAAGGAAGACGGGAACCTAATTGGAAGTATTGCATTATCAGAAGTAGTACGAGGAGATCTGCAGAGCGGATGGATTGGCTATAGTTTAGACAAAAAGCAGAATGGCTGCGGTTATACGACCGAGGCAGTGCTATTGGCAGTGGATTACGGGTTTAATGAGCTGAAATTGCATCGAATCGAGGCAGGTGTCATGCCCCATAATATCCCTTCCATCAGAGTGCTTGAAAAAGCGGGTTTCCATAAGGAAGGAATAGCGAAAGAAAACGTGCGCATAAACGGCAAATGGGAAGATCATCAAACATTGGCCAAAATAAATGATTGCTTTGAATAGGGAAAGAAGCTATCTGTGTGTTCCTTCTAGTCCAAAGCATCATGCAAACAAGTACGAAGCTCCAATAGAAAATACTTATTAGGAAGAATACAGATAAAAATACGTGGAAGTTCACCGTATAGATAAACGCATAGGACACCTATTAGAATGACCTCTATTTTTCCTCTTTGTATGGCCGTTTTTTATCTGTCTTTATTTCGAAAAGCCATAAAGCAAGCGCTTTATGGCGAGATTTTAATGAGAGCCCTATCCGTTTTTTTATTTAAGCGGAATCCATATTTCTGAATACAGGCCGGGGCTTGCAGGATCATCCTCTGTATAAACCTCGAGCTCCGGCGTACCTGCATACTCGTAAGAATTGGAAGGGAACCACTCAGAATAGATTTGTTTCCAGGCCATTTGCATAGCATCCGGCATAGGTCCATGCACTTCAAAAATAGCCCACTTTGAAGCTGGAATCTGCATGGATTGCCATCCGGCTGGAACTTTCCCACAGTAGTCTGTTGCAATCCAATAGTCTATTGAATTAGTTGGATTGCCGTGTGCTGCGTTTGCACAAACACCCAATATTCCTTTGATAGCACCGTTATTTAAGCGGTTGAGCTTATCATTTGTCCCATCTTGATGGATATCATCCCACATTTTCGGGATTCTTCTGAGATTCTCCTCATTTTCTAAAGAAAAAGTACGTTTCACGCCAATTACTTGAAACGCTTCTTTTTTTATGATCTTATACTTCATCGGTTCCGCTCCTTTCAATTGCACCTGTATAACCAGGCGGTTATAACATACAAGCTTTCCATTATTCTTGCGGGCATCTGTAGGAGTCATTCCGTGCTGTTTGCGGAAAGCTTTGGAGAAGGACTCGGGTGTCTCATAGCCAAATGCAAAGGCAATGTCTATTATTTTTTTGTCTGTTTGTGTGAGCTCCTGTGCCGCCTTAGTCAGCCTTCTTCTGCGCAAATAATCACCGACTGTTGAATCAGTCAAAATGGAAAAAGTGCGTTGAAAATGAAAAGGCGATACGTGAGCCTGTTTGGCAATGTCTTCAATCGTTATCGGCTCCGCTAAATGGCTTTCCATATAATCGATTGCTTTTTGCAGAGAGGCAATCCAATTCATCTAAATCCTCCTCCTTGTTTCCATCATAATGTTCTTCTTTAAAATCATCCTGTCATTCCGTGCTCTTTAGGAACCAGTTCTGCAGGATGATCTTTCTGATATGTAAATACTACCATTTTTTAATAAATAAAATAATTTAATGCTGTATGTCCTTTATTGTTCATGCCATGGTTTCCCTTTGAAAAGTACTTCCAATAGCTTGCTTTTTCAATAATTGCTATACTATAAATAATGAAATGATTGAAAAAGTGGCTTCGAGAGGAGTAAGCTATGGGATACGAAGTGATGAATAGTGTTTCTAAGTATTTGGAAGAAGACAAAACGGCATTGTTGGAAGATATACTTGTTCAGATTAAGAGGCGCTCGGATGAATCTGAAATTAGGGAAATCAATAAACATAAAGAACTAATTTCAGCGTTGCTAAGCGAGATATCAAAGCGGTTATGCTTATCTGAAGAAGAAAATAAAGATGTAAGCATGGAATATGATGTGGACCGCTTTTTTTATGAAACAGGTACCATGCTCTCAGAGACAGTAGAAATCTTAAGCGATTTCCGCATTGGTTTAATCCAAAGGATCCGAAAGTATTGTGTCGATCATCACATTGATGTGACAGAGATTTTCACTATTGTCGACCGCGTCATTTATATTTTTGATATGGCTATCCGTGATACAACGAAAAGCTTTAATATGAGTAATCAGGAAGTGCTTGAAAATATCGAACAGGAAATTATGCAGTTGTCGGCGCCGATTGTCCCTATTAAAAAAGGAATTGCCGTCCTTCCTTTAATAGGAAATTTTAAAGAAAATCGTGCATCATATATTTCTAATGTGGTTATTCCAAATGTATCAAAAATGAAGGTGGATGTATTGATTGTCGATTTTTCCGGCATGCATACGTTTGATACCTATGTTGCACAAAGAATTTTTCAAATAAGGGATATTTTGCAGCTGCTCGGCATCGAAAGCATAATTACCGGCATCAGACCGGAATTGGCGCAGACTGCTATCCAATTAGGAATTGACGTAAAGGATTTAAACTCTTATGCCAGTGTCCAACAAGTGCTGGAAGAATTAGAAAAAAAGCAAATGAATAACTGAAACCAAAAATAAGAACCCAGCTTTTTAAGGGTTCTTATTTTTGGTTTTTATCAAAGATTTATAACCTTTCAAGGGCCTGTTGGACATTCTTGAAAGTTTGTATTTTATCCACCTTTATGCCCAATTGCACGGATATTTGGGCCAAATCAGGGCGAATTCCCGTAATAATGGCTTCTATGCCAAGCAATGAAAGAATTTCGTTAATCTGAAAAAGATGGTGGGCTACGTATGTATCAAATGTTTTAATGCCTGAAAAGTCCAAAATCAAGCATTCCAGCCTCATATTTACCGCTTTTGGAATCACTATGTTTAAAATGTAATCGATCCGGTCATTTTGCAATTCCCCGATTAGTGGAAGAACGGCTATCCCTTCTTTTATAGGCACAATAGGCGCCAATAGAGCCATTGCTTCCTCTTCCATATTCCGGATGATCTGCTTTTGGTAATCAGTATAGTAAAAAGTAATGCTGCTTACAACAAAATCGAAATAATCGATAATTCTCCTTAACGTGTGCTGGATGGATTCTTCATCAACTTTTGTTTCTGCAAGATCCAATAGAGCTGAACGATATAGAAAAATAACTTCTACAATCTCCGATAAAGTGGGTACCTGTTCAAGTGTGCTTTCAGGGCACTGATCGAAGAAGCGTTCTTTTTGGAGTGATCTTTGCTCGCTTTCTGTGCTGTTTATTCTATCCAACAGATAAGATAGCAGTTCCTTCTCTTTTTCTCTATTTAAAGGCACTGTCCGCTTTCCGATCGTTGCTTCAAGAAGTTCATTTATGATGGTCTCTTTTTCCTGCTGCACATATTCCAAAAACTGTTGAGTAGTGTCTTTCATTTGCGATTCTCTTTTTAATGCCCTTGTTCGTGATGAGTGAGGACCGATTTTAAAGATGTATATAAAAAGTATACAAAATTTTTAATGTAGTGTCTTATATGGATAATTGCACCATTTACATAGGGGAAACAGCGTAAAAATGGTGGGGAAGCACTGGATAACGGTTATTTTGGCAAATCCATGTATTCCATTTGCAATTGTAAAAAAATGTTCATTTTATTATGATGGAATATAGGATGAATTTTCTGGAAAATAGCTGATGTCCTAATTGTATGCCGCTATCATATTGAAAAAGAGGCAGGGAACGGAGGTTTGTATGGATAAAAGGATGGGGAAAGTTGCTCTTGTCACTGGAGTAAGCAGGGAGAACGGTATTGGGGCGGCAGTGTGCAGAGCGTTGGCGCAAAAAGGAGTTTCCCTTTTTTTTACTCATTTATACGGCTATGATGCAAAAACGGGGTACAGCCATATTGAGGAAAATTGGCCCGAGGACTTTAAAAGGGAGCTAAGCCGATATGGAATACGGGCTGAAAGCATGGAGCTGGATTTAAGTGAGAGGGATTCCATTCCCCGGTTACTGGAACATGCTGAGAGCCGATTTGGAAAACTGGACATTCTTGTCAATAACGCCACTCATTGTGAGGAAGTGGGGTATCAGCAGATGACAGCTGATATTCTGCTAAAGCATTGCGAAGTTAATATTGTAGGAACATGCCTGCTATCCGTTGAATTTGCCAAAAGGGCTGGAAAAGGAAAGGAGGGCCGCATTATTAATTTGGTATCAGGCCAGGATAAGAGTCCGCAGCCAGGGAATCTGGCTTATATTACAACAAAGGGAGCCATTTCTGCTTTTACTAAATCATTGGCTGTGGAATTGGCTGCGGAAAAAATCACAGTGAACGCTGTAGATCCAGGCCCCACTGATACAGGCTGGATGGATGAAGCGACAAAACAGTTTCTCCGCCCAAAATTCCCTACGGGGGCGATCGGCTCTCCGGAGGATGCGGCCAGGTTAATTTCATTCCTGGCCAGCGAAGAAGCCGGTTGGGTGACGGGGCAAATCATTCATTCGGACGGAGGATTCAGGGATTGACCCTTTTGCCGAAATGTTTGTCTAAAGCAGTAGTCTACTTTCCTCAGAAAAAATGAAATGACGGTTATAGAATGCGGCAGCGGGTATAAAAAAGAACGGACATGCTTACGGGCATCCAATCATCATTATGCCTTCTTCCTTTCATCTGGAGTGAATGGAAGAGAACTGCATAAGTTGTTTCGGGAGGAAGAAATGGATACTTTAACTGTTGTTTCGTATATTGCTGTTTTTTTGGGCATTATATCTGCTGTTTTTATTGCTGTTGATTTAGTAAGCCATCCGCAATCGATGAAGATTATGAATATTGTTTGGCCCATTAACGGTTTATATTTAGGGCCGTTCGCCATTTGGGCGTATTGGGTTATGGGAAGAGAAAAAGGGGACGATGGAGAAGACATGGATATGGGCGGCAAGAAACCGTTTTGGCAGAGTGTCTTTGTTTCGACTAGCCATTGTTCAGGAGGCTGCACTCTTGGAGATGCATTTGGTGTTCCATTTGTTTTCTTTACTGGGTTTACGATAATGGGCTCCATGTTATTTACACATTATGTTGTTGAATTTATATTGGCTTATATATTCGGCGTTCTTTTTCAGGTATTTTCCATTGTGCCGATGAATAGGCAGATGGGCAACCACATGAGTTGGGGAAAAGGTTTTATCGAGGCGATTAAAGCAGATACGATTTCCTTGATTGCGTTTGAAATCGGCATGTTCGGATGGATGGCGATTGTGCATTATGTATTGTTCGACACACCTCCAGAGCCTAATTCAATGCCATATTGGTTCATGATGCAGATTGCCATGATCCTTGGCGCGCTGACATCCTATCCGGCCAACTGGTTCTTGGTGAAGAAGGGAATTAAAGAAGGCATGTAAAACAGGAGGACGTATGGATATTGTTGAACAGCTTGCTCAAAAAAAGTCAAAGTGACGAATATCGACAAATGGGAATGCTTTCTTCGAGGAAAGTGGGAAGAACATTTTGCGAGCCATCTTTCAATGGACGAAAGAAAGGAAATCTATTTGTACGGTGACAGAATCGCCTGCGGGTATTTATGGCATCTGTTCAGTTATGGAAAAAGAAATTGCTTTACAGATAAAGAAGCAGACCGAATGTTTAATGAAGAAACAAAGCAATTCTGCTATCTCTTTTATCAGCATTGTGACGATGCCTACATCATTGAAAAAACCTCCGGGCTAAAAGCGATTGATTTTGCCCATGAAGAAGATATGTACATCGTTGACAGAGACTTCACCTGGACATATGTTGTTACACATGAAAAAGGATATTGCGGTCCTTATTTCAGCAGGAGGTAAAATCAATCGCCAACATCCATACTTGTAGAAGCCAATCTTTATGATTGGCTTTTTTAAATGGGAACATTATAAGGAATCTAAGCGATTCAAATGCTTCTCTGAAATGTCTTTTACTTTTTTGACGCGGCGCTCATACTTTTCAATGCCGTTTAAGAAGTCCGTTTTCATCCAAACATCTATAATCTCCAACGCAAGGGCAGAGCCGATGATTTTGCCCCCAAGACAAAGGACATTGCTGTCCGTATGCTCACGCGCCAATCTTGCACAAAAGGGGTCCTGGCAAACGACCGCATAAACGCCATATATTTTATTGGCAATCAGGGCGCTCCCATAGCCTACACCGTCAATAAATATGCCTCGGTCAGCTTCTTTTTTGCCTACGCAAAGAGAAGCCGGATAGACAGTATCAGATAGATCGATTGCCTCTTTATTGCTGCAGCCGTAATCAATGATGTCGTGCCCTTGCTTCGTTAGCAAATCTTTTATTTCTTCCTTTAATTCAAAGCCTGCATGATCACTTGCCATACTGATTTTCATATATTTGCTCCTCTCTTACATCACTACCATTAGTATAGAAAGTTTCCTGATGTTTATTCTTTAAGAGAGTGATCCTATGGTGCGGCATATTTAGTCAATCTTAAGAAATTCTTTCGTTTTTTATTCGTTGTATCTTTATCTTTGGGGTGTACATTTTTAAATAAGAACAAAAAGTAGCGTTCTTGATGGCTTACAAAACTGTAAGGTTGGTGTAAGAGAAATGAATGTGAGAAAGTCGTTCTTGCTTTTATACTTCAAGTAACAGTAATACAGAAGGTGAAGGAGAAAAAAATGCTTGTATAGAAGAGAGGGGAGATCTAATGATCCAGGAATTGAATCAAATTTTGTCTATAGATACATTACAGCAAATCATCGATCAATATGGATCATTAGGTCCAATTGCAGGCGTGTTTTTACCTTATATCGAAGCATTCCTCCCTTTTTTGCCTTTAACGGCCTTTATAATGGGAAATGCAGCATCATTCGGTTTGGCTACCGGCTTTATTGTCTCTTACGTCGGATGTGTAGCTGGTGCATGGTCATTGTATTGGGTTTGCAGATACTTGGGCAATAAACCCTTTATTGCTAAGTACAAAGATAAACCATCCGTTCAAAAGTATACAGAATGGATGCACAAAAAAGGGATATTGCTTGTCGCACTGCTCTGCATGGTCCCGGTTTTTCCGAATTCGGTTGTCACCATTGTTGCCGGTGCGAACCGGATGGATTTCAGAAAGTTTGCCTTTGCATCAGCGATGGGTATTTTCGGTATGACAGTGGTTTTAAGTTTCATCGGGGATGATTTATTTGAGATTGTACAAAATCCGTTGAAAATAATCTTCATAGCAGCACTATTCTTTGGCATAAGCATGGTCGGCAAGAAAATAGAACGCACTATGATATTCAATAATGGTTGAAGGGGAGCTTAAGGGCTCCTCTTTTGGTTCTTCGTTGGCTTATTCCCAAGTTTTTCAGCCAACTCCAGAACCTGTTTTGTGGAGTAGATCAATTGTTCGTCCTTTTTTTTCATGCGGATTTTCAATGCGGCTTTTAGGTTTTCGATTGCCTCCGGGTATATTCCCATTTCCAATAGGCACTTTCCTTTATGCTGGTTGGCGAAATCGAGGTATTCCACCTCTTCATACATTCCACATTTCAGAAGGGCATTGTCAAAAAGTCGAATGGCATCCGCATGTTTATGGTTGTATTTATATGCTTCCCCCAGTCTTATGAAAGAAATGATTTCATTCTTCTTTGCATCTTGGGCAAGAGCATATTCCAGGTTTTCTTTCAGCAAAGTGAGAGCCTTTTCCGAAGGTCCGATTATTCTGCAAAGATTGCCTATTGCCCCTCTTACAAAAAAGAGTTCCTGATCGTTATTGCTTCTTAATTGTTCGAGCAATGGTTCTGTATTGGCTAGAAATGTATGTATCATCGAAGGGTCTGCTGCCTTTTCACGGAAAAAGCCGGCTGGGTCAAAGTGAATGGTTTTATATACACAGGAAAGCTCAAAGCGGAATGTTTTCAAATCCATTTAATAGTCCACCTTATCTTATTCTTTTTCACATTGTGGATCATTTTGATTGGCTGCTTGATCATCACAATCAAAGCAAAATAACTGCCCTTCTTCGATGATGCCGTTGAAAAAGCCATCGAGGCAGAAAAGTTCCTTTTTGCATACGCAGCAATACCCAATTAATTCCCTCATGTCTATTCCTCCTCTCAAAGTATACATTCAAGAGAGTAAATAAAAATTCCTTTATTGGCTGCCGTTCCTGCATAAGTCAGTAAGGAGTTTAGATGATCCGAAGTGAGTAATGTGGGAGCAGTCATGCACATAGTGAAGGAGTTTTTTTTATAACTAAGCCTTACAGGTAGAGGAGTGGGTTCGAGCTGAAAATTCATATAATTCACTCCCTTTAAAGAGGTTTAGTGAAGAGAACATTTGGATGGCAGACAATTGGAGTGATTTGGATATAGGTTTGCTGATATAGCTTAATAAGAATTTAGCGAACGTATTATGGAAGTACGGGGCAAGTTCGTTTAAGAGTACATATGAAGTTGTTCAACAATTGGCTATTTTATTGAAGATGGGGCTTGTTTAGAATGTGTTTGTTTGAAATAATTGGAATGTTATAAAAATAAAGAGTTTTTTTGGTAGGTGGTGATTCGTCAGTGGAGAGTGTTTTCGTAAATCTAATTTTAATATTATCTATTTTTGGGCTTTTTCTCTTTTTCATTAATAAAGCTTTGAGAAAGTGGCTTAATGTTGAAAAGAAAAAATTGTTTTCCTATGGTCATGTAAATGATAAACACAAAAAAATTGATTGGACAATTAGAATCATTTTTATTGTCCTTTTATGCATCGGTTTTTTCACTAACGTCGAACGTGCCCCTTTAGAGCATATTTGGTTTTTGGAGACGCATATCCTTTTATTTGTTTTTATATTTGCATCTGAAACAGCTAGAATAATTATGGAGAAGAGATATGCAGAAAATAGAAATGATTATATTTTTTCGGCTATTCAATTAGTGGTAGTATTAGTATTTATACTTTCAGTGTTTACGACTGATTTTTTTGGATTGTTGAAATGATAAAAAATCTATTTTTAGCAATTAGCGAAATTCTTAAAAAAAAGGTGACGTACTTATTGGACAAATGGGGCAGTTTAGTTCAAGGAAAAATTAACTGTTTTATCAGAATTAAATTTAAAATAAGATGAAAATTCTTTCTTTTTTTTTCATAAACCTGTAATATCAATAAGGGCACCTCGAAAAAGAAAGGGTGCATAAATTATGTATGGTATCATTAATTATGAAGTATTTTTAATTACAGGAATTTTACTGAATTTAATTCCAGGTACGGACACGATGTATATAGTAGGAAGAAGTATTTCTCAGGGAAGAATAGCTGGAGTATGTTCCGTTTTTGGAATCATTACAGGCTCATTAATTCATACGTTGTTCGTTGCGTTCGGATTATCCATTGTTCTGATAAAATCTGTTTTCTTATTTAATACGATTAAGATTCTAGGCGTTATCTATTTAGTATACTTGGGAATAAGTATGCTATTAGATAAATCAAATGAGACGTTTCGGGCATCTGAACTCGATAAGTTAAATATTCGCAAAGTTTATGTGCAGGGTATTTTAACGAGCCTAACAAATCCTAAAGTATCGTTGTTTTTTCTTTCATTCCTTCCTCAATTTATAGATACGCAATCTTCTGGACCGATTCCATTTTTAATTTTAGGACTAACATTTACAACGACCGGGTTGATATGGTGTTTAATTGTTGCGTATTTTTCTTCATATGTAACAAATAAATTAAGAGGAAACCAGAAAATTGGAATGGTATTAAATAAAATAACTGGAGTAATCTTTATTGGAATGGGGATTAAATTGCTTCAAACAAAAATTCCTAACTAAACTTATTAAAATTCGTATGCCCCCTATAATTAATAAGATGTAGTCGAATAAAAAATAGTATTAAACCCTTCAGAATTGATTAAACTGCAGGGCTTTGAACATTCGTTATTGAATAAACAGGTGCATTACTTTAATAAGAAGCTGATTTAATCAGCTTCTTTCTTTATGTCATTATCGGGGCAGGTTAGAAAATTAATGAAATTATTGATTTAATTATCAATAATAGATGATTTGGAGTGATAATTTACGAAAATTTCGAGCATCAAGGAGGTCCACTCTGCTTGACGCTCTTAGTCTTTTATCACAGTTGCTTCTTCAATATATACATCTTAATATTGTCAGGAAATCCATCTATTTCTCCGCAAATTTTATATCCTTGCTTCTGATAGAAAAGTGGAGCTTGAAAAGAATATGTAGTTAAATGGGATAATTGACATCCAGCTTTTTTAGCTTCATTCTCAATTTTTATAAGTAAACGTGAGGCTATACTTTGTCCCCTATAAGATTCTTGAACCCAAAGAACCTCTACTTCTAGGGATGACAAATATGTTGATCCTGAAACACCGCCAATAATGACATCATTTTCATTCCGAGCCACAAATGTAAATACTTTATTTGGAATTTGTAGTTTACCATTTGTTTTATCTAAATTATATTTTTTTAAACCGTTTAAACGAACAATATCTAAAAATTCTTGTTCATTATAGCAATTTGAAATAGAGGCTATCATCTACAAACTTCCTTCCATATATAGAATATAATTTACCACTGTTTCCATTATCCTCGTAATACGTATAAGAATCCATTAAAAGTTTAGTGCCTTTAAAGTACAATATCAATAATGGAAATACTATCTTCTTAATGATTGATGAGGCAATCGATTTTACATATTAGTGGTTTTACTTGTTATTGGGTTTAATGAATACCAAGTCGGCTTCCTTTGCTAATTGATAAATGAATCAGTAACGAGTAATAAATGAATGATGCTTGTTGAACTAATTCGTACATTAGCTTAGGAGCAGAACTGACATTAGTTGGTTCTTTTTTAATGCACTAACGGGGCAGTGTAGCTCTATAAGATTTAATATCAATTATCTGATGAAAAAAGGCAGTGAATTAGAATTAAGAAATAATTAAGACTTTTATGCAGATTTTCTTAATATGGTCCAATTATAGTATTTAAAGAAGCAACTATGAAAAAAGAAGGTAATTCATATGGTGACTCAATTAGGTCTTTTTGAAGCAATTATGGACATTCTATATTTAAAACCATTGTTTATTTTTGGATTGGTATTGATAGGCTTATTGGCATTTTGGTTATTAAAAAAAGATAAAAAACAACCAAATTTAAGAATAGTGATTGGTTCAATTCTAATGTTTTATTATCTGTGTATAGTTTTCAAAAATATTGTTGGGATTCCGACGATAAATGAACTGTTCGGGCTATCACATTTAGGAGAGTCATTTTTTAACCCTAATATTAACTTGATTCCGTTAGACAATGGGGTAAGCTTAGAATTTATTTTGAATATTATTTGTTTTATTCCATTGGGATTTCTTTGCCCTATAATAAGCAAGACGCATGAACAAATAAAAAAAGTAGTATTATTTGGTTCAGGAATATCACTTATGATTGAAATAAGTCAGTTATTTACTCTATATAGAGCCACAGACATCAATGATTTGATTGCGAATGTTCTAGGCACAGTAATTGGTTACTTAAGTTTTAAACTTTTTGTAATACTGGGGGTTATTAAGTCTAGTTCTCCCTTAGAGAAGGATTCAACACGATTTATGCCAACTTTAATTGTGATATTTGCTTATGCGATTACATTTATAAGCTAGAGAATGAAGCGATTGAAAAAACCAAACTAGTGCTAGAACTGAAGATTAAGGCTGCTAATGAGCATTTTCTTACTATGCAACTATCGGGGCAGTATTCCTGTAATAAATGATTCCAAAAAGGATAAACGATTTTTAATGGAGCCTTATCGGACAAACGGAGCAGATTGGTTAAATCGGAATTAGAACTATAACACTTCAATAACTGGACTATTTTTCTTAAAGGTAGGCAAGATAATATTGAGGTGGAATCATTTGATAAAAATGTTAACTATTTTAATTATTCCTATTCCGATTTTGTTTTTCGGTTCACTTCAAGGAAATGCACAACCTAAAGAATGTCCTGTGCTAAGTGATTTAGAGCAAATACCCATTAAGAATAGAAAAGAAGTAATAGAAGCATTACATACCTTAATACCAAAAACTTACGGAACTGGAATAGATGATTTTCCTGATATGTACACTAAGTGGAATGTAGTAACTGCCAAACCTTTTCCTAAAACAGTTGGTGTTAAAGAAGAAAATGACTATTTTGGAATGGCAAAAATCTTTTGTGGCAAAGAAATTGCTGAAAAATCGTGGCTTGTACGTTTGGATTTCCCAAAAGCACCTGGAGCTGATTTAGCTCAAGGTCAAATATTTTTAGCTAAAAGTAAGGAGAAAGGATGGTTTGTTTGGTTTCAATACCATTAAACGGCTATCCCATATAGAACTAATCGGGACATTACTTCCATATCAAGAGCTGTGATCAGCTCTTTTTTCTTATGCAACAAAACCAGCTAATAGTTTGTCAATCATTTCACTCAAAAATAGAATATAAGCATGTTATACTGAAAATAAGGCATGACAAATAAACTTCCTTTAATGACATGGAAGTTACTTG
Source organism: Bacillus kalamii (assembly GCF_047238185.1). Taxonomy (NCBI): domain Bacteria; kingdom Bacillati; phylum Bacillota; class Bacilli; order Caryophanales; family Bacillaceae; genus Bacillus; species Bacillus kalamii. The sequence continues at coordinate 3,081,519 of NZ_JBDFMI010000001.1, read as the reverse complement.
AAGATATGTGAAAATTTATTTTATACAACATCTTGGAAGGTTTTTTGGTTTTCAAAAGAGCGTAAATCCAATGTAAAAGCTTGTTCGCACAGGCAATGATGGAAACTCGACAAGGCTTTCCTTCATCACGTTTTTTGTCGTAAAACTCACGTAGTCTCTTATTTCGAGGGATGAGTTCTTTGGTAGTCCTTGTTTTACGTGCATCTCGAATGGCGCAACGAACAGCTGTAAATAAGGCATGCCGCAGCCTGCTGGAACCCCTTTTCGTAATGTGGTTTTTGGTACCTTTGAAGGTTCCAGACTCGAATACACTGGGATCGATTCCCGCAAAGGCAACTAACTTTTTAGGGTGATTAAACCGATCTATTTCTCCTATTTCAGAAATAATCGTTGCCGCGATTTTTTCGCCGATACCAGGAATGGATTGGATAATCTTATATTCTTCTATATTCTTTGCTAGGGCATCTATCTCTTCTTCAAGGTTGGATAGATGCTTTTTGTATTCCAGAAGAATCTCAATAAGCATCTCTAAACTAATCAGGTGACTGTGGTAAAGAGTCTGCTGAAATGGATTTCGACTAGCTGCTTGTATAAGCTTCTCCGCTTGATTACAGGCCCATTTCTGAGATCGGCTCTTGCACAGTTCATGAATCTTCCCTGATACGACCTCTTCACCAGCTTCCAGGATCTCTTTAGAGGTGGGGAAGGCTGATAAAGTATGCAAAGAAACATCCGAATACAATTCCCCAAACACGCCTACATACTCTGGAAACACATGATCCAGCACGGATTGAAATTGTAACTTAGCCTGTACAAACATGCCTGTCAAATTCTCGTGCTGTCTCGTCAGATTACGCAAGTTTAAAAGCTGATACCACGCTTTTTTATAGGGCTCTAAATCCTCTTTGTAATAGAGCTCGCAAAGATGGTAGGCATCAATTATGTCTGTTTTGACTTTGCGCAAACTCGAACTTTTCGCTTTGTAAGAAATGAGTGGATTCACAATGATTAACAGGTATCCTCTTTTCTCGAAATACTGAACGATAGGCAGATGATAATGGCCCGTTGTAATCCATCCAGTGTATGCGCGAATTTAAAGCTCTTTTTGAAAGGTTTCTTTTTCTCCAAGAATGCTTGAACCTGACTTTCTCTCTTTGCGACATCCAGACCAATGACTGGATTCATGATATCTCCTCCTCATCAATGAATTAGCTAGTAACCCCTAAATGGCTTCTTATAGTGTCATAGCTTTGCTTGTTATACGAGATCTGTGTCCCAACCAGCTTCAATCATGTTTCTATAAGTAGGGGGCGAACGGTTTAGCTGACGGGGTCAAACCCCACGGGCAGGGACGTTCTACCCCAGCTACCTCTAGTATTCTAGACCTCAAATAAAAAGGTCAACCAATAACTTGGTCAACCTTATAATACGAACGGGGCAGGTTAGCACAAGAAGGATTTTGTAAAATACAAATAGAATATCTTACCTTATAGAAAATTAAGTAAGGTGGAAGGTAAGATGAATGCCAACACATATAATATCCTAGGATGGGTTTTCGTTTTATTTAGTGGGTTAGTTTTCACTTTAGAAAAAATAAGAGAGACAATTGTATTTGTAGGAGAAAATGTAGCTAAAGGTTCATTCCAAGTAAGTCCTTTTCTACCGTCTATTGTAGATAACTTGGTTTCTATCATCTTCATAGTAATCAGCGTTATGTTCTTTTATAAGGCGATAAGTAGCAAAACAGGGTGAAATTAAACAAACTTGTGCGGGGTTGGTGATCCTGGTACATACCGTAGTTATATTTGGGGAACAGTTTATGGATTAAAGGGTCTGTTAACCAATTAGCATCAAGAACATTTAACATAGAATAAAGATATTAGGATGCATCTTATATTTGATGCATCCTAATATTATCAAAAAAGTAGGTGGATCCCGTGGATTGGTTAAAAGAAATATCAGAAGAAGAATACTGGAACTTACAGAGAGAATCTAAAGATGTGACAAGGCCAGAAATTAAAGTCATCTCTAATCAACAAGAAGGAAATAATATAACTGAAATTGCTCAATTTATAATTGCGCCTTCATTAATTTATAATACGGATGTATTATCGTATTTTCCGATTACAAATAAATCAGTATATAATATTATTAAAGACGAAGTATACCCACACTTTAAAGTTATACAAGAATTAAAATTTAGTGGCGAGTTGAGAGCTGTACAAGTTAAAAGTGTGAAAAATACATCCCTCGAACAATTTAAAGCTTTTAAATATCAAGTTCACCCGTATATACAGGAGTTGTATTTCAAAAATCCTTTTCATAAAATGAATTCGCATTTCCAAATATCCAAAAAATTATTGTTTTATGAAGTAATTAAAGACGGAATAATATCCCAGGTACGAAAAGAGGATACATTACTCTCTTTTATAAAAAAGACGTATTTAGACAATAATAACTCTTGCTATACTATACAACCAATTGGATGGAAATTAGATGAAAACCTGAGAAACTCCAAGGTGATTTCAGAATTAAGCAACATAGCAAATAAAGTAATAATATGTATTGACAACGAAAGTAATATCGTGAAATTCGTGGAATTCAATAATTATAGTTAATTTAAGGTTAACCATTCTTCATTAGAGTTTGTATATCTTATATTTCATCTGCTATGTATAATAAAAATTGGACCCTGAGGTAGCAGAAGATCAGAGCTGTCATTTAGGCGGCTTTTTCTTATGTCACTATCGGGGCAGCATTCCTGTAATGAATGAAAATATTTTAGGGTTTGTGAATAAATGTACTTAAACAAACGGGTGCGTTGATCCAAGAAGGATTAACGCTTTTCTATTGAAGTCTTATGGGAGAAACGGGGCAGGTGTGCGGCCGAGCCTAGGTCGTATCATATAGCGGGTGGGATTCCCGTCGAGTAAGAACTAGCCATTCGCTCGTAGCGAGTCTTGGAGGGCTAATGGTAACATTAGCCTTTAAGCGTAGACAGTTAGGTAGCGGGCCGAAAGCCAAATGGTTGAAGGGGTTGAGCTCCATAAGCGTTAGTAAACCGAGAGGGCTGATGCCTTACCTGCGTGCAGAAAGCAACATTTTATCCTTTGTTAAAGGCAAGAAGGATAAAACCTCTCTGGAGTCAGAGACCTTGGCACGCTATACATTGATATGATTCGGCAACTCGGGAGACCCTACGGGTCTTTTCTTTTTTCAGAAGAGTATGGTCTACAAGTGATAACAAGCAAGGAAACCAAATGCCGTGTAGGGAGTCGGATAGCAGCGTAGTACCAATGAAGTTGGGTAATGCTAATGGAGGGAAGGCTAGCTACCAGTTATCACCCTTACTAGGGACACATTTACTACACACAGAGGTAGGGATAATAAATGGAAACAAAACTACTAAGGATAGCAGAATTAGCAAAATCTGAACCTAAAATGAAATTCACATCTCTTGTACATCTATTAAATGAGCAGTCACTTATTCAATGTCATCATGAGTTACCTAATAAGAAGGCAACTGGCGTGAACGGCACGACTAAAGAACAATACAATGAAGAGTTGGAAGGTAACATAAAGAATTTAGTAAGTAGACTTAAAGACAAAAGTTATCGTCCAGTTCCAGTGAGACGAAAGTATATACCAAAGCTCAATTCGAGTAAGAAAAGACCTTTGGGAATACCAGAACATGAGGATAAGATTGTACAGAAAGGCATTGCCAAAGTGCTAAATGCAATCTATGAGAATGACTTTTTAGATTGTTCATTTGGGTTTCGACCAAACAGAAACTGTCATGATGCGTTGAAAATACTCAACTTTTATATTGAAAAGAGATTAGTAAGCTATGTAGTAGATGTAGATATCAAAGGTTTCTTTGACAATGTTGACCACAAATGGATGATGGAGTTCTTGAAACATAGAATTACTGACCCCAACCTTCTGAGAATAATCAGTAGGTTTCTCAAAGGTGGATACATGGAGGAAGGTAAGAAATACAAAACACAAAATGGTACACCGCAAGGTGGAGTAATATCTCCGATATTAGCCAATGTGTATCTCCATTATGTTCTCGACTTATGGTTTGAGAAAGTGGTTAGGAAACAATGTGAAGGACAGGCATATATAGTAAGATATGCAGATGATTTTGTTTGTTGTTTTCAACATAAAAGGGAAGCACAACAGTTCTATCAGTCTTTAATAAAGAGATTGAAGAAATTTAACTTGGAGATAGCAGAGGATAAAACTAGGATTATTCCTTTCGGGCGGTTTGCGGATAATAATGCAAAACGATCAGGGAATGGGAAACCAGCAACCTTTGATTTCCTTGGGTTTACCCACTATTGTGGAAGAAGTAAACAAGGGAAATTCCGCGTAAAACGGAAATCGAGCAGGAAGAAAGTCCAAGGCAAACTCAAAGAGTCTAAAGAATGGCTGAAGGCTAATAGAAATAAAGATATTCATATAATCATGGATAGATTTAAACGTTCTCTAATAGGATACTACAACTATTACTGCATAACAGACAATACTCAAACTGTTAATGGATTCAAAGAGAAAATCGAAAGCTTACTATTTAAATGGCTAAATAGAAGGAGCCAAAGAAAATCCTTTACATGGGATAAATTTAGGCTTTTCCTTCAGAGGTTTCCACTTCCTTCTCCAAGAATTAAAGTGAATATTTATGAATTAAGAAAAGAGATTAGCTATATTCTGTAAATGATGACTAGGAGGAGCCGTGTGCGTTAATAGCGCAAGCACGGTTCTGTGAGGGGGGAGGAGTACAATTTACCGTAAGGTAGAAAGTCTCCCTTCTACTCGACTAGTGGAATATGAAAGAGATAGGGAACACTAAAGACTAATACAATCGTAATATGGTATAATTTGTATGTTTAGTGAATTCAAAGGAGGTACATATGTCTTTATTAAAAAAATATCTATTTACAACGTTTTCAATAACTTATCTTTCTTGGGGGATAATTGCTGTTTATACGCAAATGAACAATATTCCTTTTGGTTCATCAATTATTTTATACCTTCTTTATATTTTAGGTGTAATAGGACCTGCAATTGCTGGGATAATTGTCAGTAAAAATACTGATTCAAAAAAAGATTTTAGAATGTTTTTAAAAAGTTGTTATCAACCACCTAAAAAATTAACTTGGTATATATTTATTATCTTGATTGTTTTAATCTTTTCTTTACTTCCATATTTTATTAGTGGGGGAGAACAAATTGTATCCGCCCAATATATACTTTTACAAATCCCTCTTTTTATCTTAATTGGCGGTTTAGAGGAAATTGGATGGCGTGGCTTTATGCTTCGAGAATTGACAAAAAGAATACCAGCTTTTACAAGCACTTTGCTTGTAAGTATTGTTTGGATTATTTGGCATTTGCCATTGTTTTTTATTATTGGAACTTATCAAAATGAATATTTGAACATCCCTGAATTTTCATTAAGTGTTATTTCTTTTTCCCTCCTATTATCAACTGTTTATTACAAAACAAAAAGCATCTTTCTTTGTATTATGACACACGCTCTTTGTAATAGTGTCCTTAATGTGTTTGTAAGCAATCAATCATTATTAGCAGGAATTATAGCATTACTATTTTCTTTATTCATCTACTTGTTATTCGCAACCAATCGTAAGCAATCAATAATGACAAAAGTTGATACATATACTAAATAATTTAATAGCAGCAATCACATATTCCCTGTTTTTCATTGAACTAAAAGGGCACATTCCAGTAAAAAATAAAGTGTGAAAAGAATTATTTTGTGAATAAATGTACTTAAACAAACGGGTGCTATCGTTTAATAAGATTGGCGTATTACTTTCTTTCTATTTGTCTATACTGATAAAAATAGAGGAGGAGAGTAATAGGATGATATTATCTGAAGCCTGGAATTTATATAAAGCTGACAAACAGATTCAAGGATATTCACCACAGACTTTGAAAGCATATAATGTTCAATTAAAGTTGTTAATCCGACACCTCGGTGATCTTCCTCTTGATGAGATAACCACCCATTCATTAAAACTATACCTTGGAAATGTTGCTGATCAATTAAAGGCTGCTAGCTTGAGTCATAGGATACGGTTTATAAAATCACTGTTTAGGTGGGCCCAAGACGAAAATGTTCTGAATGGTAATCCAGCTTCAAAAATTAAGGAACCCAAATTGGATATTCGAATACCAAAGTTTTTATCTGAAGTGGAAATTGAGCATTTAAGAGAAGCTTGTCACACTCCTTTAGAAAATGCATTATTTGAATTTATGTATTCAACTGGGTGTCGAATTGGAGAAGCCGTAAAGCTGAATCGACAATCCATTAATTTTTCAAATCAGTCCTTAATTGTTTTAGGTAAGGGAAATAAAGAAAGAGAAGTTTACTTTAATACTAGGTGTGATATCTGGTTGAAGAGGTATTTGGACGAGAGAACAGATGATCAAGAAGCATTATTTGTAACAGTCCGTGCTCCCCATCGAATGAGCATACCCCAAATGAGATATGTCATTAAACAGATATCTAAGAGATCGGGCATCAATAAAAATATTCACCCTCATCAGTTGAGGCATAGTTATGCTACTACTTTATTGAATAACGGAGCCCCTCTAGAAGTCATTCAGAATTTAATGGGACACGAGAAGAGTGAAACGACTAAAATTTACGCCTATTTAAGTGGGACACTGCGACGAGAGCTATATAAAAAGTTTTTCTGATGTGACAGTGGCGTTGATTCAAGAAGGATTAATGCCTTTTTATATTAAACTTCTTGAGGAGGTAAAGTGGCAGCATTCCTGTAATAAATGATTCCAAAAAGGATTTACGATTTTTTATGAAGTCCTTATTGTACAAACGGGGCAGAATAGTTCAAGAATATTTTTCAAAAAAATAAATAGTCTAATTTTATGAATTAATGTACTTAAACAGCACTTTGCTAGAAATAGGCGAAGGACCATTAATGTTTTCCCATCCTAATGGAGAAATATCTTTTAATAATTTCCCATTAGGATAAGGATTAAATAACTATAAAATTAATCTTTTTCAACTGTATATCTAACTTGTTTAAAGGTTATTATGTCTCCATTTTCAGTATCATCTTCAGTTTGCATAAGTTGAACTTTAGGCTCGTAGTCCGTCCTATGAGCATCTTTGACATTCTTAATATTAAGTTTGTAGGATTCACCATTTTTTATTTTCTTCTCAAATACTTTTTTATTGGCAACAAAGACAAAGGCCATTTTAGTTTCATTAATTCCCTTAGTTTTAAATTCTAATTGGTTATCTTTTGTTGTAATTATTGGTGTTAATAATTCAATCCTTCCTCTGCCAGTTTCTCCTTTAAAAGCAACATCAACATCAGCTTTTTCTTGTGCATCTAATATATTGGAACATCCAGATAACGTGATACCAGCAATTAGAATAAAACTTAGTCCATTCATCTTATTCATTAGAACATCCTCCCAAAGAATTGATTTCGTCATTCGTCAAGGGTAGGAATAAATAGTCATACCCAACTCGTTAACGCAGAACATAGACAACAATATGTAAACTTATTCCAATTGTATCATAACAAGAGAGGTCTTGTTTGTGACATCTTTGGGTTACAACACATTCTCATCAACTTAGAAAAATGGTTGTTTCTTAAGGAGAGTAAATAAACTTAATTTCTGTAAATAGCAGAGGAGAAAATAATTTGATTTGGTGTTATTTCAGTTAGCTTGATGGAGGTGTGACAAGCCCTATATAGATTATTCTTATGAACAAATTATAAAAAATGTACTTAAAACAAGGGTGAAGAATTATATCATAAGTAAATGCGATTCTATAGTAACAGTGTCTTTTCTTCTGCAACTACAGGTGATTTACTTCATTAAATATGTGAACAATTACACTTAAACTAACGGGTGCGTTGATCCAAGAAGGATTAACGCTTTTCTATTGAACCCTTATTGGACAAACGGGGCAGTTTAGTTAAATAAGGATTTTTAAGATTTTTTAGATATAATTACCATACAGAGGTGGTTATATCAAAAATACTATGGAATATATTCCAATAGTCTCACTGGTCCTTGTATTTAAATTTGGAGCAGCTTTAGCGCAAGAAAAAAATCCTATTCATATTTTTACTTCAAACTTGGCTGATGAAATCAATATTTTATAGTAGGTAGCAAAAAGGAGGGGAAAGCATATGGCTTTAGATGGTTACATGTATGATAGAAAGAAAAATAAATTAGACTACTTTCCTATTGACGACTCTTTACACGAAGCTATTTTTGAAAATTCCAGTAAGTTATATATGAGTTACATACACCTGCGTAAACTCAGGGATTATTATAAGGATGCAAAATTTAAGGGAGATGAATGTTCTCAATTAGCAGAGGACCTTAAAGGCTATAAAGAATTCATTAGAAAAGACCAGCATAAGAAAATTGATAAACTAATAATGAAACTCCAAAATTTTGATGTGGCAGAGGTTAATTTCTATGCTGATTAAACAATTCAGTATGTTGTTCCCTATTGTAACGGGGACTAGAGCTGAAGATCAAGGCTGCTAATGAGCAGTCTTTTTTTGTTATGTCACTATCGAGGCAGGGGCAGGTTAGTGGAGGAAGAAGGAAAAATATCCACTCTACTCGAATATAATGATAGTTATGTTCTTTCTAGGATAAATAGATAATCTAGGCTGTCTAATTGACAGTCTTTTCTTATGCTGTTAAGGGCCAATTACATAAAGAGAAAAGCTTCGTGTTCCAATTAGTGAAGAGAAAATAGTTGTAGTGTAACTGGTTTTCGAAAATCAATACAAAGAGATATTGGCGTTCTTGGATAGTTTTGCACAGTGTTTAATTACAGGATAAAAAATAGCGATTATTTGAAACGATATAAGCAGTATTTTTATCTAATAGATAAGGAGGTGCAATTATGGAAGGAAAGATAGACTTAATCTATAAAGCAAAAAATGGAGATGTTAATGCATTTCAAACTTTGATTCACAGAGAGAAAGAAAAACTATACAGAATTGCCTTTGTTTATATGAGGAATGAAGAAGAATCATTAGAAGTCTTCCAAGAGACAATGTATAAAGCATTAAAGTCATTATCTAAACTAAAAAAAGAAGAGTATTTTTCAACCTGGATTACACGAATCCTAATAAACACAGCAATATCGCAACTAAGAAAGAAAAAATACACGGTGCCATTAAACCAAGAGGTCTTAGAAAGGTTAAATCCTATATTGCCAATTGATGCTGATGAAAAAATGGATCTTTTGAAAGCATTAGATGAAATAGAAGAGAAATATAAAACGGTTCTAATACTAAGATATTATCAAGATTACACTGTTAACCAAATATCAGAGGTTCTTGGTTGTCCAGAGGGAACGGTTAAAACAAATATAAAGCGAGGATTAAACATTCTAAAAAATACGTTGAAGGGAGAGTACAGTGATGTTAGAAAAAACTCAGTTGTTTAAAGAGGAAATTGATAACATAAAAGTGCCAACCGAGAAGCTCGATTCCATTATTTCGAAGCTAGAGACGAATACACCAAATAAAAAATCAAGTGTACGGAAGAAATTCCTGTATTCTGTTGGAGCAGCTTCAATAACGTTCGGGTTATTATGGGGAAGTTCAGCCTTATCGCCAACGATGGCCAATACATTATCAAATATTCCTCTTATTGGTTCTGTTTTCAATGTATTTGGGGATTCTGGCTTGAAAAAGGTATCCAATAATGGTACGAGTAAGCAGCTAGGTGCTTCAGAAACAGTTAACAATAAGACAGTTACGCTCCAAGTGTAAATGTCAACATAAATATGTACACTTTCGCTTGGATAAGGATGTACAGAATTACTCGTTCTCTTTTGCTAAATGATCCTTTAATCGGTATGAATCACCTATCATAGGCACAACTGTCGCATGATGTAAAATGCGGTCTAATATGGCATTGGCCAGTTTAGGTTCCTGAAATATTTCATCCCACGCTTTGAAATTCACATTGGTTGTTAAGATGGTACTTCTTTTTTCATATCTTCGATCAATCAGCTGGAAAAACAACTTAGCGTCTTCGTGATCAATCGGTAAATAACCGATTTCATCGATGATTAACAGTCTGTATTTGCTGTAATGCTTCAAACGGCTCTCTAACCGATTTTCTAATCGAGCTTTCCTCAAATTTTGAATCAAGTCATGGCACTTAATAAAATAGGTACTCGTCCGTTTCTTTGCTGCCGCAATCCCTATTGCTGTGGCCAAATGGGTTTTACCGACACCACTTGGTCCTAAAAACACAATATTTTCATTCTCCTCGATAAAACGCAATGTAAGGAAGTCTAGAATCTGCTGTTGGTTAATCGATGTTTGAAAGGTAAAATCGAAATCTTTCACCTCCTTAAAATGAGGGAAAGCTGCGACCTTCACCATCGATTGCGTCATGTTTTTCTCCCGTATGTCTATTTCATACGCAGTCAACTTGATTAATGTGTCGATAAATGACATCTGATGCTTTACGCTGAAGTCTACGATTTCATTTAAATGTAAGCTCATTTGCTTTAACTTTAGATAGTCAAGATTCCATAATAATTGTTGATAGTTTGTAGTTGGATTCATTATTTATACACTTCTCCAATCGTTGCTAAATTCCGTTTTGCTAAATCGTCGATTTCAGGATAATGAGGGGTGGAAACAAGTAAGCTTGCCTTATAATGTTCCTCTTGATAATTAAGTTTAGCGTTACTAATTGGATGTTGGGCGATCAGTTTCATGTTATAATAAATCCACAAGTAGTCATCATACACCTGTAAGCCTACTTTTTTTCCTTGATATTCTGGTGGTACAGAGTATTGATTCGATTTGTAGGAAATCATGTTTGATGCATTGACTTTTACATGTGTATGTTTGATGCGATAGGAATCTCTTACTTTGTCAGTTGGTAGCTGGAGTAAGTGGTTCCTTTCTTTTTTGAATTCCATAATCGGTATTTTCCCCGTTCCTTGATGGATCTGGTGATTCATTCTATTCCCTAAATCCTGTATGAATAGATGAAGTTCCTCCATTGTCAGTTGACCTTGGTACGCATGAATTTCATCAAGGAGTTTCATTGTGGATTCAATTTTCCCCTTGGTTCTCGGTCGTCCTGCAATACATGGTTTGACTTTAAAATCAAAGTCCCTCGCAAACTGATCAAATTTCGCATTCACTTTCCCAGGTTGATAATCAGTCCTCGCTTCATCCATTACCGTTTTCATATTATCCGTAAGGATTTCAGCTGGAACTCCGCCAATTGCTTCAAAAGTATCTGTTAAAAAAGAAAGTAAGGTACTCTGTGACTTAGAAAGACTTAATTGAAATGTTCGGAATCTGGAATTTGATAAAATGAAAGCCGCCACATTGACTTCTATCTTTTCTCCCTCTTTGGTTTCGAATAAAATGTTTTCCTTCCAATCTAATTGGGCCTGCTTACCTGGTGGCGTTTCAAATCGGACTGTCCCTTTGGGTGAAGAAATACGTTTATCCTCTTCAAAGTAGGCATTAAATTCAGGTGTACGAGCTATATACGCACGGAAGGTTGAAGCTCCACATTCCAATCCATGATTGTCTTTTAGGTACTGCCAAAGCATACGACGGTAATAAAATACCTGTTTTGAATCTTCTGATAACAATGCGGCTATTATTTCATAATAAGGATCAATCTTTGAGGGCTTTTCCCTTTTTCTTTTTGGGATAAAGCCATTTAGATATTTATCAATTGTCCGCCGATCCACACCCAATTCCTTTGCTAGCTTACTTTTATTGATTTTCATTTTCATATGCTCCATAATCTGTTTGAATTTCGGTAAGTCTGAAAGACTTTTAATCTCAAAATCGATATCAATATTCATTGTTATGTACATACTAATCCCCCCAAGATTAGTATGTAGATTCATATCAAATTTGTACATATTTATTCGAGCAATACTGTACATATTTAAATTAGCATTTCTACTCCAAGAAGCATATTTGGATGATACAAGATTAACAATTAGCTATCAAATTGAAAGTGACAAACCAATACCAGAGGATTACTTTGAACATAGCTTTAAGGTAAATGGGGAGTCCAAAGCTGGTTCAATGACTATTGATAACAAGGAAATTTCACCGAAACTTTGGGCTGGTTTCCTATCAATTGAAATTTATAAAGATGAATTCCCTAAAGATACTCAAATTGGAATAACTTTTGAAGGAAAAGAAGGTGAGGTTTGGGAGTTTACAAAACAAGTTACGAAACAAATGACAGAGAAAATTGAAGGATTTGATTACAAACAAGAAAAAGAAGGATTAGTTATTTCCGTAAATAAAATAAACCGCGGTCCAGGGGGACTTTTACTAACATATACATCTAATGAGCAAATGTACTACTTACAAAGCTCGATTAAATTCAAAGTAGTAGATTCCTATGGAAAAGAATTAAAACAGCTTGATGGGGTTTTGGCAGATGGATTGGGTAAAAATTTATATGAGCCTATTGATGAAGGAGTAACAAAATTAAAAATCACACCATATATTGAACTTCTTCAAAACGATATTGAGAGACTTTCAAAAGAGAAAATGCCTAAAATGAATAAAATTATATTTGATACATTAACAGTTGAACTGTAAGGATATTTAAAATTACTGTGTTTTTTAGGTTTTTAAAATTTATATAAGTCTAATGGCGTTGATTTTGAAAGGATTAACGCCCTCTATATTATAGCAACCTGGCTGTATTCCTGTTAATGTGAAATCATTATTTGTGAAGAAGTGTACTTAAACTATCAGGTGCATTACTTCAATGTCAAGAGCTAATCGCAGCTCTTTTTTTCTTATTCCACAAACATGGCAGGATAGTGGAAGAAGAGAATCAAAATCAATATATGTAATATAATCCCAAATACAAAACGATAATTGCTATAATATATATTGGGGGTGGTAAGATGTTTTTTCCTTCGAAAAAAGATATTTGGATGGGAGTTATTATTTGGGCTGTAATTGCTGGTTGTGGTTGGATTCTATATGAATCAATATTTGTTCGGTTTGATATTGTTGGTATCATCATAATGCCTTTAATGATTTATTTAATGACATCAATTTGGTTCTATACTCGATATACATTTGAAAAAGATACGTTAAAAATATCCTATGGTCCTATCAAATGGAATATTAATATGCAGGATATTAACTCAATACGTGAAACAAATAATCCATTTGTAGCACCAGCACTTTCAATGAAAAAAATTGAAATAAATTATGGTAAGCATAAAGTAATTGCTATTTCTCCTAAAGACAAAAAGGGATTTATCAATACATTACAAATGAATAATTCTCGTATTCAAATTAAGAAATAATATATAGATAGAGTATTCAATCAACAGTCGCATTTCTGTAATGAATGAACTGATTGATTATGCAAAAATCAACTAAGTTTGTGAAGAAACATACTTAAACTATCGGGTGCGTTGATCCAACAAGGATTGACGCTTTTTTTACTGAAACCCTTATTGGACAAACGGGGCAGGATAGCTCAATAAGCGATAGATGAAATTTCATTTTAATATACTTATTAAATTCTATTATAATAAGTAATAAAGAATATAAGAATAAGTAGAAAAATGGAGGAAAACTGCACATATTTCTTACACTACACAGGAAAGGTGATTACTTGAAAAAGAGGTTGGTATTATTTTTTATTCAGTTCACGATATCATTACCTGCAATAATGATTATAATGCAATACATCGCAAATGATAATTTAAGTACATTCGGAATGATTTGGAGAATGATGATATTCCTAATATTGGTTACGGTACTTCGAAAGATTTCATTTTCTTTTAAAAGTATTCCTTCATATCAAATAAATTTATTTCTTTTTATTAATTTAATATTAGCTGTTGTAATTGTAGTAGGTTTACTAAAGTCCAATATAATAATGATAAATGGTTTGTGAAAAATTACACTTAAACAAACGGGTGCAAGAGCTGAATAAGATTGTCATTTTGATAGCTTTTTTTCTTATGTAACAAACGGGGTAATATATTTCTATAAAACTTCACAATACAAATTAGAATTTATAGTAAAATTTGAGACAGAAATAATAGAGCATAACACTAATTTTGTTTGAGATTTATTTACAAATGAAAAATGGATGTAATATCAGGGTTTCAAAGGATTGACAAAGCAAATGCACGGCATAAAAAATGCAAAATTGAATTACGATATAAGGCGAGTTTGAATTGAAATTTTGATGATAAATTTGATAGTATTACATATCTTTAAGTAGTTTGTAAGAAAGACCTTTCTTAATAAGCAGTTAGTTACAGGCGGATAAATTGAAAGATGTTATAGTTTGTAGTGTAAAACTCCCATGAAAAGATATAAGTAAAAAGGAGGATGTTATGTATGACAGTAATATTTCGAAACAATTGTGATATCAATGAATTTGGGGACGATTATTTGAAGATAAGGATGTTTTTATGTCGTCTTAAAGACCTGACCTTTTCTTATGGAAGATGGGATTGGATGATGAAGCATGGTTTTTTAAATAAATCGGAAATTTCGAGAATAGGGATATGGGAAGATGACGGTGAAATTGTGGCTGCTGTCCTCTATGACAGTGACTTAGGTAATGGACATTTTTGTATTAAGGAAGGCTATGCATACCTAAAAGAGGAAATGCTTCTCTATGCTGAAAAGAATTTAAACAATGGCGCTGTATTTGAAGCATTTATTTCAGATAAGGATTTAGAATTTCAGCGTATTGCCTATAGAAAAGGTTACCTTCCGACCACAAATAAAGAGTGTGACGCATATTTTCCTATTGAAGAACGTTCCTTGAACTATGAATTGCCTGAGGGCTTTCGCATTGCTAGCATGGCAGATAATTATGATGTATTTAAGTATGGAGAGGTATTGTTTAAAGGATTTGATCATGAAGAGGAAAATAGAATATTCACCGCAACGGAAAAGGACATTGAGCATTATCATAACGAATTTAGCGCCCCGAATGTAAATAAGGGGCTAAAAGTTATTGCTCTTGATTCAAATGGCGAATTTGCCGCTTACTGTGGTATGTGGTACGACGAGCATTCTGAATACGGAATTGTAGAACCGCTCGTGACAATACCGAAATACAGAAAAATGGGGCTTGGCAAGGCTGTTGTCTATGAAGGAATAAAAAGATGTAGAGAATTGGGGGCAAAATCTATCTTCGTGGGTTCTTCCCAGCAATTCTATTATTCCATTGGTTTCATCCCTTACGGAAATGGAACGTATTGGGTAAAGAAGTGAGAAAATCTTGATGTAGAATCTAAAGGAGATAAGATAATAGGTCAAAAGAAAAAATCATTCCAGAAAGTTTGTGAATAAATGCACTTAAACTAACGGGTGCATTACTTTAATAAGAAGCTGATTTAATCAGCTTCTTTCTTTATGTCACTATCGGGGCAGTTTAACGCAAGAAGGATTGCAGGAAAATATATATACCGAATAGAAATACTTAATATAACAAACTAAGAGAGGAGATCATACTACTATGAATATTTTAACTCTGACTTTAAGTTATTTAATAGGCTCAATTTCATTTGCTTTAGTAATCGGTAAAATGTTTTATAAGAAAGATATCCGTGATTACGGTAGTGGTAATCTCGGGGCAACTAATGCTTATAGAGTTTTAGGAGTAAAAGCAGGAGTAATTGTTGCAATTGCTGATATATTAAAAGGTACACTTGCTTGTTTACTTCCACTAATACTAGATTCTACGGTTAACCCTGCTTTATGTGGATTATTAGCCATATTAGGACACATATTTCCTGTATTTTCTAGCTTCAAAGGTGGGAAA
This sequence comes from Bacillus kalamii, assembly GCF_047238185.1. Lineage (NCBI taxonomy): Bacteria > Bacillati > Bacillota > Bacilli > Caryophanales > Bacillaceae > Bacillus > Bacillus kalamii. The sequence goes on along the minus strand of NZ_JBDFMI010000001.1, from coordinate 3,065,658 downwards.
GCTGTTGCGACAGCAACTGGAGTTTTCTTATTCTTGACGCCTTTAGGTGTTTTGGTTGGTTTTGCAGTGTTTGTGTTAACTTTGTTATTAACTAAGTATGTGTCACTAAGTTCAATGTTGGCTAGTATAGCATTATTCATTTACAGTCTAATATTTGAAGATAATGTTACCATGGCACTTACTCTACTAATAAGCGTATCAATAATCATTCTTCATCGACAAAATCTAAAAAGAATTCTAAATGGAACAGAGAACAAAATAGTCGAAAAATATTGAGTATTACTTATTAAGCTAATACGTGCTAGAGCTGAAGATCAAGGCTGCCAATAAGTAGTCTTATTTTTGTTATGGAGGTAGGAAGGCAAAATTTCTATTTGAGTAGATGGGGTGCAATTTGTATGGAATTTAAGATAGATAAGTTAAAAGGGTTCAGTCCCCAAATAGGACATCTTGTTTCACAAATGGACTATGTCAGAAAAACAACTTTAGAAGCTGTATATGGTTTAACTGCTTCCGACTTAGACTTTTTACCGAGCAAGGATGGTAATAGTATTGGAGCCCTTTTATTACATATGGCTGCTGTTGAAAAAGGGTTCCAAATAGAGATTTTTGATGGCAGGAGTCCGAATGAAAAAGAAATGGCTGATTGGGGCACGCCATACGGCCTTGGAGATAAAGGAAGAGCAAACATAAAAGGATATCCCTTAGACTTTTATATTGCCAAACTTGATGAAGTTCGAAGTAGAACATTGAAAGAATTAGCTAAATTGGATGATGATTGGTTATATGAGGATAGACTATGGGATAAACATCCATCTAATAACTACTTCATTTGGTTTCACGTATTCGAGGATGAAATTAACCATAGAGGTCAAATACGAATTGTTAGAAAAATGTTAGTTCAAAAATAATGGAGTTGTTCCATAAACGATACAGTTCTTCATAATTTCGAATATGGCCGTTAAAATGCGTGTGACCTGGGCAACCTTATATGAAGAAAGCATAAACCCTTTACAATGAAAGATGGATGCTTTTTTTAATAGTATAGAATGCGAGTCGTTTTTAATTTAAAAAGGATTTATTTATACATGGTGAAGAACGGAGACAGCTAAAATGCTGTCTCTTTTTTTAGCTATTGGGCATAATCTTATAAGCAACTTTACAACAACGATGGTAGGGTGAAAAAGTCCTTTGATAAAGGGAAATATTCCCTGTTCATTAGCTAATTTCCATATATAAATGCAGATATGTGATTAGAGGTCCTAGATATTCAGATTATTCAGGCCTTATTTTTGTTCGTTTTATGTCAGAAATATTGATAAAAGTAGTCTTTTTGTATGTGTAAATGTTCATTATTGTCGATTTTTTGAGCGATTTTAGGAAAAAAGGTGAATATTAAAATTATTATACCGATAATATGGTAAGTTAGTAGTGGATAGAAAGGAGCGGTAACTTTGAAGAAAGCACTTATTCTATTACTTTGTACACTGTTGGTGTTGCCAATGGCGGCCATGGGAAATAAGAATCCGGTTAAAGCGGCTTCTACAAGCTTCAAGGATATTCCATCCAATCATAAAGCGTATAAGGAAATAATGTTTTTAGCTCAGGGGAAAATTACGACAGGGGATATCAATGGATATTTCAACCCTAAAAATAATGTAACAAGGGCGGAATTTTCTGCATTCCTTGGAAGGGCCCTGAATTTTGATGGAACGAAGAAAAAAACGGCTTTTAAAGATGTCGGTTCAAGTAATTTTGCTTCCGGCTACATACAGGAGGCCACTCAGAAAAATATTATCAGCGGCTATAAGGATGGGACGTTTAAACCATCGGGAAATGTCACACGTGGTGAAATGGCTCTTATGATTTGCAGAGCACTCGGCTATTCTTCGAACAATACGACTGCAGGTGCTTTAAATAAATTAGTTTCGCTGGGCATCGCACCTTCGGGTTCTGTTGGAACAGGAAAGGCTCTCCGTGAAGATACAGCCATTTATCTTGCAAGGGCAATCAACTATAAATTAAGAACAAAGCAAAATATCACTTTCAGTGGAACACAATCAGTAAAGGCAGACACATTGAATGTGCGTTCGGGCCCGTCGACCTTGTATAATTCGATCGGCAGTTTAAAATATAATGAGACCGTATCAGTAGGCTATAAGGTAGGAAGCTGGACATTGGTCAAGTCAAAAAGCCAACTAGTCGGTTTTGTTTCTAATGCCTATTTGAGCAGCAGCGACAATTCAGGGAATTCCGGAGGGACAGTAACACCACCGTCAAATGGGGGCAATAGCGGCACTTCACTTGCTTCACAGACATTAGTCATCGATCCTGGCCATGGGGGAACAGACCCAGGCGGTATCGGCTATGGCTTAAAAGAGAAGGATATTGTATTGGATACAGGAATCCGGCTGCGGAATTATCTTTCCAAAACGCCTCTCAATGTTAAGATGACAAGGGATACAGATGTTTTTGTTACATTACAAGGACGTGTGACATTTGCGAAAAACGTGAAGGCTAATACGTTTGTATCCATCCACACGAATGCGGGTGGGGGAACAGGTTCAGAAACGTATTACTACGGCAAGGCTTCCAATCCGAATGTAACAGACAGCAAAAAGTTGGCGGACTGCATCCAAGCGAGATTGACAGCAGCATTGGGAACAAAGGATCGCGGGGAGAAACACGGCGACCTCCATGTTTTGCGTGAAAACTCGATGCCAGCCGTCTTAGTGGAATTGGCTTTTATCGATACGAAGGCTGACAATGCATTGCTTGGATCACCTACCTATCGGCAAAAAGCGGCTCAGGGCATCTATTACGGAATTTTGGACTATTACAAGTCTAAAGGATTTAATGTATCTAAATATTATTAATTGCAACCGAAAAACCAGTGATTATTTATTTTCACTGGTTTTTTTTATGTTTGCTTTGTTTAAGGGCGGGGTGATTTTCTTAGTGGGCATACGTGACAGGTGAACTTGCTATCATAATTGACAATCCATTCCGCGTACCCTATATTCAGGGGGAAGAAGATGATTCAGGAGGTGGTCAGCTTGAATAAACAAGATACTAGAACGGTCCATGTAAAGCCTTTTTCTTTAGCGGCGGTCCTTTACATGGGGTAGACAATCATTTTTGATCGCCCAGTTAAAAGGCTTTGCATCCATTATTAAATTTTTTAATAAAGGAGCGGGCCGGCATGAAATATCAATCAGCCCATTCAATATTGCCGGAAGCATTATTGAATGAAGTGCAAAAATATATCGATGGAGAATTCATCTATATTCCTGTTAAGGGCAACAAGCGGAAAGAGTGGGGCTCACAAACTGGGGCAAAGAATGAATTGGGAAAACGCAACCAGGCTATACAGAATGAATATAGAAAAGGTATTCCGCTTGATGAAATCGCGAAAAAGTATCATTTATCCCCATCGACGGTCAAGAATATCCTCTATCGAAAATAAGGAGAAAATCATGCAAAACCATTTGCATGATTTTTAATTTGATTCGCTTTAGTCTATGCCAAAAATAGATATAGTCATTTTAAAACTATTATACGCATGCCTTACTTGGTACAATAAGTGTAAGGAGGAAATGAAGATGATTCCCTTTATAACAAATGATCAATATAACTTTATTATGAAGCAGGCCAAACTGATTGACGGAGCCAGGCATACAGTGAATGACGGCCAGGTGAAAAAGGCATTTATTTATTCAGCATTCGATAAAGTATTAGAACTGTTTCCGCATCTGGAGGAAGAGCAGCATTCCCTGCTTTCCGATATGTTGTCGATCGAATCGGAAAGTGGGCTTGAACAGTTCGAACGTAAAATCGGTGAACTTTGCATCCCCTTTCCTGCCTTGACGGATCATCAGATCAGTAAGCTGTTCCGCAAGGTGAAGAAATTGAACAATCCTGCTTTGACGGAGGATCAATGGAATCATCTTACTTTTGTAAGCTGGAATGATAAGGGCAATGGCCGGAAATTTATTATAAAAGAAGTGGATGGAAAATTAGTCGGGATTCATGGACGTTTTCTGTTGAGCTCGAAAAAGGGCATTTGCCATTTTTGCCATCATCATTCACAGGTGGGCCTATTTACAGTTGAATTAAAATCAAAAGGCGCATCAATGAATTACAAAGCGCTGGGCAATTACATTTGTGAAGACGGTGAGCAGTGCAATCGCCAGATTTTATCGACGGAACGAATTGATTCATTTTTGCGTGAAACGAGTAAATAAAGGCATCGCCTGTCTAATAGGCGATTGCCTTTTTTTCTGCCCGCAGAATGCCTCTTGCCTTAATGCAATATGCGGTATAGCCTTTCAACCGCTTCCTCTATCTGATTCGCTTCTATGTTGGCAAAACCTATTACCAGATCAATCGTTTTTCCATGTTTCTCAGCACCATTCAGCATAAATCGCTTCATTGTATAGATTTCAAGCTTTTGTCGTTTGGCATGCTCTTCGATTTCAGCATATGTTTTTTCCGAACAGAAATGGGCCAATAAATGCAGGCCAGCAGGAATATCATCAATCTCTATGTCTTTCTTGAACCTCTTTTTTAAGGCTTCAATCAATATCCCGCGGTTATGTTCGTAATGATGGTTCATTTTTTTTACATGGCGCAAGTATCCGCCATCCTGGATAAAGTAATGCAAGGTATATAGATTCAAAGTATTGCTGTATTGCATCCCGTCTTGAAAGCGTTCCCGGTAGAGCCTCAATAAGTCCGGTGGCAGCACCATATAGCTGATTCGGAATCCTGGATACATCGATTTGGAAAAAGTACCGGTGTAAATGACTTTATTATGGCTGTCCAGGCTCTGTAAAGAAGGAATGATATCGCTTCTGTATTTGAATTCACTATCATAATCATCTTCTATAATGTATCGGCCTTTGTTTTTAAAGGCCCAGTTCAACAGCTCGATCCTCCTGGAAATGGGCATGATGATGCCAGTCGGAAATTGGTGGGAGGGCGTAACGGAAAGCAAATCGGCATCAATAGCTGCAATCCCTGCAGGATCGATTCCTTTTTTATCCAATGCAACTGGCGCGACTTTACGTCCAAGTCGCTTTAGCAATGTATAGAATCGGGCATAGCCTGGATTTTCCACAGCGATGACCGCCTCTTTTTTCATTAACTCCATCAGCTGACGGATAAGTGAATGCGTCCCTGCCCCTATAACGATTTGTTCCGGCTCGCTTTTGACGCCTCTTGTTAAGGCGATCATTTTGCTGATTGTTTCACGGACGATATAAGGTCCTTGTGGATGGGCCATCTCAGAAAGTTCCTGTTGGTGGTTAATAATCGCCTCCCTTTGGCATCTGAACCAGTTTTTGAAAGGGAATAAGGACATATTGGCAGTCATATGCGATAAAGACAGCCAATCATCATCCCTTTCCTTGTTTTCCCGTAAATCATCAGGAAGGGTATATTGGCCGGCTGGTTCATGCTGAATAAGCTCTTTCATATTTTCCACGAAATACCCGCTTCGTTCTTTTGAGTAAATATATCCTTCGGCAAGCAATTGTTCATAGGCAGTCGCAATACTGTTGACACTTACATTCAGTTGTCCGGCCAAATTCCTTTTTGAAGGAAGTTTTTCATCGGAAGTAATCCTGCCTGACAGTATCCCATTTTTAATGCCTTCATAGACTTGTTTATATATAAAACCTGTTTCTTTACTATGGTCGATCGATAAGTAGAGCATGCAATCCCACGCTTTCTGGTACCCAATTTTTTTCACTTTTGGTACTTTTTATTGTATCAAAATGTTGTCATACTGGATAATAAATTAAACGATAGAGGTGGTTAAGGATGAAAACGTCCAATAAGGCGAAAGAACTGCAGGAGAAAAGAAAGGCATTCGTTCCGAAAGGGGTCAGCAATGGCAACCTGCAAATTGCCGCATATGCGCATGGGGCGACTGTTACAGATATTGACCAGAATGAATGGATTGATTTTGCGGGGGCCATCGGCACGTTGAATGTCGGCCACACACATCCAAAGATCACGGAGGCTGTCAAAGAGCAAGTGGACCGTTTTTTGCATCCCGGTTTCAACGTGATGATGTATGAAGGCTACATCCGATTGGCGGAGAAATTATGCCAAATCACTCCCGGTACATTCGATAAGCAAGCAATTTTATTGAATTCCGGTGCGGAAGCAGTTGAAAACGCTGTCAAAATTGCGCGGCGTTATACCGGAAGACAAGCGGTTGTGTCCTTTGTGCGCGGCTATCATGGCAGAACCAATATGACCATGAGTATGACAAGCAAGGTAAAGCCCTATAAATTCGGTTTCGGCCCATTTGCGCCTGAGGTATACCAAGCTCCTTTTCCATATATGTACCATAAGCCGGAGGCAATGGAGGAAGATCCTTATATCGACCAAAAAATCGAAGAGTTCAAAGAGTTTTTCATCGCATCCGTCGCTCCAGAAACAGTGGCATGCATTGTCATGGAGCCGGTACAAGGTGAAGGAGGCTTCATTATACCGCCGAAAAAATTCGTTGCTTATGTCAGTGAATTCTGCAAGGAGCATGGAATTGTGTTCGTTGCAGATGAAATCCAAACCGGTTTTGGGCGCACTGGCAAGCTTTTTGCTATGGAACACTTTGGGATTGTGCCCGATTTAATGACAGTCTCTAAATCCTTGGCAGCCGGGCTTCCGTTGAGCGGGGTTGTCGGGCGAAAAGAAATGATGGATGCCGCTGAGCCCGGGGAATTAGGAGGAACATATGCAGGGAATCCGGTAGCATGTGCAGCGGCACTAGCTGTAATAGAAGTAATGGAGGAGGAAGAACTGCCGAAGCGGGCGGAATCCATTGGCGAAAAAATGGAAGCCACCCTATCCGAATTGCAAAAGCACTATCATTTTGTTGGGGAAATCCGCCGTCTAGGAGCCATGGCTGCTGTTGAGATTGTGAAAGATCGCCATTCCAAGCTCCCGGATAAAGAAAGAACAGCAGGGATTACAAAATTTGCTAATGAAAATGGCTTATTGTTGCTATCCGCCGGCCTCAATAGTAACGTTATCCGTTTTCTTGCACCGCTTGTCATCACAGATGAAGAGCTTTCAAAAGGATTATCCATTCTTGGGCAATCATTTGCTTCAGTAGAATGATTATTCTATAAGACTATTAAATGGAATGATTGGGTATAAAAGGATATCTTGCGGGAGTTGGATGTTAATCAGCTTAGAACGGAAGAAAAAAGATTGGCAAGGCCCTTCCGTTCTGAGCGTTTAGTGATTTCATATCCCGATTAAAGGAGGCGTCGTGATGAGGGTAGGATTGGCACAATTTACTCCCGTATTATCAGATAAATGGAAGAATGCAAACCGAATGGCCGAATATTTGCGTGAAGCTAAAATGCAGAAAGCAGATATTGTTCTGTTCCCTGAGCTTGCATTGACAGGTTATTCAATTGGCTGTGAATTGGAGGAACAGGCAGAATCGGTTGAAGGTGAAACGCTGACATTTTTAAGGAGTGTCTGCAGAGAGCTGGCTATCCATTCAGTCATTTCTTTTCCAGAAAAAAAAGAAGGGTCCTATTACATATCCAGTGCGTTGATCGATGATGAGGGAGGAATAGCCGGAGTGTACCGAAAGACACATTTATTCGGTGAGGAGGCCGCTTCCTTCAAACGAGGTGATTGTTGGCCGGTCTTCGAGACAAAGCTCGGGAGGATCGGCGTAATGATTTGTTATGATCTGGAGTTTCCGGAAGTCGCAAGGCTCCTTCGTTTGCAAAGGGCAGACTTGATTTTAGTCAATACGGCCAACATGACCCCTTATGAGCGCTATCAAACGGTCTACATGCAAAGCAGGGCAATGGAAAATGAGATTCCAATCGCCATTTGCAATCGATTGGGCATGGAGGGGGACTTGCATTTTTTCGGAAATAGCATGGCTGTTGACGGAAAAGGCCATGTATTGATCGATATGCAATCGGAGGAAACGTTCCGGACAGTCGATGTTCCGTTGGGCAAAGAACACGATCCCGATCTGGCTTACGCTGAAAACCTGCATCCGCGAATGAAAAACAGCCTGAAATCCTGTTTGTAATGAAAGAGTGTTTGCGCGGAAGACAGCAGCAGTATAAGGGACAGAAAGGATTGATAATATGAAAAAAGAGAAAGAATCGTTGGAACGATCAGTTACTTTGGTGCCGCTAGTTCTGTTCGGGTTGGCTTATATGGCTCCAATGATTGTGTTTGGCACATATGGCGTTTTGGCTGAAACAACGAAAGGCGTGGTGCCGACAGCCTATATCATCGCTCTCATTGCCATGCTTTTCACTGCCAATAGCTACGGGAAGATGGTGAAAGCGTTTCCTGTATCCGGTTCGGCTTATACATATACCCGTAAATCAATCAGTTCCCATCTAGGTTTTATGGTCGGCTGGTCTGTTTTGCTTGATTATTTGTTCTTACCGCTTGTCATCTGGCTTATAGGCAGTGTGTACCTGCAATCCGCATTTCCGGATGTACCTGCTTGGATTTGGATTATTTCTTTTATTGTTATTACAACTGCCATCAATATCATCGGTATAAAAATGACAACCAATGTAAACTTTCTCATGATGCTGTTTCAATTTTTGGTCATTGCTATTTTTATTGTCCTATCCATTATCAGTTTAATGAAAGGGCATGGTACGGGCACTTTGTTCTCCAGCAGTGCGTTTGTAAATAGTAAAGTGACTTTTTCTCTAGTGGTGGCAGGAGCCTCTGTGGCTTGTTATTCATTTTTGGGCTTTGATGCAGTCACAACTATGTCCGAGGAGACGGTAAACCCGACGAAGACAGTGCCGCGGGCAATTTCTTTGATCGCAATGATCGGCGGTGCAGTCTTTATACTGACATCCTACGTGTCTTACTTGGTCTATCCACATTATCAGCAATTTAAGCATATCGATGCCGCGGGCTCTGAAATCGCCTTTGCTGTGGGAGGAAATCTGTTCAGTGCAATTTTCTTGGCGGGGCTCATTATCGCCCAATTTGCTTCAGGCCTGACCGCCCAGACAAGTGCAGCACGGTTACTGTTTGCCATGGGCCGCGATTCAGTGCTTCCAAAGAAATTTTTTGGATACATCCATCCCCGCTTCAGAACGCCGATCCTCAATTTGTTGGTCGTTTCTGTCGTAGCCTTATTGGCATTGAAAATGGATGTTTCTACTTCCACATCATTTATCAACTTCGGTGCTTTTGTTTCCTTTACTTTCGTAAACCTCTCTGTGATCGGACATTACTTTGTTAAAGAAGGAAACCGCTCAGGAAAGCATGTTCTTTTATATTTACTAGTGCCTCTGCTTGGAGCTTTTTTTGACATATGGCTCCTCATCCATTTGGACAAGCATGCATTAATTCTAGGAAGCATCTGGACATTTGTTGGCTTTGTATATTTAATCGTCCTGACAAGAATGTTCCGGAGGGAGCCGCCGGAATTATCGATGGATGATAAAGAAGCATCCTAAAGAACCATGTTTTTTAAAAAAAATGCGGTTGGAGTTGTGAACCGATGCGTTAGAATGCAAAAGATGGATGGGAGCTCCATAAAAGAAGGTTAGTACTCGCTAAAGGCAACATCATTGTTTATTTCAGGGATAGGAGAGATACATATGGGAAAAAAATTGAAAGTAACGAATCCGGCTACAGGTGAAATCGTATCAGAGGTAGATGTATCTTCGGATGAGGAAGTGAAGAGAGCGTTAAGAAAAGGGCATGAATATTTCAAGTCATGGTCAAAAGTAAATGCGCATGAACGGGCCGGCCTGCTGCAAAAGTGGGCAGCAAAAATCATCCAACATAAAGAAGAACTTGCAAGGGTCATGACGTTGGAAAATGGAAAACCGCTGAATGAATCTTTGGCAGAGGTCGACTATGCCAACAGCTATATTATCTGGTATGCGGAAGAAGCAAAGAGGGTTTACGGCCGGACAATTCCTGCCTCCGCCGATTCCAAAAAAATCATTGTCAGCAGGCAGCCGATCGGATTGGTCGCAGCCATCACTCCGTGGAATTTTCCCGCTGCCATGATGACGCGAAAAGCGGCGCCGGCCCTTGCCGCCGGCTGTACATTTATTGTAAAACCAGCGGAAGAAACACCTTTAACGACTGTCAGATTAATAGAATTGGCACATGAAGCAGGCATTCCTGAGGATGCTCTGCAATGTGTAAATGGAGAAGGAAAGCGAATCGGCGGCCTTTTTACAAGCAGTGAATATGTGAGGAAGCTGTCTTTTACCGGTTCTACGTCTGTAGGAAAATCATTGATCCGTAACAGTGCGGAAAGTGTGAAGCATGTCACCATGGAATTGGGAGGGCACGCCCCTTTTATAGTGGCAGAGGATGCGGACTTAGATTTTGCCGTACAGCAAGCCATCATCTCGAAATTCAGAAATGCCGGGCAGACATGTGTGTGCGCCAACCGCCTTATTGTCCATGAATCCGTAGCCGCTGAATTCGCGGCAAAGCTCTCAGCTGAAGTTGCATGCCTGAAAGTGGGGAATGGATTGGATGAGGATGTGCAAATAGGGCCAATCATTAATGAAAAGGGCTTCCATAAAATTGTTGGGCAAATCAACGATGCTGTTGAAAAGGGTGCGAACGTGCTTACTGGCGGAACGTATGATGGTGATCAGGATAAAGGTTCTTATTTTGTTCAACCGACTGTTCTGGCAAATGTCAATGAAGAGATGCTCATCATGCATGAAGAAACATTCGGCCCGGTTGCTCCCATCATTCCATTCAAGGAATTGGAAGAGGCGATTGCCATCGCCAACCGGACACCATATGGATTAGCGGCTTATTTTTTCACCAATGATTACCGGACGGGAATCTACCTGCATGAACATCTTGAATTTGGCATTATTGGATGGAATGACGGAGCTCCGTCTGCGGCCCATGTCCCGTTTGGGGGCATGAAGGAAAGCGGTCTGGGGAGAGAAGGCGGCATCGAAGGAATCGAGCCTTACCTGGAAACGAAGTATTTATCGATCGGGCAAATGCAATAAAATAGAAATAGGAAGGGGGCAGCCCTTCCTATTTGCTGTGCTGTAAAATGATCATTACCGGTAGTCAGCTTCAGCGAAAAAAATGTCAAACGCTCATTAAAGGCTTTACCATTACTATATGGGGGATACCGTCTTCCATAAAAATCTCTGAAGCGGCACTATAGCCTAATTTTTCATAATACCCTCTTGCTTGTGCCTGGGCATGAAGCTTCACCTGCTCCAACGAGTGTAAAACCGCTATATCTTCCAAGGCTTGTATGATTTCTTTTCCCAGGCCAAATGTGCGGAACTGTTTAAGGACACAAATCCTTTCCAGCTTGCCGGCTCCTTCCGTTATTCTCATTCTTCCGGTACCGGCGGCTTGCCTCTCGTACTGAACCAATACATGGTCAGCTTCGGCCAAAAGCGTGTCATAACAGTCGAATTCATTCTCAAGAGGAATTTCCTGTTCTTCAACAAATACGCTCTTGCGGATGGCAAATGCATGTTGCAAGTCTTCTTCTGTGATAATTTTAAAGATTTCCATACCCGGTTTCCTTTCTTATATCAACTGATATAAGTCGAGTATAAGCAATTCAAAGGGCAGGGACAACCGCAAGCAACCCATTATCATTTTCAGCCTGATTGACTTTCCTTCCGCACCGGACTACAATGAAGGTAACTTTAAGAAAGCGAAGGTATATGTCTATGTACAACTAATCTCATTGCGTTCAAAAGAAATCTCAATAGTAATGTGAGAAATCTGGAGAGAATGGGATTAGTCTGTCTATAGCATATACGTTTTTGCATGCGCATAAGTGAAATCCGCTGGAACGGATCTTTACGGCATATGCATGTCTTTCGTGTACGTATATGATGTTATGGAACACATGACGAAAGCCTATCCTGCTAATCCGGATAGGCTTTTTCTATTGGAACATTTCCCATTCACCTCCATGGAAAATATGAAAACTTGGGGTGAGTGTATGAAGGAAGTCCGTATACAGGCGTTAGGCCTGGCAAAAGCATTTAATGAAAAAACAATTATCAATCATGGAGATTTAACCATAAGCGACGGAGAGCGCCTTGGACTGACCGGCTATAATGGCCAAGGTAAAACAACATTGTTAAAAATGTTGATGGGTCTAGTGGAGCCTGATAAAGGAACCATACGTTTCTTTCCGGAAAATCTAGTTATCGGCTATTTGCCGCAAATGGTGGACATCCGAGATGGAAAGAAAATCGAAGATATGTATTCAAACGATTACATGCAGCAATTGAGCAAAATCGGGAATGGCCATGATTTGCTGGAAATTTTGTCATCGCGCGGGAGCGCCAGTGGAGGAGAAAAAGTAAAACTGGCACTGACAGCGCTTCTGGATAAGAAGCCGGATATCCTGTTTCTTGATGAACCGACCAACCATTTGGATGCAAAGGGGATGGAATGGCTGTTGAAACAATTGAATGCCTTCAAAGGAGCCATCATTCTGATTTCACATGATCGGCATTTTCTTGATCAACTGGCAACCGGCATTCTTGAATTGGAGAATGGAAAATTAACAGCTTATACAGGCACATATAGCGATTACCGCCTTCAGAAGGAAAAGGACAGGGAATCCCTGCAAAGAGCATACGATAACCAACAGCAACATATCAGGGATATCGAAGAGCAAATCAGCCACCTTTCCCAATGGGCGTCCAAAGCGCACCGGCAGCAAGGCAAAAAAGGATTTGCAGCGGAGAGCAGAATAAAAGAGATTGACGGCGTGCGGGCCAAAAAACGCGATAAGCAAGTCCAATCCAAAAGAAAGCGCCTGGAAGCTGAATTGAAAAAAGAAAAAGTGGAGAAGCCGGAAGAAGAGTGGAAAGTCGATTTTTCTTTCCGGGCTGAACAAAAGCATGGAAAGAGGATATTGGAGGCCAAGGGGCTGGCAAAAAGCTTCGGAGAACGAACACTTTTTGAAAAAAGCCATTTTTATGTAAAAGGAGGAGAGAAGGCCGCTTTATTGGGGGAAAACGGCAGCGGCAAAACCACCTTTGTGTCAATGCTACTGGGCAATGAAGACATTACGAAAGGATCCTTATGGAAAAGCCCTTCCCTCAAGATTGGCTACTTCAGCCAAGAATTGACTGACATTCCTTTAGAGAAGACCGCCTTGGAGTTTATAAACGCTGGGGTGCAAACTAGTTTAGCCAGGACCATACTTGCAAATATGGGCATTACAGCCCTCCAGTTGAAAAATAAGCTATCTGCCTTCAGCCAAGGAGAGTTAATGAAGGTCAAATTGGTTTCCATGCTATTGGATTCGTATGATTTATTAGTGTTGGATGAACCGACCAACCATTTGGATTTGCCAAGCAGGGAGACACTTGAAAAGACATTGTCTGAATTCACAGGCACGCTGCTGATCATTTCACATGACCGTTATTTGATAGATGCTGTCTGCGATAAACTATTGGTCATTGAAGGGAAACGGATAAAGCGAATCGAATCCACCTTGAAAGAGCATGAAAAAAGAGCTGAACAAAATGTTGAACGTGCCAAACTGGACGAGGATAATGAAAGAGCAGTCAACGAACTGAAACGAATCGAGTTGATAGGCCAATTGAGCACTGTCCAGCCAGATTCTGAGGAATATAAAAAACTGAATGAGGAATTCGATCAATTGATGCATAGCTCTAACCGGAATGATGGGCAGAGTAAAGGATGCAAATAACCTGAAGCTGTTGTTTCTTCATTGGATTCTTTTCCAAATTGTGAACATTATAAGTATAACGTTAGATTGCTTATTGAAGAGTGCGCCAGTCCAGTATGAAATATGCCATAATAGAAGCGTCAGCCAAATGTATTCATTGGCGATGATGGAAGAGGTGCAATCGAATGGAATGTACGGCGATTATTCTTGCAGGTGGAAAATCAAGCAGGATGGGGCGAAACAAGGCTCTTTTACCGATATTCAACCAGACTGTTATTGAACATATTGCCTCGCGCTGCCAACTGGTAGCCGATGAAGTCATTCTGGTTACGAATGACCCTGAAACATATTCGTTCCTAGGTTTGCCGATGGTTGCAGACAGGTACGGGAAGTCAGGGCCGATGGCAGGATTGGAAGCGGGGTTGACCGCAAGCAGCCATGATGTCGGTTTGCTCGTTGCATGTGATATGCCCTTCCTTGATGAACAGGTAATGCGAGCGTTAACGGCCGGAATAGTGGGTCATGATGCAGCGGTGCCTGTCATTGAAGGCAGGAAACACCCTTTGTTTGCGGCCTATCGTAAAACCTGCCTAAAAACGATAAGAGAAAAACTGCTAGCAAGGGATGTTAAGATGATGCATCTATTGGATGATGTTCAGGTGAAGGAACTGTTCGAGGAAGATCTAGCCCTTTCAGATGAAAGTAAAATGGCTTTTTTCAATATGAATTCGCCGGATGAATATAAAAAAGCGCAAGAAGTCGAAAGGAAATGGTATCGCGATGATAGGTGAAAATCCGGATAGCCATACTGTTTCAAGGGGTTTCTTGTTCAAAAGCAGATAAAAGGATGGTATTCAATGAATTGTGAAATTACTACAGAACCGATTGATGTTCAACAGATGATCGATAAGGTCACTAGGCGGGAAGCAGGCGCCATTACGACCTTTATCGGTACAGTCAGAGAATGGACGCAAGGAAAGAAGACCTTATTTTTGATATATGAAGCATATGTCCCGATGGCTGTGAAAAAAATGGATGAAATTGTTGCTGAAGTGAAAGAGCGCTGGCCCGATGCCGAAATGGCCATTACCCATAGAATAGGAAAGTTGGCAATTACAGATATCGCTATTGTCATAGCTGTATCAACACCGCATCGAAAGGATGCCTATGCAGCCAATGAATATGCAATCGAACGAATTAAAGAAATGGTGCCGATTTGGAAGAAAGAGCATTGGGAAGACGGGGAAGAGTGGATCGGCAATCAACAAGGGACCATTGCTTATCCATCAGGAAAACCGGAGGAGAACGACCTATGATTAAAATCTTGCTTTTTACAAACCTGAAGGAAAAATTCGGTGAAGATGAAATGGAATGGCAAGGAGCGGGGCTTTCTGTGTCAGGCCTAAAAAGCCAATTGGCAGACAGATTGAATGTTAAGGATGAATTGGCCTCTGTCATGACAGCCGTTAATGAAGAATTTGTCGATGATGCCTACGTATTGGAAAAAGGTGACGTTGTCGCGTTCATACCACCGGTCAGCGGAGGTTGATGGCAGGTGAGTGAACGATATTCAAGACAAGAACGATTTACGCCCATAGGAGAAGCCGGACAAAAGCTGATTTCTGAAAAGCATGCATTAGTGGTGGGAGCTGGAGCTTTAGGGTCGGCTAATTGTGAAATGCTGGTGAGGGAAGGAATCGGCAAGCTTACTATCATAGACCGCGATTATGTGGAAGAAAGCAACCTACAACGGCAACAGCTGTATAGTGAGGAAGATGTTCAAATGCAGCTTCCGAAAGCGGAAGCCGCCCAACGCCATTTGCGAAAGATAAATTCAAATGTCGTTATAGAAGCCATTGTAGCGGATGGGGATCCCGAATCATTGGAACCATTAGTGCAGGATGCGGATTTGGTCATCGATGCCACCGATAATTTTGAAACGAGGATGATTATTAATGACCTTTCCCAGAAATATCGCGTACCGTGGATTTATGGGGCTTGTGTAGGAAGCAGCGGTATGACTTTTACAATATTGCCTGGGAAAACGCCATGCTTGAATTGCTTGCTTTCTGCATTGCCGATCCAAGGAATGACCTGCGATACGAATGGCATTATTGCTCCTACTGTCTCGATGGTCGTTGCCCATCAAAATGCAGAAGCGCTCAAAATACTGGCAGAGCAATGGTCAGCTGTACGGACGGGCTTTATCAGTTTTGATATTTGGAATAATCAATACCATATGATCAAGGCTGCCAAAATGAAAAAGGATGGATGCCCTTCTTGCGGAGAAAATCCGGATTACCCATTTCTGCTTCGCGAAAACAGGACGAAAACAGCTGTGCTATGCGGAAGGGAGACTGTCCAAATACGCCCTCCAGCGCAGAGTAATCTAGATTTAGAAAAACTTGCATCGGATATTAGAAGGATCGGATATGAAGTGAAAGCTAATCCTTTCCTGCTTTCTATGGAAAACAAGGATGAACGGATGGTCATATTCCGAGATGGCCGGGCTCTTGTCCATCATACAAAAGATGAAGCAAAAGCGAAGGCGTTGTATCAAAGAATATTAGGGTAATTTAAACAGCCCTGTAACGGACTTTTCCGATGGTCCATTACAGGGCTGTTTATTTTTTGATTGGAAGAAGCTAAATAATGATAAAACGAGCATACATAAACGGCACATTGTCCATCTAAAACAACAAAGTTTGTGAAAACAGCCATATTGAAAATGAAAGAACCATGTGAAGAATCAAATGAGTCCACTCATTGAGTATATTGTGAAAACAATGTGAACCACTACAATTCTGATCATTATTCGTTCATAATAATTTAATGATGCGATCTATTAGTGGGCAATCTATTCGGAAGAGGATGACAGGGTTTTGTTACTCTGCACTTAGAAATTTCCGGGTTTGACCCAGCGCATGGAGAGAAGTGGACCGACTCGCACCTCAGAATGGCTTTGGGGCAATTGATTTGTTGTTTAATGGATGATAAAACGTAATTTATTGGATTTTACAGAGAAAGAAGGCTGAGACATGCAAACAGATAAACAACTTCATGTGATCGACCACCTTGATGAATTAAGAAAAAGACTGATTGTAACAGCAATCGCGTTCCTCTTATTCTTTATCATCGGATTTATCTATGTCGAGCCGATCTATAATTGGTTTGTACAGGATCTCGATTATAAACTGATGGTGCTTGGACCCAGTGACATAATCCGCATTTACTTTATGATTGCCGGCCTAATTGCAATCGCTGGCACGATACCCGTAATGGCCCTGCAGCTATGGCTGTTTGTCAAACCAGCATTAAAGCCTTTTGAAAGGAAAAAAGTCCTTTCATATATTCCCGCTTTATTTGTACTGTTCATCGGTGGGTTATGTTTTGGATATTTCATTATCTTCCCGATGATTTTGAAGTTTTTAAGCAATTTGGGAGGGGATTTATTCATTACGTCCTATACAGTGGATAAATACTTCAGTTTTTTAATGAATATTACGCTTCCATTTGCCATTTTATTTGAACTGCCGGTAGTTGTGATGTTTTTGACATCCATCGGAATTATTAACCCATTCATTTTGGCTAAAATACGGAAATATGCTTATTTTGTCCTATTTATCATTGCGGCATTTATAACGCCGCCGGATTTGGTTTCTGAAATATTGGTTACCATTCCGCTCCTGCTTTTATATGAAATCAGTATTTCTTTATCCAAATTTATTTATAAAAAAAGGATGAAGCGGCAAGAAGCGGCTGAGGCCATGCTTGAAGAGGAGGATAAGCTGGAGGAAGCTACCGATTAGATTCATTGAGTATTGAATCTGCAATAGACAAATAGAGTAAGCTCCTGCAAGTGACAGGAGCTTACTCGGTTTATTGATTATTCCGTTTGTAATCGCCATTTTTGCCGCCTGTTTTTTTCAGGAGCATGGTTGGACCGATCACCATATCTTTGCTTGCCGCCTTACACATGTCATAGATGGTCAAGGCAGCTGCGGATACCGCTGTCAGGGCTTCCATTTCCACACCTGTCAGCCCTTTTATTTTTGCTTCAGCAGTGATGTTTATTTCATAAACAGACTTTTCTTGGTCAATGCTCCAATTGAATTCGATGTTGACGCCTGTCAATGCGATTGGATGGCACATGGGTATGATGGAGGAGGTTTGCTTGGCTGCCATGATGCCGGCAACCTGTGCAACTGCAAAGACATCCCCTTTTTTGTTTGTTCCTTCAGCAATCTGTTTATAGATTTCTTCGTTGACAATGATAGAAGAAGTGGCGACGGCCGTTCTCTCTGTCTCTTTTTTATCGGAGACATCAACCATTTTGGCACGCCCTTGTTCGTTGAAGTGTGTAAGTTCGTTCATTCTAACGTCCCTTCTGCATCTCTGTGCGGGTTAGTGCTACTCAGATGCATGTGATAAATATTTGTGGTGTATAACTCTCATCTTAGCAAAAAATTAGTTGTGTTATAATATCTTTCGAAAAAAGAGTCAGTGAGCCTGTTTATGAAAAGAATCTTTCCTATATAGTATATACAAGAAAAGAAGGGAGTTTTTTGGACAATGGTGGAAAAAAGAAAACCTATAACCGTTTCGGAGGCCATAGATCGATTAATGGAGCATGTGTCTGAGCCTCATAGTGAGCAAGTGGAATTGCAGGAGTCATATGGCCGCATCCTAGCAGAACCGATCATCGCCAAGCATGATATCCCCCATTTTAACCGCTCTGCCTATGACGGGTTTGCAGTGCGCGCAGAGGATACTAATGGGGCAACGGGTGAAAATCGAATTTCTTTTAAGGTGGTCGACCATATTGGAGCGGGCCAAGTGTCAGGCAAAAAAGTAGGGAAACATGAAGCTGTCCGTATCATGACTGGGGCAGCTATGCCTGAAGGTGCCGATACAGTAGTCATGTTTGAACAAGCCCGTGAATCGGAGGGGGGGTTCTCAGTCCGCAAGACCTTCCAAGCAGGAGAAAATCTTTCTTTCAAGGGAGAAGATGCAAAGGAAGGAGATCGCCTGATTGAGCCGGGAGGCGTCATACACCCTGGTACTATCGCTTTATTGGCCGCATTTGGCTATTCTCAGGTGAATGTAGCAAAACGGCCGACAGTGGGGATTTTGACAACCGGTACCGAATTATTGTCTGCAGAAGATCCATTGGAGCACGGGAAAATACGCAATAGCAACGGTCCGATGATCATTGCGCAATTGAAAAGAATGGGCATGGACTGCCGTTCGTATGGCATGCAAACAGATGACCTCGACCAATGCTATGCAGTTGTCTCCCAGGCTTTAAAGGAATGCGACTGTTTGATTACAACAGGCGGAGTTTCCGTTGGGGATTATGATCTGGCACCGGCAATATATAAAAAACTGGGGGCCAAAGTGCTATTCAATAAAATCTCCATGAGACCTGGAAGCGTAACGACCGCTGCTGTGGTTAACGGCCAATATTTATTCGGTCTATCGGGAAATCCTTCTGCCTGCTTTACCGGCTTCGAGTTATATGTAAGGCCTACGCTGCTTAAGATGATGGGTTGCAACAGACCGTACCTGCAGCATACAAAAGCGATATTAGGGGAAGACTTTCCGAAACCGAACCCTTTTACAAGATTTATACGAGCCCAATTTGAATTTACTGCTACGGGGGCAGTTGCTAAGCCAGCCGGATTCAATAAATCTAACGCAGTAACAAGTATTGCAAAAGGCAATTCAATGATTGTACTGCCTAGTGGAACAAGAGGTTTCCAAAAGGGCGATGAGGTCGATGTCCTATTGTTGGGAACGGAAGAAGGCATGGAAAAATGGACGATTTGATCTGCCTGCAGGTTGTCGGCTATAAGAACAGCGGCAAGACCACATTGATCAATAGATGGATAAAGACATTAGGCAAAAACGGAACGAAAACATCTGTCATTAAGCATCATGGTCACGGGGGCCCGCTTGAAATGCCGGATCCGGGAACAGACGGGATGACCTTTCTTGAAACTGGGGCTGTTAGTTCCTTGGTGCTCGGTGATGGGATGATCCAATTCCATGGCAAAACGGAAGCGCCTTTAAACGAATTAATAAAACTATCGCAAATTGCATATCCTGATGTTATCCTTATCGAAGGGTTCAAGAAGGAAAAGGAGAACAAAATAATCATTTTGCGCTCCATGGAGGATTGGGAGACACTGAAGGACCTTGAACATATTCTTTTAGTTGTGGCCCCTGAAGGAGTCCGCCCTAATTGCGGATTTCCGGTAATCGACCGAAATAACCTTGAAGAGCTTGAACGATGGATATTAAAATATGTAAACAGCCTGATGTAACTATATAGTGATTAATCTATAAGTGAGGAGAAGAAATCATGTCACAATCCATGCTTGATCAACTAAAGCGGCCCATTAGGGACTTGCGGATATCGGTGACAGACCGATGCAATTTCCGGTGCGCCTATTGTATGCCGAAAGAAATATTCGGCAGCCACTATGCATTTATGCCCAAAGAAGAATTGCTGACGTTTGAGGAAATACATCGAATGTCGACTATATTTGCTTCCCTCGGAGTACGGAAATTGCGTATTACAGGCGGAGAGCCATTGCTTCGCCACAATCTTGAAGCATTAATTGGGAAGCTGACCGGAATTGAAGGAATTGAAGACATTGGACTGACGACAAATGCTGTTTTATTAAAACAAAAAGCACAGCCATTATATGATGCGGGATTGCGGAGGCTCAATATCAGCCTGGATGCATTGGATCCGGAGCTGTTCGGGAAGCTGAACGGAAGGGGAGTAGGTCCTTCTATTATTTTGGAGAATATTGATTTGGCACAATCAATCGGCTTTCACGTAAAAATAAACATGGTCGTCCAAAAAGGGATCAATGAACAAGAAGTAGTTCCAATGGCCGAGTATTTCAAAGAACGGGGCATCCAGCTTCGCTTTATCGAATTTATGGATGTAGGGAATGACAATGGATGGAGCATGGAGAAGGTAGTCTCCCAAAAAGAGATTCTTGAGATGATTCAGCAAAAACATAAGCTGCAGCCATCCTCGGAGGAATACTTTGGCGAAGTGGCAAAGAGATATCATTATAATGACAATGGAGCTGAGATTGGTTTCATTCCTTCTGTCTCCAACCCATTCTGTTCTTCCTGTACAAGAGGACGGCTTTCTTCCGACGGCAAATTCTACAATTGCCTGTTTGCTTCTGAAGGAAAAGATTTCAGGGAGATGCTGCGGAACGGGGCAAGCGATCAGGACATTATTGAAAGTATTTGCGCCGTTTGGGAAAAACGGACAGATCAATACAGTATGGAGCGAACTGAACAAACGGTTAAAAACCGCAAAAAGATTTCTATGTCATTCATAGGCGGATAACTGAAAAAGAGTAAGATGGATTCCTTTAGGAGTCCATTTTTTTTTGGTTAGTTGGAAGGTTAAAAAACAAAATATGGAAAAAGAAGAAGCTGCTTCACTAATAATGTCTAAAAAATGACGATAACCATTATCAGTTATCAAGAGGCGGATGTTATCTGAATTATTGGCTATATTCATGAACCATTGATATGAAAGGGCTTGACGCAATCAACTTTCTAGGAGTGTTCATTTGTACACTAAGGGGCTGTAAAACATGTACATTTTTACACTCAAGTTTTATAAATACCTTTGCTACAATTCCTTTAGGAAAAAGTCAAGGAGGCTTATCGATTATGAAACGAACTTGTATGTATTTTATCTGTTTGGTAGGCGCGTTTACCATTTTGGCCGGATGCTCCAATAAAGCGGAGGAACAACCTGCGTTCAATAATGGAGTAGTGGATAAAAACTATAAAGGCGATCCAGATCCCGTGCTTGAAGAAAACTATAAACAAACACCTGAAGAAGCAAAACAGCTTGAGGACTTAAAAAAATCTCTGGAAGATAATGATACAAAAGAAGCTGAAGAGCGTCTTCATAGATTATAGAACAAGGAGTGTAGCAAGATGGGGAAAATGATCAAGGAATATGGGGAAACAATGACGGAAGAATATGTCGCCAAGCATTTGCCTCTGTATTTGTTCTTACAGAACTTTTATGGCGGCCAGCTGAATGAGCTAAACAATGCTCAGTGGAAAGAACTGCTTACTCATATAGACAAAGATACCGTCTCGTTCGAAGGCAGTATAGTACGTCAAGGTGTCGATATCATGCTTTCCTTTTCGGAAGAGGATGCAAAAGAGCTGAAATTCGATTTCAATAGCCTGTTCATCGGGCCGGATCGATTGAAAGCATCGCCGTTTGAATCTTCATACCGCAATGAAACAGGAGCAATCCTGCAGACGTCAACATTGGCCGTACGCAAATTTTATGAGGCAGCAGGGCTGGTTGTTGAATTAAAGAATCAAGAACCTGATGACCATATTATTTTTGAATTGGAGTTTGTATGTTATCTGCTTGAAAAAAGTGTGGATGATGAACAATCCGCCTTTTTATATAAGGAATTTCACCGAAGACACCTTAGCCAATGGATTGGAAAACATTGTGAAAAAATAAGGGAAAACTCATCCAATAAGTTATTGGTCGGTATTTCATATATACTCCAAGGCTTAATGGAGGATGAGAAGAAAAGGAATGCTAAGAAGGAGGGAATTATCAATGAGTAAATTTTCTAGACGTACCTTTTTAAAAGGGTCGGCTATTCTAGGTGCGCTTGCAGGCGTTGGTACTGCAACGGCCGGTTTGAAAAATATCGATAAAAACACAGTGAAAGCAGCTGGGAAAACTGAGCAATTCTATGGTACTTGCCCAAGGAACTGCTACGATGCTTGTTCATTAATTTCAACTGTAGAGGATGGAACAATTAAGTATGTGACAGGAAACAAAAATAATACGTATACAAATGGGCGTTTATGTGTGAAAGGTTACACATACCCAAATTATGTATATTCTCCTGACCGTATCAAATATCCGATGAAACAGGCTAAACGAGGCTCTGGTAAGTGGGAACGCATTTCATGGGATGAGGCGTATGAAATGATCGCCAAGAAAATATTGGCCATCAAGAAAAAGCACGGACATACATTGCCGATCTGTTTGAACAAATATTCCGGAAACCAAAGTGTACTGGCTGATGCAGTAAACGGCATGTTCACGAGCTGGGGATATACAACCCGCGCTACAGGCACGCCATGCTGGCCTGCAGGAATCGATTCCCAAACATTTGATTTCGGGACAGCCTTGAACTCCGATCCGGAATCATTTGTGAAAACAAAACATTTGATCGTTTGGGGAGCAAATCCTGCCTGGACATCAGTCCATACAATGACCATTATCCAAAAAGCGAAAGAAAATGGAACGAAAGTAGTTGTTATTGATCCAATCTTGACGGATACAGCCTCAAATGCGGATGAATTCATTGAAATCAAGCCTTCTTCTGACGGTGCTTTGGCACTTGGTATGGCAAAGTACATCCTTGACCATAACTTGCAGGATGATGAGTGGATGAAAAACAATTCAGTAGGCCACCAGGAATATTTACAATACCTGAAAAATAATGTGACACTTGAATGGGCGTCCAAAAAGACTGGTGTTCCGGTAGCGGTTATCGAGCGCTTAGCGCGTGAATATGCAGCGGCAAAGCCAGCGGCTATTTGGATAGGCTACGGGATGCAAAGACATACGAATGGTGGTGCCTCTGTTCGGGCAATCGATGCGTTGGTTGCCATGTCTGGCAATATCGGAAAAGTAGGCGGCGGTGCAAACTATGCGATGCTTGACAGCTACGGCTTCAATTACGCAGCTTCCGGTGCAGGTACAATCCCTGAAGGAAGCAAAGGCGAAGCTGACCGTGCCATCAATATGAACAATTTCCCCGCACAAGTATTGGCATTAAATAATGATCCAAATGAAATTCCGATTGAGATGCTATGGGTAGCCTGCCGTAACCCGATTGCCCAAGATCCGGAAACGTCAGTATCCTACAAAGCATTCGACAGTATTGATTATGTAGTCACATCCGACCTTTGGTTCAATGAAACAGTCAACCAGTCGGACCTTGTGTTGCCGATTTCTTCGATCTTCGAGACTTGGGGCGTAACGGCAAGTTATTGGCACCACTGGATCAGTATTAACGAAAAAGCAATTGATCCTTTATATGAAACAAAGAGCGACCTAGAAATTGCAATGGGGCTTTCTAAGAAAATGAATGAGCTTGAGCCTGGTTCAAGTACGTATCCAACAGATATTGAGCCTAAAGAATGGCTGGCAAAAGAATTCTCGCCTGAATTCCTTCAGCAATTGGGATTATCCAAATGGACCGATTTCTTCGATAAGGGTTCAGCTAAAATCAAGGGCTATGAGGCACCATGGGCAGACGGCGAATTCCGTACTGCTTCGGGTAAATTTGAGTTTTTATCCAAATCATGCGCTAAATTTGGCCATCATGCACTGCCGGTTTACATGGAAGAAATGAAGGCGCCGAAGGATATGCCAATCCGCCTAATGACACCGCATTGGAAATATGGACTGCATTCCCAATTCCAAAATCTTGAGTGGATGCAGACTGTAAGCGATGAACCGTTCGTCGAAATCCATCCGGAATTGGCTAAATCAAAAGGCATAAAAGAAGCGGACATGGTACGCGTAAAGAATGATATCGGCTTTGTTGATTTAAGAGCGAAACTGACAGAAACATTGCCTAAAGATACCGTTGTCATATATGAAGCTTGGTTTAAGGATAAGAAATTCAATTGCAATTACTTGGTTAAAGCAACGCCGTCAGATATGGGTTCGAATGCAACCGGGCAAGCAGGCGTGGCATTCCATGACCAGTTTGTAAATATTGAAAGACTGTAGGGAGGTAAGTTGAATGGCTACTAAAGAAAGATTAGGTTTTATCATTAACATGGATCGCTGTATCGGCTGTAACGCATGCACAATCTCGTGCAAAAGTTTCTATCAGTTGGAGCCGAATATGAAACGCCGCTTCGTCAAGGAAACGGATGAAAAGTTGACGGGAAGCCCTAAGCGTTGCCATATTTCAACAGCTTGTAACCACTGTGAAGATCCGGCTTGCGCGAAAGCGTGCCCGACCGGTGCTTACACAAAATTGGAGAATGGAATCGTCAAGCACGACCAAGATCGCTGCATTGGCTGTAAAATGTGTGCATCTGCGTGTCCTTATGGAGTGCCTCAATTTGATGAGGTCAAAAAGAAGATGGATAAATGCAGTATGTGCTATGATCGCCTGGAAGATGGCAAAGATGCAATCTGTGTTTCTTCTTGCCCGATGGAGGCTATCTCTATTGTTGATATGAACAAAGTGGATAAAACGCAATATGTAACTCAAGTTCCAGGATTTGTGGACCCAACAATCACAAATTCCTCCACTCTATTTAAATTGCCTAATTCTACACAGACAGTTAGGAGGGATTCCTGATGGAACATAGCTTTCCCCTTGTTGTCTTTACAGTGCTTTCTCAATTGGCAATAGGCGCATTTGCCACCTTGTTCATCATGGATGCGTATAAGAAACGAATTTCTCAAAAGGCTAGTTTCATCATGTGCGGCGTTATTCTTGTCATTGCCCTTGTTGCTGTCCTTGCCTCTTTATTCCATTTAGGGCATCCGTTAAATGCATACCGGGCCCTATTGAATATTGGCGATTCCTGGTTAACCCGGGAAATTGTCTTCTTCCCAGGATTCATGCTTGGGGCATTCATTTATGCGCTTTTCGCCAAAACTGCTTCATCCAAAAAGTGGATTGGCATGGCGACAGTCGCCCTTGGTACAATAACCATATTCTGTACAGCAATGATTTATATCATTCCGGCAATCCCTGCTTGGAACAATGGTACAACCATGGCGGCGTTCTTCATGACAGCCCTATTGGTAGGACCGGTGTTAATTCAAGTGATGCTGTACCTTCTTAAAGAAAAAACAATGGATTTAAGCAAATATACAATGATAATGGCTGCATTTGTCATCGTGTTAAATGTGTTGAATGTAACCATTTTAAGCGGCGGTATTGCCGAGGCGGCACAAACAGGCGCATTGCTTTTGGAAAGTCCACTATTTTGGATCAAGATGATCTTGCTTGCAGCTGGCTTGGGTCTTGCAGGCTATATGATCATCAATAGAAAAATGAAATCAATGGGAATGGTGTCTGTATTATTCATCTGCTTCTTTGGAGCTGAATTTATCGGAAGAATCCTTTTCTATTCAACAGGCATCCATCTGTAACATTACCACAGAGAGAGGATTGGTCTCATGCTGTTTGATCGGATTAAGAAAATGTCAAATGTGCTGGTCAAAAAAATCGAGAAAATCGATGTTGAACCCAATAGATGCCTAAAGGTAAGGGCTGCGATCAGCTCTTGTACGGCCTGTATGGATGTCTGCCCTGCGGAGGGAAGCATACAAATAGGCTTGGACACTCTTGAGCTAAATCCATGCCTGGAATGCGGTTTATGTACAGCGGCTTGTCCGACAAATGCATTGAAATGGAACCATCCTCCACTTACACAAACAGTTGACCAAATCATCCGTACATCAAAAAGCGAGGGGCATGTATACCTTACTTGTGAAGAATTGTATCCTTCCTATCGCCATTCAGCTGTTGTCACTGTCCCTTGTTTAGGGATGGTGCCAGCTGAATTATGGATCAGCGCTGGTTTAAAAACGGATAATATCCGTATTTTGCACAATGAAAAAAAGTGTGCCGGCTGCCGTATAACGACTGGCGGGCAGGCATTCAAGGAGCATCTTCAACGAGCGGAAGAAGCGTTGCCTACTCTTCCTTCATTTTGGACCGGCACTGAATTGGAGATATCGAATTCCAAGGAACATAGTATTGTTGACCATGACAAACGAAGATTGCTGACATCGCTTTTTGAAGAAGTGAAGGAAACAAACTCAATCGCAGTAAAGGAATGGATGGAAGTCAATAAAACTCTTTCTCCATTTGAAAAATTTGAACGGTTTCATTTGGAGCGCAGCGAATTCGAGGAAATTAATGAAGAAGTTGACCACTTTAAAACATCTCTAGTGGATAAACTGGTGAATGATGCAGTAATCCGAACGGATAAAAGAGAGATATTAATGAATCAACTCAAGGAGTTTCCGGAAATGCAGGAACTGCTTGAATTTCAGCTTCCTTCAATAAAAGAAAGCTGTACACAATGCGGCGCCTGTTCATTTCTTTGCCCTATGGACGCACTGTATGCCGACGAGGACAGTATTATCCTGGCAACGAATAAATGTGTTTCATGCGGCCTTTGTGAAGAAATATGCTTCGAAAAGCATATAGAAATGATTCCACAAAATGGCCGTGTATTCAATGATATGTATAGATATTTATGGAAAAAAGGTAAAAAACAGCTTCTCCCTCATGGATAGTAGGGGGAGGCTGTTTTTTTAATGTCCATTTTTTTGATGTCGGATATGAAGTGCCAGAATGATGTTCACTAAATCAGTAAAATGGTTCAGTTGGATTTGCAGGATGGATTCTATTTTTTTCAGCCTTTGCCTCAATGTATTTGGATGAATGAACATACGTTTTGCTGTTTGGAAAATATCCCCGTTTTGGGTGCAGTATAGATATAGAGTAGATACTAAATCAGTATCATTTTCAGCGTCATACTGTTCAAGAAGACCGATATACTGTTGGGCAAAATCAGATAATAATTCATCATGCAAATAAGAAAGAAGGCGGATGAACCCCAAATCCTCATAATGGATAAAGCTGCGGGATTCGGACATTGTATCAAGCATCAGAAGGGCCATTTTTGCTTCCTGACAACTTTTATGCAAGTCCAGATTGGATTCGTACTGTCTACCAATGCCGATAAAGCTTCTGATGGCTGGATAATGCCGATGGAGAACCTCCTGCCAGTCCTCAAGCCATTCATTCACTTTGGCCTTATCCAGAGGGTAGCCGGGTTCCGGAAAGAGCAGGGCAATAATTCGCTGATTAAGGATCGTTGTATATATATTCAGCTGTTTATTTTGTTTCATTTGCAGCGTTGAACTGATTTCTTCCAGAAAGTCTTTTCCTTTGAATTCGCCTGATAGATGGATGGCCATCACACAGGCGTATGGAGAAAAGTGCATATCTAAACGACTGGCTGAAGAGATAAGATCTAGTTCATTTTCAATGTTGTTATTGAGGATATCAAATAAAAACTGATCTTTATATTTCAAGTGGATATCCCAGGCTCTTTCCTCCAGTTTCAGCCAAGTTGAAATGGTCAATCTGGCTGTTTCAAGAAGCAGAATTTTAACGGGATCGGGTTGGGAATGATCCTGTGTTTCAAATAATAAATATCTGCACTTTTCTGAGTCGCATTCGGCAATTGAATAAGCAAAAAGTTCCATGTCATCGATCGTCCATATTTCTATCTTTTCGGGCAGGGAACTGCTTTTTGATTTTGCAGCATCATTCAATCTTTTTTCGGTCATAGCTGGAGGGAGGATGGAAGGGGCCCCTTTGCCAGTGATATATAGCCAAACTTCCTGGTCCATTAAGTGGTTCAATCTCTTGAAAAGTGCCTTTATATTAAATTCGTTGTACAAGCGAAGCCAATAGGAACTTAGCTCAAGAGAAAGTGTTTCACTATGTCCATACCTGTATACTGATAGGATGTGATGGATCCGGGCCAGAATGGTATGGGCATTTGCCGATACGGCTATCAATGGTTTAGCCTTTTCATCGGCCAACTGGATCAATGGAGCAGGAAGGGGCAGCATGATTTCAGCCGCCAGAATGATGGCAGAAACGGAAGGATCGTTTAAAGCTTTTTCAATCCGATTGGTTGTCACAGGAGTGTAATTTATGATGAAGGCAGTTTTGGCTTCATTTATAGTGTCTGACATAGCCGCATGTCGGCAGATGTTTTTTCGCCCTTGCCATCCTGCCAGAATTATCCCTTCATAAAAAGGGCGGATAGTCATAAGCCTGTCATACGTCAAATGAGTCATGGTGTCCCTCTCTTTCAATGGCCCAAAACAGTTGTTTTCCAGTATCCTCACATTTATATCGTGTTGACGGAGATGTAATATTTTTTATAGTGTATTCTTTCAATGTGTTTTTATACTTGCTTGGATATGCGCTATTTACATCATTAATAGAGATGGCGTCTACGATGCATGCCTCTATACAGACAGGCTTTTTTCCCTTTTGGAGCAGGGTATAGCACATATCGCATTTATCTGCTTTTTTCGTTTGGGTATTGATGGTGATGGAACCAAAGGGGCAAGCTGCTATACATTTCCCGCATCCATCACAATTTTTAGAATCCAGCACAACAATTCCGTTTCTCAATTTTCTAATGCAATTTTTACTGCATGCGGGCATACACGCCGGTGTTTCACAGTGATGGCAGGAAAAGGAAAAATGAATGCTCTCTCTTTTGTTTTCTTGTTGAAGAGAAACGATTTTTCTTCGGTTGGTTTCTTTGGCGTCTCTTTCATTGCTGCATGCATATGTACAAGCATGGCAGTTAATGCATTTATCCACATCAATAAAAAAGCCCAACTGTTTCATACGATTCACCTCTTTACTTATCATACATGAACAAGTTGGATAAGGTAAGAATTATTGTGATATTATTCACATGAAAAACTGGTATCATTTAGCTATTGGAAAATCTCTATTCTAAAAAAATGAAAAGAGATATGGGAGGCTCGCTGTGATACAGAATAGATGCATTCATCTATGATTTTGGCGACGTAAGGAATTCTGATCCCAGCCAGCTTTCAGGGGCGGAAACGATCATCCTGTGGGGAGCCAATCCCTTGTGGACATCCATCCATACGATACCTTTTATATATGAAGCAAAAAGTAAGGGAGCTACAATTGTAACCATCGACCCAGTATATACAGCAACTGCAAAAAAATCGGATTTGTATCTGCAAATTACCCGAAAAGGAAGAAAGACAATGGTGTTGCTTGGTTTCGGCTTGCAGTGCAACAGTAAAGGCGGTCAAAATATTAGGGCAATCAATGCGTTCATGGCCATGACCGGGAATATTGGCAGTGCAGGCAGGGGACTATTGTATGCAGACAGAGGGAGCGGGCAGTTCTCCGAAAGCATTACCCAATACTATAATCATGGGTACACAGCTAAAGATAGTATACGCCCAGTATTTTGCCCGTTCACTGCTTGAAACTGATGAACCGGCTAGTTCATTCCTATGGATGACTATGGATGGCTTGCCGTAATCTGCATGCATAAAATCCCGATTGGAAAATGCTGGATAAAGAATTTGGAAACTTGGAGATGATTGTTTCTTTTGAAGGGGCAGCTTTTAATTCAGCTTCGGTTCATTTAGCAGCCCTTCGATAGATTTTACCTGTAATTGGTTTATTTGTTATTTTGAAGGTTATATTTGTAAGTAATTGTGAAATGAATGTGAACTTATCCTAGTTTTCCCCAAAAAGGTTGTTGAAGATATTATAATGAAATAGCATTAAGAAGTTAAAAATACGGAAGAGGATGGTATAGATGTTTTCAAATATCGGTATTCCAGGTCTTATTTTGATTCTTGTATTGGCTTTGATAATTTTTGGACCGAAGAAACTTCCAGAAGTAGGCCGCGCGTTTGGCCAGACGTTAAGGGAATTCAAGAAATCCACTAGAGATTTAACAAGCGATGTCATGGAAGATGTCGAGGATGATAAGAAAAAAACAAATTAATGATAGATAGGGTGTGAGATGATACCATCTTGCACCCTTTTTCAAATCCTGCCTTCTAGGCAGGATGTTCACTTTTCATAGGAAGGTTGGCGTTTGTATGGCTGACAAACAGCTTCATGTTATTGATCATCTGGATGAATTGAGGAGAAGGCTCATTTTGACAGCTGTATCTTTTCTCGTCTTTTTCATTATTGGGTTTATCTATGTGGAAGAAATATATAGTTGGTTTGTTCGTGATCTGGATTATAAATTGACGGTATTGGGTCCAAGCGATATTATATGGGTTTATTTCATGATTGCAGGACTGATCGCGATAGCCGGAACGATTCCGGTTCTTTCTCTGCAAATATGGATGTTTATTAAACCGGCTTTAAAGCCTTTTGAAGCAAGGAAGGCCCTTTCATACATACCGGCATTATTTGTATTGTTTATGATTGGGCTATCCTTCGGTTATTTTGTTATTTTTCCGATTGTCTTGAATTTTCTCGTTAATTTGAGTGGTGATTTATTCACAACCACTTTCACAGTGGATAAATATTTTTCATTCCTCATGAATATGACAGTGCCTTTTGCTGTTTTGTTTGAGTTGCCGGCGGTGGCGATGTTTTTAACAACTATTGGTGTCATTAACCCATTTACTCTGGCGAAAATGAGAAAGTATGCTTACTTTTGCTTAGTGGTCGTTTCTGTTTTGATTTCGCCCCCGGATTTTATTTCAGATGTGCTCGTTGCGATTCCTTTATTGCTTCTTTATGAGATCAGCATATCTTTATCGAAAATCGTATATAAAAGAAGGTTGAAACGGTTGGAATCAACCTACTTAGAGGAATGTGACCCCGAAGATGAAAAAATAGGGGCATAACACATGAAGGTTTTCCAAATGGATAGGAGGTGCCATGATTATTATCATGGCACTTTTTTTATTTTGAAAAGTCTCGTCTTTTGGTTTGAAAGAGCATTCAACGTTATAATCGCAAGTCATATATGATGAGCGGCTATTGCTCCATAGAAGGCTATTTTTTTCTGAAATCATTCGACGTGAAACGCTGCGGCAATCTTAGAAAGAACCATCGAATCGTTTTCCCTGGTTTTTTTTGACATGAGCATGTCCAGGAAGGAATTTTTACCGTTCTGTTGAATAGAACAAAGGAGATAAGGAGGGTTTAAAAATGTTTTACCGAAGAAAAACGTATAAAGTATTGCCCCATAATGTAGAGCGTTTTAATGCTTTTTTTCATCAAAATCTGTTGCCGAATCAGCTGGGACATGGAGCGGTGTTGATAGGGCGCTGGGTAAATGAAGAAAAAACAGAGATTATGGCTATGTGGGAATATAAAGATAAAGGACAGTATGAATGGATTGAGGCGCAGATCGGATCAAGCGATGCGCACATTACAGCGCAGGAAGAAAGACGAAGAAATGCTGAGCCTTTATTTGAAGGAAGTTCAGAGGAGTTCTGGACATCCACTGGGCAGTATCATTCCCCTAGGCATATCGTTTCTGTATCGGGCTATATCCTCAATGAGAAAGGAGAAACCCTTCTTGTCCGAAGCAACCACAGAAGCGATACAATGGAATTGCCAGGGGGGCAGGTTGAAGATGGTGAGACACTTGAAGAAGCTTTACTGCGTGAAATCTATGAAGAAGCAGGGGTTCAGGTGAAATTATCTGGCGTAACTGGGATTTACCAAAATGTCAGTAGGGATGTGTTTTGTGTCGTTATTGCGGGTGAATATGTTTCCGGTGAACCAAAACCTAATGTAGAGGAGACGTCCGAAGCCATCTTTTTAAAAGTGAATGAGGATAACCTTTCTGAGCTGGTATCCTGCCCACATTTCAGAGTCCGTATAGAGGATGCTAAAAAGAAAAAATATGCAAATCTTGAATCATACAAAGTAAGGCCTTATGACATTTTGAGTAGAATGAAAGCTGGTGAAATGGATCCTCAAACTGAAGCAGAATCATCTTTTTAATGGGCAATTATTCGTTTGTTCCGGTGCTGGAAACCGTTCGTTGCAGCCTATATCGAGTAATGTATGGAGATTTTAAGGAAGTATGCAGCCTATACGAAGATGAAGAAGTCAGAGAATACATGGGAGGGGTTATAACGGGGCACTTGGCGTCCCGCCGGTTTAATCAAATGGTCAACAGCATGTATCCATCCCATTATTGGAGCATAAGAAGAAAAGAATGCGGAAGATGGATGGGGATCATCTTTTTGGAATGGGAGGAAGCCGGTGATTGCTTGAAACTTGGCTATATGCTTTCCCCAGCCTATTGGGGATATGGCTATGCCACGGAAGTATGTTCGGCCGTTCTGGATTTCGGATTTGACGAACTCCTTTTCAAAGAGATTGGAGCAGTAGTAAATAACTCAAATAGGCGGTCGATAAACGTTTTGCGTAAGCTTGGTATGTCTTGTGCCGTAAAAGATCTTTCTGAAGGGCAAAGTAAGTATGCGATAAGAAAAAGTATATTGTAAAACGATGATTGCAGTGTGGATATACCGGGAAATATTCAGGCAATTATAGGGTAAACTGTCTATATAAATGGTTTATTCTATCCTGTTTTTACCTGTTTGAAGAATGTTTAGTTGTGTTAAAGGTAAGCGTACATATCATCTATAGAATATACAAGGAGCGAGCGGTATGAATACATTTTCCCGTATTCTGATTTTAGTATCGGGCATATTGATGATTGGATTAGGTTTCTGGTTTATGGTGGACCCTTCTGTAACTTTGGCTGCCTTTACTGTTTTTATAGGGCTGCTGATGATGGTGAGCGGAATATTCCATATCATTATGTATTTTTACCATCGGAAATACCGCCGAACATCAGGATGGGTATTAGCTGATGGAATTCTTACACTGTTACTGGGTATCGTGCTTGTTGCCGACCAGATTTCCGGTACATTGGCCCTTGCCTATCTATTCAGTTTTTGGGTATTATTTTCGGGATTGCTTCGTGTCATAGGAGCCTTTGAAGCAAGGGACTTTGATATTCCTTATTGGGGATGGATCATGGCTGCCGGCATTATTGGCATTCTGATTGGATTTATGGCCCTGTTCAATCCGATAATTGCAGCTATCGGGATTGCGTTCATAATTGGAGCTTTTTTCATAGTGCAAGGAATATTTGCTATTGTGACATTCTATTATCTGACGAAATATATGCGCAGATGGTGAGAATGGATGGCAGTAATGAAAAGGGGTGTAGGCAATGACTATAATCCAATCGCCTAAGCTTCCGTTGGAACCGGAGGAAAAAGCAAAAATGCGTTCGGCCGGAGTCCGCCTTAAAGAGCTATACGGCATACCGGTAGAAGGACTGGTGGATTTATTGGACATATCCCCAGTAAGGGCGCAAAGACTGAAGTCTTTGGCTATATTTCAAAATATTCCGAGTATCGGCATCCGTTTTGCGGAAAATCTGGTAGATATATTGGAGATATATGGTCTAGAGGATTTGAAGGATAAAGACCCCGCAGACTTATTCGATCGTCTTGAAAAGGGATGTGGATACAGGATTGATCCCTGTGTGGAGGATCAATTCAGATGTGCGGTGAATTATGCCAACGACCAAACCAGCCAAAAGAAATGGCATGACTTTACTGAAAAAAGGAAACGATTTCGAGAAGAGTTTGGATATCCGAAAACGAGGCCGGAAGGATAAATTGTTGAAGGAAATCGAATGCCATACAGATGGAAGAAACAGTACAGGAGTATACTTGTACTGTTTTTTTTAGTGTGGCTTATTTGGGTGTATTGTAAGGGGAATGTTAACGTCTGCATTCGTTCCTTGAGGATAAGAATTACATCTATCATTTTGTATTTTTATATAATATTATAGCTGTGCGAAAGGATAAAAAGAAAGCGGTGACAAAAGTGTGTATATGTATTTTATTGACTATGAAAAAATTGTATAGAGAGTATTTTAATTTTACTGGTATAGTGTATAATGGAGTCATTCTTACGTGAGAGGTCTGACGTCCATATATAGGAAAACGATTTCGCGCGAATTTGAATAAGCCTTCTGGAAAGGTTGCTACAATATGTGAAATAGAGCACAAAAGTAGACAGTTCTGATAGGAGCGCTTTTCTGCCAGATTATTATTTTAGGAGGATTCATGTTGGATAACTTTAAAGGACTAGAAACAAAAGCGACAAATGTGAGGAAAAATATTATCCGTATGGTAACAAAAGCTGCATCAGGGCACCCAGGCGGTTCTTTATCTGCTGTAGAGATTTTGACATCCCTTTATTTCAAGGAAATGAACGTGACAGAAGAGAATGTAAACAATCTTCATAGAGATAAGTTCGTTCTATCAAAAGGGCATGCCTCTCCAGTACTATACTCCGTATTGCATGAAAAAGGATTCATCTCCACTGAAGACCTATCTACATTCAGACAAGTGAACTCTAAACTTCAAGGGCATCCTAACATGAACTATATCCCTGCAGTCGATATGTCCACTGGTTCTTTGGGCCAAGGTATTTCTACAGCTGTCGGGATGGCCATTTCCAATAAAATCAATGGATTGAATGATCGTGTTTACACATTGCTTGGCGATGGAGAATTGGAAGAAGGCCAAGTGTGGGAAGCGGCAATGGCTGCTGCTCATTACAAATTGGATAATTTGGTGGCAATCGTTGATTTTAATGGCTTGCAAATTGACGGCGATATTACAAAGGTCATGAACCCGAACCCAATCGACAAAAAATTTGAAGCGTTTGGATGGAATGTGTTGACTGTTAATGGCCACGATTTTGCTGAGCTGCTGGATGCGTACCAAACTGCGCGTGAAACAAAAGGGCAACCAACAGTGATCATCGCTAAGACGGTCAAAGGAAAAGGTGTTTCATTCATGGAAAACCAAGCAGGCTGGCATGGAGCAGCTCCTTCTGCAGAACAATGCGAACAGGCTATCAATGAACTTGGAGGTAATGAATAATGAGTAAGATTGCAACAAGAGAAGCATACGGTACAGCGTTGGCAAACTTAGTCCAAGAAAAAAAGAATGTCATTGTCCTTGACGCTGATTTATCTAAATCCACTAAAACATGTGATGCACAAAAAGTGTGCCCGGAACGTCATGTGAATATGGGTATTGCAGAAGGCAATATGATGTCTGTAGCAGCAGGAATGGCTGCAAACGGAAATACGGTATTTGCAAGCACATTCGCTATCTTCGCAGCAGGAAGAGCGTTTGAACAAATCAGAAATTCTATCTGCTATCCGAAATTGAACGTAAAAGTGTGTGCGACCCATGCAGGATTAACCGTTGGAGAAGATGGGGCATCCCACCAAGCAGTAGAAGATTTGGCTCTTATGCGCAGCATTCCGAATATGACTGTTATCTCACCTTGTGATGCTGTCGAAACAGAAGCTGCCATCAAAGCAGTGGCTGAATTTGACGGCCCTTGCTATGTACGCCTTGGCCGTTTAGCAGTGGAGCAAGTGAATAATGCATCTGATTATGAATTCAAAATCGGAAAAGGTGTCGTTCTTGAAAAAGGAAGCAAAGCGACTATTATCGCTACAGGATTTATGGTTCAGCAAGCCTTGAAGGCGAGTGAAATCCTTAAACAATCAGGCATTGAAGTAACAGTTGTCAACATGCCAACGATTAAACCAATCGATAAAGAGTTGATCGTTTCTTTGGCAAAAGAAAGCGACTTTATCGTTACGTGCGAAGAGCACAATGTAATCGGTGGTCTAGGATCTGCAGTAAGTGAAGTTCTTAGCCAAAACCATCCTACAAAAGTGGTGATGGTCGGAATCAACGACACTTTTGGCGAAAGTGGAAAACCACTTGAACTTGTGCAAAAATACGGTTTGACACCTGAGAAAATTGTGGAAGCCGTTAAATCAAATTTAAAATAAAATAAGGCCTTCGACCTAAAGCATCTTTCTTTATGAAAGGTGCTTTTCCTATTGATGGTATTTTAAATTGCTCTAACTATATGTCTAAGAGAAATCCGCTATTTAAGCGGATTTTTTTTTGAGTGAAAAAGTCTGAGATCCTCCCATGATGATATTTTTCTTTTCAAGAACAATGAGTTAGAGAGTGGCAATCCCTCAAGTATGTTCGAATTTCATTATGGGATTTTGCTGGGTTCTCCCATTCTTAAACGCCCTCCGAGAGTAGACCTGAAAAGAGGTGGAAAAACTTACACTTTAATAAATACCTGTAGGGGTATAAAATAAAGATGTTTCAAACGCAAATTAAAATAAATAATACCTGATGAGGTTACTATATTTTCTAGAAAGAAGGAGAAGCTATGAGCAAGAAAATTGTTATTGTAGGTGGAGTTGCTGGCGGTGCAACTGCTGCAGCAAGATTACGGAGACTAGATGAAAAAGCGCAGATTGTATTATTTGAGCGAGGAGAACATATCTCTTTTGCTAATTGCGGTTTGCCATATTATATAGGCAATGTAATTCAAAATCGTGATGCATTGCTTGTTCAAACAGTAGAAGGCATGTCCAAGAAATTCAATCTTGATATACGAAACAACAGTGAAGTTACATCCATTGATAGAGATCAAAAAAGCATTAC
The DNA here is from genome assembly GCF_047238185.1 of Bacillus kalamii. Classification (NCBI taxonomy): domain Bacteria; kingdom Bacillati; phylum Bacillota; class Bacilli; order Caryophanales; family Bacillaceae; genus Bacillus; species Bacillus kalamii. The sequence goes on along the minus strand of NZ_JBDFMI010000001.1, from coordinate 3,028,729 downwards.
TGTTTCGAATGTGAAAACCGGTGAGACTTATAGCGAAGAGTATGACGTACTCATTCTTTCACCTGGAGCAAAACCGATTAAGCCCCCTATTCCGGGAATCGACCAAGCAAAAGCGTTATTTACGCTTCGGAATATTCCGGATACAGATAAAATCAAACAATATGTCGATGATCAGAAACCGGCTAAAGCAGTCGTTATCGGCGGAGGATTTATTGGTGTTGAAATGGCTGAGAATCTTCATGAGCGCGGTATAGAGGTGACGTTAATCGAACTAGGCAATCAAATAATGGCGCCTGTCGATTATGAAATGGCTGCTATCCTCCAACACCATATGATGGATAAAGGGATGAAACTAATTCTTGAAGATGGCGTTAATCGTTTTGAAAATGATGGCCAAAAAATAATTTTGAATAGTGGCCGAACAGTTGATACAGATTTAATTATTTTTGCAATTGGAGTTCAACCAGAAAGCTCATTGGCAAAAGATGCGGGCTTGGAATTAGGCATTCGCGGAACAATCAAAGTGAACGACCGATTACAGACAGCGGATGAATCGATTTATGCAATTGGTGACGCGATTGAAGTGATTGATTATATCAATGGGCAACCAACGATGGTGCCGCTTGCTTGGCCTGCAAACCGCCAAGGCCGATTGGTGGCTGACCATATTAATGGATATGATGTCCGTTATGAAGGAACCTTAGGAACTTCAATTGCTAAAGTGTTTGATTTGACTGTTGGGCTAACAGGGAATAATGAAAAAACACTTAAACGCGTAGGGATTCCTTATGAAGTCATTCATATCCATCCAAATTCACACGCAGGCTATTATCCAGGGGCAACACCTATTTCTTTGAAAATGACTTTTGACAAAGAGACAGGTAAGATTTTTGGGGCTCAAGCAGTTGGAAGAGATGGCGTGGATAAACGGATTGATGTGATTGCAACGGCAATAAAAGGCGGATTAACGGTTATGGATTTGCCTAATTTAGAATTATCATATGCCCCGCCTTATTCTTCAGCTAAGGACCCAGTTAATATGGCTGGTTATGTTGCAACAAATATTGTGGAAGGCGCAATTGAAACAGTCCAATGGCATGAAATAGATGATATTGTAGAAGCTGGCGGATTATTGATCGATGTCCGTGAACCGATTGAACGAGAAATGGGCTATATTCCTGGATCAATTAACATTCCATTGGGTGAGCTGAGAGACAGACTGGATGAAATTCCAAAAGACCAAAAGGTGTATGTATCCTGCCAGGTTGGCCTAAGAGGTTATTTAGCGGGCCGGATACTGGACCAAAACGGAATTAAAGCAGTTAATGTAGACGGCGGTTACAAGACCTATACAAGTGTCCGTAATGATAACCACACAATTGTAGAAAAGCCAAAAGAAGACATCCAAGAAACGGATGAAGTGATAAAAAAAAGATCAACGGTGACTATAACGGTTGATGCTTGCGGCCTTCAATGCCCAGGCCCGATTATGAAAGTAGCAGAAAGTATGAATCAAATGAATGAAGGTGAAGTGCTGGAAATTAAAGCTACCGATCCAGGTTTTGCAAAAGACATCCATTCCTGGTGTGCAAGAACAGGCAACACGTTGCTTGATTCAACATTCGAATCCAATGCTTCCGTCGTTAAAATTCAAAAGGGAATAAAAGGCGGAGATATAGAAACCTCTAATGATACTGCTGTAAAGGACGGGGCAACACTTGTAGTCTTTAGCGGAGAGCTGGATAAGGCGATGGCTTCCTTTATTATAGCTTGTGGAGCAGCTGCTATGGGGAAAAAGGTAACGATGTTCTTCACGTTCTGGGGCTTAAATATACTGCGGAAAAAAGATGCGCCTACGGTTGAAAAAGACATGATGGAAAAAATGTTTGGGATGATGATGCCGAAAGGAGCCAATGCTTTGCCTTTATCCAACATGAATATGATGGGCATGGGTACAAAAATGATGAAGTCTGTTATGCAAAATAAAAATGTGGATGATATTGAAACATTAATTAATAATGCAAAAAAAGCAGGCGTAAACCTTGTAGCATGTGCCATGAGTATGGATGTGATGGGAATTAAAGAAGAAGAGCTCATTGATGGAGTTGAAGTTGCAGGTGTTGCAACGTACTTGGGCAAAACGGATGACTCCAATTTGAATTTATTTATTTAATAGCAGTATTGGGTGATGGAATTGCCCTTGTATATCGCAACGAAAAACGACCCTCTGAATGGTACAGTGGGTCGTTTTCTCTATTATAAATCAATTGTCTTATTCTGTTTTAATTCAACCGTCATTTTATGATCCCGGTTTAAATGCTTTTTCTTTTTAATGCGCAAATGGTAGATAATATAGCATGCGATCATAAACGGAATGCCGCAATATAAACCCATGCGCTGCTCGGAATCAAATGCTAGGGAAATCAAAACGATGGAATTAAGGGTAAGTCCGATCAGCGGAAGGACAGGATAAAGAGGTGCCTTGAATTTAAGGTCCTTCACATTTCCGCCTGCTTTAATGAATTTATGCCGGAATGCCAATTGTGAAGCAGTAGTGGCAATCCAACCAACTTGAGCGCCTAGCCCAGCCAGAGAGAGCAGCCACACATAAACTGTTTCTGCCGCAAATACGCGGGAAAGCAAGCACAGGCAAGCAATCCCTAAAGTCAGAAGCAGTGAATTCATCGGTACCCCCCGGGAATTGACTTTTGAAAAAGCGCGGCTTGCCTTTCCTTCAATGGATAATGAGAATAGCATACGGGAAGCCGCATATAAACCTGAATTCGCTACTGATAAAAGGGCTGTCAGGATAACAAAGTTCATGATATCGGCTGCATATGGAATACCAATATTGTCAAATACCGTTACGAATGGACTTTCCAGCAACCCAGCTTTTTGCCAAGGAATTAATCCGGCCAAAACGATAATGGCTAGGACAAAGAAGAACAATGTACGCCATACAGTCTGGCGGATTGAACGAGGAATAGTCACTTCAGGATTTTCACTTTCCCCGGCTGCAATCCCGATCAATTCAGTTCCCTGGAAAGAGAAATTCACGGCGATCATCGTTGAAATCAAGATGGTTAGTCCATGAGGGAACCATCCGTCTTGGTAGAAATTCATGAACATGGGTGCAGCTTGTCCATCTTTCATGTCAATTAGGCCGAACATGGCTGCCCCTCCAAGGATAATAAACAGAATAATGGCAGTGACTTTAATGCTAGAAAACCAAAATTCGGCTTCGCCGAATGCTTTAGCTGATAATGCATTCAATGTGAATAAAATTCCTGCGAAGATGACGCACCAGATCCATACAGGAGTATGTGGAAACCATCTGAGCATAAGTGTAGCAGCTGACAGGAATTCAAGTGCAACGGTCGCAGCCCACCCTAGCCAGTATAGCCATCCGATAGCGAATCCGGTTGCAGGGCCAATGAATTTGGATGTGTATGTCTGGAAAGAGCCGGAAACCGGCATAGCCACAGATAGTTCACCTAAGCAGAGCATGGTCAGGTACATAATAAAACCGCCGACGAGGTAAGAAAGAACAGCTCCGGTCGGTCCCGCTTGGTTGACAGTCATTCCGGTACTTAAGAAAAAACCTGTGCCGATTACTCCCCCAAGTGAAATCATGAATAAGTGGCGGGATTTCATTGATCTTTGCAACTGCTGTTGTGGTTTGTGTTTTGTGTTCATAAAATCGCTCCTTAATGAAATAAAAACGTAAATGCCTGCAGGTACCTAGAGACAGAGTAAGGGATCTGGTTCCGTTTACAGCTAGACAAAGAATCACGGTCATAAGAATTTACAAACAAATGAAAACGTTTTAACGAAGTAGCCTGATTATAGTTATATAGTATAATCGGAAAAATGTAAATATTTCTTTTAATAGAATTTTATGGCTAATTTATTTGATTTATATAATAAGACTGTTCGCTTTATTGATTATTTATTATACATCCGCCAGAACTATCCTGAAAATTATAAGGCTTGAAAAATGAATAAATATTTATTTGTATAAATATTTATTCAAAAAATACAGAAGAAAAGCGTATTGCTATTTGCTTAAGCATAATGATCTTATGAATTGGACATTTTAAAATTAGGAAGATAGAACGATTGCGGTAGGAGAGTATATCATTATGTCAGCAAAGAATATTCAAAATGATAAAAATGCAAAACAAGAATTCCCTCTATTATTTGGAGTAGCTTTTACGTTCTTTATTGCTTTAATAGGATACTTTTTAGCGAAAATCCCAGGTGTTTCTATGATTGGCCAAATGGGCTGTGCCATTATCATTGCTGTGATATACAGGCAAATCTGGGGATATCCTGTACGGCTTAAAAAAGGCATTGGGTTCTCATCAAAAATTCTATTGCGCCTTGCCATCATTTTGTATGGCTTGAAATTAAATATTGCCGTGCTTGTTTCAGAAGGACCTATGCTGCTTCTAAAGGATCTATTATTTATCTCTTTTGCTATCCTGCTTATGCTATGGCTTTCCCGCTATTTTAAAGGCAATGAAAAAATTTCCGTCTTATTGGGTGTAGGAACCGGTATATGTGGCGCGGCCGCCATTGTGGCGATTGCCCCCATTGTGCAATCAGATGATGATGAGACTGCTATTTCAGTGGGGATCATAGCATTGGTAGGAACTTTATTCGCCATTGTCTATACACTGATACGGCCGATTCTGCCATTGGATCCATATGAATATGCCATATGGAGCGGCTTTAGTCTCCATGAGCTTGGCCACGTAGCTCTTGCTGCAGATCCTGCAGGTGAAGGCCCTTTAGCTATGGCGCTGTTGGCTAAATTGGGACGGGTGTTTTTCCTTGTGCCGCTTTGTTTGATTTTTGTATGGATATACAGCAGGAAGAAAGAGAATGAAGGAAAAAAACAAAAGCTGCATTTCCCATATTTTTTGATTGGGTTTGTCGCAATGAGTATTATCGGCAGCTTTATCTTGGGGTCATATATACCTGTATCTGAGGCCTTTCTTGCAAATGTTGCTACCTTTACAACTTGGTGCCTGACTGCGGCGATGGTAGGACTGGGTTTGAATATCCATCTTGATGAAGTAAGGAGAAAAGCGTTGAAGCCTCTATTTGCAATGCTCATCACATCTATTTGTTTGTCCTTGCTTTCGTATTTTCTTTTATAAAAAAGCCTGCAGGTTGCTCTGCAGGCTTTTCGGCTTTCGTTTTTGTAAGATATATGTAAGGAAATGAAATACCACCTCGGATTAAGAGTCTGTATAGTTAGGAAGCAAACATAACTTCAGGGCGAGGTGCAGTAAATGAACAGTTTTCAACTAAAAGTAATGGCCATGCTCCTAATGGTATTGGATCATCTGTATACCTACTTTCCAGGAATGCCGGAATGGTTTTCTTTAGTTGGAAGAATAGTGGCCCCCATCTTTTTTTATTTGATGGTCGAAGGATTTTTTCATACAAGGAGCAGAAAAAAATATACAATCCGCCTTTATGGTTGGTCCATATTCATGTCCATTGGAAATGGTATGCTGAACAGGTTTTTCCCAACAGATGTTGGTGTCCATAACAATATATTTCTTTCCTTAGCTCTGGCGGTATCAATGCTTTGGGCAATTGATTCCCTTAAAAGGGGCAGGGGGAATAGCTGGTTATTAATTCCGGTGGCTATAGCTATGTTTATTGTATCGTTTTTTACAGAGGCTTCCCTATATGGAGTGATGATGGCATTAATCTTTTACTTTTTCAGGGGAAGATATTTTTTAATGTGCATCCTATATGGCACCGTTTTTTTAGGGATGACTATCGGGTCTGCCCCTGAGTATACAATGGATGCGATGTTTTTGTTTGATTATCAGTGGGCAATGCTTTTCGCATTGCCATTCATCCTTGTGTATAACGGGAAAAGAGGATGGAAAACCCCTTTTTCCAAGTATTTATTTTATGTGTTCTACCCATTGCATCTCTGGGTCATTTATATAATAGGATACTTTATTTATTGAATGGAATGTGGTGCGAACTGCTAGTTTGCACCACATTTATTCTGAAAGGGAAGGAATGATTTTCTTTCCTACTGCAATTCTCCGTCCATCCATATCCTCAAAGACAAATTCCCGGTTGTGATCATCAGTTCTTGAAAGGGGGAGGATGATTGTTACTTCTGATTCGAGGCACTCCTTATAGAAATCCTCTTGGTTATCACAAATAAAATAAGCGTCATATCCGTAACCGTGAAGAAGATAATTCGGTTGAATAGATTTCAATTGGGAGCCAATTAAAACAATTTCAATTTTATCCCGGTAAAGGCATATATGCGGATCTGATGCTTGTAAATAAGGAACGCTTTTGAATCCTAATCTTTGATAGAAACGGGAGGTTTTTTCCATATCCGGCACTGGAAATAATTGCAGGCAGGATAAAAAGCCAATGCTCTCACTCATAGTGTTCCACTCCTTGAATTTGCATTTCGCCTATATGCTAGCATAAAATCTGGATGAAATACATAATTTTGAAAAAATATCCCAAGTAGAGAACAAAGCATCAGAAGGTTCTTTTATTTTTGATTTCTCGTCCTTGCCTATATACTATCGGTAGAAGGAGATGGAAAATGAATGTATTCATTACATGCAAAAGTGATACAGGCTCCAATGGCAGGGGGAGCTGCAACCCCTGAACTTGCGTCAGCTGTATGCAATGCAGGAGGCTTGGGTTTCTTGGCAGCAGGGTATAAGAGTGCAGCAAAGGTTCGTGAAGAAATCAATGAACTAAGGAATAAAACGAACCAGCCATTTGGCATTAACCTATTTATGCCCAGTTTAGACAGAATGGACGAAGAGCGAATAAATACGTATCGTGATTTAGTAAGCAGGTCAGAAGGGGTAGAGCTAGGAACTTATTATCAGGATGATGACGGATACAGAGAGAAGCTCGATTTGCTGATCAAAGAGAACGTGCCGATAGCTAGCTTTACATTCGGCTGTCCAGCAAAAGAAGATGTCGACGAACTTCACCGCTATGATATTTTTGTAATTGTGACTGTCACAAACGCGGAAGAAATGGATATTGCTCTTGAATCAAATGCCGATGCAGTATGTATCCAAGGAAGTGAAGCTGGAGGCCATAGGGGAACTTTCCGCAATGAGAATGAAAACACGAATATGCCTATCCTTACTTTAATCTCATCATTGCGCCCGAAAACAGACAAGCCGATTATAGCTGCAGGTGGCATAATGGACGGTGTTCAAATGAAAATGCTGCTGGACGAAGGGGCGGATGCTGTCCAACTCGGCACGGCTTTTTTATGCTGTCCCGAAAGTGGAGCCCATCCTATGCATAAAGAGGCAATCATGAATAATCGTTATGATGGAACAGTGCTGACAAGAGCTTTTTCTGGAAGATTGGCCAGAGGATTGAGGAACAGTTTCATAGACCGTTACGGTGAAAAGGCACCTGCTTCTTATCCATTCATCAATCAAATTACACAGCCGCTGAGGAAAAAAAGTGCAGTTGAGGGGAATCCTGAAAATATGTCCTTATGGGCAGGCGTTGGCTATGCGGAATGTCGCGGGTTGCCGGCTGGGGAACTTGTCTCAGCGATGCTGCATGAGTCTGGGGTAATAAAATAAACGGGAATCAAAAAAGCTTCGTGCAAGTGCACGAAGCTTTTGTTTATCAGGTTGTTTTCACTTCTTTGACAGGAACTGTCTTGGATGAATACAACTTACGGCTTAAATAAGTTTGGAACATCAAGAAACATCCGCCCACTACCCAATATAGAGGAAGTGCAGCTGGGGCTTTCAAGGAAATGAATGTCATCATAATCGGTGATATATATCCCATGATCGCCATTTGCTTTTTCTGTTCTTCGGCCATGCCGATTAAAGACATTTTGAATTGGACAAAGTATACAACGCCTGCCAGAAGTGCTAGCGGAATATCGGCTGTTCCTAGGTTGAACCATAGGAAACTGTGTGTAGCGATTTCAGGCGAACCTTTAATGGCCCAATAAAATCCCATCAGGATCGGCATTTGGATTAATAAAGGAAGGCATCCGCCAAGTGAAGCCATAGGATTCACATTGTGTTTTTTATAGAGTGCCATCAATTCCTGCTGCAGTTTCATTTTTTGTTCCTGTGTTGTTGCTTTTTTCATTTTATCCTGGATGACTTTCATTTCGGGCTGTACGACAGCCATCTTGTCTTTCATGATCATCTGTGTTTTTGATGCCCGAAGCATTAGCGGCATGACTAGCAAGCGCAGGGCAATTGTAACCAATATAATCGCAATGCCATAATTGCCAGAAAACCAGTCGGCAACCATATTTAGTATATACGTTAATGGGTCCACAAAGTAATGATGGAAGAACCCGGGTGAAGAGGCTGCGCCAGTAGCGCCGGCTGCAAAGGTATGCTCACCGCCTATCATCATACTTCCGATAAATAATGCAACTACAGCAAGTATTCCCGAGAAAGTGCGGGATACAGTTCTATTCGATTTCTTTTCCATTTTAGTCCTCCTTGAATTGTATAAATTTGATTGCATTCAAGAAGGTGGTGTGCCGGACTATCATCCGGTGAATCCTTTCGGCCTGCGCAACGCGCGATCCAATTGCCGATCGAATTCGTTTCATTTGGCTGCCGCTGTGAATGGAAGTGGCTTTCCTCCTTGGAGAAGGAGAGCTTAGGCTGTATTTGCGATCTATTATTGATCTGCACCTTTAGAAAATAGAAGAAGCCGATCAATGTGGTCACTTCCACTAGCATCCCAGCGAACATTATATAAGCTGACACATCATTTAACTCGAGAAATTCAAGCATGCTGTATCCCTCCTTTCAAATGGGTATATAAAGTAGTAATAGACTTGTCTTATAAGCACTTATTATAGTGTATATGCAATGGCACTACAATAGTTCCATTTTTTCCGTAAAAGTTTTTTATTCCTAAATGAATAAAGGTACGGAAAGGTTGTTACTTTCTTCCACATTCATTGTATAATCAGTTTCACAATTAAGCAAACAAAGGAGGTCTGAAATATGCAGAAAATATTTCCAGCATCACGTAATATGAAGGAGTTTGAAAAATTTTTAACGTCGCCTTATCCGATAGGGGTCTATTTGGAAATGCACATTTCACAATTAAAAAATATCCAGCGCTTGGCAAGTGCCCATAATAAACAGATGTTTTATCATATGGACCTTATCCAAGGTTTGCGTAATGATGATTATGCAACGGAATTTGTAATCCAGGAATTTAAGCCGTTGGGATTGATTTCTACAAAAGCTGGTGTCATCAAAAAAGCTAAACAAAAGGGGATTTTGGCTGTTCAAAGAGTTTTCCTGATCGATTCGCAGGCTCTATCCAAAAACCTGGAGATTATCTCTAGGACGCAACCGGACTATATAGAGGTCCTCCCAGGGGCGATGCCTTGGATTATTAAAGAAATTAAGGAACGGACCCATATTCCTATCTTTGCCGGAGGTTTTATCAGGAATCCTGATGAAGTAGCCCGGGCTCTGGATGCAGGAGCTGCTGCCATAACCACTTCAAATACCGATTTATGGAAACAGTTTGAGCATCAATTTTCCTTTTGACAGAAAAGTGAAAGAAATATTTGACAATAAATCATTGCCTTTCTATACTGAATGTAAGTTAATAACTGTGGCGGAGAAATGGAGATGCACATGAATAAACGACTCAAGTTTATTCGTGTGCATCTTTTTTGTTCCGTCGATTAGGAAAGTGCACATTCCTAATCTAAAAGCGGTGCTTGGCTCATATACTATGCGTAGGTTAGGGCGCCTTACCTTCCATAGTATAAAATGTTTCCGCTTACAAAAATGGCTTTTAGCATGTTTCTTTCGTTTTTCAAAAGGGAAAAGAAGGGGAATCATTGTTTATTTTTATTAAACTTGTCAGTTAATGGAGAAAGGGGTTTGATTATGTCAGCATTTTGGGGAGAAGTTATAGGGACAATGGTTTTGATTGTGATTGGCTGCGGTGTGGGAGCAGGCATGAGCTTGAACAAGACATTCTCCAATAATGGAGGATGGATTGTTACGACGTTAGCCTGGGGATTAGGCGTTACATTAGGGGTATATGCAGTTGGGAGCATCAGCGGCGCCCATTTGAATCCAGCTGTCACGGTCTCATTCGCATTAATCGGCAAATTTCCATGGAGCGATGTCCCTGAGTATATTATCGGGCAGATGATCGGTGCCATTTTAGGAGCCGCAATCGTGTGGCTCCATTATTTGCCGCATTGGAGAGCGACACCTGACCAGGGGACAAAATTAGGGGTATTTTCAACAAGTCCTGCAATCCCATACACATTTGCCAACTTAATCAGTGAAATGATTGGGACATTCATTTTAATTCTGGGGCTATTATTCATTGGGGCTAATAAATTTACTGAAGGATTGAACCCGATTGCTGTCGGGTTGCTTATTGTGGCGATAGGGATGTCCCTTGGAGGAACGACTGGATATGCCATTAATCCTGCACGTGATTTAGGGCCAAGAATTGCCCATTTCATTTTGCCTATTGCCGGAAAAGGCAATTCAAACTGGAAATACGCGTGGATCCCGGTTGTCGGGCCATTGCTTGGCGGAGGGCTTGCAGCCGTCTTTTACAAGATGGTCTATGAACAAGCGTTCAAAGGAACTTATTGGGTAGTGATAGGAGTGGTGGCTGTGATCCTTGTTTTAGCAGCAATCTTTGGAAGAAAACCCGCTCATTTGCACCAAAATGACTTACCAATGTAAGGTATAGTTAAAGAATAGTAGATTCATAGAATACTCTTAAGGCAATGGAAAAAGAACAACGGAGGAACATAGGAGCAGTAATTGAATCGATAATTGAGGAGGATGGGAACGATGGAAAAATACATTATGTCGTTGGACCAAGGAACAACCAGCTCAAGAGCCATTATTTTTAATAAAGACGGTGAAATCGTCCATATTGCACAGAAGGAATTTAAACAGTATTTTCCAAAGCCTGGCTGGGTCGAGCATAATGCAAGCGAAATATGGGGAAGCATCCTATCGGTCATTGCCAGTGCCTTGTCAGAAAGCGATATCCAGCCAAAGCAGATTGCCGGAATCGGTATTACGAATCAAAGGGAAACGACGGTGGTATGGGATAAAGAGAGCGGAAAGCCTATTTATAATGCAATCGTATGGCAATCAAGACAAACACAGGAAATATGCAATGAATTGAAAGAAAAAGGACATGAAGATACCATTCGTGACAAAACAGGGCTGCTTGTAGATCCCTATTTTTCCGGAACTAAGGTGAAATGGATTCTTGACCATGTCGACGGCGCAAGGGAAAAAGCGGAAAAAGGCGAATTGTTATTCGGCACAATCGATACTTGGCTTATCTGGAAATTATCAGGGCACAAGGCGCATGTAACCGATTATTCCAATGCCTCCAGAACACTCATGTATAATATATACGATCTTAAGTGGGACGAAGAATTATTAGAGCTGCTGGATGTTCCTTCTTCCATGCTGCCAGAGGTTAAACCTTCTTCTGAAGTCTATGCCCATACTGTTGGCTATCATTTCTTCGGAGAGGAAGTCCCTATTGCCGGAGTTGCCGGAGATCAGCAGTCGGCGTTATTCGGCCAGGCTTGCTTCGAGGAAGGCATGGCTAAGAATACGTACGGAACAGGTTGCTTCATGCTCATGAATACAGGGGAAAAAGCGGTTAAATCTGAACATGGCTTATTAACAACGATTGCTTGGGGAATCGACGGCAAAGTACATTACGCATTGGAAGGAAGCATCTTTGTCGCTGGATCTGCCATCCAATGGCTGAGAGACGGCATGCGGATGCTGAAGGATGCCAAAGATAGCGAGCAATATGCTGAACGCGTTTCCTCAACAGACGGTGTCTATGTTGTCCCGGCTTTTGTAGGGCTTGGCACTCCATATTGGGATAGCGAAGTACGCGGAGCCGTATTTGGTTTAACAAGAGGGACGTCTAAAGAACATTTCATCCGTGCAACACTAGAGTCTCTGGCTTATCAAACCAAGGATGTATTGAGCTCCATGGAAGCTGATTCCGGCATCTCTCTTAAGAAGCTTCGTGTCGATGGGGGAGTCGTCAAAAATGAATTTTTGATGGGCTTCCAGAGCGATATATTGGGGGTTCCAGTGGAACGTCCTGAAATCAATGAAACAACGGCTCTCGGTGCAGCTTATTTGGCAGGTATTGCTGTTGGCTTCTGGGACGGCCAAAAAACCGTTTCAGACCGTTGGAAGCTGGATAAAGAATTTGAGCCGTCCATGTCTGAAAAAGACAGCGAAACCGCATATGAAGGTTGGCAGAAGGCCGTGAAGGCTGCCATGGCATTCAAATAATAACGATTAAAGAGTTACGATGTGAATGTAAAATGAGGCAAATGGATACACTTATTTCCTTTTGTATGCTACTATATATGTAAGTTAATGAATCGGTTGGAGAACTGGAGAGACCACGTCGGCACTTTTTGATGCAAATCATTGAGTGCCCTTGTGGCCTCTTTTGTTTTGCCCGAATTCTGTATTTGGACAGCATGCGGATTAGTCCCGAATGCTGTGTAATCATCATATAGAAAGGGTAGAGTAGGAAGACAAGCGGAATTAATAGAGGTATCGCTATCCATTTTGTTGGGTATATTTTTTCCTTTTAAGGGTGAAATGCGAAAAAATGGGTATTTATTTAATATGACAATGAAGAATGAACATAAATGGGAGGAGAAATAGCATGGCATTTTCTAATTTGGAGCGGTCAGAAACATTAAAAAAAATGAGCGGGGAAGAATATGATGTATTTGTAGTGGGAGGAGGCATTACAGGGTCAGGGATAGCGCTAGATGCGGTCACAAGAGGCATGAAAGTGGGACTATGTGAAATGCAGGATTTTGCAGGCGGGACTTCCAGCCGTTCCACCAAGCTTGTTCATGGAGGACTTCGTTACTTGAAGCAATTTGAAGTGCAGATGGTGGCGGAAATCGGGAAAGAACGCGCCATTGTATATGAGAACGGCCCCCATGTCACAACGCCGGAGTGGATGCTGCTGCCAATGTATACAGGCGGAACATTCGGTCCTTTTACAACCTCTATCGGTCTTCGAGTGTATGATTTTCTGGCAGGTGTCAAAAAAAGCGAGCGCCGTACAATGTTGTCTAAAGGGGAAGCCTTAAAAAAAGAGCCGCTCTTGAAGAAGAAGGGCCTAAAAGGCGGCGGCTATTATGTTGAATATCGGACAGATGATGCCCGTTTAACAATTGAAGTCGCTAAAAAAGCAAAAGAATTCGGAGCAGATTTAGTGAATTATACAGCGGTAGAAGAGTTTATCTATCAAAATGGCCGGGTTGCAGGTGTGAAAGTGAAAGACCGAATGACTGGCGATACGTATGAAATTAAAGCAAAAAAAGTAGTAAATGCCACTGGCCCTTGGGTGGATGAACTACGGGAAAAGGATGGTTCCAAAGGCGGAAAAACATTGCAGCTGACAAAAGGTGTGCACATTGTCCTGGATCAGGAAAAATTCCCGCTTAAGCAGGCTATCTATTTTGATACGGAAGATGGACGGATGGTTTTTGCAATTCCAAGAGGAAATAAAGCGTATGTAGGAACGACGGATACTTTTTATGACACTGATCCGATCGCTCCCCATCCGACAAAAGAAGACCGCTCGTATTTAATAGATGCAATCCAATATATGTTCCCAGAAGCAACTATTACAGAAGACGATATTGAATCCAGCTGGGCTGGTGTACGTCCTTTGATTTTAGAGGAAGGAAAAGACCCTTCGGAAATCTCTAGAAAAGATGAAGTGTGGGTATCCAATTCCGGCTTGATTACGATAGCGGGCGGTAAGTTGACCGGATACCGGAAAATGTCTGAGCAAGTAGTTGATAAAGTGTCCGAACAATTCAAGGAAGAAAAATATAAATTGTTTGATGGATGCCAAACCGAACATTTGCCGATTTCCGGCGGGAATGTAGGCGGGTCAAAACGTTTTGAGGGATATGTGGATAAGCAGGTGAAAAAAGGCATGGAGCTGGGTTTATCCAAGGAGGAAGCTTCAGAGCTGGTCCATTCCTATGGAACAAATGTCACTAAATTATTCAGTCTGATCCAAGAGGGACACGAGGACATGGAGAAATTCCATTTATCTAAGGAAGTATATGCAAGACTTGTCTATGCCATCAGGGAAGAAAGTCTCGCGACACCTGTGGATTTCTTCTTAAGACGCACAGGAGCTCTTCTGTTCAATATCAAATGGGTATATGAGTGGAAAGAAGCGGTGATTGAGTATATGTCTTCTATTTTCAACTGGTCCGATAAACAGAAGCAGGAATATAAAACGGAGTTGGAAAAAGAATTGACCTACGCTACAACAGCTTATGACCAGAAATAATATACCATCTGTATAAAAGAAAAGCTTCCTTCATAAGGAAGCTTTTCTTTTTGTTTGGAAAAATTCCTCGGTTTTAACCTTACTGCCAAGGGTATAATAGCCAACAATACGGTTATTAGCCCAATTAATACGAGAGGCTTGAAATAATGCTGTGTTTAATAGATAATATATATGTACACATATTCATATAATGAAATCTTAATTTTGAGGAGGTAGTAATGATGGCACATCAACATGATCATCATGGAGGAGGGCATCACCATCATCATTCAGCAAACAAAAAAGCATTGTTCATGTCGTTTATCTTAATTACTCTTTTTATGATTGTAGAAGTAATCGGGGGATTCCTGACAAACAGTCTTGCCTTGCTGTCCGATGCAGGCCATATGCTTAGTGATTCGGCAGCCCTTGGTCTAAGTTTGGTCGCTGTCATACTTGGCGCCAGAAAAGCGACATTGGGCAACACATATGGATATAAACGGTTTGAAATTATTGCGGCAGCTCTAAATGGGCTTTTGCTGATTGTCGTGTCCGCTTATATTTTTTATGAAGCGATTCGGAGATTCCAGCATCCTCCTGAAATTCAAAGCACAGGCATGCTTGTTGTCTCAGTTTTAGGGTTGCTGGTAAATATACTGGCAGCATTCTTATTAATGAGAGGGAACAAAGAAGAAAACTTGAATGTACGAAGTGCGTATTTGCATGTGCTTGGAGATACTCTTGGATCAGTGGGCGCCATTGCGGCA
Organism: Bacillus kalamii; assembly: GCF_047238185.1. Classification (NCBI taxonomy): domain Bacteria; kingdom Bacillati; phylum Bacillota; class Bacilli; order Caryophanales; family Bacillaceae; genus Bacillus; species Bacillus kalamii. The sequence continues at coordinate 3,013,580 of NZ_JBDFMI010000001.1, read as the reverse complement.
GCTTTATTAATCTATTTCTTTGACTGGACTTATGCAGATCCGATTGCAAGCCTTATCGTTGCGGTATTAATCATAGTGAGCGGTGTCAGGGTAACAAAAGAATCCTTCCATATATTAATGGAAGGAACTCCGGCAAATATTGATCTGGAGGATGTGAAGAAAAAACTATTGTTATTGCCAGATGTGGAAGATGTCCATGATTTGCATATATGGTCGCTCACTTCCGAAAAGCCGATGCTATCATGCCATATATCCATTAAGGCTCCTGCGTTCCATGATGAGGTTCTTTTTGAAGCCAAACGTTTACTATCTGAGCATTTTCATATCGAACATACAACTCTGCAAGTGGAGAAAGCTGAGAATGGCTGTCCGAATGCCAAGCAGCTCTGTAATTAGTGATGGTTAGCGTGGTCTATTGTTTGAATGATGATGCTCATAACATGCTCATCGTCATGTGAATAAAAAAGAGTAGTACCTTCCCTTCGGAATTTGACTAGGCGGAGGTTCTTTAGAAAACGCAATTGATGGGAAACTGTTGATTGTACCAACGATAATTTCTCGGCAATTTCATTGACTGAATGCTCGCCTTGGAATAAAAGGTATAGAATCCGCAAGCGGGTTGGATCGGAAAGGGCTTTGAATGTTTGTGTTACGAGAAATAGAGTTTCTTCATCCAATTCTTTTTGTATTCCTTTTTCTTGTTCTGAACTCACTCATCTCCACCTCCCTTTTTTATTATTATACGTTAAACTTTCTCTTTACAAAAGATTATCTCATTAGAGATGTTCGGCCGCCCTGCATTATGCAGGGCGGTATTTAGTTATTGAGTTTTGACTCTGTTCAGTAATGGACTGTCCTTTTCTTAACAATTGGTATAGTAATCTGTATGATTTAGCTGTTGGTTCAAGTATCTTGAACTTTTTGTGAAGAATGCTGATAGCCCTTTCGGTTTATCCGGATTATCGGTTGAGAGTGCAAAAAAACAGTGGTATCATTATCGTTGATAATGATTATCATTTATTGAAAGAAGGAAAATGCTCATGAAACTGCATGGTATTAAACCAGGATGCCTAGTGACAGTTATAAACCTTTCTGATGTGGATAGCCTTTTGCAAAAGAGATTAAGCTCTTTTGGGATTAGGGAAGGCTGCCAAGTTTGCATGAAACAAAAAGGGCTTTTCTCCGGGGCTTGTGTGGTCGAATGTGAAGGCCAGCAAATCGGCCTCCGTAAAAAAGACCTATTGAATATAGAGGTACAGGCTGTATGAATCGAATGGCTTTAATCGGAAATCCGAATACAGGAAAGACGTCCTTATTCAATCTTTTGACAGATTCCTATGAATATGTCGGGAACTGGAGCGGCGTTACCGTTGAGAAGAAAGTGGGCCAAATGAAAAAACTGAAGGTAGAAATCATTGACCTTCCAGGTATATACGATTTGAGCCCCATTTCGAAAGATGAGAGTGTCGTCACAACATTCCTTATGGAAGAAGAAGTAGAAGCGATATTGAATATTCTCGACGCTTCAAATTTTGAACGCAATATGCAGTTAACCTTACAAATCCTTGAATTGGGCAAGCCGGTTCTGATTTGTTTAAATATGATCGATGTGGCAGAAAAGAAAGGGATATCCATCGATGTCGAAAAGCTTAGCTCGATTCTGGGCGTAACCATCATCCCGGTGGTTGCCCGGTCCGGAAAAGGTTTTGACGGGCTATATATGGCTATGAAAGGGAACGTGGTTGATCAACAACAAGAACAGCTTTTCCATCTAGCCTATGACCCGGTCATTGAACAATCGATTGCTGAAATAGAAGATCTGATGGGCACCGAAGGGAATGCGTGCAGCAAAAATCGGTGGACCTCTATTCAGTTTCTTGCCGGCAATGAAGCAGTGGAGCAATTTTATAGCAAGGAAACCTGTTATAAAGATATGATGGCTATACGGGAAACTGCTAGCGAAAAATTAGGGAAATCTACGCATGCGAGCATTTATGACGCACGCCGAGCATTTATATCCGAGCTGAAGAGGGAAGTAGTCCAGGAACATAGTTCAGAAACGAGCTTGACGGACCGATTGGATAAGGTACTGACCCACCCGGTTTTCGGATTTCCTATATTTCTTGCATTGATGTACCTTGTCTTTGAAGCAACATTTACGTGGATTGGGTCACCGTTATCCGATCTTCTGGATCATTTTGTATCTGGTCCGTTCACCAATGTGGCGACATCCGCATTAAATGCAATAGGGGCTTCCCCATTTATTGTTGATTTAGTGACAGAAGGAATCATAGGCGGTGTAGGAGGGGTATTAGTATTCGTCCCGCAAATATTTGTTCTTTTCTTTTTCATTTCCATGCTGGAGGATTCCGGATATATGGCCCGCATTGCTGTAGTCATGGATCGGCTGATGGAGTTTTTCGGCTTGAACGGCAAAGCCTTTATTCCTATGATTATTAGCTTTGGTTGTAATGTCCCAGGGATTATGGCGGCAAGGACAATTGAACAATCCAAAGAGAGGCTTCTTACCATTTTGGTTGCCCCTTTCATGAGCTGTTCAGCAAGGTTGCCGGTGTATGCGCTGTTTGCAGGTGCATTTTTTGCCCATAAACAATCGCTGGTCGTGTTTTCACTTTATGTTTTAGGGATAGTCATTGCCCTTTTGGTAACGAAAGTTTTATCGATGACATTATTGAAGAATGAACGCTCTGTCTTTTTTGTAGAGCTGCCCGCATATCATATTCCCCAGTTGAAAACATTATGGCGTTCCACTTGGGAGAAAGGGAAAGGGTTCCTCCGAAAAGCTGGGACTATTATATTTGCCGGTTCAGTAATCATTTGGATTTTATCTTATACTGGCCCTGGCGGCTTCAATGTGAATATGGATGATAGCTTTTTGGCAACAATCGGCGGAGCAATCGGCACTTTATTCATACCTCTTGGTTTTGGGACATGGGAAGCAGGAGCAGCATTAATTTCCGGATTCCTTGCTAAAGAGGTCGTGGTTTCCGCTATGGCTATTATTTATGGAGTGAAGGAGAGTGCCCTAATCGGCACCCTTTCCTCGACATTTACTCCTGTCAGCGCTTATACATTCATGGCTTTTGTTTTATTGTATATGCCTTGCCTTGCAACTGTAGGGGCCATACAAAGGGAAACAAAATCTGTGAAATGGACTTTGTTTGCTTCGTTATATCCATTTTTTGTAGCTTATCTCGTAGCCCTCGTCATTTATTATGTAGGAATGCTTATATTCTAAAGAGGTGGAAGCTGTGTCTTTACTGATCAATATCATTGTTGGATTAGTTATCTTTGGTTATGCCGCGTTTGCTTTATGGAGAAGCATCAAGAAACAAAAAGGCGGCAAATGCGCTGGGTGCGCATTGAATAAAAGTTGTTCGACTAAATCGTGCGATTCGATTGTTACTTCCTTCGAAACTTCCCGGCACAAATAGACAGACACAAAAAACCGCTCTTGCCATCAAGAGCGGTTTTTTGATTGTCCAGCTGCGGGCGCCAGCCCCTCGAGGTCTTAAGCCATGCCACTGTCAAAGGCAAAAGACAGCCTTTGTCAGTGCCCCGTCTTAAGCTGGTCAGGGCTAAACAGGCGCACTCCGCTCTTCTGATTGTCCAGCTGCGGGCGCCAGCCCCTCGAGGTCTTAAGCCATGCCGTCCCTTAAGGGTGTGTCTGGGCTAAGCGTCTTCTTCTGCTTTTCTTGCTTCGATAAAGAGGATGTGCTGCCCGTCTATTTCGTTTACTGTGAATATGTATCCATCTTCTTCTATAGTATCACCTTTGACGACGTCGTATTTTTGGGTCAGGACCCAGCCGCCGATTGTATCAACCTCGTCTTCTAAAAGATCGGATCCCAATATGTCATTCACATCTTCAATTAATACTTTTCCTTCAAATAAATAATGGTCTTCGCTTATTTTCCGGATGTCCGGCAATTCATCTGCATCGAATTCATCCCGTATTTCTCCAACGATTTCTTCCAAAATATCCTCGACTGTCACCAATCCAGCTGTTCCTCCATACTCATCGAACAATATGGCCATATGGGAATGCTTTTTTTGCAGAGTTACTAATAATTCATGGATAGGCAATGTTTCAAGAACGGAGATAACCGGGTGAATATAGGGAGCAATTGTGCCGGCCAATTCTTTTTCATTCATAATTACACTTGTAAGGACTTCCTTCATATTGATAATGCCGATAATGTTATCTTTATCGCCTTCAGCAACCGGATAGCGTGTGTATCTTTCCTGTTGGACTATATCCATGACGTCCTTTAGAGGAGACTCACTATCGATTGTAATCATTTCTGTCCGTGGAACCATGATTTCTTTGGCGATTCGTTCATCGAATTCAAAAATCCTATTTACATATTTATATTCCGACTGATTAATTTCTCCACTTTTTAAGCTTTCGGATAAAATCATTCGCAGTTCTTCCTCTGAATGCGCCATTTCGGTTTCAGAAGCGGGTTTTAGGCCGAATATGCCTATGACAAGGGAAGCCGATTTATTTAGCATCCAAATGAAAGGATAGAGGATTCTGTAAAACCAAATCAGTGGTGTTGAAAATAGGAGAGTCACCGCTTCTGCCTTTTGAATGGCTAATGTTTTGGGAGCTAGTTCTCCGATCACCACGTGCAAAAAGGTAATGATAAAAAAGGCCGCAAGAAAGGAGACCAGTTTAACGACCGCTTCGTTATCGACAAAATAGATAAGAATCGGATTCAGTAAATGTTCCAGAGTCGGTTCTCCAAGCCATCCGAGTGCCAGGGAAGTTAGGGTAATGCCCAATTGGCAGGCAGATAAGTATTCGTCGAGAGAAGAAATCACTTTTTTTGCCGACTTTGCATGCCTATTTCCTTCTTCGATTAATTGGTCAATACGAGTGCTTCTTACTTTAACGATGGCGAACTCCGAAGCGACAAAAAATCCTGTTAAAGCAATCAATAATGCAATATACAATACATTCAGCATACAAATCGCCCTAAGTCAAAGGGCATCCTCCTTTCTATGGCAATCAGGAGATTATATAGTCCATGATGTGATTTTGCCCTAATTACGGGCTTGCATGCAAAAGCAAGACAAAATGTAGAATAAAGGATTATATTTCCTTTACATTTTTGTGAAACCTGCAGGCTAGTGTGTAATAAATGACTGTTCTTTCTTGTGTGGAAGAAGTTGTTTACATATTTTAGAAAGAGAGAGGGAAACAAGTTGGATGGGAGAGAACGCGATGAGGAAAACGATCGGATGTGCATTGATGGCTGTCCTGTTTTTGTTAACAGGGTGTGGAGGACAGATAGACAATCGTCTTGGCTGGGAGGTAAGCCACTTTAGTTATATTGACCAAAATGGAAAGAGGCTTTCCTTGGAAGATTTGAAAGGGAAGATATGGATTGCTGATTTTGTATTTACGAGCTGTTCTACTGTTTGCCCGCCGATGACAGCCAATATGGAAAAATTGAGAAAAGCAGTTGCTAAGGAAGACAAAGATGTCCGGTTTATTTCTTTTACAGTAGATCCAGAAATGGATACCCCAATGAAGCTTAAGCAATTTAAAGCAGCATTTACAGATGAACGTGAAAAATGGAGCTTTTTAACAGGATATACGCAGGTGGAGATTGAACAGTTTTCCAGAGAAAGCTTTAAAGCCTTAGTGAAGAAAGAGGAAGGAACTGATCAGGTGAACCACGGGACTTATTTTTACCTTATAGACAAGGAGGGGAAAATTGTACGATATTACAAAGGAAACAAGGATGTTCCCTATAAGGAAATCATAAGGCATATTAAACGATTGGCAAATGAGTGATTTTTTTAAATAATAAAAAAGGGAGATTAGAATCATAGGAATAGTGGAAGATAAATAGAATAATACATTATAAGTATCGACTAGATAGGGGAGGAAAGTAGAATATGAAGAAAGCATCCATGTTCATTAACGGACAAGAAGTCTATTGCGATGATGTAATTAAAGTAATGAATCCTGCGACAAACGAAGAAATTGCCACTGTTCCAAATGGAGGGGCAAAAGAAGCGCGTGAAGCTGTCGATGCTGCCCATGCCGCATTGCCTGCATGGTCAAAGAAAACTGCTGCTGAACGTTCTCAGCTGCTCCGCAAATGGTTTGATTTAATCAACGAACATAAAGATGAACTAGCGGAAATAATGACAAAGGAACAAGGAAAGCCATTCAAGGAAGCGCAAGGTGAAATCGTATATGCCAACAGTTTTATTGAATGGTACGCTGAGGAGGCTAAGCGTGTTTATGGGGATACAATTCCGGCAAGCGACCCGAAAAAACGGATAATCGTATTGAAGCAGCCTGTAGGTGTAATCGCTGCTATAACCCCATGGAATTTTCCAGCAGCCATGATTACAAGAAAAGTGGCTCCTGCTTTGGCAGCAGGTTGTACAGCTGTCATTAAACCGGCCAAACTTACACCGTTAACTGCAGTCCGCTTGGTGGAATTGGCTTATGAAGCCGGAATTGATGGAGGTGCCATTAATCTGGTGACAGGTGATTCCGGCGCGATTTCGGATGCATGGATGGAAGATGAAAGAGTACGGAAATTATCATTCACCGGTTCAACTGAAGTAGGCAAACAATTGATGAAGAACAGCGCGGACACCATGAAGAAAATTTCTTTGGAGCTCGGAGGGCAAGCGCCATTTATTGTAATGGATGATGCCAATCTGAAGGCCGCAGCAGAAGCTGTGACAGCAAGCAAATTCCGCAATGCTGGCCAAACATGTGTCTGCACCAACCGTGTGTATGTCCATGAAGATGTCTATGAAGATTTCAGTAAAGAATTTGTTGCTGAAGTTAAAAAGCTCAAGGTCGGAAATGGCATGGACGACGGTGTAACAATAGGTCCGTTAATTAATGATGACGCCGTCAGCAAAGTGAAGAAGCACTTAGATGATGCGCTTGGAAAAGGTGCCGAATTGTTGACGGAAGGCCCTGAGCAAGAAGGACTATTCATGCAGCCGATGGTCCTCGGAAAAGCCGACGACTCCATGTTATGTATGACAGAAGAGACGTTCGGCCCATTGGCTCCAATCGCTACATTCAAAACGAAGGAAGAGGCGATTAAACGGGCGAATGATACGCCTTTTGGATTGGCTGCTTATGTTTTCACACAGGATGTAACCCAAGCTGTTGAAATAGCGGAAGGGCTTGAATACGGCATTGTTGGGCTCAACGATGGATTGCCTTCAGTGGCCCAGGCACCATTTGGCGGCATGAAGGAAAGTGGGATCGGCCGAGAAGGCGGCAAATATGGTATGGAAGAGTTTATGGAAATTAAATACGTATCTTTGAAGCTTACTTGATCATCGTGAAAAATGAAGGCCAGGACAGTTAAACAGTCCTGGCCTTTTTTTAGTTTAAATGAACAGTGTATATCTAAGCCTTTGTCAGCGCCTTGTCTTAAGCTTGTCGGGGGTAACCAGGTGCTTTCCGCTTTTGTTTTCATCGCGCCAGCCCCTCGAGGTCTTAAGCCAATCTCTGTTAAAGGCAAAACCCAGCCTTTAAGCAGAGCTTGTCTTAAGCTTGTCGGGGGTAAACAGGCGCTTTTCGCTTTTGTTTTCATCCGGTTTTTTGTTTTATGAATACAATTGGTAGCGGTGAATACAATTCAATATGGACAAGGATTGAAAAATAAAGGTTTGCATTTTTTCTGCTGCATATTATAATTTTTTCATCATGTGTCACATTGAAGGAGGAAAAGCGCAAAGGAAAAGGGCGGTGGCAACGCTGAATACGTTGGAAGCTTTCATTCTAGGGATTATTCAAGGGTTGACTGAGTTTTTGCCGATCAGTTCAAGCGGCCATCTGTATCTGGGAAGGCACATGTTTGGTTTGAATGAAGCGGGGCTTCTGTTGGATACGATGTTACATATTGGCACGTTAATAGCGGTTTTTGTATTCTATTGGAAAGATATTATGGCCATTTTGAAAAATCCATTCGGGAAGTTAACCTGGTTGTTGGCAGTTGGAACAATTCCTGCTGTTATTATTGGATTTACATTTAAAGATTATTTCGATGCCATATCGAAAACTGGTACAACGGTTGGATGGGAATTTCTGATTACGGGTTGCTTTTTATGGTTTTCAGAAACCATAAAAAAAGGGCGGAAAAAAATGCATGAAATCTCATTTGGGGATGCTCTGTTCATTGGTACATTTCAAGCAGCAGCTATTTTTCCTGCCGTTTCCCGTTCAGGAATGACAATCGCTGCAGCTTTAATGAGAAAGCTGGACAGGGAAACGGCTGCGTATTTTTCCTTTTTGCTGTCCACGCCTGCTATTGCAGGTGCGATTCTTCTACAAATAATAGATTTAATGAAGGGGAGCGGAGAAGCGATATCATCTGCCTCTTTAGCGGTTGGGATTATGGCCTCTGCTCTATGCGGTTATTTTGCGGTAAGATGGATGATCGGATATTTGAAAAAGCATTCTTTAAAAGTGTTTGCTGTTTATGTCTGGATTTTAGGTATCTTTATTATTGCTATGCAGTTTAGCCATAAATTTTAGGGCCGTTCCTTTGTTCTTTTTATTTCAATATTCATAATTTAGTTGGAACAGGAGTTTTGCTCTTGCAACAGAGGAGGTAACATGAAAATTAAAGACATAACTATAAATCCACCGCGATTGCTATTGTTCTCCTTTTTATTCTTTTTGGTAATCGGGACGGCATTATTAAAACTCCCGATTGCAACGCATGAATCAATCAGCTGGCTGGAAGCTTTATTTACGATTACATCGGCTACCACGGTTACGGGATTGACAGTTGTTGATACTGCCGATGCATTTACAATGTTTGGGCAAATAATCATCATGTGCTGGATTCAGATTGGCGGACTTGGCATCATGTCATTTGCCATATTAATTTTTATCATGTTAGGTAAGAAAATAGGATTTAGGGAAAGAATTCTCATTCAACAATCATTGAATCAGACCACCATTGGTGGAGTCATCCGGCTTGTCCGAAATGTCTTTATTTTTGCTTTTGCCATCGAAGCGGTTGCAGTCATTTGCCTGGCAACACGCTGGGTTCCTGAATTTGGCTGGGGGAAGGGTCTGTATTTCAGCATTTTCCACGCTGTTTCTGCCTTTAATAATGCCGGCTTTGGTTTGTTATCCAATAACTTGGTGGACTATGTTGGGGATCCGGTCATTAATATCGTTATAGCCGGTTTGTTCATGATAGGGGGACTGGGATTTACAGTTCTTGTTGATATATGGACAAAGCCTACTTATAGAAAGTTGAGCTTGCACTCAAAAATTATGGTTGTAGGAACGATTGCCATGACTGTTATTGCTACATTAGTTTATTACTTGCTGGAAAGGACAAACCCCGGTACATTGGGCTCTCTTAGCCATACGGAACAATTTTGGGCCTCCTTCTTCCAGGGTGTCAGCCCGCGTACTGCAGGTTTCAACACGATTGATTTGACTCAGATCCATGACAGTACCGCCTTTTTTACAATGATTCTTATGTTCATTGGCGCGGGGAGCGCATCGACGGGAGGAGGAATCAAGTTGACCACCTTTTTAGTCATCCTGCTTGCTGTCGGCGCTTTTGTTAGAGGTAAAAATACTGTAGTATTCCGTAAACGGACAATTGGAACAAGCATCATTTTTAAAGCGTTGGCTATTTCTACAGTGAGTTTGTTATTTGTTATATTTGCCGTCTTTATAATGAGCATCACTGAAAAAGCGCCTCTTGTCCATATTTTATATGAAGTATTTTCTGCATTCGGAACTGTCGGCTTAACGATGGGGCTTACCTTCCATTTAACATGGATCGGCAAAATAGTGTTAATATTCATCATGATTCTTGGGAAACTGGGACCACTGACATTAGTTTATTCATTGGCTCGCCCAAAGAAGGATAATATCCGTTATCCATCTGAAGATATTTTGACAGGCTGATAGAAAGAAAGAAGCGGATTCCATTAGAATCCGCTTCTTTCTGTTATTTTTCTAGAGTGACGGCTGCTTCTTCAGAAGCGATTTCCTCAGGGTCGACTCGTTTATGTTTAATATCAATCAATTCCAAGTGATGTCCGTCCATCTGTTTGACTGTAAATACAAATTTGCCGCGTTCGACAGAATCTCCTGTCTCAAGATCATATTTTTGAGTAAGGAGCCAACCGCCGATTGTATCAATGCCTTCCTCGTACAAATCGATTTTTAAAAGTGTATTTAATTCCTCGAGTAAAACCTTTGAATCAACAATTAGGTGATCGGGAGAAATACGTTGGATGTGCGGCCGTTCATCTACATCAAATTCATCTTGGATTTCCCCTACAATTTCTTCCAGGATATCTTCGGCGGTAACAATGCCTGATGTACCGCCATATTCATCAAATAAAAGAGCCATGTGAATCCGTTCTTTTTGCATTTTCAATAGAAGATCATGGATTGGTATCGTTTCAATGACTGATAAAATCGGATGGATATAATCGCTTAATTGAAGAACAGAACGGTCCTTGCTTAAGGCGACGTATAATAGTTCTTTAAGGTGGATAATACCGATTGTCGAGTCTTTATCTCCATCGATTACCGGATAACGGGTATATCTTTCATTTGCGGCAAGTTCAAGGATATCTTCCCACGTTGCATCCTTGGATACACTGACCATTTCTGTGCGGGGTACCATGATTTCTTTTGCTAGCCGGTTATCGAATTCGAAGATCCGATTTACATAGCGGTATTCGGATTGATTGATTTCACCGCTTTTATAGCTGTCGGAAAGAATCATACGCAATTCCTCTTCAGTATGGGCTATTTCGTTTTCGGATGCCGCTTTTAATCCGAATAAACCGACAATGAAATTGGCAGATCCGTTCAGTACTTTTATGATTGGATAAGTAGCTTTATAGAAAATGTAGATTGGTTTGGCCACGATCATAGCTACTGCTTCCGCCTTGTGGATGGCAAAGGTTTTTGGAGCCAATTCTCCCAGTACAACATTCAGAAATGTCATAACGGAAAAGGCCACGATGAATGATATTGCATGGCTGACTGTAGCCGGGATATCAAATTGTTTTAAAAGCGGAGCCAGTATCCTCTGTATGGTAGGTTCGCCCAGCCAACCTAAACCTAACGCAGTGATTGTTATACCCAATTGGGTTGCTGATAGGTATTCATCCAGTGAAGATATGATTTTTTTGACTGTTTTCGCTCGGGGATTTCCTTCTGCTACAAGCTGATCGATACGGGTCGACCTTACTTTGACAATGGAAAATTCCGTAATAACGAAAAAAGCTGTAGCAATAATTAATACTGCTACCAATATAACGTTTACTATAACCAATTGTCAGGGGACTGCAATTGACTGACAGTCTCCCCGTTCACCTCCTAGAAGTCTTTAACTTTCATCTATCCGAATATGAAGTTTTTAAAACTATAATATAAGTATAAACTTCATTCAATAAAAGTTATATTAATACACATAAAATTATAAAAAATTTCTTTTTTCTATGAAATATATCCTAGAGGGTGACGATCAAATGATATTTTGCAAAAACGATCGGAGCATCGATATACGGGAAAGTAATTTGTCACAGGTGGTTTGAGGATAGCTGCCTTACCGTTCTGCCTTTTCCTTTACATTTAGAACATGAACGTGAAAAAAACTGTAAAAATGGTACTTTTCCTTTACCTTGGCAAGTAGAGCATAGTTCAATATATTTCATTTGGTTTCTCTCCTTCAGATGATAAGTACATGTAATTTGTGTTGTTGCATTCGTTTGTTTTCGAATGTTTATACCGTGAATATACCCCGATTTGTGCCGCGGTAAATCAAAACTAAACATTTTTTTGATCTAAGCCTGTTTATTTTTGGATAATGATGGAATTAATCGGATCATAAGCTGGTCCGGTCTAATCGGCACTTTCCGCTTTTCTTGTAATCCAGCTGCAAGCGCCAGCCCCTCGAGGTCTTAAGTCAAGCCCCTGTCTAAGGCAAAAAGCAGCCTTTGACAGTGCCACGCCTTAAGCTGGTCGGGTCTAATCGGCGCTATCCGCTTTTCTTGTGATCCAGCTGCAAGCGCCAGCCCCTCGAGGTCTTAAGTCAAGCCCCTGTCTAAGGCAAAAAGCAGCCTTTGACAGTGCCACGCCTTAAGCTGGTCGGGTCTAATCGGCACTTTCCGCTTTTCTTCTTATTATGTTCTTTTTGGAGGGGTTTCATGCCTTGGAGAATAAAAAATGCACCCGGTTGTTGGTTAAGTCCAACAATTGGGTGCATTTTTTTATGATACGATTTCAGTTGTTTGGTTTAATGGTACGGCTGGGGATTCTGTTTGGAAGTCTTTATGCGGTTCGATTTCTTTTAGTTCTGCGATAAAGGTATCTTCCAATTTTGTTACTTCAATATAACTGATATGATGGTCTTCCATTTCAATAATTTTGAAGTTGTAATGTTCATATGAAATAGTGTCGCCTTGCTTGGCTTCATAGTTTTCGGTAAGGATCCATCCGCCGATTGTATCGATATCTTCATCGGATATATCAAGGCCGAATAAATCGTTCACCTGGCTAATCAACACTTTTGCATCAATAATATATTGATTTTCTTTGATTTTCCGGATTTCTGAGACTTCATCAAGGTCGAATTCATCACGGATCTCACCGACGATTTCTTCCAATATATCTTCTACTGTCACTAAGCCAGATGTGCCGCCATATTCATCCATAAGGATAGCCATATGGATCCTTTCTCTTTGCATTTTAAGAAGCAATTCCTGAATCGGAACGGTTTCAATAATGCGGATGATTGGCCTAACCAATGGTTCAAGTTGCTTGTCTTTATAAGAATCGGCAGACAGCATATAAGTGAACAGCTCTTTTACGTTCAACATCCCAATGACACGGTCCTTATCTCCGTCAATGACCGGGTATCTTGTGAATTTTTCTTCTTTTACGATTGAGAAGGCATGTTCTAGTTCGTCATCTTTAGAAAGTGTGATGATTTCCGTACGCGGAACCATAATTTCTTTCGCGATACGATCGTCGAATTCAAAAATTTTATTTACATATTTGAATTCAGACTGGTTAATTTCGCCGCTTTTATAGCTATCAGACAAGATGATTCGTAATTCTTCCTCAGTATGCGCAATTTCATGTTCAGAAGCTGGCTTTAGACCGAATAATTTCGTCACGATCCGTGCAGAACCGTTCAATACCCATATGAAAGGGAACATGACCTTATAGAATATCATTAAAGGCCGGGATACAATTAATGTAATCCCCTCTGCTTTTTGTATGGCGAACGTTTTCGGCGCCAATTCCCCAATAACTACATGAAGGAATGTAACAATGGAGAAAGCGATGATAAAAGATAGGACTTGATAAACGGATGAAGGAATGTCCAGGCGTTCGAGCAATGGAGCAAATATATGCTCAATGGTAGGTTCACCGATCCAACCGAGGCCTAACGCAGTAACGGTGATTCCCAGCTGGCAGGCTGAGAGGTATTCGTCGAGATGGGTTATGACTTTCTTCGCAGAAAGGGCACCCGCTCGGCCTTCTTCCACAAGTTGGTCTATCCTTGTGCTTCTAACTTTTACTATGGCAAATTCTGAGGCTACGAAAAATGCTGTCAAAGCAATTAACAGGGCCAAGATAACCAAGTTTAATATGTCCAAATAATTTTCCTTATCCCGCCTATCCAGCGAGAAAGGAGTCACCTCCCAAGATAATAAAATCTTACTGAATTTTTTTGGCTTAAATACCGTTTTGTAAGAGAGTGCAATGCGCAACAGCTCTGTTTCACGCGAATGAAAAGCCCACCAAAAAGGCCTTCCTTATATTCCGGTTTATTCATCATTGCTGCCCCATGTACATCACCTCAATACAACTCGTAAGATTAAGATAATTATAGAAAATCTTTACCTTTCAGTCAAACTTGCGATACACGGAAAAAAGGTGTTATTTCAAGTATATGGAGGAATAAAAGGGAATAGTAGCTGAATTTGTTCGGTTTACTGCTTTTATAGGGTGGGAATGGTAGTTACATGAAGGAAAAGGGTCCAAGATAAAAGTAAGTATGAAAATTAAAAATATTTTCAGATTGTTCATAGCTTTTTAATAAATTTGTTTTATGATGGAATATATAGAAGAAAGTTTAGAAAATGGGGATTAGGGAATACAATAGCGAATGGAAATAAAGGGGTGAACTGTATGATCAATAATATCATTAGTCAGCTTCAGAGCAAGGGAATAAAAGTTGAAAAAACAAAATCAAGATATGACGTTTTTCAGGCTGTGTTTGATAGGCATTCATCCGGTCACTTGAATTCCTATGCTGAAACAGCTCATCCTGATAAAAGATCTTTAATGCCGACCCACTCATTCCCTGATATTTAATTACTATAAATATATGTATACCGTTGCCTTAATGTCTGAGTATTCATCCTTGTACATTGAGGTTTTTTATTGTGTCTATCAATATATAGACGCATGATGCTTTATCCCCACTATATTTGGAAGAGATTACATTTTATGAATATATTTGTTTTATGTATAATAGTATTTATTCCGATTTAGAAGATTGATAGGGAATATAGCCAATACCCTAAAAGCTTATCATCTTATTATGCGGCTAGATAGGGAAGGGATCGCTCCTAAATTCGGAACATTAAAAAAGATACTCCCCGGAACAAAATCGCATTCATGAAAAACAACACCTGCCGCCATACAGCTTTTTCTTGAAGTCACAAAGCGCACCATATATTCAATCAGAGCTCCAAAATTAGGAGCCCAATTTAATTTCGGGTATCCGTATCCTTTTGTTCCTTCCTTCCACAATCCACAAAAAAAAATCAAACCTTGAAAAATTCAAAGAAAAGGATGATGCAGATGAAATGGACGAAAATGGGCCTTACAGGAAAGATCATTACTGCCTTAGTGCTGGGAGCATTGGTTGGACTTGGACTGAACCTTTTTGCACCCGAACTATTTACGTATCTAGATAAATTTTTATTTACACCTATCGGTAAAATTTTCATCAATTTAATTACACTCTTAGTGGTGCCGATTGTTTTGTTTTCCATTATTTTAGGAACTGCAGGCTTGGGCGATCCTAAGAAGCTGGGAAGGATAGGATTTAAGACAATCGTTTTCTTTTTATTCACAACAGCTATCGCTATTACGATAGCCATGTCGCTCGCAATTGTCATATCTCCTGGTACCAAGGGGGATTTTGATACCTCTAATGCCAGTTTTACAGCTAAAGAAGCACCGCCGGTAGGCGATACATTAATGGATATTATCCCCTCCAATCCATTTGCGGCTTTGACAGAAGGAAATATGCTGCAGATTATCATAATGGCGGTATTAATCGGTTTTGCCCTAACGGCTTTGGGCAAAAAAACCAAGGGAATCTTCAATTTAGTAGAGCAAGGCAATGAAATTATGATGTATCTTGTCCATTTGGTGATGAAGCTAGCCCCATACGGCACCTTCGGTTTAATTGCCACTGCTGTAGGGAGCCAGGGGATCGGAGCAATGAAGGCAATGGGCCTTTATATGGTTGTGGTTGTCCTAGCCCTTTTGGTGCACGGAACAGTCACTTATGGGGGTACTGTATTGCTTTTGGCCAAAAAGAATCCTCTTTGGTTCATTAAGAGATTTGCTCCTGCGATGAGTGTAGCATTCAGTACATCAAGCAGTTCAGCCACGCTTCCTATTTCAATGGAAACGGCCCAAGAAAAATTGGGGGTTAAAGAATCAATCAGCAGCTTTGTGCAGCCGCTTGGAGCTACGATTAATATGGATGGCACAGCCATTATGCAGGGGGTTGCCACTATTTTTATTGCACAGGTCTATGATGTTGACCTGACGATGGTCCAAATGCTGACTGTTGTCCTGACCGCTGTGTTGGCCAGTGTCGGTACCGCGGGAGTGCCTGGGGTCGGTTTGATCATGCTTGCGATGGTTCTGACATCTGTTGATCTTCCGGTTGAAGGAATCGGTTTAATACTTGGGATAGACCGTTTGTTGGATATGGCAAGAACGGCGCTCAATATTACCGGTGATGCAGCATGTGCATTGTTTATTTCTGAGCAAGAGGATAAGCGGGAACAGATGTAAAAGGAATGTCCTTATATTATAGAAGTAAAAAGCTGTTTTCTAAAGAAAGCAGCTTTTTGGTTATTTCATTAGTGTACACTGGTAAAGTAAGTGTCTTTTTTTTATAAAAAATATTCTGTATAATAAGGATAGAAAAACAAATGCCAATAGATCCTTTTCAATTCATAAGCTCCGAAAGGGAGATTATATTTTTTCTGCAGATTGATTCCCGCCTGACTCTCTTTTCCCTGTATGGCTTTTTTGCTTCCATACATAATTAAATCATTTTAATCAAAAAAATTAAAAGGAGGATGAATGTTTGGATACGATAAGCGAAGAAACAATAAGGAAAATACAGCATAGAGGGCTTACAAAAAGAAAAATCATAAAAAAAACCTTAATGATAGTCGTCGGCGCTATTTTGATGGCAGTCGGACTAGAGTGTTTTTTGGTTCCGAACAACGTAATTGATGGAGGAATTACGGGGATATCCATCATTTTATCCCATTTTACCGGTTGGAGTTTAGGGATTTTTATATTTTTACTAAATCTTCCTTTTTTCTTTATCGGCTATAAACAGATCGGGAAGACATTCGCTTTATCGACCATTTCCGGTATTATCATTCTCTCCATCAGCTTGGCCCTGTTGCATGATGTGCCGGTGTTGACCAAAGATCCATTGTTGGCGACAGTCTTTGGCGGTATCATCATAGGCACAGGAGTAGGAATCGTAATCCGAAATGGCGGTTCTTTGGATGGGACGGAAATCATGGCCATCCTTTTTAATAAAAATTCTCCTTTCTCTGTTGGAGAAATGATCATGTTTGCCAATATTTTCATTCTTGGAAGTGCTGGTTTTGTGTTTGGTTGGGACCGTGCGATGTACTCTTTGTTGGCCTATTTCGTTGCTTATAAAACAATCGATGTTGTTATTCAAGGGTTTGAGGAATCGAAATCAGCTTGGATTATCAGTGATAAGGCGGAAGAAATTGGAGAAGCCCTGTTGGCCCGTTTAGGGCGCGGGGTCACTTATTTAACAGGTGAAGGTGCTTTTACAGGCGATAAAAAGAAAGTTGTCTTTTGTGTAGTAACCAGATTGGAAGAAGCAAAGCTTAAGACAATTGTTGAAGAGAAAGACCCGGATGCTTTCCTTGCCGTAGCGAATATTTCGGAAGTGAGAGGCGGTCGGTTTAAAAAACAAGCCATTCATTAATTAGAAAAGAGAATAATACATATAAGAAAAGAGAGGGATGGGTTCCGCCCTCTCTTTTATATAGGTTAATAGATTCAATGTTTCATTTGTTTCCAAGCAATCCCATCCTTTAATGGTCTTGATGCAGCTCAGGCAAAAGGATCGTGAAAACGGTTAAAGAATCCGAAGAGGTGCATGTTAGCGCTCCGTTATGCTTTTCGATAATCTCTTTACACACAAAAAGCCCCAGGCCTGTCCCGATTTTTTTGGTTGTTATAAATGGCTTGAAAATATCACTTAACAAATCTTCATTAATTTTCGGTCCGTTATTTGCAATTGTAATTTGGACATAGTGGTTGTTTGCTTCATTAATCGATACAGCAATAGTCGGGTTTTCAATATTGGAAAGGACATCTAAGGCGTTGAAAATAATATTCAGTAAAACTTGCCTGATTTCTTCAGGGTAGCCTAGAATCAATGTGTCTTTTTCTACATTGGTTTCTACTTTTACATTTGTATCGACAATGCTAGGGTAAAGAAAAGCGATCACTTCATCAATTAAATAACGTAAGGAAAAGACTTCTGGATTTGAATTCAGGTCTTCCTTTTTAGAAATCATCAAAAATTGGGATATGCGTGAATTAAGCTGCTCCAATTCGCTGGATATGATATCCAAATACTTCAAATCTGGATGTTCGGCCTTCAATAATTGTACAAACCCTTTAATGGAAGTAAGAGGGTTTCGGAATTCGTGAACAAAGCTGGATGTCATTTGGCCGAGGAGCGTCAGCCTTTCCTTATGCGTTTCTGAAAGGATAGCGTTTTCTTTATCGTTGATTTGTTCCTGCAACGTCAGATAATGTGTGACTGTTTCATGCAACAAATAGTCTACTGATTCATTCATGTACGTTTTAATTTTATTGAGGGCATCCGATTTTTCGAATTCACGATCCAGATAAGTGAGGATATCTGTCCTCACAATAGAGATGTTATATAAAAAATCAGATATCGGGACATTTACCTTGAGCCTTTCGCTTGCAATTTTCTTTCCAAGATTAGTCATTTCTTTTTTGTAATTCTGGTTGGATGATTGGATTCGATCAATAAATAAATCATACATCGCCAATGTATTTTGGAGAATGATTTCTTTGAGAGGGTCCTGAGGCGAAATAATCATTTTGTTCTTCCACAGCATCAACATATTAGTTTGGTATAATTCCAGGCTCTTTATGATATTCCATTCCTCCTCGCTCATATATAGTGATCACCTCCATTGAAAAGAATGGGCTCGGGATTTAGGTAGGGAGTATGTATTATGTATGCTATAACTGCCAATAGAAAGAAGATCATGTCATGACAGCTGACTATTGCCTTTAATGTATTCTACATAAGGCCTGAAAATCCTTTAATTAGTAGGAAACTAAGGTGAATAACTTGAAAAAATGCCGCATGCTTCAGCATTTTTTTCAGGCGAAAAAGAATATCCTTATAAAAAGCTGTTTTTTAGCTTGGTTGCTATTGATAGAGAGATGACAGCTTTGGATTGTTGTTTGATTTTACTGATGGTCCATTTTTTTGGTTATAATGATCCGCTGGATTTATCTGCATGCAAAAACAACAATGGCAGAGAAAACATGTTAAGAATAAGCTTGAAAAATGAATACTTTCTTATACCCCAAGTTCAAACAAATAAAGAGCCTTTAAGCTCTTTATTTGTTTACTTTTTCAGATATATTCATATGTATGTCATATCGGAAAAGTGTGTATTTATGTTTGTTATAACGATTTATTGAATCCTCCATATAATAAATTAGTTTGGCATCCTCCGAAAATCGTAGATTGGAAGGAGCCTTGATCGTATTGGATAGAATCGTTTTTTCTTTTTTCTCAAGATTCCACAGGCATAACTCCGGTTCATATTGATCAGGATTGGAGCTAGTTACATAGGAGAAATTATTTCCTTTTTGAGATATAGCAAGCGAACCTACACTGTGATCCGGTATTTGTATGTATTCGTAGTTGTGTAGGTTAGATAAACTATATTTTAATAAGGAATCCTCTGGCTTTTTTTTGGTCCAATCATCCGTATATCCTTCTGATATGGACAGGTATAAAGAATCCTTATTGATCAATTCAAGAGTATATTGTGGATTTTCATAAGGGCCCTTAGGCAGCTCCAACTGTAAAGGGGTTTGTTTATTGAGCTCAATATGATATGCGTATATATGGTCATCGGAACGTTGCGCAGGAAAAAGCAATGAGTTCTGGTCGGATAGAAACCTCCAGATGATCTGCTTGTTATCTTTAGTGAAGTATGCCCGTTGAATGATCCCCTTTTTATTGAATAAAGTCTTCATTTTTCCACTGTTCAAATCGTATTCTAAAATGCTTGATTCAATAGCTTTTTTTTCTTTGTCCGTTCTATCATCTTGTCCTTGAATTTGTTTAGTAGAAAATATGCATAAGAGTTTTGTATTGTCTGGGGAGAATTGAAGGAATGAAAGTTCCTGTGTAAGATTTCCTTCCCCGATTTTTTTGCTGTTTTCCATGTTTTGATCAAATAAATAGACAGATGGTTTTCCTTCATTATATATGCCTGCTGCAATTTGTCCATCTGCGGTGATATCATACACTTCTGAAAGTCCCTCTCTCTTTTGGCTTTCAGGACGTGCCAGAGAATGGCCAACCTTTATTAAGGAAGCACTCAAAACCAAAATGATGGCGCAGATGATAAGTGTGTTTTTTTTGTTCAATAGGATTTCCTCCCTTTTTAAAAATGGATATACCCGCGTTTTGGCCCCATGGCGGGATGGTGGAAAATTCTCCATAACAGATAAGGAGAAATAGGTTATTCTCTCCCTTATCAAACTGAATGGACTGTTCAGAAAATGACAGATAAAGCCATGTAAGCGATGTAACCAATAATGAAAATAACCGGCAAAGCAGTGATAAAGGTTAAAACATGCGTAGCTTTCCCGAGTCTCTCTTTATACTTTATCTGTAAGTAATAGAGAAGGGCCCAGACGGACATAGGAATGGATATTAGCAATAAAATAAGCAATGATGCTCCGAATAGAAGAAAGCTGTACGCAATAAATAAGCAGGCGATACCGATAGTAATACCTGATGTAATATTGATCATATGAAGTCTTTTTTGGGAACCGGATGTAGATATTGATGTATGTTGCTGATGAAGGACAGTCATATAAATGAGTACGATGGCTGATAGAGCGACCAGAAAATTGCTGTAATATAAAATAGTGCCTATCAGATTATAATTCAGCTGGCTTGATACCATAAAATTTAGGGCAGTACTAAGCACAACCAATACTAAAAGGCTTCCAATCAAAAATTTTCTGTTCCATTTTTTTGCAGGGAAGGACGAGCTAAGCAGCAACCCGAGTGCGGGCAACAGGAAAAAATACAGGGTATCTACTGCTTCCTTTAATTCAATGGCATACATTATATAAAGAGAAGAAGTAACAGCTGTTAAAACAATACTGAGCCATATGAGCAATCGCTTCCGAAGGGGGTAGATGGCTTCCTGTAGAAGCGTACCCAATATAGCACTATCGCCAAAGGAGGATATACATTTTTTTAATGCTTCCTCTTCGGAAAAACCTTGATTTAAATAGTCCTGTTTAAGGCTTTCTAAATGATCAAGCATTTCTTCTTTTAATTCCTCTTTCTCCGTTTTGGAGCAATCAGTATGCATACAGATGGAATGAACATATTTTTCTAGATTCATGTCAATCCCTCCGAACTTTTTCGAATCATTGTCTGAACGAGATTCCAATCCTTTAACTTCACTTCAAGTTGTAAGCGCCCATCTTCAGTAATTGCATAATATTTTCTCCTTGAGCCGCTATTTGTCTCTTTCCAATAGGATGTGAGCCATTTTTTTCGTTCCATCCGTTTTAAGGCAGGGTATAAAGTGCCTTCTCCCATATTATACAAAGCATTGCTTTGCTCGTTCATGGTCTTGGAAAGTTCATAACCATAGGAATCTTTGCGTGCAATTAAAGATAGCAATAAAATATCTATACTGCCCTTTAAGATTTCTTTATCCATATTTAACCATCTCCTCAGGGACAATTGTAATACGATGTACATCGTATTACAAGGTAAAAATGGTAATTAAGAAAAAAAGGAATATAAGACACAAAAAAAACAGCCTAGGCTGTTTTTTGTGGTAACCATTCGCAAGAAGAAGTGTTCGGTTAGTGTGGTCCTTATGCAGATGGAGATGTAAGCTTGGAGTGATCAGAATATAAAATTGACGATAAGCCCGATTACAACGATGGCTCCGATAATCATTAGGATGGTCCTCATGTACATTCAACTCCTTTATCAGTTATCCTTTTGGATTTTTATATTTATTGTTGTACCAATTCCAAATGTGTGGAGGCTTCCAGCGTTTTCCCTTTTTTTTCGAATAGGTCTTTTAATTGTTGGTTCATATGTTGGGCATTGCTTCCTTCTACAATCAATTTGATCGGCGTATTGCTGTTTGTTGTCATTAAGAATGTAAGAAGCTTTGTTAATGAGTTTCCAGAGACCATTCTTCTGTTTTGGACAAGGTAGACATCTCCGCCCCATTGTTTGATTTCTTTATAGATGGCCATTACCGTACGGACTGGCAATGTTTCTTGTATGTGTAAATCTGTTGCTACGATCGTCTTCATGTGTATTACCCCTTTAAAATAGTTATTTTATTTTTATTTTTTTAATTGTAATGTTCGTTGTACGGTAAATTTACCCGCTCTTTTTTGTTTGAAACATAAGTGATATTTTTTAGGGATATTGACCTATTTACTTGCTTGGTATAAAGGGGATGAGACTTGCCTTTCGGTTTATGTAAGAAACCAATGAAAAAAAGAAGCATATAGGTAAACATTATAATTGACTTTAAATTCAGATAAATGTAAAATATTAGAAAAGACTGAAAGGAGCTGAGGGAAATGAGATTATTAATGGACAATTATACATTCATCCAACTTAATAGCACCCTGCAGCTCGAAATGGTTTTGGAAGAAGTCTTTTTCTGAGAAAACTTGCATGCTGCTTATCCGCAGCATATTGCTTTTATAGTCAATAAAAGTCTCCGTGTTATGGCGGGGGCTTTTTTTGTTGTCTTTAAGAAGGGAGGAGGAATACGAAACAGGCAGGCAATTCAACAAGATCGATGATAGGGGTTGAAGTATATGTTTGAAGTATACGGAAAATTAGCGTGGTTTTTTAAGGAGAATTGGAAGAGGTATACGATTGCGATTTTTCTATTGTGCATAGTTAACATATTGGATATGGTCCCTCCTAAACTTGTAGGATTGGCCATTGATGGCATTCATCAGCAAACGCTGGATGCTGAAATAATACTTAAGTACGTTTCCTTGTTGGTGGGGGTTGCTGTTGCCATTTATATTATGGGCTATTATTGGCAACGGAATTTATATGGAGGAGCTTTTTTGCTGGAGCGAAAAATACGGTTCGGTTTTATGGGCCATTTATTAAAAATGACACCGACATTTTATGAAAAGAACCGTACTGGCGATCTTATGGCCCGTGCCACTAATGATGTGAAAGCGATTCAGCTGACTGCAGGGTTTGGGATTCTTTCTTTTACGGACAGTATCATGTTTACGGGAACTATTCTTTGTATGATGGGTTTTTCGATTTCCTGGGAATTAACACTTTTGGCAATCATTCCTTTACCATTCATGGCATTTTTAATGCAAATATACGGAAAAAAATTACATATTCATTTTACAGCAGCCCAGGAATCCTTCGGTAAACTGAATGATTCGGTATTGGAATCTGTTGCCGGCGTCCGCGTTATTCGTGCATATGTTCAGGAAAAGCAAAGCGAACGTGAATTTGCAGGCATGACGGAAGATGTTTTCCAAAAGAACTTGAAGGTTGCACGCGTGGATGCACTCTTTGATCCAACCATCAATATATTGGTCGGCATCTCTTATTTAATCGGGCTAGGCTATGGGGCAAAAATGGTGTTTAACCAACAAATTACACTAGGAGACCTGGTATCCTTCAATGTCTATTTAGGGATGTTGATCTGGCCAATGTTTGCTATCGGAGAGCTGATCAATGTCATGCAACGGGGAAATGCCTCTTTGGATAGAGTAGAACAAACTATGCATTATAAGGAAGATGTTTTTGATATGGATGAAGCAACCGATCATATCCCATATCCAGAGGATATTCAGTTCAAACAGATGGGATTTCAATATCCTAGCTCGGTTGTTGCAAATCTGCAACAAATCAATGTCCATCTCAAACGCGGTCAAACATTGGGGATTGTCGGGAAAACCGGCAGTGGAAAAACGACTTTCATTCGCCAGCTGTTAAGAGAATATCCCCTTGGCACCGGAAATGTAACAGTATCCGGCCAGCCATTGCAGAAAATAAAGCTTGAACATATCCGCAGCTGGCTGGGATATGTCCCGCAAGATCCATTTTTATTTTCAAAAAGCATCCAGGACAATATTACATTCGGAAAACCTGATGCTTCAGTGGAAGAGCTGGAGCAGGCTATTGGGCTTGCTGATTTTAAGAAGGATTTGGAGATGCTGCCTGAAGGCCTTGAAACAATGGTCGGGGAAAAAGGAGTGGCGCTGTCCGGAGGCCAAAAGCAGAGGATATCTATTGCCCGAGCGCTTATTAAGGATCCGGAGGTCCTGTTGCTGGATGATTCTTTATCTGCCGTAGATGCCAAGACGGAGAAAAATATCATTGAAAATATCCAGCGAGAGAGGTCCGGCAAGACGACCATTATCGCAACACATAGGATGTCTGCTGTCAAACACGCCGAGCTGATCGCTGTTATTGATGAAGGGAAAATCATTCAATCCGGTACGCATGATGAACTGTATGAACTCGGAGGATGGTACAAAGAACAGTATGACCGCCAACAATTTGAAGAAGAACTGGAGGTGTAATGGTGGGCACAGGAAAACGGTTGATCCGCTATGCGTTATTATATAAAAAAATGATTGCATTCGCTTTGCTATTACTGACTCTTTCGGTTGTCGCCGATTTAGCAGGCCCTTTTGTCGCCAAAACGATTATTGATAAACATATTTTGGGCATCCAATCTTACTGGTATGAATCAAAGCCAGGCGGTAATAGCGTCCTCTATAAAGGTACGTATATGAAACGGGAGGCCAACTTTTCTGGGGATGAAGAAAAAGGGCAAAAATCGACCATTATTCAAAAGGGCCTGGACTTTATCTATGTGCAAGGGACTGTGCCTCTTGAAGGAGAAAAGATATGGGATGGGCAAACCATAGCTTACCGGGAGAATGGAACTGAAAAGGAAAAGCCGGCCCTTCAATTATCAAAGAAACAAGTGTTGGCTTTTTATGAACCGGAGATTGCTCCTATCATCAGGTTGATTGCTATGTATTTCGGATTATTGGTCCTGGCGGCTTTTTTCCAATACGGGCAAAGCTTCTATTTGCAAAAGTCGGCCAACCGCATTATTCAGCGGATGAGAAATGATATTTTCAATTCTCTATCCAGGCTCCCAATCCGTTTCTTTGATAATCTGCCCGCAGGGAAGGTAGTCTCCCGTGTGACCAATGATACAGAAGCGATCAAGGAATTGTATGTAAATGTATTGGCCAATTTTTTCTCGAGCAGCGTATATATCATAGGCATTTATATTGCTCTATTTATCCTGAACGTAAAGCTTGCACTGTTATGTTTAATCCTTGTACCGATATTGATTGCATGGACTCTTGTATATCGGACTTTCGGTTCGCGTTTCAATAAGGTGATTCGTGCTAGGATAAGCGACTTGAATGGAATGATCAATGAATCTATTCAAGGGATGAATATTATCCAGGCTTTCGGACGGGAAAAGGATATTAAAGCCGATTTTGAAAAGCTGAATGAAGAGCATTACACATTCCAGCAGAAGATGATGCGCCTTAATTCATTTACATCGCATAATCTTGTGACCTTGCTGCGCAATATTACCTTTGTTGCATTCATTGCCTATTTTGGGCGTATTAGTTTGGACGGGGCGGGCATTCTTTCCATTGGTATGCTTTATGCGTACGTTGACTATTTAAACAGGCTTTTTCAACCGATTCAGGGAATCGTCAACCAGTTTGCCAATCTGGAACAGGCATTAATCGCGGGAGAACGTGTCTTTGAACTGTTGGATGAGGAAGGAATTGATGTGAGCGAAGAACATATTGACCGCTATAAAGGCGATGTGGCTTTTGACCATGTATGGTTCGGCTATAAGGAGGATGAGTATGTCCTCAAGGATATCTCTTTTACAGCTAAGCAAGGAGAAACTGTCGCATTTGTAGGTCATACAGGTTCCGGAAAAAGCTCGATCATGAACCTCTTATTCCGTTATTACGATCCGCAAAAAGGAAAAATCACAGTGGATGGAATGGACATTGCCAGTATTCCGCATCAAACATTGAGGGAGCATATGGGAATTGTTTTGCAGGATCCTTATTTATTCACTGGGACCATCGCTTCGAATGTAAGCCTGAATGAACAGGGCATATCACGAGAAATGGTGGAAAAAGCGTTGAAAGATGTCGGTGCGGAACGAGTGCTTCTTCAGATAGAGGGCGGGATAGACGCGCCAGTGGTCGAAAAGGGAAGTACATTATCATCCGGACAGCGGCAGCTGATATCATTTGCGAGAGCATTAGCGTTCCAACCTGCCATATTGATATTGGATGAGGCAACCTCCAATATTGATACTGAGACCGAATTCCTCATCCAGCAGGCGTTGGATGTATTGAAAAAAGGAAGAACTACATTCATCATTGCCCATAGGCTTTCGACCATAAAAAGCGCTGATTGTATTCTTGTATTGGATAAAGGAAGAATTTCAGAAAAAGGAACACATGATGAATTGATGCAGCTGAAAGGAAAATATTATAACATGTATAAAATGCAAGTGGGCGGTGCTAATGTGGCGATATAATTAGCGCTTTAAGCGATGCTTGGCATCACTTTTTTTACCGGTTACCCAGAGGATTGTTCATGGAAAATTCACCTAACAGCCACCGAAAATACTTTTTATTCCCAATAATTGAAATCTTTGTGTGTTATCTTTTTTGTAAAGGAAGTCTACAAAGGGAGGTCGTTAGGATGGAACAATTATCCGTTACTTTAGCTATAGCAAGCATTGTGACAATCGGGTTCTTTTTAGCATATACCTTGCTGACAAAACCGTCCTGAATATGAATTGGGGCCTTCCAAGATCGGGAGGCCGTTCTTTTTTAGTTGTTTCATGTGATTCCTGCTATCTTCTGTGGTATATAGAGAAAGAAAGTGTTTACATATATACAAGGATGGAGGAGGAAACAAGGAATGAGAACGGAAAAAGATTCTATGGGTGAAATTCAAGTGGATGAGGATAAGTATTGGGGAGCGCAAACAGAAAGAAGCCGCCAAAATTTCCATATTGGTGAAGAAAAAATGCCAAAAGAGCTAATTGTGGCATATGCGCGATTGAAGAAAAATGCAGCTAAAGCGAATGCAGAGTTAGGGGTGCTTTCTGACATTAAATCAAAAGCTATCCAGGCTGTTTGTGATGAAATCATAGCAGGAAAATTGGATGGGCACTTCCCGTTGGCAGTTTGGCAAACAGGAAGTGGAACCCAAACAAATATGAATGTAAATGAAGTGATTGCGCATAGGGGAAATATGATTTTGGAAGAGCAGGGGAAGAATGAAAAGCTGCATCCCAATGACGATGTGAATAAAGGCCAAAGTTCAAATGATTCCTTTCCATCCGCCATGCATATTTCAGCTTATTGTTCGATAGAGGAACAATTGCTGCCTGTACTTGGACAAATGAGAGAGGTTTTGGCAGAAAAAGAAAAACAGTTCCAGCATATAGTGAAAATAGGCCGTACACATCTACAGGATGCCACTCCATTGACATTAGGGCAGGAAATCAGCGGCTGGCGGACAATGATTGAAGAAGCTCAAAAAATGATCTCGGAGAGCGCTTTGTCATTGTTGCCACTGGCCATTGGGGGCACAGCGGTGGGGACTGGCTTGAATGCACATAAAGACTTTGGAGAAAAAACAGCACATTTCCTGAAAGAAGAAACAGGTTATCCCTTTGAAAGTGCGAAGAATAAGTTCCATTCATTAACTAGCCATGATGCCATTGTGTATGTCCATGGAGCTCTAAAGGCTCTAAGCGCCAATGCCATGAAGATGGCAAATGATGTACGGTGGCTAGCAAGTGGCCCGAGATGCGGAATCGGAGAATTAAGAATACCTGCCAATGAGCCTGGCAGTAGTATTATGCCTGGGAAGGTAAATCCAACGCAATGCGAGGCAGTCACTATGATCGCCGCTCAAGTGTTTGGAAATGATGCGACGATTTCAATGGCAGCAAGTCAAGGGAATTTTCAATTAAATGTGTTTAAGCCTGTTATCATTTATAATTTCCAGCAAACAGTTCGTTTGCTAAGCGATGGATTGCGTTCGTTCACAGTCAATTGTTTGGAAGGTATCGAAGCGGAAGAGGAAAAAATCGATGAATACCTGCACCATTCTTTGATGCTGGTAACGGCCTTCAATCCACATATAGGATATGAAAAAGCTGCGGAAATTGCCAAGCTTGCTTATAAGGACAACCTAACCCTGAAAGAAGCGGCTTTACAGCTGCAATATGTAACTGAAGAAGAATTCGACCAAATTATTGATCCAAGTTCCATGGTTTAAAACGTAAAACATAAGTAAAGGGCCTAAACGTTAACGTTACGTTTGGGCCCTTTGTCATTCATATTATCTCATTGAACCGCCTAATTGTTGTTCAGCCATTTGAACTAAGCGCTTCGTAATTTCTCCACCGACTGAACCGTTGGCACGGGATGTAGTGTCTGGTCCAAGCGTAACGCCAAACTCAGAAGAAATTTCGTATTTCATTTGGTCGATAGCTGCTTGTGCTCCAGAAACGACTAACTCATTTGAAGAACTTCTTGTAGACTGGTTTTGCATGGTGTATCCTCTTTTCTCTATTTTTGTCTGTTTTTGTTGAGAGTGGGAGCTTTTACATATTTATGTATTCATTCCTTCTTCAACAAATTAAATCATTGGTTGGGTTTGCTGGAATTGCACCAGGAACAGAGAATGAAATAGCCTGATCTATTCGTTTCTCTCAGCCTTCTTCGGCTTAACCCATCGGTTAGTGAATGTAATCATATTATGGGATGGAGAGAGGAATTTTATTTTGGTAATTGTTGGCCTGTATGTCGTTTGGCCAGTACATCAAAATAAAAGAAAAGGCTTATCTAGGAAATAGAGCAGGTAAACCTTAGAAAAGGGTGGAAAGTTTGATTTGTCCTTTATGCAATGGTTTGAAAGAAATCGAGTTGGCTTGTATCCATTGTCTAGAGAGAATGATGGATGGTGGAAGAACGAGCGATTATTATGATGAATATAGCGCCTATGAAGAACCTATATGTACAGGTGAAGAGGAAAGCGAAAGGAATCGATGCACCCATTATTTCTATTGCCTATCTTGTGGATATATGCAACATGTTATTGTAGAACAGAGAGACTGAAGAATTTTGTCGAGCTAGAAGGGTTGACAGGTTATTGGCTGCAAGATACTATTAATAAGAGCAAAAAAATAGGAACTATTCTATATTTGCTTATAAATCATACTATTTAGTATGCAGAAGAACTTCATCTTTGATGGCTGCTGCCAAATGCGATGCGATTTATATTTTATAGAAAGTTGGAGATTTTCTCCTTGAGGGCAATAATCAATGAATAATCAACGATATAATCAATCCTTTACGGGAAACATCATCATCCAGCTTCTTAATCACTTGCAGAACGAACAAAATTTAAACAATAAAATAGGAATTTTAATGTAAGGAGGTGTATAACACCTCCTTATTTTTTATGTTACAGAACGGTAACAATGGAGTTACGTTCTGTAACGTAACGGCTACTTTTATTACATCGCGAAAAAGAGCGGCAAATTACAACTGATTGGTTGAAAGGAGAAATACATGAATACATTTGTAAATAGGCTTTCTCGTTTGGGGATCATGGTCGTGTTGGTAATGTCACTATTAGCGCTTTCGGATTCTAAAATAGGTAAGGAATTGGTTTCTTCCATCTTTCCACATTCAAATTCTTCCATCATGGAGAATTTTACAATAACCGCTGAGGCTGCTGCCCCGTCATCTGCCTCTTACTATGTAAAAGGTATTCCGATGCCGGCAGATCAACAAAAATATTTATATAACCTAAGTAAACAAAGAGGATTGAATTACGCTGACATGCTTGCATTTATCAAGCATGAGAGCAGCTTTAATCCAAAAGCTAGAGGCGGAAGCAACTATGGCTATTTCCAAATCAATAAAGTCAATCATGCACATTTGGCTAAAGTACTTAAAACAAAAAATAACCCATATGACCCTTATATCAATATGAATTGGGGTACATATATGATTTCGGACCTTTATAAAAAATACCAAAGAAAAGGATTAAAAGGCGCTAACTTAAAAAATGCTGTATTGAGTGCTTACAATAGAGGAGAAGGCGGTTATGCCAAGTACGGTAAAGCTGTTTCTTATATCAATAAGCATAATCAATGCCTGGCATATATAAATGCACGGATGTAATAATAGATTGAGATGGAACCATCACTGAAAAGTGGTGGTTTTTTCTATGTGTAAAATATACCCAAATGAGAAATTTCTAAACATCAGTTTGTATGCCATTGTTAACTTTATCAAGATACTTATATGGTTCGAGCTCTATTTGTAGAGATTGTTGTATTGTTTGCTCTCTTGTTTCCAGCGGCTATTACAATCCAACTATAACCTAGTAATTTCCTTTCATGCATATTAATGACATATATGATATAGTTTGGTGTGTAAGCGTGGTTTCTGATGTTAGGGTTGGCATGTATATGTGATAAAAGGGGTGGTAGTTGTGAAGAAGAAAATGGATGAGCATCAAATATATGAAAAAAACTATGAAGAAATTCATAGGCATGTAAAAAACGATCCATATGCTCAATCATTAGGGATACAGCTAATCAAATTTGAAGCTGGATATACGGAAGCAATAGTAGAGGTTCAGGACCATATGGTAAATGCTCATGGAACTGTTCACGGAGCCGTCATTTATGCTTTAGCAGACCATGCTTTTTCTGCAGTTTGTAATGCATATGGAAAGACATCATTAGGGCTTTCGACAACCATACAGTTTATTGAATCAGCAAAACCGGGAGACAAGATCGTAGCCCGTGCGACTGAAATGAAGAGGAACTATCGTACTGGATTCTATCGAATAGACGTTTTCCATGGACAGAATCTAATGGCAACTATGGAGGCAATATCATATCGTAAGGACCATTATTTTATTGAACTAGGTGAATAAGATTGAGCAATATGATTTTCTCGAAAAAATCGGGACTTGCACTAATAAGAGTTGAAGGAATAAAAAGTCCAAACGAAAAAAGCCAACGGGGAGTAACCGATGGCTTCTTTCGCATCTATAGATATTACAAAATGGAATCTTGTGTATGTGTGTTTTGAGGACTACAGCCTTTTATTTATATGAATCGGCTTTTTATCGGATTCTTATTTCGGTATCAGCATCAAAGAAATGTGCTTTATTCAAATCCAATGCAAGCTCCATTTTTTGCCCTGCCGATACGATCGTTCTGGCATCAACACGCGCGACAAAGTCTTGGCCGTCAATGGAAGAATACAACATAAATTCTGCACCCATCAGTTCAGCTACATCAATCTGTGCCTGAATAGCTGTTTGTGGCGAGGATTGGATAAACAAAGGCTCGTCATGGAAATCTTCAGGACGGATGCCAAGAATGATTTTTTTGTCGCCATATCCTCGTTCCCGCAGCATCTTCAGCTTTCCTTCAGGAACAGAAAGCTTTGTTTGGTTGAAATGAAAGTAGCCATCCTTCAATGTTCCGTTGAAGAAGTTCATCGCAGGAGATCCAATGAAGCCTCCAACAAATACATTTTCCGGATTTTCATATACTTCTTTTGGTGCGCCGATTTGCTGGATAATCCCATCCCTCATGACAACCAATCTAGTGGCCATTGTCATGGCTTCTGTTTGGTCATGGGTAACATAGATGGTTGTTGTATTGAGCCTCTTATGGAGCTTGGCGATTTCAGATCTCATTTGGACACGAAGCTTAGCATCAAGGTTGGATAAAGGTTCATCCATCAAGAACACCTTTGCGTCCCGAACAATTGCTCTTCCCAATGCTACACGCTGGCGCTGGCCGCCGGAGAGCGCTTTAGGCTTACGGTCAAGATATTCTTCAAGGCCGAGGATTTTTGCCGCATCCTCTACCCGTTGTTTGATTTCCGCTTTAGGCATTTTGCGGAGCTTCAAGCCGAAAGCCATATTATCAAAAACGGTCATGTGAGGATACAGTGCATAGTTTTGGAACACCATCGCAATATCCCGATTCTTTGGAGGGGTATCATTGACCCTCTTTCCATCGATATAGAAGTCGCCTTTTGAAATTTCCTCAAGTCCTGCTATCATCCGGAGCGTCGTTGATTTTCCGCACCCTGAGGGCCCTACAAAAACGATGAATTCCCGGTCTTCAATATGTAAGTTGAAATCTTCTACAGCAGTCACTTTATTATCATAGATTTTATAAATATGCTCTAAGCGCAATTCGGCCATTTTTTTGTATCCCTCCGTCTGTATCTTATATCCATATTGTAGAAGAAGATCCAAACGATGGGTATAGTTGCCGTGCACAAATATGAAAGCGTTTTATTGTGCACGTGTTATTTATCCAGTTGCTGCAGCAACAGTATTGCCAAGTAGACAATTGCCGCTTCATTAAATTGCTTCATATTCAAACCGGTTCGTTGGATGAATTTATCAAGCCGGTAATGGAGGCTGTTACGATGAATAAATAATTGCTTTGCCGTCTTAGTTGCATTTTGGTTGCAATCCAGATAGGTTTTGATTGTTTTAATCATTTCAAGGTCATCTGTAAACTCCCCTAATACTTCTTTTATGTACCATTGCCTGTCGATCGGTTCGCCGGCTATAAGCAAATGGGGAAGGGCCGTTTGGATAGTATGGACAGTTGAGATGGAGTCAACGTATTGAATGGCTTTGAAACATTCCCTTTCTTTTTCAAAATGGAAGCGTAAATTACCGTCTGTTTTATGGGGGCTGCCAATGAAGAAACGAAGCCTGCAATAGAAATCCATTTCTATTGTTTGGATAATAGTGCCCATTTCTTCTATATCATTAGGCGGAAGTGATTGGTCTTCCAAAATAAAACCTTGATTCTCCCCGCACCAAA
Source organism: Bacillus kalamii (assembly GCF_047238185.1). NCBI lineage: Bacteria > Bacillati > Bacillota > Bacilli > Caryophanales > Bacillaceae > Bacillus > Bacillus kalamii. Next base: position 2,980,952 of record NZ_JBDFMI010000001.1, on the reverse strand, counting down.
CCAATAGAGCATCCTGGAAAAAAGAAAGAAGAGCATCCTGCCATTCTTCCAAGGAAAAATCAGTGTGTGAAACGGTAAAATGTAACACTCTTACATCTTTCCAGCTGATGGCCGGAAGCGCACCTTGTTTAGTAAAATAGCGAAGCCAGTCTATCTGTTTTGTGCGGGCATTCAACCGGTCAAGAGGATCCGCGGAAGGATAGATGGTTTTAAGCAGTTGCTCCTCGGCCACTGACAATTGCTCCGAAGGTATGCCCAATTTTTCCCCATCGCTTTCGACCCAGAAATAGCCGGGGATGGAAGGTGAGCCAGCTACAGTCAGCACTGTTTCTGTATAAAGTTTTTGCAGATTAGCAAGCATCAAGTACTCTCCCCTTTCACAAGATCTATCCATATTATAGTAAACTAATGGAAGAGCGACAAATGATGAATGCCATTCATCTTATTTGCTATGGAGACGATGCTTCTATAATATAGATATCAAATAAGGAAATCTTGATAGTATATTGACTATAAAGGGGAAAAAGAATGAATACCGTATATTCCATACTTTTTATGGTAGTGATTGGCGCATTAATTGGGGCATTTACAAATTTTATAGCTATAAAAATGCTATTCCGTCCATATGAACCAATGTATATATTCGGCAAGAAACTCCCATTTACCCCAGGTTTAATACCAAAACGCCGCGGGGAATTGGCAGAGCAAGTAGGAAAATTGGTAGTTGAGCATTTACTGACTGGAGAAAGCATTCAGCAAAAAGTATTAACCCCCACTTTTCGGCAAGAGCTGCTGAATTGGCTTCGGGACAAAGTGGCTCAACTTAAAAATCGTCCGGAGACGATAGAGGAAAGTCTTGAAAAGTTCGGATTCCATCGAACTAAAGAGAAAGTAGAACGGCAGATTTCTACTATTATTACTTCGAAGGTGGACCGGTGGCTGATAGAAAATAGAGATACGTCTTTATCGATGATCTTGCCGGAACAGGCCATTGTGTCTGTAGAAGCAAAAATTCCTGAAATAGCTGATTTAATCATTGCTAAAGGGGAAACGTTTTTCAGTAGTGCCGAAGGCAGAAAGCAGCTGGAAAAATTAATAGAGGACTTCTTTGAGGATAAGGGCATGTTATGGAATATGCTCCAAATGTTCATGAAAAATGAGAAGCTAGTAGATAAAATCCAGCCTGAAATCATGAAATTTTTAAAGGCTGAAGGAACGAAAGAGACTATTACTGAATTAATCATGAAAGAATGGCATATATTGAAGGAGCGTGATCTGGCAGGCATTATAGCAGATTGGCGCCTTGAAAGAACGATTGCGCCCCTTCAACAGCAGCTTATGAACATGTTACAATTAGAGAAGTACTATGCTCTTTCTGTAGGAGAAGTTGTAACGAAACATGAATCCTTCATTACAGAGCAATTATTGCCAAAGATGATGGATGCTGCATTTGACCGGTTATTCGCTCATGTCGAGCTGTTTGTCGAAAAGCTGCATTTAGAAGAAATCGTCCAGGAGCAGGTCAATACATTCTCTTTGGAACGCCTTGAGGAAATCATCTTGTCGATCGCCAAAAGAGAATTAGGAATGATTACTTATCTGGGCGGTTTGCTCGGCGGTGTCATTGGGTTAGTGCAAGGTATTGTGGTATTGCTTTTTTAAGTGATACACGATGACTAAATAGAGGAGTGGAAATATGAGTGTAAATATTTATGATCTTGCTTATGATTTGGAAAAAGGAATCCGCGGAAGCAATGAATATGTTGAATTGAAGAAATATCTGGATGCGGTTAACCAGGATGAAAGCGCAAAAAAAATGTTTGATAATTTCCGGATGCTGCAATTACAGCTTCAACAAAAACAAATGGCTGGCCAAGAGATTACGCAGGAAGAAGTCGATCATGCGCAAAAAACACTGCAATTGGTGCAGCAGCATGAAACAATCGCTAAATTGATGGATGCTGAACAAAGAATGAGCATGTTGATTGGTGAAATGAATAAGATCATTATGAAACCATTAGAAGACTTGTATGGTGCTCCTCAGGAATAATGAGAGAAAAGAACTCCCCCTTTCGTTTTGAAAGGGGGAGTTCTTTTGTGAAACGGCAGGACTCCCAGATACTATGGCATAGGCGGAATAAAATCTGGAATACCCATGCGGAGGCTGTCATAAAGATTAGTTATAATACCTTTCAAATAAGGGGAGATCAGCATGATATATAAACTATTGGCCGTTAATATAGATGGAACATTACTGCAAAGCAATGGACGGTTCAGTAAAGCGACTAAAGAAGCGCTGGAATATGTACATGGAAAAGGAGTACTCGTTTCTTTAGTCACCTCGCGAAACTACCAATTTTGCAAAAAAGTGGCCAAATCACTGAAAATAAATCCGATGGTTATTGCAGCACAAGGAGCCTATATCGGAACTTCGATCGATAAGCCTTTATTCATGAAAAAGATATCCGAGAAGACAACAAAGGATATTGTATCCCTTTTGGAAGATTTAAAGTGCCAGTTCAAATTGAATTATGAGCAAAAGCAAGTCGGGAATAGAGTGAACTTGCCAGAGAATTTTATTGGAAAGGCAGCGCTATATGTAAGTGAACAAAAAATGTTTTCTCAGCATTTTGTCGACTCTGTAACAGATTATTTGAATGAAAATACAGATTATCCGCTTGGGATAGAAGCCGTTTTTCAAAGCCAAAAAGAGGTGCAGGAGACAAGAGTAATCATACAGAATATGTTTGATGATATTTATTCTGTGCAGAAAGACAAGAATCAATTGCTGATTGTACCGGAAGGCGTCAGTAAATGGAGAGGGCTCCAATATTTAGCCGACCATTTCAAGGTGAAACGGCAGGAGCTGGTAGCGATCGGGGATGGTGAAGATGACAGAGAAATGATTAAAGGAGCCGGAGTTGGAGTGGCGATGGGCAGCGGGCATTCTGTTCTGCAGCATGAAGCGGATTGGGTGACAAGGGGCAATGATGATGAAGGGGTTGCCTATATGGTAAAGGAATTGTTCAGGAAGCAATATCAACTGCAATTCCTTGAAAAAATGAATTTATTGAAATAAAGCATTTTAGAAAGCTGTTGGAAGCTGCGCGCCTCCACCGGCTTTTTTTGCTTATTGAAAAAGGGGCCTCCGGTTTGACCTTGCCAACCCGTTTCTGTAAACTATTAGCAGACTCAGATAGAAAATATACGGATTAAAGGTGATTGTTTTGTTAATAGAAATAAAGGGACTGCAAGATGAAAAATTCTTGAGACCGCTCCGTCTGATAGCCAATTTGTTTTTTGAAAATACAAAAGTGACATATGCGGAAGGAAAGAATCCGTCCCTGACAGCATTGTTCACAGTTCAGTTTAAAGAGGCAATTGAAGTAGAGGCCCTCATTGTTGACCATTCCAGCCATGCTGAATATAAAGGCTTCTGCCAAAAAGAAGATATAGAAGGAACAGAGAAGGAAAAGTTCACTCAACTGAAAAATACCGTTTCCTACGCTTATTTGGATGCCTTGCAAACGATGACCGGGATTCATCAGAAATGGGGATTTCTGACCGGTATCCGTCCGACCAAGTTGCTCCATAAATCCTTAAGGGAAGGAGCAACCAAGGAGGAAGCGCATCATTTCCTCCATGATCAATACAGCATTACGGATGAAAAAATCGATCTCATGCAGCAAATCGTTGATCGACAATTGGAAGTCGTCCCTGATTTATATGATCTCCGCAAGGAAGTCAGTATCTATATAGGGATCCCTTTCTGCCCAACCAAGTGTGCGTATTGCACCTTCCCTGCCTATGCTATTGCCGCCCAAAGAAGTTCAGTCCCAATTTTTCTGCAGGGATTGCATTATGAAATAGAAAAAATAGGCCAAGTTTTGAAGGAATTGAATGTCCCGATTACGACCATCTATTATGGAGGGGGCACTCCGACATCTGTCAGTGCGGAAGATATGGACCGTATGTATGAACATATGTATAAGCATTTTCCAAATGTGGAGAGGGTACGTGAGGTAACAGTTGAGGCCGGCCGGCCGGATACAATAACCGAAGAAAAATTGGCCGTATTGAACAAGTGGAATATAGACCGTATATCGATCAATCCGCAATCCTATACAGATGAAACGTTAAAAGCAATCGGCCGTCACCATACAGTGGCAGAAACCATCGATAAATTCCATCTTGCCAGGGAAATGGGCATGAATAATATCAATATGGATTTGATCATTGGCCTGCCGGGGGAAGGGACTGAGGAATTCCAGCATTCCTTGGATGAAACGGAAAAATTGATGCCTGAATCTTTAACTGTACACACTCTGTCTTTTAAAAGAGCATCGGAAATGACACAAAATAAAGAGAAATATCAGGTAGCAGACCGTTATGAAGTAGAAAAAATGATGAACCTTGCCGAAAACTGGACGAAGGAACATGGGTATGTTCCGTATTATTTGTACCGGCAGCAAAATATTCTTGGCAATCTAGAAAACGTCGGCTATTCGTTCCCGGGGCAGGAAAGCATCTACAATATTATGATTATGGAAGAACAACAAACGATCATTGGCATAGGCTGCGGCGCTGCCAGCAAATTCATCGATCAAGGAACAGGGGCGATCCAGCACTTTGCCAATCCAAAAGATCCAAAATCGTATAATGACAGCTATATAAAATATACAGATGACAAAATCGATATTTTGAAACAATTATTCGGCAAGTAAGCAAACAGGCACTCTTAATAGACAGAGTGCCTGTTTCTATGTATGCTGTTTCAAAAATGTTGTAGTGGGCAGTCAAGATAGCTGTAGTCACGTGTCATTGCCGCTGGTCTAATATGGAGCCGGTGCATTTCTTGGTTGTGTAAAAATGGAAATATCAGAATAGGTTTAGGATCTATGACACGTTAAGTAAGTGGTCGCTTATCTTTGGAGGGGCACTTCAAAGTTGCCTCGTCATTATTATTTATAAATCCTTACATACTTTTTCGTATTGAATTATTTTCTAGCAAGTTCCATTAAAGGTATAAAATGAATGCAATATTTCAATTTTATTAAAAGTTAGTATTATCGGAATTATTAGTTTGCTAGAGTTTGGCTTAACGATATAATAGGAATATGGACCATTTTTATATGTGTAAAGGGAGGAATTTGTTTTGACTGAAGTGGATTATGCTTCGCAAACAGAATCAGTGTTAGTTCATAAAAATAATCGGGTCATTACGGTAGAGCTCAATAGACCTCAAGCGATGAATGCGCTGGATGTTGAGTTGTTGAAAGAACTTAGCCAGGTGTTAAGGGATATCACAACGGATGAAAGCGTAGATATTGTGATTTTGAAGGGTGCAGGGAAAGCGTTTTCAGCTGGCGGAGATATTAAGATGATGCTGGAGATGTCTGAAGAGAAGGACTTTTTTACCGTAATGGAGTACATCTCTGATTTGGCAGTTACCCTATACGGTATGCCTAAGTTGACTATTTGTGAAATTCATGGGGCAGCGGCAGGCCTTGGCCTGAGCTTGGCATTAGCAACCGACTTTTTGGTAGCTGATCGCAACAGTAAAATTGCCATGAATTTCATCGGCATTGGTTTAATTCCTGACGGAGGCGGCCATTTCTTCTTAAGCCAAAGACTTGGGGATGTGAAAGCGAAAGAGCTGATCTGGGAAGGCAAAGTATTATCCGCAGAAGAAGCGAAGCAAATGGGGTTGATTGACTTTGTTTCTGATAACTTGGAAGAGGATGTTAAGGAAAAAGCAGATAAATGGCTTCATAGCCCAATACAGGCTATGATCCGTACGAAAAAGATTTTGGCTGAAAGAAACCGTCCTTGCCTTCTGAAAATGCTGGAATTAGAGAAGCGAGGACAATTGAAAATGAGAAAAACTGAGGATCATAAAGAAGGCGTAACTGCATTTCTTGAAAAAAGAAAACCGAATTTCACAGGAAAATAATCATAAGGGCGGGCCTGAAGAAGGTCCGCCCTTATGATTATTTCTGCTTGGGGATCATTTTTCTGGAGCTGGCGTCGAGAAATAGCATGTCAGAATACTTCCTGAATTTGTCGATTATTATCGAATAAGCGTCATTGACTTCAATAAAGAGTAAACCATATACTTATTGTAAAGCATGCTTTACACACTGTAATAATCCTCACCACCAATAGTCATTCCGTTTATTATCGATGGAATAAAATCAGCTTTCCTCGAGGGGATGTGCACCGGTGGGTTACATCAGCAACCTTTTTTTCTTCAAGAAGCTGCTGGCCGATTGTTTTCGCATGATCGTCATTTTCAGCTTGGAAGGCCTCATCCAACAGTTTTTCGCCCTTGGAATCAAAAGCAGTAAGTTTATATGTTTCCATTAAGTTCACAACCTTTTATATTATCAGATTAATACTTTATTTTTACATAATAGACTTAATTTGTAAAGAGAAGAGGGTGTAAGATCGATAGGGTGTTGTAGATTTAGATCTTTATATTCAAGGAGGATAATACTAGAATGGCTCTCATTATTGATTCTGTTACAAAGAAGTTTGGCGATTTCACAGCCGTGGATCAGATCAACTTCAATATTCCTGAGAAAGAAATCTTTGGTTTCCTTGGGGCTAACGGCGCCGGCAAAACCACTTCGTTCCGGATGATACTGGGGTTGCTTGACCCGACGGAAGGATCCATTACATGGAACGGAAAACCGATCAATTATTCGACTAGTGATGCCATCGGGTATTTACCGGAAGAAAGAGGATTATACCCTAAGCTTAAGGTAAGCGATCAAATTGTCTATTTGGCAAGGCTGAGAGGCATGAAAAAAGAAGAAACTCTTAAAGAGCTGGATTATTGGCTGCAACGCTTTAAAGTACCTGATTATAAAAATAAAAGAGTGGAAGAGCTATCAAAAGGGAATCAACAAAAAATCCAGTTTATTACAGCAATTATACATAAACCGAAGTTATTGATAATGGATGAACCATTTAGCGGATTGGATCCTGTGAATGTTGATTTGTTGAAGAATGCTGTTCTTGAGCTGAAAAGCCGGGGAACGACGATTGTTTTTTCCAGCCATCGAATGGAGCATGTAGAGGAGCTATGCGAGCATTTATGTATTATGGATAAGGGAAAGCCTGTGGTCCATGGAAAATTAAAGGACATTAAACGCTCGTTCGGCAAAAAGAATTTGGTCATACACACAGATATGGATCTGGCATCGCTAGCTGATATCGCTGGTGTTGAGAAGATGCGCCTAACTGCAGAAGGAGCAATCCTGCAGATCAGAGATGAATCAGCTGCTGAGCAAATACAGAAACAATTGTTTGCCCGGGGATTCGTAAGGAAATTCGAATTGGAAGAGCCGTCCCTGCATGATATCTTTGTTGAGAAAGTGGGTGCGTCACTTGAATAAATTCTGGGTGGTTCTTTCGCATACATACCTATCAAAAATCAAAACAAAAAGTTTTATAGCAACCACAGCGATCATTTTGGTCTTGTTGCTCGCTCTCAGCAACCTGCCGAAGATCATCGATTTTTTCGATAAAAAAGGGGATACAACCATCGGGGTCATCGATAAGGATGGACGCTATTATGAAGATTATAAAGCGCAATTAAAGCAGGCGAAATCAGAATTTAAACTGAAAGAGCTGGCAAATGAGAGCGAAGGCAAGAAGCAGCTGCAAAAAGGCAAAATAGAAGGTTTTCTCATTATTGAACCTGATGCTTCAGGCATGCCTAAAGGGACTTATAAAGCGGAAAGCATCTCTGATGAGACGGTCAGCAATGAATTGTCCCAAAACCTGACGGCGCTGAAAAATCGCCTTTACACAGCACAGCTCCAGTTGTCGCAGGATAAAATTGCCGGGCTCTATGCGCCTGCTGGCTTTGAAAAAGTAGCTACTAAAGACTCCGCTAAGACGCAGGAAGAGTTGAGCCAGGCCCGCGGATTGGTATATGTCATTCTGTTTGTCATTTACTTTGGCGTTCTGATGTACGCAGGTATGATTGCTTCAGAGGTGGCGGGAGAAAAGACATCCCGTGTAATGGAAATCTTAATTTCATCCATTTCACCGGTTCAGCAGATGTTTGCGAAGATACTGGGTGTCGCGTTGCTGAGCCTTACTCAGCTCATTCTGTTCTTTGGCGTTGGCTATTATGCGATCAAGAAGTCACTGGCAGATATGCCGGGCGATTTCTTCTCTGTTTTTGGATTCGGCAATGCATCACTTTCGACGATCATTTATGCCATTGTCTTTACGCTGCTCGGCTATTTCATCTATGCGACTTTGGCTGCATTCCTCGGGTCGTTGGTCAGCAGAGTGGAAGACGTTCAATCAATGATTCAGCCGATGACCTATTTAATCGTCATTGCGTTCATGATGTCTATGTTCGGCTTGAGCAACCCAGAGGCAGGGTTCGTCAAGGTTTGTTCATTTATCCCGCCATTTACGCCGATGCTTATGTTCCTTCGTGTAGGTATGGTTGATGTGCCTGTTTGGCAGGTGGCGATCAGTATCTTGTTATGCTTGATTACGATTGTCGCATTGGCAATTTTTGGTGCGAAGGTGTATCGTGGCGGAGTATTAATGTATGGAAAAGGCAATTCATTGAAAAATATTAAGAGGGCATTGCAATTGTCCAAACGATAATGATGTAAGAACAAATGTGATAGATGGTGCCTATAGATGGATCACTTGAAAAAAGTGTTTTATCTATAGGCACTTTTTCATTCCCTCATTCCTCCCTTGAAGGATGCTGTAAGCCCCATAATTAGTGCTATGTTTCCTATGGGCAGAATATGTAATAGACTTACAGGCGCTTTTCACCTACCTGGTTGTCCATCTTATCACCCGTTTTTTATAAAGAATGGTGAATTTATGCATCAGTTGGCTTGTAACGTAAAAGTAAATAAGAAAGTATGTTCTCTAATATGGTAAGATAATGGGTATATGAGGTGAGAGAATCATGGAAAAAATAAAATTTATCCACAGTGCCGATTTGCACTTGGATAGCCCGTTTGCCGGATTAAAGATGATACCGCCTTCCATATTGGAAAAGATGAAGGAGGCTGTGTTCCTTTCCTTCCAGAGAATTGTCGAACTCGCCATATCGAAAAATGTAGATTTTCTGCTGCTGGCCGGTGATCTATACGATGGCGCAAACCGTAACCTGAGAACACAGGTACGTTTCAGAAAAGAAATGGAAAGACTGCAAGCTAAGGGAATCGAGGTCTATATCATCCATGGAAACCATGACCACCTTGGCGGCGATTGGGTCGATATGAAACAGCCGGGTAATGTGCATATCTTTTCAGAGCAATTTGGTGTGGAGGTTTTTGTGAAGAATAATGCCAAGGTACATCTATATGGCTATAGTTATCCTACACGGCATGTGAAGGAAAGAATTATACAGCAATATAGAAAGGAAGAGGGAGCAGATTACCATATTGGCCTTCTTCATGGCAATTTACAGGGGCAAACGGAGCATGGACAATATGCGCCATTTACGTTGGAGGAGCTGCAAAACCTTCATTTTGATTATTGGGCTTTAGGGCATATACATAAAAGGAAAGAACTTCTTCTATCTCCTCCTATCATCTACCCTGGCAATATCCAAGGTAGGAATAGGAAAGAGTCGGGTCCAAAGGGCTGTTATTATGTAGAATTGGATGGAAAGCAATCGTCCATCGAATTTAACGCTACATCACCAATTGTTTGGGAGGACATCTCAATCGAATTAAAGGATGATGATGATTTTGACCAGTTATTGTCAGCCTGCAGAGAAGAATTTCAACAAAAGAGAAATGGTGAGTATGATGTTTTTGCTACATTGGATATAGTGTGCTATAAGCCTTCGATGCCAATGGATACTCTCGGGCAGGATTTGCTTGCTATTCTTCAGGAAGAAGAGGAACAGCAGCCGCAATTTGTATTCCCGGTTCAATTGCGTATTATCCAAGAATATGCTGCTGACCAAAACAATGCGTTGATGGTATTGATCAGGGAACGAGGGCTGAGTGAACAAGATGTCGATCAAGCGATAAGGCCCCTCTATAAACATCAGCTTGGCAGAAAATATCTTTCCCCTTTGCTGCCGTATGAAAAAAAGGATTTGGAAAAAGAAGCCGAGCAGTTGCTATCGCTTGAATTATCACATGGAGGGCAAGAGTCATGAGATTGAAAGAAATCAGCATTTATGGATATGGAAAAATACATAATGCCACGTTTTCCGATTTGCAGGGGCTGTCGGTTTTTTTCGGTGAAAATGAAGCGGGAAAATCGACTTTGATGAGTTTTATCCATAGCATTTTGTTTGGTTTTCCTTTAAAAAACCAAAATGATAACCGTTACGAGCCAAAGGATTTTTCGGCATATGGCGGTAAGCTGCTGATTGAGAGCGACCGTTATGGCGAGGTGTTGATTCAACGCATCAAAGGGAAAGCTGCAAGCGGGGATGTGACAGTCACTTTTCAGGATGGAAGGACAGGCAGCCAAGCCGATTTGGACCGTTTGCTCCTGGGTATCGATAAGACAGCCTATCAGCGTATCTATTCATTTGACCTTCAAGGGTTGAACGGATTGAGCGATATTGATGAAAAAGATATTAGCCGCTATTTGCTGTCATCCGGCATGATGGGAAGCGACGGCCTCTTCAGGACTGAGCAGCGCTTACAGAAAAAAATGGACCAGCTCTTCAAGCCGTCAGGAAAGCTTCCGCTTGTCAATGCAGAATTGAACGAATTGCAGCAAAGGTATGGGAGGCTCCAGCAGGCGGGGCAAGAACAGGACAGATACGATGAATGGCAGGAGAATTTGAAAAATCTTGAAAAAGAACATGCTGAAGTAGAGCGGCAGCTTGGGCAAACACAGGAAGAAATTATTTCTAGCTATAACTATATAAGCGCCGAACCACTTCTGATTGAAGAAACAAGAATCAATGATAAACTGAATGTATTGGGCGATTTTTCCTTTCGGGAAGAGTCGAAGGATGAACTTCTAGCATTGAAGGAAGTTTTATTGCCTGTCGATACAACTCTCCATACGGTGCAGAAGCAGTTGGATTCCGTGCAGCTTCAAATGGGGAGGCTGGAGATTGACAAGCGCTTTGCAGAAGAAAAAGAACATGTAAGGCAGCTTATCGACCAAGCTGGATTATACGAGAACATGATTCAGGAACAACGCCGGAAAGAACAATCCTTGGAATCCGTTTCGACAGAGATTCAACAGCTAAGGGACTATATGCATATTTCTTTGGCAGAGGAAGAAATTTTGTTGCTGGATAGCAGTTCCATCATTCAGGAACAGATTTTATCCATTCAGAATAGATTTGCAAAGCTTGAAAATGATAAAACACATTTAGACCAGAAACAGGAGCGCGAAGAGAGCGCATTGCGGATGATTGAGCAAAGGCTTTCTTTCCTGAACGAACAAATTCTTCCGGACGATGAACGGGAGCAGATAGACAATCAAGTGGAGAGAAATCGTAAAGACGGGCAAAATGAAGTGGAGCTTGCCTATATAGAACGATCAATCAGCAAGCTTGAAATGAAAATAGAAAAAACCAAGAAAAAAGAGAAGCAAAAGAGAAGCAATTACCGATCCTTGATGCTGGGGCTATATGCTATTTGTGCCATCTTGCTCGTTTTGCTGATTATCCAACAAAATTGGCTGGCTGCATTGGTAGTGGGAGCAGCACTTGTTGCCTTGTTCTTTTTCAGAACGGCTTTCGCGCCTGTTTCCGTGCTCGGAGAACTGAGCGAAGAAATGAATGAATTAATTTCCCGAAAAGAAAAATGTGCAGCGCAGGCGGGAACATCATCTCAAATTGATGTGCAGCAGGCAAGGCAACTGCAGCAAAAGGATGATGAGCTTAGGCAGAGGTTCTACAGCGAAAAAATCAAGCAAGAGGAACATGAGCATGCTTTTCATCAGACGGTTGATGAATTTGAGCAGTGGGAAAAAAACATGGTGGATGTGCAGGAAGAAATCCACAAGGTGCTGTCAGGCTGGCAAGTTCCCCAGGAAGTAGTCCCGGCAAGCCTTTTGCAATCTATGTATGAGGCGATTGTATCTCTTAAGCAATCCATTTATACTAAGAGGCAGCTTCAAGGCCAACTAGAAGAATCGGCAATGGCTGTTGAGGCATATAAGAAACGAATAGTAGAGGCATGTACAGATTTTTTGGGCAGAAAGCCTTCAAGTCTTTCTGAGGGAAATGCTGAGTTGAAAAAAGCCCTTGAACGTTTAGAAGAAGAAATCATGAAAAAAAGGCAGCTGCTTGAACAAGCAGGACAGCTGGAGAAGCAAGCGGCTGAATTAAAAGTGAAAAGCGAACACTTGCATAAGCAAATCAATGATCTTTTAAATAAGGCTGAATGTACCGATGAAGCCAGCTTCATGGAAAAAGCGCGGCAGGCTGAAGAAAAACAAGCGCTTGAAAAGCAATTGCAGACTATACGGATCCAGTTGAAACCATATGAAGAAGAAAGGGTTCAGTGGTCCGGCAAACAAATTGTGAATGATTACAGCATCGGTCTGCTGAAAGAAAAAAAACAGCAGCTTGAGAAAAAGAAAAATGAACTGATTAAGACACTTGCTGATGTAAGGCATACGATAAAAGCCCTTGAAGAAGGTGGGACGTATGATGAACGCCTGTTCGAGTTTCAAACGAAGCAATCGGAAGTGAACGAGAATGCACGCGAATGGATGAAACTGTCGCTGGCTAAAGCGTTGCTTGAAAAAACGGTCGATCAATACAAAAAAGAGACGTTGCCTGCCATTTTAAGACAGGCAACGGATTATACAAGCCTAATTACGGATGGAAAGTATGTATCGCTGCAGTGGGGGCAAGAAGAGGAAGGGTTAGTTCTTCAACGGAAAGACGGCCTTCTGTTTGAAGCGAAAGAAGTGAGCCGAGGGACACAGGAGGCGATTTATATTGGATTGCGCCTTGCTTTGGCACAGCATTCATATCAGGAAGATCCCCTGCCGATTATCATTGATGATAGTTTTGTCAATCTAGACCTGCGCCGTCTTCGTAAAATCATTGAACTACTGAAGGAGATGCAGGTTCGCCATCAGATTATATTATTTACGTGTCATGAATATATAGTGGAGCATTTGGCAGATCAACAGATTATTAGGATGGGCTAAGCGCCATACCATAAAACCAAAAGAGAAAGAAGGGATGAGCTTGTCTCAGGAGAGTACCTATTTTTATAACAATATCCCGATTGAATATGAGTGTTCGGAAGGAAGACGTGAAGAAATTATTGCGGCTTATCCGCCGCCGGTCCTTCCGACATCGGAAGAAGCATTTACTCTGGAAAATGAGGTGCAGGGCAATCATGTAAAGGTCACGTTGCTATTGAATGATTTCTCTGTAGAAATGACGAAAACAAATAAGCAATTTCTTAAAATGCGTTTTAGCAATAATAACGGCGCCTACAATACAAAGATGTGGGATAACCAAGGAGAAGTAGAAACGTATGTACCGATGCTTGAGGAATATTCCGTTTTTACGATTGAAGGCAAGGTTGAGGATTATCGTGGATTCAAGTCGATAACTGTCCATAAAATGACGCCCGCCAAAGCAGATATCAATCCATATACGTTATTGGCCTATACCCATCAAGATATGAAAGAGCTGACTGTTGAGCTTTTCTCCTATTTGGATGAACTGCAATCGCCGTTTAAGGAAATTGGAATAGCTGCCATGGACAGATTTTGGGGACAATTTTCACTCCGGCCGGCAGCGAAGGGATTCCACCATAATTATTTAGGGGGATTACTGAAGCACACGGTCGGCTTAATGCGCTTTGCCCGCTATATTATGAGGGCTGAAGAGAACCACTATAAGGCTGTCATGAAACTGATCAGTGTCGTTGAGAAAGCACATAAGAATGAACTATGGCAACAGATGCAGACAGGTAAAATTAACACGGGGCAGCTTGTCTGGAAAGAAACCATCGACCATCTGTACCAAATGCTGTACGGAATGATGAATTATCAGGAAAATGAGCCGAGTTATGATATTATCATGACGAGCATTTTATTCCACGATATCGGAAAGATGCTTGAATACGATCATGCCGGCAAGCAATATGATGAATTTTCTTTCTTATTCCCTACTGCAACAGCTGACTTTTCGTCCAGAAAATCGACAGGCATCATTATGGACCAGCTTGGAGTCATGGTTGGGCACATCCCTTATGGTGTGCTTTTCTTTACACGGGTAATAGAAGCAGAAGGAATCGAAATTACGATGGATGACCTTCATGCGGTTGCTCATTGCATTCTTAGCCATCATGGGCTTCCGGAATGGGGTTCATGCATCAGAAGCCCTCAGACCGTAGAAGGGTATATCGTTCATATTGTCGATTATTTGGATAGCCGCTATGAAAATACAGAACAAGTGAAATAGGGCCTTTTCAAGAGATGTTTCATAAAATTCCCTTTTCCCGCATACAATGTAGCAACGCTTGTACAGTGTTGGGAAAGGGGATGTTATAAACATGACTATAATCGTGGGAGCCATATTGGCAGGCATATTGGTCAGCGGATTCATGGCCATTAAAGCCGGCCGCGATGAAAGAAATATGGAGAACGAATACATTGAGCAAGAAGGCCAGAAATATATTGCCAGAATGTATGAAGAAAAAGCGAAGCGTGTGGAAGAAGCTTATAAGGTAAAAGGTTGATGGTGAAGAACAAAAAGAAGGCCCGTCCTAATGGAAGGCCTTCTTTTTGTTCTGTTTTATTGGGCAGAAGTAGATTGTGCTTTGAAAGCATCCTTCAAATCTTTATCGTTCACTTTAACATCTGCTTTTTTCAATTCTTTGTTCATTACTTTTTGGATTTTTTCGTTATCGATCTTAGATACCTTCACTTGGTATTCAAGGTCTTTTTTCATATCCTCGAAGGATTTTTTCTCTTTCTTGTCAGTAACTTCAATGATATGGTAGCCATTATCGGTTTTGACAGGGTCGCTGATTTGGCCTTTGTTCAATTTATATGCTGCTGCTTCGAATTCTGGAACCATTGCGCCAGCGCCGAACCAGCCAAGGTCTCCGCCTTTTTCAGCTGAAGCAGTATCTGTTGAATACTTCTTGGCAAGGTCTTCGAATTTTTCGCCTGCCGCCAATTTAGCTTTTACTTCTTTAGCTGTTTTCTCATCCGCAACTAGGATATGGCGCGCTCTGATTTCAGGCTTGTAATCCTCATAAGCTTTTTTCAATTCTTTATCAGTGACTTTAATATCTTTAATCGCAGCTTTCTCTTGAAGCATGGCGATTTTGAAGTTCTTTCTTAAATCTGCTTCATCTTTATATCCATATTGGGCAAGAGCCATCTGGAAATTATCGCCCAATTGTTCCTTTAAGGAATTGACACGTTTATCGAGTTCTTTTTTAGATACTTTATATTCTTTTGAAAGAATTTTTTCGTATACAAGCTCTTGTAGGACCTGTTGGCCATTTGTATCTTTAAGAGCATTATAAAAGTCATCTTTTGTCACGTTGCCTGCTTTTGTTTCTACAACTGCTTCCGAATCCCCGTTGGAACATGCAGCCAAGCCTGTGATGCTCAGTGTAAGGGCAACGGGTAATATCCATTTCTTCATCATAACAACTCCTAAATTTAAATTACAAAAACTATCATAAAACTTACTATATCATAAAATGGTTCACCCGCAAAAATTTTATTCCGGAGAATAAGTAATTTTAGGAAAAAAATAGGCTATAACCTAGCCATCTCATTTCTTTAGACATAGTATGTATCGTACACAAAAAAGGAGGTATGGAGAATGGGCTACGGTCATAGCAATGGTTTCGCCTTACTGGTTGTGTTGTTCATTTTACTCATAATTGTAGGCTGTGCTTATATAGGATAAAAAGAAAACAAAAGCAAGGACAACAGCCTGCTCGAAAAAGGTGCCTGCAGAATAAGATATGGTAATTACCCTTTATGGAGGTGTTACTATGAGTGGCGGTTTTCAAGGCGGTTTTGCCTTACTCGTTGTCTTATTTATTTTGCTTGTAATTATAGGGGCATGTTGGCTGTGACGAACGTATTTTAGAGCACAAGGAAGGGAGGAAAGAACATGTCAGGTGGATATGGATATGGAGGAGGATTCGCACTATTAGTTGTTTTATTTATTCTATTAGTGATTATCGGATGCTCTTGGTTCTAATCAAAAAGGTGAGGCATCTTGCCTCACCTTTTTCATACGCTGTTTGTTTAAAGCTGCATGCTTTTTATGTAAACATTACTTTCACATACAGAGATATTAGTAAGATGGTCATACATACGTTTATCATCCGGTATACGCCAGGCTGTTTAATGTCCGGAATTTCTTTTTGTATAATTAATTTATAAGTCATCGCGTTCATGTTATATAGGATGAACAATGAAAAAATAAAGTAGATGATCATGAATGTCAAAGACAACAGGATTTCCCCCCAACTACAAACAAATTCTGTACCCATACAATATCAAATAAAGCACAAAAAAGATAGTATGGAGATACTCCAACTATCTTTAGGCTTCATTAACAAGAATTTCGAAACCTTCATCATTTTCTTCCACATAGCAATATTTCGGGGTGCGGAGAATGTTGCACAATGTAATGGCATCCGAGGCGCACAGCCCGATATGAAGGGAAAGAAGAATGGTAAAGTAATGTGCATATGACGGGATAATAATGGCAAAGTAAAGGCAAAGCCCTGTGATGACAATAAACGGCGTCATAAGCGACAAAAGAAATAACATTTTCGTGATAGGTTCTTTAACCTTGATAGAGAATCGAGGGATAAAGAAGAGCTGCTTCGATTGAATTTTTAATTTGTTGATCGAGAATAACAAAGGAAGCAAGTGTAATAGTTTGTGCAGCGGGTAAAGCATAAATATGCCGCCAATAAAAAGAATGGTATAATCGTCGTGTAGCTTACTTTTGGGAAAACCCGCTGAAATAAGGGCATAGATCGTCACGAACGATAAAAGCATGGTCAACAAGGATATGATGAGTATACGATGTGAACCATACTGCTTAGTTAAATTGACAGATTTCCAACAATGCATGCCGAGAGCCTCCAAATAGGCGAATTTTTAGTATAAGTCCGTTTTTGTTTCATGAAATACTCCAATACTTTACGATGTTTTAGCCGAAAATGCAATACCATTTTTTCGATTGGAATTCTTTCATTCCCAGACATGGAAACAGTGGTGGAAGGAAAGCTGAAGCAGCCATAGATAGAATGAAAAAGGAGGCGCTTTCATAATGGATGAAATTGCTGAACGTTTAGATAAATTAGAATATCACCAACAGTTGTTGGTAAGGATGCTTAAAGACACAGAATTGCCATTATATTATCTTATCGTGGAGCATGATTTAAGCAAAGAGGATACAGAGCAAGTATTGAACATATGTGAAGAATTGAGCAAAAAATTCAAAAAACAAAAAGCGGAAGGATATGTTACTTTTTATCCGCTTCTGTTTGAATTACAAAAGAAAATTCCTGCATCAATTTCGTCTTTGGAATTAATACACGCATGTATAAAGCAAGGTGTGCATACAGAGTTTATGAAGGAAATGAAGAGTGTTTTACAGGAAGGCGATTAAACAGTCTCTGCTGTCTTATTGGCATTCACTAGTTTTCCTTCAACCTCAGTTAATTGCTTATCGACATTGCTGAAGGAAGTTTCGAAAATTTTCATGAAATCATCCCCGTAAATATTGCGGATGATAGCCATCAGTTCGATCATATCCGGAAACTTGCCGTATAGGCTGTGTAAAGGCAGGGAAGCTTCAAATACAGCATTCTTTGCCGGATCGTAGCTTTCCATTAACTTCAATAGTATGTCTTCTCCATCCTCGGTTATTTGGATATACGTATTCCGCTTATCGTTTTCTTTTTTGGAGAACTTCAGCAATCCTCTCTCCTCAAGCTTCTTGGAAAAGTTAAAGGCAGTCGACACGTGCATGACCCCGAATTTGGCAACATCCGATATAGAAGCTCCATTCAAATGTTGGGCAATCCACAGGATATGATGTTCATTGATGTTCAAATCATAGGGCTTAATCCAATTCTGCCAATCTTTTTCGATTGACTTCCATAACGCTTTACTTAATTGGGCAACTCGATGGCTAAATAATATAGCTTCTTTCATCGAATAATTTCTTTCTTCCATGATAATCCACCTACCTTACAGATCATTTATATTTATTATGACAAGAAAATAAAAATTAATAAAGTAAAAATTAACAAAATTTTTAGATATTTATATCTGTTTTGAAAAAAATTACATTATTATTATTTCAAAAAACAATACAAGAGACAAGGAAAGTGTTTTTGAAACTTTCCTTGTATAAGCTGTCCTCTTATTGCTCTGTTTTCTCTCCGGCAGGCGCCGAGGAAACAACTTGTTCAAGTTCGCCTAAAGCGCTCTCAATTTCTTTGATTCTGTATTGGATCTCCTGTTTATGCGGTTCTATGCTGCTCTTCCATGATTGAATGAGTTCTTTGACGTCGGCAGTGAATGCTTTAATCGATTCTTTGCTGACGATGGAAGCAGAAACGGTTTCTTCCTTCATGTCTTTAATACGCTCTTTTATGTCAGCCAAAATCTCTTGTATGTCTTCTTTATTCTCTTTAATGTTTTTGCGCAGGTCTTTTCCTGAGGCAGGAGCATAAAGCAGAGTAGCGACTCCTGCAACGGCTGCGCCTGCAATGAAACCAAGCAATATGTTTTTTCCTTTCATTTCTACTCACCTCTAATTATCTGTGGATTTTAAGGTTAAACTAATGATCGTTTCCCCTTGAAATAGGTAACAACTACATAGGCTAAAACAAAGTAAAATTATTTAAAAAAACCCATATATTACTTTTCTACAAAATAGCAAAAATTCCTTTATTATATAATATAAATTTTTAAAAATAATTTTAAAATCTGTTCCATATACTATATATATCACATATATAGTATGTTAAACCAATTTTATGCTGAGATAAATTATTTAAGTATAGCTTGTGGTGGGAGGAGAAGAAATAAAGGCATTTTTCTCTCTGTAAATGGCATGATTAGTGCCGAAGTAGAATACATGTGTTATAGATACATATTGTCCATAGACACGGTGAAGGGAGGAGCGAGTGGATAATGACACTGATTGCGTTCGGCGCCATGTTAATCTGTATGGTATTGGCAGGTTTGAACATGGCTCTTTCATTCAATGCCGGTGTGTTTCCCACCAGGTACAGCCTGCGTCGAAGAGCTATGTTGTTCCTTGGGATTGCTTGTGTATTTTTAATACTGGGTTTAGTTTTGAATATGTGGAAATGATGGATGGATATACAATAAAGGGGCCTGCATGTGAGAATGGCAGGCCCCTGTTTAATGTATATTCATTTAATTGTTTGGACTTGTATATGCGATTTGCGCATAATTCCGCTCACAATCGGATACATGATGACAATGGCGATTGTGTTTAAAGCCATAGCTGGGATAACGACGGCAGCAATCAATCCAAGGAATGGCCCTGGAAGGCCGACGATCAAATAAGCAGAACCCAAGAATACCAAGCCAGAAACCATTGTTCCTATTGCAGTGATGATTCCTAATGTAACGATTGAATAATGCAGTTTTTTAATAATCATAACCATACCGAAGAATACAAATGCCGTTACAATCTTATCAATCGGATTCGCATAGGCGCCTCCAGGAAACCCTGAGGTCAATGCGGAAATAATGCCCGTTGTTATGCCCAAGAGAAGGACATTTTTGATTTGAGGGAAAAGGATTATGCCTAAAAACATCATCGTTAGCATCATGTCCGGTTTCATACCGAAGAACACCGGTGGAATGATGGCGTGAAGAATGGCTCCAATACCGACAAAAAGGGCAAGTGAGACTAAAGTCTTTGTATTATTCATTTACTATTCTCTCCTCTGCTATACTCAGCTCATTTAATATACGATTCTCCAACAGTGCACTCGTTGCCTGCTGCGAAAAACGTACTCACATTATATCATTTGAACTACGATTTTTGAAGCGATTTGTTGGCTTCCTGGAATTTTTTCATAAAGGCAGACAAAGCTTGGCAATGTTCTGTAGGAACAGCGTTATAGATGGAAGCACGGCACCCTCCTATGGAGCGGTGTCCTCCAAGTCCTACAAATCCAGCCTGCTTGGCTTCTTGAAGAAACTGTTCAGTAAGCTCTTCCGTTGGCAGTGTAAACGTTACATTCATTTTGGAACGGCTTCCTTGCTCGGCGTGGCCCTTGAAAAATCCTTCACTGCCATCAATCGCATCGTAAATGAGACGGGCTTTTTCTTCATTTCTTTGTTCCAGGGCAATAACCCCGCCTTGTTCTTTTGCCCAGGCAAGGACAAGCGACAATAAATAAATGGCAAAAGTGGGAGGCGTATTATACAAAGAGTCCGCTGCACTGTGTGTGGTATATTGAAGCATTGTCGGCAGCTGACTGATCTTCTTGATCAGGTCCTTCCGGATAATAACGACTGTTACCCCTGAAGGCCCAAGGTTTTTTTGCGCCCCAGCATAGATCAATCCAAATTGGCTGATGTCTATTTCCTTACTTAGAATATCGCTGCTCATATCTGCAACTAAAGGCACTGATCCAGTATTCGGAAATGTGTTCCATTGGGTTCCGTAAATGGTATTGTTGCTTGTGATATGGAGATATGCGGCATCTTCTCCGTACGTTAAATCTTGTGTGGAAGGGATGCGGGCATACATATTTTCCTTACCGGAGGCAGCCACTGCCGCATCTCCGATTTTTTGGGCTTCTTTGAAAGCTTTTTCGGACCAGGAACCTGTCAATACATATGCGGCTTTCTTGCCCTCTTCCAAAAGATTCATCGGCACCATAGAAAATTGCAGGCTGGCTCCCCCTTGAAGAAAAAGTATTTCATGTGTATCCGGAATAGAAAGCAATTCTTTCAATAAAAATTTGGCCTTTTGGTGGATATTGTTATAGATAGAACTCCGGTGGCTCAGTTCCATTACACTCATACCGGAATCATCGATATTTAGCCATTCTGCTTGTGCTTTTAGAAGTACTTCCTCCGGCAAAGCCGCCGGTCCGGCATTAAAATTATAGGCTCGCTTCATTTGTTAAATCCCCTCTCACTGTAATGCGATAAAGTAAGTTTATACTATCAAAAAAAGAAGATAAATAACATAATTTTTATAAAATTTAAATAATATTTCTTTTTTAGCACGTGAAAAAAGAGACTGGTGTTTCCAGTCTCCTGAGTCCATTAAATATGCTTATGGATAGAATCAGCAATGGCGATGAGGTCTTCTTTTGTATAATCGCTGTTATGTGTTTTCCATACTGCGCCAAATCCATCTTCTTTGCCATAGCGGGGAATGATGTGCAGATGGAAGTGGAAAACCGATTGCCCAGCTGCTTCGCCATTATTGTTGATGACGTTCATTCCGATTGGATTGAATTCCGCTTTAATTGCATTTGCGATCTTCGGAACCGCCTCAAAAACATGGCTTGCTATTTCAGGCGTTAATTCATATACGTTTTTCTTATGTACTTTCGGGATGACGAGAGTGTGGCCTTTGGTTACCTGGCTAAGGTCAAGGAAAGCAAATACGTGTTCATCTTCATATACTTTCGAGCACGGAATATCTCCGTTGATGATTCCGCAAAAAACACAATCAGACATTTCAACCCATCCTTTCGATAATCAGTAGTAGCAATTCCGATTTATTGATATTGCAGCGTTTGCTACCAATATTTTAACATAAATTGACCGCTTCTAGCATGGACAATAAAACAGGATGCACTTTAAAAGTGCACCCTGCCCGCGAGGAAGGAATATCAATTT
Source organism: Bacillus kalamii (assembly GCF_047238185.1). NCBI lineage: Bacteria > Bacillati > Bacillota > Bacilli > Caryophanales > Bacillaceae > Bacillus > Bacillus kalamii. The sequence goes on along the minus strand of NZ_JBDFMI010000001.1, from coordinate 2,959,106 downwards.
GTTTCGTCAACTTTGCTATTATATCTCTGCCGCAGACACCTCATTTGTCATGTAGTGTTTTTAGTGAGCAGCTTCAACGTCCAATGCAACCATCTCCTATATTGTTGTTACATAAATGTTTACAACGTATAAAGCGATAGGATGCCTTTAACAAACACCTCATTCCAATTGTTGAAATCAGTAATGTGCTTATTGCTGAACGATTCGCCGGATGCATGAGAACCATCTCATTTGCACCTTAGGAAAGTTGTTGAGATCGATATTTGCGTCTTTTTCAGACACCTCATTTCAATTGGTTGAAATGGTGGATAAACATCAATTACGAAATATCATCCCTTCCTCACTAATTAGGATAACCAGTCTTCCGGAAAATATAACAACATTTTTTGATGGATTTTTTTGGGTGTTCAAGAGGCAGAGGTGTATCTTGCATGAAAAATTTGATAAAATCAAATCAACTACGTGTGCATAAGAAAGGAATTGAACTATGTCACTTCTTGAAATAAAAGAATTATCCGGAGGCTATACAAAGAACCTGGTGCTGAACGATGTCACTTTTTCCGTTAAGAGCGGAGAAATGGTTGGATTAATCGGTTTGAATGGTGCCGGTAAAAGTACAACCATCAAACATATTATTGGAACGATGGAACCGAAAAAAGGAGCCATTACCATCAATGGCTTATCTCCGGATAAAAACCTTGAAGAATATCGGAAACAATTTACATACGTTCCGGAAATGCCTGTTTTATATGATGAACTTACGCTGGAGGAGCATTTGAGGCTTACAGCGATGGCATATGGAATCACTGAGCAGGAATTTGAAAAACAAAAATCTAAACTGCTCAAAGAATTCAGGATGGAAAAAAGGCTGAAATGGTTTCCTGCCCATTTTTCGAAGGGGATGAAACAAAAGGTTATGATTATGTGCGCCTTTCTGGTGCAGCCATCTTTATATATTGTGGATGAACCGTTTGTCGGTTTGGATCCGCTTGGCATTCAGTCCCTTCTTAATATGATGGAAGATATGAAGAAAAGAGGGGCGGGTATTTTAATGTCCACGCATATACTTGCTACTGCGGAAAGATATTGCGATTCTTTCATCATTTTACATAATGGGCAAATCCGTGCCAAAGGCACTCTCGAGGATTTGCGGCGGGAATTTTCGATGCCGGAAGCGACGCTGGATGACCTCTATATCGAATTGACGAAAGAAGAAGACAGCCATGAATAGCAAAGAGCTGTGGAAAGAGAGATTCGGTATTTTTGTCCAGGAGCTTCAAAAATACTTACAGTATATTTTCAATGGCCATTTAGTATTTGTGTTGATCATTGGGCTGGGCGGCCTTGCTTATTATTACAGTGAATGGGTAAAAACCTTGGATTCATCGTTCCCTGCAGCGATTATATTAGCGGTTATTATCGGACTACCCATGACGGGAAGCTCAATCTATACCCTTCTTAAAGAACCTGATATGTTTTTTTTATTGCCTGTAGAAACAAAGCTGAAGTCCTATTTCAAAAAAAGCATCCATTTAAGCTTTATTGTCCAAGCCTATATTTTGCTGATGTTTTTAGCTGCAGCCATGCCGCTGTATACTGCGGTTGAAGGAGGCCGGTTCTCCGATTTCTTTTATATGTTTATCCTGCTCGCCATCATGAAATATGTCAACTTGCGCACGCGCTGGTCCGTTTTGAAATACCAGGAGCGTTCAGTGCACCTCTTGGATACCTTGGTGCGATATTGCGTAAACGGCGCCTTGCTGTATGTTGTATTTTCTAAAGGCAGTATGTTGTATATCGTAATCGTGCTGGCCATTCAGTTAGCACTATGGCTTTATTTTGAACAGTCATCACGAGGGAAGCGGCTCAGATGGGAACATCTTATCACGCTGGAGAGTAAGCGGATGATGGCCTTTTACCGTTTTGCCAATTTGTTCACAGATGTTCCTAAGCTCAAGCAAAAGCCTGCAAGAAGAAAATGGCTTGATCCGCTTCTGAAGCTTGTAAGCTATAAACAAAAAAATGCGTATCTTTATTTATATTTACGGACATTCGTGAGAAGCAGCGATTACCTTGGCCTTGTTTTTAGATTGACGGTCATAGGGATCCTTATTCTCTTGTCATTGCGCACATTGTTGCCGCAAATGATAACGGCTGGTTTGTTTGTTTATTTAACAGGGTTTCAGCTAATGGCAATCAGGAAACAGCATGAAAGTCTTATTTGGTACGATCTCTACCCGATTGCTGAAAAAGTAAGGGATGATTCGATTCAAAGATTATTGAACCTTGTCCTTTGCTGCCAAACAATCATTTTCGCTATTGTCGGGTTGTTGGCAGGGAGTGTTCCTTCAGCCATCGGAATACTGGTTGTCAGTCTGCTGATCATTCTGCTACTGCAAAGCTCTTACCGCAAAGTTGTTAAGGCTTCGAAAGCCAAATGGGATTAAAATGAAGGATACCGTTTCGGAAACGGTATCTTTCTTCATTTAGGATCCTGATTTTAAATGTTGCAGATAAGGCATATTAACAGCATCTTTTTATTGGACAAATTGTCATAGCCCCCTATTTCTTTCATATATGTATAGTAAGTAATGATTGCGTAATGGGGGAGGGAGGAGTATGAGTTTGCATAAAAAAGATCGGGCGGAGCCCAGGACCTATGTAACGGCCGTATTGATTTTGCTGTTTTTTATTATTTTCTTATTTTTTATGTATGCAATTAACGGCGGTATGGAAATATCATGGGAAAAATCTGTGCAAGCCTTCTTCCAAAGCTGGGACAAGGGTGGAGTGCATACGTTTTTTGTGTATTGGACAGAGTTGGGGTCCACATGGATGACGAGGTTATCGGCAGTTCTATTAATGGTCTTCTTAATTTGGAAAAAGAAAGATTGGATAGGAGCGATTATCAGCGGGGGACTGGTATACGGTGCCCAGCAATTAAATGGATTTGTTAAAGGGCTTGTGGCACGGGACCGTCCGATGATTGATCCTTCGATCGATGCCACCGGGTACAGCTTTCCGAGCGGACATTCGATGGCCTCCATGGTTACTTATGGTTTGATCGCCTTTTTTCTGGTGAAGTATGTTTTCAGGCAAAAAAATAAGCTGCTCGTATGGCTTGGCTTTGCACTACTTATTTTATCGATCGGAATCAGCAGAATCGTCTTGAGCGCCCATTTTCCAACAGATGTGGCTGCCGGTTACAGCCTAGGACTAAGCTGCTTGCTATTGTCCCTATCTCTATATGACATGTTGATATCATTCTCTGGAAAAAAAAGAAAACATGAATGAAAGCTGTGCCGCCATGAAGCGGCACAGCTTTTTGCTTATATGAAAAACATGGCGGCAATTGTAGTGACGGCTAATCCTATTGCAACAGGGATGAGGTTTCTTCTCGCTAGTTCGAATGGATCTACGTTGCAGATGGCTGCTGCCGGGATGAGCGCCCAAGGTATAATAGTCCCTCCGCCTATCCAAATCGCGGCAATTTGGCCCAATGCCGTTAGTGTTGCGATGCCGCTGGATAGAGTATGGGCAAACAATGCGGCGACGGAGCCGGCTAATGAGATGCCTGAAAACCCTGAGCCGTCAAGCCCCGTAATGCCCCCTACCACAGTCACCGTGGCAGCGGCAATTCCTTTATTCAATGGAACATTTTCGGATAAGGCTATGCCTAAATCATTGACTATTCCTTGGGAACCGTGGGGTAAAAAGTCTCCGATCATTTTCACGAATCCGGCGTCACCGAGATAAAAAAAAGCAGCAATTGGAATGACCGGGCCGAATACTTTAAATCCAAACTGAAAGCCATCAATGATATAGGCAGTTGTTTTTTCCAAGCCGCTTGATTTATGGGCAAACATTGTAAGAGCTAAAAGGATAAAGATAGCAGTTCCGCCTACAATGGCGGTGGCATCTCCTCCTTGCAGGTTTAAAATAAACATGGCTGCCACATCAAGAACGAATAAAATGGGAATGAGGAGCGCGAATCCTTTTTTCTGGCTTTTGGTAAGCAGTTGGGGCTTATGGGGTTGCTTGGAAGAATCTATTTCCACTGGCAAAGATGGCAGTATTTTTTTGTTTTTCATATCGCGCTTTAGCATCCAAAAAGCGATGGTTGTTGTGACCAAACCCATAATGATTACAAGCGGTACGCTTGCCCGGATTACATCGCCTGCCGGAATGCCTGCTGCATCGCCGGTTATTTTTGGGGCTGCCTGGATGATAAAGTCCCCGGAGAGTGCGATGCCGTGGCCGAAGAGATTCATAGCGACGGCGACCCCGAGGCCGGGAAGGCCAACTCTTATAGCAGCTGGCAATAAAACGGCCCCCAATAAAGCAACTGCAGGGGATGGCCAAAAAAACCAGGAAGTGACCATCATCACTATACCGATGGTCCAGAAAGCGAGTGTGGGCGTTTTCATTATTTTAGTAAAAGGTGTAACCATGACATCGTTAATGCCTGTATCGCTTAATACTTTGCTCATCGAAATAATGACAGAAATAATCAGTATGGTCGGTAGAAGTTCGGAGATGGCATAGATGAAGCTATTAAAAACACCGCTTATGCTGCCTGAGAGACTATGCGTCGAAATCACTGCAATGGCAAATATGCCGATAATGCATATAAGGGATGTATCTCTTCTCATAACCATAAAGCCGATAATGCCAATTATAAAGGCGACATATACCCAGTGAATGAGCGTCAGTTCAACACCCAAAAAAATCCCTCCCTCAGTCTGTAATGGGCATCTGTCTCAATGCTTACTACAGAATATGAAGGAGGTTCTTTTTGGTGATATGGCCTATGGTTTATTCTTCGTCATCGAACGTAACATAATATTTATTTAAAGTGGCTTTCCCGGTGAAAAGGCTTTGTGGGTTGACCAGTGCACTCGGTGTTTCGTGCTGGCTTTCTTCAAAGAATTTCTCATTGGATTGCCAAGCGTTGAAGGCGCTTTCGTCCTGCCATTGTGTTAGAATAATATAGATTTCTGAACCAAGAGGTTGGAGTAATCTGCCCGAAAGGAATCCTTCCTGATGCCGGGCTTTTTGCAAGCGTTCTTTGCTATTATGCTCGAAAAGCGTTCGGTCCTCTTCGATGACTGGAATATTGTTCATAGCGATGAATCCATTTGGCTGCAACTCCTCGAATGCATCAATGATTTCGTATTTTCTTGGTTCCTTGAAGATGCTTTTTCCCTCACTTTCCTGGAGAAGGACTGCGGATGAGCCTCCTTGAAGAAGAAGAAGGTGCTGATTTTCATTTTTTTTCATAATGGTTCTCAAATAATCGAACGTACCTGAAGTGATATACATTTTCATGGTCTTTTCCTCCATCCCCTTTTTCTGCGTGCGGTTGCAAGAAATATTAGACTATGTCGAAAAACGACTATTTTTCGACATTTTATGTAGTTATCTATACAACCATAGTAGAAAAGGATATATTGATAGCATATTTACATATTACCCGTTCGCGCCATCAACATGCGCAAAAAGCGGGGGAAAATTGTTTTATAAGTGGCACCCGAGTTAATACAACAAGCAATGAACGATAAATAGATGAATGGAATGAAAAGGGAGATGACTATATGGCAACAACTTTCAATGATACATTTCTGAAAGCGGCCAAAGGGGAACAGACTGATTATGTTCCAGTTTGGTATATGAGGCAGGCAGGGAGATCACAACCTGAGTACAGAAAAATTAAAGAGAAGTATTCTTTATTCGAAATAACACACCAACCGGAATTATGCGCCTATGTTACACGGCTTCCTGTAGAAAATTATGGCGTGGATGCAGCTATTCTCTATAAAGATATCATGTCGCCCCTTCCGGCCATCGGAGTAGATGTGGAGATTAAATCCGGCATTGGCCCTGTTATATCTAATCCAATCACATCCTTAAGCGATGTGGAGAAGCTCGGTGAAATTGTTCCGGAAGAGGATGTACCGTATGTGCTTGAAACAATCAGTCTTCTGACAAAGGAACAATTGAATGTTCCTTTAATCGGATTTTCGGGAGCTCCGTTCACCCTTGCTTCCTATATGATCGAAGGAGGCCCTTCGAAAAATTATAACAAAACGAAAGCCTTTATGTATTCTGAGCCCCAAGCCTGGTTTGCTCTTATGGAAAAATTGGGTGATATGGTCATCACCTATGTTAAATCTCAAATCAAAGCGGGGGCGAAAGCTATCCAGATTTTTGATTCATGGGTAGGTGCATTGAATGTAGAGGATTATCGAGTTTTTATCAAGCCTATCATGCAGCGGATATTTGCCAGCTTGAAGGATGAGCAGGTACCGATGATCATGTTTGGTGTGGGTGCTAGCCATCTAGCGCTTGAGTGGAATGATTTGCCCCTCAATGTAGTGGGACTTGATTGGAGGCTGCCAATCTCAGAAGCGAGAGCGATGGGCATCCATAAGCCTGTGCAAGGCAATCTGGATCCGGCAATTCTGCTTTCCCCTTGGAATGTCATCGAAGAGAGGGCAAAGGCGATATTAGACCAAGGAATGATGAAGCCCGGCTATATCTTTAATCTTGGCCATGGCGTGTTCCCTGAAGTCAATCCGGAAACATTGAAACGCCTGACGGAATACATCCATACGTATTCAGCCAAACAAGCCTCCGGTTTAAAAGGATAAGCGTAATAGTTGAATGGCGCTTAAGACTAAGGCAAAATAAAGCAGAGCGGAACAGATGCTCGCCAGGTGAAACCCTGCGTTTATAACAGAAAGCTTGGCGGGTTCTGAAAGCAGAACGGATAAACTGATAATAAAGGTGGGAACATGATGAAGAAAAAAATGGGCCTTCTCGTTATGGCATATGGGACTCCTTATAAAGAAGAGGATATAGAGCGATATTACACGGATATCCGGCATGGAAGAAAGCCGACACCGGAAATGCTTGAAGATCTTCAACAGCGCTATAAAGCGATTGGAGGCATTTCACCGCTGGCAGTGATAACAGAAGCACAGGCAAAAGGCTTGGAAGAGCGGCTAAATGAAGTCCAAGATGCCGTTGAATTTAAAGCGTACCTCGGCTTGAAGCATATCGAGCCTTTTGTGGAGGATGCCGTAAACCAAATGAAGGCGGACGGCATTGAAGAAGCAGTCAGTATTGTACTTGCTCCCCATTTTTCGACGTTTAGCGTAAAATCTTATAATGGCCGGGCTTTGGCGCAAGCTGAAAAAATAGGCGGACCGCATATTACCTGCATAGAAAGCTGGTATAAGGAGCCTAAGTTCATCCAATATTGGATAGATCGGATGAACGAAACAGTTGAACGAATGACAGAAGAGGAAAAAGAAGATTACGTCCTTATCGTTTCAGCGCATAGCCTGCCTGAAAAAATCCTTAAACAAAACGACCCTTATCCTGACCAACTGCGGGAAACAGCTGAAATGATCGTGGAAGGTGCCTCAGTGAAAAACTGGGAGCTCGGATGGCAAAGTGCCGGCAATACGCCTGATCCATGGCTTGGACCAGATGTGCAGGATCTGACAAGAGAGTTATACGGCAAGCATCCATTCCAGGCGTTTGTCTATATACCGGTAGGATTCGTGGCTGAGCACTTGGAAGTTCTCTATGACAATGATTATGAATGCAAAGTCATAACTGAAGAGCTGGGTGTTTCTTATTATCGTCCAGAAATGCCGAACAGCCAGCCGCAATTCATTGACGCATTAACGGATGTGGTATTGAAGAAACTGGAAATGAAATAGTGCAAGCTGCAATCGACAATAAACTGGAAGCTATCCTCCAAGTTCTATAAAGGGGATAGCTTCTTCCTGTTCAGCCGAATCGTATAAACCGCTAGAAAGAAGGGGCATATTTATGAAAGGCAATGGACATGATGAAAAAGAAGTGAGAAGAAATAAAGGATCTAAATGGATCTATATTGCACGGGCGCTTGGATCTGTTATGATCAATCTGGCAGGCTTTTCTTTATTGGCCCTAATCGTTTATTTTGTTTATAACCTGCTTTGAGGGATTGCAAATACTTTTTGGTTATGATATATTATCCACTGTACTCTTTGACCGTTTTCGTCATTCGGTCATATATGAAATTTACATATAGATAGAGGTGATGAAATGGCTATCGATCGCAAACAGCAAATTCTTGCTGCTGCAACTAAATCATTTACTTTATTTGGCTATAAAGCGACCACAATGGAGCAAGTTGCAAAGCTTGCGAATGTAGGTAAAGGGACCATCTACAATTTCTTTACGAATAAGGAGCAGCTTTTTCAAGAAATTGTCCATACGCTGATTTTGGAAATTAAGCATACAGCCGAAGAAAGCTTAAAGCCAGATAGAAGCTTTCAGGAAAATGTCCAGGCAGCGCTGAATGAAATTTTGGAATTCAGAACAAAGCATCAGTTTATGATGAAGCTGCTGGAAGAGGAAAAAGAAATCGGTACCCCTGCAGTGGCTGAAATGGTGAATGAGATTGAACAGGCGATTGTGGCATACATCAAGGAAAAAGTGATTACAGCCAATCAAGATGGCCTAGAAATCGGAAATCCCGAGCTTGCTGCCTTCTTAATGTATAAAATGTACAAAACATTGATCTTTGATTGGGAAAAGCATCATGAGCCTTTGCGAAAAGAAGAAATAGCGACATTGTTCCAAAATTTTGTCGTGAAAGGATTACTGAATTAATAAGTAATCCTCATTTTTCACATTTAATGACTAAATGGATATATTGGTCATATATTCAAATTAGGAATGTTAACAAAGAAAAAACTCTTGCAACTTTTTAGAATTTAATTAATAATATGTATGCTCATATAAACATATTGCAAGAGCCTATTTTTTTGCATCAATATGACCGTTTTTAGAAAGTGGTCATTAATTTAGGAGGGGAATAATGAAGGGGAGATCATTTTTGGGTGAATGGAAGTCGATTTTTTCTAATAAATCGCTTCTTATACCTATTTTAGCTGTTATGCTCATCCCAGTTTTATACGCAGGTATGTTCCTTTGGGCATTCTGGGATCCTTATGCTAAGTTGAGCGATTTGCCTGTAGTAGTCGTCAATGAGGATAAGGGGGCATCTTTTGAAGATGAGAAACTGTCACTAGGAGATGAATTGGTCGATAATCTGAAGGACAATAAACAATTCAAGTTTGTGACGAAGGATAAAAAACAAGGGTATCAGGACCTTGAAGACCAAAAGTATTACATGCTGGTAGAAATACCGGAGGATTTCTCAGAGAATGCAACTACTATTCTTGATCAAAATCCGAAAAAGCTGGAATTGAAATACGTGCCGAATGAAGGCTATAACTTCTTATCTGCCCAAATCGGCGATACGGCAATCGAAAAAATCAAAGGTGCTGTTTCAGAACAAATCATCAAAACCTATTCCGAGACAGTTTTCGATAAAGTGAAAACAATGGCGGACGGATATCAAAACGCCAGTAAAAATGCCAACACTTTATATGATGGCGTACTTAAGGTGAACGATGGAAGCAAAACGATCAAGGAAAAGCTTGAATTGCTCGCTTCTAAACAAATTGAGTTCAAGAGCGGCGTCGATCAAGTGTATGATGGCTTGGTTGCTGCCAATAAAGGTTCACAGACATTGAATAATGGTTTGGTCCAATTGAGCAGAGCACATGGACAGCTTGAAAATCACTCTGTTGAAGTGAAGAATGGCATTGATGAGCTTGCTTCTAAGAGCGGAGAATTGATCAGTGGCGTAAATAAAGCTGCTGATGGCAGCCAAAAGCTTAATGCAGGTTTACAACAGGCCTCTTCTAAATCAAGTGACTTAGCTGCTGGAGCCAATCAAGTACAAGCAGGTTTAAATGAATTATCTAAAAACACTCCTGGATTGGCACAGGGAGCAGATAAACTTGCTGCAGGTGCAGGAAAGTTAAGCAATGGAGCCAGTCAAGTAAGCGATGGCGCTACTAAACTTTCTAGTGGAGCCTCTTCTTTAAATCAAGGTATCAAGGCTCTGCAGCAAAGTCTTCAGCCGATGATGGCTTCATTGCCTGATGGAGCTAAACAGCAAGTAGCAAATGCCCTGGCTCAGCTTGTAGAAGGAAGCCAACAGATCGCTACACAAAGTGGAGCATTGGCACAGGGGGCAAGCAGCCTTAATAGCGGTGCGAAGGAATTGAATTCCGGAGCGGCTGAATTAAAGAATGGAGCTAATCAAGTAAATAGTGGAGCCTCTAAATTAAGTGATGGTGCTGGCCAGGTAAGTACTGGAGCTAGTGCATTGTCAGCCGGTCTCGGCGATTTGAGCAAAGGCAGCAGCGACTTAAATAACGGCCTTGGCCAGTTAGTAGAGGGCAGCGGCCAGTTGGCAGGAGGAATCGGCCGGTTGCAGGCGGGCCAAAATAAAGTGGTTGCCGGAATGCAGCAATACGGAGATAAATTCAAGGATGCAGTGGATGGTTCGGCGAACTTGAATAGCGGAATTTCCAAGCTGACTGGCGGAGCAACAAAACTTTCCGATGGTTCTGGCCAGTTGGCTGAGGGCGCCAACCAGCTATCCGCAGGTGCGAAGGAACTTCAGGATGGCACAGGCAAAGTCGAAGACGGAACGAAGGAATTCAAGGATGAGCTTGGTAAAGCAGCTGACGAAAGTTCTAAAGTAAGTGCGAACGATAAAACATATGATATGATGTCACAGCCAGTCAAAGTCGATAAGGATCCGGTTGACCATGTACCTAACTACGGAACTGGTTTCGCACCATACTTCTTATCGTTGGGCTTATTTGTCGGAGCATTGATGCTTTCCATCGTTTTCCCATTGTTCGAACCGGCTGTCCAGCCTAGAAATGGCTTCACCTGGTTTTTGAGCAAGTTCGGGGTCTTGGCGGTTGTCGGAATATTGCAGGCGCTTATTGCTGATGCTATTTTGATTTTCGCTTTGGGAATTGACGTACAGAGTGTACCTTTATTCCTTCTGTTCTCAATTGTAACAAGCTTGGTGTTTATGACATTGATCCAATTCTTTGTTACTACATTAGGCAATCCGGGACGATTCACTGCGATTCTGTTGTTGATCTTCCAATTGACAACAAGCGCAGGAACATTCCCATTGGAATTGATTCCTAAATTCCTTCAATTCTTCAATCGTTTCTTGCCGATGACGTATACGGTAAGAGGATTCAAGGCGGCCATTACGAGTGGAAACAATAGCTATTTGTTGTTGAATACAGGAATATTGGCTATCTTCATCGTGGTGTTCATGATTGGAACAGCGTTATTCTTTGTCTTTAAACATAAGAGAAGATATAATGGCATCAACAATGAACAAACAGTAGAAGCATAGATCTCAAAAATGCTTTAAGCAAAAGTCCTTGATAGTTTGATATCAAGGACTTTTTGCTTTCTAAGATAGATGGTTTATTATTAGCTGTAATAGCATTACCTTCTTACCTTTATCGAGTGCTGATATATAGACAAGAGGGAAGATCGGCCTCACAATCAGAAAAAAGCAGCCAGCCTCAATAAATGGGGCTGGCTGAAAAGCTTGGAGATGTCAGGGAACATCTCCTGATCTGTATGTACGAATCAGGGGAGTACATACAAATACAAAGAGGGAGTATGAGTCAGAAATCTGACATCATAAATCAAATATGGAAGCAAAATACATTAGAGTGTATTCTGTTGTACCAGGGCTTAGTGTGATAATGTATTGCATTGGTCGCATGTATTGCCGTAGCATTCATGCTGTTCTTCAATGGCTTTGCCGCATTCGACGCATTTTTTCGGTGGTAAATTTTTAAAGAACTCAACACTGCTTTGAATCATTCGTATTACCTCCACTTTTTGAAAATTTTGAATTTAAAATTTATTTGTTTCTATGTATGCTATTGTATTATAACAGAGTTAGAAATGTCAACATTTGTTTTATAACAAAATGAAAAATAATTGAATGGCCTATTAAAACAAATGAGGAAATGTGTTAATAAGACAACGGAGTTGAGAACTTCTATTCTCTTTGACTATAATGGGAGAAGGACGTGTTTATACTATATAGCAAAGTATTTTGAAGCTACGGAGGAAGAAACGATGCTTTTTATTGATAACAAAGGTATTACAGATCCACGGGTGAATCTTGCCATTGAAGAATATGCGCTGAAAAATTTAGGTGAAGATGAATCTTATCTTCTGTTCTATATCAATGAACCTTCCATTATTATCGGCAAGAACCAAAACACAATTGAAGAAATCAATACAGACTATGTAGAAAGCAATGGCATTAAGGTTGTCCGCCGGCTGTCAGGCGGTGGCGCTGTCTATCATGACCACGGAAACCTGAATTTCAGCTTCATTACAAAGGATGACGGCGACAGTTTCCATAATTTCAAGAAATTCACTGAGCCAGTTATTCGGGCTTTGGAAAAAATGGGTGTAAACGCTAAGCTAAGCGGACGCAATGATATTGAAGCCGAAGGCCGTAAAATATCAGGCAACGCACAGTTTTCTACTAAGGGAAAAATGTTCAGCCATGGAACGCTGCTATTTGATTCAGAGATGGATCATGTTGTATCGGCATTAAAAGTGCGCAAGGATAAAATTGAATCCAAGGGAATCAAATCTGTGCGCAGCCGAGTGGCTAATATATCGGAATTTTTACAAGAGCCGATGACCATCGAGCAGTTCCGCACAGAATTATTGAAGAATATATTTGAAGGCTATGATGAAATTCCAGAATACGTGCTTACAGAGGATGATTGGGAGAAAATCAACGAGCTGTCACAGGAACGGTATCAATCATGGAACTGGAATTATGGAAAATCTCCTGATTTCAATATCCAGAACAGCAAACGCTTCCCGGTAGGAATGATTGAATTCCGATTGGAAGTGAAAAAAGGGATCATTAAGGAATGCAAAATCTTCGGAGATTTCTTTGGGGTCGGGGATGTAAAGGATATTGAGCAATTATTAGAGAATGCCCAATATGATAAACAATCGATTGCTGCCGCTTTGGAAGATACAGATGTCAAGCATTACTTTGGAAATGTAACAAAAGAAGAAATCATTCAATTGATTTATTGATCAGGCCAAAAGGTACGGCATGTATTGTCCGTGCCTTTTTATATGGAAAATGATTGGATATGAACAAATGACCGAATCTTTCAATTAGTATTACTTTAAAGTTGATGGATAATTTTTCATTGTATATAATAGGAAGTAACGGAAAATGAGTGATTATTCATTCATTGTGTAAGGGGTTTCTTTATGTAAGAAATACATTGAATGTAAATCATCAAATGTTGAGCAGCCATCTCATTTTACCGTGTGATGAATTCGAGGACACTTAAAGCCAATCGGACAAGTGAAATGCTTTATTTATTCAGTACGTCTGCATTGTTGGTTTGCAAGGGGCTTATAGACCCGATACCGTTAAAACTGATGGGGGAGAATCAGTCGGTTAGGGGCCCGCTGCCATCGTTGCGGCATACATAGGGGAGGAATAGTATGAATTTATCGTCTCAGCTTCACAAGACTGCTCTGGAAAATAGCAATAAAGCAGCGTATTATTTCATGGACCAACATAAAACTTACGCTGAACTGGATGCAGCTGTTACTATGTTCGCAAGTGGTTTGTCTAAAATCGGAATTGAAAAAGGGGACCATGTTGCACTGATAACAGGCAACTCACCTCATTTTCTGATCGGCTTTTTTGGAGCATTAAGAGCCGGCGCAACTGTTATACCGATTAATCCGATTTACACGGCTGATGAAATTTCCTTTATTTTAATGAATGGGGATGTAAAGTCTGTCATTACGTTGGATGTATTGGCTCCGCTTATGGAAGGGGTACATAAGCATCTGCCTTCCGCAGAGCACTTCATATTGTGCGAGACAGGCAAAATGCCTGAAGGCTCTAATTTGGAAGCGTTGTCAATATTCCCGAAATTACACAGCTTTTCGGAAATTGCAGGAATGGGAAGCCTTCAATTTGAAGAGCCGGAATTGAATCCTGAAGAAGTGGCAGTTATCCTTTATACATCCGGTACAACCGGCAAGCCAAAGGGCGCTATGTTGACCCACCGCAACCTATTCAGCAATGCGAAAGATGTTGGCGATTATTTGAAGATCACATCGGATGACCGCGTTATTACAACGCTTCCGATGTTCCATGTATTCTGTTTAACGGTATGCATGAATGCTCCATTAATCTCTGGCGGAACAATCATCATCGTTCCGAAGTTCAGCCCAGCTGAAATATATCGGATCGGCAAGGTATATGAACCTACTATTTTCGCAGGCGTGCCGACGATGTTTAATTTCTTATTGCAGTACAATGGAAATCCTGAAGACTTCCAATCTCTTCGTTTGTGTATTGCAGGCGGGGCATCGATGCCGGTGGCCCTATTAAAACAATTTGAAAACAAATTCAATGTAATGGTATCCGAAGGATATGGGCTTTCGGAAGCATCGCCCGTTACATGTTTCAATCCGTTAGACCGGCCGCGAAAGCCTGGCTCGATTGGAACCTCTATTCTGAATGTGAAGAATAAAGTCGTCAATGAAATGGGGGAAGAGCTGCCGCCAGGAGCTGTGGGTGAATTAGTAGTGCAGGGCCCGAACGTGATGAAAGGGTATTATAGAATGCCTGAAGAAACGGCAGCGACGATTAAGGATGGTTGGCTATATACGGGTGATTTGGCGCGTATGGATGAAGAAGGCTACTTCTTTATTGTCGACCGTAAAAAAGACCTGATTATTGTCGGTGGTTATAATGTGTACCCACGGGAAGTGGAAGAAGTATTATTCTCGCATCCCGGCATAGTTGAAGCAGCGGTGCTCGGAGTCCCGGATCCGAACCAAGGAGAAGCTGTCCATGCTTTTGTAGTATCCAGCGATGATTCATTGACCGAGGATCAAGTGCTTCAATACTGCAAAGAACATTTGGCTAAGTATAAGTGGCCAAGCAAGATAGAATTTTTGGATGAACTCCCAAAAAATACGACAGGTAAAATTCTTCGCCGAGCTTTAAAAGAGATTGTAACGAAATAAATATGCTGTTTCATTCAAAAGAGACCTGGCTTCGCTAGGTCTCTTTTGTCTATATACCGTTATAATCGCTCCATGTAATAGCCTTTATGGGGAATCGATTTGATGGAAAAGTAAGGTTTCATCCTTTTGCGGATTCTGTAGATGAGCGAGCTGATTTCTTCATCACTAGCCCAAGGCTGCATCGTATTTTTCCTTTCGGGCCAAGCCTGATCTATAATGGAAGACTTAGTAATCACTTCATTCATGTTTTCAAACAGCAGTTTGAAGCATATGTATTCCTTAGCCGGCATCTTAATCACTTCATTTTCGATAAGGACATTTTGCAAACTATCATTAAGCACCACATCACGTATGGACTGCAGCTCCTTCAAGCTTAGCTCACGGGTATTTTGGTCATCATGTTCAATTTTGAACTCAATCATGCCACTTATTAATGTAAGTTGGTCTCCCGTGGTCCAGAGAATTGGTTCCATTGGAGCCAATTTCATGCCATTAAGCTCCGTTCCGTGCTTGCTTGCCAAATCCATTATATAGAGCTTGCCATTTTCCATATACAATTTGCAATGCTCACGGGATACAAAATCATTATAGACAGGAAAATCCGCCCTCGTATGAAGGCTTGCTCTTCCGATTAAAACAGACTGCCCTTCATATATATATACATACTCGCCACGAGGCTCTGTATGGATTGTTTTCAGCATCAATTTATATGGATCCATTATAGAGCTTGCCCCCCTTTGTTGATAATGCAGAATATTCTGCATCTTATCATTTAAATATCATGTCCAGTCCATGGTTTCGTCCATGCATCAATTTTATAATTATAAAATATTAGATTGATAGTTGCCAATAAAGCGACATATAGGTGTCGGCCAGTACGGTTATTTTTGCAGTTTCAGAATGTCGAAAGCAAGCGAAATATCCAAAGTAAGGCAATGAATGAAAAAGAAAGGGATGTTAGTGATGAAGAAAGCATTTGTTATCCTAGTTTTGTTCCTTGTCCTGCTATTGGGTTACCAATTCTGGAAATGGGCAAAACTGCCGAAATCCGATCCTGAAGTGGTTTTCAGCCAATATTTGAAGCACTATAAACAATTGGAATACGAAGATATGTATACTCTGCTCTCTAAAGAGGAGTTAAAAAGGAACGATTTTACAAAGAAAGATTTCTTGCAAAAATATAAAAATATTTATTCTGGCATAGGTCTTGGAAAGATTGATATTCATTCGAAAAAAATGACTTATAACAAAGAAAAGAAAAAATATGAAGCTGTCTTTTCAGCCAGTCTGACTACCTCCATCGGTGTAATTCCCGCTGATTTTCATACATCCCTTGTGAAGGAAGATAGTGACATGGGAGCCCAGTGGAAGGTGGAATGGTCTCCAGGGCTTATTCTGCCCGATATGGAGTATGGAGACAAAGCTTATGCGGAAACATGGGAGCCCGTCCGCGGAGAAATACTCGATCGAAATGGCATTCCAATGGCTAAAAATGGAGAAGTGTATGAAATGGGAATCGTTCCTGGGAGACTTGGAGAGAACAAGGAGGAACAACTGGGCAGAATCAGCAAGCAATTTTCAGTTCCAATAGAATCCTTAACGGAAGCACTTGGGCAAAAGTGGGTGAAGCCGGATTTATTCGTTCCCATTAAAGTAATGCCAAGAACATTCAATCCAGGTTACTTCTCCAATACGGAATACCCCGGTGTATCCTTCCAGATTAAAAAGTTGCGGGTATACCCATTGGGTGAAGGAGCTGCCCATCTGATCGGGTATGTGAAGAAAGTGACAGCAGAGGATCTTGAGAAAGATGAAGAGCATATATACAGTGAAAGCGATTATATAGGCAAGGCAGGACTTGAATATACATTTGAGAAAGAATTGAGGGGAAAAAAAGGCGGAATAATCGGTATAAAGGATTCCTCCGGAGATGTTAAAAGGGTTATAATGGAAAGGAAACCAGTTAACGGAACGAATGTGGAGCTGACGATCAACTCCTCCCTGCAAAATTCTATTTACCAACAGTTGAAGAATGATACGGGAGCAGTAAGTGCGATGAATCCGTCTACCGGGGAGCTGCTGGCATTGGTCAGCTATCCTTCCTATGATCCTAACTTGATGGTGGCAGGTATGAGCACAAAGCAATGGAAGGCATACAGCGATAATCCGAACCATCCATTCATTAACCGGTTTTCGTCCGTATATGCACCGGGCTCAACCTTTAAGGCAATAACAGCAGCAGTCGGAGTAACTTTGGGAACAACATACCCCGAGAAGAAAAGGGCTATACACGGACTCCATTGGAAGAAGGATGCTAGCTGGGGCGGCTACTATGTTACCCGCGTAAAAGACGCTTCACCTGAAAATATGAACGATGCATTGGCTTATTCCGATAATATTTATTTTGCCCAGGAAGCATTGGAAATGGGGGCGAAAAGATTTGAGGAAGAGGCGGTTAAATTCGGTTTTAAGGAAGATTTCCAGTTGCCGATTGCCCTTCAAAAAAGCCAGTTATCCAATAAAGGAATTACAACTGACATACTGTTGGCCGACTCGGCGTATGGACAGGGCCAGGTGTTAATGTCCCCTATCCATCTGGGTGTAGCCTTTACACCCTTCGCCAATAATGGTGCGCTTATTATGCCGCGGCTGCTGAAGAATCAGCAGACAACTCCGCCTGTTCCAGTCATTTCACCTTCAACCGCCAATACCATCAGGGAAGGACTTATAGGTGTAGTAGAACGCCCTGATGGTACGGCACATAGCCTGAAACTGCCGGGAGTCACTTTGGCAGCAAAGACAGGTACAGCGGAATTAAAGAAGGAAAAAGGGGTCGACGGTCTGGAAAATGGGTTTTTAGTAGCCTTCAATACAGACCAGCCCAAGATTCTACTAACAGCATTGGTGGAAGATGTGAGTTTACGGAGGGGCAGCCATTACGTCAATGATCGGTTAAAACCCGTCTTGGCATCCTATTTGTCCTTTAGCGATGAATAATGGGGAAATTCAGTATGGACAGCAGTTATAGAGCCCTTTTACGATAGTGAAGTTCAGGCTTCTGGTTTAGAGGCATGCAGGGAGGAGTACGGATATGTTTAAGAGAAACGTCAGTGCGTTCAGCGGGATTGCGTTTATTTGCTGCAGCATGGTCTACATCATAATGCCCCAGCCTTTGACGGTCATGCTCTATTGCATTATAGGTTTAATTTTTCTTATTTCTCTTTTATTTTTTTGAGAATGATAGTTCGAAAGGGGAGTAGGCATGCTTGAAATTTAGTAAGGAAAAGAAAACCAAAAAACAAAAAAAACAAAAAAAAATCAGTTCATTTCGGCTGAATATCATGTTTTTCTTCGTGTTTATCCTATTTGTGGCATTGATTGTCCGCTTGGGGTTTGTTCAGATTCTATCCGGAGAGGATTATACGAATATGCTCAACCGGACCGACTTGAAGACAGTCAAGCTGAACGTTCCCCGCGGCCGGATTATGGACCGCAATTATAGCATGGTTATCGATAACGTAGGTGTGAACAGTATCATTTATACGCAAGGGGAGCATGATTCCCCGAAGGAAATGCTGAAGACTGCGGAGAAGCTGACACATTATATAAAAGTAACGGATGAGAAAATTACTGAGCGCGATAAAAAGGATTATTGGATCTTAAAACATCCGAAAAATGCCGTCAAAAAATTATCCGACAAGGAATTGAAAAATGAAAAGCTGAAAGATGCAGATCTTTATAGATTGCAGCTGGACCGCATCACAGAAAAAGATCTCAAGACGTTGACAACAGACGATTTAAAGATACTGGCCATCTTTAGGGAAATGAAGAAAGGCTACGCATTTACGCCACAGCCAATCAAAACCGGCGTCTCCGAAACAGAGATTGCCAAAATCAGTGAGATTCTCGATGAGCTGCCCGGTGTTGATGTTGTAGTCGATTGGAACCGGAAGTATCCTTATGGCGATATATTCCGATCGGTTTTAGGAAATGTATCTACTTCAGAAAAAGGGCTGCCAAGCGAGAAGCTGGACTATTATTTGGCACGTGATTATAACCGGAATGACCGGGTTGGAACAAGCCAGCTGGAATTGCAATATGAGGACGTCCTCCAAGGAGTGAAGCCCGTCAATGAAGTTGTTACAGATAAAAATGGCAATATCATCGATTCCAAAAAAGTGAAGGAAGGCAAGCAGGGGGACGATCTTGTCCTATCGATTGATATGAGGTTGCAAAAGAAGGTAGAAGAAGTCGTTAAAAGTGAATTGCTCCGTGCGAAAGCGAGCAGCGGCGGGCAGCATTTGGACAGAGCCTATGTCGTCATGATGAATCCGATGACTGGCGAGATATTAAGCATGGCCGGGAAAAGGCTTGAGTATGAAAAAGGGACTTATAAGGTGAAAGATGATGCCCTTGGCACAATTAACTCAGCCTATGCAATGGGATCTTCCGTCAAGGGTGCGACTGTCCTGACAGGATATAAAACAAAAGTGATTCACCCTTATACCACAATGACGGATGCACCTATTAAATTGGGGAAAAACCTAGTCAAAAAGTCGGTCAGTTCCATGGGGCCAATCACTGAAGTCGAAGCTTTGCAACGGTCTTCAAACGTGTATATGTTCAAGCTTGCGATAAGAATGCTCGGCCGGGAATATTATCCGGGCATGAAGCTGCCGAATAATTCGGATGCCTTCCAGGATATGCGCAACCATTTCGCCCAATTCGGGCTTGGTGTCAAAACGGGGATTGATTTGCCGAATGAATCAAGCGGATTCAAAAAGACGGCGGAAGAGCCAGGATTGCTTCTTGACTTTGCGATCGGCCAATATGATACATATACGCCGATGCAACTGGCTCAATATGTATCGACAATCGCTAATGGCGGCTACAGAATCAAGCCGCACCTTGTCAATGAGATACGGGAGCCGTCGCTTAATAAAGGGGATAAGGAAAACATCCTTAAAAGCGTTAATCCTGTTTATTTGAATAGAATCGATAATAAAAACAACGAAATTGCTAATGTTCAAGAGGGATTCCGGCGTGTATACCAGGTTCCGCACGGGACAGCCTACACGTACTTCAGTCAAGAGCCTTACAGGGATTACCATATTGCCGGGAAGACTGGTACGGCGCAATCATATTACTATGATCCCGTATTGCAGAAGACTCTCCTCGATCAGCCGACCTATAACTTGACGCTTGTCGGCTATGCACCATATGAAAAACCAGAGGTTGCCTTTTCGGTTGTGGTACCTGACATGAGAACAGACACCGATTCGGTCAATAAACATATCGGCCAGGGAATCATAAAAGCCTATTTTGATTTGAAAAATAGTGTGAAGGATGAAAAAAAGGAATGAATGTCTGGAAAGAGGAGCTCTAATTGGGCTCCTTTTTCTAATCCTGCAGGAATCGAAGAAAAATGTCGATTTCTAATTATGAATAGGTGCAGGATAGTTTGCAGATATGTGGAATACAATAGGCAGAGGAGAAATGTGTCTGAATGGTGAACGGAGAGTTTGGTCCGAAAGCACTGAACAAGGAGGGCTGATAGAAAGAGGGGATGAATAGACACTTTAAGTAAGCGCTTTCTTTTTTGTGGATATCGTTTATTGTTTTTCTGAACAAATCATCATTACCAAGATAAATTCCTTTTTCACTTACATGAATAGAATATATAGATAGCTTAATAGTGTACAAATATAATAAATAAATCTATTAATAAGCTAAATATATTGAATTTTCTTAAAAAACAGATATAATTTAATACATAAAAGCGTAACAGTGAAAAAGTAAAAGCACTTATTTTCTATGAAAAATTCAAGGGGGATTTTTAATGAAAAAGATGAAATGGACGATGGCAGCAGGAATGCTGTCCATCTTACTATTAGCGGGATGCGGTTCCAAGACTGATGATGATACCAATGCCGGGGAAGGATCCAAAGATAAAACATATAAAATAGGATTCACCCAATTCGTGGAGCATCCGTCATTAGATGAGGCGAGCAAGGGCTTTGAGAAGGCACTGAAGGATAAAGGAGTCAAGGCGGATCTAGACAAACAGAATGCACAAAATGATCAGAATAATACGGCCACTATCGCCAATAACTATGTATCGCAGAATGTTGATTTGATTTTTGCGAATGCGACACCGAGCGCCTTGGCTGCCAAGAACGCAACGAAGGATATTCCAATCATCTTTACATCCGTTACGGATCCAGTTGGTGCAAAGCTCGTCCAATCGATGGATAAGCCAGGCGGAAATGTCACGGGCACATCAGATAATAACCCTGAAGCTATACCAAATACGGTTGCCTTCATCGCGGATGAAATGAAAGCAAAGACAATTGGGACCATCTACAATTCCGGTGAACAGAATTCGGTTGTCCAAGTGGACGAAATGAAGAAAGCGGCTAAAGGCAAAGGGGTAAAAGTAGTTGAAACGTCTGTCTCTACTTCTGCCGAAGTAAAACAGGCCGCTGAATCGCTTGCCGGAAAAGTCGATGCCTTCTATATCATCACAGATAATACGGTCGTTTCCGCATTAGAATCGGTGATAATGGTCGCTGCTGACCGTAAATTGCCGTTGTTTGCAGGAGAATTGGACTCTGTTTCAAGAGGCGCTTTCGCGGCTTACGGCTTCAGCTACTACGATATCGGTTATCAGGCCGGGGAAATGGCTGCAGACATTTTGAAAAATGGAAAAAAACCTAGCGACATCCCAGTGGAGTTCCCTAATAAAGTCAAATTAGTCATCAATGAAAAAGCCGCTAAAGATATGGGTGTAGAGATTAAGGACGAATGGAAAGACAAAGCGGAGTTCGTAAAATAAGAAGAGATTCCGTACAGCAGTTTATGGGTGGAATAAAGGCTGGCGATGATGAGATTGTATTTCAGGTATCTGTGAATATACGAATCTTTGCAACGCCAGCCTTCTTTTCTATTGGACGTGCCGGACGATGAATTTCTACAGAGAGAGGAAGAAAGATATGGCAGGAGCAATTTTTAATTCAGTGGAAGCAGGTATGATATACGCCATAATGGCTTTGGGTGTCTACCTGTCCTTTCGTATACTTGATTTTCCCGATTTGACTGTTGATGGCAGCTTTGTCACCGGGGCGGCCACTGCCGCCATAATGATTGTGAATGGGTTTAATCCGCTATTGGCTACCGTTGCAGCTGCTTTTGCCGGCTTTTTGGCCGGTTCCATAACAGGGCTGCTTCATACAAAGGGAAAAATTAACCCTTTGCTATCGGGAATATTGATGATGATCGCGCTGTATTCCATCAACCTTCGGATCATGGGGCGTTCAAACGTTCCGTTATTGACGGAGGATACCTTAATTTCAAAAATACGCGATGCTTGGAACAATTCCGGTTTGAACGAAACTGCCGGCAATCTATTGGGCAGTGTGGGCCTTGATGGTGTGCTTCCCTCAGGCTGGGGAGTTCTTCTGGCCATGCTTGTTGTAACATTGATCATTAAATTCCTGATCGATGCCTTTTTGAAAACGGAAATTGGCCTTGCCATCCGGGCTACAGGGGATAATGAAAATATGATTCACAGCTTTTCAGCCAATACGAGTAACATGAAAATACTCGGCTTAGGCATATCGAATGGTCTTGTCGCATTATCGGGTGCATTGATTGCCCAATATGGAGGTTTCAGCGACGTCGGAATGGGAATCGGCATGATTGTGATCGGTCTGGCATCCGTGATTATCGGAGAAGCGATTTTCGGCAGCAAATCCATTGTCAGAGCAACCTTCGCTGTTGTTGGTGGAGCGATTATCTATCGGATTGTAGTAACACTGGCCATGCAGGCGAAGTTTTTGGATACGGGAGATATGAAGCTCATTACTGCCATTATTGTGATTATTGCCCTCATTTTACCGAAGATATTGGATAAACAGAAGGAGCGCACACGCAAGCAAAAGCGCTTGAGTGAATTGCATCTGAAGAATGGAAATGACGTTAAGGCAGGAGGGGACCACATTGCTTCAATTAAAGCAGATTTATAAAGTATTCAATGAGGGTACGCCAGATGAAAAGATGGCTTTATCCAATATCCAGCTTAACCTGGAAAAAGGCGATTTTGTCACCGTCATCGGAAGTAACGGGGCGGGGAAATCCACATTGATGAACATGGTATCGGGAAAGCTTAAACCGGATATAGGTGAAGTCGCGATTGACGGTGTTCAGGTTAATGGCTTGCCTGAGCATAAACGGGCCAGACAAATTGGCCGGGTATTCCAGGATCCGATGGCTGGCACCGCTCCAACGATGACAATAGAAGAGAATTTGGCCATCGCCTACGGAAGGACGACACCGCGTAAATTACGTTTAGGGGTTACAAAGAAACGGAAAGATTTTTTCCGTACTAAGCTGGAGTCGCTTCACCTCGGCCTTGAAAACCGTTTGAATGCAAAGGTCGGCTTGCTATCAGGTGGTGAAAGGCAGGCTCTTTCCTTATTGATGGCTACTTTTACAGAACCGAAAATTTTATTGCTGGATGAACATACGGCGGCATTGGATCCATCGAGGGCAGAACTGGTGACCGAGCTGACGAAAAATATTGTGAAGGAATATGGCCTGACAACATTGATGGTCACACATAATATGCAGCAAGCCCTCGATTTAGGGAACCGTCTAATCATGATGGATAAAGGGCAGATCATTTTTACGAGCGACCAAGAGCAGAAGAAACAATTGACAATTGAGAAGCTTTTGAGTGAATTCCAGCGCATTCGTGGGGAGCAAATGAATAATGACCGTGCAATGCTTGTCTGAACAAAAACATCCCTTTTAAGCGAGGGATGTTTTTATTTTATTTGGTTTCTGGAGCTGTCAAAGAGGCCGATATGAATAGAAATCAATTATACTTGAAGCAATAGGGCTTGTAGGCACAAGTCCTTTAAATCGCTTTCATGATCTTTTTATATACTTTTTGTTGGTTGAAATTTTTTTCTCCCATTCCGAACACGGCTATCACGTTATTTTTTTCATCAAGGAGATAGGTTGCCGATGAATGGATGAATTGCCCGGTACCGGGGTCACGAAATTGGAAATTAAAGCTGTCGGTTAATTTTTTAACATCGTTCTTGCTTCCTGAGAGAAGAAACCAGCCTTTATCTTCATTCATTTCGAATGTTTTCGCATATTTTTGGAGAACAAGCTTGGTATCATTTTCCGGATCGAAGGAAACGGTTATAAATTCAACTTTTTTCCCGAAGACTCCTTCTTTTTCCAAGCGGCTGCGCAGTTGTTTCATTTGGAATGTCGTGTTTGGGCATATATCCGGACATTGTGTGTACATAAATTCAACCAGCCTTACCTTTGGCTTCAAATGGCGATATGTAAAGTCTTCTCCTTTTACTGTTTGCAATGTGATGTCCTGAGGAAATTCCATTTTTGATTGCCGATAGTCTGTAAAATAATAGATGCCCGAGCCAATGCCAAGTACTAATAGGATTGCAAAAATCATATAGAGTTTTTTCATTTCTCCGCCCCGTTTCCTCACTATGCATATGAAAGAATATGTAAGAGTGCTTCATACATATCATACAACAAATATATTTGGCAAAGAGTGATAAAAAAGGAAAAACATTGAAATATATATGAACTCTTTATAGTTATTGAGGGAATATAAAATTGGTTCTAATTTATAGAAGTGCCAACTACATTAGTAAAGGGGCTTGTATTACTATCCGGTTTTCAAGGGCGGGGAACAAGAGGAGGTTGTGTGGTGCCTAGAATGATAATGAAGGCAGTCGGATTTTATATCTTGTTTGCCTTAGTAATGTTTCTGTATCTATTTGTATTCAGCGATTCAGATTTTCCTCAGCAATATAAAGGGACGAGCGCTGATCCAACAACGTTCATGAATGAGCATCAACTTGTGTTAAGTGAAGAGTACTCAGAAATAAAAAATTTCTTATTTTTTTTGAATACCCCGTTTGAGTGGCTTATGTACGCCATTATTCTCATGGCCGGACTATCAAAAAAATGGGAAAAATCATCTCTTTCTATTACACGTTTCACTATCTTTCAAAATGCTATTTATGTTTTTTATCTGTCTGTTCTTTCGTTTGCTGCCTTTTTTCCTTTTCAATATATCAGTTTCTATTTAGCCAAGAAGTATCATATCTCCAACCAGACGTTTTCTATGTGGATGAAAGATGAACTGCTTGATTTTTGGCTTGGGTTTTTGATGACTGCTGTCATTGTAAGTGTTCTTTATTATTTGATTAAGAAAAGCGCTAAGCGGTGGTGGGTATATCTTTGGCTGTTGTCCATCCCGTTTATGATGTTTTTCATGTTTTTAAAACCTGTTGTCATTGATCCGCTTTATAATGATTTTTATCCATTAAAGGATAAAGAGCTCGAAGCAAAAATCCTCCAGATCGCCAAAAAGGCAAATATACCTGCAGAACATGTCTTTGAAGTAGATATGGCTACGAAAACAAATACAATGAATGCGTATGTAACAGGTATTGGCTCAAACTCACGGATTGTGCTTTGGGACACTACTCTCAATAAATTGGACGATGATGAAATTCTGTTTATAATGGCACATGAAATGGGCCATTATGTGAAGAAACATATCTATTATGGAATTGTTATGTATGCTGTAGCCGGTTTTGCGGGATTATGGCTGACGGCTAAAATTATGGAAGGGTTGCTGAAAAGAAGAGGAAAGCAATGGGGAATTGCGTCGATTGGAAGCTTAAGCTCGCTTCCTTTGTTTCTCTGCATCCTGTCTGTCTTAAGCTTTGCATCGAGTCCGATATCAAATGCGGTTTCAAGGTATGAGGAAAAAAGCGCTGATGAGTATGCGATTGAGATGGTGAAGGATTCTGATGCTGCTGTCAAGACTTTTCAAGAGCTTTCTAAAACCTCCTTGTCGCAAATCCATCCGCCCATTTTAGTGAAACTTTTCAGATATACTCATCCGACGATGCTGGAGCGGATATCAATGCTTGAATCTTATAGTAAGGAAATGGGTGAATAAAAGGGAAGGTGCAAGGACACTGCCCAAACATCAATAAAGAAGGCTGCAGCGTGGGCAGCCTTCTTTTTCATATGGTCCAATATCATTAACGAGTGCAGTTCAAACAGTGTCGGCAGGAAATAATTTAGAAAGGAAGAATGTGTTCCCAGTAGGATTAAGCGCCGAATCGTTTATTTAATTCTGTTAGTTCTTTGCAATAGGCTGTAAAAAGGGCATTGTCTCTGTGATCGAGTGCATAATCAATTTTTTGAAGAAGTTGTTCTCGCTGTGCTTTTAACAAGGCTTCCTGAAGAATCATATCGACATAGAGTTCCAGCATGAATGTGTCTTTTTCGGATTGTTTTCTCTTTGATGTAGCTTTCATCATTTCTGTATAAGAATGTTCATTATTCATGAAGCATCACCCCTAGACCTTTTTATAATTATATTTAATTATAAAAGTAAAATCAACTGAAAATTTAAAAAATTTAAAAAATATATAAAAAGGAGGATTTTAATACATATAATTTAGAATTTTGTGTGAAATTGTAAATTTTTTGGCATTTTTATGGTATTTTATTCCTAAGATTGATAAAAAAAGAAAGGTTGGGGAGGATATGACAGATTATTTGGAATTGGTTTTGGATGAGTATGAAGTGAATCCTTATACGATCATGTTGCAACCAATGATTGTCGAGGGTAAACAAAGTTCCCATGTAACGGAAGTAGAAAGTGAATTTGCCGCACGCGGTAAGCCCATCGACATTATCAAAAAAAGCTGTGAATATTTTGGAAGTGATTATGAAGGGAGAAGGAGGGGCACGAGGCATTTAACAGGCTATACCCATAAAGCGCCCATTGAAATTGAGAAATCATTTTCCATTTTTATGTTTCCGACATCATCGCCGGAAAGGGATGATTGCATCTGGATTTCCTCGAGCCATATATTGCGTTTCTCTAAAAATGGGCCGTTCGAAACGAATGTGCTATTCAGGAATAAGAAACATATTTGCCTGCCAATCTCTTTCAGTGTTTTTGAATCGCAAGTAGCCAGGACTGCCATCCTTAAAAGTAAGCTTGAACAAAATGTGATGGAAACGAGAAGGAAGTACCATTATAGTGAACAGGAAGCCTAAAGCCATCCTCATTCAAGCCTTCCATATAAGTAGTGCTTCAATAAATCTTCAACTTTGTTTCGAATGCGGGGATTAAAGTAATTATGGTGTTCCTCAAAGCCTTTATAAAGAAACAGATACATTGTGAATGCGTCGTCGCGCTTTAGTTCACTTACTTTAATATTCTGCTGCCTCAAATAACGTTTGACATTAATCAGTTCAAGCTGTACGTATTTAATCGTTTGTTCAACCCATTCTATATAAGGCCTTCTTAATTTAAAAGGCCCTTTTTGAAAAATAGAAAGATCGCGTTGGAGAACTATTAACACCATAGGCAAATAGATAGCTTGCTCAATCATATCGCGATCTTCCTTTGGTATACGTGTCATTATAAACCCCTCCAGCAACCTCTAAAAATAGAACATTTGTTCTTATTCTATAGCAGCCTTTCCTCAATTTCAAGGTACTTTCCACATTTTGTTTCCGATATGCATCAAATAGTCTTTTGACTGGTTAAACATGCCTGCTTTTGCTATTTTTGTCGGGTATGTATGATTTCCAATCGCTAAGGGTAAAGGAAAAAAGGAGATTTCATTGAAAATCAGGGTTATACAGCTTTTTTTTCTTCAAAAAATATGTAATATAAGAGTAAGTACATATGTGAAGATGATTAAGATTACGTTGTTTAAGGAGCATTATATGGATGTGGAGACATTAAAAGATTTTTTTACAACAGAGCATATACTTGATTTAATTCAGCAGTATAAGGAATTCGGCATTTTTCCCGGCATTCTCCTTCCTTTAGTTGAAGCATTTTTGCCATTTTTGCCGTTAGTGGTTTTTGTGATCGCCAATACGAACGCATTCGGTTTGTGGATTGGATTTTTAATTACATGGGCAGGATCAACCGTGGGAGCGATATTAGTATTCTTAATCATCAGGAAGTATGGGCATATTAAACTGCTTGCATTCATAAAAAGAAATAAACAAGTGAAAAAGTTGACAAAATGGCTGGATGTGCATGGGTTTGGCCCAATTTTCGTTATGCTATGCTTTCCTTTCACGCCTTCGGCAGTGGTCAATATTGTTGCGGGGTTGTCGCGGATCAGTACAATGAAGTATATGATGGCGGTAGCTGCGGGAAAGCTTGTTATGATTTTTACAATTTCCTTTGTTGGAAGCGACATCACAGCATTATTCACGAAGCCATACAGGACAGCTATTGTGCTATTCATTATTTTTATCCTCTGGTATGTGGGCAAGCGGATTGAGGTAAGCCTAAACAGGGATATCGAATCAAAAGTGAAACAAAGGCAAAGAGGAAAGAATGAGTAGACTGTTTTTATATAGAGGATTGCCGCTATTGGAGTGCGTTTTTTGTTGGGACAAGCAGAACATACTGGATGGCAACTATAGAATTCAAAGAAGGCGGATAACCAACGTTCCTGATGGTTGTTTGCCTTCTTTGTTTCTCCCTGTAAACAGGAATTGTCAATCTCGGGATTCCTGCAAAAATGGTATACTGAATATATGTTTATGGGGATAGGAAGGAAATGGATTTTGCTGTTTTTTTATTGATTATTTAGGAGCATTACCGCGTTTTTGCTTCCTTCGCACATGAACTGAAAGGAGTTGGATATATGCCGCTACAATTTGTGTTGGGGCGTTCCGGAAGCGGAAAAACAACTTGGATGTTAGATGATATTAGACAGAAACTTCATAATCAACCTGACCGTCATCCGATTCTTTATTTGGTGCCGGATCAGATGACATTTATATCGGAATATAATTTGGCAGGCACACCTGGGTTAAATGGAATGATCGCGGCACAGGTTTTCAGCTTTCGGCGGCTTGCCTTGCGGGTTTTACAAGAAACCGGGGGAATGAGCAGATTGCATCTGAGCTCTGTCGGGACAAGCATGATGATTGCCAAAATCATTGAAGAAAAGAAGGATGAGCTGAAGCTATTCCAACGATCCGCGTCAAAAACAGGTTTTATCCAATCAATGGAGCAGATGCTGATCGAATTGAAGCGGTACTGTGTCTCACCGGAAGATATGGGTGGCATTCTTGAGGAAAGAATCGCCAAGGAAAGCGACCAGAGCCTTAGAGATAAATGGCATGATCTGCATATTATCTATACTGAATTTGACAAAGCCCTTATTGGCAAGTACCTTGATTCGGAAGATTATCTTACCCTTTTGGCGGCTAAAATCCCTAAATCATCCTATTTGCAGGATGCGGAAATTTATATAGACGGTTTTTATAGTTTGACACCGCAGGAATTGATGGTTGTCAATGAATTGATGAAGCACTGTAAAAAAGTGACTGTTGCTCTTACAATGGATCAGGCATTCAGACAGGGGCCGCCAAGTGACTTTTACTTATTTGCCATGAGTGCCCGGCTCTATGACCAGCTCTATAAATCAGCAAGTCAGCTTCAGGTGGAGATTGAGCAGGACAGGATCATGCAAAAGATTGTCAGGTTTGAGAAATCACCGGCCCTCGGACATTTGGAACACCATTTTAATAGAAGACCAGCTGTTGAATTTCCCGGGGAAGCGAATATTGTGGTGGGAATGGCAGCCAACCGGCGGGCAGAGATAGATGGAATTGCCAGAGAAATGATCCATCAGGTGAGAGACCAGCATTTCAGGTGGAAAGATATTGCCATATTGGTGCGGAACGGCCATCAATACCACGATTTGATCAAGACCACGTTTCAGGAATATAAGATTCCCGTTTTTATCGACTCAAAGGAAACCATGCTTCATCATCCTTTAGTCGAATTGATCCGTTCCTCGCTGGAAACCATTATGACTCATTGGAGATATGAGCCAGTCTTCCGGGCGATCAAGACAGACTTGCTTTATCCGTTGGACAGCAACCAAAGGGAAATGAGGCTTCAGGTCGACCAGTTGGAGAATTATGTATTATCAAGGGGCATAAAAGGCGATCGATGGACCAATAAGGAAAGATGGTCATACCGTAGATTCAGAGGACTCGAATTGGAAGAGCGGGGACAGACAGACCAGGAAAAATCTATGGAAGACATGCTGAATGAATTAAAGGACCTATTCGCGCAGCCCTTGCATACACTCTCCAAACGATGTAAACGGGCAAAGGCGGGATTGGAATATGCCCAAGCCGTTTACCAATTTTTAGAGGATATCCATATACCCGAGAAGCTGGAGAAATTGGAAAGGGCGGCAGAGGAAGAAGGGAATCTCCTTCTTCTTCAGCAGCATAGCCAAGCATGGAAATCTGTGGTGGATTTATTGGACCAGTTTGTTGAAACAATGGGCTCGGTGACAATGAACCTAAAGCAATTCATTTCGGTGCTTGACTCCGGCCTGCAAGCCATGAACTTCTCACAGGTTCCTCCTGCCATCGACCAAGTTGTCGTAGCCAATATGGATCTTTCAAGGCTTACGGATGTGCAAATCGCATTTGTCATCGGAATGAACGAAGGCGTTCTGCCTATGAAAGTATCCGAGGAAGGCATTTTATCGGACCAGGACCGGCATGCCCTCACTAAGGCTGGTGTGGAATTGGCTCCGGATTCAATGACCCGTTTGTTGGATGAGGAATTTACGGCATACAGGGCATTTACGACGCCATCACATGCATTATTTGTTACGTATCCACTAGGGGATGAGGAAGGGGCAGCCTTGTTGCCGTCACCCTATATTAAACGGATCAAAGAAGTAGTGCCTTCCATGAAAGAAATTTCTTTTCAAAATGAGCCAGGTGCTGAAGGAGAAGAACTTCAGCTGAAATATATGCCGAATGAAGATGTCGCCTTATCCAATTTAGCGGCTGTGCTGCAAATGAAGAAGCGCGGCTATAAAGTGGAAGCCAGCTGGTACAGTTTATATAATCAGCTTTTGGAATCAGAGACACATAGAGAAGCGGCAAAAAAAGTTTTGTCGAGCCTCTTTTATGAAAATAAAGTGGTCCGCCTCAGCGAACATACCTCGAAGCAATTGTATGGAAACCGGATGAAAGCAAGCGTTTCGAGAATGGAAAAATACAACAGCTGCGCATTTTCCCATTTTGCATCCCACGGTTTACATCTTCAGGAACGAAAGGTGTTCAGGCTTGAAGCGCCTGATATTGGTGAAATGTTCCATGGAGCCATTAAGATCATCTCGGATGACCTGTTGGAAAAAAAGAGATCTTGGGCTACTTTAACGAAAGAAGAGTGCAGAAAATATGCGAGTGGCGCAGTTGAGCAGTTGGCGCCAAAACTACAGAACCAAATTTTGCTTAGCACTAACCGCCACCATTTTATTAAACGCAAGCTGGAAAATGTAATCAGCAGGGCGAGCATGGTATTGAGCGAGCAAGCAAGGCACAGCGGTTTTGAGCCGGTCAAACTGGAGTTGGGGTTCGGCTTCGGGACCGAGGATAGTCTGCCGCCTCTTTCTTTTACTTTGGCCAACGGCTCGGAAATGGAATTAGTCGGCCGGATCGACAGAGTGGATAAGGCAGAGATCAATCATCAAACGTATCTGCGCATCATCGATTATAAATCGAGCAGCAAGGACGTGAACTTGGATGAAGTCTATTATGGGCTTGCATTGCAGATGCTGACATATTTGGATGTCATAATCGCCCATGCCCAGAGGTTAATAGGAACAACAGCGCATCCGGCAGGCATGCTTTACTTCCATATGCATAATCCAATCATTAAGGCGACTGAGATGCTTGGTTCAGATGTGATTGAAGAGAAAATTTTTGAAGAGTTTAAGATGAAAGGCTTGCTCCTTAATGACCAGGATGTCCTGAATATGATGGACCATGATCTCATCAAAGGAGAGAGAAGCGCTTCAAAGGTTATATCTGTGGCTTATAAAACTGGGGGACTGTTCAAAAGCGGCGCGCCTATCGCCAGTGAACAGGAGCTTCAAATGCTAAGAGGGCATATCCATCAGATTTATCAACAATCAGGCAATGAGATTATGGAAGGGAACACAACCATCAATCCGTACAAGCTGAAGGATCGGATTCCATGCACATTCTGTCCGTACAAGAGTGTTTGCATGTTCGACAGCGCCCTGAAAGAAAACCAATACCGGAATTTGCAACCGAAAAAACATGATGAAATCATGCAGAGCATAATAGAAAAGGGGGATGACCATGAGTAAAGGCCAAATCCCTGCTATGCCCCCTGAACTAACATGGACAGAAAGCCAATGGAAAGCCATTTGGGCAGAAGGGCAGGATATTTTGGTTGCGGCAGCAGCCGGATCAGGGAAAACAGCTGTGCTGGTCAACCGTATTATCAATAAAATCATTTCAAACGAAATGAATGTAGACGAGCTGCTGGTTGTGACCTTCACCAATGCGGCGGCGGCCGAAATGCGACATCGTATTGCAGATGCGCTCGATAAAGAAATTAAGAAAAATGCAGAATCGCAACATTTGAGAA
This sequence comes from Bacillus kalamii, assembly GCF_047238185.1. NCBI lineage: Bacteria > Bacillati > Bacillota > Bacilli > Caryophanales > Bacillaceae > Bacillus > Bacillus kalamii. The sequence continues at coordinate 2,926,561 of NZ_JBDFMI010000001.1, read as the reverse complement.
GGCAGCTCAGCCTTTTGAACAAGGCCTCTATCTCAACCTTGCACTCTTTTTGCCTGGATGTGATTCGGAAGTATTATTATGAAATCGATATTGATCCGGGATTTCGCATTGCCGACAGCACAGAAGCGGAGCTCTTAAAGGATGAGGTACTGGATGATTTATTGGAGGAGCAATATGCCATTGCCGGCAATGATCCTTTTTTCCGTTTAGTAGACGCGTTCAGCAACGACAGGAATGATATTGAATTGCAGAATATCATCCGTACGCTCGATAATTTTTCGAGCTCGCATCCTTATCCTGAAAATTGGCTCGACAGCATGGTTGATATGTATGACCTGCAAGAAGGAGCGGTTATTGATGAATTACCATTTTACCCTTCATTGCAGTTCTATATTCAACTGCAGCTTTCCGAAGCGAGAGCTTGTATTGAGAATGCCCTTGAAGTCACAAAAATCCCAGGCGGACCGGCTCCGCATGCTGAAATCCTGGTGAAGGATCTGACGCTTCTTGAAACATTGGAAGCCGCTTTTACGCAATCATGGAGTGCTTTATATGAAGCAATGGGAAGTTATAAGTTTGCCACTTTAAAAGCAGTTAAAGGCGATGAATATGATAAGGATCTAATCGAACAATCGAAAGAACTGCGAAAGCAGGCAAAGGATGCAGTCGATGGATTAAAGAAAGAACTTTTTTCAAGGAAGCCAGAAAGCTATCTTCATGATATGAAAGAATTGAAAGGCTATGTGGCGATGCTGGCTGAGCTGGTGAAGGATTTCAAGCAACGGTACGCGGCAGAAAAACGCGAAAAAAGCATTGTCGATTTTTCAGATTTGGAGCATTACTGCCTGCAGATATTGACCGGGACAGACAGCGACGGAAACATCATTCCATCGCAGATTGCCGAAAACTACAGAAGCCAATTTAAGGAAGTGCTTGTCGATGAGTACCAGGATGTAAACTCTGTCCAGGAAACACTTCTGAATTTAGTGAGCAAGCCTGAACCTGCCGAAGGGAACAGATTCATGGTTGGCGACGTGAAACAATCCATCTATCGTTTCCGCCTGGCAGAGCCCAACCTTTTTTTAGGAAAGCATATGACCTATCGACACGATGGCGCTGCTGGAGGATTGCGGATTGATTTGAATAAAAATTTCCGCAGCAGAAAGGAAGTATTGGACGCAACCAATTATCTGTTCAAGCAGCTGATGGGCGTTACAGTGGGTGAAATTGTATATGATGATGATGCTGAATTGAAATTGGGTGCCCCTTATCCGCAAGATGAAGCATTTCCGGTTGAAATTCTATTGATCGACCGGGATCAATCCGAAGGAAGCAAGGGCATGCCCGAAGAACAAGAGGAAGAGCTTGAAAAAGCACAATTGGAAGCAAGGCTGTTGGCTCAATCCGTCAAAGAGATGATCCATGAGAAAAGGAAAATCACTGATACAAAGACCGGCTTGGAACGGTTGATCACATACCGTGATATTGTCATCTTGATGAGATCGATGACATGGGCGCCGGAAGTTATGGAAGAGTTCAAAAAGCAAGGGATACCAGTATACGGTAACCTGGCTTCCGGTTATTTTGAAGCAACGGAAGTGGCAGTTATGATGTCCCTTTTGAAAGTCATTGATAATCCGCTTCAGGATATCCCGCTCGCCTCTGTGCTGAGGTCTCCGATCGTCGGATTGGACGAAGAGCAAATGGCGGCAGTGCGAACCTATGGCAAAGGCAATTCGTACTTTGAAGCATTGCAGTCTTTCTGTAAGGAAGGAAAGACGGAAATCAATGGGGAGTTTTATGTTAATGTCCATACCTTTTATGAGATGCTTGGTGTATGGCGTGAACTCGCCCGCCAGCATTCCGTTGCTGATTTGATTTGGCAGCTTTACCGTGATACGAAATATTATGATTATGTAGGCGGAATGCCAGGCGGAAAACAAAGGCAGGCTAACTTGCGCGCACTATATGACAGAGCCCGCCAATATGAAGAAAGTTCATTTAGGGGCTTGTTCCGCTTTCTTCGTTTCATTGAAAGAATGCAGGACCGCGGGAATGACTTAGGGACGGCGCGTGCGCTCAGCGAACAGGAGGACGTGGTCCGGATCATGACGATCCACTCCAGCAAGGGCCTTGAATTCCCAGTTGTTTTTGTCTCAGGAATTGCCCGGCAATTCAATATGATGGATTTATATAAAAGCTACCTGTTGGATAAGGAATATGGGTTTGCATGCAAATATACGAATCCGGATCTCCGGATTACCTACCCTTCCTTGCCGCAAATCGCCTTTAAAAGAAAGAAACAGCTCGAGCTCATTGCAGAAGAGATGAGGGTCCTATATGTAGCTTTAACGCGTGCCAAGGAGAAATTGATCTTAATCGGCAGCATAAAGAATAAGGATAAGACGCTTAAAAAATGGCGGACTAGTTTGCACCATCCTGTTTGGCTTCTCCCGGAGCATTTACGGGCCTCCGCCAAGAGCTATAGCGATTGGATTGGTCCTGCCCTCGCCCGACATAGGGATAACGCCGATTTCTTTGAAGGGGCAGCCCATACGGGAGTGGATCAATCGATTGTCCGCCACCCATCTTCCTGGAAGATGTCGATCATTGAGGCAACCGCTTTGAAGGCCACAGTGGATGAGGAAGAAAATGAACAGGATATGATGGATGCATTGCGCAATTTTCAAGCTGTCCATATAGAATCCGATTTTGCCGGACAGATAAAAGAACAGCTCTCATGGAAATACGGGCGCCATGCAGCGGCGAACCACCTTTCCAAACAGACAGTAACAGAGCTGAAACGGCAGGTTGAAGTACAGGAGAGGGAAAATGCATTCCAAATCATGAAGCCAGTCAAGAAAATCCATGAACGCCCTGCTTTCATGCAAGCTAAATCAATTACAGGCGCAGAGAGAGGGACCATCACCCACTTAGTCATGCAACAGGCCAATGTCAGGGATGATATGACAGAGGAAAAAATCATATCCCTTATTCACCGCCTTGTTGAAGAAGAATTTTTGACAGCCGAACAAGCGGAAGCAGTAAATGTGGATGAAATCGCGGCTTTCTTTGAAACAGACCTGGCAAAAAGGATGAAGCAAAGCCAGAAAATACAGCGTGAAGTGCCTTTCAGCTTGATGCTGCCAGCTCAAGAAGCATATAGTGATTGGGATGGTCCCGATGAACTGGTCATGGTTCAGGGGATTATTGATTGCCTGTTTACAGATGAGGAAGGGACAGTCTTATTGGATTATAAGACTGATCGGATCACTGACCGCTTTCCAGATGGATTTGGACAGGCAAAACCTATTCTCGAGAAGAGGTATGCTGTACAAATTGACCTATACACACGCGCGGTGGAAGAGATACTTAACATCCAGTTAAACGGCCGTTATCTATATTTCTTCGATGACGGAGGGCATGTACTGGAAATGTAAAGGGAAGATGGATGGAATGGACGAATGGGTCCATTCCATCTTTTTTTCGGAAAAGCAATCTTGCGCTTTAAAATAGTCCATTTTTGTTAGTAGAGTAATCAGTTGCTTGTACTTTGATAGATGAAATGGATAACGGCATAAACCTACTAATCCTGCTAGCAATGAAGCAGGTATAGAAATAGAATTACTTCGATATAGAATGTATCCTAAAGGGTTAAGAGGATATCTCATGGCACATGTTCATAACGAAAGATCTCTCGTGTATTTAGGGAATATTAATTAGTATCTCACATTAACTATGTACATCTTGGAATCTTAATGATAACAATCAGCCTATGCTGTTATCGGGTGGACGTTTTAGTTCAGTAGTTGTTTCGGTAAAATCCTGCGTTAATATGCAGGATTTTTTCTTGTTCAAAAATGGGTCGGATAGTTGAACAGGCAATATTTAATAAGTGGAATTTTCAATTAAAATAATCGGTTGCAGGTGGTTTTTTATTAACTGAACTGGCTTTGTGTTTCAAGAGTAATATAGACAGTATATTGACTATATTATAAAATGTGATACTCTTAATTTAGACAATATAATGACTAAATTGGAGGCCGGATATGGATATTTACAGAGAACTTTTTTTAATGCAGCAAACGTATGCTACTTTGTTTTCTTTAGCAAATAAAATTCAGGTAAAAAGCGATAAGTATCTTGAACCTTTAACATCAAGACAGTATATGGTAATGGTGGCAATTGCGCATTTACCTGAAGATGAAACGACTTTAAATAATATTGCTAGAAAATTAGGTACTACAAAACAGAGCACTAAACAATTAATCACGATTATAGAAAAAAAAGGCTATGTACATATAGTTCCTAGTAGGAAAGATAAACGTGCGATCAACGTAAAAATTACTAATAACGGAAAAAAGGTATTACTTGTTGTTGCAGAAAAAGGCATATTCCTTTTGGAAGACCTTTTTAAGAAATTTTCAACTGAAGAATTGGAAACAATGTGGGAGCTATTGAAGAAACTTTATAGTTTTGATGATGAAGTTCACGACGGATTTGAAGAAGAGGGTAATTTAAACATGGATGAAGATACTGATGAATTACAAATGAACATAATGAAAGAGTTTGGGAGAAGAAGAATTCAAGCAGTTAATAAAGGGGAAAAATAAATAAATAGGCTAATTTATCTTGAAGAAAATAGATCAACCCTTTTAAAGATTGAAGGATAAAGGAGAGAAATCATTATGTTTGAAATTAGCGATAAAACACTAAAATTAATTAAAAGGGCCTGTAGAGGAAAGAAACATATAAAATTAACTGTTGGCTATTTAACAACAGACAATCATTCGGTAATAAAAATATTTAATGAAAAAGGGGAACAAGATCCATCAAAAAAATACCACTATGAAATTGGGTCGATAACCAAGACGTTTACTGTATCATTATTATCAAAATATGTAGCTGAAGATAAGTTGTCGATAAACGATTCAATACAAACATATATAGAAGACCTTAAGGGGGATGAGTATTATCCTACATTGCTCCGTCTTGCTACTCATTCTTCTGGGTATTCAGCGAGACTCCCATTAAATAAGCGTGAATATTTTAATCTAATTTTAGGTTTGATTATGGGCAGTGGAGATATGAATAAGACTAATCCGCTAAATATGGATTATGACAAAATGAAAATCCTAATTGAAAAAAATAAATTAAGAAATATGGATTATTCATGGAAATATTCAAATTTCGGCATTTCACTTCTTGGTTATGGGTTGGGGATTGTATCAGGAAGAGGATATTGGGATACCATGAATGAGTTCCTTCATAAGGAACTTGGGCTCTGCGATACATATTTAGGAACATCAAATAATAATTTACATGGATATAACAAAAAAAATGATGATTGCGGCAACTGGGACTGGAACAAGGAAAATCTAATATCACCGGCGGGTGCAGTAAGTTCAACTGCTGACGATTTACTCAAATATGCAAAGATACATATATCCGAAGATAAACCATATATGTCTCTTTGCCACAAAAAATATGGAAATGCAACAAAGAAGTATGATATGGGCCTTGGATGGTTGCTCTTAAAGAAAAATCATAATGTGATTTTGCATGGCGGTGGAACAGGTTGCTTTAGTTCATTTTTAGCAATAGATAAAGAAAAGAAAGTGGCCTCCGTAGTTTTGGCCAATTATCAATTAGGTAGAAAAGAGGATGAACAAATAGGAATTTCCTTGCTAGAAAGTCTACAAAATTGAAAGCAATTAGTGAACATTCGTCATAAAGTCAGGCAAAACAAAGAAAATAGTTTACAAGAATTGTTTACGAGAGTATGATAATCATCGGTTGAAAGTTTCTGAATTGAAATATGTTTTTGACATTAGGTGTCTCATATAGAAATTCAGCCATTTAACCTCCCATAAATGTTAACGGTACGGCTATTTTAGCATTGAAGATTTTACGTATAAAAGGGTAATCAGCAGATGTTAATAGAGGCAATGCAGTATCGTATCTGATACGCGCTGGCAAATCCCAATGCCGGTGTTTTTTAATAGCCCGCAAGTTTGGTACCGGTAATATTTTATGCTAAGGACATGTATGTAATTTGTATGGGTGGTGTTCATATGTATTCAATGATTAAACGTTTTCTATTAGGGCGTCCGCTGACGTCGGCTGAGTTGCACGACCAAAAGCTGAATAAAACGAAAGCTCTTGCCATCCTTTCTTCAGATGCGCTATCATCTGTAGCTTACGGGCCAGAGCAGGTATTAATTGTATTGATATCTGTAGGGTCGCTAGCCCTTTGGTACTCGCTGCCTATTGCAGTGGGAGTGTTGATCCTGCTGGTCGCCCTAATTTTGTCATATAGACAGATTATCTTTGCCTATCCGCATGGGGGAGGGGCTTATGTCGTATCACGGGAAAATCTTGGGGAAAATCCTGGATTAATTGCCGGGGGTTCTTTACTTGTCGATTATATCTTAACAGTTGCTGTTAGTATTTCCGCCGGTACAGATGCTATTACATCCGCCTTTCCGGGTTTGCATGAGCATAAGGTTGCCATTGCCTGCGCTTTGGTCGTCTTTATTACTATATTGAACTTGCGCGGCATTACGGAATCGGCGTCCATACTTGCGTATCCTGTTTATTTGTTTGTCTTTGCCTTATTTATATTGATTGGGGTTGGCGTTTTTAACGTGTTGACAGGACATATCCCGGCTGATATCCATCCTTCAATCGGAACGCCTGTGGCAGGGATTTCGCTGTTTATTCTGCTACGGGCGTTCGCGTCGGGCTGCTCTGCTTTAACCGGGGTAGAAGCCATTTCGAATGCCATCCCGAATTTTAAGGAACCGGCTCCGAAAAATGCTGCAAAGACGTTAATGGCGATGGGAGGCTTGCTGGCTGTCCTGTTAATTGGGATTGTGTTCCTTGCGTATTATTATGGCATTACGCCGAAGACGGAGGAAACGGTTGTGTCCCAATTGGCTGCCGATGTTTTCGGACGGAATGTTTTGTATTATTTCGTTCAGGCAACGACAGCTCTTATTCTGGTGCTTGCAGCCAACACTGGCTATTCTGCCTTTCCATTGCTGGCAGTAAACTTGGCAAAAGATAAATATATCGCCCGTATGTTTACGATCAGAGGGGACCGCCTGGGCTATTCAAATGGAATCATTGCCCTAGGCTTGGCTTCCATTTTGTTGATTATCATTTTCAAAGGCCAGACTGAATCGTTAATTCCTTTATATGCGGTCGGGGTATTCATTCCTTTTACATTGTCCCAAACCGGGATGCTCGTGAAATGGATCAGGGAAAAACCGAAAGGATGGATCGCCAAACTATCCATCAACTTTGTCGGAGCAGCCATCAGTTTCTCTGTCATGATGATTTTCTTCATTACGAAGTTCAGCCATGTGTGGCCAGTATTGATCTTTTTGCCTTTGATCGTTATGGGTTTCCACCGGATAAAGAGACATTATCTGGCTGTCGGGGAGCAATTGCGGATATCAACGGAAACATCCGAAAAACCGGTTAACGGAAATGTTATGATTATCCCGGTTGCTGGGATTACTCGTGCAGTTGAGCATTCCATCTGTTATGCGAAAGCGTTCAATTGTGAAATTAGGGCGGTTTATGTATCAATCGAGAAGGAACAAGAAAAGAAATTCACTGATAAATGGAAACAATGGCAGCCGGATATCCCTCTTGTGGTGCTAGAATCTGAATACCGGAGTATCATACAGCCGTTGACGAAGTATATCGATGTTGTCATTAAGGAAACGAAAGCAAACAATAATACGGTGACAGTCCTTATTCCGCAATTTATTCCGAAAAAGAATTGGCAAAATACGCTCCATAATCAATCCGGATTATTGATACGTACGTATTTGCTTTATCGGAAAAATGTGATTGTAACAACTGTCCCTTTCCGTTTCAAAAAATAGAAGCTGAAGTTGAAAAGTAAATGCCCATTATGGGCGTTTACTTTTTTGTTGTTCCCATAGGGCGGGGAGATTTTTTGAAAGTAATTGATTTATCTAACTAATTAGATTATCATCTAATTAGTTAGAGGAGGGATTTTTTTGCAATTAGATAGATTGGTCCATTTTCATAAAACCATCGGCGATCCTACCCGGATAAGAATTTTGTCATTATTGAACCAGCATCCAATGCATGGCCAGGCCATCGCAGGAAGATTAGGGCTTAAGCCGCCTACCATCACCCACCATATCTCAAAGCTGCGGGAAATCGGTTTGATCAAAGAAAAGCGGGACGGCAATACGATTTATTTCTCACTTAACCAAAAGGTGCTTGAAAGCAGTGCTATTGCCATTGTGAAGCTTATCTCAAAGGAAGAAAAAATCGATTGGCATACCGATGATGCAGAGAAATACAAGGTACTTACCCATTTCTTTAGCCATGATGGACGTTTGGAGAAAATGCCAGTCCAACGGAAAAAGAAATTGATTATACTTGAACGGATTGCAAGTGGTTTGGAGATGGGGAAGGTCTATGAAGAATCTGAAATAAATGCTTATCTTAAAGCATACAATGACGATTATGCATTGTTGAGAAGAGAGTTGGTCATGCATCAGTTTATGTTCAGAGAGAAAAACAGATACGAATTAAATCCGCCTGAGCTTTGGCAAGTGTAAAGGCGGATTATTTTGCACCCTCTAATTAGATATATATCTAATTAGAAGGTGCAAAGAGGAGATGGGAAGATGATGAAAGCATGGTGTTTATTCCGGGAAGAAAAACAATACCGTCAATTGTTTTTGGCAGGTGTAATTAATGGCTTAGGGGACCGGTTCAGCCAAGTGGCCATGCTTGGCCTGCTTCTCCGCATGACAGGTTCGGGGTTTGCAGTGGGAACTGCGCTGGCTATAAGGGTTATTCCGTTTTTACTGTTTGGCCCGTTGGGAGGATATATAACAAGGCGTTTTTCAAAGAAAAAAGTGATGATCGGAACGGATATCATTCGAATAGGATTTGCTTTATCCTTTTTATTTGTTCATTCGGAAAGCGACTTGTGGATTGTCTATGTCAGTTCATTCGTATTAGGGGCGGGGGAAGCCATCTATGCACCGGCGAGAAAATCCTTGCTCCCTTCCATTGTCCAAGAAAAAAACATCATGCAAATCAATGGCTTGGAGCAATCTGTTACTGGCATCGTGTTAATTGCGGGTTCCTTTTCCGGAGGAGTAGTTGCCCATTACTTAGGAGAAGAGTTGCCATTTGTAATAAATGGCATTTCCTTTATTGCCGCTGCCGTTATTTTGTTTTTTCTAAAGGAATCGCACTTAGTGGATAGAGTTGAAAACCATAAACAAAATGGAAAAGTGGCTGCTTTTCCAATTATTCGTACGATGATTGCTGCTTCCGGAATTCTTTCTATCATTTTTATGCTTGAGTGTATAATCCCTATTTTTGACGGTGCCAATAATGTTCTTATCAGTGTATACGCTGTTGAGGTTTTTCGGATGGGAGATATAGGAGTAGGGCTTTTTTATGCTGCGCTTGGCATCGGTTTGATCAGCAGTTTCAGTTTGGCCAATAGGATTAGTGGATACTATCTAGAAATAGGGATGGGCATGCTTATGCTGGAAGGGATATTAATCATTGCGCTTAGCCGAATGGAGATTGCTTGGCTTGGATTGATTGTTTATTTCTTTATCTCTTTTGCTTCAGGTATCGGAAATGCGGCGATAGATACACTGCTTATGAAAGAAACAAAAGCAGAGTATCATGGGATAGTATTTGGGCTGTTAAGTACAGTCTCCAATGTGATGATGGGACTATCCATGTTCGGCACGGGGATTGTGCTGGCTTATGTAAGTGCAAGAAACGTGGGTTTAATAGCCGGGGGCGGTTTTTTAATAACAGCGATGGCATTGTACGCGATCTATAAAAGGAAAAAAGCCATCCATTCATGAAGCGTGCATTTTTTTGGCATAATAGTTACGTGATAAGAAGGGGTGAAAGGAGAGTGAAATTAAATGGCGGCATCCAAAAAGGAGAATAAGGGAAAATGTGAATTATGCGGGCGTGAAGAAACGGAGCTGACTGTGCACCATTTGACGCCTAAGGAACTGGGCGAATCTTTCCTCCCGACTGCACTGCTATGTATAGCTTGCCATAAACAAATACATGCTATTTATACGAATGAGGAACTAGCTGCCAGGTTATCGACGGTCAAGGAATTAAGGGAGGATGAGAAAATAAGGAATTTTATCAAATGGATCAGGAAGCAGCCATCCGGCAGGCTGGTGCGCACGAAAAAGGCAAAAGAAAGGCGCAGACGATAACCCGATATCAGTTATTGCCTGCGATTGGCTGGTCGATGACATTGGCATCCAATACATTGGTGGCGCTGATGCCATTATTTGAAATAATAAAGATACCTGTCAGGGCAGAACCTGATCCTGCGGCAGATTTACTTGAGGATTTAGGGGAATAGACAAAAGCATCACCGAATTGTATGCTTCCGCCTGTCACGGTGCCTACTTGAATAGGGCCTACAATTGCCGGCATGCTCAACTCCTCCTTTCTATCCCTGCAAATCAGCAGGATTTCCTGTGGATGGAACTCTGCGTATATTTAAAATCCGGGTTGCCAACCGTGAGTGGTCCACATTGCCGATATGGACGACTGAACATGAAGCTATGGCAGTGACTTGAAGATAATCAACCGATATGCGCGGTTTTTTGTTAATGACACACATTTCAATAGGCTCATAGATAACGGGAACAGGTGATAAATAGCGAAAGATATCATAGTCTTCGAACTGGTCGGGGTCATCGTCGTAATATTTGCTTCCTTGCTGTACGGCTAATGCCTGGGAAGAAGCGTCAATGTACTGACTATCGCCGATTTGCATAACAGAACTGAGCCCGATGTTTACGCAATCTATCTGTCTTACATAAGTAGATCGGCTAAGCATCGTTCTTTACGCTTTCGGCGCCAATGGAACCAGAGGGCCAATAATCAATGATTCAGGCGGCGTGTCAAATGCGGATGATAATTGAATGGTTTGGGCATCCCCGATCAAAAGCAGCGAAGAACTGGCTACACCGATCACTTTGACTTTGCCGACACAAAGGTTTTCATTTGTAACGTGGTAATCCATTTATTTCATTCCTTTCGTACCTTCATGGATGTTTAACAAAAAAGCCCGTACGGCTTGCTCGATATCGCTTTTCATTTGCTCGATGATTTTAGCTGCGTACTCCGGATTTTTACGGTTTTGTTCATTCGGAGGAAATTGCTTCAGATAATATGAAATGCGGCTGTCCAATTGCTTTAGCAGATCCTGCTGTATAAATTGATCATATTCCCCGTGGAAGCTTCGGCCGATTTCCAGCTCTGTTGTTGATATGAGGGAAGGAAGTTCCTTTTCGATGAAATCTGCTATATGTGAAGCAATCTGGTCAGAAAGTTCTTCCCTGTATTGTGGGGGATAAGGGACTGGAAATGGTTTTCCATTGGCGGCCATTTCTTCAATTTCATGCAAATCGGAAGGGTTAATGCCGATATTCAAGGTACCATCCAATTTTTCGATTTTTAATTGGTCGAATTTATATTCAATTTTATCGATGTGAATGGGAGCCTGGCTAGTGGCTCTTTTTTGCTCTGCTTTGATTCGGTTGATTTCATCCTCTAGTGACTGTACTTTTTTTGCCTGCGCCTCTAAGTATTTTTTCATTTCAGCAGCATAGGTGTAAAAATCATTCATGCTCAATCACCTCTGTTGGTAGACGTATGTGTATTTAACAGTATATGCAGCGGAAATGGATAGGTGATGGCCTATATTTGCTTAACGACTGTAACATCGCTTGGGATAGGAGGGGCTTCTTCGGTATATTCACCGGTATTCGCTAATGTACTGAGGGATTTAATGATGCCTGCACTTCCGATCTGAAAAATGGAGGAGTTGGAAATGCTGGAGATTCGGATACTGTTGATTTGGATGCTTTGTGTAATGTAATAATTCATGGATGTGCCTCCTTGTTGTTTGTTTTCGTATATTAAACATTGAAAAGAATCGGCTGATCGATATTTTCATTGTCTGTTGTCGATAGCCTGCTGTCATTGTTATAGACAGAAATACTTTCTCCGGTGTTGAAGGAGCCTGCACCGGCATAGGTCTTCGATGTTGAAATGGGAGCGATTTTATAGACATCGCCCACATGGAAAACGCCGCTTGTTCCAATATTGATCAATTGAATCGCACCTACAAAGGCAGGCATGCTATACCTCACCGCCCCATTTATTTGTTCAGATTTGAGCACCGCTAAGCGGCTTCTTCCGCTTTTCTCTCGGTCCAGCTGCAAACGCCAGCCTCTCGAGGTCTTAAGCCGAGTATAGTCAAAGGTAAAACCAGCGGTTAGAAAACTTCGCCTGTCTCTCTACGATCAGTCAACATCCATTCACTTCGTTCATGGTGTTTCCTTGATCTCGAGGAGAAAGGTTCCAGTTTGTACACCGCTTACCGGTTTCCTCCGCTTTTCTTACTATGCTATGTGATTTGTTTGTTGGGTGTGAGAGTTGTATGTTTATGTTTGGAGTTTCTCATGAATAAGAATTTAATAGGATGAAATACCCTATTTTTATCCCTTTTTTGCCTGTATACTACTTTAGTATTTTAAAAACTTTATAAGTAGGGGGATCTATTTGAAATATTTAATTACTGCACTTTTAACTGTCACGTTACTCTTTGGGGGGAGTTTTACTGCTTCGGCTGCTGTTGAAACTAAGGATTTAGATGCATATTTGGCTGAAGTGAACTTATCAAAAGAACAATTGGATGACTATCTCTTGTCCTTTGATTTGACATTGGAGGATTTTGAAGATATTGAAGATCTTCGTGATACTTTGGGGCCTCGTGTGACAACAGAAGCCCTCGATCAATTACTGAAGGATTATGATATGACGAGAGAAGAACTCGAAGGATTGCTTGCCGAGTATGGGGAGTTGGAAGAAGGCAAGTCAATAGAAGAATCGTTTTTATTTATATCCGACATTGAAGATATTATAGTAATGGATTCTTATCCAGAGTATGAAGACATGGAGGATTTATTCGGCGAACTGGAAGGCATTTTTTCAGAATTGGGTATTACTGAGGATGAAATAATGAAGCTGGCGGAGCATATGGACAAAATCCAAAATGAAGATTCAGCATTGGAAGATAAGCTAATGGCTTTGTCTGAAAAAATGATGGCCTTTGAAGATTTTGAAACGGTGGACGAGCTTTCACCTTCACAAATGGCGCAAATGATGGCGGTTTTGGATGAATTCAAGCAGATCCTTCAATTGGATTTTAAATTCTATTTAGTGAAGAATGGCAACAAGGCTCCGATTTCATTCGAGAGTTTAATGAAACTTGAGGATGCAAAGGGAGCAGGTTTACTGATTGAAATATATAACAACGAAGGAAAGCTACTCTTGGACATGATTTTAACAGGAGATATGATCGGCTCTGATTTGATCCATGAAACAGGTGATGCCATTCAACAAACAGCCAACCATGCGTTAAAAACGCCAGCTGTACACAAGCCCTTGACAGTAAAGGGAGGAAAGCTTCCGAATACAGCAGGCAACTATATGGGCGGATTGTTGGCAGGTGTAGGTTTGCTGGCAATTTCATTTCTTGCATTACGTAAAGTGAAGGTTGCTAAATAAGTGAAAAAAAAGGCGTTTCGTTATCGGAAAAAGTGGGTCATTGGATGCTGTGCAGCCTTTTTGTTAATGGCAGGGCTGTACTTCACTACAACAAATGCCTATAAACTCCTGGCCAGTTATACAATCTTCAAATGGAATAAAACAATAGAAAAAGAAAAAGTGGCAGAATCAGCAGAGAAGCCTGTTTCTGCCCTGAATAAAAAACGGGCCAGCAAGGTCGTTTATATTCAAAAACCAGCAGAGGGAGAAGTGATGGGATCTTTATTTATCCCCAAGCTTGACCGCTCACTGCCTATTATCCACGGCACGGATGAAGATGAATTAGCAAAAGGTGTCGGGCATTTTGCAGGCTCGGCATTCCCTGGAGAAAAGGATAATTCCGTATTATCGGGCCATCGGGATACCGTTTTCCGTCGATTGGGCGAAGTGGGCGTCGGGGATGAGCTGATTACCACTACAACTGCTGGAACATTTACATTCAAAGTGAAAAAGACCCGAATAGTGGATAGCGATGACCGTACAGTGATCGTTCCGAAAACAAAACCTACCCTAACTGTGACCACTTGCTATCCTTTCAGCTTTATAGGTGATGCACCGCAAAGATATATCCTGGTAGCGGAATTAATCCATAAAGATGAAAAAACAGTTTATGCCATGAAAAAGTAATTGAATGAAGAGTATATGGAAACCCGCACGATAGCCAAGCTGCTGTGTGGGTTTTTTATTAGTAAGATATTTACACATATTACGTTGTGCTCTATTTCATTGATATTGTCCTCATTCCTTTGGCTATTTTATAATGAATGTAACATCGTTTTTTATGATAGGCCTATAGACAATCAATAGGGGGAAAGAAAATGATTAAATTAGTGTTATCTGATATGGATGGAACATTCTTGAATAATAGGGGAGACTTTAACAGAGATTTGTACCAGATTGCGAAAAAAATGATGAAAGAAAAAGGAGTTGTTTTCGCTCCTGTTACTGGAAAACAATGTGAACGTGTAGAAGAATTATTCGGTGAAGATGCAAATGAGTTATGGATATTAGGTGATAGTGCCGCTCGAATCAAACATAATAATCAATTTGTTTTTGAATCACTAGTAAGTAATAAGCTAGGATTAGAAATCATTCGCTTACTTGAAGATATTAGTTCGGAACATACCGTTATTGCTTGTACAAGAGATGGCGCTGTTTTTAAAGATCATCTGTCAAATGAAGAAGAACAGATTGTAAGAAGATCTTATGCGAAAGTAAAAAAAGTCTCCGATTTCGCTGAAATGAAGGAGGACTTTATAAAGATTACGGTCCACGATCCGATGGGAAGATGTATCGAAACAAAAGAGAAATTATCTGCATTTTTTCAATCGGCTTATGTGGTTGCTTCGGAAGTTTCGTGGATTGATATAACGAATGCGAATGTCCATAAAGGGACTACCGTTAAACACTTGCAACGTTTATTGAAGGTTACTCCTGAAGAAACGATGGTTTTTGGCGATACATATAATGATATAGAGCTTATGGCTTGTGGTGAATACAGCTTTGCTGTCCGAAATGCTGTTCAGGAAGTAAAAGATGCAGCAAATTTTATTACAGGTTCTAATGAGGAAGATGGGGTTTTAAATACGATTATCCGTATGTTATCTTTGCAATAAAGTGGATAAAGAAATCTTAACTGGTCTTTTAAAAATATCATGCCTGCGCCTGGCTTTCCTTATTTGCGACATTCAGACCTATGGAAAGAGAGCCCGTCTTAAGCTTGTCGTGGATACGCGGGAGCTTTCCGCTTTTGTTTTGCTTAAAGGCTCTGTGATAAAGGATGTTGATATGCTAAAATAAAATTATTCAGAAAATTTAAATAGTTGGGCGGGGGATATATGAATGTACCATTGGTTTTGACTGATTTTTTGGATCGTGCAGTGGCGCTCTTTGGGGATAAAGAAGCGATTTACTGCGATGAGCGAGTGTTTACTTATCGACAATTGAATGAAAGAGTCAATGCTCTATCCCATGGCCTGAAGGACCTTGGCATTCGAAAAGGGGATATGGTTGCGTATCTTGCTCCAAATACAGTTGAAATGCTGGAAGGATTCTATGGCATTTTTCAGTTGGGGGCAGTAATGGTGCCGCTTAATGTGAGGCTTAAGCCGGAAGATTATTTATTTATCCTGAACCACAGCGAATCCAAAGTGCTATTTGTCGACCAGGATTTATATGGCTTCATAGAACCGATAAAAGACAGGCTTGAAACAGTAAAGCATATTATTGTGCATTATAATGATGCCGATTGTGCGGAAGTGGGATATGAAGCATGGCTCAATTCATATCCCAAGCAAGCTTTCAAAAGGGAAACCATTTCTGAAGACGATGTTTGCTCGCTTCTTTATACAAGCGGTACAACCGGTGACCCGAAGGGCGTCATGCTGACTCACCGGAATAATTACCTCCATGCCTTTTCAACGATGCACCATTTGCAGGTGCACGATGGAGATACATATCTTCATATTCTTCCAATGTTCCATGTAAATGGTTGGGGTGCCCCTTTTTATTATACATTGAATGGCGCAACACAAATTCTCCTTAAGAAACCGACTCCGGAAGCTATTTTCAACCTCATTGATAAGCATAAAGTGACAGTCATGCATATGGCTCCAACCGTGTTGAATTCAATCCTGCAATATGCCGATCGGGAAAAACCGGTTATAAATCAAAAATTGAGGATCGTCATTGCCGGTTCCGCTCCGCCTACCGCTTTTATTGCCAAAGTAGAGAATGAACTTGGTTGGGAGTTTATCCAGGTATACGGAATGACTGAATCTTCGCCATTAAGCTTAGCTTCTATTTTGCCGACCGAGCTCTCCGGCCTGCCAGCGGAAGAGAAGCATGCATTGAAAGCCAAAGCGGGACGGGCTATGTGCGGAAGTAGGGTGAAGGTAGTGAACGAAGACGGAGAAGAAGTCCAGCAGAATAGCTGTGAAATCGGTGAAGTATTGACGAGAAGCCACGGAGTGATGAAGGGCTATTGGAAGAATGACGAAGCGACCATGGCGGCGATTCAGGATGGCTGGCTGCATACCGGCGATATGGCTACAGTTGACCGTTATGGCAATGTTGATATTGTGGACCGGAAAAAAGATGTTATTATTTCAGGCGGAGAGAATATCTCTTCCATTGAAGTGGAAGGGAATTTATATAACCATCCCGCTGTGCTGGAAGCGGCCGTTATTGCTGTCCCGCATGAGAAATGGGGAGAAACGCCGCATGCCTATATTGTTGCCCATGCTGAGGCAAAGGTCACTGAAGCGGAGTTGATTGCTTTTTCCCGTGAATCTCTAGCCCATTTTAAGGCAATAACGGGAGTTACCTTTGTCGAAGAACTGCCAAAGACTGCTTCAGGAAAAATTCAAAAGGTCTTGCTACGGAACGATTATTGGAAAGAAAAAGGGCAGTCTGGCAAATTCGTGAATTAGTGGAGCTATAACAATAAAAAAGGTGGCTTTTGTCAAAGAGGTCATTTTTGACAGATAGCCACTTTTAGGGCTTATAATGAAAGAAGTCCCATTATTTCATCCTCTCCTGGTTGAAATAAAGAAAATGCTATGGAAAGAAGGGGTTTATGGGAGATGGAACACCGTTTAGGCGCCATCGGGGAGCAAGACCGGATTATATCATTGGATATTCTGAGGGGGATGGCCCTTTTGGGCATTTTGTTTGTGAATATGCCTTTTTTTTTCAGTCCTGCTTTATATTTGAATCCTGATACATATTGGGGATCAGGAATTGACCATTATGTGCAGATGGCCGTTACGGTGTTTGCGCAGTCGAGTTTCTACCCTTTATTTGCATTTCTATTTGGTTTTGGAGCTATGTTGATGTCAGAACGCATTGCCCAAAAGAAAATATCTTTTCATGTGCTTTTTTTAAAAAGGTTGGGAATCTTGTTTTTTATTGGAACCATCCATGCCTTTTTGATTTGGCATGGGGATATCCTTATTACATACGCGATCTGCGGCATATTTCTCCTTTTGTTTCTCGGGAAAAGCGGAAGAGGATTGCTGATGACAGGCACCTTGGCTTATTTGGTGGTATGGGGTCTTCTGTTGGCAGGGACCGGTCTGGCAGAATTAACCGGGTTGGAAGCCAATCACCCGGATGAATTGTTGTATAATTCTGAAGAAGCGGCAATTTCTGAAATGAACTATCAAAATGGAAGCTTTCTGGAGATTTTTCAACAAAGGCTGAAGGACTGGAATACTGTAAACGATTTGGGGAATTATTGGCTGCTCGTCTTGAATATTTTGCCCCTTATGCTGCTTGGAGCAGGTTGCGCCAAAAAAGGATGGATTGCCAGAGTGGAAGAAAACAGGGGGATGCTCTTATTGCTTGGGGCGGTCGGCTTCATGTCTGGACTTGTATGCAAGGCACTGCCATATTTCTGGACAAACAGTTATTCTGCCATGTTTCTGCAGACTTATTTTGGAGGGCCTCTGCTTTCACTTTTCTATCTGACTGCTATCCTATTGCTTTTGCAAAATCGCCATATGCGGCGCCTGCTTCATCCTTTTGCGTATGTAGGAAGGATGTCAATGAGCAATTATTTGCTTCAATCGGTCGTCTGTACGACTATTTTTTATTCATATGGATTCGGCCTGTACGGCCGCATTTCCTATTCGACAGGCGTTCTTATCCTAATTGTCTTGTTTGCTCTGCAAGTATTTCTTAGCCGCTTTTGGCTTTTCCGTTTCAGGCAAGGGCCTATCGAATATATGTGGCGATGGGGGACATATGGAAAGAGGCCTGTATTTAAAAGGGAGGAAGTACAATGAAATTAGCAACTGTGACGAAAGACGGAAATGAAATGATTGTAATGGAAGACGTTACATCCGGTAAGCTGCTGCATATCGCGCAGGCTTTAGAGGAGATGGGAAAGGATAGAATAGCCATCCCTACAGATATGGCCGACTTAATAGAAGCAGGGGAAGAGATGGTAACAGCTATTCAGGAGGCAGCGGAATATGCACAGAGCAAACCACATTTATTTAGTTTGCATGAAGAAGTAACATTTTTGGCTCCAATCCCAAGACCAAAGAAAAATATCTTTTGCGTGGGAAAAAATTATCGAGACCATGCGATTGAGATGGGAAGTGAAGCAGATATACCGGAGCATATTATGCTGTTTACAAAAGCTCCGACAACTGTCATTGGAAATAGGGTTAGTATCCCGTCCCATAGCAGTTTGACTAAGCAGCTTGATTATGAAGGCGAGCTTGCTGTTGTAATCGGAAAAGAAGCGAAGGCTGTATCAAAAGCAGATGCAGAAAAGTATATCTTCGGTTACACCATTATTAATGATGTGACTGCACGTGACCTTCAAGAACGCCATAAGCAATTTTTTATCGGGAAAAGCTTGGATGGGAGCTGCCCGATGGGCCCTTACATTGTCCATAAAACAGCTGTAGAGCATCCTATCAAATTGCAGGTACAGACGAAAGTAAATGGAGAATTGAGACAGAATGGCAATACGGAACAGTTTATCTTTTCCATTCCGGAAGTCATTGAAGTGCTTTCTAAAGGCATGACGCTGGAGCCGGGCGATATCATAGCTACAGGCACCCCGGCTGGTGTGGGTAAAGGCTTCAAACCTCCGAAGTTTTTGAAGCCTGGCGATATGATCGACATCACTGTTGAAGGAATAGGTACGCTTACTAATAGAGTGGAAGAATAGTTATCTACTATTTATCACTATGTCGAGCTTTTTAATAGGATGGGAATTTTTTCTATGGTATTATATAGTGGATAATATACAAAAGAGGGGGAATTTCCCATGCCTACTGATTTTCATATCACTACTTGGGCAGTAGCGATTATATTGATGATCATTGCAGTTGTTTTATGGAAGAAAGGCAATAAAAAAGGCTTTAAAATTACACATATGATTATTCGGGTTTTATACATATTGATTCTTCTTAGCGGGGGCATGCTTATCTCCAAGGAAGGCACGCTCGGAGGAGAATTGTATGGGAAGATGGTTCTTGGAATCATTGTCATTGGTTTAATCGAAATGGTATTGATTCGCCTGGGCAAAGGAAAGAAAGTAACTGGAATGGCTGTTCTTTTTGTGGTTGCATTTCTGGCAGTCCTTGCTCTTGGATTCCGGTTGCCGCTGGGCATAAACTTTTTAAGATGAGATAAAAGTCCTTCAATAATTGGAAGGAAATACGAATTTTTTACGAAAAACTACCAAAAAAGTTGGTGGTTTTTTCTATTTTTCTGCAAAAATGAGACTATTTATGCTATTTTATTAATAGCATAAAACTATTGATAAAATAAGTGGTGATAATCATGAGTGAACATCTGACCCATATTTTTTCCGGGATCCAGGACTTAGTAACGTACATCAAAAAAGAACGGTTAAATGATTATCCCCTCGTTATTGTCCATCTGTTTGCAGTAAATGAAGACCGGAAATGCATTCAATCCATTCTAAATGTTTGCGATGAATCCATTCCTAAATCTATTATCTACGATTGCACTGTTGGACAAACAAATAGCGAAAACATGCCGGAAGCTGGGGCGATTGTTCTCTCATTTACTTTAATGGAGAGCGAAGAGCCGGTAGCTTTTCAATATGCGCTGGACAAAATGGAAGAGGATATACAGGCTGAGGTGGTTAAGCAAAAATTTGCTACATTGTTCCACAATAGCCTGGACTTTGTTTATACATTGGGGATGGATGGGAAAGTCATTGAAGTTAATGAAGCATTTCTGGACAATTTCGGTGGTACCAGAAACGAAGTAATAGGGAGCATCTCGTTCGATTTTATGCCTCCTTCCGAAAGGTCTAATGCAAAAAGGCGAATGGATGAAGCAAGAGAAGGGAAAATAAGAACCTATCAGTTTGATGTTGAAAATAAAAAAGGGCATAAACAGTTTTTTTATGTGAAAGAAGTACCAATCATGGTTAACAATAAAGCGATTGGCTTATTCGGCATCGGCAAGAATATTACCGAGCAGAAAAAGGTGGGTGACCAGCTGTCGCAATTGTCTTATTATGACAGTATGACAGATTTGCCGAACCGGCTTATGTTTTCGAATATCCTCGTGGACGCGATTAGCCGCAATCGCAAAAAAAACTGGGATATGGGTGTACTGCTAATTGATATTGACAGATTTAAATTAATCAATGACAGTTTGGGCCATTATGCAGGGGACATTATCCTTAAGGAAATCAGCATGAGGATAAATGGGATTCTTCCACCGGGAGCTTACCTTGGCCGATTTGCAGGAGATAAGTTTTCCCTGCTGCTGACTAAGCATGTGTCGATGAAAGAAATCCATAAGGTAATCAGGCAATTGAACCGGGTTATATGTAAGCCGATTCAATATGAAGGCCAGGAATTCTTCGTATCGGCATCAATCGGCATCAGCATGTTCCCCGAGGATGGCTCAACGGAACAGACATTGATGAAGAATGCTGACATTGCATTGAACCGGGTCAAAAATTTAGGCGGCAACACACATATGTTTTATAGCAATGAAATGAATGAAGATGCGAAGGAACGCTTGAAGAGAGAGAGCAATCTGCGGAAAGCCTTAGCCAATGATGAGTTTTTCTTATGCTATCAGCCTTTGATCGACGTACACTCAGGGCATTTATACGGAAGTGAGGCGCTGATTAGGTGGAATAGCCCCGAGGAGGGATTTATTTCCCCGGCAGATTTCATTCCTCTTGCAGAAGAAACAGGCCTGATTGACGAAATCGGAAATTGGGTATTAAAGACTGCCTGCCGGCAAAATAAAAAGTGGAGCGAGAAGGGATTAGGGGATTTGGCTATTTCAGTCAATGTTTCACCCCATCAGTTGCAGCAACCCCATTTCGCTTCGATTGTCAAAAATATTCTTTCGGAAACGGGAATGAAAGCCTCAAATCTCCATCTTGAGCTGACTGAAAATATCATGGTGGAAAATTTGTCGTTCAGTGTATCCATTATGGAGCAATTACAGAAGATGGGCGTGAAGGTTTCTATTGATGATTTTGGAACTGGCTATTCTTCGTTAAGTTATTTAAAAAACCTGCCGATTGATTATTTAAAGATCGATCAGACATTTATCCAACAATTGAAGGAAGGGACTAGTGATCTTGCCATCGTGGAAGCCATCATTATGATGGGAAAAGGGCTCTCGCTCCAGATCATTGCCGAGGGGGTCGAGACAGCAGACCAACTTCAATTGTTGAAGGAGATGGATTGCCATTACGCACAAGGTTATTACATCGATAAGCCCCTTCAATCAGAGGAATTTGAGAAAAGCTTCCTCCAATCGCTGTAAGGGAAGAGCGTATTGGCTTGCAGGAGGACAAGGAATGTAAAAGGAATCAGTGGCTGCCGCTGATTCCTTTATTAAGAGCATTATGGATTAGGGGTGAATTTTTCAATGACAATTCGTTTTCCGGTATTTTGAGTGAATTCAAAGCGGTCGTGTTCCTTAGTGGAATAAACAAAATGATGCTGGACGGAACAGACACATTGCCCATTGTCGAATGTAAAGAAATTGACTCCGCTGCAGTTTGCCCTGTCTCGGATGAATGTTAATTGATTGTAGCCGTAAATACAGTCATAAATGGAAAAAGACATTGAATTTAGCGTCATGATAAATTGGAAAAAAGAATCATCATTGATTTCTTCTAAAAGCCGCTCGAATGAATAAAGCAGTTGTTTTTTCATCCTTACTTTTTCCTGGTGGTTCAAGAAAACGAGCTCTTTCTTAATATTGACCACCGCCATATCTGTCAGGACGCCTTTCTTCCAGCGATTCCCCCTGAATACCTCTATTTCATAGTGAAGAAACTCCTCAAGCGGATAGGCTTCATCTGTTTCATCACTAAAAAAAATCCATTGATCATTTATAAATTCAACGATACCTGCCGTAAAGGATCTCGATTGATGTTTTATAAGCTCTGTTCTTTGTTGCTTATTCATTTTGTACCCTCCGACTGTTGATAATAAATTCACCTACTTTTTGTCCGTATATAAAATAGGCGGATATTGCCATACATGACCATTCTTAACTTCCCGGGAAAAAGAAAAATTTGCTGCAGCTGGCAAATACCACTTGTTAAGCCGCCTTCCCGATAGTGCTTAGTGAAGCTAGTTATGCCAAAGAGTTTCGTTTGGACATTAACACATCTTTCCCTTCTGCATAGGCTATTACACGTCTAAAATAAATTAAAAATGATGCTGTTAATCTTTCTGCAATTTCTGAATACATATAAACAGGAAGTGCAGAAACATAGCCAGTGACCTAAATAACAAGGCAGATGGGAAAGGGTGGTCAAAATATGTGTGGAATCACTGGTTGGGTAGATTTTTCACAATATTTATTTCAGGAAGTATCCACAGTAATAGCCATGGGTGATACACTCCAGCAGCGCGGTCCGGATGAAAGTGATGTGTGGAGCAGCCGCCATGCGTGCTTTTCGCATAAGCGGTTGACTGTAGTCGACCCTGATGGCGGCAAACAGCCGATGACGATTGCTCATGGAGAGGAACGTTATACGATTTGTTATAACGGTGAATTGTACAATACAGAAGATGTGAGAAAAGACTTGTTATTAAAAGGATATTCTTTTAAAGGTCATTCTGACACAGAAGTTCTGCTAACTTCTTATATTGAGTGGAAAGAAAATGTTGTGGATCATCTGAATGGAATCTTTGCTTTTGCCATATGGGACCATGAACAGGAGCAATTATTCATGGCACGCGACAGATTAGGGGTCAAACCGCTTTTTTATAAAGAACATAAAAAAGGGCTCTTATTTGCATCTGAAATGAAAGCCATTCTGGCTCATAAAGAAGTCAGGGCTGAAGTGGACAGAGAGGGATTATGCGAATTATTCGGGCTGGGGCCATCGCATTCTCCAGGAACAGGTGTGTTCCATGGGATAAAGGAAGTCCGTCCGGCGCATGCCCTACGGTTATCCCGCCAAGGATTGAAGATGTGGCGGTATTGGAATGTTAAGAGCGGAGAGCATACAGAAAATATGGAACAAACTGCGGAAAAAGTGCGATTTTTAGTTGAAGATGCGATTATCCGCCAATTGGTATCGGATGTTCCTCTTTGTACTTTTCTATCAGGCGGAATTGACTCGAGTGTGATTACGGCAATAGCTGCTGACCATTATAAAAAGACCAACCAAGGACCATTGCATACGTATTCCATCGATTATGAGGATAATGCCCTTTATTATAAGGGAAACCATTTTCAGCCAAGTGATGACGCACCATGGATTGATATGGTGTCGGCATCGAAATCGACTGAGCATCATCGCTGTGTCATCTCTCAGGAATTATTGGCAGATGGGTTGCATCAATCGATGATTGCCAAGGATTTACCTGGTATGGCCGATATTGATTCATCTCTCTTGTGGTTTTGTGAACAAGTAAAAAGAGACTTTACGGTCAGTTTGTCAGGGGAATGCGCGGATGAAATATTCGGAGGGTATCCATGGTTCCAAGATCCTCCTGTGCAAAACCGCCAGTTTCCTTGGATTCGTTCAAGCAAGGAGAGGTCTTTATTCCTAAAGGATAAATGGCGCAGTTCATTGAAGATAGAGGAATACACAGAAGCTAAGTACCGGCAGATTTTGGAGGAAACACCCTTGCTGACTGGGGAGAACCAGGTGGAGGCTGGAAGAAGGCAATTATTTTATAGCAATCTCCACTATTTCATGATTAATCTACTAGAGAGGAAAGACAGGATGAGCATGGGGGCATCCTTGGAAGTGCGCGTTCCTTTTGCTGACCATCATTTGGTTGAATATGTCTGGAATATCCCATGGGAAATGAAAATGGCAGGCAATCGGGAAAAAGGGATTCTTCGGAAGGCGATGGAAGGTATTTTGCCTGAAGAAGTCCTATACCGGAAGAAAAGTCCATATCCTAAAACACATCATCCTATTTATACAGATAAAGTGACGGCTTTGCTGCAAGAGAGAGTAGCCAATAAACATAGTGCACTGCATGAATTCTTTGAAAAAGAACAGCTTCAGACATTAATAGAATCAAAAGGATCCTCTTTCCAGACCCCTTGGTATGGCCAATTGATGTCCGGTCCGCAATTGCTTGCGCATTTGGTACAACTGGATATGTGGTTTGAACAGTATAATGTGCAATTGAAAGATATATAGGCCTTGAAGGGCAGTTCCCATTCAGGGAACGGCCCTTTTTGATCAGATGGGCAAGGAATAATATACATGTTCATCGTCTTTGATGAATCCAATCTTTTCATACAGTCTTTGGGCTTGGCTATTTGTACAGGCAGTTTCCAGCGAAAGTTCCTTTGCTTCAGTTGAACGGGCGAGTTTAATCGCTTCATTGATCAAACGTTCTGCAACCCCTTTTCTTCGGAAAGCTTCCGAGACATAGAGGTCATTCAGAATCCATAGACGTTTCATTGATACGGAAGAAAAGGAAGGATATAATTGCACGAAACCGGCATGTTCTCCTTCTAGCTTCACTGTGTAGACTATGGAATCCTTGTTAGTCAATCGTTCCTTCATAAACGAGCGTGCTGCCGGCAAATCAGAAGGCTGGCCATAAAAAATCCGATAATCATTGAAAAGTGGCGCGATGCTGTCCAGATCGCGGATTGAAGCTTGATAGATTTCCAAACGTGAATTCCTCCCAAGAGTAATCATATACTTCTATGCCAATCGTACCATATTTGTTTAAAGTGAGAGGGGAAAAGATAAAGATCGTGACAATCGTGTTTCAGTTAAAGAAAAATCCGAACGGATGTGACATTCTTAGTAGTATGTCACATCCGTTCGGATTGTTTCGCTTTATGGATATCTTAATAAGAAATGATTGGCCTATAAAGTTGGTCATTCTAGTAATACAGCCAGCCTGTGGCGTTTATGAAGCTTTGCTTTTTGGGAGGATTTCTTCAGAGACAAAGCTTTTGTCCATCCAAACCTTCGATCGCCATCTTCTGAGCATCAGAATGCCACGAAGCCATTCATCTGCTATGAAGGCTATCCAGACCCCGAATAATCCCCAACCCAGTTGGATACCCAGAAAATAAGATAAAGAGACGCTGACTCCCCACATGGAGAGGATTCCGA
The DNA here is from genome assembly GCF_047238185.1 of Bacillus kalamii. Taxonomy (NCBI): domain Bacteria; kingdom Bacillati; phylum Bacillota; class Bacilli; order Caryophanales; family Bacillaceae; genus Bacillus; species Bacillus kalamii. The sequence continues at coordinate 2,900,805 of NZ_JBDFMI010000001.1, read as the reverse complement.
CTACAACCGGATATTTCACATCTCCGGTTGCACGCAAAGAGTTGATGATGACGATGTTAAACGCTCTTCCGGGTTCAAGTATGATTGTTAGCCAAATGAGCAAGCTGCCGGCTACGATTATACTTTGGTTGGAAGTAAAAATGGACAACAATGGTTTGCTGAAGACCGAGAATGCAAGTGCGCACAGAAATGATATCAAAATGGCCATCCTTAAACTTTTTAAGCAACGGCTATAGGCCTCATCATATTTTCGCGCACCGATTTGATGGCCTACCAATATTTGGGTTCCTTGGCTGATTGCTATAGCAAATAGATAAATAAACATCATTAGGTTGGATGCGTATACTCTTGTGGTCAACGCTTCTGTTCCAATCATAGCAATAAAATAGGTCACCATCATTTGGGAGCCGTTATAGGAAAGTTGTTCACCGGCTGAAGGAATTCCGATTGCCAACAGGTTTTTTACATGTTGGATAGGCATACGGAATATCCCGAAAAAATCAAGTTTGTGAGGGACTCGCTTGACTAGTAGAATCAGGATGGCTGCAAGGCCCAACACACGGCTGATACTGGTGGAAATAGCGACCCCTTCTACACCTAGGACCGGAATTCCAAAAGGGCCGAAAATGAATAAATAATTGCCGATAATATTAAGTGCGTTCATGCCTATCGTAACGTACATAGCATCTTTGGTAAAACCATAGCTGCGCAGGATAGCGCCTGCAGTCATAATCAGTGCTTGGATGAACGATAATCCGCCTACAATGCTGAGATATGAATGCGACTCATCCATCAGTTCGCCAGGTATATCCATAAGCAGAAGCAGCTGTTTGCTCGATAAGAATACCGCAATGCTCAATATAAAACCAAAAGCAAAATTTGTGACCATTGAAATAACAGACACTTCAGCTGCAGCAAGCGGGTTTTTCGCCCCAAGGTTTTGGGCGACCAAAATAGCTGTCCCGGTTGCTATAAATCCAAACATGACAATAACCAGTGCAAGTATTTGATTGGCCACGCCAACGGCTGCTACTGAATTGTCAGAGTAAAGGCTGAGCATTAAAGTATCTGCATTCCCCATAAGCATGTGGAGGAATAGTTCAACAAATAGCGGCCATGTTAAAGCAAATAATGTCATTTGTTTCGTATTTTTCATCGTTGGATGTGTTCTCCTTGGGTAGTTGGTAAAGCCCATGATTGTGATTTGTTCACAAACACATGTTATTTCATATTAGTATGGTTAATGGGACATTGCAATGGTAATTCTGGCAATCTGGTTGTTAAGGTTGAAATAACTTGAAAGTGAATTTGCATTTATTATACTATTATAAATGCAATCGATTTCATTTATTTAAAAAGAATAAAGTAGAGTTTAAAACTTCTTGAAAATGTATTTGTTCTGATAGATTCTACGTCTAAATGCAATCGATTGCACAAAAGAACAACAGCTTTAATTTCCAAACCTATCCTTTTCATACAATAAATAGATTTACTGTTTGACGTTGACAGTTGAAAGAGATAATCTTAAAAGCGTAGAAGATAAGTGATAGGGGGATCTTAGAAGGTGAACAAGAAATTACTGATAGTATTGCTTGTCCCGTTCTTCTTTTTCTATGGCATGCCGGCCCATGCATTGGAAAAGGAAAACCGTCTTTGGGAGGATGAAACGGTATACCATATTGTGATTGATCGTTTTAATGATGCAAACACAGAGAATAATAAAGGGGTAGATGTCAGAGAAGCCACTGCCTTTAATGGCGGAGATTTCGAGGGAATACAGAAAAAACTGGATTACATAAAGGATCTGGGATTTACAACGATATCACTATCGCCGATTTTTGATAATGAGGCAAAGGGGTTTGCAGGATACAATGTTAAGGATTTCTATAAAACCGAGGAGCATTATGGAAGTCTGAAAGAGTTTAAACAGTTAGTCCGCGAAGCACACAAACGACAAATCCGCGTCATAATTGAGTTTCCGACCTTTTCGGTAGGGAGCAGCAATGAATGGGTGAAGGATCCGGCAAAAAAAGAGTGGTTTCAGCCCAATCCCAGAAAGCTGGAAGGAAGCAGCTTCAATACGAAAGCGCTTAACGGATTGCCGCGCTTGGATCAATCCCAGCCTGATGTCCACGCATACATAGTGGATGCTGCTAAATGGTGGATTAAGAAAACCGATATCGACGGATATTACATTCCTTTTATCAATGAAGCGCCAATAAGCATGTGGCAGGATTTTAATACAGAAGTAAAAAAAGAGAAGAAAAATTTCTTTATGATTGGGCTTGATCCTGATAATGATGTGGAAAAGGCAAAGGCCTATGAACAGGCCGGTTTCGATGGTACGTTGAATGTTGACGGCATGGAGCCTGTACGTAAAGCGTTTGCTACCTCTGACAGGAGTTCTAAAGAAGCGCTTGCCAATATAGAATCTTTACAGCCTGGACTGGAGCATCCTGGACGGACAGGAAATCTGGTTGATAACTTGTTCACAAATAGGTTCACCCGGGACATTGTAAACGAGAACCGCAACCCAGGGACCAGGTGGAATCTTGCACTGACATACTTATATACGGTTCCCGGGATACCTGTTATCATGTATGGTTCGGAAATAGCATTGGATGGCGGGTCCTATCCTGATAATGCTAGATTCATGGGATTTAAAGCAGAAAAAGAAATAATAGACCACGCAACAAAAGTCGGAAAATTGAGACAAGAGCTACCTGCTTTAACAAGAGGATCATTTGACGTTCTGTATGAAAAAGATGGAATGGCAGTCTATAAAAGAGCTTATAAGAACGAAGTGATTATAACGGCTATCAATAATACGTCTAAAACGCAAAACGTAACGTTGAGCAGTAAGGACCTTGCTGACCATATGGAGCTCAGGGGTCTTTTGGCAGGAGATTTAGTGCGGGAAAAAGACGGGAAATATACAATCATTATCAATCGCGAGGAATCTGAAATTTATGCGCTAGCAGATAAAACCGGTATAAATAAGGGATTCATCGGAGCGATTCTCTCCGTTTGGATCGTTTTTGCCATCTTTATTTTAATTATCATGAAGCGTTCCAAGCGCAAACGATAAATAGCACCCGGCCTTCCTAAGCTTAATAGCCTGTTTGCGTTGATATGTTCCGAGCTTCCATTGTTGTGTGCTTGTTAAACAAATAATCGGAGGATTTATAGATGGAAAAAAGATGGTGGAAGGAAGCAGTCTGTTATCAAATATATCCTAGAAGCTTCATGGATAGCAATGGAGACGGCATCGGGGATTTGAAGGGAATTATTTCAAAGCTTGATTATTTGCAGGAACTTGGAATTGACGTATTGTGGATTTGCCCATTTTATGCTTCTCCTAATGCTGACAATGGTTATGATATCAGCGATTATCACAACATTATGCCTGATTTCGGGACCATGGAGGATTTTGATGAGCTATTGAAGGAGAGCCATTCCCGCGGCATGAAAATTATTTTGGATCTCGTCATCAACCATACGAGCGATGAGCATCCATGGTTCATCGAATCGAAGGATTCCGTTGATTCACCAAAAAGAGATTGGTATATTTGGAGACAAGCTAAAAATGCAGCCGAACCGAACAATTGGGAAAGCATTTTTTCAGGAAGCGCCTGGAAATGGGACGAAAAAACAAAAGAGTATTATTTACATTTATTTGCCGAGAAGCAACCGGATTTAAATTGGGAGAACCCTCAAGTGAGAGAAGCGCTGTACAACATGATCAACTGGTGGCTGGCTAAAGGGATCGATGGATTTAGAGTAGATGCAATCAGCCATATAAAGAAACGCCCAGGGTTGCCTGATATGCCTAACCCAGGTAACCTTCCATATGTGCCGGCATTCGATATGCATACGAATCAGGAAGGAATCCACTCTTTTCTTCAGGAAATGAAGGAACGGACGTTCAACAAGTATGATGTCATGACAGTCGGTGAAGCCAATGGAGTAAAAATAGAGCAGGCAGACCAGTGGGTAGGAGAAAAGAATGGAGCCTTCAATATGATTTTCCAATTTGAACACCTTGGCTTATGGGGAAAAGAAGCGAAAAAAGAAGTGGATGTGCGTTCTTTGAAAAAGGTGCTCAAGAAATGGCAGACATCCCTTCACAACAAAGGCTGGAATGCACTCTTCTTTGAAAACCATGACCAGCCCCGCAGTGTTTCAGTATGGGGCGATGATCGTTCATATTGGAATGAAAGCGCGAAAATGCTGGCAGCCTGCTACTTCTTTATGCAAGGCACTCCATTTATATATCAAGGACAGGAAATAGGGATGACGAATGTCTCTTTTCCAACCATCGATGACTACGATGATATAGGTATGAAAAATCTCTATGCAACCGAAACAGCCAAAGGAAGAGATCCTAAGGATATCATGAAAATTATCTGGCAAAGCGGCCGTGATAATTCAAGGACTCCTATGCAATGGAATAATGGAGCGAACGCAGGGTTTACAAGTTCGGTTCCATGGATGAAGGTGAATCCGAATTATACGGAAATCAATGTAGCAAGGCAACAACAAGATGAAGATTCTATCTATCATTTTTACAAAAAGATGATTTCTTTGCGAAAAGAGCATGATGTATTTATTTACGGAGACTTTGAGCTGCTCCTTCCTGAAGACCCTTCTCTATTTGCCTATAAACGGACAACGGATCAATCTGTGGCGTGGGTTATCTGTAACTTCAGTGCCCAGCCGATTCAATGCGCTGTTAATGAATGGATTGATTCAAGTGCAGAGCTTCTGTTGCATAATGAAAAGACCGGTTATACAGGCACAGATGGTACATTAAAACCTTATGAAGCAAGAGTGTATATAAAGTGAAAAATGTAACGTAATGGAAAGGGCTGCCAGATGAGAGGCGGCCCTTCCTCTATTGTAGCCAAAATAAAAGACCGAAAAAGAGGATTGAGGAGAGAAGAATTAAACAGAAGATGAAATACTTTACAGACATGAATAATGATAATGAAGGCTATCTCAATCTATTATCAAAGGCCAAAGGCCTGTTAACGAAATCGGCCATGCGTTTTTTCTTAAATGATTCGTTCCATGATGGCCGGCTTTCTCGTTTGTATAAGTGTCAAACGAAAAACACTGTCAGAATGGAGGCGTTCATTAATCATAGCAACGGAATATATAAGATTTTATGGGAGAATGTCACCGCGTTTCATTTTGATTACGATCTTACGGACCAGGAACATCTATGTTAAGAGGCCTGGATGATTGGATGGTCGATGAGATCATTCTCTTGAACGATAGTAGCCTACGTCATGAAGTGGTGTTCGCTTCTGGAACCACCATGGTCATCAAGTGTAAAAACATAGATTTGCATTGATTCGAAAAAAAGAATAATGTGAACGAGAACTCCCTGGAGCTTTATGATAAAGGGGTTCATTTCTTTAAAGCCGGACAATGATGTGGTTGCAGTCAAATTTGCAGAGTCATTAATAGAAAAGGATGAGCATCAATTGGCTATTCCTGTTTTGCTGCAAATTCTAAAAAAACCTTCATACGGACCGGCCAAAACATTATTGGAGAAAGCCAAAAAATAAAAGGATAGAAAAAACAAGTGGTCTATTAGACTAATATAGTGTAAAAATGCAAAAGAAAAATGGAATGGACATGATTTTAATAAGGCGAGTTCCATGGCCTTTTTTCTATTTGTTGCTTAAATTAAACTGTATGGCAAGTGATAAAACGTTAAACCAAACATCATATGCCGAAAATAAAATTAATTGAATTTTCTATTTAATATTAGTCAACCGCTTTCATACGTTTTATAATAGAAGAGAAGTTATTCTTATAAATGATATTAATATAGCAGTTAAAGGGGTAGTGGCCCACATTACGAAGGGGTTCATTCATCTAAAATGCTTAACGAAAGTGGGGAAGGCCATATGACTATTACAATTAAGGATGTTGCAAAACTGGCAAACGTTGCTCCTTCCACTGTTTCAAGAGTGATCGCTGATCATGCTAAAATCAGTCAAAGTACGAAAGAGCGTGTAAGAGAGGCGATGAAAGAACTAGGATATCACCCTAATTTTATCGCCCGCAGCTTAGCGAACCAGTCTACTCAAGTGATCGGTTTGGTATTGCCGGCATCGACCGACATATATTTTCAAAATCCATTTTTTTCGACCGTTTTAAGGGGACTGGGAGAAGCCGCCCATGAGAAATGCTATTCTATTCAGATGAATACAGGAAAAACGGATGAGGAAAACCTGCAGGCAGTTGTTGAGATGGTTCAGGGAAGGAGGGTGGATGGCATTATTTTGCTCTATTCGAAAATCGATGACCCGATCATCTGTTATTTGAAAGAGCGCAATTTTCCATTTGTCATCATTGGAAAGCCCTACGATGGAGGCGAGGAAATTACACATGTCGATAATAATAATTTCCGCGCGGCCAAAGAAGCAACAGAGTATCTTTTAGGGAAAGGGCACCAAAGGATCGGTTTTATCGGAGGGGACCCTCAATATGTAGTTACATTGGATAGAAAGCTAGGTTACCGGAAAGCATTGGAAGAAGCGGGAGTTGATTACTCGACGGATATGGAGGTTGAAAGCGAGTTTCTTGAAATGGGAGGCAAACAAGCAGTGGCAGCCCTTCTTCAGTTGGTGGAGCCGCCTACTGCATTGATCGTGACCGATGATCTAGTGGCAATGGGTGTCTTGAATGTATTGAAGGAACGCCATATTTCTGTACCTGAGGAGATGAGCATTGTCAGCTTCAATAACGTTTTATTCGCTGAATTGGCTAATCCGCCGCTTACTTCAGTAGACATTGGCATTTATGATTTAGGTTATCAGGCCGCTAAAAGTCTTATCCAGCATATTGAAAATCCAAAGGAACCAAAAAAGCGGATCATTTTGCCATTTCGTTTAGTCGAAAGAGAGTCCTGCATGGTCTGCTCGGCCGAACCAACAATGATATAAAAAACGGCCTGTAAATGAACTGCACCTCCAATTGTTGAGTCTAACAATTGGGGTTCAGTTCATAAATGGGCCGTTTTTTTATGCAATAAGCAATTGGGGAATGGTCAACCGTTGACGACTTGTCCTCCGTTAATATGGATTACTTGTCCGCTGACATAGGATGAATCGTCGCTGGCTAAATACACGTAGGCTGCACCTAATTCAGATGGCTGCCCTCTTCTTCCAATCGGTGTATTGCCGCCGTGCTGTTTCACTTGTTCGGCAGGGAATGTTGAAGGAATAAGCGGTGTCCAGATTGGGCCTGGAGCTACAGCGTTTACGCGGATTCCTTCGCCGGCAATATTATTGGAAAGAGCTCTTGTGAAAGAAACAATGGCTCCTTTTGTGGATGAATAGTCAATTAACTCAGGATGGCCTTCATAGGCTGTCACGGACGTCGTATTAATGATGGCAGCGCCATTCTTCATATGTGGAAGGGCAGCCTTGGCCATATAGAAATACCCGAAAAAGTTGGTGCGGAATGTTTTTTCCATTTGTTCGGATGTAATATCAAGGAAAGATTTTTGTACATGCTGTTCACCGGCATTATTTACAAGTATGTCCAGCTTTCCGTATTTATTAATCACTTCATCGACTGCTTTTTGGCAGAACTTTTCATCCCCTACGTCGCCTGCAAGGCAACTGCAAGAAACGCCTTCTTTTTCAACCAGATTTTTGGTTTCCTTGGCGTCATTTTCTTCATCCAAGTATAGGAAAAAGATATCTGCGCCTTCTTTTGCGAAATAGACGGCCACTGAACGGCCGATGCCGCTGTCGCCTCCAGTAATAAGGGCTGTTTTTCCTTTTAATTTTCCACTTCCTTTATAATTGGGGCGAACCACCTCTGGTTGGGGATCCATTTCAGATTGAATGCCTGGTTGCCGGTTTTGCTGTAACGTATTTGGTATTGGATTTTTTTCGCTCATTGAATAAAGCAACTCCCTTTTCTTTCATATCATTATCATCGAATATCGTCTTAGTGCGCACTAAAGCCATATATCGAACGTGTATATAAGTGTTATGTTCTTGATTTACCATTCTCAAGAGGAAAATAAACATCCATTTAAAGCTTGCCAAAATTTGTCCATACAAAAAGTGCGTTCTACAGAACGCACTCTAGTCAGATCTATCACTTGTTTCTTTCCTTGTTTAGAAAGAAGATGGCGATTGTGCCAGGCCCTGAATGGGCACCTACAGTTGCCCCAACCATTTCAATTTGGAATGAAGTAGTTCCGAATTCTTCTTGGATGGCTTTCTTCCATTCCAAAGCGCTGTCCATATCATCTCCATGGCTGATGCCGATCTTTTGCTTATCTAAATTGACGCCTCTCTCTCTCATCATTTCCAACGTACGATGGACCAGCTTCTTTTTACCGCGTATTTTTTCGAGAGGTATTAGCTTTCCGTCGTCTACATGCAATAGCGGACGAATATTCAATAATCCCCCTACAAAGGCGGACGTTCTGGAGATTCTTCCTCCGCGTGCAAGATATTCGAGATTTCCGACAGTGAACAGGTGCTCCATATGTTCGCTGTTGAAAAGAATGTCTTCCATCAGTTCTTGTTTAGTTGCGCCGGCCTTTGCCAGTTCCACTGCTTTTTCAACAACTAAACCATAACCAAGTGAAGCGCATTTAGTGTCTACGATCTCCAAGTCAAGGTCGGGATACTCTTCTTTGACCTGGTCTCTAATCATGACAGCTGTTTGATAGGTCCCTGAAAGGCCGGATGAGAATGCGATGTAAATACCGGATTCTTTCTTTTGGGCGAATTCAGAAAATTTTTCCAGGAATAACTCGGGGGAAACCTGGGATGTTTTCGGCGCTTTGCCATTTCTCATTGCATCATATACTGTTTTGCTCTCGATAGTTAGTCCATCCTGATAGTCTTTTCCGTCCAATTGGACATTAAGAGGGAAAAAAGTAACATCGTGTTCAGTAAAATATGATAGAGGCAAATCACAAGCACTATCGGCTATAATATGTATACTCACAATATCACCTTCTTATATAATTTCTATGATTTCACTATATAGTTTATCATTGGGGATAATAATAGGGAAATAGGGTGTTTTGATTTTCAAAAAAAGAGTATAGTGGTAAACAGTGGGTAAATAATAATTGGTTTAATGGAGGGAATCCAAAGTTGTATGTAGCTGAAGCAAAAAAAATCATTATTGTCATCATTGGGGCATTCTTAAATGCGATTGCTCTGAATTTTTTCTTGATCCCCGCCAATGTGTATGCAAGTGGATTCGCAGGATTGGCGCAGTTAATATCGGGGATGCTTGATTACTTTCATGCTCCTTTTTCCATATCGACAGGGGTGCTATTATTTCTTTTAAACGTCCCCATTACGGTTATTGCTTGGAAAAAGGTCGGGAAGTCCTTTACTTTATATAGCTTTTTGAGTGTCGCACTATTAACGTTATTTTTGGAAATCCTTCCTGTTAAGGAATTATCCCCAGATATCATCCTGAATGCTGTCTTTGGCGGGGTTATCGGTGCTGTGGGTGTCGGTTTTACTTTGAAATTCGGTGCATCCACCGGGGGGATGGATATTGTAGCCATGCTTCTGTCTAGGGTGAAGGATAAACCAATCGGTACATATTTGTTTGCTATGAACGGAGCGATCATCTTATGTGCTGGTTATTTGTATGGAGCAGAGAAATCGTTGTATACCCTTGTAGCATTATATGCATCTACCCGTGTAGTTGATGCAATCCATACCCGGCATGAAAAGCTGACTGTATTTATCATTACGAAGAAATCTGTGGAATTGAAGAATGCTATTCATGCAAAGTTGGTACGCGGTATTACAATGCTGCCGGCTAAAGGGGCATTTACGGGTGAAGAAAAAGAGATGATGATGATGGTTATTACACGATATGAGCTGTATGACCTTGAACATATCATACAGGAAGTCGATCCGAAGGCCTTTGTAAACATTGTAGAGACGACCAATGTAGTAGGCTTTTTTCGGAAAGATTAGAAATAAGCTTGGAGGGTTCCAAATGAAAAGTGGATCCCTCCGGCCTATTTTTTTTGCCTTTTTAAGAGAGTCCCGCCTTAAGCTGGTCGGGGATAAACGGTCCCGTCCGCTTTTGTATTAATAAGCTTTTGCCCAGTATACTAGGATTTCGGCGGTTTTTTGGCAGCATACGCATTTTCCTGGCTTCGCTTGTTCGTCGAAAGGAATGCAGCGGGAAGTTGCACCTGTTTTTTCTTTTATCTCTTCTTCACATTCTTTGCTGCCGCACCATAGAGCTTTGATGAAGCCGGTTTTCTCATCAAGGATTTGTTTCATGCCCTCTATATTTTCTGCGGCATTTGTTTTATTGTCGCGATGTTTTTTTGCTTTCTGATAAAGGTTTTTTTGGATATCTTCCAGTGTTTTTTCGATGGTTGATTCCATATCGGATAAATTAATTGTTTGTTTTTCGCCTGTATCCCTTCTAACCAGCACAGCCTGATTGGATTCTATGTCCCGCGGCCCGATTTCCAGGCGCAATGGAATTCCCTTCATTTCATATTCGTTGAATTTCCATCCTGGTTTCTTGTCACTGGCATCAATGCCTGTACGGTACGATTTTTTCAATCTTTCATGGAGGTCATAGGCAAAATCCAGAACGCCTTCTTTATGCTGGGCAATCGGGATGATCATGAGCTGTGTAGGGGCAATGCGTGGCGGTACAACCAAGCCTCTATCATCTCCATGCACCATGATCATAGCTCCGATGATACGGGTAGTGAATCCCCAGGAAGTTTGCTGGACATATTGCAATTGTCCGTCCCGGTCTGTAAATTGGATGCCGAACGCTTTGGCAAATCCGTTCCCGAGATGGTGTGAAGTAGCTGATTGCAGGGCTTTTCCGTCATGCATAAGACTCTCAATCGTATACGTATATTTGGCGCCCGCAAATTTTTCTTTGTCCGTTTTTTTTCCTTTGATTACAGGAATTGCGAGGACATCTTCACACATGGATGCATAGACTTCGAGCATTTTGACCGTTTCTTCTTGTGCATCTTCATCGGTTTCGTGGCATGTATGCCCTTCCTGCCAAAGAAACTCCAATGTTCGTAAGAAAGGGCGTGTTGTCTTTTCCCAGCGGACTACGTTTGCCCATTGATTGTACAATTTTGGGAGGTCGCGATAGGAATGGATGATGTTTTTATAGTGTTCACCGAAAAGAACTTCTGAAGTAGGGCGTACACAAAGCCGCTCTGCTAATTTTTCTTCTCCCCCATGAGTCACCCAGGCAACTTCCGGAGCGAAACCTTCGATATGGTCTTTCTCCTTCTGCAGAAGGCTCTCAGGTATGAACAGTGGCATATACACATTTTCATGGCCAGTATCCTTGATTTTTTTATCAAGGGCATCCTTAATGTTTTCCCAAATCGCATAGCCATATGGCCGAATGATCATACTTCCGCGGACGCTTGAATAATCAACTAAGTCTGCTTTTTTGACCACATCTGTATACCACTGGGCAAAGTTGTCTTCCATAGCAGTAATTTCTTTCACAAATTGTTTTGCCATAATTGCACCTCATCCATATAGGGTAAAAAAAAAAACCGGCAATCGAATAGGGACCGATATATCGGCGGTACCACCCTATTTCGAAGCCAAGCTTCACACTCTTATCTATTAACGGCGATTAACCGCTGCCCGATTTTGCGGACAGAACTCAGAGGCAGGTTCCGATGCGGGCCACTGAAAGCTTTCAGCGATTTGCTTTCTCTCTGGAAATGGCTTTATACATTGTACTGATCCTCGTCGACGTTTCCTGAATAATTGATTTTTTTGAATTATATAGTGCAGTACGGCTGATGTCAACTAAATGGTAAAAAAAGAACAGCCTATCCATTAGGTAGGCTGTTCTATTGCGGGGAAAGCTGTTAGCTTTGATGTGCCTCTTTTAGCCTGATGTTCCACGCTCCAGACCATCCTGAATAACGGAAGCCATGAACTCTTGTGAAGGGGAAGCATTTTCTTGGCTTTCTGAAGTACGGACTAGTTACAATTTGCTCTGCATTAATTGCAGCAATCCGTACCTGAATGGCAGCTGCATGATTTTCTTTCTTCTGCTTCCGCTAAGGTCATGCGGTACGGGAATTTTTCATCATGCTTGGAAACAGCGTCTTTACTTTGCTGGAAAAAACGTTTTGATTTTGTGCTTTTGCCCATTAGTAAACCCCTCGCTATCTAAGCTATTGGCATCGCATATGGATGCACTTTTAGTATAAGCCGATACACCTCATAGGATACTGGCAATGATTGCTGAACTTTCCTCAAGGGCATTAGGATAGTTTACGGTCGGGGATATTGAATTTTTCCTGTAGAAACAGGCCGATTCCGTCTTCTTCGTTGCTCAGAGTTATGGTATCGGCAATATTCTTCACTGCATCGATCCCATTTCCCATCGCTACACCTGTCCCTGCATATTCCAGCATTTCCAGGTCATTGTCTTCGTCACCGAATGCAACAATCCGATCTTTTGGAATAGCCAGAAAATCTGCTACTTTTTGGATGCCGACTGCCTTGTTGAGACCAGATTTGACAATTTCGATCACATGGAAAGGATCTGCCCAGCGGCGGTGGTCAATTACTTCAGCATGAACATCGGACAGATGTTTACGGATGCTATGTACATCATGTTCTTCTGTATGGATGAGCATGCTTGTCGGTGAGGCCTGGAGAAAGCTGCGAAGATCGCCATAAGTGATGTTCGGGTTTCCAAATTGGAAAAGATCGATCATTTTCTCATCATGGTAATGAAAAAAAACATCATCTCTCACTTCCGCAATAATATTGTGGAGAGGAAAGTCTTCGCAAGCTTCCACGATATCTTTCGCCACTGATAAATCCAATGGGCTGTGGTACGTTCCCCAGCTAGTGGAAAGGGGATGATGGACAAAAGCTCCATTGAAGTTGACGATCGGTGTCTGCAGGCCGAGTTCCTGATAATAGGAAGCGCTGGATCGGTAGGGGCGGCCGGTGGCTATCATGATCTGGTGTCCTTGTTCTTTTAAAGCATGGAGTACAGCTTTTGTTTTGGAGGATATGGTTTTATCGTTCTTTAACAGTGTTCCGTCTAAATCTAGAGCAATTAAATGTTTTTCTGTCATAATGTATCTCCTTTTGGAAAAAGCTTTTCTTCTGAATGTACAGGAAGACGTATCTTTTTTCCATCCCTGAACTTATAAGGTATAGTATACATTAGTAAGAAAACTAAAGAAAATGGTATGTAGGGGGCTTCGTTTTGGTTATCATAAAAAAAGACAGCATACATAATATCCCTGTGTTGCATGTAGTGAAGCAGCAATTAGCGGATCAGCCGGCACCTCTTGTTATATTCCTGCACGGAGTGAATAGCATAAAGGAGAGAAACCTTCAATTTGCCTATATGCTGGCAGAGAAAGGATACAGAATCATATTGCCTGATGCTTTATATCATGGAGAGCGGGCAGAAGAAAAAAATATATACGCCTCTTTTTGGAAAATTGTTTTGAATAGTATCGAAGAATTGGTTTTCATTAAAGACAGTCTGGTATCAGATGGTTTAGTCTTAGATGGACGGATAGGGCTCATAGGCACTTCGATGGGTGCCATAACTACTCTAGGAGCCATGGGAAAATACGAATGGATCCATGCAGGTGTGTCCTTGATGGGGAATCCGGCGTATATTGAATTTGCGAACCAACAGGTCGAAGCGATGAAGAATATGAAAGCTGATTTGTTGACCGAAGAGCAAATTGAACAACAATTGGCTATCTTAGAGCCGTACGATGTGACAAAACGGCTTGCTGAATGGAAGGAAAGACCTCTTATGTTCTGGCACGGAGGCAATGACAAAGTAGTGCCTTATCAAGCGGAATATGCATTTTATGAAAAAATTAAGCCATCATATGATCAAAAAAACATCCCAATTTCTTATATTTTGGATGAAAAGGCAGGGCATGCAGTTCCGAATGCAGGCGTGGTTGAAGCGGTGAATTGGTTTGTGGAATACTTATAACTTTCAGAAAAAGATTGCTTGACGCTAAGATATGGGCAAAGCAATCCCTTATTTGTTAGAATAGAAAAAAAGGAGTTGAATGCAATGGATCAAGATTTAAAAGATAACCTGATGGGGGCATTGGAGCAAGTAATCGACCCGGAATTAGGCATTGATATTGTCAATCTTGGATTAGTTTATGACATAGATATGGATGAGGAAGGCAATACAACTGTTACGATGACGCTGACTGCAATGGGCTGCCCGCTTGCAGGGACAATTGTAGACCAAGTGAAGGTAGCCCTAATGGATATTCCTGAAGTTAAGGAAACAGAAGTGAATATTGTCTGGAATCCGCCTTGGACAAAAGACCGCCTTTCCCGATATGCTAAAATTGCTTTAGGTATTTCATAAAAACAACTGCTTTTTAGAGGAGAGTTGGTAACATGAAAAATAAAGTCGTTTTGTTAAGCTCCAATAAGTTTGGTTCAGGTAACGGGGAACTGGGAGAAACGGTCCTGGAAACCTTTTTTACTCTTTTGAAGCAACGGGAGGACCTTCCGGTAGCCGTTTTCTGCATGAATTCAGGTGTTTTGGCCTTAACGGAAGAATCCCTCGCTTCGGTCCATCTGAAAGAAATGGAAGCAAAAGGGGTAGGGGTTTATGCCTGTAAGACATGTGTAGATTATTACGGTGTCGAAGATAAATTGACTGCCGGTAAAATAAGTGGAATGGATCACTTCATTGAATTGGCGAGCCAATATGAAATTTTAACTATTAATTGAGTGGAAAAACTGCACCCTTGCCGGGGTGCAGTTTTTTTTTGAAGGGAGACGATAACGCCTATTTTGTGTAAAAACATGCTGGATGCGGGGGAAAATACTACAGCAAAATTAATATCAGTTGCATATTATATTGGACAAGTTTAATTAGGTGGATTTGTGTTGGTTAATGAAAAGTGGAAAAACTCTTTAAAATACAAGGGTTTTGGGAAGGGGTGATATTAAATTTTAGAAAAATAAATTATTTATAAAAATTCATTTGATTTTATTTTTATTCATGATTATAATAATGTAAATAAAAGCAGAAAGAAATGGAAATTCCTTCAGATTAATGAAAAGGTGGTGTACGAAAGAATGGATGTATCAGTTATCGGAGCGTCGGGATACAGCGGCGTAGAGTTAGTCAGATTGCTGCAGCAACATCCCTTTTTCACTATTTCCTCTCTCCACTCATCGTCTAAGCCCGGACAATTCCTTCATCAGGAAAATCCGCATTTATCTCATAGTCCCTATAGGCTTCGTGATATAGATATTGATGAAATAGCTGGGAATAGCCAGCTTGTTTTTCTGGCAACACCGTCAGGCGTCGCAAAAGACCTTGCTTCGAAACTATTGTCTGCTGGGGTGAAGGTCATTGATTTATCCGGTGACCATCGTTTGCAATCTCAAGAGTCATACAGGAAATGGTATAAAAAAGAGCCTGCAGAAGAAGCAATCTTGGGAAAAGCGGTTTATGGGCTCAGTGAATGGAATAAAGAACAGATCAAAGAAGCGGATCTCGTTGCTAATCCAGGTTGTTTTCCAACAGCCTCATTATTGGGTTTGGCACCATTGATGGTTGAGCGATTAATCAGGCCGGATTCCGTGATTATTGATGCAAAATCGGGTGTCTCCGGTGCCGGAAGGTCTGCAAGCGTCGGTTCTTTATATAGTGAAGTGAATGAAAATTTTAAGATATATAAAGTGCATGAGCATCAGCATATTCCTGAAATCGAACAACAGTTGGACATCTGGCAAGGGGATCGTACGACAATTGAATTCAGCACCCATTTAGTGCCTATGACGAGAGGGATCATGGCCACCATCTATGCAGAATTGAAAGGGGAATGGAGCAATGACAAGCTACATGGTTTGTATAGGGAAACGTATATGAACCATCCGTTCATCCGAATCCAGGAGCAGGGTGTGTATCCATGCACCAAACAGGTGATGGGGTCGAATTTTTGCGATATCTCACTCTCTATTAATGAAAGAACAGGAAGAATAACGATTGTTTCAGTAATCGATAATTTAATGAAAGGGGCAGCAGGCCAGGCTGTACAAAATGCAAATATTCTATGTGGTTTCGGGGAAACTGATGGATTAATGCAATTGCCGCTATTTCCATAGGCCTGCATGTGAAAAGGATGAACAGTATGCAAACGCAAACGGAAATCCAGCAAGTTGAGGAAGGGAATATAGTCAGTTGCAAAGGTTTTTTGGCTGGGGGGCTGCATGCGGGATTGCGCTATTCCAAAAAAGATATAGGGTTGATTTTATCGGAAAAACCTGCCAGCGCAGCGGCGGTCTATACACAAAATGTTGTCCAGGCTGCTCCCATCCTCGCCACTAGGGAAAGCTTGTCTAATGGCGGTTTATTGCAGGCAGTCATTGTCAATAGTGCATGTGCAAATGCGTGTACAGGGGAGCGCGGATTGCAGGATGCCTTGACTATGCGGCAATTGGCCGCGGATAAATTTGGATTGCTTCCAGGGCAAGTTGCAGTTGCTTCAACCGGTGTTATTGGAGAATATCTCGATATGAAGAAAATCGAGAATGGCATAAACAGTTTGGAAGCGACTAATGAAGCTCATGGGGCATCTGATTTTGAAACAGCGATTTTAACGACAGATACAGTAACCAAACAATGCGCCTATCGTGCAGAAATTGCAGGAAGTACAGTGACAATAGGCGGAGCGGCTAAAGGGTCGGGAATGATCCATCCTAATATGGCCACCATGCTTGGCTTTTTGACTACCGATGCTGCTATAGGGCCAAATAACCTGCAGCTTGCACTGCGGCAGGCTGTTGATCAAACCTTCAATCAGATTACGGTGGATGGGGACACATCAACGAATGATATGGTGCTTATCATGGCAAACGGTTTAAGCGGAAATGAGGAACTGGTTCCTTCCCATGCAGATTGGCCGGTATTCATCAAATTAATAACGGCCGTTTGTGAAGACCTAGCGAAAAAAATCGCGAGAGACGGCGAAGGGGCAACTAAATTGATCGAGGTTTCGGTTAAGGGAAGTAAAACAAAAAACGATGCTAGGATGATCGCGAAAACAATCGTTGGTTCTTCTTTGGTCAAAACAGCTGTCTTTGGCTGTGATGCGAACTGGGGCCGCATAATAGCAGCCATGGGAAGAAGCGGCGTAGGGTTCAACCCGCAGCAAGTTGATATTTCAATTGAAGGAATTACTATGCTTCGTAAGGGGATACCTGTTCCATTTTCTGAAGAAGATGCTTCAAATAAATTGAAAAATGATCATATTGTAATTGAAGTGGCTTTACAGGAAGGCAATGAAACAGGCACTGCCTGGGGCTGCGACTTATCCTATGACTATGTGAGAATAAACGGAAGCTATCGTACGTGATAAAGGAGGGGTATGCATGAAAATTCTGCTCCTAAAATTGGGCGGCAGTATTTTGGATGAATTGGACGATTCGTTTTTTGCCAGTTTGCAAGATTTACAGCGAGAAGGCTATCGCCTGATTTTTGTCCATGGAGGAGGGCCTGATATCAACCAAATGCTAGAAACCCTACACATCATTCCTGAATTTCATGACGGTCTACGAAAAACAACAAGTGATGTCCTTGATGTGGTTGAGCTTGTCCTATCCGGAAAGACGAACAGGAGCCTTGTAGGGCTGCTCAATCAGCACGGTTTCAATGCAATCGGTTTGCATGGCAGTGATGCCGGCCTTCTGAAAGGAAGGCATATAGATAAGGAATCATTAGGAGAAGTCGGTGAAATTACGTCTGTAAACAGCGAATTGATCAAAAACGTACTGGATATGGGTCTTGTGCCGGTGCTGACTCCCTTGGCTGTTTCCGAATGGGGGACAACATTGAATGTTAATGCCGATATGGCGGCTGGAGCTGTAGCAAGGGCATTGGATGCAGATAGCTGTGTGTTTGTGACAGATGTGAAGGGTGTATTGCATGAGGGGAAATTAATTGAATCATTAACGGCAGAAGAGGTCGAAAGATTGATCCGGGAAAAAGTCATCCTTGGAGGAATGATTCCAAAGGTGCAAACTGCATTGAAAGCATTGGAGACCGGCATAAGGCAAGTGAGGATTGTGAATGGGAAAGATGCTTTCTTTTCAAAAGGGAATTGGATAGGGACGACATTTTCTGAAAAGGCAGGGATGCAATCATGAGCCATTTATTTCAAACCTATGGAAGATGGAACATTACACCTGAATATGCTGAAGGAAGCTGGCTGAGTGATAGCGATGGAAAGAAATATCTCGATTTTACATCGGGAATCGGCGTTTTGAATTTAGGCCATCGGCCAGAACAGGTGAAGGAGGCTTTGAATCGCCAGATTGATCGGTATTGGCATACATCTAACTTGTTTCAACAGCCCTTGCAGGAGAAGTTGGCGGATATATTAACCGAACAATCGGGGCTTGAGTATACCTTTTTCTGCAATAGTGGAGCCGAGGCGAATGAGGCAGCCATTAAATTGGCTAAAAAAGCGACTGGACGAAAAAAAATCATAAGCTGCCTGCAATCCTTCCATGGCCGAACATACGCGACAATGGGGGCGACCGGGCAGGAAAAAGTAAGAGTCGGTTATGGTCCGATGCTTGAGCAATTTGATTACTTTCTCTTTAATGACGTCGATGATCTGCAGAAACATATTGATCAGGATACAGCAGCCATTATGATCGAGATCGTGCAGGGTGAAGGTGGGATCCATTGTGCGGAAAAGTCATTTTTGAAAGCTGTTCAGGAAATTGCCAAAGAAAATGGGGCACTCATTATTGTAGATGAAGTCCAAACGGGCATCGGAAGAACAGGGAAACCATTTGCTTATCAGCATTTTGATTTTAAACCGGATATCGTGACGATGGCAAAGGGATTGGGAAATGGACTCCCTATAGGGGCGATGCTTGGAAAAGCCGAATTAAGCATCTATTTCAATGCAGGGAGCCATGGTTCAACCTTTGGCGGGAATCCGCTCAGCGCTGCTGCTGCCTGTGCTGTCACTGATCAAATTTTTAAGGAAGATATGTTGTTAAAGGTCCGGGAGAAGGGCGAGTATCTATTTTCCCTATTGAGAGAGAAACTTGAAGGCGTTCCATCTGTAAGGGAGATAAGAGGCCTCGGCCTCATGGCGGGCATTGAAATGGATTACGGGGTAAACGAATTGCTCATAAAGCTTCAGGAAGATGGTTTGTTAATCCTTACCGCTGGCCCGAATACATTGAGGCTTCTTCCGCCGCTTAACGCGACTTTTGAAGAGATACATTTGGCAGTAGAGAAATTGGCGCAACGATTAGTGAAAAAATAGATATTTTTGTGTTTAATTGTATTTTTATACAATTAATTAGATTTATATACGTAATGATGGGGTGGACTATATGGACAGTTATATACATTTGCAGAATGGTGAGTCCTTTAGTGGTAAATGGCTCACACAAGCACCGGATAAACCGGTTAGTGGAGAAATTGTTTTTTACACAGGAATGACAGGATACCAAGAGGTATTAAGCGATCCTTCCTATAAAGACCAGATTGTTGTATTTACGTATCCGTTAATAGGGAACTATGGAATTAATGAACATGATTTTGAAAGTGCGAAGCCGCATGTTAAGGCTGTGGTGGTCCATCGGGGGGATATGGCCCATTCCCACTATGATGCAAAAAAATCATTGGTGCAGTATTTAAATAAATGGGATATTCCCATGATCGGGCATGCTGATACACGGGCTATCGTGAAACGGATAAGAGAGCATGGTTCGATGCCTGCCTGCATTCAATCTGGTGCCGAATTTCCTTCGTTGAAGCTGGAGTCAGAGCCGCCTGTTCCACTAGTTTCACAAAAAGAAGTGAAAAGTTATGGAGAAGGCGACCGCCATATTGTGTTAATGGATTTCGGTTATAAAAAGTCGATCCTTCAATCTTTGCTTGACCGCCAGTGTAAAGTAACAGTCGTTCCGTACAACACAAGTTATGAAGAGGTGCAGGCACTTCAGCCTGATGGAATATTATTATCAAATGGGCCGGGGGACCCGATGGAAATGCTTCCTTATATCAAAGAGATTCAATCCATCATTTCTGCTTATCCGACGTTGGGCATTTGTCTAGGGCATCAATTAATCGCTTTGGCATTTGGAGGAAAAACAAAAAAATTGTTGTTTGGACATCGAGGTGCCAATCAGCCTGTATTGGATAAGGAAAATCATACTGTTTTTATGACATCCCAGAATCATAGCTATGTGGTGGATGAACAAAGCCTGCTGAAGACAAATCTGGAAGTCCGATTTGTTCAGGTCAATGATGGATCAGTGGAAGGGATGCAGCATAAACAATGGCCGATCCTTTCTGTGCAATTCCATCCGGAAGCCAACCCAGGACCAGCGGAAAGTGCGTCAATATTCAACGAATTTTTAGTTACAGTAAAAAGAAACAGCGGGAGAGAGAAAGCATATGCCTAAAGATACATCCATCCAATCCATCCTTGTCATCGGTTCAGGCCCGATTGTTATCGGCCAAGCGGCGGAGTTTGATTACGGCGGCACCCAAGCGTGCCTCGCCCTGAAAGAGGAAGGCTATAAAGTCATTTTGATCAATAATAATCCAGCGACTATTATGACAGATGAAACGAATGCCGACATAGTTTATTTTGAGCCTTTGACGAAGGAGTCAATTACTAAAATCATTGAAAAGGAACGCCCTGATGGCTTATTGGCTACATTGGGCGGGCAGACAGGCCTTAATCTGGCTTATGAGCTTGATGAAATGGGCGTTCTTGATAAATATCAAGTGAAGTTGTTGGGAACTCCAATAGATTCTATTAAAAAGGGAGAAGACCGCGAACTGTTCAGAGCATTGATGTATGAGATCAATGAACCAGTCCCTGACAGTAAAATCATCCATACTTTGGATGAGGCAATGGGATTCGCCGAAGAGATAGGGTTCCCGATTATCATTCGCCCTGCTTATACACTTGGAGGGACAGGCGGCGGAATAGCTGCTGATGAAGATCAATATAAGGAGCTTGTACGCGGGGGCTTGCAGGAAAGCCCGATTACACAATGTTTGGTGGAAAAGAGTATTGCAGGCTTTAAAGAAATCGAATATGAAGTGATGCGTGACGCGTCAGGTACGTGCATCACTGTATGTAATATGGAAAATATCGACCCGGTCGGCATCCATACAGGTGACTCCATAGTGGTCGCCCCTTCCCAAACATTGACAGATGAGGAGTATCAGATGTTGAGGGGGGCGAGCATTAAGATCATTTCATCCTTGGGAATCATAGGTGGGTGCAATATTCAATTTGCGCTTGATCCAGCCAGTAAACAATATTATTTGATTGAAGTGAACCCTCGGGTTAGCCGTTCTTCTGCCCTTGCTTCCAAAGCGACCGGTTATCCGATAGCGCGAATCGCAGCCAAATTGGCAGTAGGTTATCTTCTTTCAGAGCTTGTAAATCCTGTTACGAAAAGCACCTATTGCAGTTTTGAGCCTGCATTGGATTATGTTGTGGTTAAATTCCCGCGCTGGCCTTTTGATAAATTTACGGGTGCAAACCGGAAATTGGGAACACAAATGAAAGCGACCGGAGAAGTGATGGCGATAGACAGAAGCCTTGAAAGCGCAATTCAAAAAGCGGTGGCTTCTTTAGAGAAGAAAGTCATCGGATTAAAGCTGACAAAGTTAAAAAATGTCCCTGTAGACGGATTATATGAAGAGATGCGGGCGATGAACGATGAACGGTTTTTCGTCATCCTTGAATTGTTGCGCAGAGGTGAATCGATTATAACCATACATCAAGAGACTAAAATAGATTATTTCTATCTTCGCTTATTTGAACAGTTGGTATCTGCAGAGAAACAAATTGAAACACAAGTGTTCGAATCTGTTCAATATGATGAACTTTCTCTTTATAAAGAATTAGGATTTGCGGATGCATACTTGGCACAAGCGTGGAGTGTAAAAGAAGCGGAAGTAAGAGAAAAGAGAAAACAAATGGGCATTGTTGCGTCCTATAAAATGGTAGATACGTGCGGTGCTGAATTCGAATCGAAAACAAGCTATTTTTATAGTTCATACAATGGTGAAAACGAGCAATTGCCAAGCGATAAGAAAAAGGTGCTGATTCTTGGCAGCGGGCCCATCCGGATTGGGCAGGGGATTGAATTTGATTATTGCTCTGTACACAGCGTCCTTGCTTTACAGGGAGAGGGCGTAGAGAGCATTATGATCAACAATAACCCAGAGACCGTAAGCACAGACTTTGCGACTGCTGATAAGTTGTACTTTGAACCGTTGACATTGGAATACGTATTGAATGTAATTGAGGCTGAACTCATTACGGATGTGATCGTCCAGTTCGGCGGCCAAACAGCCATCAATTTAGCGGAAGCTTTAGAGAAAAGCGGAATTAATTTACTTGGTACCTCTTTTGACGTGGTAGATCAACTAGAAGACCGCCACCGTTTTTATGAACTGCTTGAAAATCTTGATATCCCGCACGTGGCCGGCCATGTAGCCAATAATGAAGAAGAACTTTTCCGTTATGCCGAGGAGCTGCAGTTCCCAGTGCTTGTCCGTCCTTCCTATGTCATTGGAGGAAGCGGCATGAAGGTTTATAGCAATATGGAGACTTTGAAGGCTGGTATTATAGAAAGCCAATACCCAATTCTGATCGATTCTTACTTGCCTGGAAAAGAGGCAGAAGTAGATTTAATCGGTGACGGACATCAATTATTTATCCCGGTTATCGCAGAGCATATCGAAAAAGCAGGAATTCATTCAGGTGACAGTATGGCCTATCTTCCTGCCCAGACACTTTCAAAAAATGTTCAGGAAAAAATGGCCCATTATGCGAAGAAGCTTGTGCAAGCACTGGATTATAAAGGTCTAATGAATATTCAATATGTCATTCAAAATGAAGACGTGTATATTCTTGAAGTCAACCCAAGAGCAAGCCGGACCATCCCCATTATTTCAAAGGTGACAGATGTCCCTATGGTACAAATTGCGACAAAAATATTGCTCGGGAAATATGGATTGCAGGATTTGCTTGATGTAAAGGCAGATACAGTTAAGTTGCCTTATCATGTGGTGAAATATCCAGTGTTTTCAACATTTGCGCTTAGCGGGCTGGACAGCAAGCTTGGGCCTGAAATGAAATCGACCGGTGAAGGCATTGCTATTGGCAATTCAAAAGAAGAGGCGCTCGCAAAAGCTTTTGAATTTTTGGAAAAGAGCATATCCGACCGCGGGAATGAAATATTCCTTTCGGGACATGCCCAATTAGAGGAATCAGTGCTTACAAAGATGAAAGATGCAGGGCTGTCCTTGGCAGCCGAGTCCGACCTTGAAGCTTGGCTGAAAGAGAAGAAGGGGAAAGTCATTATTTCTCTGACTGAAAATGAAAAAGAAGATCGTTTAAAAGCGGCCAAATACCGTTTGTTATCCTTCACTAGCCTGGAAACATTTGCAGCTTACGTGGATGGATTTACTCACAATGATGCACCAGTCGTTTCATTGGAGGAATGGCACGAAAAAATGAAGAAGGGTGTAGTGGACTAATGACAATCATATCATCGCAACCGTATGTTAAAATCTTAACCGGAAAAGATTTCTTGACACTGACTGACGTAAGCAGGGAACAGATCCATGCTCTTTTGCAAATAGCGGAGGACATAAAAGAAAAGCATGCCATAGGTGAGGAGTACACTCCTTTAAAAGGAAAAAACCTTGCTATGATCTTTGAAAAATCCTCTACACGGACTAGAGTATCGTTTGAGATCGGAATGATCCAGCTCGGTGGCCATGCTCTATTTCTGAGCAGCCAGGACCTTCAATTAGGTAGAGGCGAAACGATTTCGGATAGTGCCCACGTTCTATCGGAATATGTCGATGGCATCATGATCCGCACATTCGGTCATGACAAAATCGAGGAATTGGCAAAAAATGCTTCGGTACCAGTTATTAATGGGCTTACTGACCTGTACCATCCTTGTCAGGCACTTGCGGATTTATTGACGATTAAAGAAGTAAAAGGGACATTGTCAGGGTTGAAGCTTGCTTATATCGGGGATGGGAATAACGTAGCCCATTCCTTAATGGAAGCCTGTGTAAAAGTAGGAATCGATGTATCGGTGGCGACTCCTCAAGGATATGAGCCTAATAGTGGGGTTGCAACAGATGTGAAGCGTATGGCAGATCAAAATGGTACAACATTGGAAATAGTCAATGATCCGATGCAAGCTGTGATGGACGCAGATATCATATACAGCGATGTATGGACCAGTATGGGACAGGAGAATGAAAATCAAAAGCGGCTGCATGATTTTCAAGGTTTTCAAGTGAATGCTACATTGGCGGCCCATGCGAAAGATGATTATATTTTCATGCATTGCCTGCCTGCCCATCGAGAGGAAGAAGTCAGCGCAGAAGTGATTGATGGCAGCCATTCGGTTGTGTTCCGCCAAGCAGGGAACCGCCTTCATGCCCAAAAAGCTCTATTGGTGGACTTAATGAAATAAATATAAAAACAGGCCTTCCATATAGGAGGCCTGTTTTTGTCATTGTCAGGCAAAGATCAATACAGCAGCGCCGACAATGAAGCAATAAATGGAGAAATAAATTAAATTTCCTTTTGCCATTATATTCATAAACCATTTCAAAGAGAAATAAGATGCGACCAAGGAACCGAAGAAAGCAAGCGTGTATGGTACTGCCAGTGAACTGATTTGAGGGTCGGCTATTAGATCTGTCAAGCTTAAAACCATCCCTCCCAGACTTACAGGAATAAACAATAGAAAAGAAAAACGCAGAGCGGTTTCTTGTTTCATCCCTAATGCCATGGCAGCTACAATCGTTGCCCCGGACCGGGAAATGCCAGGAATCAAGGCAACTACTTGTGACAAACCGATAATTATGGCGTCTTTCAAAGTGAGATCACCATCATTTTTGCGGCCGCGGAGGTTCCTGATCAACCAAAGGGCAAGGCCGGTCACTAATAATGCAATTGCTAAAGTCCGTATCCCTTTAAAGTAGGCAGCGATGTAATCATCGAATAATACTCCGACTACACCTGCCGGAATAGTTGCGACAATGAGATAAAGGATAAAGCGGAAATCGGATTTGGCGCTTTCCTCTTTTTTTGTTATATATAATAAGCCGTTTTTGATTAAACGGATGATATCCTGGCGGTAAATAAGCAATACTGCAAATAGGGATGCGGTATTTACTAAAAGTTCAAAGCTCATTCCTTTAATTTCAAGGCCAAAGAAGTGTTGAATTAAGACAAGATGGCCGCTTGATGATACGGGAATAGGCTCTGTAAAACCTTGAACAATTCCTAGGAAAAGATATTTTAACATTTCAATTAAGTGTTCCAAGATGGTTCCTCCTGTTGAATCTTCATTCGTATCTTCTCATTTAACACTATTCTAATATATAAAGTAAAGATGGTTTATAAAAAAAACAAAGAGGTAAATGTACATAAAAGAGAAAACCGCCATGTTTTTTTGTGTTTGGGGAACAATACATATTGATCATGTTGGAAGGGAGGAAATTGCATAATGGGACAAACCCGGCACTTCAAGCATGGCCAAAAAGCTCCGAATAATGGCTATTATGTAGAGGTAGGAGAGACTGGCAGTATGGTGAATAATCCTAAGAAAATCCATCTGCATGCTGGAGATCGTTTTCCGGAAAATACGAATGAAAATCGTAATTGGACATATCAGAGAAAGCCGTAACCTTGAAGCTATAAGCCCATTATTGCCGCTATTATAAGCGGCAATGGCGGGCTTAAGTGTTGCGGTGTGCGGGTGCGGCTATTGTTCGTCAATTACTTTACATATTAGCAAATAGTTGTATAATAGATTTAAAGGTCAAGAAAGGTCAAACTATCTTTATTGCGATCATGCCTGTAAGGAATGGTAGGAGGAGATTGAATTGGATTTAAATAAAATGACCGATCGTGTACAGGAAGTGTTTATTGGTGCGCAAACAGAAGCGCAGCAGCAACAGCAGCAAGAATTGAAAATCGTCCATTTCTTGTCTGTGATGCTGGCACAGGAAGACTATATGCTTTTGCGCATATTGGAAGACCAAAAAATTGATGTAGCCGCTTTTACAAAAGCAGTGGATGACCACATCGCCAGACAACCAAAAGTCTCTGCTTCATCAGGCAATATACAGTTATATATGTCCCAAGGGCTGCAGAATGCAATCAATGAAGCCTGGGATGAAGTGGGCCGGTTTGAGGACGAGTATTTATCGATAGAGCATTTACTGCTAGCTTTCTTCTCTAGTACGGCTGAAGAAATGAAACTGCTAAAAAAACAATTTCCGATTTCGATAAAAGAAATGAAATCAACCATTCAAAATATAAGGGGGAATCAAAAAGTGACAAGTTCTAACCCTGAAAGCACATATGAAGCGTTGAAGAAATATGGCCGCGATTTGGTTGAAGAAGTACGGAGCGGCAAAGTGGATCCGGTAATCGGAAGAGATTCGGAAATCAGGAACGTCATCCGTATCCTTTCCCGAAAAACAAAAAATAACCCAGTGTTAATCGGTGAACCGGGTGTCGGAAAAACAGCGATCGTGGAAGGGCTGGCTCAGCGGATTGTCAGAAAAGACGTACCGGAAGGGCTAAAAGATAAAACTGTGTTCGCGTTAGATATGAGTTCACTAGTAGCAGGAGCCAAATTTCGTGGCGAATTCGAAGAACGGCTGAAAGCTGTCCTCAATGAAATTAAGAAAAGCGACGGTAAAATTCTATTGTTTATCGATGAATTGCATACGATAGTGGGCGCTGGGCGAACGGATGGAGCCTTGGACGCAGGAAATATGCTCAAACCGATGCTTGCCCGTGGAGAGCTGCATTGTATCGGAGCGACCACATTGGATGAATACCGGCAATACATTGAGAAAGATCCTGCACTCGAGCGCCGGTTCCAGCAAGTGCTTGTCAAAGAACCCGACGTGGAAGATACCATTTCGATTCTCCGGGGATTAAAGGAACGGTTTGAGGTCCATCACGGGGTCCGTATACATGACCGGGCGTTGGTGGCTGCAGCGACTCTTTCCAATCGTTATATCACCGACCGTTTTTTGCCCGATAAAGCGATTGATTTAATGGATGAGGCATGTGCCATGATTCGAACAGAAATTGATTCGATGCCTTCCGAGTTGGACGAATTGACGCGTAAAGTGATGCAATTGGAAATTGAAGAAGCTGCACTGAAAAAAGAACAGGATGAGCAAAGCCGCAAACGGTTGGAAGATCTACAAGAAGAGCTGGCCAACTTGAAAGAAGAAACAAATAAAATGCGTTCCCAATGGCAATTGGAAAAATCAGGATTGCAGCACATCCAGGAAAAGCGCGAGGCTTTGGAAAAGATGAAGCGTGAACTGGAAGAAGCGGAAAACGAATATGATCTGAATAAAGCCGCCGAATTGCGCCACGGTAAAATTCCACAGCTAGAAAAGGAATTGAAAGTGCTGGAAGAGCAGGTGAACAATAAGGAAGGCGATACGAAGCTTCTGCGTGAGGAAGTAACCGAAGAAGAAATTTCCTCGATCGTTTCCCGTTGGACGGGAGTGCCTGTTTCACGGTTGGTTGAAGGAGAGCGTGAAAAGCTTTTGCGTTTAGAGGACGTTCTTCACGAGCGTGTCGTCGGACAGGATGAAGCTGTCCAACTGGTAGCCGATGCAGTCATTAGAGCGCGAGCAGGTATTAAGGATCCAAACAAACCAATCGGATCGTTTATTTTTATGGGACCCACTGGCGTCGGTAAAACAGAATTAGTCAAAGCGCTGGCAGAAGCATTATTTGATAGCGAAGACCACATGATCCGGATTGATATGTCGGAATATATGGAAAAGCACTCCACATCAAGGCTTATAGGAGCGCCTCCAGGATATGTAGGTTTTGAGGAAGGCGGACAACTGACTGAAGCAGTCAGAAGACAACCATATTCCGTTATTCTATTGGATGAAGTGGAAAAGGCGCATAGAGATGTATTCAATCTTTTGCTGCAAATTCTGGATGACGGCCGCATTACCGATTCCCATGGGCGGATGGTGGACTTCAAGAATACAGTCATTATTATGACATCCAATATTGGATCCACTTATTTAATCGAAGGCACAGTCAACGATGAAATAACGGACGAAGCAAGGGGAAAAGTTATGAATGACCTTAAGATGCACTTCCGTCCTGAGTTTTTGAATCGCGTTGATGACATTATCATGTTCAAGCCATTAGGCTTATCACAAGTGACGAAAATTGTTGAGATTCTGATACAAGATCTTCAACGGAGATTATCACAGCGTTCTATTACAATCGGCATAACCGACGAGGCAAAAGAGTTTATCGCGAATGCCGCTTATGATCCTGTTTTCGGGGCGCGTCCATTGAAGAGATATATTCAAAAACATGTTGAAACAGCACTGGCTCGCCAACTGATAGCAGGCGGAGTGACAGAGAACAAAAAAGCAACAGTAGAGGTCCAAGATGGAAATCTTAAAATTGAGGTATCCTGATAGAAAAAAGAGGCTAGCTATAAGCTGCCTCTTTTCTACTTTAGCTAACAAGAAAAGAGAGCGGCTCTTTCCTTATCAGTTTGTGCTTAAAACATCTTGCATCGTGGAACCCAGAATCAATGCTGGACACTTTCAGCAGGTTCATCGCCGATAACAAGCGGTAAGATGCTGACAATTATGGTTACAGGTACGGAAAGATATAATCCGATCATGTAATCATAGCTAGCACCAATCATAGAGCTTACTACATAAGTTATCATCTGTAATAATAGTACCACCCAAAAGAAGGTTGCAATATAACGCATTTTTATCACCTCTTATGTTCGTCAATCTTTTATATATTACCATATTTTTCGCATGTAAGATATGTCTTTTTACTCCTAATACCCCTTTTAAGGAAGGGATATTGTTTAGTATTCATTTTTCTGACAAATTCCAGGGCGATAATATGATACATTAGTATATGTTAAAGAAAATTGTCTATTCGGACAGGCTTATGTTGTAACATTTTAGGAGAATGTGAATAACATATACGTTAAAGGGAACTTAAGAAAAATGATAGGTGCCGGCCTTGGAGATATGGTATATTATGTATATTGCATATTCAAGCACGGCAACAGGAGCTGGTTCCTCTATTATTTGAAATGTAAAAGTATCTTTTATTCGCTTTTTACAAAAGAAGTGGTTTGATAAATAGCAACAAGGAAAAAAGAAGAGTATAGAATAAACGGTCGGGAAGCCGGATGGGACTACTTGAGCTGGCCTATTTGTTGGACATGCCTCGGGACATCAGGAAACATATTCAATAAACCGGCTTTCCTTGATATATATTTTAAAGAAAGGACTGGGCTAAAGATGCTGCGTAGCTTTGAATATGACGATCAGTGGAATATCATCTACTATCCGAAGAAACCAAGCGGCTTTTCCATTTTTATTATCGGTGACCATCACCAGTACGTTGACAATCAAGATAGCTTTTGGCTCCAACATCCTGGCCGAACACAGATCCTAGATCAATTCCTGGATAGCGGATATACTTGTTTTTCATCCAATCTATACGGGGAGCATTGGGGTAATGATGATGCGGTCCAATTGGCCAAAGCAATATACCATTTGATTATGAAAACGGAGATTTTAAATACAGAAATCCACCTTTTCGCAGAAGGGAAAGGAGCTCTTGTCGCCTTAAAACTGATGAGTATTATGCCGGAGCATATCCGAGCGGCTGTTTTTTTAAATCCTTGCTTATCAGTGAAGCAATGCTTTGATGAAGAAAAACATAAAAAGGTGTATTTCCAACCGTTTGTAAAATCAATGACGAAAGCATTCGGGACAGAGGAATCATCCCTTCAGGCCACAATGGATGCCGACCTAGGGGATGATGCCGACATGGACGTTCCGCTTAAAATTATCCACGTACTGGAACATGAGCAGAGCGGAAAAATGGATTCCTATAAAAAAGTGCAAAAGCATAATAAACAAAAGACGGAGATCTCATACCTCCTGCCGGAAAAACGCTATAAAATAGGTAATGAAGCACTTCGGTTTTATAAAGCATATGAAAATGTCCTGTAAGGAAATCCTCTGCATACACTAATATATAAGAAATCAATGTAGCAGAGAGGGTGCAAAACGATATGAGTACCTCTATTGTCATCGGTTCGCTTCGATTTTTGGGTTTTCACTTAACCAGATACCTCTTAGATCAGGGGCAAACGGTCATTGGCTTTGATATAAATGATGAGGCAATTGAATACGCGGATGAAAAGGAAATGTATATCGGAAGAAATGCCAACTTTCAATATAAAGCGTTGAAGGACGCTTTCATCCCGGAAGATGCGCACCTTTTTATTTCCATTTATGATTTTATGGATATAAACGAACAGTGGCAAAATCCGTTGGAGATCATGCTAAACTTCAAAGGGGCTGAACATATTAGAAAAACTTTTTTTCTTCCTCCGGACTCTGAAGAAGCGGATGCATTTGTAAAGAAAGTCCCTGCATCCCAATGTGTTTACGTCGAAAACCTTTTTGGGCCTTGGATGCCAGATTCCTCTTTGTATTCTAGATTGGAAATGGAAACAGATGTACAAAAGGAAGGTATATATATAGGAGATTTATTTCCATGTATGGAAGAACTACTGAAAATAAAAGGAAATATCTATATTTATGGACATTCAGGGAGCTTATCGGAAATCATCAAAGAAATGCCAGCGAAGGATATAACTCCATTCCCGGTCCCGAGAAGAACAACAATGGAAGAAGCGTTGGCGGACATTCAGCAAGTGAAGAAGAATAGCGAAACGGTTTTTCCTAAAAACGAAAAATAACCGGAGGGTCTTGCAGACCTATCTATTTCTATTTGTTTTAGTCGAGAAAGGAATGCTATATGGATACAGCCATTCGCCAAACACTCATTAGTTTTGGGCTTTTACTGTTGATTCTTTCCTTATCAGGCACAGATGCATATAAGGGCGATGGCAAAAGGGAAATGAATGTCGGGCTTCTTGTAACAGATACGATTCAAGACCAAGGATGGGGAACGAAGGCATATAAGGCTTTATTTTAGATAGGCTCAACATATAAAGCCAATATTTTTGTGAAAGAAAAAATGGATACTGCCGAAAAAATCAATAATGCCGTTGACCAATTCGAGAAAATGGGCTTGAACCTGGTCATTGGTAATGGCCAATTGTACAGCCAGGTTTTCAATACAATTGCAAATCGCTATTCTTCCGTACATTTTGTGACCGTGAATGGCAATGCCATCATGGGAAATGAGACAAATATGGACATCGAAGGATACGCCATGGGATATTTTGGCGGAATGACAGCCGCCAAAATGAGCAGCACTCACCGAATTGGAGCGATAGGGGCCTATGAGTGGCAACCTGAATTAAAAGGGTTCTTCGATGGGGCATTTATACAAAACCCGGAAACAAAGGTCACAATTGTTTATACACATAGCTGGGATAATGTCGAAAAAGCGCTTAAAGAAATGGATAAAATGATTGCTGATGACCTGGATGTACTATATCCTGCCGGGGATGGATACAATGTAGAAGCGATAAACAAAATGAAAGAAAAGGGTTTATTTGCAATCGGTTATATTACCGATCAGTCTTATTTAGGGAGAAATACGGTCTTAACCAGCACCGAGCAGCATATTGATCAATTATACGTGTTAGCTGCTGATCAATTCTATCGTGGAAAACTCCCTTCAGGTAATATCTCTTATGATTTTGAGGAGGGGATTACCTCAATGGGCCAATTCAGTCCTTCGGTTCCTCTATCTTTCCGCCAGCAGCTATTAAAACAAGTGGAAATATATAAGAAAACCGGTGTTTTGCCGGTAAAGGGGTTGTAGGATGAATAATCATTTGAATCAACAATTTCTTCAAATTGCATTAAAACACTTCCCTGAAGCAAAGACAAGATTAAAGACAGAAGGAATCGAACTCTCTATCGGAATGATGCCTGCTTTTATGGATTTATTCACGAAAGTGATGGGTGAAGCATATGAGCTTGGCAGAAAAGATGCTCGGAAAAAAATGTAGAAAAGCCATAAGGCCCTTTGCCTTTTGGCTTTTTTTTCGATCCCCGTCTCAGCCAATCTCTGTTAAAGGCAAAGACCAGCCTTTAAGCAGAGCATGACTTAAGCTTGTCGGGGATACCCGGCGCTTTCCGCTTTAGAGTCATCCAGCTGCAAGCGCCATCCCCTCGAGGTCTTAAGCCAATCTCTGTTAAAGGCAAAGACCAGCCTTTAAGCAGAGCAAGTCTTAAGCTTGTCGGGGATACCCGGCGCTTTTCGCTTTAGATGTGAATTTGTCTGTATTTATTTTTATTCTTGCAAGTAGTATACTGATTAGGTAAAATTAGTACCAAGTCATAACAATTGATAATAAGATACTTTGGACAATGTATATAAAAGAGAAATAGAGAAGGGGTTGTTTAAAATGAATGCAGGGATTCTTGGAGTAGGACGTTATTTGCCTGAAAGAGTTGTAACAAATCAAGATTTAGAAAAAATAATGGATACGTCTGATGAATGGATTAGAACAAGAACGGGAATTGAGGAAAGAAGGTTAGCTGGAGACGATATCGACACTTCTGATATGGCTTTCAATGCGGCGAAAGCAGCTATTGAACAATCAGGGGTGAAACCGGAAGAAATTGATTTAATATTGGTGGCAACAGTGACACCGGACCAATCATTTCCGACTGTATCGTGCATGCTTCAAGAGAGATTGGGAGCGGTTAAAGCAGCTGCAATGGATATATCGGCGGCTTGTGCGGGATTCATGTATGGATTAGCCACTGCACAACAATTCATAAATAATAAAGCCTATAAATACGTATTAGTAATCGGGGTTGAAAAGCTGTCCAAGATTACTAACTGGGAAGACCGCAATACGGCTGTTTTGTTTGGCGATGGGGCTGGAGCTGTGTTAATGGGACCCGTTTCGGACGGGAAAGGCCTTTTGGCGTTTGAATTGGGTGCTGATGGTTCAGGCGGGAAACATCTTTATAAGGACATGGAGAATGAAACAATCGTTATGAACGGCCGTGAAGTATTTAAATTCGCTGTGCGCCAAATGGGAGATTCCTGTATGCAAGTGCTGGAAAAAGCCGGTTTGGGGAAAGAGGATGTCGATTATTTAATTCCTCACCAAGCGAACTTAAGAATTATGGAATCGGCACGTCAGCGTTTGGAATTGCCTCCGGAAAAGATGTCCCATACGATCCGCAAATTCGGGAATAATTCGGCAGCTTCAATTCCAGTTGCGTTAGTTGAGGAATTGGAGGCAGGAAAGATCAAAGACAATGATGTAGTGGTTATGGTTGGATTTGGCGGCGGCTTGACTTGGGGAGCTATCGCATTAAGATGGGGAATTTAATGAAATAAACAATCATTTAAAAAGTGCATTGCACAAATTTTTGTTACAATAGTATAGTTCGTCTACTGTAAATGTTGAACATTACCAAACCCAATGGAGATTGGGAAGAATTTATATAGGTTGTAAGGAGATGACACTGGATGAAACGGCGAGTTGTAATTACCGGAATTGGTGCTGTGACACCTCTAGGAAATAATGCTGAAACAACATGGGAGAATATCCTCGAAGGTAAATCGGGTATTGGTCCTTTAACGAGATTGAACAGCGAGGATTACCCAGCTAAGGTTGCTGCAGAAGTGAAAGATTTTTCAACAGATGGATTTATTGATAAGAAAGATGCCCGTAAAATGGACCGCTTTACACATTATGCGATTGCAGCGGCCAAAATGGCAGTTAAAGATGCCCAGCTTGACATCAACGATGAGAATGCCGACAAAATCGGTGTATGGGTCGGTTCAGGAATTGGCGGGATGGAGACATTTGAAAATCAATTTGAGACCTTTTTGGATAGAGGCTATAGAAGAGTCAGTCCATTTTTTGTACCGATGATGATTCCGGATATGGCTGCAGGGCAAGTGTCTATCTACTTAGGCGCCAAAGGGGTCAACTCATGTACGGTAACCGCTTGTGCTACTGGAACCAACTCTATTGGCGATGCATTTAAGGTTATTCAACGCGGCGATGCCATTGCAATGATTTCGGGCGGTGCAGAAGCTCCAATCACTAAAATGTCGGTGGCCGGATTCTGTGCGAATAAAGCTCTTTCAACCAATCCGGACCCTAAAACGGCAAGTAGGCCATTTGATGCCAACCGCGATGGCTTTATTATCGGTGAAGGGGCAGGAATTGTAGTATTGGAAGAACTTGAACATGCACTTGCACGCGGAGCGAAGATCTATGCGGAAGTGGTAGGCTACGGTTCTACTGGAGATGCTTATCATATTACTGCCCCGGCTCCAAATGGAGAGGGAGGCGCCCGTGCAATGAAGATGGCTATTGATGACGGCGATTTATCTCCGGAGGATATTGATTACATCAACGCACATGGAACAAGTACCGATTATAATGATAAGTATGAAACAACAGCTATTAAGAGCGTTTTTGGAGACCATGCGTATAAATTAGCTGTCAGTTCGACTAAATCTATGACAGGCCATTTACTGGGCGCAGCCGGAGGAGTGGAAGCCATTTTTACTGTGCTTGCTCTGAAGGAAGGCGTACTTCCTCCAACTATTAATTTGGAAACGCCTGATCCGGAATGCGATTTGGATTATGTCCCTCATACAGCAAGAAAGCAAGACATTAAGGCAGCCATCTCGAATTCCTTAGGGTTCGGCGGACATAATGCTACACTTGCATTTAAAAAATACGAGTAAGATTCTTATCTGGAGATAGCCGATAAAAGGCTATCTCTTTTTTTTGCGAAAAAACATTTGGATAGTATAACTAGGTTTATAAAGGGTACAGCGTCATGAATCATTCTGTTTAAGAAGACACACTGCTATGTCGGCTAAGGCAGGGTATGTGGAGATGCCCGCTCTCCACAAGCAAGCGATAATTCTCCTCAGCCAAATGTAGAAGGATAATACTATAGAGCTAAAACAGAATCTAAAATCCCTCATCATCTGTTTTATATGGAGCTGCAGCTTTAGAGAAGATTGCCTGGTGTCTTGCTGATTTTACGATACTTCCAGAGACATCAAATAGTGCCTTTCTATAAACGGGGTCGATTTCATCTTTTCCATACTCATTTAAAACGCGGCTTTATCATATACTATCATTATCCAAGCATGAGTGGAGGCGGGATAAATGGGCGTAAAGGAAACGTATCCGATTCTGAAAAAATATGCGGGTGAACCGTTGGAGCTATGCAAGAGGCTTGCCCCTTACTTTCCCGATGGAGAGGCGGCTGATGTCTTGGCGTATTTGCAATCATTTGGAATGTATACTTCAGGACCAAAAGGGGCTGAGGATGCCAATTTGCTTAAAAAGGAAGAGGCATGGGAAACTTTTGCAGACCTGCATGAAACATATCAGAAGAAATGGGATGGCCCCAATATTCCCATCCTCATCCTTCCCCATAGAAGAGTCGGTTTCTTTTCCGGAGGCCACCATAAATCAGGGCTTGCATTTCCTGATAAACTAGTACTTTTTCTATCTCCCAATCTCCCTCAAAAGGAAAAGGAAGCTCTTTTTATCCATGAGTACCATCATGTTTGCCGCCTGAATAGGCAGGATAAGAAAATGAATCATTATTGTCTTGCCGATTCCAGCATATTGGAAGGATGCGCTGAATTCGCTGTGGCAAGTATATTGGGCGATGAATCCTATTTGGCGCCTTGGACAAAAAAATATTCACAACCATTTCTGGAATCCTATTGGAATAAAAAATTTAAGGATGCAGTGTCCTGTAACCGGACTGATCCGAAGCATGATGATTTGTTATTGGGGAAAAATGGCCATCCCTATATGATTGGCTATTGTATGGGCTATTTTTTAGTTGAACAATATGCAGAACACCATACATATAGTATAGAGCAGTCTTTTTCCATGCCTGCAGAAGCTTTCATAGATTTTTATAGAAAGAAACAGGATTCTTCCGAATAAGCGTACGATTTCCTTAACGTATCAGAGATAAAAATAAAGCAAAGAAATTATGGCATGGGAATAAATTCATTGAATGGTGACTATACTTATGGACAAATAGTTTCCAGTAAATGAGGGATGAAAAATGTTATATCTGCATGATGTATGGGTAAATTGGTTTGAAGGTGAAGAGAATGGTTATAACATCTGTCACTTTCATGAATGGAGAAAAGAAGATGGAATAGAACTGCTAGATCAGGTTCCGCTTCTAAAAGTATCTTCCGCTCTCTTTCAGTACATTGAGAATGATCTTAGTGAATTGCCGCAAAGTTTATTAGAACATATTTACCAAAAGGCTTTTTGCCGGAAAAACCATGAACGGATCCAACTGGAATATTGTTTCGTCATATCGGATGGCAGCGGCATTTTAGCTGTCGACACAATGGGCTATCAGATGCCTATGAGAAAAAGCAGATTGATACCGAGGCAGGAACAGCTTGTTTTTGAAATGATCGAAAACGCACCTGAAGGCGATTATCCTTTTGATTCAAAGAGCCATAACCAAAAAGGCTACCATATTCTTTCACCTGAGCCTGAAATGATGTTTGGATTAACCAGAAAAGAAAGACAAATGAAACAATTGCTTTTCATGGCCCTTGACCAGTTAAATGGAGCCAAGAACACCGCGGAAGTCCGTTACTGGTATACAGAATGGGCACCGGATAAATACAGCTACATACAGCAGCTCCATTTTGAAGAGGCTTGGTCGGAATTGTTTATGGAAGCTAAGCAAGGATGGAGTGCGAAGCATGAAATATTATGTGAACGCCTTGTAAAAGGACAGCCTTTCTTTGAAAAGCTTTGGGAAATTGAAGTTGGGGACCGTCCTTCAATATCATAAAAAAGGTGAAAGGGAAGATCCCTTTCACCTTTTTTCATATGTTGTACTATTTGAAAAGAGAATCAGCGCTTACGGCCCAATCCCATAGCGTTTTCCATTTTACGCACCATTTTATTGGCTACTTTATTCGCTTTTGCTGCACCGGCATCCAAAATGTCATCAAGTTCTTTGGAATTTACCAAGGCATGATAGCGTTCCTGAAGCGGTTGAAGCGCTGATACGACGGCTTCAGCCATTTCTCCTTTAAAATCCCCATATCCTTTTCCTTCATATTTCTTCTCTAAATCTTCAATCGCTATACCAGTTAAAATACTATAAATCGATAATAGATTGGAAACGCCCGGTTTGCTCGCCGGATCATATTTGACAATGCCGTCTGAATCGGTAACGGCGCTTTTAATTTTCTTTCTCAAAACATTAGGCTCGTCCAATAAAGCAATCAATCCTTTTGGGTTCGGATCGGATTTGCTCATTTTTCTGGTAGGGTCTTGAAGGCTCATGATCCGAGCGCCGACTTTAGGTGTACGTACTTCAGGGATCGTGAAGATATCATTGTATTTATTATTGAAGCGTTGAGCCAGATCACGAGTCAATTCCAAATGCTGTTTCTGGTCTTCGCCAACCGGAACGATATCCGTACTATAGAGGAGGATATCGGCTGCCATTAACGGAGGATAGGTAAGGAGAGATGCGGAAACAGCTTCCCTTCCAGCCGATTTGTCCTTGAATTGAGTCATTCTTTCCAACTCGCCGATATAGGAGATGCACTGCATCATCCATGCTGCCTGTGAGTGGGCAGGTACTTCTGATTGGATAAATATAGTCGATTTTTCAGGGTCTATGCCAGCAGCGATATAAAGGGCTGCCAGGTTCTTTATATTTTGCCTTAATTGAA
The DNA here is from genome assembly GCF_047238185.1 of Bacillus kalamii. Taxonomy (NCBI): domain Bacteria; kingdom Bacillati; phylum Bacillota; class Bacilli; order Caryophanales; family Bacillaceae; genus Bacillus; species Bacillus kalamii. The sequence goes on along the minus strand of NZ_JBDFMI010000001.1, from coordinate 2,862,950 downwards.
GGCGGTCTTGGGGTACAGTAATGGCATGCTGGTCGACGATACAGAAGTAACAATCATAATCATGCTGTAGTTCCACAAATTGCTTGATTGCCCCGATGTAGTTCCCCAATGTAACGGAACCGGAAGGCTGAATGCCAGAGAATATTGTTTTCATGTGTAAATACCACTCCTTGTTATATATACATACATTCTACTCCAGATACGAAGTATTGAAAATGATGGCTGGCCTTTTAGTTTGATTGCCAAAAACCATAAGTACTTTATAGATAGAAAACCATTAGACTGATCAACATGATGCCCAACAAGATAAAGCCGCTAATTAGCAATGATGAATATGGAAGATTCACCAATTGGGATAAAGGGACAATGTCATTGACATCTTCACCTGCTTCAGAGGAGCTATTCCTTTTAAATAACCTGCGGAAGCTATATGACATCCCGTCAAAGAACCCTTTATCGACGACTAGAATGAGCAGGCCGGCCATAATATAGGCACTGGAAAAATAAAAGCTTATATTAATGAAATGTAAGAGGGCCAATTGTTTGTAGGCAATGAAAGAAAGAAGGACACTCGCCAGAAGCGTGGCTGCAACTGTGATAAGAATACGCTTATTTTTTCTTCTTATAGACATATAATATATTCCTCTTTTGCTGTTTAATTTAGTTTCTTCCTATTAGTACATTAGGAAGGCGTTTTGCAATCATTTGAGAGACAAGACATGTATAAAGAACAGTATAACAAAAAAAGAGGCCGCAAGAGAAGTTTCTTTCTTGGTTGAGTCAGCTTCTAAACATGAATAATTATTATGTTTATATACATAATAATTATTCAGAATTTTTTAACTAATTATTTTTATATACATTTATTGTAAAAATTTGAAAAAAGAAACATTATTTTAACCTCCTAAAAAATAGAAAAAATTCCATATAATCCACCAAAAATTCAGTGTTATAACGCTTTAATACACTAAAATACAATAATTTTTTGAGTGAAAAGTCCTTTATATAGCTGTTTTTGTGTCTATATTAAATTATTTCCAGAAAATTTTTTCATAATCCCGATTTACAAATAGTCAAAAAATTGTATAATAAAATTTATAGAATTTATAAAAAGAAAGTAGAAGGGGTGTCAAATTTGAAAAAGTCTAAATTTTCTCTGCTTTTGACTCTTACTCTTGTGCTCAGCTTATTTTTGGCTGCATGTGGAGACAAAAAGTCAGATGAATCTAATTCATCCGGAAAAGACAGCAAAAAACTTGCTGCTAAACAAGAATTGCGTGTCCTTGAATCTGCAGAGATTCCAACAATGGATAGCGTAATGGCACAGGATACTGTTTCATTCACAACTCTTGACAATACTCAAGAAGGCTTATACCGCCAAAACAAAGACAATGAACTAGTTGCAGCAATCGCTGATGGCGATCCTGAAACAAATAAAGAAAGCACAGAGTTCACTGTTAAATTGAAGAAAGATGTTCAATGGGCGAACGGTGACCCTGTAACTGCCAACGATTTCGTGTACGCATGGAAACGTGCAATCGACCCTAAGACAGCTTCTCCTTACGGCCCATACATGATGAATGGCAAAATCAAAGGCGCTCAAGCAATCACTGATGCTGCCGCTAACAAAAAACAATACAGTGTTGATACACTTGGTGTAAAAGCTACTGATGAGAACACATTGGTTGTCCAAACTGAAAAACCAATGACAGTTGAATTCTTCAAAGGATTAATGGCTTTCGGAACATTCTTGCCGCAAAACCAAAAATTCGTTGAAGCGCAAAACGGAAAATATGCTACAAATGCACAAACATTATTATCTAACGGACCATTCAAGCTAGAAAAATGGAACGGTCCAACTTCAACAGAATGGGTTTATGCGAAAAACGATAAGTACCGCAACGCTAAAGATGTAACATTGACTAAAGTAACATTCAACGTCCAAAAAGATCCACAAGCTTCTGTGAATGCTTTGGAATCAGGCGAGGTTGATATTACACCTAAATTGTCTTCAGACATCGTTCCACAATATGATGGCGACCCTCGTCTTGTACGTTGGTTGGAACCTTCAATTTTCTGGATCAAAATGAACGAAGATAACAAAGCTTTAGCTAATCTGAACATCCGTAAAGCAATCTCTACCGGCATTAACAAGGATGACCTTGCGGCAAGCGTATTGAATAATGGTTCTGTAGCTGCTTACTATGCAGTGCCAAAAGATTTCGTAAAAGATGAAGACGGCAAGGATTTCAATGATACAAACAAGAACATGATGAAGTTCAATGCTAAAGATGCGAAGAAATCATGGGAAAAAGGCTTGAAAGAAATCGGAATGGACAAAGTCGAATTGACATATCTAACTGGCGATACTGATTCAGCTAAAAAAGAAGCTCAGTATGTGAAAGACCAATTAGAGAAAAACCTTCCTGGTTTAACAGTTAATATCACGTCTGTACCTTTCGCAGTCCGTTTGGACCGTGAAAACAAACAAGATTATGATTTGTTGGCTTCAGGCTGGAGCCCAGACTATCTTGACCCAGTTTCATTCTCTGACCTTTGGGTTACAGGTGGCGGCAACAACCATATGGGATATTCAAATCCTAAATATGATGCTCTAATCAAAGAGTCTCAAGAAACAGCTGACCAAACAAAACGCTGGGATGCTTTGCATAAAGCAGAAAAAATTGTCGTTGAAGACGATGCTGCAATTGCACCGCTATACCAACGTGCATCTAACGTATTAGTAAGTGAAAAAGTAAAAGGATTCACTTACCATAAAGTTGGAGCAGAATACAGCTACTATGACATCAAAATTACAGAATAATCTTTTTTAGAACCATGCTTTGTGTGTAGTACTTTAAAAGAGAGTATATTATTCCGATATACTCTCTTTTTACTACTGTAAAATTGTCGAACATTGTTGAAAATTCTAACTATTTAGGAGGTGCGGGGATATGATTAAATATATTGCTCAACGTGTTTTTTACATGCTGTTAACGCTATTTATAATCGCTTCTCTTACATTTTTCCTCATGAAAATTATTCCAGGGACTCCGTTTACAAAAGCAGATAAGTTATCGCCCGAGCAAATTGAAATCATGAAAGACAAATACGGCTTGAACGATCCTGTTCCCGTCCAATATGTAAAATACATGGGCAAGCTAGTAAAAGGTGACTTAGGCGTTTCATTCCAATTTGATAACACTTCAGTTAATGATATCCTTAAAGATTTGATCGGCCCATCCACACAACTTGGTTTCCAAGCGATGGTTTTCGGTACGATTGTCGGTATATTGCTTGGCTTGGTAGGGGCTTTGAAACAAAATACGTGGATAGACTATGGGGCAACCTTTATAGCCGTTCTCGGTAAATCAATACCAAGCTTCGTCTTTGCCGGATTGCTCCAATACTTTATCGGAGTTAAGCTGGGCTGGTTCCCAACTATGTTCTGGCGCGGATGGGAATATACCATTATGCCAACGATCGCGTTGTCTATTTTCCCTATATCAATCGCAGCACGTTTCATGCGTACTGAATTAGTAGAAGTTTTAGGATCTGACTATATCACTCTAGCAAAAGCAAAGGGAGCAAGCTCATTTGAAATTGCTTTCAAACATGCGATGAGAAATGCCTTGATTCCTGTTGTAACTGTTATGGGACCATTGGTCGTTTCATTAATGACCGGTTCATTGGTAGTAGAGAAAATCTTTGCTGTGCCAGGAATCGGTGAGCAATTCGTAAAATCAATCCAAGTGAATGACTATCCTGTTATCATGGGGACGACTTTACTGTTCGCAGCACTGTTTGTAGTCGTTACACTGGTGGTCGATATCCTGTATGGTTTAATCGATCCAAGAATCAGATTGGCAGGAGGTAATAAATAATGGCAAACATTGATATCAAAATAGCAAAAGAAAAATTCCACCCTGCCGTTATTGATGCCTCAAAAGGAGAAGAAATCACTAAGCCCAGCTTGAATTTCTGGCAGGATGCATGGCTCCGCGTCAAAAAGAATAAAGGAGCGATTATCAGCCTTGTTATTCTTTTATTGATCGTTATAATGGCATTCCTTGGCCCGCTTATCAGCGGCCGTGAGTATGATACACAAAATGTGCGCCATGCTAATCTTCCTGCCAAAATTCCGGGAATTGAAAATGTCCATTGGCTGCCGTTCGATGGAACAATGAAAAACCGCAGTGGCGTGGAAATAGATATGTATAAACAGAAAAATGTCCCTGCTGATACGTATTATTGGTTCGGTACAGATTCATTGGGCCGGGACCTGTTCACCCGTCTATGGAAAGGTACACAAATCTCTTTATATATCGCCCTCTTGGCAGCTGTCATTGATATGGTAATCGGTGTTGCGTACGGTGCTATATCAGGCTATTTTGGCGGCAAGCTTGATAACGTCATGCAGCGTATCACAGAAATATTGATGGGTATTCCTAATCTGGTTGTCGTCGTACTTATGATTCTAGTACTGAAACCTGGTATTCTATCCATTACCATTGCGTTATCTATAACCGGATGGGTTTCGATGGCCCGCGTTGTCCGTGCTCAAATTATGAAATTGAAAGAACAAGAATATGTGTTGGCTTCCAGAACACTTGGCGGATCCCACAGTAAAATAATCTTTAAGCACCTTGTGCCTAACCTGGCGGGGGTCATTATTATTAATACAATGTTTACAATTCCAAGTGCGATTTTCTTTGAATCCTTCTTAAGCTTCATTGGACTTGGTTTACAAGCTCCACATGCATCGCTTGGAACATTGATTGATGATGGATTCAAATCATTGCTGACGTATCCGCACCAGTTGATATATCCGGCAATAACAATCAGTTTAATCATGATTTGCTTCAACATGGTTGCTGATGGCTTGCGTGATGCACTAGATCCAAAAATGCGCGATTAAGGTAGGTGAAGTTTAATGGAAAAGGAAAAAGTATTAGAAGTAAAAGACTTGCATATTTCATTCCACACATTCGCTGGCGAGGTACAGGCGATCCGTGGAGTCAATTTTGACCTGTATAAAGGGGAGACATTGGCAATTGTAGGGGAGTCAGGTTCCGGGAAATCAGTTACAACTAAGTCCATTATGCGACTTCTGCCTCCAGGAAACTCAGAATATAAAAATGGAGAAATTCTATTTAACGGCAATGATTTGTCTAAGTTGCCGGAACGCCAAATGGAAAAAATCCGCGGTAAAGATATTTCAATGATTTTCCAGGATCCGATGACTTCCTTGAATCCGACAATGAAAGTCGGCAAGCAAATTATGGAGCCACTGAGAAAACATCAGAAATTAAGCAAGCATGAAGCGAAAAAAAGAGCGGTCGATTTGTTGAAACTAGTTGGTATTCCAATGCCTGAAGCTCGATTCGAACAATATCCCCACCAATTTTCAGGCGGAATGAGACAGCGTGTTGTTATTGCAATCGCACTTGCTTGCAATCCTCAAGTATTGATTGCCGATGAGCCGACAACTGCATTGGATGTAACTATCCAAGCGCAGATTCTTGAGCTGATGAAAGCATTGCAGAAGAAAATAGATACAAGCATTATCTTTATTACCCATGATCTTGGCGTAGTGGCCAATGTAGCTGACCGTGTTGCGGTTATGTATGGCGGTAAAATTGTGGAAATCGGAACAGTTGATGAGATTTTTTATAATCCGCAGCATCCGTATACATGGGGGTTGATCAGTTCAATGCCCGATTTGGATTCTAGAGGAAAAGAACTGTATGTTATTCCAGGAACGCCTCCAAATTTATTGAACCCTCCGAAAGGCGATGCATTCGCAGCGCGTAATAAATATGCCATGCAGATCGACCTAGAAGAAGATCCGCCATTATTCAAAGTGTCGGATACTCATTATGCGGCCACATGGCTATTGCATCCTGATGCTCCGAAGGTCGAGCCTCCTGAGGCAGTCGTTAAACGAAGAAATCAATTCCTCTCAATGAATGGAGGACTGTAAGATGGATGTTAACAAAAAATTACTGGAAGTTAACCATTTAAAGCAGCATTTCAATGTCGGGAAGCCAAACATGGTTAAAGCAGTAGATGATGTCAATTTTTTCATCTATGAAGGAGAAACATTAGGTCTTGTTGGTGAATCCGGCTGCGGAAAATCCACGACGGGCCGTACGATAATCCGCCTATACGAAGCAACGAGCGGCGAGGTGTTATTCCGCGGGCAAAACGTCCACGGCAAAAAGTCCAAAGAGGAAATGAAAGAACTAAACCGGAAAATGCAAATGATTTTCCAGGATCCGTACGCTTCTTTAAACCCTCGTATGAAGGTAGCCGATATTATTGCTGAAGGCATCGATATCCACGGGTTGGCCAAATCAAAAGAAGACCGCATGAATCAAGTGTACCATCTGCTTGAGACGGTTGGCCTAAACCGTGAGCATGCCAACCGCTATCCGCATGAATTCTCAGGCGGCCAGCGCCAGCGTATCGGAATTGCACGGGCTCTAGCGGTCCAGCCCGATTTTATCATTGCCGATGAACCGATTTCAGCTTTGGATGTTTCCATCCAGGCACAGGTCGTCAACCTTCTGAAAGAATTGCAAAAAGAAAAAGGCTTGACGTATTTGTTTATTGCCCATGACCTTTCCATGGTGAAATATATCAGCGACCGGATCGGCGTTATGTATTTCGGGAAATTGGTTGAACTGACAACAAGCGAAGAATTGTATAATAATGCATTGCATCCATATACAAAATCTCTATTGTCAGCAATTCCCCAGCCTGACCCAATCAGTGAACGGACAAGAAAAAGGGTTGCCTATGATCCTGCCGTCCACAACTATGATGGCAGTGAAGAATTGAAAATGCGTGAAGTGAAACCAGGGCATTTTGTCCTTTGTTCAGAAAAAGAATTCAATGAATATCAAAAGCAACTAGGCATTCAATAAAAACATGCGGGTAAACATCCCGCATGTTTTTTTCTTGCATTTAAAACAGATTTTGAATAAGTATGCAGGCTTATGAAATTTTTCGAAAAATGGAAAAGCGCTTCCTTTACTTGTTTACGGCAATAATACTGTAAAACAGTAAATATACGGTAAGTTTTATAGGTATAAAGAACTAATTCGCGCTCAAAAATTGTTAAATTCATTAAGATTTGTAAATATTTATAAAAAACATAATTTACAAACAACTAAAAGCTTGTATAATAAATTTGTAATGCTAAATACATAAAAGGGGTGTAAATATTTGAAAAAGTCAAAATTTTCTTTGATTTTGAGCCTTTTGTTGGTGCTGAGCTTATTCTTGGCAGCTTGTAGCGGCAAAGATGATGAAGCAAACACTAATGCCAATGAAAAGCCAGGTAAAGATAATGAGAAAAAGGAAGAATTGGCAGATAACCAAGAGGTACGTATTCTTGAATCAACTGAAATTCCGGGCATGGACAGTGCAAAGGTGAGCGATACGATTTCGTTCACAATGATTAATGCTACGCAAGAAGGCTTGTACCGCCAAAACCAAGATAATAAATTTGAGCCGGGAGTTGCCGATGGTGAGCCGGAAATGGGCTCTGACGGCAAGGAGTTTACAATAAAATTGAAAAACGATGTGAAATGGTCGAATGGCGACCCGGTCACTGCACATGATTTCGTATATGGATGGCAGCGTGCCATTGATCCAAAAACGAAATCTGACTATGGTTCATACATGATGGACCACAAGATCCTTGGTGCTGCAGAAATCACTCAAGCAGGCGCAGACAATAAAAAGTATGACCTGAACAGCCTAGGCATAAAAGCTGTTGATGATTATACAGTGAAGGTTCAAACAGAAAAACCAATGACAGTTGAATTCTTCAAAGGGTTGATGGCATTCGGGACATATATGCCGCAAAACCAAAAATTCGTTGAAGCACAATCAGGCAAATATGCGGCTACTGCAGCCAATCTATTGTCGAATGGCCCTTTCAAGATGACTAAATGGGATGGTCCGACTGCATCTGAATGGGTATTGGAGAAGAATGAAGGCTACCGCGATGCAGACAACGTTACATTAAATAAATTGACATTCAATGTCCAAAAAGACTCTCAGGCTGCTGTAAATGCACTAGAAGCAGGCGAAGTTGATGTAACAATTAAATTAAGCAGTGATGTAGTTCCGCAATATGCCGATGATCCACGGATGCTTCGCTGGTTGGAGCCTACGGTCTTTTGGTTGAAGATGAACCAAAAAGACAATAAAGCGCTTCAAAATGTAAACATCCGTAAAGCGCTTGCACAATCTTTCAATAAGGAAGACTTAGCAGCGGCTGTTTTGAATAACGGTTCAAAACCTGCAAACTTTGCAGTGCCAGCCGATTTCGTCAAGGATGAAAAAGGGGAAGATTTCCGGAAGGGCAATGGCGACATGCTGACTTATGATCCCAAGGAAGCCAAAAAGAATTGGGAAGCAGGCCTAAAAGAAATCGGTAAAAAAGATTTGACCATCAGATATTTGGGCGGAGATACAGAAACATCTAAAAAAACCGACCAATATATGAAAGATCAAATGGAAAAGACATTGCCTGGTTTGACAATCAAATTGGAAAGTGTTCCGTTCAAAATCCGTTTAGACCGTGATACAAAGCAAGATTATGACCTGCAAGCGGCTGGCTGGGGTCCTGACTATCTGGATCCGATATCATTCTCAGATCTTTGGGTAACAGACGGCGGCAATAATAAAATGAGCTATTCGAATCCTGAATACGATAAATTGATCCAGGATGCACAAAATTCTTCTGATTTTGCCCAGCGGTGGGAAGATATGCAAAAAGCTGAAAAAATCGTTATGGATGATGCAGCGATTGCCCCAATGTACCAACGTGCATCCAACTTATTGATTGTGGATAAAGTCAAGGGCTTCAAATATCATCTTGTTGGTCCTGAATATAGCTATCAATATATGAAAGTATTAAAATAAGACTTCGATAATTTAGGGGAAAGAGAGTATAAAGCATACTCTCTTTTTACCTGTAAAATAAATGTCGAAATATGCTTAATTATCAGAAAATTAGGAGGTGTCATGTTTGATCAAATTTGTATTACAGCGAATTGTCTACATGGTTATCACTCTATTCATAATTGCTTCTCTTACTTTTTTCCTCATGAAAATAATCCCTGGAACTCCGTTTTCAAAGGCGGACAAATTATCGCCCCAGCAGTTGGAAATTATGAAGAGTAAGTATGGCTTGGATGATCCTATACCGGTCCAATATGGAAGGTATATGCTGAATATCACAAAAGGTGATCTGGGTGTTTCATTCCAGTTTAATGATACCCCTGTTACAGATATTCTTAAGAACTTATTGGGTCCTTCCATGCAGCTTGGTTTTCAAGGAATGGTCCTCGGCACTTTTATAGGCATTGTCTTGGGGTTGGTAGCCGCACTCTACCAAAATACGTGGATTGATTATACAAGTACATTTTTGGCTGTGCTCGGGAAGTCGGTCCCAAGTTTTGTATTTGCCGGGCTGCTGCAGTATTTTATCGGTGTGAAACTTGGCTGGTTTCCGGTTATGTTCTGGAGAGGGTTTGAATATACCATTATGCCGACAATTGCCATCAGCATTTTCCCAATATCCATCGCTGCACGTTTTATGCGTACGGAAATGGTCGAAGTGCTTGGTTCCGAATATATCGTGCTGGCTAAAGCAAAAGGAGCAAGCATGTTTGAGGTATCAGTCAAGCATGCGATGAGAAACGCGCTTATTCCGGTTGTCACTGTTTTAGGACCGTTGACGGTGTCTTTGATGACTGGAACATTGGTTGTGGAACGGATATTTGCTGTGCCTGGGATAGGGGAACAATTTACGAAAGCCATTCAGGTGAATGATTATCCGGTTATAATGGGAACGACTTTATTATTTGCAGCTTTATTCATTTTAATTGTCTTTATCGTGGACATTTTGTATGGACTGATCGATCCGCGTATTCGTTTAGCAGGAGGTCCTAAATAATGTCAAATATTAATGTGAATGTTTCGCAGGATAAATTTAAGCCAGTTGTTGTAGACCGTTCATTAAGCGAGCAAATCAGCAAGCCGAGCCTTAGTTTTTGGAAGGATTCCTGGCTTCGTGTCCGAAAAAATAAAGGAGCCGTTTTTTGTATGGTCATTTTGGTTCTCTTTCTGATCATGGCGATTATCGGACCTTTCATATCAGGCAAGGAATACGATACACAAAATGTAAGGCAAGCTAATCTTCCTCCCAAAATACCTGTCCTTGAGAATATCCATTGGCTCCCGTTTGATGGAGTGACGGTTACAAAAACCGGCAGGGAAATAAATATGTATGAAATGAAAAAAGTGCCACGCGATACGTACTACTGGTTTGGAACAGATGCACTTGGCAGAGATTTATTCACACGACTATGGAAAGGCGCGCAAATTTCCCTTTATATCGCTTTTTTGGCAGCCGCAATCGATATGATAGTGGGAGTTGCCTATGGGGCTATTTCCGGTTATTTCGGGGGACGGCTTGATACGGTGATGCAAAGGATAACTGAGGTATTGATGGGCATCCCGAATCTTGTTGTTGTCATCCTGATGATTCTTGTATTCGAACCTGGGATTATTTCCATAACCATCGCCATGTCCATCACAGGATGGGTCAGTATGGCCCGTGTAGTCAGGGCGCAGGTGCTGAAATTCAAGGAGCAGGAATACGTATTGGCTTCCCGGACGTTAGGAAGTTCGCACGGCAAGATCATTTTTAAACATTTAATCCCGAATTTATCCGGTGTTATCCTCATTAACACTATGTTTACAATCCCGAGCGCAATCTTTTTTGAAGCGTTTCTCAGCTTCATCGGATTAGGCTTGCAGGCACCCCATGCTTCTTTGGGAACGTTGATTGATGATGGTTTTAAATCTTTAATGATGTATCCTCATATGCTCATTTTCCCGGCCATAGCCATAAGCCTTATTATGATTTGCTTCAACTTGGTTGCAGATGGAATCAGAGATGCGTTAGACCCTAAAATGCGTGATTAAAGGTAGGTGCGAAACAAATGACCAAAATACTTGAAGTTAAAGACTTGCATATTTCATTCCATACGTTTGCCGGGGAAGTACAAGCTATCAGGGGAGTGAACTTCGAACTCAATAAAGGAGAGACTCTCGCCATAGTCGGTGAATCGGGTTCAGGAAAATCAGTAACAACAAAAAGCATTATGCGTCTATTGCCTCCAGGTAATTCCCAAATTAAAAGCGGAGAAATTTTATTCGATGGCAAGGATATTGCAAAGCTGACAGAACGGCAAATGCAAAAAATCCGCGGCAAGGATATTTCTATGATCTTCCAAGACCCGATGACTTCCTTGAATCCGACAATGAAAATAGGGAAGCAGATTATGGAGCCAATCCTAAAGCACCAAAAAATATCGAAATCGGAAGCGAAAAAAAGGGCGCTCGATATTCTGAAGCTTGTAGGCATACCGATGGCGGAATCCCGTTTCGAGCAGTATCCCCACCAGTTTTCCGGAGGAATGAGGCAGCGCGTAGTCATAGCGATCGCATTGGCCTGCAACCCGCAAGTATTGATTGCCGATGAACCGACGACAGCGCTTGATGTGACCATTCAGGCACAGATATTGGAACTGATGAAGAAGCTGCAGAAGAAAGTAGACACAAGCATCATTTTTATTACGCATGATTTAGGTGTAGTGGCGAATGTCGCCGATCGTGTGGCAGTTATGTATGGAGGCAAAATTGTAGAAATAGGAACGGTGGATGAAATATTTTATAATCCACAACATCCCTATACTTGGGGATTGATTAGCTCCATGCCTGATTTGGATTCGCGCGGTAAGGAACTGTATGTCATTCCAGGGACGCCGCCGGACCTATTGAATCCGCCGAAGGGCGATGCTTTTGCTCCGCGGAATGAATACGTAATGGCAATTGACCTGGAAGAACAGCCGCCGATGTTTAAAGTTTCAGATACCCATTATGCCGCCACCTGGCTGCTTCATCCTGATGCCCCTAAGGTAAACCCGCCCGAGGCAGTGGTGAAAAGGCATGAGCAGTTCCAGGCTATGAATGGAGGCAGATGATGTGAAGGAAAAGAATATATTATTGGAAGTAAAGCATCTTAAACAATATTTCAATCAAGGAAAGCCTAATACGGTCAAAGCTGTCGATGACGTTTCCTTTGCCATTTATGAAGGGGAAACGTTAGGTCTCGTAGGAGAGTCAGGATGCGGAAAATCGACTACAGGAAGGACAATTATCCGACTGTATGATGCAACTGGCGGTGAAGTGTTATTTCGCGGGAAAAATGTGCACGGGAAAAAGTCAAAAAGTGAATTGAAGGAATTTAACCATAAAATGCAAATGATATTCCAGGATCCATATGCCTCCTTAAATCCAAGGATGAAGGTAAGCGATATTATTGCTGAAGGCATTGATATCCATGGCCTGGCCAAAACAAAAGAAAGCCGATTGGAGATGGTGTATGAGCTGCTTGAGACAGTTGGATTGAACCGGGAACATGCCAACCGTTATCCCCATGAGTTTTCAGGGGGGCAGCGGCAAAGAATTGGCATTGCCAGGGCACTTGCCGTCCAGCCTGATTTCATTATTGCAGATGAACCGATTTCTGCATTGGATGTATCCATTCAGGCGCAGGTCGTCAATTTATTGAAGGAATTGCAAAAAGAAAAAGGGCTTACCTATTTGTTTATCGCCCATGATCTTTCGATGGTGAAATATATCAGTGATCGTATAGGTGTCATGTATTATGGCAAATTGGTGGAATTGACAACAAGTGAGGAATTATATGAACGTCCTTTGCATCCGTATACGAAATCATTGCTTTCTGCCATCCCTCAGCCGGATCCGATCAGCGAACGTGTAAGAAAACGTATCGAATACAATCCTTCCCTGCATCAATATGGACAGGACGAAGAAGTGAAGATGAGGGAAGTGAGGGCTGGGCATTTTGTCATGTGTTCAGAAAAAGAATATATTCAATATCAACAAGAATTACTGCTTATTAAATCATAGAAAAAAGGCCATTCAGGCCTTTTTTTGCATCGTGATGGTTTTGGGTCGCTAGTCTCTGTCGGCCTTGCCTCCTGATAGGCCCCAACCTTCCTGTGTGTTTAAGGAGGCCATACGGTGGACATGCCTTTTTTTGCTGCGGAATAACTTTTCTCCAATTGTATTGCTGATTACACCATTTAATGCTGTTAAGCCAATAATGAGAACAGCTGTCAGCAATAAATCGAATATATACTCGTTCATTTTAATACCTCCTATATAATGCATTGTATTCCGATTAAATAGAAATATGATTATAGTGAATCTGTATTTCAGATAAACGGTCTATGAACTCTTTTTTAACCCCTAACAAATAGTTGTTTTAGCGATTTCTATATTTTTATATTTAATGAGCAAAAAGGTTTACAAATCTCCTATTCGGGTATTTATATTACATAGACACAAAAAGAAAATGTGAAAAAAGTTATATTAATATATGGATAAATTATGATAAATAAGTCTAAAGTCTCTGTAGATTTTATCCATATTTTGTTTGGGAATCCTTTATTTCGGTCAAATTAAAGGAATGAAAGGTATTGAAATACTAATCTATTAAGGCTTTGAGAATATTTTAATATTTTTCAAAAAAAGTGTTCATTTTGTGAATAATTGATGTATAATAAACTGTAGAAATTTCTTTTTAAAAGTTATTTCAATTTAGCATGTTTGTGTCATGAATGGAAAAGTTTTCCCAATCATAGATCTAAGATTCTATAACAAGGGGAGTGGATAGCATGGTAACACTATATACATCACCGAGCTGTACATCATGCCGGAAGGCAAAAGCTTGGCTGGAAGAACATAACATACCATATGTGGAAAGAAATATTTTTTCTGAATCTCTATCAATAGAAGAGATAAAAGAAATATTGCGCATGACTGAAGATGGTACGGATGAAATCATTTCTACCCGTTCCAAAACATTCCAAAAATTAAATGTGAACTTAGAGTCTTTGCCTTTACAAAGACTTTATAGACTCATCAAAGAAAATCCTGGCCTTTTAAGAAGACCGATTATTTTGGATGAAAAAAGATTACAGGTTGGATATAATGAAGATGAAATTCGTAGATTTCTTCCAAGAAAAGTACGTACCTATCAATTACGTGAAGCGCAAAAAATGGTTAATTAATATAGACGGATCCCTTGGCCCTATAGCTAAGGGTATTTTTTTGTTTTTTAGGAAATGATCTTGTTGGAATAGTGTGTAGAGGATTTTTGCCTCCTCCTTACGCCTTTGGCCAGGCATTTTCCTCTTTTAAATCTATCCAGAAACGTTTTACTATGTTCCCGTTTTCTTCTATAAAGGGGTGGTCTTCTTGTCCGCCATTGGACCGTATTACTTTTTCTGATCCGGTATTGGCTGCGTCACAGGTAATCAATACTTTGGGAAGGCCAAGTTTTTTTGCCTCTTCCAGTGCAAGGTGGAGCATGTAAGTTGCGTACCTTTTTTTTCTTTGGCTAGGCCTGATTCCATAGCCTATATGGCCGCCTGTATTCAATAAAGGAATGGTCAAGCTATGGCGTATGCATATAATGCCGATGATGCCTTCATGTTCGTCCATAAGCCAAAACATGGAGTCGGTGACCCAATGTTCAGGAATTCCAACTCCTTTTTCTGCATTTTGTATTTTTTCGATAAAGGCGCGGAAATCGGAGGGATCACATGCTGAAGCAGCTGGAATCATGCTTTCACCTGTGGCGGCCCATTCCTCAAAATAGGATATGTAGGCAGTTCTTAAATGGAGCGACGGCCTTACAAGATGCATTCCATCCTTCATAAAGAGCATCATCCTCCTATTTAAAATAGTACAGGAACTTATGGGTATTTTTATTGTAGTTAACATATAATAACATAATAGTTAGAAAATTAAAATATTTACAACCCCGCTTTTTTCATGATTGTTGGTTATTCTTGAAATGTATGCTTCCTTTATGTAAAATGAGAGAAACATTTAGGCTGGTGTTTGTTTTTATAAAATATCTGCATTTTGTTTTCCTTCTCTTCATTTTTATCATAAAATAAAGATAGAACAATAGATGGTTAGCTCATTTGTATAAAGGGTACAATATGATTAAGACTCGGCTCACTTTTACTGGGGGTAATTCCCTTCAAACAATACTTAAACAGAAGGGAGAGGGGATTTATGGAAATTGAAAGAATTAATGAAAATACGGTAAAATTTTACATTTCTTATATGGATATTGAAGAAAGAGGCTTTGATCGCGACGAAATCTGGTACAATCGTGACCGAAGTGAAGAATTATTTTGGGAAATGATGGATGAAATTCATCATGAAGAAGAGTTTGCGGTTGAGGGCCCTTTATGGATTCAGGTCCAAGCAATGGATAAAGGGTTGGAGATTATGGTTACGAAAGCCCAATTCACAAAAGATGGGCAAAAAATTGAATTGCCTTTAGGTGACGATAAAGTCAAGGATATTCCAGTCGATGAGCGGATTGAATCTCTTCTTGACCAGCATTTTCAAGTTAAGACGGAAGAGGATGGGGAAGAATCTACAGAGTATGAATTAGATGTACTTGAATGTATGATTGTTTTCCAGGATTTTGAGGACCTTATCTCTTTAAGCAAGTGCAAATCCCTCGAAGGTTTCCGGTCATCACTTTATGCATATGATAATAAATATTACTTATTCGTTGAATTTGATGAAGATGTAGAAGATGAAGAGATTGTTGATAATACTCTAAGTATCCTTTTGGAATATGGAACAGAATCTGCTTTGACTATTCACCGCTTGCAGGAATACGGTAAATTAGTCATTGAAGAGGATGTTTTCCAGACCATTCAGCACTATTTCGCATAAAGGATCTAGTAATGAGCCGGTTTCGTTTAGAAACCGGCTCATTTGGATTTGAGATGAGAAAACGATTGGCAACAACTCCATTTTAGCTTCTCCTATATATTTTCTTGCCTTTTGCTGAATAATAAGAAAAAATGGGTATATATATCGTAATTGGCAAGATGAATATTTGGGGTGGATAAATGAAAAATACGGTTCGCATCATTATTTTCCTGGCTTTGATTGCCGGGGTTTGGTTTTTAATCGAAGATTATGTACATACGAATTTGTTCAGTGTTTTCAGTATACTGATATCTATTGCTGCCATTGTGGTCGGCATTGTGATTTTCCTGGAAAACAGGCATCCGACACAGACGTTGACTTGGCTCGTGGTCTTTGGGGCTTTTCCTCTTTTAGGCTTTATCTTTTATTTATTGTTCGGGAGAAATTACCGCAAGGAAAGAAAATATCGACGTAAATATTTCCTTGATAAACAGACCTTTCTGAAAAATAAAGAAGGAAAGGAAATCAATAATGAAAGAAAGGAAATGATGGGGGAACATCAGCGCAATTTGATTGAACTGGCGCAAAATCTAGGGAACAGCCCTATTTCCTTTGCGACAGAAACAAAGATTCTTACAAATGGAAATGAAACGTTTTCGGCGATTATTGAAGAATTGAAGAAAGCGAAGCATCATATCCACATGGAATACTATATTGTCCGTGATGACCATATTGGCAGAGATATTAAGAAGGTGCTTCTTGAACGTGCAAGCCAGGGTGTTAAAGTGCGCTTCATGTATGATGCTGTTGGCGCATGGACGTTGCCGCGCTCTTATTTGGATGATTTACGCAATGGGGGGATCGAAGTAGCCCGATTTGGCCCAGTCCGTATGCCTTTCCTAAATAGTAAAGCGAATTTCCGGAATCATCGGAAGATAGTGGTGATTGATGGGGACGTCGGATTTGTAGGCGGTTTAAATATAGGAGATGAATATTTAGGACGCGACGAGCATTTCGGTTTTTGGCGGGACACCCATTTGATGGCTAAGGGAGAGGCTGTCCGTTCATTACAGCTTATTTTTTTGCAAGATTGGTATTATAGTACAAATCATAGTTTTTTAACGGATGCCTATCTTCCTAGAAGTGTGGCGCTTGAACATAACCATGGCGGGGTCCAAATGATTGCTGGAGGTCCTGATAATGAATGGAGTGTCATTAAGAATATCTTTTTTTCAATGATCACTTCAGCTAAGGAATCAGTGTGGATTGCGTCTCCGTACTTTATTCCTGATGAAGATATTTTTACAGCCTTAAAAGTGGCCGCGTTAAGTGGAATTGATGTCCGCCTTCTTGTACCGATGAACCCTGATAAGAAAATTGTTTGGCATGCATCCCGCTCCTATTTTCCGGACTTATTAGATGCAGGAGTAAAGGTTTTTCAGTATGAAAATGGATTCATGCACAGCAAAATTGTCATTGTTGACCGCGAATTGGCTTCTATCGGCACTGCTAACATGGATATGAGAAGTTTTCATTTGAACTTTGAGGTGAATGCCTTTTTATACCGAACGGGTTCCACTCAAAAATTGGTGGAAGACTTTGAAGAGGATTTGCGTTCCTCACAAGCACTTACCCCGGAATCTTTCAAAACCCGCCATATTGGGACCAGGGTTTTGGAATCAACATGCCGGCTTTTATCACCATTATTATGAGAGAAGATAAAAGGATAGCCTTAAATGGTTATCCTTTTTGTGTGAGATAAAAAAGGTTGCCAGTGCCCCTTTTTAAGCGTATCGCTGGTAATCAGTCGCTATCCGCTTTAGTGGCTAAACGGTTAAGAATGGATTCGGTAAGGAAGGCAATATCTCCATCCAAAAGGCATAAGCAGGGAAGATGATAGAATGTGGTTGTCTTTTCAAATTGAAAATAGGAAGCGGAGGGCGCGCAAATAAAAATCTGCTTGTCTAATGAAAGGGCCATTCCTAATTCAATATGGCTTCCAGGACCGGCAGGCAATAAAAGGATGAAAAAGTCCGAATCCTCCACTGCTTTTTTTTCAGCTTGGCCGATAGAAATCAGTTTTTCAATGGTATCTGCGCGATTATTTAGAGTCCAATCGTAGGAATGCTTCAAGCCTGCTTGCTTTAACTTTGTAGACATATACCTGACATCCGGGATATTAGCAAAGCTGGAAGCTATATAAAAATTCATCGGACATTCTCCTATTCTTTTTTTGTCCCCGCCATTGGAGCGGAATGTATTCACTTTTTATTAGTGTTTAGGACTTTTACATTCTCTGTAACTGTATTAAATAGTGTGAATTTCAGATAAGTAAAATAATGATTTTGCCGTAAAGGGATTTAGTGGATGATGTCGAATAAGATCAATAAATGAAAAAGGAGGGGTAAATCTTGCTGATTGCATTAAATGCTTCAGGCCGACAAACAAATCTCCTGAATAGTAACCGGCAACTTGTACAGTCTTACCGGCCACTGCCGCACTACTGTCCTGGCTGCGGAGGGGAGGTGATCCTTAAGGCGGGCCGGAAAGTGATTCCTCATTTTGCCCATAAGGCAGGAGGAAACTGTACAGTATCGGCGGAAGGAGAATCAAACCGCCATATAGAAGGAAAACAAAGTCTCTTTTCTTGGCTAAAAGATCAAGGCATCCATGTCCAGTTGGAGTTGTATATTCCGGATATAAAGCAGCGGACAGATTTGTATGCAGAAATACAGGGGAAAAAGTACGCCATCGAATTCCAATGCTCGATTATTTCATCGGACGAAGTGAAGCGGAGGACATTGGGCTATAAAAAGAAAGGAATGGAAACGATATGGATTTTCCATAACGATTTATGCAAGCAAAGAAGGCATAATGAATTTTCAGTCCCTTCGTTTATTTGGACCGCGATACGAGGTTCCCTGGCCCGGCCGCAAGCCATATTTTTATCCCCAAAGAATTTGGAATTGATTTTTTTGCCGCATATGATTCCTTTTTCTTCCGCAACAACCTTTTCAACTTCCTATAAACTGTCTTTGGCTGCATCCTCACTCCAACAACTTATTCTTCCTTACCATTCCCTTGTTTATCCCACTTTTTCCTGGGCTCACAAAATGAAGGCTTGGCGTATGTATGCCTGCAGGAGTTCTGCTGTGTCTGACCCGTTTTTTCTTTCCATCTATAAAGCAGGATTGAATCCAGCCACTTTTCCTTTGGAAATTGGGCTTCCGATTCCATATGGCCATCTGTATGAAACACACTCGGTAGAATGGCAATACTGGCTTTTCCGTAAAAATCTTTATCCAAGGGATATCGGCGATGTGTTTACTATACAGGAATGGCGCATTGGCGCTTTATCCTTAATAAGGGAAGGGAAAATCAATTTGCGCCCCTTGCCTTTTTATCCAGCTATCAATCCTTTTGTTCCGGCAGATATGTATTTGTTTGCACTTATAGAATTAGGTGTAGTACATTCTGAAACAGGCGATGTTTTTCAGATATTGAGGCCATTGTCTCTCTTTAATCCAGCTAATATGGGGGAAGAACAAACTTTCTATAAAAAACTGCCTAATCTCTATAATAATCTCATGAAAAAAGAGGAACAGTCATACACTAAAAAGGCACATATCAAATAAGATGCAGGAAATCTGATGAAAGTACAGAATTAATAGTATAATTGGTACTATAGAAGTACCAAAGAAATCTTAGATGTGGAGGAATACAGAATGTCAGAAGCAAAGACTGCAGCATTACCTAATAGAAGCGACCTGAAAATAGAAGATACATGGAAATTGGAAGATATATTTGAAACAGATGAACGATGGGAAGAAGAATATAAATCGGTAAAGGAAGAATTGGCTAAAGCAGGCTCATTCCAGGGAACGCTTGGAGAGAGTGCAGACCAATTATATAATGCATTGAAGTACCAAGATTCAGTATTTGAGCGCCTTGGACGAGTGTATGCATATTCACATATGCGGCACGACCAAGATACGGCTAATTCATTCTATCAGGCAATGGATGGCCGCGCTAAATCATTATATGCTCAAGCGGCAAGCTCAGTTTCTTATATTGTGCCGGAAATATTATCAATCGAAGCATCCAAGATTGAAGATTTTGTGAAAGAGAAGCCTGAACTGGAGCTCTATAAGCATGCACTCGAAGAAATCAATAAGCAAAGACCGCATGTGTTGTCTGCCAATGAGGAAGCATTGTTGGCTCAGGCTTCAGAAGCGCTAGACGCCTCAAGCAATACGTTCAGCATGCTTAATAATGCAGACCTTGAATTCCCTGCCATTAAGGATGAGAAGGGGGAAGAAATCCAAGTAACGCATGGACGATACGGACGTTTGCTGGAAAGTGAAGACCGGAGAGTACGAAAAGACGCGTTTATGGCAACGTATGAAACATATGGCCGTTTCTTAAACACGTTCTCCAGCACATTGGGAGGCACAGTGAAAAAGCAAAATTTCAACGCTGACATCAGACATTTCGATTCTGCCCGCCAAGCTGCGCTAAGCGCCAATAGTATACCTGAAAGCGTTTATGATAATCTTGTTAAAACGGTGAATGAAAATCTGCACCTGCTGCATCGTTATGTCGATCTGCGCAAAAAAGTGTTGGGAGTCGACGAAGTACATATGTACGATCTTTACACTCCTTTGGTGAAAGATATTAAAATGAAAGTCACATATGAAGAAGCCAAGGATTATGTGCTTAAAGGGTTGGCACCTTTGGGAGAAGACTATAATAGGGTTCTGAAAGAAGGATTCGAGAACCGCTGGGTGGATATCCATGAAAACAAAGGCAAGCGGAGCGGAGCTTATTCTTCCGGTTCTTATGGAACCAACCCGTATATTTTGATGAACTGGCAGGATGATGTAAATAATCTATTTACGCTTGCGCATGAATTCGGCCATTCCGTGCACAGCTACTATACAACACATACACAGCCATTTACTTATGGGGATTACAGTATCTTCGTTGCGGAAGTTGCTTCTACGTGCAATGAAAACCTGCTTACGGATTACTTGTTAAAAACAGTGGATGATGACAAGAAACGCATTTATTTATTGAATCATTATCTCGAAGGATTCAGAGGAACGGTTTTCCGCCAAACAATGTTTGCTGAATTCGAACAACTGATCCATAAAAAAGCCCAAAATGGGGAAGCGTTGACAGCAGAGTCGTTAACTGAAGAATACTATAAACTGAACAAAAAATATTTTGGCGACAATATTGTCATTGATGAAGAAATCGGCAGAGAATGGGCCCGCATTCCTCATTTTTATTACAATTTCTATGTTTATCAATATGCAACTGGTTTTTCTGCCGCTACTGCTCTCAGCAAGCAGATTCTGGAAGAGGGAAAACCTGCCGTTGACCGATATATTTCTAATTTCCTGAAAGCAGGTAGCTCAGATTATCCAATTGAAGTCCTTAAGAAAGCTGGTGTGGATATGACAACAGCCGAACCAATCGAGGAAGCCTTCAAAGTGTTTGAAGAGAGATTATCCGAGCTTGAACAGTTATTGTAAAGAAGGAAAAACAGGCATCCCAAAATGGGATGCCTGTTTTATAGAATGAATTAGTCTTCACTTGTCCACTTTTTCTTTAGTTCTTCAAATTCCTGTTTTATTTTTGTGCGGTACTCTTCAATCTTTGCATGGCGTTCTTCAGAGCGTTTTTCCTTCATTTTTTCTTTTGCCTGTTTTTGAAGTTCATTCTGGACTTCATTAGCATGTTCTACTTCGTCTTGAATTACGCTGGCATCATAGCGGATGGTGACCGTATCGAATTTATTCATCACACGGTCATAGGAAGCTTCGGTTGTTTCCTGTACAACGGCAATAATCGCTACGTCACCATCTTTTAATCTAGATGTGACGGAGCGAAGAAGGCTATCCTCTTCTTCGATGTCATCAGCGTCTATTCCAGCTCCTAAAGCTGCACCAACGCCCATCCCCAGCAAAAAGACAAGAGGCCCGCCAAGAATTCCTACTAAACCGCCGATCAAACCGCCTTTCCATATATCGTCAGAAGTACGTTTCCCCGTATCAAAACTGTCTTTCAGCAGAATTTGGCCATCGTCCTTTTTTAAAAGGGCAACTTGAGAAAGAATGATTTTTTCATCAAATGTACTTAGTTTTTGCAATTCCGATAAAGCTTGGAAGGCTTCACTCTCGATTTTAAAATAAGTCAGCACTACATTTTCCATGATAATCCCTCATTTCTTCTTTCGTTCAGACTGCTATTATCAATAGTATAAAGATTTAAATGGCTATACCATTAATTCTATTATATAGTTTTTAGACAGAGATTTTGCAGTTCGTGCTTTTAATTTTGATTAATGTGTTATTTCATACACAATTTTTACAATTTAACGCCATTATAAAAAAGCTGAATAGGTAATTGGAAATGTAAATACTATACTTATAGTGTAAAAATAACGTACATGAAGTCGAAATAGGCGGGAAAAATACCATGAGTATTTCCGGAAAGAGAAATAAAATTATATAAAAATAATTTTATTGGGATTAAAATCCTCTAAAGCGATTCTTTTTTCCAATGGAGAGCAAAAAGATGATCAAAATGGAAAAGAGGATAGGGACAGATAGATAGAGTGGAAACAAATGTATCAATGCTAGGATATGAAGAAAGAGAGCACCGGCTAAACAAAACAAAAGCAAGAAAACATATCTTTTTTTCATAATGGCCTCCTTTTATAAAAATTGATAATAAAGTATATGAAAGAAGGATAAAATTATACTGAAAGTTTGACGAAAATGTGAATTTAGTAACAAACGCTTGTATTTTAGAATAATAACCTGTAATATAATGAGTGTGAAGTTGATCACAAGCAAACATATACCCCTTTGTTTGACCGTGAAAAATTTCTCCCATCCCCTTTGTTCGTATGAATAGAAAAAACCCCGCTTATCCCGGCGGGGTTTTTTCATGCATTCAAAATGTTCTTTAATCGTAAAAGTCATTATTCGATACTTTACATACATATAAAAAAGGACCTGTCATGATGTGTGCGCCACAAGTTAGATTAACAAATCTCCTTTTTGGGGTGCAGTACATCACAGGTCCTTTTGATATATCTTTCAACGGCCAATCATTCAGATTTTTTATATTTCCAAAATGTACCGTATTTTGTATGGATGTTTATAACGATCTGTTGAAGCATCAGCTTTTTTAATTCCTTTTCAGCGCTTTGTTCATCTAGATTGTATGCTATTGCAACTTCTTTTGTAGCGACAATATTATAAAAACGGACAAATGATTCAATATTCGGCATAGGTGACGGTTCAGGCAAATCGGGCATCATTTCACGGAGAATAGACAGATAAACCTCGTATGGATAAAGTCCCGATATTTTAATTCCTTCATCTTCTATCTTTTCGTTGAAAATTACGATCGATGGGATTTCTTGTATATCCATTTCAGCTGTAATTTTTAAATCGCATTGAAATGCTTTGATGGCCGCTTTTGACGAGAAATCGACCTTGAACTCATCGATATCGATATCGGCAGCATCAGCTATTTCGGCCAATACGGATAAATCAGATATATTTTTTTGTTTTAGGAAAAGAAATTCCTGCAGTTTTCTTAAGAAGCGTATCCCATTTCTTTTTCCCTGCAGTTCAGCCGCTTTTATGGCAATGGATGCGTTGTAGGGCATATTCACGTCAGGTGCAGATATAGGAATGCATTTATCGCATGAAATATCATGCCTGTTCGCACCTTTTCCACATAGGGACTTCACTTTTTTTGTTTTTCTTTGGCTGCCATGGAAATTTAGTGAAGCCAGCTTTCCGCTCAGAACATGCTTAAAGTTGATAATACTTCCATATTCCATTTGCAGTTTTTTCAGAACAGGTTCGAGAGCCCAGCATTCCGGGCATAAAGGATCTACAAATATATAAATTTCAATTGGTTTTTTACCGATTTGCGCACAGTGATGGGCATGTAGCCACTCCATAAAATTAAACACGGATTTTTGAGAACTCAACTGCTTTCTCCTTTCTTGACTGTTTGTAGTATAAGGATCATTTCATCGAATGTAAAATGGAACTTTATACCTTTGATGTTTTGCAGTTCAGTCAAGTATTTTGCTCATGGGAAGGTGTATTGACCATGTGCTGGGCTGTTAAAGAGAGTCGTTGGAAAAAGAATTCGCGAAGTTCGCTTTGTAGCTGGACTTCGTCCATCGCTCCATTCATACATTCAAGCCAAGCCTGGGCTCTTTCTGGAGTAATTTCGAAATGTAGGTGGCGAGCACGTAACATAGGATGGCCATGCTCCTGCATATAGAGAGGTGGACCGCCGAGAAACTGTGTTAGAAATTGTTTTTGCTTTCTGGCTGTTTCCGTTAGATCTTTCGGGAAAATGGGGATTAGCAATGGATGCTTGGATACTCTCCTATAAAAAGCATCCACCAAATCGCTCAGCCCTTCTTTTCCGATTACATCGTATGGTACTTGTGAATTCTTCATCTTTCTCTCCTCTTACAACTTATGTAAAGTTATTGTAGCAAAGAGGAATAGCCATGCTCAAATAAATAGCTTAATTATCGTGATATTATTAAAAAAACTTGTCCATATAGAGGACAAGTTTTTTACGCTTTGTATGAATTCATGACTTTTTGTACATAATTTTTGGTTTCTTTAAAAGGAGGCACGCCATTGTATTTATCGACATTTCCAGGGCCGGCATTGTATGCGGCAAGCGCCAGTTCTGTATTGCCGCTATATTTATTCAGCATTTGGCTTATATATTTTGTGCCTCCCATAATATTCTCTGCAGGATCAAACACATTTTGTACGCCTAGGAAACGGGCTGTGGAAGGCATCAACTGCATAAGTCCTGAAGCTCCGACCGGGCTAGTGACAGTTGGATTGAAATTAGATTCATGTTTAATGATGGCAGCAACCAATTTCTCCGGTACATTGTACTTTTTGGCAGCTTCTTTTATTTGTGCTGCATATTTACTATCGCTCCCAATTGACTGCCCGCTGGAGGAGTCAGTAGGTGTACTGCCGAAGGGAATGGCAGCAACGGACGATGCCAGCTGTGAGTATAGGGAATTCGAGATTTGGCTGTCTGTGCCTTCATTTAAATTGCCTGCTAAGGAACCGACGACACCGAGCGTATTCGATACGAGAGATGGGTCAGATGTATCTGAAAGCAAACCCGAAAGCATCTCTTGAAATAAGCTTGATGAGGATGAAGAATTGCTTGACTCTGTGCTTCCAAGGCTTAGGCCTTGAAGCGCCTGAAGTTCAATTAGTGTTTTTAGGTCTTGGATATTCATGTTTTCACCTCAACTGTTCATCTTGCGGAGTTTGGCAAGATAAAAGCGTTTTATCTTATTATCGGTTGGACGAAGAGGGATGTTCAGCTTTTCTAACAGGTTTTCGAAAGAAATCTTCCCTTTTTGATAATCCGCCACTTCATATTCAAGTTCATAATCTTCTTCACCTAGATATTCGCTGTGGTCGAGTACTAAGGTTCCTTCCTCGTATTCTGTTTCGGCGCGGTGTGTAATCAGTGAACCGAAATAGCAGAGTTCGTGGGGATGGATTCCGTATGTTTCATGTATTAGGGCTATAATTTCCCCTTTTGGAAGAAGATCTGACTGGATAGCGGCGGTTGCCTCGTGAACCTCGATTTTTTGGTTGGATTCCAATAGGCCTTCTTTAGCAGGCTGTTTCAGGGTCATCTCGTATGTTCCATTTTTTGATCGGATACGGAGTGCGCACCCCTGTTTTTTTAAAGCAAAGTTTTTTGTATCAAAATAGTGGTTTTCTTGAGTGAAGAAAGCCTCATCAACAATGCCGGCATATTGGCTGAGCTTAGCGAATTCAAAAGAAGTCAATATATTTTTGAATTCAATTTCCAGTTCCTGATTCATAGTTTGCCATCCTTTCGATGAAATTGTTCTATTATGAATCTTACTTCAACCTTAGGCATACGTTAAGGGATATGTTAAAATAAAGTGAAACTTTTTTGATTGCTGTCTATTATTTACCCGCCAATCAAAGCTAGTTCAATGTGGTTCATTTATCCACGTCTTCGAAGGAAGGAAGGTCATATGAGAAAAATTATTGATATGAAAGAAGTACATATAGAACAAAATAAATTGATGGGGTCCATTCAAATGGATTCACCGTCAACCATTAAACCTAAAGGCCAAATGCTGGTCGACTCCGATCAGTTTGCGCTTGTATACATAATTGAATACATGGATGAATACGTTTATCTTTCATTCGGGGAAGGTTGCTGGCCTGCGCTTAACAATGGAATGCAAGCAGGACTGCCAGTCTATGTGAAGCACAGCGGTAAGGAAATAGAACTGATTGATTTCATGGAAGAATTGGCATATTTAATCGATAATATAAAAGATAATGCGAATTATGGGGATGAAATGGGTAACAAAGTAGAGCAAGTATTTCTGTAAGAAGCTTGAGGTAGGTGCTTATTCATGAATTGGGATGATTTTTTAGCTCCATATAAACAAGCAGTAGAAGAGCTGAAGGTAAAATTAAGAGGAATGCGGACACAATTCGAAAGGGAAAATGTACATTCTCCCATCGAATTTGTTACAGGCCGGGTAAAGCCGGTTCCTAGCATTCTGGATAAAGCTGAGAAGAAAGGGATCGCGATTGATCAGCTGGGAGCCGAAGTGCAGGATATAGCAGGCCTGCGTATGATGTGCCAATTCGTTGATGATATTAAAACAGTAGTTGAATTATTAAGAAACAGGAATGACTTTGATATCATAGAAGAAAGAGATTATATTTCACACGAAAAAAGCAGCGGCTACAGGTCTTATCACGTTGTGATCCAATATCCTGTCCAGACTATTTATGGCGAGAAAAAAATTTTGGCAGAAATCCAGATCCGGACGCTGGCTATGAATTTTTGGGCAACCATTGAACATTCGTTGAATTATAAATATCGGGGGCAGTTTCCTGAGGATATAAAGCTTCGTCTGCAAAGAGCTGCGGAGGCTGCTTATTTATTAGACAAAGAGATGTCTGAAATCGCCTTGGAAATTCAGGAAGCACAACGGGCTTTTTCAAGAAAGACAGACTAATTTTTAAAGAATTCGCGAACATAACGGGATTCCGCTAAGGAGGATATTATGAAATTCGCCATATCGTCAAAGGGAGATAATAAGTCGAACATGCTTATGCAGCGAATGAAGTCATACTTGACCGATTTCGGGTTGACGCTTGATGAGGAGAAGCCAGATATTGTTATTTCGGTCGGCGGAGATGGGACGCTGTTATACGCGTTCCATCGATTTAAGCACCGTTTGGATAAAATCGCTTTTGTTGGGGTCCATACAGGGCATCTAGGTTTCTATGCCGATTGGACTCCAAATGAAATTGAAAAACTGGTCATTGCCATCGCAAAGACGCCTTATCAGATTGTTGAATACCCACTGCTTGAAATAATCGTCCGCTATAAACATAACGGTAAAGAATCAAAGTATTTAGCATTAAATGAATCGACTGTTAAGGGCGTTGAAGGAACGCTTGTGATGGATGTTGATATTAAAGGGCAGACATTTGAAACATTCAGAGGAGATGGATTGTGTTTATCAACTCCTTCAGGAAGCACGGCATACAATAAGGCATTGGGAGGGGCAATCATCCATCCCTCAATCCGTGCTATCCAGCTCGCTGAGATGGCCTCAATCAATAACAGGGTATTCAGGACTGTAGGATCACCGCTTATATTGCCGGACCATCATACATGTATGCTGAAGCCATTGAATCAGGATGATTTCATTATTACTGTCGATCATCTGCAATTATTGCAAAAGGATGTTAAATCCATTCAATACAGGGTGGCGGATGAACAGATCCGGTTTGCGCGTTTCCGCCCTTTTCCTTTTTGGAAAAGAGTGCGTGATTCCTTTATTGGCGAATAAAATGGTTTGTAAAAGTAGAATTCAGTAGAAGAAGGATTATGATATGAGTGTTTTTCAATTACAATGGACAGTCAGTGAAGAATGGAATGGGACCATACTGCGGGAATTTCTGAAACACAAGCATGTCAGTAAGGCAGCCCTTGTGGATATTAAATACAATGGTGGGAAAATTGAAGTCAACGGCAAGGAAGAGAATGTCCGTTTCAAGTTGAAAGAAAAAGATGATGTACAAGTGTTTTTCCCTCCGGAAAAAGTGAGCGATGGATTAATTCCTGAACATCTTCCTTTATCTATTGTATTTGAAGACGACTATTTCCTTGTTTTGGACAAGCCCCCATTTATGAATACTATCCCGTCAAGGGAACATCCGAATTCATCAATGGCCAATGCTATTGCTGGTTATTACCGAGAAAAAGGGATAGATGCTACGATACATATTGTGACAAGGCTGGATCGGGATACTTCAGGCCTCATGCTTGTAGCAAAAAGCAGGCATGTCCACCATTTAATGAGCCAGGAACAAAAAAAAGGCCATGTTAGCAGAATATATGAGGCTCTTGTGGAAGGGGAACTTCTTGATTCCGGTCGAATAGAAAAGCCGATAGGCCGAAAGTCAACTAGCATTATCGAAAGGCAGGTGTGCGAGACGGGCCAATATGCCTGCACGCTGTACCAAGGCCTAGAGAGTGATGGCCGTTATTCATTGGTCAATTTGAAGCTGTTGACCGGCAGGACCCATCAGATTAGGGTCCATATGGCTTATATAGGCCATCCTCTGCTTGGTGATACACTCTATGGGGGTTCTGCCCATTTGATGGAAAGGCAAGCTTTGCATTGTAAGAAAATCTCTTTCTTTCATCCATTCTTGGAAAAAATGCTGTTTTTTGAAATTGGATTGCAGGATGATATGAAAAAAGCTTATGGACAAATGACGAAAAAATAAACGCTCCCTTTTGAACTGCACCCCAATTGTCAGGCACAATCATTGTGGTGCAGTTTTTCCTGTTTAAAGTAACTATATCATGTATGGCCATACAAAATGGATGAAGGCAAATGAAAAGGCATGAGCCCGATTCAATATCGGACTCATGCCCAACCTGCTGTCTAAAGGAATAACTTGATCTTGCCATTTTTTAATGGCCGCTTCATTACTTGGCGTTTTATTTTGTAAGGTGGCCGGCTGGCCGCTCCCTGTTGTTTACTGATTCTTTTTCCGCTTCTTATTGTTCAATTTTTCGATTGTCGACATTGGTTCATTGGCCAGCTCTTCATTATAGCCGGCCCCGTTTCCTTGCCTTTTAGCCGCATTCTTTCCGGGGATAATATGATTTGCTTTTTTCTTGCTCAATGTTGTCACCTCGCTTCGCCTTATGTTTCACCATAAGGCCTGTTTTTATTAGCAAGGATTTTGGCTGGAAAGGCGAATAAAAGATAGTTAAGGGGGCGGAATATTGGAGAGTTTAAGAGACCGAACGATCAATCATTATAAAAACAGTATAGCTATTGTTGAGCAGCTTTTGCAGCTGGGAGATGGCCTGTGGAGGATGCCGTATGCGGAGGGGAAATGGACTGTAGCCGAAATTATCGGCCATTTCATACCATGGGATGATTTTGTCTGCCGTAGCCGCATTCCTTATTTTACGGACTCTACGATCATGCCTGGAAGTCCTGGGGCTGTTCAAATGAATACGGATGCATCGATGGAAGCAAGGGAATGTTCAAAAGAGGATACTATCCTCAGGTTTATAGAAGGAAGAACAAAGATGATTCACTTATTAGAATCGTTTGATGAACATCTTTGGATAGCAAGAGTAAGGATCGGCAATGAGGAATTGTCTGTTTTTGATTACTTTCAGGGACTAATCCAACATGACCTGCATCATTATAAACAAATCCGGACAGCACTTGCTGGGAGAGAGGGAAAAAGTGTGAAGACCGAAAAGACCGAAATAGCCATTAGGTTAGATCATTATGGTGAGCTGTATGAAGAAAAGGTAAAAGGTTATCATTTACCCGAGGAACAATTGAAATATACCGCTTTGCCTCAGAATGCCATACAGATGGCAGCTGAAAAGAAGAACGTTTTTCCGATTGTTATTTTCGAACAGAATGATATTGTAGGCTTCTTTAATCTTCATGATAATGAACAAGTAATGGAGCACACGGATAATAGGAAGGCCATTCTATTGATGGCATTCTCCATCAGAGATTCTGCACAGGGAAGAGGCATTGCTAAAAAGGCGATGAAGGCAGCGAAAGAGTTTGTGGCCAGGGAGTTTCCTGGGAAGAATGAGATTGTACTGGGTGTCAATCATAGAAATGCCGCTGCTCAAAAGGTATATGAATTTGCGGGTTATAAAGATACGGGCCGCAGGAAATCGGGCCCTAACGGAGAGATTCTGATTTTGTCAGCCGCTTTATAAGAGAAAAGGGGAGGAGCCGGGCCCTATCTTCAAAAGCGGAGCTCGGCAAGCATCATCTGAAAGATGTTTACAAATCCAATTCCCTGAACTTTTCAGGTACAAGAGGCATGGTTGAGGGAACGTCCACTAATTCTTTTTCCGGGTAGCGAAGAGCGGTCAATTTGCCTCCGAAAACACACCCTGTATCAATATTGTATGTATTATTCTGGATAACGGCATTCTTTACTGGGGTATGCCCGTATACAATGGTTGCTTTTCCTCGGTAATCCTTTGCCCAATTCCTGCGGATAGGATAACCGTCACTATGGAACTTCCCTGTGATATCTCCATACAAAACAAATGATTTAACCCGTTTATCGTAGCGGCCTATAAAATCCTCGCGAATGCCTGCGTGGGCAATAATGAGGTTACCGCCATCTAAGATCTGGTAAAGGGGTGAAGCTTCGTATAACGTTACAAACATTGAACGGATCTGATTTTGCTCTTTTTTACTTAGAGAGGTATATTCAGCAACAGTGGTCTCCAATCCATGCGTTACGCTCACGTCTCGTCCGAGAAAGAAACGGTATAATTTATTGCAGTGGTTGCCTGGTGTATAATAAGCCTTCTTTTGGTGAATAAGCGCAGAGACAATTTCAATGACTTTAAGAGAGGCTGGCCCACGGTCCGTCAAATCGCCCACAAAAGCGAGCAAGCGTCCTTCAGGATGCTCTGGAATCCCGCTATCCCATGCATAGCCGAGTTTTTCTGTTAATAAGTGAAATTCTTCGAAACACCCATGGATATCTCCGATAACGTCAATTTTCATAATGTTTGCCTCCTTCTTTTTTAGTGAATATAGTGAGTAGTATGGCCATAAGGGGAAAAGATACTATAGAACCATTGTAAAATGGCTGCAAGTGTTAGAAAAGCCATTCGCTTTATAAAAATATTTTCGGCAATGAAAGACATAAGCACAGGCTATTTGCTAGTATAAGTAGGCAAGCATTAAAAAAGAAATGTGTGTTTGAGAGGAGGTAATGCTTATATGACTGAGCAAAATGAAAAAGAGTCACCAAAAATGGATGAAGAGTTGCTGATGAACGCCCTGAAGAATGAAGAGCTGGATGCTTTCCGGGAAGAATTCATGGACCTTCATCCATATGACCAGGCAACATTTTTTGAAAAACTGGATGATGAGTATCGATCGGTCATTTATCATTACCTGTCTCCCGAAGAAATGGCGGAACTGTTCGAGAACCTGGAAGTGGAGGAAGATGAATACCAGGAAATTTTAGCTGAAATGGCACCTACATATGTGGCGGATATGCTATCGCAAATGTATGCCGATGATGCGGTCGATGTCTTAAATGAGCTGGATAAGGAGCAGGTTGCTAGCTATTTGACCATAATGGATACAGATGCGGCTAAAGAAATCAAGGAACTACTCCATTATGAGGAATATACAGCCGGGAGTATCATGACGACCGAATTTATTTCCTTGGCGGCAAACCAAACTGCCCGTTCGGCGATGAATATTCTGAAGAAAGAAGCACCACGTGCCGAAACGATTTATTATGTGTATGTTGTGGATGAAGATAAAAAATTGGCCGGTGTCATTTCTCTTCGTGATTTAATCATTTCCGATGATGATACTATGATTGCTGACATTATGAGTGACCGTGTAGTTTATGTCTCGGTAAGCGAAGATCAGGAAGAAGTAGCGCGTACGATGAGAGATTATAACTTTCTTGCTGTCCCTGTCGTGGATTTTCAACATCATTTGCTTGGCATTATCACGGTCGATGATATTATCGATGTTATAGATGAAGAAGCTTCCGATGATTATTCCAAGTTAGCTGGTATATCGGATGTCGACAGTGTTGACCGCCATCCTTTTTCGGCAGCCAAGAAACGTCTTCCATGGCTGATTATACTGCTGTTTCTTGGGATGATGACCGCCAGTTTAATAGGCCGTTTTGAGAACGCACTGAGCCAGAAAGCAATTCTGGCAGTATTTATTCCTCTGATTGGCGGGATGGCGGGGAATTCTGGAACTCAAGCTTTGGCGGTTGCCGTCAGGGGAATTGCGACAGGGGATCTTGAGCGTGAAAGTAAATGGAAGCTAATCATCAGGGAAGCGGGGACTGGTGTCATAACAGGAGCGACAAGCGGCCTATTGGTAACAGGCGTTGTTTTTTTATGGCATGGCGATTTCTTCTTAGGGTTATTGGTGGGTGCATCCATCTTTGCTACCATTATCGTTGCGACTATGGCAGGAAGTTTAGTGCCGATTTTGATGCATAAAATGAAAATTGACCCTGCGGTGGCCTCAGGTCCGTTTATTACAACGATTTCCGATATTATTTCAGTGTTAATTTATTTTGGCATGGCGACTATCTTCATGAGTTATTTAATATAAAATCCCGACCGGCGTTTGCCGGTTTTTTGTTTGTCCAGCAAATCAGTCGCAAAGCCTTAAGGCATGAAAAGCCAAAAGAAGGAGCGCTCTTCTCTATCGTAGTAGGCGTCTTTGGTATAAGCGACGAGCTATTCCGCACCATCGAAGTGCGATAGAAGGGCTATGGCAAGAAAACCTAGTTTCTCAATGGATGCAGCCGTGTATTGAGGGGATCTAGGAAACTCTTGAGGATGTCTTGGATGAATAGGCCCCATCCTCGAAGGCGATTCACCTTATAAAACGGCTGTTGGCTTCGTTTTTTATTGACTTTATCCGATTTCTGCGCCAGTGACAATCCTGTTGCATCCATGCCTATTTCCTTTTCTGTTTGAAGTCATTTCGATTGCATTTTTATGCCTAAAAAGGATTAAATAAAGTGGACGAACAAGATTTGAAAACAAAGGGGAGACATGCTTGAAAAAGAAAAAGAAGACATTTTTGCCTGTGAGGCTGTCCCTACTGTTTTTTGCGATTTTTCTTTTATTTACGGCATTAATTCTCCGTTTGGGAACCTTACAGGTCCTTCACGGGAATGCGTATAAAAAGGAACTGGAGAAAACGGACGATCTAACGGTATCGACCGCTGTTCCACGGGGGATCATTTACGACCGGAACGGAAAAGAGGTAGTGGGCAATTCTGCCGTAAAGACTATCACGTATACCCGTCCTAAAAACACCAGCTCAGAAGACATACAGAAAGTAGCAGAAGAGCTAGTCAAATTAGGGATTCATAAATCTACCGATGAAATTCGCGATCGGGATAAAAAGGATTTTTGGCTGCTGATTCATCCGAAAAAGGCAAAGAAAAAAATTTCTAAAAAGGATCAACGGTTGTTTGAAGAAGAAAAAATCGATGATAAGGTCATTTACCAACATCAATTGAAACGAATCACAAAAGAAGACTTAGCCACTCTTACACCTCATGAACTAGAAGTACTTGCCTTTTACCGCGAAATGGCGAGTGGGCGGACGCTGACTCCTCAAATCGTCAAAACGAAGCGAACCAAAAACATCAATGGTACCATTAAGAAGGTGGAAGAGGTCTCAGACTTGGAAGAAGCTCGGGTTAGTGAAAACTTGGAGAACCTTCCAGGAATCGATGTAACCACCGACTGGGAACGGACTTACCCCTATGGCAGTACACTTCGAAGCGTACTTGGGAATGTCTCAAAGTCCAACCAGGGGCTTCCCGCTGACAAGTTGAAGTATTACCTGAAACGGGGCTATAGCCGAAATGACCGGGTGGGTACCAGTTATCTGGAAGCCCAATATGAAGACATCTTAAAAGGCGAAAAAAGGAAAGTCCAGTACATTTCAGACCGGACAGGGAATATCGTAGATTCCAAGGTATTATCGGAGGGGAAACAAGGCGACGACCTTGTCTTATCTGTAGATATGGACCTGCAGAAGGCGTTGGATCAAATCTTGGAGGATACCGTAAAGCAAAGAGGCGTAAAGGGAAATACGTACATGATGGACCGGGCATTCGCTGTCATGACGAACCCGAATACTGGCGAGCTCCTAGCCATGAGCGGGAAGATGCTTGTGACGGATGAAAAGACCGGGAAGACCGAGATGCAGGATTACGCCCTCGGTGCGTTCAATTCCAATTACGTGAGCGGATCGGTCGTCAAAGGGGCAACAATCCTTACCGGCTATCAAACAGGTGCCAT
Source organism: Bacillus kalamii (assembly GCF_047238185.1). NCBI lineage: Bacteria > Bacillati > Bacillota > Bacilli > Caryophanales > Bacillaceae > Bacillus > Bacillus kalamii. The sequence continues at coordinate 2,828,606 of NZ_JBDFMI010000001.1, read as the reverse complement.
TTCTCCAGGGACTGTATTTTATGATGCACCGATGAAGATACCGGGCTTAAATAAATATAAAAAATCGTGGAAGAATTTAGGGCCGGTCAATGATCTGGACGCCCTGAAAATGTCATCCAATGTCTATATGTTCCGTACGGCGAATGCGATTGCGGGTGTGCAGTATCATCCGAATGGTACCTTAGGAGTCAAGCCAAACGATTTTGAGAAGATGCGCCATTTCTATCATGAATTCGGCCTCGGCGTCAAGACGGGCATTGACTTGCCTGGTGAATCGAAGGGGTACTACAATAAATACGATTATACACCTGGTAAGATTTGGGACCTCGCCATCGGGCAGCTTGATTTATACACGCCCCTTCAGCTTGCTCAATATGTTTCCACCATTGCAAATGATGGCAGCAGACTTCAGCCTCATCTTGTGAAAGAGGTCCGTGAACCAAGTAACAGTTCCAAGAAGCCGGGTGCTTTGATTCACACAGTGGAACCCAAAGTACTCAATAAGATCGATATGAAGCAATCTTGGATTGAACGGGTGCAAGAAGGATTTAGACGGGTTATGCAAGAACCAGGCGGTACAGGATACAGTGCCTTCGGTGATGCGAAGTATGATATCGCCGGTAAATCAGGAACCGCGCAAACTCAATATGGTGGACCTATAAAGGCAGTCAATAAACGATACGGTGCGGAAGATATCATCAACTTATCCATGATCGGATATGCGCCGCAGAAAAACCCTGAAGTGGCCATATCTGTGGTCGTTCCTTGGGCGTATGCTGGAAATTCAGGCCCCAGCCCGAACATGGAAATCGGCAGAAAAGCGATGGATACGTATTTCAAATTGAAAGAGGACCGGGAAAAACAGGCAGAGAAAGCTAAGAAGGCAGATTAATCTGCCTTCTTTTTGATATCTTCATAGACCATTACGAAACCGCTCATTATTCTTCACTAGCTCCTCGGAGGGTAATCAGCTAGCCTTTGAGCTATCCCTCTTAAGCTTGTCGGTTCTGAGCAGATACTTTCGCTTTTTTATTCCCGGTATATGTTGCTTAGGGTGATGAAGTAGACGCTTGATAGTGTAAGGGGCACAAGCAGGATGACCATAATTGGATAATATGGGATGGTCTCATTGATGAATGGATAAAAAAGCATAAGGATGGCGGCAAGCGGCTAAGTATACCACATTGCAATATAGGAGTTGCGGGCTGCTTTCGCCGCTAGTTGTTCATTTCGTTCATCGGTTTCATGGAGGGGGTGGGCATGGTACAGTGTTTCTTTTGTCTGTTTGGAATCTTTGTAAAAAAGATATGTGAATAGGCCGCCGAACAAAAGAAAAACGAGGATGGAATGAATGTTGAAGGAAACGTTGAATGTTGGTTCCTCTAAACGAAAATAATCGGCCAGCTCTGTAATAGGTTGATACAGTGATATTAACATCCACCCGGACAATACGATGCATCCAACGCAAAAAATGGCGTTTCTCTTGATTTTCATTATTTTTCCTCCTCTTTCATTGTAAAAATGTGTTCAATGGGAATGGAAAAAACGTCGCTTATTTTCATTGCCAACAACAAGGAGGGGATATAGCTCCCTTTTTCCAACGCGACGATGGTTTGCCTTGAAACATGTACAGCAGCGGCCAAATCAGATTGAGTGAGATGGTGCTTTGCGCGTAACTCCTTAATGGTATTAATAATCGGCATATTCTTACCTATTTTCCTTTTTATTCAAATTGTAAAGTCGACTATACCTTTTGTCAAGCTGGGTTTACATTTTAAAAGAAATATAGCTGAAACAACATTGTGCTCTTTCCATAAGTTGCATTTTTCGTTATAATTGATTTAGTACTAGGTACTAATAACTTGTTATAAAATAATGGAGGTACTTACAATATGACACTTTCTTTAGAAGGCAAAACGTTCGTCATAATGGGCGTAGCCAATAAGCGCAGTATTGCATGGGGAATTGCCCGTTCTCTTCATCAATCCGGTGCCAACTTGATTTTTACATATGCAGGAGAACGTTTGGAAAAAAATGTGAAGGATTTAGCTGCTTCTCTTGATGAAAAATATGCGGTCATCCCTTGTGATGTAACAAACGATGATGACATTGCGGTGTGCTTCAAACAGATTAAAGAAGAAACTGGGGTTATCCATGGCATTGCGCATTGCATCGCTTTTGCCAATAAAGAAGAATTGGACGGCGACTACCTGAATACCACTAGAGACGGTTTTTTGCTTGCGCATAATATCAGCTCTTATTCATTGACCGCTATTGCCAAGGAAGCGCGAAATGTTATGACTGAAGGCGGCAGCATTATCACTCTTACTTATCTTGGAGGCGAACGTGTCGTATCGAACTATAATGTAATGGGTGTCGCGAAGGCTTCTTTGGATGCAAGTGTGAAATATTTGGCGAGCGATCTAGGCAAACAGGGGATACGCGTCAATTCCATTTCTGCAGGTCCAATCCGTACGCTGTCTGCAAAAGGAATCAGCGATTTCAATACGATCCTGAAAGAAATTGAGGAAAGCTCTCCGCTTCGCCGCACGACTACTCCTGAAGAAGTGGGAGACACTGCTGTTTTCCTTTTCAGCGATATGTCCCGCGGGATTACAGGTGAAAATATTCATGTTGATTCCGGGTTCCACATTATGGCTCGTTAATGTAAAGACGATAATGCCTCCTGCCAATTGGGCAGGAGGTTTTTTTCTGCTTTTACAAGCAGGGGATGAAGGAAGCGTGTACTGGCATAAATTTCTCTAATATGCATACATATCGTTATAGAATGAACATTTTTCAGTAAGAAGACAGGTCAGGAGGAGTGGCAATGGGTAAAGAGTCGGAGCATAAACACCCTTATATGTATATTGTGCAGCCCGAAATTGAGCCTCCGGATGCAAATATGCAATCGCAATATAGATCCGCTGTAAAGCCTGGGGAAGCAGAAGTTGTCGATGTGGATGATGCATCCAGCGATCATGAAATAATGCAAGTACAAGATGAAGTAAGGGTAGTCAGTACAGAGAATGTGAAGGAAAATGAAAAAGACGATGTCGAATCCGAAGAGGTGATAGAGATTTCGACAGGGATACAGGACGTTTCGGATAAGGCAAAAAGAAATGATGCAAAGGATAACAAGAGGAGGATGAACAAAGAGAGAGCGATCAAAAAACAAAAAAAGCAACGGTTTTCAGAAATGTCGAAGGAAGATCTGTTAAACTATCTTGCCTATATGCCGGGTGCTGTTCCTAGGCCAATATGCAATATTATGATTGATGGGGAAGATCTGATAGGGCAAGTGTTAAGAAAGAGAAATAATGTATACATGATCAAGCTTTTTTTTGAGGACCGAGAGGAAACGATAGCAATCAAAGAGGAAGAAATCGAAGCTATACAGGTTGGAAACCTTTAAATAAAAAGAGGCTACTGCAACAGTAGCCTTGTTTTTTCGCCTACATTGTATGAATCGGTGGCAAGCAAGTGACAGACGTCGCAGCTTTTAAATCCAATGTAATACAAATACCGGTACGGACGATTTTTTTTGCATCGTTCAATGCAGCCAAAAATTCATCGAAGGCAGTAGGGTATTGCTGGTCGTGATGGTCACCACGGCTTTCATCTTCACTTTCATCGGACTCGTAGTCATGATACGCCACAATCGGCTTCAATAGCTCCAATGTAGCACAGCACGTATCCTCATCCACTTCACTGACACGGAACAAGAAGCTTCGGATTACATTGAACATTTTGTCGTCTGTTCCGCATCTAAGTGCTCCCACACCTGCGAATGGCTGGCAGTTGCAGGTAATCAATACAGGAATGGTATCAAAACCTCTAATTTTTACACGACCCTTAAGTTCATCAATGGCTTGTTGACAACCAGATCTGCAATCATCTTCTACTCTTTCTTGAGCTTCAGCTACAGATACCAATGTTGAACAAACACAGTCATTTGTAAATTTGTCATGTCCACAACTCATTCGTATTCCTCCTAATAGTTATTTAACATCTGTCACTTACAGAGTATGAAGGGACAGTGTAAAAGGAATGAGTTACATGCCCATTTTTGGTGTATTTGCCATTGAAGGTAATAGGAAAGAGGTGGAAGTATATGATTGGAAATGCATTGGATTTTTTTTTATTAGCGTTGGCAGGCTTCAGGCTTACAAGGCTGATTGTGTTTGATAAAATCACAGCTTTTATGAGGAAGCCTTTTTTTGAGGAAGCAGAAGAAAAAAATGAAAAGGGAGAAATGGAGATCTATATCGTTCCCTATAAATCGGGATTAAGGGGCTGGATCGGTGAATTGCTCAGCTGTTACTGGTGTACGGGCATGTGGATGGCAATCCTGGTGGTATTGGCACACTATTTTTTCCCTTATTGGGCAGGGCCGATTATTGTCGTACTTGCTGTTGCCGGCCTCGCTTCCTTGCTTGAGAGCGTTGTCCAGAAACTTGTGGAGTAGTTTTTTTGAAAACGCTGGGCATGTGTATGGAACAAGCTTACCATTTTAACATATGTTACAAATATAGCGAATAAAGCTTGGCCATCAATACAAGGTAAGGGAGGCATACTTTATGATGCAAAAGAAATTCTACATTCCACAGGATGCAAAATCCGTGAAAAAGCAAGAGGGATGGACGAAGAAAAAAGGAGACTGCGGTTGTGGCAAAAAGAAAAAATCTTATTGAATATGCTTAACGAGAATGAAGAAATGCAGAGATGCATTTCTTTTTTTATTATCCTTATATTTTTTAGTAACTTGCAAAAGATAAAGAAAGAATCCGTTTATGAGGAGGGAGAAAATGAAAAGAAGCCGTTATATGAAAAAGGTGGCGGTAGCCCTTGTTTTATTTGCCTTTGTATTGGCGGGTTGTTCGGATAAAAAAGTCGGAGACGCCAAAATGTCGCTATTCCGGACGACTAATCCGCATCCCGCGGTATTGTATGAATCAAAAGAAGAATTTGCTTTTGCTGAAGACGTACATAAATATGTTTTATCGTTTCCTGAAATCTATGATGCAGCTATTATCACAGGAAAAAAGAAGGTGCTGGTCGCCTATAAAGTAAAGCACATGAAACGTTTTGGCATGAAAAAGATCGAAAAAGAACTGAATAAGAAGCTGGAGAAAAAGTTTAGCGACCATTCCTTCACCGTCTCCAGCGATTATAAAATTTTCCTTGAAGCTGTTAATTTGAATGAGCATTTAAAAAATCCGAGCTTTTCTAGGAAAAAAGCAAGAAAGGACTTTAAAAAGATCATTGAATTGCAAAAGGAAAAAACATGATGCAGTAGGCGCATAGCGCTTTTAGAAAGGAGGTTGCTATATGCTCTTCGGTAAACAATCGTGGTCATTTGCCAATGCGCCTGTTATCTTGGCGACTGGCGTAACTGGCGGAACATATGAAGCGGAGGGGCCTCTGGCCAGTGATTTTGATTTGCTTTATAAAGACGACTATGCAAATGAAGAAAGCCATGAAAAAGCACACCGTAAATTATTGGAGGATGCTGTGGAGATCGCATTGAAAAAAGAAACGGTCTCTAAGGAAGAAATCCAGTTTTTTATTGGTGGAGACTTAATCAATCAAATGACCCCGACTAGCTTTGCTTTGCGAAAAGTAGGCATTCCCACCATGGGTGTTTACGGAGCATGCGCTACGGCGATGGAAGGGCTTGCCTTAGCGGCTTTCATTGTCAACCATAAAGGGGCGGAAAATATTTTAACAGGGGCATCAAGCCATAAAGGTGCGGTTGAGAAACAATTCAGGTATCCGAATGAATATGGAGGCCAAAAACCGCCGACATCGCAGCGTACAGTGACTGGTGCCGGGGTTGCTTTAGTTTCGGCCAAGAAAGAGCAGGGCATTTCGTATCCCACACTTGAAAGTGCAACGATAGGAAAAGTGATAGATATGGGGCTTTCCGATCCTTACAATATGGGTGGAGCCATGGCGCCGGCTGCAGTTGATACAATTATGGCCCATCATCGGGATCTTGGCCTCGGCCCAAATTATTACGATGCTGTCATTACCGGAGACCTGGGAAGCAACGGGCGGACAATTGCCTATGATTTATTCCAGGAAAAAGGCTTCCTGATCGAGGAGCAGCGCTTCATGGATTGCGGAACGATGATTTTCAGCAAGGATCAGCAAGTTTTCGCAGGGGCCAGCGGTGCTGGTTGTTCTGCGACTGTTTTGTATGGACATTTGCTGAATGAAATGAAGAAAGGAACGTACCGGAGGATCCTGTTGGTGAGCACAGGGGCTTTGCTGTCACCGTTGACGTTCCAGCAAAATGAAAGTATCCCTTGTACGGCCCACGCTGTGGCAATCCATTTTCGATAATGGATCTGTTTTAGGATAAGAAAGGAGGTTCGAAGATGCTTGCAATGTTTTTTTGGTCCTTTGTCATTGGCGGGTTGATTTGTGTAATCGGTCAATTATTATTTGATGTTGCCAAGCTGACGCCCGCGCACACATTAAGCTTGCTGGTAGTCATTGGGGCTATTTTGGCAGGTTTTAATTTATATGAGCCTTTTGTGGATTTTGCAGGTGCAGGGGCAACAGTCCCTATCATGAGTTTTGGCAATTCTCTCGTTCACGGGGCTATGCAGGAAGCCGAACAGCACGGAATCATCGGTGTTGTAACGGGGATGTTTGAGATTGCCTCATCAGGGATTTCCTCTGCCATTATATTTGGATTTTTAGGAGCGCTTTTGTTCAAGCCGAAGGGATAATAAAGGTTATACCGTTGATTCCGCCAAAATAGGCCCAGTAACTGGGGAAAAGCCCATACACATTTTGCAGGCAAGTCATATGTTAGATAAGAGCTAAGCGAAAGCGAGGTGATTGGTATGTACGGTGGCTGCGGATATGGGTATGGCGGCGGTTGCGGATATGGATACGGCGGTGGCTGTGGCGGCGGTTATGGATCTACATTTGTATTAATCGTTGTTTTGTTCATATTATTAATTATTGTTGGAGCATCCTTCTGCTGCTGACAACCGGAAACGGGACATTAAGTCCCGTTTTTCTTTTCTTTTACATAAAAAAACCCTCCAGGATCTGAAGGGATGTTTGAATGCCTATGGGCGCCAACAGCTACCGTACTGCTCATAGACAGGAGACCAGCATTTTGAAGGAGTATGATGTTTTTTAGGGGCGATACACGATGATGGAAAAGACCTCTGCTTATTGCCCTTGGAATGGTGGTGTTCTTTTATAGGAATATAATCTGAAGTGGATTCCTCATCGCGTTGGCGGCAGGGGCAACGCCGGGCAGTATCCAAACGGAAAGAAGATTTCCAGGAGTCAATCATTGTATGGCGCCGCCGGGAAGGAGAATCTGATTCATGCCGATGTGACATAAGAATACCTCCTTTCTTTTATATCCATCATATGTGGCCGTTTTATTTTTGCGAATATAGAGTCTGTTGGGGATGGATTGGGATTCCCGTTAGTTAGGAACCTATTTGCCGATCCGGCATATAATGACCTTACGTAAAGGGGGGCTTATTATGGACTCGAATTTTTTTAAGAATATGGAAAAGAAAACGGGCGTTAATATGAAGGATGTCATGGAACTTGCAGGCTCGCTGCAAGGTGCGAACTTTAAAGATGAAGCGACTGTGCGCGGTGTGATTCAACGTGTTTCTAAAATGGCGGGAAAGCCTGTTAATCGGGAATTGGAGGATAAGATTGTCAACTCGATCATCAATGATGGGAAACAATTGGATTTTGGGACAATTGCCAATATGATCAATAAGAAATAATATACTTATGGTTTTTACGGAATACAATTGCCGGCCCTGTGAAAAAGAGCAATCATCCATTTAGGTTGATTGCTCTTTAGATTAGATATATAAAAATCTGGAAGGGTACGTGGCTTTTCCGCCCCTGCTTTGCAAAATGCTGAAATAGAGTTCGTTTTTAGCGCGCGTTGCCGCCACATACATAAGGCGCCGTTCTTCCTCAAGTGCATGTTTAACGCCTTTACGATACTCATCCATGGCATAATCATGGGGTAGGCCGCCATCGACAGCGCTGAGAATATATACATTATTGTATTCGAGACCTTTTGAACGATGGATGGTTGTAAGCGTAATTGCCTGCGGGAAGTGCTTGGACAGCTTCTTGACTTCCTTATTCATCGCACTCATATGGTCTGCATGCATCAGAAAAGATTGGCAATCCAGAAACCTTTTTGCGGCTACCTTCAGGTTTCGGACATCATCAGAGCCTTTTTCCATCTTGCTTCCTTCATTTCCGCGCTTTTTCACATAATCGGTAAAGCCTACTTCTTTTTCAATCCGTTCAAGAGCAATCGAAGGAGGCAAATGCTGTAAGTTACGGATTTGTCCCGGTAATTTAGCAAGCTTCCGTTCTTGGAAAGCATGTCCGGTTTTTAGCTTCGATAAAGCCGTTAATGCATTGCAGTCTTGTAGAATCATTTGGGCTTTGATTTCCTGCAATAGGCTTTGCTTCAAGAAAAGCGAGGGAAGCAAATCAGAACAGGCATGGATGTCATCTTGATCAATGCTTAACCTTAAATAAGCAAGCATGCTCTTAACGATTCTCCGTTGATAGAAGGCTTCCGAATCTTGATCAATGACAAAAGGAAGATTAGATTCGGCCAGCCGTTCAAAAATGGCCCTGGACATCGTATGAGTCCTATAGAGAATGGCAAAATCGGAAGGAGAAGCTCCTTTTTCAATTTTTTCTGCAATATCTGTTACAATCATCGTGGCTTCTTGTTCTTCATCGAGTGGATAAAAGAGGGTGGGAGCCTCGCCTTGATTGTGCTGTGCAACCATCTTCTTATCTTTCCTCTTTTCATTTTTGGCGATAATCCGGTTGGCCGTTGCGACTATCTGGTGGGAAGAACGGTAATTTTGTGCAAGTTTGATCGTTTTAGCTGCAGGATAATCGCGTTCGAATTCCAAAATAAATGATGGATCGCTGCCGCGGAATGCGTATATACTCTGGTCGTCATCCCCCACTGCGCAAATATTTTGGCAGTCCTTGGTCAGCATTTTCATCAGCTTATATTGGACTTTGTTAATATCTTGGAATTCATCGATTAATATATATTGGAAGCGTTCCTGATATTTTGCTAGAATGTCGGGATTCTTGAGAAACAAAGTATAGCAGCCGACAAGCATATCATCGAAATCGAAGCGTCCGCTTTGTTCTTTGCTGGCTTCGTATTTACGGTATAGGTAAAGGCAGTCTTCCTCCCATTTATCGCTTGGACGCACATCATTCGGGAATAGAAGTGAATTTTTCCAGAGTCCGATTTGCTGCAAAGCTGCATCGTATGCAAACTCTTTGTCGTCCAGCCCTTTTTCTCGTCCAGCCATTTTAAGGATGTTTTCTTTTTCCCAATCAAATTTAATCAGGGCTGTATTTTGCCAATTCTGCCTTTCGTGGAATAGCAGGATTTTGTAAAAAATGCTGTGGAAAGTGCCTGCTACCAATCCATGAACATCAGCGGGCGTTATTTCAGGGTAGGAAAGCAATCGTTCCTTCATTTCTTTTGCTGCTTTGGCCGTAAACGTCACTAGCAGGATTTTGGATGGAGCGACATCGCACGCCTTCATCAAATACGCAGTCCTTGCTGTTAAAACCCGTGTTTTTCCGCTTCCGGCACCTGATAGTACAAGCAAAGGCCCTTTAGTAGTCAGTACAACGGATAGCTGTTCGGCATCAAGCGAGATATCGTGCTCCAGCAAATTTTTGAGATAAGGGTGAATATGCAGAGCGAGAGGCGCTTTCTCAGACGAATAGGGAGGGTTTCCGATTATTTGTTTTGATTTTTTAAAGGCAATGGATTCAGTTGTTTTAGTAATGCTTCTTGCTTTCGGAAGGGTAAAACCATTCACTTCCTGTCCGCCGTGGCCTTTGGTGTCCATCGGTGATTCTGCGACAGGCAGTTTGCAATCCGCTTTTTCTTTTCCAATATGATAAAAATAAGGTTCTTTGGCGATGCCAAAATATAAACGTACTGGTTCCCCGCAAACGGGACAAGATAGTTTTCCTTTTTTCCCGCGTTCAAATGTCAATTGAAGGAGCTCCGGGGATAGGTGTGCAAGATTGATTGTTTCTTGATTGTATTTTGCTTGTTTCATAGTGCTTTCCCTCAAATCATTTTCACTTTGGTTAAAAGATTCCATCCTCCATCTTATCAAATCTATCGGTAAACAAAAAGAACAACATTTTATGTTTGTTTAGCGTAGCGGAAGGGTATTGATTAAAAAAGCAGAATATTCTATATAATAGACACACTTCCATACATATAGATATCAATAATAAAGGAGTGATTAACATTGGCATTTGTTATTCCCGTAACCCAGTATGAATATGTGCAATACGGCAACCGGACCGCTTATATCGAGGAAAGGAAAAAGCAAATGCAGCATGTGAAAGGATTGCAGCCGGTATTCAGAATAGTCCTTGACCATGCCGGAGAGAAGAATGAAGAAGAAGATTTACATGAAGAGGCATATACGTCCAGCAAGTTGAGCAGGCCTTCGGAAAAGGCGGGCTATCAATTAAATTCCAAACCCGTAAAAGCTCCGAGAATAACCGGAAAAGGAATGCTTCTTGATGAAATGATTTGATGGTTTAAGGCCAGCTTTGGGTTCTAACTCAGAGTTGGTTTTTTTGTTTGAACGGGATTGAAAAAAATATCGTTTTTTGATGAAAAATGGTAGATTTTTAGAAAGAAAACAATGTATGATGACTATGTCAGTATGGATGATAAGTACTAAATAAAGGTGAATGGTAAGTATGGTTAAGTATGTCAAAGGTGTATTGATTGTTGTATTTTGTTTCTTGCTTTATACAGGCTTAAGCGTCTACTCTTTCGGGCTTGAGGATAATGATGGAAAGACGGATGCCGCCATTGTACTTGGTGCAGCAGCCTGGAACGGTAAACCTTCACCGGTTTTGAAAGAAAGACTTAATCATGCAATCGAGTTATACAAAAAAGGGAAAGTCGATTATTTAATATTTACAGGCGGCACTGCACCAGGAGAAATTAAATCGGAAGCAAGGACATCAAAGGAGTATGCAATAGAACAGGGTGTAAATCCGCGGAGAATCATTATAGAAGAAAAATCGGCGGTGACGGAAGAAAACTTAAAATATGCGATGGAGGAAGTAAACAAAAAGCATATGACGTTTGATTCCTATACGCTTGTAAGCGATCCTTTGCATATGAAGCGATCTGTCTTGCTGGCGAAGCAATTGAATATGGAAAATGTGTATTCATCACCTACGCCGACATCCGCCTATCGATCCTTTGAAGCTAAATTCCCTTTTTTTGTAAAGGAATGGATGTACTACACTGGTTATATTGTTATGACCCCTTTTCGATGAAACGTATGGAAAACCTTCAGCATAAACAAGAGTGTATCAGTCCCTCTTCTTTATGCTGAAGGTTTTTTTGATGGGAACCCACTCAATACATGCAATCCAACTCTCTTTGACTGTCTTTGCAATGATGGGCCGTGCCTCATTATTTTTCATTCAATTCTGCATTTGCTATAATCAAGAAGTATTGCCGGTCCCCGCCTGCTTATCGACCGCCAGTCAGGACGCAAGGGTGAGGGAAGCAATATAAACGCTTTAAAAAGCCGAAAAATGAATACGGAATGTGATAAAGGGAGCTATGACATGTTACATATGCTATTGGAATGGTTTAAGGATGCAGCTTTCTGGTTGATCGACACGTTTGGCCATGCAGGTATTTTTCTTGGGATGCTGATAGAGAGTGCTTGTATTCCTTTGCCAAGTGAAGTCATTATGCTATTTGGCGGGTTTATGGCCGAGCTGGGAAAATTGAATTTTTGGTGGGTGGTCATTGCAGGCGTACTGGGGAACCTAGTCGGTTCTTGGCTTGCTTTTTATGTAGGAAAAATTGGAGGGCGTCCTCTTATCCTGAAATATGGAAAATATATTTTTTTGAATGTGAAGCATCTTGAAAAATCAGAGCATTTCTTTTCGAAGTATGGGGCTGCAACGGTCTTTTTTGGGAGAGTTTTGCCGGTAATTCGGACATTTATCTCTCTGCCTGCCGGGATAGCAGATATGAGCTTCCGCAAGTTTACGGTATATACCATTCTAGGATGTATTCCTTGGAATATACTGTTGACGTATATCGGTTTTAAGCTGGGCCAAAACTGGATGCTGGCAGAGCATTATATGAAGCCTGCCACTTATATCATTGCAGTGCTTGTATTAATTTTCATCCTTTATTTGATTGTCAAAATCTTCAAGGACCGTAAGAAAATGAATTAATTGTTAAGGAAAACCCCTTTACGAATGTAAAGGGGTTTTATCAGTCTATCTTTTTTTCCATTTTTCGATGGAGAATGCCTGCTTCCATAAACTCTTCGGATATGGTTGAATATCCAAGTTTTTCGTAAAAGCCGATCGCTTGTTTTTGTGCGTTTAATAGAATGGAGGGGATTGTATTTTCGCGAGCGAAAGCCTCCATGGCTTCCATAATCGACTTTCCTCCGCCGAGTGAGCGTGCATGCTTTAGGATGCATACGCGTTCGGCTTTTCCTTTTCCTTCAACAAGGCGCATTCTGCCAGCGCCAATTGCTACCCCTTCAGCTGTACGCAATAGAAAATGGATGGATTGGTTTTCATATTGGTCCTTTTCATTCTCTACATCGACTTGCTGCTCTTCCATAAACACAGTATGGCGGATGGAGTAGACATCTCTTAAATCTTCAGGTGATCGGGCAATGATGGCTTTCATAGATTAAAGATCCTTCGCCAATTTGAATGTTTCGTAGACTGTCCAAGCTCCATTATCCAGTTGATATAGAAGATGGAAACGATCGATGATTTCTTCATGGCGCAGGTCAAGCATGCTCATTTGTCCGTATACATCACTGTGCTCATCATCGGACAGCGCTTGGCCGATTGTAATATGAGGTACGAACGCATATGACGCTTCCGTCCCTTTCAAGTCTTGTTGGATTTGATTATGCAAACGATCAAGTTCGGCATTATGCTCTGCTTTTAGGTAGATGACATTATTGACAGGCTGGAATGTACTCGCTTTCAGTATGCTCAGCTGAAATGGCTTGCATTTCTTGGATGTTTCGGTCAGTTGCGCAACAATTGCCTCCATTTCCGTTTCTGTAGCCTCAGTCGGTTCCTTTAATGTTAGATGCGGTGGGATAAGGGCGTAGTGAGGATCGTAGCGCTTACGGTAAGAGTTTGCCAAATCTTGAAGTTTTTTTGATGGGAAAATTGCGATGCCATATTTCATAATAGTACCTCCTGGATATAGAATGTTAGACAAGTTCGCTTATTGCGGGAAAAAGGAAGAGTATGCTCATTTTTTCCCGCGATGTTATAGCTACCCTACATAAAACATATTTGTAAATCGTTTACTGTATGGGTATTTCATTCCATTATATCAAAATTCAGAAAATAGTAGCTACTATTTGCAATTACATTAGATTTGATACGCTTAAAGGGAAAACATCCGCTCAATTGTCCGGGGCAAATCTTTTTGCCAATACTTCCATGTATGTTCCCCTTTAAATTCATCATAAAACATCGGGAACCCTTTTTCCTGCAGCAATTCATGCAATGCTCGGTTGGGTTCTATGAAATTACTATGGTCGCCATTTGTTTCAGGGACATCTGTTTCGTCCACACCGATGACGTGATACAGATTGAGAAGGTGGCTGTCCTTGCAGGAGCGCACTTCTTCCATTACGTTTTGGTTTACATACGGAGAATGCATAATGACTCTGCCGAACGTATGGGGATAGGCTAGAGCTGCTCTAAGAGAGACTGTGCCCCCGAGTGAATCGCCCATCAAGGCGCGTCCATGCCCGACGCCATATGAAGGATATTCCTTATCTAAAAAAGGAACCAGCTCGTGTGCAAGGAAACGTATATACTGGCTTTGTTTTTCCCCTTCAGGATGATATTTAGTTCTGCGGTCAAATCTGTCCTTGTAGGGGATCCCTACGAAAATCGTATTCTCTATTTTTTCTTCATACAGTAACTGGTCAGCAACTCTCCCTAAACGGCCCATTTGAAAATAGTCTTTGCCATCATTGACGATGCAAATTGTATACTTATAGAGCGGGGAGTAGTTGGCAGGCAGATAGATCAATAGTTCGATCTCTTCCTGCAAAGAATCGCTGTAGAACATAGTGCCCTGTATTTTTCCCATTGGAATCTTCAACTGTTATACCTCCTGATAAAGATACAAAAAGTGTAGCATAGACAGAAGCAAATTTCCGTTTATACGCTTTTTTTACAGGATTTATCTCTTTGTGCGGTGATTACCAATTATATTCTGATAATTTTGACGGAAATTATTATATAATGGGTAGATATAGAGAATGAGTAGAGGAGATGATTCCATGGATGTCAAGCGTGTCCATAGCCGTGACGTAACGGCAGCAGCGCTTAAAGCATTGGAAGACCGTGGTGTATCCATCGATTCCATTGCAGAAATCGTATACGAAATGCAGCTTCCGTATAACCCCAACCTAACAATGGATATGTGTGTGGAAAGCGTAGAGAAAGTATTGGTGAAAAGGGAGATCCAGCATGCTTTACTAGTAGGTGTGGAGCTGGACAAGCTTGCCGAGGAGCACAAACTGTCAGAACCGCTTCAATCCATTATCGAAAGCGATGAAGGGTTATTTGGTGTCGATGAAACGATTGCTTTTGGAGCAGTCCTTGCTTACGGCAGCATTGCTGTCACTACATTCGGCCATTTGGATAAAAATAAGATCGGCATCATCAGGGATCTAGATAATAAGAAGGATAATAAAGTACATACCTTCTTGGACGATATGGTTGCAAGTATTGCATCAAGTGCTGCATCACGATTAGCACATAGATTGCGCGACGAGGAAGAAGCATTGTCTGATGAAGAACTGAAAGAACGTGAAAATGAAGAATTGATCGGTTGATCAAAAAAGAAAGCAGCCGCCCAAATGGCTGCTTTTCCTTTATAAATGTTCATCAGCCATTCTTGACGGAACCGTTTTTTGGGCGATTTTAGCATTGAAATAGCTATGTAAAACCATTCCGAGCATAACTAGCCCCATACCGATCCATGATGGTAGGGAAGGCAGGGCGCTGCCAAGGAAGATCATCTCTCCTATGGCTGCAAATAAGACTTCCAATGATTGCGTGGCTTCAACAGTTCCCAGCCGCTCAATATGATCCTTCACTAAATCGGTTGCCGCAAAAAATAAAACTGTGGCAAAGACACCGGAAAATAAGGCGACACTGCCGGATTGTACCACTTGTTTTGTGGTAGGTAAGCCATCTGTAACCAAGCCGACGATGGATAATGGAATCCAAAAGGGCATGGAGGCCATTGTCATCCCCAAAACCCGTTGGTAGGCATCCAGCCTGCCGCCGCAAATATGCATCATTTTACGGTTGCCCAGCGGATAGGCGAAAGAGGCTATTAGGATGGGTATTATACAAAGGAAAGCATCCTTTAACGATAATGAGCTTGCATTTTCCAGCTGCATAATCAATACCCCGAATAAAATCAATACCGAAAATACCATACCTCTCCATGGAATCCGCCCGCGGTGCCTGATGCGTTCACCGTTATTGCCGATATGGTATTCATAAAAAAACGGCGCTAGCAGGGAGCCTGAAAGAATGGTCATCTGCCATGTGCCTGCAATAAGCCATCCTGGACCGTATGAGGAGGCGAACGTCAGCGGGGCATAGAATAAACCGAAACCCACAACGCTCCAGATCATCCACATGCCTGGATGCTTACTCATTTCAATCAACAGCTCTTTTATATTCTTTCTGGCCCCCACGATTATCAGTAAAAACAGCAGCATAAAATAATAACGGAGGGAAGAACTCCAAATCCAGCTGCCTCCATCCATATCCATCGCGCGGTTAATAATAAAAGTGAATGCAAAGAAAAAAGCTGCTCCCGCCCCGAGAAAGATAGCCCGCATGATAAAAATCCCCTTTCCCGATACAGCAACTCGGAGAAAGTATTAGTTAATTATGTACGGTTCCAAGTGTACGTTGTATCAAAATGTTGTAATGCTGTCATTTTACATGAAAACCACTTAAGTATCTATATGATTCAGAAAACTTAGACAAAACAACTCATCCCTTCAGTTAACCTAATTGGATGGTTGACAAGAAACCGATCTCATATTATAGTGTTAAATATAAATAACGATCCAATAGTTCAGCGGGAGAACATCACCTTGACAGGGTGGGGGTCGGGGGTTCAAATCCCTCTTGGGTCATCGATATTAAAAAGCCGGAAACCATTCATAATCCAATGGTTCCCGGCTTTTTTGCTGTCCGCGGAAATGAGGATCAAGTTTCCGGGGTTTATAATAATATTCGTTTTAGAAGGTGTTTGTGGAATATGGTGGAATATAGTAAAAGGAAGGGGGGATTGGATTGAAAACAGGAATTGTGGGCGGAGGGTTTGGCCTGCGGGTGCAGGCGCCTATCATCCAATTGCATCCTCATATGCAATTGACGGCAATTAGTACAATGTATCGCCATTCAATTCCTGAAGAGTTGAAGGGAAATACATTTCCGTTTAAGCACTATCTTGATTGGCAGGAAATGCTCGAAAAGGAAGATTTGGATCTAGTGTTTGTCAGTTCGTTGCCTGAATATCACCATCAAATAGTTATCAAGGCTTTGGATATGGGAATCAACGTTGTATGTGAAAAACCCTTTGCCATGAATGCAAAGCAAGCTTTGGACATGTTGGAGGCTGCAAATAAAACGGATTGCAACGTCTTTGTTGATTTTGAATGGCGTTATTTGCCGATAAGACAAAAATTGAAGGAGTTTGTCGGCCGAGGAAAAATTGGGAAGCTATTACATACCGAATACCATGCATCAAGTCCCGATTACCACATTTTATCTTCCATAAATAGGGGGTGGATGGGGCAAAAACAACATTTTGGAGGCATGCTGGGTGCCATAGGTACGCATATGATTGATTTTATAAGATGGATGTCAAGTGAAGAAATGGAGCAGGTGTATGGCTTCAAACATACCCATGTGCCGATTGGGCCAGATGAAATAAGGGATGCGGATGATGCGTTTTTTATCTCCGGAAGGCTAAGAGGCGGTTCAACGTTCTCACTGCAATTATTATCTGGTATACATCATGGTTCAGGCTCAACAGTCACTTTGTATGGAACAGAAGGATCAATGGTCTTGAAAGATGATCAGGAACTTCTGTATGGACAAGGCAGGCTGCCTTTCCGGAAAGTCGCATTTGATAGTGTGAATCCACCGAATGCATTGCCTAATGAGGCTGCCGGCTATTACAAAGCCTTTTATCCATTTCTGCAGAGTGTATATGATTATTCTGTGAATGGCTGTCATGATGGACAGTTGCCTACAGCTTATGATGGTTGGAGAAATCAGGCAGTTATCGCCTTATTAGAAAAATGAAGGGGAAGAATGGCATGGCTTTATTCATGCCATTCCTAAAGGGTGACTTGTTGAAATGCCCTAACAAAAAAATATGGCAAAATAGTATTTGTTTCACTTTTTGATTTCTGTCTTTCATAGTTGCTGTTCCATTTACAGCAGCGGTAATACCATGGGTGATTGTATGGCTGATGGACCAATCGATAAAGGTTGAATCTTGCTTCCCAGCGTATTCGAGAAATCTGTTTTTTCCTTCAATAGTTGTTTTTCCTGCTAGTTTCCATTGTATGCCTTCTGTAATCCTATCCGATACTTCTTCAAAACGTCCCTCATATAAGTCGTGAATAAAAGCTTCCAGCATATGCCCTTTTGCTGTGGCCATCTGAATCATCTCTCCATCTTCAAATCGTTTATAGCGTATATCGTATCAAATGTTGAAAGAAAAAGAATGTCCAATCCGGTTTAAGAGATATGCCTAAATAAAAAAAGAGAGAATTATTTTTATTTTTGTTATTATATAAATATAATAATTATTATGTATCTAAACATGTACATAGGATACGGAGGAGGAAGTATAGATGCCGAGGCCAAAAACAAAAAAGGAACTAATAGAATTCAGTGAAAGGAACTACAAGGCATTGTTGGAGGCAGTCCAATCAATACCGGAAGAAAAGTGGAATGAGGAGTTCTCTTTCGAAAGTTTATACCGGAATATAAGAGACGTTATGGCTCATTTGCATGAGTGGCTAGTTCTGATGGAAAACGCCTATGAAATAGGGATGGCTGGAAAGCAACCAGAGCTGCCTGCACCAGGATATACGTTCAGAACGACGCCAGAACTGAATAAGCACATCTGGGAAAAGTATCAACAGACTGGTTTAGATGAAACAATGGAGTTGCTGGAGGAAAGCCATGCAAAAATGATGAAGATCATAGAAGGCCATTCAGATGAAGAATTATTCACAAAAAAATATTATAACTGGACTGGATCGACTTCGCTAGGCCAATATTTAATATCGGCAACATCCAGCCATTATGACTGGGCCCTTAAAAAAATCAAGAAATTCAAACGGTCCATTGAAAAAGGATAAGAAAGGTTGATGCTCTATGCCGGCTAACAAAGTGGACTATAAGAAGAAAGAGAAATCATTTTATATGCCCGGGAAGAAGCCTGAATTAATAGAAATTCCTGAGATGTCCTTTATCATGGTTGACGGCAAAGGAGATCCAAATCAAGAGAGCGGTGAATATCCAGCGGCAATTGAATTGTTATATGGACTATCCTATGCAATTAAAATGAGTAAGATGGGCCCTGGCCCATTGCCGGGCTATTTTGAATATGTCGTCCCTCCATTGGAAGGGTTATGGTGGATGGAAGGCAGCTCGGGAATAGATAGAGAAAGAAAACATTTATTCCGATGGACATCGATGATACGGCAGCCCGAATTCGTCGATGAAGGGATTTTTCGTTGGGCATGCGGGGAGTTAAAGAAGAAAAAACCAATGCTGGATGTGTCGAAAGCTTATTTCGCTACGTGGAAGGAAGGATTATGTGTCCAAATGATGCATATGGGTTCATATGATGCAGAGCCGGCAACTATTTTTCAAATGGAACAATATATTGAAACTCATCAACTGATTAATGGGATAACGGAGGAAAAGGATGGCAGAATTCGCAGGCATCACGAAATTTATTTATCGGATCCCCGGAGAACAAAAACGGAGAATCTAAAAACAGTCATCCGCATTCCAGTTAGGAAGAAAACGGATTGAAAAAGAATCAAGCTGCCTCCATAACAGATAGAGGCAGCTTGATTTATGATGATTTAATTAATGCCTACAGCCGTAAATGCATTGCTGACAGCTGTTTTCTCGGTACTCGCAGAGCCGAACAAGTCACTTGCCGATTGGATACAGGCGGCTTTGGCTTGAGAGAAGGTAGCGTTTGAAGAAAGGTAGACCGTATTGGCTCTATAGAAAATTTTTCCCAACTTTTCAATGCCGATTCCGCTGACTGATACGCCATGGTGGGTACCGCCGGCAGAAATCAGATAGGCTGCCTTATTGATGATGCCGCTATTTGTGTGTACGCCTCCATTATCGGAGCTTCCGGTGTATTTATTGCTGTAGTGATCGGGATCTCCATATAAAGTTGGACTGGACATGGACCGAAGGGCATCACCTGCAACAGAAGGTGTATATATGTCTTCGCCGATATTATAGTCTGATTTTGTCGGTTGATATTTGAATTCGATAACTGTGCCGAAAATATCGGAAATGGCTTCATTCAATGCCCCTGATTCATTTTGGTAAATCAAGTTTGATTCGGAAGAAGTGACGGCGTGCGTCAATTCGTGGGCTACAACATCCAGCCCCCCTGAAAGAGGAATGAAAGTGGAACCGTCTCCGTCCCCATAGATCATCTGGGAACCATTCCAGAATGCATTATTATAGTTTTTGCTGTAATGGACGATCGATTTCAATGCAGCGCCGTTGCCATCGTATGAATTTCGGCTGAAGGCAGACTTGTAGAAATCATAGACGGTGCCGGCATAATTGTGGGCATCCACAGCCGGGGCATCATAAGATGCGTTGAATACATTATCTGCATCTGACCAAAGTGAGGCGGAGCTGGTACCGTTATTGGCATTGTACGTTAAGACACCGCTTCCCCTTGTATTATCCTGTAAATAATATTTGCCGCTTGAAAGGGTCGTATTCAAGGAAACCGTATTGTTCAGGACGCCTTTTCCGGTTCCGACAGCATTGCTTCCGGAAACTTCATCGATAGAGTTATATTTATTGAGAATTTCGCCAGTCTTTGAGGAAATAAGGTAGTAGTAATTGCCTGGTTGCGGATCAAGAAAATTTAAATTTACTTTATAGGCGGAGACTGCCTTTGAGCTATCTGAATAGATGACTTGTTCGCTTTCAGGCTTCTTTTCGTAGTTCGGGGTATAACCAAGATCTTTTTCAGCGATGCTCACTGCCTCTGAAGGAGAAATCTCTTTTTGGGAGACGGTGCTGTCCATTTTCTTATCCAAGTCGGAGGCTACCGACCCAGATACAACGGTAAGGACTCCTTTGTTATTGACGACAGCGGATTGTGTAAAGCCCCATACGGGTTTACCGTCATAGACCTGCTGCAGCTTCAGTATTGTATTTCCTAGTGGATCTGTATCCTTCTTTAGGACTATAAAAGACTCCTTGGCGCTTTTTTCACCTAGTTTATAATAATTTTTTTGCTGGTCCATAAAGGAATAAAAGATAGATTCGGCACTGGCGTCGGAGGGATTGCTTAAATTTCCTGATAGAAACTCCATGGAGTCCCTTTCTGTATTGTATTTCTCGATTTGTACGGCATCGTTGACAGCTAATGCATTTGCGTTCGGAAGAGCGAGTACACCTAGGCCAAGTGAGAGTGCGACACTTGCTACGATTTTCCCTTTCAAATCATTCAGCTCCGTTTCCTAATTTTTTTATACCGCCAACTTGTGGTAAACCATACCCCCCTTTCTTTTTTACTTAATCGAGGATTAGTCAAAAAGTAAGTGGAAAAAATTAGGGATGCCTCTTATAATGGAGTATAAAATCACTAGTAAATATTTGGTATTGGGAAAATAGAATCTATATATAGCAAGGGGTGGCCCTATGGAAGCCTTGGGTAAATTAGTTCATTTTCATCGAAAACGCCAAAACAAAACGCAAGAAACATTGTGTTCGGGGATATGTTCCGTCACGCATTTAAGTAAGATAGAAAACGGATATAAAGAGGGAAGTGCAGAAACGTTACGGCTTTTATTCGAAAGGCTTGGGGTAAAGGTCGAAACAGAAAAATCTAAAACGAATGAGCTGAAGAAGGAACTGGATGAATTCTATTTATGCATGATGCACTTGAATGAAAGAAAAGCGGAATGTATCTATACGAAGCTGAAAGCAGAAGAAGAGTATATTCAGTATACAGAGCTTGTTTATTTATATCAGCTGTACTGCATTAGATACGATCTTTTTATTGGAAATTTAGAAAAAGCTGATGCAAGCATTAGCCGGATGATAAAATCGATTAAAAAATTTTCCCAACTTGAAAGGTATTTACTCCATTATTTTCATGCCATATACTTGATTAAACGGAAGAATTTTGAAGAAGCTCTCGGCGAGTTGGACATAAGCCAAGGTCTTGGTTTGGAATTCGAGGTAATTTCTCCTGAGTTCGACTACCATAAAGCACTTATATATAGTCAACTTCAACATTCAACGTTAGCTATGCATTATTCTCATACCGCACTAAAACGATTTGAAAAAGATCATAATTTTCTACGGATTATGGATACCAACTTAATAATTGCTATCAACCTTACTAAGCAAAAACAATTCCGAGAAGCCGAGCGTATTTATACAAAGCTATTGAGAGATGCGGAATTGTATAGCAATAAGAAGATTATGAGTATGATTTTGCATAATTTTGGTTATTTATACTGTATTCAAGATCAATATTCTAAAGCAATCGAATATTACAGATATAGCCTTGATTGTTTAAATTGTGTAAGACCTGACCATTATTCGGCAACAACAAGTAATATTGTCAATCTTTTAATTATTGAGGGTAAAAAAGAAGAAGCTTTATTATATACATCCAAGGCTATTTCCTTTTTGCAAAAATACGAAAATAGGAAAGTTAAACACATATTAAGTTACTGGCTGCAATTAAAGGAAATGATTTTTAACGATAAAAAAATTACATCTCCTTCGTTTTATTTAGAGAATTTTCAATGAACTAATACCTTTATTACTTTCGTGTCTTGGACATATTAATATAATAATAATTAGGAGGTAGTTTGAATGAGAATGAAAAAGTGGAAGTTGGTTACTTCGATTGTTACTATGGGCATTATATTAATTTCTATTAATGGACCCCATAATAATGTGCCGATTTGGCCAGATTTAATAGGTTTATTATAAAAAATATCTCTTTGTAGATTTAAGGTGTTAAAAATGTATGGCTTCGTAATTGAATATTTAGAAGATAAACGCAAGAATGCTGATTCGATAGCATTCTTGCGTTTTTATTGTCTGGAAATTTGGCGAAAAAGGTAAAATGGCTAGAGAAAATAGGCAACAGAATACCTACAAACATTCTAGTTGATTATAAAGCGACATGTGCTATAATTTGTATATAGTCAAGTTTGACTAATTGAAATAAAACTAATTAGCATTGAACCTATTATGTGCAGAATAAACTTTATAAACTGAATGGAAAGGAAGCTATGACGATGAGTACAAAAAAAGTATTGCCTGTGCTATTCTTGGTCATGTTTTTGGTTATGGTCGGTTTTGGCATCATTATTCCGGTATTGCCGTTTTTAGCTGAAAAGGTGGGTGGGAGCCCAACTGAGCTTGGCCTTCTGATGGCTGTATATTCATTAATGCAGTTGTTTTTTGCGCCGGTTTGGGGGCGTGTATCTGACCGGATTGGCCGTAAGCCGGTCATGATGATCGGAATCGCCGGGTTGGCCGTTTCCTTTTTTCTGATGGCTATGTCCAATTCTTTGTGGATGCTATTTGTGGCGCGGATCGTCGGCGGCATTTTGTCTTCTGCGAATATGCCGACCGCAATGGCTTATGTGGCGGATATAACCACTCATGAAGACCGCAGCAAGGGTATGGGGATCATTGGTGCGGCAACCGGATTGGGATTCATTTTCGGGCCTGCCATCGGTGGCGTTTTCTCGAAAGCCAATTTAAACATTCCGTTTTATATTGCCGGTATTTCCGCTTTGATTACGTTAGTTCTAGTTATGATTATTCTGAAGGAATCTCTTCCTGCAGAAAAAAGATCACATCATGCAGCTAATAAAGAATCTATGTGGAAGTCATTTAAAGGCCCATTGGTTATTATGTATCTTTTACAATTATTTGTTACTTTGTCCATGGCTGGCCTAGAAGCGACATTTGCTTATTTTGCAGCAAAGAAGGCGGGAATCGATACCGTCAGCTTAGGGTATATCTTTATGATCATGGGGGTAGGGAGTGCGATTGTCCAAGGAGGGCTGGTTGGGGTATTAACTAAGAAACTGGGTGAAGGTGCTGTCATCAGAATTGGTACCGCTGTTTCTGCTGTAGGTTTCCTGCTCATTCTTCTTTCAACCAACTTTTGGACATCAGCTTTGTTCTTGACTATCTTTGCGATGGGCAACGGCGTAATCCGTCCAGCTATTTCATCGCTTTTGACAAAGAGTTCGAACACAGGCCACGGAAAGGTGACTGGTTTATTGTCCTCTTTTGATTCATTTGGGCGTATCATCGGACCGCCGCTTGGAGGCTGGCTATTTTCAATATCCATCGGCTTGCCGTATGTTTCAGGTGCGATACTGTCCGTTGTTGCATTGATTTTGTTCCAGATTTATTATGCCAAAACAAAAAAACAACAGGCAGCCGCCTAAGGGATATCATTCAGAAATAAGGGAGCCTGGTTCCGAGCGGAACCAGGCTCCTGTTTATATTTAGATGAGGTTCATGCTCAAATAACGTTCTCCTGAATCTGGAGCGATGCATAAAACCCGTTTTCCTTTGCCGATTTTTTTGGCGATTTGAATGGCGCCGTACACTGCAGCTGCAGATGATGGGCCGACGAAAATGCCTTCTTCTTTTGGCAATCGTCTGAATAAATCTACTGCATCGTCATCTTTAACTTGAATGATCTCATCGTATACATCCGTATTGAGGATGGAAGGGACAAATCCAGGGCTGGTGCCGACTAATTTATGCGGACCGGGCTGGCCGCCTGATAATACAGGAGATCCTGCTGGTTCTACTACACCGATATAGATATCGGGCAATAGTTCCTTAAGTTTTTCGCCAGTTCCGGTAACCGTACCTCCTGTGCCTGCAGTGGCTACGAACGCATCTAATTTTCCATCCATTTGCCGATAAATTTCCGGAGCTGTCGTATGGCGGTGGATATCAGGATTCGCTTCATTTTCAAATTGCTGGGGAATAAAACTTCCAGGGATTTGATTATGCAATTCCTGTGCTTTTTCTATGGCTCCGGGCATTCTTTTTGAAAATGGTGTCAACACTACCTCGGCACCGTACGCCTTCAATAAATTGATTCTTTCTTTAGTCATATTATCCGGCATCACAAAAATGGCACGATATCCACGGGCGGCGGCATTCATAGCAAGCCCGATGCCTGTATTGCCGCTTGTTGGCTCGATAATGGTCGAACCAGGATGGATCAAACCTTTTTCTTCTGCAGCAATAAGCATACTGTAAGCTGCCCGGTCTTTCACGCTTCCGGAAGGATTGAACATTTCTAGCTTAACGAAAACGTCAGCTGCACCTTCTGGAACTACCTTTTTTAACTGTAATACAGGTGTCTCGCCGATTAAATCGGCAATATTTTGAACAACCTTCATAGTAAAACCACCTTTCAAATGATTCTTTATCTTAATCATATCGGTTAACTAGGATAAAATCTGTTAATATGCTCATTAAGTATGTTGGGAATCAAATGGAAATAGACGGTTGACTATCAGGTCGGGTATAATAGAAGAAATGAAAGGGAACGTATGATTGGTTTTTTATTTTGGGAAAGGGGATGATGATATGAAGTATCTGTATTTTTATGATTGTGAACTTGGGAAAATAGGAATTGAAGAGAATGGTCAGGCAATTACGCATGTTTATTTTGATGGAGAGAAAGTCCTTGCAGATGAAAAGGCGATCGAAGAGGAGACTCCTTTGTTGAAGCGTGCTGGCGAACAATTGGCTGAATACTTGTCGGGCAAAAGAAGGGATTTTGATTTGCCATTGGATGCCAAAGGTACAGAATTTATGCAAAGCGTGTGGGCTGGTTTGTGTGATATTCCTTATGGGAAAACGTGCACTTATGGTGAGATTGCCGAGGTAATCGGCAATCCAAAAGCATGCCGGGCAGTAGGGCTAGCGAATAACCGCAATCCAATCCCTATTTTTATTCCGTGCCATCGTGTGATCGGAGCGAATGGCAAATTGGTCGGTTACGGCGGGGGATTGAACATTAAAGAATACTTGTTAGCGCTGGAGAAGAAAGTTCAGAGTGTATAACGATAGAAAAGCTACTTCTGGATAGGAAGTAGCTTTTTGTCAATCTTCTTTAATAATATGTTGGACTCTGCCGACTTGTCCGTCTGTCAATTCCACTTTAATGCCATGCGGGTGTGTGGCCGAATTGGTAAGCAGCCGTTTAATTGTTCCGCGCGTCAATTTTCCTGTGCGCTGATCTTTCTTTAATACTATTTCGACCTCCATGCCAGGCGAGAGGTTGCTTCTTGTTTTATGTTCCATTATATCTTCTCCTTGAAAATAAAATAAGCCTGAACAACGGGCTCAGGCAGTTTGATAGGTTGAATGTATTGAATCCATGTGATATGATGAAAGTTAGCAATGTATAATTAAAATAGATTAAAATTAGCCTATCTTAATTATACATCAAGTGATATAGGATTGTCAAATCTTATTATTGGAGTGATCTTGATGACAAATGAGCGAAAATATGAAGAACAGCGGTTAGCTGAAGTAGTAGAAGTAATTGAAGGCACATTGGAAGGAATGTCCGGCAAAACAGCACATTTAAAGAAAGATGTAGTGTCTATCAGAAAGGATTTCTGGGAAGATGTAACGGTTAATGTGGACCAACCTGATGATATGATCGAAACAATGGCCAGTATAAAGCAACAATCAGAAATGCTTGCAGAAAGAGAAAGAACGCATGGATTATTGTATAAGCAAGCGAAAGCACTGACACGCTTGAAAGAATCTCCATATTTTGGTCGGATCGATTTTTTGGAAGATGGAGAAAAAGCCCCTGAAACGGTCTATTTGGGAACTGCTTCTTTAATGGATGCGAATGAAGAGGAATTTCTGATCTATGATTGGCGGGCCCCCATTTCAAGTATGTATTATGACTTCTCTCCCGGACGTGCTTCTTATATGACAATGGATGGAATAATAGAAGGAGAACTGGAATTGAAGAGGCAATTTATCATCCGACATGGAAAGATGACCGGTATGTTTGATACAGGCACGACCATAGGGGACGATTTGTTGAAGGAAGTGTTGGGAAATGCGGCCAGCAATCAAATGAAAAGTATTGTCGCTACAATCCAAAAAGAACAGAATGCGATTATCCGTAATGATAAGGACCGCTATTTAATTGTGCAAGGAGTAGCGGGCAGCGGAAAGACATCGGTAGCTTTACAGCGTGTCGCTTTTTTATTGTATAAGCATTTGAATGAGCTGGAGGCGGATCATATTCTTTTGTTCTCGCCAAATCCGTTGTTCAACAGCTATGTTTCGTCGGTTCTTCCCGACTTGGGGGAGGAGAATATGCAACAGACTACGTATCAAGAATTCGTGGAAAGGATAGTGGGGAAGGAATTTAAACTGGAAGATCCGTTTTCCGGAATGGAGTATGCACTGACCCAAAAAAAAGATCCTTATTATCCATCTCGTATGGAAGCGATATATTATAAATCAGGTTTGGATTTTAAGAATGACATAGATGCTTATGCTTCCCGATTATTAAATGAAGGAATGCTTTTCAAATCGATCTCATTCAGAGGGGAAACCATCATTTCTGCTCAAGCAATAAAAAACTATTTTTATTCTCTTGACGGCATTGCATCTATTCCGAACCGGATAGAGGCAGTCAAGAAATGGCTATTTCTGCAGCTGAATCAACAGGAAAAGCTTGAGATAGAAAAAGACTGGGTGATGGATGAAATTGAACTTCTCGACAAAGAGGACTATACAGAAGTATACCGCGATTTGACGGCTGAACAAGATAAAGATACCGACGATATGTATGATTATGATCGTGAAAGAATGAAGCTTGCGGAAAAGGTAGTCAGCTCCCATTTCAAAAAATTGAAAAAGGCGATTAAGCTGTTGAAATTTATCCAAATCAAAGCGCTGTATCTGCAACTGCTAACAGAAGCCGGGCATAGGGGAATCAATGATAGTTCATGGTCTCAGGCTGTTTCGCGGAGTGCGGGGGAAATAAAGCGCAAGGTTCTTCCTTATGAGGATGTAACAGGTTTTATCTATTTGAAAGATCTGCTTGAAGGAAAAAAGGTTTATACGTCCATCCGTCATTTGTTTGTTGATGAGGCGCAAGATTACACGCCATTTCAATTAGAATTATTCAGAAGGATGTTCCCTTATAGCAAAATGACTATCCTAGGGGATTATAATCAAGCCATTTATGCGCATTCAATGAATAATGCTACCTTATTGTCTACGGACTTATATCATGAAGGATCTTATGAAAAAATTACATTGACCAAAAGCTACCGTTCGACAATGCCGATTGTTGACTTTACCAAACACCTTGTATTTGGGGGAGAAGAGATAGAACCATTCAACAGGGAAGGGAAAAAACCAGTGGTGGTGCAATTGCCTAAAGATGGAGAAAGGGATCAAATCGTATTAAATAGGATCCGCCATTTCATTGACTGCAACTATCAGACCATTGCCGTCATCTGCAAAACAGAAGAAGAAAGCCGCATTGCCTACGAAAACTTGAAGCAGATGGAGGGCGTACAATTGATGACCCGCTCTACATATTCATTTAAGAAAGGGATTTTGATCTTGCCAGCCTATTTAGCGAAAGGCATTGAATTTGATGCAGTGATTATTTATGATGCATCTGACTCGGCATATAATGATGAACTGGAACGAAACCTTTTTTATACTGCGTGCACTAGGGCTATGCATGAGTTGTATTTGGTGGCTGCTGGAGAGGCAACCCGGTTTTTATCTGGAGTACCTGATGTTGCTTATATTATTGAAAAGACTGACGGCACTTTTGATGGCCAATAAGAAAAGAATCAAGAAGGCAAGAATGCAGGCACTTTAGCATTCTTGCCTTTTACTTTGACCAGACTATCAAAATAGGTACATCTATTCTTCGCTATTTGGCCAATTGGCCTGTACCGCCGCAATCCGGACAGTCCATAACGGCGGGATATAATCTGATTGCTCTCTTAAAGGCAGAACTGTATGAGAATTGGCCGCTGTCAATAAGGCGGACTAGTTCCCGGTCCAAATTTTCATATTCCGGATGGCGCTCATCTATCACTTTTCCATCAATGCACTCTGAACAATGCTCCATATGTATACCCTCCTTAATCTAGAATATGGATCCATCATCTATACTACTCCACTGGCAACCAAAACTCATGGTAAACGCCTTCTTTATAGGAAAAAGCTAATATTGTTGCCTATTACATCCATCTGCATCTGTTGGGTATAGAAGATGAAGGTTACCCTTAAAGGATACTACCGAAGCAGGAGGCCCATTTTGTGTATCTCTCATTATTTCTAATATGGAGCAAGTGGATGAATAGGAAGTGATATTGTATAAAAACACGCATGAATATTCAGAATAATTGTTTTGTTTAGAGTATTTTATCATCAAAAACACAAGAGGTTGTAGGAATTATAAAAAAATTTTATTTTTTTATAATAAATAATATACATTCATATACATGTGGTCTTTGCTTATAAAATGCAATTTTATACTTGAATTTTCAATATTAATGCAATAATATGAATAAAATTAACTAACAATGTGAAATATTCCACAAACAGAACGACAAATGTCTGACAGCGGCTGTTTTTGAATCCTTTAAGATAAACATGTAAGCGTTACAAGGTAAGCAAAAGCAAAGCAGCACAGACATTAGAGGAGGTTTTCGCAATGACAACACCCCTTCATGTTACATCTGAAATTGGGGAGCTACAAACGGTCCTATTAAAAAGACCAGGAAAAGAACTGGAAAATTTAACACCAGAATATCTTACACGTCTACTATTCGATGATATTCCGTACCTGCCAATTGTTCAAAAAGAGCATGATTACTTTGCTCAAGCTCTTCGCGATCAAAATATCGAAGTGCTTTACTTAGAGAAACTAATGTCAGAGACATTGGAAAAAGAAGGACTTCGTGAATCTTTTATAGATGATATCCTTGCAGAGTCTAAGCAAACAACAAACGGATCTGCAGGAACTCTTCGTGAATACTTGCTGACGTTCAATAACCAGGATTTGGTTGATAAAATCATGGCAGGTATCCGTAAAATCGAAGTGCCTGAGACAAAACGCAAACATCTTCATGAAATGATGGAGAATCAATATCCATTTTATATGGATCCGATGCCAAACCTATATTTCACCCGTGACCCTGCAGCTACAATCGGCAACGGTTTAACGATCAATAAAATGAACCAGCCTGCCCGCAGAAGAGAATCTCTATTCATGCAATATATCATTAAGCATCATCCACGTTTTGCTGGACATGATATCCCAGTTTGGCTGGATAGAAGCAATTCATTCTCTATTGAAGGCGGGGACGAATTGGTTCTTAATGAAAAAGCGATTGCTGTTGGAGTTTCCCAACGTACGGACTCTCGTTCAATCGAAAAATTGGCACTTAGCTTATTTGCACGCCAAGAAAAAATTGAACGGGTACTGGCAATTGAAATTCCTGAAACACGTGCATTCATGCACTTGGATACAGTATTCACAATGGTTAACTATGATCAATTCACAATCCATCCTGGTATCCAAAATTCAGATGGAGAATTGAATGTTTACATCATTGAAAAAGGAAAAGAAGAAGGCGAATTGAAGTTCACACATCGACGTGACCTTAAAAACGTCTTGAAAGAAACATTGAATGTATCAGAACTTGACTTGATTCCTTGCGGAGGCGGAGATGAAATCATTGCTGCCCGTGAACAATGGAATGATGGATCAAATACGTTGGCTATTGCGCCAGGAACAGTTGTTACATATGACCGTAACAATGTATCTAACGACTTATTGCGTTCTCATGGCCTAAAAGTAATTGAGGTCATTTCTTCGGAATTGTCCCGTGGCCGTGGGGGCCCACGTTGCATGAGCATGCCGCTTGTGCGTAAAGATATCTGATTTAAATAGTGAGAAAAACGTATGATATAGCTTCACACCCTCAGTTGTGCGGATTCTCCGAATGGAGGGCCGCATAGCCCAGGGTGGACTTAGCTTTTCTTATATACAATTTGGAGGGAATCTAATCATGGAATTGAGAAAAGAATTTAAAGGCCGCAGCTTCCTAGCAATCAAGGATTTTACAAAAGATGAATTCTTATATTTGATCGACCTTGCAGAAGAATTGAAAGCAATGAAGAAACGTGGCGAACAACACCGTTATTGCGAAGGCAAAAACATTGCTTTGTTATTTGAAAAATCATCTACTCGCACACGCTGTGCCTTCACAGTAGCGGCCAATGATCTTGGTGCAGCTCCTGAATTCTTGGGTAAAGATGACATTCAACTTGGAAAGAAAGAATCGGTCGAAGATACAGCAAAAGTTCTGGGCCGTATGTTCGACGGAATTGAATTCCGTGGTTTCTCCCAACAAGCTGTTGAAGATCTAGCTAAGTATTCCGGTGTGCCGGTTTGGAATGGTCTTACTGACCAATGGCATCCAACACAAATGCTTGCCGATTTCCTTACAGTTAAAGAAAAATTCAACCGCCTTGAAGGTATCACATTCGTGTACGTTGGCGATGGACGCAATAATATGGCGAACTCTTTATTGGTATCCGGAGCTAAAGCCGGCATGAATATTCGCGTATGTGCTCCTTCCTCTCTATTCCCTGAGCAATCAGTGGTGGATTTGGCTGAAAGCATCGTTAAGGAACACGGTGTCGGTTCTGTCATGGTAACAGATGACATCGATAAAGCAGTTGCTGGCGCTGATGTTCTTTACACAGACGTATGGGTATCTATGGGTGAAGAAGATAAATTCGAAGAGCGCGTTAAAACATTGTCTCCTTACCAAGTGAACATGGACATGATCAAGAAAACAGGCAAAGAAGATGTATTATTCCTTCACTGCCTGCCTGCTTTCCATGATACAAACACTACTTACGGTAAAAACGTAGCTGAAAAATGGGGCTTAACGGAAATGGAAGTTACGGATGAAGTGTTCCGCAGCGAGTACTCCCGAGTATTCGATCAAGCTGAAAACCGTATGCACACAATCAAAGCAGTCATTGCAGCCACTCTTGGAGAAATGAAATAATCTTCATTAGGATATAGAAATAATCGGCGGCGGATGATTTCATCCACCGCCCTTTGTTCCTACATATAAAAGCATTTTTATATTGTGTAATTGAAAAAGCTATTATTTTCTACAGAAAACAATAAAGAGGGTGTTACAAACATGGAAGGTACAGAACAAAAGAAAGTTGGTCTGTTTTCACTTACAGCGCTTGTAATCGGCTCAATGATCGGCGGAGGGGTATTTAACCTTCCGAAGGATATGGCATCCGGCGCCGGCGGTTTAGCCATTATCATCGGCTGGGTCATTACAGCAATCGGTATGGTTACCTTGGGACTTTGCTTCCAAAACCTAACAATGAAACGGCCAGACCTTGAAGGTGGGGTTTACAGTTATGCCCGCGCTGGTTTTGGTGAATTCATGGGGTTCAACTCCGCTTGGGGCTACTGGGTATCGGCGTTCTTAGGGAACGTTGCATACGGAACATTGCTATTTTCATCAATCGGTTATTTCTTCCCGGTATTCGAAGGCGGACAAAATGTTGCCTCTATTATCGGAGCGAGTGTCCTGCTATGGGGCGTCCATTGGCTGGTTCTGCAAGGTGTCCATTCAGCGACTATTATCAATGCGGTTGTAACAATCGCAAAAATGGTTCCGCTGCTATTGTTCATCGTAGTCATGATCTTCGCGTTCCACATTAAAGAGTTTTCATTAGGTTTCTTGGGAAATCTTGATTCATTCTCTTGGAGCGGAGTTGGAGCTCAGGTAAAAAGTACGATGCTTGTCACATTATGGGTGTTCATCGGTATTGAAGGAGCGGTTGTATTCTCTACACGTGCAAAAAACCGTTCTGATATCGGTAAAGCAACTGTAATGGGTCTTTTAGGAACCATCTTGATTTACATCTTGGTGACACTTCTATCATTAGGTGTTATGAGCCAGGAAGAAATCGCTGCTTTGGATAATCCGTCCATGGGTTACATTCTTGAGCATGTTGTCGGCAAATGGGGAGCTGTTGTCATCAATGCTGGCATCATCGTAGCTGTCCTTGGCGCTTGGTTGGGCTGGACTATGTTGGCGGCTGAAATTCCGATGCTTGCAGCGAAGGATAAGGTGTTCCCAAAATGGTTCGGTAAATTGAATAAAAATGAAGCGGCATCAAACTCAATGTGGCTTACAAATGGATTGATCCAAGTTTTCCTATTAACATTCCTTGTTACGGAAGAAGCATATGAATTTGCGTTCTCTTTAGCGTCATCTGCTATTTTGGTGCCATATGTATTCTCTGCGCTATACCAAGCGAAGTATAGCCTTAAGTCTAAAGAATCAGATAGAATGCGCAACATCATCATTGGCTTTGTCGCAAGCATTTACGGAATATGGCTAGTCATAGCTGCCGGTATGGATTACTTGCTGCTGACAATGATCATCTATGCACTAGGTATTGTTGTATTCTGGATGGCACGAAAAGAAAATAAAGCGAAGAAGATTTTTACAACTGTCGAATTAGTTATCGCAATCGCATTCGTGATATTGGCCATCTTTGCGATTTATCAATTAGCTACAGGTCACATTACTATCTAAGACATGGAGTGAGAGATGAATGGAACAGAAAAAAGTAGTAATCGCACTTGGCGGAAACGCTATACAATCTGGAGATGCAACTGCTGAAGCTCAACAAAAAGCGCTTGCGGATACAGCTAATAAATTGGTTCCACTTATTGAAAATGGGTTGAACGTTGTCATTACTCACGGTAATGGACCGCAAGTTGGGAACATCCTGCTTCAGCAAAAAGCAGCTGACTCTGAAAAGACACCTGCGATGCCTCTTGATACATGTGGTGCGATGAGCCAGGGTATGATCGGTTATTGGATGCAAAATGCCTTTGAAACGGCTTTTGCTGAAAAGAAAATCGAAAAGAGTGTAGCAAGCGTCATTACACAAGTTGTCGTGGATAAAAATGATCCTTCATTCCAAAATCCGACAAAGCCAATCGGCCCCTTCTATTCGAAAGAAGAAGCTGATGAACTTGTGAAAGAAACAGGGTATGTGTTCAAGGAGGATGCTAACCGCGGATACCGCCGTGTTGTTGCATCGCCAAAACCAATTTCAATTTATGAATATCCAGTAATTGCAGATATCGTAAACAGCGGCCACCTTGTGATTGCAGCAGGCGGCGGCGGAATCCCGGTTGTCAGCGATGGAACTGAGCTGCACGGAACTGAAGCTGTAATCGATAAAGATTTCGCAGCTGAAAAATTGGCAGAGCTTGTAGATGCAGATGTTTTGGTCATTTTGACAGCTGTAGAGAATGTCTTTGTCAATTACGGTAAACCGGATCAGAAAAAACTAGAGAACGTAACTGTTGCTGAAATGGAACAATACATCTCTGAAAATCAATTCGCGCCAGGCAGCATGCTTCCTAAAGTTGAGGCAGGAATTGCTTTTGCTAAATCAGGCAAAGGACGCAAAACAATCATCACTTCCCTTGAATACGCAGATGAAGCAATCGAAGGGAAAACAGGTACTGTTATTCAAATGTAATCTTCAGAAGCCGGGGGAGCTAAATGCAAACCCGGCTTTTTCACATTCACATCAATATTCCTACACATCCGCCTCTTATGCTTGTCAAATGTGGAATTCAATAGAATGAAAAAAAGAATCTGAATTCCCTTTATATCCCTTTTGAGGTATACATTTCACATAACAAGCCTCTAGTTTTGTTTTATAGTTAATAGTGGAAGTGGAATAGCCGGTCATTATGAATAAGTTTTCCCCTTCTTTATTATGCGCTTACATGTTGGAATTTTTGTTTTTTATGCCGGTGAGAAACAAAAAGGGTATAAGCCATTGCGTCTAATCAGAAAATAGCTCTGGCCAAAGAAATGAGTTATCTTACAAGGGAGTGGCCGTATGAATTCTTTTATCGTAGATAAAATAAAAAATGATGAATATTTTAAAGGAATTGATTATGATCAATTATTGATGCTTGCTTCCAATTGCTATGAGAGAACCTATAAAAAAGGGCAGATTTTATTCATGGAAGGAGATCCATGCGATCGATTTTATTACGTTTTGGATGGATTTGTAAGGCTGCAACGGGAAGATGTATGTGAAATGAACAGTTTTTATTGCTATGTTAAGAAAAAAACATTTTTTCCTTATGTTAATTTATTCCGGGAAGGATATTATCAGCATACTGCAGTAGCTGTCACAGATGTGACAATTATATATATTTCACAGAGATTATTCATAGATTCATTGAAGAAAAATCTTAATATGCTGATTAAAATTATTACGAATATGGAAGATATGATTGATATCCGTGAAAAACGTCTCCAATATATTCTGCAGCAAAACGCCCAAATGCGCGTTGTCAGCACCATCGGTTATTTAACAATGCAACTTGGCGAAAAGCAAAAGGGATCCATATTAATAGATTGCCCAATTACTATAACGGATATTGCCAAGATATCAGGTACTTCAAGAGAAACAGCAAGCGGCGTTTTCAAAACCTTACGAAAAAAGAAAGTTCTTGAATTAACAAATGATCGGAAAATCAAGATTTTAAATGTGGATTATTTTGCTCCATTAACGAAGGTGGAAGAGATTGTTTAATGAGTTAGGGGGATATCGATTGAACCGATTGGAGGGTGACTTTGCCTTGGTTGTTCCCCCTCGCCTTTAGAAAAAGCCGTCACTAAGGAAGGTAGACCGGTATGAATGTCAGCTCATTATTATGTTGCAGGGTGTGCGTAATCGATATCTATCGCAATGCCGCTGGTTTGCCGTAAAGAGTCCATATTAAAATTAGGATGGAAGCCTTAAATGAAGAAGGGGGTCTGTGTTGCTTCTTGCTTAGTGGCCAGTTCTTCTCTTAAAGCTTGTGGGCATGACCAAGCCGTTATTGTTATTTTAATAAAAAAAGAGATCCAGCCATAATAAGCTGGATCCAAAACATCTATTGTAGAAGGGTACTTTTGATAGTTTTTACTATACCGCATAAATATGAACAGAATATTAAAAACAGTTAACATTACTATTAATTTTCAAAGTCACAGGAAGCGAACTGATGGGTATATGATTTTTATATCTTGAACAGATCCACCTGTTTTTGCAGATTGGTTGATAACTGTGATAACTCCGTTGACGAACGTGAGATTTCCTCCATGGCCGCTTGTTGTTCTTGGGAGGCTGCCGCTACCCGCTGAGAATGGGTCGATGTATCCTTGGTTACAGACGTCATGCTTGTAAAGGCGGCAGACACTTCTTCGGCACCGGCAGACATTTGTTCCACAGTGGCAGCTACGTCCGTCACTTGCCGTCCCATTTCGCCCATTGCTTGGACAATTTTTTCGAATTTGGCTTCCGTCTGATTTATAATATCCAGCCCTTCTTCGACTGATGTTACAGCAGCGTTCATGGATCCTGTGGATTTTCCCATATGAACTTGCACATCATTGATTATTTCGGATATCTTTTGAGAAGAATTCTGTGATTGTTCAGCCAGTTTGCGTACTTCATCCGCCACAACTGCAAACCCGCGTCCGTGTTCGCCTGCTCTCGCCGCTTCGATGGCAGCATTCAATGACAACAGATTGGTCTGATCGGCAATGGATGTGATAGCGGTAGAGATTTCCCCGATTTCTTTCGATCGTGAGATGAGCAATTGCAGTGTGCTATTGCTATCGTTCACTTGGTCTTGTATGAAACGGACTTGCTCAGCCGATTTACGCACAAAATGATTGCCTTCTTTGGCCTGTTCAATGACTGAATCACTGGCTGTTGTAATGCTCGAAGCATTCTCAGCCAAATTCTGTATAGCAATCGTCACTTCTTCCAAGGAAGTAGCACTTTCTACAATATTGGTGTTATTGCTTTCGGCCCCTGTTGCGACCAGCTGCATTGCTTCTGAGATTTCCTTCGATGCCCGTTTTGTTTCTTCAGATGAAGCCGTCAATTGCTCGGATGAAGAGGCGACAAGAAAGGTCGATTGTTTTACAGTCGATAGTAAGCCATGCATATTTTGCTTCATCGTATTGAAATCTTTGGCCAATTCGCCTACCTCATCCTTTGTTTGGACAGAAATATCCTGTTCGCTGAAATCCCCATTTGAAGCTTTCTTTAAAGCCCCGCTGATTTGCCGAAGCGGTTTAGTGAAACGTACAGCGAACCAGTAGGATATGGCTCCGCCTATAATGATCGATATTAATGTTATGATGGCTATCCAATTGGATACGGAGGTTGCTTTCTTATTGAATTCTGATTTGACAGAATCAGATCCGACTGTCCATCCCCAATAAGGGTCTTTTTCAATATATGCAATTGATTTTGCTACTTTTTTCGTCCGTGGATCCTTCCATGTATATTCCGCGAATCCGCCTTTTTCCCCTTTTTCCAAAAATGTTTTGCCCATATCCTGTTTATCTTCAGTCATTGCACCAACTAAATTGGCACCTTCGGAATCCGGGCTCATAACAACGGTCCCATCTTCGGACATAGCGAAAATATTCCCGGATTTTCCAACTGTATATAATCTATTATAATTTCGATGCCCGGATGAATCAGCTTCACTCATCAACGCCGTCCGTAATTCTTCCTGGGCGTCCTCAAGTGAAAGATAGCCTTTATTCACTTGATTGTTCAATAATGTAATCATGCCGATAATCTTCTGTGTATTATCCTTCAATTGTTGTCTGCCTGATTCATCGAATCCTTGTTTACTGATCATATAGGCGCTTCTTCCTATGATAGTGGAAGGGACAAGCAAGATCAGTATGCAAAGTATTAGCACTTTAGCCCTTAAAGACCGTAATCGTTTCATCAATATTTCCCCTTTTTCCCTATTTTAAATAAATATCCCTATGACTATTTATCGACATGTTTTTACAAATTTTGAGTCGATTATGCTTGAGTAAAAAGTTTGTATATTTTTCTTTCTATGTCTTATCGTCATCAGTTGATGACATAGTTTAAAGAAAGATGATGAGGTGTTGATAATTTTAATAGTAAGTGGTTTTAGTTCCGATAAAGTTCACAAGGGAGCCTTGACAAAAATTCATAATGTGTTCAAATAAATTTTCATCTATTTCCAATTGTTTTTAACATAATGAAAGATATGGGAGGTGTGGATATATGACTTTTAGACAATTTCACGAAATAATGGTCGATCTTTCTTTAGTGGAAGCGATTGATGGGGTTTGCCATTCAAGGATCATTCACGAACAATTGATAAACCCTAAAGTCGATGAGGTTTTGCTCATTGATAATAATAAATGGTGTTTAGTGTTTTCTAAGTATTACGGAAAAGTGGATTTTCAGGTGAAAGCCAGCGGGGGAGAAGTATTGAGTGAACAATTTGTCCACGATCAAGAAGTCATTATCGCTAATCAAAGAACACTCGAGCATATACTGAACAAATACATGCAGTTGATTGAAACGACATCCCGGGTAAAATGACCGGTGAATGAGGGGTGTACAAACTATTGAAAAAACCTAGAGTGAATCTTCTCTCGGTCGATGATCATTTCTTTCTGGTAATGGCTTCAGCCAGTCTTGCCCTCAAGAAAGAAAATAGAAGGGAACTTGCTGAAAAGATGAGGCAGCGGGTTCACTTATCAAAGGATACTGATGAGGCCTTAAGCATCATTAAAGAATATGTGGATATCGTATAAATAGATTGAAAAATACGAGGTATATAGGGAAAAGAAAAATGCCTCTCTTCAGCAAAAGAAGAGAGGCATTTTTCTTTTTGATCAGTTGCAGGTTGATTTTTTTGTTTCCAAAAATTCTATGGTGCGTTTAAATCTCTCTAAACCATCGAGCACTTTATCGCGAGGACAGCCGATATTCATCCGGATATACCCTCTTGCTTCAGGACCGTATGTTTCACCAGGCATAATAGCCACTTTGCCATGGTGGACCAGGGCATCCTGCAGCTCTTCACTTGAGTAAGGGAGAGCTTTGACGTCAATCCAGGCAAGATAGGTCGATTCAGGCATGACCAATTTGGCAGCCGGAATATGCTCTTTCAGGAATGTCTGTACGGTCAATAGATTGGCATGAATGTACTCATTGAGTTGGTCGACCCATTCACCGCATTCATTATATGCCGACATGGTAGAGATGGTACCGAGTACACTTGCGCAAGACAGTCCGTCCCGATTTTTAAGGGTAACCAGGAATTCTTCGCGAAGTTTCTCGTTCGGAATGATAGAATAGGACCCGCTTAATCCAGGTGTATTGAATGTTTTGCTGGCAGATGTGCAGATACATACATGATTTAGATCTGCATCGCTGGAAACAATCGGGATATGGCGATTTGGCCCGTGAATGATATCCATGTGGATTTCATCGGAAATGATAAAAACAGAGTGTTTTCGGCACAGGGAAACCATTGCGTCCAATTCATCTTTTGTCCAAACTCTTCCGGTCGGATTATGCGGGCTGCATAATAGGAGCACTTTACATTTTGGATGGCTGAGCTTGCTTTCTAAATCATTAAAGTCGATAGAGAAATGGCCGTTTGTTTCAAGTAATGGATTGCAGGCCAGAACTCTGCCGTTATCGTGGGCCAATTTATAAAACGCATCGTAGGCAGGCGTTTGTGTCACAATATGATCGCCTTTGTCTGTTAAAAGCTCGATAAGTTTGGAAATAGAATAGATGACTGTCGGCGAATAGACAATCCAGTCACTCTCTATTTCGCTCCTAAATCGGCGTTTATACCAACCGGTTATAGCTTGTTTGTAATCATTATGGTTCCAACGGGTATAACCGAACAACCCATGCTGCATTCGGTAATTCAATGATTCGAGAAGTTCGGGAGGGCAAAGGAAGTCAGTATCCGAGATGCTGAAAGGCAGAAGATCCTTTTCCCCGAAACGGTCCTCTATATAGTCCCATTGGGTGCAATAGGTTCCCAAACGGTTTACTTTCTCATCAAAATTGTATTTCATTGCTTCTTACCTCTCTCGTGAAAATAGTAAGACAACCATTCAGTTAATAAAACTCTCTTCATCCAACTGGCATATTTTGCACATGCCGGATGAAGAGAGAACTAAATGCTGTCCTATTTAGGATGCGATTTTATCCATTTGGGATCTTAGTATAGCAACTTGAGGGCCGATAATGACCTGTAAACTATGTTCATCCAATTTAACAACCCCAAGTGCGCCGTAATCTTTTAATTTCTTTTCGTCTACCTTGCTCATGTCTGTTACAACAAGGCGAAGGCGGGTAATGCAGTTATCCAATACTTCAATATTTTCTTTGCCGCCTAATGCTGCAAGAATTCTTTCAGCATTGTGGCTAGTCCCTTTTGAAGAAGTCTGATTCTCTTCTTCTTCGTTTTGTTCGGATATTTCACGTCCAGGTGTTTTCAAGTTCCATTTTGTGATGGCGAAACGGAATACACTGTAGTAGACAGCGAACCATACTGCTCCGACAATCGGAACAAGATACCACTTTGTCTTGAAGCCTTGCATGACACCAAAGATTAAGAAATCAAGAATTCCTCCATCTGTATTACCGATCGTAACATCAAACATAGCCATTACCATGAAGCCAAGGCCAGTCAATACAGCGTGGATCAGGAAGAGTACTGGCGAGATGAACAAGAACAAGAATTCAATTGGTTCCGTAATCCCTGTTACAAGAGCAGCGATGACACCTGAAATTAATAGGCCTTTAATCTTTTTGCGGTTTTCAGGGCGTGCTGTATGATAAATAGCTAATGCGACAGCTGGCAATCCGAACATGAACGATGGCATTTTGCCTTGGGATAAGAATCCGGTTGCATCAGGACTGAATGGAAGGCCGTTTTGTAATTGGGCATAGAAAATATTCAGGGCGCCGGAGATTGTTTCACCGTTGACAACCTGAGTACCGCCGGCTTCCGTGAATCGGATCATCGCCACCAATATATGGTGGAGTCCGAATGGAAGAAGCAATCTTTCCCCGAATCCAAATAGGAATGGGCCGAATATGCCTGATCCTTGAATAATTGAACCGATACCGTTAATGCCGGCTGCGAAAATCGGCCAAATCATAGGGATGGCTACGCCGACAGCGGACATTACTAAAGCAGTGATAATAGGAACGAATCTTGCGCCGCCAAAGAATGCGAATGCATCAGGTAGCTTGATTTCGTGAAACTTATTATGAAGCAAATAAACAATGATACCTGTAATGATACCGCCTAGAACACCCATTTCAATGGTTTGGATGCCCATGACCATACCTTGGCCGGCCGTTCTCATTTGATCGGCTGCTGCAAGCTGGTCGGTAAGAGTAAGATAAAAATTGATTGCTAGATTCAATAATACATAACCAACGAAGCCCGAGAAGGCTGCTACACCTTTTTCATAACGCACTAGTCCAAGAGGAATGGCCATTGCGAATAATACTGGAAGGTAGGTAAATGCGAATCCTCCTACTGTTGACATCCAACTGAAGATGGCTTGAAGTACTTCGTTTCCTAGGAATGGGAATGTTTCAATCGTTGTAGGGCTGGTGAATGAACTTCCAATACCAAGCATTAGGCCCATAAAAGCGAGCAATGCTACTGGAAGCATGAATGTTTTTCCAATGCCTTGGAAGAATTCCCACAACTTCGATTTAAGTGATTTTTTCTTTGTCATGCTGTACGTCCTTTCTTGTTGAGAATCTGACATAAGATTACAATTTCCCCGCTTAATATGCAATCGCTTACAGCCTTTTTGTAAAGGCATACATTCTTTGTATTCGCTGTACAGAATAAAAGGCTGAGTGAAAGAAAAAAACCAGGGGGAAACATCCTCTGGCTTATCCTTGTATACGTTCTTTTAGCTATTATTTAAATAAGATAGAATCAATAAATCCAAAAGAATGCTGAGCGGGAATCGAGAGCTCATGTCTAATTCTCCAAAGTAGCAATTTGTAACATGCGCCTGTAAGGATATGGTGGAAATTTGCCGCAGCAGATTTTGATGATTGCCTGTAATGGATATGATCGGTACTCCTCTGTTTTTCAATGTGTGCGCAAATTCAAGGATGTGCAACGTTTCACCACTGTATGAAACAATGATGGCCACATCATTAGGAGTCAACTGATTGGATATGCTTCTTAATTCATCAATATCTTCACGGGCATTGCATAGTTTTCCCGAAAACAGCAATTTGCGCTTCGCATCCACGCAAACAGGATAGGAAATCCCAACGCCGATCAATTCAGTCTGATTGCTGTTTTTCAGTAGATCGGCAGCCGCCTTGATATCCTTTTCCTGCAGATGCATGCATGTATGATTCATTTCATTCTGCATTCTCTCTATATGGGATGAAAGCAGCTCCGATTTGCTCGTTTGGCAATCCTTCTTTTCCGGCAGAGTATATTGGTTCAATGCGAATTTAAGGTCTTGATAGCCTTGGAACCCCAACTGCTGGCAAGTCCGGC
The DNA here is from genome assembly GCF_047238185.1 of Bacillus kalamii. NCBI lineage: Bacteria > Bacillati > Bacillota > Bacilli > Caryophanales > Bacillaceae > Bacillus > Bacillus kalamii. The sequence continues at coordinate 2,786,638 of NZ_JBDFMI010000001.1, read as the reverse complement.
TTATGGTTGCGGTCGAAACAAAAATTTCTTTCGCAAGCTCCTGGACATTCATACTTTTGACTTGTTCCGGTTTACTTAAGATATGCTCTAATACTTGTTTTTCCAATTGGCTTAAATGGCTTCTATGCTGTGCCAGCTTCTTGAAGAAGACTTGCATGATCTCTCACTCTTTCATGTATGATAAACGTTTTTAGAGTAACCAGGCTATTTTTATATGGTCACTGTCTCTTTATGAGTGCGGTTATTCATCCATGCTTACGCACGATGCAGAACCAGATGGAAAAGGGATCAGGATGAAATCCTCGGGGCTTGTCACAGGATGCTGCACTCGTTACAGATAACATTGCATAAAAATGCCGGTACCAAAAAAACATCAATAGAATTATATGACATCTATATTATATAAGATAAAAAAGAAAGCGTTTAAATATAGTTATTTCTAAATAAAAACACTATTAATATAGAAATTATTTTTTGAAAAAAGAAATATATAATAGAAAAATGGGTAGATAACTATGTAGGTTTATACCAAAGTGAGCAAGGGAGAAGTATATGATTACATTTGAAAATGTCACAAAACAATATGAAGATGGAACAAAGGCAGTAGATTCCATTGGTTTCTCAATAAAAAAAGGGGAATTCTTTATATTGATCGGGCCAAGTGGGTGCGGAAAAACAACCACGCTGAAAATGATCAATCGCTTGATTGATATGACGGAAGGGAAAATCCTTTTGAACGGAAAAGAAATAAAACACTATGACATTCATGAGCTGCGCTGGAATATTGGCTATGTTCTTCAACAAATTTCTTTATTCCCGCATATGACAATTGAAGAAAATATTGCGGTTGTACCTGAATTGAAGAAATGGGATAAAAAGAAAACGAGAAAACGGGTAGACGAGTTATTGGAGATGGTCGGTTTGGAGCCGAGCCAGTACAGACATAAGAAACCGCTTGAATTATCCGGGGGGCAACAGCAACGCATTGGGGTTGCAAGGGCTTTGGCTGCCGACCCAGAACTGATCCTAATGGATGAACCGTTCAGTGCCTTGGACCCTCTTAGCCGGGAAAAGCTTCAGGATGATATGCTTGAATTGCAGCATACCATTCAAAAAACAATCGTATTTGTGACGCATGATATGAATGAGGCCTTGAAACTGGGGGACAGAATTTGCGTAATGAAAGACGGTCAAATCATTCAGATAGGGACGCCAAAAGAAATAGTCAAATTCCCTTCAAATCAGTTCATCCGAGATTTTGTCGGCATACAGAATGACTATTCTAGCCAACCGTCGATTGCTGACTTTATGCAAAAAATGGATGGCGGATGCGAAACGGGCATGCCTTTGAGTATATCGGCCGATTCTTCCTTAGAGGATATGTATACTCTGCTGATGAAGCATGAGTCCATCGGTGTCGAACAGGACGGCCGATTAATCGGCACTATATCCCGTAAGGACATTATCCACCATCTTGCGGTAGAGCAGCAGGAAGGCGGTGCCCGCCATGCATAAGTTTTTGGATGTGTTAAGCGAACGGCAAGATCAATTATGGAGCGCCTTGCTGCAACATATACAGATTTCCTTTATATCATTATTATTTGCGGTCGTTATCGCTATTCCGCTCGGCATCTATTTAACGAAAAAACCTAAGATTGCAGAAGGCATCATAGGTGTAACGGCCGTTTTGCAAACAATCCCTTCCCTTGCTTTGCTGGGCTTGCTGATACCATTGTTCGGCATCGGTAAAGTGCCTGCCATCATTGCATTGGTGGTTTATGCACTGCTTCCTATATTAAGGAATACATATACAGGGATTAAGGAAGTGGATCCTTCATTGATTGAGGCAGCGAGAGCGATGGGAATGAATCGCAGAAAACGGATGATGAAGGTTGAATTGCCGCTTGCAATGCCCGTCATCATGGCCGGCATTCGTACAGGGATGGTACTAATCGTCGGGACCGCGACATTGGCTGCCTTAATCGGGGCTGGTGGCCTTGGGGAAATCATTTTGCTTGGAATCGACCGGAATGATATGTCCTTAATTATTTTAGGGGCCATCCCGACCGCGTTATTGGCTATCATTATTGATTTTATCCTTCGCCGATTCGAGAAGCTTTCTTTCAAGGCGACATTGGCTTCCATTGTAGCTTTAATTGTGTTTGTTGCTCTTGTCATCGGGGTTCCTTATTTTGCAAAAGACCATGGAAAGAAAATCATTATTGCCGGTAAATTAGGGGCTGAGCCTGAAATATTAATTAATATGTACAAAGAATTAATCGAACATGACACTGATTACTCAGTTGAATTGAAGCCTGGCCTCGGTAAGACTTCCTTCGTATTTAATGCATTGAAGTCGGGAAGTATCGACATCTATCCAGAATTCAGCGGCACAGCTATATCGGAATTCATGAAAGAGACCGCTACAAGCACCGATTCGAAGGAAGTGTACGAACAAGCTAAAAAAGGAATGAAAACGAAATTCCAAATGGAACTGCTGAAACCGATGGAATACAACAATACGTATGCGATTGGTGTATCTAAGGAAATAGCGGACCGTTATCATTTAGAAACTATATCAGACCTTAAGGCAGTGGAAAATCAATTAAAGGTTGGATTTACGTTGGAGTTCTCGGACAGGGAAGATGGATATAGGGGTATCAAGAAGAAATATGGAATCCAATTTCCACAGATGAAAACGATGGAACCTAAGCTGCGCTATAATGCCGTCAAAACAGGTGACATCAATGTAGTGGATGCTTACTCGACAGATAGCGAACTCCGACAGTATAAATTGAAAGTATTGAAAGACGATAAACATCTGTTTCCTCCATATCAAGGCGCACCGATGCTGAGGGAAGAAACAATAAAGAAATATCCTGAATTGAAGAAGGCATTGAATAAGCTTGCTGGAAAAATTACTGACGACGAAATGCGCCAAATGAACTATGACGTCAATGTAAATGGCAAGAATCCTGCTGATGTGGCAAAGGCTTATTTAGAAAAAGAGAAATTGAACAACTAATTCCATGAATGGACTATGGTATAGTAAGGTAAAACGGAAGCTAATCGGCTTCCGTTTTTTCATGGGATAAATGGTGTCGGCCATCCTACTTGGCCGGCCTCACCATGCAAGTGCATCGATAGTCAATGAGCCAAGTTCAGAATTCGACCTTTTCAAAAAGGAATGATGAATGGTTTTCTTTTGGAAAATGATCTGATATCCTTAAGCCAGGTTTCTTTCCTCATATTATTATGCTCAATTATGAGCAAGGCTCTTTGAATTTTGTCGCCTTCCATTGACAAAGTTTACTTTTGTTTATATTGAGCAAATAATGAAAGCGCTTTAATATAAAGGTATGAAAGATATCTCGAGATGAAAAAAGCAATTATCAGTAAAATAAACGATTCTATAAAGGAGGATATTATGATAGAGAAACAGACAGAAAAAAAGAATATTCGGGCTTCCATCCAGAAAATGGGCGGGAATTTGGCAGGCATGATTATGCCGAATATCGGAGCCTTCATTGCATGGGGGTTGATTACAGCCTTATTTATATCGACAGGCTGGATGCCGAATGAAGAATTAGCCACACTGGTTGACCCAATGATTAAATACCTGCTTCCGATTTTAATCGGATACACTGCCGGCAAGATGATCTACGATGCCCGGGGAGGTGTAGTCGGCGCCACTGCAACGATGGGTGTAATTGTCGGTGCGGATATACCGATGTTTCTTGGCGCGATGATTATGGGACCAATCGGCGGATTGGCCATTAAACAGGTCGATAAGCTATTCAAGGACCGTGTAAAAGAAGGATTCGAGATGCTGGTCAATAACTTTTCGGCTGGGATTGTAGGTATGATCCTTACCATTCTATCCTTTAAATTGGTCGGGCCGGTTGTGGTTTCCTTCAGCGGTATGTTGGCATCAGGCGTTGAAACGATGATTCAATGGGGAGCACTCCCATTAGCCAGCGTTTTTGTGGAACCAGCTAAGGTTTTATTTTTGAATAATGCAATTAACCATGGAATTCTTAGCCCTATCGGAATTGAGCAGGCAGCAAGTGCAGGGAAGTCTATTCTCTTCTTGATTGAAAGCAATCCTGGGCCAGGACTGGGTATTCTTTTGGCAGTAATGTTATTCGGCAAGGGAGTCGCAAAGAAAACCGCTCCTGGAGCAGCGATCATCCACTTCTTCGGGGGGATACATGAAATTTACTTCCCGTATATATTAATGAAGCCAGTTCTCTTGTTAGCTGCTATTGCCGGAGGAATCGCAGGGGTATTCACATTTGGGCTATTTAATGTGGGACTTGTAGCTGCAGCCTCGCCTGGAAGTATATTTGCTCTGTTAGGCATGACACCAAAAGGAGATTTCCTTGGTGTATTGGCAGGAGTGACAGCAGCAACGGCTGTATCGTTCGTTGTTTCAGCCGTCATTCTTAAAGCATCTAAAGCCTCTGCTGAAGATGGCGAAGGCCTAGATGAAGCTACGAAAAAAATGGAAGACCTTAAAGGAAAGAAAAGCTCGGTTTCTTCCCAATTAACTGCAATCAGCGAAATGGAAGAAGAATCTGTTGATTATAAAGAAATCAGTTTAGTGATTTTTGCCTGCGATGCCGGAATGGGTTCATCTGCGATGGGTGCATCAATCCTAAGAAATATGTTTAAGAAAAATGACATTTCTGTAGAGGTGACCAATATGGCAATCAATAATTTGCCTGCTGATTCGCAAATTATTGTGACCAATAAGACTCTGCTTGAACGCGCCAAGGCAAAGTGCCCACATGCAACTTTTGTTGCAGTCGACAATTTCTTGAATTCCCCTGAGTATAATAAGCTGGCTGATCGATTAAAAGAAAATCAGGAAGAAAAGAGTGCTTAATATTCCTTTAACCCGATGATGCAGGTATTGGGAGGGCCTGGATGCGGGCAGAATAAACGGATCTAAAATAGAAAATACAAAAGAGCTGATGATGGTGTACGTAAACCAAAGAGAATTAGATATTGTGAAACTGTTAATAGATAACGATAGACAGGATTTCATTTCATCCAAACAAATAGCCGAACAGTTAAATGTGAGTGAACGGACCGTACAACGTGAATTGAAGAACGTGGAAGGAACACTTGGCCGATTCCATATTCCTTTAGATAAAAAAGCGGGGAAAGGCGTAATGATCGCCAATGTCCATGCCAGAGAAATCGAGCTGTTAAAAAAAGCCCTTCTAGGATCATTGCAAGCGGAATTCACTGTTCAAGAGAAGGAAGATATGTTGCTGTGGGTTCTATTGAATGATTCTGAGCCGATTAAAGTATCTGCACTTGCATCCCTGTTGGACAGTTCATCCTTTGTGACCAACCAGGTACTGGCAGCAGGGGAAGAAAAGCTGCCTGATTTGCACCTGCAGCTTATCAGAAAGCGCGGCTATGGCATAGATATTCATGGAAATGAAAGAGATAAACGCCGTGCCATCATGAGTCTATTCACTTCGTCAATAGATGAATATGTCTTTTATGAATGGCTGTATAAAGGCGATTATTCCCATCTTATGCTCTCAAGGAAGCAGAGCACTATGCTCAATACAATCAACCACACGATTGCCCGAGCTGTTAAGGAATATTTCGATAAAGAAGAAATGAAGCTTAAGCAGCATATGACGGGAGAAAGCTATTACCGATTATTGATGACGATGATTTTTTCCATGGAACGGTGTTCGAAAAGGTTGTTTGTGGACGATTTTCATGTGAAGCGGGGGAAAATGTACGGAACTCAAGAAATAGAGAACGCACACAGAATTTATTCCTATCTGCATAGTCTGTTGGATATTGAATTCAATGAAAACGAGCTGCATTATATGGCCAATAAGCTGAAGCATATGAAATACCGGACCTCTGAAGGGTTGGCGATTGAAGAAAATATAGAGTTGAATATGCAAATACGCCAGCTGATCACGAATGTATTCAAACAAATGGATATGCCTAAGCCGGATGATAAAACGTTTGAAATGGAGCTGCTCATCCATTTACAGCCTTCCATGCATACACTGCAATCGAACGGCATGATTGAAAATCAATTATTGGACACCATTAAGAAGGAATATAGACAATTATTCACTATCATTAGGGAAGAAGCGGATGCCATCTGGGATGGGCTGAAGATTCCTGATGAGGAAATTGGCTATTTGGTGCTGCATTTCGGATCCTATTTGTTAAAACATCAATCTGTGAGAACTATTCATGTCCTCATCGTCTGCACACATGGGATAGGAAGCTCGAAAATGCTGGCAACCACATTAAAAAGCAGGTTTCCAGCCATGAAAAAAATAGATACAGTCTCTTTGTTCCATTTTGAAAGCATTGACTTGAGCTCCTATGATCTCATATTATCCACGATCCCTTTAGAGGTGGGAAGCCATAAGATCATTCAGGTGAAGTCTTTGCTTACAAATACAGATTTTGAAAAGATTGATGCCTTCTTGAATGAACAGGCAGTCCGAACCAATGAATCAATGGAGACAGATCCTCCGGCAAGCCATATTGTTTCGAATGAATTGAAGCATTTCACTGATATGCAAAGAAGAATGACCGTATTCTCCAGTATTCTCGATCGATATACGGTTCTTTCATTACCTGACATTGAGGATAAGAAGAATATGATGGAACCTTTGCGGGCAATTTGCACCCTACTATTCAAGGAAGGCTTAATCACAGATTGTGAAGCGGTTATTGAAAAAATAGAAGAGCGGGAGAAAATGGGGAAAATAGCTATCCCAGCATCGGACATCGCCTTTTTCCATGCCCGTGACCATCATGTCAGAAAGCCCTTTTTTAAACAATTTACGTTACACAATCCGATTCCCTATGAGGCTACTGATGGAACGGAAATTCAGGTGAAAAATATCATCATCCTGATGGCGCCTATGGAAATGGATCAATATGAACGGGAATGTTTAAGTACCACTTCTGCGAGTTTAATTGAAAGCGCTGACAGCATCAGGCTGTTTAGTTCTGCCAGTGAAAAAGGCATAAAAGATTTTCTCGCAACCACCTATAAAAAATTCATTCTAAACGAGGAAGTGTAAACATCATGGCACTAGTAGCAACAAAAGACATTTATTTGAATCAATCATTCGCATCAAAAGAAGAGGCAATCATTTTTGCAGGAAAATGCCTTGTGGAAAGTGGATATGTATCAGAAGAATATGTACCTGCTATGCTCCAGAGAGAAGAATTGACAACCACGTATATTGGCAATGGGGTTGCCATCCCCCACGGAACAGACGAAGCAAAAGAGACAATTAAGGATTCAGGCATTTCCTTTATCCAAGTGCCTAAGGGAATTGACTTCGGAGAAGGAAATGTAGCAACTATTCTTGTCGGGATTGCCGGAAAGGATAATGAGCATTTGGACATTATATCAAAACTGGCTATCCTATTCTCTGATGAGGATAATGTGGAACAGATTTCAAAAGCTGCAACAATTGATGAAATTATGACTATTATCGAGGGGGCAGAATTATGATCGCTTTACATTTTGGAGCAGGAAATATAGGCAGAGGGTTTGTAGGCCAACTATTGCATGATTCTGGCTACCAAGTCAGATATATTGATATAAATGAAGAAGTCATTGATTTATTAAATAAGGTAGATTCATATGAAATCCATTATGCCAATGATTCAAGAGATGTATTTACCATTTCCGGCACAAAAGGCTACCATATTAATAAAGAGGAAGAAAAGATACTGAATGATTTTGTGGAAGCGGAAATAATCACCACTGCTTTAGGTGTTTCGATATTGCCCCACATTGCTCCCTTAATGGCTAAAGGACTTGAAAGAAGATTCTCAATCAACCAAAAAAAGCTAAATATCATTGCCTGTGAAAATGCTATAAATGCTACCGATCTATTAAAAGAAGAGATTGCCAAGCATTACTCTGGAAATTTGGATGAAGCCCCTGTAGGCTTTCCGAATTCAGCCGTTGACCGGATCGTGCCAAACCAGGACTCAAAAGGCTCATTGAATGTATTGGTAGAACCGTATCATGAATGGGTGATTGAAGAACCGAAAATCCAGGGAAATCATGCGCGGATCCAGAATGCCAAGTATGTTTCCGACTTACAGCCATTCATCGAAAGAAAGCTATTTACGGTAAATACCGGACATGCAATCTGTGCGTATTTTGGCTCAATGTATGGAAAGGAGACCATTCAAGAAGTATTGAAGGATGTCCGATTAAGAAAAATGGTGTATGATGCGCTTCTTGAAACAGGTGCCTTGTTGGTTAAAAAATATGATATTGATCCAGAGGAGCATGCACAATATATCGAAAGTATTTTAGGGCGCTTCGAAAATGAGAATCTTACAGATGAAGTGCACAGGGTAGGCAGGTCACCGATCCGTAAAGTAGGCAACAAAGACAGATTGATCCGTCCGGCAATCGAGTATCTGTCATATGTAGGGCAAGCACCGAAAGCGTTATTGAAAGGGGTTGCTGCCGCATATTCCTACAAAAACGAAAACGACCATGAGTCGATTGAAATCCAAAAAAGCATCCAGGAAAAAGGAATTGTCGAAACAATCGCCCATTATTCACAAATACCGGCGCAATGGGCAATTACACAAGATGTCATTAGCCATTACCGTACATTGAATGATAATGAAGAAGTAGGCTAATGGAGGATATAAACAGAACCCCAATAGGAATATAAATCCGATTAAATTGATGTGTTAACTTTATATTAAGAGATAAAAAACAGAAAGCCATATGCTTTCTGTTTTTTATTTGAAGTATGTCTTGGGCCTTACACTAGCGGAAGAGATGGAGTACCTTTGGAAAGAGGGTATCCCGGACCTTCCGTGGTCCATCTATAGAAACCATTTTTGTAAAAATAGCTTAGTTGAATAACATACCGCCATCGATAATGACTGATTGCCCTGTCATATAATCTGAATCATTAGAGGCTAAATGAGATACGAAATTCGCGACATCTTCAGGTGTTTGTGTGCGGCCAAGCGCAATGCCTTCTGCGTAGGCTTTAAAGGCTTCCCCTTTATTTACTTTCATATATGTAGAAAGCCGTTCATCAAGGAAATCCCACATGTCTGTGCCTACTATACCTGGGCAATAGGCATTGACTGTAATGCCGAAGGGAGCCAATTCCTGTGCAGCTGCCTGAGTCAGTCCCCGGATCGCGAACTTTGTAGCAGAATAAGCTCCTAATAGACTGAATCCTTTATGTGCTGCAATGCTCGCTGCATTGATAATTTTTCCGCCACCTTGTTTTTTCATTTGTTCTGCTGCAGCCTGCATCCCATAAACAGTGCCAAATACATTGATTTCAAAAATCGATTGCAGATCGTGCTCTGTAATCTCCAAAATCGAGCCCACCTGTGCTATACCAGCATTTGAGACAAATACATCTAAACGTCCATAGTGTTCTACTGTCTGGTCAACCAACCTGGATACATCCGCTTTTTTGCTGACATCCCCTTGGATGGCAAGCGCCATATTGGTTCCGCTTGAGGACGTAATTTCATGTGCCACTTTTTCTGCTTTCTCTCCGTGAAGATCATTGATGACCACTGTAAATCCATCTTTGGATAAGCGGTGTGCGATACCCCGGCCGATTCCTGAACCGGCTCCAGTGACAATTGCTACCTTTTGGGAATTTTTCATATTTCCGCTCCTTTATTCAATAATTAATTATATTAAAATAATAACAAATTTCTGATATTTACTCAAACTTCAATCAGTCATGCAGCTTATATGCCCACTCTTTTTTTCCTTTTTTTCTTAAGAAATGAAAACTTTTTTGAAATAGAATTCGTTTACTAATATGTAAGTCTTTTAAACAAAAAGTCGACTTTGTTTTCTTACTTGTATTAACAAAATATGTAAAATAACTTCCAATAAAGAAAGAGTGAAACTTGGATATCGGTTTCGTATAATAAAATCCCGTACTTTATATGGTTAAAATGCAATTTCAATATAATTAATTTCAAATAAATAATAACGGCAGCAGGGGGAAAACAGCAATGAAGAAATGGATGGGCATAGTAGGCCTGACGATTATTTTAATAGGTGCATGTGGGATAGGGAAAAGCATGTGGGAAAAAATGAACATAGAAGTGAAAATGCATTCTGAAACGACCGCGTTTAAAGAAGTGAACATAGAGACAGAGATAGGTAGAAATAAACAATTTGAATATAAAGTTCAAACTGTTGCAACTGTCAATGACGACGTGAATAAGCAGATTCAATCCTATGTTGATAAGCAAAAGACAGATTTCGTAAAGAGGATGCAAGCAAATAAAGAAAAGGCGGCAGGGAATCATACATATGTGTTGCAGGCACAACTACGGCATGTGTCGAATAAATACATCAGTATTGAATATATAGGTCAAGAAACAAAGGGAAGCCAAAAAAGCAAGAAAAGTATTCAGTTAATGACATATGATTTGAAGAACAATAAAAAAGTAGATTTAGAGAATTTGATTCTGAGAGAATCAGCTTGGAATGAGCTTGCTAAACAAGTGAAATTACGTATCCTTCAGGATGGCAAGGCGATGAAGCACACAACCACCGAACAAATAATGCAAGGATTCAGCCAGCCGCAAAAGGAATTCAAGAATTTCAGTTTTACGGAAAAAGGGATGATTGTGTATGTTTCCACTAAAGATATGGATTATCCTTGTTTCATTCCAACAGAGCGCTTGAAAGGGGCAATCGCACAAGAGCAGCTGCCTCCGGTTTATAAAGTGGGCGTTACCAATCCAGAGGTTTTGTCTAACACTGTTGAAGGAACAGGCCCGGAGAACTCAACCAATCAAAAAGTGATTGCATTGACTTTTGATGACGGTCCGCACAAAACAAGAACACCTCAAGTATTGGATACATTAAAGAAGTATAATGCGAAGGCTACCTTTTTCGTATTGGGGGAAATGGCAAAACTGCAACCGGAACTTGTAAAAAGGGCAGCTGCAGAGGGCCATGAAATTGGCAGCCACACATGGAGCCATGTTTTTTTGCCAAAACTTTCATATGAAGATTTATTGCAGCAAATCTATAAAACATCTGAGGTCATAACAAAAACCATCGGCCACCCACCAACTGTTCTAAGGCCTCCTTATGGAGCATATAATGATCAATTGAAAGAGGCATTGAACGTACCAATTGTAAATTGGAATGTAGATACATTGGATTGGAAAATCAGAAATAGCCAAAATATAAAACGAATTGTGAACCAAAATGCTGGAAGTGGAAGTATTGTATTGATGCACGATATCCAGCAAGCGACTGTGGAGGCGTTGGATGGTATTTTAAATACATTGAAGCAGCAGGGATACCGGTTCGTAACGGTAAGTGAATTGTTGAATATTCAGGGCCATCAAGAGCTGGTAGCTGGTAAAGTATTTAACCAAAAAGAATAATCAATAAAGTAGAAGGGAGTCGATAGGGCTTCCTTCTTTTTGTCCCAGCGGCCGGTTTTCCATCAATCCGTGGAGGCAAATATTCATAAAGGGATAGCTTTATGCCTTACAAAAGTGTAAGGTTGTGTAAGGTAAAAAGCATTCATTCCCCACGTACTTTCTATATACTGTAAAGAGGAAGGAAAGGGTTTTATCCATTTTATGGTGGACTATAATGGCGCTTTTATGCTAAGGTATATCTTTTAGGCAGGGATTATGAAATAATAGTCCAATGAATTGGAAACAGTAAATACTATATGATTTTAAAGGAAGACTTATATGAAAAAACACATACCAAATTTATTTACATTTGGAAATCTTTTTTGCGGGTTTCTTTCGCTTTATTTTTCAATGAAAGGCGATATGTGGAATGCCGCAATTTTAATTTTTATTTCGATTATGCTAGATGCCGTCGATGGAAGAGTCGCCCGCATTCTTGGAGTCGCTAACGAAATTGGCAAGCAATTGGATTCATTGGCTGATATTGTATCTTTTGGCGTGGCTCCAGCCTATATCGTTTCACAGGTCTATTTTCAGGATATGGGCGCATGGGGAGTCATACTCACAGGCCTTTTCCCCTTATTCGGTGCCTTTCGCCTGGCAAGATTCAATCTGACGCAATCGGAAGTATCAATGAGATATTTTACAGGAATACCGATTACAATGGCTGGTGGGATTGTCACATTTCTTGTGTTGTTCCATCACTATATACATCCGCTATTCTTTATGATTATCTATTATATTTTGGGCCTAATGATGGTAAGCAAAATAAAAATACCGAGCCTGAAGGATGTAAAGCTCCCGAAAAATGGTATTATCACAAGTATTTTTATGCTCTATATTTTTTATTTGCTATGGCAATCGGATTTTAAGAGAGTGCCCTTCTTATTTTATGTATCTGTCTTAATCTATATCGCATTTATAACGATCCGGTTTATTAAAGAAAAGGAAAAGCCGAAAAAGGTTAAAAAGAAGAAAAAAAAGAAGCGATGAGAAACAAAAAATAAATAAAAATACAGTTTCTATGACCAGTACAACCAAAAGCCGTCCAAAATTGAGAGGACGGCTTTTACTGTTTTATTTAAGCTAAAGACTATCAATAAGCAGACCAGCCGGCATCTGCAGCAATTATGACGCCGTTTACAAATGAAGATTCGCTTGAGCCGAGGAATAAGGCAACATTTGCGATTTCTTCAGGTGTGCCTGCACGAGGCATAATGTTTAATCCCGATGTAGCTCTTTCCATGCCGAATGGATCCGGATTTTTAATGGAAGTCGTTAAGTTAGTTGGAACAGAGCTTGGTCCGATAGCATTGCAACGGATTCCGAGTTTTGCGTACTGTGAAGCCACATTTTTTGTCATACCGACAACCGCATGCTTGGATGCAGTATATGCCAAGCCGCCGCGTCCTCCAGTTACACCGGAAATGCTGGACATATTGACAATGACGCCGGCTTTTTTCGCTTCGAAGATCGGAAGGACTTTACGCATGGAACGCATAACACCAGTTGTATTAATAGCCAACACACGGTCCCATACTTCGTCCGGAACGTTACCAGCGGCAAACATATTGTCCACAATACCTGCATTATTAACTAAAATATCGACTGTTCCAAACGAATCGATGGCTGATTGAACCATGTTGTCGACATCTGCTTCTTCCGTTACATTTGTCTTAACAGCAATGGCATTGCCCCCGAACTCTTTTATTTCCTTAGCAGTCTGCTCAGCTGCCTCCATATTCATATCAGCTAGTACTACATTTGCTCCTTCTCGGGCATATAATAATGTAATCGCTTTCCCTAACCCGGCGCCTGCACCAGTAATAATGGCTGTTTGATTATCCAATCTTCCCATATTAAGACCCCCATTTGTCTTATTTGATTATGGCATCCACTTGATCGAGAAGGAAGCATTCAGCAAAATTCCTTCTTCAACTCTATATTATCATAGTATTTGCTATACTCAAATTAGTTTGGCTTTTCTTGATAGGCATCTTTTTTGACGAAAATGACAGGACAAATTTCTTAATTACAGTTAAGGGAATATAGTAAATGGTATGTGTAAGGAGGGAAATAATGAAACAATTGGCGTGGCATGAAACGTTGGAGCTTCATGAGCTGATCGCAATGCAAAGCAGTCAGCTAATCTCATTAAAAAAAACGATAGGAACTGTTCATGACCCGGAATTAAAGGGACTTTATGAGAAAGCCATCACACAGCTTGAAAAAAACCTCCGCGAGCTTATTTCTTTCATTCCTTTAGCCCAACAGCCAAGGGAAGATGAGAGGGATAGCCAGACAGGTTCACAGGCAGGCAGCCTCCTTGGAATGGCAAAAAGCTGGGTGAAATCCTATGCAGCAGCATTGACTGAAACAGCTACACCGCAATTAAGGATGGTGCTGAAAAATCAGCTGAATCATGCAATTGATTTGCATGCGGCCATTTTTGAATTTATGTTTAAGAATGGTTTTTATCCGGCGTATAACATTGAACAATTATTGCAAAATGATGTAAGCAATGCCCGGAAAGCACTGAATATGTAATTAAAAGAGGCTGCCCTTACTATAAGGGCAGCCTCTTTTGATTCAGGATTCGTTTAATATTTTTTCGATTTCCTTCTTATGATCATAATCATGTTTAATAAGTTCAGTAAAATAGTCGGAAATAGTTTTAGATGAATCCATAGGAAAGGGTTCATGAAAGCGGTGTTCGGGCAGCATGACTAACAACGCCAAAAATCGCTGGCGCACCGTTATGAAAAAATCAATCAATTCCGCTCTCGACATCCTAGTCCATGCTGTATCCCTCGCTTTTTCATCCAACGGCGATGGATCGAATACGACATTGGGCATAGGCTGGTTTTTAAGTAAGTAGGGCATTCGGTATGTGACGATAAATTGATCCAGTTTATTTAACCGGTCAATTAAATAGGGCACACTTTTTGCGTCAGCGGGTGTTTGTTTTGGCCACACATGCTTTGAGACGTTTTTTAATGAACGAACCCATTGATTAAATGATTGTTTTTCCTGTACGATTGAGAGTTTGTCCATTGCAAAACCTCCTTCTTCTTGAAAATAAGCCGGCTGGAATGGATATATAATAGGAATGATTTCAAAGCCGACTTTGAGAATTATAGCAGAATATGGAGAATGAGGGGATTAATTTGCTTACAGAAAAAAACATAGACAAGGTCTATGTTTTTTTCTAATTCTTCCTGACAGAATCAAGCATTTGGATCGCTTCAATTAGATGGTTGCTGAAGATTTTTTTTGCCACGTCCAATAGTTCCATAATCATTGGGTCGCGCAGGGAATAGGCCACTTTATTTCCTTCTTTGCGGCTAGTGACAATATTTTTGCTGCGAAGTACCATTAATTGTTGGGAAACGGCAGAGCCTTCACTGCCAATTAATGATTGCAGTTCATTCACATTTTTTTCTCCATCAGCCAATAGTTCAAGAATTCGGATTCGTAGCGGATGAGCAAGGGCTTTGAAAAAATCTGCTTTAAACTGTTGCATCTCTAAGTTCATGATCGACCTCCGTTTGCATGTGTACAGAACAGGCAGCCTGTTTGGCTTTAGACCGTTTATGGCATTCCGTAAAAGCAAAGTGTTTGCAATTCATGCAATTATGTTCATTTATAATCGACAGGCCATATGAAATGGCAGATTGAGTATCGGCAAAAAAGTGTTCCTGGCCGATCTCGCCATATAGCCCTGTTCGTTTAACAAACTCCAACGGTTGTCCGTTAAGCCCTGACACTATAACCTTACAATGCTTCTTTTTTAATTGTTTCAGTATGCTGTGCATATTATTTTCGCCTGTTGCATCCAAATAAATGACTTTATTCATTTTCAATAACACGACTCTAGGGCAAATATGGAGGGAGTCAAGGACGTGGTACACGAATGTCTCTGCAGCCCCGAAGAATAAGGATCCTTCTACTTCAAACACAGATATTTGTGGGCAAAAATGGGATTCGGATACAGCTTGTGCCGATAATTTACCGCCATTCCTTGCTGGGTCGGGAAGTACATGACTGACTCTAAAAACTTCGCTCATTCTTTTCACAAAGAGGATTGCAGCCAGCAGCAGCCCTACTTCGACCGCTACAGTCAAATTGACAAACACGGTTAGAAGAAAAGTGAGCATCAGTACGATTGAATCGCTTGACCTCGTCTTTAAAATTGCCGCAAATTCTTTGCGCTCACTCATATTCCACGCCACAACCATTAATACAGGAGCCATGGAGGCAAGCGGAATTAAAGAGGCGTAAGGCGCCAATAGAAGCAGGACTGCAAGGACGACCAACCCATGGATGACTCCAGCCATCCGTGTTTGGGCTCCGCTCTTTACATTGGTCGCAGTCCGGGCAATCGCCCCTGTAGCAGGGATACCGCCAAATAATGGCACCACCATATTCGCAATGCCTTGCCCAATCAACTCTTGATTGCTATTATGCCTAGTATCGCTCATGCCATCGGCGACCACCGCAGATAATAGTGATTCGATTGCGCAAAGCATAGCAATCGTAAAGGCAGGACGGATTAATTCAATGACTTCATTGAGTGAAAGGGTAAAGAATGAAAATTGAGGCAGATGATTGGGTATTTCACCGTAAGCCGATCCGATGGTTGCTGCCTGTCCCGGGAAAAATAGGGAGGCAACCATCGTCGATACCAGAATGCCAACAATAGCACCAGGAATTTTCCGCGATACCTTCGGAGTCAAAATAATGGTAAGCAAGCAGATGACGCTAAGAGTGATGCTGTATGGATTAATGGTTGAGATATGGGTAAGGATCTGCTCCACATTTTCATGGAACAATTCCTTCGTCTCTACACCAGCCAATCCGAGGAACTTCGATACTTGCCCGGTAAAGATCGTGACAGCAATTCCTGCCGTGAAGCCTATGATGACTGGCCGGGGAATGTATTTTATTAGAACGCCGAGCTTACAGATGCCCATTAAAATAAGCATAATGCCGGCAAGAAAGCCTGCCACAAGCAATCCCTCATAGCCATAGGAGGCAGTAATGGCAAAAAGAAGCGGTATGAAAGCTCCAGTTGGACCGGCTATTTGGAAACGGGACCCTCCGAATATTGAAACGAGAATGCCGGCTATAATGGTTGTATAAATACCGTATTCTGGTTTTACACCTGAAGCGATGGCGAATGCCATGCCTAAAGGAATGGCTATGACCCCGACAATGATGCCGGCCAGAATATCTTTTTTTCCTTTTTCAATAGAATAATGGCTAAACAAGAAGTAGATCATCTCCTGAACATTTGTATATTCAAATATTTGAACATACCTATATTACGCTTATTTTAATAGTATATCAAGATAATAAAATGGCTATTTTAAGGCAATAAAAAGTAAGCGCTGTCTGAATTTGCAGCTATTATCCTTTCTAAAAAAATTGATATTGATAATCGTTATCACTTATAATGAATCTATTGATACTAGCAAAGGGGCCATTCACAATGAATAGGGAAATATATGATGTCACAATTGTTGGCGGCGGGCCGATTGGCCTTTTTACCGCTTTTTACAGTGGAATGAGAAATCTAAAGACAAAAATAATAGAATGCAAAGACAGACTGGGTGGGAAAATTACGGAATTCTACCCGGATAAAATAATCCGCGATATAGGAGGAATCCCTCTTATTACGGGAGCAAGCCTTGTGGAGCAGCTAGAGGAGCAAGCGAAAACGTTCCGGCCTGAAATCGTCTTTAATCAATTCATATCAGGCTTAAAAAAAATGGAAGACGGGATATTTCAATTGGAAAGTGATACTGGGGAACTGCATTATACACGGACGATTATCTTAACTATTGGACCGGGGGTTTTCAAACCGATCAAACTGGATATTGCTAACTGCGAAGATTATGAGAATCATACCTTGCATTATAAGGTACCTGAATTAAACCACTTCCATGGAAAAAATGTATGTATTTCCGGAGGCGGGGATGCAGCGGTCGATTGGGCCAATCAGTTGGCTTCATATGCAACATCTGTAATGGTTGTCCATAGAAGGGACGGGTTCAATGGCCATGAAAGCTCAATAGAAAATATGAAGGAAAATGCCAAGGTCTATTCCTCTTTTTATATTAAAGACATCAAAGGGCAAGAAAAGAAACTGCAAACAGCGGTCATCGAGCATATGGAAACAGGCGAGTTAGTAGAACTTGAAGTTGACGAATTGATCGTTAACCATGGCATTCAAGGCGATTTGGGCGGAATCAATGAATGGGGTCTTCTTATAGAAAATGACAAGATTGCCGTAAACGAATCGATGGAAACGAATATTCCAGGCATATTTGCTGCGGGAGATGCGGTAACCTATCCTACTAAACTTAAATTAATTGCAGGCGGTTTCACAGAAGGCCCGATAGCTTTGAATAGTGCTAAGCGTTATATGGAGCCTGGCGCCGAAGAGATGGCAATGTATTCTACACATCACGAAAAATGGGTGTAAGCTCCATTCTTCTGTATGTTCATCTGGTATAATATGGATATACGGAAAGGATGGGGAAGATACAATGGCAAAATTAGAATTCAACGTTAATTTGTCTCCATTGGATGCTCAAGCAAAGCTTACTGAACAGGAAAGAATTGTAGGGAAGCTTGTGCATTTGGAATATGTGCCGTTAGTAAATGGTAAAGAAATCACGATTTCCGTCTTTGAGCGATATTTTATACGTGTTTCCAACCGCGCTGCCTTGACAGTCATCTGCAATAATCAAGATGGGGTGACGAATGTTAAAATGATTACAACTGGCAGTTCAGAAGGGATGGTCTTTCATTTTGATTGGGGAGCATCCAAAAGCTATGTGAATGAAGCGGCGCAAATTTTGGAGCACTATATAGAGGTTTAGCATTTTGATGAGAGAAGGAATAGGAAATAAATATAAAGAGTGGACATAGGCTGGATAACAGTTTTTGTCCGCTTTTTTTTATCAAACAAAGTCATCAAGCGTAAATCCATGCTGCACAGTATATAAAGCTTTGCTCACCAATTTGGCATTTTCCTTTGTTCTTACGCTGTGCCCAATCAGCAATACTCAAATTTAGTTCCAGGTATTCTTAACACGTACATAAGTCAGGTAACATATAACGATAGCTAGTTCTTCTTGGTGATGAAAACCTTGGTCTAACTTGTTGCCCACTTTTTCTTCATTGCAGTAGGAATTATGGGGGCTACTGTATAAGACAATATCCATCCTTCCTTTTCGAAGGCATTCATTCGCACAATAAACCACCCGTTATCACGGGTGGTTTTGGTTATTTTCTTATTTATAGCAAAGAGCTTAATTCAATTTCTTCTATTTTAGCGGGAGCATGCAGGCAGTCTGTGTAGACCGCTATGATATGTCTATCATCCGGACTGTATATGGACATATGGTTGTGGTCATATTCCCCTGAATAAATATCAATTGTTTCCAAAGGTGTTTGTTGAAATCTTCCTGATTTATAAATGGCTTCTTTCATGGTCCAAATCCGATAGAATAAGGGCTGCCAGTTTTTTATTTTTGACAATGAATCTCGTTCTGAAGGAGATAGGCATTGCAGAACCAATTCATAATCAATAGGCAGTATTTGTTCAATGTCTACACCTATATAGCCTCTATCGGTAATACCGATGATCACCCAATCTCCAGAATGGGAAAGATTGAAATCTCCTTCCCATGTGATCGATTCTTCGATAAAGGGTCTGCCTGATGCAGTTTTTTTAAGCTGAAATTCATTTTGACCAAATTGCTTGAGAACCCAATCTATTAATCGTATGCCTATAAGTGATCGTTTTCTGTCTGCCCTCCCATGATAGGATAATACTTTCTTTTTTTCTAAAAGAGAGCATTTATCTAGAAGCCTCATGAAGTCTACTTCTGATAAACCGTCGCCTGCCTTAACCTTATATAGTTTCAGTTTTCTTGGTTCTGAATACATCATTTAAACATGAGCTGGAATGCGTGCGACAGGGAAGTAACCTGATTTCGCTCCATAGTCGATTAATATTTGTATTAAAGCTTGATCTGGTAGTGCACAGTTTATGCCGATGTTCTGGGCAGCTTGCTTAGTCCTAGGGGCGCAGAAACGGATTTCTGAGTTCTTCGCACCTTCTCCTTCAAGCTGAGAAATGGCCAGTTCTAAATAAGGCCGCATTTCCTTTTTATGCTCGCCATTCAATAGCCATTGTTCGTAATCGGCCAATTCCATCGTCTCAATCTCGTATCCCATTTGTTGTAGAGAGCGAATGAAATCACTGTGCCTGATTTGTACCGGATTGCATAGATGGAAGGTTTCACCCATATGGTTTTGGTTTTCTATGATTCCTATTATGGCTTTGCTGACATAATCTACAGGAGCTATATCGATAAACCAGTGGACGTTTGGTGCTTTCTTAAGGAAAAGCATGGCTTTAATCATTCTGTAAAATGCATTTTCGTCCATGTTTTGTTGGAAATAGCCTTTTGTAGAATGGCAGGATAGATTGCCGACTCTGTAAATATTGACAGGTATATTGTTTTTCATGCCTGCTTGTCTGACTGCTTCTTCAGCCTGAAGTTTACTTTGTGTATAAACATTATCAAGAGTGACGGTATAATCAAAGTCTCCAGTCTGTTGATAATGATTCCATTGGCCACTATGAGCCAATTCTTCAGGAATGCCGATGGTAGAAATGTGGTGGAATTGGATTCCATTCTTTTGCATCGCAAGTTCAATTAGCTGTGTGGTTCCCCGGACATTGACTGATTCGAAGTGGGCAGCCTCACCGAAATGCCTAACATCTGCGCCACAGTGAATAATGGAACCGATGTTTGACAGTATTTCCAAGCGGATAGCGTTATCCATCCCTAAACCTTCTTCACCTAAATCAGCATGTACAGGTATGATTCGATCAAAGAAGCTTTCAGAAATATCACTTCCAAAATAGAAATTCAATTGATTCCGAATTCTGTTCATACCTGATATCCCTTTTTTAGGACGAACCGTACAATAGATTGTTGAGTCAGTTGTATTCAGCAGTTCAAAAAGCAAATGGCTGCCTAAGTAACCAGTTGCCCCGGTTAATAGAATGCTATTTATATGGGCATCCTGAAAATCGTCCATGTTATAGACGATAGCAGGAGGTTCGATAAGGTCTTTCATTTCCCAATGTGTCTGTTCTTCAGATGTAGGTGCAGGAGTAACGGGTTCACTTATCAAAATGTATTGTTCCATTTCTTCTATTGTTCGATATTGATAGAAGTCCTGTATTTTGAGGAATGGGAAATGCTTTTTGACTTGGACCAAAATCTGCAAAATTTTTAGGGAATGCCCACCAATGTGGAAGAAATCATCATCTATCCCGATTTGGGTTATGCCTAATGTGTGTTCCCAGGCTTCCGTCAATATATGCTGAATATCCGTTTCCGCCTGTTTATATATTTTTTTCGTCTGAATACTCATTATTTGTTCGGTTTCTTCCAACTTTTTCCGATCCACTTTACCAGTTGGAGCCAAAGGCATTTCTTCCAATTGAACGAAGCTGGAGGGAACCATGTATTCGGGTAGGTGTTTACTTAAAAAGCCGCGAATTTGTTCTTCCTTAATGGTTCCTTGCGTACATGTAAAAAAGGCATGTAATGTATTATTGTTATCTGTCCCTTTTTTAGGGATGATAACCGTTTCACTGATTTGGGCATGCCGGGCCAGTACATCTTCTATTTCACCGATTTCAATCCGGAATCCTCTAACCTTGACCTGCGAATCCTTTCTGCCTATGAACTCGATCTCTCCGCCTGGCAGTAAACGCACCATATCACCAGTACGATAGATTCGTTCACCAATACTATTGGAAAAAGGATGAGGTATAAATACCTCCGTGGTTTTTTCTGGTCTCTTCCAGTATCCTTCCGCAAGGCCAATACCGCCTATGCAAAGCTCTCCAGGTACATTTACAGGTGAAAGCTGATTATACGAGTTCAATATATAGGCTTCATAATTACCTATCGGGTGGCCTATCGGAATAGTGGACTGCTCTTCAGGCAATGCCCCCGATACTCGGCCCATTGTTGAGATAACCGTACATTCTGTCGGACCATACAGGTTCAATACATCCATATCAGTCCCTACTTTACTTTGCCAGTTTCTTACCATAGAACCAATAAGGGCTTCACCACCCATTGAGATGTTTTTTACCGATTGGAATCGATATCCTTCAGACGAAGGTAAATGCATAGCTAGTTGATTGAAGAAAGCAGTGGGCAATATAATGCCGGTTGCTTGTATTCTTTCCACAGCAACTGCGAAATCCTCTATCGATATTCTTTCGAGTTCTGTAAGCAGATGGAGCCTAGCTCCTGAGAAAAGGGTCATAAATGTTTCTGCCACAGAGGGATCGAAGCTAAAGGAGAAGAATTGAGTATAAACATCTTCTTTTGTACAGCCATATATATCGAATAGAGATGCAACAAGATTAGTTACATTCCTATGTGTCAGCAAAGTTCCTTTCGGTTTTCCAGTTGAGCCAGATGTATAAATAACATAAGCTATGTCATCGGGTGTGACATTTATACTAACGGTAGAATCTGGGTACTCGGTAAGAGGCTCATCCATGAAATGTATATAAGGATTTGAAACTGGGCTTGTGATCATGTTCTTTAATAAATCAGAATATGTTCTTTTAGTTAAAATGAACTTACTGTCTGTATCATTCAGCAAATAGGCGCATCGTTCCTCAGGATATGTAGGGTCGATAGGGACGTATGCACCGCCGGCTTTCAGCACGCCGACAATGCTGATGATTGTTTCTAAACTCCTTTCCATAAGGATGGAGACAAAATTCCCTTTTTGTAGACCTTTAGCCAACAGCATATGTGCAATTGCATCGGATTTCTCATTCAGTTCGCTGTATGTAAGTTGTGCTGAATCAGTAGAAAGGGCAATCCGTTCAGGGAATCTTCTTACAGTAGCAATAAACAAGTCGGCAATAGAAGCATCTTTAGGATAATCAAGAGCTGTTTCATTCAATCTTTTATATAGATTTTTTTCCTTTTCAGTCATCATCTTTAATTCGCTGATCAGGGAGTGATTGTCAGCAAGATTCATTGAATCCAACAGTTTTTCATACTGTTGGATGAATCGATTGATGCTTTCTCTATTAAATAATGTAGCGTTGTAAGTTACATGAATGGATAATAGGCCATTTCGATACTCAACCTGCCAGTGGATATCTGTTTCGACAAAATCAATGGCAGGAGATACAATGCTTCCATAATGGAATCCAACAGGATAGAGAGGGCGGCCGGGATCCTTATGGGCGATTAGATCATGTAGATGCGGATCTAGGCCATTACTATAGCGTTGAATCTCCATATCTGTACACTGTTTTTGTACTCTTTCTAACAGTGATGATAAGGTTTCAGAAGTGGCCATTTGAAATCTGAACGGTATAATATTTCTGCTATGTGCATCTGCGTGGCCTATAAAAAGGTCTACCTCATTACAACTGTTATGAGTCCATAATAGAAAGGCTGCCAGCAGATATGCATGGATTTTTTCCTCTTTTGAGGTGCTTCCCATGTGGGATGGGACTTGTAAGTCTATCGTAATCTTTGTTTGAAACTGTTCCTCTTGATAAGTGAAAATGGATGGTCTACTATAATCAATCGGTAAATCGATGGGGGTTACCGGTTTTTCCAATTGCGCTTGCCAATAATCCATATGTTGGTTCGACATTATTTATCTCCCTCATTGACTGTAAATTTTTCTACTGTTGTTTGCAATCTATCTGAAAGGCGTTTCAACTCGTAGGACTCTTCTGTCATATCTTCGATAATATCTAATTGTGACAGAGAGGAATCCGCTACTTCTTTTGTATTATCACGGGATTTCTTCGAAATATTTTCCATGATTTGCACTGACTGTGTAACTTCTTCTGATCCTGCAGTTATTTCTTCGAATGTAGCAGTGATTTCCTGTATCTGTTCAGAAACAAGTCGGATGGAATCAAGAATTTGAGCAAAGGACGAATCTGATTCGTTAACATGGAGAATACCTTGGTTCACTTCCTGAACGGCATTTTCCATTGTCAGGACTGTTTCACTTGTAAGTGTCTGTACTTTAGTCAAAATCTCAGATATTTGGCGAGTGGACTCGCTTGATTGCTCGGCTAGTTTTCTTACTTCATCGGCTACTACCGCGAATCCTCTTCCATGCTCGCCGGCACGTGAAGCTTCAATGGCGGCATTAAGGGCAAGCAGATTAGTCTGAGTGGCAATATCAGTGATAATCTTAACAATACCTTGTATTTGTTCTGAGTGTTTATTCAATGATTGTACGAGATTGGCAGATTGATGGACCGTTTGATTAATGAGAGTCATCTGCTGAACCGTTTTTTCTGTTACCTTATTTCCTTTTGCAGCATCATCAGATGAATGGATAGCATTCTCAGAAATAATGGCAGCAGATTCAGTAATGCGCTGGATGCCTAATGACATTTCTTCAATGATTCTGGTTGTTTGTCCTGTGTGATCCACTTGTGAATCTGTTCCACTAGCAATTTCCTGCATGGAACCAACAATCTGGTTGGTTAGACCTCTGACACCATTCATATTATTCGATAACGATGTGGAGGATGTTTCTACTTCAGAAGCGGCTTTTTTTACAGAAATGATGATGGTTCGCAAATGATCAATCATACTATTGAAATTTTCTGTTAAGATGCCGATTTCGTCCTTGGATTTTACTTCAATTGGCTCAATATCCAGATTTCCTTCAGCAACTTTCTTGGAAGCTTCCGATAAGCTGTTAATTGGTTTGAAGTACTTTGCCACAAAGAAACGAACAAAAATACTTGATATGATTAAGAACACGATTGTCATGTAAAAGACTTTCAGTGCTTCTTCCAATGCCTTGCTTTTCACTGAAGAAACATCATAATCGACAGCATAGACAGCAATTACATTGCCGTCATCATCAAGAAGCGGTGCTAAACCGGTTTTATATTGACCATATTGATCTCCATATATCTCTGTTGCCAATACTTTTTTTGATTTAAAGACCTGGTCGATTTTAGAGATATATTTTTTCGAAATGCCTATTGATTCAAGTTCCGAATCGTAAGATACTCCTGCATCGAGAATACTGGATGATAAAACTGGTGCATGATATTTACCATTTACTTTACTGATTAAGTTCAAGTTGGTTATGACACTTGAATGTTGATTTATGTAATCCATTTCTTTAGTTAAGTCGCGCACATCTGGATTTTGATCATTTGGTTGACCTAATGCGGATAAAATTTTCTCTTTGTTGGTCGATTGAGCAATAATGAGAGCTGAATCATGCAAAGCATTATTCATATCCTTCAAATTACTTGATTTGATGGTGTAGTAAGCAATACCCATTGTGAATATTCCTAAGGTGAAAATAATTAAGATAATGATTAAATTTAGTTTGGTGCTTACTGTGAGATTTTTCCTGTTTCGTTTTTTCATTTTTACTCTCCTAAAATATTTTTTAAGGGCATAATTAAACGAACAAATACATGTTTTACCATAAAATGTATTTGCTATTAATACTTTTAATATAGGACTTTATAAGCAGTCCATTTGTATATCGGAATGAAAAGATGAATTTTTAGAGCTGTTTTTGATTCGATAGAATCTTGTAGATATAATTGACCGTCTGAATACTGAACAGTACACTATTGGCTATTGATAATCGGAGATGTTAGCTATATCAAAAAATACTTTTATATTTCCGCGGCACTAGTTAGGCTCACGAGACTTAGACAAGACAATTCATGTTAAAATATTCAAAATAAAATCAATGAATGAAAGAAGGGAAGGGAGAGTTTATGAAATTTGTTCTTGTATTTTGAGCCCAAGCAGTTGGTAAAATGACAGGTTTGACAAGAATTAGCAAAAATAACGGATTTGAACCTTTTTCATAATGATTTGACGCTTGATTTGGTTGGTATGGAAACATTCTCTTTTGTGTCTGGGCATTTAATATGCAAGAAAAGATGATTGGAGGGCTCAGGAATGTAAAATATACTGAATTTTTTATAAGGATGTGTAAATAAATGGACTATCGAATAATAGTTGCAACTAAAGCTGATTTAGAGGTCTTACCTAACTTATTTCAATTCTATATTTATGATTTTTCAAAGTTTATGGATGTGGATGTTGAAGAAAACGGAAGGTATAGTGAATATCCTTTAAATGATTATTGGACAGAACAGAATTATTTTGCTTACTTAATCAAATCCAACGAAAAATTTATTGGATTCGTTTTAGTTATATATATTAATACAGATAAAAAATCATATAACTCAATTGTTGAATTCTTTATTATGGAAAAGTATCAAAGATATGGTTTAGGTAAACTAGTAGCTAAAGAAATATTTAGTATGCATAGAGGGGAATGGGGAGTTTTCTGAATTTTAAAAAATAAACGCGCGCAATTATTTTGGAGAAACGTAATAGAAGAATATACAGAAGGAAAATTTACTGATAGTGAAGAGGAAGGAAAAAGAATATAAAAATTCACTACTTAATTTGTTCACAAGCTTTAGAATTCATTTCATTTACTAAGGAATTTTGCATTTCTGGAACAATAAAGAGACCGCTAATTGTAAATCAGCACTAGTTCAAGCCTACATTAGCTGAAGTGTTCGGAAAAAAACTCTCCGGCACCGGCTTTTCGTCATGTCCAGCTGTAGCGGCTAGGCCCTCGAGGTCTTAAGCCAAGAATAGTCAAAGGCAAAAAACAGCCTTTGAGCAATTCTCGTCTTAAGCTTGTCGGGCCTGTGCAAGCGGCTTCCGCTATTCTAGTTGTCCAGCCTTGTGCCTGCCATGCTCGGAAATAAGCCACCCTTTTCGGAAGCGGAAAAGCATGCTTCCTGTAAGGATCGTCTTATTTATGCCGCATGGCTGATCCTTTTTCTTAGGAAAAAGGATCACCGGCACCGGCTATTCGTCATGTCCAGCTGCAGCGGCTAAGCCCTCGAGGTCTTAAGCCAAGAATAGTTAAAGGCAAACCCAGCCTTTAAGCAATTCTCGTCTTAAGCTTGTCGGGCCTGTGCAAGCCGCTTCCGCTATTCGTTATTCCCTATATTTTTTTAGGGCTGCTATTACTTCTTTTTGTCTTTGTTTTGCCCGTTCCGGGTGCTGGCTTAAGGCGTATGCGCTTGGTGCCTGGGGCAAACCGGCGAGTAAAGTGGCTTGGTCGTATGTGAGTTGGTCAGGCGTCGTATGGAAGTAGTTTTTGCTTGCCTGGCTGATTCCATAGTTATTGTCTCCGTAATAAACGATATTTACATAGAGTTCCAATATTTCATCTTTAGAATAGGTCTTTTCAAGGTCATTCGCTACGAACATTTCTGCAATTTTCCGTAAAAAATGCTGATTGTTGGAGAAATAAAGGTTTTTGGCCACTTGCTGAGTAATGGTGCTTCCGCCTTGTTTAATTTCGCCCTTCATTAAATTCACGATGGTGGCCCTCACAAGTGAGATGGCATCGATGGCCCCGTGCTTATAAAAGCGGTGGTCTTCAGTCGCTACAACACTGTCATAAAAATCGGGATTGATGTTCTTTAATTTTGTATAGGTTGGATTATCCTTTACACTGGCCACTTTTTCAAGAATAGGCATTTCAGATATTGCGTCTTTATATTTAAAATAGCCGAGAACTGTCATTCCGCCTGCAAATAAAATGACAACAACCAATAATAATGTAAACAGTTTTTTCAAGAGCTTCATCATCTATTAACCTCTGTGTCATGTATTTATATTCTGTTCTGGCTGTTCTGCCAGAGATTATGGATCATATACAGATTATAGTCCGGGGTCCCTGCTGAAGCAACCAGCTGTCCATAATATATGAAGGGAGAATAGCGGTAACATTCGCCAATAAAGAGGAGAAATAGGCTATTTTGTCCTTGTAGCTATAGTTTACTCTGTTTTCCCTGTTTAATCATATTGATTGTGATGACAAAACCCTTACATTCCTGTAAGGGTTTTGTTCGGGTAATCTAACGCATCTTGGTATAAACTGATTTTCCTTCTTTGTATGTTTGGAGGATCTGAATATCCTTCAACGTCATCGGCTCAGTTTCCAGCGGATTTTTGTCCAAAATAATGAGGTCCGCAAGCTTGCCTTCCTTGATAGAGCCCTTCTTATCTTCTTCAAAGTATTGGTATGCGGCATTAATGGTTATTCCACGGATAGCCTCCAAAGCTGTTACCTTTTCGCTTTCCCCGATGGCAACGCCTGACTTTGTCAGCCGGTTTACAGCGCTCCATATTGTGTGCATCATATCAGGAGGCACTACAGGTGTATCCTGATGCAGTGTATATATCAAGCCTTTATCGATTGCGCTCTTTACAGGGCTTATTTTAAATGCCCGTTCTTTTCCTAAGTTTTGGATATGGGTGTCTCCCCAAAAATAAGTATGTTCCACGAAAAAGGATGGGATCATCCCAATCGGTTCCATTCGGTCCAATTGATCGTTGCGGACTGTTTGGGCATGGATCATGACCGGTCGGAGGTTGGTGTGTCTTTGAGCCTTATCCAGCATTTTTTGATAGGAAGTAATTAACTGTTCAGCTGCTGCATCCCCATTACAGTGTGTCAGAAGCTGCATATCTTCATCAAGAGCTGTTCTAATCAGTTCCTCAACTTCTTCATTTTGGTAAGCAGGATAGCCTTTATACCCATCCTCACTGTTCTCATATGGTTCTGACATCCAAGCGGTTTTCCCTTGGGGAGAACCATCCAGGAATATTTTGTAGCCGCCGATTTTAAAGCGATTTTGATATTTCTTTACGTATTCTGTATGTTTTGTCAGTTGATGGTTGTTCTTCAAATCGACGTAGCCGATCAAATCTATCAACAGCCTTTTTTCATCGGCCATTTTTTTCAAGATATGAAATTCTTGGTCTTTCATTATGCCTTCCTGCGCTGTGGCGATTCCGCAGCTGAAATAGATGGCCTGCGCTTCCTCCATTTGGTTGCAAAGGTCTTCCAGTGATGGACGCGGTAAAGTGGATGACAGATTAATAAATGCATTTTCCTCCATGTAGCCGGAGGGATCGTTGTTATCATTCTCCCTGCCGATTTTTCCGCCTTCCGGGTCAATTGAAGTACCGGTTATATTCATCTCTCTTAGGCCACTGGTGTTTAAAACGCCCATATGTCCGGAAGCATGGGAAATCAGAATGGGATTATCAGTGGAAGCTTTATCAAGCACATGCCGATCTGGATGGCTTTTTTCCTCCAAATTATTGTGGTCATAGCCAAAGCCGATAATCCAGTCGCCGGGTTTCAGCGGATGGTTTTCTTTAAATTGCTTTATTTTTTGAATAATATCTTGAAAGCTGATTGCTTCATTTAACGGTACAAGGCGCAGAGTCGAGGCAAATGCCGATAAATGGCTATGTGGATCGATAAAGGCAGGCAATAGTGTCTTTCCTTTAAGATCAATCATTTCCGTATAGTCGCTTTTGCTTTTCATGACGTATTCTTTTGTGCCTACTTTTTCAATTATGCCGTCTTTGATGAATACTGCCTCAGTTGTAAGTTCTTTTTCCATTGTGATAATAGTGCCATTATAAAATAGTTTTTCGTCCATATTATCTCCCTCACTTCTGTATAAGCTAAGTATGCAAGATTGAACTATAATCTATGCGTTTGACTGGTCCTCTCGATATGACCTTAACATAAAAGCTTAAGATATCTATAAGAAATGCTTTAATGAAAGTTAATAAGAGCTTGATACGATGAATAAAAAGAGTTTTAGGAGAATGTCCCAATTATGAAAATGATCATCAAAATATTTATCATCTTCTGTATCTTGATAGGAATGTATACATGGCAGTCCAAGCAGAAGGAGAATGAACATAAGCAAGTGAAACCTGTTGTCCTTGCCGAAAAGATACCATTGGAAAAGCAATATGCCAATAACATTATTCTCAATGATGGGAAACAAGTGATACAGAATCCCGCAAATGGCCTTGCATTGGTCAATAAACAGTTTGAATTGCCGGCAGCCTATATTCCAAGCGGCTTGGCAAGGGCGGATGTAGTGTACTCGTTCGGGAGCGGACAAGCTGAAAAGGCTCTTATGAGAAAGGATGGGGCGGCAGCGCTTGAAAAAATGTTTGCTGCTGCCAGCAGGGAAGGAATCGAATTAGCTGCTGTTTCCGGTTATCGGTCATACACCCGCCAACGGGAGGTTTTCCAGGCAGAGGTAAGGAAGAACGGTGAAAAAGCGGCATGGAAAGTAGTGGCTAAGCCAGGCCAAAGCGAGCATCAGACCGGGTTAACAATGGATATTTCAAGTGCTTCGAATGGATACGCCCTATCAACGGAGTTTGAACAGACAAAAGAAGGAAAGTGGCTAGCAAAGAATGCCCATCTGTATGGCTTTATTCTCCGCTATCCAAAAGGCAAGGAACAAATAACAGGATACAGCTATGAGCCATGGCATTTCCGTTATGTTGGCACAAAGTATGCCGATATTATGTATAAGAACAAAATGACGCTTGAGGAATTCATGGATAATGTGAAGTCAATATGAAAAAGTCAAGTTAGGCACAAGTTTTTAGAGGAGAACCACCTACAAGTATAGAATTAACATGTTGTGATCTAACAAAAGCATGGCTTATTTACTGCTAGGAAAGCGGATATAGGGGTAATTACTGCTCGTTGAAAACAACTGTTATAAACTATTTGGACAAGTATGAAGCGTATATTCTTCATTCGCCAGGCAATAACGATGCTAGCTGCAATATCTCGGGTCACTATTACATATCGCAGAGGTGAGCTTATTGAAACAAGCATTATTAATCATTGATTCCCAACAGGATCTAATAGATGGCAGCAATGGAGAAAAAGGTGTTTTCGCAAAGGAAAAATTGATCCAAAACATTAATCTGGTCATTGAAAAGGCCGTCCATAACCAGATACCGATAATATGTATAAGAGATGTAGACGTTTCTGGAGGAGAAGGTCCTGGTTTTCAACTACATAAAGGAATCAAAGTGCCTTCTGAAGTTGTTTTATTTGATAAAGCCGCTACTAATTCATTTTATGGAACGCCTTTAAATGCTTACTTACAACATAAGGGGATCGAACATTTGGTCATCATGGGATGCCAAACGGAATACTGTATCGATACGGCTGTCCGAACGGCAACGATCAATCAGTTTGATGTTACGTTGATCGCTGATGGGCATTCTACTTGTGATTCCCCTATTTTAACAGCGGAACAAATCATTCATCATCATAATCATATCCTGCATGGACACTACAATGTAGATCATTTTTCACTTGTCAGAGATGCAGCTGAGGATGTATTTGTACCAACCCACCATATCTATAGATAAAGAGAAAATAGTACTATGTTAGTAGTAACAGTCATTTATTCAGGCGATTATAAGCATGATGAACGAAAGCAAATTGATATATAGCAGGGAGCTTTGAGGATGTTGACACATGTATACCTAATCCGCCACGCCCATTCAGCATATACAGCGGATGATGAAAGCCGTCCGTTATCTGAGCAAGGTTTTAAGGATGCAAAACATATTGCACAGTTGCTCAAACATGAAAAAATAGAGCTGGTACTTTCCAGCCCGTACAAGCGGGCTATCCAAACAGTGCAAGGGATTGCCGAAGATATCGGCAAGGAAATCATAACGGTTGATGGATTTAAGGAAAGGAAATTATCAGCTAGCTCCGTTCAGGATTTTCCGGCTGCAGTCAAATATGTTTGGAAGCATCACACAGTCTCATTGGAAGGCGGGGAATCTAATGTGGATGCACAAAAAAGGGGCGTTAGCGCTCTTTTGGCGGCCGTAGAAACATATGAAGGCAACCATTTAGCTATTGGGACACACGGAAATATTATGGCGCTAATGATGAACTTCTTCGATGAACAGTATGATTATTCTTTCTGGAAAAAACTCGATATGCCCGATATATATAAGCTTTCTTTTGAGCAAAAGGATTTGAAGGAAGTGAAGAGGATTTGGAATAGAGACTATGCGGGCAACTTAGCAGGCTCAAATACAATGATATAAAAAGGCTATTAAGAGAGGGGAAGGCAGTCCCGAATAATTATCTACGGGTACTTGTAGGAGGACTCTAATAATTGAAATTAGTAATAGAGTAGTAGATGCTTTGTACTAGAAGGTCATTGGGTTTACTGTTGCATTTCCTCATTAATGCTGTAATCTGCTATAATACATATTATTCACAAACAACTAGTTTGCACCAATGGGGAGGCAAAACATGATTAAACTAATCGCTACCGATATGGATGGTACATTTTTAAATGATGAAAATCAGTTTCCTGAAGATTTTTCTTCCGTTTTCAACCGATTGCAAGACAAAGGAATTATTTTTGGGGCTGCCAGCGGCAGACAATATTACAATCTAGCACGCCGTTTTGACGAATATGCAGATGATATGCTTTTTATTGCTGAGAATGGATCAATCGTTGTGTATAAGGGAGAAGAAATTTTCTCCAATCCCATGGATCCGCAAGTTGTCAAGGAGTTGGTCGATGTTGCAAGAGGCATTGAAGGAATCCATATTGTCCTATGCGGAAAGAAGGCGGCTTATTTTGAAAAGCCGAGTCCGGAAGTGATTGAAGAAATCAATAAATATTATGCGAGCCAAGCTGTAGTAGAGGATCTAGCACAAGTAGAAGATGATATTTTAAAGATTTCATTGCTTGATTTTAGAGGAGCGGAAAAGCATAGCCTATCTTACTTTGAAAAATATGCGAATTCTTTGCAGGTGACTGTCGGAGGCTTTGTATGGCTCGATATAATGAACGCTGGCTCCAATAAAGGGATTGCAATGGAAAGAATACAGGAGCGCTTGGACATTGCCCCGGAAGAGACAATGGTATTCGGCGATTATTTGAATGACTTGGAATTAATGGGAAAAGCGTATTACAGTTATGCCATGGCCAATGCCCATGACAAAATAAAAGAAGTATCCCGTTTCGAAACAAAGTGCGATAATAACCATGGCGGAGTGGTGGAAACGATCAATGAAATGGTTTTGTCAGCTGATTAAAAAAAGAAGCGATGCTAACGCACCGCTTCTTTTTTTATGGCCTTTTTTTATGCAAATACCATTTTAAAGCATTATTGCATAATACGTTTTCAGCTTCCCGTACAGACAGGGCTTCATAAACGGTAGCGAGATCGCTTTCCTCATAAGGCCGTGCTGCTCTGGTGGAAGGAAGATCTGTGCCGAACATAAGTGCATCAGGATTAATGGAGACAATCTGTTTGATGGCAGCAACCGGATCAAAGTCTATCCGTCCGAAGCCGGTTGCTTTTACGCGGATTCCTCTATCGACCATGGAAAGTAAGTGTTTAAATCCTTTTTTTGTTAAGCCGAGATGGTCGATGGACAAGGCGGGAAGTTTTTCAAGGTGTGGCTGGATCTCTTCAAGGAGTGCTGCATCGCTGTATAGTTCAGTATGCCAGCCAGCTAATTCAAATACTCTCCGCGCCATGTAATCCAAATGGTCGATCGATTCCGATCCGCCTCTTTTCAAATTGAAACGAATCGCCCTTATGCCTAGTTCATCCAGCTTCAGGATTTCATGATCGCTTGTCTCAAAAGGAATTTGTGTAACACCGACAAATTGTGGGCCAAGCTTTTCAAGGGCATCTGTGAAATAGGTTTGGTCATAGCCTTGAAAAGAGCCAGAGACGATTGCTCCACCGATTACTTGGGTTCCTTCCATTTTATGAAGATAGTCCTCACAAGTAAAAAAATCAGGGATATAACCTTGGTTTTCTATTAAAGGGAAACTAGGATCGATGATATGAATATGCGCATCAAAAATGGTTTTATCCTTGGTTAGCCGATCATCCTTAGACAAGGAGGTGCTGTTTTGTGTTTTTATGCCTGATACGGAACTTGTGATTTGCATTCTTTTTGCCTCCACGATCTTCAATTTTTTACCACAGTATATGTTCTTGATTCTATAGGAGGATTCCTTCCTGCTGAAAGAGAGATGGAGAATTAATCACTAACTATAAGGGAGACCGATACCTTTTAGTTGTCATATGACTTTGACAACAGTAGACTAATATTTTAAGTGAGTGTTTTTTTTTGTATGATTATTCTGCATGGTAGATTTATATAAGCTTACTGATTTAGAAGGAAAAGAAGGTGAAACAATGGAAGATATCCATAGGATTTATGTGTCGCGGACAAAGCAAAATTATTTTGTCACGACGAAATCCATAAATACTGTTCAGTTATGGTCAATTGAGGATCGCTCCCATTTTTTAACTATTGAAACCAATTTGGATGATGGAGCAGAACGTATGCTGGTTCTTGACTTAGATATTCCTATCATCGTTACTGGAAATTATTATGGCGGAGTCCATGCTTATAATGGATTTACAGGTGAATGCCTGTGGAAAAGAGCTGACTTGACGAATGTCCAGAAGCTTGTTGAAATGCCCGGCGATCATGGAGCCTATTTTGGAATTGGCTTCAGTTATGGCACCTTTTTAATTATTGATGTCAATACAGGGGAAACGAAAGAGTCGTTGACTGATATTTTTAAGCTATCCTTTTCACGGTTTAATCCGATTGCGTTAGCCATACCTAATGAAGAAGCGGATGACAAACGTCCGATGCTGGTTTCCACAGATGATTGGATCATTCAATGGGACTGTGATGAAGAAAGTATTTTTGTACTGGATGCAGCCTTTTCAAGAGACCATGTCATGATTTCCTGGTTGGGCGGTCCATTGCAATGTTATACATTGGAAGGTAAGAAAAAATGGACAATCAGCAATAAAAATGGTCATTTTATCCAGGTACGCTGGAATGACGGGCTGAAAATGTGGATTGGGCTATACAGTATGACTGCAAATGAAAGTCCGGATTTATTGCTTGTCGGGTTTGATAATATGGGTGAAACGAAGCTGAAGAAATTAGTGGAAAGCCCGGGGGATGCCTATTTATTCTCAGACGGAACCCATTTGGTGACAGCAAAGGGGCAAGTCATAGAGACATCATCAGGAAGAGTAGTATGGACGTATGCTGCTGAATAAAGCTTTAATATCATTAACGTGTGTATGCTTTGCCTCTTGTCGATTGAATATGAAAAACGCTCTTCTGCCTGGAATGGCTGAAGAGCGTTTTTTTGTTAGCTGGCATGCTGTACTTGTTGTTTTTTCTTGCTTAATGCAGGTCTTGTTAAGGAGAAAACAGCACATCCAAATGCAAGCAATGCAAGGATGCCGCCAACCCAGGCATTTGCCGTGACAGGGTTATGTTCAATAACAATTCCGCCGATGGCTGAACCGAGGGCAATGCCAAGTTGCAAGGCAGATTGGTTGAAACTTTGTTGAATGCCGGCAGATTCAGGTGCCGTTTGGATTAAATAACTCTGTTGGGCAGGAGATACAGCCCAGCTTAATGCGCCCCAGATCATCAGAAATACAGGGAACAGTACTTTAACGTATGTGGAAAACGGCATTAGAAAGAGAACAATAGCAAACGTTGCTGTCATCAGCAGAATGCTCTTTTTGGCTCCTAGCCGGTCTGAAAGCAATCCTCCCATTCCACCGCCGGTAACAGCTGCCAACCCAAAGACAAAATAGGTGGCACTGATCCACATTGGACCGAAATCCAGGCGATCCTGCAGGAAGGGAGTCAAATAGGCATAGAGCACATAGTGTCCTGCAAGCATAAGCATTGTCACTAAATGGGCGGAAATGATTTTGCTGCTTTTGAGAGATGCAAACTGTTCACGCAACGGTACCATCGTATCCGGTGGAAGTTCATCCAGGTACTTATATATTACTCCCATGGCGACTAAAGCCAAGAAGGCAATGAGCAAGAATAACATTCTCCACCCAAACATTTCGCCGATCAATACACCAAGCGGTACGCCAAGAACCAGTGCTGCGCTTATTCCCATCGAAATAACCCCTATTGCACGCGCCTGGTAAGCCGGTGCCACAATCTTCGGGGCGATTGTCAGCGAAAGGACAATCAATAATGATGCTGCAATGGCGGTGAAAATCCTGGCCAGCATTAGCATTTCAAAAGTGTGGCTAAAAAAGGAAATCAAGTTCCCAATCAGGAAAATGGCTAATGCTCCTAAGTACAATTTTTTTCGTTCAATTTTCGAAGTGGCAGCCATCGTAATTGGCCCTGCAATAGCCAGCACAAGGGCGAATGCAGTAATTAGCTGCCCTGCCGCGGATATACTTATATTTAAATCCTTTGATATTAATGGCAAAATTCCGCCGATGACCAATTCTACCATACCGACAACAAAGGTAGAAACGGCAAGAATATATACTTTAAAATTCATAAAAAAAAGTCCCTCCTAATCTCACGGAATTGTTTTACCACTGTTGTGGTAAAAACAACTATTACATGTTATCCCATATGAGATAGATTATCAAGCAATAGTTTTACAGGCTGACAGAAGATAGGGAACCCATAGGCAAAAATAAAAGAGTGAACATGATTGTCCACTCTTTCATTAGAGCTATCGAATGATGTGCCTATTTTTTTGTAGGTTGAGCACTTCTTCCTCGGATAGAGAATAGTATTCAGCCACTTGTGCCACTGTAGTGTCTGCTGGGAATTTTCTTCGAGTCAAATGGCCGTATCTTTTTTTATTGTAGGTAACCCAAAAGAAAAATAGTGATAAACTCATAAAAATAATCAATATTGTAAAGAGCACAATTGAATTGATATTAGCGATCGTCAATGTACTGAATGAGAGATTGAAAGAAAATTTGAAAGAACGAATGAGAATATATAAGAAGCTAAGTAAAAAGGCCCATCCGAAGAGTGTAACGGCCAATTCTATCATCGTTCTTGCTTTCTTTTTCTTTTGTTGTATAACCATTGTAAGCTCCTTTCCTGTTTACACATCCAATCCGCGGTCAGGACTCTTCCATGTTGCATACTCAGATTTATTCTTTCTGAAAATCCTTGTTGCTTTCGGCAAGGAAAAAATGACAAGCAAGGCATTTATATGCCAGTAGACTAACGGGTACCAGACTGCCCAAACCATATATTTGAGTATGTTCTTTTCGTAATGCCGTTCAATAAATAGAGCCGTTAACAATTGTAGAATGCATATGAAAGCCAAATAATTTCCAATCCAAATAAATGGCGAAAGAAAGGCTTGATTGCATACAAACTGATAGATTGCCGTAAGCAGGGCGAAGAACCAAGTAATTGACCAGAGTATGCTCAATAATTGTTCAATAAAAACAGGGAACAACCTTCTCTGGCGCCAATCCGTAAAAATAGTGCGATGCCGGAATATGACCTCTATTCCGCCTTGGGTCCATCTTATCCGTTGATTCCAAATCCCTTTTATTGTTTCAGGAACCCGCATCCAACAGAAAGCTTTCGGTTCATAGCGGATATCCCAGAACTTCCTTTGTAGCTTCCATGTAATGCCGATGTCGTCAGTCGCTAAATCCTTATCCTACATCCCGACAT
The DNA here is from genome assembly GCF_047238185.1 of Bacillus kalamii. Lineage (NCBI taxonomy): Bacteria > Bacillati > Bacillota > Bacilli > Caryophanales > Bacillaceae > Bacillus > Bacillus kalamii. Next base: position 2,749,642 of record NZ_JBDFMI010000001.1, on the reverse strand, counting down.
CAATAAGAGCCTTTTTTCTAAAAACAGCGAATACCCCGGATACAGTCATGACCTTTCCCATAATTCGCTGGGTTCTCTTAATAAGTCCTATGATGCTTGCATACTCAACTAATTGGATTTTAGATAAGAGAGTTGTCCTGTTGCGAATTCTTGGATTTCCGGTGACAGCACCGACCCGTTCGCTATTTCGTGGTGTGATGAAGTTTGGCATGACATACTTAAGAGCATCCTTATCCAAGATGGCATCGCTGTCGATGGTTGCGATAAATTCGCCTTTTGCTGCTAACACACCTTGCTCCAATGCATTTGCTTTGCCTTTATTTTGTTGGATGTCGACTACACGCAATCTTGGATATTGATCCATTATTCCATTTAAGATTTGCATCGTTTGGTCAGTGCTTCCATCGTTAATAACTATAATTTCATAGTCTGGATAGTTTAACAGAGAGGTAAAATGCACGGTTTCTTTAATTATTTTTTCTTCATTATGTGCAGGTATAAGGATTGATACAAAAGGCAAACTAGCATCGTCAGAAAGAGGAATATCCTTTCTTTCACGACGGATGTAGTAAATAATCCCTCCAATTATCCAAACGAGCCCCATGATTAGCGGATAATAAAATAAGAACAAGATAAAAATAGTACTCAAAATAATCCCTCCAGTGAAAGCTACAGAAACTGATTATAATGATTAATTGATTATTTTTACAAATATTTAGCATTATTTTCGAAAAAAACAGGGCAATGGAGAGAAAACTATGATCGTTGGAAAACGTTTGCACTCGCATTTAAGGCTATATTGCATTTGGTAAATATGGCTTGTTTAAAGTCTCTAATTGTAAGATATTTCAAGCGGTGTTATGATTCAAGAAATGGCAAGGGAGTGAAATGGATGATTAAAAAAGTCGGCCAGATTATGCTATATGTAAAAAATCAAGATGAGGCAGCTGCATTTTGGACAGAAAAAGTCGGATTCAGCATCATTTCTGAAGGAGATTACGGCCAGGGTATGAGATGGATCGAGATTGCCCCAATCAAGGACAATGAGACAAGCATTATTTTGCATAATAAAGAAGTAGTCGCCAAAATGTCTCCTGAATTGCAGCTCGGCACGCCTTCTTTACTGTTCTTCTCGGAAAATATCGATCAATTATATGATGATTTGTCCAAGCAACAGATAACAGTAGGGGAAATGGTGACGATGCCTTCGGGAAGAGTATTCAATTTTACTGATAATGAAGGCAATTATTTTGCAGTGATGGAAAAGTAAAAGGTAAATATAAAAACGGAAGCAAACCAAACGTTTGCTTCCGTTTTTATAAAGAGAAGAGAGATTAAAAGCGCAATTTTGTTACGATATTTTTAATCTCCGGGTCGTTCATCAATGTCTCATTATATTTTCCTAAAATCTTGGTCAGAACGACATCATGATAGAAAAACTCGGCAAATACTTTGACAAAAGGCTGTGACATCGTACGGATAGCCTGCCAGGAACCTTCTTCGGCTGTTGCAAAAATGATTTCACGGTCATCAATAATCAGTAATTGAAAAGGTTCAAGAAATACATCCTCTTTTGTGGGAATGAAGTAATAAAGGTGGGAAAGGTTAGCGGATATGTCGCCTACAACGTGCGCTTTCACTTCGATTCCTGCCTGTTCCTTCTCTTCTAACAGGGAAACATATTTTTTGAAGTCTTCATTCCAGCCCGAAATGGTGATTGATTTTTTAGCTTGCTTGATCAGTTGCTTGGTCTGTGCCTCGATCGTGGATTGGACTTTAAAGCTCCAAACCCGGTCATCGGAAAATGTTCTTTTTGACGTATTTTCCTTGAATTTATTGATATTCTCCTGAAACTCGGCCGTTAGCCTCTCTACAGCTAATTCCAATGGAAGGGCTGTATACATTTTTTTCTTTTCAGAGATTGCTTCCATCACCATTCCTTTATCGACCATGCGAGAGATGACTTCGTATATTTTTGTCTTTGGAACACTGGAATACTTGGCGATCATGGTGACATCCATCGGTTCATCGCTTGAAACGAGAACCTCATATACTTGGCTTTCATATTGGGAAAAACCGAATTCTTTTAACATAGGCCCTCCTTTATTGCTGTTGAAGACGATCTTATTCAATGTATGTATTATCATAATTATTAATAGTGCAATATACAAGTGTTTGTCCACAAATGGAAAACAAAAGGAAGATTGAATAGAAGAATTATTGAAATATTGTTATAATTCGGAGTGGCAAGGAAGGAGGAGATAGTATGGATTTGAAAATCCAGAAAAAAGACGGCTTTACACCCCAGATCGGCCAACTTGTATCAATGATGGAGTATGCAAGGAATACAACATTATGGGCAGTAGAAGGTCTAACTATTGAACAGCTTGATTATCTGCCATATGAGGGTAGCAATTCAATCGGTGCCCTATTACTTCACATGGCAGCAGTGGAACGGTATTACCAAATAGATACGTTTGAAAAAAGAGAGCCGACACTGAAAGAATTAGAGGAACTGAAATTAGGGCTTGAGTTGGGGGATGAAGCCAGAATTCACGTTAAAGGGAACCCATTATCGTTTTACTTGGATAAATTGGCTACCGTGCGCTCGGCAACTTTGGAGGAATTCAGGAAAAGAGATGACGAGTGGCTTAACAGCGAAGTAATGTGGGGAAAGGATTCTGCCAATCACTACTTTCTTTGGTTCCATGTATTTGAGGATGAGCTGAATCATAGAGGCCAAATCCGTATATTGAAGAAAATGCAGAAATAAAAATTGATAAAAGTAAAAGCTATCATGATTGGTAGCCTTTTTCTTTAGCCGGCGCTGTCGGAAGGATCTTTAAAATAGGAGTTCTTATTGTTGCAAATATACCCCATTGGGTATATAATCACCTTTATAGAACATCCGCTTTATTAAGAGGCCGTTATATCTTCGTAAAGGAGGGATAGCTGTGATGTATGATCAACAAACTATATGTTCTATTCAAAAAGCAGAATTCCAGATCCACCATGTTTTGGGCTTGATGGAGCAGAAAGAAGGGTTTAAAAAAATCGTAGATGAATTAGGAGAAGCCCGTGAAGACATCAATTCAGCTATTGATTATTCAATAAGCAACCATATGGTCCATTGCATCCAAGGCAGTAAAATGTCGCCAGCCCATGATCAACAACTGTCTGATGCAGTACAGCTTATCATTAAAAGCAGATAAGCAATAAATATCCTAATAAGGTAACCAAGAGGAGGAAGCAGGAATATGACAACCATTATTATTATTGCCGCAATTATTCTGTTCTTAGTATGGCGGATGATGCCGGCAAAAGGGGTACGCCAGATTACGACAAGCCAATTAAAGAATGAGCTGAACGATAAAGATAAACAATTTATTGATGTACGGACACCGGGGGAATACAGAGGCAATCATATTAGACAGTTCCAAAATATACCCCTAGGGGACATCCAAAATAAACAATCCAAACTATCGAAAGAAAAAGAAGTGGTCGTTATTTGCCAAAGCGGAATGCGAAGCAGTAAGGCCAGCAAAGAATTAAAGAAATTGGGATTCCAGCATGTAACAAATGTAAAAGGCGGTATGAGCGCCTGGCATTAAACAGTGAGGAGGCAATGGGATGAAAAATATCACTCCAGAAGAAGTACAAGCATTATTGAATGAAGGAAAAAAACCGAATCTGATCGATGTAAGGGAAACGTCAGAAGTGGCACAGGGAAAAATACCGGGAGCCATTAATATTCCTTTAGGCTTATTGGAATTTAAGATGAATGAATTAAATAAACATAATGAATACATTCTTGTATGCCAATCGGGAGGCAGGAGCTCCCAAGCTGCCAATTTTCTTGATTATCAAGGATTCAACGTATTGAATATGGCAGGGGGAATGCTTGCCTGGAAAGGTGAAACAGAATGAAAATGAACACCTCTGATTCCAAGGGAGGGGAACTAATGGACAACAAAAGCTGTAAAACAGGGAGCTGCGGCATTCCGTTCAAAAAAGCGGGGAAGAAGGCATTTCTGCCTTTGCCCATTTGTCCTGGTGTCCTTCTTTGGATAGTGGTTGGCGCAGGCTTTCTCATATATGAATATCTGATTAAATAAGATTACTGCCGTCTGGATGACGGCAGTCTGTTTGTTGTGAGGAGGAATGCTATATATGGTTGTTCACTGAAACTGAACTTCATTTTTTTCTCCCAATATAAAGCAGATGGCTTGATATGCCAAGAATAAAAGGATCTGCAGCACTTTCTTTAATGAACGACATCAGTTTTTCCATTTCGTGTTCACCTTTGTTTGTCCAATAGTCCCAATTATGGCTGTCCAAGATCGTTCCTGGATTAGAGCCTATTAGTTCTAACGTTTCAAATCCGTGTTCTTCCATAAATGGAATGATATCTTCAATATTGAAATAATACGCCTCTGTAAATCGCCCTTCATCACTATGATTGAAACAGCCTGTTAGGGCAAATTCCATAATGGCGTCCATTTGATTGTTCGGCCTCCAGCGCTCAGGTGAAAGAAGCGAAGTCAATATATGCCTGATTCTTGGCATAAAAGCGATAAAAACTACGCCATTCGTCACCGTAACTCTATACAATTCTTTAATTGCCTGGATACGGCCTTGTTCTTCCTGTAAATGATACATAGGGCCAAGCATTAAAGCGGCATCAAAGCATCCATCCTTAACCATATGAAGTTCTCTTGCATCTGCTGCATAAAAACCGTCAAATTGATTTTCTAATTGGAGTTCTTTTGCCTTATTGGCTGCTGAAGCAACGAGATGAGGCGTTAAATCAGTTAATGTAATCCGGTGACCTTCTTTGGCAAGTTCCATCGAGTATTTTCCTGGACCCGCACCGTTGTCCAGAATAATGCCTGTTTCCGGCAAATATTTTTTTATAAAATGCCAATTCACTTGGAATTCTACCGGCGCACGGTCAAGCCTGCCCCACTCATCAAATTGATTGTAGTAGTTTATTACCTTGCTCATAGATTCCACCTTTTTTCTTAATTAGTTTATTCCTTCAATTCGAGGGGATCGTATCGTATTCCTTCTAAATAGAACTAAACCGAGGGTGAATAGGATAACAAACCTTACATTCTTGCCAACTTTCCAAATGTAAGCGCTTATATACTAATTATTCAAAATAAATTGACAATTAAATCGATCCGTTATACGATTTATCCAGAATCATTCCGTTAAAAGGAAGGTAATTCCGTTAAATGGAATTTGTTGGTGGTCAAAGTGGTTGGATGTACCTATTAACGGACTGATTTTTAGAAAAAGATAAAGGTGTGAGGCAAGTGGATCAACAGGAGCATAATCAATTGGACAGATCCATGAAAAGCAGGCATTTATTCATGCTGTCGCTTGGAGGGGTTATCGGGACAGGCTTATTTTTGAATGCGGGCTTTACCATTCATCAAGCAGGTCCAGGCGGGGCTTTAATTGGTTATTTATTTGGTGGTATCATTTTATATTTAGTCATGGTTTGTTTGGGAGAGTTGGCGGTATTTATGCCAGTAACCGGATCATTCCAGACCTATGCATCAAAATTCATTTCCCCTGCTGCCGGTTTTTCGTTGGGCTGGATGTATTTTATTGGTTCGGCTACCACTGCCGGAGTTGAATTTACAGCAGCAGGGATGTTGATGCACAGATGGTTTCCGGGTTCATCCACCTGGGTATGGTGCTTCATTTTCATCCTCTTTTTATTTGCGCTAAATGCACTTTCCACAAAGGGATTTGCAGAGGCAGAATATTGGCTTGCGGGAATAAAAGTAGTAGCAGTCCTTTTCTTCCTGGCTATTGGAGTAGGGGCCATATTTGGTTTGATCCATTTGGCGGACCGCCCGGCTCCTGTGTTAAGCCACTTCACAGAGAATAAGTTATTTCCTCAAGGATTCGGCATCCTCTTTGTTACAATGATGAATGTTATTTTTTCTTATCAAGGTTCTGAATTGATAGGGATTGCAGCAGGAGAAAGTGAACAGCCTCAGAAAAATATTCCACGCGCCATCAGAAACGTCCTTTTTAGAATTATTATTTTCTATATTTCGTCTATCATTGTTTTATCAGCCATTTTTCCCTCATCGGAATTAGGATTACTGGAAAGCCCGTTTGTAACGCTGATGGATCTTGCGGGCATACCTTTTGCTCCCGACATTATGAATTTTGTTATATTGACTGCCATTTTGTCAGTCGGAAATTCGTGCATTTATGCATCTACACGCCTTTTATGGTCCATGTCGCATGAAGGGATGGCACCTAAAAAGTTCGGAAGATTATCGAAGCGCAAAGTTCCTTTTACAGCTCTCCTTGTGACAATTGTTTTTTCTCTTCTGTCATTGTTGACCAGCGTCATAGCGGCGGATACCGTTTTTGTTTTCTTAATGTCGATTGCTGGCATATCTGTCACCATTTCATGGATGGGCATCGCTTGCTCACAGCTTATGTTCCGATATAAATACGTAAAGTCAGGTAGAAAAGTAAGCGATCTTCAATATAAAGTACCCTTTTATCCATATGTGCCATTGATTTGCCTATTGTTTTGCATTTCCATACTGCTATTTTTGGCATTCGATCCGACCCAGTTGACGGGATTAGTGATAGGCATTGGCTTTTTCATTTTCTGCTACCTTTTTTATTATGTTAAGAACAAAAATAAAGGGACTATTACCGCACCTTTTGAAAGTGACCAAGTGGATCAATAAAATAAGGGAAGCGGATTCGCTTCCCTTATTGCGATAGGTTGTTATTTAAATAATAGATCAACATATCGCTCCATACGCCATTCTCCAAGGAGAAGGACTCCCGCCGGCATTCCAACCGGAAGCCAGCTTTTTCTGCCAGCTGGAGCGATGGGGCATTATCGGGATGAATATGCAATTCCAAGCGATGGAAACCAAGCACATTGAAAAACAACTCGGAAGCCGCTTTTACGCTTTCCATTCCATATTCTTGTCTCCAGAACTGATTGTGGATTGAATAGCCCATCATTCCCCATTGATAATCCATACGGAGAATCGTAAACAATTCAATTTTACCGATGTGAACGCCGTCTTGCTTCCTGAAAATGCCTAAGTGATAAAAGTAATCCTTTTCAGCTGCATGATGGTCTTTTTCTACCCAGGCACTAAATGTTTCTGATGTATAATTCTCGATGCCTGTAGGCCTGCCATCATCAAATGGCTGCTGTGAAGGCATTCTTTGTTTCATGGACTCATGCCAATTCGGAAAATCGCTCTTTTCATAAAAGCGGATCAGGAGCCGATCGGTTTCTTTCGATAAAGATAGTGCCGTTTTCATGGAATCCCTCCTATTGCGATATAGTTCATTTATTTGCATAGTTCTTAATGGTATAGAGATCAATAGATATTCCCTCAGGTTCCACATGCCTTTTACTTGCTATGGATAACGGGCTGGTTAAGGATGGACGGTAAACAGAAAGGCGGTTATCGGTCTATTAATCTAATCCTTTCTTCCATTCTTTTTTCACTAGCTTTTGAGTGGCCTCGTTGCCTTCTGCCCACGGAGTTGTTATGTTTTGGTCCATCCAATAGCTGATCCTAAGAGAGCTTCCATCCTTCAATAGTAAGCGGATGAATACACGGTCTTCATCCTTCAATGTGTCAATCGCTCTTGATGTCTGACGCGAAGATAATAAAGGAAGCTGCAGGTACGCATGCAGGAACGGTTCGATGGATTGCTGCGAAAAAGAGTGCAATGGCCGGCTGTCATCTGTACTTTCAAAGGCAATGTTTTCGACTTTGCCCTTTATGTCATATAAGTCGCCGATCGTTTTTGCTTTTGGCTTCTCGTTTGCCTGAAAAATCCGGCCGTCAGCATATACTCTTGAGGAGGTGCGGTAGCCTGATAGACTATAGACCTTTGTTCCTTCCTCAAGAAATGTAGCATCGCCGTTTTTCATCTTATAATTCAAGCACGCGTCCTCAGCCATCCGGTAAGAAATATATCCGATTAATTTGCCTAATTGGGCGTTGGCTATAGTATCTTTTAGTTCGGGATGGCTCTCATAGTGGATATCATTCCATTTCAATGCGTCTATATAATCTATTTGTACATTCGGCGGGCAATTGTTCTGAAATGGGTTGCAGCTGGACAAGAACGGGATAACAGAAAAACAAAGAATAAAAAGAACTAATCGTTTTCTGGCCATATGTCTCCCTCCATTATTTTACTTATATTTGACATGGATTTACTTAATTCCTTTTATAGAACTTAAAAAGAATGAGGGCGAGCCGACTGCTGGCCATATTGAGATGCATAAAATGATTACTAACATTCTTAATCTACAAACATGAAAAACATGTACAATATGGAAATAGAAAAAAGGTGTTGATAAACTTTTATTATCATGATAAAGTTTTATTGCAATAATAAATTATTATCACGATAAGAAATTATCACAATATCGAAAGAGGTGGCAGAGGAGCTGATAGGTTGATTCACGAAATGAATGCATATCTAAAACCTTATTCTTCTATAATGAAATTCTTGGCTAATATACTTGGTGAACAATCGGAGGTCGCCCTTCACGATTTAACGAGAGATGAGCAGACGATTGTTGCGATTGAAAATGGCCATGTCACAGGTAGAAAAGTAGGGGATAACCCTACGAACTTTATTCTTCAAGTGAAGCAAAAGAAGCTATATGCCAAACAGGATTATGTGGCAAACTACAAAGCTGTCGGCAAAGACGGAAGAGTATTCCGCTCATCAAGCTATTTTATTAAAGATGAAAAGGGACAGTTAGTCGGTATGCTTTGTGTCAATACTGATATTGCTTTTTTCCAGAAAGCGAAAGAATTGCTGGAGTACTTTACAACGTTTTCAGAAACGAATAGTGGCCCGGCCGTTAAGAAGATGGAAAGCAATGATGCTGAAGAGTATCTGCACGGCAATTTGGATGATGCATTAGAAACGGTAGTAACCGACCAATTGGCTAAGAGCAATATACCATTTGAAAGAATGTCTCCTGAAGAGAAAACAGCATTCATCAAAACACTGTACGACCAAGGTGTGTTTTTATTGAAGAGCAGTGTCCATAGGGTGAGCAGCTTGCTTCAAACTTCAGAACCAACTGTGTATCGCTATTTGCAGAAAGTGAAAGAAACGTCTAAGCAGACATAAGAGCCATGAAGTGCGTGAAAGTTTGCTCACAAATTCACAATCTTAAAGAGTGAATCAGACGGATATACATAAAGTCGATAGATGCCTCTTTTTTTACTCGATTTTGTGAATTAATTCACAAATTAGCCATAATGTTTGACGATCGGCATCATTGGCTTTATTAAACAAAAGATCGAAGGGGGCCAAAAATGAATTACGTAGACCTACAACACGTACTTGAAAAAGAATTGATCGTTGCTGTCGGTTGCACAGAGCCTATAGCGATTGCTTATGCAGCCGCAGTGGCAGCTGAAAAAACAACAGCACCGATTAAATCCATTACGCTTTCATGCAGCCGAAATGTGATTAAAAATGCCATGGCTGTTGCCATCCCTGGAAGAAACCATACTGGAATTGCTTTCGTAGGGGCTTTGGGGGCAATTGTAAAAGGATCGGAAAAAAAATTATCCCTTATTGAAAAAGCTTCTTCTGAACAAGAAGAACAGGCGTTAGCTCTTTGCAACAATGGCATGGTGAAGGTTGTGGAAGCGATTTCTCCTAAAGTGTTAGTCATTGATGCGACAATTGAGACAGAAAATGAAACTGTGCAGGTTGTCATCGAAGATGAACATACTTTAATCACGTCCATTAAAGTTAATGGCGAAGAGCAATGTGCATTGAATGAGGGCAAGGGCAGCGAAGAAGGAAGCAAAGATGAAGCTGATTTCACTTTGGACGATATTGTTCAATTTGCTTTACATTGCCCATTGTCTAAATTGGATCTTGTCAAAAGAAGCATCGAAATGAACTTGGAAGTCGCCAATCATGGACTTGAGAATGAATATGGGCTTCAGGTCGGCAAGATGATCAAAGAACAAATGCAGGACGGCCTTTTATCTGATGACCTCGCCAATCATGCCATGAGTTATGCGGCAGCTGGATCGGATGCGCGCATGGGCGGAGCAACCTTGCCGGTTATGGCCAACTCAGGCAGCGGTAACCAAGGAATAGCCGTTACGTTGCCGGTTGTGGCAGTGGCGAGAAAACTTGGTGCAGACGAAGAAGAAATGATCCGTGCAGTTGCGATCAGTCATTTGATTGCAATCTTCATCAAAAATCAATTCGGCCGTTTATCTGCTTTGTGCGGAGTGACTATCGCAGGTGCAAGCTCTGCGGCAGCCATTACTTTCCTGCTAGGCGGCAATACAGAGCAAATGTATTATTCCATCCAGAATACACTTGGAAATGTAACGGGAATGTTATGTGACGGAGCGAAAGCCGGCTGTGCCATGAAGGTGGCGACATGTTCAGGAGCTGCCGTGCAAGCAGCGCTGCTGGCCAAGAAGGGTATCTGCATTTCCGGTACGAACGGATTTGTAGAAAAGGATGTTAACGATACAATCCGCAACTTCAGCCAAATCGGAAATGAAGGTTCTCCGACTTTGGATACAATCGTGTTAAAGCAAATGTTAAATAAAAAATAAATAGACTATAAGAAATAAGGTGCTCATTAATGAATTCAGTAATCTTTGTTGGGTTAAACATCGCAGCATTATTAGCAATGGTTTTTGTTTTATATCGTATGCAAACAAAATATGTTTCCTTCTCTAAGCGTGTATTCGCGGGTCTTGGAATGGGTATCGCATTCGGTGCAATCATGCAGTTTGCATTTGGATCTGATTCTGAAGTTGTTAAAACGTCGACCGACTGGTTCGGTATTATCGGTAACGGTTATGTTCGCTTACTGAAAATGATCGTTATGCCATTGATCATGGTTTCAATTATTTCTGCAATGACGAACTTAAAGTCTTCTAAGGGCTTAGGTAAAATGGCAGGTTTAATCATCGGGGTGTTGGTTTTCACGACTCTGATTGCAGCATCAGTAGGTATTCTTTCTGCTAACGTATTTGATTTGAACGCTGAGTCTATCCAGGCTGGACAAGCTGAGGAAGCGCGCAGCCAGGAACTAGAAGGCAAAGTAGAACAAGCTAACACGTCCATTCCGCAAAAAATGCTGGAATTCATTCCTACAAATCCGTTTGAGGATATGGCAGGCGGACGTTCTACTTCCACACTTGGCGTTGTAATCTTCTCAGCATTCGTAGGTGTGGCGGCTCTTGGAATCCGCAGGAAAAAACCAGAAGCATTTGAGACTTTCCATAAAATTGTCGGGGCTATGTATGCAATCGTTATGCGTATTGTTACACTAATCCTTCGTTTAACGCCATTCGGTGTATTAGCATTGATGGCAAGTACAATCGCAACAACAAGTGTAGATGGCATCATCAATCTATCGACATTCGTAATCGCCTCTTATGCAGCATTGATTACTATGATCGTGGTTCACTTAGTATTAGTAACAGCAGTTGGTTTAAATCCTATCCAGTTTATTAAAAAAGCATTGCCGGCATTAACATTTGCATTCACATCACGTACGAGTGCAGGTACAATTCCATTGAATGTAAAAGCGCAAACTAAAGGTATGGGTATTTCTGAAAGTGTTGCAAACTTTGCTGCTTCTTTCGGATCATCTATCGGCCAAAACGGCTGTGCAGGTATCTATCCTGCTATGCTTGCTGTTATGATTGCTCCAACGGTAGGCATTAACCCAATGGATCCTGGATTCATTCTGCAAGTAGTGGCAATTGTTGCTATTTCATCATTCGGTGTTGCCGGTGTCGGCGGCGGGGCGACTTTCGCGGCGCTAATCGTACTTTCTGCATTGAACTTGCCGGTTGGCCTAGCAGGTCTATTGATTTCAATCGAACCACTAATCGATATGGGACGTACGGCAGTTAACGTATCAGGCTCAATGACTGCTGGTGCTGTATCAGCTAAAATCTTGGGTGAAATCGATACAACAGTTTACAATAGTAATACGGATCTTTCAGATGATGAAGATTCTGAAGATGTAGCATAATAAACATAGCATGGAGTGGGCTGGGTTCATTCAGGAACCCTCCCGCTTTCATATTTAGCAAACAGCTTGTATGGGAGAAAGGAAGAATACAATGAGAATTATCATTATCGGCGGTGAAGCAGCGGGAATGAGTGCTGCTGCAAAAGCAAAACGTATGGCAAAGGATGCAAGTGTTGTCGTATATGAAATGAGCGATATCGTATCATTCGGAGCATGCGGGCTGCCTTATTATGTAGGAGACTTCTATGATAACAGCGATCGGATGATTGCCAGAACAGCTGAGAAATTCAGAGAGTCCGGTATCGAAGTGCAAACACTTCATCAGGTCACATCCGTGGATGCCCAAAATAAAAAAATGACTGTAAAAAACCTGGCTACTGGAGACGTATTCGAAGATCAATACGACCGTTTATTTGTTGCTACAGGTGCCTCAGCGATTATACCTCCATTTGAAGGCAAGGAACTTGAAAATGTATTTACACTGAAGACAATGGAAGACGGCATTGCTTTGAAGGAAGCGGCACAACAGGAAGAAAACAAGAATATTGTTGTAATCGGGGCTGGATATATCGGTCTTGAAGTCGTTGAAGCCATGAAGAAATTGGGCAAGGAAGTAACTCTAATCCAACTTACAGACCATATCCTTCCTGACAGCTTCGACAGTGAAATCGCTGAAATCCTGGAAGAAGAAATCCGCTCGCACCAAGTGAACCTAAAGCTTGCGGAAATGGTCACTTCACTGAAAGGTGAAGGGAAAGTCCAAGCAGTTACAACTGATAAAGGCGAGTACAAAGCAGATATCGTTGTCATTGCGACAGGCGTAAGGCCAAATACAGCTTTCCTAAAGGAAACTGGCATTGATATGCTTGGAAACGGTGCAATCAAAATCAACGACCGCGGAGAAACATCTTTACAGGATGTGTATGCAGCGGGAGATTGTGCAAGCGTGTACCATCTTGTCCGTAAAGAAGATGTATACATCCCTCTTGCAACGACTGCCAATAAAATCGGCCGCATCATCGGTGAAAATTTGGCTGGAAGTGCGTCAACATTTGAAGGGACTTTGGGTTCAGCCTGCTTGAAGGTAATGGATTTTGAAGCTGGCCGTACAGGCATCGGCGAAAAAGAAGCAGAGAAAATGGGCATTCCATATAAAACAGTGTTCATTTCCGACAAAAACCAAACAAATTACTATCCTGGACAAGAGTCTATCCATGCGAAGCTTGTCTACCATGCAGAAACAAAAGTTATCCTAGGCGGGCAGATTGTCGGCAAGAACGGAGCAGTTTTGCGTGTAGACGCTTTGGCGGTAGCCATTTACAGCGGCTTGACAACTTCACAATTGGGCATGATGGACTTCTGTTACGCTCCACCGTTTGCAAGAACATGGGACGTTATGAATGTAGCAGGCAATGTAGCGAAATAATAGATCTCTCAGGCCCCGCCAACTTGGCGGGGCTTTTTTTGTATCTCGCCTCTTTATGAATAGGTTCTCTGCAATGGATAAAAAATAAGCGGTAAGGATTCGTTTTCGGGCGATTCTCACTATATGTTTCCCTGTGGCAATCCGTCCCGGGAAATGACAGAGAGGGAGATCTATGGATCTATTCAGCATTATTATCATTTTTATTTTATTTTTGGCTCTGCTCTATTTTCTGTGGAGAATGCAAAAGAAATATATTTCGTTTCCGAAGCGTGTGTTTACCGGCTTGGGGCTTGGAATTGCATTTGGAGCTCTTCTTCAACTTTTATATGGTTCGGATTCCGATATCATCCAGACTGTAACGGATTGGTTCGGAATCGTAGGCAATGGATATGTAAGGCTGCTGAAAATGATTGTTATGCCGCTAATCATTGTTTCGATCACTTCTGCAATTGCCAATGTAGACTCCGGTAAAAACCTTGGAAAGCTGGCAGGATTAATCATTGCCATTCTTGTATTTACTACATTAGTTGCTGCGAGCATTGGCGTTTTTTCTGCCAATGCCTTTCACCTGAATGCCGAAAATATCCAAGCGGGCGCGGCAGAAGAAGATAGGGCGCAGGAATTGGAAGGGCAGGTTGGGACAGCGACGACCTCCATACCAAAGAAAATATTAGATTTTATCCCGACAAATCCGTTTGAAGATATGACAGGCGCTAGGCCTACATCGACATTGGGTGTTGTCATTTTTTCCGCATTCATAGGGATCGCTTCGTTAGGTGTGCGCAAAAAGAAGCCGGAGAAATTCGATATTTTCAAAAAAATGGTGGATGCCCTGTATGCGGTTGTAATGAGGGTTGTTACATTGATTCTGAGACTGACCCCATTCGGTGTTCTCGCCTTAATGACGATAACGATCGCTACAACAAAGGTGGCGGGAATCATTAATTTATCGGCCTTCGTCATCGCCTCTTATGCGGCTTTAATAGCGATGATTGCCGTACACTTGTTGCTGGTCTTCTTTGTCGGTCTAAACCCTTTGCAATTCCTAAAAAAAGCGATGCCTGCATTGACTTTTGCTTTTACATCCAGGACAAGTGCCGGTACAATCCCAATTAATGTCCAAGTACAGACAAAGGAGATGGGGGTGCCAGAAGGAGGCGCCAACTTGGCGGCAACACTGGGAGCATCCATCGGGCAGAATGGCTGCGCAGGTATATATCCAGCTATGCTTGCGGTCATGATTGCTCCTACGGTCGGCATTGATCCATTAAGTCCGGGATTCATTATCCAGCTGGTCATTATCGTGGCTATTTCTTCCTTTGGAGTGGCAGGTGTCGGCGGAGGTGCGACTTTTGCAGCTTTAATTGTATTGTCCGCGATGAATCTTCCAGTAGGATTGGCAGGCTTGCTTATTTCAATCGAGCCATTAATCGATATGGGGAGAACCGCAGTCAATGTGTCAGGAAGCATGACTGCAGGCGTGGTTTCAGCCAAACTGATGCATGATTTGGACGTAGGTGTGTTTCAGGATTCGTCCAAGAAAGACGTTGGGGATGAGGTATAAACCCATAATAAGCCAACGATGGAATCCCGCCTACAGGCTTTAGAGAACGTATTGTTTGTTTATATAGTCTGAAACGAACAGGTGTGAAACCTGTTCGTTTTCATTTAGGCCTCTTGCATCTCATGCTGATTAAGAGAAAGGCCTTTACCGGTAAAGAAAATCGAATACCATGCTCCCCTATGGCCCCATTCTGGCGATTGTGTGAGCCATTTGTGTAAATAAATTGAAACAAAAGGAACAAAAACTGACTGAGGGAAGTTTCTTTGTTTGATTAACAGAAAATAGTCTATATAATAAGTACGGTGAATAGTCAAAACTTTAGATAGGACAATATATCCCGGGGAGGAATCAGCATGCAGCAACTGAAGAATAAGACAGCGATCATTACTGGCGCAGGTAAGGGAATCGGCAGGGCAACCGCTATTGATTTGGCGAAGGAAGGGCTCAATCTGGGTTTGCTTGCCAGAAGTGAAACAGAACTTCAAAAACTGTGTTCCCAACTGGAACAAACATATGGGATTAAAGCCGTTTATGCGATTGCGGATGTTTCCGACCAACAACAGGTGGAACGGGCAATCGATTCAATTATAGAGAAATTGGGCAAAGTGGATATATTAATCAACAATGCCGGAATGGCCCAATTTGGAGCCTTCCTTGAAATGGATCCTAAAGATTGGGAAAGAATCATTCAAGTGAATCTAATGGGGACTTACTATGTTACCCGAAAGGTGCTTCCTGAAATATTGAAGCAGAAAGAAGGAAGCATCATAAATGTTTCTTCAACTGCGGGTGAGAAAGGGTTTGCGACGGGAAGCGCATATGCGGCTTCAAAGTTTGCAGTATTAGGGCTGACTGAATCATTGATGCAGGAAGTGCGAAAGCAGAATATTCGTGTCACTGCCATCACTCCTAGCACAGTCAATACAGATTTGGCAGTGAACAGCGGTTTGAAAATTGGTGAAGAAGGCCGGATGATGCAACCAGAAGATGTTGCTGAGTTGATTTTATCCATCCTGCAATTGCCGCAGCGCGTTTTCATTAAAACATCAGGAATTTGGACGACTAACCCGCAATAAGGGGACATACAGGGAAAGAGGCAGCTATATCAGCTTCTTTCCCTGTGTAAATAAAATGTTTATTCATTGTAAACTTTTGTATGTTTTTTTTATAAATAATGCTAAAATAAAATGACAGTTTTGAATAACCTCAACCTGTCAATATACTATAGAGTAGGAGGGAACTTATGAAAAGGCTAGCACGTATACACCCTTTGCTCTTTTTGATACCCTTGCTTTTGACAGGACCCATGTATTCCATCCTCAATCAATCAACTGCAGGAGCTTATCCTATTTCCATCCCATTGGACAAAAGCATTCCATTTGTGAAAGAGTTTATTATTCCGTACGTGGTATGGTATCCGTTTATTTATAGTTCTCTGATTTATTTATGCTATAAGGAGCGGAAGCTGTATTTTGTGGCGTTGAGTTCTTTGCTTGCGGGAAAGATTATTTCTTTTATCGTCTATGCCGTATGGCAGACTACGGTTCCGCGCCCTGTGGTTACGGGGGACGATGTATTCTCCCAGCTGGTCCGCTTCATCTATAGCCATGACCAGCCTGTGAATTGTTTTCCGAGCATCCATGTATTGACGACTTTTATCATTATATTGGCTATGATTAAGCGGCGTAAGGAGACACCATGGCTTTCCTCTATTTCCGTCATTATAGGAATTATGATAATAGCTTCTACGTTATTTACGAAGCAGCATGCCATTCTCGATGTTCTTTCAGGGCTGGGCTTGGGGGCTGTATTGTATACATCTTCTTATGCATTATGGTCATACGCATGGAAACCAAAATCCGTAAAGTTCAAGGTGAGGGAACATGCAGGGGAAATCAGGAAATAAACCAAACGTAGTGGCTGCCCATCTGTATATACTGTTACTTATGGATAAAATAAGGGTAAAATAGGCATATTCATATAGATAGTATGTCAGGAGATTGCCATGATTAGGATATTAGCCATTGATGAAAACAATGAATTGATTTTCGATCCGCCTATAACGGAACTAAACGAGTTTAAGTGGTATTGGGTGGATTTCAATATGCCGGAAAAGGATGAAATTGCTTTGCTTGACACTGCATTCCATTTTCATCCTCTTGCTGTTGAAGATTGCGTTGAACGATTGCAAAGGCCGAAGATGGATTATTATGAAAACCTTAGCTTCCTTGTCATTCAGGCGCTCAATGAAGAAACACTGGAGGCCCATGAGGTCGATTTATTTATTGGAGAACGCTTTATTGTTACATTCCATTATGAAAACCTGAAGGAGTTAAATTACACTTGGGAGCTGTTCGAAAAGAAGAATGATTTAATCCGCCATACAGCAGTTGAAGTGAGTTATACCATATTGGATAAAATTGTAGATACATTTTTCCCAATCGTCCAGCGCCTGGAAGATCGGATATTAATGATCGAAAATCTTCATGAATCGAAAAAGGCACATGATTCAGTTATACACAAAACCTTTGAAGTCAGGAAGGATTTATTGACTGTCAGGAAGACAATCCTTCCGATGCGTGATCTTATCTACCGTATCCTGGAATCAAAGCGTTTTATCATTCAGGAACAGAAAAGAGCGTACTTTAAGGATATATATGATCATCTATTGAAACTTAGCGAAATGATAGAATCCAATCGCGAATTAAGCTCGGATATCAGGGACAACTATATTTCGTTGAATTCCTTCCGGATGAATAACATTATGAAGACTTTGACTGTCATTACAACGATTTTTATGCCGCTTACATTCATTGCCGGTCTTTACGGCATGAATTTTGTCAATATGCCTGAGTTAAAATGGCATTGGGGGTACTTCGTTATTTTGGCTGTCATGTTCATTATGGGCTTGGTTATGTTCTTGTGGTTCAAACATAAAGGCTGGTTTGAAGATGAATAGTCGGAAGGAAGCCTAACAGGTAAACCGTTAGGCTTCTTTTGGGTTGAATGCAAGAAGGCGGAATATCTGAAACCTTTGGAATTCTTATCCGTATAGTATATATACAGAGAAATGGAGATGATTCTGAAGTGAGTGATAAAGGATGTTTAAAATGTGGAAGTACGGATGCCGGCCAGAAGGATGTAGCGATGACTGGAACCGGGCTTTCTAAAATGTTCGATGTGCAGCATAACCAGTTTACAGTCGTATACTGCAAGAAGTGCGGCTATTCGGAATTCTATAATAAACAATCCTCAACGGGAAGCAATTTATTGGATTTATTTTTTGGGTAATTAATAAGGCCCCTCCTTTTCTAAGAAAAGGAGGGGCCTTTCATGTTAATCATTATGCTCTAGTGTGTTGATTGTACCAGTTGATGAAGTTATCAACTACAACATTCAGGAATGCAAGTGTCGGTTCGTGGATCAATTCGCCTTCTGCGTTCACTTTTTCATGCACTTGGCCGACATAGAATTCGTTTCCTGGCAGCAAAGGTGATGAAACGCCAGGTGAGAATAAGATGTCGCGTAAATGCAATTGTGCACGGACTGTTCCCATTGTTCCCATTGAGGCGCCTATAATCCAGGATGGTTTTCCGATAAGGACCTTTTCGCCGCGCGATAACCAGTCGATCGCATTTTTCAATACGCCTGGTATGGAGTAGTTATACTCGGGAGTCACCCAAAGAATGGCATCCGCTTCTTTTACTTTATTGATAAAGGCCACTACAGGAGCCGGAAGTGCATGTTCGGTATCCTCATTATAGAATGGCAGGTCGTTCACCATAAGGATCTCCATATCAAATTTATCCGCATATGTTTTTTGGACAAATTTCGTTAGTTTCATATTATATGAATCTTTACGATTACTGCCTACAATTGCTGCAATTTTCATTTCTATTCCTCCGAATATAAGTTTTTGTGTTTTATATCAACTGAAAAATAATAGGGCTATTGCTGGCTTACGTTCTTTCTGATAATCATTAACAGCCTCTTCAATTCGCCTATTTCTTCTTCCGTTAATCCCTTGCTGATTAATTCTCTTGTGACAGTGGATATATTCTCAACAGCGTCCTTCAATTCCTTGCCGGCTTCGGTTAAAAATATTTTAGAAGATCTGTGGTCCACTGGGCATTTTGCTCTGATGAGAAATCCTTTTTTCTCAAGGCTGTCAAGCATTCTGGCAACGCTCGATTTATCTTTATTAAGCTGTACGGCAATCTGATTTTGTGAAAGCCCTTCTTCTTTCAACAATAAAGCGATGATCAAATGCTGCTCAGGTGCAAGTTGTAGCGGCGCCAATATGGTTTTGAGATAGTTGGTTATTTCCAAATCGGTTGTATGGATTAATACACCTACATGTTTTGTAATTGTCTTCTCTATGACTACCACCTATTTCGTTGATATAGCAACTATTTGCTTATTAATTATCCGAAATTCAAATAAATATGTCAATTAAGATGCTTATGTATGTTGAAGAACAATATATAGGACGATGGTTACGATAATATTCCTGGTTAGGAATAAAGTGGAATTAATAGAATATTTACGTTAGAATGGTTATATTCTGGATGAAGCAGATGGGGGTTTATGATGGAAAGAAAGATAAAAGTCTCTTATGTATTCTTGGTGGTGACATTGCTTTTAGCCATTGTTAATTATGTGATTATTGGTTCAGTGCCCATGCAATCGATCAATTCAAGCACCTTTACAAGTTGGACAACCATTGGGTTCCTGAATGCATCCGTTATTTTGCTGGTTCTTTTTCCGGTGATTGGCTTGGGGAGCGCGTATAAAGGCTCTCGAAGCAAATACAGAAAATGGCTATTGATCGGCCATGGAATTTGTATCTGTACCATCTCCAGCTATGCATGCTATATCGGCTATCTGCATGTATCTGCTTTATTTTCGTCATAATGAAAGGTAGAAAGAATAGCTATGCGATTGGACTGCTGGCATGTTAGCAAGCAGCTTTTAGGTACGGCTGTGTCCAATATGTGTCCATGATTCAGCGGGTTGTACACATCCGTTTATTATGATCGATTTGGAGTAAAGCCGTTTTTTACGCATTAATTGTTTGGGAGGAATTAGTTTGGATAAAGAGCTGCAATTGGCCCAGCAACCCTTCATTCCCGTCATACTTGGCGGAAATCTAGGCGCATATGCCATTGCCAGATCATTTCATGAAGAATATGAAGTTAATAGTATTATTATTTCAGCTGTAGAAACAGGGCCAGTGAAGAATTCTGCGATTATCTATAACTGGGTTGAACCGAACATGCAGAATGAAGATATTTTGATCAAACAATTGAAAAGAATCGAGAATCGGTATCCTGGCCTGCCGAAACTATTGATTGGAAGCGATGATTGGCATGTTGAGATCATAGTCGCTATTCGCGGCCACTTTGGCGATGAATGGACCATTCCATATATAACAGAGCAGTTATTTAATGAGTTGACGGATAAATCTTTATTTTATCGGTTGTGCGATCAAATAGGGGTCGATTGTCCCAGGACGATTGCAATTGATTGCAGCGACATGGCAACTATGCCGGCCGTTCCTTTCCCGTTTCCTGTTGTGTTAAAGCCATCAAAATCAGTGGATTATGTCCATTTGCAATTTGAGGGCAAAATGAAGGCCTATATTCTGCATACAGAAGCAGAATGGGAAGAAACGCTTTCCTTGGTTGTGGATGCTGGATTTAAAGGCATTATGCTGGCACAGGAATTCGTTCCGGGAAACGACACTGCCATGCATGTCCTTACATGCTTCAGCGATCAAGAGGGGGAAGTCATCCTTTCGTCCATGGGGCAAACCTTGCTGGAGGACCATACACCTGGTGGTATAGGGAACCCATTGGCTATCCGCACTGTGTACAATGAAAAAGTGATAGAACAAGCAACTAAGCTTTTGGAATATTGCCGGTATATAGGTTTTTCTAATTTTGATATTAAATTTGATGAGCGGGACGGGACCTATAAATTTTTTGAAATAAATGCACGATTAGGCAGAAGTAATTATTATGTGACAGCCCAGGGAAATAATGTGGCGCGCTATTACGTGGAGTGCTTTCTATACAATCGGCCTCTGGAGCCAGTATTTGGCGGAGAGGATGTATTGTTTTCACTTGTCCCTAAGAATCTTCTTCTCTCGCAGTTAAAAGAAGAAAAGCAGATAATTGAAAAGGTGGAATCGCTTTACGGAAAGGGAGCAGTCGAGCATCCTTTACGTTATTATCCGGCCGATTCCAATATACATAGACGATTGTATGATGTTGCCTCTTCAATGAATTATTATGTGAAGTTTAAAAAATATCCGGCTCCAAATCAGTGATGGAGCATGGGAGCATGGGAGAATCGGTATGAATAAGTGTATTGGCGTACTAGGGGGATTGGGCCCGCAGGCGACTGTTCTTTTTATGGAAG
Source organism: Bacillus kalamii (assembly GCF_047238185.1). Classification (NCBI taxonomy): domain Bacteria; kingdom Bacillati; phylum Bacillota; class Bacilli; order Caryophanales; family Bacillaceae; genus Bacillus; species Bacillus kalamii. Next base: position 2,728,162 of record NZ_JBDFMI010000001.1, on the reverse strand, counting down.
ATGTCATTAAATGGACGGAAGCGGAGCGTGACCAGGAACATGTGAATTGTATTGTTATCCAGCATGCCTCTGTTCCTGACCGGACCGCATTCATTTTGGATAGCAGTAAAGCCGATCCTTTTCCTTTTTTGCTGGAAGACGTTAGAAAGTTAACGGAGTGCGGAGTGGAATGTATTGTCCTTCCGTGCAATACGGCCCATTATTTTTATGGCGAGCTCCAATCGTCCACAGATGTTCCGATTATCCATATGATCCGCGAAACCGTTGAAACAATGGCACAGGAATTTCCCGATTTACGGAAGGTCGGTATCCTGGCTACTGAAGGGACGATAGCATCGGGGCTTTACCATCAAGAGATGGAAGGAAAAAAGATGCAGATCATTGCAACGCCTGCTGGCATTCAAGAAGACGTGAATACCTTGATTTATGAGCAAGTAAAGAAACAAAACGACATTGATTTCGGCTTATACATGTCTGTGTTGGATCGGATGGCGAATCTGGGATGTGAGGGCATCATACTTGGATGTACAGAGCTTTCTGTTGTCCATTCACAATTTGGCTGCATATCTGCAGTTGAGGTGATTGATGCGCAACAGGTCCTTGTAAAGAAAACAATCCAAATAGCTGGGAAGAAGAGTAAATATAGAGATGCATTGGCATCTAAAGATATGAATTAAAAACGTGCTGGGGGATAAAGACATGTGTGGATTTGTAGGATATGTATCCGCAAACGAAAATAGTGAAAGAGAAACAATTAAACAGATGGCGGATGCCATTTATCACAGAGGGCCGGATGATGAAGGCTATTATTATGGAAGCCGGGCTAAGCTGGGATTCCGCCGTTTATCTATTATCGATTTAGACCATGGAAAACAACCGATGTACAACGAAGATGAAACGAAGGTCCTCGTCTTTAATGGAGAAATCTATAATTATCAAGAACTACGGAAGGAGCTCGCTGATCGCGGACATATCTTCACAAGTGAAGCCGATTCCGAGGTCTTGATCCATGGATATGAAGAATACGGGGTGAAGCTCCTCAATAAGCTGAGGGGCATGTTTGCATTTGTCATATGGGATGAAAAAGAAAAAAAATTATTCGGTGCACGCGATATTTTCGGAATAAAGCCATTCTATTATTATCAAAATGACGATGCCTTCATTTTTGGTTCGGAAGTTAAAGGGCTGATCCCTAATCCGGCTTTTAAAAAGGAGTTCAATGCACCTTTACTGCCTGCTTATTTAAGCTATGAATATATCCCGACGGATGAAACTCTTTTTAAGGGAGTACGAAAGCTGAAGCCCGGCCATTATTTTGAATTCTGCAATGGCAAATTCAGAACCCAATCCTATTATAAAATGACGTATAAAATTGATTATACGAAGAGTGATGAAGAATATATAGAAGAAATTGGCAGAGTGTTCAAAGAATCGGTTGAGAAGCATATGATTGCTGATGTTGAAGTGGGCAGCTTCCTATCAAGCGGCATTGATTCAAGCTTTGTGCTGAATGAAGCAGCCAAACTCGCTCCGGTGAAATCATTTTCAGCAGGGTACAGTGAGGAAAAATACAGTGAATTAAGTTATTCAACGGATTTCGCAAATGAAATTCAGGTTGAAAATATCCCTCGTAAAATTACAGCTGAAGAGTTCTTTGCCGCGGTTCCTGATATCCAATACTTCATGGATGAGCCTCTATCCAATCCATCAGCAATCCCTTTATATTTCATTGCCAATAAGGCCAGTGAATATGTCAAGGTTGTACTGTCAGGGGAAGGCGCGGACGAATTATTCGGCGGTTATAACCAATATAAGGAAGCGTTAGTCTATGAAAAATACCAAAAGCTTCCCCAAGGGTTCCGAAACGGTTTGGCCTCTATTGCCCGAATTTCACCTAAGTTAAAGGGGAAACGTTTTTTAATCCGCGGAGCGCAGCCGTTGAAGGAAAGATATTTCCGCATCGATTATATATTTGGAAAATCGGAAAGGGAAAAATTATTGAAGGAACCGGCGCTCAACAGAGATTGTGTCCAATTAGCCGATCCGCTGTTCCAGAGAAGTGCACATTTGGATCAAGTGTCCCAGATGCAATACTTTGACCTTCATGCATGGCTGGCAAATGATATTCTGCTGAAGGCAGACCGGATGAGCATGGCGAATTCCATTGAATTGCGTGTCCCCTTCCTTGACCGCAAGTTATTAGAATTAGCGCTTCAATTGCCGTCTGAATTACGTGTCAATAAAGAAAATACCAAATATGCATTAAGGCAGGCCGCGCTAAAGGAATTGCCCCCTAAAACAGCGAATAAGAAAAAGCTTGGATTCCCATCGCCATTGGCGGAGTGGATGAGGGAAGAGGCCTACTTTACTGAAATCAAGGATGCTTTTACAGGTGACATTGCAGCCCAATTTTTTAATCAGGAGTATATCGTTAAGCTTCTAGAGGACCATAAGGCACGCAGAAGCGAGAACATGCAAAAAATCTGGACCATCTATTGTTTTATCATTTGGTATCGGCGCTTTTTTTCGTAAAGGAAAAATAGAAAAGCTTTCTTTGTAAGTAAATCGATATACAGGCCGCTGTTAGCCTGACGCTATATAAAAAACGGGAGCAAAAGAGGGGGCAGCCTGCTTGCCAGCTAATAAATCGTTTGTAAGAGGCACATTAATTGTGACCATTGGAACGTTTTTCATCAAGTTTATCGGAATGATTTATGTCATTCCTTTCTATCATCTCGTCAATGAACAGGGAGGGGCTTTATATAATTACGGTTATATCCCTTTCACCATTTTTCTGGGAATTGCAACAGGAGGGATTCCGCTTGCGGTTGCAAAATTTGTCAGCAAATACAATGAGCTGGGCGATTATAGGACAAGCCGGAGAATTTTTCAATCAGGCTTCTTGTTGATGAGCCTGACAGGATTGGCCGCCTTCCTTGTCCTGTATAGCATATCTCCATGGATAGCAGGTATGATGATTTCCGGGGATCAACACGGAAATACAATCGAAGATACAACGATGGTCATCCAGATGACAAGCTTTTCCTTATTGCTTGTCCCTATGATGGGGCTAATCAGGGGGTTTTTTCAAGGCCATCAGTCAATGGGACCGACGACCTTGTCCCAAATGGTTGAACAAGTGGTCCGAATTATTGTGTTATTAGGGGCTTCTTTTTTAATCATAAAGGTATTCGATGGAAGTATAGCCTTAGCCGTAGGTTGGGCGACATTTTCGGCCTTTATCGGAGCGATGGCAGGGTTAGCTGTGCTATTAACGTATTGGTTCAAGAGAAAGCGCTATTTGAACAGCTTGCTTTTACAGCAGCGTGTGGAAGAAAGGCATATCCCATACAGAGCGATGTATAAGGAGTTGCTCGTGTATGCAATTCCCTTCGTTTTTGTGGGGATTGCCATTCCGGCATTCCAGCAGATTGATGCATTGACATTCAACAGGACGTTAACTGGAATGGGGATGAACGGCCAGGCAGCTGAAGCTTATTTTGCCAGTTTTACGATGTATGCCCATAAGCTTATTATGATTCCGGTTTCGCTGGCGACAGCCTTTAGCCTTACTCTTGTTCCGGCAATCACACAGCTTTATTACCGGAACGATCGCTCTGGCCTCCATCGCCAAATCTCTCAAATATTGCAAGTCACGCTGTTTCTGACGTTGCCGGCAGTCATTGGCATATCCGCCATTTCCTATCCGCTGTACGGCAGTTTCTATGATGTGAAAGCGGCGGCATACGGCGGGGAAATCCTTCGTTGGTACGCCCCTGTAGCGATTCTGTTTGCTTTTTATTCAGTCAATGCGGCAATTTTACAAGGACTGAACCGCCAAAAAGGTGCCGTCATGGCACTTATCATCGGCCTATTGCTGAAAGCGGCATTAAATATCCCTTTGTTGAAGCTGTTCGAAACAGAGGGGGCCATTCTCGCTACAGGCTTAGGTCTTCTCGGTGCCGTTATGTATACATTCTGGCAAATCAAGAAGCATACGGAGATGAACTTCCATTTTGTCATACGGAGAAGTTTGCTTGTGGGCCTTATTACAGCTGCTATGGCGCTTGCAGTCTGGTTGCTAGAAGTTGTATTCTCTCCATTCATCCAATACGGCCAGGGCAAAGCGGAGTCAGTCCTCCTGGTATTTGTGTGCGGTTTGGCAGGGGCAGCCTTGTATGGATTCATCAGTATAAAAACGACGCTGGCGGAAAAAATTCTTGGAGTTGCTTTTACTAAAAAAGTAACCAGGTTCTTTTCGAAGGCTTCCTAAGTACCTAAAAACAAAACCTGCAGATGAATGCAGGTTTTGTTTTTCTTCTGTTATAACACGGTCTTCATGGTTTCCTTCAGTACAGAAATAGAGTGGTTAAGCTGATCCATTTCCTCTGATGATAAATCAAGCTCGATAATCGATTCTACTCCTTGTCGTGTAATGACAGCGGGAGCGCTTGAATAGACATCGTTCTGGCCATACAGTCCTTCCAAATAGACGGAAACAGGCAAGATGGCCCTTTCATTATTCAAAACAGCTTTAGCAATACGGGCTACGCACATCCCAATTCCGAAATAGGTTGCTTTTTTTCTTTCGATAATATAATAGGCCGCGTCACGTACGCTGATAAAGATATCGTTTAGATGAGCCTCGTTGTATGTGTCGCCATGCTTCTTTATGTATTCCTTAATCGGTTGGGAAGCAATCGAACAGTGGCTCCATGTAGCGAATTCAGTATCTCCGTGTTCACCCATAATGTACGTATGGATATTCCGTGGATCGACATCGAAGTATTCGGAAAGAGCAGATCGAAGGCGGGCCGTGTCTAAGGTGGTCCCCGAACCAATGACAGATGATTTCGGCAAGCCGGATTCTTTCCATGCGATATATGTCATAATATCCACAGGGTTAGATGCAATGATCATAATTCCGTTGAATCCGGAATCCATAATGCTATGGATGATGCTTTTCATAATGGCGGCATTTCTTTCAACAAGAGCAAGCCGTGTTTCTCCCGGCTTCTGGTTCACTCCGGCTGTAATAATGATGACATCAGTATCTGTGCATTCACTGTAGTCTCCGGCACGGACTTTCACTCTGGAAGGCCCGAATGGGACACCATGGCGCAAATCTGCCGCTTCTCCCTCTGCTTTGGCGGTATCCACATCGATCAAAACCAATTCTTCAGTGATTCCTTGGTTGACGATGGAATAGGCAATGGCAGTCCCCACAAAGCCGGTACCGATGATGGCGACTTTTTTCGTATCGTTATTCATAATAGAGTACTCTCCTTGTTTAGCTTGATTAAATCCTTCTCTTACGTATTGTTATCGTGAAAGGTAAAAATATTCATTTGGATTGCGGTGTAAATAAGTAGAATAAAAGGATGTTTTCATAATTGGGTATGTTGATGCGGAAGATAAGCTTCCCAGGTTTGGGGAAGTGGATTTTGAGTCTTACTCCTTCCGCTTTCAATTACTGTGCTGTTACATACACATAGTTTTGAAAAAAAGCTGTATGGAAAGGACAGTTTATTTTTGGTAAATAATGTATAATTATTGGTATATTGATTGAAGGGGTGGGTTTAATGCCATATGGCAATTCTTTGTTCATGCCAAGCGGAGTAACGATGTTTCTGAGTTTATTCCCTATTATAGTCTATATACTGCTTGCCGGGTTGGCGGTTTATTTTGTGATCAAAGCCAGCAGATATATGAATGCTAAAAGAAGATTAGATCAAGAGAGAAATGAAAGGCTGAATGAACTCATTCAAGCCGTTAAGCTAAAAGATTTTCTTTGAAACAACATGGCACAATGCCAGAATGGATGCGGGGGGATATCATAGCATCTCCCCAGCAATGGCAGACGTACATATGTTTTAGGCATAAAGAGAAGGAATATGCTGAAAATCGATTATTTTTTTATCGATTATTTTTCCATCTTTTATGATGGTCGCTTTTTGAAGGACTGTATTGTTTTTTTCATCTCTTTCAATAAAATAGGGCAAATAAACAGCCATGACATCACTCAATGATCTTGAGGTTGATGCATGAAAAATGCTTGGCGTATGGTCGACCGCGTAATGGTAGATTCCATCTATCATGTAAACGGGGTTGTCGATCGTGGTCGGTCTGGTTGTTTCAATCCCTTTCCCTTCGTCACAGCTTACATCAATAATTAAAGAGCCGGGCTTCATTTTTTTTAGGTCTTCCTTATAAATGATATGGTCAGTCCGTGTGATATCCCAAAGGATTCCATTCACCAAGACATCGTATTTCGGAGCTTCCTCACGAAACAGCTTTTCAGTCTTACGGTCATATACAGTGACGTCAGCACCTAAACCCATGAAGGATTTATAAGCCCCCCGCGCTGTATTTCCTCTGCCTAGAATAGCGACCTTCAATTCATAGGGCAGAACGCCGATTTGTTCTATGGCATGCAGGGCAGCTGCTTCTCCGGCAATTTCGTTGTTACGCCAAAAGACATGTCTTCCTTTTTCATTCATGTCCTCCCAAGCGACAGCTGTAATGCCTTGTTTTACAAGCTGGCTTGTAAGAGCCTTATTTTGCACCGCATGGATCCATCCGAAAAGAATCTGCCCTTTTTTTAGAGAAGCAATGTAATCTCCATCACCGGCTTTCGGGTCGCAAATCACATCCTGCTTCAAAACTTCCTCGCGATTCGCCACTTGTACGCCCGCGTTTATTAAATCCTTGTTAGAGAACCCCAGAACAGCGCCATAGTCTTTTTCGAACACCAGTTGGCCCTTATATGGGAAGGATTGAATGTCTTTCAAGATCAGTGCCCGTCTCTTTTCATTTTCTTTACTGCCTACCGGAAAACCAATTGTTCTAAACATCTTAAATCAACTCCTTCTAATGATTAAACTCTATAGTTTGTTAAGCAACCTACTTATTTAATTTCCTTTTTTCATGAAAAGAAAACATTTTAGTAGAAAAAGGAAATAAGCTAAGGCAGTATTAGGATCGGATAAGGCATGGCATCGAGCGCGGTTTGGATGTGTAAGGAAGATGTTTATTAATACGAGTGATAATAGCGGTTCCTATACTTTGCATATATTGATATAAGGAGGTGAGAGTGTGGTTATTGTTGTTTTCTTTATAGCGTTAGCAGCGATTTTTCTGTTTGCCTTCTATATTGATTGGCGTCGTAGAAAAAGAAACAATCATCCAGCCCGTTTGACGGATGCACATGGGAAAAAGGGAGAGGACTCAAACTATTTGATGGGCGATTATAAAGATATGGGCGGGGATTGGTGATCAAGTATAAGGTTGATTTTCATGTGTTGCGCATCTGTTTCGGAGGGATTCTTGCTTAGTCCCATGCACATATAATTATTTTTGGATTAGTGATGGTATTGGAGTGTAGGCGGAGAATGCACGTTAAGGAACACTAGTTGATTTTTCGAACCTTTTTACATTTCCTTTCATTAAATAGTATGAGAAGTTATTTTGTTAAGAAAGGTGATGCAAATGGATAGAAGGCACCATCATAAAAGACAGTGTTCCTGTGGATCTCCGTCCTGTCCGATATGCTGCTGCGTCGTTCAAGTGCCAGTAGTCGGACCTCCGGGGCCAACGGGACCAGCGGGGGCTACAGGGCCAACAGGTCCAGCCCAGAATACACTATGTGATTGTTGTGTTACTCCAATGCAGAATATTCTTTTGCAAATTCCTGTAGGCACAACTATTACGCTAGGGACGCTCGATGAGACATCAGGAAACCTGCAAAATGTTACGCTGCTAGGCGTCGCGGATTTTAGGGTAACAGTCCAAATGGGCAGTATGGCTATAATGGTTCCTATTTGTAAGGTGACAGGAGTTGCGGGTAATGGAGCTGCCGCAGCCATTATCGATGCGCTTGTTCTTCAGCCGCCGGTCGATAATACAGGGGAATGCGCATGCTGTGAAGACCCGGTTAGAAGATTTTTACAGACGATCGCCACTGCAGATATTGACGTATTAGGCCCTGCTTTTAATAATATTCAAAATGCAACGATCATTGGAGTGGGGGAAGGAATCGTAAAAGTCCAGGCAGCGGGCCTTTCTTCAGCGGCTCTTTCTATATGCCAAATATCACAAATCAGTGATTTCACTGTAGGAATCTAATAAAATGGTAGCGATAGAGTAAAATATAGATAGCAGAACCAAAAACGTTATCGTCTGGTTCTGCTTTTTTTAATTAGAAATGCTAGTATCGGCCTGCTATTCCAAAAAACTTTCCTTTTGAACACTTCCCTTTCAGGAAGTGCTCCTATATGGATACACCCAACTACAATACTAGTGCATCTTTCTCTTCCATTATCCCATATTTCCATTAAGCTAATCGCGTCCATTTGTGTTGCTTCTTTAGCATTAGCATACAGCGGAATTCTCCAAAGCTACGACGTATTCCCATCCAACTAGTAAAAGGAAAGGAAAGAGCAGCTACAGGCATTCCATGCACAGACACTTGATGAACGGATTGTAAGGGATGGGCATATTGTGATATTCTCCAATCCGGGTACTGCGTCCGGGGTGGCTTTCTAGTTGCTTGAAATGTTGATGAATAAAGAGAATGCCGATCATGTAAAAGACCTTATGGGGTGTTTATAAAATGGAATGGCAAAAGCAAAAAAGGAGCTGGCTTCAGCTCCTTTTTGCTTTTGCAAGTGGGGGGCAATCAATTACTTCGAATGAATGCCAGCAATTTTTCCATCCATTGGATGTTGAATGTTGCTTTGTCGAAAGCATGTTCAATAATAAAATGCGCTTTTGGGTCGCACTTTTCATATGGGCCTTTTAATTCCGCATATTGCTTCCATTGCTCTTTTTCCTGCTCAATCGTTTCTTCAAAAAAGAGAGCTACTTTATCGGTATCCACAAAGTCCAGTAAATAAATGGAAATATACAGATCCTTTACATTGGATATCTTTTTAAAGCTCTCATAAATCTCATGCTCCAAAGCTTGTTTGCCAGCTTCAGTGATTGAATACAATGTTTTATCGGGCCGATTCTTTTCATGTATGACTTCTACTGTTTCGATGAGCCCCTTTTTTTGAAGAGCCTCAAAATTATAATAAAATTTACCTTCACTCATTTCCCTTTGAATACTAATAGGGAGGGCGTCAAATAATTTCTTTTTTATCATATAAGGATGGTTATTCCCACTTGCTAATGTCCCTAATATAAATAAACGGATAGACAATTAAGAAACTCCCTTCTCACAGCCAAATGGTCGAGTATTTCAATTACATCATATCAAGAAAAAACAGAATTAGTTAGATAAATTTTCATGTGCAGATTCTAAAGGTCTAGGAAGTGCGTTGTCTTTATGGCGAAATGCCACAATCAGTGTATTCAAAGCTAGGCAAACGAGTCCGATCAATGCTAGATGCCAAACGTAAGTTGCTAACTGGCCGCCGCCGAATAGCAAGGTGAAATCTGCCTGCACGCTATAGTACATTGGCGAAATATAGCTGATGGCCTTGAAGAAGCCATACATCATATCTCTTGTCATAACTGCGCCCGCTGCAATGGTTTGGACCAATAGGAACGGCAAATTCAATATCATGCCGGCTTGGCCTAATAAGAGTGAGAACACCAACGTGAATTGCAAGGAGACAAATAGTTGCAGAGCATGATGCACCCATAGTTCGAAGAATGTTTCACTTCCATATCCATGCATGATATACAGGATGCCGATTCCAATTAAAGGAGCAATTACCGACATAAGGATACCGACAATTTGTGTATAGGCGTATGTTCTCCATTTTCCCATTATATTTTTTAGGCCATTAAATGCACCAGTTAATGTCAAAGCTGCTATCATTGCCCCTACATAAGAAACCATAGTAAGGAAGAATGGAGCCATTTGGTTGTGCATGCCGTCTGGCACCTTGTTGATTGTTACAACGTTGGCATCAAAACTGTTTTCAATGGATTTAGCCATTGCATCAGCTTGCTTTTCAGGCACATTCAATTGTGCAAGGATGCCTTTTGCTTTGTTGGTTGAGAATTGTGTACTCATATTCGCATCGATTTCTTTAACGATTGATTGCATTGTACTGGAAACCATAGCAGGAGTCGCCTGATTAATATAAAAATCCATCTTAGGCTGTACTTTGCCGCCCTGCAGATTGGCTGAGAAATCCTTTGGAATGTGGATCAGTAGTTCGATATCTCTGTCGTCTAGCATTTTTTTACTTTGTTTCAACGTTTTATTGGATTCGATTTCTTTGAATGGAAGCGAATCCTTCAACTGTTTGCTTATTTGCTTGCCATATTGCGGATCATCGTTAACGATTGCGATATGGAGGTCATCGATATTTTTTGGAATAGCACTATATCCCGGCATAAAGCTGCCCATCATAATAATCTGGTAAAAGACTGCCATGAAAATAGCGGCGATGACCATTTTATTTTTTAGAAAAGCTGAGAATTTCATTTTATCACCCTTTGATTCTTTCGTTAGTTTATTTAAACTACTCTGATTAGAGTGGTTTAATAGATAATCATATTACGACTGTCTTTATATTTTGTCAATTTAAAATGCTCATTTTTTTTAAAAAAACCATGCATTTATATAAGAAAGCGTTTACGTTTTCCGCTGTATATGTAGCAAGAAGATTTAGGCAAAGGGATGATGAAAACTGGCTGCTGCCAAGTCGGGAGGATGAAAGACTGTTGGTATAGATTTTTTAATAGGAATGTAAGTAAAGGGAAGAGTATGAATTGCTATGGAAACGAATTGCATGAAGGAATAGCTGGCTATTATACGTTTATCCCTCTTCTTTAATACGGTTGTTGATTCAGGTGTTCTCATTGGATGGAACGGGAAAAATGATGGATGTAGGCTGCTGGGCCGGGCAGTTGGCTCTAAGGTTTACGGATTGGTTTGAACAAATCATGGGAATTGACCTGTAGCCCGGGATGATCCATGGAAGCAAAGCGCATAAGCGGAATCATGCGAGCAGCAAATGCATAGTGGCATACGGGGGATCTTTATTCATACATCAAAATGGACAATGGCCCCTTTGAAATGGTTGTCATTGCAAAAGCATTCCATTGGATGAAGAGGGAAAAGACGCTTGACACGTTGTATGGGCTGCTTTTGGAAGAAGCAGAGTTGCCATCATCGATCCGGTTTCTGCCGGTAAGGATAAGTTGCCTTGGCAAGTGAAGGTGGCTGAGATTGTGAAAGGATGGATGGAGATAAAAGAAGGGCGGGAAAGGGCATATATATCCATCCGGATCAGTCTTACGAAGAAATAATTGCAAATTCTGATTTCCAGTTGGAGAAGCATGTCCTTCCAGCTTATGAACAGAGTTGGACGTCCAGTTCTATCATTGGGCACTTATTTTCGACTTCCTATCCTGCCAAATGTTACTTGGGCGACAAATCGATAATATTTGAAGAGCATTTGAAGTAGGAATTATTAGAGCTTGATCCTGCAGGCATTTTTAGAGAACCAATTGAACTTTCCTTTCAATTGGCGATGAAAATATAGGAGTGGGTGATAAACCGTTCCTTGCCTGCCAGTCTTCAGGGAGATAAAACAAAGGCCGACAAGTAGAAATATGCGGCCTTTGTTTTTGATTTTCAAAACTAAGAGCGGCTCTGGATGGCTACCTTTAAACCTAGGCTGATATAAATGGCCCCCACGGCCTTGCCTCCCCAGCGGCTTAGCCACGATATCCGCTTGATTGTTTGTCCGAGCTTCTGGACACTAACCGCTAATAAAGTTGTATAAATAGCGCTTAGAACAACAAAGATTAACCCTAACAATAAAAATTGGACAAAGGATGGACCCTGTCCAGGATGCACGAATTGCGGCAAAAATGCGAGAAAGAATAAAGCTGTTTTAGGATTAAGGATTTCAATCAGTATGGCCTGTCGATATACGTTATTGCCCTTTTTTGTTGGTACTTTAGGCATTCCCTGTACTGAAGGCTTTTCCAATATGGCTTTAATCCCTAAATAAATGAGATAGGCTGCGCCGGCAAATTTGATTATATTAAAGGCGAGTGCTGAAGTCATCAATACAGCGGAGAGTCCTACGGCTGCAAAAAACGTATGGATCAAATCACCGGTGGCAATACCCAGACCTGCCACAACGCCAGCCCTGCGGCCGCTTTGGACAGTACGGGTGGCAATAAGGAATACGGCGGGCCCCGGTATTAAAAATAAGCCGATCACGATAGCGACAAATGAACTAATTGTTGCAAATGAAAGCAATATAACTACCCCCTTTACTTGTTGGCTGAATAGTCAGTATATTATTTATAGACTAGCCTTATTTACAGAATTGGATTGAATGAAGCCTTCTTTATACTTTACTACAGTAAAGCATTTTCATCAAGCGTGGTTGATTGAATCCGTTCTGTTTCTTGGACTTGATAAGAATAAGGGAGGGCGATTCGGCAGAGCAATCGGCAGTTATACGAACTTTCTGCGCGGATTTTCAACTGAATGATACATGGCTCCTTAGAGGTGGAAACCAAATGGATATCGCAAGCACAATGTTTTATTGTGGTATAGCCCGATCATCTTCAACTTCCATTCCTATAAGCGGTTCATTTCCAACTGCTTTGCGTAACGTTTCAAAATAGCCCGTAATAACATTCTCGAAATGCGCTCATGCCATTACAATCGGCTTTATTTTACTATAAATATCTATTTGTTTACTGTTATATGTTCATTTTTGAATCAGTCTTTCCCTATGACATGATGGATTTTAATGAGGATTCCTTTTGTAAACAATCATGGAAACAAGAATCTGGGACAAAAGCATTGTTAAAGAAAAATCCGAACTAATATGAAATGGTTAGTAGAGTTTCATATTAGTTCGGATTTTTTCATTTTATGGACTTATTCACGTAAGATGATCGTCTTTAAAGCGAGACAATTTAGTATGTTTTTTGCCTGCTTAATCGTGTTTAAGCGATCTGGCATTGATGGCTACAATTACGGTACTAAGGGACATTAATACAGCTCCGACTGCAGGGTCCATAATAATTCCCAACGGAGCAAGAACTCCGGCAGCGAGCGGGATGGCAATAATATTATAGCCGGCCGCCCACCATAGGTTTTGGATCATTTTCCGATAAGTTGACTTTGAAAGGGAAATGATTGAAACGATATCTTTTGGATTGCTGTTCACAAGCACTACATCGGCTGTCTCCATCGCCACATCGGTACCGGCTCCGACTGCCACGCTTAAATCTGCATTGGCCAAAGCGGGCGCATCGTTAATGCCATCCCCTGTCATTCCTACTTTTTTCTTGGTTGCTTTCACTTTTTTCACTTCATTGGCTTTTTCATCCGGAAGCACTTCAGCTATGACATGGTTGATACCAAGGGTTTTTCCGACGCGCTCTGCCACCTGTTGGTTATCGCCTGTCAGCATAATTGAATCGATATTCATATTTTTTAATTGGCCGATTGCTTCTTTTGCCGATTCTTTGATGCTGTCAGCCAGGGCGATCATCCCTTTGTACGCTTTATTTTCGATGACAGATACGACAGTTTTGCCTTCGGCGGACAATGTCTTCAATTTTTCTGCATCATAGTTGATGTTTTGAGTGTCCAGATAACCAGGGTTGACAACCTTGATTTGCCGTCCATCCACTAAGCCTGAAATACCTTCGCCTGTTAAAGAATCAAATTCTTCGGGCTGCGATAATTCGATATTCCGTTCTTTCACTTTCGCAGATATTCCGGATGCGATAGGATGTTCTGAATTGGATTCCAAAGAACCAGCCAAATATAGCAATTCTTCCTCGGAAACCCCTTTTGCGGGGATCATATCGGTAACACCGAATTTGCCTTCTGTCAGGGTGCCGGTTTTATCGAAAATCATCGTGTTGATCTTTCTGGCATCTTCAAAGCCAATCCGGTTTCTGATAAATAAACCTTTCTGTGCAGCTATTGCAGTTGAACGGGCCACGACAAGAGGAATCGCAAGTCCAAGGGCGTGCGGACAGGAAATAACCAATACGGTTACCATCCTTTTCATCGATTCGCCGAATGAATAACCAAGCGCCAGCCATACAATAAGCGTCACGACGCCAGATAGGACAGCTACATAAAAGAGCAGTTTAGCTGCTTTATCGGATAACACCTGTGTTTTAGATTTGCTCTTTTGCGCTTCTTCAACCAATTGGACAATTTGTGCCAAGTATCCGTCGTTGCTGCCTTTTGTTACTTTTACTGTCAGAGATCCGGATGTGTTTACAGAGCCGCCGATCACCTGGTCGCCTTTCCCTTTTTTGACCGGAATAGATTCGCCAGTAAGCATTGATTCATCGATGGATGATGTTCCTTTTTCGATGATAGAATCTGCCGGTATTTTTTCTCCTGGCTTTATTAATAGCTGATCGCCTTTTTGAAGATCTGCTGCCGGTATTGTTTCAGTCCGGCCATCTTCCATTAGTTTATTGGCGTTTTGGGGAATAAGCTTGACTAATGAGGATAATGAATCAGAAGCCTTCATGACTGATTTCATTTCTATCCAATGCCCGAGAAGCATGATGGCAATCAAAGTGGCAAGCTCCCAAAAGAAATCTGTCCCCTCGATGCCAAAGACAGTCGCCGCACTATAGATATAGGCTACGGTAATGGCAAAGCCGATCAAGGTCATCATACCGGGCGATTTTCCTTTCAATTCATCGGCCATGCCTTTTAGAAATGGCCATCCGCCATAAAAAAAGATAAGAGTGGCCAAGACCAGCTGAATGATTGAATCTCCTGGGAATGTTACGGAATAATGGAAAAACATTTGGATCATTTGTGACAGGATAATTACAGGTATAGATAGAACCAATGTAACCCAAAAACGTTTTTTGAAGTCAGCAATCATCGCCATATGGTCGTGCCCTTCATGGCCTCCATGGCTGTGGGAATGATCCATTTGACTCATATCATGATTGCTGTCTTCATTTCTTGAAATCTTACCGTGCATATGCTCGGAAGGATGTGTGTGTTCCTTTTTCATATCAATAACCTCCTACGTATTTAAATGAGATGTACCCCCACTGGGTATGTTGTTATAATGTGTATATACCTCAATGGGGTATGTGTAAACATCTATTTAAACGAAATAGGAGAAATGGGGCCATACAAAGATCCAATCTTTACTCTTTAAACCTGTAATAAACCTATTTAAAAATGCCCTTGATACCTGGATTTTGTTATTTTTCCTGGAGATATACGAAGGAAGGATGCCCATTTTACCAATCTGGAAAATACGATAAGATCATTTCGATCAATTAGGTTCTATACCGCTTATTCTTGCTGTTAAAGAACTAGTATGTTTATCTTAATAGCCATTAATGGACAAATCATTCAAAAGATACCATTGAAGAAAGGAGGGCGGATGGGTACTCTTTGGATAGATAGATAATTCGGAATAGTTGGTGATAGTAGGTGTAACGTCTACACTTTGAAAACGATAGAATGGAAGGAGTGCTGAAAAAGTTGGCCCATTACAAGGAAATGTCATGTAATTCTGCTTGCCATCGATTGAAACGCAAGATGCCGTATTCATGGGACCTGAATATTTATAGGGGCTGTGAGCATGGCTGCAAGTATTGCTATGCAATCTATTCCCATACGTATATGGATTCTGAAGGATATTTTGATGATATATATGTAAAAACCAACGTTGTTGAACAATTAGAAGCCGAGCTTGCCAGCCCTGCTTGGAAAAAGGAAGTCATCAATATCGGAGGAGTGACGGACAGCTACCAGCCCGCCGAATCCCGTTATAAACTCATGCCCGATATTCTGAAGCTATTGATTAAATATCGAACGCCTTGCATTATCAGTACAAAATCGGATCTGATCCTGAGGGATTATGACCTGATCGAAGAACTTTCAGCCATTACCTATGTAAATGTGGCGGCAACGATCACTTGTATGGATGAAGAAGTCAGGAGAAAAATAGAACCCAATGGCGCCGAATCATGGAAGAGATTTTCAATGTTGAAGGAATTTTCCAAGACAAATGCTTCAACAGGCCTGCATTTTATGCCGATCATTCCTTATCTTACAGATGGTTACCGTAATGTTGACGGGTTGTATGCACAAGCCAAGGATTCATGTGTGGATTATGTTTTGCCTGGGACCCTTTACTTGCGGGGAAATACTAGGAACGTATTTTTTGATTTTATCAGACAGGAGTTCCCGGATTTATATGGACCCCTTCAAGCAATATATAGAAAAGGAGGGGCAAGCAAGGAATATAAGAATACACTCTATAAAATGGTGAATGAAATAAAGGGCAAGTATGGACTTTCAAGCAGTTACTCCAATCCGATGAAGAAGAAACTGAAAAATCCACCCGCCAATGCTGCCCAGCTATCGTTTTTTGATTGATGGAATGTGGCCTCTTTCTTGAGATGCATGGATTTATGTATTAGTATTTTAAAAAAATATTTACAAATCTATAAAAATAGATATAATCATCCATATGGAACCTTTATTAATTTATAAATCATTATCCAATGAAACACGCTGTCATATCTTAAGGTGGCTTAAGCATCCAGAAGAACATTTTGATGAGGGAATCTATTTAGAAAATGGTATCACTCTCAAAGTAGGTGTGTGTGTAGCAGATATTCAAGCGAAGGCAGGACTTGCACAATCTGTCATTTCGAGTTATTTGCTGAACATGCAGAATGCCGGCCTTTTAGAGTCTGAACGGATAGGGAAGTGGACGTTTTACCGCCGGAACGAAAAGACTATAAAGGAATTCGCAGAGTATATTAAAACTGAATTATAAGAGGGAGGGTGTTTTTTTAGCCTTATATATCTATATATCTAGATATATAATTAAGAAGATTTGTTTCCATACGGATAAAGGAAAAGGATGGGATTGAAATTGAAAAAAAGTAATATATTGCTGATGTTTATGTTGGCGTTAGGCGTATTCGGAATCATAACCACTGAGATGGGCATTGTCGGGGTTCTTCCCCAAATTACTGAAAAATTTAACATTACTGCTTCACAGGCTGGAATGCTTGTTAGTATATTTGCTTTAATTGTGGCTGTTTCTGGCCCTTTTCTAACGTTAATTTTTTCGCGGTTTAACCGTAAAATTGTTCTTTTGACGGCTATATTCATGTTTGTGCTATCTAATATTTTTTATGCATATACTGCGAGCTTCCAAGTTATGTTGATTTTTCGCATTCTTCCAGCTATGTTCCATCCTGTCTTTTTTTCAGTGGCACTGGTAACCGCCGCAGGCCTAGTGGTGCCGGAAAAAAGTAATGCTGCAATTGCGAAAGTATTCGCAGGTATAACGGTAGGTTTTGCTTTCGGTGTACCGTTGACTTCTTTTCTTGCTGAACAGTTTTCATTAGAGTCTGCATTTTTGTTCGGTGCAGCGGTTAATGCGATTGCGTTTATTGGGATGTTGATCTGGCTCCCATCCTTGCCTATTAAGGAGAAACTATCATATGGCAAGCAGCTCGGCATCCTGCGGAAGCCGGGATTATGGATCAATATCGGTGCAATTATGTTTATCTTTGCTGCCATGTTCTCTGTTTACAGTTATTTTGCCGAGTATCTGAGTGAAGTGACAAACATGAATAAGTCCTTAATAAGTGTCATGTTGATGGCCTTTGGCTGCATTATGATTTATGGGAATTTTTTATTCGGGGGTTTTTTGCAGAAAAATATGACTAAAACGGTCATTCTGTTTCCGGTTTTATATACAGTCATTTATGTAGTCGCTTATCTGGCAGGTTCTTTTTTGTTGCCAATGATTTTAGCTGTATGTATTTGGGGGATTATCCATTCAGGCGGCCTTATTGTCAGCCAGAATTGGCTTATGGCTGAGGCAGATGAAGCGCCTGAATTCGGAAATAGCTTATTTGTGTCATTTTCTAATCTTGGGATAACGATAGGCGCTTCAGTGGGAGGCTGGTTTATTGCCCAATTTGGCATACACCAGCTCATCTGGAGCGGGGTCATTTTTGCTATAATTGCATTCATGCTCATAATGCTGAAAACAAAAATGCTCAATCGAAGTAAAGAGAAAATAAAACCAGTTCCGTCACAAGTTTTGGAATAAATAAAGCGAACCTGAATGGCCATTATTACCGCTGGTCATTCAAGCTCATACCATAAGGATGTGGCAAATGGATTAACTGGCTTTGTTATATCTTCAAAATTAGCCAAGAACAAATAGCAATCATAATTAGACGAGATGTTGATTCATCTCGTCTTTTTTATGGGGTTTTGTATAGGAGGGTTATAGGTATCCTGATTAGTTGAAAAATATATAACGATTATTTTCTCTTGATGTACATATTTATTAGCCTCTTTATTACTGCTTCCACGAATCCTTCGGAAACCTGCTTCTTAATGAATAATCAGAAATGAAATCATCTATCTTCACTTTGTCATTGGTATATAAAAATAGGATTTCGGTTAAACATGGAAGTGAAGGCTATATGATTGGATGGAATTAGAGTAAAAAAATTTTCACTAGCGTAAAAAAAATGGAGTCTTGTTCAATAACCTAACTATTTGGTAAGATTTTTTTAAATTTACACAATTTTGACACAAAGGGGATAGGAGATGCGATTACAAGTCAAACATATTATTATCGTAGGGCTGGCTTTATTTGCTTTATACTTTGGAGCAGGGAACCTCATGTTTCCGCCTACAGTAGGCCAAGCGGCTGGGACGAACTGGCCGATTGCATTGATTGGTTTCAGCATTACGGGGATTGTTTTGCCCTTATTGGCTGTATTAGCGGTTTATAATACGGGCGGAACGATGGAGAAGCTTATGAGGCCGGTTGGAAGATGGTTTTATAAGCCGTTTAATACGTTATTGATGGTCTGTATCGGGATGTGCGTGACCATGCCTAGGATGGCAGCGACAACTCATGAATTGGGCGTTGCTAAAATCATACCAGGTACGCCTACTGTTGTGACGATTATCATTTATTTTGCGATTGTCTTTTATTTTTGTTTAGATAAATCGAATGTGATTGATAAGATTGGAAAATGGTTGACTCCATTGCTCGTTTTGGCTTTGGCAATCATTATCATCAAGGGTATATCGACTCCGCTTGGAGCGCCGATTGACATGAAGCAGCAAGGGACATTATCCAGTTCATTATTGAGTGCTTATCAGACAGGGGATGTGGGGACAGGGATTTTGGTGGCTCCGGTGTTTTTAGCATCCATCCTTGCTTATGGGTATAAGGGGAAACTAAGCAAAAAAGTATCTTTTTGGGGAATAGGGGTTGCAGGAGTGTGCCTTCTGTTTGTATACGGCGGATTGCTTTACATTGGTGCAACGGTCAGCAATATTCTGCCAAGTGAGTTGTCTGATACAGAGCGCCTTTCTTCCATCGTGGATATGTCATTGGGTTCTTTCGGTACGTACGCTATTGCGGTCGCCATTATTTTGGCCTGCTTGACATCGACAATCGGAGTCATGGTTATTGTGGCTGAATTCATCAATGAGTTGACACTCAACAAGTTAGGCTATAAAACATGGGTTGCCATTATTTGCGTCATATGTGCAACAATCGGATCTTTGGGAGTAGCGCAGATTGTGAAATATACTATGCCGATTTTCCTGGCAGTCTATCCAATCATTATCGCATTAGTTCTATTGGGGACGTTCCATCGCTTTGTTCCAAATGATGGCGCTTACAAAGGGACGATCCTTTTTACGGCAGTTGTCAGCATACTTGATACAGCAGGATCGCTTGGTGTAGATGTTCCAGGAATAACTAGCTTTATCGGCAACTTGCCTTTAAGTTCCAGTGGATTTGCATGGGTTGTACCGGCAGTCATTGGATTTATTGTAGGGGCGATTGTTAGAAAAATGGCAGGCTCGGGCGATGTAGAACCATCCGAGCTGCCTAAAGAGGAGTTGGCTTAAATGACATTATATAAAAACGGTAAAATATTTACGTCAAATGAAGAAAAATTATTTGCGACAGCGATGATTGTGGAAAATAAGAAAATTTCCTGGATTGGCGATATGGAAGATGCTCCAGAGTATAACGGCGAGGTTGTAGATCTCGAGGGGAGCCGAATTATACCTGGGTTTGTAGATGCCCATATTCATCCACTTTTCACTGCTATTAGTTTCCAGCAAATCGCTTGTACACCTCCCACAGTATTATCCATTAAAGATATGATAGAACAGCTGAAGGAAAAAGGAGCCGCCAAGAATGGCTGGATTCAGGGCTGGGGCTATGATGAAGGGAAATTAAGTGAGGGCCGGACTCCGACACGGCATGATCTTGATCAGGTATCTGAAGACATTCCAGTGGCCGTAAAACGGACCTGCTTCCATATTTTATCAGTAAACAGCAAAGCATTGGAGGAAGCTGGGATCACAAAGGATACGCCTGATCCAGAAGGAGGGCAAATAGACCGGGACCCTGATGGGGAACCTACTGGAATATTGCGCGAGGCAGCCCGATTTCTAGTCGAGAAAGTGATTCCGTTGCCGGATGAACAAGAATACATTGATTTACTTGTAGAATTATCACAACAGTTTAATGCTTACGGCATTACAAGTATGACGGAAATGTACGGGGAAGCACAACCGTTCGACTATCTGTCTCTTTACAGGAAAGCCTATGCGGCGGGTATGAAACAAAAAACAGCCATCTACTATCATTTGAGTGAACTTCAGGAGCAGGATTTGCTGACACCTGAACATATTTCAACTGAACACCCTGTCTTTATCGCAGGCATCAAGTTACTGGCCGATGGTAGCGTATCAGGGCGCACAGCATGGGTAGAGGAACCTTTTGAAGGCGGCGGAAAAGAGGATTATGGATTGTCGACTACCACTCCTGAAATTTTGGGGCAGGCCATTAAACAGGCTCGGGAAAAAGGTGTCCAGGTAGCTGTCCATGCAATGGGTGAGCAGGCCATCAAACAAGTTGTCGATACTTTTGCAAAGGAAGAGCCTTGGCTTGCTGATGGACCTACTTTCCGGGTAGAGCATGCAGCTATGCCTACAAAGGAATCGATTGCTAAAGCAGGGGAGAAAGGCATTGCCTTTGTTCCTCAGACGATCTTTCAATTTGCGGAAATAGAAAGCTATCTTGCCAACTTAGGAGAAGAACGGACAAAGAATGCTTTTCCGATTCCGGCTTTTCTGGAGGCAGGCATTCCTACGGCGCTCTCATCCGATGCCCCGGCAACAGCTTGGAGCGAACCGGCAGATCCTTTCATTACTTTGAAGGCAGCTGTTACAAGAAGAGCATATACAGGAGAGGATATCGGCCAAGAGCATTCAATCGATATTGAAACAGCTGTTAAGCTGTATACAAGAGTGGCGCAGCAGGTGACGAGAATACCGGATGTTGGACAATTGAAAGAGGGGTATTCTGCTGATTTTCTTGTATTGAATCAAGACCTTTTGGCTTGTGGGCTTGAGGATATCGCTGAGGTCCATGTCCTTCAAACGTATATTGGCGGCGAGAAGGTTTTTGAAAAAAAGCCATCACACGCTAAATAAAGGTGAAAACAGGCGATTCTTTTCATAGAATCGCCTGTTTTCATTGAATAAATGAAGGATTATTGAGAAACCATGCAGAAAGAACAATGAAAGAGGAGGGAATGGGCCGCATGGAATTGGGACTTGGCAATGACGAAGTGAGATTAGTGTCTTTCTCCGAAGCATGGAAGGATGAGTTTGCAAAAACGAAAGATGAAATACAAAGCAGTACAGGAATAAAGGAAGCCTATATAGAGCATATCGGCAGTACAGCGATAAAAGGGATGCCATCAAAGCCGATTATTGATTTGTTGGTGGCTGTAGAGAGCCTGGATATGATGGACGATAATCTGGTTAAGCAATTTAAGATCATCGGATTCCATAGGCTAAAGGTGAAGAGGCCAAATGAAATTGTATTCGCAAAGTTCAAAGATCCGTCGTATGAAGTGAAGACACATTATATCCATCTTGTTGAATACGGTAAAGAGCTATGGAAGAATCTTCTCTTTTTTAGGGATTACTTGAATGCAAATAAACAGGCACGCTTGGCATATGCCGAGTTGAAGATGGATTATGCCAACAGGGCGACTACAGGCATCATCGCTTATACAGATTATAAAGAAGCCTTTGTTACAGATATATTCAGTAAAAGAGTTGAATAAGAATGCGCGCTAAAAGTTCGCCTCAATTTCTTAATTGATAATAGCCTTTACTTGTTACTATGATTAATATATATAATACAGTTTTGTGAAAAAACGGTTGAATTCTTTAGAATAATAGAATAGGAGAGAGAAGCATGTATACAGCCTTGGATGTACAAAGTGATTATATAAGAAAAACAACTTCCATAAGAAAGCTGTCGAAGGGCTTTTCATTCGATGAAAAATATGTAATAGATGAAGCTTATTTACTGCGTATATTTCCATTGGAAGAGTATGCAAAAAGAGCAGAAGAGTTTGAGACGATTGGCAGGTTAAATGTCTATTCTGATTTTGTTCCTAGAGCATTGGAAATGAATGTGATAGAAAATCCCCAAAAAGGATATATGATTCTGGAATACCTTCCAGGAGGGGACGGGGAAGAGGCGCTCGGCTATCTTCAACCGGATTCTCAATATGAAGTAGGTGTCGATGCCGGCAAAGAATTAAAAAAGCTCCACAAGCTGCCCGCACCGGATGGTTTTCCATCCTGGCATACAGCTAAAACAGAAAAAGTCGGGCGTTACTTGGCAGAATTGCGAAATATGGATGTCGACCAATCATTGAAGGACATGCTGCAATCTTATATTTCTGAACATGAGGGGCATATGAAAGACCGTCCCAATACCTTTCAGCATGATGATATCACACCATCGAATTTGATTATACATAATGGGAAATTTGCCGGTTTTATCGACTTTCAGCGCATGGATTGGGGTGATCCGATCCATGATCTTCAAAAAATTGGTTTCTTTTCAAAACCTGTTAGTATTGAATTGGCCAAGGGGATCATTGATGGCTATCATGGAAATGAAAAAATAGATGCTTCCTTTTGGCAGCTATATACATTGTACAGTGCGATCCATATCGTTTCTGCCCTTGTTTGGGGATTGAAAATGGGGAAGGATCAGTATGAATTGCTGTACAAAAATTCACTGGAAGTCATTAAGGATCATGGCGGTTTTACAGAAATCATACCCGCTTGGTACAAGTGAGGGGGAACATCAACCTGAACAGGGTGGAACCTTACATGTTGAATGGGTGAGCGGTTTAGACTGCACAAGAAAACTGATAGAGCGCGATAAAGGATCTGCGAGACCGAATAAACAGAAGGACAGCTCTGTCTATTCGGTTTTTAAATATGTGCAAGATATCCGGCTAAAAGGGTTAATCATTATTCATTCTCCAATAATTCGTCAAAGTACAGGTAAGCTTCCTCTTTATCGAATGAACTGAACCATCTGTTGTTTTCTGAATCGATGATTCGATAATGCTGGCTGATCATGTTTTGCTGCAATGTAAACTCTTTTTCTGTTTTAAGCTTTTTCCACCAGACTTTTCCGCCCATCGTTTTTTCCTTAGGAGTGACAATCCTTTCATGTGCAAGTGTCTCGATCACTTCCAACGGATCTTCTCCCAAAGCGGATTGTACGATTTCAGAATCGCGGAATAATGAACAAATGGCAATTATGCAAGTCCATGTTGCTTGACTTCTATTTTTTTCTATCTGGACGAGTGTCTTTTTGGATATGCCCAATACCTCCGCCATCTTTTCCTGCGTGTATCCTTTTTCATGCCTGATTAGCCTTGCCTTGGCTGAAATCAGCTGAATAATGTCCTCTTTATCCATAATGGCACCCCTATAGGAACGAAAGTTTTTTTTAGTGTAATAATACTCTTTCATTGCTTGGAAAACAATAGCCCTTTTGGAATACATTGAATCTTTGTCGCCATGGATTCATTGTTAATCCTTATTTACATTAGTTGTCATAAAAAAGCCATATTTCTGATCCTTTTTTAGTATATTAAAATAATTGTGTGGGTATTAAAAGATACAGGCAAACAAAAAACATATACATAAGTAGTTTGTCCGGCTATTAAAAGGAGGAGAATGAACATGGTAGAAAAAATACTTACTTTATCTAGTGCCCACGTCACAAAGGAAACAAAAGATTGGTTGGATAAGCAAGCTAAATTGACTCATGATGGCCAGATGGATTTCTCAGTTTTTCCTAAAGAGGATGATGGCTGGTTCATTCCACTCAATGAGAGAATCGTTACAGAAGAATTAGAGGAGAAAAGGAAGATTCCGGTCGAATTCTTTGATGTGATCAACTATGCCATTAGACATCAATGTAAATGGCTGTTAATCGACCATGAAGGGGATATTATAGAAGAATTGAACCAATATTAAAGTTGTTGGATAACAAATAGCCGGAAGAGTTAAACGTGATCTCTTCCGGCCTTTTTCACATCCGCATATTAGTCCACAGACATTTTTTTCTTCATTATGCCTTTTATATCCTGATACGCCTTCTTGGCATCTTTCATTTTATGGAATTTCATAAAGGAAAGAGATTTTTCTTTGCCCTCCGCTGCATCATACATACTGTCTTCAACAATCAAAATGGCATCACTGAAGTAATTGTCAGTCCCCACCATAATATTCCCGCCGTAAATAATGTCAGTCATACGGAAATGGGCGCTTACAGGCTGCTTGTATTTGGACGGCGACAAAAGTATGGAGTGTTTGTCATCAAGCTGTTCCAATTTAGGCAATGTGGCCGATGTGTCCGGGTCGTTTTCTTTATGGAACAGTTTTTGATCCATGATTTGAAGGGAGGTCGTTTTATTTATAACGATAATCTTCAACCCGTCCAGACTTGTTTCCTTTACATGATAAAGCGATTGACTTTGTAATTTCGATTGATAGGGATCAGTGGCTGCATCGGCATCTGCCTCATTTCCATAAAGAAGAACACTATTATCCTTATCTTTTGAAAAGCTGCATGCTGATAATAGTAATAGGAGAAGAAGTATGAACGGCATCCATTTCATTTGTTTCATTCAATTTATCCAACCTTTTAGTAGAATTCCTTTTCATTGTATAAGAAAAACAGTCGTTATGGTACTAATAAGGAACATATAGGCAATTAATATGCTGTCATACCTATCATCCTACAAATGGAAACGGCGAATTACCTCTGCTTTAAAACGTTTTTCTGCAAAAATAATAAGTCCTGTAATCGCCAAAATAGAGAATAATGCTGATACAGCACTTGTCCAAAATACGTCTGAAAGTCTGACCGCAAACAGTAGAAGAGGGAAAAATCCAAGTATGATGTCCACGATAGCCCAATTGAGGTATGCCTTCCAATTATGATGCTTGTATGCCATAAAAATGGCGAGGCACACAATGCTTACCATGATAATGACAGGTATGACAATGTTAACTGACCATTTTTCGTACCCTGAATTTAGGTCGATGATGAATAAAAGCAGTGAGGACCCTATAGTCTGTACAACAATTTTTTCACCAGCATTACGCTTTGATAGGAATGTATGGCGAATCAACAGCCATGCATACAGAACGATTGAAATCACATATATACACCAAAAAATAGGTTTGGTTTCCAATGTCAGCATGTTTACCAAGAAACTAATGCTGCAGGAGATAATGGATAAAAAGAGCCATATTTTTACAACGACACTGTGGTTGGCCGGTTTTATCCGATATTCCGGGTAAAGGGGAGCGCATCCTTCTTTCTTTTGGCAGGCTGGCATTCCCTTCAGGCAAAGCGGGCATCTATCAAGGTGTTCATCGATGTAAACATGGCAATGCGGACAAAGAGTCATTGTTTGATCCCCCATTCATTGGAGTAGATTTCAATGCGCAATCCAGTTTGGTCTGCCAAGCTGCGAAAAAAATGCTTGATTGCATCTGTTTCCATAATCCTTCTTGTAAAAGTGATGGTAAGTTTATCATTTATCGAGCATATCCCGCAGTTGATCGGGCTTTTTGCAGTAGGATACACGACAGCTTCCATGCGCTCGATATGCTTGCCCATATCTCTAGGAAGGTTGATTTTGCCAAGGTTGGATAAAGTTAGAGTTTTTCTGCTATCCCCAAAATGCTCGAAGCTGTACCGTAAAAACGTATGTTTTATAAAAAGGGGGATGAATCGGATCCATAATTCTTTCTCAAGCCGTACGTTAGGAGAGACAGATTGTTCAAGTGCCTTTTTGTTCGTTTTTTCCGTTAGTTGTTTCATAACTTCCATTAATAGAGTATCAAAAGAAGTCTGTTCGGTTAGTTCGGTGCCTATATTCATAACACTGAAAAAATTGCGGATTGTTTTCGATGGGAAGCTTTTCCTTAAACTGACCGGAACAGCAATCATCACTTTTCGGTCAGACTTTTGATTTTTTGCGTATTCCATATAGATGCTGCGAATAAGAATCGCTGTCAAGTAACCCGTAATAGTAGCCCCTTTGCTCTTTGCATATTCATTGAGCTTGGATGCACTTACAACACCATGGATGACATTATTCCCGAATGGTTCTATTGGAGTACCTGTTATCTGAAAAGATTTCGGTTCCATTATACGGTTGGTTGATTCTGGCCTGAAGTATAATGTATAACTGTCTTCATATTCTTCTTTATCCGGAAAGTCTTCCGGCAGCAGGATTAGATTTTCATGCTCTATGTGATGTCCAAGCATTTTTAAATATGAATAGGCTACTGTTTTTAGGAATTCCACAGCTCCTGCGCCATCGGTGAGCCCATGGAAAATCTCCAACGAAATCCTTTTATGGAAATAGATGATTCTCAGCAAGCTTCCGTTTGTAACAGGATAACAAGGATAGTTTTCTTCCTTTTCAATCTGAATGGTCCTTTTTGGTTCATCAAGGTAGTTCCAAAATGTTCCTTTCTTCATTTCAACTGCGAGCATCGGGAACCGTTTTATGGCCATGCTTGCCGCTGCCTGAAGCATATCTCTTTGAACGGTCTCTTTCATAATCATTGAAACTCTAAAGGTAGAGGAATTATGGTCTGCCTTGACAGCAGGAAAAAGCTTGGCCGCATTGTCTAATTTGTGCCATGTATTCATAGCAGTACCCCTTTTAAACTATTTTAATAACTAAAACATTTAATAATAATAATTTATTAATAATAAAATGAATAGTCAATAAAAAAAGATTATTTTATTCATAATCTTTTTTTTGATGGCTTATAGTTTTCCGAAAAGGGTACTTATTTTTCCTAAAGTTGCTGTCAGCTGCTCCAATTCTTCGTTTGTAAATTTGGAGAAGATGGCTTCTACTTTTTGTTCTCCTTTTTTGGTTAGCGACATTCTGACAACACGCCGGTCATCCTTCATTCTAATCCGTTCGGCAAAACCCAAATCTTCAAGCTTATCGCACATATTTGTGGCTGCACCGGGTGTCAGCATAAAAGCATCGGCTATTTCCGTTATTTTCATTTGTCGATACAGTCGTAAGAGGAATATAAGAAGCATCAGGTTTTTGGATATATGTGCATCCGCGGTCAAGCCAGACATGAATTTGGCTGACTTGTCCTGTATTTCGAAAAATTTCACCAATAAGCGCTGGACCATATCTTCAGACGGTTTATTCATATAGGATCACCCTTTAAAACTGATTTAGTCATTAAACTATTTATGTATTTTCATTATAATCGCACATGGTTGCGTAAGGAAGCAATGTTTTCTTTCAGTTAAGGAGAAAGCAATGGCATGGTGCGATCCTTCAGGTTATTTTAGTTCCATCTGGGCGCTTAACTTTTATTTAATCTCCATAAATAAACACCCCAAGAGGTGAATTTGTACCCTTCTTTTAGGAGTGCAGTACAAGAAGGCTTACACTGGATCACCTTTGCTGTATTCGATCTAAAATGCGTTCTTCGCTATTAGTGGGAGCAGACAGAAATCTCCTGTGTCGGATGCAATCCTTTTAATCATGTTGCTCCTCCTTCAATGCTGGGATTTAACGATGGCAGAAAAATACGTCTACTTTCATCATAAAATCAAGGAAGGAGTGAGTCAACAAAACATTGTGATTCACTGAACAATAATAGGGTTTCATATATTTGTGCGGGGTCAGTATAAAAGGCATACCCGCTTATGATTAGCCAGGTATGCCTCTTTAGACGAAATTAAGAAAGGAAAGGATCAGAAAAGCCGTTAAGAAGTAGGATGCTCCTATGAATGAATGGATATATTCTTTTTCCGCTTTTTTATACATCCATTCCTCGATGCCCCTTATGATAAAAATGGAGAAGAGGAACAGGACGAGCAAGTCGATAGCGAAAGCCGGATCCTGGGCAGTGAATAAAAATAGGGCGCTTAGCAGATAAATGGCAAGCATGCACGCTTCTAAAATGAGGAAACATGTATGGCGATCGGAAAAGGGATGATTTGTTTTTGATTCAGAATGGGGATGATGGCTTTGAATAATCGTTTCTATAATCAAATAAATGACCGTTAGCATAAATATAGCTATGATTGCAGACATCGATAAATCCTCCTTTGCATTAAAGTGGGATTATTATGTTGATAAGGCCAGCACGGATAGTATTAATATATGATGCCGGGCCAATAAATTAGAAGAGCGAATCCGTCAATAGTATGGGCAAAAAAGAAGGATTTTATAAAAAGAAAAAGAGGAGCATCGGAGTGCTCCTCTTTTTCTTTTTATCTTACTGAGCAAAAGATCAATCAAATCATTTCATAAATGGCGGCTGGTTGCTATACACTTTTCTTCTGAAAAGCAGGGGTAATGGTAACAACTAACATAACATCGTGCTTTGTCATTTTCAATTCATGAAAGGGCAAATAAAAAACATCTATATGTGCTTGAAAATGATTGAACAGGCTGCCGGGCTGTTGCCAAGCAGAATTGAATACCACTTTCAGGTGCTTTGTACTTTGTGTACCTACATATCTGATGAAAGACATCTTCTTTCAAACAGCCTATTTTTAAGTCCACTTGAATAGCGATATTCATATGTCGTAATTCATAAATCATTTTTTTCATAAACTTGCTGAGACATTCTTGCATACTCTCAAACAAGCAACCGGCCACCGCGGAGTGTACCATTCAGGAAATTACTTCTCCTGATATTGTTCTATACCCTTACGTACTATTGTTAAACCATTTTATAAATATTTATAAAAAATAAGGCGAAAATAAAAAATGAACATAAAAAAGCTGCCTAGCCAGTAATGAATATATTCTTTATCGGAAAATCGGCATCTCCATTCTTCAAACCCGAGGAATGCATATAATACTGCTAGGTAAAGAGATAAAGAAAAATAAACAGGGGGATAACCCCATTTAATAACAGAAAGAAAGATAAAGACAATAAACAAAGATATATAGGAATACTCAATCATTTTAAACACTTTATGGCGGTCGCTGTTCCGTTTACGCAAAAAAGAACGTTTTATATCCGTCTTGTTTTTCTTACGGAGATAGATATCAATTGCAAGATACATACTAAAAAGAAAAATGAGCTCGAAGAGTAATGTCATGTAAGGAAGGCCTGCCTCTCTTTAAATGTTGTAATATTTGCTAATTTTATCACATTGTGGATAATATTGTTTTTAAGGGAAAGTTCATTTGTTTATCACTCTTTCTGTAGTGGTATTAGAACGTGGGAAGGGGATGAACGCAATGAAAAAAACAGGAACAGTGTTAACCGGACTTATTTTGCTAATTGGTTTAGCTGGATGCTCTACCCAGCAAGCCGGGGGAGATGAATCATCCAATCAAGGGAAAGACTTGGAAAAAAGCCAATTCAAGGTTTCCGCAAAGGAAGCCTTACATATAGCGCGTGAAAAAGGAGATGGAGATGTAACAAAGCTGGAGTTGGAAAAGGAAAACCAAAAATATGCCTATAAAGTTGAAATGATGACAGATACAGAAAAAACAAAGATCGGTATAGATGCCAATTCAAAAAAAATCATAAAGAATAAAACCGATAAATTAGACGACGATAAAATAAAAAAAGACCGCGAACAATCCAAAATTGAGCTTACCGGAATTATTAGCCCAAAAGAAGCGATGGAAAAAGCAACTGATAAAGCGGACGGAAAAGCAACAAAATGGAAAATAGAGCGCAAAAACGGGCCTACCTATTATGAAGTCGATGTGCACAAATCCGGGGGCAAAGAAGATGAAGTAAAGGTCGATGCCAAGGATGGACATATTATATCTATGGGAAAAGATGATTAAATAGGATAAAGGGCTTGTGCAATGCCACAAGCCCTTTAATCATGTCTTAAGTTTGTTTATATGAAGATTTAGCTGAATATCAATTGAGGGTTTCCCATTGCAGAAAGAGAATCAGGTAATGGGCGCATATCTTAGAGTCTTAAGGGCTACAGATAATCATGTACTAATATCTTTTGCTTACCCAGGGTTGTTATTCATTGACGTTAAAGGACCTTAACTCTTTGTCCAGAAAGCAGCCCATTCTATCATAAAAGTATTCCATATGCGGTAATTGTACATAAAAACAGGATCTGTTAAAGATCCTGTTAATTGATTAGTAATATAGGCGGTTTGGTTGCTCTTTCCTTTTCTTAATAGAAAAGTGAGATTGTTGTAATTGCCTTGCTGCACACTATTCAGTTGTTGTCCGCTTTCACCGTCAGCCTATCAAAGGCCTGTAACGTTGAATCAATCAAGTCCATGTCATGTATCCAAAGCGTTTGCGTACCCCGAATGGACATTGGGCTGATTTATCATTGTTCGCAAAACTTGAATTACATAGGCTGTTATGATTGGAAAGGGACTTTTCATATTTGGCGGTGCGCTTTTATACTCAATTCCCAGAATGTTTGACCCTGTGTGGAAGTTCGGCTACCGCATCGCCAGTATGATGATTTACCAGATGGAATCTACCTTTTCTTTCAATAGCATTCTCATCTGAGCAACCAACCACCTGTATGTGTTTCTTGGCGAGGTATCTATTAACCTCGTCACTTATATATACCCGGATATCAAATAATCTAACCTTTTTTATAAAGTTTTTTAGATTTTTATTGTGGTGATTGATTTTTTTCCTTTCTCCAGCTGCGAGCCCCGCTTATTAACGGCAATTGAAGGGGCAGACGCAGCCAAAGTGCTACAGGGTGCGCTTTATCTCCAGGGCGTAAAGGCATCTTTTTGATGGCCATATACATATTGACAGGGAAAATAAGCACGAGGAAAACTTCCAGCAACACGCTGGCGCTCTTCCTGAAGATATTGAAGAGCAGAGCAATCCCTGCCAATATTTCGCATACTCCTGTAAATAATACGAAGAAGGAACGAAAAGGGATTACTGGCGGCATGATGCGCTTAAAATTTTCTCTCTTAAGGAAATGCATGATACCCGCTCCCGTCATAAGAAAGCTATATAAAACCCTGGTTATTGTTTTCATTGTTTATCTCCTAGTCTGGATAAAGTATAGTGCTTCCAATGAATTTCCTGTCATTGGAAGGAGATTATTTCTGGCTCCAACTGTTGTTTACGATTATTGATGGTCATTTGTGCCGGTTTGATCTCCAAAATGACATAATCAGGGTCGTTATCTCCGGTAAACATGGCTTTAAATGAATCATCCCACATTTTTTCCTTCAAGGATTGATTTTCGCTGATTGTTGCATGGCCTTCTATTTCTACATAGGCGTCCCCAAAGCCTTCACCTTCGTAGCCGACAATTACATGGACGGAAGGATTCTTTTCCAATTCATCCACCTTGCATGTATCCGCACTTGTAGGCGTGTATAAGGTGCTGCCATCGTTGAAAAAAGTCATATATCTCGCTTTTGGCTTATTTTGTTTCACTGAAGAAAGCACACCTACTCGTGAGTCTTCCAATATAGCTGATAATTTTTGTACGGCTTGGTCTTTTGTCATTCTATCCATCTCCTTATTCGTATTTCTTTTTTTCTTCCCTTCTCCATTCTTTTCTTAAACATAGGAAGCTGTGGATGTTAGTTTTCATAGGAGTGTGGTATTAGGAATAAAATGAGATGAAAGGGGAGGAGTCCATTTGATATATAGTATAGATACGAAGCATAGTTATCTGGAGTTTTCGATTAAGCATATGATGATCAGCAAAGTCCGAGGGACATTTCTGATGAAGCCTTCTACTCTGGAATTGGACCCGGAGGACTGGACAACGGCTGAAATCGATTTGTCGGTCGATGTAAAATCAATTGATACACGTAATGAAAAACGTGATGCGCATTTAATGTCTTCCGATTTTTTTGATGCCGTTGCATTTCCGAACATGCATTTTACATCGCTTGAAATAAAGGCAAAAGGCAGTTACCAGTATGCGGTAACAGGAGAATTATCGATTCATGGTGTAACAAAGCAGGAAACGTTTCAAATGAAATATGAAGGAAAGGCAAAGGATGTACATGGAACTGCCAAAATAGGGATAAGTGGATCTGGGGTCATCAAAAGGAGCGATTACGGGCTTACGTATAATGCGGCTTTGGAAACAGGGGGGATGATGCTGGGAGATGAAGTGGAGATAACTATTGCTATACAGGCCATTGAGGATAGGACACTATGATAAAAAAACCCCAACCAATGCTAGGCTGGAGCTTTTCATTTCCGCTTTATTTATGTGCTAAGTAGCTATCTCTGCTGATTACTTTTCGGCCTGCAACCTTGCCGTTTTTTATCGTTTCTAAATAAGTGACACTTTTTGTTCCGCCGCTTGTTTGGCTGACAACTGAGCTGTCCAAACGATAATCAATATCTTCGGGTTTTGCTTTGCCGGATGAATAAACGTTAAACGTTAATGTTCCAGGCCCGACTGTCCCTTCAATATAGACAGGGAAGGAATATGGATTAGTGAATTTCAAATCTTTATAAGGATAAGCAATCGCTGCATCCTGGCCGACAGGCACATAGCCGACTGTCATACTATGGTTGGATCTTACATCCGGTTCTATTCCCGCTTTAATGATTGCGTTATATAAGGTTGTGCTGACTTGGCATACCCCGCCGCCGTAACTGTCGACTACTTTTCCGCCTACATATGTGCCGGCCGCTTTATAGCCCTTATCAGCGGTTGTATCACCCACATACTTATTAAAACTGAAGCTCTCGCCTGGCATCAATAAGTAGGAATCAATTGTCTGGGCAGCAATCTTTATATTCAGGTTTCTGTTCAGCTCACTGGCGCCGGTTGTGTAATGGGTAGTAAATGTGCCGATGAGGTTATGGACTGTTTCCAGTTTTTCTTTTGTGATTTTTGCCGCGATCGGCTTCAATTCTGCCTTTACGGCAATATCATTTTTATCGTTCTTATTAAGGGCTGCGAGTAGCTGCTTGCGCAGTTGTTCTTGGTTGATTTGTTGCCCTTTTGAATCATTTTTAATGGATACATTTCCATTTCGGATGAAAATGCTTGCATTTTTAGGCTGTGTTTTTATCTGTTCTTCTATGCCGGAAATCCATTTGTTCAACAATTCTTCATTTATCGTATAGGACAGCGAATATTCTTTTCCTTTGGCATCCTTCACCAATTTATAACGGTCTAGTAAACTCTTATCTTTGCCGTAGGAATAGGCTGCATTGAGTATTTTATCTGTATCGTATTGAACGCCGATATTTTTTAATGTTGTCTGGAAAGGCTGGTTCTGGACATTAACTGTAATTTTGTTTTGGTCATGCTTGGCTGTCACGCCGGCCAATGTTTTTTCAGCTTCTTTTTTTGTTTGATTGGTTAAGTCCTTGCCTTCCACTTTCACATTGGGATAAAAAGCATGGCTATATTTATTAGCGGTATTATATATGTATGCATATATTGATCCCGCGGCAGCCAACACAATGACCAGAGAAGCGATTATCCAAATGTATTTCTTTTTCATAATTATATAGAATTCCTCCAATAATAGTAAATTACCAGTAACATAGTTACTAGTTAAGTGTAGTGGAACAGACCAATTATTACAATAGTATTACAATTTTTATTTTTTTATTACAAAACTTTTGTACTTTCTAGTGTACCATAATTTTTCAAATACTGTTAACTGTATGATTTCTTTGGTGTCAACAAACAAATAAGTGGAAAGTCCCGGTGAAAGCAATGTCATCGGGACTTTTGTTATTTATTGAGTAAGCTATTAGTGTTTGTCCCCTAGAACGTAAGCAAAAGCCACTCTTATGTCGGAGAGTGACTTTGATTCCTCCGCTCCTTTATTTTACTGGGGTGAAACAGGAACGGGCCTCTATTGCATTCAACATTCTATGGTTGTTTGCCCCGCATCACAATTTCATTCCTTGGTTTGTAAAAATCAGTATATAATCTGGTTTTTGCTACTTTTTTACCATTTATATACGTTTCTAAAAAAGTTGCTGAACGATATCCGCTTTTACCAGATGCCAGTTGTTTTATCCTTCCAGGCCTTAGTGCTGTGCTTTCAATAAACGTAATATTTGGCTTTATTTCTGCCAGAATTTCGCTTGTTAAACGATATTCGATATTGCTGGCTTTTACTGTGTTGGATGAATGGATTTTAAATGTAAGCCAGCCGTTATTGGCGATTCCTTCGATATAAATGGGAATAGAATAGGGATTTTTAAAGATGAGATCTTTAAAAGGAAAAGCGATTGCTGCATCATGCCCAATGGGGACATAATTGATCGCCATACTATGGTTAGAACGTGTGGTAGGAATGATGCCAGCTTTAATAAGGGCGTTAAATAATGTCGTGCTGACTTGGCATACTCCGCCTCCATAGCTGCTGATAACCTCCCCTTCAAGATAAGAACCCGCCTTTTGATAGCCTTTATCCTTGGTTGTGTTGCCTATATGCTTATTAAAGCTGAATTCTTCCCCGGGCATAAGGATAGTCGAATCAATCGCATTTGTCGCAAGGGCGATATTTATATTGCGATTGGAATCGCTCTCCCTTACAGTATATTGCGTCGAAAATGTGCCGATTAAGGCGTCTATTTGCTTCAGGCTCTCCTTGGTGATGGTTGGTTTGACTGGATCTGCCGGGATTTGAATTGTACTGAGCTCTTTGCCGCTGCTTATTTGATTGTTCAGGAGAGACAGCAATTCAGCTCTGCGTATTTTTATTCCGGTTGTATGATCAGTAAGCTGCCGTGTTCCGCCGGTTATCTTTAAAGTGGCATTATGCATTTTGTTTTCCTGAAGCTGTTCAATGCTTGTAAGTGTATTTTTCCATTTGTCCATGTTTAAAGAGGCTCCTAAATAGTGCGTGCGGTCCGAATATTTGGGAGTTACGGCGAAGGGGGTAGGAATGCTAGCGGACTCGCCAAAAGGATCGGATTCTTTAAGGAGATCAAAGAAATCGAAATGAAGGCCAAGATCGTTAAGTGTTGTATGATAGGAATGTCCGTTAATATAGAGTTGGACCTTCTTTTTGTTTTCTTGAAGCGGAAAAACAGGTGAAAGCAAAAGTGCTGAATCGTTGGCAGCCGCACAATAAAGGGGAGGCATGATGGACAAACTTACAGCAAGTATGATGAAGAGTATGATCCATTTGGACGAAAAAAAAGGCATGTACATTCACTTCCTAACAAAGTTCACTATGTACGTTAGAATGTCGCAAAAACGTAATTTTAAGCACAATTAGTATGATTTACAATAAATGCATGATGGGATGGGAAAGGAGTGGCGAAATGAAGGAAGAAGTGGCTCTCTCGGTAAAACAGTTAATAGAATTCGTCTTGAAGAGCGGAAGCATCGATTCCGTTTTTTCTGGGCAGGACCGTGCTTCCGAAGGTACGCGCCTACATCGTTTGCTGCAAAAGAAGGAAGCGGAAGAGTACAGCGCTGAAGTCCCCTTATCTACTCTTTATGATTATAAAGGCATTCCGTTCCGGATTGAGGGAAGAGCGGATGGGATATATGAAGATGATGGACTATGGGTGATCGATGAAATCAAATCTACCGTACGCCCATTGAGCGAAGTGGGGGACGGTCAAGTTGTGCATTGGGCCCAAGCCATATGCTATGCCTTCATTTATGCCCAAAAAGAAGATTTGAATGAAGTGGCCATTCGTTTAAGATATATCCAAGTCGGAACCGAAGAGGTAGTAGCCCTTGAACGGAAATACAGTTTGGTGCAATTAGAGACAGAGTTCCGCTACTATCTGTCCCTATACGAGAAGTGGGCCTTGTTCCAATTGGACTGGAAGGAGGCAAGGGATTCATCCATCCGCCAGCTGGGATTTCCCTATTCACAGTACAGGGATGGCCAAAGGCAGCTGGCTTCAGTCGTATATAAAAGCATTTACCATAAAATGAAGCTGTTTTGCGAAGCCCCGACTGGAACAGGCAAAACATTATCCACTTTATTTCCGGCCGTTAAGGCAATGGGTGAAGGGAAAACGAACCGGATTTTGTATATAACAGCCAAGACAATTACGAGAAAAGGGGCTGAAGATACTCTTTCCCTGCTGAGTGAAAAAGGCCTTCGTTTAAAAAGTATAGTATTGACAGCCAAAGATAAAACATGCTTTTTAGAGGAACGTAATTGCACACCGAAGCATTGTCTATTTGCGGAAGGATATTTTGACCGTGTAAATGAATCCTTATTTGATATGCTTCAGAATCATGACCATCTTTCACGAAAAGTCATCGAAGAGTATGCAAGCAAGCATCGCATTTGCCCGTTTGAATTGTCTTTGGATGCCACTCTATGGTGTGATGTCGTTATCTGTGATTACAATTATGTTTTTAATCCCCATGTATATATTAAACGTTTGTTCATGGACAGGGGCCGTAAGCCGACAGTGTTGGTGGACGAGGCCCATAATCTTGTCGAGCGCGCTAAAGACATGTATTCCGCCAAACTGTCAAAATCAATGCTGATAACAGCGAGAGAGTCATTGGGCCAGAATGAAAAGGGGCTGCGGAGTGCCATACGTACATTGCAAATGTTCTTTTTGGATAATGAGAAAAAAATGGAGGATGGGAAGTCTTTGATTTGGCCGGAACTGCCGGATCGGCTCGAAGAACTTGTTTCTGATCTAATCCAGCAGTTCAATGGATATTTACAAGCAAATCCCCTTAATAATGAACTAATGCAGGTGTACTTTGACATTTTGGCTTTTCAAAAAATAATGGGTCTATACAGCGAGGCGTACAGAACGGTTCTTCAAACAGAACAGGGTGATACAGAGATTCAACTGCTCTGTCTGGATGCTTCCGATTTGCTGAAAAAGGTAACGAAGCTGGCAAGCTCCACTATTTTTTTCTCTGCTACTCTTTCTCCGCTCCCTTACTTTTCTTCTGTCTTGGGCGGCGATGAAGAATGTAAGTTTTTCCGGCTATCGTCCCCCTTTGATGCTGGGAACGCCAAGCTTCTTATTGATGCTTCGATTTCTACGAAATATAAGGACCGCCCTGAAAGCATAAAGCCTATAGCAGAACAAATACATGCGATGGTTATGGAGAAAAAAGGGAATTATATGATCTTTTTCCCCTCCTATCACTATTTGCAGGAGGTCTATTCCGCATTTTCCGCCATGTACCCTGATATCCGTTCCATCTGCCAGAAGAATCAAATGGCAGATGAAGAAAGAGAAGCGTTCTTAAATGAATTTGAAGAAAAACCTTCTGAAACGTTGATTGCCTTTTGTATCCTCGGCGGTATTTTTTCCGAAGGCATCGATTTGAAGGGGGAACGATTGATCGGCACATGCATTGTAGGTGTTGGGCTTCCCCAATTTACGGAGGAAAGGGAATTGCTGCGCGAATACTACCACTCTCTATCTGGAAACGGTTATGAGTTTGCTTATACCTTTCCCGGGATGAATCGTGTTTTACAGGCTGCTGGCCGTGTCATCCGCGATGAAAAGGACAGAGGCATCATCCTGTTGATAGATAGCCGTTATCGCACACAGTCATATAGGCTGCTGTTTCCCGATCATTGGGAAGAAATGCTTTATGTGCGGAATACGGAAATGCTCTCTGAAGCAATTAAACAGTTTTGGGATGTCCAATAAAGAAGCCAAATGGATTGCCGATGGAAATTGGCATACATTTGGCTTCTTAATTTCGTATTGGATGAAAAGGGCTCGAATCAAAGCAGGTCCTTTCCGCTTTTCTTCGGAAAAGACTCACCAGTACCGGCTTTTCGGTGTCGAGCCTTGTACCTGGCCTGCTTGGAAATAAGCCACATGCCTGAGTCATTTCTTAGGGTTTTATATAATTGTAGCCTTCTTGTTGTTTTTCGGCTATTTCGACTACTCCGGCAGGGACGATTTTAATAAAAGAATGTATGTCGTCCGGTTTCAGGCCATATGTAGTAAGCGCATTGTTGCAAGCAGCTATGATGACGTGTTTTTCGGCTAATTCTGCAAGCTGCTTCGCCTCTTTTTCCCCATTTTTTGCAATCACTCCTTTTACTGCTTCTCCATTTGCGACAATCTCCACATCAAATAATTGTCCGCTTTCCTCAAAGTTATCGACTAAATTTCGGACATTTCCGATTGTCATTGGCCAAAGATCCATTGAATCAATATGAAAAAGAACTTTCATATGTTTCTCCTCCTTTTTATATGTTGTATTGTTTTTTCCCCATTTTGATAACCATTAATCGTATAGACGATTAGAAAGGATTTCATGTATGTGTAGCGAATACCATTGGATAGAGGCGAACAAGTTGAAAGATGTATTTGCCAAAAGGGGGAAAAAATGAAGAAATTGATCATTATACTGTGTACTATGATGGTTCTTTCTGGCTGCCACTGGATATCTTATAGCGACGATTTGTCATACGAAGAGGTCAATCTATATAAAACAAATAAATCTATTTTAGAATTTGTTGCTTCCAAGCAAGAATCCAATGGTGCCTATATATGGGACACTGAGGACGGAAAATTGTATGTTTTGTTGACCGGCATCCAAGTTGATGCGGATGGGCTGACCCGTACCTATACTGATGTTTCCATTTCCTCCGAAAAGAACGTATTGAAGGTTTCCTTCAAGGAGAAAAAAACAGGGCCTAGCCAAGAGGATAAAGAAAAGACCCAACGTTTATTTAAACTATATTTGGATCAATCTTATCCAAATATATCTGTGGAAAAAAACGGAAGAAAATCGGCATATACATTGGCCTCCAAGGAGAATGATTGAAAAGGGAGCGATCAAACCTGATTTTTCCATGTCCGACAATAAGAAAAATGAAAGGTGTAAACCGGAAGGGAGCCATTCCGGTTTACCGGAGTATCAGCTGTCCTAAGCCACGGTATGGATCCGAAGAAGCCTGCTGAGCAATAGCAAGTTTACCGATATTTAATTGGCCGTTTGTGCGTATTTCTCTGTTATGATGGATATACGACATAAAATAAAAACAGAAGGTGTCATCATGCTGAAGAAATGTACTCACTATACGGGAGAAATGCCGGTTTTTGAAACAAAGAGGTTATATTTGAACGAAATAAATCCAGCTATCCTGCTTTATTTGAATAATCCGGAGCGAAGGGTGGAAGCTCAACGTTTTTTTCATTTGGAGAGAGAGAACGAATTGGATGATACGTTTCAGAGGTATTCAACCTTCCTTAGTGATAAAGGCGTTGTCAGTTGCCGGGATTGGCAATTAATTGAAAAAGAAACGGGCCGGTTAATCGGATATTGCGGGTACTCTGATTGGAATATTGATTGCAATCAAGCTATGCTTCGCATTGAACCAGCCGCCGACCCTCAAGTGTGCATGGACCTTTTTTGTGAAGCTCTGTGTGAGGTGCTGAAACAAGGATTCACTTCCATGCGCTTAGTTGAAATCCAAAGCGAGCCTTCTCCCGGCAAAGATCTAATTTGGCCCCTAATAGAACGTGTATTAACAGAAAATCAGTGCAGGATGCACAGAAATCGGGAGAGTATTCAAGAGGGGGCAATCAGTCAATAGGAACATAGAGCAGAAATATAGGGGAAAAGGGCGAGTAAGGATATAATAAAGTCATATAAACTACCCGTTATTTGGTTGAGGAGGCATTATGGAATACGTAAAGGAGTTAGAAGAAGAAATACTCCATTTAAAGGGAGAGCTGGAGAAAAGCCAGCGATTGATTAAGGATTTATCGGCACCGATTATTCCCTCGATTCTTCCAGAAACTATTCTAGTACCAGTTGTCGGGAATTTATTTCCCGAACGATTTGAGGCAATGAATGCCAAAATATTGAGTGCGGCAAGTATAGAGGATGTTACGACAGTTGTCATCGACTTTACCGCTATTACTTCAAAAGAAATCGAGGAATTGGATACATTTGATTATTATGTAAGGAGCCTAAAACAGTCATTGCAACTGATGGGAGTCCACTCAGTCTTTGTCGGTTTCGGTCCGAATGTAACGTTGAAGCTATTGCAATCGGATTTGCTTCAGGATGATTCATTTGAAACATATCTATCATTTAAGAAGGCGCTGGAAACGTTGGCGGCTAAACGAGGATATGGATTCGTGAAATTAACGTCCGCAGAATAAACTGCCCTCATTTAATGGCGGCGGTTTTTTTGTGAGCTGGAAGTCTATCGATTTTTCCCAATAAAGAAAAAGGCGGGAATGTCTATCGCAAGCCCGGTTTTGAAGACAAGGGCAGCTTGCTGGCGGGCCATAGCTTTCTGCCTGGGAAAGTATTCGTGATATAAGGAAATAAAGAGGGCTAAGGAATGTATAGCAAGGAATAATGGAAGTGATTGGGGAAAGTGGCAGTGTATGCGCAAATATTTTCGAACAATATGTGACAATCGACAGGGCGGGTTTACTCGTCTATTTCTCATGGTACACTATCTGTTAAGTATAAGGTAGGACATAGCAAGAAAATAGAGTGGAGGAAGCATCGATGAAATTGGTGACATGGAATATAAAACAAGGGGGAACGGGCTCTCGTTTTGATTCTATCATCTCGCATTTGTTGGAACATGGAGCAGACTTAATCATTCTGACTGAATTTTGGGTGGGGGATGAAGGGGACCATATTAAAAAAGGACTTTATGATGCCGGTTATATTTATCAGGACATCCATACAGCCCCTTTTAAAATGGACTGTGTATTTGCCGCCTCAAAAATTCCTTTCCAAGATGTAACTGATATGAATGAATATGCAGTGCCATATGAAAGATGGGTCGATTTATATTTCCCGGAAAAAGATTTGCAGGTGCTTGGTATCCATATTCCAAACACAATGATTAAGCTTCAGGATAAAGAGGTGTTTTGGCAGGAATTGATTGAATATGCCCGCAAGCATAAAGATGGGCGTTGTGTCATAATCGGCGATTATAATACCGGTCTTCCTGAGGACACGGCTGGCTTAAAAATCGAGTGCCTGGAATACCTGAAAGAATTGAATGCTATGGGTTGGATAGATTCATGGCGTTATACCCATAAGGATGGAAAACAAGTCAGCTGGCATTCGTACAGCGGGCAGGACTGGCGGATCGACCATGCTTATATTTCGCCTTCCTTAAGCAGCCAGTTAGTGCAGTGCCATTATTCGCACCAAGAGAGAATCGATCAATCGAGCGACCACTCGGCTCTTGTAATTGAATTGAATGATAAAGGGAAGTAACTAACCAATGGGCATTTCTTTGAGAAATGCCTTTTCATTTTGGAGGCATTCATGTCAAATCATTGAACCTTTTGATTGATCCATTTAGGTTGGACGATTTGTGGTAAAGAATAGTGAGGGGTATTTTTTTAGCAGGAAAGGGAATGATCGACATGCGGATTCTTACATGGAATATCCAGAATGGCGGCTTGCATGCAAGTTTTGAAAGTATTATCAACCATTTAATGCAGCATAAGGCTGATATGGTTGTTTTGACGGAGTTTTGGGATAACCCCAAAGGGGCAGCCATTAAAAAAGGGTTGTTCGCTATGGGATATACGTTTCAGAATACCCATGTTTCACCCTATAAGATGGATTGCGTGTTCATCGCCTCGAAGATTGATTTTTATGATGTGACGGATACAAAACATCCGAATATCCCTTATGAAAGATGGGTCGAGCTGTACATTCCTGAAAAAGAGCTGTATGTCCTTGGGGTGCATATCCCTAACTACTTGACTAGAGTGCAGGATAGGGATTGCTTTTGCGAAAACCTGGTGCTCTATGCGAAAAGCCATAAGGAGGACCAGTGCGTCATAATAGGCGATTATAATACGAGCCTAACGATAGACAGCCAGGGCCCTCCGAGAGGCTGCCAGCAATTGCTTCCGAAATTGGTCAAGAACGGATGGACCGATTCATGGCGAATGGCAAATGGAAACCAAGCTATAGAGTATAGCTACGAGGATGATGGGGGTTATGGATTCAGATTGGATTATGCTTATATTTCGCCTAGTTTGAAACATGCTTTGTCATATTGCCATTTTTCACATGAAGAGCGGTTCGATCAATCCTCGGACCATTCCGCCTTATTAGTTGATTTGAATATATAGACTTAAGGGGTGTGGATGGTCTACACAGCAAATAGCCTCTCTGCTTGTAAATGTCAACATAAATATGTACACTTTCGCTTGGATAAGGATGTACAGAATTACTCGTTCTCTTTTGCTAAATGATCCTTTAATCGGTATGAATCACCTATCATAGGCACAACTGTCGCATGATGTAAAATGCGGTCTAATATGGCATTGGCCAGTTTAGGTTCCTGAAATATTTCATCCCACGCTTTGAAATTCACATTGGTTGTTAAGATGGTACTTCTTTTTTCATATCTTCGATCAATCAGCTGGAAAAACAACTTAGCGTCTTCGTGATCAATCGGTAAATAACCGATTTCATCGATGATTAACAGTCTGTATTTGCTGTAATGCTTCAAACGGCTCTCTAACCGATTTTCTAATCGAGCTTTCCTCAAATTTTGAATCAAGTCATGGCACTTAATAAAATAGGTACTCGTCCGTTTCTTTGCTGCCGCAATCCCTATTGCTGTGGCCAAATGGGTTTTACCGACACCACTTGGTCCTAAAAACACAATATTTTCATTCTCCTCGAT
This sequence comes from Bacillus kalamii, assembly GCF_047238185.1. NCBI lineage: Bacteria > Bacillati > Bacillota > Bacilli > Caryophanales > Bacillaceae > Bacillus > Bacillus kalamii. The sequence goes on along the minus strand of NZ_JBDFMI010000001.1, from coordinate 2,685,193 downwards.
AAAACGCAATGTAAGGAAGTCTAGAATCTGCTGTTGGTTAATCGATGTTTGAAAGGTAAAATCGAAATCTTTCACCTCCTTAAAATGAGGGAAAGCTGCGACCTTCACCATCGATTGCGTCATGTTTTTCTCCCGTATGTCTATTTCATACGCAGTCAACTTGATTAATGTGTCGATAAATGACATCTGATGCTTTACGCTGAAGTCTACGATTTCATTTAAATGTAAGCTCATTTGCTTTAACTTTAGATAGTCAAGATTCCATAATAATTGTTGATAGTTTGTAGTTGGATTCATTATTTATACACTTCTCCAATCGTTGCTAAATTCCGTTTTGCTAAATCGTCGATTTCAGGATAATGAGGGGTGGAAACAAGTAAGCTTGCCTTATAATGTTCCTCTTGATAATTAAGTTTAGCGTTACTAATTGGATGTTGGGCGATCAGTTTCATGTTATAATAAATCCACAAGTAGTCATCATACACCTGTAAGCCTACTTTTTTTCCTTGATATTCTGGTGGTACAGAGTATTGATTCGATTTGTAGGAAATCATGTTTGATGCATTGACTTTTACATGTGTATGTTTGATGCGATAGGAATCTCTTACTTTGTCAGTTGGTAGCTGGAGTAAGTGGTTCCTTTCTTTTTTGAATTCCATAATCGGTATTTTCCCCGTTCCTTGATGGATCTGGTGATTCATTCTATTCCCTAAATCCTGTATGAATAGATGAAGTTCCTCCATTGTCAGTTGACCTTGGTACGCATGAATTTCATCAAGGAGTTTCATTGTGGATTCAATTTTCCCCTTGGTTCTCGGTCGTCCTGCAATACATGGTTTGACTTTAAAATCAAAGTCCCTCGCAAACTGATCAAATTTCGCATTCACTTTCCCAGGTTGATAATCAGTCCTCGCTTCATCCATTACCGTTTTCATATTATCCGTAAGGATTTCAGCTGGAACTCCGCCAATTGCTTCAAAAGTATCTGTTAAAAAAGAAAGTAAGGTACTCTGTGACTTAGAAAGACTTAATTGAAATGTTCGGAATCTGGAATTTGATAAAATGAAAGCCGCCACATTGACTTCTATCTTTTCTCCCTCTTTGGTTTCGAATAAAATGTTTTCCTTCCAATCTAATTGGGCCTGCTTACCTGGTGGCGTTTCAAATCGGACTGTCCCTTTGGGTGAAGAAATACGTTTATCCTCTTCAAAGTAGGCATTAAATTCAGGTGTACGAGCTATATACGCACGGAAGGTTGAAGCTCCACATTCCAATCCATGATTGTCTTTTAGGTACTGCCAAAGCATACGACGGTAATAAAATACCTGTTTTGAATCTTCTGATAACAATGCGGCTATTATTTCATAATAAGGATCAATCTTTGAGGGCTTTTCCCTTTTTCTTTTTGGGATAAAGCCATTTAGATATTTATCAATTGTCCGCCGATCCACACCCAATTCCTTTGCTAGCTTACTTTTATTGATTTTCATTTTCATATGCTCCATAATCTGTTTGAATTTCGGTAAGTCTGAAAGACTTTTAATCTCAAAATCGATATCAATATTCATTGTTATGTACATACTAATCCCCCCAAGATTAGTATGTAGATTCATATCAAATTTGTACATATTTATTCGAGCAATACTGTACATATTTAAATTAGCATTTCTACTCTGCTTAAAAGGGAGGCTATTTAAGGCTGAAGAATATATTTCTCTGACGCCACTCGGAAAGCGAATGAATGGATACATTTCTTAATGATAAAGCAACATAGTTTGCGATAATAGCCCATATAGAAAGATCTTTATTTTGTTTGATTACTGAAAAGAATAACAATTCCATTAAGAAAATAGCCAATTCCATATACATTTGCAAAAATGGCAGCCCCAAAACCACCTTTATCATAGTTGGAGACAAAAATCAAAGTGCCCCAAAAAACAAACGGCGAGAGTAATAGAATAAAGATGCCAGCTAGAATCATTCTCTTCTTGCCTTTTGCAAAAAAATAGACAATTAGATTTGTTAATGCAAATAGTAATGCTCCTAAAAATATGATTAAATATAAATCAGTCATCACATCTTCCTCCTAGTAGATTTTTATTTGTATTAGAACTACAAAAAAGGAAAAATGAAAGGTGAAATCACTTGCTCCATGGTGTTATATCTATTCCAGAATCGGAGCAATTATCCTGTAAATAGATAAACCAATATCCGTTTTTAATGTTTTTCCTTTTTGAATAGGGTTGATTAGATAAAGTAAAGGAATGAAAATTTTTATGAATAAACAGCGTACTATTATTTTATATATAGGAACATCAATCGATGGCTATATTGCAAATGAAGATGGTACATTGGAATGGCTAGAATCAACGGAAGTAGAAGGAGATAATGGGTACAATTCACTTTTGGAAAGAATTGATACAGTTGTAATGGGAAAAGGGACGTATGATACTATTCGTGGATTTGATATGGATTATCCGTATAGCAGATATAAAAACTATGTGTTTTCCACCTCTTCCAGCGGATCAGATGAATATGCTTCATTTATAAATAGTGATGTCAAAACATTCATAAAGGAAATAAAGCAAAAGCCTGGTAAAGATATATGGTTAATTGGTGGAGGAAAGTTAGCCCATGATTTCTTTAAAGAAAATGTAATTGATGAATTTCAATTAGCCATTGCTCCAATCGTTTTAGGGAAAGGGATCTCTCTTTATACCGGAGAGGATATTACTGTAAAATACACACTGGCCAAAGCAGAAAAAGTAGGTCAGCTTGTTATGCTTCATTATATAAAAAAGTAGTGCCGCCACTCTCTTATGGGAGATATAATCTTTTTTCTTTCTAACGTCTTTTTTGATTGGTACTCCGTCAAAAATGAATCATTTTGTGTAGTATGTTTATCCTTGGTATACTGTTCAGCCAGTGCTTATTGGCTGGACTTTTTTCGTGATAAAAAGGAAATGCTAAGCAGAGGGCGATTTTAGAACAAATCGTTATTTCCGCCTGTTCTTGCTATGTTTAATCATTTGCTAGGATATAGAAGCATTTTCACTCTTCTTCCTTTCCGTTAAATTGTCAAAACTGCCAGAAATGTCATATATCGCTTATAGTATAATAGAATCACAGTAAGTAAGGCTGTTTGTTCTACTAAAATGAACGCGTAATGTGAGGAGTGGACGTTGTGAAGAAGATAGCGGTTGTAGGTGGGGGAATCACTGGATTAACTGCTTTATATGAGTTGCAGAAGGTAATGAGAGAAAAAAAGGAAGATATTGAATGTGTGTTAATAGAGAAAAACAAAGATTTGGGAGGGAAAATCGCTTCCTATCATGAATCCGGATTTATTATGGAAACCGGTGCAGATTCTATTGTTGCCCGAAAAGACAATGTCATGTATTTGGTGGAAGAGCTTGGATTACAGGATGAGCTTGTCTATAATGCGACCGGGATTTCCTATATCTATACGAAGGGGGAATTGCACGCGATACCTGAGGATGCCGTATTTGGAATCCCTATGAGCAAAGAGGCTCTGTTCCGCTCCACTCTCGTATCGGAAGAAGGGAAGCAGGAGGCTTTGAAGGATTTCGAAATGCCTAATACTACCTTTACAAAGGAAGATTCGATCGGCGATTTCCTTACGTATTTCCTTGGGGCTGAGTTGGTGCAAAATCAAATAGCGCCGATTCTATCTGGTGTCTATTCGGGCGATCTCCATCAATTGTCCATAGCTTCGACCATGCCTTATCTTTTGGAATACAAAAATGAATACGGGAGCATTATGAAAGGATTGGCTGCCCATCAGGAACAGTTCAAACGGTCCAGCGACAAAAAATTGATTTCCTTTAAAAATGGATTATCGACTGTCATGGATTTCTTTGAAAAAGCATTAACGGATGTGTCTATCATGAAGGGCAATGGCGTTGAGGCTATCAATCAGGCAGAAGATGGCTACATGCTTACTCTCGAGGACGGCAAAATACTCCAAGCTGATTATGTTGTACTGGCGACAGAACATCAGGCAGCACAAAAAATGCTTCATTCAAGTGAATTAGAGGCTGATTTTAGTTCCTTCAAGGATAAATCTCTTATCAGCATCTACATGGGTTTTGACGTTCAGGATGCCGTGCTTCCGGCAGATGGAACGGGCTTCATCGCCACGGCTGACGGTGGATTGCTATGCAATGCCTGCACTTGGACAAGCAGGAAGTGGCCGCACACATCTTCAACGGCAAAACTGCTCGTCCGCCTATTCTATAAAAATAGCTTGCCGAACTTTGAGGAGCTTTTAGCGATGGACGAACAATCATTAATAAATACGGCATTGAAAGATGTCCAGTCCGGGCTTTCACTAGCAGAAAAACCCATTTCCGTAAAAATCACCAAGTGGGACAATCTGATGCCTGTATATAATTTGAACCATCCCCAAGCCGTGGTATCGCTGGAAAATAAATTGGCGTTGGAATTCCCTGGTATATTCCTTGCGGGCTGTTCATATTACGGTGTAGGCATCGCCGATTGTATCACGAATGGCAGAAAGACCGCAGCGTTAATTGGGAAGAGCTTGAAAGGCAAATAATCTTTTGGGGTGGGGGATGGATAGGTTGCAACGTGGATTCCTATGCTGTTTAGCAGCAGCCAGTTTTGTGTTCTTTCCTTTATCAGTTTGTGCTTCAGGCTATGATGGGATGAAAGTCCAATCAGAAATAAATAGACAATTGTCAAAGGTGAAAAATGAATTAGAGTCGAAAATAAAGGAAGCAAGCAATCTTGAAGAACAGAAGCAGGCAGCCTATGACGAATGGAAATCCATTACGGTCAAGCAAGCGTCACTGGAGATTAAACAATACAGACAGAAATCAGATCTTCTGCAAACCCAGGAGCAATTAGTGAGCGCAGTTGAAGACGAAAAGGAATTGAAGCTGAAAGTAAATCGGCGTTATCAAATTTTTTCTAAGCGATTGCTTGTCATCCAAGAAGAACGCGGCAACCATAAAATCCTTTCGGTGCTAGTCAATTCGAGAAGTATATCTGACTTTTTAAGCCGCTCGCTGGCCCTCTCATACATAATGAAGGCCGATCAAGCCATGATTGATTCTCTAAACGAAGATCTTACCCAATATAAACATGCTAAAGCGACTGCAAGAGATCAATTGGAAAATCTACAGGCCTTACAGAATGAATTGGAGCAGACGGAAGCGGATTTGAATGCGCAGCACACGGCAAATAAGGGATTTTTGGCATATGTGAGTACCCAGTATGGTTGGACCTTAAAGGAAATTCAAAGCCTAAGGGCGGAATATGTCGAATTGGAGCGCAAGGCGGATACCCTGCAAGTACAGGCGGGCAATGAAATAGATTCCTCTGGAAATAGGGGCTTTGATGTCCGGGGTTTTCCGAAAGTGGCAGCAGCCGCTTTAGATGAAGTTTTATCTGGCCGGCTGACAGGTTATGGCTCTGTTTTTTTTGAAGTAGGAAAAGAATACGGAATAGAACCGGCCTTTTTAATGGCTGTGGCAATGAGCGAAACGGGCGGCGATAGCCGTTGGCTCCGCGAGTATAACAATGTTGGCGGCTTCATTCATAATGGGCCGATGTCTTTTTCGACAGTTGAGGAGAGCATTCGTTATATGGGTTCATTATTATCACGGCTTTATATTCAGGACGGACTATATACAGTCGAGTCGATCCATGCTCGTTATTCACCGGAAGGGGCTGGAAATGACCCGGCAGGCTTAAATGCCCATTGGGTAAAGAATGTGTATACATACCTTGGAAAAGCAGGGGTTCATTAACGTATAAAAGGGGCGTCCAGCAGGGCGCTTTTTTTCATCCCATTTCTTGTAGGCCTTAAGCTTGTCGGGGATAACCGGCGCTTTCCGCTTTTGATTCATCCAGCTGCAAGCACCATCCCCTCGAGGTCTTAAGCCGTGCCACTGTCAAAGGCGAAAACCAGCCTTTGTCAGTGTCCCTCTTAAGCTTGTCGGGGATAACCGGTGCTTTCCGCTTTTGATTCATCCAGCTGCAAGCACCATCCCCTCGAGGTCTTAAGCCGTGCCACTGACAAAGGCGAAAACTAGCCTTTGTCAGTGTCCCTCTTAAGCTTGTCGGGGATAACTGGTGCTTTCCGCTTTTGATTCATCCAGCTGCAAGCACCATCCCCTCGAGGTCTTAAGCCGTGCCACTGACAAAGGCGAAAACTAGCCTTTGTCAGTGTCCCTCTTAAGCTTGTCGGGGATAACCGGTGCTTTCCGCTTTTGATTTCATCCAGGAAATTGAGTGAACGATTTCACAATGTTGATCGTATTATAGATAAAGGGAAAAAGAAGGTGTGAGATATGCTGGAAATCAAACAGTTTTCAAAAAGTTATAAGAATGGAGAGAGGGCAGTTGATTCATTAAGCCTGCATGTGGAAGACGGGGATCTTTATGGGTTCATCGGGCATAATGGAGCTGGAAAGACAACGACGATTAAAGCGATCGCCGGCATTTTGGACTTTGAGGAAGGTGAGATTGAGATCAATCGATTGTCCATACGGAAACATCCACTTGAATGTAAAAAAATGATGGCTTATATACCCGATAATCCAGACCTATATGAACATTTGACCGGTATCCAATATATTAATTTCATAGCTGATTTATATTCCGTTTCTGCGAGAGACAGGGAAACGCGCATTCAGCGGTATGCCAATGAATTTGACATAATGGATAGCCTTGGGGATTTAATTTCCTCCTATTCCCATGGCATGAAGCAAAAGGTGGCTATTATATCCGCTTTAGTGCACAAACCGACATTATTGATTTTAGATGAGCCATTTGTTGGTTTGGATCCAAAAGCAGCCTATACATTGAAAAGGATTATGAAGGAGCTTTGCAATCAGGGTTCCTCTATCTTTTTTTCAACACATGTTCTGGACGTGGCAGAAAAGCTGTGCAATAAAATTGCCATCATTAAAAGCGGACGTTTGCTGATCAGTGGAGATATCCAGACAATAAAAGGAAATAGCAGTCTGGAGGACACTTTTTTGGAGATGATAAAGAATGGATAATATATGGCTGTTAGTTAAAATTCAATTGCTTCAGCTGACGGGTTTTAATAAAGCCCGCTACGCAAACAGTAAGAGGGAAAAGCGGAAATGGACAGCGATTTATTGCGGATCCTTTTTCTTGATCGCTTATATGTTGGCTGTCGGGTTTCTATACAGTTATCGGATGGCTTCCATGCTGGAGAAATCCGGGAGCTTGGATTATCTATTGGGATTGATGATGGCTGCAGCGAGCCTTATGTCATGTATGGTGACCTTATATAAAGTAAATGGGATGCTTTTTGGTTTTAAGGATTATGATATATTGATGTCCTTGCCGATCAGGACGAGTAGTATAGTGGCCAGCAGAATAGTCATTTTATATATTTTAAATATCTTGTTTTCTTTAATGGTAATGGTTCCCGCCGGTTTGGTATATGCCGTCAAAGCTTTGCCGGGGCCAAGCTATTATCTGATTTTTACCTTGACGGTCCTGGCTATCCCGATTGTACCGATTATTGTGGCCACTTTTATCGGTTATTTGACGAACATTATAGTGATGCATTTTAAGTATGCCAATCTGCTTCATCTACTAGTAACATTTGCTGTTTTAATAGCCTTTATGGCAGGCATGCTTAGTATGTTTGGAGGCTCAGGGGACTTAACAGAACGCTGCATTGATTTAATGGGGAAAATGAATACATTTTATCCTCTGGCCCATTGGTATATGGAAGCAGTCTGCCAAGGGAGCATTCCGTTTTTCTTCTTATTTGTAGTCAGCTCCATGGGCATATTTATTGTGTTTACGTTTACTGTATCCAAGCGTTACAAACAAATCAATACGACATTGATGGCTGTACAAAGAAAAGGGCAATTTCTTTTGGGGAGCCAAGAAGCATCTTCTCCCTTCGTTGCGTTATACAAAAAGGAATTGAAGCGATATTTCTCGACGAATGTCTACGTCCTCAATACAGGTTTTGGCATTGTTCTTTATACTTTGTTAAGCGTAGCTGTACTGTTTACCGGGCTTGATTTTCTTGGAGAAATGGTCCAGGTAAAGCATTTTGCGCAGTATGCAATACAGTTCGCGCCTTTTATATCATCCGTTTTTATTGTTTTATCTTGTACGACTATGTGCTCTTTATCGCTGGAAGGGAAAAATATCTGGATCATCCAAACAGCCCCGGTCAGTGCCCAAACGGTTTTTTTGAGCAAAATGGCTGTTAATCTGACAATCACAGTTCCGGCTATTCTGTGTAATAATCTGTTGCTTCTTTTTGTCATTAAAGGTCCATTCCTTGAAAGCCTTTTATTATTCGCCATTCCGCTTACGTATGCAGTATGGACTGCTCTAACGGGCATCGTCTTGAATTTGGCCTTTCCCAATTTCGATTGGACCAGTGAAATGGCGGTGGTCAAACAGAGTGTCGCCTCATTTTTATCGATCATGCTGGGGCTGGCGAGTGTTATGCTTCCTATCGCGATAGTACTTCTTGTGCCGTCTGCTGAACGGACAATAACGATCATTCTATTATGGTTTGCCTTGATGCTACTCTCCTTCTTCTTATTTGTATTCCTGAGAAAAAAGGGTGAAGGCAGGCTTATGAAAATCGGGTAAAGACTAACAGTGTATGTACGCTTAGGTAGAGAGGCTCTCCTTTTGGGGAGCCTCTTTTGTTTTCATGCAGGAGAGGGAGTCCCTTCTATAGAAGTAGTTCCTAAAGAGAAAAACCCTTGCAGCCTAATGGAAAAAGACGAAGGAGCGCATGTACATGAAAAAAGTGATCATAGCTGGAGGAACTGGATTTATCGGTTCATTTTTCGTACAGAAGTGGAGAGGGCTGGGGTATGATGTTAAAATGATATCCCGCCGGGACGGCCATATTTCCTGGGATGACCGTGATGGAATCGTAGAGAATTTGGAAGGGGCGGAGCTTCTTATCAATTTGGCAGGAAAATCAGTGAATTGCCGATACAATGACAAGGCGAAAAGGGAAATCATGGATTCCAGAATAAAAACCACCACAATACTTGGAGAATCCATCGAGGCATGTGCAAAGCCTCCCGAGCTGTGGGTCAATTCCAGTACCGCAACGATATATCGTCATGCAGAAGACCGCCCGATGACAGAAGAAGGCGGTGAGATAGGAACCGGATTTTCCGTGGATGTCGCCTCTAATTGGGAAAATGCATTTTTTCAATATCATTTGAAGCATACACGGCAAATCGCCTTACGGATTGCTATTGTTTTGGGAAGGGATGGGGGGGTAATGACTCCTTATCGACATATGGTAACCTATGGCCTTGGCGGTGCCCAAGGGAAAGGAACACAAATGTTCAGCTGGATCCATATTGAAGATCTGTTTCGAATCATCCGCTTCTTACAAAAAAGAAAAGATTTACAGGGCATTTTTAATTGTTCGGCGCCAGAGCCTGTCACCAATCGGGAGTTAATGCAAAAAATGAGAAAAGCTATGAATGCCAGGTTCAGCCTGCCTGCACCTGAATGGATGCTGAAAATGGGTGCCATCTTTATTCAAACTGAAACAGAATTGGTTTTAAAAAGCCGTTGGGTTCTTCCTAAAAGGCTGGAGGATGAAGGATATACCTTTGCTTTCAGGAATCTAGATGCAACGTTGGAAGATATTGTTTAGTGTCCTTTAGTGAAGGGGGCATTTTTAATGGGAAGTCTCTTCTGGAAAGAATATGCTTGGCACAGTTGATTGAATGAAGAGGGAAGGAAGTTTTGATATGTCAGTTTATATTGCCTTTTTAAGAGGGATCAATGTTGGTGGAAAAAATAAGATCAAAATGGCTGAATTAAGGATTCTTCTTGAAGGGATGGGTCTGAAAACAGTTCAAACATATATACAAAGCGGTAATGTCCTCTTTGAAGCCGATGAGGATCCGCAGCAAGTGGAAAGAGGGATTGCTCGACAGATAGAAGGGCGCTTTGGTTTTCGCATCGATGTGGTTGTAAGAAATGCTCTGGAGCTTGAACGTATCATCCATACATGTCCTTTTTCAGAACAGGCAATTGAAGAAGCGGATAAAACATGTGAGGGAGAGCCTTTGCATGTGGCATTCCTTAAAGAAGATCCACTACAAGAAGGAATTGATATGCTCGCTACACTTGCATCTTGCGAGGAAGAATATGTTATAGACGGCCGCGAGGTCTATCTTCTATTCCCTAGGAGCATCCGTTATTCCAAGCTGGCGGGCCAATTGAATAAGCTGGGTGTTCCAGCTACAGCACGCAATTGGAAGACAATCAATAAATTAGCGGCGATGGCGAAAGCATTGGATCAATGACTGTGGGAAGGACATGTAATATGTTTTCTGGGAAAGGGGCTTCATATGGAGATTATTAGAGTGGCCAGTGTTTCCATTGTTGAACAAGGAAAGGTGCTTTTAATCCAAGAGGGAAAAACGAATGCGGCCGGACAATGGAACTTTCCTTCTGGCCGATTGGAACTAGGGGAAAGTGTTTATCAAGCCGCTTGCCGTGAAGCTCTGGAGGAAACGGGCCTGGAGGTAGAGTTGTCCTCGACTACAGGCGTATATCCGTATATCAGTAATACAGGTGAGCTAGTTCTCTTATATCACTTTATGGCTAACAGGATCGGCGGTTGCTTGCGCATAGACGGGAAAGAAATCATTGGAAGCAAGTGGGTGTTCATGAATGATATGATGGCTATTGACGACAAGCAACTCCGAATACCGAAAATACAGAAGAAAATTGCTGATCGGATAATTAAAGAACGCTTTCTTCCAGTAAATAGGATTGCCGAGTATAATTCCTGAATGTTAAAAAGCAAAAAAGGAGTGAAAATCGCCTGGTGCTTAACGATTGGAATATAAATAATAGCTTAAATAAATATCGCCTATCTCCCTTTTTTGTAAAGCGAATTTTTTAGCTGTTTGTTCGATGATTATTGAATTGTCTTGTTGCGCTCTGTAATCGATGCCTCGGTTGGTAAGTGTAGCAAACAAGTTTACCATATGGTCATACACTTCTTTTTTCGGGAATCCATTTGATGTTTTTTCTTTTAGAAACTGCTCATCGTCAAAAAAGTGTTCCTTTAAATCTGCTTTAGTGATGATTTGTTCATTGAATTTCATAAATCCTTTATTATTATAGATCCTTGTTTTGTCTGCTGTATTGCTTGTAAATTCAAAACGATCGTTTCCAAGCCGTCCGTGAAGCTTCACATCAAATCCATTTAAGGCGTATGAAAAAGGTTTGTAACCAACCAAACCGTATTGGATGGTTCGATGCCCTAATTGAAACACCCCATATTTAGCAACAAAAGGTAGGTTAGCGAATTCAGAGTTCAGCTTCATATAGACATCCAGTTTATTTCCTTTGAGAGAATAGTCGACTAAATCGAAGTATTGGTTCAAAATCGTCAAAGAATTGAGAGAAGATATTTGTTTTCTTATTCCTACTTTTTTTTGATATGTATAAAAAGCACATGTTGAAATAATAAAAATACTTGATATAACGATTATTAGTTTATTTATTTTGGACATGAGGGATGCTCCGTGTTTTTTTGATCTTTTTTAGCGGTTTTCAAAGACATTGTTGTATGAATGACTTTACTATAAATATATCAAGAAAAACCGCCTTCCTTAAAATGAAGTTGTTTTCAGTTTTTTAACGGGTACAAAAAAAGAGCCTGATCATGGCTATCAGGCTTAATTGTAATGAAAACTTCACCAAACAGATATGTCAACAAAAGCGTAGTTTTTGTTATTAGAACGGCCCCCACTGGATAAGCACCCCTATACAAATAGCTGCCAAACCAATCAGGAACCAGATAAGAGCCAATGGCAGCATGAAACGGAGCCAGCGCACATAGGGAACCCCGCTTGAAGCCAAAACGGCCATTAAGACGCCTGATGTAGGATTTATACAGTTGACAACTCCTTCGCCTAACATAACCGCCTGAACGGCGACTTGTCTGGTTATTCCCATCAAATCCGCTAAAGGTGCCAGGATCGGAATGAATACAACAGCCTCTCCTGAACCGGAAGAAATGAAAAAATGCAAAAGAGCGCTTAATACATACATGCCCACTGCTCCTGACACTGGGCTGAAGCCGTCCAGTAAACTTGCCAATGCGTTCACGATCGTATCCAATAGCTTTCCATTTTCCAAAATAACAGAAATACATCTAGCCATACCTACAATCAGGGCGCCATATACTAAGCTTTGGCATCCTGTTATAAAGGTTTTGGCTATATCATTGGCTTTTAATCCTCCAATCAAGCCAGAAATGACTGCCATAAAAATAAAAACACCTGCCATTTCCCTATCGGACCATCCGAGTTTAAATGCGCCGAACAAAAATCCAAGCAGGCTTAATCCGTTTACAGCTAATATAAGCTTGTGCCGCACCGTAAATGGCGTGTTTTGATCCATGGCGGCATCGCTTGCCAACCCCTTTTCCGGGAACCAATCATCTCCCAGAACACTGCCCTTGGCTGGATTCTTAAGCTTTCTGGTATATAAATAAATATAGATGATGCTTGCGAGCAAAAAGCATACATAAATCACTAACCGGAAACCGGTGCCTGAAAAGAGCGGAAGCTCCGCTATTTTTTGAGATAGACCTAAAGGCGACGGAGAAAGGATAGTTGCATTAAAGCCTGCATAGCATCCTATATAGATTACCGCTGCCCCAGCCACCGCATCCCATTTCAACGATCTGGCGACAATGATGCCGATAGGAATAAAGCCAATTACTGAATTGACGACAATCCCTGTTGTACCCAATATAGAGAATAGCCCGCCTACTATACAGATAAACAGTAATTGCTTTGTCCTAAATCTACTGATGACATTATGTATAAGACCATTAATTGCCCCCGTTTTTTCCAGTATGGCAATGGTTCCTCCAGTAAAAAGAATTAAAAAGATAATAGGTGCGGAATTGATCATTCCATCTTGAATGGAAGTAAAGAAATCTACAAAACTGATTGGCATCTGTTCGATAAAATGGTAGCTTCCTGGTATTGCAGTAGTGATATCCCCTTTTGTTTGCCTATCAAATTCTCCTGCGGGCACGAAGTAGGTGGCAACAGCACAAATAATGGCTATGCAAAATAATAAGACGTAAGCATCCGGCATTTTCAGGCGCGGCTTTTTGCTTTTGGGGGATATCGTTGTCTGTAATGGTTCCATAGGATGTCCTCCTTTTAATAGTTTGACTATTCAGTTAATAAATAGTGTGATATATTATAACCATTCTTTTTATGTTAGTTCAATCCATATTTTTAAAATAATGCCATTTAAGCAGATGGTACCAGTAGGAGGAATAGGAGTGAAGTTGCAGAAGGAAGAAATAAAAACTGAGATTGAAGAAGTGTTCACTTATTTGCATGATCATCCAGAAATTAGCTGGAAAGAAGTAGAGACAACAAAATATATCGAAAAAAAGTTAAGGGAATATGGATGCAGTATCCGTACTTTTCAAGATTGCACTGGAGTGGTAGGAGAGCTAGGGGCAGGCCTGCCGGTTATTGCTGTTCGTTCGGACATAGATGCACTTTGGCAGGAGGTGGATGGGGAATTCAGAGCGAACCATTCCTGCGGACATGATGCCCATATGGCGATCGTTTTGGGTGTGATGATGAGATTAGCTAATAAAGAAAGGATAAAGCGAGGCACCATCCGTTTTATTTTTCAGCCGGCTGAAGAGAAGGGGGAAGGTGCATTAAAGATGGTCAAAGAGGGTGTCCTTCAAGATGTAGACTATTTATATGGTGTGCATGTAAGGCCCCAGCAAGAGACGGAAGACGGGAGAGCAACACCAGCCATTTTGCATGGAGCAAGCGCCCATTTTTCGGGTGCCATCATTGGGGAAGAGGCTCACGGCGCAAGGCCCCACTTAGGTGTAAACAGTATTGAAGTAGCTGCTGCTTTAGTGAATAGGTTATCCCAGATCCACATGAATCCTATGGTGCCGCACTCTATTAAGATGACATCTATTAGAGCAGGCGGTGAAAGCTCCAATATAATTCCTGCCAAAGCATATTTCAGCTTAGATGTGCGGACCCAAACGAATGAAATGATGGATCTAGTGGAAAATGAGATAAAAAAAGCAAGCCGGTTCATCGGCGAATCATTCGGTGCAACCATTGAGATTGCCAAAAGGCATGCATTGCCGGCAGCAAAATTGGATGAGCAAGCCACTGAAATAATGGCAGCTGCCATATCGCACTGTTTAGGCGGACATCAGTGTGATAGCCCGATTGTGTCCCCAGGAGGCGAAGATTTCCATTATTATGCACTCAGCGATCCATCCATACATGCCACTATGCTTGGACTCGGCTGCGGGCTTCAGCCAGGCCTTCATCATCCGAAAATGACATTCAATAGGGAAGCTATCTTTTCTGCAATTGATATTTTGGAAACAGCGGTCGAAAAAACAATGCACGCTTGTATCGCTAAGTAATGGATAGTCAAATCTTCCATTATGTTAGGGTTGAACTCTCATAAAAAAATTTCGCCATGAGTTGTAACGTCATTATCACATTTTTCTTTCTTATCGGGAATCTATGCCACAATTCTATATTATAATAGGATTTATATAGATTGGAGGAGATATACATGAATGATTACTCAAATATCCTTGTGGCTATTGATGGATCAGAGGCAGCTGAAAAAGCTTTTTTAAAAGCGGTTGAAATTGCAAAAGGGCATCAATCACGGTTAATTATAGCCCATGTAGTCGATCCTATTACTTCTCCGGGAGTCGAAGAATACCATGTCTCAATTATAGAGTCATCTAAAAGGTATGGGCAATCTCTTCTGGAAGAATATGAAAAGAGAGCTGTGGAAGCTGGGGTGAAAGAGGCGGTAAGCCAATTGGAACTTGGATCTCCCAAATCCAAAATTCCAAAGGTGATTGCTGAAAAGTATGGAGCAGACTTGATTGTTTGCGGAGCTACAGGCATGAATGCGATGGAGCGTTTTATATTGGGAAGCGTTTCTCAGTCAATCGCACGGAATGCGGCATGCGATGTCCTTGTTGTCCGTTCTTGACGGCGCATGACAGGTTCGGATTAAGCGCTTAGAACGGTTATTAATAGCGAAAGCTAAGACCTATCCGCATACTTATCGGATAGGTCTTATTCATAGTTTACCAACATATTTTTATGTGTAGTTGATAGAATTTCCGGATACAAAAAGAAATCGCAGACAAATTGATTCAGCTGCGATTCTTTTTTGTTTATGTGGCTATTTATCTGTTTGTAAAGTAAAAGCGAATGCTTATGCGCTGGGCTTGGATCATTTTTATTGCGGGTAATCGGAAAGGAGCGGGTGAAGCCCCTTATTCCCTTATGAATCTATTAAATGATCCATGCCGCTCGAACGGACCTGGATATATTCGTTGCGGCCTGCAAACCAGCCGAGAATGGCGAAAATGATAATAGTAGCCAACAAGCAGATCTGGACTAATCCCCATGTGCCTGTGGCATCCTTCATTATACCGAAGGCTAGAGGGCCAATGGCTGCTATGAAGTAGCCGAATGATTGCGACATGCCGGAAAGGACCATTACCTCGCTTGGTGTTTTGGCCCGCAGATTGATCAATAATAAAGCCAGGCAAATGGATCCTCCTTGGGCAACACCTATTATAATGGCGCTCACATAAAGCCAGAATAATGTGGAAGGCAAAAAGAAAATGCCCAATACTCCAATCAGATAAATCGAGCAGATCACAACTGCCAATACTCGTTGGTTATCATACTTTTCTGCAAAGTATGGCGTTATGATATTCGATGGCAGACTGGCTAATTGCATGACCATCACAATAGTGCCGGCAGTGGAAATGGATACTCCGCGGTCCGCAACCATTTGTGGCATCCAATTGATCAAGCTATAAAAAAGTAAAGATTGAACCCCCATGAAGCAGGTCACATACCATGCGATCGGCTGCTTCCAAGGAAATGGAGGACGCTTTCCCCTGTCATTTGCATTTTCGGCCTTGTCATGCTTGACTACAAATATCCAAGCAGCTAAAGCAATCAGAACAAAGATGCCGCTGCTGCCAAGTGCTATCTGCCAATTCCACGCGGAAGCAAGAGGAGCTGTCATCCCAGAACCTATGGAAGCGCCCAAGGATAGAACAGCAGAGTATACCCCGATCAAAAAGGTTGCTTTCTTGGGGAACTTCTCTTTCACAAAGCTAGGTACAAGCACATTTCCTGTTGCCACTCCTACACCTACTAATAAGGTTCCTATGAATAATAACGATATCCAACCTGCTGAACGCAGAGCAGTTCCGATTAATAATAAGATAAGTGCATAAAGAATTGCTTTACTGTTCCCGGTCCGTGCCCCTAAAGAAGGAGCGGCTAAAGACATAAAACCGAAAGAAAGCAATGGAAGCATGGCGAGTATCCCTATCACACTGGAAGTTAAGGATAAATCATGCTGGATAAACTCGGTTACTGGTCCAACTCCGGTCAATGCTGGTCGAAGATTGAAGGAAACCAACAGCATACCGATTAAAAATAGAGTCGTTTTCTTCATTGTTTTCCCTCCTATACGAAAAAAAGCAGCCAGTACCCTTCAAAGCACTGACTGCTATCCGTTTCATTCTTATTTAATTGAGTAATTCCATTATAGTGAAAGCTCCCCAGACATTCAACTATAAATTTGAAAGAGCTCTTATCGCGATTCAGCATGAGAATGCTGTTTTATTTCATCTTTAGCAAAGAAGCTTGCCAAGAACAAGACGACACCAACCGCCGCCATTCCGGCTTCCACAACATAGAAATTGCTGCTTTGCATAAAACGAATTAAGAAAGCTCCCCCGAATACAATGAACATTGATAATCCAAAATATAATAATGGACTTTTCATAGCATATACCCCTTTTCTTTATCCCATTTTTTGTTTGTATGAACTTTTGTTACTATTATTGTACTATTTATGTCACAAAAATGCCATAGTTATATCTTGAAAAAACACAAAAAATATAAAAAGTAAGATAAAAAGGGTTGACATAATCCTTTATTTAGGCATTGAGTTATTTTTTTCCTTATTGCTATCCTCTTCTGTTTGTTCTTGCGGAAGAAATAAAGCGATGACAGTGAGGACGGTCCCGATTGCTTGCAGCCAGCTGCCGATGAAAAGCAGCTCTGTCCCTTTAGATATCCCCTTGGAATTGGGTGGAGAACTCATAGAGTTATAGGTGTAATCAAAGTGGGGGAATTGGGCAGCAGAATCAATCAGATCTTCCAGGTTATCTGCTATTCCTAAAGCCTGTAGTGAATTCCCAATCCCTTGAAGGAGATTTCCGGTAACAACAAACGATTTGACTTTCGGGCTGAGGTCAATTGGAGTGGTAAAGGCAGCAAGGAATCCCCCTTCAGCCTGAAGCCAATTGCCCGTTATGAACAGCCTTTGTTGTTTTATTTGTTCGATAAAGCCAAAAAGCCCGCTGATTATCACAATATTGCCAGCAGCCTTCAATAAATCGGAAGCGGCGGGAAGTACCTCAGTCTCTGTATCTGCGACTAGGCCGTTTCCTCCTGCTTGCATTACGTTCCCTGCTAGGTTCAATCCGTTGATTTGGTTATTTGTGAAGGAGAATGAAGGGGTTGCAGCAATCGCCGTGACTATCGAACCTGCAGAAGAAAGGATCGTTCCGAACTTAATTTGCAAATCTGTTTCGAGGGCCATTTTATCCGCCTCCGAGTAAAGAGACCATAGGTATTTTCGAGGATTATATATTCTTTATGTGTATGCGGTTATGGAAAAAAGGTGTTGGTGAAAAAATCGTGGGGACCGAAGGAACGTTTCTTGAAGAATCGTTCATATTCACAAACACTGATTTGGAATCTGCTATATTATTGTTAGAGACAAAGAGTGAAGGAAGGGCTTTGCATGGGAAGCAAAATTATTTGGCTTGTATTATCAATATTGCCTGTTCCTTATTTGATATTCCTTCTGGATAATAAGTTATATTATTTGAATATTGAAAATGGGTATTTTTATTCAATGGCTCTTACCTTGCTTTGGCTGCCTTTTGTTTGTACGCTCGTAACAGGCATTCTTTCAAGCGGGATCAAATTGAAATTTGTATTGCCAGTGCAATTGTTGATGGCTGTTCTATCGTGTCTTGCCATTCACTTTTTTCCGTTCGGGGGCAGTACAGAAAATTTTCTATATATGGATGTCCAAGGGGTAGTATTGAAAACAGCTGCCATATATATTATTATGCAGCTTATAGTCAGAGACGTGACCCGTTATTTCAGGAAGCAAAAGAAAAAGCGAAGGCTGTAAAAAGCCCCGTCTATTAATCTAGAACCTTTCATACTATTGAAAGGTTTTTCTTATGGCACTTTTTCTGTATGATAAAAAGGGAAGAGGCGAAAAAGATGATTAAAAAAGTGGATCACAGGCAGGTTCATATTGCGGAAGAGTTGTTGTCCATCCAACTGCCTGCATATAGGGTGGAAGCAGAATTGATCGGTTGCCATGATATTCCCGCGCTAAAGCAGACAGCCCGAACAATTCAGCAAAGTGAAGACACCTATACAGCCTTTTTTCAGGAAGATAAAATGGCCGGCTTCATTTCTTATGGACAGGAGGACAGAAAGCTGCGCATTTGTTCTCTTGTCGTCCATCCTGATTATTTCCGCAAAGGAATCGGGCAAAAAATCCTCTGCTTTTTTCTGGAGAATTTAGCAGGGGAGCAGTGTATCATAGTTTCTACAGGTTCCCGCAACATTCCTGCCCTCGCTTTATATAAAAAGCATGGATTCAAAGAAGTAAATCAGCATCCAATTGGGAATGGCGTCTATTTAACTGAATTGGAGTTAGAGTTGAAATCGTAGGGCAGGTCAAAATTGGCTGTGGGAAAAAGAGGGGCTTCGCAGGAAGCCCTTTTTTTACTTGGATTTGAAGCACTAAGGCGCCAATTAGAGCCGCGGCTGGGATTGCCTGGATAAAAATAAGCTTGGATTTCTCCAAGCTATAACAGGCATTAAAGTAATTCGTATTTTTCTACACCCCGGTCTTCCAGTACTTCTACACCTAAAAAGGTTACTTTGGAAGGGTTTACAACGGATAAGTTGATATGACCGGATTCTTTTAGCGCTATGAACAGATCCTTATTTAATTTAATATGTTTTGGATAGGATCCTTGTTCATTGTAATAATGGAAAATGTCTTCTTTGATTGTATGGTAAGCCATATGAGTTCGCTCCTTCATTTTTTTCATAGTATAGGTCATAGAAAAAGAGCTATCAATAGATTTAGAATAATGTAAATGTATCTCCAATTTTATTTGCAACTTTTTTCAAAGACAGCTGTAGTTTGTGAAAAGACAGTGAAGAATCTACATGGATTGCACATAGATTTTTAATGTCGATACAGTCTGCTGACTAAAGAAGATATAATAATGAATATGATGCTTCATCTATTATCCGGGAGGTTTTTTAGAACATGGTTTACATATATGTTGGCCTGGCAGGCGCGCTGGGGGCCGTGCTAAGGTATGCAATCGGATTATTGGCATGGAATGGATCCCTCTTTCCTATCGCCACTTTTTCCATCAATTTGATAGGCAGTTTCCTTCTTGCGTGGCTGACTACTTTTGTCTTTATAAGAACGGCTATTCCGGATGAGTGGAAGTCGGCAATCGGAACAGGATTTATTGGGGCATTCACGACTTTTTCCACATTAAGCGTTGAGACGGTCTCCTTGTTTCAAGGCGGCCATGCCCTGATGGCTGTTTTATATGCCGCATTATCGATGATCGGGGGTCTTGCCATGTCATTTTTAGGATATCATGCTGCCTCTGAAAGAAAGGAAGCTAAATAATGGCGATGAACGTTTTATTGGTTGCTATCGGGGGTTTTTTAGGGGCCGTAACCCGATTTTCAATAAGCAAATCGGTACTGTCCACTGTATCTGTTCGCTATCCATTTGCTACTTTACTGATCAATTTGAGCGGTTCCTTTTTGCTCGGACTATTATCGGGCATGAAGGCTGACCCCGTCATCATGCTGCTTGCCGGGACAGGGTTTATGGGTGCCTTTACAACCTTTTCCACCCTCATGTTAGAATTGGTGAAAATGGTAAAAAGCGGTGAAAGGAAAGGATTCTTGTTTTATTTGGCCATTACTTTCTGCGGAGGGGCCCTGCTAGCTTTTGCAGGCTATACTATAGGGGGATTTATATGACGGCCGCCGGAGGAATGGCGGCCGTTTTGCATGTGAGATAACTTTCTGCTGTATTCCTTGCATTCTAGGGAGAAGAGGTTGATTTCATGTCAAATAATGGATATACTTTTAAAAAAATTAAAAAATTCAGTTTATTATATGAGCAAGATGTTGTTTTTTATTTGGCAAGGGGAACAGATGGGTGAATGTTGAGAAAAAAGGTTTTTAAAGGAGCTTTTATGGATACGGAAATTTTTCTAATCAGACATGCTTTTTCGATGGAGAGTATATTGCAGGAGCGGACAATAGAGCTGGATCGAAAAGGCCAGGAGGATGCGGAAGAAGTCGGAATGATCCTGGAACAAAAAAAGATTAGTGCGGTCATTTCAAGTCCTTATCCTCGTGCGATACAGACAGTAGGCCGGCTGGCTGTCCAAAATGGCGTTGATTTGACCATGGATGGCCGTTTCAGGGAGCGAAAACTGGCTGAAGATGCGTATGAAATAGAGGACATTGCAGCCAGTCTGCGTTATTGCTTTGACCGTCCTACTTTTGCTTATCCAGGAGGAGAATCGAATAATGACGCTCTAAGGAGGGGAGTGGAGGGAGTATATGATGTGGCTAAAACGTTTGCCGGAAAGCTTATTGTGATCGGATTGCACGGAAACATTCTGTCTATCATTTTAAATTACTTTGACGAACAACATGAGGATTTACCTGGAAACAGCCATACGGCAGCAGTATATAAACTCATCTTCCGTAATGGCCAATTTGCTGCCATAGAACGAGTTTGGATCAAACAGCCTGTCTAAAAGGAATGGTTTATGAATGGGGGAAAGGGAAATGAAACAAATCATAGCGCTTGGTGGGGGAGGTTTTTCGATGGAGCTCAATAATCCTCTTCTGGATCAATTTATCATACAGCAAAGCGGGAAGGAAAAGCCTGCTGTTTGCTTTTTGCCGACTGCGAGCGGTGACGACAGGCTATATGAAGAGTCCTTTAATAAAGCTTTTTCGGCGCTTGGCTGCTTGCCTTCTTCTTTGTTGCTGTCAAATCCTCCAAGCAGAGATTTAAGAGATTACATAATGGAAAAAGATATTCTTATGTCGGCGGAGGCAACACTAAGAAAATGATAGGGCAATGGAAAGAAAATGGACTGGATTTGATATTGCGGGAGGCATATGAGAACGGAATTGTTTTAGCCGGTTTAAGCGCAGGATCCATGTGTTGGTTTGAAGAAGGCCTCCATGACGCTGTAGATGGAGTGTTCGAGGCTATCGCATGTTTGGGGTTTATTTCCGGCAGTCATTGCCCCCATTATGGGAATGATGAATTGTACAGTGAGGCATACCGTACCGCTGTAGGCAATTCTTCCTTAAAGGGAGGAGTGGCAGCAGCGAATGGCGTTGCCCTGCATTATGTCGATAGCAAGCTTGCACAGATTGTATCATCATCTTCCGGAGCACAGGCTTGTTCAATCCATGCAAGGAATGGAGAATGGATTGAAATTCCTTTGAATGTCAAATGCTTGGAGCTGGACTGATTGCTTGCAGCAGAGGAAGTGAGCTGTTCAAAAGGAAGGATGGGACAAATGGATATCGTAGCGTTAGATCAATTGCCTGTGTATAGGACGAATGCGTTTTTTCGGGAACAATGGGGCAGTAATGAAATGATTATTTCGACAGGGACATATAGATGTTCAGAACTGGAGGGGTTCGCTTGTGTCGATCACTTCGGCGGAATTATAGGATTGGTCACCCTTTTTCAGAAAGGGGCTACATGTGAGATTGTATCCTTGGATAGTGTGCGGGAAAATGGGGGAATCGGATCCAGGTTACTCCTGACAGCTGAAAACCATGCATATAGAAACGGATGCCTAAAAATAGAGTTGATTACAACGAATGATAATATAAAAGCGCTTGATTTCTACCAGAAAAGAGGCTATCGGATGGTCTCCATCATCCGTGATGCAGTGGCAGAAGCGAGGCTCCGTAAACCTGAAATTCCTTTAATTGCAGGAAATGGAATAGCCATCTTGGATGAGATTTTGCTGGAAAAACAGATTAGGGAAAATAATGCATAGAAAACCCTAAAAGGCAAGTGGGAGTGGAATTCCCGCTTGCCTCGCCTTTATCTTTTTCTTAATTTTCTGAATCCATTATCCATTTTTTTAAACCCTATATGAGGATAATAGTCCATGGCGGATGGGGCGGAAAGCAGAAGGAATGAACACTCATCTCCAATTTCTTGTTGAACAAATTGTATAAGCTTTTTGCCTATACCTCTTCGCTGATAGTCTCTATCTACAGCCAAGTCCGATAAATAACAGCAATAACTGAAATCTGTCAGTGCCCTGGCTACGCCTATTAACTTTTCGCCATGGTAAGCCGTAACGAGAAGATTGGCATTATCTAGCATTTTCTGAAGGCGTTTCAGATCATCTACAGGCCGATTGATCCCGGACGCCTTAAAGACGTCTGCCAATTCGCTTCCTTGCAGTTGTTCATTTAAGGAATAAGTAATTTGTGTATGTTCTTTCAATTCGGTTCCCCCTCTGTATAAAGAATCATGCCTTCCCACATTATAAGACATGCTGGGAAAGAGGGGAAGGAATTTTTATAAAATAATGAAAATTATGCTATTTTTCGATAATAATCGACACTTCCTGTAAGTTGACTTTCAATTTTGAATGGATTTATAATAAGGTATACACATAGAATGAATGAGCGATGATGAAGAATAGTAAGCGGTTTGCATACTTTAGAGAGCTGATGTCGGGTGGAAATCAGTGTAGAATAACCGTCGAATGGGCTTCGGAGCTTCTATGCTGAACCAGTTTAGTAGGCATAGCGGAGGTCTTGCCGTTAAAAAAGGCGACATATTGAAACGAAGATTGTTTCTGTATGGATAAGTGCGTTCTTCTTTGTGATGAACGAATTAAGGTGGCACCACGGGTTATCCGTCCTTTTCATAGGATGGGTAGCCCTTTTTTGCGTGCATATTGGAGGGAAAGACATGACAAAAAGAATTTTGACAGGAATTAAGCCGACCGGACAAGTGCATTTAGGGAATTATATAGGAGCCATTAAGCCTGCATTAGACCTTGCTCGTGATGACCGGTACGAAGCCTATTACTTTGTTGCCGATTACCATGGTTTTACGCGGACACCGGATCCCGAAGAATTTAAACAGTTATCATATGGAATTGCGGCAACATGGATTGCCCTTGGGTTGGACTACGAAAAGGCAACCTTCTATAGACAATCCGATATTCCTGAGGTGTTTGAATTAAATTGGATACTTGCCTGTTATTCATCCAAGGGTTTGATGAACAGAGCCCATGCCTATAAGGCATTGACTGAAGAAAATAAACGAAACGGAAACGATATAGATGATGGCGTCAATATGGGATTGTATACCTATCCTATCCTAATGGCCGCCGATATTCTTCTCTATAATTCTGATCTTGTTCCAGTCGGGAAGGACCAAATCCAGCATGTAGAAATAGCAAGGGACCTTGCCCAAACATTCAACAATAAATATGGCCACACTTTTACGTTGCCTGAGTATAAGGTTGAGGAAGACACGGCGGTATTGCTTGGCTTGGATGGGCGGAAGATGAGCAAAAGCTATAACAACACGATTCCATTATTCTCCGATGAAGGACAGCTTCTGAAATTGGTTAAGAAAATCAAGACAGATTCATCGCTTCCAGGCGAACCGAAAGATCCAAAATCTTCTTTGCTTTTTTCACTGTATAAACAGTTTGCTTCCGCTGGACAAACGGAGCAAATGAAAGCTCATTATGAGGATGGAATCTCATGGGGAGAAGCGAAGCAGCAATTGTTTGAAGTAATGAATGAAGCCTTGAAGGAACCCCGGGAGAAGTATAATGAATTGATGTCGAATCCAGAGAGATTAGATAGCATTTTACTTGAGGGAGCTGAAAAAGCTAGAGAGAAGGCTATTCCTTTCATGAAAGAAGTGCGGAAAAAAATCGGATTAACAAGATATATCTAGAGTTGACCGGCAGCGTAATGAAAAATCAATGCGCTGTTCTTTTTTAAGAATAAATGTCAAAATATTTAGATATCAAGAAATTTTACCATATAATTAGGAGGTGAATTCCGAAATGAATGAGGGAGAGGAATGATGGTGGAAAAAGAAGTAAGTTTACGCATATATGAAGAGAAATACAAGCGTTTTTTCGGTGAATACAGCCTTGAAAAAGAACAATTAGCGTTCACTGCACCTCCTCTGGACGCATTGGCGAGTTGCTTGTCAGAAAAAGAGAGAAATCCTGTTGTTATATTTGCGGGAGAGGAAATCGCAGGCTTTTTTGTGCTTCATGCTTACCCTGGGAGCGCTGTCTATAGCGACAATAAAAAATGCATGTTGCTGAGGGCTTATTCGATTTCAAGCAGCCACCAAGGGAAAGGGATTGCCACTAAATCGATGGCGTTGCTGGAGCCGTTCGTTAAAGTTCATTTCCCGGACGTAAATGAAATAGTGCTTGCGGTCAATGCAGCCAATAAATCGGCACAGCATGTATACAGAAAATCGGGATTTGCCGATACCGGCAAAAAAGCAGCCGGAAGATCTGGCATAATGTTTATTTGGCATAAGATGCTGAATGAAGGAGACAATTAGAGCTTTGTGCCAATGGGTGGTTTTTTATAAGGTCAATCATATGCGCAAAGGAGAGGGTGACCGATGGCAGATTTTACAACTATTCGTGAAGAAGAAAAGCGCTATCATGACTGGTTTTATAGCCAACATGATTTGTTCGTCAAAGGTTCATGGCTGTCATCTCCTGTAAAGTCTGTCATCGAATCGCTGTCATTGATCCAAACAGATAAGCCGATGGTGCTTGATCTCGGCTGCGGCGTCGGCAGAAACAGTATTCCTATGGCGCTTTCTATCCGTGAGCGGCAGGGAAAAGTGGACTGCGTCGATTTATTGGAAACCGCCATTGAACCTCTACGCCGTTACAGTAAACAATATGGCATAGAGGATATTATAAACAGCTATTGTAGTGATATAGCAGATTTCAGTATCCCTAGCGGTTACTATGATTTTGTCGTAGCTGTTTCAAGTTTGGAGCACGTGTCATCCCTAGAAGAGTTTACTTGCTTATTGGACAGAATGATAAAGGGGACAAGGGAATGTGGAATACATTGCCTGGTTGTGAATTCGGAAGTGAAAGAAAGGGATGCGGAAACGGGCGAAGAACTGCCTGCCATGATGGAAGTGAATGTAAGCGAAGCTGAAATGACAGCTATACTTAGTGAAAAATATGCATACTGGAAACCAATCAAAGTGGAAGCAAAGCCGTTGCAATATGAAATCAAGAGGCGGGACAAGGCAATCATGATGAGTACGAACGCCATTACATATATTGTACAGAAGCAACAGTAGCTACTTTTGGAAAAAGACACACAGTGACGCTCTTCGGGCATTCTAGTATAATCAAACTATCATAAACGGTTGAAATGAGAGGATTGAATATGACAACAACTATAGCGGATATTGCAAGAATAGCCGGTGTAGCGAAAAGTACGGTATCCAGGTATTTGAATGGGGGCTCTGTCAGTGAGCCTACAGCTAAGCTGATTGAAAATGTGATTGCACAGACAGGCTATACACCGAATCGTTTTGCGCAAAGCCTGAAGGCGAAACAAACGAAGATAATCGGCACCGTTGTGCCAAGGCTCGACTCCTTCGCTACTTCCCAGACATTGATCGGCATAGATGAACAATTGAGGGAACTTGACTACCAATTGATGATTTCCAATACAAGCCAGAATTTGGACAGGGAAATTGAAAGTATTTATACATTGCAAAAACAAAAGGTAGCCGGCATCATACTGCTGGCCACAAGCATTACGGAACGCCATCTTCAGGCATTTCGGCAAATTGGGATTCCTGTCATTTTAATGGGCCAGCAGCATGATGAATGCTACAGTGTCATCCATGATGATTTTCACGCAGGCTATGACCTTGGAAAGGCAGTACTGGCAAAAGGGCATAGGAACATAGCTTATTTGGGCGTTACTGAAAATGACGTTGCGGTTGGCCTTGAGAGGAAAAGAGGATTCAAAAGAGCAGTCGGCGAACAAAAAGATTGCTTGGTCCATTATTACGAATCTACATTTAAGATAGAGGATGCAATTGCCATTGTTCCTTCTATCATTAAAGAATGCCAGCCCTCGCTTATAGTATGTGCAACAGATAACATCGCATTTGGCGCTTTAAAAGCCATTCAAAAAGAAGGGTATCGGATTCCCGAGCAGATATCGGTTACTGGTTTTGGGGGGTACAGCATGACAGAATTCACAAATCCAGAATTAACTACTGTGAAGTTCTTCTATCAGGAAGCCGGCCACACTGCTGCTAGAAAGCTTATTTCTTTGCTGCAGGGCGACGAAATAGAAAAAATTACCTACTCAAAATACCAAATTATTGACCGAGAAAGCGTTGACTCCAGATAAATTAGGTCTTATAATCTAGTTGAAACCGGTTCCAATCATATAAACTAGTTGAAGCCGGTTCTGCTAGTGATTTTTTTTAATCACTTTAGGAACCGGTTCCATCCAAGAAATGTAAAGGTGTTGATATTAATGGATTTTAAACAAATAGCCAAAGATGTCCTTACAGCCCTAGGGGGCAAAGAGAACGTCGCAGCGGCGGCCCACTGCTCAACGCGGCTTCGTTTGGTCATCAATGATGAATCTATGATAGATAAAGAAAAATTGGAAGCAATTGACGCGATAAAAGGGACTTTCTCGACGGGAGGGCAATTCCAGATTATTCTCGGTGCCGGCACAGTCAACATGGTGTATAAGGAATTAGGCGAATTGACTGGGCTAACAGAAATGTCGACGCAGGAAGTTAGTTCGGCGGGTTCGAAAAAAATGAATCCCCTGCAGCGTTTTGTGAAGATGCTTTCTGACATTTTTGTGCCGATCATCCCTGCCATCGTTGCAGGCGGTTTATTAATGGGATTGAACAATCTTCTAACTGCAAAGGATTTCTTTATTGAAGGGAAATCGCTGATCGATGCTTTCCCGGAAATGGCTGATTTGGCTGCGATGATCAATACGTTTGCCAATGCGGCATTCGTATTTCTGCCAATTCTGATCGGATTCTCAGCAACCAAACGGTTTGGCGGCAATCCGTATCTTGGTGCGGCGTTGGGAATGTTGATGGTCCATCCTGATTTATTGAACGGGTATGGCTACGCTGATGCTGTAGCCAATAATGAGGTGCCTGTCTGGAGTATCTTCGGATTTGATATTGAGAAGGTAGGATATCAGGGAACAGTTCTTCCTGTATTGGCATCATCCTTTATTTTAGCGAAGATTGAGCTGTTCTTGAGAAAGCGTGTTCCTTCTTTCCTTGATAATTTAATCACTCCTTTAGTTGCCATTTTTATAACAGGTGTTTTGACATTCGTGTTTGTCGGTCCTTTAACTCGCGGAGCGGGAAATCTGTTGACAGACGGCCTTGTTTGGTTATATGACTCGACTGGTATCATTGGCGGAGCGATTTTTGGTCTGTTATATGCCCCTATCGTTATTACAGGTATGCATCACAGCTTCATTGCTGTTGAAACACAATTAATTGCCGATATCGCCAAAACAGGCGGTTCATTCATTTTCCCTGTGGCAGCCATGAATAATGTGGCGCAAGGGGGAGCTGCACTAGCGGCCTTGTTGCTTATTAAAGATTCGAAGACTAAAGGTGTTGCGTCTGCATCCGGTATTTCCGCATTGCTTGGTATTACAGAGCCGGCAATGTTCGGGATTAACCTGAAGCTGCGCTATCCATTCATCGGGGCAGTTATCGGCTCAGGTGCGGGAGCAGCCTTCATCTCTTTATTCAAGGTAAAGGCGATTGCTTTGGGCGCAGCTGGCTTGCCGGGAATCATTTCGATTGCCCCAGGATCGATCTTCTACTACATCATTTGTATGGCTATCTCAATCGGTACGGCTTTTGCTGTCACATTGTTCTTAGGAAAACGTGATGCCATCAAGCAAAGAAAAGCGAAGCCGGAAGGCGAAAAACTAGCGGCTTAATCAAGCAGAGGGAAAGGGGAGACTCCTTCCCTCTCTTCTTATGAACCGGATAGATAGAATCGATTGTCAAGATAGAAAAGGAGAATGAAAGTATGGAATGGACAAGAGAGCTAAGGTACCGAACGATTGAACAAGCGGCACCCGAGGAATGGAAAGCATTGAAAGACAGCGTGGAAGCGTGCGGGTGGAGGCAAACATTTCATGTTCAACCGCCTACAGGATTATTGAACGATCCGAATGGCTTCTCTTTTTTCAATGGTGAATACCATCTGTTTTATCAATGGTTTCCGCTGGGGCCGGTTCATGGGTTGAAATATTGGTACCATACGAAATCCAAGGATTTAGTGCACTGGGAAAATCTTGGCGTAGGGATCAGCCCAGGCCATTATTACGACAGCCATGGCGCCTATTCTGGCAGTGCGATCGAACATGAAGGGAAATTGAAGATTGTTTATACCGGAAATGTCCGTAATGATGAATGGGAAAGGTTCCCTTACCAGGTGATGGCATCCATGGATGAAACCGGCCATATAACGAAAGATGACCAAGCAATAATAGAAGAAGTGCCGAGAGGGTACACCGATCATTTTCGCGACCCGAAAATTTGGAAAGATAATGATAGCTTTTACATGATAATAGGTGCACAGAGGGAAGATGAAACCGGCTGTGCAGTCATCTATCAATCTATTGATTTACAGACATGGACACTTCTTGGTGAAATGGGTACTGACTATTTGAACTTCGGCTTTATGTGGGAATGCCCAGATTATATGGAGATAGGCGAGAAGGGGCTTTTTATCTTTTCCCCTCAAGGGCTTGAACCAAAAGGAGATCACTTCCAGAATATATATCAATCGGGTTATTTGCTTGGTGAACCAATGAATCTTCCTGATATAGATTTCCAACATGGAACGTTCTGTGAGCTGGACCGGGGGTTCGATTTCTATGCTCCACAGACAATGGAAACGCCTGATGGCAGACGCATCCTTGTCGGCTGGATGGGGCTGCCGGAAATAGAGTATCCGACAGATTCCCATGGATGGGCCCATTGTTTAACGGTCCCGCGTGAATTAACGGTACTGAATGGAAAGTTGTACCAAAATCCGGTCGAAGAGCTGCAGAGCCTGCGTTCGGATGAAAAGAAGGTGAGCGGGACAGTACAGAACGATGATGCCAGCCACGAAGGTTTTTCGGGGGATGTGTATGAAATGGTATGCGAAATGGCAAGTGATTCTGCAGATAGGTTCGGCATCGAATTTAGATGCGGAAAAGAGAATGGGACGGTCCTTTTGTATGACCGCATTGAGAAGAGAATCATTTTGGACAGAAGCCGTAATGGCCAGCTGTTTGCAGAGGAATATGGAACCCACAGAGCGTGCAGTCTTGAGGGGGCAAACATTAAGTTCCATCTTTTTGTGGATCGTTCTTCAGTGGAAGTATTCATCAATGACGGTGAAGAAGTGTTTACCGCAAGAATTTTCCCGGACCCGGAAGATACGGGGATTTCATTCTTTGCCCAAAATGGAACAGCATCCTATGAGGCGACTAAGTGGAATTATAAATAAAGAGAAGAGGGAACCTGGTTATATAGCTGGTGTTCCCTCTATTTGAATGAATCCTATTTTCTATAATAAAATAGGAAAAAGCCGCATTGAAAAAAATAATACGTATTGACAAATAATTATTTTTATGTTATAATATATGTTTACATAAAAATATACCAGACGTATAATGAACACCTAACGAGTTAGGTGTTTTTTCTTTTTGCAAAAAGAGCCATTCCACAAAATGCAAAGGAGAGATACTTATGGAATTGAATAGAGGCATTATGACAGCATTAGTAAGCTGTTATGCAAGAGGATTCCATGCCGCCCGCCATTCAATGCCGATTTTTAATGATGACATTGCTTTTTCTATATTAACAAAGGAAGAAAAGGAAGCTATCGGCCAGAATTGGGCAAATGCCATCCAGTTTTATAGTCCTGAAAAAAATAAAACTCTTTCCGGCCAAGACCAAAAATTAGAGTGGGTTATGAACACTCAATGTATTCCCCAAACAGTCAGCCGGGCAAAATATACGGAAGATCAATTATCCCTTGCCATACAACGGGGGGTTAAACAGTATGTGATCTTGGGAGCGGGTTTTGATACGTATGTTTTTCGGCAGAAAGATTTGCCGGATGATTTTATTGTTTTTGAAATTGACCATCCATCTGCACAAGCATATAAATTAAAGCGGATGAAAGAGATGGGCTTAAAGAAGCCTGCTCATGTGAACTATATGGCAGCAGACTTCACGGCGGGGCCCTTATCAGAAACGTTGATGAAAGCAGGTTTCAATAGCGATGTTCCCAGCTTCTTCAGCATGCTGGGAGTCAGCATGTATCTTGAAAAAAAAGTGCTGTTGGCTTTATTGTCGCAAATTTCAGGCGTTTCATGCCGCGGAAGTTCTTTTGTATTTGACTATTTGGATGTAGATGCCTTCAACGATGAAATCGCCTCAGACAAACTGATAAAAATGAGACAGATTGCGGCTGCTGCAGGAGAGCCGATGGTGACGGGATTTGACCCGCTTCTGCTGGATTCGGAAGTGCAAAACAGTAGTATGCTTGTATATGAGAATGTATCTCCGGAAATGATAGAAGAACAATATTTTCAAGATGGGGAGGGAGGATTATATGCTTTTCCACATTTCCATTTTGGCCATTTAGCGGTTCGTTAATGGTTTCATTAAGATCCATTTATTAGCACATATTGACATGAAACCAAAAGGTGTTATATAGTTAACGTGAAACCGGAAGGTGTTATTTATGCTGTGAAGGAGAAATGGAATATACAATGGATACAGTTCAAGATATCATTCAAAAAATAGAATTGAAGGCGCCTATTGAAAAGGTATGGAATACTGTTGCGACTTCAGAAGGGATCGCCTTATGGTTCATGCCGAATGATTTTAAGGCAGCTTTAGGGCATGAATTTCATATTCAGTCCCCATTCGGTCCATCACCCTGCAAGGTAATCGAAATCGATGAGCCGAACCGCCTTTCATTCACATGGGATACAGACGGCTGGGTAGTCACTTTTATACTGAGAGAGATAGGGGATATGACAGAGTTTACACTTATACACGGCGGTTGGAAGCAGCCTGATACCATTTTGCCGAAAGCAAATGAAGCAAGCTCTGTGATCCGGGAGCGCATGAACCAAGGTTGGGAAGCGATTGTCCGACAGAAGCTTCTTAAGGCGGTTGAGGAGGGGTAAATGGCACAGGCTGCAAAACAACATGACGTCTTTCAAGCGATTGCCGATCCCACCCGAAGAGAGGTCCTTCATCTCTTGTCGGGTCAGGAATTGCCTATTTCAAAAATTGCCTCCCATTTCCCGATAAGCAGGACGGCTATTGTAAAACACTTGGATATACTGGCTGAGGCAAATCTTGTAAGCGGGAAAAAGATGGGGAGGGAGAGGATCTATCATCTTCACCCGGAACCATTGGAGGAAGTAGGAGAATGGATTTCCTATTATGAACAATTTTGGAGCAATAAACTTTCTGTTTTGAAACATATAGTGGAAGACGGCGGAATGAAGAAAGGCAGTGAATAATCCTTTCTTTTCCTAAAAATAGTCTTTCCCATGCTGTAAAAACAAGCGGAATATGATTAATGGATTCTAATTAGAGGATGGTATGCTCATTTGATGAAGCGTATATCCTCTAGTTTTTTGTTGGAAAAAACAAAAGGAACCGCTTAAACAGAACATGCAAAAAAGGAAAAACTTCCGAAGAAAATACAGCTTTTATAGTGCTTTGTTGATTAAAACCTTTCTAAGAAAGCGGGGCATCACTTACTTATATGTTTATAGGCCATTTTGAAATAAGGGGGAGGTTGTATTGAGAGACAGGAGTTCGATCATACTGATTCAGGAAAATAAGGTCGCGCTGATTAAAAGAATAAGAAATAGTTCATTATATTATGTTTTTCCAGGTGGAGGAATAGAAGAAGGAGAAACGGCCGAAGAAGCCGCGGAAAGGGAAGCTTTTGAAGAATTGGGAGTAGAAGTGAAAATTAATCGGTGCTTTGCTCAGATTAATTTCAACGGTACACAATCCTTTTTCCTGGCTGAACAAATTGGAGGAACATTCGGCACCGGCAAAGGTGATGAATATAAAGTGGGAAATAGGGGCATATATGTGCCTTTATGGATAAATGTAGAAAATATATGCTCTATGGACGTTAGACCATGGGAAGTAGCTAAGAAGATAAGCTCCGTAATGATGCCAAAATGAATCCTTAGAGCAGAAAAAATAACCATTCACAAGTGAATGGTTAAAATAGGGGGAAATATTTGATAAATCAACATTTCATTTATTTGATTATATACTGAAACATGCGAAAGTACGATTGGGAAAAAAATGACGCGGCTCTTCTGGGCATTTCAAAACTGTATGGCGCAATGAGTGAAATATCTGGAAAATGCCGAGAACAAAAGCTCTGCAGCATAAGGATTTACTTCAGGGCGGACAAGCTATCAGTTATTTTGCTTTTCCCAAGTAAAGTATCCTTGAATAGGAAGCTGTTCAATATTCTTCTTAACTCTAGGAAAACAGTTGTTGCAATAATAATGGACATAGCCTTTTTTCTCTTTCAACAGGGTTAACTGTTCAATAGGATAGGACTGTTTACACAATGTGCATTGTCTTGTAGCCATAAGCAGTTACATCTCCTTTTTGATATCCGCCCTCCAGAAATGCTGCAAAGCTCTGTCAATGGCAATCATACCATTTTTCCAAATAGCAGAAGTTAAATTTATTGATATTTAAAAATAATGTAACAATTTAACCGCCCATGTCCATTTCTTCCAGAGTGGTGCGGAAAAGCTGATCCATCCTTTCTGTCATATCCGCATGTACGTTTTCTTTATAGTTTCTGGAATAGTGCTGAAGCCGTTTGATTTCCTGATCCAAAAATGGCCCCAATTGTTGAGCTATATCAAGGTGTTCTTCTAAAGTTCCGTTCAGGAGCATGGAAGACATCTTTTCTTTAATAGTCCCTGCGCCAATGAATTGATCCAGCAATGAATGGGCTGAAAAAGGGGGGAATGTATGGTTTTTTTCGGTCCATAAGGCAAGCAACATAGAACGTACTGCATAAATCCATTTCTTTTTATTGAATGTGCTACTATGTTGGCAATCATGGTAGTTTTTTTGAGCCATATTTACATAATGGTGCAGGCAGGGAACAGGGGAAAATATGTCTTCGGCTACCTTTTTCAACTGTCCATAGATATCGTTTGATGCCTGCATATAGATAATGGGAGAATGAATCCACTCCAATATCGATGGGTTGGATTTTCTTAATAAACGTAATGACTTCGTCAAATCCCAACCGTATATATCGAGATTCTGTCTTTTCGGCAGTTCGATGACATCCCTTTTCCGGCCGATTCCCACCGGATCGATACTCAAGTACACTTCCCTTGGGTGTATATAAATGAAGCGGACGTCGTAATCGCTTTGTTCAGTGTGCGTTCCCCATACTCTGCTTCCCGATTCACAGGCGTATAGCACTCTGATGTTATAGGCGGACTCTGCTTGATGAAGTGTTTCCACTATCATTCGGTTCATCCCCCATTCCTCCTTTCCGGCCAGCTATCTTTATTATAGTGCGCAATAAGAGTTTATTGAATCAAGTATATGTGCATTTAGTGTAGGCAGGTACGGCTAATTTTTTCTCTGTAATGGCCCAGTGCCAATAATGGGAAAATTTCATTGTAGCTTCCATAACATATATAAAATCCACCCGGCAGCCCAAGCCCGGTCGGATAGTCGGCATGATCACTTTCATGCTCAATCAAATATTTGATTCCTTTTTGGATCGATGGTGCGTCAGGCGGCCTGACAGTCAGCAGGGCGTCTACTGCCCAGGCTGTTTGGGAAGGCGTGCTGAAAGGAAGAGGGAGGTATTCCTCTTTTTCTGCACTTTTGCAGGATTCGCCCCATCCCCCATCTTGTCTCTGCACTTGCTCTAGCCAAAGGATGCTTTTCATAATTTGTTTATGGTTGCGTGGTACGCCGACTGCACGCAATCCTGTTATGGCAGCCCATGTGCCATAAAGGTAACAGATCCCCCATTTCCCATACCAGCTCCCATCCTGGCGTTGTTGCCGGAGCAGCCAATCACAGCTTTTATCGATAAAGTCGTCCTTCAGTGTATGGTTGCCGTATGTACCAAGGCATTCTAACACTCTTCCTGTCAAATCAGCCGTGGAATCATCGGTAAGGGCATCCTTTGCGTTTTCAATAGGTAAGTGTGTAAGGAGCGGCTGATAGGCGTCTTTTTCGAAAGCGGCCCATCCGCCATCTTTGTTTTGCATATGGATGAGATAATGTTTCCCTCTTTCCCATGCCTTCCTTGCTTTCTGATCTTCGAGGCTTCTGTTTGCCAACGCCCTGAGACAGGCGCTTGTATCGTCATTATCCGGAATAAAGGTATTGCTGTCCGAAAAACCCCACCCGCCTGCAGCGTTATTCGGTGCATTCACTGCCCAGTCGCCGCGTATCAGCTGTTGCTTCTTCATTAAGTAATCAGTCGCTTTTTGGATGGCCGCATCTTTGTGCCCAAGGCCCGCTGTCTGGAGGCTATAGGCCAATAAAGCTGAATCCCAGACGGTTGAAGGGGAATTTTGAATATGGCTTCCGTTTTTGCATTCGAAACTGTAGCTTTTCATTCCTTGTATTGCCTTTGAGATGATGGTGGCATTTTTTTTATGCCCAAGCGCCAGCAAGGCATAAACCATATAAAAGCTGCTTGATGCATAGCTGTATAATGTCCCGTTCCGTTCAATCCTGTCGAGCATTAGCTTCTTGGCGGCCTTATAGCCTGCTTTGTGAAGATGGAGGGGAGTCAAAGCGATACTTTTCATTTCATTTATGAAAAATTGCGGCCAGTCTTCTCGGTCATCTCTGACCCATTGATCGTTTTTGTTTTCATTGAAAAAGCCTGTATCGAATTCTTCATGGTGGACAGCGAATTTTTTATTCATGCAAATAATCATCGGTGTCAGATGTACTCGCGCATAGCTGCTGCAATGATAAAGGCTGAAAGGAAAGGAAGGAGGCAGCAGGAAATAAGTCATCGGGAAATAGAAGTACCCGGGATATTTGTACAACCCATTCAAGGCCAGCATCATTTTTGTCATAAAATGAGCCGATTGGATTCCCCCATGTTCAGAAATGAAGAATTCAGCCCGCTTCATTTCCTCGTCCTGGCGCCCGAACCTGCCTGATAGTAGAAGGGCTGTATATGCCTGTACAGTAGCGGACAGATTTCCGTCTTTTTCATCGCTGTAAATACTCCAGCTTCCATTTTCCTTCTGCAGAGAAAGTAATCGCTTTATCAATTTTGGGATTGATTCATCCGAACCCTTCCCAAGAGCCTGAAGCAGGATAATCATAAAACAGTCTGTCATGATAGGGCCTTGGAAGATATAAGTCCAGGAACCATCCGCATTTTGGCGTGATTTGATTCTATCCGTTCTTCTTTGGATACTTTCTTCTACCTGATGTAGCTTCAACGGTATTGCCCCCTTTTTTATAGGAAAAGAAATGGATGAATTCTTGGCGGATGGATACTTTTAAGTTTTTTAGCGCCATTCCATCGAGGTGTTAAGCCATGCCACTGCCAAAGTCTTTATAGTATTTATATTCAATGGTTATAGGTTGATATGAAAGGATTTTACATATTACAGGGTAGTTTGGGGAATCTGTCTTATGGGTATTTTGTTAATGGAATTTATGTTTTGTTCGGAAAAGTGTAAAATATAAGTAGGCCGCTTAATGAAAGCAAGAGAATAGCAAAAGATTAATAGGCGCTTTTGCTTTGTTATAAAGAAAAAAGGTGATGGGAAAAATAGTGTTCAGTATTCAACATACATATGTATAGGTCATTATAGGGTGCAAATCTAGGTTTTTTGATGAGGAGATATTATGGAATTAAACAGAAGTAATATTAAGAAAATCTTGTTTATTATTTTTATTGCCATTTTGCTGTTTTTGGGCATCCAGAATATTGGTTATGTATTTAAGTACATATTCGTGCTGCTTCATTTAATTTCGCCTTTGATTATAGGCGTGGCGATTGCTTTTATTTTGAATGTGCTGCTGCGGCTGATTGAGGAGAAGCTGTTTGGCTTTTTGAACAAAAAGAATTATCGCTTTTGGAACAGAATCCGCCGTCCGTTTTCTGTTTTCCTGACAATGGCTATCATTGCGGGGGCGTTATTTTTGTTGCTATTCCTGTTCATACCGGAATTAAAGAAGACGTTTGAAACAATCGTTCAGAATCTTCCGGTCTATATGGACCAAATCCAAAAGTGGACTGATGCCATTTTTGCGAGATTCAATATCCCGGCAGATTCACTGAAGGATATTCAATTGAATTGGGAGAAAGCACAAAAGGCTGTAACTGATTTTGTCCAGAATAGCCATACGAATTTCTTCAGCAAGACGATGGACGTTACGACATCGATATTCAGCGGCATTTTCGATTTTGTGTTAGGGATTGTCTTTGCGCTGTATATGCTATTGCAGAAGGAAACATTGACGAACCAAGTGAAAAGATTGATGTTTGCCTATCTTTCCCGTGAACGCGCAAATTCTTTGCTGGAATTGGGGAAATTGACAAATAGCATATTCTCTAAGTTTGTAACGGGGCAGTTTTTGGAAGGCTGTATAATCGGTACACTATGTTTTATCGGGATGTCGATTTTCTCCATGCCGTATAGCTTGATTATTTCGTTGCTGGTCGGATTTACATCCTTAATCCCTGTTTTCGGCGCTTTTATGGGAACGACAGTGGGCGCTTTGCTGATCTTGATGGTCGATCCAATGAAGGCATTTTGGTTTATTATCTTCATCATTTGCCTCCAGCAAGTAGAAGGGCATTTTATCTATCCGAAAGTGGTGGGCAATTTTGTTGGCCTTCCTGGTATATGGGTATTGCTTGCAGTCCTGATCGGCGGAAGCACATACGGGGTGTTGGGAATGCTCGTCAGCGTTCCGGTATGTTCACTTCTCTATAGCCTTGTCCAGCAATGGGTGGAAAAACGGTTATACAAAAAAGGCATTGTGATTGAAGATAACGATTATGTATAAATAAATCAAATCGGCAGCCTCTTCATTGAGCAGAGAGGCTGCTTTTTGGCGTGGAAGAATGGTAGAGATGTACTCCGTTTGGTTCTATAAAGGAGCAAATCAGTGTCTGAGTATGGTGGAGGGCCATTTGTTATGGCCCTCCCCCCCGGTTAGATATTCATGGCGTTATTGTTTCACTTTCAAGCGAACCCATTTGCGTTTGCCTACTTGAACCGTCCGGTCGCGGTCTATGGCCACCAGTTCGTTTTCATTTTCCGCCTTCACGCCATCTACCCGTATGCCGCCATTTTTGATCATTTTTCTTATTTCATTTTTCGAAGGCAATAGCGATAGTTGATTGATTAGATCAACTATGCCAATTTCCTGGCCTTGATCCCATATATATTCGGGGATATCCTCTGGCTCAGCATTTTTTTGGAATACGGAGATGAATTGCTGCTGTGCGTTTTCTGCTGCTTCTTTTCCATGGTACATATCCACAATTGTTTTGCTTAGCCTCATTTTGGCGTCCCTAGGATGAAGCAATCCGTTCTGCAGATTCTGTTGAATCTCCTTTATTTGTTCCGGATCCGTATCTGTCACTAGTTCAAAGTAGGGGATCATCAGTGTATCCGGCAGAGACATTGCTTTCCCGTACATCATCTGCGGCTCTTCATCAATCCCAATATAGTTATTTTTTGATTTGGACATTTTCTCTGTACCATCTAAGCCGACTAATAATGGCAGAAGTATAGCCAATTGTTTTTCACTTCCATATTTCTCTTGGAAATGCCGTCCCATCAATATATTAAAATGCTGATCTGTTCCGCCCAGCTCGATATCACAATTCAGCGAGACAGAATCATAGCCCTGCATGAGCGGGTAAAAAAATTCATGCAAGGAAATCGGCTTGCTGGTTGATAGTCTATTTTCAAAATCATCCCGTTCCAACAAACGTGCTACTGTTATTTTGCCTGCCATCTCAATAATTTCTTCAAAATGAAGGGGTGCCAGCCAAGTTGAATTATAATGGAGCTCCACTTTTTTCATGTCGAGCACTTTTCCGAATTGAGTAAAGTATGTTTGCGCATTCCGCTTGACTTCATCATCACTCAATGACTGCCTAGCGGATGATTTTCCTGTCGGATCGCCGATTCGGCCGGTAAAATCCCCTATGATCAGTTGGATTGTATGGCCGTTTTCCTGGAATTGGCGAAGCTTGTTCAGAACCACTGTATGGCCCAGATGGACATCCGGAGCTGATGGGTCAAGGCCTAGCTTTACCTTAAGCGGTTGATTTTCACGTATGGAGCGGGCCAGTTTTTCCTTTAAATCATCTTCAGGGATTATCTCGGCAACCCCTGCTTTATAGACGGCCAATTGCCGTTCCGTTTCTATTTTCTGTTCCGTTGTTAATGAATTGAAAAATTTTCCCATGGTTTTATTTCCTCCTAATTCGTATTGGACAACAAAAAACCACGCCTCTGCTAAATTGCAGGGACGTGGTTTTTGCACGCGTTACCACCCTAATTGAAGAAAAGCATTTCTTCCGCTCCATTGAATAACGGCGTCTTGCCGTTCCTTGTTACTTATTTTCACAGGGAAAGCTCAAGGGTGTAATTCGCAGTTATTTATGATCGATTTGCACCAGCCACCGACTCTCTTAAACAGTGAAATAATCTGCTACTATGTCCTATCATTGCTTTTTACATATAAAATATTAGTATTATCTTACTTGTATTTGTTTGAATATTCAAGGTTTTTTAACTGAATAAGAAGAAAAGACTGATGAGGGCCAAGAAGTAAAAACCAGTTAAGTACTTTCCGGATGTCAGCCGCCAGGTAAAAAAAGAACAATATAGCGCCAATATCAGACATAAAAATACGATGTAGGGCAATGTATGGAAAGTAAGGAAGTCAATGAATGGCGATGCCAGCAACATGTATACAGGGAGAAAGGAAGATAAAAAACATAGTAATGACAGAATGGCGAACGCGGGCGCCAATTGCCCGTTTTCATTGCTCTTGTAAGCAATAAATGGGTGGTAGCCTTTTGTTTTTTTCAATTTATCACATCCCGCTATTTGTAGTGAGTCATACAGTATATTCGGCTGTCCGTTATAGATGCCCGCAACCCTTTGCTTTTTTATGTAAGATTGTTTTCAAATATGATTTAAAAGGCCAGTATTATGGTTGGAAGATCGGTGTTAGAAAAAAATCTGAAAATGATAGGCCATTCTGTTATTCTTTAAGTATGGCATTATTTGGATAAAGGAGAGGCGGATAGATGAGTAAAATTGTTTATTGCGTCAGGCACTGTGAAGCCGAGGGGCAAGAAGCGGGAGCAGAACTTACAGAAAAAGGGAATGCGCAAGCCTCTGCGCTCAGTTCTTTTTTTGCCGGTATTCCATTGGATAGATTGGTCAGCTCGCCTTATGTAAGGGCGATTCAATCGATGCATTTCATTCAAAAGGAAAGAGAAATGGATATAAGAGTGGATGAGAGGTTAAAGGAAAGAACGTTATGCATTGATCCATTGGATGATTGGCTGAGCAAGCTTGAAGAGAGCTTTCATAATCCTTCTCTTTCATTTACCGGAGGGGAAAGCGGTGCTGAAGCGCAAAAACGGATAACCGCCGCGGTGGAGGAAATGGAAAGCGGAACTACTTTATTGGTATCGCATGGCAATATCCTCACTTTATTATTAAACCAGTATGATTCTTCATACGGTTTCAAGGAATGGGCTCAGATGACCAATCCGGATGTCTACCGGCTGGAGATGGACGGCGGATATTGTAAAGTGGAAAGAATCTGGAACAGAAAGGACAGATTGGATGATTGTAAGGATGGCATCGGAAAGTGATGCGGAGCAACTGCTTGCGTTAAACAAACGGGTAGAAGAGTCGGGCTTTATGCTGTATGATCCTGGAGAAAAACAAATGGATGAAGGCAAGCAGAAGGAAATGATCAGACGATTTTTATTAGGTTCCCGAAGTCTTTTTTTAGTAGCAGAATCCGGCGGAATGCTGGCTGGATTCTTAGCTGCAAGAGGGGAAACATTAAATCGCATTAAACATCGGGCATCCATAGCTTTAGGGGTGGATGAAGACTTTCAGGGCCAAGGGATTGCTACCGCTTTATTCAATGAACTGTTTGTTTGGGCAAAACGGCAGGAAATCAAAAGGTTGGAGCTGACAGTCATTAAACATAATGAAAAGGCGATCAACCTATACCGGAAAATGGGGTTTTCAGTCGAGGGGGAAAAGATCCATTCGCTGATGATAGATGGGAAGCCCGTCAATGAGTATTTCATGTATAAGTTAATAGAAGGGTAAAAATACATAAAAAACAGGAAAAAAGGTTTCCTTTTTTCCTGTCAGCATTTACAGGTTACGTTTATTTGGCAATTTCTTTTCCGGATGCCCGTTGCCCTGAGTTTTCAGATTCTTCTCTTGCTTCTTTTGCTGTGTATGTATTTTTTCAACAAATTCATGAGTATTGTCCATCGATTTTCACCCCCTTTCACGTCATATCTTTACTGTAACCAGATAGAGTGTGTACATACATGTTCATGGGCTGAAAGAAAAGCTATGGAACAGTGCCCATAGCTTAGATGATTCCTCTTGGGAATGATTTTTAATGGATATTCGATGGGGCTTCGATTATGTACCCCGTTCCAAATCTGAATAACTGGCATTTATGCGACATTATATGA
This sequence comes from Bacillus kalamii, assembly GCF_047238185.1. NCBI lineage: Bacteria > Bacillati > Bacillota > Bacilli > Caryophanales > Bacillaceae > Bacillus > Bacillus kalamii. The sequence goes on along the minus strand of NZ_JBDFMI010000001.1, from coordinate 2,644,056 downwards.
GCATTTGTGAACAAAGATGGCAAAAAAGAAAAAGGGGAAAAGAAGATGGATTTGGAGAAACAACGGCAAATGGCAGCTTTTATAGCTGAACGCAACAACCGGGACGAGCATCATGTTGGTTATTGCGGTACAAATGAAGAGGAAATCCTGCAAACGCTTCAATCTGAGTTCTCAGATATCGGTTTGGAAGAATGCTTTTCAATAGTAGAACAGGACGGGAATATAAAGGCATTACTGGGCTGTGACATCGACGTACTGGAAAAAACGGCTGAGCTTTGGGGCCCTTTTGTGGCAGATACCTCCGGCAACGAACAGATGGCATTGGATGTATGGAAGGAATTGACGGGCAAGATCGGAAACAGGATATCCACTTATTATGGTTTTTATAATATCCAAAACGAAAACGGCAATCGATTGATGAAAGCGATAGGGGCTGTGAGGAGAAATGACCGCCAGCTCATTATGGAAGTGGAGGGGACTGGATCAACTGTTAGCCGATCTGCTGTTGTTCCATATCAACAATCCCATCAGCAGGCGTTTCACCTGTTGCATTCATCCACCTTTCCTGTGACTTATTACAATAGCTCAGCCATTTTGGAAAAACTGGATGATAGCCATATGCTTTATGTGTATGTGTATAACGGATTGGTGGCCGGATATATATACTTTGTGGCACATGAAGCAGATGGCACTGGAAGCATCGAGTATTTGGGCGTTGATCCTGTATTTCGAAAAAGAGGGATTGGAACATCCTTGCTCCAAAAGGCAAGAGAAATGTTATGCGAGGAGAAGAGAGTAGAGAAGCTATCTATTTGTGTATCAGAAAAGAATAAGGGAGCTGTGGCAGTTTATCGGAAAGCTGGGTTTGAAATAAAACATACATTGTACAGCTATAAAAAGGCAGCGGTGGAATAGTCCCTCGCTGCCTTTTGCTTATTATCGATCTTCATGGAAGCGGTCTTTCGCTTCTCCAACCTTTTGCTGTGCAGTACCTTTCATTTTGTCTTTTTTTCCTTCAGCTTGAAGTGATGTATCATTTGTCAGATTGCCGTATTGGTCTTTGAATTCGCCTTTTGCTTTATTCACTGCACCTTTTGTTTTGTCAGATAATGAGTTGCTCATTTGAATTCCTCCTTTAAATATGTTGCTTACAGAGTATTTACCCTTTCATCCTATATGTAAACGTAGTGGATTGGGGATAGCAAAATATTAGGGGAAGAGTGTGATTTTCAGGATTGATGTGGGTATAGTTCTGGTATACATATAGGCATCACAAATTACTGGAGGATGAAAAAATGAAATGGCGTAAAGGTATATTGATTTATAATGGCAATGCTGGACAAAAAGACCTAGGAAAAGCATTAGGTGCATGTGTACCGGTCCTATCACCCCATGTGTCCGAATTAACGCTTATGCCCACTCAGGAGCAAGGCGACGCTGAGGATATATGCAAAAGGGTTGGTGAGCACGTGGATGTCTTATTCATCCTTGGCGGAGATGGAACGGTCCATGAATGCATCAACGGACTGGCAGGGCTGGCATCGCGCCCCATTGTCGGAATACTGCCGGGAGGGACGTGCAATGATTTCAGCCGTGAACTGAACATGCCCCAGGATATAGAGAAAGCGGCCATGGAAATGATAGAAGGAGAAACATCATTGGTGGACGTAGGGAAGGTGAATGATCGTTACTTCTTGAATTTTTGGGGCATCGGATTGATTGCAGATACCTCGTCCAATATTGATTCTTCCCAAAAAAATGTGCTTGGCAAAGTTAGCTATTTTTTAAGCGCATTGCGAACAGCTAAGGAAGCTGAGTCTTTTTCTTTCAGACTGGAGTACAACGGCGGGGTCATCGAGGATGAAGCTGTGTTGATTCTGGCAGGAAACGGCCGATTTATCGGTACAAATAAATTGCCCTTCCAGGAAATAGACCGTTCTGACGGTTTACTCGATATTATAATCGTTAAGAATTCCAATTTAGCCGTCTTTAAGGATATCCTCTTCAGTTCAGAATATGCCGAGCCGGAAAATCGGACCGATCGTGATCTAATTTATGTTCATAGTGATTTTATCCGGATAAAGACTGATAAGCAGATGGACGCTGACACGGACGGGGAATTGTATTTATCCACGCCTGCTGAGATCACTGTTCTGCCGGAGCACCTGCATTTTATCTGTAAGAGAGAATGACCGGGGCTTTTCAGGGTGAGCGCTCAAAAAGTTCATTTTTTGGAAAAGAGATGTTTGGCCGTCAGTAATATGGGTAATCTATTAAATATAACGCTAGCATCCACTGGGGATGCAATCAACTCAATTGATTGTCTGTTCTATTTTGCAATGGACAAAGAAAGCCTCCGCCTTGCCGCGGAGGCTTTCTTATTGGCCGCTATTTCTTGAGAGCATATGATTCAGCCAGTTGGATATTATTGAATATAGACTGATCAATCCAGAATCTTTTATGATAGATAGGGTTTCATTAGGAGGGTTTGATTGATGGATAATAATTGGAAGCGTTATTTTAATATCGCCCATAAAGAAGCTAGAATAGGAATCTGCCTCGTATTGGCTAATTTTCTATGGTGGTTTGGCTTCGCATACGGACTGGGTTCAGGGCAGCCTAGCCAATATACGTACATTTTAGGATTTCCTGCCTGGTTTTTTTTCAGCTGTATAGTTGGTTTAATCGTAATGGCGATTCTCGTTACAGTTGTTGTTACATATTGCTTTACAGAAATACCGTTTGAAGAGGAGGATGATCAATGATCACCAATTGGAATGTTATTATTCCTTTGCTTCTATTTTTGATCATCATCTTTTTTATCGGCTTTTGGTCAAATAAAAAAGTACGGAGTGCCGATTCGTTTGTTCAGGACTATTTCTTGGGTGGACGGCAATTGGGCGGTTTCGTACTTGCAATGACAATGATGGCGACCTATGGAAGCGCAAGCAGCTTTATCGGAGGTCCGGGAGTGGCCTATACGAAAGGGCTGGGATGGGTCCTGCTCTCGATGGCGCAGCTGGCGGCCGGTTATTTTGTCTTGATGGTGCTGGGCAAAAAGTTTGCGATCATGGCACGCCATTATAAGGCGGTTACGCTGATTGATTTTTTAAAGCAACGTTATAACAGCCATGGAGTGGTGATCTTATCGGCCATCAGTATCATCGTTTTCTTGTTTTCGGCCATGGCTGCCCAATGGGTAGGGGGAGCGCGTTTAATTGAATCGCTGACAGGCCTTTCCTATACAGGTGCACTGTTTATTTTTGCCGTCTCTGTTCTGTGCTATGTCATTATCGGAGGCTTCCGCGCCGTTGCTTTGACGGATGCAGTGCAGGGTTCCGTCATGTTCATCGGTACATTGGTTTTGCTAATTGCAACCATCATTGCTGGGGGCGGAGTACCGGCAATCATGAACGATTTGATAGCGGAAAATCCTGCCTTGGTTACGCCATTTGGAGCTGAAGGTGATTTAACGCCTTTGTATGTATCTTCTTTTTGGATTCTTGTAGGCGTTGGGGTTGTAGGTTTGCCCCAAATGACAGTAAGGGCTATGAGCTATAAGGACTCTAAATCCATGCATCGGGCAATTATTGTCGGAACAATTGTAGTAGGTACCATTATGCTCGGCATGCATTTGATCGGGGTCCTTGCCCGCCCAGTCATCCCGGGAGTGGAGATTGGGGATATGGTTATGCCGACTCTGGCATTAAAGGTGCTTCCTCCGGCAGTGGCTGGAATCGTTCTTGCTGCCCCTATGGCGGCCATCATGTCGACTGTCGATTCACTATTGATCTTAGTCGGATCAACCGTTGTCAAAGACATCTATCTCAGTTATATAAAGCCGCAAGCTTCGGAAAGCCATGTCAAGAAAGTCAGTTTTTGGACTACTTCCATTATTGGGATTGCCGTTGTCTTATTTGCATTAAGCCCGCCCGATTTATTAATCTGGTTGAATTTATTCAGCTTTGGCGGCTTGGAATCTGTCTTTATCTGGCCAGTTGTGTTCGGCTTGTATTGGACGGGAGGCAATAAATACGGTGCAATGGGTTCTATGGTGATTGGAATGGGGTCATTTATCTTTTTTGACCGTTTATATCCGAATCCTCTAGGGATGCATACGGTGGTCCTGCCGATTCTTTTCTCCCTGCTTTCCTATATAGGATTGTCGCTTTTAACCGCTAAACAATCCGGACGATGGGAGCCGCTGAAAGGGGAATAGGGATTGGGAGGCTAGAGTCTTTAGTTTATGTGTGCCTTTCGGTATCATGAATAGTAGAATGCCCGGAAAAGGAGAGAATGCGATGACAGTGATCAATTCCATGCAGCCTATATCGGCCCCCGATGCCAAGGTCCTTATACTCGGCTCGATGCCTGGTGAAATATCTATACAAAAACAGCAATATTACGGAAATGGAAGAAATCATTTTTGGCCGATCGTATACAGCCTGTTTGATGAACCGTTGGAGGAGGATTATAGGCTTCGCGTTGAATTCGCTTTAAGGCACCGCCTTGCTCTGTGGGATGTGATTGGTTCCTGTCGCCGTAAGGGAAGCCTTGATTCAAGCATCAGGGAAGAAGTGCCGAACAAGTTGATTCCATTCATAAAGCAGCATCCCCAATTAAAATTAATTCTTTTCAACGGGACGAAGGCCTTCGCTACGTTTAAAAAATATTTCGGAAATGAGCCGGTCGAAGGCATCGGTTATATGTTAATGCCGTCGACATCGCCAACGCCAGGGAAGTATAATAAAACCTATGAGGAAAAACTGGAATGCTGGCATGTAATCAAGGATTATATGTATAACTCGGGCAATGGCAAAAGTACGTAAGCCATAGGCTTTGCATATGTTTTTGCAGTTGAACTGCTTGCCTTTTGATGGATTGGTTCATTTCATCAATTGCTATTATTGAAATACAAACAAAATGGCACTGGGGTATGTTTACGCGCCAACGGGGGAGGACAAGCCATGAACAAAGAAGATCAGCTCATTATGAGTTTCAGGGACTTATTTAACAAGATGGCATGGCTTAATAAGGATAAAATGGAAAACAGTCTTAAGGGTTATAAGCCCTCTGAAGTACATTGTATAGAATCGATTGAAAAAAATAGTGATTCCAATGTGACAAAACTTGCGGAATCCCTTTATATGACTAGAGGTGCCATCAGTAAATTAACGAAGAAGCTCATCGAAAAAGGCTTAATTGAAAGTTACAAGAAACCGGAAAACAAGAAGGAAATCTATTTTAGGCTTACGGAACAAGGGAAAGTCATTTATCAAATCCATGAGGAACTGCACAAAGAGTTTCGAGAACGGGATCAAGCTGTATTCGAGCAAGTAACTGTTGAGCAGTTTGATAGTATGCTTTCCTTCGCGAAAAAATACAGCAGTCATTTGGATGCAGAAATAAAGAAACAGGGTCTAAATAGTAAGTTGGAATAAAAGTGAGTAAACCAAAAAGCAGCCACTCTCTATGGGGAGTGGCTGCTTTTTATTTGGGGTTTTATTGTTGACGAAGAAACAAAACATTGTTATATTTTGTTGACAAGGAAACTAAAAATACATGCTGAGAGGAGAATAATATGCCAAATGATAAAGGGAAGGAAGCAGTATTGCCAAAAGGAATTCTCGCGGCTGCTTGGGCTATTGCACTTGGAGCAATAGCGCCAATGCTTGACTCAACAATGGTGAACATTGCCATCGGCAAACTAACGAAGGATTTCAATACGACCCTAGATATTATCCAATGGGCCATTACTGGTTATGTTTTAGCCCTTGCCGTTGCAGTGCCGATATCTGGTTGGCTTATGAACAAATATAACGGAAAGAAAATCTTCGTCGGCGCAGTCGTCGCCTTTGGTGTCATTTCTGTTTTTGCAGGAATTAGCTGGGACATTTCCAGTTTTATCTTTTTCCGTTTACTTCAAGGATTTAGCGCTGGGATTATTACCACGCTTATGTCTACACTTTTAGTGAAAACAGCTGGCCCGGAACATCTCGGGAAAGTGATGGCAATTGTTAGCACACCGATGATCTTCGGCCCCATTTTAGGACCGGTAATCGGCGGCTTCATCATTCATGGCGCTTCCTGGCATTGGATATTTTTCATTAATGTGTTCATTGTTTTGGTGGCTGCACCACTTATGGTAAAAACAATTCCAGATTTTGAACCATTCAACAAAGCTAGTAAACTCGACGTTTTTGGGATTATCGATTTATCGTTAATGAGTGCATCGTTGATATATGGGATTACGAAAGCAGCGGACCATGCATCGTTTAATAATAGCCAAACAATCCTATGGGGTGGAGCAGGACTTAGTTTAGCAGTCATTTATCTTGTGTATAATCGAATCCGAAAGAATCAAACAGTGCTGCCGATGGATATGTTTGCACACAAGAGCTTCTTGGCATCCAGCATTGGATTGTTCTTAGCAAATATCGCCATTATGGGTCCCATGTTAATACTTCCATTATTTTTTCAACATTCCCGTCATTTCACGGCCATTGAAGCCGCACTAGCATTAATTCCTCAAGGAGTTGGGATGCTCGTTACCCGCCCGCTCATCGGAAAGATGATTGATAAGATCGGTGCCAAATACGTGGTCATGGTTAGCATAGTTATTGCGCTTATCGGATCGATTCCGCTTCTCTTTGTCACAGATCAAACAAGTATGATGTGGATTTCAATCATATTGTTCATCCGTGGAACCAGCGTTGGAGGCATTATGCTTCCATTGACGAGTGACGCTTATACTGGCCTTGATAGCAAACAACTGCCAGAGGCAGGTGTCGGTATAAATATGATTGAAAACCTTGGTTCAAGCTTTGGGACAGCCGTTATCGCAACCGTCGTCGCATCTGTCATTCAAGGAGTGCAACCAAGTATATCTAATAGTTTAAAAGGTTATCATGCCGGTTTTTTAGTTTCCGCCATTGCTCTCGCAGGAGTATTCATCCCGAGTCTATTCCTCACACATAAAAAGACTGTATAAAAGAGAACTTGAGCTTGGAAGGCAGAGGTTATTCCACTGTAATGTGTCTGTATTAGTTTGGTGATTCAACTTTTGGGCCTTATATCGATAGGAGGGTCTTTGTCTGTCTATTCTAGTGAACCAGGAAGGATTCAAGGAGGGAGACATTGTAATCAATCTTTAGGAATTAAAATGGAAATGTCTAATCAACAAGAGAGGAAGAACGTTATCGTTGAAGGTGTTCATAGAACTTGTAAAACCGAAAATAAGTAATGGCTAAGAGACACCCATTCTATGCGTTAAAATCTTGTTTTATTAGGATATAAAAATGAGCTTGAAAATGAATCTCCAAGCTCATTTTATTTTGATGTTTATTTTTTACTAAAGTACCTATTAATAAGCGAACTCCAGCTTTTTTTCTTTTTCACATATACCTGAATTAAAGTGTGATAATAATTGGACCATCTTTAGTAATGATAATCGTATGTTCCAATTGAGCTACGAAGCTTTTTTCAGTAGCATAGGTCCAGCCATCTTCTTTTTGGAATACTTCTTCTTCAAAGGTTGAGATAAATGGTTCGAAAGCGATAACCATTCCTTCCTTTAATAATTCATCATCCCATGTCTCATTATAATTATAAATGTGGTCAGGCGCTTCGTGTATTTTACGTCCAATACCATGTCCTGTAAGGTTTTTGATAACAGTCAATCCATTTTCTCTCGCTGTTTGGAATACCACTTTTCCGATTCTGCTTTTTTTGGAACCAGGTTTTATTTTCTTAAGCCCTGCTTCAAATGCCTTTTTGGCAACAAGGCATATTTTCGTTACTATTTCTTCTCCTTCGCCTACTACAAATGAAATGCCAGTATCTGCAAAATAACCGTTCTTGGAACCGGAAACATCTATATTCACTAAATCTCCTTCACTAATAACCCGAGCACCTGGAATACCATGTGCCACTTCATCATTCACACTGATGCACGTATAGCCAGGAAAATCATATTCGCCTTTTGGGGCAGAAACTGCACCTGCTTTTTCGAAAAGCTCTCCGGCGATCTCATCAAGCTCTTTAGTCGTTACGCCAGGAATTGTTCTTTGTACCAATTCATCTCTAATGGAGGCAACAATCTTGCCAATTTCCTTCAAACCATTAAAATCTTCTTCTGTTTTTGCAATCATCGTATTTCCTCACTTTTTAATGTATCTTATGATTAGTATTCCATTTAGATTCTAGCATAAACGGAATGGCTTTTTCTATCAGATGAAATAGGATTCATGGAGGATAAGCTACTGTCCAGAGATGAAAAAGGACAGCCCCTATACTTAGAGGCTGCCTTTTCTTTCACTTGATGAAGTATCTTTTGTGTGATGCTTGTCTTTTTCATCTTTTGCATTTTGCTTTAATTCTTCCATCGGGATCGGGTCTACATTTTGTTCGCTCTCAAACTTATCGAACAGGCTTTCGTTATCTGTAGGGTATTGTTCGGGATGGTCCCTATTGTCTTTTTTCCACTTATGCGTGTTTTTATTCTCTTTTTCCATCTTCATCGTCTCCTTCGCCGTATATTCATTAATACCTTGCAGGAGAAACTTTAAACATGGATTGAAGCATCTGCTGGGCGGAAGTGGATTTTATGCCTACGTTAGCGACATAATAGAAAATGGATGTGCCTTAATTTTGTTTCAAAAAGTTCACGGTCCTCTTAAATGCTTTTTGTGATGATTTAGCATGGTATTTTTTAGAAAATGGGTCGTTGAATCCGTGTTTTCCCTTGCACTTATGTACTTCAATGTTTTTTATTTTGAGAAATTCAATCAATTCATTTACATTAAAAGAGGGTTCGAATTCGGGGAAGAATAATATAGTAGAGCATTTCGGTCGTATATCAACAAAATTCCTAATACGTGAACCATAGTATCCAACTATTCCATTAATAAATTTCAACTCACTGCACAACCAAGCTACCGTTGCACCTACACTAAATCCAACAATAAATATTTTTTTATAATCATCGTTTAAATCTTCTACGAGTTCCTTAATAGATTTTGCAGCATTCATGAAACCAACGTTCTCAATAAAATGGCGATATGCTGTTTCTTCTTGTGAATAATCGTAAGGAATAATCTTATCCAGCAAGTTTGGGCAGATGACATCAAAATTCTGATCAGATAATGTTTTACAAAAATTTTTAATGTGTTGATTGATCCCATATATTTCGTGAACTATTATAACAACAGAATCTGAATTTTTACTAGTTTGAATCATAGTCTCCTCCTCATATAGAAGTTATGCTATAAAATACTAATTCCCATCATGCGATTCTGCCTCGTTCATTTAATAAGAAAACCTGAATGGAAAAAATGACAATGCAATGATAATGGTGTTTTCCCAAAATAATTTTTATCGATCCCATTAAGAACATAGTGAACTATTTTAACAAATTAAGGAACTATTTTTCTGGCTTTATATGTATTAAATCATTTATTAAATCCTTTTTATAGTACAATATTGGAAAATACTTACATTAAGGATGGGTGAGTGTGAAAAAATATGTACATGCAAGTATATTACTTGGAACAATGGTTTTAGGAGGGTGCAGTGAAAATGGGGAAATGGACACTAAACAAAAAGTAAAAGATGAATCAAAAGTTTTGGCTGAAAAACTAGATAAGCATGTATCCAATATGGATAAAGAGGCTGTTAAAAAAACGATACCTTTACTATTAACTCAGGAACAAAAAGAAGTTTATTATAAACAATATAAGGAAATTGTGGAAGAAGCAAATAACACAAAAATTGGTATCGGTCTTGATGTTCCTCCGATTTCTGATTTTAAACCTGAAGATTGGGTTGAACCGAAAGAATATAAAAATAGGGTACAAAAACATATCGATTCATTTTTGGCAAATGAACGTAAAGCATTGAACGCATTACCATCAACTACTACAGAAGCTGTTATGGGGATGAATGGAGAAACGAAAAAAACAGCCCATCTTTACGTTAGCGATATCATCTTTTCTGTAGAGGTTACGGGCAGATTTGAAACACAGTATAATGAGGCTCAAAAAGGTCAAGTATTTTCAAATGTAGATCGCATTACATCACATATAGCAAGTTCTTCCCATGGCGATTGGGTACAAACATCATATGATGTTTCTCGAATAGACAACGGCCGGACATACAACATTCGAATTGAAGGAATTTATAAAAATGCTGGTATAGCGACTCAGAAAGCATTCTCAATAGGATTTAATTGCGGAACAGTTGGCGATATTCATTAGTCATAACGGCGAAGTGTAGCTTAATAGGAAGTATTTATCCTTGTGGCGAATTGATATAGTAAAGGGGAGGGGTAACCATGCTTTTTTTCATTCTGCTTTTCGTTGTACTTGCTTTTATGTATGACTTGTTAAGAAGTTCATACATAAAAGCAAAGCAACAAATAGAGATATTGGAGGTTATTGGATACAGAAAATGAAACGTAACCTGTATGTTAAATAAAATAGCATCCTTAGGAAATGTTCTTTCCTTTTTAAATATGCCATGTGAAGAAGTTTGTTGGAACGAGTAAATTACAGCCATTATAAAAGAGGATATCCGGAGTGCAGATGTTTCGGCAACTCCAACTAAAGCCGGACGTATATGAAACGTCCGGCTTGATGTTTTAACGGACAAATGTATGGCCGCCATTTAACTCGATTGTTTGTCCGGTAATGAACCTGCCTTCTTCGCTTGCAAGGAATACAAGCCCTGGTGCGATGTCTTCGACAGGGTCGCCCAATCTTCCGAGAGGTACTGGTGCCATAATCGCTGCGTATTGTTCAGGTTCTGATTCCATGAATGCTTTTGCGGCCGGTGTCATGGCCCCAGGCGAGATCACATTGACTGTGATATTGTCTTTCCCCCATTCGCGTGCAGCTACGCGTGTTAGTGCCCGTATTGCTTCTTTTGCTGACCCGTAGGCAGCAAAACCTGTAAAGCCTTCGATTCCTGTATCGGAGCAAACATTGATCACTCTGCCGCCGCTTTGTTTCATGTAGGGATAGCATGCCTGCATGAAGTAGAGGCTGCCCAATGGGCCTGTCCGCCAAGTGATTTCCATATCGCGTGTCGTCACTTCAATCAATGGTTTAGTGCCCGATAAACCTTGTGCGTTATTCACCAGAATATCCACGGTTCCGAACGCTTCGACTGTTTTTTTGACAGCTTCGTTCACTTGCTCTTGGTTGCTGACATCTGCTGCGAGTGCAATGGCTTTTCCGCCGTTAGCATTGATTTCGTCCGCTGTTTTTTGGGCATTTTCTTCATTTAGGTCCACAACGGCAACCGCCGCTCCCTCATTTGCGAATACAGTGGCATATGCCTTCCCGAGCCCTTGCCCGGCACCTGTAATGATTGCCGCTTTTCCTGATAGTCTTCCCATTATATAGCCCCCTAAAATGATGGTATGAATCTATCCTAATTATAGCTTTATTGCAAAAGGATACGAAGTGAAGTGCCTGGGGAGGTTTCAGGCTATATATTAGAAAGCATTATTCGGTCCGCTTCTTTTTTAATCTTGTTTCCATCACCTATTATAAGAACGGCAATCGTTTCACTAACTAAAAAAATCCTTGCAATAATCGACGAATTTTTTGGATAGGCTAGACCGGTGATAATGCCGATGAAGCAATAACCCGATTTTCCGTTTGAATTGGTAATTCTCGATCTTAATATGATGAATATCGTCTCGATATAGGTGAGTGGCTGAATGGGGAGAAAAGGAAATTCCTTTTCCCGCCCGTACTAGCTGCAGGATGATAGTCGATTCTTCCACCTCTATTGTATGGCGGGCGGTTGCATTCACTGACGAGCACCAATGATCGGTCAATTGGCGGAAAGAATAGGATGCCGGCAGGCCAATTACGTGTTCAAGTGTCTTATTTTCCAGGTCAATAGTGTCCATCTCAGCCATCGGATGGTTTCTGGGGACACTGATATACATCTGTTCTTCATCAAGCAATAGCCATTCCAGATGGGGGTGGTCGATCCTATCTGTTGTAATACATAAATCGTATGTTCCTTCATGTATGAAATCATTGATATTTTGTTCTGATAGCGCCGCCTGGTAAATATGAGTATCTGGATAACGGTCGAGATAACCGTCAATTAGCTGCATAATCATATATGGCATAGTTGAAATAATCCTCAACTGTGCTTTTTCAAGCGCTTTCCGTTCCGATAATTCCCGTTCTACGTCAACCAGATCGGCAAAAATCGGTTGCAGGCGCTTTTGCAAGAGCTTCCCATTCTCATTCAACCGGATGCGTTTCGCTTGGCGATGGAATAATTCCAGGCCCAGATCTTGTTCGAGAGAAGAAATGGCCTTGCTCAAGGCTGGCTGTGAAATATGGGTTTCTTCTGCGGCTTTTGAGAAATTTTCGTATTTTGCCACCAAGGTAAAATAGTTTAGTTTTGTTAAATCCATAGTAACCACCTCATATAACTATTAGTTATAAAGATATGAATATTATCTGTTTTTAATTATATAGAATTGCGGGTAATATGAATATAAAAAGGGGAGATAGATTATGAGATTACGGAACAAAGTGGCAGTCATTACAGGTGCAGCATCTGGAATGGGAAAAGGGGAAGCTATCCGATTTGCGAAAGAAGGGGCACGTGTTGTCATAGCCGACTTGAATGCAGAGGGGGCACAACAAACAGTTGAAGAAATCAAACAATCGGGCGGCCAGGCAGTGGCTGTCAAAGTAGATGTGACTTCTACAGAAGATATCCAGCAGTTGGTGGCGAAAGTGCATGAAGCATTTGGCCAAATTGATATTCTTGTGAACAATGCAGGTGTATTTGATAAATATCAGTCTTCATTGGATACTCCACTTGAGAAATGGAAATTTTTGTTGGATGTCAACTTGACCTCTGTCTTTCAGTTGACGAACGCTGTATTGCCTGAAATGATTGAACGCCATTCGGGATCTATTGTAAATATTGCTTCTGTTGCCGGGCTTGTGGCAGGAAAAGGAGGGGCAGCTTATACAGCATCCAAGCATGCGGTAATCGGCTATACAAAACATTTGTCATCTGAATATGCCAAGGAAGGCATCAAAATCAATGCCATATGTCCAGGAACTATTGAAACGCCATTAACGAAAGATGTTTTATCAGGCATTCCGAAAGACCTTGTTCCGGCACGAACTTTTGGGCAGATAGAGGAAGTAGCTGATTTGGCTGTATTTTTAGCATCCGATGAAGCGAAATTTATGAATGGAGCTATTGTGCCGATTGACGGCGGATTTACGATTCAATAAGGAGATGGATAATTGAAGAATAGTCTGGGGGGCAGGTGCGATTCTGCTCCTTTTTTTCGTGAATTAAGGATCTGTTTTTCCTTATTTTTACATACAAATGGGCGATTTTCATATACAATGGACCAAATAGCGAAGAAATCCACAACAAAAGAGAAAGGCAGTGAACTGACATTATTTATTATATTATGATTCTTTGTTTTCTTCTTCTTTGGTCAGTAATCAAGCTTAACGGGCGCGAACTTGAAAGGTTTTTCTGGGGACAGATTGTTTTCCTTTTTCTGATGGCGATTGTCAGTCTCCGAATTGGAGAAATTGCATTGCCGCTCGGTATAGGGATTGGTTATTTGATTATCCGCATTTGGTGGAAAAAGAACCTTTCTTTGAAAAAGATTACATTATTGTTTGCCTTATTTCTGTTCATCTTATCCAATTATCTTATTCCTCCTGTGCCGAGTGGAAAAATAAAGGAAACAATAGCGGTCAATCAACTGCAGAATGAATTCCGTTCAATCGATTACGAAAGCTCCTACAGCCCTCGATCATCCATTCAAGAGAAAATAAAAAAATACGGCGCTTCTGATGAGATTTTGATGTTCAGGAACTATGTCTTTCAGGACAAGGGAATTGCGGTTAAGAATGATGATTGGTTCCAGCGGTTTTCAATCAGGGAATTGGACTATTATTGGGCGTCAATCGGTACGGAAGGGGCGAAAAAGGCTTTAGGCAAATGGCAGGTATATTATCGCTTCAATCGGACAGGGGAAGAGTATATTGGCTTCTTTGGGGAAACCGAAGGGCAACCCTATTTAAAATATGTCATAAAAGGAAAAGTGAAAGACAATTCCTCCTATATAGGTTTCTTTTGAAAATAGGACATCTTGAATGGAATCCAAGGCCATTATCCATACTGCAAATGAAAGGAGTGTTTTTATCGGTGTACGAACCAAAGACAAAGGAAACAGACTATAGTGTAATTGAATTTATTGAACAAATACATAGCGCTTCCAAAAAGGAAGACGCCTACACATTACTCGATATCTTTACTGAAGTGACAGGTTTTGAAGCGAAAATGTGGGGGCCAAGTATAATAGGCTTCGGCAGCTACCATTATACTTACAAAACTGGCCATGAAGGAGATGCGCCTTTAGCTGGTTTTTCTCCCCGGAAGGCAAAAATCAGTCTATATCTTGCACCAGGCAATGAGGCGCGTGAAGAGCTGCTGAAGGATTTCGGCAAATATACGGCAGGGAAGGCATGTGTGTATATCAATAAATTGGCTGATATCGATATCACTGTGCTGAAAAAGTTAATTATCCAATCCGTCGATTTTATAAGAGAGATGTATCCCGAAACAACATCCATCAATCAATAGCAAAAACAGGTCATTTTGGTGCGGCACCAAAATACACTCTATCTATCCTTTTTGTACTACAAATGACTCCATTTATTACAACAACATCTTAAAGTGTTAGTGCAATATATAATAATATATTTCTTCAACTAAAGCCACAGTACGTATTATAAGGTTAGCCAATGTTATTGGTTGACCTTTTTGTTTTGGTTAATTCAACAAGCATATTCACTTATCTTTCGCTACTGATTCATCTATCAATTTGCAAAGGTAAGTCGACTATGTAGTCTTTGCTTGTCGTTTCTTCAAGTTATAGCTCCTATTAATGGAAAAAAACACATAAATTGTAATCTTCAGTTCATATTCTGTTCATTTAAAATATTTACAATAGTTTATGGTGGAAAATAAAGGGTCTAAAAAATCTTTTTAGGGGTTGGTACTAGTGTTTAGAATATTAAAGGAAAAGAAGGTATGGTTGACTATTTTGCTATGTTGGATTCTTGTAGCACTGGGATTGTCTAGCTTTGCACCAGGTTCTAAAGAGCAAACCTCTCAAATGAAAAATGCTGGACTACCTGAAACTACTGCATCTATTCAAGCTGAAAAGGCATTAAAAAAATATTTTCCTTCTGATGAAGGTCTTCCGTTATTTGTTGTTGTGCATGATAAAGCAGGTCTAAAAAATCAAGATATCGAAAAATCCATTTCAAATATCGAAAAAATAGCAAATGATTCGAAGAAAGATTTAAACGTTCTTCCGTTATCTAAAATGCCGAAACAAGCACAGGCATCATTCTTCTCTGAAGATAAAACAACATCTTTTATTTCGGTATTATTTCCTAAAGGTATGGAGAATAAAGAATTAAAGAACACGATGGATGGGCTGAAAGATGAAGTTGATAAGGTTGCACCATCTAATTTGGACATATATTTCACAGGTCCTGCTGGGATTGCAGCAGATACATATGAAATGTTTTCTAATGCAGATGTCGTATTAATTCTTGCAACAGTTGCTTTAATCTTTATTATATTGATTGCCATTTATCGATCACCTTTATTAGCCTTTATTCCTTTGATTGGGGCAGGTATAACTTATTCGGTTGTAGATCGTTTAATTGGATTGATGGGTAAATATAATTGGTTTACCGTTGATGGTCAAGCATTATCAATTATGATGATTTTATTATTTGCAGTTATTACGGATTATTCGCTATTATTATTTTCTCGTTTCCGAGAAGAGTTGGAAAAAGGTCTTCCTGTTAATACTGCCATGAAAAATGCTTTGAACTTTGTTAAAGAACCAATTATTTTTAGTGGCAGTACTGTTCTATTAAGTATGGTCACTTTATTTTTTGCCGTATATGAATCTTATCGTGGTTTTGCGCCGGTATTTGTTGTTGCAATAGCACTTATTTTAATTGCAGGTTTAACATTAATGCCCGCTTTATTTGCTATTGCAGGAGAGAAGTCATTTTGGCCATCTAACCCACGGAAACGTGCTCAAAAGCGAGCAGGAAAAGAAAGCTTTTGGCATAAGATTGCTCGATTCGTTACTGAAAATCCATGGAAATCATTAATTCCAGTTCTTGTAGTGTTAATTCTAAGTATTACAATGGTAAGTAAAATGAATTATACCTATAATTTATTGGATTCATTTCCGAAAGATATGTCATCAGTGCAAGGTTTTAAGACATTAAATGAAGCTTTTTCGGAAGGTGAAGTTGCACCAAGTACAGTTATTGTAAAAGCCGAAAAAGATTTATCATCTGAGCAAGTGCAAAATCTAGTAAAAGAATTAGGTCATCAAGATAGTGTAGCTAATGCAACTGTACAAGGGAATCCATTTGCAGAAAAACACCAAAACGTAGTGAAAATTAAACTTGTTCTAAAAAATAATCCATACACTGAAGCTGCATTTGATGATATGGAACAGCTTCGTAAGGATTCAAATACAATATTGAAAGATAGTAAGATTAGTGATGGGAAATTATTAATCGCTGGTGAGACAGCTCAAAATACGGATATTCGTAATATTAGCAACAGTGATGGAATGCGTGTTATGGTGATGGTTACGATCTTAATTTTGATCATGTTAGGAATTCAAACTCGTTCAATATTAGCACCAATTTATATGATGGGAGCTATTCTTCTATCGTTTGGAGCAGCTCTTGGAATTAGTGTTTTATTCTTCCAAACCATACTAGGTTACGATGGTTTTAGTTATCGTATTCCGTTATATACCTTTGTGTTCCTAGTGGCGCTTGGAGTTGATTATTCAATTATGTTAATCTCGCGTATTCGGGAAGAGAAAAAGCTCTTACCAATTAAAGATGCTGTTCGAGAAGGGGTAGGTAAAACAGGAGGCGTTATTTCTTCTGCGGGTTTAATTTTAGCAGCAACATTTGCAGTATTGATTACACAACCAGTAATGGAATTAAGAGTATTTGGTTTTGCTGTAGCCGTTGGGGTCCTTATTGATACCTTTATTGTCCGTCCAATAGCCATCCCAGCATTAATTGTAAAACTAGGGAAACATAGTTTTTGGCCTAAGAAAGTTAAATAAAGTATAGATCAATTACAACAGCTAGTTAACGTATTTTCTTGAATTAAGGGAGCTAGCCTGAAAAAGCACCCCAAATTGTAGACATTGTCTATAGTTTGGAGGTGCTTTTCTTTTGCTTTTGATGACGGATTTCGCCTTCAATTTGTTATCGATAATAAAGTTGAAGATAAATAAGAATTGGTACGAAAAGTCTATCATCTTAAAGTATTTATTCAACAAATAATTACAGTTTGGCTTCTTCAACACCGAGACCGTTTTTATTATATTTTTTCTGCCCATTAGTATGAACTTGCTAATGCCTCTTATTATTGACGGCCCTAAAATATATATAATAGAAACAAATACAATTGCGACATCTCGTCCAATAGGTTTAAACCAACTTCCATCATCAATTATTACAAAATAGCCAAATATCAAAGAAATAATTGTCATAATAAAATTAACGCCAAAAAACAAAGGTGATTTAATGTTTCTTGATGTTATACCTACAAAAATTATAAACAATAGAAAAATCGGAAATAAGAAAAACGAGTCTTGACTAGCAAGATGACTATTATATTCGAAAAAATGAAATAAGAATGGAACTGGAAATAATGACAAAATTATTTTAATAAACCTCTTCATTTTATGTATGCCCCCATATGAAGTTGATAAGGGGAAATCGATATAATATTACTCTTTTGGTGTAATTTCACGCTAAAAGAAATTATTCCTCAATATATAATATTTTATTTGATTGATATTCTTCTGCTAAAGTGGATTCGAGCGAATAGGTAACGATTATTAAGTCTAATCCTTATTGAGGTAAACTGCACCGTCAGTGGAATAAGATTAGTAATTTAAGATATAAGCTTTTCTTATCAATCCTATAAGGTCTTAATGTACATCTAAATAATTAGTGTTGTACTTAATCTTTATATAATGTGTGACATCAAAGACAAAGCCCTGCTCTGTATATAAAATGGTACAATCACTTACCCTTGATTTTACAGAGCGTTGATTGGTTTTGATTGTTGGCATGCAGGGAATGACTGTAGTAGCAATCCATGAATGGAATGAATAAAGATAGGTTCGGTAAGTGAATAGTAAAGGCATATAAAAAGTTCGGATATAGTTACATGATCGGGGGTGTATATCCTAAGCATCACGTTAAGGTTTTTGCTTCCTTTCAGGTATAATCAAAAGATGAAATTGTTAAAGGGGTATTCTTATGAAAGAATTAGTTATATTGTTAAAGAACGGGAATAAATCAGCTTTTATCGCAGCTATTGTAAACGCCATTATCTCGCTTATTAAAGGCGGCGCCTATGTAATGACTGGCAATGTAGCCATGTTTGCGGAAACCTTGCATAGCCTTGGGGATGCCGCTAACCAGTTTTTCGTGTTTGTTGGGTCCGCTTTAAGCAAAAAAGCCCCAACAGACAGATTTCCCAACGGATTTGGGAGATTGGTCAATCTAGTGCTCCTTGGTGCTGTTTTAATTGTAGGCATCATGTCATATGAAACCATAAAAGAAGGATTCTCCCATATCTTCCATCCGACAGAAAGTACAGGTTTCCTTATTTCAGTCTCTGTATTGGCTGCCGGCATTCTTTTGGAAGGATTTGTTTTATTCAAAGCCATGAAAGAAATTATTCATGGTGCAGGACTTCAGTCGAAAGGCTTCGGAATTGTTACGGACAGCATCCGATTTTTCCCGAAGGCGAAACCAGCAACTAAATTGGTTTTTCTTGAAGACTTTGTGGCAACAAGCGGAGGGCTCCTCGCCCTGATTGCAATTGTCATTTCGCACTATACGCCTTACCATCAGGCAGAGGGAATTGCTTCTGTCATTATCGGCATTATGATGTTCTTTGTCGTCGGTAAGGTATTTCTCGATAATGCAGCCGGCGCTCTTGGGGAAAGCGATGAAGAGATGGAAGCGCATATCGGGAATATTATTATCGAAGATCCCGATGTGGCAGATATTGAAGAATTGGCTGTCATGAAAGAAGGGGAAAGCGTCCATGTGGAGGTTGAAATTGAAATCGACCCAAATATGACGATTGCCCAAGCGGATGCCATAAAGGATCGGTTGGTCGAAAAAATCATGAATGAGCCAGGGGTTTCGGATGTCATTATCGAATTCGACCAAAACGACGGCATCTCCAATTGGAACAGCCGTCCTGCACATGAGGGTAAACCAGGAAATAAAGAATAAATCAATTCAGGGGGGGAGTACGTGGCCCTCCTTTTTTGCAGGTGTCTATAGTCAGGAAGGGGCCTGCTCCATGCTTTTTGTTTTTCATGGCAGTAGTGGTATAATCGATAAGTCAATCCATTGGTGAAATATTTAGAACGTTGGGGTAATAAGCATGAACAAAAAGTTTCTTTGGTTGTCTACTGTCCTGTCTCTTATGGTTTTTATCATTTTTGCATTTTTAACATCCAAAAATGGCGATCTTGCTTTCGATCAAAGCATTATGTCTTGGATCGACCGCATTAGCTCTCCGGGATTGGAAAAAACAATGGATAGCATTACGGTGCTGGGAAAAAGTGAGGTCATTTTACTGTTGACTCTTTTGATCGCCGCTATCTTATTTTTTTGGAAAAAAGACTGGGTGAACAGTTTATTTATTATTTTCATGACTGGCAGCGGCGTCGTTGTTAACTATTTGCTGAAAATCAGCTTCCATAGAGACCGGCCGGGAGATGAAGTCAATTATATTGAAGCCTTCGGACATTCATTCAAAATGGTTTCTTATAGTTTTCCGAGCGGCCATACGATGAGAATTTCAATAATTGTGGCTTTTCTAATCTATGTTTGCCTCCTTTACTTACGGAATGGCTGGATTAAAGCACTTTGGATTACTATCCTTTCATTGATGCTGGTTATCGTGGGATTCAGCAGAGTCGTCTTAGGCGAGCATTTTCCATCAGATGTCGTAGCAGCTATCAGCGCTTCGTTTGCCTGGTTTTGTATATGTGTATTGTTTTTCAGCTCTTTCAAATGGTTCCGAAATAAGAAAGGATAACTAAAAGCATGGCAGCGCTATTTACTCTGCCATGCTTTTTTTCTGTTGCCTGTTGAACAATTGCTGGTTTTTCAGACATGCCGGCATGTTATAGTGATTAGAGAGAAAACATTGTTCCAGATTGAGAGGAAGAAATGCAATGAATATTTGGAAAAGGGCAGCTTTGCTCGAGAATGCTATTCTGGCTTTACTGCTGTGTGGAGGTTTGCATGCATGGAAACTGTTTCTGCCGGTTTTGCTTCTGCTTGTGATTTGGGCCTATATGAAGCCGTCTTCACATCGAATGGCAGCTTCAGTAGGGTGGGCAGTAGTTGTGGGTGTCATCTTATTTAAAGTGCTACAGCTTATATTCGTTCTATTGATTGTGGGTGTTGCCTTCTTATTGATTTACCGTTATCGACGAAAAAAGGGATGAATGTAATAAGGAGCATATGAGTTGCTTGTACAATTCAATCGTGTTATAATTTTCTGATAAACTAATAAAACATTAGTTGCTCCGCTATTTATTCGGCCAATAGTTTATATTGGCCGATTTCTTCATACCTGAATTTGTCCTCCATTTTGGGTGTGGAAAATTTTACTTGGACAAAAGAGGTTTGCTAGCGGAAGAAAAGGGATATTACAAGAAAGAGAAAGGAATGAAACAAACATGAAAAAACAAAATGCGATTTTATATGATCCAAATACAGTTATTGTCTGCCGAAATGATGAGGAGTTCCGCCAATTGCTTCAACGATTGGGACAAAGAAAGGAAAATGAGCAGGTGACAGCAAAATAATTTGCTCCCACCCTGCTTCTCTTCCCCCTGCCTCCCATCCTTTAAACGTCTCCCTATTTCCACTCATACAAAACTCCATACGAATTGAAGCCCTCATTTAGGTTTCCAATTAAAGCAACGGTATTTAGGCCTGTTGCTTTTTTTGTATGGACTTGCACTAGATTGAGCAACAGGGCATAAAGAACTGTTTGACAGAGGGGTCAATGGATGTGCCTGCAGGTGTCAATCTTCAGCGCAGAGATGAATAGGATAGTGTAATGCCGAAGGAAACGGTGGAGAACAGTATGGAGATAGATCAAAAAAACAGGGAACTTATTGAAAAAATAGTAGAAGTGAATGGCGAAGATTTACTTTATGCAGGAGCCTGGTTTTTAGTAGCGGGGACCTCGATCACTGCTGCTGGTGAGACAAAGGTTTTTTTATTTCAATCTGAAGAAGGTTTGCCTGCTGTAGCGATCGGGAATGCGGTTGAAGCTGTCGGGAATGCAATCCAGGCAATCGGAAGGGAAAAGTTAGCGGCAGCCAAGCCATATTTTCCGGGCAGAAAAATAGCGACTGCAGGGTGCTGGCTACAGGCTGGAGGAAATGTGGCCAATACTGTAGCTACGAATATTGAAATTGAAGCAAATGAACAAGAGGATGAGGAAGCGGAAGATGCTTCATACCAGTTGAATGCTCTAGGAAGCGGGGTCCAGGCAGTTGGCGCAGCTTTTGAGTCATACGGCTCTGCTATTGAACCGCTTTTTGTAGGGCAGGGGTTGGAGGTTTCCGGAAACGCGCTTATTTCGTTGGGCTCTGCACTGGATGCAATCGGCAACCTGTTCCTATTAAAGGATCAGGACAATCAAGCCGGCATTCTGTTATTTTTGGGAGCCTGGATTGAAGTGATCGGTTCAGCTATGGAACTGGCGGCAGTTACCATAACGGATTCAACAGCCAGAAAAGAGTTGTTTGATGCGTTGAATGAAGAAAAAGAGAACAGCGACAATGAGGAAGGAAAAGGAGCTTTATATAAACGGTATTATTCCACTTATTGTTTATGATAACGATTTAAATAGATGGATCCATATTCCTAAGTAGTTCTGAGATTCATAATTATTATACCGTTTAGTAGGCGGAATGACCTGAATAAAGGAATTTGCATCTTGTTTATTCTACAATACTGTCTATTTTGGGAGTTTATTCGTATTAAAAGGCTTGTTTTAATAGGAATTTCGATAGTTGTGGAAAAAACTCAATGTTGTAAAATATTTTTTTAGATGATTAAAAATAGAAATATGTTCGGAAGGGGGAGTCTCTGTGAAGATAAAAAAGGTATTTATGTGGGCTGTAGCTTGCTTGGTGTTGTTTAGTACGCTTCTGCCTTTTACTGAAAACGCTTCAGCTCAAACGGCAGGGAAAGCGACTGTCAATGCTGATTCGTTAAATGTCCGTGAAAAAGCCAGCACGGCCTCCAAAAAAATTGGCTCTTTAAAACGGGGTGCGACTGTTGAAGTATATGCGAATTTGACTGGGGGCTGGTCGCAAATCAATTTCAATAAAAAGAAAGCATACGTATCAACTGCCTATTTGACTCCAATACCAACAGTCCGTACGGCAAAGGTGGTTGCGAATCCTTCACTGAATGTCCGTGAGAAAGCCAGTGATAAGTCAAAAAAAGTAGGATCCTTGAAATATGGAACCACTGTGCAAGTGCAGGCTATGTTAGCAAGCGGATGGGCAGAAATTAAGTATAATAATAAAAAAGCCTATGTGTCCAACGCCTATTTGTCCTACACTACAGACGCTGCGCCAGTGACCTATAAAAAGGACCCGTCTAAGGTCTACCAATTCAAGAGCCTTGATGGAATTCATACGTATAAAAGCAATAATGAAAAATACAACGGTTCCTGGATTATCTGGTATGGTACAGGGCCTGGATACCAACAAACAACGATCGAACAGGAAACGAAGGATGCCTTAATGGGGGGCTGGCCGAATGCTTCTACAGAATCCATCCTGAAGTATCCAGTAAAAGCTGGAACAACTTGGGTACAATCCTATGATACAGGCGAGACTGCAAAAATTCTCTCA
This sequence comes from Bacillus kalamii, assembly GCF_047238185.1. Classification (NCBI taxonomy): domain Bacteria; kingdom Bacillati; phylum Bacillota; class Bacilli; order Caryophanales; family Bacillaceae; genus Bacillus; species Bacillus kalamii. Next base: position 2,620,997 of record NZ_JBDFMI010000001.1, on the reverse strand, counting down.
GTGAATAAAAGTGTAACTACACTTGCGGGTACGTATAAAAATGTGGTGGAAGTCCAGGATTCTGAAGGTGCCCTTTCTTATTATGCACCAAATGTAGGATTTGTGAAAAAAATGATTAATGGCAAAGTATTGATTCAGCTTAGTAAGGTAACAAATAAATAGTAGTAGAGGCTGATCTTGCTGAGATCGGCCTTTTGTTGTTTTTGTATGTGCAGGGTGCAGGAAAGATTCCATGCAGTCGATTGATGTAAAAAGAACGGTTTTCATAAAGAGTGTGCCATATGAAGCATAATATTTCCAAAAAGGGGCATTTCCATTTAAACTAATCTAGTTACGAACAACTTTAAGATGACAATAGATAAGGGGGAATTCGAATGTCTACTGATAGAAAAATAGAAAAACAGCTAGAACGTATTGCAGATGCCCAAGAAAAAATCGCAGGGCAGGCCAACCAAGCCAGTCAAAATGAGAAATATTCTCCTTTATCGGAAAGCGAAAAAATGGAGCGCTTTTTAAAGGAAAATAAATCGAAATAAATAAATTAGAGATTACAGCAAGCTTTCTATCATATGAGTGCAGGTGAAAACGGCTATGAACATCGAAAAACAGTTGTTGGAGGACTGTAAAACACATACTTCCTTCGAAATGCTGGGCAAAGCAACAAATGGACATATTAGAGGGCTGGATATGGTAACCTTTCAGCTCTTAAGGAATAGGAATCAGCTTCCACCGGAAGTGGTGAATGTCTTGATCGTATACTTCTTTCACGAATTCGCCAATAAAGTGTATGATCGGAATGACTTGGTTAGGCTATATACACATTGGGTGAGCAAAAATGTACAAACAATAAACCAGGCAATCGATTTGAGCAAACTAGATATCACTGAAACATTAAGCGGGTTGAAAAATAGGTGAAATAGATAAGCTGGCTAACTGATCGGGCATACCCCCTTTATTCGTTGCATCCACCCTGGATGAAGGGAATGATACAGTAATCTGTATAGTTGTAAATAAGACTGTTTTCCTATAGTATGAGTGTACGGCTTGGATATTTTGAGCTGCCATAATTCTGATAAGGGGTGGATTTCTATGGCTAAAAAGAGTTGGATCCCATTTACTATAGCTTTAACTGTCTTTATATTTTCTTTGGGCTTCTCATTATCGATTGGCAGTGAAATTGTCAATCGCCCGGGAGAATGGCAATATACAGCACAGTTTACACAGAAATATATAGGCACTGTTAACAGCGGGGCTGATATCTCCTTGATCGATTATCTAGTATATGCAGCCAAATATGAACCTATTTTTCCATTATTGATGTACATAAGCGGACTATATGCACTTACGATGGCCGCTTATCTGATTCTTGAAAAAAATAAAATTCGTTTTTCGGTTTTTGTTGGTGTGTTCGGCATAGTCTTGACTGCTTTATCCACTATCTTTTTTGATTCGCCAACACTGGGTGGCAAAGTGCTAAGCGGCTTTCTGCTGGTCAGTGGAATAGGCTATATGGCAGGTGCTTCAGCCTTTTTCTATTATCAAAATGGCGGACGCAGGATGAAACATATATCATCAAACTCTTAATGAAATAAATCAAAAGGATGCGCCCATATCTATGGGGCATCCTTTTTTGGGCTCTAACCTATTACCAGGATTAATCATCTTTTACATTCAGAATGCTTTTGCTTGTCGCATCCACCATTACCTGTCTTTCAAAGTTTGTTTGATCGATAATATCGATTTCATAAACTGTTTTATCTCCTTTACGCTGCAGCTCCCATGAAGTGACCGTGCCCGGCACTTTCTTTTTGGCTATGGAAATGGCTTCCTCCGGCTCAATCAATTTTTCAAGGCTCATCATTTTATTTGCATGCTCCGTTCCGATTTCATCCGTATCAAGATTGTCAGAGTCTTGCTTGATGACTTGCTTTGTATTGGCATCAATCTTAAGTTCCGTTTCTGTTGTATTCGTCATCATTTCCACTTCATATACATACCGTTTGCCATCCTTGGACAATTCAATTTTAGTGAAGTCCCCCTCACTCTTCATTTTGGCAATAGCCATTGCATCTTCAATCGACATATTCAAGTCGGCGCTTTCTAGGTCTGTTGTATGTGTCTTATGGCTGTTCGTCCCGGCCGTATGGTTTTCATGATGAGTGCCGCCTGCAGCCGATTTGTTGCCTGTATCTCCATCATCGGAGCAACCTGCCATAGTAAGGGCCACTGCCAATGAAGTAAGTGTATAAGCGATTCCTTTCATCAATATCACCTCGTCTATTCTATTCCCATTAAAGAATGCCCTTAAAACGAGCTATGCCGAATGAATATGTCTATATGTTGAAGGTGTTGTCTGGAAAGGGTAGAAAGGAAATGAAAAAACGGAAATAGATACTAGCCGAGTAAAATGTTTGCGAAAATAACAAGTGTGTGATAAATTTTATGTAATCGGTTACATATTTTCGAAGGAGTGGACAGGATGGCGACAATCAAAGATGTAGCTAAGGCGGCTGGAGTGTCCGTTGCTACGGTATCGAGAGTTTTAAATGAAAACGGCTACGTAAAAGATGAAACACGCAAAAAAGTGGACGCTGCTATCCGAGAATTGGATTACAGTCCGAATGAAGTGGCAAGATCTTTGTTTAAAAAAGAATCACGATTAATCGGTTTGCTGCTTCCGGATATCACCAATCCATTCTTTCCCCAACTTGTCAGAGGTGTGGAGGATGAAGTTCAAAGAAATGGATTCCATCTCATAACCGGAAATAGTGATGAAAATGCCGATAAGGAAAAATCATATATTCAAACATTTATCCAAAATAATGTAGTTGGCCTCATTACAGCGACGAATGCTGCAGGCATGGAATATTACAGTGAAATCAATATCCCCACGGTCTTCCTGGATCGGGTTGAAGAAGGCCAGTATTGCGTATACAGCGATGGTTTTGAAGGAGGCAGAATGGCTGTAAGGGAAATGGTGCTGAGAGGCTCAAGCAATATTACTCTATTAAGAGGCCCTGCCCACGTCAAGCCTGCCCAGGACCGTTTTCACGGAGCACTGGCTGAACTGGCGGACAGGCATGTGGACTTCAACGTGGTAAATACGTCGTCTTTCGCTTTTGAAGATGCAAGAAGATGGGCAAAAGAGCTTTTCGTCTCTTTTCCTGACAGCGACGGGATAATAGCAAGCAATGATATTACGGCAGCAGCGGTCCTTCATGAAGCTTTGCTGCTGGGCAAAAGTATTCCGGATGATGTACAGATCATCGGGTTTGATGATATTCCCCAGAGCAGCATCCTTTTTCCGGCGTTGTCGACAATCAGGCAGCCTGCATATGAAATGGGCGTTGAAGCGGCACAGATTTTGCTTCAATTGATCCAGAAGAAAAGAGTGGTTCATCAACAAAAGAAATTGCCGGTGACATTCATGGATCGAAATACAACGAGGAAGGTGAAGGAACATGGTTAAAATAGCAGTAGTCGGGAGCTCATCGATGGATTTAGTAGTGACTTCCGATATTCGGCCTGGAGCAGGCGAAACCGTTTTGGGGAAAGATTTTTCTACTGTCCCGGGCGGAAAAGGAGCCAATCAGGCAATAGCTGCAGCCCGCCTAGGAGCGGATGTAACAATGGTAGGATGTGTGGGAGCTGATTATTACGGGGAAAAAATAATGTTGAATTTCGCAAGCAACCGAGTATCAACAGAGTATGTGAAACCGGTTACAGATGTTGCGAGTGGAACTGCCCACATCATTCTGGCTGAAGGCGATAACAGCATTGTTGTTGTCAAAGGGGCGAATGATTCCATTACCCCGGAATACATAGATACATGTAAATCAGCCATAAAAGAAGCTGATATAGTACTGATCCAGCAAGAGATTCCCGTTGAAACAGTAGAGTATGTAAGCGTTCTGTGCAATGAACTAGGGATTCCTCTATTGCTGAATCCGGCTCCAGCACGCCCAATCAGCAGCCAGGTCATTGAAATGGCCTCCTATATCACACCGAATGAACATGAAGCAGCGGAGCTATTTCCTGGTATGACATTGAGTGAAGCATTAAGGGCTTACCCAAATAAATTATTTATTACGGAGGGAAGCAAGGGCGTGCGTTATCATGATGGAAAAGAAGAAGTGCTAGTCGGTGGCTATAAAGTAGAAGTGGTAGATACGACAGGAGCAGGCGATACATTCAATGCAGCCTTTGCAGTGGCAGTTGCAGAAGGCAAAGAGTTTAAGGAAAGTGTCCGTTTTGCCAATAGGGCAGCATCTTTGTCGGTCACTAAATTCGGTGCGCAGGGCGGAATGCCTACAAGACAGGAAGTGGAGGAAAAATTGTAATGAAGAAACACGGCATTTTAAACAGCTCCATTTCAAAAGTGCTGGCCGATCTGGGGCATACCGATCTTGTTGTTATCGGGGATGCAGGCCTGCCTGTCCCTGATGGTGTCCAAAAAATCGACCTTGCCCTTGTGCCGGGACTGCCTGCTTTCAGGCAGGTAGTGGAGGCTGTGTCGGATGATATGGTTATTGAACAGGTCATATTGGCGGAGGAAATCAAAGAAGCGAACGGGGTTGCCCATGCATTCCTGAAAGGCCATTTCCAAGGGGTGGAAATGACGTATATATGCCATAAACAATTGAAGGAAATGTCAAAACAAGCCAAAGCGGTCATTCGCAGCGGAGAAATAACTCCTTATGCGAACTGCATTTTAAAAGCAGGTGTATTCTTCTAAAAGAGGGGTGGAATCTCATGAACATTGAGATGAGGGATATTTTTAAAGCATTTGGCAGCAACCAAGTGCTCACGGGCGTGGATTTCGACCTTTTGCCGGGTGAGGTCCATGCATTAATGGGGGAAAATGGGGCAGGTAAATCAACACTGATGAACCTTTTGACCGGTGTGCATACACTCGATCAAGGGACAATCACAATCAACGGCAAGGAAACAGTGTATGCAAATCCGAAAGCTGCGGAAAAGAACGGAATCGCTTTTATTCATCAGGAGCTCAATATTTGGCCAGAGATGACTGTCCTTGAAAATTTGTTTATCGGCAAAGAACTACGATCCCCGTTTGGGTTATTGAAAATGAAGGAAATGAGGGCTATGGCCCAGCAGCAATTTTCTAAATTGGCCGTCAACTTCCCGTTGGACCAAAAGGCGGGTGCCTGTTCAGTCGGTGAGCAGCAAATGATCGAGATAGCCAAGGCGCTGATGACGGATGCCGAGGTCATTATAATGGACGAACCGACAGCTGCTCTTACCGAGAGGGAAATACAGAAGCTTTTTGAAGTAATTGCTTCCTTGAAGAAGGATGGTGTCAGCATTGTCTATATTTCCCACCGCATGGAAGAAATTTTTACGATTTGCGACCGGATTACGATTATGCGTGACGGCAGGACAGTCGATACAAAAGCCATCCCGGAAACCAATTTTGATGAAGTGGTTAGAAAAATGGTAGGGCGTGAGCTGAAGGACCGTTTCCCTGGAAGGGACTCCAAAATAGGGGAAGTCATGCTGGAAGTGAAAGGGCTTACAAAAAATGGCGAATTTGATCATGTGTCTTTTTCTGTCAAACGCGGTGAAATTGTAGGCTTCGCCGGGTTAATGGGAGCTGGCCGGACAGAAATCATGCGCTCCATCTTCGGGATTGATCCATTCGACTCCGGTGAAATATGGCTGGATGGAAAGAAAATCTCGGCCAAAACGCCGTCCCAGGCTGTAAAGCAAGGAATTGGCTTCATCACGGAGGATCGGAAGGATGAAGGCCTTGTACTAGATTTTTCGATCAGAGAAAATATGGCTTTGCCGAATTTGAAAAGCTTTTCCCAGAAAGGATTGATGGACAGAAAGACAGAACAGGATTTTGTCGATATGCTGGTCAAGCGCTTATCGATCAAAACAGAGTCAGGAGAAACAAGGGCTAAAAACTTATCTGGAGGGAATCAACAAAAGGTGGTTATAGCCAAGTGGATCGGAATTGGTCCGAAAGTGTTGATTTTGGATGAACCTACAAGAGGGGTCGATGTAGGGGCGAAAAGGGAGATTTATCAGCTGATGAATGAGCTGACAGAACGAGGGGTAGCAATCATTATGGTTTCTTCTGAACTGCCTGAAGTTCTTGGGATGAGCGACCGTATATTGGTCGTCCACGAAGGGAAAATCAATGGCGAGCTGGCGAAAGCAGATGCTACACAGGAAAAAATAATGACGCTTGCAACGGGAGGTCAATAAAATGAATGCAGTAAACGAATTGAAACCAGCGGGAAAAGTGAACCATGTTGGCAACTTCACACAAAAATTGGGGCCGCTTCTAGGGTTGATACTTCTCATTATTGTAGTATCTGTATTAAATCCAAGCTTCCTTGCTCCATTGAATATCTTGAATCTATTGCGCCAGGTGGCTATTAACGCCTTGATTGCATATGGTATGACTTTTGTTATTTTAACAGGCGGAATTGACTTGTCTGTAGGGGCGATCCTTGCACTATCCAGCGCCTTAATGGCCGGAATGATCACATCAGGGATTGATCCGATTCTGGCGATTATCCTTGGTTGTTTGCTTGGGGCGATCATGGGGGCCATTAACGGCTTATTGGTGACAAAAGGAAAAATGGCGCCGTTTATTGCTACGTTGGGAACAATGACTATTTTCCGCGGGTTGACGCTAGTCTATACCGACGGAAATCCGATTACCGGCTTAGGAAACAATTATGCATTTCAATTATTTGGCCGCGGATATATGTTTGGTATCCCGGTTCCGGCAATTACAATGATTCTGGCATTTGCCATACTATGGGTCATTCTCCACAAAACGCCTTTCGGACGGAAAACGTATGCGATCGGAGGCAATGAAAAAGCGGCATTGATTTCAGGGATAAAAGTTTCTCGTGTTAAAATAATGATTTATTCTTTGGCGGGCTTATTGGCCGCATTGGCTGGAGCCATCCTTACTTCACGTTTGAATTCCGCACAGCCGACTGCTGGTACGTCTTATGAGCTTGATGCAATCGCAGCGGTTGTACTTGGAGGGACAAGCCTGACAGGAGGCCGTGGACGGATTGTCGGCACACTGATCGGTGCACTTATCATAGGGACATTGAATAATGGATTGAATCTGCTCGGTGTGTCATCATTCTTCCAAATGGTCGTAAAAGGTCTTGTCATTCTCTTGGCTGTCTTGATCGACCGCAAAAAATCGGAGTAGGAGGGGCTCAAGTTGAAGAAAATTACTGTATTGCTCATAGTCTTGTCGCTTGTCGTGTTAGGGGGATGTTCGCTTGAGCCGCCTAGCTGGGCGAAGCCTGAAAAGAAGGATTCTTTGAAAGATATGAAAATAGGATTATCTGTATCTACTCTAAACAATCCATTCTTCGTTTCATTAAAGGATGGGGTTGTGAAGGAAGCGAAGAAGGACCATATAAAAACAATTGTGGTTGATGCACAAAACGATGCAGCTAAACAGGTCAACGATGTGGAGGATCTAATTCAACAAGGGGTCGATATCTTATTGATCAATCCGACAGATTCCTCATCCATCTCAACAGCGGTAGAATCCGCAAATAATATCGGCATCCCTGTCATCACATTGGATCGTTCTTCCGATAAAGGGAAAGTGGCTTCCTTAGTTGCATCTGATAATATCAAAGGCGGCAATATGGCCGCTGAATACCTTGTCAAAAAGCTTGGAAAGGGAGCGAAGGTAGCTGAACTGGAAGGTGTACCTGGAGCGTCAGCCACACGTGAGCGCGGAAAAGGGTTCCATGAAATAGCTGATAAAGATTTGAACGTAATGGCAAAACAAACAGCCGATTTTGACCGGACAAAAGGCTTGAACGTTATGGAAAACATGCTTCAAGGAAATCCGGACATCCAGGCGGTATTCGCCCATAATGATGAAATGGCATTGGGGGCGATCGAAGCTATAAATTCTTCTGGAAAAGACATTCCGGTTGTAGGCTTCGACGGCAACGATGATGCTCTTGCATCAGTGAAGGCTGGTAAATTGTCCGCAACCGTAGCGCAGCAGCCGGTATTGATCGGCCAATTGGCTGTACGGGCAGGAAAAGATGTAGTTAAAGGGAAAAAGGTTGAGAAGAATATTGCAGCACCGCTTAAGCTGGTAACTAAATAAGATGAAAAAGTGTCCAAACAATGAAGGTTTGGGCACTTTTTTTCTGCCATTTTGCCAAAAAGGGCTGCCAGTTGGGCATTTAAGCGGAAAATCCGCTAGCGTGGAAGATGTATGGTTAATGGTTCCTGGATATATAATGATGATGAACAGGGTATAGAAAGGCATTGGCAATAATCAGAAAAAATGAGGTGAATAGATATGTATATTTATAGAGGAGAGGAAATCAAAGAAGCGGATGCTGCGGCGGAACGAGATGGAATGGACACGTTCACTCTAATGGAAAATGCGGGAAGATCCCTTTTTCTGGCGATCCAGAAAGAAGTTCCAGTACATAAAAAAATATTGATAGTAGCCGGCAGAGGCAATAACGGTGGAGACGGAATTGTTCTGGCGCGGTATTTAAAAAACGCCGGCTATCCCGCAGACCTGACTTTTCCGTTAGGTGAAGCCGCCAGCGAAGTGGCAAGAAGGCATTTTCACTATTATAAACAATGCGGCTACAGTACCGTTGAGCCTGGCAGCGGCTATGATGTTGTCATTGATGGGCTTCTGGGGGTCGGAACGCGGCATCCTCTTCCAGAGGATATTACCTCAATCATCCAGTGGATAAATGAACAGGCTGCGTATAAAATCGCAATCGATTTGCCTACTGGGGTGCTGGCAGACAAAGGCGATGTGAAAGAAGCAGTAAAAGCGGACTGGACATTGTCCCTTCATGGTCTTAAACCTTCTGCCTTTCTTGAAGGAAGCACGGAGTATTACGGGAAAAGGGAATCGCTTGATATCGGGCTGGCCCATCATTCGAAATGCAGAATATGGACGAAGGATGATGTAAAGGCTTCTTTTCTGAAGAGAGAGGCTAGTTCACATAAAGGGACATTCGGAACCGGATTATTGATTGCTGGAAGCGACGAGATGCCGGGAAGCTCAGTCCTTTCAAGTCTTGGAGCAATGAAGTCTGGGATAGGGAAGCTTTTGGTTGCAACCACTCCATATGTAGCGGCTATCATTGCAGGCAGGGTACCAGAGTGTACATTTATCCATGATGGGCTGAAAAAAATAGCGTATGGGCAAATACCTTATTCGATCAAAGCGATCGCAATCGGCCCTGGCTTGGATGATACAAAGAAAGTGGAGAGTGCTCTTGTTCACCTGTTCAAAACGGAAAATCCGCTCGTCCTCGACGCTGGGGCATTGGATAAAAGGTCCTACCCGGAAAGAAAAGGGATGATCGTTGTTACACCTCATCCAGGCGAATTCAGCAGAATGACAGGTTTGCCGGTGGAGGAGATCCAAAAAAACCGGATTCAAACTGCACAGGAGTATGCGAAGGAACATCAAGTCACTGTTGTCCTGAAAGGCCGGTATACAGTCATCGCTTTTCCTGACGGGGAAACATTGCTGAATAATACAGGGAATGCGGGACTTGCCAAAGGAGGGTCAGGAGATACACTTACAGGTATCTTACTCGCTTTCCTCAGTTCATACTCTGACCATAAAGCCGCTGTTGCCAATGCTGTTTATCTTCATGGGGCATGTGCAGATGCATGGATCAAAGGAAACAGCATGGCGAGCATGGTCGCTACTGATATAAGCAACCAGCTCGAATTCGTTTTGAAGGAATTCGAATAAAAGGGAACATAGCTGTAGGGAATGCACATATGTGTGTTCCTTTTTTTATGGAAACAAACGTTCTTTAGAAACAGGAAAAAGAACGAGAGAAATCGAATAAAAAGGGGAAGGAAAGAACGGGGGATAAGTTTATGTTTGTAAAAATCCAGAATGCCGCTTTTTTGCAGACAGTGCAAGAGGTGTGCAGAATTGCTCTTTTGGGTGAACAGCCATCGGAGGGCGTTATTCAGATCAGCGCCACAAATACCGGCATGGTATTGGAAGCGGAAAACAGCATTATGGGCATCAGGAAGGAACTTCCAGCTGTGTGCGGGATGGCAGTCAGACAAGAAGGGAAGGTGACTTTGCCGGCTAAATATGTTTTCGATTTAATAAGGAAAATCGAGAGTGATTTAACCCTTGAGAGTCTAAGCCATCATCAAATGGAAATTCGCTCAGGCGGAGCAAAAATCACTCTGAATTCCCTTCCGATACAAAGGGAAACATCTTTTCCTAAGAATACAATAAAAGGATCTGGAACATGGGCAACAATAGGGCTGGAGATAATGGCAGATATGATCAGGCACACGTATTATGCCCAATCGAAAAATGATAAAAAGCCTGTTTTATCAGGCGCTTATTTTTCTTTGAAAAAGGGGGTGGCCTTAATGGCTGCAACCAATTCGTACAGAATGGCTATCGATAAAAGATTGATCAGCTATGGGATGGATCCTGCATCCTGCATCATCCCCCGGCAGGCCCTGAATGAACTACATAAACTATTCCAAGGCCAGCCGGGTAAAGCTGAGTTTTCGATAGATCATTGTTTGCTGCGCATCCAATACGAGAATACAATCATCTATACAAGATTGATAGAGGGGACATTTCCGGATGTGGAGAGATTTTTTTCCAAAAAGGCGCCAGCTATTGCGTTTCTCGATACAAACTCTTTTTTGAAAGTGATTGAGAGGGCCCTTTTGTTTTCCGGCAGAAGTGAACATAAAATGATACGGCTTGCCTTGGATGAGGAGAAAAAAATCCAAGTTTCTTCAATGGAAACAGAAATGGGTACCATAATTGAGTGCTTGGAGCCTGAAAGCTTTGAGGGTGGCCGTAATGTCTGTGCAACTGTTAATGGACAGTATTTGAAGGATGCGTTGCTTGCTTACAAAGGGAAAAAAGTTAAACTGGGTTTTGCAGTTGGAATGGGTCCGATTGCCATCGAGGGAGAAGAGGATGAATCTCACATCCACTTTATCTCTCAAGTTCGCCATTCATGAAAGAGTAAAAGCCAACTACATTTTTTGCGGGCACATTCCACTAGTTGTTACATACAATGCTTATAGTCAAAAGACTATAAACGATTGGGAGGTTCTTTATTTTGAATCTTTACTCAACCATATATCCATCGATCTATGCTGGGCAGTCTTTCTTTCCCAGCTCTTATCCTTACAGGGCTTTTTATGGGCAAATGCCCTGGATAAACAGTTCTTATCCAGGAATGGCCAGATACGGAATGCCGTCTTTCAATGGATACAGCGACTTATTTAACGGGCTATTTTTTCAGGGGCCAGTGACATATTTACCTACCCGATATGTGGATATAGCTTCAGCTGCCAATGGAACTATTTCAGATCCGTCCATTTATCGACAACAATACGCCCAACAGCAAGCCAATGCCTATTCTATTCAAGAAAGCATAAGGGAGCCGGAGCCATCCACAGCACCTGCCCATCCGATCCTTTTGGATGTAAGGCAGGTTTCGCCGAATCAAATAGAGTTGGATTATGATGTGCCAACTGATAAGGCTGCCGCGTTGAATGTCCGGAATTATTGGATCCGCAACAATCAAAGCCAAACGGATGGTGTCGCAAGCATGTCGCAGAATGACCGCGTTCTATTGCCTGGAAACAGCCTTACTCCGGAGATGGCCCATATAGAATCGCTCGATGATTCTAATACGAAGTATGCGCTCACTTTTAAGAGGAAAATGGTTCCAGGTGTGCAGTATACCGTTCTGCCGTGCAACATTAGCATAAAAGGCCAAAATGATTACAAAGGGCAAAATTGGAGTCCTGAAAGTGAAAATGTATTTGTCGCGGAATGAATATTTATTCTAGCCAAAGGAGAGGAGCTGCTGGGCTCCTCTCTGCATTTTGTAGATGGGAAAAGGATAATCGCCATACATATCAGTGAATTGAACCAGGTCTCCGGTACCGCCTGCTCTATGTACACTTAAAAGTAACTGCAAGTGCATCCTCCATCAGTGCAAGGATGTTAATAGAATCTACTATAGGAAATAGCTTTTATAGTAAAGAAATGTGAAGAGTGCTGAAAGAACGGTGTAGGACAATGATGTATAAAAGGCCGCACTTGGTGAAAAGGCATGTTTCTCTGTTTTCATTTTGAAGTTGGCTGTACCAAATTGAACAACAGAATCGGCCATTTTCGCAGTCGCGCCGCCTTTGGATGTAAAATACCAAATCAATACACTGAAAATGAGGCCGACAGCAAAGGAAAAATCGATAAAGGCTGTTTTTGTAAATATGCTGATGCCTAGATTGATGGCGGCGATTAACAATAATGTTGAAGCGATTGTGAGGATTTTTTTCAAGAGTGTCCCTCCTATTAACAAACTGTATTAATAGTTTACCATATAAAGAGATAATTTCATGTATTTGTATATTTATCCACCCTTTTTCCAACAGCGATGAAGGGTTTTTTACCGTAAAAAGATGGATGGTCGAATTGTTAGAATACTTTAACATAATGATGACATGGAATTCACATTTGGAAAGTAGGATGATTTTAATATGGGCTGCCGGAAGGCGAACAGTTGAAACGGGGGTAGGAAATGATGCTGTACAGTGTAATCGATATCGGCTCTAATACAATCAGGTTAAATATTTATCAATATGAGAAGGAAAAACTGACGTCATTATTACATAAAAAATCGATGGCCGGACTTGCCGGATATGTGGAGAATGGCGCTTTAAGCCAAAAGGGAATAGAAGCGGCCGTAGAGACACTGGGAGAATTCAGAATGATCGCTGACCATTTTGATATTGGACAAGTCTACGCGTTTGCCACAGCTTCATTGCGCAATATCGTGAACAGCGATGAAGTGGTCAGAGTGATCAAGGAGAAAACCGGTTTTTCAGTAGAGATCATTGGCGGCGAAGAAGAAGCGACCTTGGATTTTATTGGGGCGACGCATGGCAAAAGAATTGAACATGGCCTAATGATTGATATTGGCGGCGGATCGACTGAATTGGCTTTTATCGAAAAGGGGGAAATCGTCCAAGCCTTCTCGTTGCCGATCGGTTCATTAAGCATGTTTTCTGACTATGTTGAAAAGCTATTCCCGGAAAAGCACGAAAAGAAAGCTATTCGTGAGCGAGTGGAGCGAGAGTTGGACAAATTGTCAGGAAGTATACCTCCCGGAACAATCCCTATTGTCTGTGGAGTGGGCGGAACAATCCGCGCAGCTAAAAAGCTGGATAATGAATTAAACGGCAGCAGTGACTTCCGGTCCATGGCTGTGCAAGATATAGCCGGCATGCTGAAAGGATTGAAAAAAGGCAAGAAGGAGACACTTCGGCTTATTCTGCAAGCTGTGCCTGACAGGGTCCATACAATCATCCCGGGAATGGTCATTCTTCAGACCATCGCCAAGAGATTTCAGTGTGAAACGATTTTTGTCAGTAAGTTCGGTGTCCGTGAAGGATATTTATATAAAAGAGTTTTGAAGGAAGGTAGAGGCAATGGGGAAAAATAAAAAAGCAGCAGATATTAGCTATACACAGAATAGGGAATTGTCTTGGCTACAATTCAATAAAAGAGTACTGGAAGAGGCGGAGGACCGAAATGTCCCATTGTATGAACGGTTAAAATTCGTCTCGATTTTCGAAAGCAATCTGGATGAATTTTTTATGATCCGTGTCGGCAGTCTTTTGGATCTCTCCTTAATTAAAGGAAATCATGTCGATAACAAGAGCGGATTAACACCATCGGAGCAATTGAGAAAAATCTTTAAGGAAAGTACCCCTCTGTATAAGAAGAAGGATAAGGCGTTTCTGGAGATTGAAAAAGAAATGAAGGCATCTGATATTCATCATCTTCAAATGAATCTGTTGGAGAATAAGGAGAGGAAATTCATCGATCAATATTTCAAGAATCATATATTGCCGATCCTTTCCCCGCAGATCATGGATTCCCATCATCCATTTCCGCATCTTCCGAATAAGACATTGAACATTGCCGTTATGCTCGAGCAAGGCGAAAAACAGGCATTTGGCATCATTCCTGTTCCGGCATGCCTTTCCAAAGTCGTTTATATTCCTGGCGGGGGGATCAGATTTGTTCTCGTAGAAGAAATCATCCTGGAATACGCCGATGAGGTATTCGAGAATTGTACAATAGCGGATAAAACGGTTATTTCCGTTACGAGAAATGCGGATATAAGCCCGGAGGATGAAGTGTTCGATGATGATGAGGATTATCGCCATCATATGAAAAAAATATTGAAAAAAAGAAGAAGATTGGCTCCTGTCCGGCTGGAAATCCAAAACCAATGCAGCGAGCCTTTATTGGAATACTTGATCGATATGCTTAAAATCAAAAAGGAACAGGTCTATTTTTCAAAGGCGCCACTTGTCATGTCCTACGTCTTTTCATTGCATGAAAAGTTGCCCTTATCGACTCTCCGTGAACTGAGCTATCCAGCGTTCGAACCGCAGCCCTCCGCAGAATTGGGCAAACGCGAGAACGTCCTGAAACATGTATTGAAAAAAGATTTGCTTTGCCATTACCCATATGAACAGATGGATCATTTTTTACATCTGATTAAAGAAGCTGCCAATGACCCTGCTGTTATTTCAATCAAGATCACCATATATCGGCTTGCCAAAAAGGCAAAGCTGGTCGAATATTTAACGGAAGCGGCTGAAAATGGTAAAGATGTATCGGTCTTAATGGAGCTGAGGGCCCGGTTCGATGAACAGAATAACATTGATTGGGCAGAGGAATTGGAAGAAGCGGGCTGTACAGTACTCTACGGATTCGAAGGCTATAAGGTCCATACGAAAATTTGCCTGATTACGCGAATGGAAAACAACGAGATTCAATATATTACTCAGATCGGCACAGGTAATTATAATGAAAAATCGGCAAAATTATATACAGATTTGTCTTTAATAACAGCGAATAAGGAGATCGGTGCCGATGCAGCCACATTTTTTAAAAATATGTCCATTTCCAACCTAGATGGGCAATATAGCAAGTTATTAGTGGCCCCTTCTTCCTTGAAATCAGGTTTGATCTCGATGATAGACGGAGAAATCGCCAAGGCAAAGGATGGCAAGAGGGCAAAAATCATTATGAAAATGAATTCTCTGACAGATAGGCAAATTATCAATAAACTATCGGAGGCATCCTGTGCAGGTGTGGACATCAAACTGATTATCCGAGGTATTTGCTGCTTATTGCCCGGCATAAAAGGCAGGACGGAAAACATAATGGTGGAAAGTGTGGTCGGCCGATTTTTGGAGCATTCACGCATCTATTGTTTTGGGGAAGGTGCCGATACAAAGATGTATATCAGCTCTGCGGATATTATGACGAGAAATACTGAAAAGCGTGTCGAAATTGCATGCCCGATAATAGATCCACATGTCAAAAAGACGATTCTTGATATGCTCGAAGTATGGTTGAATGATAACGTAAAAGCGAGAGTGCTTCAAAGCAACGGGGAATACAAGAAACGGCCAGGCTCAGAGTATCTTGCAGTGGACAGCCAGGGGATTTTCATGAAAGAAGCTATTTTAAGAGCGAAAGCAATACCTGATGAGGAAGAGGAAAAAATCCCAGCTAAGAAAAAATGGGGATGGTTTGCCAAATTGCTAGGAAGGGCAGCTGAACAAAAAAAACAGGAAGGCGCATAAGCGTCCTTCCTGTTTTTTGGCCGTGGCGGATGGCTACTTGATATACATAGCCTGGCGTCCCATCTGAATCCAGGCAGCCTCGAAATTCTGCCTGTTTATCGCCCTATTCTTTTCCTTTTGTAATGGATCATTCACATACACATATTCATCGTCATAATTCGTAATGACCACACTGTGTTGGCGGTAGGTAACATCCATTTTTCCTTGATCGGTGTTCCAAGTAAGGAAATGGTCCCTCGTTAACTCTTTATAGCGTGCATTCGTTATGACCCATACGGGATGTCCTTTTTCGACTGCATGGTATAAATCTTCAGGGTCCTTTGCTGTCAAATTAACAATCTTGCGTTTTGGGACATATTTCTCTGCCAATTCTATAATGGGTTCCACATATACTCCGAGTCCCGACTTATCCAGTGTATACATATTGCCGACAAATCCTTCGTGCATATTCCCCCTGAGCCCGCTTTGTTCAAATGGAACCTTATTGATTTGGTCTGCAAGCGTCATCTTATCGACATCTTTCCCATTGTACTGCAGGACCATTGCAAGGCTTGTCACTTCACATCCTCTCGGCAATTCAGGATATTGCATCACAAGTGGCACATCCAAAGGCCCCTCTCCTTTAGAGGAAGTAAAAAAGTCGGTCACTTTATTGAAAAAATCCTCCGCTTTTTGCATAAATCCACTTGAAGAAGCTGTCTTTGCCTGTACTAAGAATAGAAGAATACAAACCAAGAGGATTAGCAGAATTAGTTTTTTGATAGCTTTCAATCATCATCTCTCCCAATTATATGTTCATGTCCAGAAGTAATTGAATTGCAACGTGTTCCATGCATATTATGCCATTCCTAGAATGCCCAGTAAACCTGCAAGTTCTTTTTTGCAGAATTCAGCTTGAAGCAGGAATTGAAAAAGCTTATAGAGAATGACTAAAAGTAGTTATTAATTGTGCAGGAGGGACTATTTGTATGGCGATCAGTGAAAAGGAAGTGCAGATAGGCATTACGATTGAACAGGCATGGGATTTTACCAGCGAGCCGGATAATTGGCTGCCGTTAATGCCGGGGTATATTTCACACAGTATCCTATCAGAAGATGAAATTGAATGGGTATTCCTAGGGGACTTCGGCTTTATGAAAAAGAAAGTCACGTTACAAGTAGAACAACTAATGAGATGTGAGCCGGCAAGCATCACCTTTAATCTTCGCGGAGTCAGTGATCCTTTCAAAGGGGCCGGTTATTTTGAATTGAGCTACATCGATGAAGGGATTTCTGCAATAAAAGGCAGCCTGGATATTTCTGCAGGAGGATTGATGGGCGGAATGGTCAATTCAGTGCTCAAAACGTTCGTCCCGCAAATTACATCTGAACTTGTCGATAAAATGAAAGAAGAACTTACTGGGAAAACAGGCTTGGCTTCCGGTTAAGGTTCAAATTTTTGTATATGTGAGAGAATATGTGTAATCTATTAATGCAAACCAATCATTCAGGAGGGATTACGATGATTACGAGTTTACAAGATACAATTAAATTACATAATGATGTTGAGATGCCGCTGGTCGGATTGGGCGTTTGGCAGGTAGAGGATGGCTCCACTGTCATTTCTTCTGTCAAAAGTGCGATAAAGGCTGGGTATAAGGCAATCGATACAGCAGCTGCATACAAAAATGAAATCGGTGTGGGGCAGGCCATCAAGGAAAGTGGAATCCCCCGTGAACAGTTGTTCATCACAACAAAGGTGTGGAATAGCGACCAGGGGTATGAATCCACTCTTGCCGCCTTTGATGCAAGCATGGAAAAGCTTGGATTGGACTATGTCGATTTATATCTTATCCATTGGCCGACAAAAGGGAAGTATAAAGAAACATGGAAGGCTATGGAGAAACTTTACCGTGACGGCAAAGCAAAAGCGATCGGTGTCTGCAATTTCCACAAGCACCATTTGGAAGACCTGCTAACTGAGGCAGAAATTGTTCCGATGGTGAATCAAATTGAATTGCATCCATTGCTGACTCAAAAAGAATTGATTTCTTTCTGCAAGGAAAAAAATATCGTAGTCGAAGCTTATTCTCCGCTCGGAAATGGGAAAATCCTAGATCATCCGGTTTTGAAGCAGATTGCGGATCATCACGGGAAGACTGTGGCACAGATCATTCTTCGTTGGGATTTGCAAAACGGCATCATTGTCATACCAAAGTCCATCCATGAAAACCGCATCATCGAAAATAGTGAAATTTTTGATTTCGAGTTGGCCCCAGAAGAAATGAAAGCGATCGATGAGTGCAATAAGGACGAACGTGTTGGTGCAGACCCGGATAACTTTAATTTTTAATAGTATCGGCCTTCCTTCTTTTTGGGAGGGCCTTTTATGGTTGCTGCCATGTGTGAAATGCGATTGCCCAGGGTATACATACAGAAGTGATTATTAGAGGAGGAGTTATAGATGTACAAAACACTGCAGGATACTACTACATTGAGTAATGGCGTGAAAATGCCTGTTTTTGGGCTTGGCGTCTTTAAAATGGAAGGAGCGGAAGCGGTTGAAGCAGTCCGCCATGCCATCGATGAGGGTTACAGAGCGATTGATACTGCTTCCATGTATAAAAATGAAAAAGAAGTCGGGGAAGCCATTAAGCAATGCAATGTGCCAAGAGAAGATTTGTTCATTACAACGAAGGTATGGAACAGCGACCAAGGTTATGAGTCTACATTAGCGGCATTCGATAAAAGCCTGGAGGCCTTGGGATTGGACTATGTGGATCTCTATTTAATCCACTGGCCGGTGAAAGGCAAATATAAAGAAACGTGGAAGGCTCTAGAAAAAATATACCGTGGCGGCAAGGCAAAAGCGATAGGAGTATGCAACTTCCAACCTCATCATTTGGAAGACTTAATGAGCGCGGCGGAAGTGAAACCGATGGTGAACCAAGTGGAGCTTCACCCGCTGCTATCACAGGAAGAAGTAAGGGACTATTGCAGCAAACATGATATGAAAGTGATTGCCTGGGCTCCTCTTGGCCACGGTTCCGTTCTTGAAAATCCAACGTTGAAGCGTATCGCGGATAAACATGGAAAAACCACGGCGCAAATCACTCTTCGGTGGGATTTGCAAAATGGTGTACTGGTAATACCGAAATCATCCAAAAAAGAGCGGATCATCACCAACTCTGAAATCTATGATTTTGAATTATCTGCAGAGGATATGCGGATTATCGATGCTATGAATAAGAATGAACGGACTGGCCCAGATCCCGACCATTTTGATTTTTAATAGTTCCGGCAAGCTGTAAGGGCCGGCAGGGCGTTTACCTGCCGGCTCTAATGCTTTTTGAACAAATTTCGTGTAGTATATGACTATATCATCAAGAACTTTAAGGAGGGCTTTTATGATTAACAGCATTAAAGATACAACAACATTACATAACGGTGTTAAGATGCCGAGGCTCGGATTGGGCGTTTACAAGATGGAAGATAATGAACAGGCGGTGGAGAGCATCAAACATGCTGTCAAAACCGGCTACCGTTCGATTGATACAGCGGCCATCTATAAGAATGAAAAGGCAGTTGGCGCAGGGATCAAAGAATGTGGATTGCCGCGTGAGGAATTGTTTATAACCACAAAGGTATGGAATTCCGATCAGGGCTACCAATCTACATTGGACGCTTTTGAAACAAGCCTGGATAAGCTTGGCCTTGATTACGTGGACTTATATTTAATCCATTGGCCTGTAGCCGAGTCGTATAAAGAAACATGGAAAGCAATGGAGAAGCTGTATGAGGAAGGTAAAGTAAAAGCAATCGGAGTATGCAACTTCCATCAGCACCATTTAGAAGATCTATTGAAGGATGCCCGCATCAAGCCGATGGTCAATCAAATAGAACTGCATCCCAACTTAAACCAAGAGGCATTGAGAGCTTATTGCCAAACGCAGCAAATTGCTGTTGAAGCATGGTCGCCATTGGCACGCGGCCGTTTGCTCAATGATCCTCAATTGAAGCAGATTGCAGAGAAACATGGCAAAACCGTCGCCCAAGTCATTTTGCGCTGGGACTTGCAGCATGATATCATCACTATCCCTAAATCGGTCAAGCCACACCGCATCGAAGAAAATGCCGATTTGTTCGATTTTGCACTTAGTGATGAAGAAATGGCAACAATAGACCGCATGAATACAAATGAAAGAGCAGGGCAGGACCCTGATAACTTCCATTTTGATTTTTAAATCGTTTGCCTAATGCTGAATGGAATTTTGTTCAATTGAATTGGGCAGGTACTGATGCACCCCAAATGTTAGAGAGGGAAATCTAACGTTTGGGGTGTTTTTTGCCGTTTTTGAAAGGCAACGGATAGTGCTGCCGGTGAGCCTCTTATTTGATTTTCGCTAGTTGTCATTATTCATGGGGAACAATTGATAATTCCATTCATATTGGTCATTGACATTTATCAAAAAAGACACTTTCGCAGTGGGTACGGTGATTGCTCCATCGTGAGAGCAGAAGCGGCAAGACTCCCGCAGAGCATTAAAAATAGACTATGGAATTGGTTGTTTAAGAGGCCGATATCCTAATGTAGGAAAAAGAAATACTTTTGTGAATTAAGTTAATACACTATTTTTTTCAAAAAGGGAGATTTATAAATTATAATTCAAAAAAATCGTTTTCTTTCTTACATAAAAAACAAAAACATATTAGACAAGTGGAGGAGAACATGAAGAAAAAAATCGTACCCATTGCAGTAGCGGCAACCATCGCAACAGGGGGCCTGTTAATGGCCATGAGCAACAGCAAAACAAAAGAGGAACCGACAGTTGATTTAAGGATAGGAACGATCACCGATCTGCATGCCAATCTTATGAACTATGATTATTTTACAACTGAAGAGAATAATAAAATCGGTTTAAGTAAATTATCTACAGTCATTAGTGATGCCCGGAAAGAATCTACTAAAGGCAAAAATGAAAAGATTGATAATTTCATTCTGGTGGATAATGGGGATACCATCCAAGGAAGCGCCCTAGGGGATTATTACGCCCAAAATCCATTAAGCAAGGGGCATCCGGTTTACAATGCGTTATCAAAAGTAGGCGTGGACGTAGCATCCCTTGGGAACCATGAATTTAATTATGGATTGGATTATTTGAACAATGTTATCAAGGGAACAGAAAAGATGTCCATTATTAATTCGAATGTCTATGATACAAAGGGAAATCATATGTTCAAGCCTTATGAAGTCATTGAGGAAAAAGTAATGGACAATGACGGCAAGGAACAGATTGTGAAAATTGGAGTCGCAGGCTTCGTCCCTCCGCAAATTCTGAATTGGGACCGGACCAAGCTAGAAGGTAAAGTGGTGGTTAAGGATATTGTTGATTCCGCCAACGAAATGGTGGATATTCTAAAAAATAAAGAGAAAGTGGACATTGTCCTGGCTGTTGCCCATTCTGGATATGGCGATGAAGAGCACTCTGAATATGATGAAAATGCTTCTTATGAATTGACAAAGGTAAAAGGCGTGGATGCAGTAGTTGCAGGGCATACCCACCAAGCTTTTCCTTCAACAGAAGAGAAAATCAACAATCTTAAAAATGTTGATGTGAAAAAGGGAACAATTAATGGTGTAGCTACTACGATGTCTAATTACTTTGGATCCCACCTCGGAGTGATTGATTTGAAACTTCAGCAGAAGGACGGCCGCTGGTCAGTTATCGATTCAAAGTCTGAGTTGAGAAGTGTGGAAGATAGTGAAAACGATAAAACGGTTGTTTCAGATGTGAAAGAATATCATGATAAGACAATTGAATATGTAAGCAGCCCAATCGGCACCATCGATAAAAACCTGAATTCATTCTTTGCGTTAGTCAGTGATAACGAGTCTTTGGACATTGTCCAGAAAGCCCAGATAAACTATGTGAAAAAGGGCATTGAACAAGGAGAAATAGAAGAGCTTAAGCAGTATAAGTCTCTGCCGTTGATCAGCATTGCTGCCCCTTTCAAGGCAGGCAGTGCAGCAGATGACTACGTGGATATTCCAAAAGGCGACATTACGACAAAGGATGTTACGAACCTATATAAATATTCTAACAACCTGACTGTAATGAAAGTTACCGGCAAAGATCTGAAAGAAATGCTGGAAAGAACAGCAACTATTTATAATACAATCGATCCGGCAAGCAGCGATGAACAGGAATTGCTAAACGACAATTTTGTTCCCTTCAATTTCAATGTGATGGATGGGTTGAACTATGAGTTTGATGTAACAAAGGCGCCGCGTTATGATATGGATGGCAATTTAATAGATGAACATGCAGAAAGAGTAACGAATGTTACCTTCAACGGCGAAAAACTGAAGGATGGCCAGGAATTCCTTCTTGTGACCAATTCTTATTTCTCTGGTGGAGGCAGTAAGTTCCCGGCCACTCAGGAGGGGAAAACAACGGTATATATTTCTTCTGACGAAAACAGAGAGATTGTAGCGAAATACTTGAAAGATCATAAAAACAACATAATTGATAAAAATGACAATTGGAAAATAAAAAGTGTAGACCATTCAAAAGCAAAAATCGTGTTCTCCTCTAGCTCTAAGGGAAAACAAACGTTGACTGGGAATACGCCGATTTCAGCAATTGAAACGCTCGATAACGGATTGACTAAGTATTCGTATGACTTAACAAAATAGTCGATAACAAAGATCCTGCATATTTGGTGCAGGATCTTTGTTATAGGGACATTTATTCAGCTACACCCTTTTTTTAGGAATGGTAAAAAAGCATGGCCGATGAAAAACAGATTGTTGGATGTGTTCAAATAAGAGTCGGTCAGTATGAATATAAGAGTGACAGCTTGGCAACCAAACAGGTAATGGCTTATCATAGTCCGCCTGCATATACTTGTATGGAAAAAGCAGGGTGTGTTACGCAACTTTTGTCAAATATACAAAATACGGTAATGATTAGTTGCCAGGGCATGAAAGTTCACAGCTTTTCTGTTTTGCTTTATAGCTATTTAGGGAAAAATAAAGGTATACTGAATATACAAAGAAATGATTCAGAATAGGGCTTAGCAGCATGTAAGCCTGGCGTCTTATTTAGGTAAGGCGATAGAATTGGTATAATAGGCTTAAGGATCATTCACCAGCAATCGATGACTCCTTATTCCGAAAACGGTAGAAGAACGAATAGCCGTATAGCCGGGCTGAAGGCCGGCTTACAATGAAACTTTATAGAACGATAAACGTAAATACGTAATAAGGAATTACTAATAGGGAGCCGATGTAAGATGAAACCGATCGTATCGATATTCTTGTTTATCTTCCGACTTGGGGTTGGCGTTCTTTCCTTTGGAATTGCCTTCTTTATATGCCTGCTAGCATTCGATGTAGACTTTTTCTATTCATTGCTATCCGGTATAGGGGCAGCGTTCATTACTTTTTTTGGGCTGAAGTGGATTTTTGCCAGAAAAACAGTAAAGAACAGCGGATTGTCCCGCAGGGAATATAAATATATAGAAGAACATTTAGTGGAAGCCAAGGGGAAAATTTCCCGCCTGCAAAAAGTGATGTTTTCAGTAGGCAATGTGTTCACCATCAAGCAGAATTATGATGTGATCCGCGTAGCGAAAAAAATACAATCAATTGTAGAAAATGAACCAAAGCGGTTTTATGAGGCGGAAGCCTTCTATTATTCGCATCTGGATTCACTTGTTGAACTAACGGAAAAATATGTATTTTTGACCAAGCAGCCTGTAAAAACAGCAGAAATCCAAGAGTCCTTGCGCGATACGCGCATTACAATTTCCTCTATGAGTGAAACAGTGGAGCAGGATTTGTTCAAATTGCTTTCAAGCGATGTGGAATCATTGGCTTTGGAATTGGATGTAGCCAAACAGTCCATTGAAAAAAACAAGGATGAAGATTTAAAGTCATAGAGGAGGAGTTTTAGATGAGCGATTACCAATCTTTAAATAAAAGCGATTCATTGGATGATTTACTATCCAATCCTTTCGGCGGCGAACATGGAGAACAGCCTCTTGAATTAAAGAAGGAAACAGAAGCCAAGCCCCAGCGTTTGGTTGATGTACTGCCGGAAGAAAATAAGGAACGTGCCCTTCAATTGGCGGAACAGATCGATCCGACCGATTTTCAGGCAATGATGATGTATGGAACACAAGCGCAGTCGAAGCTAATGAGCTTTTCGCATGCGATGCTGGACCAGGTGCAGAAGAAGGATATTGGCGAGATCGGCGATATCCTCAGCGATTTGATGAAGCGGCTTGAAAGTGTGAAGCCGGAGGAATTGGATGCGAAGAAGAACATCGTTTCACGATTCTTCGGAAAAATCCAGTCTTCCATTCAGGAGACATTGTCCAAGTACCAAAAGACTTCCGTTCAAATTGACCGCATTGCTGTCCAATTGACCCATGCAAAAAATACGCTGCTTGGAGATATCGGCATGCTCGAGCAATTATATGAGAAAAATAAGGATTATTTTCATGCATTGAATATCTACATCGCTGCAGCTGAAATCAAAATGGCTGAATTGAATGAGAAAACCATCCCGGCACTCCGGAAAAAAGCTGAAGAGACCGGGGATCAAATGGCTGTCCAAGAAGTGAACGATATGATGCAATTTGTGGATCGGCTGGAGAAACGGATGCATGATCTGCAGCTAAGCCGCCAAATTACGATCCAAAGTGCGCCGCAAATCCGCTTGATTCAAAATACGAACCAAACGTTAGCGGAAAAGATCCAGTCTTCCATTATGACGGCCATTCCATTATGGAAAAACCAGGTGGCGATTGCGTTAGCCTTGCTTCGCCAAAAAAGTGCCGTCAATGCGCAAAATCAAGTGGCAAAAACGACGAATGAATTATTGTTGAAAAACTCCGAGATGCTGAAAGTGAATACAATTGAAACAGCCAGAGCGAATGAAAGAGGCCTTGTGGATATTGAAACATTGAAGAAAACACAGGACAATCTTGTGACTGCACTTGAAGAAACCATCCGCATCCAGGCAGAAGGGCGAATCAAACGCCAGCAGGCCCAAATAGAGCTGACAAGCATGGAAGAGGATTTGAAGCAGAAACTCTTGAATATAAAGCCTCAAAACTAATAAATAGAAAAAACGAAAAAAAGCGCAGCCCGGTATGGGCTGCTTTTTTTATGCCTTCAACACTGATAATTTGTTATATTTTACTTAAATATAAAATTATTTACAATTTTGTTTAATAGTGCAACTTATTTCGTTTTCATCCGTGGATTAAGTGAAAAGGGGGAAGATTGGTGGAACTTGATGAAATGTTCCGGCTTTATGTAAACGATATTTACCGCTATGTTTTCTCTCTCTCCAAAAATCACCATACTGCAGAGGATTTAGTCCAGGAAGCTTTCTATAAAGCATATGTCCAATTGGAATCATGCGAAATATACAATATGAAGGCATGGTTATTCAAGGTAGCTTATCATGCATTTATTGATTTCCAAAGAAAGCATAAACGAGTGGATATACAGGATTCGGTCTATTCAGTTGGCAAAGACTGCAATACTCCAGAAAGTCTGTTGATGGAGAAAGAAAACTATGGGCGCCTTTTATCCATTATCCATGAGCTGCCGGTTAATGAGAAACATGTGCTCATTTTGTGCGATTTGCACAGTTTGTCTAATAAAGAAGCCGCAGAGGTGTTGAATATGAAGCTGAACACTGTAAAGAGCCATTTATACAGAGGAAGGCAGAGAGCCATAAAGAAGATAAAGGAGTTGAACCACAGCGATGAAGGATGGACAGAATCGAGATGAAGAAATATATGCTTTATACCTTAAAGAAACAATAAATGAATTTGAAGCAGAGAATGCGTTGAATGAAGAAGGGCAGAAACGGATTATCATGAAAGGAAAACATACTGCCCGAATTACAACGGTTATGATTTCTTTGGCCGTTATCCTGCTTATTTGCCCCGTCCTCTATTTATTGTCTTATATGTATTACAGCCAGGATTCCAGAGCGGACCGCTTGATCGACCAGGCAATTAAAACCATTGAGACAACTGTCCCGAACAGTACGGTCGATAGAAGTAAGATCGATACAGATATTGGCTTATTCACCTTGAAAACCTCTTTTGACGTGCTGTCTAAAATAGGGGGAGATGTCTATAAAACGAGGCATTACAATATCGAATTCATGATGTCTAGCGCCGATGTTCCAAAAATTGAGGCATCCTATGATATGCCTTTGAAACCGCAAGATAACTTTGAATCTACCATGCTATTTCATCCTAAGGCAACTTCAAAGACCAATCTTTACTCTGGTTGGAACACCATAAGGGATTTGCCGGACGGCACAATAACCGAAGTATATATGTCTTTCAGTGAAATCCTTACTCAGGAGCAAGTAGAAAAGATGCTGCCTGCTTCTCTGGAGCTAAGATGGCTGGCAGTCGATACAGGGATAGAAGGTAAACAAAATGATGAAGAAGGGTTTCCAGTCATACCGATCGGATTTCCAGTTCAACCAGATGATCATTTATGGGCGACCTATTCAGGAGAGGAAGAACATCGTGCAGTATTCAGCAACGTATTGAAGGAATTGGCTGATTCACAAAAGAATGTGGATACTATCACGGATAAAAGATCTCAAAATCAGACCCTTCATTTAACGGAACGCTTACGTTTTATTGAGAAGAACGGGATCGGAATATATGGAGCTGTGGTGACAGGACCGACGAAAGATTTTGCCGAACTAAGAAATAATGAACAGATAGAAGGAATTAAGATAGGAGAGGTTAAATTGTGGAATTACCATTAAAGAAAAAGAAATGGCGGAGCCATTCAAAGCTGCCGACGGTGACTGGTTTTTTATCCTTTCTTCTCGCTTTGATCATATTAGTGGCGGGAAATATCTATTTTTTGACTCAGTCGAAGCTGTTTTTAGGCCTTTTCTTCAGCAAGATGCCATTGATAGGACTATTATTGGGAATCGCAGGTTTATTCACGAAAAAACATTCCAGGCTTTATGCCATTTGGGGCATTGGATTGCATGCCTTCATTTTGGTGTATTATGTATTAATGATAGTTTTTCAATTATCTATAAATTATGTGCCATAAAGAAAAAAACGGCATCCCATTCGGGGGTGCCGTTTTTTCGGGTTCCGTCATTCACTTTTTCCGCTTTCTTCAATATGGATCCAATCGTGGGACCACGTTTCGACGCATTCGAAAATGGGTTTTAATGCTCGTCCTTTATCTGTAAGGGAGTATTCAATCCGGACAGGAGTTTCAGGATAAACCTCTCTTTTGACAATACCTGCTTGTTCCAGATCCTTCAGCCGGTCGGAAAGAACTCTTCCGCTTATCGTAATGCCCGCTTCTATTTCGCTGAAACGCTGAGGCCCCCCGTTTAATAGCTGATAAACGATCAGGCCGGTCCAACGCTGGCTGATAATGCTCATGGCTTTCTCGAACCTGGGACATAAATGTGACTCATTCATAGTCCTCACCTCTATAGGTCTAATTATACATTATTCTTACAAAAAATAAAATAATTACTTTTTTATAATTAATTACTTGACGTATATAAATAATAAAACTATACTTACTTACATAAAGTAACTAACTTACAGATTGGCTCGATTATAGAAAAGAGGAGAAAAGAGATGGGATTTCATACAACTCCGAATAGATTTATCAAGCAAGTCAGATTGACTATTACTAATTTGGAAAAATCGCTTCATTTTTATTCGGATTTCCTTGGATTCAAGGTTCTGCGAAAAACGGAAAAAGAAGCGGATTTGGGAGTGGAGGGGAGCCGGGCCATCCTGACATTGCTTCAACCGGATGGCGCTACTCCTAAGGAAGCCCGGACAGCAGGCTTATACCATTTCGCTATCCTGTTGCCTTCGAGGAAAGAGTTGGGGAAATTCCTTCTCCATATGGCCAAAGCCAATTACCCTCTTGGAGCCGGAGACCATCTAGTAAGCGAAGCTTTGTATTTCGATGATCCTGATGGAAATGGTATTGAAGTGTATTGCGACCGCCCTGCATTGGATTGGACATGGAAGGGCGGCCAAGTTGAAATGGCTATGAATCAGCTTGATGCTGAAGGGATTTTAGCCGCGGGCAAAGGAGAACAATGGGCAGGCATGCCTCAGGGAACAGTTATGGGGCATATACATCTCCACGTGGCCCATCTTTCCGAAGCAGCTGAGTTTTACAGTAAGGCTTTCGGTTATGAAGTTGTCAGTGCCTTGGGCAATCAGGCATATTTCTTGTCCACAGGGCGCTATCATCATCATATAGGGCTGAACACTTGGAATGGAGTAGGGGTCCCGCAGGCAGGGCGCCACAGTGCCGGCCTTGAAGAATTCATCCTTTCCGTCACCGACAACGAAGACATTGAAAAAATTAAGCTCTCTTTGAAGGCGTTGCATGCACCCGTTGAAATGTCGAATGGCTACCTTCACACATCCGATCCATCGGGCAACAGGATTGCCATCGCAATTCAGTAAAACCATTTCATACTATAAATACAATTAAAGGGGAAATGAAAAATGGCTAAAGATATATACAATGCGTTGAAGGATAGACGTTCCATATATGCAATCAGCAAGGAAACGCCTATTACAGATGAAAAAATCCAGGAAATAGTCGAACATGCAGTGAACCATACACCATCTGCTTTCAATTCACAGACATCAAGGGTTCTGGTTCTATTTGGCGAGCAGCATGACCGCCTTTGGGATTTGACGAAAGAAACACTTCGTAAAGTGGTCCCTGCTGAAGGATTTGCAGGCACAGAACAAAAAATGGCAGGCTTTAAGTCAGGATACGGCACTGTTTTATTCTTTGAAGACCAAGAGACAGTCAAGGCGCTTCAACAACAATTTGAATTGTACAGCGACAATTTCCCTGTTTGGTCAGATCAATCGTCCGGCATGCTTCAGTTGGCTGTATGGACACTTTTGGAAGCGGAAGGCTTCGGTGCATCCCTTCAGCATTACAATCCATTGATTGACGAGTCGGTGGCTGCCGAATGGAATGTGCCATCCAGCTGGAAGCTTACAGCACAAATGCCATTTGGAAAACCATTGGCTGAAGCAGGAGACAAACAATTCAATCCTATTTCAGGCCGAGTGAAAGTGTATAAATAATAGAGAGAACAACATATATAAAGGAGATTTACATCATGGCAAAAGATTTTTATAGTGCATTGAAAGATAGACGCTCTATTTATGCAATCAGCAAGGAAGCGCCTGTTTCGGATGAAAGAATTCAAGAGATTGTGGAACATGCGGTGAATCATTCACCATCCGCCTTCAACTCGCAAACTTCACGTGTGCTTGTCCTTTTGGGTGAACAGCATGACCAATTGTGGGATTTAACAAAGGAAACACTCCGCAAAATTGTCCCTGCAGATGGATTTGCCGGCACAGAGGAAAAAATGGAATCCTTCAAAGTTGGATATGGTACAGTTTTGTTTTTTGAAGATCAAGATACCGTTGCGGCTTTGCAAAAACAGTTCGAATTATATAAAGATGCTTTCCCGACCTATTCATCACATTCAACAGGCATGCTCCAATTGGCTGTATGGACTTCTCTTGAAGCGGAAGGTTTCGGCGCATCCCTGCAGCATTACAACCCATTGATTGATGAAGCGGTTGCAGCTAAGTGGAATGTACCATCCAATTGGAAGCTTACAGCACAAATGCCTTTCGGAAAACCATTGGCTGAAGCAGGCGAAAAGCAATTCAATCCCGTTGAAGACCGTGTGAAAGTATATAAATAACGTATAAAGGCACTTGGATATTCCAAGTGCCTTTTTTCCTTACAATTGAAATCTGTCCTTTATTTGTTTCGCCGCATCTCTTGCACTAAGAGTAGAGTTATGTATTTTGATATAATTCGGGGTATTCAGTTCGCCTTCAAATGAATTCAATCTATACATATCCATCGATACTCTTAAATCATTTTCAGACCATTCAATGTTTCGTTTTGATGGTTTGTGTTTGAGCCTATTTTCACTTTTGTTTCGGAAAACTCTTTCTTCCAAATCTGCTTCAAGTTCAACATAGTATACGTTCCCGCCCCTGTCTTCGAAGAGACGGGAAATCTTTTTTACATAATCCCAATCAGCCTTATGGTCAAATGCCCAAACGTAGGTGAAAATCATTCCATACAAATTGCTCTTTGATACTTCTTCAAAAATCTCCTGCCGAAATAAGCTTACTAGTCTTTTTCCTTCTTTTGTACTGTAATCAAAAAATTCACTTACTATATCGATTGTCATATGGTTATGAAAAAGTTTCAAGCCAGTTAATTCAGCAAGTTCTTGCCCGACAGTCATTTTTCCGACCGCCTGGGGACCGAAAATAAGAATGAATTTCATCAAATTCTCCTTAAGTATTTTTTGTTGTTCTTCTACTATAAAAAGTACCACTCAAAAGCGGTCTTATCCCTACATCTATCCGAGTATACGAAGTTACATAAAAATAAGGGGTAGGAAGGCTATAAGCAAAATGGCAAGAATGCTGATCCAGGCAATTGGATGGGCAAAATTGCACGTCCAGCCTATGCCGAATCGTTTTTCGACAAAAATGGAAGGATCCTCCCGATTCCAATAGAATAAGCCCAATTTCCAATGTTCATCTTCATCCCTATTGCTGAAGGAAGTGGCCGCTTTCTTGCCGGTCTTAATCCGGCTCCCCCCCTGGCCGACTTTGATGGTCAGGTAAACCGTGTATAAAAGAAGCAAAAAGGTCAATCCAAAGGAAGCATAGATGCTTATTTGAGAAGAAATAAGATTAAACATGCTCAATTGGACTAGTAAAAAAAGAATGCACATAAACGTGGCAGTGACAATTATGAACCCCGACCATCTACGCCTGAAAGCAATGGATTGGATGGCAGATTCAGCGGGATTTTGTGCATTAATCTGTTGCTTTGCTTTCTTAATGCTCATATTGACCGCCATCATCAGTAAAACACTTGCAAACTGGATGGTTGGAAGTAAAAAAACAGTGCCGAACGTTGTCCTGCTATATGAATCAGGATTTCCCCGGAAATCAAAATGTGTCGGAATGCTAGAAGGCAATGAATCGTACATGAACATGCTTATAAGAGCTGTAGTTATTGTAATAAAACCGGGAATCAAAAACCAGCTGTAAGAATGGATTATTTTTTTCGAATGGAAGGTTGTATCTATGATGATCCGTTCAGTCTTTTTATTATCGAACCACCCTTCCTTCCGTTTCATTTTTGTTAATTTCTTATGGGCAGGGAGGTAGAAGAGGAAGGGAAGGATTATTATGATTGCAGCCATGCCAATTGCTAGGATTGCATCGGTACTGCCCTCAAACAAATAAGCGGCTCCGAGCAGTATTGCGGTCAATCCGAGTATCGTTATGCCGGTCTGCAGTGCATACCGTTTTCTCATCGCCTGTATATCGGAACGGTTCGATATTTCCTCCGGCATTGATACACCGAATAATTCAGTCTTTCTGGTGAAATATGGGGTACCGGCAATGAGGATTATTGCTGGCAGCATAATAAAAATGATTAATAGATGTTCCATCGGGTTTACTCCTTTTCTGAAAGTATGTATGAATAAACAAGGCTGATTTGCTTTTGGAGTTCAGCATGCGTCAGGCCTCTGCCTATTGCTTCAATCACTAAAGGCTGGAGTTTATGTTGGAGCAGTTGTAGTTGTTCATCAGTTGCTTTCCTTGCTTCGGGATCTTCAATGACAGCACATTTTTTACTGTGTATGGCGATAAAGCGCTCTTCCTTTAATTGCTGATAGGCTTTGTTGACTGTATGCATATTGACTCCCAGGTCACTGGCTAAAGAACGGACTGACGGCAGAGGGTCTCCGGACTGCAATTCGCCTGTAGCAATGCCTTTCATGACTGAGTAGACTAATTGGGTATATATGGGAATTTCTGATTCAAAATCAAGTGTAAGCCACATATCATTTCTCCCTTTTGTGTTATCTGTTATACATAGTGTATAACAAAGTAACGAAAATGTAATATGTTTTTTTCCTTATTAAGTAGGATTTATTTTGTGTGAAAAAGAATAGTTATACAGAGAGAATATTGAGAGGGGCAATCGACTATGATTGGTAAAGAATATTTACGTGTTGTATGTGAACGCTTTGTTGACATGAAAAGAATTGCGGAAGGAGCGATTGAACAAGTAAGCGACAGCGGACTCTTTTGGCAGGATAATGAATCATCGAACAGCATTGCGATCATCGTTAAGCATATGAGCGGAAATATGGTTTCAAGATGGACACAATTTTTATCCGCGGACGGTGAAAAGGAAAACCGCAACCGTGATGGGGAATTTATTCAGCATTTTGCTAACCGGCAGGATTTGCTTCAAAGCTGGAATATAGGGTGGAAAGCGTGTATTGGCACATTGGAAAGTCTCAAGGAAGAAGATTTATTGAAGACCGTTACAATCAGAAAAGAACCTCATTCAGTCATAGAGGCCATTGAAAGGCAAATGTACCACTATTCTTATCATATTGGGCAAATTGTTTTTATAGCCAAACAATTAGTGGCTGATGATTGGAAGAGCTTAACAGTGCCGAAAGCAACAAGATAACGTTTGGATGAATAGTCAAGACTATGTAAAAAGGAAGCTGCTTAATGGACAGGAATAAATAAAAAAGCAATCCCCCTTCCACGTTGAACAGGGATTGCTTTTTTGTGTAGGGGCACTTTACCCTTTTTTAACAATAATTTTCCATTGAGCATCATCGATTTGTTCGAATTCAGTCACTTCGTGCCCGTCGGTAGCAGCCCATCTGGGAATGCTTTCAGTTGCCTGTGTGCAATCAAAATGGATAATTAGCTCTTCCCCCTTTTCCATATCTTCGATTGCTTTTTTAGCTTCAACCAATGGGAATGGACATACCATTCCTGTTGTTTCTAATACTTTAGCCATTTTTATTCCCCCTATTATTTATGATGCCTTCACTTTAGATTGAATGGTTGGCCGGGCTGTTCTTGAGTTGCGGATAATCGTGAAATAGACAGCGATCCATGTTCCTAAAAGGAAAAAGACAATGGATGCCCAACCTTGCCATGTGAAGATAGCGGAATTCACTAACCCATTTCCAATCGTGCAGCCGCCGGCCAATGTAGCGCC
The DNA here is from genome assembly GCF_047238185.1 of Bacillus kalamii. Lineage (NCBI taxonomy): Bacteria > Bacillati > Bacillota > Bacilli > Caryophanales > Bacillaceae > Bacillus > Bacillus kalamii. The sequence goes on along the minus strand of NZ_JBDFMI010000001.1, from coordinate 2,588,170 downwards.
GAATCCCATGATTAATCCGCCGGCAGCATTATTGCCCAATGTTTTTTTGTCCGGCAGGCGGAAACGGAATTCCCCGCTTCCTTTTGCAGCCAGATAAGAACCGATTAATATTCCAAGGACTAGGAATACACCCCAATCAAGAATGGCTTTATCGCCGGTTACCGCATATTGGAGCACTTTTGCGCTTGGTGTTGTAATACCCAGGCCGTGCATGCGGCCAGTCGCTTCGCTTAAAGGCCAGGCCAGAATGGCGATTAAGCCGACCAAAAAGGCCGTAAAGAAAGGGTGCCATGATTTTTCAAATAAAAGATGGGCAATGCCTGTTTTCTTCGGTTTCAATCTTGCGACTTTTACTTTTGGCTTTTTGGCTTCCCGTAGGATAAACCCGCCGACAATCAATATCAAGACTATGACTAATATCCACGGTGAAACACGGAATGTTTCGAAAATATAGGTGTCGCTTGTTTGATAGGATTGTATCTTATTTGCTGTCGGAGACAGTATGCCGAATTTAGACATGGCTGCACCGAGCATATAACCGAATAATGCCACCCAGCTGCCGATCAAGCCCTCGCCTGCTCTGTACCAAGTTCCAGTGGCACAGCCTCCGGCAAGCACCATCCCAGCTCCGAATATTAGCCCCCCCAGAATGGTTCCCAACCAAGGAAATGGACCAGCCTCCAAAGAAATGGCGCCTGTATCCTTGAGGATGAATACACCTACGCTTTGAATAGCTATGACGATAAAGGTGGCAAGAAACATTCTGCCATCTCTTGCAATCAGTAAATCCCTATATGCGCCAACGACGCAAAAACGCCCTCTTTGCAGGACAAAACCCAATAATGCGCCGCAAATTATACCTGTAATGATCATTTGAGCCATGTTAACACCCCTTCGATTTTTAGGTTGGAATTATAATACTACAATTCTTATGTAATTACTAGGTTTTAAAGTTTGTTTTTTGAAAAATAGGCTAATTTCGCCAAAAATACTTTAGCTTAAGGGGGTGAACAAGGCTATAAGCGCACTTTTCGGCAGTAGGTCGGCCATTTTTTTCAAATGAAGGACGCCTCTTTTTTGCCCGGCATAAGAAGCGTAAAAGAATTTGTTGGAGATCAGGAAAAAATAAGGATGAAGTTGACCGGTAATTATAGTATAATAATTTAAAATTATTAGAATATTTAAGAAATGGAGGAAGTAATTTGAAATTATATATGTCTGTTGATATGGAAGGGATAACTGGTCTGGTTGATCATACCCATGTTTCTTCCGACAAGCATAACTATGGGCGCGGCCGGGCCATTATGACCGAAGAAGCCAATGCAGTAGCTGCTTCCGCTTTTTCTGAAGGCTGCAGCGAGGTCATCGTCAATGATAGCCATTCAAAAATGAATAATCTGCTCATTGAACACATGCATCCCGATGTAAAGCTGATTTCGGGAGATGTTAAACCCTTTTCGATGGTACAAGGCTTGGATGATACGTTTCGCGCCGCCATTTTTGTAGGTTACCATGCGCGTGCCTCGGCTAGGGGTGTCATGTCGCATACGATGGTTTTTGCCGTCAAAAAAATGTACATAAATGAAATAGAAGTAGGAGAACTCGGCTTAAATGCATATGTGGCAGGCTATTATGGCGTGCCGGTCATCATGGTTGCCGGCGATGATGGAGCTGCCGAGGAAGCAAAGGCTTTAATCCCGAATATCACTACTGCTATCGTAAAAGAAACCTCATCTAGATCTGCTGCACTAACACTCACCCCTGTTAAAGCAAAACAATTGCTAAAAGAGAAAACCGCAAAGGCACTTCTATCAATAGACAAAATAGAACCGTTAACTCCACCGGATCATCCATTGCTGACAATTGAATTCAATAATTACGGACAAGCGGAATGGGCTAACCTAATGCCGGGAACAGAACTTATAGAAGGCACAACCAAGGTCTCATTCCAGGCTGATGATATTCTGGAAGCCTATAAAGCGATGCTTGTCATGACAGAGCTGGCCTCGAATTCAACATTTAATTAGGATGTGGACAATATGTCAAATTATGTCGTAAAACGATTTATTGCCATGATCCTGACATTATGGGTAATCATGACATTGACCTTCATATTAATGCACAGCATCCCTGGATCGCCCTTCAACAATGAAAAAACAACAAGTGAAACCGTAAGAAAAAATATGGAAGCTTTCTATCATCTGGATGAACCCTTGCCAGTCCAGTATCTATTCTATTTAAAATCCTTGGTGACATTGGATTTTGGTCCATCCATTTCGAAATCTTCCCAGGATGTCAATGATATGCTGGGCGCTGGATTTCCAGTCTCGTTTGAATTAGGAGCATTGACATTGCTTGTTGCAACCGTATCGGGAATTGCATTGGGGTGTGTGGCTGCCTTAAGGCACAACGGCGTCATTGATTACCTGGCAATGGGCTGCGCAGTACTGGGCATTTCTGTCCCCAATTTTGTATTGGCCACACTTTTAATACAAGTGCTGGCAGTGCATTGGCCGATTTTTCCACCAGCCACGTGGACAAGCCCGATGCATATGGTCCTTCCGACAATTGCTTTAGCGACAGGGCCTATGGCTATCATTGCCCGCCTTACCAGGTCGAGCATGCTGGAAGTATTGACGCAGGACTATATCAGAACGGCCAAGGCAAAGGGATTGTCACCGGTCAAAATTGTATTCAAGCATGCGTTGAAGAATGCTTTGCTGCCTGTCATTACTGTACTGGGTTCATTAGCGGCCGGTATTCTGACAGGAACGTTTGTTATAGAGAAAATTTTTGCTATACCGGGAATGGGCCGTTATTTTGTGGAAAGCATCAATACGAGAGATTACCCCGTCATCATGGCTACAACTGTGTTTTATGGGGGATTGCTCATTGTTATGCTGTTCCTGGTTGACTTGGCTTACGGATTAGTGGATCCGCGGATTAAGCTGCATAAGAAGGAGGGACAATAAATGATCATCGGACAAAAAGAGAGTATCAAACCTAATCCTGACATACCTGATGAGTGGTTTACTCCTTCTGCAAACCTCAAAAATAGCGCAGAATCCATAGTGCGCCCAAGCCTATCGTTCTGGCAGGATGCCTGGCTCAGGCTGAAAACAAATAAATTGGCGATGGCCGGGTTGTTTTTTCTGATTGTTCTGATTGTCATGGCGGTTATTGGCCCTTTTATTTCCCCTCATAGCGGAAGTGTTGGGAGCCAGCAATTAACAAAACAGAATTTGCCTCCATCGGCTGAATATTGGTTCGGCACGGACGATTTAGGAAGAGATGTATTTACCCGGACATGGTACGGGGCCCGTATTTCTCTGTTTGTCGGTTTTATGGCCGCTTTGATCGATTTTTTCATCGGAGTGGTCTGGGGCGGCATATCAGGCTATAAGGGAGGAAAGACGGATGCTGTCATGATGAGGATTGTTGAAGTGCTTTATGGCCTTCCTTATTTGTTGGTTGTCATCCTTTTGATGGTTGTGATGGGCCCAGGGATGGGGACCATTATCCTTGCACTGTCTGTGACAGGGTGGGTCGGCATGGCGAGGATGGTGCGCGGCCAGGTGCTGCAGATTAAGAATTATGAATTTGTACTCGCTTCCAAAACGTTTGGAACCAGCACTAAGAGAATTATAAGGAAGAATCTGCTGCCGAATGCAATGGGATTGATAATTGTGCAGATGACATTGACCGTTCCATCCGCCATTTTTGCTGAAGCCTTCCTGAGCTTTCTTGGTTTAGGCATTCAGTCGCCGATGGCTAGCTGGGGTTCGATGGCGAATGATGCGCTCTCGGTTATCCTATCCGGATATTGGTGGAGGCTGTTTTTTCCAGCACTTTTTATATCACTTACGATGTTCAGCTTCAATGTGCTAGGAGACGGGCTTCAGGATTCCTTAGATCCTAAGCTTAGGAGGTAACTATGGCAAAAATATTAGAGGTTAAAAATCTTCACGTTTCTTTTAAGACATATGGCGGAAGAATCAGGGCTGTTCGCGGTGTAACGTTCGATTTACATAAAGGCGAAACACTGGCAATCGTCGGTGAATCCGGCTCCGGCAAAAGTGTAACATCCCAAAGTATAATGGGGCTTCTTCCCGAAAATTCCAGTTCGATTGATCAAGGAAGCATCTTGTTCAATCAACTCGATCTGACGGATATAGATGACCGTTCTATGCGGAAAATCCGTGGGGCTGATATCGCCATGATTTTTCAGGACCCTATGACAGCTTTGAATCCAACTCTTTCTATCGGAAGCCAAATGGTAGAAGGAATCATATCGCATCAAAAGATCCCCAAGCAGCAAGCGAAGGAAAAAGCGTTGGAAATGATGCGGCTCGTCGGGATTCCCAATGCTGAAATGAGGATGAAGCAATATCCCCATGAATTTAGCGGCGGTATGAGGCAGCGTATAGTAATAGCTATGGCCCTTGTATGTGAACCGAAGATATTGATTGCGGATGAGCCGACTACAGCCCTTGATGTGACTATTCAGGCACAAATATTGGAGTTGTTCAAGAAAATCCAGGAAAGGACCGGAGTAAGCATCATTTTAATTACCCATGACCTTGGAGTGGTTGCTTCAGTTGCCGACCGCGTCGCAGTTATGTATGCAGGGAAAATCATCGAAGAAGGAACAAAACGGGATATTTTCTATCGTCCGCAGCATCCATACACGAAAGGACTTCTCCAGTCCGTTCCGAGGGTAGACAAAAGCGGAGAGGAACTGACTCCAATACCGGGTTCTCCTCCGGATTTATTTTCGCCGCCGGAGGGATGTGCTTTTGCACCGAGATGTCCGCATACAATGGTTGTATGCGAGAAAGTGTATCCGTCCAGAGTTTCATTAGATGGCCAGCATCATGCCGACTGCTGGCTGCTGGACCAGAGAGCAAAAGTCATTCAGCAATGAAAGCTAACATAAATATCTTGTATTAAGGGGGTTTTTATATGAGGAAGGTTCTGTCCATTTTGTCCATGTGTGTTCTTGTCTTTATGATGGCTGCCTGTACAGCCAATGAAAGTGCCGGCAAACCAAAAGACGGGGGGAAAGAGAAAAAAATACTGTATCTGAATAATGGCGATTCACCAAAATCGTTTGATCCGCCAATTGGGTTCGATTCCGTCTCATGGAATCCATTGAATAACTTAATGGAAGGGATGGTCCGTCTAGATAAGAATAATGAGCCAAAGCCTGCCATGGCAGAAAAGTGGGATGTGTCCGATGATGGAAAGGTGTATACCTTCCATATTAGGGATAAGGCGAAATGGTCGAATGGCGATTCGGTCACAGCAGGTGACTTCGAGTATGCATGGAAGCGATTGCTTGACCCAAAGACTGGTTCCGAAGCTTCCTTTTTGGGGAACTTTATCAAAGGGGGAGAAGCATTCAATAGCGGAAAAGGCAAAGTGGAGGATGTAGGCGTAAAAGCGGTAGGTGAAAAAACGCTGGAGGTGACTTTGGAGGCGCCGCAGGCTTATTTCATCAATGTGATTACGAATCCGGCCTTTTTCCCGATCAATCAAAAGGCAGCCGAAAAAAATCCTAAATGGTTCAACTCCGCCGATACGTTTGTGTCGAATGGCCCGTTCATGCTGAGTGAATGGAAGCAAGGCACTTCCTTCAATATGAAGCGCAATGACCAGTACTGGGATGCCAAAAATGTGAAGTTGGATGAAGTGCATTGGGCAATTGTCAGTGATCCGACTACTGAGTACCAAATGTTTCAAAGAGGTGAGCTGGACAGCAGTTCTGTGCCGTCCGATTTGAGTGAAAAACTGTATAAAGAAAATAAAGTCGATGTTGTCGATCAGGGCGGTACGTATTTTTATCGCTTTAATGTCAATAAAGCTCCATTTCAGAATGTGAATATCAGAAAAGCATTTGCTATGGCTATAGATCAACAGCAAATTGTTGATTTCGTCACAAAAAACAAAGAAAAGCCGGCGTATGGATTCGTTTCATACGGGTTGAAGGATGATAAAGGAAATGACTTCAGGGAAACGAATGGGGATTTGCTGAAGACAGATGTAAATGAAGCGAAGAAGTTGTTGGAAAAAGGGATGAAAGAAGAAGGGTACAATAAGCTGCCGGAGGTCACTTTGACATACAGCACAAGCCCCAATCACCAAAAAATCGCCGAGACAGTTCAACAAATGCTGAAGCAGAATATTGGCGTCGATGTGAAACTGGCGAATATGGAATGGAATGTGTTCAGTGAGAAGCAATCCAATCTTGAGTTCCAGTTCAGCAGAAGCTCCTTCTTGCCGGATTATGCAGATCCGATCAATTTTCTGGAGAGTTTCCAGACGGGGCACAGCATGAACAGAACAGGCTGGAGCAATGCAAAATATGATGCCTTGATCAAGTCGGCAAAAGCGGAAGCGGATGAAAGTAAGCGATTTGCCGATATGTACGAAGCAGAAAAAATCTTGATGGAAGAATTGCCGATCATCCCGATCCATTTTTATAATCAGCCGCATATTGTAAATGAAAAGGTCACTGGAATTGTGTATCATCCAGTCGGTTATATGGATTTGAAATGGGCCGATAAGAAAGAGTAGAAATATAGCATCCATCATGATGGATCTAGCAAGGGATGTTCAGTCTACTGGAACATCCCTTGCTCTCTATTTCTACATGAAAGGGGAAATCCAAATGTATAAAAAACCTAAGAAGCTGGCTGCTGGAGATACGGTGGGCATTATCGCCCCAGCGAGCCCTCCGGATCAGATGAATCTTCTGTCAGGGATAGAATATCTAAAGCAGTTGGGATTAAAAGTGAAGCTTGGAAAGCATGTGTTTGAAGAAAAAGGCTATTTGGCCGGCAATGACCGGGACAGGGCCGAAGATGTAAACGCGATGTTCCAAGATCCGGAGGTCCAGGCAATTGTTTCTGCGTGCGGAGGTTATGGGACTGGAAGAATTGCCAGTCTTTTGGATTATGAGTTGATAGGGGAAAATCCTAAAATATTTTGGGGCTACAGCGATCTGACATTTCTGCACACGAGTATTCGCCAAAAAAGCGGATTAATTACCTTCCATGGGCCGATGGTTGCATCGGATATGGGGAAGGACAAATGGAGTGAACAATCATCCGCCTATTTCAAGCAACTATTCCATTCGGAAGCGATTGTTTATGATGAAAGCATTTCATCAATCGAAGCGGCATATCCGGGCTATGCGAAAGGGGAATTAGTCGGCGGAAATCTTTGTTTGTTAGTGAGTACACTAGGAACGGATTACGAAATTGATACGAAAGGGAAGCTATTATTCTTTGAAGATATTAATGAAGAGCCGCGGAATATTGACCGAATGCTGAACCAGTTATGGATGGCAGGAAAACTGGAGGATGTGCAGGGGATCGTACTGGGGGATTTTCAAAATTGTGAGCCGGGGGATCGGGCGAAAACACGATCACTTGACGAAGTATTGGATGAATATATTCAAAGGATCGGCAAGCCGGCGCTCAAAGGGTTGAAAATGGGGCATTGTTCTCCCCATATAGGCATGCCTCTTGGCACAATCGCTGAAATGGATACTTCCGAACGCAAATTGGTAATAGAATCAGGTATTTCCGATTAACATAGTCTAAGTTCAAAAGGGGGATGGCTCATGATTATAGAACAAATAGAGATAAGCCGGCTATCAGTGCCGTTGGTTAAACCATTCAAAACAGCATTGCGTACAGTACTGCAAGCGGAGAGCATAGTGGTGAAAATACAGTGTGACAATGGCATTACAGGTTGGGGTGAGGCTCCTCCGACGCATGTCATAACTGGCGATAGCTTGCCAGGGATAGCCGGAGCAATCGAGCAAGTCTTAAAGCCAGTCCTTCTCGGGCAAAATGCCCTCCATTTTGAAAAGATATTTCATTTGATTGAACGTTCTTTAGTAGGCAACCCATCAGCTAAAGCAGCTGTCGATATGGCTCTTTACGATTGTTTGGCGCAATCTGCCAATCTTCCTCTCTATCAGTATCTGGGAGGATACCGGAATACACTAGAAACAGATTTCACTGTCAGCGTTAATTCACCAGCTGAAATGGGGAAGGATGCCGAGAGTTACTGCCTGAAAGGGTTTAATGTCCTGAAAGTAAAGGTTGGTAAAGATGAGCCTTTGTTAGATGTGGAAAGAATCAAGACGATCCGCCAGTCAGTGGGAAAAGACGTTAACATTCGTCTGGATGCAAACCAAGGATGGTCAGTCAAGGCTGCAATCCAAACCATCAGAAAGTTGGAGGATTCAGGCCTTGGAATCGAATTAATAGAACAGCCGGTCCATAGAGAGGATATACAAGGCTTGAGGATGGTGACTAATGCCGTAGAAACGCCCATTATGGCTGATGAGAGTGTTTTCAGCCTTCAAGATGCTTTTGAAGTTTTGAAAACGAGAAGCGCTGATTTGATCAATATCAAATTAATGAAATGCGGCGGCATTCAAAATGCCCTTCAAATCAATAAAATGGCAGAGTTATGCGGAGTGGAATGCATGATTGGCAGCATGATCGAAACGAAGCTTGGTTTGACGGCTGCAGCCCATCTTGCAGCCAGCCAAAAAAATATTACCCGTTTTGACCTGGATGCCGCCTTGATGCTCAAATCTGATCCATTGGATGGCGGAATCAGTTATGATGGCCGGCACATCTCCTTTGCAGACCGGCCAGGCATGGGCATCTTAACTATCAATGGATTGAAAGGAGTTTCCTATGAATAAGGAAAGAAGAATGGTGAATGTACCTGTAGCGACTGTCTGGACAAATGCCGAAAGCTCCCGGGATGTTGACCGAGAGGCTATTTCATCTTCTGCCGATGTGGAGAAATGGATCGGCAGCCTTGATTATGGCCAGTTGCTTGATTTATGTGAGGGCAATCGTGTCCAAACCCAGGTTTTATTCAATGAGGAGGTCATTCTCCTTGAGGAAAAGGATGAATGGTGTTCAGTACTAATTCCAAGCCAGCCGTCTTCCAAAAATCCGGATGGCTATCCAGGCTGGATTCCCTCATGCCAGCTGTCTGCGTTAATGGAGAATGTAGCTGGACTGCCTGTAGCGATGGTCCGGAACCAAAGGGCTAAAGTAGTATTTGGCGACGAGAGTGAATGGACTGTCAGCTATGGCACGTGCTTTAGGGTTGCCGGCACCAAAAATGAAAAGATACTTGTCCATACTCCGAAAGGCCTTGCGCAGATATTAAAGAAGGATGCGTCACTTTTCCCGGCATTCCATGAGATGGTCCCAGGAAAAGGAGGAGATATATTATCCTCTGCTGAAGTTTTCGTCGGTTTGCCTTACTTATGGGGAGGGATGAGTGCATTTGGGTACGATTGTTCAGGCTTCACCTATAATATGTGCAGAGCCAACGGCTATATTATTCCTCGAGATGCGCATGACCAAGCTGTTAAAGGAGACAGCATCCCTTTAGAAGAAATGGAGCCAGGCGATCTTTTGTTTTTTGCCTATGAAGAAGGAAAAGGGGAAATTCATCATGTAGCCTTTTATTATGGAAATGAACACATTATCCATGCCCCAAAGACAGGAAAAAACGTAGAAATCATTCCATTAAAAGGGATGGAGTATGAAAAAGAGCTGTGTGCGGTGAGAAGATACACAAGGGAGGCTGCAAAATGACAAAAGAAGTCCTGTTGAAAATCAATTCTCTCAAAAAATACTTTTCATTGAATAAAGGCCTTCAATTGAAAGCGGTTGATGGAGTAAGCCTTCACATCTACAAAGGTGAAACCTTTGGCATTGTCGGGGAATCGGGCTGTGGAAAATCGACATTAGGCAGGACAGTCATCGGCCTGTATGAACCCTCAGAGGGAGAAGTGATATATGACGGCAAAAACCTGAAACGGATGAACGCTAAAGAGAAATTTTCCTTTCATCGAAAAATGCAGATGATTTTCCAAGATCCATATGCTTCATTAAATCCGCGCTCTACCGTTGCTGAGCTGATTGCGGAACCGATGGAGGTCCATGGGCTTTATCGCAACAAGAAGGAAAAAATGCAGGTGATCGGGCAATTATTGGAGGATGTCGGACTTAGCAAGGATCATGCCAATCGGTATCCGCACGAGTTCAGCGGCGGCCAGAGGCAGCGGATCGGAATAGCCAGGTCGCTGGCGCTTAATCCAGAGTTTATTATTGCAGATGAGCCTATTTCTGCTTTGGATGTCTCTGTGCAGGCACAGGTGATGAATTTATTGAAAAAAGTCCAGATGGAAAAAGGCTTGACGTTTTTGTTCATTGCGCATGATTTGTCCATGGTAAAGCAAATCAGCGATCGAATCGGTGTCATGTACCTAGGCCACATGGTTGAAGTGGCCGGGAGCTCTTCGCTTTATGAAAAACCTTATCACCCCTACACACAGGCCCTGTTATCGGCGATTCCGATTCCTGATCCGGACTTAGAGGAACAAAGGGAAAGGATCATTCTGAAGGGCGAGCTGCCCAGTCCGGTAGATCCGCCGAGCGGCTGCACATTCAGAACTAGATGCAGATTCGCAATGGAGTGTTGTTCTATACATAAACCGAAATGGAAGGAAGTGGAAACTGACCATTTCGTCGCCTGCCATTTATACGATGAAAGTGTTGTTGATGCTGATACAAAAAATAAAATGATGGCGGTGATCCAATGAATCTAACCGACCTCTATGGGCAAGTGATGGATGCAGCAGAGGGCTTGGAAGGAACGTTTTCTTTTTCCATCCATGAAGGAGGAAATTCTGTAGGCTATCAGGCCCAGCTTCCAATGAAAGCAGCCAGCACTATAAAAGTCCCGATTCTGATTGAAGCATTCCATCTTCATGAGCAGGGACTGGTGGACTTATCAGATTCCTTGCAAATACATGACTCTGATAAAGTACCGGGGGCAGGTGTCCTGCAATCCATGCAGCAAAGGACCATTTCATTGGTGGATGCCCTCTCCTTGATGATTGTTGTGTCTGATAATTGTGCTACCAATTTGGTCATTGACCACTTAGGCTTGGAGAGGTGCCAGAACGATTTCAAGAAGTGGGGACTGAGACAAATATCTTTAGAAAGAAAAATGATGGATTATGCCAGCCGGGAAGCTGGAAAGGAAAATTGGATCAGCTCAGAGGATTTAATCCAATCGTTGAAGCTAATCAACGAATCCTCTTTTTTGAATGGTCAAAACCAAAAATGGATGATAAATATACTGGAAAACCAACAATTCAGGGATAAACTACCGTATTTCATCCATGATGATGAAATAATGGTTGCCAATAAAACAGGGGAGATTGAAGGTGTAGAAAATGATTGCGCCATTTTTACCTACATGAACCGAACCTTATATTGCGCAGTGCTAACCGGAGGATTAAGGCGGGAAGATGACGGACAGAGGATAATTCGACATATTGGCGACAAAATCGCAAACTATCTATATTCAATATGAGCAATAGACTACAATAAGAGAGTAATAGTTTCATTAATGGGACTTTTCAGCAAACCGCATGGGAGATCATAAAATCATGGCCAGCAAAAAAGCCAGTTTTGAATTCTGAAGGAGGAATAACTGATGGGCTTAAATGATGAAATGAAAAAAGTAATGCTAGCAGGAATAGGAGCAGTTGCGACAACTTATGAAAAATCACAGGCAATTGTGGACACTTTGATAAAAAAAGGTGAAATTACTGTGGAACAGGGCAAAGTGTTGAATGAAGAATTAAAGCGCAATGTGAAAGACAGCAATAAAGCGAATGAGCAGCAAAATGATGCACAGCCTGAAGGTACTGCAGATCAATCTTCAATACTGAATCAGCTTGACCAGATGAGTGAAGAGGAGCTCGATGCATTGCGAAGCAAATTAGCTGAAATGGAGAAATAATATGAGCAAGGACAAGCAGCTGACTAAGAAAAAAAAGGAAGAAACCACATCATTACGGCTTAGAGAAATAGTAAATGTCCTGAAGCGTCATGAAATCATCCATGGAATGACGCCTGAAAAGCTGCGTCTGATCCTTGAAGACTTGGGTCCTACATATATAAAAATTGGCCAGATCATGAGCATGCGTTCCGATGTTCTTTCCCAACGCTATTGTGATGAGCTGGCAAAACTCAGGGGAGAAGTAAAACCAATCCCATTTAAGACTGTTATCGAATTGATTGAACAAGAATACGGTTTGCCTGCTGAAGAGGTTTTTCCTGAAATTGAGGAAAAGCCTCTTGGTTCTGCATCGATGGCCCAGGTCCATAGGGTGATGTTACGCGATGGGCGAAAGGCGGTTGTAAAGGTGCAGCGGCCAGGGATAAAAGAAACCATGTCCCGGGACATTACGTTGATCCGCAAAGCCGCAAAGCTGTTGAAATTGATAGAAAGCCCGATAGATGTCATTGATTTCAATAGCGTATTGGAAGAAATGTGGGTTGTTTCCCAGCAGGAAATGGATTTTGTGCTCGAGGCGAACAATTGCAGGGAACTATCTGTATTGAATGAAGGCATTACTTACATTGCTTTCCCAGAAATGGAATTCCAGCTGTCAACGTCGAAACTGCTTGTGATGGAATATGTGAATGGGACCGAAATCAATAAAACGAAGAAACTTGAAGAACTGGGCTATGATTTACATGAAGTCTGCATTAAGCTTGCGGCCAATTACGTGAAGCAAGTTCTGGAAGATGGCGTATTCCATGCTGACCCGCACCCGGGGAATATATGGGTAAGGGAAGGCAAAATCGTGTGGCTGGATCTTGGCATGGTCGGCAGGCTGAACCGTAAAGACCAGCAATTATTGAAGACGGCCGTCAAAGCAATAGTCGACCACGATGTATTTGAATTGAAGAATGTTGTATTATCCTTTGGAACCAGTTCTAGGACCGTTAACCATAGCCGATTATATGCGGATATCGAGGATATGCTGAACAAATACAGCGATTTGGACTTGGGCGAATTGAACCTTGGGGAATTGGTGCGTGAAATGCTGGACCTTTGCCATTCCCACCGCATTAAAGCGCCATCGGGAATCACCATGCTCGCCAGAGGTATTCTGACAATTGAAGGTGTATTGCGTGAATGCTGCCCGGATGTCAACTTCATGGAGATAGCGATTAATCATTTGACCGCTACTGCGCTCAAAGACTTCGATCTGAAACAGGAATTGAAAAATAACGGTAAATCTTTGTTGGTGACAGCCAAAAAGGCCAGTGAAATCCCAGCGCAATTGTCAGATGTTCTTAAGCTGATGCTGAAAGGGCAAGCTAAATTCAACCTGGATGTTACTGGAGCGGAAGAACCAACCCGCCAGCTGGACCATATGGTCGATAAAATGATCATATGTATTATATCAGCAGCACTTTTAATCGGATCCAGTCTTATATCCACCACTAATATGAAACCCCAAGTATTGGATATTCCCTTGTTCGGCATAGTTGGATTTTTGGTTTCATGCATATTAAGCAGCTTTTTACTGATAGGCGTCATCAAAAAAAGATGGAAAAAGTAGAAAAAGATTCCCTTTGGTTAGCCATGATCTATAGTGATCGTGGCTTTTTTGTTGTTTTATTTTATAAAAATAACTTTAAAGATTCAGTGAAACGCTTATTCATGCATCTTAGAATAATAGTTATTATGTTGGAAAATTAATTAAGGAGGTTTGAATGTTGTAAATAAGGTTATTTAATAATAACCAAGTTTGGAATAAACAGTAAAGGGGGAAGTGGAATGAAAAAAGCTTGGTCTGCGGCTGTAGCGGTTGCTCTCTGTTTGGCCCTTACGGCCTGCGCGGAGAAGGACCGTACTGAAAGCGGGGCAAAACTAATACATAATCGCGAATTTGTCTATGCGGCTTCCGGAGAGTTCAAACCATTCAGCTATGTGAAGGACAATATGGAGGTTACCGGATTCGATGTTGAAGTTGGTAAGGCGGTGGCTAAGGAACTTGGATTGAAGCCTGTCCCGAAGAGAATTAAATTCAAGGGGATTATTGAAGGTGTGAAATCAGGACGCGCGGATGCTGCCGTGGCAAGCCATACTATTAACAAGCAACGAAGCAAACATATGCTGTTTTCAGATCCTTATTATTATTCAGGGCCGCAAATTTTTACCCGGCCTGATAGTGGAATAAAGACGGTAGATGACCTTAAAGGAAAGGAAGTGGCTGTGGCAAAAGGATCAACATACGCTGATACGGCCTCCAAGTATACAGATACGATCAAAATGTACGATAGTGATATAACAGCTCTCAATGCTTTGAGTATCGGCCGCCATGATGCTGTCATTACCGATTTTGTGACAGGAAAGACAGCCATAAAAGAAGGGTTTAAAATCAAAGCGCAGCAATTGATTGACCGAAGTGAGCAGGCAATTGTTGTACCGAAGGATAATCCCCAGTTAATAAAGGATATAAATAATGCCCTAGAGAAGCTGCACGAGGATGGAACGTTAGCAGCTATCAGCAAAACGTATTTCGGGGAGGACATTACAGAAAAACCGGAAAAATAGATATCGGGAAAGGAAGTGTGGAGTTTGGCTCATTTTTTCCAAACCTTATATGATACAAAAGGCGTCTTTCTGGATGCTATGTGGTTGACGCTTAAACTGACTGTGGTAGCACTTATAATCGGCATCGTGATCGGGCTGGTTTTTGCACTTTTAAAACTAACGAAAAGCAAGGTTTTAGGTTTTATTTCGGATATCTATATCTTTTTAGTCAGAGGGACCCCTTTGATTGTCCAGATCTTCATTTTGTACTTTGGGATCAGCAAGATCTTCCTGATTCCGGATTTTTGGGCAGCCGCTTTAGCGTTGGCTTTCCATAACGGAGCGTACATAGCAGAAATCTTCCGGGGGGCCATTCAGGGAGTTGACTCCGGCCAATCAGAGGCAGGGCGTTCCTTGGGGATGTCCAAAGCTTTGACGATGAGAAGGATTATCCTTCCTCAGGCATTTCGGAGCGCACTGCCGCCGCTTGGAAACCAATTTATTATCGGACTGAAGGACTCTTCTCTTGCTGCTTTCATATCAATGGATGAATTGTTCAATGTATCTACTACACTCGGAAGCAATAACTTTGATGAAATGACTTACTTATTGATAGTTGCGGTCTATTATCTCATCCTTGTCGCCATTCTGACTATCGCCGTGAATTTAATGGAAAAGAGAATGTCCGTATATGACCGATAAGGGGGAATGAAACATGGAAAAAGAATTGATACGGATCGAAAAGCTAAATAAATCCTTTGGAAACCTGCATGTTCTGAAAGATATCGATTTGACGGTGAATGAAGGGGATGTTGTCTGCCTTGTCGGCTCGAGTGGTTCTGGGAAGAGTACGCTCCTACGCTGCATCAACTTCCTGGAAAAGAAAAACAGCGGAAAAATCATCATTGACCAGCAGGAAATATCCAGGAAGTCGCATGATATTAATAAAGTCCGCCAAAGGGTAGGAATGGTTTTCCAGCATTTCAACCTATTTCCGCACAGAACAGTTCTTGAAAATGTCATAGAAGGGCCGCTCATGGTTAAGAAAGTAAAAAAAGTGACAGCCAGACAAGAAGGGATGGCGTTATTGAAAAAAGTCGGGCTTGAAGATAAAGCGGATGTTTATCCGAATAAGTTATCAGGAGGGCAAAAGCAGCGTGTTGCTATTGCAAGAGCTTTAGCGATGAAGCCGGATATTATGCTTTTTGATGAACCTACCTCGGCATTGGACCCAGAATTAGTAGGGGAAGTACTGACTACAATGAAGGAATTGGCCGAAGAAGGAATGACCATGGTCATTGTTACACATGAAATGGGATTTGCCAGAGAGGTGGCGGATTGCATGGTGTTCATGCATGACGGGAGAATTGTTGAATCCGGAGACCCGGATGGCTTTTTTGAGAATCCTAGTGAAGAGAGGACGAAGGAATTCCTTAGTACGACCGGTTTGAAATAATGGCGGGATATGCATGAGCCGCCCCGGCTGACAGAAAGGTACACCGATAACAGCATGGTGTACCTTTCAATATGGCGTTAAGGATCTATGATTTCTGTCTGTTCTGTAAAGTAGCGGCCTTTTGAAGGAATCAATGCAATGGCCAATAGTGCCAGTGCAATCAATGTGCCAACTGCAGCAAAGGCAAGACAAACAAACTGCAAAGAGAACCATTCCGCCAAGAATCCAAGAATAAGGGTAAGGATAATTTGTATCATTCCCTGGACCATTTCTGAAAGGCTACCGAATCTGCCCATTATGCCTACAGGAATATTATTTTGGAAAAAAGTTGAGTAGCCTGTACTTGCGAATGCCATAAAGAAACCGAGAAAGATAAAGGATGCTGTTGCTGTCAAAAAGTTGTAGGAGCTATAAAAGAGCATATATCCCAATGAAGTTAAAAGCATGCCTATCCCTATATACATCTTTAACTGGATCTTGTTGGCTACTATGGCGGAACAAAAGGCTCCGGCTAAAGTACCCACACCGCTTATGCTTACTATTAAGCCATAATCCCGGTCCGTTAATTGCAGATGCTGTTTGATGAAGGTCACTTCCTGTGAATCTATGGCAAACCCTATCAACCAAGCCCCTTGGAATAAAACATATATAAACATAAAAAATTTCGCCTTTATAACGAATTCCTTTACCGTTCGCCAATCCTGCACAACCGTCTTCCAATGTGAAAGCGCCTTTACATGCTTCTCGGCATCCTCGATATTCGGGAGGAAACCGATAAAAAGTGCACACAACATAAAGGAAATGGCATTCATAAAGATGCATACTTCTGTACCCACATACATTATTAAAAATCCCGCTATTGCAGGACCTAATAAAAATGCACCCGAGTTGGCCATCCCTAAAATGGAGTTAAATCGTTTGCGCTTTTCAGCAGGAATCAATTTGGTTATGTAAATCGTTGAACTAGGCCCAAAAAAGGATCCTATCATATTGATTAGCAGCAATAAAAGGTATAGTGCTGTTATGGAATCGAGAAAAGGAAGTAAGAAAACCAAAACGCCTCTCATACAATCAACAATAATCATCAGCCTCTTCTTGTTGATGCGGTCAATAATGCTCCCTGCCCAAATATTAGTGATCAAAACGGCTACAGGCCTAATGATATAAAGTCCGGCAACGGCTGCTGCAGAACCGGTTGAATGCAAAACGGAAATATTTAAGGCAATTAAGTAAATCCAATTGCCTAGGTAAGAGATGCCAATGCCTGTTAACAACAAAATTGGATTTTTCCAACCTTTCAACAAAATGCCCCCCCATTTCTTGTTGTGTAGTGCACTGTATACTATTCTCTCTAACTTATGATATTCCTTTTCTTTAGGCTGCCTACACGTATCAAGACCAATTAGAGTGTTATTCTACAAGAATGTTGTTATGTATGTAAAGGTGATGGAAGCCGCCTTGTATGAAAAAGCAAAAATTCAAATCGTGGTCGTTTAATGATGATAAGATAGCCTTATGGATTAATATAAAATGAATTGAATTTTATTATGTGGAAAATGATTATATGATAAAAGGGATTATTAATCATGAAGGGATGATTTCTATGGCCTATCATTTTACAGGAATTGACCATATACAACTTGCTGCCCCAAAAGGAAGCGAAGAAGAAGCAAGAGCTTTTTTTGGAGGCATTTTGGGACTTGCGGAAGTAGAAAAGCCTGAGCATTTGAAAGAAAGGGGAGGGGTATGGTTTTCTATCGGTTCACAGCAAATCCATATAGGAATCGAACATTCGTTTATCCCTGCGAAGAAAGCGCATCCTGCTTTTGAAGTAGATCATATCAGTGGGCTGAAAGAGCATTTGCGTTCAAAAGGCGTGAAAGTGGTGGAAGATTCCCTTTTGCCCGGCGCCGACCGCATCTATGTGGCCGATCCTTTCGGCAACCGGATCGAAATTCTTCAGTGGATATAGGAACCGGTTAGGAACAAGCATCAATAGAAAAAAGAATCCAACCGATTTTTTATTGGAAGGATTCCTTTTTATGCATTGGCAAACAGATTGTAAAAACAGTCCCTTTTTGGGGCTCGCTTGAGACAGAGATAGAACCTTGGTGCATGTCTACAATTTTTTTAACAATGGAAAGTCCAAGGCCGCTGCCGCTTTTGGTCCGCTCCCTTGCCTGGTCTGCTTTATAAAATCTCTCGAAAATATGGAATTGGTCTTCCTTGGAAATTCCGATTCCGTTGTCTGTTATTGAGATGATTGCTTCTCGGCCAGTTTGTTTCAGACTTACTGAAATGCAGCCATTATGTGGCGTGAACTTTATGGCGTTGTGAATAAGATTGGTCCATACTTGACTCATTAAATCTTCGTCGGCACAGATGTCCACTCTGCTCAAATCAGCATTCATTTCTATGTTTTTTTTCAGCCAATTCGGTTCACATGCCAAAATAATGGTTTTGAGCTGCAGATCAAGCCGGTAGTCCTGTTGATCGAACGGATGGTGCTCTGATTCCAATGAAGTCAGTTTAAGCAGGTTATCACTCAGCTTGGATAACCGGCGGCTTTCGGTTTCAATGATTGATAAATAGTGGTTCCGCTCCTCTGGAGTCAGATGGCCTGTTTTCAGGGCCTGAGTGAATCCGACAATCGATGTAAGAGGCGATTGGATTTCATGCGATACATTTGAAATGAACTCCTGCCTTAAATCCTCCATCTGTTTGAGCTGCTTTGTCATATGGTTAAAGTGGTCGATGATTTCTGTCATTTCCCATCTTTGTTCTACCTGTAGGTCCAATTTGACACTGAAATCGCCGCCTGCGATTTTCTTAAGGGCTGTTATGATTTCCTGGTAAATCCGCTGCTGCTTGTCATGATTGAAGAAATGGATCAAATAGCCAATCAAGAAAATAAGGGTCGAGCTGGTAAATATGGTTGCCAGATACTGAATATATGGAGGGGGATGGATAGGCAGCAAATAGATAATAAAATATCCGGCAGAAAAACAGGCAGCAATAAACAAAACCATGGTTGCTCCGCCGAATACCATCTTCAAATAACCCTTTGAATTTCTCATGCGATTTCCAAACGGTAGCCCAAGCCCCATATGGTTTTAATGTGAAATGGACATTCAGTGCCTTGGAACCGCTCCCTTAATCTTTTGATATGGACATCTACCGTCCGTTCATCCCCTTCATAATCATAGCCCCATATATCTTCAATCAGCTCTTCCCTCGAGAAGGTTTTGCCAGGATAGCTTCCTAATTTGAATAACAATTCAAATTCCTTTAAAGGAATGGTCAAGTGATCCCCTTTAAAAAAGAGTTCATGCCGCTTGCGGTCCATCTTAACATCGCCGATGAACAAAGTTTGTGAAGAAGCAATTTTAGACCGCTTCAATAGCGCGTTCACCCTCATGACTAATTCGATCGGTTCAAACGGCTTGACCAAATAGTCATCGGCACCAAGCCCGAAGCCTTTTACTTTTTGGGATGTTTCCCCCTTTGCTGTCAGCATTAAGATAGGAAGGTCGCTGAATATGCGCAGTTCCCTGCAGAGCTCCCATCCATCCATCTTTGGCATCATTACATCAATGATCGCCAGGTCCACTTTTATTCTCTCAAGGATATTCAATGCTTGAGAGCCGTCGCCAGCTTCGTAGAGGTCATAACCCTCTTTTGTTAAGAATAAGCGCAAGAGTTCGCGGACATGGGCATCGTCATCGACAATCATTATTTTTGCCATTCTTCATCTTCCTTTTATGTGTAGTTTAAACATCCGAAAGGAGTATGCCAGATATCTGTATCATGCCTTCTTCCCTCATTATACCCGGAACTGTTGGATTAATCAGTCTTCAGAAAATGGTAGGGGTATGTACAATCTATACTTCCTTCAAGAAGGCGAGTATATAAAAAAGATATGAATTAAATATGAACGAACTCAATGTCGAAATGAACGACGAAATGAGGGAGGGAAGGTGTGCAAATAGCCTAATGTTCCCATTCTATTCAGAAAATATATTTCTGCCGATCACATTGGCCGTGACAGGTGTTATGCCTTCTTCTCTTGCCCATACAGGAAGTTGGCCAATATGATGGATATCATGGACGATGATATGGTGCATCACTTCATTCCATGTGCTGGTCTGAATGTGACCGTTTGGAGTTTGTTCGTACAAAATCCTAGTTTCCATGGAAGGATTCCATAGATTTACAAAAGTACTGACTTCTTTATGGTATTGTTCATTCAATTTCTTTCGTTTTTCAATAGAATTAACATGGTCAAAGTTATCCAATGGAGCTATTTTACCTTGAAGAATGCGAATCCAGCTCTATTCGACATCAATAATATGAAATAGGGTCTTCAGTATGTTGCCCATTCCGCCTGTCCGTGGGCGGAGCAGGTCATGTCCATTCAACTTTCGCACCAGTTGAACCATTCTTCGCGTACTTGCCAATTATAGTGGAAAAAAGTTTCATCCAGTCAGCTCCTTCTTCTATTAAGCTCTTTTTTATTGAATCGATCCATTTCATCAGTGTCCTCTTTACATATATCCTTCTATAGTGGGAAACCATTAATAGGGTTTTTTTATTTGAAACTATTTTAAAAGGGAAGAAAATGATAACTAGTATTAAATGTTCTTAGTCAACATAGACTTTTCATAGCATTATATTTTCAGGGAGATGAAGCTATGGATTTCAAAATGAAGAAAGCGATTCTACTAGCTGAAAATTTGAAGGATTTTGTCGCATTTATATACACGTTCCAAGGGAAAAAGTTAAGCTCTCTGTTACATATGGATAAATTGGTCCAGGTAAGATTACTGGCCGAAGAGTACCAATTTCAAATCATTGCCGATGAGCTTGAACGAATCAACCAGTTTAGCTGGAACGGAAAATATACGCATCTTTTGGTGGAGGAATTGCAGGAAGGAATAAACGTCATTGCGGAATATGCAGAAAGGAACTACGATGATTTATTCCTGTTTACGGCCAGGATCGATACATTGAAGAAACTCATTGTTTTAGTAAGGGAAAGTGGTTGATGGCTGAAGAGGAGAAAAAAATGACCAGTCGAAAAAGGAAAAAATAGAGAAAAATGTATTTTTTTGTTGCAAATTTTTTGGTGGGTTGTTATTATAACGGGGACGTTATTTTTGGAAAGCAAATATACAGTATGAGGGTCTTTCCAAGCAAATAAATTTGACCACTTTCCCGAGGGAGAGTCAAGGCCATACGGACAGCCGGGTCAACTGCCGATTGGCAACTTCGTTGCCTTATTGATTGAGTTAGAAGCTCAAATTTTATAAGTTGGTTACTTTATAACCGGAGTGTGCATACGCACATCAACTTGTGAAACGGTCAATAAGAGTAGTAAAAGTAATTATTTGCTATATAGACTCTAGGAAACCTATTCTGTTATATTTGGATATTAAAAAGCATACTTTTTTTGAATCTATCCTTTTTTATGATGGAAGTGTATGTATGCTGCTTTTTAATAAACAGATTTTAAAGCAAGTGATGAGCGTTTACGCCTATATTCACTTGCTTTTTTTGTTGTTGATGCGGAATGCAAATCAATGAGGATACATATTTCGGCAGTTCTGTTGCTGCAGGTAGTTAGGGACTAGGCTGAATCGAGCCACCTGATTTTCAAGGATGACCATCATCCAGATTTATGAAAATGGGAATCTATCAATATGTACGCTCCGAATGGTCGAAATATTCAGTGGAATGGAGGTCTACCCATGGAAAATGACAAAAAACCTAAATGCCTAAAACAGGAACATGCGCCAATCTATGAAGCTTTAGAGCAATTAAAGGAGAAACGGATCGTTCCATTCGATGTCCCAGGCCATAAACGGGGAAGGGGAAATCCAGAATTGACGGCATTTTTGGGAGAAAAATGTGTTTCAGTCGATGTCAATTCAATGAAGCCGCTGGATAATCTTGTCCATCCAGTTTCAGTCATCAAGGAAGCAGAAGAGCTGGCTGCACAGGCTTTCGGTGCTGCCCACGTTTTTTTTATGGTCAATGGCACTACCTCGGCCGTACAAGCCATGGTGCTTACTGCATGTAAAAAAGGGGATAAAATCATTCTTCCGAGGAACGTCCATAAAAGTGTAATTAATGCATTGGTGCTGTGCGGGGCTAAACCTGTATATGTAAACCCGGAAATGGACAAGCGGCTAGGGATATCCCTCGGAATGTCCGTTAGCCAGGTGGAAAAAGCCATACTGGATAATCCGGATGCCAAAGCGATTTTAGTAAATAATCCGACCTATTACGGCATCTGTTCGGATATAGAGGGAATTGTAAAGCTTGCACATCGGCATGGCATGCTTGTGCTTGCCGATGAAGCGCACGGCACACACTTGTATTTCGGAAAAAATCTTCCTATATCCGCCATGGCTGCCGGAGCAGATATGTCAGCGGTCAGCATGCATAAGTCCGGGGGGAGCCTGACGCAAAGCTCTTTCCTTCTTATGGGGCCAGCTGTCAATACAGGGTATGCAAGGCAAATTGTCAATTTGACACAAACGACAAGCGGCTCCTATCTATTGCTTTCGAGCCTTGATATTTCCCGGCGAAATCTAGCGCTGAATGGGGAAGGCATTTTCAGGCAGGTAATGGAGCTGTCTGATTATATGCGAAGTGAAATCAATAAGATCGGAGATTATTACGCTTACTCGCGTGAATTGATCAATGGAGACAGCATATATGATTTCGATGCCACCAAGCTCTCGGTCCATACACTGGATATCGGCCTTGCTGGTATTGAGGTATATGATCTCTTGCGCGAAGAATACGATATTCAAATTGAATTTGGCGATATTGGAAACATTCTCGCCTATGTGTCGGTAGGGGACCGCAAGCGGGATGTTGAAAGGCTTCTAAGCGCTCTTTCGGAGATCCGCAGGCGGTTCGGAAAGGATAAAACAGGCCTTTATACACAGGAATATATCGATCCTCAAGTGGCTGCTACACCACAGGATGCCTTTTATGCTGATAAGGAATCCTTGCCTCTCCATGAGACAGCGGGCAGGGTATGCAGTGAATTTGTAATGGCTTATCCGCCTGGGATTCCCATCTTGGCCCCTGGTGAGAAAATTACAAAAGAGATCATCGATTATATCGCTTATGCTTTAGACAAAGGCTGCTCCATGACAGGACCAGAGGACCGGAGCATACGCAGATTAAATGTACTGAAAGGAGTGTAGGGCGATGGAATTATGGTTCAGTGAACAGCACACATCCAATGTAAAGCTTTCCATCAGAGTGGAAAAGCAACTATTCAGTGCCCAGAGCGAATTCCAGCGGATCGATGTATTCGATTCTGAAGAATTCGGACGTTTCCTGACACTTGACGGCTATATGATGCTTACTGAAAAGGACGAATTCATCTATCACGAGATGATCACACATGTACCGATGGCGGTGCACCCTAATCCGCGCAATGTTCTCATTATAGGAGCGGGAGACGGGGGAGTGCTGCGAGAGCTATCGAGATACAAACAGGTTCAGCATATTGACTTGGTGGAAATCGATGAGATGGTGATCGATGTCTGTAAAACCTATTTTCCACAAACAGCATGCAGTTTCGATGATTCCCGTTTACAAATCCATTTGGAGGATGGGGTGAAATTCATCCGGACATGCGAAAACAAATATGATCTGATTATTGTGGATTCGACCGATCCGTTCGGTCCCGGCGAAGGCCTATTTACGAAGGAGTTTTATGGAAGCTGCTATAAAGCCCTCCATGAGGATGGCATTATGGTCAATCAACATGAGAGCCCGTTCTATGCGGGGGATGTGGCAGCTATGCAAAGGGCGCATAAACGAATCGCCGACAGTTTTCCAATCAGCCATGTGTATCAGGCACATATTCCTTCCTACCCTTCAGGGCACTGGCTGTTTGGTTTTGCTTCTAAACAGTACCATCCCGTTTCTGATGTGAACATTGAAATGTGGGATAAAAACGGCATTAAAACGAGGTATTACAATACGAAAATACATACGGGCTCCTTTGCTTTGCCGACCTATGTGAATGATCTTTTGAAAGAAGCGGAATAAAAAATATAGTATGATAGGAGACAGATAAAATGGGAAAAGCACTTATTATCGGTTGTGGAGGAGTGGCTTCCGTAGCCATTCATAAATGTGTACAAAATAGCGAGGTTTTCGAGGAAATCTGCATTGCAAGCCGGACGAAGTCCAAATGCGACGACCTGAAAGCAAAGCTTGAGGGAGGAAACACAAAAATTACTACTGCCCAAGTGGATGCTGATCACGTTGAAGAACTCATTGCATTAATAGAAGAAGTGAAGCCTGACATCGTGATGAATCTGGCATTGCCTTATCAGGATCTCACCATTATGGATGCGTGCCTTGCAACAAAAACGAACTATTTGGATACAGCGAATTATGAACCGGAAGATACGGCAAAATTTGAATATAAGTGGCAATGGGAATACCGGCAACGTTTCGAGGAGGCTGGCATTACTGCCCTTTTAGGAAGCGGATTCGACCCAGGCGTTACCAGCGTCTTCTCGGCATATGCCCTGAAGCACCACTTTGATGAAATTGAATACATTGATATACTCGACTGCAATGCAGGCGATCATGGTTATCCATTCGCGACGAATTTCAATCCGGAAATCAATATTCGCGAGGTGTCCGCCAATGGACGTTACTGGAAAGATGGAGAATGGATAGAAACGGAGCCGATGGAAATCAAACGTGTGTATAATTTCCCTGAAATAGGCGAAAAAGATATGTATTTGCTTTATCATGAAGAACTTGAATCGCTTGCGCTTCATGTTCCAGGCCTAAAGCAAATCCGTTTCTTTATGACATTTGGCGAAAGCTATTTAACCCATTTGAAATGCCTTGAAAATGTAGGCATGACATCAATTGAGCCTATCGTATTCGACGGGAAGGAAATGATTCCTCTTCAATTTTTGAAGGCGGTATTGCCTGATCCTGCTTCACTTGGCCCGCGGACAAAAGGAAAAACGAATATCGGCTGCATTTTCCGCGGAAAAAAAGACGGAAAAGAAAAAACGTATTATGTCTACAATGTATGCGACCATGAGGAATGCTATAGAGAAGTGGGTTCTCAAGCTGTTTCCTACACGACTGGTGTTCCTGCAATGATCGGGGCGATGATGCTGATGACAGGAAAGTGGAATAAAGCAGGTGTATTTAATATAGAAGAATTTGATCCCGATCCATTTATGGAAGCGTTGAACAAATGGGGATTGCCTTGGGAGGAAAGCTTCAATCCGGAGCTAGTGGATTGAGATGAGATTGGAAGAACTGCCGACACCATGCTATGTGGTGGACGAAAACCTGATTGAAAGAAACCTGCACATATTAGGCCGTATCATGGAGCGTACAGGCTGCAAAATTATCCTGGCGCAAAAGGCTTTTTCGATGTACGCAATATATCCTTTGATTGGATCCTATTTAAGCGGCACAGCGGCAAGCGGATTATATGAGGCCCGGCTTGGACATGAAGAAATGGGGAAGGAAAACCATATTTATTCGCCCGCTTACCGCGAGGAGGAAATGGAAGAAATCATTTCCATATGCGACCATATCGTTTTCAATTCCTTTTCCCAATTGGAGAAATACGGAGCAAGGGTGATAAACGCGGGGAAAAGCATCGGAATCCGGATTAACCCTGAATGCTCTACCCAGGAAGGCCATGGTATGTACGATCCTTGCGTGGCAGGGTCGAGATTCGGTGTGACACAAAAGCAGTTCCGCCCCGAGTGCCTGGATATGGTTTCAGGACTGCATTTCCACACGTTATGCGAGCAGGGGGCTGACGCATTGGCT
This sequence comes from Bacillus kalamii, assembly GCF_047238185.1. Lineage (NCBI taxonomy): Bacteria > Bacillati > Bacillota > Bacilli > Caryophanales > Bacillaceae > Bacillus > Bacillus kalamii. The sequence goes on along the minus strand of NZ_JBDFMI010000001.1, from coordinate 2,562,414 downwards.
AAGACACTTGAAGCTGTAGAAGAAAAGTTCGGGCAATGGCTTCCGCAGCTGGAATGGATCAATTTTGGCGGGGGGCACCATATTACGAAAGAAGGATATGATATTTCGTTGCTGGAAAAGTGCATCAAGCAAATGCAGGAAAAATATGGTCTGACTGTCTATCTGGAGCCGGGTGAAGCAATCGCGCTGAATGCAGGCTTTCTTGTCACTTCTGTACTGGATACGATGGAAAATGGGATGGATATCGCTATACTCGATACATCAGCATCCTGCCATATGCCTGACGTTCTGGAAGTTCCTTATCGTCCCCCGCTGTTTCATTCAGGAGAAGCTGGTGAAAAGGCATATACCTATCGTTTAGGCGGCCCTACATGCCTTACTGGGGATGTAATTGGGGATTACTCATTTAATAAGCCATTAAAGGGCGGTGATCGACTCGTATTTGGCGATATGGCCATTTACTCGATGGTGAAGAATAATACCTTCAACGGAATGGCATTGCCGACAATCGCACTAAAAGAAAAAAATGGCGAATGCCGCATTCTGCATCAATTCAGTTATCAGGATTTTAAGGGCAGACTATCCTAAATATCGAAAATAGGGATTCCACAAAGCCGCTGAATGGCTTTGTGGAAGTCCCTATTTTTCTCTTTAGTCAAATATCAACGAGTGCCATTAGGAAATTGCAGCCCAATATTTAGCCACGCCATTTTGCATAAATGGGTACATGTGATGGAATGGCCTGGTTATACAGACTAAAAATTATCGTATGCCTTTGGAAGAATTGTCGAGTGCTATCGTTTCATTATGCAGGAATAAAATGGGCCTAAAAAAATCAATATGAAAAAAGGCGCAGGCACTGGGAATCAGCCAGCCTGCCCTCATTAAGAGAATGAAGTAATAAGGGTTGCGTTTATGAATAAGTGGCTAAACCATTTCTGTTGAGGAATCAAATATAGTGCGTAAAGATAAGCCCGCCAATCAATATGCAAACACCCATTAAAAAAACAGCGGATAATTGCGGGGAAAAGAAGAGGCGCTTTTTGGTTAATCTGCCATTAAGAGCCGCTTTTAGAATCCGTTGTTTTTCGGCATGGCCGACGTTCCCGCGCTTAAGGATTGTATTATCCATCTGTTGTTTTAAAGTGCTAATGTCACGATTGATCACTGATAAATCCCCCTAACTTCCTTGCGATTTTCTTTTCGGCATAATGCAGCCTTGATGTTACAGCCTTTGGATCTAAGTCTGTTATATATTGAATTTCTGCTATAGTTAGTTTTTCATAGTAGAATAAAAAAGTTATTTCACGGTATTTTACCGGCAATGAAAGCACATAGAGTGGAAGAAGTCCCATTTCACTGCCGTGAGCCTGTTCTGAATGTTTGATGAAAAGGGAACTGACATATTGGGCGGCATTCCTAAATTTGTACCAACGCATTTTAGAAACATGTTTACATAAAGCGGTGGTTTCCCGTAATAGCCATTGTTTTTGAAGGGTTTCACCATAGTTGACATCCAATACTCCATAGCAAGAAATAAATACTTCCTTTGTCACTTCCTCAGCTGCCCGCCAATCCTTTATATAGATGTAAGCCAGCTTTTTGACATTGGATCCGTATTGGTCGATCAGCATATCCAGGCATTCAGCCTTAGTGGGGTTTATACGTTTGCTGCAGGACATCAATGAAAGCCACCTCCATCTATTTTCGTCTATAGTAGTATGACGATCCTATAAAGGAAATAGTTTCGGGAAACTGATTTTTTTAGTGTTTTTTTTAACCAATAAGCTATTCAATGATGGGTATGTATGCTCTCCAGGCAGTTGGGGTGACCTAAAGGAATGATGTTTATCGCAACCGATTAATAAGAAAGGCAGAAACGTGATTTTATACATGTTTCTGCCTTTCTTCAATTGATTCTAGCTAACGGCAATTGAACGAAATGCTCTATTTGTGCTCCATCTACAGACGGAATCGGCCGATCAGCATATTCAACTCCTCTGATGTTTGGGCCAATTGTTCCGAACTCTTTGTGATTTCTTCCATCGAACTAATTGTTTCTTGTGTGGAAGCGGTTGTTTGTTCTATACCGGCGGCAGTTTGTTCTGACGCTTCTGCGGTATCTTGGATATATCCTTTTATCTCTTTACTGTCTTCTGCTATTCCCTTTAGGTTGGTAGCTATTGCTTCAACATTTTGATACATATCGGTGATAGAGCTATTAATCTTGCCGAAATTGGTTCTTGTGTCATTGGCCAGTTTTGCGCCGTCCTTTACTTCATGATAGCCGTCCTGAAGCACGCCGGCCACGGTTTTAAACTCATGTTGAAGGGTGTCTGCATGGTCTGTGATGCGATCGACTGAATGGGCAACCTGTTCAGCCAGTTTGCGGACTTCTTCGGCTACTACTGCGAAGCCTTTCCCATGTTCACCGGCCCGTGCTGCTTCAATTGAGGCATTCAATGCCAATAGATTCGTTTGGTCGGCGATTTCCTTAATGATGGAAACCATCGTCGAAATTTCTTGCGATTTCCGGTTCAATTCGTCCACTTTTTCAACTGCGCCCCGAATGATCCGATCAACCTTTTCCATCTGAAGGGCGGAGGCTTCCATTTGTTGCGTTCCATCATTGGATAGATTCACAATGATATTGGCTGAATGTTCTATAGCTTTGCTGTATTCGTTCGTCTCCTGGATACTTGTATCGAATATGTCCATTTTTTTAGAAAGCAGGCTTGCATACCCTGCTTTTTTTTCAGTGCTATCTGCAAGGTCGATCATTGTTTGTGCCACTTGTTCTGAACCTGCCGCGACTTCGTTAGCAGATTGCGCCAATTCCTCGCTGTTTGTATTGACCGTTTCCGACACTTGATTTACCTGCAACATCATTTCATATAAATGAGTCCTCATATCATCGGCAGCCTCCAGCAGCTGTCCAAATTCATCATGAAGCTCTGTGTCCAGCTTTACTTCTCTCAAATCACCGGATGCAATCGTTCGCATTCTGCCAATGACCATATGGATTGGCTTTGTTATTTTGCGGGCAGTAATGATTTCTGAGACCAATGTAATAATGATGGCTAGAATCGAAATGGCAATAATAATGATCATTGCTCTATGGCCGCTGTCCAAAATGTCTTTTCCTTGATTTGTAATAATCGTACTTCTGTTGTCTGAAGCATCCTTAAATCCATTAATCAATTCTCTTTCCAAAGGAATTACTTGCGAAGCCATAATTTCCTTGGCTGCTTCTTTATTTCCTTTATCATATTCCGCAAAAACTTTTTTCAGCAAGGTTCCCCATACGACTTTTTTGTCGATCAATTCATTTATTTTCTCTGAATCAGATAGCTTCAAAACCTTCTTTTCCAATTCGATGCTTTCTTTTGTAGTATTCTCGAATTCTTTGCGGTATGATTCATCGTCATATAACAGGTAACCGCGGACTAATGCAGCGCGGTCAGCCATATTATTGGAGATTTCCTCATCGGCGATTAACAGCGGCAATTGTTTATCGATAATAGTATTCATTTGAATATTGGTTTGATGGACAGAATAGGCATTATAGGCAGCCATAAAGGCGAGGGCAGCAATTACGAAAGAGAAGCCTAGGAGTATTTTCGTTTTTATGCTTTTTATTTGTAGTCGTTTTTTCATGGATTGTTCCCCTTTGTAGTGAAAATGTCATGGGATAAATGGTCCCAAGAGTATTTTTCGGCAAAATTAATTCATTTTTAATAGAAAATACACGAAATACAAAAATAAAAGAGGGAGTTATAAGAGGTGTAACATACACCAGTCAAATAATAGATTAATTCTCATTTATTGACTTTAATAGAATAATCAGTATATTATAAATAATACCTAAATAACGACAATTTAACGACAATTATTTTATTTGTAAGATCGGTTGGAACATTCATTGGAAAAGAGGGGTAGAATGAGTAATTCACTGATGAAAATGAAAGCGGAACCAAGCAGGCAGCCGCAAGCAATTGAGCATACGTTAAAAAGGGGTCTTAAGCCAAGGCACCTTACAATGATTGCGATCGGTGGGACGATCGGAACCGGATTATTTCTTGCAAGCGGGACTACGATTAGCCAGGCTGGTGCAGGGGGAGCTCTTGCAGCTTATGTGATAAGTGGATTAATGGTCTTTTTTCTTATGACAAGCTTAGGGGAAATGGCATCTTTACTCCCTGTTTCAGGATCGTTCAGTACATATGGCTCGCTGTTTGTCGATCGCGCCTTTGGCTTTGCGCAGGGCTGGAACTATTGGTATTATTCAGCCATGATTGTGGCGCTTGAGCTATCCGCTTCTGGGATGATCATGAAATTTTGGCTGCCTTCTATCCCTTCAATTGTGTGGAGTGTACCTTTTTTGGCTTTGATTTTCCTATTGAATATATTATCCGTCAAGGGATATGGAGAGGCTGAATATTGGTTTTCCATTATTAAAGTCGCTACGATTATCCTGTTTTTGATTATCGGTCTCCTGATGATTGTGGGAATAATGGGCGGGGAAGCGGTAGGATTCAAAAACTTTACGGCAGGAGAAGCACCGTTTAAGGGTGGCTTCATGTCCGTTATCGGTGTGTTCATGATTGTCGGTTTTTCATTCCAGGGTACCGAGCTTGTTGGGATTTCAGCAGGAGAGAGTGAAAATCCGCAAAAGAATGTACCAATCGCTATTAGGCAGATTTTTTGGAGGATATTATTATTCTTTATTTTATCGATTATCGTTATTGGTTTTCTTGTCCCTTATGACGACCCGAGGCTATTAAACTCTGAGAATGTGTCGGTCAGCCCGTTTACGCTTGTTTTTGAACGCGCCGGTTTTGCTTTTGCAGCTTCCGTCATGAATGCAGTTGTATTGACAGCGGTCCTCTCAACAGCAAATTCTCAAATGTATGCAGGCACGCGTTTATTGTGGAATTTGGCTAAAGAAGGGAATGCACCCCGTTTTTTGAAAAAGGTGAACGCTCGGGGTATACCGGTAAATGCTTTATATGCCACTACAATCATCGGTATGCTGGCATTTTTGACATCGGTCTTTGGTGATGGAACTGTTTATTTCTGGCTGCTTAATATATGCAGTTTATCCGGTTTTTTGGCATGGATAGGAATAGCCGTCAGCCATTACCGTTTTAGGAAAGCCTATATCGCCCAGGGGCTGGATCTAAAAGAGCTGCCTTATAAAGCAAAGTGGTTTCCGTTGGGCCCCATCATTGCATTCGTTCTGTGCATGGTTGCCATTATAGGGCAGGATTATAAGGCATTTACAGGCGGCCATATAGACTGGGATAGTCTGCTTGTTTCCTATATTGGCCTTCCGATCTTTCTGTTGTTATGGTTTGGCTATAAATGGGTGAAGAAAACCAAATTGGTTCCGCTGGAAGAATGCTCATTTGAATATGATGAAAAAGATTCCTCAAACCAATAGTTTAAAAGCAGGAAGCGATCTTCATGTGAGGATCGCTTTTTGGCAGTTGCAGTCCTGGCAGTAAGAAGCTTTTTTTCTATGGTAAATATTAATCGGCTGTTAATTGACTGAAAAAAGGAAAATGGTCCATTTTAGCGAATAACATGTATGATTTGTTCATTTTGCCCTGTAGATAAATCTTGTGTGACATTGATTGAGGTTTGCTTTTATAAATTGTTAAGGAGTGAAAAAGCCGATGTATGTTACAAAAAACGTTTTTGATAACTCGCTTGAAACAGACAGAATAATGGTCAGGCCATTGAAGAAGGGTGATTATTCCAAGTGGCTGGAAGGGTTCAAACAAAGAAGTCCTTCTATGCACAAACATGATAAAGGAAGGCTGGATATGAGTGAATGTACGGAAGAATGGTTCTTCAGATTAGTGGATAAGCATCAACGCCTGGCATTTGAAGATATTGCCCATGTGTTTGCCGTTTTCCGAAAAGAAGATGGCTCCCATATAGGAATGATTGATTTTTCCACATTGGATCGAGATAGCTTTCAGTGGGGAAGAGTCGGGTATACCATCCACAATCAATATTGGGAGAGAGGATATGGAAAAGAATCGGTTGAAGCGGCTTTACGTATTGCCTTTATGGAATTGGGCTTCCATCGGATTGAAGCGCATATTAATGTGGATAATGAAGCATCCATCCAATTGGCCAAACGTGTTGGGATGGAATACGAATGCTTACGAAAAGGATTTATTTTTGAAAATGGGGAATGGACGGACCATTTGGTTTTTTCCATTGTTGCACCTGTTTAAATAGATGGAATGCAATAACTAGAATAGGAAAAAGATAGGCTGGAGGCTATTCTGAATCTATTTTAAATTATGTTAAGATAATATAAACAAGTAAGTAGTCTTTTCCGAAGATTGAGAGGTTTATATGACAAAAAATAGAATAGTGAAATGGATTACCGGACTGCTTTTGGCGTTTACGGGAATAGGTGCGGTTGGAGCCGGTTTTGGCTTTATTGCAGATCCGACAGGCGAATCGGTTGGGATGCGGATTGACATTCTTCCAGCGGCGATTTTTTCCGATTTTTTAATTCCTGGCATTGTCCTGATGATTGTTATAGGATTCGGCCATTTGACGGCATTATTTCTATTGCTTAAAAACAATTGCTGGTTTGCCGTTATTCTAGCAGGCCTATTATTGACGATTTGGATTGTTGTCCAAATTGGTATGATTGGATTCTTATCTATGTTGCAGCCTATTTTTTTGGCAATCGGCCTACTCGAATGTTTGGCAGGATTTATGGGAAGCAAGAAAACGATGTAGACACTCATACACTTTTACGTTTTTTTATGGAAGGAGCCATGCTGCCATTCGTGTGCAGCACGGCTCTATTATCTTTATATCTTCATTATTCACTTTGGATTATCCTTCGAGAGGTTTAGTTGTTAGCTTAGTTCTTTTATTTCTTTTCTATAGATGCTATGCCATTCTTCCCATTTGTCCGGTTGGAAGCCGCTTGGTTTACCTTCGAGCAATGAACTCATCCTAATCAGGCACATATGCCATCCTGATAAATCTTTGGCAGTATGTTCTGTGAGCGTATGAATCGTTTCCTTTAACGTAAGCATGCATCCGTCCACACATTCCTCCAATACAAATTTTACCGCGTCAGTACCCCACTCAAATTCCAAAATGGCCTGTTCTTTATAAGCAATGATTGTAAGAGGAAGGATTGTCCCTGTCCCATCCAGCATATGAAATGAAAGGCTGCCGCCTGTCCGCAGATCTTCGGCCTGTAAATTGGGCATCCATTCTTTCAATTGTTCATTTTCAGTCAGTGCTTTCCATACTTGTTCGATCGTGTGCTGTAAATGGACATGAAATGTGGCCGTATAGCATTTTTCCACTTTCTTCAAACTTGCCTGCATCTTTTTTCCTCCTGGAAGATCATTTCGATAAAAAGGTTACTATTTGGTCCTAGTATAATCGGAATAAGGGAATCTGGCTATCTTATAATGGAAATATAACCATAATAAGGTATTATTTAATTGGAGGAATGGAATAAAAGGATTGATTTGATACCTGCAAAATGTGCTTAAAAGGTGAGAGAGCCGATTAGGAGGAAAGAGTAGCATGCAAAACGAGATTATTTTGATAGGTCCGATTTGTTCGGGGAAGAGTTCTGTAGGTGAAATAATCAGCGCTAAACTGGGGTGGCCGCAATATTCAATGGATGATATCCGTTTTCGGTATTATAAGGAAATTGGCTATAGTCAAGAGGATCAAAATAGGATTCGGTCGAAAGAGGGCTACAGGGCAATGTATCAATATTGGAAGCCTTTTGAGGCCCATGCGGTTAAACGTTTTTTGGAGGAACATAAAGGAGGCGTCCATGATTTTGGCGCAGGACATTCGGTTTATGAGGATGATCTTTTGTTTGGGCAGGTAAAACATACTTTGGAACCTTACCGCAATGTTGTTTTGTTGTTGCCAAGCTCAGACCAGGAACGGACAATTGACATTCTAGAGAATAGACTGAAGCTCGTAACAGACAATCAGGAGGTCTTTGACTTGAATAAGCACTTTGTCGAGCATCCTTCCAATTATGAATTGGCCAAACACATTGTTTACACAGAAGGCAATACAGCTGAAGAGACGGCAGCTGAAGTGATTCGTATATGCCAAGTTGGACTTAACGGAATCAAATGAGAAAATGAAATAACAAACTAATTGATGATAAAGAAATAGATAGGAATCTGTAATAGGAGGTGTCATATGAGAAATACAAATCTTTTAATGGTTAAGCACACTCATATGGAAGGTGAGCGTATCATATTGCGGCCGGTTTCGCTTGATGATGCTGAGGATATGTTTGAATATACCTCTGATGAAGAAACTACGCGATTCATTTATGGACAACATAAAGATTTGAACGAAGCTAAGAGCTTAATAGCGAATTATTTCGTAAAGGAGCCCATCGGTAAATATGCAATCATGTTAAAAGATAGCAACAAAATGATTGGGGCTATCGAGTTCAGAGTGCATGAATCAAACAAAAGTGGAGAATTGGGATATACATTGAACAGGCATTTTTGGGGTAAAGGTTACATGACAGAAGCGGGGAATCTAATACTTGAATTAGCCTTCCATGTACTAGGTTTAGAGCGAGTATTTGCAGAATATGATGTTAGGAATGTTGCTTCTGGGAAAGTATTGAGCCGATTAGGCATGAAGTATGAAGGTATCCTTCGGAGAAGCCGGATGGTGAAAGGTGAGCTAACAGATAGCGCACATTATTCTATTTTAAAAGAAGAATATGTACATTAAAAAGAAGAATAGGCTGGGGCATTATTTAGACTGATATTCTACTAGATTATGTGGACAGGATGCAAATAGACGAGGAAGCATCAATGAAACTTTTGGCAGCCTTTATGAATAGGGCCATTAAGCTACCCTTCCAAATGAAAACCGAGAGTTTCATGGAGTTACAGAAAGAGCTGCAGACCGTTTTTGATGGTCTGCAGCTCTTTTGAATTATCTATATATGCTTTTAGGGATGTACACGATTGGATTTCCTCCACTGTAAGAAGTGACATCATATCTCTGGAAAACCAATGCTATACCATTGTTATAAAAGATAAATTGGGAGTCTTTATTAACTGGTACATCTGAAGCTTTTTGAACGAAATGTTTATATGGTTCTTTTCCTTTCATTGATTTGTATGCATAGTTTTGTACCTGTTTGAACTGGCTACTGGTTTTTAACATATCCTTGATGAAAAAACGATTGCCTTTTCCGGTATTGAAATTGAATGTATCTATTGAGTTGAGCCCATGTGCTCCACCTGTATATACATACGTATCATATATGAAACTTAGGTAATTGCTGTCTTTGTATACCCATTTATAAGTAGAATCGAGGCTGTAATCATACATGCCTGAATCTGCATTGGCAGGATCATTTGCTTTATCACGTATGCTTTGGCGCTCCAATCTGCCTGCATATTCATAATTGGATTTTGCTTTGTTGTAAAAGGCTTGATTGATTTTCTTCTGGGCTGAAGCATTGGCCATGCCAGATACGGCCGGATAAGCTATATGCTTTCCTTTTCCGTAATAATGGGTACTAATTTTAATAGTCGGAGAAGATGCCTCCGTTCTTGGAACTTGGATAAGTGCAAAGGATAAACAAAAGGCGATTGTCAACGATAGGGCAATTTTGCTGTGTTTTTTCATGTTTTTCACTCCTAGTCCAAATTTGTATGACAATAGTGCTTTACCCAAAACACTTATAAATGAAATGCTTATTATGCAATCTCACTTATATGACACATTTTCTAAGGGATTCGGAAAACCATACACATTTTCGGAGGAAACAGCCCTACATTATGTAATTTCGAGAAGAGATGGGTACAAGATGGGTAAGGGAAGGAGTTTTTGGTTGATTTATGGAATCTATAGGTAGTAGATAAAGGAGGTTTTGCAATGAATATGTGTAAGCTGCCCTATCCCAGTATGTCAACCAGAGAGGAAAAAATAGAAATAGCAAAGGATATCAGGAACAGGCTGTTAAAAAATCATAGAAATAAAGTGTTGGCCATAGGGATCTATGGTTCCATTGCGTTGGGGAAAGATGGACCCTATTCGGATATAGAAATGCATGTGATAACGAAGGATGGCACTTATATCAAAAATCAAGAATTTATTTACAGTAAGTATAAGATTGAAATAAACGTAAAGGAAAAAAGCGAAATCATTCAACAGGCAAGCGGGGTGGATGACTCTTGGGCTATTAAAACAGTGGCATTCACACATATCCTTTCTTTATATGATCCTGGCGATCTTTTTAAGGAAATAAAATCTCTGCCATTTCAAGTCACTAATGATTAGACGAATTGGGCTCTGGGCTGGAACTGTTTTAATAGCGGGTTGCCTTTTTTTTGCTTGGATGCTGTATGAGAATGGCGGTACCGGGCCAACCAAGCCGTATTCACAGCTGCATAATCAAAATAAAGCTGAACGAACGGCAGATCGTGAAGCATGGGAAGAATCCAGGCGTGATCTTATGGATTTATCAGATGAAAACCTTCCCAATACGATGTTCGGAATGCTTTGCCAGAAAGTAAAAGCGGAAAACAAACCAACGCCCGTTCCGATGAACATAAAAAATATAAAAAAGATCGTTGGTGCACTTCAACAAACGACTATTGAACATAGGGAAGAGCTATTGGCGATTGCTGAAAGGTGGACATATGGAGATTTCACAAATGCTGTAAATGATTACAATGCATTGGCGATATCTGCCCTAAACCCAAGTAAAGCAACAGACATCTTATCATATGAAGAAGAAGAGGTCTTTGTATTAAATGAATTCGGCGAAAAAGAAGCTGTAGTATTAACCAAAGAACAGAGAGGTAATGAGTAATGAAAATCTTTGCGGTACCCGTGTTAATCTATGTGCTTGTATGTGCCATTGTATTGCTTTTACCGGCATCCGATGGATATCAATCATTATCATGGAAGCTGTTTGCTGCCCAGGCCTACGCATTACCAGCCTTTATCCTTTCTTTGATTCTCGTATTTTTGTGGAAAAAGAGAAAATCCTGTTCGTCTATAAAAACGGAATAATCTATTTATAAGCAGCCTTTTCCATTAAGGCTGCTTTTTTCAGGGATGATAGCGCTCAATGACGAATCAAGCTGAATAGCAGGATTGATTTCCAATAAAAGAAGAATCATTGTCTATTTATCTATAGGGAATAACGGCTAAAGAGATGTGGGCCAGATAGCAGTTCCATTGGGACGAAGGCAAGGGCAGGTGCACAAAAAGAGTGTTGGTTGGGTGCTGTTTTTTAGTTAGGTAATCAGGAACAGTTGTTTGAATAGAGGCCAACACCATACAAATTGGGCTATTCCACCAGGGACCAGTAAAGTAGCGGGCGAATACATTGAGTAAAGCAGTTTCTGTATTAAGAAACTTTTAAGCTGAAAGGATGAGACCGATGTATTATGATGCCGTATATTATAGGCAGCCATCCTATGCGCCTCATGCATACAGGATGCCGCCCAATCCGAATCCTGTCTTTGTTTTCCCGAATCCGGGATCGGGCCAGCCCTTCCCATTTCCAGTCGGAGGACCAGGACCAGTCATTATTCCGCAGCCGGGAGGTGGAGCCCCATTTCCGGGAATTCCGTTCCCAGGATCAGGAGGATCAATGCCGCCGGGCCAGGGAGGAGCTGGCGGAACCCCGTCTGGAGGCAGCAGCTCCCCCCAGGGACCGCCGCCTTCATTCATTCCGACGAAGCCGACAAAACTGCAGGGAGCTACAACTTTCATTGATACAAATGTCATTCAATACTGCTTATTCCGATACACGTATGTATGGTTGACGAATGGCAATCAATTTTGGTTCTATCCGATTGTAATCGGCAGCAAATCAATCGGGGGCTTCACTTGGGATTACCAATTCAATCGCCCGACGTATATTGCACTCGATACGAATTTGATCGATGTTGTAAGCTGTTCCTACTGAGTGTCAAAAGCATACAAAAAAACAACGGCCTCCATCCTATAAGGAGGCCGTTATTTACTGTAGACCTATTTTTCAACAGAAAGAGAAGGTTTATTAGCGACTGGATGGGCTTTTTTGTCCGCCGTGTCCCCAGCCGTTTGATTAGATGTCCGTAGAGGAAGCTCTTTCAGGAAAAAGACAAGGATAAAAGCAACGCATAAAACGAGTGTACCTGTAAGGAATACAGTTGAAAGCGTTTCTGAAAGGGCATCCCGTATCGTTTGGATCATATGCGTGAAAATAGGCTGAATCTCCGGAGGCAGGCTGGCTTCGGTTTTTTCAAGCAGTGGTTTATTCATTAGAGCTTGCGGATTGGCGAATGCCATCATTTTTTCAGCCATTTGCGGATCAATCTTTGAGAAGTCGCTTGAAGAAGCCGCCTGCATCGCATCCTTCAAATGCTTCACTAAGTTATTGGACATAACCGTCCCCATTACAGCGATCCCGATGGTTCCCCCTAAATTACGGAAGAGCTGCGAAGAAGCTGTCACAACGCCTAATTCCTTATGAGAAACTGCATTTTGGGTAGCGAGTGAAAAGACTGGCATGCCCAACCCTAAGCCGAAACCGAAAATGATCATACTGACGACGGCCAAGGCAGCGCTGTGCATGAATATCATGATCGACATGCCCACAATCATAATCGGCACCCCGATCAATGCGTATCGTTTATATTTACCTGATTTTGCAATCAGCTGGCCTGTTACTGCACTGGAGATGACCATAACGATAGACATTGGCATGGTGACATATCCCGAGTAGGTAGGAGATATCCCGAGAACCCCCTGTACAAAGAAGGAAAGATAAATCAATGCCCCCATCATTCCGAAGTTCATGATGAAGTTGATCAAATTCGATATTGTGACGACGTTGTTCTTGAATAAATGCAAAGGAAGAATCGGATTCTTTACTTTTGCTTCAATGAAGATAAAGATGAACGAAGAAACAACCGTTGCTGCTAAAAGGCTGAGTATTTGCGGTGAACTCCATTCGTACTCTGTTCCAGCCCACGAAAAAGCGAGCAACAACGGAACAATTGTTGTAGTCATGAACAAAGATCCAAGGAAATCGATACTTTGCGATTTTCCATGTTCCATTTTTGGAAATAATGCGATGATCATGATAAAAGCGACGATTCCAATCGGCAGGAAGATCCAGAACAGCCAATGCCAATCAAGATGGTCGACTAGATAGCCTCCCAATAATGGGCCAAGCACGCTTGAAAAACCAAAGACAGCTGACATCAGCCCCATCCACTTGCCTCGTTCACGCGGAGCAAACAGGTCACCGACTGCTGTAAAGGCGGTCGACTGGATAATGCCTGCCCCGATTCCCTGGATGCCCCTGTATACGATGAATTGATATACATCTGAAGAGGTTCCCGTCAAAAAAGCCCCTATCATGAATAAAAGGATCCCAATCAATAAAAAAGGCTTCCGTCCGTACATATCGGAAAGCTTTCCGACCAGGACAGCAGCGATTGTGGAAGTGAGCAAATAAATATTGATCGTCCAAGTATAATAGTCCATTCCATCAAGAATGGCGATAATCCTCGGCATAGCCGTACTGGTAATCGTTTGGTTGATGGCTGCAAAAAACATGGCCGCCATAATAGCAACCATAATTGACACCTTTCGTTTAACTGATAAATGTTCCATCCGTTTACTGATTCTCCCCTTATGTTCGATTTAAAAGTTGGAATTCAGCATTGAAAAAATCCGTTTTAAATGCTGAATATCCTGCCTGGACAGGATTTGGAAATATGATTGAAACATACCGCTCTGGCTATTCACGATAGATTCATCCATCGATTTGCCTGTTTCGGTGATTGTAATGATGACGGCCCTCCGGTCCTGGCTGCACCGTTCCTTATGGACATAGCCGTCCAAGTCTAACTGGTCGGTGACACCTGTGATGGCTGCAGATGATAAGCAGAGGATATTCGCAAGCTCAGAAACCTTTTGCGGTCCCTCAGTCGCCAATATGCGAAGCACCTTAAATTGATTAATACTGATGCTGTATCCTTCTTTTTTCCAATTTTGTGAAATTCCCTTCAGGAATGTTTGAAACATGGAAGTCACTTCAAACAATTCCTCATTTGCCCCCATTTATAGATCCTCCCTTTCATTCACTTCTTAATAATTAATTACTTAAGTAATATTGGCATAGTGAAAATATAAGATGTATTTTTCTTACTGTCAATACTTATTTTTCCAGATGATATAGCAAGAAAGGTTTCAATAAAAGGATGATGGGATTGCACAGGCAGAGGAGCCGAAGCGATCCGTATTGAAACAGGCCATTAACTATCGAATCGGCGCTCAATGAAATGAATGGCATTCACTATCGTATGCGCGATTTATATGATTTGGGATGGGAAGAAGGATAAGAGCCAAATCATGATAGCGAAAATGAAATCGCATTTATCTCATTGGTTTCTGGACAGCGCCCGAAATGGCCAGCTGCATATATGGATTTTGTTTATAGCAGAAGTGATAGTATAATACAGTAATTGGAAAAGGGAGTATCGGTTAGGTACGTATTCTCTTATAAAGGATTTCTTCCTTATTGGTTTTAAACTAGATCGTCTATTTAAAAGAGGAGATAATGGGACTATGCGATTATTCCACGTAAGCGAAGAGAATGATATTCAAATCTTCCATCCAAGAAAACCTTCACGCACGGATCTTGATCCGACTATTCCTTTAGTGTGGGCCATTAATGAAGAATGCCTTCCCAACTTTTTGACGCCGAGACATTGCCCAAGAGTCTGCTACCATATAGGTCCGAATACGACAGTGGATGATAGTGAAAGGCATTTTTCTGCAACAACCAATACGCATGTCGTAATGATCGAACACAATTGGTTTCAAATTATGAAGGAAACGACGCTCTATCTATATGAATTCAACCCGAAGCAGTTTTCTTTGCTGGATGCCGATGCGGGTTATTATACCAGTATGCACACACAGGTTCCGATTGCAAAGACGGCAATTACAGACTTATTTAACGCACATTTCGAAAGAGGCGTTGAAGTGCGGGTTGTCGACCATTTGTGGGATGCCTATGATTCTATACAAAAAACCACCTTTAGATGGTCAATGTGCAAAATGGCCAATGCCAAGCCAAGGACTGCCTAGAAAAGGAGTAGAATGATAGAATGGTTATAAATGGTATAATATGTTAAAGATAGAGTTGGAATGGGGTGTTTATGTGGAGTTTATCGTTCTAATCGTATTGTTGGTATATCTGTTTGATTTCACCAAGTTCAGGCAGCAAAACCAGACAATCATCAAGCAGAATGAAGAGATGATAGCTTTACTAAAGGAAATAAAAGAAAAGTAATATGTGCTTATCTCTCATAGGGAATGGTTCTCTGAAAGATAGCGGAGAACAAAAGATATCTATTATATAGGAAGGTCGAATAAACGAGACTAGAGATTATTCGAATTGAAAAAAAAGCTTGGAGGGATATAATCCCTCCAGGCCTTTTGGGCTTTAAGAATCCAACTGGTTCAATTCCTTCATATATTTTCGGAAGCTAATTATATACATACCAATTTGGATGATAATGAAGAAGGACCATACTATGGATAGGTGCATGAGAATAGGTAAGAAATCCGTTGTATGGAAGTAATCGGTCAATGACATATATGCGCCGACTAGGAGCGAGAAGAAAATCGGTACAAAGAAAATAATGGCCAATTCTTTAGAGATTAACGTTCTGATTTCTTTTGTGGTAATGCCGATTCTTTTTAGTGAAACGATCCTTTTTTTATCTCGGTCGATATCGGCAAGCACCTTATAGAACAGCACTACACCAGCAGCCAATGTAAGGATGGCGCCAATAAAGGCCATAAGGAAAAAACGGCTGCCTGTCTGTTCTTTTTCTATGCCGAGCTGCTTCTGTTTATATACGGGCAATAGATCTTCTTTTAGATTCATCTGTTCATTATCCGATATATCAAACACAGACTTTTTGTATGTCCATTCGTTATGTGTAAATCCATTATCCTGTTTAAGCTCCTCTTTCAAAGCAGTAAATGCTTCTTCAGGTATATTCCCTTTTATGAGGTGCATTACTTTAATAGCTGATTGACTTACTGATTTTCTGAATTGGTTATATTGTTCATCATTAAGGATAAAGGCATCTCCAGAGTGGTAAGCTGAATAATCATACACAAAATTTGTGAAAGGCTTATTCAGCGACGTAAGCCGGTTGCCTTGTATCGTTAAGGTAGCGCCCTTACTCAAAGCGTCTGACAGTATTTGTTTTTTCTTTTCCATGTCAAAACTATTTGCCAATTTCCTCTCAAGTCCAGGCAATGCTTGCAACGAGGTCAGCACCATATTCTCTTTTGGATCGGGCGGAGAGAGTGGAACGCTGCTTATATACACTGCTTTGCCCGGTGGAACCTCTATGTTTTCTTTCATATGTTTATTATAATTTCGTGCAGCGATGATATTGGTTTTGCTATCATCCATGGTAATATTTTGTCCGCTTGTTTTAAAGCTGAAGACGTCTATAAATTCAAAAGAACTGACGGATGTAACGGTACTTCCTTTCTTTTTAAGAGTCGTTAATAGGTCTCCGGTTTCCGTTTTATTGTATAGGGCTGTTTCTACATAGGAAACATCGTAGGGAAAATACTTATTGATTTTCGGTACTGATGAAACGTAAGAGGAGTAAAATAAGCCAACAAAAAAGATGGCACTGGTCATCAGCACTGAAACCAAATAAAGGGTTTTCTTAAATGTGCCGAATCTTTGCGAAAGATTTCCAAGTATCAGCATGTTAGTGTGATAAAATTTTTTGAACGGTTTAGCGACCTTTAAAATGAGGCTTATTAAGCTGCCATATATGAAATATGGCGCAGCCAGCAAAATAGCAAAACGGACCCTTAACCATATGTCCGCTTCTTCACTGGATGATCGACCGAGTGTGAATAACGCCCAAAAGAATAAACAAAGAGCAATCAGACCCAAAAGGATATTGCCCTTCTGCTTTTCATTCGTCTGGGAAGCCTTAAGGATATCAATGATGGAGGTTCTCCTTATATAAAATTGTATAAATAAAAAGTTGCATAGATTGATCAAAAAAAAGACGATGGCCGTTGTGATAAAGGCGATTAACGGCAGCTCGAATACGACTGGATTATATGGCAGTTGGTGATTCAGAGCCACAAAGAATAATTTCGAAAAAACGACGCCGAATACTAAGCCTGATAGAAGTGACATGATGAAAAGTGTTAAATTCTCCAATAAAATCATGATGGAGAGGTTTTTGGATGTCATCCCCAATGTCATATACATTCCCAATTCTTTTCCGCGATACTTTAAAAAGGAAGTATTAGTATATGAAATAAAAAATACAGAAAACAGAATAAGGATGATGAGGCTAATGTTGATCACTTCGTATAAGGCTGTGATATTAATGTTTGTCATAACATCTTTATTGAATAAGAGACAGCTTAGTATAAATAGCATGGTAACTGTCATCGAGTTGACCAAAAAATTAGAGATATATTTCTTGAAATTGTATATGAAATTTTTGCGTATAATGTCTTTAAACGTCATGCACGACCGCCTCCAACGACACTTTGTGCTTCCAAAATACGGTCGAAAAAGATGCGACGGTCGCCTGATGACCTTAATTCCATTTCAATTTGGCCATCTTTGATGAAGACAATCCGTTTACAGAAAGAAGCCGCAAAGGGATCATGTGTCACCATCACTATAGTGCTGTTCCACTTGCCATTTAAATCGCCCATGATATTCATAACGTTTGTTGCAGATTTAGAATCGAGGTTGCCGGTGGGCTCATCAGCGAAGATGACTTGCGGGTCATTCGCCAATGCTCGGGCTGCTGCCACTCTTTGCTTCTGGCCTCCGGATATTTGGTAAGGATATTTGTTTTGTATAGAATCTATACCAAGGAATGCGGATAACTGATTGACTTTTTCTTCAATCACTTCGGGATTTTCTTTGTCTAAAATCAAGGGCAACGCAATATTTTCCTGAAGGGTAAGGCTGTCCAATAAATTAAAATCCTGGAATATATACCCTATTTTTTCTCTGCGGAAAAGGGCCATCTCGTCTTTTGACATCTTAGTAATGTCTCTTTGGTCGATGGTGACACTGCCGGACGTCGCTTTATCTACACCCGATAAAATATTGAGCAAAGATGTTTTTCCGCTGCCGCTTGGCCCCATTATGCCAACGAATTCTCCCTCGGAGACTGTTAAGTCTATGCAGTTAAGAGCTGCGGCCTCTTTGGTCCCTTTATAGCTATTATACATTTTCACTAGTTGATTGACTGTAATGATTTCCATTTGTACCTCCGTTATAACGCTGATTTCTATATATAGAATAGAGCATGAGAAAGGTGAAGATACATCTAATAACCTTACATAACCTTTCATTTCTGTAAGGTTATACGGATTCTCGCTTTTTAATGGCAGTATATCCACGCATCGGTGAGGTATACGTACTGGATGATCTGAAGGAAATAAAAAAGGGAACGAGTTTTCTCCGCTCGTTCCCTTTTATTTCTTTATACCAACCCGAAGCCGCGGACGATTGCAGCTACCAGGAAGGTAACACCTACAGCGATGGCTGTAGGGATGATGAATGACATAAATGTCCATTTGGCACTTTTCGTTTCTTTATAAATATTCAACAGAGTAGTCCCGCAAGGATAATGCAGTAATGAGAAGAGCATCATATTAAGTGCGGTCAGCCAGGTCCATCCCTGGTCGAGCAGTATTCTTTTAAGCTCAGACATTTGTTCCACTTCTGTTAAGGAGCCTGTCGAAAGGTAGGCCATTAATAGAACAGGAATGACAATTTCGTTGGCTGGAAGTCCGATGATGAAGGCCGCCAGTATATACCCATCCATCCCGAGCAACTGGCCGAATGGATCCAGGAAGTTGACGAAATGCATAAGAATACTAGTATCGCCCATATCGATGTTGGCCAATATCCAGGTCAATAAGGCGGCGGGTGCAGCCACTTTTATCGCCCGATTCAGTACAAGCAAGGTTTTATCAAGGCTTGCGCGCAAAATGGTATCCCAAAACTTCGGCCGCCTATACGGGGGCAATTCCAATGTGTAATGAGTCGGAATACCTTTTAATGCAGTTTTTGATAAAACCCATGACACGGTCAATGTGACAAAGACGCCAATCAGCACGAAGCCGATCAGTATGGCTGATGTCATGAGTGTTGCCGAAAGCCCGGTAAAGCTGGCAGCCATAAAGAGGGAGGCGAGCAGGATCAATGTTGGCCACCGGCCATTGCAAGGAATGAAATTATTTGTCAGAATGGCGAGCATGCGCTCCCTCGGGGACTCAATGATTCTAGTACTCATGATGGCTGCTGCATTGCAGCCGAATCCCATAGCCATTGTCAAAGATTGTTTTCCGTGGGCGCCGGCCGATTTGAATAATCGATCCATGTTAAAGGCCACCCTAGGGAGATAACCGTAATTTTCCAATAGTGCAAACATTGGAAAGAATATAGCCATCGGTGGCAGCATAACTGAAACAACCCAGCCAGTTCCTCTGAACAAACCTAGAACCAGCATTCCGTGGAGCCATTCAGGCGCATGAAGGAAGGCGAATAATGCCGTTAATTTGGCTTCTAGGTAATTGAACAGATCGGCCAATAAAGAAGATGGGACATTCGCCCCTGCTATAGTCAGCCATAATACAATTCCGAGCATAATGAACATAATGGGGAAGCCCCATAATTTACTGGTGAGAATCTTATCTAGCTTTTCTGTTTTGAAGTCTCTCTCGTTTTTGGTGGAGACGACAGCCTGGGAGAATCGGTGTGTCTGCCTGTATATACTTCCTACAATATCTTCACGGACAGTTGTGGAAGCCATGCCGGCCGCTTTTTCCGCAATTCTGTCCAGTGTTTCTGCACTATTCACACAATCACGCTCTCTTTCCGGGGCAGCCTCTCCTTCAGCGACTGCAATAATGCATCGTCGCCGTCGAGCAATCGCAGGGCAATCCATCTAGTTGGATAATGATCGCCGAATAGGCCTTTAATATCTTTCTCTAGGCTCAGTATTTGTTCTTCTATGTCAGGCGGATATTCCACAAGGTAAGGGGCGACAGAGGTGTTGCCATGAACCATATCGCGTACTTTTGCAAGTAGAACATCCAGGCCGGCTTTATTCCTTGCCGACATCTGTACGACTGGCACGCCCAGTTTTTTTGATAATAGTTGGCTATCCACTTGGATGCCTTTCTTTTTCGCTTCATCCATCAGATTTAGACAAATAATCACCAATGAAGTCATCTCAAGTACTTGCAAGGCCAGATTCAGGTTGCGTTCAAGGCTTGTCGCGTCCATCACAACCAAGGTAACATCAGGCTTCTCGAAAATAATGTAATCGCGTGCTACTTCTTCATCCGTGGAATTGGAGTATAGAGAATAGGTTCCCGGCAGGTCGATCACCTCATAGGTTTCCTTGCCGAACATATAAGAACCGATTGCCTGTTCAACTGTTTTTCCCGGCCAATTCCCTGTATGCTGGTTCATGCCCGTCAAGGCATTGAATAAAGTGCTTTTCCCAGTATTGGGATTGCCGGCTAACGCTATCCTATAGGTATGTTCGCTCATTTGCACTCACTCTTTCGCCAAAAATTTGATCACATTCCTCTTTCCTGAGAGCTATCGTGGTACCGCTGACCCGAAAGGCAATGGGGTCGCCAAGAGGGCTTTTTTGTATCATTTCAACTGCAAAACCGGGTACGAAACCTAAGTCCAATAATCGTCTGCGCATAACGGGTTCTATTTGCAGGGTGGAAACGATCAGTTTGTCGCCCGGCTGTAAAGAAGATAGGGGAACTTGTTGATTCAAATTGGTCATCTCCTTTATTTTTTCGTTTCTGTAAAAATGTTTCCTTAGTGCAACTTTTGTACATATTATAGCTCATCTTCTGAAAAAAACAAACATTAATTTGTTTCTTTTTCCCTGAAGATGTTGTTTTCCGATGTGAAATGATGCTGGTACCTATACGATGTTGTTCTAAATTTTATGAAGATATCCATGTATTTGTGAAAGATTTTTTTAGGAAAAAAGGAGGGAACAAGTGGTAAAAGGTGAAAGTAAAATTTGACAGTCTTTTCAGAAATATAAATTCTTGGACGTGAGGTGCTATAATAGATACAATTGTAATGAATATTCAGTCAGAGGAGTGGTAGGATATGAAAGATTTCAGACAAAGTCTAGAAAAATATGCAGAGCTAGCTGTTAAAGTGGGCGTTAATGTACAGCCCGGGCAAACGCTTGTTGTGAGAACAACGCTAGAAGGTGCGGAATTAGTCCGCATCATTACGAAAAAAGCATATGAAGCAGGAGCGCATAATGTCATTGTCCAATGGAGCGATGATACAATCACCCGCTTGAAATATGAGCATGCAGGGGATGACGTGTTCAAAACATTCCCTGTGCACCAGGCAAATGAAACAAATGAACTTGCAGAGCAGGGCGCTTCATTCCTTTCTGTTATTTCGTCTTCTCCTGATTTGTTGAAGGGTGTGGCATTGGAACGTTTGGCGAATAACCAGAAAGCATCCGGTCAAGCGTTAAGCAAATTCCGCCAAATCATGCAAGCGGATAAAGTATGCTGGTCCATTGTGGCTGTTCCATCCCAGGCATGGGCAGATATGGTCTTCCCGGATGCACCGGAAGAAGATCGAATTACGCTTTTATGGGAAGCAATCTTCAAGGCGACTAGAATCGACCAGGATAATCCTGTGGAAGCATGGAAGAAACATGATGATACATTACATACAAAAGTGGACTATTTGAATGGAAAGCATTATAAAAAATTGCATTATAAAGCGCCAGGTACTGATTTGACAGTAGAACTTCCGGAAAAACATATTTGGTGCGGCGCCGGAAGCATTTCTGAAGCTGGCGTGGAATTCATGGCAAACATGCCTACTGAAGAAGTGTTCAGTATGCCGTTGAAGACTGGGGTGAACGGAACTGTTTCCAGTACAAAACCATTAAGCTACAACGGCAATATCATTGACAACTTCTCATTGACTTTCGAAAATGGCCGTATTGTCAACGTAAAAGCAGAAGTGGGCGAGGATGTATTGAAGGATTTAATTGAAACAGATGAAGGCTCGCATTATTTGGGAGAAGTGGCTTTGGTGCCTCATCATTCGCCAATCTCTGAATCCAATATCCTTTATTACAATACACTTTTTGATGAAAATGCCTCAAACCATCTGGCTATTGGAAGTGCGTATGCATTCAATTTGGATGGCGGCAAAACAATGTCGCGTGAGGAACTGAATGAAAACGGAGCAAATGAAAGCATTACACATGTTGACTTCATGATCGGATCCGACCAAATGGATATCGATGGCATTACAGAAGACGGTAAGGAAGAACCAATCTTCCGAAATGGAAATTGGGCATTCTAATTAATGGCTGACAAGATTCTGTATTTGTTGTAAAATAATGGAGTATACATGGATAATTAAATACGATTTTTGAAGTGCCTGTAATCAGGATAATAGGGAAACTGGTGAAAATCCAGTGCAGCCCCCGCTACTGTAAGCATCTTTTTTATGACCCGCTTGCCACTGAACCTAGTTTGGGAAGGCAGCGGAAGCTGTATGATGCGAAGCCAGGAGACCTGCTTTAAAAAGGGATAACTTGTTTTTCGGAGGGAAAAGTAAGTCAAGCAGGTTATTGTATGTGACTTACATTTAATGAGAGCCTTGACTTTATAGTCAGGGCTCTTTTTCATATCTCCCGTAGTTATTTATACATGTATCAGAAGATTCTTACATTTGTTGACTAAAGGAGTGGGGGAAGACAATGAATAAACGGATGATGAAGTTTATTAGTGCAGCAACCCTGTTGTTTTTGCTTGTATTCGGAGCATTGGCAGGATGCGGAACAAGCGATGAGGGAAAAAAGGAAAACAATGAAAAACAATCGGCCAGCAGTGAGCAGAAGGCATTTCCGGTTACATTTAAGGATGACTCTGGAAATGAGGTAACCATCAAAGAAAAGCCTACAAAGATTGTTTCCGTTTTGCCGAGTACGACAGAAACTTTATTTGCATTAGGCTTGGATAAAGAAATTGTCGGAGTATCCGACTTTGATAACTATCCAGAAAAAGTGTCGAAAAGGCAAAAAATCGGCTCGCAGGATATCAATGTAGAAAGTGTGCTTGCATTGGCGCCTGATGTTGCCTTTATTTCAGAGTACCATGCCAGAAGCCATGCCAATGTGGTAAAGCAATTGCAGGATGCAGGCATTACGACCATTGTCAATAATACATCCCAAAGTACGTTCGATGATACGTACAAAGCCATTGAAATGATCGCTAAAGCTACCGGTACAGAAAAGAAAGCTGAGGAAATAGTGAAGGGCATGAAGGAAAAGGCAGCAACCATCCAGCAAAAAGCAAAAGAAGTAAAAGGAAAGAAAAAAGTATGGATTGAAACGTCCGCACCACCGGAAATGTATAGCGGAGGGAAGGGAACATTCCTTGATGAATTGTTGTCAATCATAGGAGCTGAGAATGTTGCAGGCCGACAGGAGGGCTGGATCAAGATGAATGAAGAAGAAGTGGTCAAGCTCAATCCAGATGTCATTGTTACAACATATGGCTATTATGATAAAAATGCGGTTAATCAGGTCATAGAAAGAAAAGGCTGGCAAGAAGTGAATGCAGTGAAGCAAAAGCAAATTTTTGATGTGAACAGCGATTTGGTCTCAAGACCGGGCCCTCGTTTGGCGGACGGTTTAGAGGCGCTCGCCAAAGCCGTATATCCGGATGTTTACCAATAAACGGATAGCGGCTCTGACGGCAGTTTCGACCGCACTTGTTGCAGCGAGCCTAATAGCGGGAGTTTTCTTCGGTTCCGTGCCGGTGTCAGTGTCCGATATTCTAAGGATACTGTTCGGTAAACTGTTCCATATGAATCTGTTTGAAGGAGACCGAAATATTGAAATGATTGTTTGGACGATCCGTTTTTCCCGGGTAATCCTTGCCTTTTTGGTCGGTGCCTCATTAGCTCTTGCAGGGGCGGCATTTCAAGGGTTGTTAAGAAATACCTTGGCGGACCCCTATACGATAGGCGTCTCTTCAGGGGCGTCTCTCGGTGCTGTCCTTGTCCTGTTTTTCCATGTGCCTGCAACATTTCTGGCCGGCTATTTGCAACCTGTGGCGGCTATTCTCTTTGGATTCCTTACACTGCTGTTGGTATTAGGCATTTCGCATTATTCGACCGGCCGAATGTCCAATCAAACAATCATTTTGGCAGGAGTCATCATTTCTTCTTTTATGAGCGCCTTTATTTCATTGATGATTGCTTTATCGCCAAGAGAAGATTTATCCAATATCCTTAATTGGACTATGGGGAGTGTTGCCATGAGGGGATGGGGGCATGTGGCGCTCATTCTTCCCTTTTTCTTGATTGGAGGCTTCCTTATTTTAATACATGCACGCGAATTGAATGCAATGGCACTTGGTGAGCAATCCGCCCGATTTTCAGGCATGGATGTGAAGCGCAAGAAGCAGCTCATTTTGATTGGTGCATCCATTCTTACAGGAGGGGCTGTTGCCGTATCCGGAGCAATCGGATTTGTCGGATTGGTCATTCCGCATCTTGTGCGTTTGATAATTGGCGCGAATCATCGGCATGTTCTTCCTTTTTCTCTAGTACTAGGCGGCTCTTATTTGGTACTGGCCGACTTGGCGGCCCGCATGGTGATTGCCCCAAGGGAACTGCCAATCGGTGTCATTACGGCTCTGATCGGTGCCCCTATTTTTGCCTGGCTGCTGATCAAGCAAAGAAAGAAAATGGCCAATAGAGTGTAAGGAGGCTCGATGATGATTACATTAACAGATATAACGGGAGGGTATAGCCGGCAGGCTGATATTGTAAGGAATCTCTCACTGAATGTTGAAAAAGGCACTTTCTTTTCGCTAGTCGGGCCAAATGGGAGCGGTAAGACAACCTTAATCCGATTAATGATGGGGGCTTTGCAATTGAGGGCCGGAACCGTAATGATAGCCGGCAAGCCTTTAGAAGATTATTCAGTAAAGGAGCTAGCACGGAAAGTGGCAGTCATGACCCAGGAGAATGAAGTAGGAATGGATTTTTCGGCTTGGGAAATCGTCGGCCTTGGCCGTTATCCACATCAAAGTGGCCTGCTGTTGCGGGATGCCAGCCAAGAGGATGAACAGGTTATCAGAAGGGTTATGGAGCAGACGTCTACATGGGAATTAAGGAATGAAATATATGGAGCCCTCAGCGGAGGCCAGAAGCAGAGAGTCCTGCTTGCCAAGGCCCTTGCCCAACAGCCGCAGATCCTTTTGCTTGACGAGCCGACGAACCATTTGGATGCCAGGCACAGCATGGAGCTGCTGGATTTGCTGAAAGAATTGCAATGCGAGGAACAATTGACGATCATGGCTATTTTACATGACCTAAATATCGCCTCGCTATACAGTGATCAAATCGGCTTAATGGAAGCTGGAAGACTGATCGGAGTCTATAATGGCCTTTCGGAAAGGGAACAACCCATATTTAGCGATACATACGGTGTCGATATGTTCTTCGGGCGCCATCCTAAAACGGTGAAAACAGCCGTATTCTTCGAGCCCGGTTTTTTAAAAGGAAAAGAGGCGTATCCAATGACTGGCTGTTTGGAATGCATCTCTGCTTCAAATTCAATTCAGCTTTCGTTTGGGCATTCGGTGAAAACACTGACCTCCGGATTGCAAGGCAAAGGTTTTTCGTGGGAGGATGGCTGGATTCTTACTGAAAAGGGAATCCGGAAAAACAACGTTCTTCCAGTTGGATTTTTGCCATTGCCCAAAAGTGATAGAGGCGAATTTGCCATATCCTTTGGTGAAGCGGGAGAGGTTTCAAGCTGGATGCCAGGCAGCCATATCCCTGCCGATACGCATATACTCATGTTTCTGTTTTTAGAAAATGGGTCATGCCATCTCACGTTATTGATGTCCAACAAGCTGTCAGATACAGAAATGGTCCAGTTAAGCAATGTTTTAACGCAGGAGCTTACTAGGCTACATATTCTACAAAGCGGGTCCACCTGCGAAATAGCCATTCAGCAATTGTCAATCAGCTGCTCACCTGGAAACGGCAATTCCAATTCGAATGGGAATGAAGTTGCTCCGACTTGCAAGGAGCTTCTACGTTATGTATATAAACGTGTTTCTGGGAACTGAAAGTAAGCTCTTGGCCAAGTGAATCATGGATTCCTTGGCCTTTTCCTTATGAGGGGAGCGATAAGAATTTGTAATGTATTCTCATAAATAATATGTCATTTTCTTATGGATGAATGAGAGAGACAATGATAAAGAAATCAAAAAAGGAAGGAGAGAGTGTGTATGCCGATTGATTTTCATAATGAGGAATTGAGTGCCGCCTATTCCAATCGGACGCCTGATCAATCTTGGCCGGAAATGATAAATGGATTGACAGCAGGTGTTTCCGGAAAAATAGTGGCAGATATAGGCTGCGGTGGAGGAATATATACTCGTATACTCGCAGAGTTGGATGCGGATGAGGTTTTCGGAATCGATTTTTCACCGACTATTCTTGGGAAGGCGATTAAAGATAGCACGGAATACAAAAGGATTTCATACAGATTGGGCAATGCCGTTCATACCGGTTTAGCTTCTTCATCCTGTGATATTGTGCTTCTTAGGGCAGTAATCCATCATTTGCCTGAACTGGTCAACAGCTTTATAGAGGCAAACCGCATCCTTAAACCCCAGGGCATTCTTTTGATCCAGGATCGTACCCCTGATGATTGTTTTCTTGAGGGAAGCCCCAATCATATAAGAGGCTATTTCTTCTCGGCATACCCCCAACTGAAAAAAATTGAATTAATTAAAAGGTACACGGATCAGGAAGTGAACACTAGCATGGAAAAGGCAGGTTTCACGGTGCAGCCTTCACGTGAATTTTGGGAGAACAGGGCCGTCTTTACAACTATTGAAGAATTGGAGGAAGATATTATTTCAAGAAAAGGAAGATCGATTCTGCATGAATTAACAGATGTGGACCTTTGCTCCTTAGTGGCGTATATGAAGGAAAAAGTAAACGGAAAGACCCCTATTGTTGACCGTAATCGCTGGTCTGTCTGGAAGGGGATAAAAAATTGATGAAGGAAAATGTTGGTAAAACGATTCGAACCTGTTATACTATAAAAAATATGAAATGCAAGGATGGGAAAAAGTAAATTGGACGGATTTTCTGCAGAGAGCTCCAGCTGGTGAAAAGGAGCAAAATCTCCAATTGAACAATGGTCCCGGAGCAGCGTCCTGAAAAGATGGCCCACATCTAAGTAGGGCACGACAAGTGTTGGTACTTGTTATCAAAACCACAGTATGACAGCCGGAGCTATGGCTGTGTACTTGGCAAGGCTGCCAGTGTGAGCTGGCGGCGAAATAAAGTGGAACCACGAATTAAACCTCGTCTTTATCAGTGTGATAAGGGCGGGGTTTTTTTATATACAAAAATAGGAAAGGAGTGTTTCATATGCCGGTTTTTATAGGGGGAGCGTGGCCATATGCAAATGGGTCCTTGCATCTCGGCCATATAGCCAGTCTTTTGCCGGGTGATGTACTTGCCCGTTATTATCGTCTGAAAGGGGAGGATGTATTGTATGTTTCAGGAAGTGATTGCAACGGGACACCGATCAGCATCCGGGCCAGGCAAGAGAAGATAAGTGTGAAAACAATTGCGGACAGATATCACAATGAATTTCTTGATTCTTTCGATCAACTCGGATTTTCCTACGACATCTTTACAAGAACAGATTCAGAGCACCATCATCAAACGGTTCAAGAAGTATTCATGGCTTTGATGGAGAACGGGCATATTTACCCGAAAATGATTAAACAAGCTTATTGCTGCACGTGCAGCCAGTTTTTGCCGGATCGATACGTAGAAGGGCTTTGTCCTCATTGCAAGCAATCTGCCAGAGGAGATCAATGTGATTATTGCGGTCATATTTTGGAGACGGCCGATTTAGTGGCTGCAAGCTGCAAACTATGCGGAAGCGAACCCTCCTTTAGGGAAACGGAGCATCTTTATTTTTCTCTAAGCGAGTTTCAGGAAAGATTAGAAAAACGTGTCGAGCAAGGATCTCATAGCGGAAATTGGCGGATGAATGCAGTGAATCTCAGTCGAAGATACTTATTGGAGGGATTAAAGGATCGTGCAGTGTCACGAGATTTGCCTTTGGGTGTCAGTGTTCCGGTTAAAGGGTATGAAGACAAAAAAATATATGTTTGGATTGAGGCGGTATCCGGTTATTATTCAGCGAGCCGTAAATGGGCAGAGAAAAAAGGTACGTCTGCTGAAGCTTTTTGGAATAGCGGATGCAGGACGTATTATGTACATGGAAAGGATAATATCCCGTTCCATACGTTGATTTGGCCAGCCATCATGATGGGGGCTTGCATGGATGCCCTTCCTGCTTATATACTTTCAAGCGAATATTTGACTGTTGAAAAGCAAAAATTATCAACCAGCCGGAATTGGGCAGTGTGGGTGCCGGAGATGCTTGAACGATATGATCCGGACTCGATCCGCTATTATTTAATCATGAACGGACCGGAAAACCGTGATGCTGATTTTTCTTGGAGAGAGTTTATATACAGCCACAACAGCGAGCTGTTGGGAGCATTCGGCAATTTTGTGAACCGAACCCTGAAATTCATAGAACGTTCCTTTCAAGGTAATATACCGCACGGAACCGCCGATACACTAGTAAAAGAAAAATTGCAGTCCTTATATGACTCTGCGGGAAGGCAAATTGAAGGAGGGCAATTCAAAAAGGCACTAGAAGACATATTCGACTTCATCCGTTTCGCTAATAAATATTTTGATGAAAGAGAACCGTGGAAGCAGGTTAAGGAAGCACCGTATGAAGGGGATAATACCTTATTCAACTGTGTGCTTATCATTACCAATCTAGTGCAATTGCTCAGCCCTTTTATCCCTTTTGCCTGTGAAAAAACAGGGAAGATGATCGGTATGGCTGCAACCGATTGGGCATACAAGGATGTCAGCACTGATCAGATCAAAAGCGTTTCCCCTTTATTCAACAGGCTTGATGTAAATGCCATTGCATATGAAAGGCAACGGTTGATGAATGGGAGCCAATGAAAGGCCATCAGAATATGTTTTATCATTGGTAAAGATGACAAAGGACGGAAGTTACAGCATAATAAAAATAGAATATTTTACCATCACACAAGTGTTTAAAGAGGAAGGAGGGGGACTATGGATCTGTTTTCTGTAGATATTCTGCAGATAAGGGATACCCATTATGCAATCGGTGCGGAGACAGGTGGAAAATTGAAGAATAAACCAGTGTTAACTGCCTTTCAACAATTGGCGAGTACCTATATCGATCTAGCAGAGATGAAATCTATTTATTCCTGCTATGCCCCGCATTTGTTGGAAGAAATGGAAGGCTTGTCTGAAGGATTAAATATTCCCTTGAAGGAGGCATATACGCTTTTTAGCGGCTATGATATGAACAAGCCTCATGGCATGGGATGTTCAGCATACATGGATCGGCAAGCGTATACAAGAAATTATGACTTTTCGCCCCTTGTTTATGATGGTATTCTTTCATTGCTGCAGAATCCGGCAACGATTACCGGTATCGGCTACAATCTGCAGGGAATCGGCAGGCATGATGGAGTGAACAACTGCGGATTGGCCATCGGGCTTCATTTTGTCAGCCATGAAGGATATACAAAGGGACTAACCGCCTGGCACGCAGTCCGTATGGTACTTGATACGTGCAGTGATGCCAACCAAGCTATCGATCTATTAAAAGAGCTGCCTCATTCAGCCTGCTATAATTTTTCAATAGCAGATAAAAAAGGCTGTATGGCTATAGTAGAAGCGAGTCCTGGCAAGATAGAACTGAAAATGGGAGAAGAGTATTTAGCCTGTTTCAATGCTTTTGAAAGTGAGAACCTATTACAGCTCAACAGGGGAGGAATGGCCAGTTCCCAGCTTAGAAGAACGTTTATTGGTTCTCTTGATAGGTGCTCTCTGGATGCCAATGATTTATTCCGATTATTCACCGAAAGAAAATCACCGTTATTCTTTACCGACTATGAGCAAATGTTCGGTACGCTTCACACAATGGCCTATGAATTTGAATCATCAAGATTTAGGACTAAACTTGCCGGAGGGCAGGATTGTTTGGATTTTTCCCTGGAGGAGTGGGCTAACGGCGTGGATTTAACGGAAACTGAATTAACGGGTTTTATTAGAAAAGAAGAAAGCCTGGATCATTAAAAAAGAAAAGGGAATTGTTTAATGAGCTATATAATGGATTTGAGGAAAATAGTAGGGTCCCGTCCACTCATAATGGCGGGTGCCGCGGTAATAGTGCCGGATAGTGAGAGGCGCATATTGATGCAGCTGAGAAAGGACAATGGCTGTTGGGGATTGCCTGGCGGATCAATGGAACTGGGGGAGCAATTGGAAGAGACAGCCAGAAGGGAATTGTTCGAAGAAACTGGCATTAAGGCTAAGAATTTAACCTTATTGGCTATTTTTTCAGGAAAGGAGTTGTATTATCGGTATCCACATGGAGATGAAGTCTTTAATGTGGTCGCTGCATATGTTTGTGGATCCTACGAGGGATTTTTGCAAAGGCAAGAGCAGGAAGTGGAGGATCTACGGTATTATTATTTGAACAGCCTGCCGGAGAAAATCAATCCTGTAGATATTCCTATTATTGAGGCCTTTAGGGCATATGAATCAGAAAAATAGAATGAGTGATGCTCATTCTATTTTTTATGGGAGTTTTTGCAGCATCTCTGAAAGTAAGGTAACATGTGATGCATTTCTTTCCAGAATATCGTCAATCAGCTTTTTATTATCTTTGCTAATTTCTCCCTTTATTGTCTTTCCTGCTTTTTCGACTGCATACGTACGTTCAGATAGAAGCGCTTTTTCGAGGATTTCTTTCGTTTTATCCGGACTTGTCCACTTACCGATGAAATCCGCGATTGAACCGGTGAACCCTTCATCTGAAACAGGTGTCCCTCCGAGGTTCTGTATTCTTTCAGCAATGCGGATGCCACTGAATTTATGTTCTTGCTGTATTTTTTGCAGGACTTTCTTTATTGCTGCATCATCACATTTGCCAATGAAATGCTCATAGGCATGGACGCCCATATAAATGCCTTTCAGAAATTGATTCAATTTTTTCACATCCGTTTGTTCCATTAACGCACCGCCTCCTTTTGTTATCCTTCACTGTCAAATAGGATTTCATGCAAATAAAAAATCTGAAGGAAATTTTGAAATAAAGAAAAAATGGCTAAAAGGAAGCCTATTTATAAGCATTACCATACTGCCAATGATTAATTAGCAAAAAAGAGACTGGCACAAAAGCATTTTAGCAAAAGAAAAATCCGAACTATGAGGTGAAATTCTTAGTAGAGTTTCACATTGGTTCGGATTTTTTCATTTTACGCCCTTATTCATGTAAGATGATTCGCCTTTAAAGCGAGGCATGTTAGTTATGTCCCTTCCTTTTTCTAGTTGCTTATCCGATTCTGGAACCATTCAGGGTAGTCGGTTGCAATGCCATCAGCCCTTGTGTTCACCATTTGATTGCGTTGCTGCTCGGTGTTAATTGTCCATACAATGCATTTTCCGCCAAGTTCATGGATTTGGTCTATCGTTTGCTTGGAAGCCATCGTGATTTTTGGATTCACATAAGTGGCAAAGGAAAGATAATCTTTCAGTTGCTTCCTGTTAAGCGGTTTAGCCTTCTGCGGTACGAGGATCCCTAAGGGGATTGATGGCATGATTTGATGGAAATGCTCTAAGAAAGCCCGATCAAAACTTTGGATAATCAGTTCGTGTTTGTTTCCAAAGGGAACATCCTTCAATTGCTCTGCCAAAAGACGGGCTGTTTTCGCGGGGTCATCTATGTGCTTAACCTCAACAAGCAATGAAATGTTCGAAAGGTACTGTTCCAACACCTCTGAAAGGGATAGGATCCTTTCGCCCTCAAAGTGTTTTCCCTTCCATATCCCTATATCCACGGCTTTTAATTCCTGTTTTGTAAGCTCGCACACCAATCTTTTATCACCTGAAGTACGTTTTAAAGAGGCATCATGGATGACCATAAATTTCTCATCTTTCGAAAGTTGAATATCCAGCTCTATCAAATCTGCTTGGCTTGACAGGGCATGATCGAATGCACTCTTGCTGTTTTCGGGGCAAACACCTGAAGATCCTCTATGGGCTACAATCCGTGTATGCCTCCATGCTGTTTCGGATTGTTTTTTCTTTAAATGAATAAAAGCTATGTAGACAGCAATAACGAATACGAGTCCCATTATTAATATGATTATAGACATGAAAAGTCGACCTCCTTAAAAAACTTTACCACACTTGTTCCTTTTTACTCCTCTTTTTATATAAAGAGAGTGAAAAGGAGGTGAAAGAAATGGCTACTGAAACACTATTGACCAAGCAGCTTCGACTAAATCTACAATCCGGAGTGGACCAATCCGGCAACCCGATCGTCAAACGAAAAACATTTTCAAATATCGACAGTCAAGCAACGGGCGACCAATTGGTTGCGACTGCTAAAGCAATCGCTGGACTGCAGATGCTGCCTCTATTGACTATCGAACTGCAAAACGTATCTAATTTGGAACAGTAAATTGTACAGATGAAACAGGAAGGAGGTGGACTGAGTGGCTACAATAAAAACACTGGAAATGGTATTTTTAACAGATATGAATAAAAATATAACGATATCAATCGATCAGCCTAAAGAACCCATTGAACTTGAAAAAATCAAGGAGGCGATGGATATCATTATTTCCGAAGGAGCGATGACTTCAAAGACCGGAAAGCTGGCATCAAAGAAAGACGTGCGGGTGGTGGAAAGAACAGTGAATGAATACAGTTTATAAGCATCCAGTACTGTGTACAGCTGCAGGCAGATTGCCTGCAGCTGTACAAAATGGACTGTTATAGCCTTTTTACAGGAAGGAGGGTGAAACATGAATGAGTGGATTCCTTTCATTAGCGAGGTCGGTTTTCCCATTGTTGTGACGTTGTATTTGTTGTACCGTATTGAAACCAAACTCAATGCATTAATCCAAGCAATGGAAAACATGCCTAAAAAGATGAGGGAGGAAATGAACGGGCGGACTGCATAAATGAAGCAAAATAAAAGACGTTACTACTGTGTAGTAACGTCCAATCAACGTAAGTGAAATTTTAAAATTAAAGTTTTACCACGTTTTTAGCTTGAGGTCCACGGCTGCCGTCTTCGATTTCGAATTCAACTTCTTGACCTTCATCAAGAGTTTTATATCCATCACCTTGGATAGCTGAGAAGTGTACGAAAACATCGTTTCCGCCTGGTACTTCGATGAAGCCAAAACCTTTTTCAGCATTAAACCATTTTACTTTACCTGTAACTGTCATACTATAAATCCTCCTAAATGTTAAACAAAAATTAATATGCTAGTTTATTACTTCCCAGATGAGAGAATAAAATTCACACATTATCAAGGATCAAAAGGCTATTTTGGTACTTGATAATGGGTAAATATCCTCTAATAATTATACTGTAATTATACATGATGGCATTTCAAATAACAAGACACTAGATAAAAAAATCTGAAACTTGCAAAGAGTTTACAAACCTTCCGAATAGGCTGGTACGAAAGGCTTGTAAACGCTATCCATTACCTGTTTTTCTCATAACAAAGAACGGTATTGCCCTTTAATTGCGCCGTTTTATAATAGCGGTAATGATGGCTTTCCCAGAAGGTTTTTGCTTTGGTGTTCTGTTCTAGTACACCAAGGCGGATCTTGTTTTTTCCTTCTTGCTTCCATTTTTCTTCAAAAGCAATGTATGCCATGGTGCCGTATCCGAATCCCTGATAATCCTTATGAATCATAAATAATCCGATCCATGGAGTTTCATCTTTAGGATTTGGGTCAAGATAAGACAGTAAGCCGATATACGTATCATCCGCTTTAATAAAAAGATGATGGTCTTTACAATCAAAAAATTCCTTAAGCAGTTCTTCTTCTGTTCTTTCCGAATGCCCGTTTTCCATTTTGTTATAGTGGTCATTCGAGTTAACGATCTCACTAATGATATACAGAGAATCTCTCGTTACCGGTTCAAAATGTATCATGTTTGCCACTCCCATCAAGTCCATAATATTTCTCTATTATTGTAATAATATCATTTTTTTTAGACAATATAATTATACAATACTGCGGTTTTCCACAAAGGATGCTGAGATAATAAAGAAAAGCCTGTCCCCTTTTTTTAGATGGGTGACAGGCTTTGTATTTTCAAAGAAGCATTCCGGCTATAGCTGCACTCAAGCAAGAGGCGAGTGCTCCTGCTATTACTGCTTTTATGCCCATTTTAGCAATGTCCGGCCTTCTTGATGGAGCTAGGTTTCCTAATCCTCCCAGAAGGATGCCCAGTGAAGAAATATTGGCGAAGCCACATAACGCAAAGGAAATAATGGCAACCGTCTTATCCGAAAGAGACGGGATTTCAGGAGCAAATGCCGAATAAGCGACAAATTCATTTAAGATCAATTTTTGGCCGATGAAGTTTCCTGCAATCAATGCCTCATCCCACGGTACCCCTATGACAAATGATAGAGGTGCGAACACGTAGCCCAGAATTAATTCAAGACTAAGGTTGCCAGCTCCAAACCAGCCTCCGACCATGCCAAGCAATCCATTAATTAATGCAATCAATGCAATGAAAGCCAAAAGCATGGCACCGATGTTCAATGCCAGCTTCAAGCCATCGGAAGCACCGTTTGCCGCAGCATCAATAATATTGGTTGATTTTTGGTCTGCTTCCAATTCCGTTTTTTCTGCTTCTTTGGAGTTAGAATCCGTTTCCGGGAAAATTAGTTTAGCCATGACCAGCCCTGCCGGTGCGGACATAATGCTTGCCGCAAGCAAGTATTCCAATGGCACGCCCAAAAGAGAGTAGCCAACAAGCACACTTCCAGATACGGAAGCCAACCCACAGACCATCACGGCGAACAATTCAGATTGAGTCATAGTTGGAATATAATAACGGATCACTAGAGGAGCTTCTGTTTGGCTGACAAAAATATTGGCAGTCGCAGAAAAAGACTCCGCTTTTCTCGTGCCCAAGAGTTTCGAGAGCGCTCCTCCGATATATTTGATGATGAATTGCATCACACCAAGGTAGTATAGTACGGAAATCAAGGCTGAAAAGAAAACGACAATGCCTAATACATTGAAAGCAAAAACGAACGAGATTCCGGATTCAGGGGTATAGATACCGCCGAACAAAAAGTTGATCCCTTCATTTGCGTACGTAATGATTGCATTGACCCCATCGGTCAGCTTCTGTAATGCCATCCGCCCTAAAGGCCATTTAAGGACAATGAAAGCAAATAGAATCTGGATGCCAAGACCGATTGCAATTGTCCGGATATTGATCTTTCTTTTATTATTGGAAAAAATAAATGCCAGTCCAAGGATACATAGAATACCTAATAATCCCCATATGTACTTCATAGTTTGCACCTCTGTTTCAAAAAAATAGATCTTATCACGATGTTTAACGTAATAAGACCATTAAAGAGAATATCTTAGACTAGTGAAGTTGGGAAGAGGGAATTTAAGGGAATAATAAAAGGCAGCATAGGCGTTTGCCTAGTAGCTCGGCCTTTCTGCGCTTTGGCGATAATGATATTATCCTATGATCATGCCAGCGATGGCAGCGCTTAAACAGGAGGCCAGTGCTCCAGTAATGATGGCTTTAATCCCTAATCTAGCAATGTCAGGACGCCTGCCGGGGGCAAGTTTACCTAACCCTCCCAATAAAATGCCCAATGAGGATAGGTTAGCGAATCCACACAAGGCAAAGGAAACGATAGCCACTGTTTTGGAGGAGAGGGAAGGTATTTCTGGTGCGAAAGAAGAGTATGCTACAAATTCATTGATTATCAATTTTTGCCCTATAAAACCGCCTGCCTGTAATGCTTCTGACCAAGGAACGCCAATCAAAAAGGCTAAAGGTGCAAATACATACCCCAGAAGAAGTTCGAGAGATAGCTCCCCAAAACCAAACCATCCTCCTACGAGGCCAAGAATGCCATTAATCAAGGCGATGATGGCGATAAAAGCTAGAAGCATGGCCCCGACATTCAAGGCCAATTGCAATCCTGTGGAAGCTCCGTTGGCAGCCGCATCTATCACATTGGAAGACTCTTCATCAGCAGCCATTTCTATTTTTTCGCGGTCGTTTTCCGAGCTTTGTTCAGTCTCAGGAAATACAAGCTTTGAAAGCAGCAAGCCTGCCGGGGCAGACATGAGGCTTGCTGCCAGTAAATATTCCAACGGCACGCCTATTAATGCATAGCCGGCAAGCACACTTCCGGATACAGAGGCAAGACCGCAAACCATAACGGAAAACAATTCTGATTGTGTCAGTTTTGCAATATAAGGTTTGATTACAAGGGGGGCTTCAGTCAGGCCAACAAATATATTGGCGGTTGCAGAAAAGGATTCGGCTTTTCTTGTGCCCAGTAGTTTGGCCAGAGCCCCTCCGATATATTTAATGATTAGTTGCATGAATCCAATGTAATATAGAACCGAAATCAATGCGGAGAAAAAGACGATGATGCCAAGTACATTAAATGCGAAGACGAATGAGATGCCGGACTCGGGGGTGTTCAATCCGCCGAACAGGAAGGAAATTCCCTCATTTGCATAGGTGATGACCGCATTGACTCCATCGGTCAGCTTTTGAAGCGCAAGTCTGCCTAGCGGCCATTTGAGGACTATAATTGCAAATCCGATTTGTATGGCCAATCCGATCATAATGGTCCGGATGTTGATTTTCCGCTTATTATTGGACATCAGGAAAGCGAGGCCCAACACAACGAGTATACCGAGAATGCCCCATAAATAATTCATATTATTCACCTCTAATACAATTTTAGATCCGTTTTTGTAGATTCAGTAACTGATAATGGATGCTATCTTGTAGTGTGAATCTCAATTGAAATATTATTCCTAAGTAATGTTTTTTTCGGATATAGCATGGGTAAATCAATAGTAAATACAATAACGGAGGTTATTAGCATGAAAAAGTTAGTAAAAAGAGTAGTGGTGGCTTTGCTGCCTATTCTCATAAAAGAAGCAAAGGACTACTTTATGAACAAACGGAATCATAAGAAGGCTTAATACAGCCGCGGAAATGGGGGAGTAACGAATAAATATAGCGGGTGTCCATATCTTAAAATGATAGCAATAGCAGGGTGATTATGATATATTCGTTAGGTTAAGGCTATGAACGGCTAGATTTTTATAGATAAGGATGTAGAACAATGAACACATCACTCCAAAAGGAAGTACAATCGAGAAAGACATTTGCAATCATCTCCCACCCGGATGCTGGGAAAACTACTATGACTGAAAAATTGCTGTTATTCGGCGGTGCGATTCGCGATGCCGGAACGGTAAAAGCGAGAAAAACGGGAAAGTATGCAACATCAGATTGGATGGAAATAGAAAAGCAAAGAGGAATTTCTGTTACTTCATCCGTTATGCAATTTGAGTATAAGGATTGTAAAATAAACATTCTTGATACCCCGGGGCACCAAGATTTCAGTGAAGATACGTATCGCACACTGACCGCCGTTGACAGTGCGGTCATGATTGTGGATAGTGCAAAAGGGATTGAGGACCAAACCATCAAATTATTCAAAGTTTGCCGGATGAGAGGCATTCCGATCTTCACGTTTATTAACAAAATGGACCGCCAAGGTAAGGAACCATTGGAATTGCTGGCTGAATTGGAAGAAGTTCTCGGCATTGAATCGTATCCGATGAACTGGCCTATAGGTATGGGCAAAGATTTTGAAGGAATTTACGACCGCTATAACAATCGGGTTGAACAGTTCAAAAGCGATGCCGCCGATCGATTCCTGCCACTGAATGAAGATGGGGAACTTGAGGTAGACCATCCTTTAAAATCATCTCCGCTGTTTGAACAAACGCAGGAGGAAATTATGTTATTGAACGAGGCCGGCAACGAATACAGCCTTGATAAAATTGCTCAAGGGGAGTTAACCCCTGTATTCTTCGGAAGTGCTTTGACTACTTTTGGTGTCCAGACTTTCCTTGATGCATTCCTTGATTTTGCTCCATCACCGCAGCCGCGGGTTTCCACCAGCGGAAGCATCGATCCATTGAGCGAGGAGTTTTCTGGATTTATCTTTAAAATCCAGGCAAATATGAATCCAAAGCACCGTGACCGGATTGCGTTCCTGCGCATCTGCTCAGGAAAATTCGAACGTGGCATGAATGTCAATCTAAGCAGAACCGGTAAATCGATCAACTTGTCTTCATCGACACAGTTTATGGCTGACGACCGCAATACGGTCAACGAAGCAGTGAGCGGAGACATTATCGGCCTTTATGATACCGGTAACTATCAAATTGGCGATACGCTGACCACAAGCAAGGATATGTATCAATTTGAACGTCTTCCTCAATTTACGCCTGAATTATTCATGAAGGTATCAGCGAAGAATGTCCTGAAGCAGAAACATTTCCATAAAGGCATCAATCAGCTGGTCCAAGAGGGCGCCATACAGCTTTTCAAAACCGCAACGATGGAAGAATACGTTTTGGGAGCAGTGGGGCAATTGCAATTTGAAGTGTTTGAACACCGAATGAAAAATGAATATAACACAGATGTGATTATGGAATTCATGGGCAATAAAATCGCCCGATGGGTTGAAAGTGAAGCTGTCGATGAGCGCCTTTCAAGCAATAGAAGCATCCTTGTAAAAGATCGTTATGATAAATATGCATTCCTGTTTGAAAATGAATTTGCCCTTCGGTGGTTCCAGGACAAACATCCAGATTTGGCCCTCTACAATCCGATGGACGGAAAAGAATAAACGGCATCAAAAAAGTGCACCTATCGCCGGTGCACTTTTTATATGGATGAACATTATAAAAGTCACTGCAAGCGCCACCCCCTCGAGGTCTTAAGCCAATCTCTGTTAAAGGCAAAACCCAGCCTTTAAGCAGAGCTTGGCTTAAGCTTGTCGGGGGTAAACGGGCACTTTCCGCTTTAGTTTATAAAATGGCAGTTTATTCAAATGATTTTTCTGTTGACAGGCGATTAAAATATCAGTACATTATGTATATGTTTTAATGCTAAAAAGCGTTTAAGTGAAAAAGTGAATAAACTGTTCGCAGATCTAGTAATGTGATTTCCAAGCAGCAAGAAGAGACAGGATGGATGCTGAAAATCCTGGCAGAAAACACATGAAGTACAACTGCATTCCAATGGGCAGACTTAATTAATGAAGTGGGCAGGCTTTTCTTGTCAAATAGGGTGGTACCGCGAAGCTACGACTTCGTCCCTATGAGGAGGAAGGCTTTTTGTGTTTTCATAAATGGTTTTCCCTCCGTCAACATGATTATTACAAGCTGGAGGAGAGAAAATGTTACAAACTGCTAGATTGAAGCTTCCTGTATGGGAAGCCGCTGTTATGCTGATTTTAATCGTTGCCTTGTTAAGCACAGGCATTATTTATTTTTCTGTATCACCCCATTTGCCAATGATATTCAGCATTATGCTGTTAATGCTATTCGGTGCAATTAAACGAGTGCCGGTCAAGGATTTGGAAAGGGGAATCATGGATGGGGCATCTTCGGGGCTCGGGGCTGTTTATATCTTTTTCTTTATTGGCATGTTGATCAGCAGCTGGATGGCAAGTGGGACAATCCCGACATTGATGTACTATGGTTTTCAACTTTTTTCTGAACTGCCTTTGTATTTCTCGGCATTTGTTGTGACAAGCATCGTCGGCGTCTGCATAGGAAGCGCCTTTACAACTGCAGCAACAATTGGTGTCGCTTTTCTGGGAATGGCCACAGCGATGGATGCTTCACTCGTCGTAACAGCAGGCGCTATTGTTTCAGGCGCATTCCTTGGGGATAAAATGTCTCCACTATCTGATACAACCAATCTTGCTTCTGAGACAGTAGGGGTTCCGCTGTTCGAGCACATTAAGAATATGCTTTGGACCACTGTTCCAGGATTTATCATTTCAGCCATACTCTATTTTATTCTTTCGCCTGCGGCAAGTGAAAAAACGGACGAAATTGCGCTATTCCTCAGTGCATTGAAAGAGAATAGCCCTATTACCATTGTAGCTTTGATTCCTTTCATAATTGTTGCAGCAATGGCTATTTTGAGGGTGTCGGCCATCCCTACATTGAGCGCAGGCATTTTATCGGCAACTGTCCTGGCCTTTCTATTTAATTCTTCTCTAACCGTGCAGCATATGGCGAACATCCTATTTTCGGGTTTTGTCATGGATAGCGATGTCAAACAGTTGAATGATGTTCTTTCTCGTGGCGGTATTGAAAGCATGATGTTTTCTGTTTCACTTGTTTTATTGGCTTTAGGGATGGGCGGCCTGCTTTTCCGTCTCGGTATTATCCCGACTTTACTGAAAGCCATTGAAGGAGCATTGAAAAATGTGTTCTCGTTGATTTCAGCAACGGCATTGACGGCCATCGGAATTAATTTCTTTATCGGTGAACAGTATTTGTCCATTCTCTTGACCGGTAAAACATATGAAGGGCAGTATGATAAGCTCGGATACGCAAGAAAAACATTGGCGCGTGTTCTTGAGGATACAGGCACAGTTGTCAATCCTTTGGTTCCTTGGGGAGTAGCCGGAGTGTTTGTTGCCGGAGTATTGGGCATTCCGACACTCGAATACTTGCCTTTTGCCTTCTTTTGTTTATTGGGCCCTGTGTTGACGTTATTTTCTGCGGTCACTAAAATAGGTTTAGCGAAAAAATAAACACTGCCATTCGTAAGGACAGCCCATTCAGGCTGTCCTTTGTTTTGATTTTAGCAGCCTTCCACTATATCCGTTGCTTATAAAATTGTTGTGATGCCCCAATCGATTGTGCAATTGTAAACTCCCGGCCTGTCAAGTATAGTAAAAGAGAGAAAGCCTGTTGCCCTTTACATAGAATATGTCTAGAGAAAGAGGAATCATTTTATGAAATTAAGTGCGTTTTCTATCAGAAGACCGGTATTTACAGTTGTCACCATGATATTTGTCCTTCTGCTGGGGATTGTTTCACTAATGAATATACCGCTTAAATTAATTCCGGATATCGATCCGCCTGTTGCTGTTGTCGTAACTAGCTATGATGGCGCCGGCCCTGTTGAAGTATCCGAAAAAGTCGGAAAAAGATTGGAATCAAATCTTTCGACACTCCCGGGCTTAAAAACGATGACGTCGACTTCACAGGAAGGAGCCAATTTAATTCTGCTTCAGTTTTCTTGGACAACAAAGCTGGAGGAAGTGGAAAATGATATCATGCAGCGGATTGAATCGACACCTCTTCCGGATGATGCTTCAAAACCGCGCTTTATGAAGTTCGATCCATCTCAGTTCCCGATTGTCCAATTGTCATTGAGTGCGCAAGGAAACCATGTGGACCTGCCTGGGCTTTCTGAGGAGTTGAGGCAGCAATTATTAAAGGTTGACGGCATTGCAAATGTTAATGTATCAGGAGCGTTCGCGAACCAGATAGGCGTTCATTTAAATGACAGCCAGCTTAGAAAATATCGGCTGACACAGCAGGATGTCAGCCGGGCTATTGCTGCCAATAATATAAGTTTGCCTGGTGAAAAGGTACAAGTGGATGGAAAGCAATTGACTACGCGTGTCATCAGTTCCCTGACATCAACGAAGGATATTGAAGCTATTCCTTTAGGTATCGACCCTGTTACGAAAAAGAAAGTTACGGTGGGAGATGTCTCCAGTGTCACGGAAGAAAAGCAGGAGGAAAAAACGATTACAAGGACTAATGATAAACCATCTGTCCTTTTAAGTATCATGCAGCAATCTGATGCAAATACCGCGCAAGTGTCGAAACAGTTCCAGAACGAATTGCGTGCTCTCCTTCAGAAGGATGAGTACAAGGATGTAAACGCGCAACTGTTATCTGATCAGGGGAATTACATTAGCCAAGCTATTGGGAATATTTCAAATACGCTTATCGTTGGCGGAGTATTAGCCATGTTTGTCCTATTTATATTTTTACGAAGTTTGAGAAGCCCGATCATCATTGGCATAGCTATTCCTTACTCGGTCATTGTTACTTTTGTCCTGATGTATTTTTCCGGATTTACACTCAATATAATGACTCTGGGGGCCCTTGCCCTAGGGATTGGAATGCTGGTGGATAATTCTATTGTTGTTATCGAAAACATTTATCGCCATCTTTCCATGGGCAAAGAACCGAAGAAAGCGGCGAAAGAAGGCGCGGCAGAAGTCGGTGGCGCCATTACAGCCTCCACTTTGACAACGGTAGTAGTCTTCTTGCCTGTAGCTTTCATAGCAGGGATTATTGGCGATTTATTCAAGGAATTCGCCTTGACGATTTCCTTTAGTTTATTTGCTTCTTTATATGTGGCGTTAACTGTCGTTCCGATGATAGCAAGCCGTTGGCTGAAGAATCCCGCGAGAAATACGGAAGCACGGCGCAAAGCCTCTTATCCTATGTCATTGCTGCGTACATGGATCCAGTGGTCTCTCAAGCATAGAATGACTGTCTTAATAATGACCGGCCTCCTTTTAGTTGCAGGGCTATTTGGTTTGAAAACTGTAGGGACAGAATTCCTTCCGGCAACCGATGAAGGGAACTTTTCAATAAAAATCCAGATGGAGAATGGTACGTCCTTGAAAGAAACAGAATCAGCTGTTTCGATGATTGAACAACAGCTGAAGAAAAATGAAGATGTGGATGTGTATATAAGTTTAATTGGCACTGATCAAAATGGGGCGTTCAGAGGAACCGCAGAAGGAAATATAGCTGAATTGTCCGTAAAGTTGAAACCGCTGAACAAACGCAATCGTTCTGTTGATGAAGTGGCTGAAGAAGTAAAGAAAAAAGTGGCACCGGAAGTGACTAGTTCATATCCTGGTACTGTTATCGCGTTTTCCCAGCAATCATCCCATGGATCAGCACCACATACGCTTACTTTTAATTTGCGCGGTAGCGATAAACCAAGGCTGCACGAAGCTGCCACGCTATTAAAACAAAAGCTGGAAGAAACCAAAGGCGTTACTGAGGTAGAAACCGATTTGAGCCAAAAGAAGGAAGAAGTCCATATAGCCATTGATAGGAATAAAGCGTTGGAGCACGGTTTGGTTCCTTCCCAGCTTGCTTCCGTAATCAATGAAATGACACGGGGAACTTCAGCCTCGCAAATCGTCAATGAAAAAGGGGACGTCCTGAATATCACTGTGAAGTACAACCGTTCTGAAACAAGTCAGTTGGATGGACTCCGGTCTTTTGCTGTTAAAAAACCGGATGGCACGTTTGTGGAATTGAAAAATGTAGCCTCCTTCTATAAAGAGGAAAGCCCGGCCACAATCGAACGCATCAATAACCAAGATGCTGTCCAATTTACTGTCAAGTATAAGTCGGAGTATACACTTGGCGATATATCATCCCAGTTGGAAAAAGTAATGGATGAACAGGAAATGACCAAGCATTCACAAATCGTTTATAGTGGCGATAAGGAATTATTGGATAGCGGAAAAAAACAGATGGCCTGGGCATTGGTGCTTGCAGTACTATTTGTTTACTTAGTGATGGCCGCCCAGTTCGAATCGCTTAAATATCCGCTTGTCATCATGTTCAGCGTGCCTCTTATAGTGATTGGCGTATCCATTGCATTGACTGTCACTAGAACACCGATTGGGATAACAGCAATGATAGGCCTGATTGTGCTGGCGGGCATTGTAGTCAATAATGCCATTGTCATTGTCGATTATATCAATCAACGGAAGCAGAAGGGGATGCCTGCTTACGAGGCTATTATCACATCTGTTGAAGATCGTGTCCGGCCGATCCTTATGACTTCATTGACCACCATATTAGGATTGGTGCCGATTGCTCTGGCGTTGGGGGAAGGGACGGAAATCAATCAACCGATGGGAATTACTGTTATTGGTGGATTGATCAGCTCGACATTCCTGACACTTTTCATTGTGCCTGTCATTTATAGTTTCTTTGATCGGCAAACGAGAAAAAAAAGAGGGATTCTTCGGCAGGAGAGAGAAAGAGTACAATCGAGAAAAGGCAACGATGAAAAAGAAACAGCAGTAGACAGCACTGAAGAAAATTTAAAAGAACTGAACAGGATAATCCATCCATCAAAATAATAGGATGGACACAATAGGGGAGGGGAAATCATGAAGTCATTGAAAGAGCCATGGAGGGTATACTCGCCAGCAACGGGCGAACAAATTTACACGATGGAGGAAACAGATACAGGGCAAGTGGATTCGATGATGGCTAATGGGAGAAAGGCATTTGGACAGTGGAGTTCATTGTCAGTCGAAGAGCGATTGCCCTATTTTTCTTCTTTGCGGGAAATTCTTTTGGATGAAATGGAACATACAGTAGATGTTATTTCAAGCGATGCTGGAAAAGTTCCTCTGGATGCGCTTGTAGCCGATATAATGCCTGTGCTAGACTTCATTAAATCCTTGGAAAAGGACGCTATAAGCATGCTGGGCAAACAAAAGGTGAAGACCCCCATCCTTTTCATCGGGAAAAAATCGTATATTGAATACATGCCAAGAGGTATTGTTCTCGTTATTTCACCTTGGAATTATCCATTCCAGCTGAGCATGGTGCCCATATTAAGTGCTTTGATTGCAGGCAATGCGGTCATCTCAAAGCCTTCAGAAGTAACGCCTTATGTAGGTAAATACATGGAAGAATTATTCAGCAAGGCGGGATTCCCTGCGGATATTGTGCAATTTGCGCATGGGGGTAAAGAATTGGG
Organism: Bacillus kalamii; assembly: GCF_047238185.1. Lineage (NCBI taxonomy): Bacteria > Bacillati > Bacillota > Bacilli > Caryophanales > Bacillaceae > Bacillus > Bacillus kalamii. The sequence goes on along the minus strand of NZ_JBDFMI010000001.1, from coordinate 2,517,433 downwards.
AGGAGAACTGGTATCTGCTTCGCCTGATTATATATTTTTCACAGGGTCGGTAGCTACAGGCCGTACAATTGCCTCCCAAGCTGCTTCATCTTTGATTCCATGCACGCTTGAACTGGGGGGGAAAGATCCTATGATTGTTTGCAGTGATGCTTCGGTGGAGAGAGCTGCAAAAGGGGCTATTTGGGGAGCTTTCACTAACAGCGGCCAAGTATGCATGAGTGTTGAAAGGCTTTATGTGGCACAGGATATATACAGTGAATTCGTCCAGGCTGTGTGCAGTGAAGTGTCCAAGTTAACTCAAGGGACATCGAAAGATGATGATATCGGCTCCATGACGTTCCCTAGGCAAATAGAGATTGTGAAAGAACATATTTTAGATGCCTTAAGCAAAGGGGCAGTTTTACAGACAGGCAAACATCCTGATGAATGGGATCAGCAGTCCATGTTTTTGGAACCAATGGTGCTTACTTCAGTGGACGCCAGCATGAACATTATGAATGAAGAAACGTTTGGGCCGATATTGCCTATTGTTCCATTTAATGATATCGAAGAAGCGATTGAATTAGCCAATGATAATCCGTATGGTTTGAATGCAAGCGTCTGGTCTGCCGATATTGCGCATGCTGAATCTATTGCATCACGATTGGTGTCAGGGGCAGTCATCATCAACGATGTCATTATCTCGGTGGCCAACCATCACTTGCCCTTTGGAGGCGCAAAGAACAGCGGCATCGGCCGCTACCATGGAGAAAATGGCCTGCGGATGTTCTGCCATGAAAAATCCATTATGGTCGATAAAGGGAAAAACAACAGTGAAATCCAATGGTATCCCTATAAGGGTAAATACAGTCATTTCCATAGCCTTTTAAAGGCGTATTTCGGTAAACAAAAGAATTGGCCGGCATTTCTCCGCCATTATCTAAACTTGTTGAAAAAGAATAATTAATATTAAAGGTTGCCAACTGGCCAAAAGTAAAATATAATAACGATATAAATAAATACGGTGTTCCTTTTCAAAGGGGAGTAGCATTAGGGCAGTTGCCCTAAAACAAAGTCGTCAGTTCGTGGGTTATACATATTCACCGGCTTTGTTAAACAAATGATTCATTTTTATTTGTTCAGCGAGACCTTTGCCAATGTAAATGATACATGGCAGGGGTCTTTTTATATTGTCTCCAATCCATAATTTAACTCATTACATTTGGCTCGAAAGTAGAACACTAGTAATGGAGGTTGAAGGAATGGAAGCAGCAATATTTTTGGAGTATGGCTGGGTACTGCTCGTATTGATCGTACTGGAAGGAATCCTTGCGGCGGATAATGCGGTAGTTCTTGCAGTCATGGTTAAACATTTACCGCCTGAAGAACGGAAAAAAGCGTTGTTCTATGGTTTGTTAGGTGCTTTTATCTTCAGGATCGGAAGTTTGTTCTTGATTTCTTATCTGGTTAACGTTTGGCAGGTTCAGGCAATCGGAGCTGTGTACTTGATTTTTATCGCGATCCACCATATTTACAAGAAGTATACAAAGAAGGACGAATTGCCTGAGATGGAAACGGGTCCAAAAAAAGGTTCCGGATTTTGGATGACTGTCGCCAAGGTCGAATTGGCGGATATTGCTTTTGCAGTTGATTCCATGCTGGCTGCTGTAGTATTGGCGAAGACATTGCCTGCAACCGGCTGGTTCTCCGTAGGCGACATTGATGGTGCACAATTCATCGTTATGTTCCTTGGAGGGTTTATAGGTGTCGTAATCATGCGGTTTGCAGCCCATATGTTTGTTGATTTATTGCATAAACGACCTAGCCTTGAAACAGCAGCATTTTTCATTGTTGGCTGGGTTGGCGTCAAATTGGCTGTATTTACATTGGCGCATCCGTCTATCGGCATGATTCCCCATGAATTCCCTGAATCCTTATTGTGGAAAGTCATATTCTGGGGTGTTCTGATTGGGATTGTCCTCATTGGCTTCTTTTTCTCTAAAGAGAAGAAAGGGCAAGTGAAGGAAGAAGGAATCGAATAAAAAAGAGGGTTTCCAATCGGAAACCCTCTTTTTTCCATCCGTTATGTTATCCCCAGGTAAATGAATTGTATGCTATCTGCATTCCGGATTTCAGCATGTTACGCATCGAAGTACTGTTATAGGCGGCCTGGGAAACAATAAGAGTACAGCCATGATCAATTGCCGCTTGAAGCCGATGCTTTATCAGGTATGAATGCATCCCTCTATTTCTGTATGGTTTAGCTATAGTGGCAGCTGACAGATAAGCATGAACGCCATTTAAATACATGGCGGCAACTCCGGCAGGGACTGTTTTATCGTATATGATGTATAAATGCCAATGGGACGGATCCAGGCATTTATTATTTTCCATGACTTCATCTGTTAGATAGGAAGGCATACTGAATCCTTCTGTATAAATGGATGCATATGTAGAAAAGTCTATGTCTTTTATAACTTCTTTTATTTCGAAGGCTGATCCATTATCGAATGAATCCATTTTTGGCATTTTGCCGGACATGTACAACACTGTGTGGAAACCAGTTTGCTGCAAGCCAGCCGATCCAATGACAGATAAAGTTGCCGGTGTTACGGTCGCGGGGGAAAGCTCGAACCTAACAGGAATTTGCAAATCTTTATAATGCGTCAAAATGTCCCCCAGTAGGTAACGGTCCTCATCGGTCCAACCTTTTACCACGTTAAAGGATGGGCCGGGCATTTTAATGGAGGAATAAGCAACAGCATGGCCAAATGGTCTAACCGAGATGCCCATTGGATTGTGGTCACGTGCTTCTATTGCCTTCATTTTATTTGTAGTCGCAAGCAAATCAATCTGTTGGAGTGCTATGCTGATTTTTTCTGTGAGGAATGTCACGATCATTCACTTCCTTTCTTGTTTAGTCCTTTTTAAAAATAATTCGACAAATATAATGAAACCCCTTTGCGAAACCTTTAAAGGAAAAGATTGCACTAAATAGACCACCGAGAAGGATAGATGGAATCGGGCCAGTTTGGCTAATCTCGGTGCAAATAAAAGGCATCCATGCAGGATGCCTTTTAAGCCAATAGATATGAAGTTGTATGGTTTATTTTCCTGATAATTGTGACTGTGCTTGTTGGACCAAACGTTTAGTGATCTCTCCGCCTACTGATCCATTTGCACGTGCAGTTGTATCTGAACCTAGAGTCACGCCGAATTCCTGTGCGATTTCGTATTTATATTGGTTAAGCATTTGTTCTACACCCGGCACCAATAACTTATTACTTGAAGACATAGTATAAACACTCCTTTATTTGTTTTACAGAGTTGCCTCTGTAAGCTTAGTATGGTCGCTTTGGGATGTTCTATGAAGCCTCTTTGGTGGCAATCATGCCTATAAATGAAAACACCGATAAATAATGACAGCGTTGAAAAATATGTTTGTTTATCGAGAAAAAAAGGAACTATATAAACTAAGATCAATATAGAGGAGAATGAAGATGGACTTGTCTAGCGGGAAAACATTTTGGGATACAACATTTTCCGGATACTCTTACCCGGAATTAGAGGAAAATCTGAATTGCGACGTTCTGATTGTCGGCAGTGGATCATCAGGTGCCCATTGCGCCTATTTTTTAGCTGATCAAGGATTAAAGGTCGCACTGATCGATAAGCGAGAAATTGCAGGTGGAAGCACCTCATCCAACACCGGCTTGCTTCAATATTCAAATGACAAAATGCTAAGTGCCTTAATACGCACTTTTGGGGAAGAAGCTGCAGTCCGGCATTATAAGCTATGCCTTGAAGCGATTAAGACGTTGAGCGATACAGTTGTCCCATCGCTCGCACAGAATTCGGATTTAGTCATTCGGAAAAGCCTGTATTTCGCATCGCAATTAGAAGATGTGGACAGTTTGAAAGAAGAGTATGATACGCTTCAAAAATATGGTTTTCCGGTTGAGTACTATACAAAAGATATGATTGAAAAGCATTTTTCCTTCAGTAAAGAAGGGGCGATCGTGACCGGAAATGATGCAGAAATCAATCCTTTTAAGCATGCACACCTTTTAATCCATTATGCACATACAAAAGGAACTCTGGTGTTTGAAAGGACGAAAATCAATGGGCGAAAGCGTACGCCGGAGGGGGATATACTATATACCGATAAAGGCTTTGCCATAAAAGCAAAACATATTATTTATGCCACTGGCTATGAAGCACAAGAAGAAGTCCGAGATCCAAATGGGGCGATTGTCAGCTCCTATGCATTGGCCACGAATCCTGTCGGGGATATTAAAGGATGGCATGATAATATGATGCTCTGGGAAACAGCCAGACCATACATTTATGCACGAAGAACAGTCGATGGCAGGATTGTTTTCGGGGGGCTGGATGAAACAACGACCAAGCTGGGTAAGCGTGACAGTATGATCATCCATAAAAGGGATCTATTGATGGAGAAGATTTTTACTATGTTTCCTGAACTGAAGGGAAAAGCAGTAGCGGAATATTATTGGGGAGCCTTTTTTGGAGAAACGCATGATGGACTCCCTACCATAGGGATTTACGAAGATTACCCTAATAGCTATTTCTTAAGGGGATACGGAGGAAACGGGACTGTGTACAGCATCATCCTGTCTCAGATTATCAGGGATTTGATTGTTTCCGGAAAAAATGAAGATGCCTATCTTTATTTGAAAGAGCGTCCAGTGCTTCACCCGGAGGAAAGCGCTGTTTGACTTATAGAGCCACGTTCGGTTTAATTGAAGAAATACGGTGTTCACAGCTCGTTTCATTTTGTATATACTGAATGAAAGAAACATCCATTTCAGTATTAACGGAGGAAGGCTATGTTTATCATCCGATTTTTAATAAGCGGTTTGGCGTTGCTTGGCATTGATTATGTGCTGCCGGGCATTACCATCGAAGATTATAAAACGGCATTGATCGCTGTTTTTATAATTGGCATTCTTAATATTTTTGTGAAGCCGATTTTGCATCTCCTTTCGTTGCCCATCACATTATTGACGTTTGGATTATTTTCATTCGTTATCAATGCGTTGATATTCTTCCTGGCATCCCAATTCATAAGCGGTTTTACCGTTTCTTCATTTTGGGGGGCATTATTGGGGAGCATCCTTCTTAGCCTTGTGCAATCTGCACTGCGTGGAAAAGATTAATATTATGAGCACAACGGCATTCGTCTCAGAGAAGCCGTTGTGCTTTTTGTTTTCAGCGGTTCTTTAGTTCCGGAAAAACGGGTACAGAAATAAAAATGAAGAAGAAATGGACAAACACTCGATAGACAATCTACAATAGAAGGAGTTTGTATTAGTTTCGGGTAAGGTGAGAGGGTTTTGTTATGCAGATATTAAAGAAAAAACACAGAAATCAATTGACTCCTGCTCAGCTTATTGTCATTTTTTATCTCATTGCTGTGACGGTATCGACATTATTGCTGAAGCTTCCTGTAGCGTTGAAGCCGGGTGTTGATTTGTCCTTCGTTGATGCGCTATTTGTAGCGGCAAGCGCTGTGAGTGTTACGGGCCTGACGACCGTGGATCTTTCTGCAACGTTCAGTGTACCGGGGTATTTCATCCTGATGTTTGTCCTTCAATTTGGCGGCATCGGCATTATGACATTAGGGACATTTATGTGGCTGTTATTCAAGAGGAAAATTGGTTTAAAGGAAAGAAGATTGATAATGACAGACCAGAATCAATATTCGCTGTCAGGGCTTGTTGCGTTGCTTCGTCAGGTATTATTCCTGATTATTACGATTGAATTAATCGGCGCACTCAGTCTCGGATTCTATTTCCTGAACTATTTTGGCAGTTGGAGTGAAGCCTTTTTACATGGATTGTTTATGAGCATAAGTGCAACTACAAACGGAGGCTTCGATATAACAGGGAATTCGCTGGTGCCATATGCGAAGGATTACTTTGTGCAATTTATAAATATTGTTCTGATCATTTTAGGGGCTATCGGTTTTCCGGTATTGATAGAAGTTAAAAATTTCCTATCGAGAAGAACAGACCAAACGTTCAAGTTCACTCTTTTCACGAAATTGACTTCGGTGACGTTCCTTTTTTTGATTGTATTCGGTACATTCATTATTTTAGTCTTGGAATCTACTTCGTATTTCAGCGGAAAAAGCTGGCATGAGAGTTTCTTTTATGCTTTGTTCCAATCGGTGTCCACAAGAAGCGGCGGGCTGACCACTATGGATGTCAGCCAGTTCCAGCAGCCAACTCTATTGATTATGAGCGGGTTAATGTTCATAGGCGCCTCACCAAGCTCTGTGGGAGGGGGGATCAGAACGACTACCTTTGCTATCAATATGCTATTCTTGTTTAATTTTGCGAAAGGCAACAGGCATATCACCATATTTAAAAGGGAAATATCCTTGGAAGATGTCCGCAGATCGATGGTTGTTACATTAATGGCCTTCATGATGTGTTCGACATCCATTATCCTTCTGACGGTGACAGAGCCATTCTCACTGACAGAAATTATATTTGAGGTATGTTCCGCATTTGGTACGACAGGGATGAGCATGGGAATCACACCGGACTTGTCCACTTTCGGTAAATTGATACTGATCCTTCTAATGTTTATCGGGCGAATAGGCATTATTAGCTTTCTCTTTATGATAGGAGGAAAGGAAAAGCGAATGGGGTACAGATACCCTGAAGAGCGAGTGATCATTGGATAGGGGCGTTTATTGGCGATTTAGAGCGATAAGCAGTAAAAGAGCCTTCCAGCACGGAAGGCTCTTTTACTATTTATATACTAAGAGAAAAGACAGGGTTATTAATAATGGGCAGAGCGATTGTCTTTGTAAAAAAAGCTTGCAGGAAATATCCCGCAAGCTTTTTTGGTTATTACCAACCCCATACCAATGTGAATAATGATCCAGCAATGGTTACGATTGCTACAAAAATACCATAGCCTAGGTTGACATATACGGAGCTCTTATCTTCAGATTCCCCTACGTGCATAAATAAGAATACTTGGACGCTGGCTTGGAGAATGGCAGTTGTGAAAAGGATTGCCATTCCCGCTCCAAAGGAGACATCAAACCAATATACGAACAAAGCAACCAATGTAAGCACGATCGATGCTAAGAAGCCCATAATATGTGCTACTGGAAATAGCTTTGACATGTTACATCAGTCCTTTCAAGTAAATAAAGCTGAAGATGAAGATCCAAACAACATCAAGGAAATGCCAGTATAAAGAGAAAATGAACGCTTTATTGGCAGTATCCGCATTGAAACCGCGTTTTGCGATTTGGATAAAGATCATCAATCCCCAGAAGAAACCGAATGTTACGTGGGCACCGTGAGTTCCGAGTGTTACAAACAAACTTGATAGGAACGCACTTGTTGAAATTTTTGCACCTTCATCAACATAAGCGAAGAATTCAGAGATTTCAATTCCCAAGAATCCAAGGCCCAGTAGAAGAGTAATGGCAAGGAAAGCAAGCATGGCTTTTTTATTGCCAAGGCGCATAGCGTTGACAGCCAAGCCGATTGTAAAACTACTGGTTAACAGTATGAATGTCTCCCAGATGACTCCGGAAATTTCAAAAATATCTTTGCCGGTAGGGCCTGAGCCAGTACCTGTGTGAAGAATCGCATATACCGTAAACAAAGTGGCAAACAATACAACTTCAGCTGCAAGGAAGACCCAGAAACCAAAGATACGCAAACGGTTTTGTTCTGTACTATATTCAAGCGGTAAGGATGAGTTTATCTTCATAGGGTCTCACCTCTCAATTTTCTTTCCGTCTCTTCCAGTTCTTTAGCTGAAATATGGAATCCGTGATCGATTTGGAATGAACGTGCAATCAATAGGGCGGCAATAGCTACGCCGAAAATGATTGCCGGAGTCCACATGCTGAATACCATGAAGAATCCGAAAGCAAAGAATGCTACAAACAATAAGAATGGTTTAAAGCTGCCATTCGGCATATGAATTTCCTCATAACCATCCTTGAAAACATTGACAAAGCCTTTTTTGTGGTCCCAGAATGCATCAGAATGATCCACTTCTTCAGGGATAACAGGTTGAATGGCAAAGTTGTAAGCCGGAATAGGGCTCGGTGTTGACCATTCAAGTGTTCTTCCATCCCATGGGTCGCCAGTCTTATCTCTAGGCTCATAACGGGCACTCCAGTAGATGTTGTAGACAAGGACGATGAAACCGACTGTTAAACCTAAAGCCCCAATTGTTGCTGTAAGGTTCAAGCCCCAGAATCCAGAATCTGCTGAATATGTGTATTGGCGACGTGCCATACCATCTAGTCCTAAGAAGAATAGAGGAAGGAACGTAATATTGAAACAGATGGCAATCAGCCAGAAACTGATTTTGCCGAGTTTTTCATTCAATCTGAAACCGAAAATTTTCGGGAACCAGAAGTACATGCCGGCGATTACACCGAATACTGTACCAGGAATCAATACGTAGTGGAAATGCGCCACTAGGAACATTGTATTGTGGTATTGGTAGTCAGCACTTGCCATGGCAAGCATAACCCCTGTAATGCCGCCGAACGTAAAGATCGGAATGAAAGCCAGTGACCAAAGCATTGGCGTTGGGAAGGAAATTTTCCCTTTGTGCAGTGTGAACAGCCAGTTAAAGATCTTAACACCGGTCGGCACTGCGATAAGCATCGTTGTGATCGAGAAGAAGCCGTTGACCATTGCGCCTTGTCCCATTGTATAGAAATGGTGGACCCATACAAGGAATGACAACATGGAAATGGCAACCATCGAGATAACCATCGATTTATAGCCGTACAGGTTTTTCTTCGCAAAAGTCGAAATGATTTCACTGAAGATACCGAAGGCCGGCAAGATTACAATATAAACCTCAGGGTGGCCCCATACCCAGAATAAGTTAGCCCAAAGCATGTCGTTACCGCCATTTGCCATGGAGAAGAACTGGGTTCCGAATAAACGGTCAAACATCATAAGTGCAAGAGCTACAGTCAATACTGGGAATGCAAATGCGATAATGATACAAGTGATCAGGGAAGACCAAGTGAACATTGGCATTTTCATCAATTTCATACCGGGAGCTCTCATTTTAAGAATGGTAACGATGAAGTTAATACCCGTCATCAGTGTACCAATCCCCGATATCTGAATCGCGAGACTGTAATAGTTATTACCTACGGTCGGGCTAAATTCATTACTTGCCAATGGGAAGTATGAAGACCAACCAGAGTCGGGAGATCCCCCGATAACGAATGAAATATTGAAAAGCATTGCCCCGGCAAAGAATAGCCAGAAGCTGATTGCATTCAAATAAGGGAAAGCAACATCACGTGCCCCGATTTGCAATGGGATAACGATGTTCATCAATCCCAGAATAAAAGGCATCGCCATGAATAAAATCATGATAACACCGTGTGTGGTGAAAATTTCATTGTAATGCTGCGCGTTCAATAATTTCATATCCGGCGCTGCTAGCTGTGTTCTCATCAATAATGCATCTACGCCTCCGCGGAATAGCATAAGCAGGGCGGAGATAATATACATAACCCCGATACGTTTGTGGTCAACAGTAGTCAGCCATTCATCTTTCAAGTAGCGCCATTTCTTAAAGTAGGTCAGACCCACTAAAATTGCCAGTGTAGCTACAATAATACTGACGTATGCACCATAAATCATCGGACTCATTTCTACTTTAAATTGATCCCAATTCACAGTTTGTAACTCCTTTCTCAATTGCTGTAATAGGTTCGGACATTATCAATGATTGCTGTGCTCGCCAGCATCATTGCCTTTATTTTCTTTGTCGAACACATTTTTGTCAGTGCCGCTTCCGTCTTTATTCGTCGTATCATCCATATGGTCCATGCCGTCCATATTATCCATGTCCATACCTTTCATGTTTTTATGCTCTACAGGCGGTGGACTGAATTTCAAGTGAGTGGAAGAATAAGATTTTCTGCCGACATAAGGTGTTTTTAATAGTTTATTAAATTCTTTTTCTGTTAGTTTCTTTTCGTTCGTTTTTACATCGTTAACCCATTCTTCGAAATCCGCAGGACTCATTGATAGTGCTTCGAATTCCATCTTGGCCGTTCCTTGACCGCTGAAGTTGGAGTTTCGTCCCATCATGGACTGCGGTTTATCAGCTACAAAGTTCAGCTTGGTAACCATGTTGCTCATACCGTATTTTTGTCCGCCCAGTTGTGGAATCCAAAGACTTGTAATCGGACCATAAGAATAAATGCGGAATTGTACCGGACGCTTCGTCGGGATGTTCACATAGTTGACTGTTTCAATTCCTTCTTCCGGATAACTGAAATGCCATTTCCAGTTGGAAGATGAAGCATAAATAATTAAAGGTTTATCCTTCTCATATCCTTCTGGAGTTTTTTCCACCTTGTTTGTGGTTACGACTGTTACCACAGACAGGATCGTCACGATAATGATCGGAATAATTGTCCAAGTGAATTCAAGGTACTTATTCCCTTTATCATGTGGCGGCTCATAATCTTTAGGAGCTTTTGAAGCCCGGTATTTGATAAGCATGTAAACTAATAGCGCCCATACAACTACCAGAATAATGATCATAAAGATTACTGAAAAGTTAATTGTATTTGCTTGTGTTTGAGCAACAGGACCATTTGGTCTAAACACGAGCGGTCTTTTATAATCGCATCCTGATAGAGCAAGGATTGTTAAAAAAGAACCAAATATGATTGCCCACTTCTTTTTCATAATGTACCCCTTTCTTAAGTGATAAGTGTGCTTCTTAAATCTCTAAACGATGAGAGAAATAGACGTCACAAATCGGAAAATCGACAAAATTCGGAATATGAAGATTCTCCAGATGCATGTAACTATTGAGGTATAGTGTTAGTGCATTCACATACCTGTAGTTATACTATATTAACTCAAAGTTAAAAATTCAAACATTAAAGATTTGTGATAATTTTGTGAAGGAAGGAAATGGTTAGAAATACTGGATTTTTCAGAAAAAAAGTTAATTAAATATAAATAATGAAATATTTTACATTATTTTAACATAATATTTTACAGATGTTGAATATTGATATATTAGTAATGTGTTAATGGTGAAAACTATATATATTTTGTAAAAAGGTGAGCAAATGGAAAATGTGAACAAATATTGTCAATTTTTAAAAGGATAAAAATAAGGAAAAAACTTTATAGTTGCGATTTATACCAAAAGGAATTATCGACTGTATGGATAGAGAAAAACTTTGTTTACGGAAACTGGAAGCAAAAAAATGACAGTTTCATAGAAACAAGTTTAAAAGTAAAAGAACAAACATGATGCAGTCATTTTTTTGTATGAATGAATTTTTTCGAGATTTACTCTTTTGCGAAAAAAAAGCACATTATACAGAATTAAAATAAAAAATCAATGTTTAGGAAGCGAAGTTAGTTAAGTATAAAAATGATTTAACGGAAAATTTATAATGTGGAACATTTAATGATTTACTTCCAAGTATTTACAGATGATAATATGACTTAAGGAGGAGATTAAATGTCCAATACGTCAGTTGTTTCTAAAATTAAGGGGACTTCCTTCCCTCAATTTGGTAAAGAAGTCTTAATTACCCAGATGAACTTTGCTACATTGGAGGCGATTTTTCAGATTGATGAAAATGTTCAACGAAAACTGGACCTCAAAAAAAGGGGAGAAATCAGATCGTTTATCTTAAAGGCTTTAGAAAGCGATTTTGAATTCATCTTTTCACCATTTATCTTTTCAGCAAGAGGAAGCATAATGCCCAACAGTGAGGGAGATTGGGAATTGGAAGCAGGTAGCTCGCTCTACATACTGGATGGCCAACATCGATTTAAAGCCTTGGAATCGTGTTTGAGTCATTTAAAGGTGCTGAAGGATATTCATGAAGATCTTCTGCAATTGGAAAAAGCAGAAGAACAGATGAAAATGATCAATAAATTGAAAGCGTATCCAATCGCTATGCAAATATATCTGCACTTAGATCAAAAGAGTGAAAGGCAGTTGTTCTCTGATTTGAATACTGAAAGAAGGGAGGCACATACTGGATTGGTCATGAAATATGACCATAGAGACTTTTATACGTCTTTGACGAGAAAGCTTGCCTGCCGTTTGCATGAGAATTTTGAGATAGAACTGAATCTATCTAGAATCAGCTTCAATAGCTCAGCCTATACCTCGTTGCCAATTATGAGAAAGTGCCTAATTGCGTTATTTGAAGGTTGTCTCAATGTATATAATGCTAGCCCAGCTTGCATATATGCCGAAAAAGAAGATTTAGAAAGGATTGCCTATTCTTTTTTTATTAAATGGACTGAGATATTTCCTAAAAATGGTCATAACCGAAAGAAATTTGCCTGTGGATTGACTGGAATACAAATATCACTAGCATATACAGTATTTCAGCTTGTAAGAGATTACGGATATACCTACGATGAGGCGATTGCAGCTTTGGATGGTTTGAAAAAGAATTGCACATGGAAAAATGATGATCCGTTGTTTGCACATTTATACGTCAGGGAGACGAGAAAACTGAAAAACCATTCAGTTTCCAATATGATCAAATGGACAAGCCAACAGTTCCTTGAAACGTTGAAAAAAAGAGGAGGACTGATCGTATGATTGAAAAGAATGTATTCGATAAAAGGCAGACAATGGGTGCGCTTACGATAAAGGAAATAAAACAATTGTATCAGGATGGTAATCTTATCCTCAGGGATACGGTTCCTAACCATGTTCGGCGAATCCGATATTACATAAAAAATAACGTATTGAATGGTGACATTTATTTTCCTCCGATTGTCGCAGCCATTACATTCAAAGTAGAAGGGGAAGGAGTTCCTGGTTGTTATGAAGTCATCGATGGATCCCACCGCCTTAAAGCTTTCATGCAATTGAATGGAGATTATATGAAAGTGGAGGAAGTGGATGGTGAAGGAAATCTGCGCGAGCATTATAAATTAATTGAACTGTTGGAACAGACTCGGATTACATTTCAATGCCTGTCTGGATTGTCCAATGAAGAGAAAGATCAGCTTTATATAGATTTAAACACAAAAGGAAAAAAGGTGGCTTTGTCAAAGCGGATTTCTTTTGATTCAAGAAGCCCATTGAATCAGATAACTAACGACATATTAAGAAACACTAAAGACCTTATGGAAGCAGGAGTGGAGACTGAAAAAAGAGCAGTCATCAGACCCGCCAATCAAAAACTGCTGTCTTTATCACAATTGAAGCAGATTGTGTCAGTTTTTCTTTATGGAAAGGCAGTTATGCAAGAAGGCGAAGAGAATAGACAGTTGATTTATATGGACTCAAACGAATATGCTGAATTGATTTCACTTTGGTTTCAGGAATTATTTGTTTTTGTGAATGCAAAAAAGATTGGCAATTATCATTTATCTATGTTGGCAAGTTTTCCATTGTTGATGGCTATTGCCATGTATGTGAATGACAGACAGCTGAAAAGATCGTTCATTGTAAGAAAAAAAGAAATGCTGGTTAAAATGCATGGCCTTCGCCACATTGATTGGAGATCGCAAAATCCAAAGTGGACGGAATTCGAGGGGAAAAGAAAAGGAGTCGATAATTATTTTTATTTAGCAAGTAATAAGGAGAATTTTAAAAAACTGATAGATATGCTTAAACGTGAGGAGGTGAGGACAATGTGAAAGAAAAACAGAAAAACCCCCAAGCAAGTCTGGCAGGACATCGCTGCTTGAGGGCACCAGACAGGGTATACCTGCTGACAATAGCAAGTATACCTTTTCCAAGGAAAAAAGAAAATGTTTTATTAATATGGAAGAGGTGGATGAGTTGAAGAAAGTTCCTGATTATAAATTGATTTTTGATTCTGTATTGATGTATACACGCTACGATTCAAACGGAGAACATTATGCAACTGTGATTGAAACGGATGGTGTGATCCACGTCAACCAAAAACCGATTGATATTATGAAAGAATCCATCCTGTATTATGGTAGTGACCTTTCAGGAGCGATTAAAGGCGCCAAACACCTATTGGGGGATATACGCATACCGCCGCTTAAGGTAAGTGGTTTTCATCGAATGTACTGGCTATGTACAGAAAAACTTACAAGTGGGAGTTGTATTTTCATGGCTTGCCACCATATTGACCAGGTTATCGGAAAGCCGAGAAAGAAGCCGGTTACAGTGATATTTAAAAACGGTTATTCAATTAGAGTAGAACTGACTTTGGATCAATTCAATGCAAAGCGGGGCAAGACGAATGATCTTCAGTTTTATACAGAAAAAAGGCTGCGCAATAAACAAGAGAAAGCGTTCAGTGACTACTTGATTATTAAGGATCCCGATACTGGCCGTTATGCTATCAAAAAAGAGCAGCAATCAGAAGATTTTGAAGAAGAATAATGAAACGGAAACCGATTCGATATTTGGATCGGTTTTTTAAGTTGTTGAGGCCGACTCCTTGTACGGATATCTATAAGTAAATGGCCGGTCAGCCAATAGAGAGGTTGACATAGATTAACGGTTTTATGCCCGGTGAGGGGTATATGGTGGGGAATGACTAGAAGTTGATATGGCCAACCAAGTTAATTGTTGACGAGTGCCATTTATATTACTATAATGAATAAATTGTCATTTATTCTATTTTTAAAATAAAATAAATTTTCAGTATATTCTTAATAAACATTCTAAAATTTATGTTTATTCATCTTTGTTGGAGGGTTACATCATGAAGGGTCATTTATTGAGAACAAAAACGATAGAAAGCCTGCTTCAAAGCAGCGGGAGCAATAGTTCGCTTAAACGGGAATTAGGGGCGTTTGATTTAACATTGTTGGGAATCGGAGCGGTTATCGGAACAGGTATTTTCGTATTGACAGGCACGGGTGCTATACAGGCAGGCCCGGCATTGTCCATTTCTTTCGTCATTGCTGCAATGGCTTGTATGTTTTCAGCTTTATCATACGCAGAATTTGCTTCAACGGTACCTATATCCGGTTCAGTCTATACGTATACATATGCTACGCTGGGCGAGTTTTTTGCCTGGATTATTGGATGGGATCTCATATTGGAATATCTTCTTGCCGTCAGTTCAGTTTCCGTGGGATGGTCAGGCTATTTCCAATCCTTTTTGAGCGGGATCGGCATAAAATTTCCGCAGGCTGTATCAGCTGCACCTGGAACAGTGGAAGGGGCCACTACCTATATAAATCTGCCTGCAGTGCTGATTATTATAGCGATTACTTTTGTGTTATCCATTGGGATGAAGGAATCGAAGCGCCTAAATAATATTATGGTCCTCTTGAAGGTCGCGGTTGTATTGTTGTTCATAATCGTCGCGGTTTTTTACGTAAAGCCTTCCAATTGGGTCCCCTTCATGCCTTTTGGCCTGAAAGGGGTATTCTCAACAGCAGCTTTATTATTCTTTGCTTTTATAGGATTTGATGCTGTTGCTTCAGCTGCAGAGGAGACGATTAATCCAGCCAAGAATCTTCCTAAAGGAATAATTGCTTCACTGTTGGTCTGCGGCTTATTATACGTTGCCGTTTCATTAATTATGACCGGTGTGGTACCGTATGCCAGTTTTAGCCAAGCAATAGACCGGCCGGTTGCGCTTGTTTTGCAGATTGCCGGGCAAAACTGGATTGCTGGAATTATATCGGTGGGTGCAGTATTGGGAATGACTACAGTCATGCTTGTTATGCTTTACGGACAAACGAGAATCATGTATGCAATGTCAAGAGATGGATTGATGCCGAAATTTCTATCAAAGGTCCACCCCAAGTATAAGACACCGTATGGAGCTACATGGATATTCGGGGTTCTCGCGGCATGCCTTGGAGGTTTCATACCATTGGATGAACTTGCTTCCTTAGTGAATATCGGGACACTGTCAGCCTTTACTTTGATTTCTGTCGCTGTCTTGGTGCTGAGAAAGACGAAACCAGATTTGAAGCGTGCTTTTAAATGTCCAGGAGTACCGGTCGTGCCATCTTTGGCCATCTTTTTTTGCTTATTCCTCATGACACAACTCAGCGCTGAAACGTGGATTCGCTTTGTCGTATGGCTAGCGATTGGAATGGTCATTTATTTTACATATTCCCGTAAGCACAGCCATTTGAATGCAGACCAAACTGGAGTTGGAAATAAGGCGACAACCCATAAGATGTAGCAAGATGGCGGAGAAAGTGTTTTAGTGCGAAGTGATGATATGTTAATAAGCAGGAACGTTAGTCAATCAGCGTTCCTGCTTTTTCAATGCCATATTTTTTATAGGAAGAGTAATGGCATAGCCTGTTTTAGCCGGGATTATTGCCTTTTAAGACCCCTAATAGTTTATGGGCCTGCGGTTTAAACCGGGATGTCTTTACTTCGATTAAAGGCTGTGCAAGTGAAAAGACAAGCCTGCTAGACAGGATAAGCGTGATCATCAATGCCACGACAATCAATGACCAATATATATTGAAGGATGATACATACTCATGTATTTTGCTTTCACGGAAAAATTGGATGAAAAAGCCGTGAAGGAGATAGACATACAGCGTCCTCTCGCCGAGAAGAGTAAAGAAATATCGGCCGCGCGGCACAAGCGACAAGAAACTGGCAATCATAATAAAGCTGAGCAAATAGAAAAAGAATCTCGTCAGCATATTAAAGGTAGCATCCATTTCTGAATAGGGCTTGGAACCCAATAGCCATTGGTAATCGATATCTGGAAAAATATAAAACCCTGCAATGACCATTGCAAAAATTAAAATGGCTATAAAGCGAATCCGCAGTAGAAATAGTTTTTGAATATCGTTTTTCGTCAAATAAAACCCAATTAGGAACATAGGAAAGAATACAAAGGTCCTTGTAATGCTTAAATAATCGGAAGCAACATCAATATAACCTATGAGCAAACCCAAACTGATGGATAGGGGAATGCCGTAGACAGGTTTAAGTTTTGCGAACCCTAATAAAAGCAGGTTCCAGAAAAACAGGGAGATTAAAAACCAGAGCGACCAATGGGGTTCGAACGGGTCCAACCTAATAGTAGGTTCTTTATCCAAGTAGTAGTAGTAAATGGAATAGGCACCCTGAAAAATGAAATAAGGGATAATCAGCTTTTTGAACAATTGGAATACGTAGCCCTTACGGTAAATGCCTTTGGCAAAAAATCCCGAAATCAAAACAAAGGCCGGCATGTGGAACGTGTATATTGTTTTATATAAAGCATAGATACTATCATCATCATGTATGAATGTCCGTAATAAATGGCCAAGTACCACTAAAAATATCAGGATAAATTTCGCATTATCGAAAAAATAACTTCGCTTACTCATAATGTCCTCCAGTGCCATAATTTTTATCATATTGTTTTACCCACATACTAACGCTTTTTAACGAAACAACCCTTTACATCTTCATAACATTTCAGTTACAGCTGATAAAAAAGATAAATAGGTTTCACGGGGCGGGTCCAAAAATACAAAAATTTTCTATCCATACCAGTAAAAAATAGCAATGTCCTGCACAATAATGATTTCATTCGAATGAAGTTGAACATAAAATAGAAGTTGATTGATTTTTTTAGAAAAATCTTGTGAAAGTTTGATCATGAAAAATAGGCTACATTTTAGCCTTGCTATAAGATGGACATTGATTTTAATAATTCGGAGCAATAGGTTGTTGCTGCGCAATCGAGATAAATGTAATCAAGTAACGGAAGTGGAGGAAATAACTATGTCCGTATTGCCAAAAAAGAATGAGTTGGGCTTTTATGAAATCCGATTGGAATCAATTGGCGGATTAGGGGCGAACTTAGCCGGAAAAATGCTCGCTGAAGCAGGCGTATTGGGATTAGGCCTTAATGGATGTAATTTTTCTTCATATGGATCTGAGAAGAAAGGCTCTCCAGTAAAAAGCTTTATCAGATTCTGTGACCCAGAAGTAGAAATCAGAGATCATAGCCCTATTGAAAACCCGCATGTTATCGGTGTTTTCCATGATTCTTTATATAAAATGGTGGATGTATCGAAAGGCTTGCAAAAAAACGGAATTATACTGGTGAACACTGTGCAAAGCCCGGAAGAAATCCAAAAAAAGATGAATATAGACTCAGGGACAATTGCTGTTGTGGATGCATTAAGTATAGCTCTGGACGAAAAGACGAAAGTAAATACAGCAATGCTTGGTGCATTGTTCCGGATATGCGATTTCCTAAACCCTGAAGACATGAAGAAGGTCATAAAGGATACCTTCGAAAAAAAATACCCGCAGTTGGTAGAACCGAATATTCGAACGTTCGAACGCGGATATGAGGAAGTGGTGTTTAGCCATTTTCAGGAAGGGTCTTTAAACGAAACAAATATCGGCAGTCAATATGAAACCCGCCATATCGGTTATTGCGGACAGCAAATGGGTGGGGTCATTATAGCGCAGGGGAATAGTGCGCGGAAAGATATGAGCGGTTCAAGGCAAGGCTTCATTCCTTCCTTTGACGAATCCACATGCATTAACTGTGCTGCCTGTGATAATGTCTGTCCCGATTTTTGCTTCGTCTGGGAAGAAGGGGAAGATAAAAGAGGAAGAAAGAATATGTTCCTGAAAGGAATCGATTACCAATATTGTAAAGGGTGCTTGAAATGTGTAGAGGCCTGCCCTACAAATTCTTTGACCGAAATGCGGGAACACGGGGATATAACAAAGGAGAAGAGCGTTAAGCAGCAATCCTTCCAATTGACAGGGGGAAAAAAGAATGTCTAAACAAGAAATAGGACGCGCGGATATTCAGCCGCAGGAAACGGGTTTTAAATCAGGAAACGAGATGGCGGCTTTAGCGGCCTCCCAGATCAATTACCATCTGATGGGGTATTTTCCGATTACCCCGTCCACTGAGATAGCACAGTTGCTGGACTTGATGAAAGCTCAAGGGAAACATGATATCAAACTGATTGCAGCTGATGGGGAACATGGTTCGGCGGGGATATGCTACGGTGCTGCTGTCACTGGCGCACGTGTATTCAATGCTACCTCGGCGAATGGGCTCATGTATATGCTGGAGCAATTGCCGGTACAGTCAGGAACCCGCTTCCCGATGGTGATGAATCTAGTGACACGGTCAGTCAGCGGGCCTCTTGATATTAGAGGGGATCATTCTGATCTTTATTTTGCTTTGAATACTGGTTGGATCATTTTATGCGCAAATTCGCCTCAGAGCGTATATGATATGAACATAATGGCACTGAAAATCGCTGAGCATGCTGACGTCAGATTGCCGGTCATTGTTGCCTATGATGGTTTTTTTACTTCTCATCAAAAAAGAAGAGTCAGCACTTTTAAAGATAGGGAGATTGTTCAAGAGTACATCGGGGAACCAAAAGGCAATTTTACTTTTGTTGGAGACCCCAAAAAACCTGTGACTATCGGTGCCCATATGGACGGCGATGATTTGTTGAACAACCATTATCAGCAATCGAACGCAATGTATGAGGCAGGGGAAATTTTCAAACAGGCAGCGGAAGAATTCAAAGCTATATCAGGCAGGACGTACAGCGAGTTGAACACTTATCAAATGGAAGATGCCGATGTTGCATTGTTCCTTGTCAATTCGGCAGCTGAAACAGCGAAGGATGCAGTGGATGCATTAAGGAAGCAAGGCATCAAGGCAGGTGTGGTCAGCCCTGCGATTATAAGGCCATTTCCTGCAGAAGCGATTCGCCAAGCGCTGAAGGATGTAAAGGTATTGCTG
This sequence comes from Bacillus kalamii, assembly GCF_047238185.1. NCBI lineage: Bacteria > Bacillati > Bacillota > Bacilli > Caryophanales > Bacillaceae > Bacillus > Bacillus kalamii. The sequence goes on along the minus strand of NZ_JBDFMI010000001.1, from coordinate 2,497,719 downwards.
GTAGGGGAGAGAGCGGATTCCTACGGTGCCCATGGGCCTAATTTGACCCATGAAATCAAGTCTGCGCTTCAAGAAGATACCGATAATCATACGAAGGTCATGAGCAGGGTATTCGGGCTTGGAGGCAAGGATTTTTATACAGATGATGCCCACGCTCTATTTGAAATGGCCATAAAGGCTATGGAAGCGGGTGTAGTGGATATTCCTTTTGATTATTACGGGCAGACGCCGGGCGGTGACGCAGATATCCTTCAGCCTGTAGGAGAACCATTGGATGGAGATGCGTTTAAGACAGGACTTATTAAGGTGGAGCAGCAGGATGACGGGAAACTGAAAGTCCGCATTCCTCCTTTAAGAGCGTTGACAGCTAAACCAAAACGGATGGCTCCAGGGCATGGTGCATGCCCTGGCTGCGGTATTTTTACCGGATTAGAACTTTTCTTCAAAGGGATTGAAGGGGATATAGTCGTTCTATTCCAAACAGGCTGCGCCTATGTTGTGACAACTGCTTATCCATATTCATCCCATAAACAGACCATGATCCATAATCTGTTCCAGAACGGTCCTGCAACACTTTCGGGCACTCTTGAAGCATTCCTCGAAAAGAAAAGGCGAAGAGAGATTGATGTCTCCGATGATGTCACGTTCATTATGGTAACAGGTGACGGAGGAATGGATATCGGCATGGGATCAGCTATTGGCACTGCGCTGAGGGGCCACAAGCTTATTATGCTTGAATATGATAATGAAGGATATATGAATACAGGGTCGCAAATGTCCTATTCGACACCGATGGGGCATATGACAAGTACAACAAACCTCGGGAAAACACAATTTGGAAAATCCTTCCACCATAAAGATACAGCACAGATTATGGCTGCTGCCAATATTCCTTATGTGTTTACCGGAAGTGAAGCATTTCCGCAGGATTTAATCAAAAAAGCAGCGAAAGCCCAATGGTATGCCCAAAATGTCGGCACTGTCTACGGAAAGCTCTTGATTACTTGTCCGCTGAATTGGAGATCTGAAGACCGCTATGGCAATTCAATCATGGAAGCGGCTGTGAACTCATGTTTTTTCCCGCTCTACGAAGTGGAACAAGGGGAAACGGTTATTACGTATAATCCTGAAACCAGAAAGAAGCGGATTCCTGTCGAGGAATGGCTTTCCTATATGGGCAAATCCAAGCATTTATTAAAGGAAGAAAACAAAGAGTTGTTGGAAAGCTTCCAAACAGAAATAGACAGAAGGTGGGAAAAACTGCTTGTTAAGTATGAGACCCCTTTGTTATAACAAGTCAAAGCCGGTTAATTGAACCGGCTTTTTCTAATTGGAACGGACTGGGGTCGTGATTTACCATCAATAAAAAACAGTTCATTGGATAGGAATTTCAGTATATGCGTCGAATATGTATACCTTAATGCAGAAATTATTGTCATGCAGAAATTGAATTGAGCAAAGGTGGGAAGCTAGTGAGACAAAATCATCACAGTAATATGGCCAATACTGAAACGATACAAGTTGAAGAGCCATTTGTACATTCTGCTCATTTTTTTCATTTGTCCCTGGATGCTATGCTGATTATAAATGAACAATGTCGAATCATACAGATAAACCAAGCAGCATTGTCGCTGTTGAATATGGAAGAACGAGATTGCCTGCACAGCCCTTTGGAAGATGTTCTTGCTTCCATTACAGGAGGTAGCCTACAGTATGATCTGGATTACATCCGTCGGCAACCCGCGCTTTCTGATGAGTGGGTGTGGGTGGACCTAACCGGGAAACGGAATCACTTAGCCTTTAATACAGTTTATGCAAATGGCATGTATCTGTTCACTTTAAGGGATCTTTCTTTATATAAAAAAAATGAAGAAGATTATATCATTACATCCAATATGTTCAAAGAGGTATTGACACAAGTAACAGATGGAGTGGTCATCTTTACTAATGAAGGAAAAATTGTCGATGTCAACGGAAGTTTTTTAAAAGCTGTCGGTGTGAATAAATGCCAAGTGATGAATAAATCCTTCTATTCTTTTTTGCCTGAAAACGGAAGAAAGAATTGGAGCCGTACCCTTAAAAAGATGATTGTGGACGGGAAGGTACACGGTGTAGTAGAACTTCAGGTGGAAGAACGCACTTACTTTTTTGAATATACACTCTATTTGAACAATTATGACCAACAATATATAAGTGTCTTGAAAGATATTACAGAAAAGAAATTGATTGAAAAGCAATTGAACAGGAGCAAAGAAATCTTTACCTATATATTCGACCAGGCGATCGATGCCATTTTGCTGACGGATCCGGAAGGCATTATCCAGGAGGTGAATGACGGAGGATGCCGCATTTTTGAGCTGGAAAGAGAAGAATTGGTTGGATTGAATGTATATAGCTTTATCCGGAAGAAGGATAAGAAATATCAGCATATGCTCCAAACATTCAATCAAAATGGTGCAGTCAGGGAAGAATTGTTTTTTATAATGGGAAACGGGCAGCGTAAATTGTTGGAATTTACTGTTAAGTCTTTGGAGGATGGGACATCGAATGTGATGATATGCAGGAACGTAAGTGAAAGGCATAAAATTGAAGTGCAGCTCCGGAAGAGCGAAAGCCGGTTCCGCAAAATATTCAATGGAATGCAGGATGGGCTAATTCTATGGAAAAACCGTCAAATCATAGATATGAATGAAGCAAGCTCCGCCATTCTTGGCATTGAAAAGAAGAGCATTGTCCGCTTGTCCATTGACCGGATATTGAATAGGGTGCCCGACATTAAGCAGGACATCGAAAAGATGCTTAAGAAGCTGGAAACCCAGCAGAATGTTGAGGAAGTCATTTCATTCAATTCGAAGGATGGAAAAACGAAGCATTTGGAATTCAGCACAAAGAGAAAACTGGTGTCTGGTATGAACCTGACAATCATTAAAGACGTGACTGAACGCCTCGAACTTCAGGAACAGCTTAGAAAATCGGATACTTTGCATGTAGTTGGGGAGCTGGCAGCGGGAATCGCACATGAAATCAGAAATCCTATGACCTCCCTGAAGGGATTTATCCAATTGCTGCAACATCATATGGAAGAAGATTTCTCCAGCTATTTCAATATTATTTCGTCCGAATTGAAAAGAATCGATACAATCATTACGGAATTCCTTGTGCTTGCACGGCCGCAAGCTGTACAGTTTGAAGAAAAAGATATACGCATAATTCTGCAGGATACGGTGAATTTGATGAGTGCAGAAGCGATTATGAATAATATTTCATTTTCCCTTCTCTTCGACCGGGACCATTTTTCATTAATATGCGAACAAAACCAATTGAAGCAGGTATTTATCAATATTATTAAGAATTCGATTGAGTCGATGCCTGATGGAGGCATGATAACCATTCAGACACGAAGCTATAGTGAAGAATATATCAGGATCGTCATTAGGGACGAAGGAAGCGGTATACCGGAAGAAAAATTAAAAAAGTTGGGCGAACCTTTTTATACAACAAAAGAACGCGGAACAGGAATGGGACTCATGGTCAGCTATAAAATAATCGAAGAGCATAGTGGCTGGGTCGATGTAAAAAGTAAAGTCGGAAAAGGAACGATGGTCGAAGTATTCCTGCCTTATCGCAATAAAGTCTGTGAACCTTTACGCTAATGGATGTCTAGAAGGAAGCTCCTTATTCTGTAAGATTAAAGACAAGCAATAGTACATGATTCTTTATAGCATCAAGCTTGTTTATAATGTTACATACATGTTGAAAATGCACATGAGAAAAAAATCATATAAGCCAAACAAAAAAAGTCGATTCCTTATCGTACAGGAATTCGACTTTTTTGTTGAAATACAGTAGGTGTGCAAAGATGCCTGAAATATGCACGTTGGAAAAAGGATACGGGCATATTCATTGTATGGATGGTTCTTTTTAACCTATTTACGATAGGCAGTCATTATTGTTGTATTTGGCTATAATCAATCGTATAAACAGTATCCTTTTCCTTCTTCCATGCTGAAAACACATCTATGTCTTTTTGGATGCCTTTTGCGATAAACCCCAATACCGCCACATCGTCCAATAGACCTAATCCGATGATAAAGTCAGGTATGATATCGACCGGACTGACAAAATAAATGACACCGACAAATAAAAGCACTAAGGTACGATAAGGGATTTTTCGATAATCACCTGTTATCCAAGCCTTCAGCATTTCGATCATTGTCAAAAAAGAATTCCAGACGCCTTTCAGTGAGGATTTGTTCCTATTCTTTTTGCTGGAAGCTTTATCTAGCAATGAGGAAGCTTTCGCATGGTCATTCATATACATTTCTGCTTTTGGCTTTAATGCTTTAAAAATAAATCTGTCAAAAAAACGTTTCTCCATCAAGATACCCCCTCTATCTGATTTCTATTGTATATATCATATGTATACCTACCTATTGAGAAGATAAAACATTCATTTCATTATATTGAGAGGGAAGAATGTCGAATGGCTTGAATATTGAAGGGGATATGCACGGATTTTGTCTTTATTTGCGATTCTATTTACAATGTTGGGAAAGTTTGTAATAATTTAATCTAGTTAATCATGCAATACAAAAGGGAGATTTGAGAGAAATGAATAAGCGTACCTTAATGGATATTTCTGATGATATTCATGAGATGAGAATGGACTTGCTGCATCATGCTGCTGAATTTGGCTTGAATCATGATACCACTATCCAAAAAAGTGAAGCATTGGACCGAATTATCTATGAATACCAAGTATATTCAAAGGCTGAGAAAGAAAAGCTGCCCGGAGTGCTGCTTTTCGGTCGAGTTAATTATCAATTAGCCATTTCATAGGACGATAGAATTGTATCGGAGTCTATGAAAGAAACATAATCATAACTAATAACCCTGCAATGAAGGCAAATGTTGCAGCTCTCTCATTTCCATCTCCATGGCTTTCAGGTATCAGCTCCTTATAGATAATAAAAAGCATGGCTCCCGCAGCGAATGCAAGGCCGATTGGAACAAGATTCTGAATATAGGAAGTAAGATAATAACCCATCAAGGAGGTAATGATTTCGATCATACCTGTAAGAGTGGCAATGATGAAGGCTTTCCATCGTGAAATCCTCTGGTTAATAAGAAACAAAGCCACTAGAAACCCTTCTGGAGCATTCTGCAATCCAATCGCCAAAGCTATCATGTTTCCTGTATCCAAGTCAGAAGAAGCATAGCTGACCCCGACAGATAAACCTTCAGGAATATTATGCAATGTAATGGCCATGATGATAAGCATGGCTTTTTGGTCAAATTCGAGGTTGTTAATGGAATGATTGACATCGATGTGGGGGATGTTTTTTTCCATAAAGGTCAATGTCATGACCCCGAAATACATCCCTATCACCAGTGGAATGAATCCGCCTTGTTCCATCGTTTCAGGGATTAAGCCGAGCATGCATGCAGCCATCATAATACCGGCTGTAAAAGCCAGTAAAATATCTCTGAACCGGTGTGTAAACGATGACGTAACAAACAAAATAATAAATGCCCCTAATCCAGTAGACATAGCGGATAGCATGCTACCTACCCAAACATTTGCCATAGTTCTCTCCATTTCCGCAGCCAGATGGCTAACTTGTACACAATTCAATAAAAACCCTTCATAATTCATATTATTATGTTTTTTTAAAATTATACCTTAACGAGCCCGCCGGAAACCTCTCGAAATAGCAAAAAGGCCATCCTTGCAGGAAGGATGGCAGATTAATTATCGTTTATCAAATCCGTTGTTCGTTCAAGGAACGATCAGAAGGAAGGAAGAAACTGAAAAGGCCCAGCAATGGGAGAAAGCCCATTATTTTTATAGTGGGGATAAGGCCAATAGCATCGGCCATATTGCCGATCGCGACAGATCCGATGGCGCCCATGCCAAAAGCCAGCCCCACTGTCAGCCCCGACATTGTACCTACTTTTCCAGGAACTAAATCCTGTGCATATACGACTGCCACCGAAAAGCTGGACATTAAAATGAATCCCACAAAGAATAATAGAATAAATGCCAAAAATGGATGAACATAAGGCAATGCAATGGTGAAAGGGACAGCAATTAACATAGATAGAAGCAGGATGGTTTTTTTGCCGAACCGATCCGACAATGGACCTCCGAAGAAGGTTCCAAGCGCTCCCGCCGCAAGAAAGGTAAACACATAGATTTGAGCAGTGGCTGTGGTAAATCCATAATGTTCTATAGCGTAAAACGCAAAGAAATTCGTCATGGCGGAAATATACCATGATCTTGCGAATATTAATAGCAAGATTAAAAATAGGGCCTTCCAGACTCTTTTAGGGATAGATGTTTGTTTTCCGCCTGTTTTTTTAGGGACGGGAAAATAGTCTAATTGGCGGCCGTACCAGTTTGCGATGAATATCAGCAAAATACAAGCAATCAAGGCCACTGGTGCAAAGTAAAGGGAACCGATTTGCCCGAGAGGCAAGATAATGCCTGCTGAAATGAGCGGGGCAAGGGATTGGCCTGCATTACCTCCGACCTGATAAATGGATTGTGCCAGACCTTTCTTCCGTCCTGCGGCCATATGGACGACACGTGAGCCCTCCGGATGGAAGACTGCTGAACCGATTCCTACCAGTATGACGGCGAAGATTAACAGGCTATACGTGTGGACAGTGCCTAACAGCACCATGCCAAGCATTGTACTGAAAAGGCCGAGAGGAAGGGCAAAAGGCATCGGTCTCTTGTCCGTATACCAGCCAACAACAGGCTGCATAAGTGAAGCGACAATATTAAGGGCAAAGGCAATCATCCCTAATTGTGAATAAGTAAGCAGCATTTCCTGCTTCAGGACTGGAAACATTGCCGGAACCACTGCTTGAAAGGTGTCATTCAATAGGTGGCATAGTGCAATTAGTAATAGAATTTTAAACGTTGTTTCCTGACCTCTATCTTGTGGTTTTACAGTGGATGCGAATTGGCTCATGTTAAATTCCCCCATCAATCAAATGTGTATATGAATGAATCCTACAGGACGTCAGATTTCGTTGCCGGCAAAAGCGGAAGACTCAATGTGAAAATGGTTCCGTATTCCGCCTGGCTTTCAACGGTCATCTCACCATTGTACATGGCCATAATCCTATGGCATATATAAAGGCCGAGGCCGGTGCCGAATTCTTTGGTCGTATAGAATGGCTCAAAGATATGTTCGATTGTTTCCTTATCCATCCCTTTACCGCTATCTTGAATTAAGATATGGACTTCCTGTTTTTTGATAGTCAATGAAATCGCAATCACGTCGTTAGGGCTGCAGGCTTCGAAGCTGTTTTTGACGATATTGAGCAATACTTGCTTCATCTGGTCTTGCGCGCACATGACGAATACAGGCTGATCGCGCAAATGGATCTTCAGCTTAGTAGAGTAAACTTCAGCTTCCCTTTCCAGCATAGGTATCATTTCTTCAACTATTGCATTTAAGTCCACTTTGTTAATAGGGTGGACACTAGGTTTGCCAAGAACTAAGAACTCATTCACAATCTCATTAATGCGTGTGATTTCTTTTTGTATGACAGAAAAATACATTTGGTCGATCGAGTTTTGATATTTTTCACTGAGCAGCTGCACGAGCCCCTTTATACCCGTAAGAGGATTTTTAATTTCATGAGCCGTTGAGGCAGCGAGTGTGCCGATGATTTCAAGTTTTTGGTCATCATAGTCTTTTTTTCTTTTTGCCTCATCCCGCTTATACAGTAAGTGCTGTATCAACAGAAACATAATGTGGGTTATGAAAAGGCAGAGAACGATGAACCTGAGCAGTGCGTTCGAATCAAGCCCAACCTTTTTTGGTGCATAATTAAGATGGAGCACCCAAGGAACAGATTCAAAGGCAATTTTTTGTTGATAGTCCCCTTTTTTGAGAGAATCATTCAATGTTAAAATCTCTTTATTATCAAAATTCGAAATTTTAACAGCGATTTGCGGTGTTAATCTTTCCAGTACATTTTTAATATAATCAAGGTTTAGCTGGGCAAGCAAATAACCTTTTATGGAATCGCTATCTCCCAAGACTGGCTTGCAAATATAGAAAAAACTGCTGTTATTTACGGGATCGACTAATTTTTTGTTAGAGACAAACGTTTCTTTCAGCCTGGAGCATGAATTAATATAAAACTCCTTCACTCTTACCTTATTATAGGCTGGCTGGGTTCCTTTTACGATCACTCCCTCTTTGTCGATGTAATATAGATCTCCGTAGCGTTTATCCGTCTGTTTTGTCCTATTAAGGAAGTATTCAATTTTATCAGGGGTTTTGCTGATATCATTAGCGAAAATGGCCAAAATATCAAGGGTTTTTATCGTTTCTTTTATGAATGATTCGATATACTGCTGGTTCATTTTCCCGAAATTCATGTTATCCTTCAGAAGATTTTCATTTGTTCGAACCTGTAAATAGTGCTGGAACAAGAAGGCGGCCAGTATGGTCGGCAAAATGATGACGCTGATATAGAGCAATAAATTTTTTTTAATATTATTCAATGATACCCGCTCTTTTCTGGTAAACGATTAATTGTTATCTTTTCATAAATCAAAAGACTGTGGTGTAACCATTTCTTGATTATACCAAAAATAAATGAAAAACCTTACTTATATGTAAGAAAATCCGATAGATGCAGTTTAAGGAATTACTAGTTGAAGGGAAGCTGAGAGGGATAAGGCAGATTTGCAAAAGGGGAAAGGAGGAAGAAGGCGGGCGTAAAGGCGAAAAAGAAGAAGCGGTGCTGTTGACCGCTTCAATCAGTGCTTCGTATGATTCAAATAAACTTGGGGCGTATTATTTCTTTCAAATGGCAAAGTAATGTTTATGGTGGTACCTTTTCCTACTGTGCTGCTTATATCGATTGTCCCGTTATGCTGCTGGATAATCCGCTCAGTAATCATGAAACCTAATCCTGTGCCGGTTTCCTTCGTCGTGAAGAATGGTTTTCCGATGTTGCTCAAAACGGTCTCCGGTATCCCGATGCCTGTATCTTCTATCGTCAACAGCACTTCATTCCCCATTTGTTCCTTGCATGTAATATTGATGGCTCCTCCATCTGGCATTGCTTCAAATGAGTTCTTAAGCAAGTTAATAAATACTTGCTTCATTTGATTGCCTTCACAGAATACGAGAAAAGGGACTGATTTGCATTCTGCTGAAATAGTAACCCCTTTATAATGGGCCTCTGACTGGAAAAGCAGAATGACTTCTTTTAAAAGCGACTGTAAATTATGCATCTTTACATTGGAAACATGCGGCTTCGACAAGACAAGAAATTCCGAAATGATGCTGTTCATTCTTTTTATTTCGGATGTAATAATATCAAGATATTGTTTATGAGGGCTGTTTTCTTCATTCAGCATCTGTATAAAGCCGGATATGACGGTCAGGGGATTACGGATTTCATGGGCAACGCCTGCCGCAATTTCACCTGTTACTTTTAATTTTTCGGAATTACGCAAATAATCCTCCATAAGTCTTTTTTCAGTCACATCCCTGATCATGCAGGAAACATAATCCATTTGGCTGTGTACATTGAAAATAGGAGATATGGTCATTTCGACAATCAACGATTCATTAGAGAGTTTCTTGCTTTGCAATTCAAGCCCGATTACACTGTTTCCGCTTCTCGCCTGGTCAAGGGCTTGCTCAACGGCTGACAGGCTATCAGGGAAAAACGTTTGCAGTAATGCATTATCCAATGAAAAGGTTGGGATATCATAGAGGTCAAGGAACGCTTGGTTGAATTCTATAATCTTCCCTTGCGGATTAAGGATGGCAATCGCATCCTTAGAATATGAAAACAGTGATTCGTACAGAGATTTAGTAGAATGTAAATCCTCTTTTGCCTTGGATTCCTTTTTTTGGTTTTTATGCTTCAGCAAATCGGTTTGATGAATAATATTGAAAAGGATAAAAAAGGTCAATCCTACAAAAATAAAAATATGGATATAATTATTGAGCATTGTATTTCTTAATATTTCGTTCCCTTTTTCTATAAATAAAACCCATTGTAAAAAGACTGATAAAATAGCGGTAATAATTAAAAGGCGGCGCACTTGATAAAAGGCGGCTATTATAATGGGAATCATGATAAAAATATAATTGCTGATATAAGGCAGATTATAGGCTGTAATAAAAGTATACAGAATGGATAAAGCCACTATGCCATACATCATAATGTATGGTTTGTTTAAATATTTGTTGAGTATAGTGACAGCTCCGTTTAAGAGAATGGCCACTAAAATATCTAACGTCAGTAGCGATTGTTGTGTATAAGCATTATATAAAACCTGAATAACGACGATTATCCATATTAAATTAGCCAGAGTATGATTTCGATTTAGAATTGCTTTTATATCATCCATAATAGATACCTTTCTCTAATTTCATGAATATTTTACCATATAATAGGGCTTAAAATCATAAACTAGCATTATTTTCTTTGTATTCATACAATAATTTTAAAGGCAGCATGGCTTCACGTTTGTTTTTATGATATTGCTTGTCTATTTTTTGCTTCCCAAGCATATATTGTGCTGAGAGGGGAGGCATTAGGATGCAGGCTAGAATTACAGGAACTTTACAGATCGCAGCTGTATATGTGGGTACTGTGGTCGGAGCCGGCTTTGCGACCGGGAAAGAAATTGTTGAATTTTTCACGCAGTACGGAGTATATGGATTGTTTGGAATTATTATAGCGGGCATCATATTCATCCGGATGGGAACAAAAATGATGCTGGTCTCATTATCCATAAAAGCAAAATCGTATAAAGAATTGAATACATATTTATTTGGGGTGAGATGGGGGACATTTGTGAACACTCTTTTTTTCATTATGCTCTTTGGGGTGAGCGCTGTTATGCTTTCCGGGGCGGGGGCTGTATTCGAAGAGCATTTGCATATAGAAAAAGCATGGGGGATTTTAATTACCTCTGTACTCGCATTCGCGATTTTGCTCCAAGGGATGAAGGGGCTATTTGCTGTTAATATCCTCGTTGTTCCTATGATGATTGTATTCAGTTTTCTTTTATTATTCAATGGTATGGGACAGCCTCATTTCATTGAGGATATGTTAAGTCCGCCCAAATCAGGTTTATCCTTTAAAGGGATTATTTCCCCTTTTTTATACAGTGCATTCAATCTTGCTTTGGCACAGGCTGTCTTGGTTCCTGTTGCAATGGAAGTGCGTGATGAAAAAATTATTAAAAGCGGTGGAGTAGTCGGGGGGATTGCATTATCTGCCATCCTAATGGCCGGCCATCTTTCCCTGGGCACACTTGACAATGTATATGAATACAGCATTCCTAGCGCGGAGTTAATGAGAAATAGTATTTCTGCTTTATACTTTCTTTTTTTGATTGTTATCTATGGAGAAATATTCACCTCTTTGGTCGGAAATATTTTTGGGCTTGAAAGGCAAATGAAAGTGACGATCAAGGTGAATAGCAGTATATTGTTTGCTATCATTTTGTTGGCAGCTTTTTGTATTGGACAGTTTGAATATGGAGCGTTGCTTTCTTTTTTATATCCGCTTTTTGGATACGTAAGCCTCGTATTTTTGTTCCTACTTTATCGAAGCAAAAAATTGGAATGATAAAAGCCAGCCCGTTTGTTCATTGAGGGCTGGCTTTATTGTTATCTTGAAATTGTTTTGGCCATTGAAATAAATGCAGAGCGTACATCGTTGTCGGCTTTAGTGAAAAGGGTCAATTTCATAGGCTTTTGGCTGTCTTTCACCAAATAAATGGTTACTACATCTGTTCCATTGCTTGCTTCATATACAGTAGCATTAGGCAATTGAAGATCCGATTCCTGAGGATGCGTTATTGTCTTATTAGTATCCTCCAATTCGGTTGGTACGTTTTGTTCCATTTGCGCCCAATCAGGTTTATCCAACAGTTGGATTCTCATACTTACGTTGTCGTTGTCTTTCAAGTAAAGTACGTCTTTCCCTGGTTCCTCCCCCGTAAGCTCGAAATTAGGAAGAACATACATAGAATAGTTTTGGTTGCTGCTTTTCATTAGTTTGGCAGCTTCTGTTTTGGATTGTCCGCCGCTTTGGTAAGTCAGATCTTTTGTATCTGCACTTTGTGCTGCATTATTTGAACTGCTGCTTGAATTTGTTTGATTTTCAGACGTTCCATTTTCAGTTGACTGTTGTTTGTTTTCGTCATCGGCAGCAGTGTTCGAACCCTGTTGTGAACTGCTGGAGTCATTAGCGGTGCTATTTTCCTTATTTGAGCTTTCATCACTTGTTTCGGTAGATTTACTATCCTCTTTGTTGGTCTGATCCTTTGTTTCTGTCTGATCCTGATTTTTTTTTGGTGTGTCACTGGCTTCATTGCTTCCGCAACCAGCCAATGCGACTAGACCGACGAGAGAAAGTGCCATAAGTAATTTCTTCATTTGTTATTCCTCCAATATAGAGCTTTTTTTGCCAGTTATATAGAGTATTTCATATATTTAGACGAATTACGAGAGAAAAAGTTACAAAAATGAAAAAAGGATTCCATCTGAGTGATGGAAATCCCTCCATTTTCTTTAGGCTAAAGGCCATAAAAATAATAATAGGAAGTCGAACAAAAGATGAGAAACAATGACAATCATCAATGATTTCTTCCATTGGTATAGAAGGGCCCAAACCAATCCGCCTGCAATTCCCGCGATAAATAAGGCCGTATTGCCGGAATACAGCATTGGAACCGCATAGAGTAATGTAGATAGCAACACGGTTATCCCTGCAGGAAAGGCAGTTGATAATTTTTGCTGAATATAACCCCGCCAAAAAATTTCTTCCCCCGGTATGAGAACGACAAATAAAACAAAGAACTGCCAGAATGCTTCCGGGCTATACATCTTATAAAGTGCCGCAACATCTTTCGTCAGGCTTTTCATATGGAGCAAAGAGAATAGTTCATTGCCTAATGCGAAAAGAGCATATAATAGAATGGCGGATACACTGCCATACGCGATCTTTTTCAATGTGCTGTCCGTTGTCTGGTATTGTTTTTTTCCGGTCATTGCAAAGCAAATCATAAAGAGGATGGAAGCTGTATACAAATACCAAAAAACCGATGAATGCTGGTAGGTTAGAAATAATAGAATTTGTGCGGATACTAATCCAAGAAGAAACCGTAAATCCGTCGCACATGATTTCATGCGGTAAGTTTCCCTCCTTCAATGTAGATGTTAAATGTAACAGTAGTTATTGTATTTTATTGTAGCCTACTTTACAACAAGATCTGGGTAAAGTAAGAATTTACAAATTGAAGGTTTTAGACGGAATGTCCATGAAAAAAACCTTCCATAGGGTTGGAAGGTCCTTTTCTTTCAAACAGCATCCACTGTAGAATTTAGTAAGAATGCGCTTTCAATCATTATTAGTTTTTAAGCTCAATGATCTTGTAATTCTTATGATTCACTACAGTTTTTTGTTCAAGTTCAAGATCACGGTAATTATCCATATATGAGAGGTCGACAATTACTGAGTTTTCATTCACTTTCTCAACAATTCCTTTTAATCCATCTTTGAATTCGATTAAATTACCAATTTGCGCTATTTTCATCATAATCACACCTTTAGCATTCTATTGTACTTCTCCGCGTTAGAACAACTTGCTCGTATGAATGTCATGAAAGAATGAAATAATTCAAACAGAAATAATTGTTCGAAAATATACTTTACAGTTTGCACTATTTTTGTGTATCCGTAAAGGTTTTTTTATAAAAAAATTTAGAAATAATTGTAAGTTTTGTTTTTCGATTTTTTGTGAATAAAAACACATACATTGAACATTTTTTTCGCTTTTAATAATAAGTTCATGCTAAAAACAGAAGAGGGTATTTCTTAGTCAAATATCCGGCAGGCCCAGTAGTATTCTCTGAGAAAGAACGATATACTTTTTTTATACAAAATGATAGTGGAGGACTGCAATATGGACAATGAAACAGCCAATAATTTATTGAAACAGTTGAAATCAAAGGAGATACATGAAGTGATTGTCTCCAAGGAAGATTTTTTGACATTTCGGGAGCAGTTGGTGAAACGCGAGGATTTTAAGCATTTTGCTGGAAATGCAAAACATGGCGGAATCACCGTATATACGTATCATGATGTGGCTAGAAGCTGAATCGATAAATTGGCAGAGAACCCCTGCCTGCACTTTTCTTAAGTAAGTTCTTGATGGATGTCCATCACATTTTGTAATTTCCTGAGAGCGGAACGTCTCCACGATTTGATTGCTCCGACTTCTTTGTTAAAGTGATGGGCAATTTCAGTAAGGGAGTGCCCATGGACATACGTGTGGATCAACCAGTTCCGTTGATTTTCCGTTAGTAGTTTGCTTATTTCAAGAATGCTGTCTTTTTCGAAATAAGCATCAGTGACCGAAGGAACCATTTCGCTTAGGCTTTCATAGGTAAAGATAAGTGTCTGCCTATCCTCGTATTGCTTATTTTTTCGCAATTCGGTCAGCATCCGCCCCCGAATTGTGGCATAGGCATAGGTAGAGAAAGAAGCTTTCCCCCTTATAAAATGGATTTGGGCTTCCCACAGTGCGGTTAGGCCAATACTGTAATAATGATCAATGTCTTTATAAATATGGAGATTATGAATAATTCGGTAAATTAAAGAATGATATTGCTCAGCCAGCTTTGTGAAATCTTCCATTGTCCGATTGCCCCTATTTAGAAAGCGCGCTTTTCTCTTATTCCCGGGTAAGACCAATATAAAAGAAACACCCATTTTTAGCTAAAACTCTTATGTTGCCTTAAGCGGCTGAATATGAATGTTCAAAATAAAAATGACTGGATGATGACGCATAGTGATCCTTTTCAGACAAATGCGGCAATATAATGCACTACTTTCAGATAGGAGACTTTCAATGATAGAAAAATTAGATTATGCAGTTACACGGCGGACAATAGCGCTGGTTCCGGCAAAGCATCCATACTATCAAAGCATTGTTTTTGATGAAAGAGGCACTTTTTTAAGTACACAACGTATAGAGGATTTAATGAAGGAAGGTCAGCTGATTTCATTAGATGGGCAAACCGGGTCAGCAATCCTCGCATTCACAGATACCGAACCGTTGGCATTCCATGCTTTTTCGACGATGAATCCCGATGAAGAAAAAGGTATGTGTATGTGGATTTTTCCTGCCCATATAGAAAAAACCGTTGAATTCGATACGATAAAAGTGATATTCCAAAATGGCGAACGGTTAAAAACCAATTGTCCAAAAGAACGCTTTGAATGCCAATGGAAAAAGATACGATCAATTGAGAATATAAAAAAGACGATATAGCCGAATGGTTAAATTCGGTTATATCGTCTTTTTTATTCAATGCGTATGGCTTAAGGCTGCCGCAATGTTTTTACATATCGTTTTACTTCATTTGTTATTTGTTCCGTTAAGCCGGGTTTCTCTATGAAGGAAAAACCGTATGAATTGCTGGCGGCCTTTTCTTTTTTCCATACAACATAGCCTGGCAGATCCAACACTTCCTCATTCAGCTTTAAATGGATGACAAACTGAAGCTCTTGTTTTAAAGGAAGGTGAAGTCCTGAAGAGAAGCTGCAACCCTTTGGACTGATATTAAGAATATCGATGGTTCCCTTATTCTCCCGTTCGGATCCGTCTTTGTTGTTGATGACGCTGAGAAAACCGCTTATTGATGCAGGAAAAGTGTATCGAAAAGCTTCTTGTCTTTTGTACATTAAGAATCGCCCCCTCACTACCTTGCTTTATATTTTCCATGAAATATTGAATTTTGGCAATATGAGAAAAAATATCTGTGTTTCCACCTTTTTTATAAGGTGTCCTATTTTTATTGCCTACCATTTTGTTTTTAGAAAATCATACTTTTCTACTCTTTTTAAAATGTAATCGCTATCAATAAGCATTATAGAGGTCTAGACCAATGAAAAATGCTATATTGGACATATAAGTCACCTTTTTCTTAGAAACTGTATCATTTCAAGGCTGATACGGAGTCGATCGCCTTGGTTTAATTTACCTTTTGAGAATTGTCCCTTTTTTAAGGGCAAAAAGAAAAAAAGTGATTGTATCATCCCCATTGTAATGCTATTATTTTGGGGATAAGAGGTCTGTAGTCATACTTTCGGATTATAGGAATGATACAGTTATTTATAGTCTGAAAAGTGGTTTTTTAAGGGTTTCTATTGTATACATACATTGCATTTGGAAAATTGGGGTATTATGTAATAGAAGTGCGAATAAAAAAAGACATTAGATCTCAATAATAAAGTATATATAAAGGAGTTTGATTCTATTATGGAACAAAAGTCATTCAAAGTTATCGCAGATACAGGTATTCACGCACGTCCAGCTACATTGCTTGTTCAAGCAGCAGGTAAATTCGATTCAGAAATTAACTTGGAGTACAAAGAAAAGAAAGTTAACCTTAAATCAATCATGGGCGTTATGAGCTTGGGAATTGGCCAAGGAGCTGACATCACTATCACTGCTGAAGGAAGCGACGAGCAGGACGCAATCAATACACTGGCTGAAACTCTTAAAAAAGAAGGTTTAGCAGAATAATGACAACTATGTTAAATGGAATTGCAGCATCTAACGGTATTGCGATTGCAAAGGCATATCGTCTTATAGAGCCTGATTTATCTTTTTCTAAAAAAGATATCTCTAACGTTGAAGAGGAAGTAAGCCGCTTCCAAAAAGCGGTTGAAACATCAAAGACTGAACTACAAGCGATCAGAGATAAGGCAAATGCAGAATTAGGAGCTGATAAGGCTGCTATTTTTGAAGCCCATCTTTTAGTGCTTAGCGATCCAGAATTGTTAGGACCAATCGAAGATAAAATCAAAAGCGAAAAAGTGAATGCAGAGGTTGCTTTAAAAGAAGTGGCCGATATGTTCGTTACTATGTTTGAAAGCATGGATAATGAATATATGAAGGAAAGAGCAGCGGATATCCGCGACGTTACGAAGCGTGTCCTTGCCCATCTTCTAGGTGTTCAAATCCCTAATCCAAGCATGGTTACGGAAGAAGTGATCGTTGTTGCAGAGGATTTAACTCCTTCTGATACAGCGCAATTGAACCGTACGTATGTATTGGCTTTCACTACTGATATTGGCGGCAGAACTTCCCACTCTGCGATTATGGCGCGTTCAATGGAAATTCCTGCTGTAGTAGGAACAAAAGAAGCAACTGCTTCTATCCAAAACGGCGATATCATCATCGTTGACGGATTAAGTGGACAAGTCCACATCAATCCGACTCCTGAGTTGATTGCAGAATATAAAGAAAAAGCGGCAGCTTATGAGCAGCAAAAAGCTGAATGGGCTAAACTTGTCAATGAAAAGACAGTTTCCACAGACGGCCATCACGTTGAATTGGTAGCCAATATCGGAACACCTAAGGATATCAAAGGTGTTATTGATAACGGCGGCGAAGGTGTAGGGCTGTACCGTACGGAATTCTTATATATGGGACGCGATTCTTTCCCGACAGAAGAAGAGCAATTCGAATCTTATAAAGCGGTTCTTGAAGGCTTGGACGGAAAACCGGTTGTTGTTCGTACACTTGATATCGGTGGAGACAAAGAGCTTCCATACTTGAGCCTGCCTCATGAAATGAATCCATTCCTTGGTTTCAGAGCGATCCGCCTTTGCTTGGAAGAACAAGATATGTTCCGTACTCAATTGCGTGCATTATTACGTGCAAGCGCATACGGCAACTTGAAGATCATGTTCCCAATGATTGCAACGCTTGGTGAATTCCGCGAAGCAAAAGCGATCCTTCTTGATGAGAAAGCCAAATTGGTTGAAGAAGGCATTGCAGTAAGCGACGATATCGAAGTGGGAATCATGGTTGAAATCCCATCAACTGCTGTCATGGCGGATCTATTCGCTACTGAAGTTGATTTCTTCTCAATCGGAACGAATGACCTAATTCAATATACAATGGCTGCGGACCGTATGAATGAGCGTATTTCTTACTTGTACCAACCATACAATCCGGCAATCCTTCGCCTTGTTAAAAACGTTGTGGATGCAGCGCATAAAGAAGGCAAATGGGCTGGTATGTGCGGAGAGATGGCTGGCGATGAAATCGCTATTCCATTACTATTAGGTCTTGGATTGGATGAGTTCTCTATGAGTGCAACATCCATTTTAAAAGCCCGTTCTTTAATTTCACACCTTTCAAAGGAAGAAATGGAAGGACTTGCAGCTAAAGCGTTAAATATGAAGACAAATGATGAAGTTCTTGAAGCTGTAAAAGCAGCAGTTAAGAACTAATAAATTATTCAAAAAGCCGCCTGTCATAGGGCGGCTTTTTGCATGTTTTACGTTACGGGAGGATTTTGTAGATGGCCACTGCCATCAGTGTAAATGCGGCAACGATTGCAATAATGGGAGTTGTAATTCTTTTGTAGGTCCGAAAATGCCAAAGGCCATATTGCATGCAAATGACCGCTAAAAACAACGTAAATGACGCGAGTACTATTGTTCCCAATCCTGTTCCACGCCTTTCTTTTTAATTGTTTTATCAAATAAATTGTATAACCAATCGTGTTAAGCTGCCATTGCTAAGGTAACCAAGAAAAATTTTAATAAAAATATAAATTAAATGTTTATTGAGGAAGGATATGGGTAAAAGTAGAGGGAGCATAATTGTTAGACTCGTAGTGCAGCTAACATTCTCATTTCCCCCATTGATAAGCCGGTTGATAACCGGCTTATTTTTTTGTGCAAAACTTTACTTTTATCTGTGATATAATTGGTTTAAACAAGTGTATATCCATTTATCGGAATAGTGGGAAAAGGAGAGGTGGGCAACGGTGAATAAAGCAGATAAGAAACCAGTTGTTGGATTTATCGGTATAGGCGTAATGGGCCATAGTATGGCGAAGAATCTCATGGAAGCAGGGTATGATTTGATCGTTTATACCCGTACAAAGGAAAAAGCAATAGAATTAATAGAGCAGGGAGCGGAATGGGCCGAATCGCCAAAACTTTTGGCGCAATCCTCTGATGTCATCATTTCCATTGTCGGCTATCCGAAAGACGTGGAAGAAATCTATTTGGGTGCAGATGGTGTCTATCAGTCTGCCAAAAAAGGGACAATTATTATAGATATGACGACGTCTAAACCTTCTCTCGCAAAAAAGCTATACATAGAAGGCAAAAAAATAGGAATCGAAGCGCTTGATGCACCAGTATCAGGAGGAGATGTAGGCGCACAGAAAGGCACTCTTGCCATAATGGTCGGCGGCGAAGAAGAAATTTTCAATAAGGTGAAGCCTGTTCTGGAGGCGATGGGAACCAATATTGTCTATCAAGGTCCAGCAGGCTCCGGGCAGCATACAAAAATGTGCAACCAAATCGTGATTGCCTCTAATATGGTGGGTGTCTGCGAGGCAGTCGTTTATGCCGAAAAAGCAGGATTGAATCCGCAGAAGGTACTCGACAGCATTTCAACAGGAGCTGCAGCGAGCTGGAGTTTATCCAACCTTGCACCCCGTATTTTGAATGAAGATTACACACCTGGCTTCTTTGTCAAGCATTTCATTAAAGACATGAAAATAGCTCTTGAAGAAGCTGAGGCAATGGATATGGAAGTCCCAGGCTTAGCACTTAGCAAAAAAATGTACGAAACCATCGAAGAGCATGGAGAAGGAGACAGCGGCACACAGGCGTTGCGGAAATATTGGGACTGACCTGAAAGTAATAAAAGGGGCGCCTTTGAGCGCTTCTTTTTTGTTGGGATAAAAAACCAAAACACATTGCATCCAGAATCCGGTGTTCATCCAGTAGTAGCTTTGATATAATCGGTAGGCGACACGATGGGTTTTAAGCCATGTATATACATAGAATCATAGAGTTTATTAAGAAGAGTGCAAATATGGAAGAGGGTTTGATATGAAAGCGACATTGGATGGTTTTTCGCAAAGAATGAAAAGGCTGAATCCTCTTTTTCAATTAGGTACAGGTATGGAAGTAGGGGAATTGAAGCCCAAAGTCCAAGCAATATTGATGCAAGTCCTTTTGGAAATCTTTTATCGGGAATTGAATGATGACCAGAATCGGCAAAAGTCGGATATAAGATTGATTGTCCAGGAGGTAGTGGCTTCCATGAAGCTTTCTGCTGACCCAAAAACATTGGACAGATTGACAAGCGGACTTTTTTATAAAGGAAAAGAAGAAGAAATGAAGCCTTTTGAGGCGGAGTACTTTAATGAAGTGACTGAAAGCTGGGAGATGCAGACGTACCGCTATGTGACGATGGATGATTTGCACACGGACCTGGAAAAGGGCCAGCGGACAGTCTATAAATTGACAGATGTAGCCCAAGAAATGATTTTTATGAGCCGGGAAATGGCAGAAGAGTTTTCAATCAGTATTGAGCAACTGTATAGTATGCAGTTGATTAAAAACGGCAATTTCAAAAAAGCTACTGATAATTTGGATCATTTGGTATCCCGCGTTAAACGGTTAATTAAGGCGGAGCAGGCATTCCAGAAAGAAATGAAAGAGAATCCGAAAATACTTGTCCTGGAGCAGGAACGCCAGCGGGAAGAACATAAAGAGGCTATAGAATCACAATTTGATGAAGAGAAGAAACATTTCCACACAATAATGACTCTGCTTGAACGGGCGAAAAATAAGCAGGAATATGGAACTATGAAAACTGAGCTGTTTTTGTTGCAGGATCGGTTTGAACAGGCAAGACAGATGCATGACCATTTTGCGAAATTGGTCATAGAGAATATTTCCATTGAATTGAGATTGAAGGTGGAGAGGCCTTCGTTATTTTGGGAAAGTTCATTTATCACCTTTAAAGAGAATTATTATGAAGATTGGCTGATGACGAAAGGCGTAGAGGATTTTGAAGTGATCGATCGGATCATCGGGCCGCTGTTTGCACCCAAAAATGAATTCATTCTCCCTCTGGATTGGATTTGGGGAGAACAAGAATATGACGTCATTGAAGACATAACCATGTTGGAAGGCGAAGAGATGGATGAAGATGATGAAGTTCCAAGAAAAATGACAGATTGGGATTCAATCGTCGGGGCTTGGACCTATGTGTTTGATTATCTGAAAGAATTTGGCGAGTTTTCACTTGCTTCCTTAGCTGATCTGCCTATGGAAGCCCAGGATCAATGGTTTGAGGAAAGTGAAACATTGGATATGTGGATGATGTTTGACCGAAAGCCTTTGTCCATCCATGTTTTGGGAAAGGAAGAAGCTCTTTTGCATGATGAACGGGAGATACTCATCAATAAATTGATGGATGCCCATCCGGAATTCAGCTATTTTGAAGGCAAAGAGATTTATACCGAAGTGGATCAGCATATGCCTGTTTTCAAATGGTATAATACTAAAATTTCCCCGTTTAAGTTATGTATAAAGGAGATTGGATAATTTGGATATTGATGCGATCAAACGCGCTTCCCATGTGTATTTCACCCTATTGAAGGATAAGGTGATAAGTGATAACGATGAATTATATGAACAGTATTTTGAACCGAATATACGCCATCTGGTGGCTGTTCTGGCGGATGAATCAGGGACGCAAATAATTGAAACACCAAAAAGGGTACATATTGTCACACAGGCGACAGGCTCCCTGTTTGCGACTAATTTTACCCAGCTAAAAGAGAAACATAAAAGCATTGAAAATAAAAAGTATTTTCATTTGATTTCCATTATTATCATGAGTTTTCTCTCTATCGTCGACCGAAATCGTGCAACAAGGATTGGGTCAGAGCGGGAAGGGGTATCCTTTTATTCACTTGAAAGGGGTGTCCATGACTTAATGCAGAAATGGGGCGCGCTTTTAAAGGAAAATCCCAAATATGGACTTGAAGAAAGAATCGACATGAAAGATGCTTACGAAACATGGATGAATATGGAAGTGACTGATCACCAGCAATTCGATTATAAAAAAGGCAATAAACGGTCGAGGATTGGGCTTATTAAAAACGCAATGACCTTATTGGAGAATGAAGGCCTAGCGGTCGTATTGGACCGATATGACATTCCAAAGGCTATGCCAAAGCCGGAGCTGTTTGAACGGATTGAATTTTTATACCATGATTATGAACGATACGAAGAAATGAAACGTTTTATGGAAATTGAGGTGGATCAAGATGCCTAAAATTTATCGAATACGAATTGCCGGCCTCAAATACGATGGTATGCAAAAGCAATATGGAAATACTATTTTCGATTTTAATAACGATGAAGAAGCTACAAATGGACTTATCGCCCTTATGAATGGCGGTGGAAAAGGAGTTCTGCTGCAGACTATTTTCCAAGTCCTAAAGCCGGGGACTACATGGGGGGAAGAAAACAACAGGCATTACCAGCAGTTTTTTTACAATAAACAGGAACAATTTGTACCCTATACGTTCCATGTGGCGATTGAGTGGGAGTTGGATGGAGGAGACAATAGGCATCTGATCTCGGGAGGCATATTCAGTGCTGCCAAAACGGTCAAAATGAGAGAAGGCGATGAAGGCGAAGAAAGCCTCAAGGAAGAAACCATATCACCTATTTTTCATTTTTATGCAAAGGAATTTGGGCCGGGTGAAGGTGTAAATTTGGCTGATATCCCATTGTTTAAAGATGGACAGGCTCTTTCCGCAGAAGAAGTAATAGGGGATTTTCTGCAATGGCAGGATTACCATATTTATAAGAAACCTTCCGAACACTATAAATTAATGGCTACATATGGAATTAACCGTAAGGACTGGGATATTATAAAGGATATTAATTTAAGCGAAGGCGGAGTCGGCAAATATTTCGAAGGTGCAGAAGACGATTATGCTCTATTCAAGAAAAAGATTGTCCCGACTGTAAGCCAAGTGATCAATAAACATGATTTACCCCATGATGACCTCGTTGACATATTTAAGAATCAAGCGAGCATTGCCAAGGACTTGCCGATTCTTCTTAAACGGGAAGAGGCGCATTTGGAATTTCTCGAACTTATTTTGCCATTTCAGCAAAGCATAGAACAGGCGATCGAGCATGAAGACCAGTTGGAGGAGCATATCCAACAGGGAAGGCAAATTCTAGGTGCCCTAGAATTTGCTATTGAAGAGGATCAAAACGGATTAAAGGAAATTGAAAAAAAAGTTGCCCTTCTTGAAAATACAGCTGATGACTTACGATTCCAAAAAGATAATATTGAATTTGCCAAACTGCATAGCGATAAAAAGGAACTTCAATTAAAGATAGAAAGCTATAAAGAAAAACATGCGAACATTTTAGTGAAATTGGAAGAGCTGCGAGAGAAAGAAGAGGAACAGAAGCTGCTCATCGCTGTGAAAGAATGGGAAGAGCTTGAGAATAAAGTAAAGAACTTACTTCGGCAAAAAGAAGCATTGGAGCAGAGCGATCAACTGACAGAAGTAAATGACCGCATGGACCAGTTGAAAGCCCAAGCTGAAGGTGTATGGAACGAATCATGCGGAATGATGCAAGAGGAAATCGATCGATTTGACGGATATAAGAAATATTTGCATTCGAAAGGAAAAGAATACAACCGTACCTTCCAACAGAAGGTATCGGAAGTTGAACAATTGAAGGTATCATTGCTGCAGCTGGAACAAGATATCCAAGAATTTGAAGGGTTAAAAGAACGTGTGCTTCATGAATTCGGCGATAAAGTTGCATATGCTTTACCGGAGGTTATAACCGAATTTCGGCAGAAAATGGTCGACGCCGAAGAACAAAAGGAAATGAGAATGGCTGAAGAGAAGGAAAGCCAACATAAGCAAAGTATTTTAGCGACTGAAATAGGAAAACTCGGCCAATCCATTGAAGAAATGAAGAAAAAAATCCATCACATCAAGGAAGAACTCCAAAGGCAGACGGAACGTGAACAAAAAATAAGTGCTGGGCTTTATTCAATCTTAAAGAGAGAAATCGGACCAATGTCCAAATCTTCATTGGCGCAATATATGTCTGAACTGGATGAATTGCTTGAAGACCTTGCTATGAAGCAAGAAAAAAATAAACGGGGACTTTGGGAGTCGCAATTGGATCAATCCTTGAATGACGGTGATTTCTGGATACCGAATAAAGATGTGAAGTGGTTGAAGGAATGGTTATCGGCACAAACAGATTCAGATGTTTTTTATGGCACTGAATATCTTCTTTCTCTTTCGGAAGAGAATAGAGCCAACTGCCTTTCCCAATTTCCTTTATTGGCATATGGGCTTGTCGTCGATGGACAGCTTCATGCTGAATGGCAGGATAGACAAATGGATCCTATGCTTTTACGGAGCCCAGTCGCCTTGTTTACAGCGGAAACTTTACAAAGCAGCCCAACCGATGATCTTTGGGTTCTCCGTTCCGATGAACAACAGCTTATTCTGGAACATGGGAAATTTAGCGAATGGAAAAATACACTTGCAGAAAATGTGAATAAACAAGCAGATGTGATAAAAGAACTCGGCAAAACCCAAAACAGCATAGAGAAAATGTGGAGGGAACTAGATAAGCTGAATGACTCGATCTTTTCATCTGAAATAGAAGACAATTTGTCGGCAAGTGAGCAAGAACTGGAAAAAACAATCCATTCTCTGCAATTGAAGAAAAAGAAGCAGGAAGAAGAAGAAGCACGCCAACGAGAACTTGCAGAATCAATCAGCGCACTGACAAGCAGTATGGCCATTTTGCAAAAAAATATACAAACACTAGAAACGTACGAAGCTGAATTGGCTAGGCAACAGGAAAGAAAACAAACCGTTAAGAATCAGGAAGAACGGAAATTGCAGCTGTTGAAAGACCAGGAGACGATCATTAAACAGCAAAATGATGTGTTTCAAGCTAAAGACAGTTGGCAAAGTACGTATTTGACGTGGAAACTGGAACTGGAACATAAAATCAAGCGCCTTATCCCCTTTGTAGATGAGCGTGTATACCCCAATTTCGATGTGGATGTGGAAGAGTCTGATGTTGAACCGCTTCTTTCCATCCATATATTAGATGAGTTGATGGTGCTTATCCAGGAAATGGAACAATTGGAGAAATCGAAGGAAGAGCGGGTCCAGGAACTCAAAGTGGTACAAGCCCAATTGGAACATATACAAGAAACAAAATTGAAGCAGGAGCAAAAAATGGCCGATCGCACGAATCACTGGAAATCGGCTGAAGTGCCTGCTGAGCCGGTGCTTGTACTGGAAAGAAAGTTGGAAAGCATCAAAAATGAGGTGGTACTCTGCGAAAAGGCGGAGCGCGAGCAAAGTGACTGTATGAAAACAGCTGACGGAACAATGGCCGCTTTGGCCCCTCAGTTGGAGAAAGCTGAGAAAAAGGTCAAAAAGCATGGCAAAGAAGCCGAGTTGTGGGAAGATGTAAATCTTGAAAATAAAGAAATGCAGATTCAGCAGGAAATGCTGGAGAATAAGGCCGAGCTGAAAGCTGCCACCGCTCTTCAAGAAGAAGCAAAAGAGCGGATCAGGTCTTTTGAAAGCAATACGGATACGATGGCAGCAATACTTGAAGATACAGCATCACTATGCCTGCCAGAGCATAAGGATGCTGTCCGCAAACATGCGAAAAAATGTGTGGATGAATGGATATCCATCCAAAAAAATAAGAAAGAAGCAATGGATGCCGCCCATCTGCATGTCGAAAAGACCCATAAACTTCTAAAAAGGACGATTGAGGAAAAGAACTGGGAAAGCCGATTAAAAAAAGAATGGCTTGCTTCCCTCAATCTGATGAATCTCCGGCAGTATAAGAACATACTGATTGTCATCATCGGTATGAAGAGATTTTCGGCAAGCGGGCTGGAACAATTGGAGAAGGATAAAGAACGTGCAATGAAGGCGCAGGAAATTTGGGCAGTCCGTGCATCCATGAAGGTCATGAAGATTGCAGACTCTATAAGGTCGATGGTCGCGAAAATGAAATTCAAGAATGAATCTGGCCATACGTTCCCCTTGGTCAAATTCAAGGAAGATATATTGCCGAAGAAAGCGGAAGATGTTGAGGAGCTGCTGAAACAGCATTTCGTATTCTCCATAGAACGGATCGTATCTCAATTTGAATCAATCGATGTGTTGAATAAAGAGATGATGCTAGAAATCAAGAAGCTCGTGGCAGATGAAAAAATATTGTTCGTTGCATTGCGGAATCGTTATCCTGAACTATTGGTTTATAATATGCGGACCGATAATGCGTTCATGTATAAGGCGCCAAGCAAAGAGCATTACTCCACGTGGAAAACCATCAATCAGGGATCTAAAACGAAATCGGATGGAAGCGGCGGGCAGAAGTTATCAGCGCGTATGGTTATGATGATGATGCTTCTATCAGTGAAGAATGAGACGGACCGCAACTGGGTGACTTTGTTGTGCGACAATCCATTTGGCCAAGCCGCTTCGACCCATGTTCTTGATCCGATTTTTACAGTGGCCCAAAAGCTTCGGTTCCAGTTGATAGTTGTCACACCTCCAGAACTGGTTAAGACGGATATCAGCCAAAGATTCGATGTGTTTTATAAACTGGATTTCAAACGGGTTAATGGAAAGGATATGATCCAAGACACAGTTGTTCCGATGTTCCGTATCCATTCACATCATATATAATTCAAAAGGCCGGAGCTAGCTGCTCCGGTTTTTCCTTTCATAAAATGGCGCTGACTTTCATATAATGGTGAAAAATGGATAGGGGAGAGGGGCATGGGTTTGTTTGATGATGTGGAAGATAAATTCAAGGAGCTACAGGACGGAAGTTATGTTGTCAAAGTGGAGGGGTTCAGCCGTGAACAGACCATACATGGCGCAAAGCCGATTATGTGGCAGCTGAGATTGATGTCGAATGATCAAGGGCAACTGCCACTAAAATTCAGCCATATCGAAAATAATGCAGGCTTCCACATTCTGATGAGAGAACTGAAAGATCTTGGCTATGGCAAGCCGGCCAATTCGCAGGAATTTGAAGCCATCATCCACTCGTTGGTGGGCTGCTTATTGGAAATCCAGCTTACCACTACAAATAAGGAGGAAGGCTACCGGGATATCAAATTCCTCCGAAAACTGTCTTAATGGCTCTTTCTTGAAAGGAAACCCTCTATGCGGTCCAACCCTTTTTTTAGGACATCCATCGAATAGGCATAGCTTAGCCGGAAATAGCCTTCACCCTTTTCGGAGAACGCACTTCCGGGAACTACTGCAACTTGGCCCTCTTTGACAAGTTCAAGGGCAAAATCGAAGGAGTTATTGTATCCATCTGGGATTTTCACGAAGAAGTAAAAAGCTCCATCAGGCATCACCACTTCTAGATCCATTGAAATTAACCGGCTATATACATAATCACGCCGCTTTCTGTATTCTTCCTTCATCGGCAAGGCATCATTTTTCCCGGCAGTCAAAGCTTGGATTGCTGCTTTTTGCGAGATGGACGAGGCACATGATACATTATATTGATGAACCTTCAATATTTGACCGCATAGCTGTTCTTCCGCAAAGATAAAGCCGATGCGCCAGCCGGTCATACTGTGCGATTTGGATAATCCGTTAATGACAATCGTCTGGTCTTTCAAAAAAGAAGCGATGCTCGTATGCGGTGCGTCAAATACAATTTCACTGTAAATCTCATCAGCAACAATGATAATATCCTTTCCTCTAATGAGCTCGGCAATTTGCTGAAGCTCTTTTTTTGTTAGGGACACACCTGTTGGATTGGATGGGTAAGGAAGAATGATACATTTCGTCTTTGGGGTTATATGCCCTTTAATCAAGTCTGCTGTTAATTTGAAACTGTTCTTGGTGACATCTGCATGGACAGGAACTGCTCCGCAAAGAGTGATAATCGGTTCGTAGCCCGGATAGACAGGCCCTGGCAGGATGACCTCATCCCCTTCGGATAGAATGGCTCTAAGTGAAACATCAATAGCTTCACTTGCCCCGGTTGTGACAATAATTTCTGCTTCAGGATCATACGTAAGGCCATATTTTTCAACGTAGGAAGCAGCTACCTCTCTGAGTTCCAAATAGCCTGCGTTATGGGTATATGTCGTAAAATCTTCATCTATCGCTTTTTTTGCCGCTTCTTTAATATGTAAGGGAGTAGGGAAATCGGGCTGCCCAATCGTTAAAGAGATAGCCTCTTTAAACGGAGCCACCATATTGGAAAATTTTCTGATTCCCGATATTTCAATTTGTTTGACACGTGGGTTGACGTTCATACCAAAGCCTCCTTTTATTCTTTGTATAGTGTATCACTTTTGTCGTTCTCTTGCTCAATCCGTTGCAGCTTATATAGGAATAAGGTAGAAGATATGAGGGAAACTATAGTTGAATTAGGGGTTGGCCATCAGAATATTAAAACTAATAGATTTATTAAGGGAATAGTAATTATGTTGATATAATGATGGGGGTTGATGACTAATCAATCTTCTATAGTCAATCTTTGCTTGAAAAGTCGAGGGGAGATTGAAAAAGATTATACAGACATCTTAGGAGGCTTTATACATTGACAGACAAACAATCAGCTGTTCAGCACAATGCTAATTATTCATCCTTTTGGAGCCGGTTGGGTTCATACGTAGTGGATGGGTTAATATTAAGCGCCATTATTTCAGTACTGGAAACAATAGGGATCTTTTCTTTGATGGGTATATCCTTTGATCCTGCCAAGCTATCCGATCCAAACTATTCGATGGCGGATAATTCGGGCTACATGTTTATAACACTTATAATAAGTATATTGTATTATTCAATCCTGCAGTCTTCTAAATGGCAAGCGACCGTAGGGAAAAAACTATTCAACAATAAGGTAACCAGTGTTAATGGTGAAAGAATCAGTTTCCTAACAGCTGTTATCCGCCATATTTCGATGATTTTTCTCTCGAGCTTGATGTTCATCGGGTATATTATGTACTTTTTCACCAAAAAGAAACAAACCTTGCATGATAAGATTGCAAAAACAGTTGTAGTCAAAGCTCAATAAAATGAATGACAAACCCCTGTGCCTTATACATAAAGGTACAGGGGTTTTTTATAAGAAAAAAGGGAAACGGCCAGACCCGAAATGGCACATCATACTCCCTATCAGGCAGGACTCGAATCGGCCCAAAAGGCGTTTTTTTGGATACAAAACCGAAAAGATTGATCGGTGCATACATTTAAATCTATCTGCTGAAGGCTACAGTTTGGGAAAATGAAGAAAGAGTGTGCAGAACAAACAATGGTGTCAGGGGTTTTTATAAGTTGGGTGCAGCCGCAGAAAACTATAGGCCATTTCCTTTAAAATCTGCAGATTGTCTAAAATATGTTCTTATATAGTCCGATATAACCAGTATAGTATGTTTTCAATATATACATTTATTAAAAACAGTCTATTTTGAATTGCGGAACAGGAAATGAGCGCTTGCGATTAAGTGCATGCAAGGAAATAATCGAATAAACGAATAAGGCAGGTTAAAACAAAATGGAAGATCATAAAGGAATTTTATTGGAAAGCGGGACAAATGAGCTTGAAATAGTCGAATTCGGATTGGGGAATAATAAATTTGGCATCAATGTCATAAAAGTGAAAGAAATTATCAATCCAGTTCCGATTACGTTTGTTCCCCAGGCTCATTCGTATGTAGAAGGAATTATTGAACTCCGCGAAGAGGTACTGCCTGTCGTGGATGTCGCAAAAGCTTTGGGTTATCCCCCCTCATTGACTCCTGAACAGGATAAATTCATTGTGGCGGAGTTTAATAAGCAAAAAGTAGTATTCCATGTCCATAATGTTACCCAAATCCATCGTATATCCTGGAAGCAAATCGAAAAACCTTCAGATATGTATCAAGGGCTTGAAAGCCAGATTATCGGAGTTATCAAGCTAAATGGCGAAATGATCCTATTGCTGGATTTTGAAAAAATAGTGGTAGAAATCAATCCTGAATCAGGCATTAATGTACAGCAAGTCAAGAAATTGGGACATAGGCAACGAACTGATAAAAAGATCGTTGTAGCGGAAGATTCACCATTATTGAGAAAGCTGCTTCATGATACGCTCCAAGAAGCTGGATTTGATAATGTGGATTTCTTTGAGAATGGGCAGGATGCGCTGAATTATTTGGAAAATATCATTTCCAAAGGAGATAAAATAGAAGACCATGTCCAAATTGTCGTAACAGATATTGAAATGCCGCAAATGGACGGACATCATCTTACTCGCAGAATCAAAGAAGAGAAAGCTTTATCCAAATTGCCGGTCATTATTTTTTCATCCCTGATCACAGACGACCTGCGGCATAAAGGCCAGATGGTCGGAGCGGATGCTCAAATAAGTAAACCTGAAATTGCAGAACTAATTGCCTATATTGACCAATATGTTCTGTAAGATGCAATTACAATAAAAATGAGCAGAGCCAGGAGGCGAATTGCTCTTTGTTTCTAAAAGAAAAGGATAGCAATTCGCTATCCTTTTCCTTCTAAAAAAGCTATTCATTATGTCAGTGCTCCGTCTTAAGCTTGTCCGGGATAAACGGAGATTACCGTTTTCTTTTGGCAACGCAGTATATTTAATATATATCTTTTCCCAAAAAGGAAGAGGTAAAAATGGTAGATGTTTTTTTAACACTTTGCTTCTTTTTATATGGAGAATAACGGGTGGCAGCTTTTTTATCCAATGGCTTCTCCATAGGTCCGATGTAGTTATATATAATGGCTTTTGCCCTAGATAAGGACATGTATGTTTTTGGGTTGCGCTTATCATTTGCGCGATTTCCTAGATGAGGTAATTTCTTAATATCTTCCTTTGACGGAGGTAAATGAAAAATATACTTTCCGCATTGGATAATGACATCTGATTGCTGTTGGGCATTTTTGGGATTGTTGGAGAAGTGCAATCCAAGCTTCTTCGCTTTTCCTTCTTTCAGCATCTTTTGGATTGCCATTTGTTTCATTTGATACAGTGTTTTGGGTTGCGGAGCTGCCTTAGCATGTTTATTGATGATAAAAATGGCTTGGGGAAGCTCTTCTTCTTTACTGGGATGTTGGATATCTGCTCTCTGATTCATTCTTGCAACTCCTTTCTCTGGATTTATTAACTAATATCATTATAGCATTCTGCTGCGTTAAAGTGATAGAAACATCAAAATATTCTCTACTATTTAATATTTGTTTCATACTTTTTTCATAGTGTGAAATTTTATATAAGGAAGGAAGATTTACGTGTTTTTTTCTATTATATAGTCTTCCTTCTATTTGTATCCGTATTTCAATAATTGTAAACAGTAAAAAAGCTGTTTTAGTGATGAAAACAGCTTTTTTACTGAAATATGGCCAGGCAATGAACTTATTTTGTATATATATTAACGTTTTCTGTGATGCCTCCGTATACCGGCGTATTTCCTTGTTGTATTTGATTAAAGGATCCTGGCGGAAAACCCGCAGGAACCGTCCCATACGGCATGGGAGCGTAAGGCATTGGGGCAGGGGGATAAGGCGGATAAGGCGGATAAGGGGGCGGACAACAAGGCCGGTTAAAAAGCAGAGGCCCTATCGCTAATCCTGCTACAAAGGGAAGGAAGAAAGGGAAAAAGCGTTGGTCTTCCTGATTGACAATTGTTTGGTTCCAGCTTTGGTCTGTATATGAGGCCCTATAAGGGACAGGACTTGGCATAGGATAGAACATGTAAGAGTTGTGTGTTGGCAAAATGGGACCGTACATGTAGATACCTCCGTTCTGTATTCTTTACAGTATATGGAGAGTTTTTGGATTGGAGCCTGTACGCTTTTAATTAGCTATTCAGTAAAGAGGTTTGCGGAAACCAGAATAAATGGGCCAATCAGCCTAAAGCTGCATCGTCTTTTATTGAATTTTAAGAAGGTTATGTACGGTTTTTATCTGATAAGCTATTATAGAAATAAACGCGCATAAATGACTGCCAAAAATCAATATACACATAGGGTGTGATGGTTATGAGGAATAGAGAACAAATCAATTTTGACGACGGCAAAAACAATAAATCTATTTCTTTGCAAGAATATGATTTATTCCATAGTATATTTGACATGGTAGAAGAGTGCTATATCATGTTGCGGGTGGAAAAAGAAGGTCTATTCCGGTATGTTTATGCAAACTCAATGGCGGTAAGCCGTAAAAGGAAAATACAGAACTGGATTGGGCGCACAATTGATGAGGTTCATTCCGAAGAAGTATCAGCATTATTGAAGAAGGAATGCGAACGCGTAACGGAAAGCAAAAGTGAGTTGCTTTCGCAGTCTGATTGGATGTGCTCCCATGCTAATCCGTCGACCTGGGATATAGCGCTTTATCCATTAAAGGATAAAGAACACACCGTTCGGTATATAGCTGTGAATGCTAAGCATTCTTTATCGCATGCGTTGAACGAAAAGGAGTTATTGGAAAATATCCAATTATATAAATCTGTCATTGACCACAATTTGGATGGCATTATTTCAATAGATGCAAAGGGGAAAGTAGTATCCTGCAACCCTTCTTCCAAAAAACTTTTGGGCTATGATGAAAAAGAGCTGAAGGATCGTTCATTCTTTGACATGGTCAATGATGATAACCTGCCGCATTTTAAACAGGTCTTCAGGAATTCCTTCAAAGGGCTTGCGCTTGATTTTGATGAATGCAGCTTGATACATAAGAAAGGGACATCATTATCTGTCTATATGAAGTTTGTGCCCATTGTTGTGAATGAAGAGGTGAAAGGGACCTACATTATTTTCAGGGATATAACACAGCAATCAAAGAGCCTGGAATTAATTCAATATATGTCATACCACGATCAAGTAACCGGATTGTTTAATAGAAAGGCTTTACTAAAGGATCTGGAGCATATAATCTATAAATCTTCCAAGAATGAAACAGAAGCTGCTCTGCTTTATATCGATCTTGACCGTTTTAAATTATTTAACGAAACGCTTGGGCACTCCACCGGAGATTTGCTTTTGAAGAAGGTTGGAGAACGATTAACATTCATTGACGAGACCTTTTACCAGGTATACCGTATAAGCGGGGATGAATTCGTCATCCTTATATCAGAGGTTGAACGCCATGAGGTTACTCACTTTGCTGCAAAAATATTCACTGCTTTTTCAATACCATTTGTACTCGATGGCCATGAATGGTTCGTTACACCGAGCATTGGCATTTCGATGTTTCCGTTGGATGGGCGCGATGGTGAAACATTGCTCAGGAAGGCGGACAGCGCATTATTTCAAGTGAAGGCCAGAGGAAAAGCCCATTTCCAATTCTATAATCATGAATTAAATGAGCATATACCGGCTATCGTGATGCTTGAAACCAATTTGAGGAGGGCTCTGGAAAAGAATGAATTAAGCTTGTATCTTCAGCCGCAAATAGATTTGAAAAATGGACTTGTGACAAGCTTTGAAGCTCTATTGCGATGGAATAATGAAAAGCTCGGGTTTGTTTCCCCTGCTGATTTTATCCCGATTGCCGAGGAAACAGGATTAATTATACCGATCGGGAAATGGGTCATTGAAGAAGTGTGCAAAATGATCAGGCATTGGGACAATATGGGGTATCCCCCATTAAAAGTGGCCGTTAATCTTTCTCCAAAGCAATTTTTGCAGCCTGCATTAATAGAGCATATTTCTTGCCTGTTAGATAAGTATAAAATTGATCCTATCCAATTAGAGATAGAAATTACAGAAGGGGCAATGCAGGATACGACGGAGGCCCTAAGGACACTCAATGGGTTGAAGAAGCTTGGTGTATCGATATCCGTGGATGACTTCGGTACAGGATATTCTTCACTCAGTTATCTGAAGCAATTCCCTTTGGATACATTAAAAATCGACCAATCCTTCATTAAAGAAGTGCTTTGTGACCAAAAGGATGAAGCCATCATCACAACGATTATACACCTTGCCCAAAATCTTGGCCTGGAAGTAATCGCAGAGGGGGTCGAAAGTGAAGAGCAAGCGGATTTCCTAAAGAAAGTCAGCTGTCAAAAAGCACAGGGATTTTTCTACAGCAGGCCATTGCCGATAGAAGAAATTGAACAAAAGTATTTTAACAAATAGTTTTTCGTGGATGCTGTCAAGGGGGAATGGCTCATTCTCCCTTGTTTAGCTGGAAAGGCTGCTAGTAGGATAACAAAGTAATGGATGTTACTTCAGGGCGTGAAAAGAATCGATAAGGAATTCTGGTAGTCCCCAAGCCCCTGTTGACAAACAACTTCATACTGTTTACCATATACGATCCTTCGTAATATTTTTTTGCGTAAGGAGGTGTAATAAGCGGTCCTGCAAAAGGAATTTGAATCTGGCCCCCGTGGCTATGCCCACTAAGCTGTGCATGCACCCCTTTCTTGCTGGCGGAATCGGCTAAATCAGGGGCATGGGAAAGAAGTAAGCAAAATTGGTCCGAAGGAATATGCCTCAAGGTCTTGTACCAGTCCGGCGTACCAATCATCGGTTCATCAATCCCGGCGATATAGATGGATTCACCTGCTTTTGATGTGATAGCCATGTTTTCATTGCGAAGAACCTTAAATTGGGAGGCTTCCATGATGTCTCTAAATAATATTGTTCCATTAGAACCGTGATCATGGTTTCCATAGATGGCTATTTTTCCATATGTGGCTTTTAATGAACGTAATACGGGAATAATGTGTTGGCTTTTTTTGAACGAACCAGGTTCATCCATTAGATCTCCTGTAAAGATGATTAAGTCCGGCTGCAGTGAATTGATCGTTTTGACTGTCTTTTTTAGTTGGCGGATGCTGAAATGGAAGCCTAAATGAGTGTCGCTGAACTGGACAATCCTGCTTTGATGGAAGCTCTTGGGGATGATGCTGTCATTAATGGAAAAAACAGATGATTCAAGCCAGAATGGCTCTACATATTTTGAATACCATTTGATGCCATAGCCCCATCCAAGGGCAATAAGAATATATGTAAGGATCTTTTTTATAAAATCTCTTCTTGATAGTACCGGATTTTCCACCATTTTTCCGCCTCCTCACCATGGGCATGTAACCATTTTAATGAAATAAATCCCCGTATGCGATAAGATTAAACAGTTGAAGTGAATAAATGTTTACATTTTGTATTCAAATTGTATTATGATTGATATATATGAAATAATCAGATGAATAAGTTCTGTTTATTATGATATAGAAGCTATATAAAGAGTAAATGCATGAGTAAGATAGCAAGCAGTAGGTTAAAGTTAACCTGACACCTGCATTATGGATTTATGTTTAATCCAATCATACATGTGATTTTATTGTATAGTGCTATTAAGTGGGAGGTTCTAATGATAAATCAACCTATGATTATCACATTTATAATCGTGGCGATTATGTGTTTACTATTATTGCAAGGCAAATTACGGGCAGATCTGATAGGGATGGGATCTTTATTGGCTCTGACTGTTTTTCATATAGTAACTCCTGAAGAAGCTGTATCCGGTTTTGCAAATCCGGTTGTCATCATGACAGGCGGATTATTCATAGTGGGTGCAGGTATTTTTGATTCCGGATTGGCAAAATCCGTCGGTAGCGCGTTATTCCGTATGAGCGGAAACAGTGAAACAAAATTAATCATGATTATGTTCATTACGGTAAGCTTGTTCAGTGCGGTTATGAGCAGTGCGGGAACAGTGGCTATTTTGTTGCCAATCATCATGAGTATCGCCTTTGAATTGAAGATCAACCCAACCAGGTTCCTGCTGCCGTTGACTTTTGCGGCTAGTCTGGGAGGGCTGCTCACTTTGATCGGTTCGCCCACAAACTTGATTATAGCCGACGTGCTTTCGAAGGAAGGACTGGATTCTCTCGGGTTTTTGGATATGACAGGCATTGGCCTTATAGCCCTGATTGCCGGCATCGCCTTTTTTTTAACGGTCGGCAGAAAGATACAGCCGATTGACCAGGAGACGATTTCTACGCCAGGAAAATCTATTTCAGCCGGAGAATTGGCGGGACTTTATAAAGTATATGACCAATTGCATTTTGTCCATGTGCCGGAAACATCCGAAATTATTGGCGAAAGGCTGGAAGAGCTTAAACTTCCTACGCGTTTTGAAATAACGGTGATTGAAATAGAAAGAAAGTCGAAGGATAAAATGAGCTTATTGCATCCGAAAAGCTCTATTGTGGCAAAAGCGAATGAAATACTCTACCCAAACGATCTCCTGTTGGTTTTCGGGGAGGAAGAAGAGGTTAATCACTTCATTTCCACTTATGAGCTGGAAAAGCGGCCATTTGCCATTGAAGAGATCAAATCGCATTTTCTCCGGAAATCATACGGAATGACAGAGATTCTACTGGCACCGCATTCTAGCCTTGAAAATTTGACAATAGCGGATCTTCATTTCCGTGAACAATATTCATGCAATGTACTTGCCATCAATCGAAAAGGGGACTATATACACACTGATTTGGGAAGGCAAAAGCTGAAAATAGGAGATGCCTTATTGGTCCATGGCAAATGGAAAAACATCGATTTGATTTCAAACCAAAAAGATGATTTGGTCGTCATTGGTTCTAAATCC
Source organism: Bacillus kalamii (assembly GCF_047238185.1). Lineage (NCBI taxonomy): Bacteria > Bacillati > Bacillota > Bacilli > Caryophanales > Bacillaceae > Bacillus > Bacillus kalamii. Next base: position 2,461,179 of record NZ_JBDFMI010000001.1, on the reverse strand, counting down.
GATGAGCGCAAAGAGACAGAGACCTCCGGAAAAGCACCTATAGCCGCACTGATTATGCTCCTCATGCTAATCCTTCTGACATTTCAATTAATGTCCGCAGTGACAAGTATTTTACTGTCTGCCTTTCTAATGGTTGCTTTAGGCTGTATACAATCGGTCGAATCTGCATATAAACGGGTCAACCTGGAAATCGTGATAGTAATTGCTACTCTTCTGCCAGTCGCCACTGCGTTGGGCAAAACTGGAGGAACACAATTGCTAAGCAATTCGCTGCAAGCCTTGGTTGGCGATTATGGCGCATACGGCCTGCTTATAGCTTTTTATATCATAACGTCTCTCTTGTCCCAATTCATGAATTCTGTTGCAACAACTATTTTACTTGCGCCTATTGCACTGACAGCTGCGTTAGGAATGGGCATAAATCCTGAGCCTATAGTTGTAGGGATAGCGGTAGCCGCCAGTATGAGCTTTTCAACTATCGCCTCACCGACAAACACACTTGTCATGACAGCGGGTGGTTACAAATATGCTGATTTCCTCCGGGTTAGTCTTCCGCTGCAAGTATTTATCGGGATCATAGCCATTTTGGCCATTCCGTTGTTTTTCCCATTTATGTAATGAATGAAAGCACGCCTTTACAGGGCGTGCTTTTTTGCGAAATAGGAAAGCTTATGGAGTTAAAACGCATACAGCGGCTGTTGAAAAAAACTGTTTGACACTGATGCTAAATTCTTTATTGCCCAAACAAGACATAGGAACATGTGAATTCTGTTTTTAATCCTTTTTGCTTGATGCTTGAAACACTCCTTCAAGAAAATGTAATTCTATAACAGGTAAAAATAGAAAATGATGAGCAAAAATGGTAAAATAAATGAATGACGATTCATTTATTAAAAGGGGGAAATGAAGATGAAAAATAAAGTTGCAATTATTACTGGCGGTTCAAGCGGGATGGGTAAATATATGGCGAAGCATTTCGTCGAATTGGGAGGAAACGTCGTCATTACAGGAAGAAATGAAGAGCGGCTGCAATCTGCCATTAAAGAAATCGAACACCCGAATGGAAAAGTGATCCCTTTCCAGATGGACGTAAGAAATGTTGAGCATGTCCAAGCGATGGTTGAAAAGACAGCGGCAGAGTTCGGAACGATTGATTTTCTGGTGAATAATGCGGCAGGTAATTTTATTTGTGCAGCAGAGGAATTATCTCCGAATGGATGGAAATCCGTTATAGATATCGTTTTGAATGGGACCTTTTACTGTAGCAGTGCAGTCGGGAAGTATATGATTGCTAATGGCGTGAAAGGAGCTATGTTGAATATGGTAGCTACATATGCTTGGGATGCCGGCCCTGGTGTTGTTCATTCAGCAAGCGCTAAGGCTGGCGTCCTGGCGCTTACAAGGACATTGGCGGTGGAATGGGGGCGTAAGTATGGAATTAGGGTCAATGCCATGGCTCCCGGTCCGATAGAACGCACCGGCGGCGCAGCCAAGCTGTGGGAAAGTGAAGCCGCTGCCAAGATGACATTGGACAGTGTGCCGCTCGGAAGACTGGGCAAGCCTGAGGAAATTGCCCAATTGGCTGCATTCATGCTTTCTGACCAGGCAGCCTATCTGAACGGGGAATGCATTACGTTGGATGGCGGCAGTTGGTTGAATCAACGTCCGTTTTAAAGTGTAGGCATCCATTTCCGCTCCGAATTAGAAATATAGTGTGAACTAAGTTGAATTTTTTAACTAGTTTGAGAAACAGTGGTATAATTGTTCCAAATACCAATGTTCGGGGTGGTCGACATGGATCCAATGGAAGTGCTGACAAACTATGATCAGATTGAGCCTTTCTTGCAGCCGATATTCAGCGCAGATGAGCACGTTGTCGTTGGGTATGAAATTTTGGGCAGATATAGGAGCGAAAAAGGAGTTGAAAGTCTTGGGCCTTTTTTCAGCGACCATAGTATACCTGAAGAGTACCGTATAGATGTTGATAATGCAGTCTTGGAGAAGGCGCTGGCTATGCTGGCAAATTCGGAGGATGAATGTTTCATTTTTATTAACCGGAATCCATCATTCATGCTTCTTGATCACGGGGAGGATCTCCTTGATATTATAAAGCGGTATATTCCTGAAGATAAACTGCACCGGATTGTATTGGAATTATCTGAAAAGGATTTTCCGGATGAAATAAGAAGCCTGCAGCATTTATTGACGTATTATCAAACCTATGGGATTAAAATTGCGGTTGATCACTTAGCGATAGAGAGCCATCTTGACCGGATTACTTCATTATCGCCCCAAATTCTGAAAGTAAGCCTTCATCATCTTAATCTTCAATCGTGGGATTCGTTCGCCGACACAGTTGCCATTTTAGGAAAACTTTCACGGAAAATGGGTGCCACGCTATTATTCGAAAATATCGAAACCGTGTATCAGCTGCAATATGCATGGAGGCATGGAGGCCGGTACTATCAAGGATTCTATCTCGCTGAACCGGCACACCAGCCTATTAGGAGAGATGCACTAAAAAAGTGGTTCAAAACGGAGTGCCATCGTTTCATTGATTCGGAAAAAATTAGTCTTGAAAAAAAGTATGATGAGAAGAAAAAGCTTCAATTGGACCTTGAGCGGACTATCCATAAATATCGGCCAACAAGCAGCGATGTCCCTTTGTTGATGGAATTGGCCCAATCCATTGAACATTGTTCATTCAGGCTGTACGTTTGCGATGAGGATGGATTTCAACGGTCGCCCAATATTTTGAAAACTAAGGATGGATGGGTAGCTCAAATGGACCATATGGAGAAAAACTGGAGCTGGCGGCCATATTTCCTGAAGACTATTATTAAAATGAGGAACGACCAGGAAGGATTTCTTTCAGATTCGTACAGTGACATTGAAATTGCACAAACAATCAGGACTTTTTCCATTCCGGTCAACGAAAACGAGTATCTTTTCATTGATATTTCCTATGAATATCTGTATGAGCATGATATTTTTTGAACATTATTTGGAATGAAAAGACAGGGGACGCCATCTAATGGCGTCCCCTAACTGATTTAAGGATCATTTATATATTTTTCAATCCTAAAAGCTGCTCGATCCGTTCTTGGTCAAAACCGATGATCGGCTCTTCATCAATCACGATGACGGGTGTAGAAAACGCGTTATATTGATTCATCATTACTTTCTTCGCCTTGGAATCCCTCGAGATATTTTTCTCTTCAAAGGAAACGCCGTGTTCTTTTAGAAACAACTTTGTAAATTCGCATGGCGGACAGGAAGGTTGTGTGTAAAGGACAACTGTGTGCATATTTGCCTCCTAGTTATAACAATATATGAATAGTATACCTTATACAGCATATGTAATGGGTATCTTTGACTTAATGGCGCTTCTTCGACAACATATCCATGATTCCCATTGCTGACACTTTAAAGTCCAACTCCAAAAGGGAAAATAGCGAATCGCTTCTTGTAATCCCCATTTCTTTCAGACGTGGAGAAATCAGTTCGAACAAAAGGGATTGAAGCAATACGAGTTGATCGCTCATAACTGATGTTTGTGATTGCGCCTTTTTTCCGCATTCCACAAAAAGCGGTACATAATGCCTCATTTGCGCATAAGCCTCAGAAGGAGTGTCACAGGCGCCGAAATGACCAAAATAAAGAACTTCAGCCTTTAAATCTTCATAAAGGTCGATTGACTTCAGCATAGCATCCGGATCGAATTGATTTGGCGATGTGGTTGGGAGAACAAGTGCCTCTTTTTGTCCCTCTTGATAGAAAATGCCGCAAGTATCGCCTGTGAATATTCCTTTTGAAAAAGAGTCATAGATGGAAATGTGGTGGTTGGCATGGCCTGGGGTATGATAAAATGTCAGAGTGCGGCCTGCCAATACAAGATGTTCACCATGGTCAGCCGTTTTTATCCGATTTTCAGGTATGGGAACAATCGGTTTGAATAATGAATCGAAATCCTCGCCGTATACGGCTCGCGCCCCTGCTATTAGTCTGGAAGGCTCATGCAAATGGTGTGCTCCTTTAGGATGGACGATTAGAGTGGCATTTGGGCACTGCTGCAGCAATAATCCTGCTCCGCCGGCATGGTCAAGATGGATGTGAGTGACAATAATCCGGCTAATCTGTTCAAGGTCTATTGATAATTCGTTCAACCCTTGCAAAATGTAAGGGATGGAAGGGCTAGCAGACGTTTCAATCAGTGTGGCGCTATTCCCATCCATCAGGACATAACAGCCTGTCCTTTTTTTTCGGCCTAAATCGTGACAATCAATGGAATACATTGTACTATTAATTTGTTGTGCAAAATTCATAGAAATCCCCCTATCCTAGGTTTTGTACCTATTGTAAGCGCCATGAAGGATTAAGTAAATGGATTTTAAAACTTTCAGAATATACTTAGGCATGGCACTGGCATAAGAACTTATGTTATAGTGAAACATACTGGTAGGAATTCTGTTACATATTGAAAGGAGATGCTATAATGACTCAATTACAAGGCATCATAACAAGACTATTAAACCTTCAGGAACAAGCGAAGGAAACTGAAACAGCGCAGCGTTTTTTTGAAATAGATGGCGTGAAAAAATGCCAAGTTACGTACTTTAATAAAACGGCTATGTACGAGCTTGAAGTATATGATGAAAAAGGCAAGTCGTCCAAGTATCAATTCGATAATATCGATATGATTACGATTGAAATCTTTGATTTATTGAACGCGTAAGAGTCCCTAAGGGGGCTCTTTTTTTGGCGCATCCTACTGGGTGTTGGATTCGGCATTTACACAATAATTCCGCACAAAAAAGATGAAGGATTTGAAGGTTTTATACGTTGTCGTTGTGGGATTTATTGTATTTGATTGTGTAGTGTATGCTTGCCGTTTGGATGGATGGTATGTATACTAAGTATGTATTTTAACTGGAAGAGAAAAGCAACATGTTGATACACCCGGATCAATGAATTGAAGAAAAAGGTGGGTCCATTTTTGCAGATACTTCTGATGATTATCATGTTGTTTATCATGTTGCTAGGTCTTGCTGAACTGATGTCAACAAAGAATGAACTAGTCGCAATCCGTAAGTTACTTGAGAAACAGAAGAATAATAACTAAGCATTTAGGATGCAGGCAGCATGAGTAATTGTTAAAATAAGTAAAAGAAGAAAATACTGAGTATAAGAGTAGGAGTAATCGTATGCTTACATGTAATAACAATGAACTGCTTTCCACATCTATCGAGAGTTATGTTATTTCAGCCGAAAAAGTTGCACATGTGCAAATCGCCAACAATTTGGAACATGGTTTGTTGGTTCTTACGAAAAGCGGATATACAGCCATACCTGTATTAGATCCCCATTTCAAATTATACGGCTTGATCAGTTCGCCGATGATTATGGATGCTATTCTCGGGTTGGAAAGAATTGAATTCGAGAAATTGGAAGAGTTGAAAGTAAGTGATGTAATGAATCCCGATATTCCCCGATTGCGCTTGACTGATACAGTCAAAACAGGATTGAAGAAACTGATAGACCATCCTTTTGTTTGTGTGGAGGATGAAGACGGGGTATTCGAAGGTATTTTAACGAGAAGAGCTCTTTTGAAAGAGTTCCAGAAACAGCTTCTTGCCAATTGAAAAATGTAGAATCAAGAGTCTTGCAGTAAGCAGGCTCTTTTTTGTTCACATGCATGAAACAACAGATTAAAAAACGTATAATACATTTTGGGTAAACCATTACGTTTAAAAGAATGGATGAGGGATCAGAATGAGCAATTCAGAATATCAATTACTGTCTGTCCTGGCGCAGGAAATGAACATGCGGAAAGCGGCTGAGCGTTTATTTGTCTCGCAGCCGGCATTGTCGCAGCGTCTCCAAAGTATAGAGAAGGATTGGCGGACGAAAATCTTTGTACGGTCCCAAAAAGGCTTGACATTGACACCGGCAGGGGAAACCATCATTGATTTAGCGAACAGAGTACTTGAACAGGAAGAAAAAGTCCATGAAGAAATACAGGCAATGGATAATAAAGTATATGGAACCTTGAAAATAGCCTGCGCAACCATCGTCGGACAAAATTGGCTGCCTAAGGTGCTGAAAAAATACGTCAATACCTATCCCCATGCTAAGATTTCATTGGTTACAGGCTGGAGCAGTGAAATCCTTAAATCCTTGTATGACGATACCGTCCATATCGGCATCATTAGGGGGACTCCCGATTGGAAGGGAGTCCGCCACCATCTCTTTAAGGATAAGCTATATCTCGTCGATACGGAGATGAATAAGCTTGAACAAGTACTTGAGACGAATAGGCCTTTTATCCAATTTAAAAGTGATTCCAATTATTATCAAGAAATCCAGGATTGGTGGATCAGGCACTTTCAAAGCGTTCCTAAAAGGACGATTGTAGTAGACCAAATAGAGACATGCAAGCAAATGGCGCTAAACGGAATTGGGTATGCAATTCTTCCGGCAATAACGATTCAAAACCATGACGCCAAGAACATTTACAAAATTCCGCTCTACGATGACCACCATGACAACCTTGAACGGGACACTTGGCTGCTGGGGTACGAAAAGTCATTTCAACTTCAGCAGGTTCAGGCTTTTGTAGAGATTGTACAAGAATATATAAAAGAATCGGAACTTGAATAACTAAGGATAATTTTGCTTGTTAATCGCTGTTTAGTTTGGTAAAGTAATCATTAGTATTTTTTCAGACTTCAAAAGGGAGGAAAGACAATGAAAATGGTAGATGCACGCGAAATTATTTCGTATATTGCCAATGCAAAAAAATCGACGCCAGTAAAAGTATACATAAAAGGAGATTTGGAAGGTCTCGCGTTTGGCGAACAAACAAAAACGTTCATTACGGGTAATACAGGTGTTCTATTCGGAGAATGGTCCGATATCAGTGAAGCTCTGAATACGCACAGTGAACAAATCGAAGATTATGTTATTGAAAACGACCGCCGCAATTCTGCAATCCCTATGCTGGACCTGAAAGGTATTAAGGCACGCATAGAGCCGGGCGCTATCATCCGGGACCAAGTTGAAATTGGAGAAAATGCAGTTATAATGATGGGAGCTTCCATCAATATCGGTGCAGTCATCGGTTCTGGAACGATGATTGATATGAATGTCGTGATGGGCGGAAGAGCAACGGTCCGCAATAACTGCCATATCGGTGCCGGAGCTGTTCTTGCAGGCGTTATCGAGCCGCCTTCTGCAAAGCCGGTTGTCATTGAAGATGATGTTCTGGTGGGAGCAAATGCCGTTGTATTGGAAGGTGTAACGATCGGAAAAGGGTCTGTTATTGCTGCAGGGGCTGTCGTGACAAAGGATATACCGCCTTATTCCGTCGCAGCAGGCATTCCTGCCAAGGTAATCAAACAAATCGATGACAAAACAAAATCAAAAACTGAAATCATGCAAGAACTACGCCAGCTTTAATTACGTTAGGCGACCGCCAAAGGACTGCTTTCAACAGCGGTCCTTTTTCTTTATGCAGGGTTATGGGTCTCTTGGTCTTCATAGGATGGTAAAAGCCGGCATGGTGCCTTATAATACATCTATACATTTCAATTCGGGGGGATTATCTTCATGGAAAATGCGAATGCTTTCGTTGATATAAGAAGGGACTTACATAGAATTCCGGAGCTAGGTTTTAAAGAAGTTAAAACACAGGCATATCTGTTGGATTATTTGCGTAATTTGCCAAAAGACCGCCTAGAGATAAAAGAATGGAAAACGGGTCTATTCGTAAGGGTGTACGGGAAGGCACCGGAGAAAACGATCGGATATCGTACAGACATAGATGGTTTGCCGATTATCGAACAGACAGGGCTTCCTTATCATTCGATCCATGATGGCAGGATGCATGCTTGCGGCCATGACTTTCATATGGCTATTGCCCTTGGTGTTTTAAAAGGCATTGTTGATGAGCCGATTGACGATGATGCCGTCTTTTTCTTTCAGCCCGCCGAGGAGGGCCCAGGGGGGGCAGAGCCGATGCTCCAATCGGATATTATGAAGGAATGGAAGCCTGATATGGTGGTTGGCCTGCATATTGCTCCGGAGTACCCTGTAGGTACAGTTGCTACAAAACCGGGATTATTATTCGCCAATACATCTGAACTATATATAGATATAAAAGGAAAAGGGGGGCATGCAGCTTATCCCCATCAGACAACCGACAGCATTGTCATCGCCTGCCAGCTTGTAGGGCAATTGCAAACCATTATTTCAAGGAACGTAGACCCGCTCGATTCGGCTGTTATAACAATCGGCAAAATTACAGGCGGTACAGTACAGAATATTATTGCCGAACAAGCCCGGATTGAAGGGACAATCCGTACGCTATCACCGGAAAGCATGATGAAAGTCAAACAGCGCCTGGAGCACTTGGTTAAAGGTATTGCGACAGGATTTGAATGTGAAACAGCGATTGATTACGGCTGTATGTACTACCAGGTATATAATGAAGCATCGTTGACCGATGAATTTGTTTCCTTTGCCTCTCAACATCCTTCCATGGATTTTGTTCAAGCAAAAGAAGGCATGACCGGCGAGGATTTTGGTTATATGCTGAAAGAAATTCCCGGTTTTATGTTCTGGCTGGGAGTTGATTCGCCATATGGTTTACACCACTCCAAATTGACACCTAATGAAGATGCGATACCGATGGCTATTGAATTTTTAATGGATTATATGCGATTTAAAGGAAATAGAGGTTAAGGATAATCTTATTTTCTGCGGCAAACGAAAGCGCTCAGAGTGATTCTGGGCGTTTTTTGGTGTGCGATAACAAAATATGAGAGACTCTAGTTTAGATCTGCAGTCTATAAAACGAATGCACAAAGCAGAGGACTGTGAAAAAAATGTCACAAATAGGGGAATTTTCGTAGCATTTCGTTTTATAAGAAAACAAATCAATGATACTATTATAGTAAGCTTACAGGGAAATGTCGGGCAGTTTTCGTTTAAATTAAAATGCTTATCAGATAATATTTATTTTAATTAATTGTTTGACTTATATACTGTAGGTGTTATAATGAGTCTTGTCGAGAAAATATATAATTGAGAATATTTAAATGATATTCTCGATTCAAATAATCTTTTATAATTTTGGAGGGATTTTGATGGCAGAGCGCATGGTAGCAAAACAAGCTCCACGTTTTGAAATGGAAGCTGTTTTAGCAAACAAGGAATTTGGTAAAGTAAGTCTTGAAGAAAACATGAAAAATGATAAATGGACTGTTTTATTCTTCTATCCAATGGACTTTACATTTGTATGCCCGACAGAAATTACAGCAATGTCTGACCGCTATGATGAATTCGAAGATTTGGATGCGGTTGTAATCGGTGCTTCAACTGATACAATCCATACCCATTTGGCTTGGATCAATACAGACCGTAAAGACAACGGCTTAGGGGATTTGAAATATCCATTGGCTGCGGATACGAACCATTCTATTTCCCGTGAATATGGTGTTTTAATCGAGGAAGAAGGAGTTGCATTGCGCGGATTGTTCATCATCAACCCAGAAGGCGAATTGCAATATCAAGTAGTGAACCATAACAACATCGGCCGTGATGTGGATGAAACCCTTCGTGTGCTGCAAGCTCTTCAAACTGGTGGATTATGCCCTGCCAACTGGAGACCAGGCCAAAAAACACTTTGATTTTTAGATACCTATAAGTAGGCCTAACTATATGTTAGGTCTCTTTTTTCAAAAAATACATACGGAGGTGCAGTATAAAATGAAATTAAGAGCTGATATGCCTGAATTAACAGGCGCTACTGAGTGGTTGAACGGAGAAGTCACTAAAGAACAATTAATTGGAGAGAAACCGACATTGATCCACTTCTGGTCGATTTCATGCCATCTTTGCAAAGAAGCGATGCCGCAAGTCAACGAGTTTCGGGATCGCTATAAAGATCAATTGAACGTAGTAGCAGTGCATATGCCTCGTTCTGAAGACGATTTAAATATTGAAGACATTAAAAGGGTTGCTTCCGAACACAATATTACTCAACCTATTTTTGTGGACAGTGAATTGAAATTGAATGATGCGTTTGAAAATCAATATGTGCCTGCTTATTATGTGTTTGATAAAACAGGAGTCCTTCGCCACTTCCAAGCTGGCGGCAGCGGAATGAAAATGCTGGAAAAACGGGTGAACCGTGTATTGAACGAAAGTGAGCAAGCTGAATAATAAAAAAGAGAGCATCGGTTGCTAATGGCATTGCCTGCTGCAAACCGATGCTTTCTTTTTTTTGTTTAAAATAGTCAGAATTAATAAAATAAATAAAATAGTGGAAATTTATTTCGAAAACCGATATATTAGATATTACAGTTTTCTGTAAAAATGGGTAATTTAGCCATTATAATATGCGATAGAGGGGGTAATTATGGATACATTTAAGCGATTGAAAGCATTTTACTGGCCGTATCGGTCTCAATTATTTATTTCTTTGCTTTTTTTGCTTTTAATTACTGGGGTGACGGTTGTATATCCCATTATCCTGCAAGTTACGATTGACGATGTAATAGGTAAGGGGAAATACGGTTTAATTCCTTATCTGGCGGTCGGATTCGTCTTGTTGATGATGGTAAAAGGGTTCTCGTCTTACATGAATCAGTATTATGGTGATGTATTCGGGATAAAAGCAGTTTATCATTTACGGAATGCTTTATATGAAAAACTGCAGTATCTGAGTTTCAGATATTACGACAGTGCTAAAACAGGGGATTTGATGTCGCGCTTAACAGCGGATGTGGAAGGGTTCCGATTCTTTTTATCATTTGGGATTGCCGAAGCTATTCGTGTAGTTGCGCTGATTGTTGTAAGCTTTGCTGTGATGTTCAGTTACTCTGTCCCGCTTACATTCGCCACGATGGTTACATTGCCGTTTTTGGCTGTTGTGGTATACAGATTTGAAAAGAAGATTTCGCCTGCATTCAGGGGGATCAGAAAATCATTCGGTAAACTGAATACGAATGTCCAGGAAAATATAAGCGGCATCCAGACGGTTAAATCACTGTCCCGCGAGGATTTTGAAATCAATAAGTTCAATGATGCGAACGGACATTATCGCGATCAATACATATTTACTTCGAATATCATGTCGAAGTTCTTTCCTCTGATGGAATTATGCGGCCAATTCTCTGTAGTGCTTCTATTTATTTATGGGGGATATTTAGTCATTGACGGATCATTGAAGCCAGGGGAACTAGTCGCCTTCTATAGCCTTGTTTGGTATATAGTCTGGCCAATCACGAATGTCGGTTACATTATCAATTTATTTTCACAATCAAAAGCTTCCGGTGAAAGATTGATAGAGGTATTGGAAAAAGATTGGCATATCCAGGAATGTGAAGCACCGGCAGCAGTGGAGCATTTACGGGGGGATGTTCTGTTTGATTCAGTGTCATTAAAATATGCAGAAAGCGATAATAACGCCTTGGAGGATATTTCCTTCCATTTGTCTGCAGGTAAGACTTTAGGGCTTATCGGGGCAACAGGAAGCGGAAAAACATCGCTTACGCAATTAATTACCCGATTCTACGAACCTACTAAAGGCGAAATCCGCATTGATGGTGAAGATATACATACCTATTCATTAGAGACATTAAGGGGGAATATCGGTTTTGTGCTTCAGGAATCTTTTTTGTTTTCTTCATCTATCAGAGACAATATTTCTTATGGAAAACCGAATGCTACCTTTGCGGAAATTGTTGAAGCTGCTAAACGTGCACAGGCACATGAGTTTATTGAAACCTTGCCGGATGGGTATGATACGCTCCTTGGGGAACGGGGATTGGGCCTGTCAGGCGGCCAGAAGCAAAGAATAGCTATCGCTCGGGCTATTTGCCTGAATCCGGGAATCCTCATTTTGGATGATGCGACCAGTGCAGTTGATATGCAAACAGAACAAAGCATTCAAGCTGCCTTGAAAGAAGTGATGAAGGAGCGTTCAACGATTGTAATCGCACACCGTATTTCATCAGTAAAACACTGCGATGAGATATTGGTTCTTCATGAAGGAAGAGTCATCGAGCGCGGAACGCATCAGCAATTGGTCGCAAACCAAGGTTTGTATCGATCCATATATGATATACAATTCAGCGATTATGAGAAAATGGCGCATGCTTGACACGGCCAGAAAGAGAGGTGGAACTATGAAAACACGCCAAATGAATCCTCAAGTAATGAAGAGATTTAATTATTCCACAGACCAGGCGATTGACAAGCCGTTTAACTGGAAGCAGATGCTTCGGCTAATGAGTTACATGAAGCCTTATAGGAAGGGGCTTTTGCCTCTTTCTATCGCTTCCATGGTCGTCACAACATTAATCAGGCTTGCCATTCCGATTTTAATCGGAATATACACCCTTGACCAAGCGATCATGAACAAAGACAGTTCACTGCTTGTCAAAATGGTTTCTTTGATTGCTGTATTATATGTTGTTTCGTATGCCGTAAACGTCTTCCGATTTAAATGGATGAATCAGTTGGGGCAGAAAATCATCTATGATTTAAGAAAGCACCTGTTTACACATGTACAGTCCTTGTCCAATCGTTTCTTTGACCAGCGTTCTGCAGGGTCGATTCTTGTAAGGATTATGAATGATATTAATTCTTTGCAGGACTTGTTTACTAATGGGGTAATCAACTTATTGATGGACAGCATCACGTTGATCGGTATCATCGTCATCCTGTTTACATTGAGCCCGCAATTGACATTAGCTGTACTCGTCATTATGCCTTTGATGTTTTTCATTTCAACAAGCTTGCGGAAAAAAATCCGCCGAAGCTGGCAGGAAGTCCGCTTGATTCAATCAAAGCTAAATTCACATTTGAACGAAAGCATCCAAGGGATACGGGTTACACAATCTTTTACACAAGAGAAAGAAAATATGCAATTTTTTGACGGTGTTAATTCTGAACTGTTTGAGAGCTGGAGAAAGGCTTCCCAAAAAAATGCCATGTTCCGCCCGTTTGTGGATATGGCAAACGCCCTTGGAACGGCTGTCCTTCTATGGTACGGTTCGCATTTGATCAGTACCGGACAAATGGATTTAGGTGTTTTCGTTTCCTTTGCCTTTTATTTGGGGATGTTTTGGGATCCGATTTCCCGGCTTGGGCAGTTATATAATCAATTGCTGATTGGAATGGCTTCCTCTGAGCGTATTTTTGAGTTTTTGGATGAGAAACCGAATGTGAGTGAGAAAGAACATCCAATCGAATTTTCTGATCTTAAAGGAAGAATCGTTTTCAAAGATGTTGAGTTTTCGTATGATCAAAAGAGAAAAGCGCTGAAAGGCATTAATCTTGAAATGAAAGCTGGGCAAAGAGTGGCCCTTGTCGGACATACCGGTTCGGGCAAAACAACAATCGCCAATTTAATAAGCCGATTCTATGATTGTACAGCCGGACAGGTGTCCATCGACGGAATAGATGTTAAGGACGCTTCGCTCTATTCTTTAAGAAGGAATATTTCAATTGTCTTGCAGGATACATTTATCTTCTCGGGGACCATTATGGAAAATATCCGTTTCGGAAATCCGCTTGCCAGTGATGAAGAGGTAATGGCAGCAGCAAAGGCAGTAGGAGCAGATGATTTTATTGTAAAGCTTCCGCAGGGCTATCAAACGGAGGTAGAGGAAAGAGGGAATATTCTATCCGTCGGGGAACGGCAGTTGCTATCCTTCTCAAGAGCGTTATTGGCTGATCCAAAAATCATTATTCTTGATGAAGCGACTGCAAGCATCGATACAGAGACAGAAATGAAAATACAGAATGCCTTGAAGAAGCTGTTGAAAAATCGTACATCCATCATTATCGCCCACCGTCTGTCCACTATCCGCGATTGTGATGTGATTTATGTATTGGAACAAGGAAACATCAAGGAACAGGGCAACCACGATCAATTGATGGAAAACAAGGGCCATTATTATCAATTGATACAGGCCCAATATCAATTGAATAGCGCCTAAGGATATGCCAAGCAGCCGTTTGAAGGGAATTGGCGGCTGATTGGCCAATGATTATTTAATCATGGTATTTAAATCTGAATGAAGAAGGAGCCGTTAAACGTGAAATTTGAAGAATATACGTATGTAAGGCCTAATTTGGAAGAATATAAGCAATCATTTGACCTTTGTTTTAAACAGTTTAAGGAAGCTTCTACTGTTGGCGCTCAAAATGAGGCGTTGAAAAACATAAATGATGTTCGGAATAAATTGAATACGATGAAGGACCTGGTATATATCCGCCATACGGTGGATACGAATGATGTATTTTATAAGGAAGAACAGGCCTATTTAGACGAGGTATCTCCTGAGTTTGAAGAATATGACTCTATGTTCTATAAAATGCTGCTAGAGTCCAAGTATAGAAATCAATTGGAAGAAAAATGGGGCAAGACCTTATTTTTGCTGGCGGAAGCGAAATTGAAGACTTTTTCACCGGTTATAATTGAAGATTTGAAGCTGGAGAATAAACTGGCTACGGACTATACACAATTGATAGCATCAGCCAAAATTGTTTGGGATGATAAAGAATATACAATCGCGCAAATGGGCCCTTATTTACAATCGAAGGATCGGAAGGTGCGTAAGAAATCTTTGAAAGCAGTTTTTGCTTTTATGGAGGAACATAGGGAAGAGTTTGATACAATTTATGATAAGTTGGTCAAAGTGCGCACTCAGATGGCTCAAAAACTAGGGTATGAGAATTATATTGAACTCGGTTATTACAGAATGAGCCGTTTGGATTATAATGCGGACATGGTAGCTGCTTTCCGTGAACAGGTAAAGGATTATATAGTTCCGCTAGCAACTGAGCTCCGAAAGAGGCAAGGTGAGCGGATAGGAGTTGAACATTTTACTTTTTATGATGAATCCTTTGAATTCTCCAGCGGCAATCCTGTACCCAAAGGGGAGCCGGAATGGATCATAGAACAAGGAAAGAAGATGTATGAAGAGCTTTCTTTTGAGACTGGGCAGTTCTTCGATTATATGCTGGATAATGGACTGATGGATCTTGTGGCTAAGAAGGGTAAAGCTGGAGGAGGCTATTGCACATTCCTGCCAGACTATAAATCTCCCTTTATCTTTTCCAATTTCAATGGAACAAGCGATGATATCGATGTATTGACCCATGAGGCCGGGCATGCCTTCCAGGTGTTTGAGAGCCGTCATTTTGACATCCCTGAATATACTTTTCCGACAATGGAAGCATGTGAGATCCATTCTATGTCGATGGAGTTTTTCACATGGCCGTGGATGGGTAAATTCTTTAAAGAAGACGAGGAAAAATATAAATTCGCCCATTTAAGCAGTGCATTGCTTTTCTTGCCTTATGGAGTGGCTGTCGATGAGTTTCAGCATTTTGTATACGGAAACCCGGATGTTACTCCGAAGGAAAGAAATCTTGCTTGGAAGTCCATAGAGGAGAAATACTTGCCCCACCGCAATTATGATGGGATTGCCTACTTGGAAAGCGGGGCTTTCTGGCAACGCCAAAGCCACATATATCAATCGCCATTTTATTATATTGATTATACATTGGCGCAAATCTGCGCATTTCAATTCTGGAAACGCTCTCGTGAAGACTTCGATTCGGCATGGGCCGATTATGTGAAACTATGCCGTGAAGGAGGGAGCAGGACATTCCTTGAGTTGGTAAAAACAGCAAATTTGATTTCTCCATTTGAGAAAGGGTGCGTGGAGTCGGTAGTTGGCGAAATAAGCGGTTATCTTAACTCTATAGATGATAAGGCGTTGTAATAAACATACAAAAAAGGGGCATGTATTATCATGCCGCTTTTTTAGTAAGAAAAAAATAACCATCGCCATTTTTTATAGGTTCCCCATTTGTCAGTCATACATAGAGAACGATAACCGCTGCAGGATGTTCGCTTTCGCCGTGGAGATTGGTAGGCAACATGGATAATTGAGAGCTTGGTTGAATTTAGGTAAGTATGTTAGAATATGGGGAGATTCAACAAGCTTTTAGATGGTGGAGGAATAATTGTGAAGAAAGAATTCGCAGTAATTGGATTAGGGCGGTTTGGCGGCAGCATTTGCCGTGAATTGATCGAAGAAGGGATGGAAGTCCTGGCCATTGACCATGATGAAGACCGTGTCAATGAGTTCGCTTCAATTGCATCTCACGCTGTGATAGGGGATACGACGGATGAATCGGTTCTTAAAAGTCTGGGTATCCGCAATTTTGACCACGTCATTGTTGCCATAGGAGATAATATTCAAGCGAGCATTCTTACTACGTTAATATTAAAAGAATTAGGGGTCAAGGATATTACGGTGAAGGCAACCAATGATTATCATGAGAAAGTGCTTATTAAAATTGGCGCTGACCATGTTGTCCACCCTGAGAGAGACATGGGGAGAAGGATTGCCCACAAAATCGCCTCCAACAGTGTGTTGGATTATTTAGAACTGTCTGATGAGCATTCTATCGTTGAGATTGCCGCCAATAAAAAACTGGATGGCAAAACGTTAATGGATCTCGATATCCGTGCACGGTATGGAATCAATATCGTTGCCTTTAAAAGAGGAAATGAAATCATCGTTTCTCCGCAAGCGAACGAGTCCATTAATGCAGGAGATGTTTTGATCGTCATTGGAGCGGATACCGATATTAATCGTTTCCAGAAAAAAGTAATGGAATAATGCACAAAAAAGGCCCCGGTTTTTATAACCGGGGCCTTTTAAACCATTATTTATCTACTTCCATGATGATCGGCAAGATCATTGGACGGCGTTTTGTTTTTTCGTATAAGAAAGGAGACAGTGTATCTGTTATTTCGTTTTTAATTTCAGACCATTGGCTAGTCTTGCGTTCCATCACCTTATTCAGGTGTTTTTTGAGCAAGGACTGTGCATCGTTGATCAGATCCCCGGATTCACGCATATACACGAAACCGCGGGAAATGATATCCGGCCCTGCGGAAATCTTGAACTCCTTCATGTTGATGCTGACGACAACGACAACTAATCCCTCTTCAGATAGGATACGGCGGTCACGCAGGACGATGTTTCCGATGTCGCCGATTCCATTGCCATCGATATAGACAGAACCTGATTGGATTTTGCCGGCAACCTGTGCTGTATTGGCGCTTAGTGCAAGCACTTCACCATTATCCATGATGAAACAATTTTCTTCCGGCACATCGCAATCCATTGCATGCTGGGCGTGCATTTTTTGCATACGGTATTCACCGTGAATCGGCATGAAGAATTTTGGCTTGATCAATCTCAGCATCAGCTTTTGCTCTTCCATGCCGCCGTGACCGGATGTATGGATGTCGCTCAATTTACCGTGGATAACATCAGCACCAGCTCTAAAGAGCATATTGATTGTTCTTGAAACGCTGATTGTGTTTCCTGGAATTGGAGAAGACGAGAAGACAACTGTATCTCCAGGGATGATCTGGATCTGTCTGTGCGTACCATTCGCAATTCTCGATAAAGCAGCCATCGGTTCCCCTTGGCTTCCTGTACAAAGGATCGTCACTTTATTAGCGGGCAGGCGGTTGATCTGCTGTGATTCAATGAATGTTCCTTCAGGACAGCTGATATAACCGAGTTCTTGTCCAATTTCAATCGCAGCTTCCATGCTTCGTCCAAATACGGCTATCTTTCGGCCGTTTTCAACAGCTGCTTCAACAACCTGCTGTAGACGATGGATATTGGAAGCAAATGTTGCGAATATGACTCTTCCTTCTACTTTTCTGAAGATATCCTGTATCGTGTCACCGACTTTTCGTTCACTCATGGTGAAATCGGGCACTTCACTGTTTGTGCTGTCAGAAAGCAGGCACAGCACGCCTTCTTTGCCGATTTCAGCCATTTTGGTCAAGTTTGCCGGTTCTCCTACAGGGGTGAAGTCAAATTTGAAATCTCCTGTATGGACAATTTGACCAGGAGGCGTTTTTACCACTATTCCATATGAATCTGGAATGCTGTGTGTAGTTCGGAAAAACGTAACGGACGTTTTTCTGAATTTGATCACATCATCCTCTTTGATTTCAATCAAAGTCGATGATCTCATTAATCCGTGCTCTTCCAATTTGTTTTTGATCAATCCGAGGGCAAGCTTACCGCCGTATACCGGTATATTGATCTGTTTAAGCAAGTACGGAATACCGCCGATGTGGTCTTCGTGGCCGTGCGTAACAAAAAGGCCTTTAATTTTATCTGCATTTTTGACAAGGTATGAGTAATCCGGAATTACATAATCGATGCCAAGCAGTTCATCTTCGGGGAACTTGATACCGGCATCGATTAAAATAATTTCATCCTGGAATTGTACTGCATACGTGTTTTTTCCAATTTCGCCAAGGCCGCCCAATGCGAACACGGCGGTCTGGTCATTCTTAACAAATTTCATAAATTATAGCTCCAATACTTTATAGTCTTCGTTTTGTTTTTCATATTCTAAATAGGCTCCCTCAACCGGTCCGATATATTCGATATTCAAATTTTTATCTTTCAGGCTTCTTCTTACCTTTAGCACAGATTCGGATTGTACAAACATTGTTTTCGTTTTTTCACGTACAGGAATCTCTAACATTGTGTCTTGGTAGTATACTTTGTAAATCATTCTAATTCGCTCCTTAATTCCATTTTATTGCTTATTCCATTATATATAAAAACAGCATAATTTTCATGTATTACAACATGATGCTAATTTTAATCGCTTATTCCGCTTAGTAAATAGTATTGCCTTTATGTAGTATTTTAGAAAACTTTACATGAAAGAACAAGCCCTTCGCAAGTGTTGAAGGGCTATAATAGAAAAAATTTATGCAATTGTCTTCTTGCGCAACATATCTTTCCATTGTTTTAGCAGTTTTTTCCGCAGCTTTTTAAGCATTGCGAATCACTCCCTTAATATTATTGTAAACGAAAGTTGAAGAAAGTAAATAAGTCTTTGTACAGTATTTTGGCGAAGTTATGTTTGCTACGCTTGTCTTATAGGTAGTATATGGATGAAAGCACCCTTTATTGCAGCTTTTTTCTGAAAGGGCCATATCTTTTTATGCTGGGGGCTGCTTGACTTTGTAGCCGCCAACACTTTTAATGAAAAGGTGTTTACTATACTACAATTATAGAAATGAAGGGAAATCACTTGAAAAAAATCGTATTTTTTGACATAGACGGTACTTTACTTGATCATGATAAACAATTGCCCGCTTCAACTAAAACAGCTATTAAGCAATTGCAGGATAAAGGTATTTATGTTGCGATAGCAACAGGGAGGGCTCCATTCATGTTTGAGGACATACGTGAAGAACTCGGGATTGATTCTTTCGTCAGTTTCAATGGACAGTATGTAGTATTTGAAAATGAGGTTATTTACAGGAATCCGTTAAAAACAGATCAATTGCAGCTTCTTCTCGATAAAGCTAAAGAAAAAGAGGTTCCGTTGATCTTCATGAATGAACATACCTTGAAAAGCTCAGTTCCATACTCTGAACATATTGAGGAAACGATGGGGTCTTTTGCGCTTGAGCACCCAGAAAACGATGAACATTTTTTCAAGGGAAATGATATTTATCAATCTCTTCTTTACGTCAATGAAGCGGATCTGAAAAATTATGAAGGCATTTCCCCAGATTTTCGCTATATCCGCTGGCATCCTATATGTGTGGATGTTTTGCCTGAAGGGGGATCGAAGGCAGCTGGCATCCAAAAATTCATTGAGCGTGCAGGATTCAACATTGATGATGTATACGCCTTCGGTGACGGCCTCAATGATATAGAAATGCTTCAGACAGTCGGCACCGGTGTGGCGATGGGCAACGCGGAAAAAGAATTGCTGAAATATGCTGACGTAGTCACCACTCCTGTTGATGAAGATGGAATAATGAACGGCTTGAAGAAAATCGGGTTACTATAATATAAAAAAAGGAGAACACTACAAATGTGTTCTCCTTTTTTTTATTCGACAACCGTTGAATTCGGTATCGGTGCGAATGGGTCCTTTTCGTTGATATGGTCATAGAACATTATGCCGTTTAAATGATCGATCTCATGCTGGAAGACGATGGCTGGCATACCTTTCAAGCGAAGCTTAATGTCTTCTCCGTCCACTGTGGTCGCTTTTACGGTTACACGCGCATGGCGGGGGACCAATCCAGGCACAGGCCTTTCGACAGATAGGCACCCTTCTCCGCCAGCCAAATAGGAGTTCTCAACCGAGTGGCTTATTATTTTCGGATTGAAAAGAGCATAGCTGTATAAATGATCTTGGGTGTCTCGGATATGGACAGCGATTATGCGTTTGCTGACATTTATTTGTGGTGCTGCCAAGCCGACTCCTGCCCGTAAACCATATTTTTCAGCAATTTCTCTGTTTTGGCTGTTTTTCAAGTACTCAAGCATGCTGCGGGCTATGCTTTTTTCTTCTTCAGTAGCTGGCAGTGCAACTTCTTTTGCGACTTGCCGAAGGACCGGCTGGTCTTCTAAAACGATATCTTTCATTGTGATCATGAATATCCACCTCTATTTTTCATAACAGGGAATTACCCTTTTCCTGATAGTGTATGGGGATGCCTGTTGGCTTATGAGAGTTCGAGAAAAATGATAAAATCCGTTCGGCCCCCTCGATATGCTTCTAACATTAAAATACTACCGCATCTTTTAGGTAAAGTAAATCCATGCAAATGAATCAATATTATAGGGATGAACTTTCTCTGGCACAGAGTGAAAGGGAGAAATCATAGTCTATTAATAAACGCTATAGCATAAACATAGGTTAAATAGAAAGATGGCTCCTCTATTTTCTGAAAGGATGATGGAAGTGAAAAAGAGAACCCTTTTGGCCTTGTTGTCGATGGTTGGTGCACTGGCTATTCTACTGATGGCAGCCTTTTTGGGTAATGAAGAAGATTCTAATGCAGAAATGGCTATAAAGAAAATAGACGGAATAATGCGGAAGGCTGAAATTCCCCAAAAAAAGTTGACCAAAGCAGAGAAAACAGAAGGGGATTATTATCATGACTTGATCAAAATGAACCCTGACCAAAACAAGGAAATTCATTTTTTAATCAGAAAGATGAATGATTCTTTGCTGGAAAGAAAAGTGGCCATATCGCAAGAAAAGGAAATAGTCGATAAAGCTAAAAGAGAAAGGGAAAAATATACTGTTAAGAAAATAAGCAATCAATCTTCCGAAAAGGATATGAAAGAGAAAAATGTATTTGATAGAATGGATCGGCGTTTCTCAATACATGAGCAATTGATTCAGGCATATAAAAAGAGCGTGAAGGCAGACAAGCATTTATATACATTGTTCAATAGCAGCAAAACATCTATTACAGAACTTCAGAATGCGATTGAAACGGTAAATGACCAATATAAAAAAGTGAAAAGGCTGAATGAAGAATATAACAGTGAGAGCCTTGGTTATATCCGAGCGAGAAATGCTTTTTTTGATGCCGGAACTTGAATATAAAAGCATAGAATCAAGAGAATCCCTCAGATTGGAAATGGGGGATTTTTTTGTGTCCAAATAAAACTAAAGCCGAAGAAAAAAGAGTAGGGCAGCGAAAATAGAGGCGAAAGAGAAAGAAATGGTTGTAGTTATTATATTAGAAAAATATAATAAAGCGTTTTCATTCCACTATCACAATCGTGTAAAATCGTCTTTGAAGTATTAAAACGCGATTTTGTAAGTGTTTACAATTTGGTAAAATATTTTTTCACAAAAAGTTTACTTTTTATAGTACAGGTGGTTTTTATATTATATAACAGAGAAAACACGTTAAAGATGTTGTAATTGTTGAAATGAGGAAAAAGTATTGATATTAAAGCGATGCGTTTCGTTTGACGGGGTCCGTATATGTATTGTAGACTACTAAATGGAAGATGTATTGTTATATTTGTATTGTATTTTTTATTGATACAGTATAAAATGTTAGCAACGTTAAACCTTTGTGTGTTTTTATTCTAGCCAAATAAGGGAAGAAGGACATTGACAAAAAATGTTTTCTTTCTGTTTTTTTCATAGCTTGAATATGGACATGGTGTTTAGTAATTAAATTATGAACCCTTTAATATAGGAAAGGATGAGGTGAAAAGAATGGCTGCTAAAAAAGCTAAAGCCTTATTTGATGTTAATAAGCAAATGGAGGCAATTAAAGACCAATTTCAAACCCTTCAAATTTTGAACGAAGAGGGAGAAGTTGTTAATAAAGATGCAATGCCTGATTTAACTGATGAACAACTAAAAGAATTGATGACAAGAATGGTGTATACACGCGTTCTTGACCAACGCTCCATTTCATTGAACCGACAAGGCCGCTTAGGATTCTATGCTCCTACAGCAGGTCAGGAAGCTTCACAGCTTGGTTCGCAATTTGCGTTGGAAAAGGAAGATTTCATTCTTCCAGGTTATCGTGATGTTCCGCAAATCGTATGGCACGGACTTCCTTTACACCAAGCATTCTTGTTCTCAAGAGGCCACTTCGAAGGCAATAAAATTCCTGAGGGAGTAAATGTCATTTCACCTCAAATCATTATTGGCGCCCAATATATCCAATGCGCAGGTGTTGCTTTGGGCATGAAGAAGAATAATGCAAAATCTGTTGCTATTACGTATACAGGCGACGGCGGAGCATCACAAGGGGATTTCTATGAAGGAATCAACTTTGCCGGTGCTTTCAAGGCTCCTGCAATCTTTGTTGTCCAAAACAATCGTTATGCTATTTCTACACCTGTAGAAAAGCAATCGGCAGCTAAATCAATTGCACAAAAAGCGGTTGCTGCTGGTATCCCTGGCATCCAGGTAGATGGAATGGACGTCTTGGCTGTATACGCAGCTGTTAAAGATGCTCGTGAGCGCGCTATTAACGGTGAAGGCCCTACATTGATTGAAACTCTAACATACCGTTATGGACCGCATACAATGGCTGGTGACGATCCGACTCGATACCGTACTTCTGATATCGATAATGAGTGGGAACTGAAAGATCCTTTAATCCGTTTCCGTAAATACCTTGAAAACAAAGGTATCTGGAATGAAGAAACAGAAGCAGCTGTTATTGAACGCGCAAAAGAAGAAATTAAAGACGCAATCAAAAAAGCGGATGCTACCCCAAAACAAAAAGTATCTGACCTATTGAATATTATGTATGAAGAAATGCCTGTAAACGTGAAAGAACAGTACGAAATCTATAAAGAAAAGGAGTCGAAGTAAGCGATGGCTCAATTAACAATGATTCAAGCAATCACAGACGCATTGCGCGTGGAAATGCGCAACGATGAAAAAGTATTGATCTTTGGTGAAGATGTTGGTAAAAACGGCGGTGTTTTCCGTGCAACTGAAGGTCTTCAAAAAGAATTCGGCGAGGATCGCGTTTTCGATACTCCACTTGCAGAATCCGGTATCGGCGGCTTGGCAATCGGTTTAGGATTACAAGGGTTCCGTCCGGTTCCTGAATTGCAATTCTTTGGTTTTATTTATGAAATCATGGACAGCATTTCCGGCCAAATGGCCCGTATGCGTTATCGCTCTGGCGGCAGATACCATTCGCCGGTGACGATCCGTACACCTTTCGGCGGCGGCGTACACACTCCTGAAATGCATGCTGACAGCCTTGAAGGTTTGATGGCTCAGCAACCAGGTGTGAAAGTTGTTATTCCTTCCACTCCTTATGATGCGAAAGGGCTTTTGATTTCTTCCATCAGAGATAATGACCCTGTCATTTTTGTGGAACATATGAAGTTGTACCGTTCATTCCGCCAAGAAGTGCCTGAAGGCGAATATACAATTCCGCTAGGTAAAGCAGATGTTAAACGTGAAGGTACAGATCTTACGATCATTTCATATGGAGCAATGGTCCATGAAGCCCTTAAGGCTGCTGATGAATTGGAAAAAGATGGCGTTTCTGCAGAAGTAATTGATTTACGTACAGTGAGCCCGTTAGATATCGAAACAATTATTGCATCTGTTGAGAAAACTGGTAGAGCTATGGTCGTTCAAGAAGCTCAAAAACAAGCAGGTATTGCTGCCAATGTTGTGGCAGAAATCAATGATCGTGCAATCCTAAGCCTTGAAGCACCTGTTATGCGTGTGACTGCTGCAGATACTGTTTTCCCATTCTCTCAAGCAGAACAAGTTTGGCTGCCTAACTTTAAGGATATTATTGAAACAGCTAATAAAGTCTTGAATTTCTAATAAAACAACTAATGAATGGATCGTCTGCTTGCAAGGCAGGCGATCACCCATTGCACCATGTTTTTTTCCTTAGGAATGCCAGGAATGAAACTGAACTAATAGGAGGTCGGATTACGTGTCATTTAAATTTAAATTGCCAGATATCGGTGAAGGTATCCATGAAGGTGAAATTGTAAAATGGTTTATTAAGCCAGGTGATAAAGTGCAGGAGGACGACGTGCTTTGTGAGGTCCAAAATGATAAAGCAGTTGTTGAAATTCCATCACCGGTAGAAGGAACTGTAGAAGAAGTCCATGTTTCAGAAGGAACAGTTGCTGTCGTTGGAGATGTTCTTGTTACGTTTGATGCTCCGGGATATGAGGATCTTTCATTCAAGGGAGAGCATGAAGAAGAAAGCAAGACTGAAGCCCAAGTTCAATCCACTGCGGAAGCTGGACAAAAAGTGGAGAAAGAACAGGCTGAAAAACCAGCGGCGAAAGAAGAAACTGGCGCTGGTGCCCAAGCTGAATCCAAAGAATCGAATAAACGTGTGATCGCAATGCCTTCTGTGCGGAAATATGCCCGTGAAAAAGGTGTTACTATCGCGCAGGTAACTGGAAGTGGAGATCATGGCCGTGTATTGAAGAGCGATATCGATGCGTTCCTAAACGGAGGCCAAGCAACTGCCTCTGCTGCACAAGCGGAAGAAGCGGCGCCGGTTGAAGAAACTTCAACAGCACCTGCAGCAGCTCCAGTGGTTCCGGAAGGAGAATTCCCAGAAACACGCGAAAAAATGAGCGGCATCCGTAAGGCAATTGCGAAAGCTATGGTAAACTCTAAGCATACGGCCCCTCACGTGACTCTTATGGATGAAATCGATGTGACAAAACTTGTCGACCATCGTAAAAAGTTCAAGGCGATTGCTGCAGAAAAAGGAATCAAGCTTACTTTCTTGCCGTATGTCGTTAAAGCTTTAACAAGTGCATTGCGAGAATTCCCTACTTTGAATACATCAATCGATGATGAAAAGAGTGAAATCGTTCAAAAGCACTATTACAATATCGGAATTGCTGCCGATACAGAAAAAGGGCTATTGGTTCCTGTAGTGAAAAATGCGGATCGTAAATCTGTTTTTAACATCTCAGATGAAATCAATGAACTTGCAGGTAAAGCACGTGAAGGCAAGTTAGCTCCGAACGAAATGAAAGGCGCTTCTTGCACAATTACAAACATCGGTAGCGCGGGCGGACAGTGGTTCACTCCAGTCATCAATCATCCAGAAGTTGCCATCTTAGGTATTGGCCGAATCGCAGAAAAAGCAATCGTACGTGATGGAGAAATTGTTGCTGCTCCTGTATTAGCACTTTCGTTGAGCTTTGATCACCGTATCATTGACGGAGCGACAGCTCAAAATGCGTTAAATCATATTAAACGTTTGTTGAACGATCCAGAACTACTATTAATGGAGGCGTAAAAAGATGGTTGTAGGAGATTTCCCGATTGAAACAGATACTCTCGTAATTGGTGGGGGCCCTGGCGGATACGTTGCTGCTATCCGTGCAGCCCAACTGGGACAAAAAGTAACAGTAGTAGAAAAGGCAACTCTTGGCGGTGTTTGCTTAAACGTTGGATGTATTCCTTCAAAAGCATTGATTTCTGCTGGCCACCGTTATGAGCATGCTATGCATTCAGCGGATATGGGAATTACAGCTGAAAATGTAAAAATTGACTTTTCAAAGGTACAAGCTTTCAAATCCGGCGTAGTAAAGAAATTGACTGGCGGTGTAGCTGGCCTATTAAAAGGAAATAAAATCGATGTTGTTTACGGCGAGGCTTATTTCGTGGATGAACATACAATCCGTGTAATGGATGAAAATTCTGCCCAAACGTATACATTCAAAAATGCTATTTTAGCTACTGGATCAACACCGATTGAAATTCCTGCATTTAAATATTCTAAGCGTGTCATCGATTCAACTGGCGCATTGAACCTGGAAGAGCTTCCTAAGTCAATGGTTGTTATCGGTGGAGGATATATCGGTACTGAGCTAGGTGGAGCTTATGCTAACTTCGGTACTGAAGTAACTATTCTTGAGGGAACTGAAGAAATCCTGAACGGTTTTGAAAAACAAATGTCAGCATTAGTTAAACGCAATCTGAAGAAGAAAGGCGTTACAATTGAAACAAAAGCGATGGCTAAAGGCGTTGAAGAAACAGCTGATAAGGTTGTCGTAAAATACGAAGTAAAAGGCGAAGAAAAATCTGTTGAAGCTGATTATGTATTGGTTACAGTTGGAAGAAAACCAAATACACAAGAAATCGGCCTCGAGCAAGTAGGTATTAAGCTTTCTGAAAGAGGCTTGGTCGAAATCGATAAGCAATGCCGTACTAGTGTTAAAAATATCTATGCGATCGGTGATATCGTGGCTGGACCTCCTCTTGCCCATAAAGCTTCTTACGAAGGAAAAATTGCTGCTGAAGCAATCTCTGGCCATACTTCAGAAATTGATTATCTAGCGATTCCTGCAGTAGTATTCTCTGAGCCTGAATTGGCTTCTGTAGGATACACAGAACAACAAGCTAAAGATGAAGGCTTGGAAATCGTAGCAGGCAAATTCCCATTTGCTGCTAACGGCCGTGCACTATCATTGAATGAAACAGATGGTTTCATGAAACTTGTTACACGTAAAGAAGATGGCCTAGTAATCGGCGCTCAAATTGCTGGAGCAGGAGCATCAGATATGATTGCTGAACTTGGCCTGGCAATTGAAGCTGGCATGACAGCGGAAGATATTGCTATGACGATCCATGCTCACCCAACTTTAGGTGAAATTACAATGGAAGCAGCAGAAGTTGCTCTTGGTGCGCCAATCCATATCGTAAAATAATGTTCTGCATCAAGCCTAAAACGGACATGTCTCTTTTGAGACATGTCCGTTTTTTTTGTTGTTGTGCGCTACGTATGGGTGTCCGCAGTGATCCGGAAACGGAATGAAGTCAGCGGCAAACCTTCTCCTCAAGGGACACGGACAATCTCAATGGATGTAACCGTTGAGTGGTCAAATCCCTTTAGTGATGGTGTTGGTGATAGAGGGAGTGTTGGAATACCCCTTCTGCCTGATCGATTCTGTGGCTGTTATCATAAATAAGTTTGGACAAACATACAATATGGTGAATATGGAAGTATATGTTTTGCAATCGGAGATGATGATGGATGAAAAGTTATGCGGTATTTTTAATCCAATGGATTGTGTGGAGCGGTTATTCGTTAGCTGAATGGCTGTCAAGCCATGACCGTTTTATTTATAAAGTGCTGATGTTCATAGTTTTTTTTCAAATTGCAATGACTATAGGGAAAAAGTTATTGGAAAATAAAACAAAATCACTTATTCTCACTCTTTTATCATTGTTTTGCTATCTTTCTATTCATTTCGTATTTATAGAATTCTGGCTGCATTCAGCTTGATGAACGGCACCGAAAACTTATTTTCGGCTATAATCATATTTTATGCGCTTGTTGAAGAGATGAAATTCTCCTTTGAGCTTTTTTGAAAGGTAAGAGCCTATTTCATTTGCTTTATCCTTATCGCCGAATGTAGATGTATTCAATAAGTGTATGCCAAGTTGATTGGAGAGTATGCCGGCGGATTCACCTTTAGAAATTGATTGTTCGATTGCAATGACAATGAAACTGTAGCTCTCTAAATGGGAAGAAAGATAAATCCATCGTCCTTTTCCATCGTCTGTCTCCTTTATTTCGTAAGGAAATGAATAATCGCCATAGTTCCAATCGACTTGTTTCCCTGTTTTATTTTGAGCCTCTTTATATTGACCCAAAAGTGAAATGACTTCTTGAATCGTTACCGTTTGTTTTTCTGATTGAGGCATTAACTTTACATAGGCGCTTTCTGTTATGTGCAGTTCCATCTAATTCCTCCTTTTGTTTAGTTTCCATTTTATTCTAGCATTCGTTGAATGATGAATTCAATAGGAGGAGAGGTAGGGATTCGAGGAATGAAACAGGTCAATTTGAAAAAATTTTTTTAATGTTACATACAATTTGGACTTGATTATTCTAATGTGTTATATTATTATGTGAATAAGGATGGTAAAGCGTTTACATTATGCTAATAAAGGGGTTGGAATAATGGGAACATTAATTTGTCAAACATGTAACAGCACGATCGATTCTTTTGAGGACGAAAAAGTGAGTGTGCTCTACTCTAACTGTGACCACTGCAAATGCCATGGGGATGAAGAATAACTTAATTGAATAATAGATGTAAAGATGCCGTTAGACCAGGCATCTTTTTTATGTGTGAAAAACGACTCTAAAATCGGTCTATAGTTCTCGATATGTAAATGTTTGATTGGGCCATTATAAGAAAGTATTGAGATATTGAATTAATCATAGTAAATGACGGTTTTTCAGTTAGGTTATGATTCTATAGGAAAAGACCAGGAAATCCCCCGAACTTTTGCCTGAATAAGGGTAAAAGGGCAGAACTCTTTTGTATATGGAAATGTTCACATGACTGCCTAATTCATGTGAACATTGGATTTTCCTCTTAGGGAAATAAGTGCAGATAAGCGATTTATAGAAGGATGAATGTTTCAGAAATATAACTTACCCATTCAATCAACGGATGTTCATTGATATAATGTCACTTATAACGGTTTATGATTTTTAGGTAAGGGAGCATTTTATTTTCTTACATAATAGCGCTAGGAAATATCTTGTTACAAATAACAGCTACACATGTATCCTTATGTGGAGTGAAAAAACAAGTGATTAATAACGGAGGGATGTTTATATGCAATGGAAAACAAGAGTGACTGACATGTTGGGCATTACCTATCCAATCATTCAAGGAGGCCTTGCCCATTTGGCTTATGCAGATTTAGCGGCAGCTGTATCGAATGCTGGAGGCCTGGGGCAAGTGACTGCAATGAGCCTTGGAAATCCCGAATTGCTAAAAGAAGAGATGAGAAAGGTAAAACAAATGACAGATGCTCCTTTTGCAGTCAACTTCGCGATCGGGGCGCATGATCGGCCGTTTATCCCTTACATTGAAGCAGCATTGGAAGAAGGGATGGAGATTGCCACCATTACAGGAGGCAATCCTAAGCCTGTATTTCAAGCTCTTGAAGGAACAAATGTGAAAAAATTAGTCCTTGTTGCCGCCAAACGCCAAGCGCAAAAAGCAGAAGAATTGGGTGCAGATGCTGTCATAGTGGTTGGGCAGGAGGGAGGGGGGCATTTAGGCAGGGATGACCTTGGTACGATGGTGCTTGTCCCTCAGGTAGTGGATGCAGTTAAGATCCCTGTCATTGCTTCAGGTGGCATTGGAGACGGCAGAGGAATGATGGCTGCGCTCAGCTTAGGGGCAGAAGGGATAGAGATGGGTACACGGTTCATAGCCACAAAAGAATGTGTAGATGCCAATCCATTATATAAAAAGGCATTAATCGAAGGATCAGAGCAGGATACTGTGATTATTAAACGATCACTGGGAGCGCCGGCAAGAGCTATTTCAAATGCTTGGACAGATAAAATACTTGAGCTTGAAAAAGCAAATGCAGGGTATACTGAATTAAAAGACTATATAAGCGGCAGCACGAATAAAAAATACATACACGATGGAAAGCTGGAGGAAGGATATGCTTGGGCAGGGCAGGTGCTGGGTATGATTAAAGATGAGCCCACTGTCCAGGAGCTATTCGATTCCATGATAGCAAAAGCAGAAGAAATCCGCTGCAAATGGCGGTAATTGGTATAAAGAAAAGAGGAATATAAGATGGATTATCAATACCCGATTGATATAGATTGGAACACAGAGGAAATTGTGGATTGCATCGCTTTTTTTGAAGCAGTCGAAAATGTATATGAAAAAGGTTTGGGCAGAGAGGAATTCATGAGTAAGTATCGGAGATTTAAAGAGATTGTACCAAGCATTGCGGGAGAGAAAAAAATTTGCGGCGAATTTGAAGAAGTAAGCGGTTATTCATCATACCGTGCTGTCAAAGCTGCAAAATCAATGGATGATGACCAAATCATCAAATTATAAAAATGAAAAAGCTGACGGATTGGACCGTCAGCTTTTTTGCATGGTTTTCCCTATGCCAAAATGTTTATTCCATTTTGTACAGGGGTAATAATTGTACAAACACTTCAGAACATTTATTGATGAAAGCTTCACCATCCAGTTCCAACGCTTGTTCGCGGGGAATTTGATAGCCGCAAAGAATTTCAGCTTTCTTCACATTCTGAAGGCGGATGAACATGTTTTCTAGCTCTTCATCCGAGAGATCTTTATGTTGCTTGGTATCTGGTTTCGTGTGGTCTATAGACCACACGAAATCCTCAGGGATATTTTTTCTGATTGTATGTACATTCTCCTGCAAATGCTTGCCGATATCAGCTTTCATGGGTGCTTCATAAATGACCGCATACCATATGAACACATGCGTTTCCCATAGGCCGATTTGAAAGTGGGGCATCATTTTGTAACCGCGTTTATTGGCGGCAAAAGCGACCCAAGTGTCATCGGGAGGATTTACTGAACGTCTTGCATGTTTAGCAACATGGGGAAAAAGTTCCTGTCCGCTTAGAACAGACAATTCTTGTGCAAAATGTGTTCCCAAATAGTCAAGTTTCGGACGAATGCGGCTCTGTAGAGCTTCCATTCTCGGTTCCAGGCCATTTATTTTAAAAACATTAAAGTCTGTAGCTTTAAATCCATTGAATTTCATGGAGTGCCTCCTTGTTATTAACTTGTTATTATGATGTTAACTATAGTGTAACATAGCGGCGAATATATCTTGAAATAATGTGATATTTGGGAAAAAACGACATACAATGAATAACACTATACAGAAGGTGCATTAAGAGTTGTTTCACATACACTATATAGAGTCATTTGTTGATTTTATAAAAAAAGGGGTGTACGACTATGAAACAAGTGATGAATTCCACCATTAAATCAAAGCAATTTGAAAAATACCGCGCCGCTGTACTCAGGTTGGAACTCGATTATGAATTATCCACATTATTCGAAGCTATCCAAAATGATAATGAGGAACAGAAAACCCAATCAAAAAGCAAATTGGAAAAGATCAGAAAAGAACTTATGAAATTGCAAGCCTTATAAATTTAGTCAATTAGATGAAGAGGCAATCCGCGGGGCGTAATCTTTGGATAAGCCCGTTTTGCTTTTTTTAGCGTTTGCTTGGGAGTGCCGCTTCCACTTTTCTTTGGGTCTAGCTGCAGCGGCAAGGTCCTCGAGGTCATAAGCCAGGAATAGCCAAAGGCGAAGAGCGGCCTTTGAACGATTCCTTTCTTATGCAAGTCGGACCTGTTCAAACCGCTTTCATTTTTCAGTTTATAAGCGTTCTTAGTATGTATTTTTAGGATGTTTTCATATAATAGAGATAATTATAGAGATGCTGAGGTGTGATGTATGGAATCAGTCGATTGGAAAGAGATCGAGAGTGCAGCCATTGTTTGGATGAAGGAAGCGGGAGAAAGGATCAAAGCCTCCTTTCATTCCGTTTTACATGTTGAAACCAAAAGTGACCGTACCGACTTGGTAACAGATATTGACCGTGATATTGAATTGTTTCTGAGAGAAAAAATAATGGGTGCTTACCCTGCGCATCAAATTATGGCAGAGGAAGGGATGGGGGACTCTGTTAGAGATTTGGAAGGGATCGTCTGGTTTGTCGATCCGATCGACGGTACTTCAAATTTCATTCATCAGCAACGGAATTTTGCTATTTCAATCGGTATATATGAAGAAGGTATCGGCCGGCTAGGGTTGATTTATGACGTTGTCCATGATGAAATGTACCATGCCATTAAAGGTGAAGGCTGTTTTCTGAATGGATCGCGGCTATCAAAACTAGAGCCGGTTACTTTGGAGAAAAGCATGATTGCATTGAACGCCTCTTGGCTGATCCCGAAAAAAGCGATTTCCTCGGAGCGTGTAATCAAAATGGTAAGGGCAGCCCGAGCAACGAGGTCTTTCGGTTCTGCTGCGTTGGAATTGGCAAGTGTCGCCTCCAACCGGATTGATGCCTACATGTCCTTAAGGCTCGCTCCTTGGGATTTTGCTGCTGGCGCTGTTTTGATAGAAGAGGTTGGCGGGATTGTGACCGATATAAAAGGCGAAAAGCTGGATTATCTAAAAGGAGGTACGTTCCTCGTTTCAAAACCAGGGCTTCATGGTGAAATAATCGATACGCTTTTTGGCAATTGAATAGCTTACATAAAAAAACAGCCGTTTAGATGACGGCTGTTTTTTCTTTCCATGTGGTTTACCCCTTGAACAAATTATAACTTGCCTGCTTCTCGAAATTTCTTTTTAAGAGAAAAGCCGAATCCCATGACTGCGCATAAAGCAAGCAAGGTTAAAATGATGCCTATTACACTGCGATAGCTGATGCTGATTGCTGTTCCTGCCATACAGAAAGCTGCCAGGAAAGCCAATCCTAAAAATAGTGCTTTTGGATTCATTTGTTTCACCCCTTCTGCCTATCATTTTACATAATTTATTTGCTTTTATCTACTATATGGGTATGATATAATAAATAAGTTAATCTGAATTATTAGGAGTGGAAATGGTTGAATCTTCGTAAAGATATACGCAATATAGCAATTATAGCACACGTTGACCATGGTAAAACGACATTGGTTGACCAATTATTAAAACAGTCTGGAACTTTCAGAGCAAATGAGCATGTTGAAGAAAGAGCTATGGATTCCAACGATATCGAAAGAGAACGCGGTATCACAATCCTGGCTAAAAATACAGCGGTACGTTACCATGATACAAAAATCAATATCCTTGATACGCCTGGACACGCTGACTTCGGTGGAGAAGTGGAACGAATCATGAAAATGGTTGATGGTGTTGTCCTTGTGGTTGACGCATATGAAGGATGCATGCCGCAAACCCGATTTGTTTTGAAAAAAGCGTTGGAGCAAAAAATTACTCCAATTGTCGTAGTTAATAAAATTGACCGCGATGCAGCGAGACCGGAAGCGGTAGTTGACGAAGTGATCGACTTATTCATCGAATTGGATGCAAATGAAGATCAATTGGATTTCCCGGTTGTATATGCATCAGGCATCAATGGAACTGCTTCATTAAGCCCGGATCCTGCCGATCAGGAAGAGAATATGGAAGCACTATTCCAATCAATCGTTGAAAATATCCCGGCTCCTGTCGATAACCGCGAAGAGCCTTTACAATTCCAAATTGCATTGCTTGATTACAATGACTATGTAGGCCGTATCGGAATCGGGCGTGTTTTCCGTGGGACAATGAAAGTAGGCCAACAGGTTGCTTTAATGAAGCTTGACGGAAGCGTTAAACAATTCCGTGTTACGAAAATCTTCGGTTTCTCCGGCCTTAAGCGTGTGGAAATCGATGAAGCATATGCTGGTGACTTGGTAGCCGTATCGGGCATGGAAGACATCAACGTCGGCGAGACAGTTTGTCCTGCTGAACACCAAGAAGCATTGCCGGTGCTTCGCATTGATGAACCTACTTTGCAAATGACATTCCTTGTGAATAACTCTCCATTTGCAGGGCGTGAAGGTAAATGGGTGACTGCACGTAAAATTGAAGAAAGACTGCAATTGCAATTGCAAACAGATGTCAGTCTTCGCGTAGATCCAACTGACTCGCCGGATGCTTGGGTTATCTCAGGCCGCGGAGAATTGCATTTATCTATCCTGATTGAAAACATGAGACGTGAAGGTTTCGAATTGCAAGTGTCAAAACCTGAGGTAATTGTCCGTGTCATTGATGGCGTGCGCTGTGAACCAGTTGAGAGAGTTCAAATAGACATTCCTGAAGAGCATACTGGCGCAATCATGGAATCATTGGGGGCGCGTAAAGGTGAAATGCAGGATATGGTCAATAATGGAAATGGCCAAGTCCGATTGCAATTCCTAGTTCCTGCACGGGGCTTGATCGGTTATTCAACTGAATTCCTTACACTTACTCGTGGATTCGGGATCTTGAACCATACATTTGACAGCTATCAGCCAATGGCTACCGGCCAAGTAGGTGGACGCCGCCAAGGGGTGCTCGTTTCTATGGAAACTGGCAAGGCGACTCAATACGGCATTATGGGCGTTGAGGACCGTGGTGTGATTTTTGTTGAACCGGGCACTGAAATTTATGAAGGTATGATTGTCGGGGAACATAACCGCGAAAACGACCTTACAGTCAATATTGTAAAAGCAAAACAAATGACGAACATGCGTAGTGCCAACAAAGACCAGACAACCACTATGAAGAAACCTCGCATTATGTCACTGGAAGAAGCATTGGAATATTTGAATGAAGACGAGTACTGTGAGGTAACTCCAGAAAGTATCCGCCTTCGTAAAAAAATCCTTGATAAAGGTGAACGTGAACGTGTAGCGAAAAAGAAAAAAATCGCTGAAACAAACTAATGCGAATGTAATAGGGGGATAAATGGGATGGACGTTACTGACCGCTTATCATTTTTTGCCGCTTTATTTGAGGTTGACCAAAATCCGGAAGTGGGAATGCGCTATTTATATGTGACCATTTTGGTGCTGACAATCATCGTATATAATCTAGGCTTCGCAAAGAAATTAAATTTGCTCCAGAACGTGATTATTTATGTGTGTTTAGCACTGGGTTGCACTATACTAACCTTTTTTGCCGCATTTCTGCCGATGGCGGAAGGATTATTTCTGACCGCTTTATTTTTGGGGATTTACCGTTTTCGCCTGCATCTTCATAGGAGAGCCGAAAAAAATGCGTAATGAACAAACATCTTGGTCATATTCATCAAGAGCCCAATTGCGTTGAAAGTGAAAGGAGTCGATTTAACTATGTCGCTTCAAGATGCTTTATACAATTGGTTATGTATGAAAGTGGTGCACGATGCCCGTCCGGGAGACAGCGCCGCCGAGGAAACGTGCGATTTTTTCCGCAGTATACTGGAAAAGGAGCACCTACTTACCCAGGTAGAAGCCAGCAAGGAAAAGGATATGTATTCCGTAACGTTCGTAAAAGATGAAGAGAAACGGCATGCCCGTTTCCCTATCGATCTCATTGAATGCATACTGAACAGCATTGAAGAAAACCCTGAACGATATAAGTCTTATGAAGTATAATGAAAAAGCATCGCCTGATTTTTCTTAAGGCGATGCTTTTTCATTTTGGCATATATGTGTTTGCAAGTACTTGGTGATTTTACCAGTCTTTTTCTTTGTTTTCAGGTTTGTGGAATTGGAAATTGCCTGTTTGAAGCCTGTCATTGGTCCGTTCGGCAATCCGGTCATGGCAAACCTGGCACATATACGTGTGAATGGGACGGTTCCGCAATTTTTTGGCAACCGGAGAATCATTATTTATTGTTTCAATCGTATCGCAAATAACACATTTAACCTTCATCTTACACCTCTCGTATATGTTCTAGGTATAGTATATCACGTTTGAGGTATTAAGAATATTGTATAAAGGGATGGGTCACGCGGTACGTATCCAGCTGTTTATTTTCGGGGAGCTGTATGCTCCGTATTGGTCTCCGCCGATGTTTCTGGCACAATACGCTGTGCTATATCGCTTAATTCTTCCAATATCCCAGTGACCGGTTTCCCGGCTGCAATATCATTGCCTACTTTTTTCAAAGAAGCAAGAATATCCGGATCAGCTACAATCAATGCGTTCTGTCCATCTTTTTCGTTTTTAACTGCATCCGCCACTTGCTGTTTTACTTGTGCCACTTTCTCTTTATCGAGATTTTGATCCACATCGACAGCTATGAATGAATAGGGGCCTAATACAATTGTTTCGACATTTTGGACCTCTGGCACTTTTCGGACAGCTTCTTTTAAAGCTGTGGATGCCTTTTGGCTGTCATCATTGTCCATTGTATTGACATTCCCTTGATTCTGTTCGGTTGAGTCATTTGTACGATTGTTATCCCCTGCGTCCTTATTATTCATTTGGCAGCCGCCTGCAATCAACAACAATACGAGAAAAGCCATTCTGAATTTAGGCATATTGATTTAATCCTCCAGCCTTCATTTTTTGTCTTCCATCTTATTTTGCAGTTGTCCTTCTAACTTTATTCTCTTGGACATATATTTTTAGCAATACCCACATGCGATTCATATACTGAAGGTACATACGTATCTGATCAAAGGACACGTGCGAACAATCGAAATATTTCCGGCAGGGGGCATTATGTTGAACAAAATATATGTGTTGGATACGAACGTCTTATTGCAGGATCCCTATTCCATTTATTCATTCGAAGAAAATGAGGTGGTCATACCGGCTGTTGTGCTGGAGGAAGTTGACTCGAAGAAAAGAAATCTCGATGAGGTGGGAAGGAACGCAAGGCTTGTATCAAAACTAATAGATAATCTCAGAAGGTCGGGAAAATTGCACGAAACGATCAAGCTCCATAATGGGGGGACGATAAGAATTGAATTGAACCATAAATATTTCTATCAGCTTCAGGAAATATTTGTTGAAAAGACGAATGATAATCGAATATTGGCGGTTGCCAAAAATTTATCGATTGAGGAACAGGCAAAGGAGGCTGGAGGAAAGGAGGTCATCCTTGTTTCAAAAGATACACTTGTCCGGGTAAAGGCAGATGCAATCGGGCTTATTGCCGAGGATTTCCTGAGCGACCGGGTTGTGGAATTGGATCAAATATATAGCGGATTTAATGAAATGTATATACCGAGAGAAACTCTAGACCGTTTTTATGAAAAAGGGGAACTGTTTATAACCGATTTAGCGAATCATCCTTTCTACCCAAATCAGTTCCTGTTGATGAAGGATTCTCTCGGCGGGAGTGGATCGGCTATTGGGATGGTTGACGCGGAAGGCAAGAAAGTGAAAAAATTGGTTTTTGATCAGGAACGCGTGTGGGGCATAAAATCACGCAATGCACAGCAGACAATGGCAATGGAGTTGTTATTAAGAGATGATCTTCCTTTTGTAACGATGATCGGAAAAGCTGGGACAGGGAAAACATTATTGGCCCTTGCTGCAGCTCTTATGCAGACTGAGGACCTGGGCAAGTACCAAAAATTGCTTGTTGCAAGGCCGATTGTTCCTATGGGAAAGGACTTAGGTTATTTGCCGGGAGAAAAAGAAGAAAAGCTGAGACCATGGATGCAGCCTATTTATGATAATCTTGAGTTTTTATTCAATACCAAGAAGCCAGGGGAATTGGATGGCATATTGGCGGGGATTAATTCTATTGAGGTAGAGGCATTGACCTATATAAGAGGCAGAAGCATCCCTGAGCAATTTATGATTATTGATGAGGCGCAAAACTTAACGAAACATGAAGTGAAAACCATATTGACAAGAGTTGGAGACCGAAGCAAAATCATTTTAATGGGAGATCCCGAGCAGATCGACCATCCATACTTGGATGAACATAATAATGGATTGACTTATGCTATCGAAAAATTCAAGGACCAGGGAATCAGCGGGCATATTAAACTGGTTAAAGGTGAACGTTCGGCATTGGCACAGCTTGCAGCCAATATCTTATAGAGAGGAAAAAGGGCTGCCTAAGGAAGCCCTTTTCTAATTCGTTTATTCCTATTCTACGCGAAAAGCGCGAACGTGAGTGATTTTTTCATCCATTGTTGAGCCATAATAAACATGGACAGGCCCATCTTCCTTTAAAGCTTTCCCTTTATGAGAAAAACAAAGGATTAATTGGTTTGCTTCTTGTAGTGGAAAAGGATGATGTTCTCCATTTTCCGTTTCAACAATAACTTTTTCGGCATTCTCTCCCGGTTCGCTATTCTGAAGGAAATCGCGGAAGTAAATACCGTATGATTCTGTTTTGAGTTCCTGTTTATTATACTTGCGCTTCGGTTTTTTGGTAGGCGGAAGTTGTGCGCCTTCAGTCATCTCTTTATCCCAATGGGCAGAGACAGCCTTTGTGTAAGCTTCCAAGTCTTCCGGAGCTTCATTAGTATCATTGAAGAAATCATCCATTTTTTTCTTTCGGTCATCAAAAATCCAAACGCTAGGATCCAGTGTAATAGAAAATCGGACATTTCCTAAGATCGGTACAATACTTTCCATATGTAATCCCTCATTTTCCTGAATTCATTCTCATCTATCAGTATATAGAATCAAACAACTATTGGAAAATGGAATGCATTCATAAAACAAACAATTTTTTAAATCCTTTAGTCAAAAAAGAGAGATTTGGAAAAATTTTAGTAGTATTTATAGAGAAGCGATTTACTTTTACAGTTTATAGGGGTAAAATAGCAGTTAACGTTTATAAATTCAACACTTGATAATTCTTGCGTTTTCAACATAGAAAGGTTAAAATTTAGAGATAGATTAGTTAGTTAATCGCTCTGAAATGGGGGATTTTATATGACATCAGAAATGCTGATCAATCATCAAGAAAAAGCATTTGCAATCCTTAAAGCAGATGCCGATAAAATATTAAAGTTAATCAAAGTTCAAATGGATAACCTCACGATGCCTCAATGCCCTCTGTATGAAGAAGTTTTGGATACCCAAATGTATGGTCTTTCCAGAGAAATTGATTTTGCAGTACGGTTAGGTTTAGTTGAAGAGGATGAGGGTAAATCACTTTTAGAGCAACTTGAGAGAGAGTTATCAGCTTTGCATGAAGCGTCATTGAAAAAATAACAGTTCTCTTCAAAACTCAAACAATGCTTTTCCGTTGTTTGAGTTTTTTTGAATCATTTTTCATGTATAATGGTTCTGATAAGTCTTTTATTTCACACTCAACCGTTTACATAATTTTCTAAATGCCAAGACTATTAGGGAAGCCGCTTTACATGCATTATTTTTAATATTCAACATATTCAAAAAATAATTGCCCCCTTTCTTAAAAGGTTTCAAAAATATCATTAAATGAGTGTATTTCAGAAATAGAATAAGGATATTGAGTATATCACATTCATTTATTGTGTTATACTATATTCAGCCGATTCTTTTCTGTTAACACATAAAGAAGAGGTCGATTACATGTTTAAAAAAATAGCAAAATCCTATGATTATAGTTTGATAGTGTCGATCGTTCTTTTGAGTTTATTCGGCCTTGTTATGATTTACAGTGCCAGTTCGGTTGTTGCACCGACCAGATATGGCGTGCCCAGCGATTATTTTTTCCAGAAGCAAAAGTTCCATTTAATTTTAGGGTTGTTTATCCTTGTATTGTTTGCTTTAATACCGTATAAGGTGTATCAATCACGTAAAGTGCTGAAAACGATCTTTTTTGGATCGATAGCGGCACTGGCCCTGCTATTCATCATTGGCCACACATCGAATAACGCCCAAAGCTGGATTAAACTGGGAGGCAGCATGATACAGCCTTCCGAATTTATTAAGGTGGGTATGATCGTCTATCTTTCTGCAGTTTATGCAAAAAAACAAAGCTATATCAACAACTTCAATTATGCTGTTATGCCCCCAATCATATTTTTGGGGATCATATGCGGAATGGTCATGATGCAGCCTGACTTCGGGACAGCACTCATCATATTTTCCATAGCGGCAACTATTATCCTGTCGAGCGGGATGGGCATGAAAAGCATTATGAAGCTTGTCGGTATTTTGGCTGCAGTAGCTTTATTGCTCTCTCCTATTATTCTTATTAAGAAAGATGAGATATTCTCAGATACGAGAATGGGCCGTATCAATAGTTTTCTTGATCCTTTCCAATATGAGAAAGGGGAAGGCTATCAACTGGTTAATTCCTATATTGCCATTGGATCCGGTGGCGTTAAAGGCCAGGGACTAGGCGAGAGCATCCAAAAGTATGGATACCTGCCAGAACCGCACACTGACTTTATCATGGCTGTTATTTCAGAAGAGCTAGGGATATTCGGAGTAGGCTTTGTCTTGGTGCTATTAGGGTTTATTATTCTTAAAGGGTACAGGATAGCAGGAAGGTGCAGGGATCCGTTTGGCAGCCTGTTGGCCATCGGTATTTCTAGTATGATCGGCATTCAATCATTTATCAATCTTGGTGGATTGACTGGAATTATTCCAATTACGGGCGTCCCGCTGCCGTTTGTTTCATACGGGGGTTCCTCTATTATTCTACTTTCCATTTCGATGGGGATCCTCATAAACGTGGCTATGTTTTCTACATATGAAAACAGATATAAGTACCGTACTCAAGAGACGGTCGTTCCAAATCAAGAAACAGCAAAGGGCGTTCGCCATTTTTCTGTTAAATAGGTGTACCATCAAAGGGACCAAACCATGGTTTCTTTGTTCACATATTTCTACTAAATTTTAAAAAGTGGGTGTTGAGATTGGAAAGACGTATTAAAAAGGTGCTTGCCGCCAACCGTGGCGAAATTGCCATTAGAGTATTCAGAGCATGTACGGAGTTGAATATCCGCACAGTAGCGATTTATTCGAAGGAAGATTCCGAATCTTACCACCGGTTTAAAGCAGATGAAGCATACTTGGTCGGTGAAGGCAAGAAGCCGATTGATGCTTATCTTGATATTGAAGGGATTATTGAAATCGCTAAAGATGCCAATGTAGATGCGATTCATCCAGGGTATGGATTCCTCTCGGAAAATATCGATTTTGCCAGAAGATGTGAAGAAGAAGGCATTATTTTCATCGGACCTGAAACGAAGCATTTAGATATGTTTGGCGACAAAGTCAAAGCCCGTACTCAAGCCATTCAGGCTGATATCCCGGTTATCCCGGGCAGCGATGGCCCTGTAAATTCCGTTGATGATGTGATTGCTTTCGGCAATGAGCATGGATTCCCGATCATTATTAAAGCATCATTGGGCGGCGGCGGCCGCGGCATGAGGATTGTGCATAGCCTTGAAGAGGTTCAGGATGCATATGATCGTGCGAAATCAGAGGCGAAAGCTGCTTTCGGAAGCGATGAAGTTTATGTAGAAAAATATGTGCAAAACCCAAAACATATTGAAGTTCAAATTCTAGGTGATGCAGAAGGGAATATCGTTCATCTATACGAAAGAGATTGTTCCGTACAAAGACGCCACCAAAAGGTTGTAGAGTTGGCGCCGTCTGTTTCATTGCCGGATGAGCTTCGCCACGCAATATGCGATGCAGCTGTCAAATTAATGAACAATGTAAAATATGTGAACGCAGGAACTGTAGAGTTTCTTGTTTCAGGCGGGAAGTTTTATTTCATCGAAGTGAATCCGCGTGTGCAAGTAGAACATACGGTTACTGAAATGATTACAGGAATTGATATTGTTCAATCACAAATCCTCATCGCTGAAGGATATAGCTTACATAGCGACAAGGTAAATATTCCTGAGCAAAAGGATATTCCTTTATTCGGGTATGCGATCCAATCCCGTATTACAACCGAAGACCCATTAAACAATTTTATGCCTGATACCGGAAAAATCATGGCTTATCGTTCTGCGAGCGGTTTCGGTGTCCGCTTGGATGCAGGCAATGCGTACCAAGGCGCTGTCATTACTCCATATTACGATTCCTTGCTTGTGAAAGTCTCAACATGGGCGTTAACGTTTGAGCAAGCATCGAACAAGATGATCCGTAACCTAAAAGAATTCCGGATTCGCGGCATTAAAACAAATATCCCATTCCTTGAGAATGTCATTAAGCATGAAAAATTCAAGAATGGAAACATTGATACATCCTTTATTGATCAAACACCGGAACTTTTTGTGTTCCCGGTCCGAAAAGACAGAGGGACCAAAATGCTATCCTATATCGGAAACGTTACAATTAATGGCTTTCCAGGGATTGAAAATAAGGAAAAACCGGATTTTGATCGTGCGCGGGGAATTGTCTTGCCGTTTGGGGCTGATTATCAGCCAGGAACGAAACAAATTCTCGATGAACGCGGTGCAGATGGATTAGTGCAATGGGTGAAAGAGCAAAAAGAAGTGTTGGTCACAGACACCACATTCCGTGATGCACATCAATCCTTGCTGGCGACTCGCGTGCGTACAAATGACTTGGTCCATATTGCTGAGCCGACTGCGAAGCTACTGCCAAATCTGTTCTCTACTGAAATGTGGGGTGGGGCCACATTTGATGTTGCATATAGATTCCTGAAAGAAGATCCATGGGACCGTCTATTGGCCCTTAGAGAAAAAATGCCGAATGTTTTATTCCAAATGCTCCTTAGAGGGGCAAATGCTGTTGGCTATAAAAATTATCCGGATAATGTGATACGTGAATTTGTGCAATTATCTTCACAGGGCGGAATAGATGTTTTCCGTATTTTTGACAGCCTCAATTGGGTTAAAGGAATGGAAACGGCAATTGATGCAGTCAGACAAAATGGGAAAATCGCTGAGGCTGCTATTTGCTATACAGGCGATATAGAAGATCCTACACGCACTAAGTTCACAACTGAATACTATAAAAATCTTGCCAAGGAATTGCAAGATCAAGGTGCCCATATATTGGCCATCAAGGATATGGCAGGTCTGTTGAAACCTTCGGCAGCCTATCGTTTAATATCTGAATTGAAGGAAGCCATTGATATTCCAATTCATTTGCATACACATGATACAAGCGGCAATGGAATTCTGACTCTCAGCAAAGCGATTGATGCAGGTGTGGATATTGTCGATACGGCTATTAGCTCAGTGGCAGGAATGACTTCACAGCCTAGCATGAATACGTTATGTTATGCGCTTGAAGGTTCAGATCGCCAACCTAAAATCGATATCGCAGCGACTGAAAAGTTAAGCAATTACTGGGAGGATGTACGAAAATATTATAAGGAATTTGAAAGTGGACTGATAGCTCCCCATACGGATGTATATAAGCATGAAATGCCTGGCGGGCAATACAGCAACTTGCAGCAACAGGCAAAAGCTGTAGGTCTCGGGGAACGGTGGGAAGAAGTAAAAGATATGTATCGAAGAGTCAATCTATTGTTCGGAGATATCGTTAAGGTAACACCTTCTTCAAAAGTAGTCGGCGATATGGCGCTCTTCATGGTACAGAATAACCTGGATGAAGAATCTGTAATTACTAAAGGAGAAAGCATTGATTTCCCTGATTCAGTTATTGAATTGTTCTCAGGAATGCTGGGCCAAACAGTAGGCGGTTTCCCTAAAGAACTTCAAAAAGTGATACTAAAAGGAAAAGAAGCGATAACTATCCGTCCTGGTGAATTGCTTGAAGATGTTGATTTCAATCAATTGAGAGAAGAGTTATTTAAGGAAATCAAACGCCCTGTCACAAGCTTTGATATCATCGCCTATGCTCTATACCCTAAAGTATTCCTGGAATACGCTAAGACAGTTGAACGGTTCGGCAATATATCCCGCCTCGATACACCGACCTTCCTTTATGGCATGAATATCGGTGAAGAAGTCGAAGTGGAAATTGAAAAAGGAAAAACGCTGATTGTTAAATTAGTAAGCATCTCCCAAGCACATCCTGATGGGACTCGGACTCTGTATTTCGACCTGAATGGTCAGCAACGTGAAATCAATATTAAAGACGAAAGCATTAAATCCACAGTCGCCGTGAAGCCAAAAGCTGATCATGCTAATCCTACACACATCGGCGCCACTATGCCGGGAACTATCGTTAAAGTTTTGGTTGAAAATGGTGCGAAGGTGAAGAAGGGGGACCATTTGATCATCACTGAGGCAATGAAAATGGAAACAACTGTACAAGCACCTTTTGATGGAATAGTGAAGGCTGTACATGCAAATAATGGAGAGCCTATCTCTACAGGCGACCTATTGATGGAAGTTGAGAAGAACTAAACAAACTGAACGAGCATGTCTAATGAAGTGCGGATGTAGGCAGCGTTTATCTATTGCTGTACTTAATGAGTAAATTCATATGCAACAAGAATGCACCGCTTTAAAAGGCGGTGCGTTCTTGTTGATAGCAACCATTTTATAGGAGTTATAAGAGGGCAAATTCATATATTTGAAAGCTAAGTGTTTTATGTTACAAATGGAGAAAGCAAGGGGAGAGAAGAGG
The DNA here is from genome assembly GCF_047238185.1 of Bacillus kalamii. Lineage (NCBI taxonomy): Bacteria > Bacillati > Bacillota > Bacilli > Caryophanales > Bacillaceae > Bacillus > Bacillus kalamii. Next base: position 2,416,975 of record NZ_JBDFMI010000001.1, on the reverse strand, counting down.
CCACTGGCTAGTTTGTCCTTCATTTCATTTTGAATGACTTAGCTTACTATGAAAAGGAATAACCGTATTGCCCAATTAGGAAAAGCTGACATGCTTACAGGAGGGAATGCCTCTAATGTAATTCGTTTTGGGATAAGGTTTTATAGGGAATTAAAATGCATTGCCTGCAAAACCATACATCATTAACACATGTAGAAATCAACTGGCTAGCTAGCTTGGTTACTAATGAAAAAGGAAGAGGAAAGAAAGCCTTTAATGGATAACCGCTGTTGATGTTGAGGTATGAAGTAATGGCCCATCCCATCATAGCCGATATGAAAATAAAGCGGGTTGAATCAAGAGGTCAATGGTATTTTCCTCATGTTTCAACCCGCTTATATAGGATGTCCAAATAGGAATCCCTTAGGAGATTTGTTTGCCAATTTGTGCATTTTCCGGCTTCGTTTTTTTTGAATAGGCATTTCGCCGGCTTCTGGATGCAAGCAAAAGCATATAACTTAATACGCCGAATAAACAGGAAATAAAAAAGGCGTGTGAAAGCGCAATCAACAAATTTAAGCGAGTAAAAATAATAAACGCCCCTGCAATCACTTGAAGGCAAATCAGAATGAACGAGGTGATCCAGCCATATAAAATAACTTTTTGATGTTTATAATGTTTGAAGGCGATCCAGGCCACAGATGATATCCAGATGAATGCAAATCCAGCCAAGGCGCGGTGGCCCATTTGAATCCACTCAAACGTGTTTGCTGGCATAAAGCTTGAATCATTCCTGCAGAGCGGCCATGATGAACATGCCAAACTTGATTCACTGTGCCGTACCAATGCTCCAGTATATACCACAAAATACATATAAAGAAGAATGCCTACTGTATGGAAAACCATTCTACCATCCATAATAATCAATTCAGAATCAAACTTTTTATCTACTTCGTAAATGAGCAGAGTCAATAAAAAAACAGCTGCGAAGGAAATAAGTGATATGCCGAAATGAAGTGCAAGAATAAAATCGGATTGACCCCATAAAACAGCAGCAGCTCCAATTAGCCCCTGAAGCAGCAGAAACGTGAAGGAGAGGATGGACAAAAACTTTGTCTCTCTAACATGGCCAAGCGCCTTCCAACTCCAATAAGACAAAATGAGAACCATAATGCCTACTGTTCCTGAAACGGCCCTATGCGACCATTCAATGACCATTTCCATTGTGATATGGTCAGGTATTATTTGCCCATCGCATAATGGCCATGACCTACCGCAGCCCATTCCGGAACCGGTTTTTGTCACGAGCGCTCCCCCGAGAAGAATGAGAAGCATGCCAATCGTTGTCAGAATTGCGAATCTTTTTAAACCGCGATGCACAGTGAGTTCACCTTCTTAACTAATTAGTCATTTATATTGAAAGAGTATTTGGCGTATTTATGACAAATTCAAATGGCATTCATACCCGGCCGGAATGGCACATAAGCATTGAAAAAGCCGTGCATGTCATATTGAAATCAAATTTCTTAAGATAAACAGAATCATTTTAAGATAATTTCCAAATGCTCTCATAACCATCATAAAGAAATTAGTCTACTTATTCAAATAAAAATTTATATATTATGGAAATCATGGGAAAATAAGTTTTGGAGTAATGCTAAATATAAAAGCGATATTAATAGTTGGATTATCAGAAAATGAAAAACGTGTTGAAACAGCACGGAATATCTGATAGAAATATAAAAGGATAATTTTTCTATATTTTGAATACTATACTAGTTTTTAAACGGGTGAAATGCGGCATATGAATAAAAAGGTGGCCGTTGCCTTTATGAAAAGAGAACTTAGGCCCCGAATTTCAACAAGACACAAATAAGTCAAAAATTATCCAAAAAAAGTTCACAAAAAGAAGCTTAAATATGTTTTAATAGATTTTGTATAGAAAAAATTGTTATTTAAATGCAATTTTAGTATAATTTGGTTTATATTCGACTGTTTTTTGCTGCTTCTGTCATTCATTGGTTGAGCGCCAACTGATACAAATATAGGAATGTATGGAATAATGGGATTATAGATACAATTGCTTTTTTTGTGTTTGTTTATTTAAGGTAGAGGGGGAAGAAATATGTCGAATACAAAGGCTACGGCTCATGATCATAGCCTTCAAAATGGACTGGCAAAGACTACTGCCTGGGATGATTTCCTGGCATTGATTAAAATTGGCATCATTAAATCTAATTTAATCACAACGTTCACGGGAATGTGGCTTGCTCTTCATTTTGCCAATATGAGCTTTTTGGGGAATTTGGATACGGTCTTTTATACATTAATGGGAACCGCACTTATTATTGGGGGTGCCGGAACGCTTAATAATTATATTGACCGCGATATCGATCAATTGATGGAAAGAACGAGCACTAGACCGACTGTGACAGGCAAGTATAATGCTTCAAAGGTATTGTTGGTTGGAATCAGTTTGGTAACAGTTGGGACGGTTTTGCTTGCACTAACGACAATAACGGCTGCAATTTTCGGATTGATAGGCGTTTTTGCATATAGTATTGTCTATACTTTTTCCAAGAGAAAACTAGTTTCAAATACGGTTATTGGAAGTTTTTCCGGTGCAATGCCGCCATTAATTGGCTGGGCTGCCGTAGATTCACACTTGGGGATTGTTGCCTGGACACTGTTTTTGATTCTTTTCATATGGCAGCCACCTCATTTTTATGCATTGGCAATGAGACGCTGTGAAGAATACAGAAAAGCGGGAGTGCCTATGTTGCCCGTTGTAAAAGGGTTTAAACGGACCAAAATATCCATCAATCTCTGGGTGCTTTTCCTTATGCCGATCCCATTCTTTTTAACTTCTTTAGGGACTCCGCTAGTGGTTTTAACAGCGCTCCTGAATATAGGTTGGCTTGCCTTGGGATTATACGGATTTAAGATGAAAGATGATATCAAATGGGCAAAAAGCATGTTTATCTATTCGTTAAATTATTTAACGATTCTCTTTGTTTCAATGGTTATTGTAACCTTGATATAGGGTTCATCGACGATGGGCGGTGGGGATACCCGCCGCCGACTCCGTTGATGTGGCCAAATGTTATGAGGTTGACAGGCCAATACATACAATGAAATGATCACATACATATTTTACATTCTAGGAATCTGTCAGCCGGAGTAACAATTCAGCAAGGGAGGTTCCCTCTTTTATGTTAAAAAGGTTTAGAATAGAGGGAATTTTCAGTTGATTTTTAATTTTTTGGGATCAGGAGAACAAATTCAAAAGAAAGAGGGGTTTCACACGTATGAAAAAAGTGCTTCAAAAATGGCGTTTAGTTGGCTTGTTTACACTTATGACGCTTATGTTAGCAGGTTGCGGCAAACCAAGCCTGTCGGCATTGAAGCCTGCCGGTGAAGTTGCAGACAAACAATACAATCTGATGATTCTCAGCACGCTCATCATGGTTCTGGTTATTATTGTCGTCACAATCATTTTCCTGTATGTCGTAATTAAATTCAGACGCAGGAAAGGTGATAAGTCGATACCTGTGCAGGTAGAGGGAAACCATAAACTTGAACTGATCTGGACGATCATACCGATTATCCTATTATTGATTTTGGCTGTACCGGTCGTTACCGATACATTCAAATTGGCTGATGTATCTGCCATGAATAAGAAAGATAAAGACGGAAAGACAAAGGACGTGCTAGTGGTCAATGTTCGATCCAATTTGTACTGGTGGGAATTTGAATATCCGGATTTAGGCATCGTCACGAGCCAGGATTTGGTCGTTCCGACAAATGAAAAGGTTTACTTTAATCTTCAATCATCTGATGTTAAGCATTCCTTCTGGTTACCGGCAGCAGGCGGCAAGATGGATACCAATGTCGATGGCATCAACAAATTTTACTTGGAATTCGACAATAAGAAAGCAGACGAAGCCGGCAATATTTTCTATGGAAAATGTGCAGAACTATGCGGACCTTCGCATGCATACATGGATTTCAAGGTGAAAACGATGTCCAAGGATGACTTTAACTCATGGACAGCTGCCATGCAGGATGCAAAAGAGCCTCCTAAAGTGGAGGGCGAACTTGCCCAGAAGGGTGAAAAGCTGTTCACAGACCAAGGCTGCATTGGCTGCCATGCTGTAACGCCTAATGATAGCCGGCCGATGGCTGCAAGAAAAGCTCCAAACCTTTCAACATTTGGAGACCGTGAAAGAGTGGCAGGCATACTGGACCATAATGAACAAGAAATTAAAAGATGGCTTACAGATTCACAAGATTTGAAACCTGGAAACAAAATGCCTTCATACGATAAATTGAATGAAGATGAGCTTGATGCATTGGCAGCTTATTTAATGGCATTGAAAGTAGAGAAGTGATTTGGGGATAAAGGAAACAAAGGGAGGTAAAAACGTGAGTACGTACGCTCAAAAAAAGGGGTTCGGCAGTTTTATATGGGACTATTTAACAACAGTCGACCATAAAAAAATTGCTCACTTATATTTAGTGGCCGGCGGACTGTTCTTCGTAATTGGCGGATTGGAAGCGATGTTCATACGGATCCAGCTTATTAAGCCGAATAACGATTTCATAAGCGGCGGCCTATATAATGAAATAATGACCATGCATGGTACAACGATGATCTTCCTAGCGGCAATGCCACTGGTATTTGCCTTTATGAACGCAGTTGTGCCGCTACAGATCGGGGCTAGGGATGTTGCATTCCCGTTCCTAAATTCATTGGGTTTTTGGCTGTTTTTTTTCGGAGGGGTATTTCTAAACCTTTCATGGTTCTTTGACGGTGCGCCGGATGCAGGATGGACTTCCTATGCATCACTTTCATTGGCATCCGAAGGGCATGGAATAGACTTTTATGCACTCGGCTTGCAGATATCGGGTGCAGGTACATTAATCGGAGGGATAAACTTCTTAGTCACCATCATCAATATGCGCGCTCCAGGTATGACCTACATGAGAATGCCACTGTTTACGTGGTCTTCATTTGTTGTTTCTGCACTTATTTTATTTGCATTCCCTCCATTGACCGTCGGTTTGTTCTTAATGATTTTTGACCGCATGTTCGGCTCTAATTTCTTTCAGGTTGCAATGGGTGGAAACACGATCATCTGGGAGCATCTTTTCTGGATTTTCGGGCATCCGGAAGTATATATATTAATTTTGCCGGCGTTCGGTATTTTCTCGGAAATATTTGCTACATTTTCTAGAAAAAGATTGTTCGGATATTCTTCCATGGTGTTCGCAACCGTTTTAATTGGTTTCCTTGGTTTCATGGTATGGGCCCACCATATGTTTACTGTAGGACTCGGGCCTATCGCGAATGCGCTGTTCGCAGTTGCTACGATGGCAATTGCAGTGCCTACCGGTATTAAGATATTCAACTGGCTGTTTACGATGTGGGGTGGAAGCATCAAATTCACCGTACCAATGCTTTATGCCATAGCTTTCATTCCGTCCTTTGTAATGGGTGGAGTAACTGGTATCATGAATGCTGCTGCACCAGCTGATTATCAATACCATGATTCTTATTTTGTAGTTGCCCATTTCCATTATGTAATTGTAGGCGGGGTTGTATTCGGTTTATTGGCAGGAGCCCATTTTTATTGGCCGAAAATGTTTGGCACTATGTTGAATGAAGCGATGGGGAAAGTCTCTTTTTGGCTGTTCCTGATCGGGTTCCATATGACATTCTTTATCCAGCATTTCTTAGGATTAATGGGGATGCCTCGCCGTGTATTCACATACTTGGACCATCAAGGTTTGAATAATGGAAACTTGATCAGTTCGATCGGTGCGTTTTTAATGGCTGTTGCCGTCATTGTTCTTTTAGTCAATGTTGTTATGACTTCTGTGAAAAATGTGAAAGTAGGCAATGATCCTTGGGGAGACGGACGGACTCTTGAATGGTCCATTCCATCACCGCCGCCTCATTATAACTTTAAACAATTGCCTTTAGTCCGTGGATTGGATGCTTACTGGCTTGAAAAAATGGAAGGAAAGAAAACGATGACACCGGCAGAGCCTTTGGGCGACATTCATATGCCAAATCCATCGATCATCCCGCTTCTTATTTCTCTAGGGCTTTTCATTGCCGCATTTGGTGCAATGTATGTGAAGAGCGGGACTGCGTGGGCGCTTCCTGTATTAATCGGGGGCATGCTCGTGACATTTATTTCCATGTTCTTCCGATCTGTCAGGGATGACCTGGGACATCATATCCATAAAGAAGAATTAATAGAAGATGAGGAAAGAGGAGGGATCGCATAATGCACGCAGATGAAAAATTCACTGAAGCAACGTGGCCTTCCTCGCCTGAGAGGGCTACACTTGAGGGGAAGAATAAGTTCGTCGGATTTTGGCTTTTCCTTGGCGGAGAAACCGTTTTATTTGCGACCTTATTCGCCACTTATTTAGCGCTAAAAGATAAAGTCCCTAATGATTCCATGCCACACGCCAAAGATTTGTTCCAGATGGATCTCGTCATTGTGGCTACATTATTGCTATTGACAAGTTCATTGACCAGTGTGTATGCCATGTACCACATGAAGAACTATAATTTCAAAGGCATGCAGGCATGGCTTCTTGTAACTGTTTTGCTGGGTGCCGGTTTCCTTGGTGTAGAAATCTATGAGTTTAACCATTATGTCCATGAATTTCATTTTACATTTACTAGTTCTGCCTTTGGTTCCGCTTTCTACACACTTGTAGGGTTTCACGGCGGGCACGTTGCATTCGGCTTATGTTGGATCATCACGTTGATGGTACGGAATGCAAAGAGAGGCCTGAATCTGTATAATGCTCCAAAATTCTATACAGCTAGCCTTTACTGGCATTTTATTGATGTTGTTTGGGTATTTATTTTTACAGTAGTCTACTTAATGGGAATGGTGGGATAAATATGGATAATAATCAAACTCATTCAGTTCGCCAGGAAGTCGATCTTAAATACCGCCGCAAGAAGAATGCGGAAGAGATGAAATACCAGGTCATCTCATTTGCTTTAATGATTTTTTTGACACTGGTTTCATTTGTTGCAGTCGGGTATGACGGTTTTTCTCGATGGTTTATTTTGCCGACTATTCTATTATTGGCTGTCGTACAGGTTATTTTCCAGCTCTATTATTTTATGCATATGAGCCATAAAGGGCATGGAATTACGAGCATATTCCTTTATTCAGGCTTAACGGTTGGCGCGTTGACCATCTTGACATTTTTGACCATTGTTTGGCTTTAAAGGATGATAAGGTTGGCGGTGAAATGAATTCTTCTTTCTGGGAGGATGCGTTCCACCACCAGCCTTTTTTCAAAAAACAGGCAGATTTCAGCATTTATATTAGAGCATAGAAGAGGAGTGTGGAAAAATGTCACTCGAGATTTTTGGTTTCCAAGCTTTATGGAGTCCCTATTTTGCTATTGCACTTATCCTGGTTGGTATTCTCTTTTTTTGTATAACCGTCATTTACAGATCAGCAATTGCAAAGGACAGTGAGCCTTTAACTATCAAACAGGCAGTGCTATTCATTACTGTACTTCTTTTGGTTTATACGTTAAAAGGGTCGCCGGTTGATTTACTTGGACATATTATGTTCAGTGTCCATATGACACAGATGGCGATTTTATTTCTGGTTGTGCCGCCGATGCTGATTAATGCTGTTCCGGATTGGCTATGGAGAAAACTTTTATCCATAAAAACCATCGGAGCAATAGTTGGTTTTTTTACGAAACCGTTAATTGCCTTATTTGTATTCAATGCCGCTTTTTCTTTTTATCACATTCCAGCCATATTCGATGCAATTAAAATGAATATGTTCTATCATTCTAGTTATACAGTGTTACTATTTATCACCTCCTTATTTATGTGGTGGCCGGTCACCAACAAATTGGAGGAACACCAGGGATTTTACGGAATTAAGAGGATCGGTTATATTTTTGCAAATGGAATGTTGTTGACGCCTGCCTGTGGATTGATTATTTTTGCCAATCATCCAATGTATGAAACGTACAGCAATCCTGAACATTGGATGTCTGCCATGGAATTATGCGTGCCGGGCACGATTTGGGCAAACGCTGGCATCACAGGGCCAAGCCTTTTTAATACCATGCCTTTGCTGGAGGACCAGAGAACTGGCGGAGTCATTATGAAAATTATCCAAGAAATTGTTTTTGGTGTAGTTCTGGCGCAAATATTCTTTTCATGGGCGCGCCAGGAAAGAGAGTCAGAGATTGATATGAATCCGGTTATCCAGATGAAGCCTTTGGATGAATCAGGTAAATAAGGGGTCCGATTCTTAAAAATCAAAAATTTGTCATTGTTGTTACAATTATTGAAATATATCGTCAACTCTATTAGAATAAAGATGTATTATATTCATGAGAGGGCGTCTAATTATATATGTTACCGATTCTACCTACTATCAGTACAGGATTCATTGTTCTGAGCGCTATTACGGTGGCCATTGGTTGGGTGCTGATCAAGCAAAGGAAGATCGCAGCTCACCAGAAGGCAATGATTACTGCTGCTGTTTTTGCCACAATATTTTTCGTGATCTATGTCAGCAGAACAGTTTTCGTGGGCAATACCGCTTTTGGAGGACCAGATTCAATCAAGATTTATTATACGGTCTTTTTAATCATCCATATTACGTTGGCTACTTTGGGAGCTGTCCTTGGCATTATGACTTTATGGGCAGGCTTCAAGAAAAACTATGCCTTCCATAGAAAGATAGGACCTTTTACGTCAGTTATTTGGTTTATCACGGCCATTATGGGTGTGGCTGTATATCTGCTATTGTACGTGTTCTATAAAGGCGGAGAAACAACTTCCGTCATCAAGGCTATACTCGGATTTTAAAAATAGGAATGAACAGAGGATGTTGCTTAATATAATAAAGCAACATCTTTTTTTAGATTTAAACCTTTGTTAGCAAAGCTCGCTTACGGATTGATCTAATAATGGAACGGAAGGGAGAATCATGAAAGATTATAAAACTGAAAATATAATGATCATGAACTGTTCTTTGGATATGGCAAAATCTATCGTTTTGTTCAGAGATGAACTGGTTGTACGCTCACCTATTGAAATCCCCGACCAATGGCCTTCCTATCGTTTTCGTTCATTCCTCCCGTTTTTGATTGAAGATATGGAAAAGGAAAAACCTTCGCCTTTCTTTTTATGGATACTGGCCGAATTGATACAAAAAAAAATGATAGGAGATTTCTTGTTATTTCCTTCCTTGAAGGACTCGTCCATCGCTTTTCTTGAGATGTATTTTATGGGGCACAAAGAAGAACGGTTATACTTCAAAGAAAGTCTTAGGCTTTTTTTAGGATATGTGATGAAAAATTTTTCAGGGCAATTTAAACAAGTGGTCATCGAGGTGCTATATAGTGATAATTTCAAAATGGAAACCTTGAAAAAATATGGTTTCTACTTAAAGAAGAATGAACATCCCTACTTGCTGTGGGCATTTGAAGTTAAACAGAAGGACTAAAAAAGGCATACGGGAACATATGCCTTTGGTTCATTAAAACTTGTAATTCATTTTAATCAGGCCGGCCTCTTTTGCTGCAGTAAAAGCAATTAAGATCAAAGGACCAATGATAAAGCCAAGAATCCCGAATAATTTCAAGCCTAGATACATAGCGATCAAGGTCGCCAGAGGTGAGAGCCCGATATGGTTGCCCATCACCTTCGGTTCAACTGTCCGTCTGATGATAAGAAGGACTAGCGCCAATATGGCTAATTGGGTACCCGACTGGGAGTTTCCTGCCATTATTTCGAAAATCGACCAAGGCGCCAGAATAACGATGGACCCAATAATGGGGATTAGATCGATTACCCATATGACCAAGGCCATGACAAGGGCGATTTCCGGCTTGATAAAGAACAATCCGGCAAGTGCAACAATGAAGATAATGATGCTGACTAAAAATTGAGCTTTAAAGAACCCGAACACAACACTTGAGAGGCGCCGGTTCATAAATTTTACTTTTTCAGCTGTTGTATCCTTCATCAAATTATACATGCCTGTTTTAAGTGCTGGCAGATCAATGAGGAAGAGAAACAGGGCAATTAAGTAGACAATTAATGAAACTAAATAGGATGGCACTGATTTGACAAAATTGGTTGCATTCTCAATGGTTATTAAACTGCCAAGTTCATTTGTAATATAATCGAAAGATGTCTGTACCTGACTGCTGACAGCTTCCTTGAGCGCTTTCGGAAGATTCTCGGAAGCGTCGATGATATCCTGTTCGATGATCTTCCATTCCTTATTGATTTCCTGGACATAATGGGGAGCATTTTCAATAATTTGTGCAGCTTCAGTAATAACTTTGGTAATGATAAAATACCCAGAAAGACCGATACATGCAATAAAGAACAGAAATACAAGCATAACCGACCATTTTTGCTTTAAGGAGAATTTTATTTGCAGCAGCTTTACTAATGGCGCAAGCAAGAGTGAGGTTACTAAAGCGGCTATCAATGGGATGGAAACGGGCAATACATAATAGCAGGCGGCGGCTATCGCAGCAAGAACTGCTACAGCAATTATTCGTTGTTTGGTAAAAATGCGATTCAATGTTTTCTCCTCTCCGATTAGGCGTTTTCACCTATAAGCTTTGTTTCCTTATTATAAAAGGTAAAAGCTGAAGAAAACAAGGCAGCTTTATGTATTCCCATGTTTTACTTGTGAAACAATTATGACGAAAATGTTTCGTGGCAAAAGAAAGGTGCCCTGGCTAGCTGCAGGGCACCTTTCTTTTGCTAAGATTTGATATTAAATATGTACTGCAAAAGCGCGGACTTCTGTAGAGACCGCTTTCAAAATATCTTCACATTTTTTTACGAGAGAAGGGGGGAAATATTCCGCTTCGCCATACTCTAGACCATGTGGGTAATAATGCTTGCCGAGAATAGGAACCATTAATTGGATAACGGCGCGGTGGGCACCAACATCTCCTTCGACAGCATAGCCTTGTACACGCAAATAAAAAATATCCTTACTGAGTTCAATTTTACGATCATAATTTACTCTTTCATAGTCCCATTGTTCAGCACGGATCAACCCGTGTTCATTCATTACTTCATCCAGCCTATTGATTTCAGCTTGATATTGTTCTAAATTGGTATCTTCAAATCTCATGCCATACCCTCCCAAAGTATACTTCTTGTTTCGGATGCAGTATTCTAGTAGAAATGTAAAATTATATAACAACTTACAATATTTCCATATTTTAATAATAGTATGAAATAGCGTAAGTTGCAATGAAGAGATAAAATAGAAATCAAATTTACAAATGGGGAAGATAGAGTCGTTTTTCCCTATATGAAAGCATATATTGATAACAAGCATACCGTGTAGTAAAATACAAAAAACATTATGTGCGCTAAGAGACATGTATATTCTGTCAATTAGCCCCTAATATCATATTTTCGACAGATAAACTTGGATGGTATAATACATATAAATGATCTGTATTTTGAGAGGAGAGAAAATCTCTGAAAATTATTGGGAAAATTTTCATTTTAGTTATTATTATTTTTATTGCAAGCCTTTATTTCGATAATCAAAATAAAGAAGTCCCATTAACGGATAATCGATCTGTAAGCCCGACACAAACCAAGATGGAGATTAACCAGAAACAGGTTTATGAAAATGACCAACCAAAAGAAGGGTTGTCTCTATTGATCGGAAAAAGTGGATCGGCTGTATCAGAAAAATATGGCCCGCCCGCACGTAAAGATCCTTCCTCCTATGGCTATGAATGGTGGATATATAGTTTAAATGATGACTACTACATGCAGATTGCCATCAAGGACAATAAAGTTGTTTCAGTATATGCACTCGGCAAAAAGACGAATGTTGCCCCTTTTTCTATCGGGCAAAAAGTGGACCAGCTATTTCAGTCCTTTAGCCTGGAAACAACTACTGACTTGGAATGGAATGGCAATTCATACCGGTTTGAGTTATCAGAAGAAGATCTGGGCATACGGCCACTTGTAAAAGTTGGCGATGTATATGCACAAGTATATATAGATAAATTTACCGGCGAATTGTCAAGCGTCCGTTTCCTTGATAAAGAGACACTCATTAAGCAAAGGCCGTATGAACTGATCTACAGAGGCGAGCTGCCGAAAGAAGAGGAACTGACCGATGAGCAATGGAAAAAGATACAAGCTGGAGATGAACAGCAGATATTTGATGTGACCAACATTATACGTAAACGTTTTGGCCTTGACCCTGTAAGATGGGATGAAGCCACTGCTCAGGTTGCTTACTTGCACAGTATGGATATGTTTAAAGAAGATTATTTTTCCCATGATTCACCTGTTTATGGAGACTTGGCCAAAAGACTTCAGGCAGGCAAAGTAAAATACCGAATGGCCGGTGAAAATATTGCTGCGAAGTATGTGGACGGAGTGGCTGCTTTTGAAGGATGGCTGAACAGCAAGGGACATAGGGAAGCACTGTTGAACAAAGACTTTACTTACCTTGGGGTAGGGGTCTACCAAAAGTATTATACACAGAATTTCATAGAAAAGTAATTCATGAAAAGCTGCCTTTTAGGCGGCTTTTGTTTTGAGATAAGATAGTATAGAATGCTGGACTGCGAGGGATGTCTAATCGTATACATGCCATTACGGTGTCATAATATTCTTGTCACGCCCCTTTTTGGATGAGATTAAAACAAGAAGAGTAATCACCGCCTAAAAGGACCGGTGACGGTTTTTCTTGATGAACGATAGAAAAAATGTTGTTATTGCTGTAAATGGGGATTTACGGTATTTCATGGTCCAGTTGAAAGTGGCAGTCCTAATAGGAGTGGATAAGGCGTTTAGCAATGCCTGTCTAAAGCAGTTGTGGTACATATCCGTTTTGTTGGATTATCCATTTTCCTAAAAGGTTGAAATAATAAACGTGGATATACACATTTTCAAGGGCTCCGGCATACGGTGTTATAGGCGAAGACTAAAAGATTGGATAATGATTATTTTTGTGAGGATGGGGTGAAGTGCGATGTCTGACCAGCAATCCTTGAACCAATTTAAACTCTTCATTAGAAATCATCCCTCTCTGGTTAAAGAAGTCAGAAGGGGCCTTTATACTTGGCAGGAAGTTTATGAAGATTGGTTTTTGTTGGGAGAGGACCATGAAGTATGGGACGGCTATGAAGAAATTGCAGCCAGTGAAGCGGTAAGTGAAACAAAGGCTGAGGAATCTCAGAGCGAGAAGGAAAAAGATAGCATTACGGCCATATTTGATTCATTGAAGCATGTGGATGTCCAATCGATGCAAAAGCATGTCGCAAACTTAAGCCAGGCATTAGGCGCTATATCAGGTGTGATTTCACAATTCCAGAAGGCGCCTGAGCCTGAAGAAAAGACTAAGGCTAAAACAAAGCATCCATTTTCCATGAGGAGAGATTGAGAGGTGATATACAATGAGGCAAGATATATATAATTGGATCAAGGAAAATAAAGACCAGTTATCGTATTTGCGCCTTCAGCCCATGTGGTACCGAAAACTGACAAGAAATCCACAAGAATATGAAGCATTTGGGACGGAGGCTGTATACCATTATGAAAAATCCATTCCCCATCGAATCAATAAATTAACGAATGGTGTGCAGGCAGCTTCCATGATGTTGAACTTGATTCAATCTATGAATGGTAAAGGATAGCCCTGTTTAAATGGCTGTTTTGGGGAACCGGACAGTCAACGCATTTTATTTCCTTGCTCGAACGTGATACTATAAGGGCAGGAGGTGAGTTTTTCTATGCTTGCTACAATGGAAAGAGTGGAAATTATGCAGCAAGGTGAAGAACTGGCATCGATGATTATCGATTCTGAAGTCGGAAAGAATTACTTGGCTTCATTATATACATTGCGACAAGACAGAGAAGCGCAGGATAAGATCCGCAGCTTCAATCATTTGAAAGAACGGTTTGAAGAAGTGCAGCGTTTTGGCAGGTACCATCCTGATTATAAGACTATTAATCTAGAGACAAGGACCAAAAAGAGAGAAATGGACATGCATCCAAGCGTCATTGCTTTCAAACAAGCGGAAAATGCCCTACAGGAGGTATTGGACCAAATATCTGTGATTGTTGCTCAATCCGTTTCGCTCCATATAAAGACTCCCGGAGGCAATCCGTTTTTTGAAAGTGGTTGCGCGAGTGGAAGCTGTGGTACGGGCGGCGGCTGCGGCTGCTCTTAAGACCTGGTGTTCACCAGGTCTTTTTTCTTGGCATTCATTCTTTGAACCGTATGCAATCTGTGCATCCATTTCCACAGCAGAACATTTTTTTCTGGGGTACGTAGAAACGGTGGCGGAACACATGGAGGGAACCAGCTGAACGGACAAAGACGGTTCACAATGAAGCTGTTTTCCCCTCATCGCTTTGCCAGCGCATGTGCGGATGATGGAAACGATGCTATCTAAAGGAATGTCAGTGCTGGAAACTGTTACGTATAAGAAAGGAATGCCTGTGATCTTCCGATGCTCGACCACAGATATAGCGGGGGCTTCATCCAGAAACTCAGCAAATAATAACCAAATGGAGTCTAAATCCATTTTTTCCGTTCTCCCTTCTGAATAAAAATCGGCTGGGCATGGAAGAGTGATTGCTGTTGTAACTTATGAGAACATTGTGCTACACTTATTTCAAATAGAGTATAGGAGTTTTCGGTATGATCGGAGCAAGGCAAGGGATAATTGTATATTTACATACTTTGAAGCAGGTTAAAATGCTTAGGCGCTTTGGGAATATCCATTATGTTTCAAAAAAATTGAAATATGTGGTCCTGTATACCAATATGGATGAAGTGGGAGCAACTGTCGATAAGTTGAAGACGTATTCGTTTATTAAGAGGGTGGATGTTTCTCAGAAGCCATTTATTAAAACGGATTATGAGAATTCAAAACCGGACAAGGCAAAGGAATATGATTATAAAATGGGAATCTAAAGAGCGCCCAATCAGGAAAAAGGCTGGTTCGCTCTGTCAGATTCCTATTTTTATATGGTATGCGGTTGATATGGATGAGGATAGTTGGCTTAGCTGACTATCCTCTTTTTTAGGTTTCTATTTAGGCATTCATTTAAAAAAACTATATTTTCTTAACTTTCCGCCTGGAAAGTCGATAGTTAGGATAAAGGCGGCAAATAGCGGTTCATTCTTAAAATCCCGATTAAATGCTGATAATAAAGAGCGGTTTCAGCAAATAAAGTAGATGGCTTGACATCCAGCGCAATAATGTTTTTGTCCAATGACTTTGCCAGATCCTGAAATAAATCAAACCTCTTATTCGGTATGGCTGAAGGATTGGGAATCCCTTCACGGCAAATATAAATCGGCTGGAAGTTTCCGGGGGAAGTCGGTTCCATTACAATCGCAAGGGAAATGACTTTTTTTTCGCCAATCTCCGTTTGTAAGGAAAGCAAAAAACGGACGCGATCTTTCGAAGCCCTGCCCAGCTCAATCAATTCGTATAGGTCGGAATAGCCTTCTCCAAGCTCAATAAAGCGTTGAATCATACTATGATTCTCCTTTCGTAGTAAACAAAAATAGACAGGTTAACTGTAACATGTTCCTATGAAAAAATGAAGAATTCTATAATTTGTAAATATTTATCGGCTCGTTTGCCAAAAAAAGTTGGTACATTGATAGTAGAGTGAATATTGTTAGGGGATTTAACGATGAAACGGATCTTATATATAGGTTTATTGCTGTTAGTGTCAGTGTTGAGTGGATTAGTGTTTTGGCAATGGAATGTATATTCAGAAGATAAAGAAGCGCTGGCAAAAATGGCGCCGCCTTCCATTGACCAGCAAATCCATATTGTCCAGAATTCCTCTTATTTAGAGGTTACACAGGTTTTCAACCAATTGCCGAAGGGGACCTATAAAATTACAAATCCTATGGACGTCGAATTCAAGGCGGAGCGTGCTTCCCTCCAAGGCTTGGTTCTAGAAGTGGCCGAAAAGAAAAAAACAGTCACTTTTACGTATCGTATACCTTTTCATTCAACTGTTCGGGCTTCTGTATTGAACCATTGGTCTCTAAGTTTGAATGGAGTCCTTATTTCTTCCACTTCTGTTGACATCACTTCTGCTTCAACCTATAAAGGGGTATGGGCGGCTGGGGCTGCCATGACTGGAAGAGCAAATAAGCAATTCATTGATTATTATGTATTCGAAGGTAAGGGAGAGATTGTTCCTCTCTATTATCAACGAACGAACTTAAAAACGAAATCTATAGACAATGGCCCATTTATTTATTATGAAGAAACCCTGCCGGTTCAGTGGGGGAAATTATCATCTCTGCTCAATCAATATCCCTCATTACGGGATACGGCTATCATTATTACTGATAAACACCAGACTTTCTTTTCTGATGGATTCATGCTGATCAACGAAACAAGCCAATTGGATACGTTGAAAATGATTATGGATGAATTAGCCTTGAAAAAAGAATTTCCTTTTCGTTTTGGTGATGAATCATGGCTTGGCACCGTTTTGAAGAATTTAAATGGTAATGAAGAATATGGTTCGACAAAAAGCAAAAATATGGCCAAGATGATGAAAGAAAATCTTTCAGAGATAGAAATCTCCCGTTTTTTACAAGCTGTTGGTTCTGCCCAGAAACCTTTGACGTCTGCCAAACTGGATGATGCCCTATCTTCTATCGAAAATGATGATATGCATTTTTTTACACTTAATAAAAGCAAGAATGCACCTCTAGTTCCTTACTACTTTATTGATAAGAGAAAGATTGAGGTAAATGGGGAAATGATAAATGGCCATATCATCCAGTACAAATACAATGACCTATACCCTTTTGGGCAAATCATGGGAAAAGCGGGCTATCAAATAAATAGTGCGAATCGCAATATGGTAATGATATTCAAGGAGAATGACAATTTTCGGCTTTATACAGATAAAAATACATTTGTGCTGAATGGCAAGGTGTATGCGGTGTCTGAAATACCGCTCACCACCATTCAAGGAGAGCTTTATATAAAGAAAGAATACCTCAGAGTCATTTTCGGTGCTGAAATTGGAGCGGATGAGAAAATTGTTTCAGTTAAAATGTAGAGTATAGCAGCAAGAAAAAAACCCTGCAGATAATTCTGCAGGGTCCTTCTATTTCCTTTAAAACAAGGATTAGAAGGGAAAGGGAGAGGAGAAACCGGAGGAAGAACTTATGGGGAAACGTAAGTCTTCTCCGCGGTTGGCAACAACATCCTTGTTATAAGGTGCTGTTACTAATAGTATGACCAATATTAATGGCCTTATTCATTTTTCGATCAATAGATTTCATATTGGCTTACCCAATTTGATTATGTTAGGATAAAAAAGATAATAAATTGTGTGTGAATAGTGGTGAGATAGATGAGAGTAGTATCAGGAAGCTGTAAGGGCCGCCCGTTAAAGGCAGTGCCTGGAGCAACAACCCGGCCTACAACAGATAAAGTGAAAGAATCGCTTTTCAATATAATCGGCCCCTATTTTGATGGCGGCGAGGCCCTTGATTTATTCGCTGGAAGCGGAGGGCTAGGAATTGAAGCGCTAAGCAGAGGGATGGATTCCGCGATTTTTGTAGACAGGGAATTTAAAGCGGTTTCGACCGTGAAGAGCAACTTGGAGGCATGCCGCTTTACGGACCGTGCCGAGGTTTATAAAAATGACAGCGAACGTGCCTTAAAGGCGTTGATTAAGCGAGAGAAAACGTTTGATTTAATATTGCTGGACCCCCCTTATAAAAAACAGAAACTGGTCAGCATTATGTCCGTTATCGATGAATATCAACTGATCCATAGCGATGGAATGCTTGTTTGCGAACATAGCGATGACGTGGATCTTCCAGAGGAGCTGGGCCGTTTTTACTTGTGGAAGCAGGAAACGTACGGGATGATTGTCATCTCTATATACAAAGTCAAAGCTGAAGTTGAAGGGTAAAGGAGGGCTATCGATGTCCAAAATAGCAGTTTGTCCAGGGAGTTTCGACCCGATTACAAACGGGCATATCGATATTATTGAAAGAGCCGCAAAAGTATTCGGTGAAGTACATATTGCTGTCATGATCAACTCTGCCAAAACCCCATTGTTTTCTTCTGCGGAAAGAGTTGAGCTGATTAAAGAAGTGACAAAACACATTCCAAATGTAACGGTGGATACTTCTACAGGATTGTTGATGGATTATTGCAAAAGCATAAAAGCAGATGCGATAATCAGGGGATTAAGGGCCGTATCTGACTTTGAGTATGAGATGCAGATAACCTCGATGAACAGAGTCCTTGATGATTATATCGAAACATTTTTTGTTATGACCAATAACCAGTATTCCTTCTTAAGCTCCAGCATAGTGAAAGAGGTTGCCAAATATGACGGCAATATTAGCTCGCTTGTTCCGCACGCTGTAGAGCATGCCTTGAAAGAAAAGTTTAAAAAATGACAAAGCATGAAGGAAGGCAAATTGAATAAACGAAAAGCTGCCGATTAAGAGTAATCTATCAGGCAGCTTTTTGTTTATTTTATGTTTACTCAATTCCCGTTCTTCGGCGAAATAGGAGAAATACATAAACTCCCAAGCAAAAGATCGTAATAAGGGGGCCAAAAGCAAGCAGGTAATGATACCAATCATTTTCAGGCATCCAGGAAACCGGAATGGCATTGGATGGCTTTCCCTGCAATTTTAGCCCTTCATACACGGGCTTCCATATAAGCAAAGTGATGATGCTGGCGATAAAGCCATGAAGGATTCTGGCCACGAAAAAAGGGCCGAAACGAATATCTGTCTGAGCTAAAATGCTGGCAGCCTGGGCTTGGACACTTAACCCGCTGAACGCCAAAATAAAACTGGTAATAATGGCCTGATGCAGCAATGCAACTCCCTGTACCCCGCTAGTCATTTGCGATCCAAGCGTGATTTCAAAAATCCCGGAGATAAGCGGCATGTTGAAATCTGTAGGGAGATGGAATAATGTCAGGATAACACCGATAAAAGAGGCAAGTATTTCTGTTATATTCATGATGTATAATAGTTTATTTATGACTGAAAATAAAATAATAAATCCGCCAATCAAGAGAAGTGTTTCAATTGAGGAGGAGACAGCGTCACCCAGTATCTTTCCGAATGGCCGCTTTTCTTTCATTCTCGTTCTGTGCATTTCGCCTAAAGCGTGCCGGATGGAGGGAATCTTTGATTTTTCCCGTTTCACTTCATCACGCCCGTAAAATCTCATCAGAAGGCCAACTGTAAAGTTCCCCCCATAATGGGCAAGGGCCAGTACGATGCCGATGGTCGGATTTTGAAAGAAACCGATCGCCACTGCACCGAATATGAATAGCGGATTAGAAGAATTGGTGAAAGAAACTAATCTCTCAGCTTCTATTTTCGTCAATTGATTTTCTGTACGAAGCCTGGCGGTCAACTTTGCGCCGGAAGGATAACCAGAGGCCATCCCCATGGCCCATACGAACCCTCCGACTCCGGGGACTTTAAACAAAGGGCGCATTAAAGGTTCAAGCAATACACCGATAAAAGCGACCACTCCGAAGCTGATGAGCATCTCAGATATAATGAAAAATGGAAGCAACGAAGGAAATACTATTTCCCACCACATGTTTAAGCCGCGTATACTTGCTTCGAGCGCCTGTTGCGGGAATTTTATGAGTGCTCCTGCCAGTGTGACGGCTCCTAAAGCTAGAAATATCGTTTTAACGTATGATTTATTCACCTACAGGCCTCCTATGAAGGTATGTGCAACTTTGCAGGTTACCCACGCAATGATACACTAATTTACATACATATATATGTAAAAAGGGAAAGAGTTCTTGTCCTTTTACACAAATATACGCGTAAGCATTGTTTTTAGAACATATCGTCAGGATAATCATGGTAAGATGAAAGGGGATTTTACTTTTGGAAGGAATGCCTAAAATCGGTCTTGCACTTGGTTCAGGGGGAGCCCGCGGATTTGCGCATCTCGGTGTAATTAAGGTGTTGCTGGATGAAGGGATACCGGTCTCTTATGTGGCAGGCAGTTCGATGGGGGCTTTAATCGGCTGTTTGTATGCAACAGGAACAGATTTGCCGCAATGGCAAAAAATCGTGAGCCGATTCAAAAGAAAATATTTCCTGGATTTCACTGTGCCGAAAATGGGATTAATTAAAGGGAATCGGATTCGGGATTTTATCGGGATCTTCACACATTGGAAAAACATAGAGGATTTAGACATTCCATTGGCTGTTGTTGCTGCGAACCTTCATACTGGGGAAAAAGTGGTCTTTAAAGACGGGTTGATTGCCGACAGAGTAAGGGCCAGCATTAGTATTCCGGGAATTTTTACACCGGTGGAGATTGACGGAAATCTCCTTGTAGACGGCGGTGTTGTCGACCGTGTGCCTGTATCTGTCGTAAAGGAGATGGGTGCTGACTTTGTCATAGCTGTTGATGTGTCGCATGTTAAAGAAGACTTGCAAATTAATTCAATATACGATGTGATCATGCAGTCGTTGGACATCATGCAAATGGAGTTAGTGAACAATCGTGAGTTTGCGTCTGATATTATGCTTAAGCCGCGGGTTGAGCAGTTTAATTCCCGGGCATTTACAAATATTGAAGAAATAATAGCGATAGGGGAATATGAAGCAAGAAAACAGATGGATCGAATAAAGCAAGAGATTGTGGAATGGAAGGGGATGTAAATGTCAACATAAATATGTACACTTTCGCTTGGATAAGGATGTACAGAATTACTCGTTCTCTTTTGCTAAATGATCCTTTAATCGGTATGAATCACCTATCATAGGCACAACTGTCGCATGATGTAAAATGCGGTCTAATATGGCATTGGCCAGTTTAGGTTCCTGAAATATTTCATCCCACGCTTTGAAATTCACATTGGTTGTTAAGATGGTACTTCTTTTTTCATATCTTCGATCAATCAGCTGGAAAAACAACTTAGCGTCTTCGTGATCAATCGGTAAATAACCGATTTCATCGATGATTAACAGTCTGTATTTGCTGTAATGCTTCAAACGGCTCTCTAACCGATTTTCTAATCGAGCTTTCCTCAAATTTTGAATCAAGTCATGGCACTTAATAAAATAGGTACTCGTCCGTTTCTTTGCTGCCGCAATCCCTATTGCTGTGGCCAAATGGGTTTTACCGACACCACTTGGTCCTAAAAACACAATATTTTCATTCTCCTCGATAAAACGCAATGTAAGGAAGTCTAGAATCTGCTGTTGGTTAATCGATGTTTGAAAGGTAAAATCGAAATCTTTCACCTCCTTAAAATGAGGGAAAGCTGCGACCTTCACCATCGATTGCGTCATGTTTTTCTCCCGTATGTCTATTTCATACGCAGTCAACTTGATTAATGTGTCGATAAATGACATCTGATGCTTTACGCTGAAGTCTACGATTTCATTTAAATGTAAGCTCATTTGCTTTAACTTTAGATAGTCAAGATTCCATAATAATTGTTGATAGTTTGTAGTTGGATTCATTATTTATACACTTCTCCAATCGTTGCTAAATTCCGTTTTGCTAAATCGTCGATTTCAGGATAATGAGGGGTGGAAACAAGTAAGCTTGCCTTATAATGTTCCTCTTGATAATTAAGTTTAGCGTTACTAATTGGATGTTGGGCGATCAGTTTCATGTTATAATAAATCCACAAGTAGTCATCATACACCTGTAAGCCTACTTTTTTTCCTTGATATTCTGGTGGTACAGAGTATTGATTCGATTTGTAGGAAATCATGTTTGATGCATTGACTTTTACATGTGTATGTTTGATGCGATAGGAATCTCTTACTTTGTCAGTTGGTAGCTGGAGTAAGTGGTTCCTTTCTTTTTTGAATTCCATAATCGGTATTTTCCCCGTTCCTTGATGGATCTGGTGATTCATTCTATTCCCTAAATCCTGTATGAATAGATGAAGTTCCTCCATTGTCAGTTGACCTTGGTACGCATGAATTTCATCAAGGAGTTTCATTGTGGATTCAATTTTCCCCTTGGTTCTCGGTCGTCCTGCAATACATGGTTTGACTTTAAAATCAAAGTCCCTCGCAAACTGATCAAATTTCGCATTCACTTTCCCAGGTTGATAATCAGTCCTCGCTTCATCCATTACCGTTTTCATATTATCCGTAAGGATTTCAGCTGGAACTCCGCCAATTGCTTCAAAAGTATCTGTTAAAAAAGAAAGTAAGGTACTCTGTGACTTAGAAAGACTTAATTGAAATGTTCGGAATCTGGAATTTGATAAAATGAAAGCCGCCACATTGACTTCTATCTTTTCTCCCTCTTTGGTTTCGAATAAAATGTTTTCCTTCCAATCTAATTGGGCCTGCTTACCTGGTGGCGTTTCAAATCGGACTGTCCCTTTGGGTGAAGAAATACGTTTATCCTCTTCAAAGTAGGCATTAAATTCAGGTGTACGAGCTATATACGCACGGAAGGTTGAAGCTCCACATTCCAATCCATGATTGTCTTTTAGGTACTGCCAAAGCATACGACGGTAATAAAATACCTGTTTTGAATCTTCTGATAACAATGCGGCTATTATTTCATAATAAGGATCAATCTTTGAGGGCTTTTCCCTTTTTCTTTTTGGGATAAAGCCATTTAGATATTTATCAATTGTCCGCCGATCCACACCCAATTCCTTTGCTAGCTTACTTTTATTGATTTTCATTTTCATATGCTCCATAATCTGTTTGAATTTCGGTAAGTCTGAAAGACTTTTAATCTCAAAATCGATATCAATATTCATTGTTATGTACATACTAATCCCCCCAAGATTAGTATGTAGATTCATATCAAATTTGTACATATTTATTCGAGCAATACTGTACATATTTAAATTAGCATTTCTAAGGGGAAACAGAAAGAATGAAACAAGGAAGAATCTTTAAGGCGCTCGCATTAGCTATTTGCATTGCCGTTGTCGCGTCTTATTTTATCCCGCTGCCCTACTATGTAACTAAACCTGGCATGGCCAAGGAATTGGCCCCTATCATTAAAGTCGAGGATGGATATAAAGAAAGCGGCGACTTTAAGTTGACGACCATCTCTATGGGCGAAGCCAATATCTTTACTTATGGGTTGGCGAAAGTCATGAAATACTGGGATATTTATCGGGATGACGAAATAAGAGGCGAAAAAGAAAGCGACAAAGAATACAATATGCGGCAGCTGCATGAAATGGAAGGGTCGAAGGTCAAAGCCATTGTCAGTGCTTATAAGCATGCCGGCAAGCCATATGAGACTATTTATCGTGGTGTTTATGTGTACGGCGTAGTTCCTGGCATGCCGGCTGAAGATGTATTGGCGGTCGGCGACCGAATCACGGATGTAGACCACCATCAATTGAAATCTTCAAAACAGTTCATCGATTATGTTGCCAGTAAAAAGGCGGGAACAACGATTACATTGGGTTTAATCCGCGAAGACAAAAGATATAGCCAAAAAATTAAATTGGATGTTTTGCCTAAAACAGGAAAGGTAGGCATGGGGATTACATTGGTCGATGATATGGACGTGAAAACGGATCCTAAGGTGAAGATCGATACTGACAAAATAGGAGGCCCTTCCGCTGGGTTGATGTTTACACTAGAAATCTATAACCAACTGGTTCCTGAGGATATTACAAAGGGCAAGGACATTGCCGGTACAGGGACGATGGATGAAGAAGGAAATGTCGGACCGATAGGTGGAATCCATCAAAAAGTTGTTGCAGCAGATAAAAGCGGCGCAGCCGTATTCTTTGCTCCAAATGAAAAAGGGGCAAAAGGCTCTAATTACAAAGTCGCTAAAAAGGCGGCTAAGGACATACATACGAAAATGAAAATAGTGCCGGTCGATACACTGGAGGATGCCCTAAACTATTTATCCAAGATGAAGTGAAAAAAAGGAACATGGCCGGAATATGCCTTGTTCCTTTTTTTGATAAGATATCCTTTTTTCACTACGACCTATGGAGAATGGGGTTATTTTTATTTTTGGACGGGCGCATCCTCTTTTATTTAAAGAATGACCGGTTGTTTGAATTCCCTTATTATCATAGTCTGTTTCGCAGCTGGCGGGAGGGGCAAAGAATGGATGGTTGCCGCTTGGATATCATATGATAAAGCGGGATGCCGGAAAGACCCGGCCTTAGTCACCACCGGCAATCCGAAATGTTTCTTTCGTTCATGCAGATAAGCCCTTCCTTTTTCGTTAAAACCGAGTATGCGCAAATAGGAAGGTTCCTTGACCATTTTTTTCATCTTTTCCTTCTCCGCCTTGGTCAGTAGATGGACGCAAATCCTTTGCAATCGGGTCAGTGTATACCGTTTTGTTTTGACTTGATGGATGAACTCATTAAATGAACGTGCGGACATGGCTGCCTCTTTTAAGCGGAATTCAATGCCTTCTTCGACCTCATAAAAAGTTCTCAATTGATCAACCGGTGTAGAAAGCAATGTATATTGAAGCAGGGGCCAATATAACTCCCAATGATGAAGTAAATGATTGTCCTCTTGATATTGGAATAATAATGTATATGTTCCGTTTGGCATGAACTCTGCGGCTTGTGTTGCCTCTCCGCCCTGGGACATTATCGCTTTCCTTATGCTTGTTGCACTTGCTATTTGTCCTTTCGGAAGAAATTCATCGTGGTAGTTCGAACCGATACGGCTAATCAATGATGGGTGTATCGAGTAGCCGTTCTTTAAAACGGCGGAAACGTATTGGTAGCCTAAAATATTGTTCGGCTGCGATAAGTCGATGCCTATATCGGTATCCCGGTTCACTTTTTTCCAAGCCATGCTCACAGATGTAGGATAATTAAAGCCTTCTTTGCTGAATTGCTTAATATATGCATCGAGAGTGGCCCGGTTATCCTTCTCCACATGATAAGCTTGGATAAAATCTTCGATGGTCCCATTTTCGCTTCCGAAACAGAATGTATCGCAGCGCAAGGCCTCCAACAATCCAATGGATCCTTCTGCGAAGTGGACTGCATGCTGTGTACTGAAAATATAGGGGAGTTCAATAACTAGGTCGACACCCCCGAGCAGTGCCATTTTTGCCCGATCCCATTTATTGATTAGTGCGGGTTCGCCCCTTTGAAGGAAGGAACCGCTCATAACAGCAATGGCAACATCAGCATCGTTTTGTTTTTTGCTTTCCTCTACATGGTAACGATGGCCGTTATGAAATGGGTTATATTCTACCACTAAACCGACTGCTTTCATGGTAAGCCTCCTTTTGATAGGAAAAAAGGAGCGTTGGTAATGAATTGTACAACATAAGGTGCTTTTTCCTTCTTTCGCTTCCTAAATGTGATGATTAGCTTTATTATAGAAGATAAAAGACAATGGTACAATGAACTCTCTTTGCATTGTCCTATTATTAAATGCTACAATACACAAGATAAAAGAGAGCCAATATATAATTGCGATAACAAAGGTAAATAGCTGTAAAGAAAATATATTGACAATGCTCAAAATGAAAGCTATAATTACCTTTGTTGCCTTGAGGTGATAAGAATGAAATGGACAATAACTCAACTTCAGAAGTATCGGGGAAAAGGACTTGTTCTGGATGACAAAGTGGATGTTTCAGAGATTAAAGAAGTAGACCCGCAAATTCGGGATATTTCTCTCGTCCATATCACTGGCAAAGCGGATATCAATGCAACGAACATTACATTTCATATCCATTTGTCAGGAAAGATGATTTTGCCATGTGCAAGAACATTTGTTGATGTGGAGTATCCATTTGACATTGAGACAAGAGAAGTCTTTTTATTACATGACAATTACGATAGCCAGGAATATGAGTTTTCAACGATTGTGAAAGGCGATGTAATTGACTTAATGCCGATTATAAGAGAGAATTTATTGTTAGAAGTTCCGATGCAAGTCTTTTGTGAAGATGCCGATCCGGAAAAAGCTGCTCCTCAATCCGGAAATGATTGGGAAGTTGTGACGTCGGTTCAGCAGGAAAAGAAAGTGGATCCCCGCTTAGCGGACTTGGCAAAATTCTTTGACAACGACAAAAAATAATGACAATTAACAAGAAGATTCGGGATGAACCGATCCTTGCTTCTTAAACCATTTTTTAAGGAGGTGGGAATAATGGCTGTACCTTTCAGAAGAACGTCTAAGACTGTTAAAAGAAAACGCCGCACTCATTTTAAACTTGAGGTGCCTGGTATGGTGGAATGCCCAAACTGCGGTGAAATGAAACTTTCACACCGCGTTTGTAAAGAATGTGGAACATACAAAGGGAAAGAAGTAGTAAGCAAATAATTTCCTTTCAAATAAAAGGCTGTAATGAATTTGATTCATTATGGCCTTTTTTTGTGCCTGTACAAATAGATTTTAGATGGATGGGAGCAATAAATGATGAAAGATATTTTATTGAAGGAAAAACGGGAACAAGGCATTCTTATACTGCGGTTGAATCGGCCGGAAAAAAGAAATGCCATCAGCTTTTCAATGATTGCAGCTTTAGGCCAAGCACTTGAAGAAGCGGCGAATGATCCGCAAGTCAATGCATTGATTGTTACTGGCACTGGTGAGGCTGCTTTTTGCTCTGGCGGGGATCTAGATGATTTT
Organism: Bacillus kalamii; assembly: GCF_047238185.1. NCBI lineage: Bacteria > Bacillati > Bacillota > Bacilli > Caryophanales > Bacillaceae > Bacillus > Bacillus kalamii. The sequence goes on along the minus strand of NZ_JBDFMI010000001.1, from coordinate 2,390,339 downwards.
CATTCACTGGCTAACCAAAAGGAAGCGTTCGCGATGTTGTCGCAAATGGGGGACGTGCTTTATAAGCTTGCCGTTTTTCCTAAACCGACGATTGCTTATATAAACGGGGCTGCAGTTGGTGGAGGATGTGAAATTGCTGCGGCGTGTGATTTCCGTTTGGCAGCGCCTGGTGCAAAAGTTGGGTTTATACAAGGGAATCAGGCCATTACAACAGGATGGGGCGGAGCCTCTCTTATCCTCGAGAAAATGGCAAGTTCCAACGCAATGGAAATGCTCTTTTCCGGTAAGGTTTATTCAACAGAACTGGCCTGCTCTGCTGGTTTTATCCAGAAGTCCGTTCCTTCATTGGAGCATGCAGTAGAATATGCTGGCTCCTATTGCCAAAAACTTCCGCAAGTTCTTGCTGCGTACAAGCAGGTTTTAATAGAGAAGTGGGAGGCAAGCTCTCTTGAGGACCGCATGAAAAAAGAAATATTGGCATGTTCGTATCTATGGGAGAGTGAGCAGCACATGGATGCTGTCCGGGCCTTTCGGGAGAAGAAGAGATAAAAGTATTGTTGTGCAAAAAAATATTTCCTTTTCATTTCTATCTTTTCTATCACAAGCATACTATGTAGTAAAACAAGCGAGGAGGGGTCGGAATGTCTGTTTCGAGGCAGGATGCATGGACCCAGGATGAAGATTTGATTCTTGCAGAAATTGTTTTACGGCATATAAGAGAAGGCAGTACCCAATTGATTGCGTTTGAGGAGGTAGGGTTAAAGCTATCTAGAACTCCGGCAGCTTGCGGTTTCAGATGGAATTCGGTTGTAAGAAAGCAGTATCATTCAGGGATTGAGCTGGCGAAAAAACAGCGTAAAGAGAATAAAGGGAGCGCTTCCAGATCAAAGTCTAGCAACGTTCGTGAACATGAGGTTGACAATACTGCAAGGGAGCTGGAGCTAGAGGAAGTATTAACATTTATCGTTTCTCTCCAGAAGCAAGCCCTCGCCAAGGGTGCAGAAGACGATAAAGTAACATATCAGCTTGCCTATTTACAGGAAGAGAATGAGACGCTGAAGAATGAAGTGAGGGAGTTATCTGCCAAGCTAGTTATAGTAGAGGACGATTATCGCGCTTTGATAGAAATAATGGATAAAGCGAGAAAATTAGTTATTTCGGATGATCGGCAAAAAAATCAAAAGGTCCGCTTCCAAATGGATAAAAACGGAAATTTGGAGCGTGTCAATAAGAGTTAGGAATAAAAAAAGAAGCGTTTTTGTTGACGCTTCTTTTTGGGCTTATTTTTTTTGCCAGATTAATGGGTTTTGGCCTAAATCTCTTTCCATATCGTATTCAACGGGTTCGAAACCCATTTTACTCCAAAAATCGCTGGAATGTACCCGAGGATTTGTTTTAATCGGAAGTCCGCATGATTTTGCGTAATCAACCAATGCTTTTCCGTATCCTTTGTGCTGATAATTAGTCAAGACTTCCAATTTCCAGAGCTCTAAGAAATCCTGTGAAGGAGTAAAATATTGATCTACCTTGGCGGGCCTTTTGTACAATGACATTCTGGCGACCAATTTGTCCCCGAAGTAGATGCCGTAGAATGGAGATTCACTATCGTTTTCTATGATATTCGATTCCAAATCCTCTAACATAGAAAGCTCCTGGATGCCATATTCTTTAAATTTTTTGAATTCTTCAAGTGTCTTGTAATTAACCAAAAGACGTTCGATCTTGTAACTCATTTGCATTTCCCCCTTGTTTTGTTTTCCCCTGAAAGCAATCCCGGCTTGTCTTTTCTATTCATATAAGAAATATTCCCCGTAAACTGAATAGGAAAACACTTCCTCATTGATTATATAACACATTTCTTTAAAATTCTCCATTTACACTATGATTTCCAAGGTAACATTTCCAAATCGTATGTAGCTTATGAAAATTCGGTTTTTGGTATATTCCCCTAGAAATTCATTTTTGTTAAAATGGATGTATATTGGACTAAATGGAGGTTCGATGATGAAGATTGGCATTATAGGCGGTGGGTCCATAGGATTATTGACTGGGACTTATTTATCAAACAATCATGAGGTAACCATTTATACCAGAAGTAAGCTTCAAGCGGATGTATTGAATAAAGATGGACTTATCTTGAAAAAAAGCGGGCATGCATACCAAATAGCGTGCAAAGCCAGCCAGTTTCCAAATCAATCAGTGAACCAGGAGGATTTGCTGATTGTGACAGTCAAGCAATACCAGTTGGCAGGCATAATGGACGATTTGAAAAAGCTGGATACCAGGTTTCTTTTTCTTCAAAACGGCATGGGCCATTTAGAGGCATGTGAAATGCTCGCAAAGAGGAATGATGTTTATGTCGGAGTTGTAGAGCATGGTGCGCTTAGAGATGGCCATAACAGTGTCATTCACACGGGATTGGGAGTCCTCAAAGTTGCTGCTGTATCCGGCGACCTGGCATCTTTATCACCACTGGCAGGCGTTCCTGACTTCCCTTTTATAATGGAAGCAGATTATACATCGATGCTTCTTGATAAATTATGTGTCAATGCCACGATCAATCCGCTGACGGCTGTTTTAGGCGCTGCCAATGGAGAGTTATTGGATAATCCCTATTATTATGAAGCATTTCTCGTTCTGTTTAATGAGATATCGGATGTACTCGGCATAAAAGATGCAGAAATCAAAAGATTACATATCGAAAGCATTTGCCGGAAGACTCAAGCTAATATATCTTCCATGCGAAAGGACGTGGAGGAAGGGCGCCCTACGGAAGTAGATGCCATACTTGGATACATACTGCATAAAGCACAAGAAAAAAACTGCGCCGCTCCCATTATCAACTATTTGTATTGTTTGATTAAAGGAATAGAGCGCAGGCGGAAGGAGAACTAAATGGGGACTGTTCTTTCCTGGATTATCGCAACATTAGTTACGCTGCCGGTTCTCGGCTATCTGCTTGTATTTGTAAGTACGAAACAGATTACGAAGAACCATCGATCGGCAGTCGATTTAGCAATGAATAGCTCAGCTTTCTTATTTATTTTGTCTGTATATTTTCTGATAAAAACGATCTGGAATATTTCTTTTTTCTGGTTCATCTTGCTAACAATCATTTTAATTTCCATGATTGTTGTATCTGTACATTTGAAAGTAAGGCAAGAGATAGTGTTCAGTAGGATAGCCAAAGGCATTTGGCGGATTAATGCACTCGTATTTATGTGTGCATATGTTATATTAATTATTATAGGAATATGCAAAAATGTAGTTTCGACACTCTATTGACCGATTTATCCGCTATCTGTTCCGGGCTGATTTTTTTGTAATTACATAGTGTGATGATATACTTTAACATGATGTGAAGAAGCTGCGGAAAGGACGTACTGCGATGGAAATAAATGAAATCGTATTGCCATCTATCAACCAATTTGCTTCAGATTATGTTAAGAATCTTCCTCTCATGAAAGATTTTTTTCATTATGATGTAAAGGATGTTAAGGTATACGAACAACGGTATAAAGATGTAATGGAGCAATCTTTCGACAGGGAAAAGCTTGCTCATACGATAGAAGTATATATGGAAAAATATGGACTGTCTACTGAGGTGAAACGGAATCTGGCAAGGTTGGCTGAAAAAGATTCAGTGGTGGTGATCGGGGGACAACAAGCAGGCTTGCTCACCGGGCCGCTTTATACAATCCATAAAGTCATTTCCATTATTAAATTGGCCAACGAGCAGGAGGCGCTTCTTGGAAAGCCTGTCATTCCTGTTTTTTGGATTGCCGGGGAGGACCATGACCTGGATGAGGTCAACCATGTATATATGGAATCAAACGGTGAATTCGATAAAGTAACCTATCCTTCTTTTCCAATGACAAAAGTAATGGTTTCAGATATGGAAATGGATATGGAAGCCAGCCAAAAATGGCTTAATAGGATTTTTTCTTCACTCGAAGAAACCCCATTCACAAGAGAGTTGTATGCAAAACTATATGATATGGCACAACGGACCACGAATTTTACCGGTTTTTTCACTGCCATAGTCAATGACCTATTCAATGAATATGGGCTATTGATGATTGATGCAGCCGACCGTTCATTCAGGGAGCTGGAGTCTGATTTCTTCCAGACATTAATCAAAGAGCATGCGCCGATAAATGCTGCTGTATTGGAGCAACAATCCTACATATCAGAGAATGGATATAAGCCTGCAATTGAAATGGATGGACATAATGCGAACCTTTTCTATTACAGCGATGGGGAAAGAACATTGCTGGAATATGATCCGGCAAAAAAATGCTTTAAAGGAAAAAACAATGAACTTGAATTCTCGATAGATCAGCTGCTTGAAACAGCGGAGAAGGAACCGTGGAAATTAAGTAATAACGTGGTTACACGGCCGTTGATGCAAGAGAAGATGTTTCCAGTGCTCGCTTTCATTTCTGGCCCTGGCGAGATTGCCTATTGGGCTGAATTAAAAAAAGCATTTGAGTATCTGGGTATGAAACTGCCAATCATTGTTCCCCGTATGAATATATCGATCTTAGAACGTAAAATCCAGAAGGATCTTCTGGAAGTGGATATGGATTTGTATGAGGCTCTTGTTAAAGGAACGGCGCATGCAAAAAAACGATTTATGGCAGGAGTAGAAGATGAACAATTGGATGTGGCATTCCATAAAATGGTTGAGCAATTAAAGAATAACCATGCAATGGTTACGCAAGCAGCGCTTCTGATTGATAAAGGCTTGGAACCGCTTTTGGAAAAAAATGAAGCGTTCATTGAATCACAGTTAACCTTTATGCGCAGCCGCATTCAGCAAAGCCTTGAATCTAAGCATAGAATAGTGTTAGGGAAATATGACCGTATTGCGAATGCTTTGCGCCCGAATGAAGGGCCGCAGGAGCGGTTGGTGAATATATACTATTACATGAACCAATATGGCGAAGATTTCATCAAGCAATTGATGGATTTGGATTTAAGATGCAATTCCTTCCATAAAGTCATTATAATGTAATAAAAAGAAGAGTGCACTGCACCCCAAAAGTTAGAGTTGAAATCTAACTTTTGGGGTGTTTATTTATGGCTATATCATGAAAAAGTACAATTAATGGTTGTGAAAGAATATATAGAAGGGCAATGATTAGCTGGCAAGAGCCTGGTCCAATACTGTGTTCACACCAGCCAATTGGCTGCTTCATATAAAACTCTACCTTTTTGGGGGCGCCTCAGAGCCGCCTCTGCTTTTTATTGAAGAAGGGTACCAAAAGTGAAATGCATGCATATATATGCTGATAGCGAAAAGAACATATAAGGCATTTTTGAATTTTTTACGAATGTGGCAATACCAATTGAATATGGCATGCTGAAGTTGTTACAATAGACTAAGGTTGGAAAGAGAATTTAGAAAAAAGAGGAAAGCTAAGTGAATACAATAGAATTATACAACAAGTTAAAACAGAAAATGCCAAATGCCAACGTTCAATATGATGCTTCTTTACAAGGATATACATTTACAAAAACGGGAGGGCATGCTGATCTATTAGTCTTCCCGCGCTCATACGACGACGTTGTTTCGGCATATGCATTTGCAAAAGATCACCTTCTTCCTTTTACAATATTGGGGAATGGTTCAAACTTAATCATTAAAGACGGAGGCATCCGCGGTTTGGTGGTCATTTTGACTGAACTGAACCAAATTAGAGTGGAAGGAGACGCGATTATCGCTCAGAGCGGCGCTGCCATCATCGATGTATCGAAAACGGCCTTAATGCATGATCTGACTGGGCTCGAATTTGCTTGCGGCATTCCGGGGACGGCAGGCGGGGCATTATTTATGAATGCAGGCGCTTATGGCGGAGAGGTTAAGGATGTGCTTGAAAGTGCTATTGTAATGGACCAGGATGGCGTTATCCGTCAATTGAATAGAGATGAGTTTGATTTTAGCTACCGTTCCAGCATATTTGCGAAAAACCATTATTGTGTATTGGAAGGTACATTCCGATGTAAAAAGGGAGATCATGCTGCAATTAAAGCCAAAATGGATGAGTTGACTTATTTGCGCGAATCGAAACAGCCTCTGGAATATCCTTCTTGCGGCAGTGTGTTTAAACGGCCTCCTAATCATTTTGCAGGAAAGTTAATTCAAGATAGCGGCCTTCAAGGACATCAAATAGGAGGAGTCCAAGTATCCACTAAGCATGCCGGATTTATGGTAAATGTGGATAATGGGACAGCCAGCGACTATATCGCGCTCATTAAGCATGTTCAGGAAACGGTCAATAATCAGTTCGGTGTGCAGTTAGAGACAGAAGTAAAAGTGATCGGGGAAGATAAATAAGTAAAAAACAGGCTGAGCGCAGCCTGTTTTTTTATTTGCGGAAATCATTAAATGTGGACCTTTTTTCCTGTGGAATATGTCAATGTACTTAGTAGGCAAAATCGAATTATAATGACTTTTGTTATAGAGAAAAGACTATGCTAACATAAATTCCCTCACCTATTTTGACCAACTTTATTAAACAACAAATGATGAGCATTCTTTAGCGGATTTGCTAAAATCCTTGATATTGCACGGTTTTATACGGGCTTTTTTTAGAAAATTATGAAATAATTTGCCGAACTTTAAAAAAATTGTTTAAAGGATTATTTATTGTGGAAAAAGAATACTAAATTTTGTGGTGAAAAGTGGGGGGATGTGGTACATTTAAACTAGAAAGTGGGGTAGTGGATATGTTCATGGGTGAATACCATCATAATGTTGATATGAAAGGCCGCTTGATCATACCTGCTAAGTTCAGGGAAGCGTTGGGTGAAGAGTTTGTCATTACCCGTGGCCTGGATCAATGTTTATTTGGTTACTCCATGAGCGAGTGGCAGCTCATAGAAGAAAAACTCAAAACACTCCCACTGACAAAAAAAGATGCTCGTGCTTTTACTCGTTTTTTCTTCTCTGGTGCAACAGAGTGTGAATTGGATAAACAGGGAAGAATCAATATTCCCGCTCCACTTGTGCAATATGCAAAGATGGAAAAAGAATGTGTCATTCTAGGAGTTTCCAATCGAATTGAGATTTGGAGTAAGACGCAATGGGAAGACTATTTTACAGAATCTGAAGATTCATTTGCTGAGATTGCTGAAAATATGGTGGGTTTTGACCTCTAGACCTATTGCTGTCCGACTAAAAAGCAGCGCAAACAAGATCGATTGGAGTGAACAAATTTGTTTAAACATATTACTGTATTATTGAAAGAAACGGTTGATGGATTAAATATTAAGCCTGATGGTGTATATGTGGACTGTACTTTGGGAGGGGCAGGGCACAGTGAATACTTATTATCCCAGTTATCAGACAAAGGGAAATTGTATGCGTTCGATCAAGATGAAACGGCTATCGAGAATGCCAAAGTAAAACTTGAAAAATACAGTGGCCGCGTTGAATTCATTCAAAGCAATTTTACATATATCGAAGAAGAGTTACATGCAAGGGGAGTTACGGGTGTAGATGGCATCCTTTATGATTTGGGGGTTTCTTCACCTCAGCTAGATACTCCGGAAAGAGGATTCAGCTATCAGCATGATGCGCCTCTTGATATGAGAATGGATCAAACGTCCGACTTATCGGCGTATGATGTGGTTAACTCTTGGGCATACAATGACCTGGTAAGGATTTTCTTCCAGTATGGTGAAGAAAAGTTTTCGAAACAAATAGCAAGAAAAATCGAGACAGCACGAGAAAAGAAACCGATTGAAACAACCTTTGAGCTAGTGGAATTAATTAAGGAAGGCATCCCAGCCCCAGCCAGAAGAAAAGGTGGACATCCCGCCAAACGCATTTTTCAGGCAATCCGCATAGCAGTTAATGATGAACTGAAAGTTTTTGAACATTCATTAATGCAGAGTATCGGATTATTGAATAAGGGCGGAAGAATATCCGTTATTACCTTCCATTCACTTGAGGACAGAATTTGCAAAAGCGTATTTAAGAAAGAAAGCGACCTTCCTGAATTGCCTCCTGGTTTGCCCATTATTCCAGAGGAATTCAAGCCGGTACTCAAGCTTGTTACGAGAAAGCCGATTCTGCCGAGCGAAGAAGAATTGGACATGAATAATCGTGCGCGGTCCGCAAAGCTGCGTATTGCTGAAAAGCAGTAAAAAAACAAATATCGATTAAAGATAAGAGACTAAATAGGTGGAGGGGAAGAATTTGAGCATGTTAGCAAGAAAGATCGCGGCAGATAAACAACAAAGTCAACAACCTCAAACTACGGTCACCACAGTGGTTGTACATAAAGCTAAGGTCACTCTGGGCGAGAAAGTGCTTGTTGTTGCATTTGCCTTGATTCTTGTATTCTTGGCTGTGAAAATTGTCTCTAATCAATATTCGATCTATACGATCAATAAAGATATTCAGAAGGCAGAAGCTTCAGTCGATGAACAAGTGAAAGAAAACAACGACCTTAAGGTTCAAGTGAGCGAATTAAGCAGATATGAAAGAATCTGGGAAAAAGCATCTAAATTAGGCCTGAAATTAGATGAAAACAATGTTAAGGTTGTGCAAGATTAATGAAAAATAGAAATATTAATATTGGAGCAGCCATTCTTTTTACAGTCTTCGGCTTGCTCTTTTTTCTGTTGGCAGGCAGGTTCCTTTACATCCAAATTTCAGGCAAGGCGAATGGCGAAGTCCTGGCAGCCAAGGCAAAAGAAAAGACGATGAAACATCAAGTAGTGGAAGCGAAACGAGGAGATATTGTCGATCGGAATGGCAGTGTGATTGCGGAAGATACATCTTCATATAAGCTAGTTGCCATTTTGAGCAAAAAGATGACAGTCGACGAAAAGCATCCACAGCATGTAGTGGACCCTGAGAAAACGGCACGGAAGCTTGCCAAATATATAGATATGGATGAATCGGATATTCTCAAAAGGCTTGAAAAAAAAGGGGCTTTCCAAGTTGAGTTTGGTATTGCCGGAAGAGACATATCACATACGGTTAAAAAGAAAATTGAAGCATTGGATTTGCCGGGAATTACATTTGAAAGAGATACAAAGCGCTTTTATCCTAACGGCATTTTTGCTTCCCATGTTGTCGGATATGCGGAAAAACAATCAAATGAGAAGACAGGCGAATCGAAAATAGTAGGCAAATTAGGCCTGGAAAAAATGCTGAATGATAAACTTCAAGGAAAAAATGGTTCATTGAATTTTGAAAGCGACCGTTGGGGATATTTGTTGCCTACAAAGAAAAAACAGGTGACTCCGGCCAAGGATGGGGACAATGTTGAATTGACATTGGATAAAAAAATCCAAACCTTTCTCGAGGATTCTATGACGAAGGTACAAAAGGAATACAATCCCAAAAAGATGATTGCCATTGTCGCTAACCCTAAAACAGGAGAAATCTATGCAATGAGCCAAAGGCCTACATTCAGTCCATCCACAAAGGAAGGGTTAGATAAAACATGGCAGAATTTATCGGTGGAGGAAAACATTGAACCGGGATCTACTATGAAGGTATTTACACTTGCAGCGGCGGTTGAAGAAGGGGTGTTCAATCCGAATGCCACTTATGTTTCAAAGCCTTATGTAGTACCGGGAGGGCGTCCGAAAGACCATAGCGGTATACCAATCGGAACGACCCTTACGTATCTGCAGGCGCTTCAGCGTTCCTCGAATGTCGGATTCGTGAAGGTTGCCCTTGAACAATTAGGTCCAGAGCGCTTCAGAAAATATTTGACTAAATTCGGATTTGATAAGACGACTGGGATCGATCTTCCCCACGAAGTAGGCGGAAAAATACTGTTTGAACGAAAAATTGAGCAAGCAACCACCGCTTTCGGGCAAGGTTCGGTCATTACGCCAATCCAGCAGATGCAAGCCTTCTCGGCCATTGCGAATGAAGGCAAAATGATGAAGCCGTATGTGATTAAAAAAATTACAGACGCAAATGGAAAAGTCATTGAGGAACATAAGCCTAAAGTTGCAGGAACCCCAATATCGGCCAAAACAGCAAAGACCGTATTGGATTATATGGAAACAGTTGTATCGGACGAGAAAGCCACGGGAACGAAATACGCACTTGAGGGTTATAAGGTTGCAGGTAAAACGGGTACTGCACAAATACCGGGACCAAATGGCGCATATTTAACAGGAAGTGAAAACTATTTATTTTCATTTCTAGGAGCTGTTCCGGCAGATAATCCAAAATTAACGATGTATGTGGCTATGCAGCAGCCGGATCTATCGAATGGAAAATCTGCTACAGAGGGGTTGACTGAAATATTTAAGCCGGTCATGCAAAATGCGTTGCATTATCTGAATATAAAACCGGCTAACCTGAATAAAAAGAAAGTGGAAAAAATTGCTGATTATGCGGGAGAAAACGTTTCGGAAGCAGCGGAATCACTTAAGAAAGATGGATTTGATGTAAGTGTTATCGGTAAAGGGACAAAAGTGATCAGCCAATCACCAGCGAAGGATACCCAATTAATCGAGGGAGACCGAATCATCCTGAAAACGGACGGGACAGCAACAATGCCTGATGTGACCGGTTGGTCATTACGGGATGTGATGAAAGTTGTCAATTTAGTAGGCATGGATTTAAATACGACGGGCAGCGGTTTTGCAAGGAAGCAAAACATTAAACCCGGGCAGCCGATTAAAAAAGGCGACTATTTCATTGTCCAATTCAGCCCTCCTGAAGCGACGGCAACCAAACAAGAAGAGCAGGCAGTCGAAGACCAAACGTACGATTAGAATGATGAAAACGCGGATCCCCGGAGCCGCGTTTTTTTGTATAGTCTATTCACTAAAAGGAGCCATTGTTCTATTGAAAAAGGTACAAGCATATATTGTTTGGGATAGCATGTACCGGAGGTGTTGGAAGTGCGCGTTTCGAATGTGACTGTCCGTAAAAGATTGCTAGTGTTTTTTTTAATAGGCTTATGTGTTTTCCTGCTGATCGACCTGAGGCTCGGCTACGTCCAATTTTTTCTTGGGAATACATTGACAGGGAAGGCGAAGGATTCCTGGAGCAGAGACATCCCTTTCCAGCCTAAAAGAGGTGAAATTGTTGATCGCAACGGCGTGAAACTGGCCACAAATTTAAGTGCGCCGACCGTTTATGTAGTGCCGCGGCAGATTGCCGACGCAAAGGAAGTATCTGAAAAGCTAGGGGCCGTATTGGGGATGAAAACCAGTGTAGTCTATAAAGAAATCATCCAAAACCAATCAAGTGTCCGGCTAAGCAAAGGGCGGAAAATATCACATGAAAAAGCGAAGGAAATCAAAGCTTTGGATTTGAAGGGGGTATACATTGCAGAGGACTCCATCCGCTATTATCCTTTCGGGAGTTACCTTTCCCATGTGCTTGGTTTTACAGGCATAGACAACCAGGGATTAATGGGTGTTGAACTGACATACGATAAAGAATTGAAAGGCGAAAAAGGGCACGTCCAATTTTTTGCGGATGCAAAAGGAAAACGGTTAGAAAATATGGCCGATGATTATAAAGCACCAGTTGACGGAATGAAGTTGAAATTAACAATAGACAGCAAAATCCAGACCGTTATGGAAAGAGAAATGGATATTGCGCAAGCGACATATAATCCAGATGGAATGATCGGAATTGCAATGAATCCGAATACCGGAGAAATATTATCGATGAGCAGCAGGCCGACATTCAACCCTTCAGATTACCAAAGTGTCCCTTCGGAAGTATATAATCGAAATCTTCCTGTCTGGAGCACCTATGAGCCCGGGTCCACATTTAAAATCATAACTCTTGCAGCTGCTTTACAAGAAAAGAAAGTAGACTTGGAGAATGAACACTTTTATGATTCAGGATCCGTAAAGGTCGCAGGAGCTAATCTGCATTGCTGGAAAAGGGGAGGGCATGGATCTCAATCCTTCCTGGAGGTTGTGCAAAATTCATGCAACCCGGGATTTGTGGAGTTGGGGAATCGGCTAGGGAAGGATAAATTGTTTTCTTATATTAAAAAATTCGGTTTTGGCCAAAGAACAGGAATTGACTTGGCTGGCGAAGGAACAGGGATTCTATTTGACCTAAAAAGGGTGGGGCCTGTTGAACAGGCCACTACAGCATTCGGCCAAGGGGTATCCGTCACACCTATCCAACAGGTTGCCGCTGTATCTGCAGCTGTTAATGGGGGGACTTTATACACGCCATATATTGCCAAGCAAATCGTCGACCCAAAAACGCAAGAAGTGAAAATGAGGAAGACACCGCAGGCCAAAAGGCAAGTGATCTCTGCAGAAACATCCAAAAAAGTCAGAGAAGCGCTTGAATCAGTCGTAGCAAAGGGATCGGGCGGAGGAGCCTACATTGAGTCCTACCGAGTCGGCGGTAAAACAGGGACTGCTCAAAAGGTTAAAGATGGTAAATATATCAAAAATAATTATATTGTCTCTTTTATAGGCTTTGCCCCTGTGGATGATCCTCAAATCGTCGTATATATAGCTGTCGATAATCCTAAGGACACTGTGCAATTCGGGGGAGTTGTAGCCGCCCCGATTGTCGGCAATATTATGAAGGATGCATTGCAAGCCTTAGACGTAAAGCCGAGGGCAAATGGATTGGAAAAAAAGAAAAAATGGGATGATCCTGTAATGATTGAACTGCCCAATATAGTAGGAATGACAAAACAGGAATTGGATACCCAGCTTTTGAATGTTAAACTCGATATTTCAGGGAAAGGAAAGAAAATCGTCAAACAATCGCCGGAAGCAGGAGTAAAGGTGAAGGAAGGGGCAACCATCCGGGTATATCTGGGTGATTAATATGAAAAGATGGTTCTCTCCTCTTTGATTTTTCAAAAGCAGCTGTTTTCACAGCTGCTTTTGTTTAACTGGCTGAATTCTTTTGGCTGTTGATAGGTTTTATTAATGATTGCTTGGATCAATCTGATAAAGAAAGATAATTTATGAAAAGATATTATGTTATTCGCATAGAAAACTTTACTGATTTACGGTATGATAAATAATGTTTGAAATAAAACTTAAGGAGGTTGAATTATGAAACTACATACTTTGCTGTCATCCTTGTCTTCATATGCGGGTGATTTCAATCAGAATCCAACAATAACATCCATAGAGAATGATAACCGGCTTGTTCAGCCTGGCAGTTTATTTGTTTGTGTAAAGGGATATACAGTGGATGGCCATGATTTTGCTTCTTCCGCGGTTGCGAATGGTGCTGTTGCGATAGTGGCTGAGAAGCAATTAGATCTGGAAGTGCCTGTCATAATTGTTAAAGATACCACTCGTGCCATGGCTGTATTGGCAGACCGTTTCTATCAACATCCTACACAAAAGATGACATTAATCGGAATAACTGGGACGAACGGAAAAACGACAACCAGTCACTTGATAGAAAAATTATTGCTTGATGACGATAAGAGAACAGGATTGATCGGGACTATGTATACAAAAATAGCCGATCAAGTTTTGGAGACGAAAAATACGACTCCTGACAGCGTAACGCTACAAAAAATATTCCATCGTATGGTGGAAGCGGATGTCGACTGTGCTGTAATGGAAGTATCCTCACACGCTTTGGAACTTGGCAGAGTCCATGGGTGTGATTATGATATAGCTGTGTTTACTAATTTGACTCAAGATCATTTGGATTTCCATAAAACGATGGAACGGTATAAACATGCCAAAACCTTGCTGTTCTCCCAATTAGGCAATGCGTACAGCGACGACAAGAAACGATACGCCGTCATCAATAGAGATGACCCGGCAAGTGAGGACTTTATCCATGCTACAGCTGCCCATGTGGTCACGTACGGGATAGACAAGGATGCAGACGTCAAAGCGAAGGATATCGCCATTACGTCCGCTGGGACACGGTTTACATTGGAGACAGTATCCGAGTCGATGGCAATCCAATTAAAATTGATCGGCAAATTCTCCGTGTACAATGTATTGGCTGCCGTTTCGGTCGGCCTTTGCCTAGGGATGAAACTTCCTCAAATTATCGCATCTCTAGAGGAAGTGGAAGGAGTACCCGGCCGTTTCGAATTGGTGAATGCAGGACAGGATTTTACAGTCATCGTCGATTATGCCCACACGCCTGACAGTCTGGAAAATGTCTTGAAAACAGTGAATGAATTTGCTGCTGGTAAAACATATGTCCTTGCGGGCTGCGGTGGCGACAGAGACAAAACAAAACGCCCGATTATGGCTCGCATTGCCTGTGAGTTGGCAGATCAGCCTGTATTTACTTCAGACAATCCACGCACCGAGGTTCCAGAAGAAATTCTTAAGGATATGGAAAAAGGCGTAGAAGGTAAGGCGTATAAGGTCATTGTGGACCGAAGAGAAGCGATTGGCTGGGCTGTACAGCAAGCGAAAGCAAATGACGTTATCCTGATCGCGGGAAAAGGGCATGAAACCTACCAGGAAGTGAATAAAGTCAGAACTCATTTTGACGACCGCGAAGTGGCAAGAGAAGCAATTTTACAAAGGAATTCAAAAAAATAGCATGTTCAATGCATGTACTTAATATAAATGAGTGTGAACGAATGGTTATGGAACTAATCGGTACAGATATAAGGGCTTTCAAGGCATTAAGCCAATGATAGCCATAAAAGCAACCTATCATGTAAATCGTTTTACGCACTAGGAAAGGGAGTCAAAAAAGAATGATGGAGCAAGGAATATTTTTTACTATACTAACAGGATTTTTAATTACCGTACTATTATCTCCTGTTTTTATTCCTTTTCTAAGACGCTTAAAGTTTGGTCAAAGTATTCGTGAAGAGGGACCGCAATCACATAAAGTTAAATCGGGGACACCTACAATGGGAGGATTGGTCATTCTATTGTCCATCACGGCAACAACGCTGTTTATGGTTGCCAGATACGACAGTATTTCAACTAATACGTTCCTACTCTTATTCGTAACATTGGGATTCGGATTACTCGGTTTCCTAGATGATTTTATTAAAGTTGTCATGAAACGCAATCTAGGATTAACGTCCCTTCAGAAGTTAATCGGCCAAATTGTGATTGCCGTTATCTTTTATTTTGTGTACAAAAATACAACCGGGTTCACACCGGAAATCAATATACCAGGAACAGATCTGTCCCTGCATGTCGGCTGGTTCTATGTAGCTATCATTATTTTTTGGCAGGTTGGATTCTCAAATGCCGTTAACCTTACAGATGGATTGGATGGACTGGTTTCTGGGACAGCTTCCATTGCTTTTGGAGCACTAGCTGTATTAGCTTGGAACAATGGCCAGTATGATGTAGCCATCTTCTCGATTGCCATTGTAGGAGCCCTTCTCGGTTTCCTTGTATTCAACGCGCATCCTGCCAAGGTTTTTATGGGGGATACAGGATCCCTTGCGCTTGGAGGAGCGCTTGCCACTGTTGCGCTCATGACAAAGACAGAACTGCTTTTGGTGATTATCGGAGGAGTCTTCGTCATAGAAACATTATCGGTTATTTTGCAGGTAGCGAGCTTTAAGACAACAGGTAAAAGAATCTTTAAGATGAGTCCGCTCCACCATCATTATGAGCTGTCAGGATGGTCCGAATGGCGGGTTGTTGTCACGTTTTGGTCAGTAGGGCTGTTATTGGCTGTACTGGGAATCTACTTAGAGGTGTGGTTATAATGAAAACGCCAGAAACATTTTTGCGTAAGAAAGTACTTGTTTTAGGATTGGCAAAGAGCGGTGTCAGCGCATCGGTGCTGCTGCATGAACTGGGTGCATTTGTGACTGTAAACGACCGGAAGCCACTATCGGAAAATCCGGCGGCGCAGGGCCTGCTTGAACAAGGGATAAAGGTTATTTGCGGAGATCATCCTTTAGAACTCCTGGATGAAGGTTTTGAAGTGATTGTCAAAAATCCCGGCATTCCCTATAGCAATCCGCTGATTAAAGGTGCTTTGGAAAAGGGGATACCTGTCATCACAGAAGTAGAGCTTGCCTATTTGATCAGTGAAGCTCCAATCATTGGGATTACAGGAACGAACGGAAAGACAACGACTACCACATTAGTGTACGAAGTACTGAAGGAAGCAGGCTTAAAGCCATTGATTGCCGGGAATATTGGGACAGTGGCATCAGGTGTTGCTATGGAGGCAAAACCCGATAATCACATTGTAATGGAACTATCTTCATTCCAATTGATGGGTGTCGAGACGTTTAAGCCCAAAATTGCGTTGATTACAAATCTATATGAAGCTCATATTGATTATCACGGCGATTTTGACTCCTATTGTAAAGCGAAAAGCAATATCACCAAGAACCAAGACGCCGGTGATTATTTTGTTTTCAATGCCGACCAAGAACGGGTAACAAACATAGCCTCATCATCAAAGGCAGTGGCAGTTCCTTTTTCCACAAAAGAAATCGTCGAAGATGGTGCGTATTTAGACGGTGGTTATGTAATGTTCCGGGGAGAACAAATTATAGAAATTCACGATATTGTACTGCCAGGAACGCATAATCTCGAGAATATTTTGGCTACCGTTGCCATCTGTAAATTACAAGGGGCTGACAATGGGGCCATCCGTAAAGTATTGACTACCTTCCAAGGGGTAAGGCATCGCCTTCAATTTACAGCAAATGTGAATGGACGCAAGTTTTACAATGACAGTAAGGCGACCAATATTCTGGCAACTTCAAAAGCCCTTGCTGCCTTTACTCAACCCACTATCCTGCTTGCGGGCGGCTTGGACAGAGGAAATGAATTTGATGAATTGATTCCATGCTTTAAGCATGTTAAAGCTGTCATTACATTTGGACAAACTGCACCGAAAATCGAACGTGCAGCCAAAGAGGCGGGTATATCTGCCATTCAGCGTGTCGATACTGTAAAAGAGGCTGTTCCAGTGGCGTATGATCTTTCGGATGAAGGCGATTGTATTCTTCTATCGCCGGCTTGCGCAAGTTGGGATCAATATAAAACTTTTGAAGTTCGGGGAGACATGTTTGTTGAAGCTGTGCATAAGCTTATATAAGAGCTAGTACAGGAGAGTATGGCAATGAAGGCCGGGTTTTGTTTTTGTAAGGATGAGGACCGGCCACGATGCATTCCCGTATTGTTTTCATAATCAGGCTTAACAACCAAGAAAGGCGTAATAACTAAAAATATGTGCTTCCGCCATGTTTTTATGTCATCTGCCATTCAAAAGGTTGTTAAGCCTTTTTTTCTGGCAAGCTACAGGCTCTAATTTGACCTTCAGAGGTGTAGAACTGTGCACACTAAAAAAAATAACCCCGATTTGCTTCTAATGATCGTAACTTTTTCTCTTTTGTCCATAGGATTAATCATGGTCTACAGTGCCAGTGCTGTCTGGGCGGCCTATAAGTTTGATGACTCATTTTTCTTTGCGAAGCGGCAGCTTTTATTTGCTGGTGTAGGGGTAGTGGCCATGTTTTTTATCATGCAAGTCGACTATTGGACTTGGCGCAAAATTTCTAAGGTTTTCCTGCTGGTCTGTTTTGTACTGTTGATTGCAGTATTAATCCCCGGAATAGGGATGGCCAGGAACGGTTCGCAGAGCTGGATTGGGGTAGGGGCTTTTTCTATTCAGCCTTCTGAATTCATGAAGTTGGCGATGATTGCTTTTCTTGCCAAATTCCTGTCAGAAAAGCAGAAGTATATCACTACCATCAAAAAAGGGTTATTCCCTTCATTGGGGTTGGTTTTTTTGGCGTTCGGCCTCATCATGCTACAGCCTGATTTAGGGACAGGCACGGTTATGGTAGGGACTTGTGTTGTTATGATTTTTGTAGCAGGGGCAAGAGTGAGCCATTTTGTCTGGCTCGGCGCATTCGGGCTCGGAGGATTCATAGCATTGATTGCTTCAGCCCCTTACAGAATGCAAAGGATTACTTCATACTTGGATCCATGGGCAGATCCCCTAGGGAGCGGTTTTCAAATGATTCAATCTTTATTGGCTATCGGTCCGGGCGGCTTGCTCGGACTGGGGCTTGGCCAAAGCAGGCAAAAGTTTTTCTACTTGCCGGAACCGCAGACCGATTTTATTTTTGCGATTCTGTCAGAGGAACTTGGTTTTATCGGAGGCAGTTTCGTCATATTGCTATTCGGTCTGCTTCTATGGAGAGGAATAAGGATCGCTCTGGGAGCCCCGGACTTATACGGCAGTTTTTTGGCTGTTGGCATCGTCAGTATGGTCGCCATCCAAGTGATGATCAATATTGGGGTAGTGACAGGGCTTATACCGGTAACTGGAATTACGCTCCCGTTCCTGAGTTATGGCGGTTCCTCCCTTACATTGATGCTCATGGCCATTGGCGTGTTACTGAACATCAGCAAACATTCCCGTTATTAGGCAAACCTCTTGTGCAACAAGAGGTTTTTATGTATATGCCACTACCCCTTTTAGACTTAAAGCCAATTTTTAATAAAGGCAAAACGCCGTTTTTAGTCAGAGACTGTCTTAAGATAGTTGGTTGTAAAAAAGCGCTTTGCCCTTTTGTTTCCTAAAAGAGGTTTGTTTGGTAAAAATAAAAAAATCTTGGTATACTATTTACTTGTTATTTAGCCTAAAGCAAACAGCTAGGGTTAGAAAGATTTCTTCTAAAGATGTTTGCATTATAGTAGAATAGGGTATAGCACTTTGCAGAGTGCCATTGTTAATGAAAGCGTAAAAAGCGTATGAGGTGAATTTATGAAGATTGTCATTAGTGGCGGCGGAACGGGCGGTCACATCTATCCGGCACTTGCATTAATTAGAGAAATACAGAAAAAACATCAAAATTGTTCATTTCTATATATCGGCACTGAAAAAGGGCTTGAAAGCCAGCTGGTCCCGAGAGAAAACATACCGTTTAAGTCCATACATATTACAGGTTTCAAACGGAAAATTTCATTTGAGAATGTAAAAACGGTTTTTCGCTTCCTTAAAGGGGTCAGTGACAGTAAAAAAATCTTGAAAGAATTTAAGGCGGATGTCGTTATAGGCACAGGCGGCTACGTGTGCGGACCCGTTGTATATGCTGCTGCCAAGCTAGGCATTCCGACAATTATACATGAACAGAACAGTGTGCCTGGTTTAACAAATAAATTCCTGAGCCGCTATTGCTCCAAGGTAGCTGTATGCTTCGAAGAAGCGGCTGCATTTTTCCCTGCAGAAAAAACTGTGCTTACTGGAAATCCGCGTGCTTCAGAAGTGGTGTCATATAGAGGGAAAGCAGGACTGAAAGAACTAGGATTAGATATTGGCAAGCCGACTGTCCTTGTTGTGGGCGGAAGCAGAGGGGCACGCCCGATTAATGAAGCTGTCCTGAAGGTAATGGCTGAACTTGGGGAGAAGCCTTATCAACTGCTGTATGTAACAGGGGATGTACATTATGAGAAAGTCATGGATGAGATGAAACTGATCGGCAATCCTTCGAATGTAGTAGTGAAGCCTTTTATTCACAATATGCCTGCAGTGCTTGCAGGGGTTGATCTGGTCGTCGCTAGATCCGGGGCAACGACGCTTGCGGAGCTAACAGCATTAGGCGTCCCGAGCATACTGGTTCCAAGCCCATATGTTACGAATAACCATCAGGAAAAGAATGCGAATGCATTAGTGAAAAATGGAGCGGCAGTCATGGTCTTGGAAAAAGATCTAACTGGTTCCAAGCTGGTTTCTGCCATGGATGAACTACTGCTATCGAAGGACGAACTTGAGAAAATGAAGGATGCTTCCAAAAGCTTGGGCATGCCGGAAGCTAGTGAACATGTTTATAAGTTAATGAAAGAAGTATCCAACCAACGGTAACCTGAAATGGCAACAGACTGAACAACCGAAAAAGGAATTGTGATGACCTGGCCTCTTCCAATGTGACAGGTCATCTTTTTATTCAAGGGATATTATATAGAAGTTCTTGATTTATGGATAGAAATGTAACATGTAATGGTATAAAATAAATTTACATTCCTGGCCTGTACGGATTTTTATGCTCTAAACATGTATGAGAGCTCCAAATGATTTGTACACCATAATTAAAAGTTAAAGGGGAAATACATATTAAGAGGTGAAAGAAATGGAAAAAGGGAAGGTCGTTTCTCTTGAAGACCGAATTCCGAAATTAAAGCAAAGAAGAAAGAAGAAAGCGAATCGGCGGGCGATTATACTGCTGTCCTTTTTCTTTCTATTACTTATTTTAGTATTATATTTTCTTTCTCCTTTAAGCAATGTAAGTTCTGTCAGGGTGGAAGGCAACCGTTATGTTGCAAAAGATTCAATTATTGCTGCCAGTGGCTTGAGCACAGATACGAGCGTCTGGAAAATGAGCCGTGCGCAAATAGCGGAACGGATAAAAGAATTGCCGGAAGTGAAAAAGGCCAAAGTTGCCATTTCTCTGCCGAACAAGGTTGAAATCAAAGTGGAAGAATACAGCCGCCTCGGTTATCTTCTAAAGGATTCAAAATACTATCCCATTCTTTCAAATGGAAATTATTTAGAGCCGCTGGAGAAAGGGGATATACCAGTCCATGCTCCAATTTTGATGGGATTCAAAAAAGGAAAAGAGCTTAAGTCAATGGTGGATGCGTTGGGACAGATGCCGGAGGAAATCAATAATGCGATATCGGAGATACATTATGAACCGGCCAAAACAGACAAATACCATATACGCATGTATATGAACGATGGCTATGAGGTGACCGCAACATCCAAAACAGTGGCGGATAAACTCATCCATTATCCAGCGATCATTGCCCAATTGAATCCGAAAGTAAAAGGGGTCATTCATTTGGAAGTTGGTTCTTATTTTGAAGAATATCAGCCGGCCGAAAAAAAATAATCGCCGCAACTAGTCGTATTTTCCTATAACAGGAAGGTTTATTGGGGGTTTGGTTATTTTTGTAAGGGAATATGGACTAACGATTGATTTTTGTGAAGTTTGCCCTTAAAAGGTTATTTTTCCGTTTTTTTGTGGAAAAAAGGAAAGTCACCAATTTCTAATAAGTGAAACTAAAATGATAATTTAATTTAATTTCTGTTATAAACGCATTTTCACAGCAAAATAAGCTTTTCTAGAGGTACAGATTGGTGTAGACTTGTAAATAGCAACAGTTCTTTTTTGTTGAAAGAATCCACGCTGTTAACAATAGAAAAATGTTAGCTTTCCCACTGACTATTAGCGTATTTATATACATCGTCCATTCTACCTAATATGGAGCAAATATGTATATTAAAAAAGGGAAAATAAAGTTCGTGACGAATTGAATACATAATATGTTTGCTAACGGTAATACGATTCTATTAACAGGATAAAATGTGTTTAATGTAGATATTTTATATAATTTTGAAACAAGGAGGTGCCATGGAATGAACAGCAACGATATTTATGTTAGTCTTGACATCGGTACATCCAGTGTAAAAGTAATCATTGGCGAAATGGTTCATGACACTTTTAACATACTTGGTGTAGGCAATGTGAAATCAACCGGGTTGCGCAAGGGAGCAATTGTTGATATTGATGAAACGGTTCATTCAATCCGTCAAGCTGTAGAAGAAGCAGAAAGAATGGTAGGATTACAGATTAGGAAGGTAATAGTTGGCATCAGCGGTAGCCATGTACTTCTTCACCCTTGCCATGGCGTAGTGGCTGTTTCAAGTGAAAACAAAGAAATTACACAAGCCGATGTCATGAGAGTAAGAGAAGCCTCCGAGGTAATGACAATACCCTCCGATCGCGAAGTGATTGATATCATCCCTTTGCAATATAAAGTGGATGAACTGGATGAAATTAATGATCCGCGTGGTATGATCGGCGTCCGTCTTGAAATGAAGGGTATGCTGATTACCGGTCTTAAGACCATATTACATAATACACTTCGATGTGTCGAAAAGGCTGGGCTTGAAATTGTTGAGATTGTCTTACAGCCATTAGCAGCAGGCTCCCTTGTTCTGTCTAAAGATGAAAAAGATTTGGGAGTAGCTTTAATAGACATAGGCGGCGGGTCTACGACTGTCGCTGTTTTTGAAGAAGGATGCATGATTTCTTCTTTTGTCATTCCAATCGGCGGTGATATGATCACTAAAGATTTATCCGTGATATTGCGAACGACTATGGAAGATGCGGAAAAACTGAAATTAAAATACGGACATGCCTTTTATGACGACGCTTCTGAAGAAGAAGTGTTCGAGGTGCCGATTATTGGAAGCAATCAAAAACAGCCTTGCAATCAATTAATGCTTGCTGAAATTATCGAAGCCCGCTTAACGGAAATATTTGAAATGGCCAGCGATGAATTGAACAACCAGGGATTCAGAGATGTGCCTAGCGGGTTCGTTTTGACAGGCGGAGTTGTTAAAATGCAGGGTGTTCTGGAGTTGGCTCAATATGTCCTTCAAAATCGTGTCCGGACTGCTGAACCAAATTATATCGGTGCAAGAGAACCCCAGTATACAACGGCAGTCGGTTTGATCAAATATGCATGCCAAAAGGAAAGGCAACAAGGAGTCTCATATGGGAATTCTGCAGTTCCGCAAGCTGAGAGACAGGAATATCGTCAAAGTGCACAGAATGAAACGGTGCCAATGAAAGAAAAACAGGCGAAAGACCCTAATGAAAAAGGCAAATTTAAAAAATTATTAGGTTATTTCTTTGAATAAGTAAACCAAGGAATCTAGCGGAATTAGGAGGATTATCATGTTAGAGTTTGAATCTAATTTAGATGCATTAGCAACGATCAAGGTAATTGGCGTTGGCGGCGGCGGCAACAACGCTGTAAATAGAATGATTGAGCATGGAGTGCAAGGGGTTGACTTCATCGCTGTCAATACAGATGCCCAGGCATTGAACCTGTCGAAAGCAGAAGTCAAAATGCAAATCGGCAGCAAATTGACAAGGGGACTTGGAGCAGGCGCAAACCCAGAGGTCGGCAAGAAAGCGGCCGAGGAAAGCCGGGAGCAAATTGAGGAAGCATTGCGCGGGGCTGATATGGTTTTCGTCACTGCTGGAATGGGTGGCGGTACTGGTACCGGAGCGGCTCCTGTCATCGCAGGCATTGCACGTGAACTGGGAGCATTAACGGTCGGAGTTGTAACCCGTCCATTCACGTTTGAAGGCCGCAAGAGGGCGACTCAAGCACAAGGCGGAATCGCTTCGATGAAAGAATCGGTTGATACGTTGATTGTCATTCCAAATGACCGTCTCCTTGAAATCGTTGATAAGAATACACCTATGCTTGAAGCGTTCCGTGAAGCTGATAATGTGCTTCGACAAGGTGTACAAGGCATTTCGGATCTGATCGCTACACCGGGATTGATCAATCTTGATTTTGCCGATGTTAAAACGATCATGAGCAATAAAGGCTCTGCTTTGATGGGCATTGGTGTCGCATCAGGAGAAAACCGTGCTGCAGAAGCAGCGAAGAAAGCTATTTCTTCACCATTGCTTGAAAAATCAATTGATGGTGCACAAGGTGTCTTGATGAATATTACAGGCGGAACAAACTTAAGTTTGTTTGAAGTCCAGGAAGCGGCTGATATAGTTGCATCTGCCTCCGATCAAGAAGTAAACATGATCTTCGGTTCTGTTATCAACGAGAACCTGAAAGATGAAATAATCGTGACAGTTATTGCTACAGGATTCAACGAAACGGAAGTGCAGGCTAAACCTCAAAAGCCAAGCTTCGGACAAGTAAGGCAAAATCAGGCGGCTGCAACACAACCGCAAAGGCCTGCACAATCTCAACCAGCGAGAGAGGCGCAGGAGCCTTCACGCCATCAATCTGGTCAAGGCGGCGAAGAAACATTGGATATCCCGACGTTCCTCCGCAACCGCAACCGTAATCGTAAATAGGTTTTAAAAACGTAAGGGGCTGCACTCAAAGTGCAGCCCCTTTTTCCTTTGATATAGAAATATACACTTTTGTCCCTTCCGCTTTGTTCTCATCCAGCTATAGGGACCAGCCACTAGTGAACTTCCCCCTCATCTTCTACGATAAGTCAACATCGAATCGCTCTGCTCTTCGTGTATCCTTTATCTCAAGAGTGAGCGGTCCAGTTCATACGTGGCCAAACGGTCCCTTCCGCTTTTGTTCTCATCCAGCTGCAAGCGCCATCCCCTCGAGGTCTTAAGCCGGTTTCTGTTAAAGGCAAAGCCCGGCCTTTAAGCAGAACACGTCTTAAGCTAGTCGGGGATATTCAGGCGCTTTCCGCTTTTGTTTTTCATTATTAGTCATATGGGATGTGCGGCTTGCATAAAGTGAAACAAGCAACGACAAAATCCCTTTAAAAAACCGATTTTTATTGTACAGAAAATGACAACCTTTTCCAGTGGTTATAGGCTATACTTCATTACAAGCCTTAAAATCAGTAGGGGGGGAATACTTGGTAGCGTATGTAGATATAATTGTTCTATTAAACTGGGGCTTTGATAGCCTACTGCTCTATTGGACATCCCTCTTATTAAAAAGAAGGGTCCCGTACTATCGTATTTTCGCGGGGGGGCTTATAGGAGCACTTTTAATAGTATTCACTTTTTCCCCTTATTATGCGATAGCCAATTTAGTCATCATCAAATTAGCAGTTTCAGTGCTTATGGTATGGATGGGTTTTGGATATAAACGCTGGAAGGTATTTGTCAAAGCCTTATTCCTTTTTTATTTTGTCACTTTTTTGTCTGGAGGTATTTTGCTTGGGGTCCATTATTTGTTTTCTTACAAATTTTTAGCTGCTGAGCCGAGTGTTTTTTACATGCCAAAAAGTTACGGTGACCCGGTCAGCTGGCTCTTTGTCATGCTTGGCTTCCCGCTTGGGTGGGTTTACGCTAAAAAAGTATTTTCAGAAATGGAAATGACAAATATCATGCAGGAAAGCATGATGGACGTGCAGATGTGTGTGAAAGGGAAGTTATTGGAATGCAGAGGGTTTATTGATACAGGGAATCAACTGTATGAGCCGATTACGAACATTCCTGTCATGGTTGCGTCTGCTATAGCCTTGAAAGATCAATTGCCTGAAGAAGTGTATCGGCTCATCCGAAACGGAGGGAAGATGGAAGAATGGGGAGCTGATTTTCAAGTGGTGTGGGCAGACCGTATTCGGTTTATCCCTTATAAAGTGGTAGGCAAGGAGCAGCAGTTATTGGTTGCCTTTAGACCGGATTGGATCAAGTTGTCATCCGGAGACAGTTCCGGCACCATCAATAAAGGATTAGTGGCTTTTACTGAACAAACACTATCGCATGATGGTTCTTTTGATTGTATAATCCATCCTCGAATGCTTATTTCAATGAAGGGTGCATCTTAAAGTGTTTCTCTATTACACTATACTCATTCTTTATCCATTTAGAAGGAGGAAACAAATTGAAGAAAATGATTTTTAGATTGAAATATCTCTGGTACAAACTCCGTTTAAAACTAGGCCTGAAGAATGATGAAATATATTATATCGGCGGCAGTGAGGCGCTTCCTCCCCCTTTATCGAAAGAGGAAGAAGAAATACTAATCCACAAATTGCCGAATGGCGATCAAACGGCAAGGACCATTCTGATTGAGCGGAATTTACGTCTGGTCGTTTATATCGCACGAAAATTTGAGAATACAGGTATAAATATTGAAGATTTGATATCGATCGGAACAATCGGATTAATAAAGGCCGTCAATACATTCAATCCGGAAAAGAAAATTAAATTGGCTACATATGCCTCGCGCTGTATAGAAAATGAAATATTGATGTTCCTGAGACGCAACAATAAAATTCGCTCCGAAGTATCATTTGATGAGCCGCTCAATATTGATTGGGATGGAAATGAACTGCTGCTGTCGGATGTTTTGGGGACGGAAGAAGATATAATCACAAAAGATTTGGAAGCAACCATTGACAGAAAGCTACTTACAAAAGCCCTACATCAATTAAATGATCGTGAAAAGCAAATTATGGAGCTGAGGTTCGGATTAATGGGAGGAGAAGAAAAAACACAGAAGGATGTTGCTGATATGCTTGGCATATCCCAATCCTATATTTCCAGACTGGAAAAGCGGATCATAAAACGGCTGA
The DNA here is from genome assembly GCF_047238185.1 of Bacillus kalamii. NCBI lineage: Bacteria > Bacillati > Bacillota > Bacilli > Caryophanales > Bacillaceae > Bacillus > Bacillus kalamii. The sequence continues at coordinate 2,364,328 of NZ_JBDFMI010000001.1, read as the reverse complement.
GAAAAGAATTCAATCGAATGGTATAAGAGATGGGCCAATGCATTCAGGGTGGAGAAAAATGGTAAAACGGCAATCGTGGTAGCTACTTACCTGCGTTACCGGCGAAAATGGTTGATTCCAATCATGGGCTAATGCTATCCTCCGTCGGGTATGGCTTCCTTTGTTGGGTTCAGTTAGGGCTTGAGTTCTGGAACGTCTTTATACAAACATTCATTAAAAGAATTGAGATTATGTCCATTCACTTTTTTCTACATTTCCTGAGGTCCTTTATTAGGTCCTTTTTTTTTTGAGCATTTTTCCATTTATTTTTCCAAATTAATTTGAGCCTTATAAAAACATGGGGAATACAGCTATCTGTCCATTTTTTACTTGTTAATTATTATTTGAATATACTATTTGCTGGGAATCGACTGCATATTTTTTTCCTGCAGGGGAGATACTGTTTTTTGTACAGCACCCCTGTAAGGAGGTAGGATTTGTGTCACGTAATAAAGTAGAAATATGTGGTGTAGATACTTCAAAATTACCGGTTTTGAAGAATGATGAAATGAGGAAGCTTTTCGCTGAACTGCAGTCTGGAGAGCTTTCCGCCCGAGAAAAACTGGTTAATGGGAATTTAAGACTTGTCCTAAGCGTCATACAGCGCTTCAATAATCGCGGCGAATTTGTAGACGACTTATTTCAGGTAGGCTGTATTGGATTAATGAAATCGATTGATAATTTTGATTTGGGGCAAAATGTGAAGTTCTCGACATATGCCGTTCCGATGATCATTGGTGAAATCAGAAGATACCTTCGGGACAATAATCCGATTCGTGTTTCCCGTTCTTTACGGGATATAGCATATAAAGCATTGCAAGTGAAAGAACGGTTGATGAGTAAAACCTCACGGGAGCCGACTGCTGTGGAGATCGCTAAAGAACTGGATGTTACGCACGAAGAAATTGTTTTTGCATTAGATGCCATCCAGGATCCCGTCAGTTTGTTTGAACCAATATATAATGATGGTGGAGACCCTATTTACGTCGTCGATCAGCTAAGCGATGAGAAGAATAAGGATACCCATTGGATTGATGAAATTGCATTAAAAGAAGGAATGAAACGGTTGAATGACCGGGAAATGATGATTATCCGGAAACGTTTTTTCCAAGGGAAAACTCAAATGGAAGTGGCTGATGAAATAGGCATTTCACAGGCGCAGGTATCCCGTCTCGAAAAAGCGGCAATAAAACAAATGAATAAAAATATACAGCATTGATACTAGCGGTGTAAGTACATGACAAGACCCTTTTTGCACAGAGTGGACATCTCTATTGCATAGGGTCTTTTTAGATTTGAGCTTGCCCTCTTTCTGTTTTCCTTACGATTCATATTCATCCATTGACGATCAATTACATATATTTGGAGTAAGGGATTTGACGGGAGGATGGAAATATGGGGAAAATTTCAGAATTCCAGGTGAAGGATATCATCAATCTGGCAGACGGCAAAAGACTCGGCAACCTTCAGGATTTAGTGATCAATACTCATACTGGGCAAATAGAGGCTTTGATTGTAGCGGCTAATGGTAAATGGCTCAACTTGTTCCACAGGGAAGATGAAGTGATCATTCCTTGGAAGAAAATCAAGAAAATTGGGAAAGACATCATCTTTGTCGACTACGCCAATCCTAAAATGGAGTATTCTCCTGAAGATGAAAAATAGCAAATTGGCTAGGAGCACGATTGGTTCATATGGTAAACTGTTACTAAAACAGAGGGAAGAAAGCCATTATGAATGAACTATTCAAAAAAGAGAAGGAAACGTATTATACGATCCGTGGATGGAAAGATATGGACAGTGGCCTTACGGTCGGTTTTACGACAAAAAACGGCGGAGTTAGCACGAATGAGTTTACATCTTTAAATACAGGGTATCATGTGGGTGATGAAAAACAAGTTGTGGTCCAAAACCGGACTATCATCGCAAATGAGATTGGTGCTCCATTGGAAACGTGGGTGGGGGCAGAACAGACCCACAGGAAGTCTATAGTCAAAGTGACCAAGGAGATGGCCGGCAAGGGCGCTTGCGATTATGAATCAGCATTGAAAGATACAGACGGCCTATATACAAATGAAAAAGGTGTTCTGTTAACGCTTTGTTATGCAGATTGTGTGCCCATCTATTTTTTTGCTCCTGCCCATCAATATATTGGGATAGTCCATGCAGGCTGGAAAGGTTCAGTTGCAGGCATAGCAGCTGAAATGATAGAGCGTTTCAAGGGCGAAGGGGTTCCTTTGGAGGGTATTTATGGTGCGATAGGGCCATCTATCTGTGAAAAATGTTATATAGTTGACGATAAAGTCATTAGAGAAGTCAATAAAGTACTGGAAGGCAAGGGCAAAAAGCCATATAATTTAATTAAAGACGGCCAGTACCATTTGAATTTACAACAGCTTAATAAGCAAATTATGCTGCAGGCCGGGTTAAAGCATGTGCAAGTTACTAATCTATGCACTTCTTGTCAAGCAGAAGATTTTTTTTCCTATCGAAGAGATGGAGGAAAAACCGGCAGGCTTATGAGCTTCATCGGCTGGAAGGAGGCAACAGGTCATCATGAAAGTAAGTGATAACCTTTCTAAGGTGGAGCGTCAAATCGAGCTCGCCTGTAAAAAAAGTGGACGCAACAGAGAAGAAATCAATTTAATTGCCGTCACAAAATATGTGAGCAATGAACGTACTCAAGAGGCTGTGGCAGCCGGGATCAACAATCTTGGCGAAAATCGGCCAGAAGGGCTGCTCGAAAAGCAGCGGCATATAGATGGACAAGTCAATTGGCATTACATAGGATCTTTGCAGACGCGAAAAGTAAAAGAAATAATCGAACATGTTGATTATATCCATTCCTTGGACAGGCTTTCGCTTGCAAAGGAAATTCAAAAACGATCCAAATCGGCTATTCGTTGCTTTGTCCAAGTGAATGCGTCGGGTGAAGAATCAAAGCATGGCTTAAAACCCGAAGAGGCCGTTCCGTTTATAAAGGCATTGCAAAATGGCGATTATGGACATATCCGCGTTGTCGGATTAATGACTATGGCTCCTTTAACAGACAATGAGGATCAATTGCGGAGCTGCTTCAAAAAAATGAAACGACTGCAGCAAGAGATTGTAGAAATGAATATAGAACAAGCACCGTGCACAGAACTTTCAATGGGTATGAGCAATGATTACGGCATAGCCATCGAAGAAGGCTCTACTTTTATTCGTATAGGAACTGCACTTGTTGGTGAAGATTCATAAAGGAGGCAACGAAAAGATGTCAATAGGATCAAAATTTAAATCATTTTTTGCTCTGGAAGATGAATATGAATATAGAGAAGAGCCTGCCGAAGAAGAAGTGCGGCAGGAAATACCGGTCAAAACGTCCGGGAAATCACAAATGGCGAATCAAGGCAATGCTTTGCCGCAGAATGTAGTGAGCCTGCAGAGTGTACAGAAAACCTCGAAAGTGGTTCTTTTCGAACCCCGCGCCTATTCAGAAGCGCAGGAAATAGCCGACCATTTGAAATCAAGAAGGGCTGTTGTCGTTAATTTGCAGAGCATTTCACATGATCAGGCCAAACGCATTGTAGATTTCTTGAGCGGCACAGTGTATGCTATTGGGGGAGATATTCAGAAAGTGGGTACAAATATTTTTTTGTGCACACCCGATAATGTAGATGTGTCTGGCAATATTTCAGGCCTTCTTCAGGATAACAATGAAGATTTAAGGTGGTAAGTGAATGGTTTTACTTTTTAATTTAGTATTGACGCTGGTGAAAATATACTCATATGCTCTAATTGTTTATATTTTCATGTCATGGTTTCCGGGTGCCCGGGAATCAGTTATCGGACAATTCCTTGGACGTATTTGCGAACCATATCTGGAAGTATTCAGACGGTTCATACCTCCAATCGGTATGATTGATTTTTCGCCAATCGTAGCCTTTATCGTATTGAATTTAGCTACACTTGGTTTACATCAATTGTTTAGAATGATTTTATTCGGGTAAAAATGTTGGGCTGAGTCGCTTTTTAGGGAACTCAGCCTTCCTGATTTATACCGGAAAAATCGATTCGTAAGGAGCCAGCTATGGAGATTTACCAACATTTCCGTAAAGAGGAAAAAGTTTTCATTGATAATGTATTAGATTGGAAAGAGCATGTAGAGACATACTACAGTCCAAAACTCTCTTCATTCCTCGATCCAAGGGAACAGCAAATCGTAACGGCTATTATCGGCAATAATGAGGATTGCAGACTCGCTTTTTTTGGCGGATATAAAGAGGCTGAACGGAAAAGGGCTCTGCTATATCCACAGTATGATGAAGTGGCGCCTGAAGATTTTCAATGTTCGCTCATTGAAATTTCCTACAACAAAAAATTCCATGAAATCACGCATCCACAAATCCTAGGAACCGTTATGTCCCTTGGGATGAGAAGGGACAAGTTCGGAGATGTCCTTTTATCCGACCAGGCTGCCCAGGTCATCGTTGATAAAGAAATCGCATCCTTTGTTTGCAATAATATAGACAAGATTGGGCAAGCAGGTGTTACGCTACAGGAAATAAGACTAAGAGATGTTGTGCCTGTATATACTAATTGGCAAGAAGGAACGTTGACGTCCTCTTCACTGCGGCTGGATTCACTTCTTTCATCGATGTCCCGGTTATCGAGGCAGAAAGCGCAGGAATACATCGCGGCAGGGCATGTGAAAGTGAACCATATGGTTATTGAAGAGAAGGATTACCCGTGCCATCAGGGCGATACAATTTCATGCCGGCGTTATGGCCGTTTTAAAATCATGGAAATCGAAGGAAGAACGAAAAAAGATAAGTGGAAAATAGTGTTTGGGCAGCAGAAATAAATCCTCTGTAGAAGGATTTACAAAATGTCTGCCGGAACGTAGAATAAAAGGTAAGACTGACTAACCAATTCAAATACGGAGGTGCAAAATGCCTTTAACGCCACTCGATATACATAACAAAAGTTTCAATAAGGGATTTCGTGGATATGATGAAGATGAAGTGAACGAATTCCTTGAACAAGTGATGAAAGATTACGAGCTGATACTCCGCGAGAAGAAAACGCTCGAAGATAAACTTCAAGATGCCAATGAAAAACTCGGTCATTATAATAATATCGAAGGAACGCTGAATAAATCGATCCTCATTGCCCAGGAAACGGCTGAAGAAGTAAAGAGAAATGCGCAGAAGGAAGCCAAATTAATCATTAAAGAAGCAGAAAAGAATGCCGATAGGATTGTGAATGAGTCTTTATCCAAAGCCAGAAAAATTGCTATGGAGATAGAAGAGCTTAAGAAACAATCCAAAGTATTCCGGACAAGATTCACAATGCTTGTCGAGGCGCAGCTCGATCTCATTAAAAATGAAGACTGGGAGCACCTGATGGATTTCGAACACGATGCTTCTGAAGTTTTATTAAAAGATCATGAATCGTCTTATTGATTCTCTGCACTTTTTCGTATATAATTTCATACAAGATTAGTATACAGGCAACGTTGAAAGGGACAGTACGCTTTCATATGGCCCACAGGAAGCATATGCTTCATAGAGATCCGGGGATGGTGAAATCCCGGTGTGGGAATGAAAGGGGAAGATCACCCTGGAGTTCTGAGTTGAACCCGGAATAGGAAGTAGTCTCAGCGTTTCATCCGCGTTAAGGATGATTGAGCGGATGCGCATTGTTAATATGTGCGCATTTACCAGGGTGGTACCGCGGGAACAAAGCCTTCTCGTCCCTTTTTTGGGATGAGTTGGCTTTTTTTGTTTTCCCATATGCCCGTTGCCATATAATGATTGGATATATGCAATCATTCATAGAAAATGATTGCTTGATAATAGGAGGTTATATTCATGGATTACAAAGACACTTTATTAATGCCTAAAACAGAATTCCCCATGCGAGGGAATCTCCCGAAACGCGAGCCAGAAATGCAAAAATCATGGAATGACATGGACATCTACAAGAAAGTTCAAGACCGTACAAAGGGGCTTCCGAAATTTATTCTTCATGATGGCCCCCCATACGCAAATGGCGATATCCATATGGGGCATGCGCTAAATAAAGTATTGAAAGATTTTATCGTTCGTTTTAAATCGATGAGCGGTTATGATGCCCCTTATGTTCCTGGCTGGGATACACATGGTCTTCCGATTGAAACTGCCTTGACGAAGAATGGCAAAGTCAACCGAAAAGAAATGAGTGTAGCGGAATTCCGCAAGCTTTGTGAAAAGTATGCGTATGAGCAGGTTGATAGCCAACGTGAACAATTTAAGCGCCTAGGTGTAAGAGCAGACTGGGACAATCCTTATATTACATTGAAACCGGAATACGAAGCTCAACAAATTAAGGTATTCGGCGAAATGGCGAAGAAAGGGTACATCTACAAAGGCAAAAAACCTGTATATTGGTCGCCTTCAAGTGAATCGGCACTTGCAGAAGCTGAAATCGAGTATCAAGATAAGCGCTCCGCTTCCATTTATGTGGCTTTTGAAGTCAAACAAGGAAATGGCGTTGTGGATGAGGGCACGAAAATCATCATCTGGACTACAACTCCTTGGACGATTCCAGCGAACTTGGGCATTGCCGTTCATCCAGAACTCGATTACGTTGTGGTAGAGGCAGCAGGAGACCGTTATCTTGTCGGCAAGGACTTATTGCCATCCGTGAAAGAAGCGATTGGCTGGGAAGAAGCAACGGTTGTAAAAACAATTAAAGGGAAGGACCTTGAAAGGGTTGTTGCAAAACACCCATTGTATGACCGTGATTCACTTGTTATCCTCGGAGACCATGTAACAACCGACGCCGGTACTGGATGCGTCCATACAGCGCCTGGGCATGGGGAAGACGATTTTATCGTAGGCCAAAAATACAAGTTGGGCGTATTATGCCCTGTAGATGAAAAAGGCCATATGACAAGTGAAGCGCCTGGATTTGAAGGGATGTTCTATGATAAAGCCAATAAGGCGATCACAGAAGCATTAGAGGAAAAAGGTGCATTGTTGAACTTGTCATTCATTACACACTCTTATCCGCACGATTGGAGAACAAAGAAACCTACCATCTTCCGTGCCACTGCACAATGGTTTGCAAGCATTCAAGACTTCCGCCAGGACTTGCTGGATGCCATTAAGGAAACAAAATGGGTGCCTGCGTGGGGAGAAACACGATTGTTCAACATGGTCCGCGACCGGGGTGATTGGTGTATTTCACGTCAAAGAGCTTGGGGTGTCCCGATTCCTGTATTCTACGGTGAGAACGGTGAGCCGATTATTACAGACGAAACAATCGAACATATTTCAAATCTGTTCCGTGAATACGGATCTAATATTTGGTTCGAACGCGAAGCGAAGGAACTGCTTCCTGAAAACTTTACTCATGAATCAAGCCCAAATGGAATCTTTACAAAAGAAACCGATATTATGGACGTTTGGTTCGATTCAGGTTCATCACATCAAGCAGTACTTGAAGAACGCGAGGAGCTTGTCCGACCAGCTGATCTGTACCTTGAAGGATCTGACCAATATCGCGGTTGGTTCAACTCTTCTTTGTCAACAGCTGTAGCTGTGACAGGAAAAGCGCCATATAAAGGTGTTTTGAGCCATGGATTCGCACTGGACGGCGAAGGAAGAAAAATGAGCAAGTCATTGGGCAATACCATCCTTCCTTCTAAAGTCATGAATCAATTGGGTGCTGATATCCTGCGTTTATGGGTAGCTTCTGTTGATTATCAGGCGGATGTGCGTGTATCTGATCCAATTCTTAAGCAAGTTGCGGAAGTATATCGTAAAATCCGCAATACGTTCCGTTTCTTATTAGGGACGCTAGACCAATTTGATCCAACAAAGGATCGTCTTGCATATGAGGATTTACAGGAAGTGGATCAATTCATGCTGGTGAAATTGAACCGCTTAATTGAAAATGTGACTAAGGGCTACGAAAATTATGAATTTGCAACTATTTACCATAATATCAATAATTTCTGTACATTGGACCTGAGCGCATTCTACTTGGATTATGCAAAGGATATCCTTTATTGCGAAGCTCCTGACAGTAAAGAGCGCCGTGCGATCCAAACCGTTTTATATGATGTGCTGGTGGCATTGACTAAATTGGTTGCCCCAATTCTCGCGCATACTGCAGATGAGGTGTGGGCTTATATCCCTAATGCCGAAGAAGAAAGCGTACAATTGACCGACATGCCTAAGGCTGAGCAATTGCCTAACAGCGCAGAGCTAGAAAAGAAATGGAACCACTTCTTGGCTATCCGCGACAATGTCCTGAAAGCATTGGAAGAAGCTCGAAATGCAAAGGTTATCGGTAAATCGTTAAATGCTAAAGTATCTATGTATGTCAATGAGGAAACGGAAGCATTCCTTAAACAATTCCATGAAAGCTTCGAACAACTATTCATTGTGTCTCAATTCGAAGTGGCCGGCAAGCTTGAAGATGCTCCTGAGGGCAGTGCTGCATTCGATGATTGTGCCATTGTCATTTCTAAAGCAGGCGGAGAAACGTGTGAACGCTGCTGGAATGTAACGCCTGAAGTTGGCAAGGATGAGCAGCATCCAACGCTTTGCCCTCGTTGTGCGTCAGTTGTAAAAGAAGCATATACGAACTGATTGATTATAGTAGAAGAGCACCTAGTGCAGCTTAGATGAAAGGAGGGAAGGCCGTTCGTTCGGCTTTTTCTCCTATATCGGCTGCAGAGGTGTTTTTTTCTATCCATGGATGGCGCCATTGTGTTTATTTTTAACAATATGCTACAATTCTAAGGGATAAACAAACTACAGAAGCTGGGGGATGACCGTGAAATATTATATCGTTGCGCTTATTTTAATAGCGCTTGATCAAGTTACGAAATATGCAATAGTGAAAAATATGGAATTAGGCGAAAGTATACAAGTAATCGGAGACTTTTTACATATAACCTCCCACCGGAATACCGGCGCTGCCTGGGGAATCCTCGAGGGGCAAATGTGGCTATTCTATTTGATTACAATTGTAGTTGTTGCAGTACTTGTTTATTACATGCAAAAAATGAGCAAAACGCATGTATTGGTCGGTTTGTCTTTGGCATTTATGCTTGGGGGAGCAATCGGGAATTTCATCGACCGCATATTCCGCAAAGAAGTTGTCGATTTCATCGATACAAATATTTTTGGCTACGATTTCCCTATCTTTAACGTCGCTGATGCAGCACTAACAGTAGGTGTAGCACTATTGATTATTTTTATGCTATTTGAAGAAAAGATAATGAAGGAGAAAAAGAATGGATAAAATGATATACAACATAGAAGAGGGACAGTCTGGAGACCGATTGGATAAGTTCCTTTCAACTGTGAATAAGGACTTGTCAAGGACGCAGGTGCAATTGCTGATCAAAGATGGCCATATTACTGTGAATGGCCAACCGGTCAAAACGAATTACAAAGTAAAAATAGGCAATGAAGTGATCGTGGACATCCCTGAACCGGTTGAACTGGATATCCAAGCTGAGGAGATTCCTTTAGATATCTATTATGAGGATGAGGATGTTGTAGTAGTCAACAAGCCGAAGGGAATGGTGGTCCATCCCGCACCTGGCCACACAACAGGAACATTGGTCAATGGATTGATGGCACATTGCAAGGACTTATCCGGCATAAATGGTGTAATGCGCCCTGGTATTGTACACCGAATCGATAAGGATACATCAGGGCTGTTGATGGTCGCAAAAAATGACATGGCCCATGAGGCGCTTGTGCAGCAATTGGTTGATAAAACAGTGACACGGCGCTATAAAGCGTTGGTCCATGGAAATATCCAGCATCAGCATGGTACTATTGACGCACCGATAGGGAGGGATAAAAAGGACCGCCAGAGCATGACTGTCGATCCTGACGGTAAGCAGGCCGTTACCCATTTTGAAGTCCTTGAGAATTTCCGCGACTTTACATTAGTCCAATGCCGCCTTGAAACAGGCCGCACACACCAAATCCGCGTCCATATGAAATATATTGGTTTTCCTTTAGCGGGGGATCCTAAATATGGCCCTAAAAAGACATTGGATATTGGAGGACAGGCTCTGCATGCGGAGGTGCTTGGCTTCATCCACCCGAGAACGAAGGAGTATATGGAATTTACGGCACCCCTTCCGGAATATTATGAAGAACTATTGACTAAACTGAGAAATGACCGTTGACAATTTCAGCATGAGCCTGTATGATGGTATCAGTTGAATATGACCCTTTAATACAGTCCCGAGAGGCTGAGAAGGAAACGGATAAAGATGCGGATTGACGTGTCTTATAAACGAAAGTCCTCCTGCATCGGGCAGGAGGATTTTTTTATGCCTACACCGGGCCAATTCAGCAAGAAAAATTGAAAGACAACAAAGGGTGATGTATATGCAGGAAAAAGCGGTTGTCCTGGATGAACAGGCAATCAGACGGGCTTTGACAAGGATCGCACATGAGATCATCGAGAAAAACAAAGGTATCCATGATTGCGTACTCGTAGGGATTAAGACACGTGGAATTTTTATCGCCAATCGGCTAGCTTCCAAAATCGAACAGATTGAAGGGAAACCCATTGAGGTTGGTGAGCTTGACATTACGCTTTACAGGGATGATCTTAGCAAGAAAAACCAAGATGGCGAACCGCTGGTTAAAGGTTCCGACATACCAGTCGATATCGCGAATAAAAAAGTAATCCTGGTTGATGATGTATTGTATACAGGTCGGACTGTCCGTGCGGCGCTGGATGCATTAATCGATATCGGCAGGCCCTCACAGATCCAACTGGGAGTATTGATTGACAGAGGCCACCGCGAGTTGCCGATCCGTGCAGACTATGTCGGTAAAAATGTACCTACTTCACTTAATGAAAAGATTACTGTCAGCTTAGAAGAAGTGGATGGCTTGGATAAAGTCAGCATTGATGAAAATAAATAAACCCTTTTAACGGCAGTCCAGAGAGACTGACAAAGGGAAGGACGATTCCGGCATAAAACGGCTGGAAGAACAGATCCTTTGCACCTTTGTACCCTTGCTCTGGCAAGGGTTTTTTTTCGGATAAAAGGTAGGGGGAGACAAAATGGAACAGGAAAAGCAGCATATCGTCCTAGACGTCGAAGAAGTACCTAAAGTTGGAAAATGGATCACGTTGAGTATACAGCATGTGTTCGCTATGTTTGGATCAACCGTGCTTGTACCTTTCTTAACAGGGATGAATCCTGCGGTGGCATTAGTTTCCAGCGGGCTCGGCACACTTTCATACCTGCTCATTACGAGAGGGCAAATACCTGCTTACCTCGGCTCATCCTTTGCATTCATTTCACCAATCCTTTTGGCGAAATCGCTTGGCGGACCTGAATCAGTCATGTTTGGCTGTTTGCTGGCGGGCCTTATATACGGAATCGTGTCACTGGTTATTAAAAGCGTAGGTGTCAATTGGTTAATGAAATTGCTTCCGCCGGTCGTAGTCGGGCCGGTCATCATGGTAATCGGACTGGGCCTTGCTGGAACAGCCGTAAATATGGCCATGTACAGCAATAATGGTTCAACCACTGAACCGCTGCATTATAGTTTGACCCATCTATCGGTCGCCATGATTACTTTAGTGGTGACAATCATCGCATCCACCTTTTTCAGAGGGTTCGCAAAACTGATACCTCTCCTGTTTGGGATTACAGCAGGGTACTTATCAGCATGGGCATTCGGAATTGTCGATTTCAGCGGAGTTAAAGCAGCCAAATGGTTTGCAATGCCGGATTTCCATATTCCTTACCTCACATATGATCCGGTATTTTCATGGCAAATCGCTTTAGTCATGGTGCCGGTTGTCATCGTCACTTTGTCCGAGCACATCGGTCATCAATTAGTGCTAAGCAAAGTGGTAGGCAGAGATTTCATCAAAAAGCCGGGATTGCACAAATCGATTTTGGGGGACGGTGTGGGCATTGTCATCGGTTCTTTGATCGGCGGGCCGCCTTTAACATCCTACGGAGAAAATATCGGGGTGCTGGCTATTACACGGGCATTCAGTGTCTATATTATCGGTGGAGCAGGTGTAGTTGCGATCTTGATCGGATTTGTCGGAAAAGTGTCAGCGCTGATCCAGTCAATTCCGCAGGCAGTAATGGGTGGTGTATCGATCCTGCTTTTTGGAATCATCGCTTCAAGCGGTTTGCGGATGTTAGTCGACCATAAAGTCGACTTCGGCGAAAATCGCAACTTAATTATCGCATCAGCCACTTTGGTGTTAGGCATCGGCGGAGCGTTTGTACAAATTGGTTCTAAATTTTCACTATCAGGCATGGCGCTTGCAGCCATCGTCGGTGTTGTCCTAAATCTTGTGTTGCCTGGCAGAGATAAGCAGGCTTCAATCTTAGAAGAAACAGATTCAAATTCAGCAGCATAAATCGTCACCTTTTAAAAGAAGTCCAGAGAGGCTTATAAGGGTGTGCATGAGAAGATAAGACCAGTTAGTTGGAAGGCTTTGCAGCTCCAACATTGACCTGTCTCTTTTTGAAGCACCCTAAACAACTGTTTAGGGTGCTTTTTTTGAAAAAATGATGAATCCTAAGGGGGACGCAACATTATGAAGCATTTATTAACTACTAATGAATTATCCACATCAGAAATTTTTGGCATATTGAAGGATGCAGCTGGTTTTGCTGAAGGCAAACAGTATGGCCAACTAAATAAATCGTTTGTCGCAAACCTTTTCTTCGAAAATAGCACACGGACAAAAGTCAGTTTTGAAGTGGCTGAAAGACGGCTTGGAATGGATGTTATCCCTTTTGAGGTATCAACAAGCTCAGTGCAAAAAGGAGAGACGTTATATGACACTGTGAAAACATTGGAATCAATCGGCGTTGAAGCGGTAGTCATCAGACATCCTGAAGATGAGTATTTCAATCAATTGGTAGGCAAAGTGGGTATTCCGGTCATCAATGGAGGAGATGGATGCGGCCATCATCCTACCCAATGCTTGCTGGACCTTCTGACCATTTATCAAGAATTTGGCAGATTTGAAGGGTTGAAGGTTGCTATTGTCGGTGACATTCTTCATAGCCGCGTTGCAAGATCCAATGCTGATGCCCTCACACGCCTTGGTGCAAATGTCGTATTCTCAGGGCCGGAGGAATGGTTCGATTCAAGCATTACTGATTGCGATTACGAGCCCCTGGACGATGCTGTGAAGACTGCAGATGTCGTAATGCTGCTGCGCATTCAGCATGAAAGACATAAAGCCGGAATGACGAACAGTAAAGAAGAATATCTGCGTATGCACGGATTGACGAAAGAACGTGAACAGCAAATGAAGCATTCAAGCATTATCATGCATCCTGCCCCAGTCAATCGGAATGTAGAAATCGATGAAGACTTGATCGAGTGTGGACGTTCAAGAATTTTTAAACAAATGGAAAATGGCGTATATGTTCGTATGGCAGTATTAAAAAGAGCATTGGAAACGAAAGAAGGAGGAAATACATATGCAGACGATTATAAAAAATGGTCAGTTATTTGATCAGAACGGCCAGCTACATACAAAGGATATATTGATTGTGGGTGGGCGGATTGCATCCATAGAAAATGATATTCAAGCAACAGACGAAGCGGTTATTGATGCAAAGGGCTTGCTGGTATCACCTGGCTTCGTTGATCTCCATGTCCATCTTCGGGAACCGGGCGGCGAACATAAGGAAACAATTGAAACAGGAACAAAAGCTGCAGCCCGCGGAGGGTTTACGACAGTTGCGGCAATGCCGAACACGCGGCCGGTGCCTGATACGAAAGAGCATATGGAAGAACTGATGAAACGCATTGAAGAAACGGCAGCAGTTCGGGTGCTGCCATATGGTTCAATCACTATCCGTGAAGCAGGCAAAGAATTGACTGATCTTGAGCAATTGAAGGAGGCCGGCGCTTTTGCCTTCACTGATGACGGCGTTGGCGTTCAATCCGCTTCCATGATGCTGGACGCAATGAAAAAAGCGGCAAGCATCGACATGGCAATCGTAGCACATTGTGAGGAAAATACCCTCATTAATAAAGGATGTGTCCATGAGGGTGCATTTTCAAAGCAGCATGGCTTGAACGGAATCCCATCCGTATGTGAATCGGTACAGATCGCACGCGATGTTCTGCTCGCGGAAGCGGCAGATTGCCATTATCATGTTTGCCACATCTCGACAGAAGCATCGGTAAGAGTCGTCAGAGATGCCAAAGCAGCAGGTATAAAAGTGACAGCAGAAGTAACACCGCACCATTTGCTTTTATGTGAAGATGATATTCCAGGATTGGATACCAATTATAAAATGAATCCGCCGCTTAGAGGCAAAAAGGACCATGAAGCGTTGATCAAAGGATTGTTGGACGGAACAATCGATTTTATCGCAACAGACCATGCCCCGCACTCAGAAGTAGAAAAACAAGCAAGCATGCAATTGGCTCCGTTTGGCATTGTTGGATTGGAAACAGCTTTCCCTCTCCTATATACACACCTTGTAGAAAAAGGAGTTCTTACACTTTCAGATTTAGTAGCATTGCTTTCGAAGAAACCGGCAGAAGCATTTAAGCTGCCATACGGGCATCTATCAGTTGGAAGCCATGCAGATATTGTCCTGATTGATTTGGAAGAAGAGAAGGAAATCGATGCCGACCGATTTGCTTCAAAAGGAAAAAACACACCGTTTGCTGGCTGGAAGTGTAAGGGCTGGCCATTATTGACAATGGTTGGAGGGAAGATTGTGTGGCTAAAGGAGGAAATAACAGCGTGAAAAGACAATTAATTTTAGAGGACGGTACAGTATTTATCGGAACGGCATTCGGCGCGAACGTCGACCGGATGGGAGAGGTTGTTTTCAATACAGGAATGACCGGTTATCAAGAAGTCCTGTCCGATCCTTCTTATTGCGGACAAATCGTTACACTTACATATCCTTTGATCGGAAACTATGGCATTAACCGGGATGATTTTGAATCGATTAACCCTGCCATTTCCGGATTTATCGTAAAGGAAATAGCAGATAAGCCCTCCAACTGGAGAAGTGAATTTTCGTTGGATGAATATTTCAAATTGAAGGATATTCCTGGGATAGCAGGAATTGATACAAGAAAACTAACCAGAATCATCCGCAAGCACGGTACTTTGAAAGGTGCGCTGGCCAATATGGAGCAAAGCCCTGAAGCGGTTATCGAGGTGCTTAGAGCAACCGTTCTGCATAATGACCAAGTCAAAAAGGTATCGACAAAACGCGCATATCCAAGCCCAGGAAGAGGGTCGAGAGTAGTGCTTGTAGATTTCGGCATGAAGCATGGAATCTTAAGAGAGTTAAACAAACGTGATTGCGATGTAGTGGTAGTGCCATATAATACGACTGCAGAAGAAATCCTGACGCTTAGTCCTGATGGAATTATGCTGTCAAATGGCCCTGGAGATCCTAAGGATGTCCCTCAGGCAATTGAAATGATCAAGGGTATACAAGGGAAAGTGCCTATTTTCGGTATATGCCTTGGGCACCAATTATTCGCGCTAGCAAATCAAGCAAATACAATGAGATTGAAATTCGGGCACCGCGGCTCTAACCACCCAGTAAAGGATTTGTCCACAGGCAAAATAGCCATCACCTCCCAAAACCATGGTTATGCAGTTGAGGAATCATCACTTGCAGGAACACCTCTGGAAATCACTCATATTGCCTTGAATGATGGAACAGTTGAAGGGTTAAGGCATAAAGATTTCCCGGCCTTCACTGTCCAGTACCACCCGGAAGCTTCTCCAGGCCCGGAGGATGCAAATGGATTATTCGACCAATTTATCAAAATGATTGAACGTGCAAAAGCGGAAGGAGAAAAACAATGCCAAAACGTACAGATATAAAAAGCATTTTAGTTATCGGATCTGGTCCAATCATCATCGGCCAGGCAGCCGAGTTTGATTATGCTGGAACCCAAGCGTGCATGGCCCTAAAAGAAGAAGGGTACCGGGTTATCCTTATCAACTCAAATCCCGCGACAATCATGACGGATACCGAGATCGCCGATGCAGTTTACATCGAACCGCTTACGTTGGAATTTGTTAGCAAAATCATCCGTAAAGAACGGCCAGATGCATTGCTTCCAACACTTGGAGGGCAAACGGGGCTTAACTTGGCGGTTGAACTGTCAGAAGCAGGCGTTCTGGAAGAATGCAATGTTGAAATTCTGGGGACGAAGTTGTCCGCTATCCAGCAGGCGGAGGACAGGGATCTGTTCAGAAGTTTAATGAATGAACTGGGCGAACCGGTTCCGGATAGCGATATCATCCATAGCCTTGAAGAAGCGTACACATTTGTAGAGCGGGTTGGATTCCCGATCATTGTGCGCCCTGCCTTCACTTTAGGAGGAACAGGCGGGGGAATTTGCACAGATGAAGAAGAACTTAAAGAAATCGTCAGCAGCGGATTGAAGCACAGCCCTGTCCATCAATGCTTGATTGAGAAAAGCATTGCCGGGTTTAAAGAAATAGAATATGAAGTAATGCGCGACCATAATGACAATGCAATCGTCGTGTGCAATATGGAAAACATTGATCCGGTCGGAGTCCATACAGGCGATAGCATCGTTGTGGCTCCAAGCCAAACACTGAGCGACCGTGAGTACCAGTTGCTTAGAAATTGCTCACTTAAAATTATCCGCGCCTTGAAGATTGAAGGGGGATGCAATGTCCAACTTGCACTTGACCCGGATAGCTTCAATTACTACATAATCGAAGTGAACCCGAGGGTAAGCCGATCATCTGCACTTGCTTCGAAAGCAACGGGCTATCCTATCGCTAAATTAGCTGCGAAGATTGCTGTAGGCCTGACATTGGATGAAATGCTGAACCCGGTTACAGGAAGAACATACGCCAGCTTCGAGCCGGCACTTGATTATGTAGTGAGTAAAATACCGAGATGGCCGTTCGATAAGTTCGAAAGCGCAAACCGCAACCTAGGTACACAAATGAAAGCGACAGGTGAGGTTATGGCGATAGGAAGAACATTCGAAGAATCTTTGCTGAAGGCCGTCAGATCACTTGAATCGGGCATCTTTCATTTAGGCCTTAATGATCAAGAGGGGATAACCGATGAGTTGATCGAAAAACGGATTCGAAAAGCAGGAGATGAACGGTTGTTCTATATTGGGGAAGCTCTGCGCAGAGGGATTACGATTCAGACAATTCATGAATGGTGTAAAATTGATCTGTTTTTCTTACATAAATGTAACAACATAGTCCAATTTGAGAAAGAACTGCAAGCTTCGCCATTTGAAGTGCACATTGCTCGAAAAGCGAAAGAAATGGGCTTTGCGGATCTGACGATTGCAAGTCTTTGGAATGTCCCGCAAGAAGATGTGTATGCCTGGAGAAAAGAGAATGGCATTGTTCCGGTTTATAAGATGGTCGACACATGTGCAGCTGAATTCGAATCAGAAACGCCATACTTCTACGGGACGTATGAAGAAGAGAATGAAAGCACTGTAACCGATCGCCAGAGTGTGATTGTGCTTGGTTCAGGGCCAATCCGTATAGGGCAAGGCGTGGAATTCGATTATGCGACTGTCCATTCTGTATGGGCAATTAAACAAGCCGGCTATGAAGCTATTATCATTAATAATAATCCTGAGACGGTATCTACTGATTTCAGCATTTCAGATAAGTTATACTTTGAGCCGTTGACGATCGAGGATGTGATGCACATTATCGATCTTGAAAAGCCGATGGGGGTTGTTGTTCAATTTGGCGGCCAAACAGCTATCAACTTGGCGGACGGCCTCGTGAAGAGGGGCGTGAAAATCCTGGGAACATCCCTTGAAGACCTCGATCGTGCTGAAAACCGCGATAAGTTTGAGCAAGCATTGCAGGAAATGAGTATTCCACAGCCGAAGGGAAAGACTGCTACATCTGTCCACGAAGCGGTAGCGATCGCTTCCGATATCGGATATCCAGTGTTAGTGCGTCCATCCTATGTGCTTGGCGGACGTGCTATGGAAATTGTTTACCAAGAGAAGGAACTGCTTGTTTACATGAAAAATGCGGTTAAAGTAAATCCGGAACATCCTGTGTTGATCGATCGGTATGTTACGGGAAAAGAAATTGAAGTGGATGCCATTTCAGACGGAGAACAAGTAGTTATTCCTGGGATTATGGAACATATAGAACGTGCGGGCGTCCATTCTGGGGATTCCATTGCAGTTTATCCGCCGCAGCAACTTAAAGAAACGGTCAAAGAGCAAATCATCGATTATACCATTCGATTGGCCAGAGGGCTGAATATAAAAGGGCTATTGAACATCCAGTATGTTGTTGCAGGGGATGAAGTGTTTGTAATTGAAGTGAATCCACGCTCGAGCAGAACAGTACCCTTCTTAAGCAAAATTACGAATATCCCGATGGCCAACGTCGCTACAAAAGTTATTTTAGGGCAAAGCCTTGAAAGCCAGGGATACAAAACAGGGCTTGCGCCTGAAAAGGCAGGTGTCTATGTAAAAGTGCCGGTCTTCTCATTTGCCAAGCTACGCGGTGTGGATATTACACTTGGACCGGAAATGAAATCGACGGGTGAAGTGATGGGCAAAGATATTACACTCGAAAAAGCGTTATACAAAGGGCTTGTTGCTTCTGGAATCCAAATGAAGGGGCATGGTTCCGTGCTTTTGACCATAGCAGATAAAGATAAACAGGAAGCCTTGCAACTGGCACGCCGCTTCCACGCAATCGGCTATCAATTAATCGCGACAAGCGGAACAGCAGCCTTTTTGGAAAAAGCGGGCATTCCGGTTAAAGTAGTCAATAAAATCGGCAATGATGAACCGACTCTGTTGGATGTGATCCGTAATGGGGACGCTCAATTTGTCGTCAATACACTGACAAAAGGAAAACAGCCTGAACGGGACGGTTTCCGCATCAGACGCGAATCCGTAGAAAATGGTGTTGCCTGCCTCACTTCATTAGATACGGCAGAGGCTATACTGAGGGTCATCGAATCCATGACGTTCTCAGCTTCTGCTATGCATGAAATGACAATGGAAGGAGCGGTCCAATGATCAAGAAAGAGAATATGGCTATCGTCTCACAACAAGAAATCGCTCAATCTATTTACGAGCTTACC
This sequence comes from Bacillus kalamii, assembly GCF_047238185.1. Taxonomy (NCBI): domain Bacteria; kingdom Bacillati; phylum Bacillota; class Bacilli; order Caryophanales; family Bacillaceae; genus Bacillus; species Bacillus kalamii. The sequence continues at coordinate 2,345,166 of NZ_JBDFMI010000001.1, read as the reverse complement.
CTGCAGGGTGAGCTCGTTTCACAGATGAAGGAGCCGGGGCAATTTGTGCAATTAAAAGCAGGAAACAGCTACGAGCCGCTGTTAAGAAGACCGATCAGCATCTGTTCGATTGATTCTGAAAAGAAGCAGTTCACCATGATATACAGGGCCGAAGGAAGAGGGACCGCATTGATCGCCGAAAAAAAGCGCGGCGAAACAATTGATGTTCTTGGCCCTTTGGGCAATGGTTTTCAAGAAGAGGAAGCTCTTCCTGGAGAAACAGCCCTTTTGGTCGGCGGAGGAATCGGCGTGCCGCCATTGTATGAGCTTGGAAAAAGGCTGGCCGCCAAAGGTGTCAAGGTAATAGCTGTTTTGGGCTTCCAGACAAAATCGGTTGTATTCTATGAGGAAAAATTCCGTGAATTCGGCGACGTCCATATTGCAACTGTTGATGGTACACACGGCTATAAAGGGTTTGTTACGGATGTTATAAAGGATGGAATGCTTTCTTTCGATGTATTGTTCTCTTGTGGCCCAATTGCCATGCTGCGTTCTATTGAACAAAGCTATCCGGAACAGAAAGTGTTTCTTTCATTGGAAGAAAGAATGGGCTGCGGCATCGGCGCGTGTTATGCATGCGTCTGTAAAACAAAAGACGGCCGTCCTGGCAAGCACTATAAAAAAGTGTGCAGTGATGGACCGGTATTCCGTGCGGGAGAGGTGATCCTATGACCAAATTGCAAATGGAACTTCCAGGATTATCCTTGAAAAATCCTGTTATGCCGGCATCGGGGTGCTTTGGATTCGGTAAGGAATTCAGTGAACTATACGATTTGAATAAACTTGGAAGCATCATGATTAAGGCAACGACTGTGGAACCTCGATTTGGGAATCCGACACCTAGAGTCGCTGAAACCCACTCAGGAATGTTGAATGCAATCGGCTTGCAAAATCCTGGCCTTGAACATGTTATGGAAAATGAACTTGTATGGCTCGAACAATATGACTTGCCGATCATTGCCAATATAGCCGGATCCACGGAAGAAGAGTATGTTGAAGTGGCGAAAAAAATCAGCACCGCACCTAATGTCGCAGCATTGGAATTGAATATTTCCTGCCCGAATGTGAAAGAAGGGGGCATAGCCTTCGGAACAGATCCGGAGACGGCTAAACGATTGACGAAAAAGGTGAAGGAAGCATCTGAAGTACCTGTTTATGTAAAGCTTTCGCCCAATGTGACGAATATCGTTTCAATGGCTAAAGCCGTTGAGGATGGCGGGGCTGATGGCCTGACAATGATCAATACTTTATTAGGCATGAGACTTGACCTTAAGACTGCCAAGCCGATCATTGCCAATAAGACAGGCGGTTTATCAGGACCTGCGATAAAGCCGGTTGCTATCCGGATGATTCATGAGGTAAGCCAGCAAGTGCACATTCCGATCATAGGAATGGGCGGAATCATGAATGCAGAGGATGTCATTGAATTCTTTTATGCTGGTGCAAGTGCAGTTGCAGTAGGTACTGCCAACTTTGTCGACCCGTTTGTTTGCCCAGCGATTATTGACGAATTGCCTCAATTATTGGATGCATTGGGCTATGAACATATATCTGAATGTACAGGGAGGAGCTGGAAAAATGAACAACTCATTAATAGTCGCGCTTGACTTCAGTCATATGGATGAGGTGAGTGCCTTTCTGGATCAATTCACTCAAGAGGAATTATATGTGAAAATCGGGATGGAACTTTTTTATCAAAATGGACCTGCCCTTATAAAGGACATTAAGGGCCGGGGCCATAAAATCTTCTTGGATTTAAAGCTTCATGATATTCCTAATACTGTTCATCAGGCTATGAAAGGGTTGGCGTCACTTGAAATCGATATGGTGAATGTACATGCTGCCGGCGGAAGTAAAATGATGGCAGAAGCGTTGGCGGGTCTTGAAGCAGGAACAGTGCCAGGGAGAAATCGGCCCTTATTGATTGCTGTAACCCAGCTGACAAGTACATCCGAAAACGCAATGCAGCGGGAACAGGGAATTGGGATGTCCTTGGAAGACAGCGTGCTTCATTATGCAGCGTTAACAAAGGAAGCGGGACTGGATGGCGTTGTTTGTTCCCCTTGGGAAGTGGAAAGGATTCATAAAGAGCTGGGCGGCGATTTCCTGACCGTCACTCCGGGCATCCGGATGTCCAATGATGACCAGAACGACCAAATCAGAATCGCGACTCCTGAAAGAGCAAGAGAATTAGGGACGAATGCAATCGTTGTAGGAAGATCAATCACAAAAGCACAATCACCGATTGCTGCCTATCAACATATAAAATCAGCCTGGGAGGAAAAATGACATGAAAGAAGCAATTGCAGAACAATTATTGAAAATAAAAGCTGTATTTTTACAGCCGAATGATCCATTCACATGGTCTTCAGGGATGAAATCGCCTATCTATTGCGATAATCGGCTTACGTTATCGTATCCTGAACTACGAAAGCAAATTGCTTCAGGTTTGGCGGATATCATAAAGAAAGAATTTCCGGATGCAGAATTGATTGCGGGAACGGCTACCGCAGGGATTCCCCATGCTGCCTGGGTAAGCGATCTTTTAGACTTGCCAATGTGCTATATCCGTTCGAGAGCCAAGGAACATGGCAAAGGCAACCAAATTGAAGGTCTTGCTTCACCTGGACAAAAGGTGGTTATCATTGAAGACCTCATTTCTACGGGAGGAAGCGTCATCACTGCTGCAAAAGCCTTGCGTGAGGCAGGGTGTGAGATTTTAGGGGTGGCATCTATCTTTACATACGAGCTCGAAAAAGGAAAAGAAATGCTTCAAAAAGCAAATATAATAAACCACTCATTAAGTAACTATGGGACGTTGGTACAGGTTGCTGGACAGAATGGCTATATTAAAGAAGCGGAAGTTCAAAAATTGACCAAATGGCGTGAACAGCCTCATACTACGGCATGGATGGAAGGCTGAAACATCCTTTATGAATAATGGCAAAAGAGATCGGGTACTTTCACTCGGTCTCTTAGTTATGTTTTGGAGGGAGTTGAAATTTGTAAATGACACCTCTAAAAAAAGGGGATGTCCGGCTTTTTGGATAGGTGATAAAGCAGGAGGGGCAGCTACTAGGCAACACTCCGTATATATCCGGGATATTTATTGATTTCCTTGTCTATTATTTACTGTTGCCAAATGGTAGGATCAAAGTACATCACTCTTATAGTAAGGAAGGTGGATCCATTGAAAACAATCGGTTTGCTGGGGGGAATGAGCTGGGAATCCTCTGCTCTATATTATTCTTTTATAAATGAACAGGTTAGGGAACAATTAGGCGGACTACACAGCGCAAAAATAGTATTGGTGAGTGTTGATTTTGCTGAAATTGAAGAACTGCAGAGATGTGGCGAGTGGGATAAGGCCGGTGAATTGCTCGGACAGGCAGCAGCTCAATTGGAAGAGGGTGGAGCTGATTTTATCCTCATCTGCACAAATACAATGCATAAAGTGTTTGGAAGCATCCAAGACTCTGTGAAGATACCAGTCCTGCATATAGCAGATGCCACTGCTGCAGCCATAACTAAATCTGGATTGGAGAAAGTAGGTCTTTTAGGGACCTCATACACAATGGAGCAATCTTTTTATAAAGATAGAATCGCAGAATCGGGCATTGATATCCTGGTTCCCGGGAAAAAGGAAAGGAATTTTATTAATAAGGTTATATTTGAGGAATTGTGCCTGGGGAAGGTTAGGGCTCCATCTAGGGATGCTTTCAACAGAATCATGGAAGATTTGCGCCTGCAGGGAGCGGAAGGCATTATCCTTGGTTGTACCGAGATAGGAATGTTGGTAGGTGGGAAGGATATCGATCTGCCTTTATTCGATACAACAAAGATACATGCACAGGAAGCAGTGAATATATCATTAGAAAATGATTGAAAAACAGGCTGCAAGGACGGTTGTTTCCATCCTTGCAGCCTAGTTTATCTTTCTGTTTGGGCCAGTGTTTCTTTTTTATTTCTCTCCTGGTACTCATTCAATAAAATGGAGTACATTTTTATATCACGGTGTTTTCCTTTCAGAAGCATTGCCTGCCTTAAAGTTCCTTCATATTGCATTCCAATTTTTTTCATCACACTTTCGGAAGCTATATTTTCGGCAAGGCACCTAGCTTGTATCCTTAATAAATCCATCTGTTCAAAACCGAAAATAAGCAACGCTTTGGCTGCTTCTGTTGTCAGCCCTCGCCCCCAATAGTTTTCTGAGATGGCGTACCCCAATTCTGCAGATCGGTGTTTTGTCTCCCATTTGACAAAGTCAATTGTGCCGATTAGCTTCCGGTCCTGTTTATGGACAATTCCCCAGGGGGCAATCCTTTTTTCTGTATATTGTTTCAAGACAAAATGGATGAATCCTTTTGTGTCTGCTAACGATTGGTGTCTGTCCCATGTAACGTAAGTGCTCACTTTGTTATTGGAAGTGTATTCATGCATATCGGTGAGATCATCCAGAGTCAATTTACGAAGGGAAAGTCTCTCTGTTTCTATTTCAGGCAAGTCGCCATAAATATCTTCAATGTTCATGCGATTCACTTCTCTCTTAATGATTGGTTGTCTCTATTATAAAGGGAGTGGAATCAAATAAAAAGTGTATATTCAGAAAGTGGGGCCCTATATTTGATAGAACAATAGTGAACAACATCTTTGTTTTTCCTATGGAATTGGCTTATCCCCGCTGCAATCAATTAAATCGGAAGAGATGAATGGCTGGATATCCTTTGTATCCCATCATTATAGATAGAAAAGGGAGATCGATTGCTTTCAATCGATCTCCCTAGCCATTTTAAATCCTTTTTCAATAGCCTTTATTGTTTTTGGAGTTTGATCACTAGATTCGCGTCAGGAGTTACATATACGGTATTCTGTTGATCATATGTGACAAACCCAGGCTTGCTTCCCTTTGGTTTTTTGACGTGCCGAATCTGTGTAAAGTCGACTGGAACACCGCTTGAATCTTTCGCTTTACTGAAATAGGCTGCAATCATTGCGGCTTCTTGAATTGTTTGTTCGCTTGGTCGGCTATTTCGGATCACAACGTGTGAACCAGGAATATCCTTTGTATGGAACCATAGATCATCACGGCGGCTAGCCTTGTTCGTCAAGTATTCATTTTGTTTATTGTTTTTACCGACCCATATTTCATCGCCATCGGAAGAGATATATTCATCCAAGGCGGGCTTTGAATTTTTCGGTTTCTTAAACCCTTTTTTATTCCGCTGTTTCAGATAGCCTTCCTCCTGAAGCTCCTCGCGCATTTCCTCAATATCTCTAGGTTGTGCCGAATCCAGCTGCTGAAGCAATTGATCGAAGTAATCGACTTCCTCTTGGGCTAGTCCGATTTGTTCGGTTACCGCCGATTTCGCGTTTTTTGCCTTTTGGTATTTAGTGAAATATTTTTGGGCGTTTTGGGATGGCGTTTTTTGCGGATCTAAAGGAATAGTCACAGTGCCTTGGTTCTCATCGTAATAATTCACTGCAGTGATTTCCTTCATTCCTTGCTTCACTTGATGCATATTGGCTGTCAATAGCTCTCCATATAGTTGATGTTGTTCCGCTTTTTCACTATCCTTTAACGTATTTTCTAGCTTGGCAATCTTTTTTACGTTCTTTTCTTTTTCGTTGGCAATGAAGCGGTCGAGATCCTGTGCCTGCTGTTTGATTCGGTCGCGGGAAGCTTTGCCAAAATAGAAACGGTCCAGCAATTCACTAAGTGTTTGGAACGATTCTGTTTTCCCTTCCAAGTGGCTCAAGGATATGCAATAAAAATAGTCTTTGTTCGCTGTTGATACCATAGTGGGGGCGTAAACATTTGCCCTGAATGGCCCCATAACGGCCTGGAATCCTTTAAGGATATTGTCAATTGTCGGCAATCCGCTTACGAACACTATTTCTTTAGCCAACAATGGCGATACACCACCGAATGCGTGGACTATCTGCTGCTGAAGCTTTCCTTCATTAAAGTTAAGAACTCTTCGAATGTCTTCATCCGCCGCTGTGAGAGGATCCATTTTATGCTGTTCGGGAGGATATGTATACGTCTGTCCCGGCAAAATAGCTCTGTATGAATTCACAGCATGCGATATATGTTTAATACTATCCAATATCATACCGTTTTCCTTATCTATAAGAACGATATTACTGTGTCTGCCCATAATTTCGACAATAAGCCGTTTATAGCTAACATCTCCTATTTCTGTCCGGCCTTTCAGATCAAAGATCAGTATGCGGTCCTGTCCTTTTTGTTCGATTTTCTCAATAATGGCCCCTTCCAGATGCTTGCGGAGAAGCATGCAGAACATTGGCGGATCCTGCGGGTTTTCGTAGCTTTCATTCGTTAATTGCGACCTGCTGTAGCTGGGATGTGCGGAAAGGAGCACCTTGTGGTTCTTTCCGTTTGCTCTGACAATCAATATAATTTCATTTGGATATGGCTGATGGATCTTATTAATCCGGCCTCCCGAGATATGTTCAGTGAGTTCCTCACACATTGCTTTTGTAAATAAACCATCAAATGACATGTTTAAAACTTCCTTTTCGCTAAGAATCACTTCCCCGTGAGAGAGGCAGTGCCCGGTGCCATGCTCAGCTAGGATAATAGCGGTGAATGGCCCGTTTGTTTTCTTCATAAGTATAGCATTTTTTGCAGCCTGTCTGAATAAGCATGGTAAAAAGAAGGACAACTCCTTTATTGTGATGATTGGAAGTGAGATGAAGCAATGATACTGAGAGAAATGGATAGGGATAAGCTGGAACAGTCCCTGAAGACTGATTGCAAGGCAGGGCTTCAAAGCAAGGAAGCGGAAAAAAGAGTCCAATTGAACGGATTGAACGAATTGGATGAAGGCGAGAAGCAATCTGCGCTGTTATTGTTTTTTGCGCAGTTCAAGGATTTCATGGTCATTATTTTGCTGGCAGCGACTTTGATTTCCGGACTGCTTGGGGAGTACATCGATGCTGTTGCCATTATCGCCATAGTATTCATAAACGCAGGATTGGGTTTTTTCCAAGAAAGAAAGGCCGAAAAATCGCTAGAGGCACTTAAACAAATGTCGGCGCCGCAGACGGCGGTCCTAAGGGATCATCAATGGATCCGCATACCGGCCAAACAATTGGTTATTGGAGATATCATCAAGTTCGGGACGGGAGACCGGATTGGCGCTGATGTCAGGATTATCGAGGCGGTCGCTTTGGAAGTCGAGGAATCAGCTCTCACGGGTGAATCACTTCCTGTCCTTAAAACAGAAAAGCCGATTCTCCATGAAATCAATAGTATTGGCGATGAAGAAAATATGGCTTTCATGGGTACGATGGTTACAAGGGGAAAAGGAATAGGTATTGTCACCGCAACTGGAATGAAGACAGCGATGGGCCAAATTGCCGACATGCTCCAGTCTTCTGAATCATTGATGACGCCACTGCAGCATAAACTTGAGCAGTTGGGAAAAATCTTAATAGTAGCAGCCATTTTTTTGACGATATTAGTAGTCGGTTTGGGAGTTCTACAGGGAAATGACCTTTACACCATGGTCCTTTCAGGTGTTTCGCTCGCAGTAGCAGCCATACCTGAAGGCTTGCCAGCTATTGTGACCGTCGCTTTATCACTGGGTGTCCAACGAATGATCAAGCAGCGCGCGATTGTCCGTAAATTGCCAGCCGTTGAAACATTAGGCTGCGCTTCAGTCATTTGTTCAGATAAGACTGGAACGATGACACAGAATAAGATGACCGTCACAGCTGTCTGGAATTCGGGAAATGTATATGAAGTCACATCAGGAGAAAACGAATTCCAAGGCTCCTTTTATAGAAACGGCAAAGAAGAAGCAGCGGGAGATAAGTCCCTGCAGCAATTGTTGACGTTCGGGTTGCTGTGCAACAGCTCTGAAGTAATTGAGAAGGATGGGAAAGTGGTGATGGACGGCAGCCCGACAGAAGGGGCCATCCACGTTGCTGCGCTAAAGGCAGGACTGTCAAAGCAATCATTGATGAAACAATTTTCAATCGTGAAAGAATTTCCGTTCGATTCAACCAGGAAGCTAATGAGTGTGATTGTTAAGGATGAAAACGGCAAGTTATTTGTTGTGACTAAAGGAGCGCCCGATGTTTTACTTGGAAAATGCAAGTCGATCATGTGGGAAGAGCGGGTGCAATATATTGATGGATCCTTGACCAAAAAAGTCCAGGAGTCGGTAGATGATCTTGCATCACAAGCGTTGCGTACGATTGCCATCGGCTATAAAACGATTCAAACTTCGATAGAGGCGATGAGAGATTTCGAGGCGGAGAAAGATCTCATCTTTATCGGCCTGCAAGGAATGATTGATCCACCGCGCCCTGAAGTGAAGGATGCCGTTGAGGAATGCAAGAAAGCAGGCATTAAAACCATTATGATAACCGGAGACCATGTGACAACCGCTTCAGCCATTGCCAAACAGCTGGGTATTCTAAGTAAAGGGAAAATGGTCGTAGAAGGCAAACAATTGATGGACATGTCTTTAGAGAAGCTTGAAGCTATTGTGGATGACGTCGCGGTATTTGCACGAGTTTCTCCAAAGGATAAATTAAAAATCGTCAAAGCCTTACAGAATAAAGGCCATATAGTAGCGATGACCGGAGACGGCGTCAATGATGCACCTGCGATCAAATCCGCCGATATCGGCATCGCGATGGGCATCACGGGAACAGACGTGGCGAAAGAAGCCTCTTCGCTTATTCTATTGGATGATAATTTTGCAACGATTAAATCGGCTATTAAAGAAGGAAGGAATATCTATGAAAATATAAGAAAGTTCATCAGATATTTGCTTGCGTCGAATGTAGGGGAAATCCTTGTAATGCTGTTTGCGATGATCCTTGCGCTCCCACTTCCGTTATTCCCTATCCAAATTCTGTGGGTTAACCTTGTGACAGACGGCTTGCCTGCGATGGCACTTGGACTCGACCGTCCTGAAGGAAATGTAATGAAACGGAGGCCGCGCCATCCGAAAGAAGGTGTCTTTTCCAGAGGATTGGGCTGGAAGATTATATCACGGGGCTTTTTAATAGGCGGAGTTACATTGCTTGCATTCATAACAGCCCTGCACAATAACCCCGATTGGGAAAACTACCCTCAGACAATTGCATTCGTTACACTTGTTCTGGCCCAGTTAATCCATGTGTTCGACTGCCGGAGCGAAAAAAGCATCTTTGCCCGCAATCCGTTCGGAAACCTATATCTTGTCGCCGCGGTAGTGATTTCACTTCTCATGATGTTGGCAGTCATCTATGTACCATCCTTACAAGGCATTTTCAAAACGGTCAGTATACCGCTGAAAGATTGGCTGCTAATTCTTGGTTTGTCTGCGCTGCCAACTTTTTTACTGGCGGGCTCATTTTTACTGCGAAAAACAAAATAAACTATGCTATACTTAAAAAGGTAGTAGAGTGTCCTCTATTACCTTTTTATTATGGGCATACCTGCTGTTAAACGGCTGGGCATGCGGATAAATGGAATCTGTATGTGAACATAAACGCATCAATCAGCATGCTCTTTTATTTACACGGCAAGAGCATAACTACATACTTGCATTAGAATTGGAAGTGGTATTAATGGCTGTAAGCATGACAGGCTACGGAAGAGGGACAAGCAAGAACGATCAAATGAAAGTCCAAGTGGAAGTGAAGACGGTTAACCACCGTTTCTGCGAATATAATATTCGGATGCCACGCCAGCTGCTCGTGCTTGAAGATAAAATAAAAAAACATTTGGCTTCCCATATTAAGCGAGGCCGGATTGAGATGTTCATTACTGTTGAGGGCGATGGACTGATCCAGAAACGCCTTGAAGTGGACTGGCTGCTATTGGACCAATATATGAGCAAAATGGATGAGATATCTAGACGTTATCAAATGCACCCGAATAATTCGCCCCACACAATTTCTCAATTGGAGGGCGTTTTCTTAATCGAGGAAGAGCAATCTTCTCCGCCGGAATTGGAAGCGATTATCCTTGAAGCTGTATCCGAAGCAACCATGCAGTTAATACGGATGAGGGAAGAAGAAGGAAAAGTGCTTAAGGGCGATATCCTTTCACAGTTGGAAAAGTTGGAATCTGCTGCCGAAAGGACAAGTGCATTTGCACCGACCGTCATCGAGCAATACCGTGAACGGCTCCAGCAAAAAATGGCTGAATGGACATCCGGTGTGATCGACGAAACCAGATTAATGAATGAAGTGGCAATCTTTGCTGATAAGGCCGACATAAATGAAGAACTGACCCGCTTAAAGAGCCATATCGGGCAAGTCAAGTCAACCTTGGAAAGCGGGGATGCCATGGGCAGAAAGCTTGATTTCCTCATTCAGGAAATGAACCGTGAAGTGAATACCGTCGGTTCCAAAGCAAATGATTCCAAGATTGCCATAGAGGTTGTCGAAATGAAAAGCTTGCTTGAAAAGATGAAAGAACAAATCCAAAATATCGAATAAACATCGTTTAGTGCTTCATAGAGAGGGTCAGACTAGTATTACGGTAACTGGGGGAAAAACATGCCAATCAAATTAATCAATATAGGGTTTGGAAATATTGTTTCTGCCAATCGGATCATATCTATTGTAAGTCCGGAGTCAGCTCCGATTAAACGAATCATACAGGAAGCAAGGGAAAATGGAAGGCTAATTGATGCCACTTACGGCAGAAGGACCCGTGCGGTCATAGTAATGGACAGCGACCATGTGATCCTGTCGGCAGTCCAGCCAGAAACGGTGGCATCAAGGCTTCATGACCGTGAAGATAGTGTAGAGGAAGGATAAGTGAAGTTATGAAAGAAAAAGGATTGCTAATTGTATTATCAGGACCTTCTGGAGTAGGGAAGGGAACGGTACGGAAAGAACTGTTTGACCAGCCTGATACTACGTTTGAATATTCAATCAGCATGACGACAAGGAAGCCGCGAGAAGGGGAAAGAGACGGAATCGACTATTTCTTTAAATCCCGCGATGAATTCGAAGCATTAATCGCACAAGGAAAACTGTTGGAATATGCTGAGTTCGTCGGCAATTACTACGGAACGCCTGTTGATTATGTGCGTGAAACAATTGAGGACGGCCGTGATGTCTTCTTGGAAATAGAGGTACAGGGCGCACGCCAGGTACGCGAGAAATTCCCTGAAGGGCTATTCATCTTCTTGGCGCCGCCAAGCCTTTCAGAACTTGAAAACAGAATTGTCAACCGCGGTACAGAAACGGAAGATGTTATTGCCCAGAGGCTGCAAACAGCCAAAGAAGAGATCGAAATGATGGATTTGTATGATTATGTGGTTGAAAATGATACAATTCAGTCTGCTTGTGATAAAATAAAAGCTATTGTAACTGCAGAGCATTGCAAAAGAGAATTAGTTGCAAAAAGATATCTAAATATGCTGGAGGTTGAATAAATGTTATATCCTTCTATCGATGCGCTTTTGAACAAAATCGATTCCAAATACTCACTTGTATCAGTTGCCGCTAAGCGTGCGCGCGTAATGCAAATCAACGATGATCAACGGATTGCAAAAACGGTATCACATAAGAGTGTCGGAAAAGCATTGGAAGAAATCAATGCGGGCATCCTTACGTACAAGAATGATTCATCCGAACAAACAAATGCATAACATTAAAAAGGAACCTTGTCCAAACAGACAAGGTTCCTCTTTTTGGAAGACGCAATGAGTTTCTGAAATAGATGAAAAAAAATAGGCTATCCCTCATAATAGAGAAAGAATGAAACGGGAGGAACGGTCCATGCTTAAAAATAAAAATATTTTACTCTGTGTGACAGGCGGCATAGCTGTCTATAAAGCAGCTGCCTTGACGAGCAAGTTAACTCAGCAAGGGGCGAACGTTAAAGTGGTGATGAGTCATTCCGCCTCTAAGTTCGTTACGCCGATTACATTTCAGGCACTAGCAAGAAATGAGGTATATACAGACACTTTCCAGGAAAATAATCCGAAAGTGGTTGCGCATATCGACCTTGCTGACTGGGCGGATCTTGTTCTGGTTGCACCGGCTACAGCTAATATCATCGCCAAGATGGCAAACGGTATCGCAGACGATATGATATCTACGATTATGCTTGCTGTGACAGCAGATGTGTTTATCGCGCCAGCCATGAATGTCCATATGTATAACCACCCGGCTGTACAAAGAAATATGAATATATTAAAACAGTTCGGCTATCATTTCATTGAACCTGGCGAAGGATATTTGGCTTGCGGATATGTAGGGAAAGGCCGCCTTGAAGAACCTGAATCAATTGTTGAAAAGCTTCAGCAATACTATGGGGCGCAGAATGGAAATCCCGTTCTTCAAGGGAAAAAGGTATTGATTACGGCAGGTCCCACTAGAGAAGCAATTGACCCAGTCCGATTCATAACGAATCATTCCACTGGGAAAATGGGATATGCATTGGCGGCCGAAGCGGCTGCATTGGGAGCTGAAGTGACACTCATTTCAGGGCCTGTTCAGCTAAAGGCGCCTGCAGGAGTTAGGGTGGTGCCGGTCATTAGCGCCCAAGACATGTATCAGTCTGTAATGGAAGAAATGGAAGCTCAGGACGTAATTATTAAAACTGCTGCTGTAGCAGACTACCGCCCGAAAGTAGTCCATAGCCAGAAAATCAAGAAAAAAGAAGGCGACTTGAGCATCGATATGGAGCGTACCAATGATATATTGATGACATTGGGGAAAAAGAAAGACAAACAAATTCTGATAGGCTTCGCTGCCGAGACGGAACAAGTCGAACAATATGCCAAAGCGAAGCTTGAGAAGAAAAATGCGGATATGATTGTAGCGAATAATGTGTCTGTAGAAGGCTCTGGTTTCGGGGCGGATACTAATGCTGTCGTAATCTATGAAAAGAACGGAGAAACAACAGAATTGCCCTTAATGAGCAAACGGGAAGTGGCACAACGAATTTTAGAGAAAGCAGCCAGTATGTTGAAAAAGGATTGATAGAGATGGAAATCGCATCAGTTATTGTCGATGTGCCAGTGCGCCAGACGGACAAAGAGTTTGATTACCTCATTCCGGATAAATGGAAGGGCATGATTACACCTGGAATGCGTGTATTAGTTCCATTTGGACCCCGGACTGTCCAAGGTTTCGTGACGAATATCCACGAGAGTTCAGAAATCGGCCGCCTGAAAGCCATCCACAGTGTACAGGACCTAGAACCAGCTCTCACACGGGAGCTTCTTCAATTGGGGGACTGGATGACAACCCATACATTGTGCCTTAAGATTGCTGCATTTCAGGCGATGCTTCCAGCTGCGCTTAAAGCGAAATATAAAAAGTTCCTTGTACTGAAGGGACCATTGGAACAAGTTGATGAACTCATCAGATCTTATTTCAGAAATGGAAATAAAGTCGATTTCGAAGCAGCGATGGAGCATCCGAACGCAAGGATTTTCCAAAAAGAGCTGAAACAAGGGCATATCGATACGCAATATGAAGTGAAGAATAAATTGAATAAGAAAACAGAGCGGACAGTCCGATTGCAAGCTTCAAAGAATCAATTGCAGAAAGCGAAAGAAACAATAAACAAAACAGCTAGAAAACAAAGGGTTTTGATTGATTATTTTATAGAGCATCCTGAAGACATCCCTTTAAAACAGTTGTTGGAACGAGTGAACTGTGGGGAAAGCGCCGTAAAAGGGTTGGAACAGAAAGACCTTGTTTCGATTGTACAAACCGAGGTGTATCGTGACCCATTCAAGGACCGTTTGTTTGAGGAGAGCAACCACTTGCCATTGACAGATGAACAATCTTCCGTTTTTCAGCCTATTAAGAAAAGCATTGATGATGAAAGTGAAGATGTCTTCCTTTTGGAAGGCGTAACCGGAAGCGGGAAAACGGAAGTGTATTTACAGTCAATCGATGTGGCTATGAAGCAAGGGAAGGAAGCCATTATGCTTGTGCCTGAAATATCGCTTACCCCGCAAATGGTTCGTCGTTTCAAGGAACGGTTTGGGGACAGGGTCGCTGTATTTCACAGTGGGTTATCTACTGGAGAGAAATACGACGAATGGCGAAGAATATACCGAAGGGAAGTGCAGGTTGTAGTCGGAGCGCGGTCGGCTATTTTTTCCCCTTTCCAAAACCTCGGAATCATTATTATTGATGAAGAACATGAAACAAGCTATAAGCAGGAAGAAACTCCGCGATACCATACAAGGGATATTGCAATCCAACGGGGGCTGTATCATCATTGCCCCGTTGTCCTTGGCAGTGCCACTCCGACGCTGGAAACCTCAGCACGCGCGCAAAAGGGCGTTTATAAGCATTTGTTACTGCAGAATCGAGTCAATCAACGGCCTCTCCCCTCTGTGGAAATTGTCGATATGAGAGAAGAGCTCCGAAAAGGGAACCGGTCCGTTTTTTCGGCGGCCCTGCTTGAAAAAATGAAAGACCGCCTTGAAAAAAAAGAGCAAATGATCTTAATGCTGAATAAAAGAGGCTATTCTTCATTTGTGATGTGCCGCAGTTGCGGGGAAGTATCTCAATGCCCAAATTGTGAAATTTCGTTAACCTACCACAAATATACGAACTCGCTTAAATGCCATTATTGCGGTCATGAGGAATCGATGCCATCCGTTTGTCCGGCGTGTGGAAGTGACGCAATACGTTATTTTGGCACCGGAACGCAAAAGGTGGAAGAAGAGCTTGTGAAAATATTGCCTGAAGCAAGGGTAATACGGATGGATGTTGATACAACCAGTAAAAAAGGGAGCCACGAAAGGCTTCTGTCCGCATTTGCTGAAGGAAAGGCCGATATTTTGCTGGGTACCCAGATGATTGCCAAGGGGTTGGATTTTGCCAAGGTGACTCTGGTAGGCGTATTATCCGCGGATACGATGCTGCATTTGCCGGATTTCCGATCATCCGAAAAGACATTCCAATTGCTTACGCAGGTGAGCGGCCGTGCAGGTAGGCATGAGCTGCCGGGTGAGGTGGTGGTGCAATCCTATACGCCTGAGCATTATTCAATCATCCTTGCTTCCAAGCAGGATTATCAGGAGTTCTATCAACAGGAAATGGCAGTGCGTATGCAGAATAGATATCCGCCGTTTTATTACATTACACTTATATCGGTTTCTCATGAAGATTTGATGAAGGCCGTTTCCGTGACTGAAAAGATATCCACTTTTATTCGGAAAGGATTGTCCGGAAAGGCGATCATTTTAGGCCCTTCTGCTTCGCCTATTCCGCGCATCAATAATAGATATCGATACCAATGTCTGATAAAATACAAACGGGAACCGAATTTGAATGATTTACTACACAAAATAATTGAGCACTATCAGCAGGATCCTGCTAATAAAGGACTGAAAATCGTAATTGATCAAAATCCGCAGATCATGATGTAATGGTGTGATGTTAGACCAGGAGGAACAAATTTGTCTATTCTACCGATTGTTCTTGCTCCAAATGAAATACTGGAGAAGAAATGTAAGAAAGTGCATGTTTTCGACCATAAATTGGCGAAACTGTTGGATGATATGTATGAAACAATGATTAAAGAGGATGGAGTCGGGCTCGCGGCACCCCAAGTGGGCGTCGATGGCCGAATTGCTATCGTTGAAATAGATGAAGAGATGGGTACCCTCGAAATGATCAATCCGGTCATTATTGAAAAGAAAGGGAAAGAGTTGGACATTGAAGGTTGCCTGAGCTTTCCTGGCCTTTATGGGGAAGTGGAGCGGGCCACATACGTAAAAGTACAATGGCAGGATAGAAACGGAAACTGGCTTGAAGTGGAGGCCGAAGACTTTTTGGCCAGAGCTATACAGCATGAAATCGACCATTTGGACGGAGTGCTGTTTACCACAAAAGTCGTCCGTTATGTAGATGAAGAAGAATTGGAAGGGTTTGAAGAAGAATGACAAAAATCGTATTTATGGGGACGCCTGATTTTTCAGTGCCGGTACTACAGAGAATAATAAATGAAGGCTATAATGTCATAGCGGTTGTCACACAGCCTGACCGGCCTGTTGGCAGGAAGAAAGTGCTGACACCCCCTCCGGTTAAGGTAGAAGCCTTAAAGCACGGAATCCCTGTGTATCAGCCAGAGAAAATACGCGAGAAAACGGAACTGGCCAAAATCCTCGAATTGGAACCGGACCTAGTGATCACAGCTGCTTTCGGCCAAATTCTGCCTAAAGAATTATTGGATGCGCCGAAGTTTGGCTGCATTAATGTCCATGCGTCTCTATTGCCTGAGTTAAGGGGCGGGGCACCGATCCATTATGCCATCCTAGAGGGAAAAGAAAAGACAGGCATCACTATTATGTATATGGCTGAAAAGCTTGATGCCGGGGATATCCTTACACAGGCAGAGGTTGAAATCACCGAAGAAGATAACGTGGGAAGCCTGCATGACAAGCTGAGTGCAGCAGGATGCGACTTATTGGCCGATACACTGCCGAAATTACTGAATGGCGAGTTGCAAGGCATAAAGCAGGATGAAGAAAAGGCAACTTTTGCATCCAATATCAAACGTGAACAGGAAAAGATTGATTGGTCGGCATCCGGAGAAACTATCTATAATAAAATCCGCGGCTTAAATCCTTGGCCAGTATCGTATACGCTTTTGGAAGGGAAAGTGCTTAAGATATGGGAAGGGAAGAAAGTGCAAAGTGCCTCAGCTGCAATTCCTGGAGAAATCATCGCCATTGAAGAAGATGGAATAGTGGTGAAGACGGGGAATGCAACAGCTATTAAAATGATTGAACTTCAACCTGCAGGCAAGAAAAAAATGTCCGCCTTCGACTATTTGCGGGGAGCTGGTTCTCATATAACAGCCGGTGTGATGCTAGGAGACGCACATGAATAAGCAATCGGCCAAAAATGTAAGGGAACTCGCTTTAGATTTGATCCTCTCAGTGGAAAAAAACCAATCATACAGCAATTTATTGCTGAATGCAGTCATCAATAAAAACCATTTATCTTCAGCGGATAGCGGCCTGCTGACTGAACTCGCTTACGGAGTCATTCAAAGAAAGCTGACCCTGGACTATTATTTAGAACCCTTTATCCAGAACAGCCGCAAATTGGAGCAATGGGTTCGGATATTATTAAGAATGTCTCTATATCAAATGATCTATTTGGATAAGGTTCCTGACCATGCCATTATTTTTGAAGCTGTTGAAATCAGCAAAAAAAGAGGGCATAAGGGGATAGCAAGTATGGTCAATGGAGTATTGCGGAGTGTGCAGCGCAATGGAATCCGATCGCTTGATGAAATTACCGATCCAATTAAGCGAATTTCTATTGAGACAAGCCATCCAGAATGGATTGTAAAAAGATGGGCGGATCAGTATGGAGAGGAAAAAACAAGGGAAATGTGCCTGTTCAATCTGCAAGCACCTCATCAAACAGCACGTGTGAATCTTCCGAAAGCATCCCGTGAACAAGTAATGGAAATACTGAAAGAAGAGGGGTATTCCATCGAGGCCAGTGAGTATGTCCCCGAAGGAATTATATGCCTCCGCGGCAACCTTGCCCATAGCTCAGCATACAAGGAAGGGTTCATTAGCATCCAGGATGAGAGTTCCATGCTTGTATCATACGCTGTAAATGCGAAATCGGATGAAAAAGTTCTGGATTGCTGTGCAGCACCAGGCGGTAAAACAACAAGCATTGCAGAAAAACTGGGAGAGGGAACCGTCTATGCGCTGGATTTGCATGACCATAAGGTAAAACTAATCAAACAGCAGGCTGACAGGCTCGGTTTAATGAATGTAACTGCAGCTTCCCATGATGCAAGAAAAGCAGGCGATTTATTCGACCCTCAGACATTCGATGCCATATTGGTCGATGCGCCTTGCTCGGGGTTAGGCGTCATGAGAAGAAAGCCTGATGTAAAATATACAAAAAAAGAAGAAGATATTGCCCGCCTTGCATCCATACAGCAGGATATATTGGAAGCTGTTGACCCTTTATTGAAGGATGGCGGATTGCTTGTCTATAGTACGTGTACAGTGGATAAGAATGAAAATGAAGCTGTTGTCGACACATTTTTAAAGAATCATACGAACTACAGTAAAGATACAAGTCTGAAAAATAGATTGCCTGAGAAGGTGCGTCCTTTCGCTTCCGAAAGCAGCCTGCAATTATTCCCCCAAGATATGGGGAGTGATGGTTTTTTCATCGCTTGTTTTAGAAAGAAGGAACTTTGAGTATGACAGTAGAAAAGAAAAAGAAACTCCCATTGCATAAGATTAATGAAACTTTAACTCCATCTATTTATTCCTTGCAGCCCGATCAATTAAAAGAATGGTTGGTTGAACATGGAGAAAAGGGATTCAGGGCAGACCAAATTTACAAATGGCTTTATAAAGACCGTGTGGCCAGCTTTGAAGAAATGACCAATTTATCGAAGGAATTACGTGCCAAGCTGTCTGAAAGCTTCACGTTAACAACGTTAAAAACGATCATTAATCAAACATCCGCTGATGGAACGATGAAATTCTTATTTGAGCTACAGGATGGCTATTCCATTGAAACAGTGCTGATGAGACATGACTATGGGAATTCCGTATGTGTTACAACACAAGTTGGCTGCCGGATCGGCTGTACCTTCTGTGCGTCCACACTTGGCGGATTGAAAAGGCACTTGGAAGCCGGTGAAATCGTTGCACAGGTTCTGCGCGTTCAGCAGGCTCTTGACGAAACAGATGAACGTGTATCATCAATCGTTATAATGGGAATTGGAGAGCCGTTTGACAATTATGATAATATGATGGGCTTCCTTAAAATAATAAACCATGAAAAAGGGTTGAACATTGGTGCGCGCCATATTACAGTATCTACAAGCGGCATTATTCCTAAAATTTATAAATTTGCGGATGAGAACCTGCAGATCAATTTTGCCATTTCCTTGCATGCACCTAATACAGAATTGCGTTCAAAGCTCATGCCTATCAATAAAGCGTATAAGTTGCCGGACCTAATGGAAGCAGTCAAATATTATACGCAAAAGACTGGACGACGCATCACGTTTGAGTATGGATTGTTTGGCGGGGAAAATGACCAGGTAGAACATGCCATTGAATTGGCCAACCTCATTAAACATTTGAAATGTCATGTGAATTTGATTCCTGTAAACTACGTGCCTGAGCGGAATTATGTAAGAACGCCAAGGGAACAAATCGATTTATTCGAAAAAACGCTTAAAGACCGAGGCATCAATGTAACAGTCCGCAGAGAGCAAGGGCATGACATAGATGCAGCCTGTGGCCAACTTCGTGCGAAAGAGAGAAAAGAAGAGACGAGGTGAATAGGATGAAAGCTGTTTTTAGAACAGACCGTGGGAAAGTGCGCCAGCATAATGAAGACAATGGCGGCATTTTTGAAAATGAGCAAGGCATCCTGGCAGTAGTAGCAGATGGAATGGGGGGCCATAGAGCAGGCGATGTCGCCAGCTCTATGGCGACTTCCTATTTGAAGGACGCTTGGGAAAAATCTGGGCAAATCCAAAATCCGGAAGATGCTGAAAAATGGCTTATGACTCATATTCAGGAAGTGAATAAAAAGATATTCACACATGCTGAATCCCATTCTGAGTGCCAAGGAATGGGTACTACCGTTGTGGCTGCCGTATGTACGGAACGTTTTTCGACCATTGCCAATATCGGCGATAGCCGCTGCTACATATACAATGAAAACGGCTTTAAGCAACTCACCGAAGACCATTCATTGGTCAATGAATTAGTACGGTCAGGACAAATCTCCAAAGAGGATGCCGAACACCATCCACGGAAGAATGTGCTTATACGGGCAGTGGGTACGGAGAATTCAGTGGAGATGGACATCGTCACAATTATTTTCGAAGAAGGCGATTATGTGTTGCTTTGCTCCGATGGGCTTTCAAATAAAGTAAGAGAAAACGAATTGAAGGCTGTCATTGAGCAGGAAGGCCCGATTGAGGAAAAAGGCGATCAATTGATTGAAAAGGCGAATGAAAATGGTGGAGAAGATAATATTACCCTCTTGCTAATACAGTATACTCATGTCGAAGAAAGCGGGTGATGGACCATGTTGATCGGTAAACGAATAAACGGCCGCTATCGATTGATAGAAATGATTGGCGGCGGCGGCATGGCGAATGTCTACCTGGCTGAAGATATGATTCTGGAAAGAGAAGTTGCCGTCAAGATCCTAAGAATGGATTTTTCGAATGATGAAGAGTTCATTAAAAGGTTCAATAGGGAGGCGCAGTCTGCCACGAGCCTGGCCCATCCGAATATCGTAAGCATATATGACGTTGGCGAAGAAGACCAAATCTACTTTATTGTGATGGAATACGTAAGGGGCATGACCCTTAAGCAATATATACAAACAACAGCTTTCATACCGATTGAGAAGACTCTTATGATCATGGAACAAATAGCTGAAGCTATTTCACATGCCCATCAGCATGGCATTATCCACCGTGACATCAAGCCGCAAAATATTCTGATAGATGAAAATGGGCATGTTAAAATAACGGATTTTGGAATTGCGACTGCGCTAAGTGCTACTAGCATCACTCAAACGAATGCCGTGCTTGGCTCTGTCCATTATCTTTCCCCAGAACAGGCCCGGGGAGGGATGGCAAACAAGAAATCGGATATTTATTCAATGGGCATCGTGATGTTTGAACTCTTGACAGGGAGATTGCCTTTTTCTGGAGAAAGCGCAGTATCCATTGCCCTTAAGCATTTGCAATCGAGTACGCCATCTCCAAGGCGATGGAATCCGGCCATTCCGCAGAGTGTGGAAAATATTGTCCTGAAAGCAACCGCCAAAGACCCTTTCCACCGTTACGAAAGCGCCGATGAAATGAAAGAAGATTTATTAACGGCACTTCGCCCTGACAGAAAGGGAGAGAGCCCGTTTATAGTTCCTGAGGATATGGATGCTACAAAAGCGATCCCTATCATTTCTTCAGATACCCATATACCTGAACAGGATGACACACTCATCATGGCTCCTGAAACTGCACAGTATCCGGAAGATGGGGATGAAGATTACGATTATGAGGCGCCTGCCTCGCCGAAAAAAAAGGCAAAAAAGTCCAAGCCCACAAAACAGAAAAGCAAAAAAGACAAAAAAGTGAAAAAGCCCAAAAAAAGACTGGCGAAAGTATTGATTGTGACTTTTATCACATTAGCCATTTTGGCCGCTTTAGCTGTAATCGTATTGCCGAAACTACTTGAGCCTGCCGAGGTGACAGTACCTGATATAGAGAATGAAACGTATGATGATGCCTATGTTGCCCTGTTGAATGATGGCTTTAAAGTGGGCAGGAAAATACCGATGGAAAGCGATAAAATCGAAGAAAACAAGGTCATTGGAACCAATCCCAAAATAGGCTCGGTCGTCAAGGAAGGTTCTACAGTCAATGTATATGTCAGTACCGGCAAAAAGAAAATCGAACTGACTGATTTCACTGAACGCCATTATGAGGATGCGAAATCATTTATTGACGGTTTTCATTTTAAGAATGTTGAAGTGAATGAGGTTTACGATGATGACGCTGAAGCAGGGATTATAATGGAACAAAGTCCCAATCCAGGAATGGACATTGTTCCTTCAGAGACCATTCTGAAATTGATAATAAGCAAAGGAATGCAAAAAATTCCTGTAAAGAATTTATTGAATTATAACCAGACTGGATTAAATGATTATGAATCGGAAAGCGGCTTCAAGATTAAGGTGTCACGAACAGAATATTCAGATACAGTGGCGAATGGACAAGTAATACGCCAATCTCCCGAAGCGTATACCAAAGTGGCGAAAGGAAGCATCATTCATGTGGTTTTGTCAAAAGGCCCTAAGCCATATCCTTCCAAGATAGCCACTAAGGAAATTACCATCCCATATGAACCATTAAATCCTGGTGAGCCACAGGAAGTCCAAATTTATATAGAAGATGCGGATAAAAGTATGACAGAACCGGCAGAAGTATTTTCTATAACAGAGACAACAAAAAAAAGATTAGAGTTCAGAATAGAACATGGCAAAAAAGCAGGCTATAAAGTGATGAGGGACAAAAATGTCATCATGGAAGAGGTTGTCCCGTATCCGATAACAGACTAAATAGCTATCTATGAAAAAGAAAGTAGGAGTGATGCAATTGCCTGAAGGGAAAATTGTAAAAGCCCTCAGCGGTTTTTATTATGTCAGCGATGGCGAAAAATACATCCAATGCCGAGGCAGGGGTGTCTTTCGGAAAAGGAAAGTCACTCCTCTTGTCGGCGACGATGTTGTCTATCAATATGAGAAAGAGAGTGAAGGATATATACTGGAAATCCATGACAGGAAAAATGAATTGGTCAGACCGCCGATTTCCAACGTAGATCAGGCAATTTTAGTCTTTTCCGCAGTAGAACCATCCTTTAACACGGTTCTTTTGGACCGATTTTTAGTATTGATAGAGGCAAGTGGAATTAATGCAGTCATTGTCATCAGCAAGATGGATTTATTGGCCGGGGAAGAAAAGGAAAAAATGGAGAAATATATGGCTGATTACAGGGCAATAGGATATCCCATTATAGCGACTTCAAGTGTCACTTCAGAAGGGATGGCTTCCCTGATGCCTTATTTAAAAAAGTGTGTCAGTGTATTCGCAGGCCAATCCGGGGTAGGGAAATCATCTATCCTGAATACGCTAATGCCCCATTTGAAATTAAAGACTAATGATATATCCGCCCATCTCGGAAGAGGGAAGCATACGACAAGGCACGTAGAGCTTATCCCTGTTGAAGGCGGCTTGGTTGCGGATACACCCGGTTTTTCTTCATTGGATTTTACAATGGAGGAAAATGAGCTGTCCAGTTGTTTCCCTGAAATGGAAGAAGCAAGCCATCATTGCAAATTCAGAGGCTGCCTTCATGATAAGGAGCCGAAGTGTGCAGTAAAAGAGGGCGTTGAGGCAGGGGCAATTCAAGCGTATCGATATGAGCATTACATGGAATTTTTAACAGAAATAAGAGATAGAAAGCCGAGGTATTAACAGTATGGTAAAAATTGCACCGTCTATTTTATCAGCAGATTTTTCGAAACTTGGGGAAGAAATCAAAGATGTGGAAAGAGGAGGAGCCGATTATATCCATGTGGATGTAATGGATGGCCACTTTGTTCCGAATATTACAATTGGCCCATTAATTGTTGAAGCGGTACGACCGGTTACTAAATTGCCGCTGGATGTCCATCTGATGATTGAAAACCCTGACGCTTACATCGAAGCATTTGCCAATGCAGGAGCCGATTACATTACTGTGCACGTGGAGGCTTGCACCCATCTGCACCGTACAATCTCTCTTATTAAATCTTTTGGTGTTAAAGCAGGAGTGGTTTTGAATCCGGCCACACCTGTCGCTATGATCCAGCACGTAATCCAAGACTTGGACATGGTCTTGCTGATGAGTGTAAATCCTGGATTCGGCGGCCAATCTTTTATACCTGAGGTATTGACTAAAATCAAGCAAGTCAAACAAATGGCTGATGAACGCAATCCTGGGTTAGAAATTGAAGTGGATGGCGGCGTGAATGCAGATACAGCTAAATTGTGCGTAGAAGCGGGAGCTAACGTGCTTGTGGCAGGTTCAGCCATTTATAATAAGGAAGACCGTAAACAGGCTATAGAAGCGATCAGAGGGGAATAAGAGGTTCTTTCAGCGGCCGGCATTGGATAATGCCGGCTTCTTTCATAACATTGCGGAAGGGAGCAAGAGAATAGAGTGAAGACAATCCATATTGTAGCTGGCGGTCCGTATGACTTAATTCCTTCTATGTCCGAATGGGGTAGTCCGACCCATTGGGTGGGGGTTGACCGCGGTATATCGTCGATGCTTGCACAAGGGATCGAACCGGATATCATTTTCGGTGATTTTGATTCGATATATGATCGGGATCTTGCTTTTATCCAGGAAAAGCATCCAGCTATGTTTCAATTTCCTCCAGAAAAAGACGATACGGACCTTGGTTTGGCCTTTCACTGGGCTATGGAACAGAAGCCTGATATCATCCGGATTTTTGGCAACACCGGAGGACGGATGGACCATGCTTTTGGAGGGGTGCAATTGTTAGTGGGAAAAAAAACGCTTGAGCAGTCGCCGAACACGAAAGTTTTTATTATCGACCGCTATAATTGCATATACGCTGTCCCAGCGGGCAGCTATTCAATCAAAAACGAAAAACCCTATACATACATTTCATTCCTGCCCATGACACCTGAAGTAAAGGGAATTACACTGGAAGGGTTCAAGTACCCCCTGGCCAATAAAGACATCGGATTTGGATCGACTTTATGCATCAGCAACGAACTTATTAAGGAAAATGGTACTTTTTCATTCGCGAGCGGCATATTATTAGTCATAAGAAGTACAGATTGAGAAGGCATACAAGGACTCTTTCTTATACTAAAACAATGGGGGAATCGGACAGCTAAGAAACTTGCGGTTGGGTCTTTTCGAATGGTCCGTTTCACCCAAAAAGCTGCTCAGTGGAGGGAAAAAGCCTCCTCTTGGCAAAGTTTCACTTTTATGAGGAGGGACATGATGAAATTTTATACAATTAAACTTCCTAGAATATTGGGAGGGTTAGTGAGAGCGATGCTTGGAGCGTTCAAAAAGGGATAAAATGCAAAAAAAAGCAGCCACCCAATTAAGGGCCGCTGCTTTTTTTTGAAGTAAAAAGGCATCCAATCAATTGGATGCCGATGCATTATACGCGTTCAACTTTACCAGATTTCAATGCTCTAGCAGAAACATATACGCGTTTAGGTTTACCATCAACAAGGATGCGCACCTTTTGAACGTTAGCGCCCCAAGTACGTTTGTTAGCGTTCATCGCGTGTGAACGTTTGTTACCAGCTTTAGGACCTTTACCAGTGATTACACATTTGCGTGACATATATAAATTCCCTCCCAACTACAGCGAGCTTAAGTATCAATAGTTCTTAAGTCAATATTCAAATACTTAAATAATGTACCACACATAAAATCTAAATGCAATAGTTGATAGAATATGGTTTCAAGAAAAAAACCTTGACATAATATATGCACTATTGCTTTATAATAAACAGAGAAAAACTTTTAAAAACTTTTTTGTTATAGTAAACTGTTTGTAGTCAAGCTGTATTTTCCAAAGGGGGAATAAATTATGTCCATTGAATTAAGAACAAATTTCGGGCAAATTGATATATCTATCGACGTCATCGCTACAATTGCTGGCGGGGCCGCTGTTGATTGTTACGGCATAGTCGGCATGGCTAGTAAAAAACAACTTAAAGACGGAATTGCAGAGATTCTAAGAAAAGAAAACTTCACTAAGGGTGTCATCGTACGTCAAGATGAAGATTCAGTTCATATTGATATGTACATTATTGTAAGCTACGGCACGAAAATTTCGGAAATAGCTCATAACGTACAGTCTAAAGTTAAGTACACTCTGGACAAGACGGTTGGTTTGTCAGTGGATTCCGTTAATATTTTTGTGCAGGGAGTTCGTGTGACGAACCCTTAGTAAGGAGGAAACATTTGTGTCAATTACAAGTTTAGATGGAAAGCGTTTTGCAGAAATGATTATCATGGGTGCAAACCAGCTATCAGCCAATGCAGCGTTGGTTGATGCATTAAACGTCTTTCCTGTGCCCGATGGCGACACTGGAACAAATATGAATTTGTCTATGACTTCTGGTGCCAAGGAAGCGCAAGCCCACATTCAAGACCATATCGGAAAAGTTGGTTCAGCTTTATCCAAAGGATTGCTGATGGGGGCAAGAGGAAACTCGGGAGTTATTCTATCTCAATTATTCCGCGGTTTTGCGAAAAAAATAGAGAACAATGAAAACATCGATGCCCAGGAGTTCGCAGCTGCATTTTCTGCTGGTGTCGATACAGCTTATAAAGCGGTTATGAAGCCGGTTGAAGGGACGATTCTGACAGTTGCGAAGGATGCAGCAAAAGCGGCGGTCGCTTCAGCGGAGAGAACGGACGATTTGATTATCGTTATGGAGGATATTGTGAAAGAGGCTAATGCTTCTTTGCAAAGGACTCCTGACTTATTGCCTGTCTTAAAGGAAGTAGGCGTAGTCGATAGCGGCGGACAAGGCCTCGTTTTTGTTTACGAGGGATTTCTTGCCCAGATGAAAGGTGAAAAGGCTGGAGAGGCACCGATGTCCGAACAGCCATCCATGGATCAATTGGTCAACGCTGAACATCATATGAATGTTCAGGGACACATCAATACAGAAGATATTGTATTCGGATACTGTACTGAATTTATGGTCCGATTTGAAGAGGATAAACTTAAGAAACACCCTTTTGATGAAAAGACATTCAGAAATGACCTAAGCCATTATGGAGATTCTTTGCTGGTGATTTCCGATGACGAGATTGTCAAAGTGCATATCCATTCTGAACAGCCTGGTGAATGCTTAAATTATGGGCAAAAATTCGGCAGTTTGATCAAAATCAAAGTCGATAACATGAGAGAGCAGCATTCAAGCATTGTCGGAAAAACACAGGCTCCTGTTATAGAAAAGCCGGCGCAGAAGAAAAAAGAAGAGTTCGGCATTGTAACGGTTGCTATGGGATCTGGTGTAGCTGATCTCTTCAGAAGCATTGGCGCGAAAGTCGTGATTGAAGGCGGGCAAACAATGAATCCAAGTACGGAGGATATTGTGAAAGCCATCAAAGAGGTCAACGCGAAAAACGTGATTATCCTTCCAAACAATAAAAACATCATTATGGCGGCTCAACAATCTGTTGATCTAGTCGAGGAAAATGTGGTCGTAATCCCTTCTAAAACAGTTCCTCAAGGAATGAGTGCCCTATTGTCATTCAATCCGGCCTTATCTGTCGAAGAGAACAGCAAGGCAATGAAAAACGCCCTTTCCCATGTCAAAACCGGACAAGTTACGTATGCTGTTAGAGATACGAAAATTGAAGGCCTTGATATCGAAAGCGGAGATTTCATGGGAATCGAAGAAGGTAAAATTAAAAACAAAAGCAAAAATCAAATCGATGCCGCTAAACAATTGCTGGAGCACATGATTGACGGAGATTCCGAAATTCTGACCATCATATACGGTGAAGATGTTTCGGGTGAGGATATGGATGCTCTTGTTACGTATTGCGAAGAAACGTATGATGAAGTGGAAGTAGAAGTGCATAACGGTAAACAGCCGCTCTACTCTTTTATTTTTGCGGTTGAATAAACTGGCACGTAATGCTTCGACGGCTTTGCGAGACAATCGAACAATTATAACGGACAGGAATAGGAGCTCGTCTCCTATTCCTGTTTTACCGTTATCAGGCATAAATAGCATTTAATGTGCTTCTGTTTGGAAGATGTAGTAAAATATATGAGTTCAGAGCTATTTATATTATAATAAATGTGTTTGACAGTAACTGCATACCATAATCTTTATTTGTGAGGGGATTATATGAAATATAAAAGCGTATTTGATATTATCGGCCCGATTATGATCGGACCTTCAAGTTCTCATACAGCTGGGGCGGCCCGAATTGGCAAAGTGGCAAGAAGCCTCTTTAGAAGGCAGCCAGAATGGGTGAATGTCCATCTGTTCGGCTCATTTGCAAAGACATATAAAGGCCACGGCACTGATGTTGCCATCGTCGGCGGCATATTGGATTTTGACACGGATGACGAACGGATTATCGAGAGCATCTCAATTGCCGAAAAACAGAAAATGAAAATTGCATTTTTTGAAGAGGAAGCGTTGACTGACCATCCGAATACGGTGCGGATCCACATGGGAGATGATCAATCGGAAATGGAATTGGTGGGGATCTCCATCGGGGGCGGAAAAATCGAGATTATCGAGCTTAACGGCTTTGAATTGAAATTGTCCGGCCATCATCCAGCCCTTTTGGTCGAGCATACAGACCGTTTTGGCTGTATCGCTAATGTAGCCAATTTGTTGGCTAAGCATGAACTCAATATTGGACATATGGAAGTATCGCGTAAAGAGGTCGGTAAAAAAGCGCTTATGATCATTGAAGTGGATGAAAATATCGATGATTCCATTCTGAATGAATTGGAGAAGTTGCCACACATATTGGCTGTGACAAAAATCGTTGATTAAGCCTCTTTGTCTGAGAGCGCTTACAAACGCAGGGAGGGTTGCATAATGTTTAGAAATGTTGCCGAATTGGTTGAATTGGCAGAAAGCCAAAATAAAAAAATATCAGCAATCATGGTTGAACAGGAAATGAAAGTAACGGGACTTTCCAAAGAGGAAGTAATTCAAAAAATGGAAAAGAATCTCGATGTAATGGAAAAGGCGATTGAACGGGGGCTTGCAGGCGTGCATTCCCATTCTGGTTTAACGGGTGGAGACGCAGTCTTGCTTCAAAAATATATTGCTTCAGGAAAAGGCCTTTCAGGAAATCTTTTATTGGACGCAGTCAGTAAGGCTGTTGCCACGAATGAAGTGAATGCGGCTATGGGTACCATTTGTGCCACGCCGACAGCAGGCTCTGCCGGTGTGGTCCCTGGAACGTTGTTCGCTTTAATACCTAAATTGAATCCAAGCAAGGAGCAAATGGTTGAGTTCCTTTTCACTTCGGGTGCTTTTGGATATGTGGTAGCCAACAATGCAAGTATTTCCGGAGCTGCAGGCGGCTGCCAGGCTGAAGTTGGTTCAGCTGCGGGGATGGCTGCGGCTGCTATTGTGGAAATGGCTGGAGGCACACCTTCCCAAAGTGCGGAAGCGATGGCTATAACGCTAAAAAATATGCTGGGCCTTGTTTGTGACCCGGTTGCTGGGCTGGTCGAAGTGCCTTGTGTTAAACGCAATGCTATGGGAGCTGCAAATGCAGTCGTTGCTGCGGATATGGCGTTGGCTGGGGTGACCAGCAGAATTCCGTGCGATGAGGTAATTGATGCTATGTACCGGATCGGCCAAACAATGCCTGTCGCACTTCGCGAGACAGCGCAAGGAGGTTTGGCGGCAACTCCGACAGGGCGGGAACTGGAAGCGAAAATTTTCGGGATGTCGCTCAATAAGAAAAAATGAACGAATTATCCAATCCAGTAACCATTATAAAAGGGATAGGGAGCGAAACAGCATCAGCCCTTGCCGATATGGGGATTGCTTCAATAAAGGACCTTTTGGAATATGTTCCTTTCCGATACGAGGATTTCCGTTTAAAAGATCTTGAAGAAGCCGTTCAGGATGAAAAGGTTACGGTTGAAGGCGTTATACATAGCACGCCTTCAACGGTCTTTTTCGGCAAAAAGAAGTCCCGGCTAACGTTTAAGCTGCTTGTAGGCCGATATTTGATTTCGGTCGTTTTCTTTAACCAGCCTTATCTGAAAAATAAGTTTTCACTCCAGCAGCATGTGACAATAAGCGGTAAATGGGACCGGAACAGGCAGACGATAACAGCTACGGATTTTTTTATCGGGGAGCATGAATTGCAGCAGTCTTTTGAGCCGGTTTATTCCACAAAAGGAAGTATAACCGTTAAAGGCTTGAGGAAGTTCATCTCCATAGCATTCGAACAATTTGGGGGGCACATACAAGATCCCTTGCCTCCTGCCGTATTGCAAAAGTATCGATTGCTAGGAAAAGAGCAAGCCTTGAGGGCCATGCATTTCCCTGCTTCTTCTGAAGATTTAAAGCAGGCAAGGCGCAGGTTGGCTTATGAAGAACTATTAATGTTCCAGTTGAAAATGCAGGCATTGAGGAGAGTGGAACGAGAAGGTTCGGCCGGTATTTCCCACAAGTGGGATGAGAATCAAGTTTCTGCTTATTTGACAAGCCTTCCTTTTCCGCTTACGGGGGCACAAAATCGGGTAGTCGGAGAAATATTGTCCGATATGAAAAGTCCTTACAGGATGAACCGATTGCTCCAGGGTGATGTGGGGTCGGGGAAAACCGTTGTCGCTTCCATAGCTCTGCTTGCGACAGTGAGTGCCGGTTTTCAGGGGGCATTGATGGTTCCAACCGAAATCTTAGCTGAACAGCATGCCCAGTCATTAAAGGCATTATTCGAACACACTGGTGTCAGGGCTGAACTTTTCACTTCATCCGTCAAAGGAAAAAAACGGAGAGAGCTTTTGGAAGAGTTGAAGACTGGGGAAATTGATATTTTAGTCGGCACACATGCGTTGATAGGTGATGAAGTCTTTTATAATAAATTGGGCTTGGTTATAACGGACGAGCAGCACCGCTTTGGAGTGAACCAGCGGCGCATATTGAGGGAGAAAGGCGAAAATCCCGATGTTTTGTTCATGACGGCTACACCGATACCGAGAACGCTTGCCATTACTGTTTTTGGTGAAATGGACGTAAGCATTATTGATGAAATGCCTGCAGGACGTAAGCCAATCGAAACTTTTTGGGTCAAACATGACATGCTTGAGCGAATTCTAGCTTTTATGACAAAGGAATTGAAACAGGGTAGGCAGGCTTATGTAATCTGTCCCTTAATCGAAGAATCGGAGAAGTTGGATCTGCAGAATGCGATTGAAGTATATGATATGCTGCTGCAATACTTTTCAGGAAGCTATAAGGTCGGCTTAATGCACGGCAAGCTCCTTCCGTCTGAAAAGGAAGAGGTGATGCAATCATTTAGCGATAATGATACGCAAATACTCGTCTCTACAACAGTTGTTGAAGTTGGAGTCAATGTGCCGAATGCATCTTTCATGGTTATATATGATGCTGAAAGATTCGGCCTTTCCCAGTTGCACCAATTGCGCGGCCGGGTTGGCAGGGGAAGTTCCCAATCCTATTGTATGTTGATTAGCGATGCCAAATCGGAGAATGGCAAGGAGCGGATGCGGATCATGACAGAGACCCAAGACGGATTTGTTCTTTCGGAAAAAGACCTTGAGCTTCGAGGCCCAGGGGATTTCTTTGGAAGGAAGCAAAGCGGCATGCCTGAATTCAAGGTTGCAGACTTAATCCACGATTACAGAATATTGGAGACCGCCCGGGAAGACGCCTCCCAATTGGTGAACAGCGAAGCGTTCTGGCATGAACAGATATATGACGATTTAAGGGACGAACTTAATCAGACCGGCGTTTTCTCCAATGAAAAATTGGATTAGAATATCCTTTACTGCGTTACACTGAAAAATAGATTGTAAGATTGCCTATAATATCTTGCAATCTTTTTTTTATATCTATATACTACTGTTAGTACCTAGTCATAATACTTCGGGTGGTGATAGCATGAGACGCAGTAAAAAAGACCGCCAAGCTTTATTGAAAGAGACCATTAAATTGAATCCTTTTATTACGGATGAGGAATTGGCAGAAAAATTTTCTGTTAGTGTCCAAACCATTCGTTTGGATCGTTTGGAGTTATCAATTCCTGAATTAAGAGAAAGAATAAAGCATGTAGCCGAACAAAACCATAGCGATGAAATCAGATCCTTGCCGATCGATGAGGTCATCGGTGACATAATTGATATAGAATTGGACAAAAGTGGGATATCCATTTTGGATATCAAAAAAGAGCATGTTTTCTCGAGGAATGGCATTGCCCGAGGGCATCATTTATTTGCACAGGCCAATTCACTGGCTGTAGCCATCATGAATGAGGAAGTCATTTTGACCGCAAAAGCGAATATTATCTTTACAACCCCGGTCAAGCTCCATGAAAGGGTAGTGGCCAAAGCGAAAGTCATAAAGGTGGATCAGGACCATAACCGGTCGACGGTCGAAGTCAATAGTAGTGTGGGCAATGAAACTGTATTTAAGGGCTCGTTTGAAATGTACAGATCGAATACGGACAAAAAGGATGACAGCTATAATGAAAATCGCAATTGATGCAATGGGCGGCGACCATGCCCCAAAAGAAGCAGTATTAGGCGCAGTCGCTGCAGTAAAGGCATTTGAAGATGTTGAAATCGTATTAGTCGGTGATGAAAAAAAAATCAACCAATACATAACCGCGCACGAAAGGATTACTATCCTTCATACGGAAGAAGAAATATTGGCAACGGATGAACCTGTCCGGGCTGTCAGAAGGAAAAAACAGGCTTCCATGGTTCTTGCTGCACAAGCGGTTGCAAGCGGTGAAGCGGATGCCTGCATCTCTGCAGGGAATACGGGAGCGCTGATGGCAGCTGGATTATTCGTGGTCGGGCGCATTAAAGGGATCGAACGGCCGGCGCTGGCGCCGACTTTGCCGACATTAAACGGAGACGGCTTTGTCTTGCTGGATGTTGGGGCAAATGCTGAAGCGAGACCTGAGCACCTGTTGCAATTTGCCATTATGGGATCCGTATATGCACAAAAGGTAAGAGGGATCGAAAAGCCTCGCGTGGGCCTGCTCAATATCGGGACAGAAGAGAAGAAAGGCAACGATTTGACGAAAGCTGCCTATGATGTATTGAGCAATGCACCGATCCATTTCATTGGGAATGTGGAAAGCAGGGATTTGATGAATGGCGTCGCCGATGTCGTTGTCACGGATGGCTTCACGGGAAATATGGTTCTTAAGACAATCGAAGGGACCGCATCCAACCTGTTCAAAATGATTAAAGGGGCAATGATGAGCAACTTCAAAAGCAAGCTTGCCGCTGCAATGCTCAAACCAGAATTGATGGACATCAAAAAGCAAATGGATTATTCAGAGTATGGCGGTGCCGGATTATTTGGGCTGAAGGCGCCGGTCATTAAGGCGCATGGCTCTTCCGACAGCAATGCTTTCTACAATGCCATCCGCCAAACGAAGACGATGGTCCAAAATGAAGTAGCTTCAACTATACAGGCTTATATGGATAACGAAAAAGAATAGATAGAAAAGAGTAAGGGAGAGAAGATGATGGCAAAAATAGCTTTTGTTTTTCCAGGGCAAGGATCACAAACAGTCGGAATGGGAAAGGAACTTAGTGAGCAGTTCCTTTCTGTAAAGGAATACTTCACTACTGCTGACCGTGCATTGGGAGATGAATTGAGCAAACTCATTTTCGAAGGGCCTCAAGAAAAATTGACATTGACTGCAAACACGCAGCCTGCTTTATTGACGACATCAATGGCTGTTTTATCGCGTTTCACTGACGCTGGCATCAATCCTGACTTTGTTGCGGGGCATAGCCTGGGCGAATATACGGCTTTGGCCGCGGCAGGAGTCCTATCTTTTGAGGATGCCGTAACACTCGTCCGGAAACGTGGAGAATTCATGGAAGAAGCTGTGCCGGCCGGCCTTGGCAGCATGGCTGCTGTACTCGGTTCGGACCGAAGCAAACTGGAGGAATTGACTTCTGCTATTACGGCTGAAGGAAAATCCGTTCAATTGGCCAATATCAACTGCCCAGGCCAAATCGTCATTTCAGGTTCGGCTGAAGGGGTAAAAGAGGTAGCGGACAGAGCAAAAGAAATCGGTGCGAAAAGGGTACTGCCATTGGATGTAAGCGGTCCTTTCCATTCGAGATTGATGGAGCCGGCTTCAGCTAAACTGAAGGATGCATTTGGAGCAAAAAAGTGGCATGATTCTTCCATTCCCGTCATTTCGAATGTAACAGCACAGCCTGTCACTTCGGCAAAAGAAATACAATCGCTGTTGATTGAGCAATTGTATTCTCCTGTATTATGGCAGGATTGCGTTGAGAAAATGATCGAATTGGGCGTTGATACATTTGTGGAAATCGGTCCTGGGAAAGTATTGTCCGGTTTAATTAAGAAAACCAACCGTTCTGTGAAACTATACTCTGCATGCAGTGAGGAAGAAGTCCAAGCTGTCGTTGGTGCGTTAAAGGAGGAATTGTTATGATGCTGAAAGGCAAGGTTGCAATTGTAACTGGAGCTTCAAGGGGAATCGGGCGTGCAATCGCATTGGAACTGGCTAGCCGCGGAGCCGCTGTCGTAGTCAATTACGCAGGCAGTGAGGAAAAGGCGCTTCAGGTGTTGAAAGAGATTAAAGACGGTGGAGGCGAAGGGCTTGCAATCCGGTGCGATGTATCGAATTCCGATGAAGTGGCCAGCATGATCAAAACAGTGCTGGAGGCTTTTGGCCGAATTGATATACTTGTCAATAATGCCGGTGTTACAAGGGATAATTTATTGATGAGAATGAAAGAAGATGAATGGGATGCCGTCATTAACACAAATTTAAAAGGTGTATTCCTATGCACGAAGAGTGTGACAAGGAC
The DNA here is from genome assembly GCF_047238185.1 of Bacillus kalamii. Taxonomy (NCBI): domain Bacteria; kingdom Bacillati; phylum Bacillota; class Bacilli; order Caryophanales; family Bacillaceae; genus Bacillus; species Bacillus kalamii. Next base: position 2,310,987 of record NZ_JBDFMI010000001.1, on the reverse strand, counting down.
AATGATGAAGCAACGCCAGGGAAGAATCATCAATGTCGCTTCTGTCGTCGGCATTTCAGGAAATGCAGGCCAGGCTAACTATGTAGCTGCCAAAGCAGGAGTGATCGGGTTTACGAAGAGTACGGCCAAGGAATTGGCTGCAAGGGGGATTACAGTCAATGCTGTAGCTCCTGGATTCATCTCCACTGACATGACGGAGCAATTGCCTGAGGAAGTCCGCCAATCTATGCTGGGCCAAATTCCGTTGGCAAGATTCGGTCAACCGGAAGATATTGCGAAAGTTGTTGCTTTCCTTGCGTCTGAAGATAGCTCTTATATGACCGGCCAAACGTTGACAATCGACGGTGGGATGGTCATGTAATCTCTTTACTGTTCCATGGAACAGTAAATTATGTTAATGTAAGAAAAACGTATTTATTAAAACGTCGAAATACACTATAATGACTTGAAGGGAGGTGATTTGAGTGGCAGATGTGTTTGAGCGTATCACAAAAATCGTCGTTGACCGTTTGGAGGTCGAGGAGTCAGAAGTGAAACTAGAAGCTTCTTTCAAAGAAGATCTTGGTGCTGATTCTCTTGATGTAGTTGAGCTTGTAATGGAGCTTGAAGATGAATTCGGTATGGAAATCTCCGACGAAGACGCAGAAAAAATCGCAACGGTTGGAGACGCCGTTAATTACATAAAGAGTAATATGTAATTCTAATATCAGATTATTGATGAAGCCTGCTCAAGGCTGGATGAATGGCGGCGTTTCCCTGTCAAATTGACGGAATGCGCCCCCTTTCATTGCCAGAGCGGGCTTTTTTCTGTTTTTTGTTACTTTAGCTTTCTTATCGTCAACCTCTCATGTAAAATTAGAAGGGATGGACGATTGGATTGTCTATACTATATTTGCTTTATTGGCCTAAAGGGCTGATAAAGAACCATACTAAATGGATGTAACAAAGATAGCAACGGCATGATCCGGCTAGACATCGGACAGTGGACTGTTGTTATATTTGTGGTTTCGGAGGATGTTATGCGAAAGAGTGGAAAAGAGAAAAAATCAGTAGGTCATTATAATAAATTTCAACAGTTGCAAGAAGAAATAGGCTTTCACTTCACGAGTGAGCGAATTTTAAAACAAGCTTTCACCCATTCATCTTATGTGAATGAGCATCGTCGCAAGCCTTATGAAGATAACGAACGGCTTGAATTTTTAGGGGATGCAGTATTGGAACTGACAGTATCCCAGTACTTGTATAAGAAATATCCGCTAATGAGCGAAGGGGAGCTGACTAAGCTGCGTGCTGCAATTGTATGCGAACCCTCATTGGTGACTTTTGCGCATGCCCTTTCTTTCGGTCAATATGTCCTTCTTGGAAAAGGAGAAGAGTTGACGGGCGGAAGAGAGCGTCCGGCTTTGTTGGCGGATGTATTCGAAGCCTTTGTCGGAGCTTTATACTTGGACCAAGGAATGGAAGTGGCTTCGGAATTTCTTAAGCAAACTGTATTCCCTAAAATAGATGAAGGTGCTTTTTCTCATGTGATGGATTATAAAAGCCAATTGCAAGAGTTAGTGCAGCGGGATGCCGTAGGAATGATTGAATACAAGATCCATATGGAAAAAGGCCCTGCACACAATAAAGAATTTGTTTCTAACGTATCGCTGAACGGTGATATTTTGGGGACAGGCGTAGGCCGATCCAAAAAAGAAGCTGAGCAAAAAGCTGCGCAGGAAGCACTTTATACATTAAAAAAATCATAAAAAGAAATTAACATAAAGAAGTTGAAAGGGGAAATAATACTTGTTCCTCAAACGATTAGACGTTATAGGATTTAAATCATTCGCAGAGAGGATATCCATCGACTTTGTGAAGGGTGTGACAGCAGTAGTCGGCCCGAACGGAAGCGGAAAAAGCAATGTCACAGATGCCATACGCTGGGTGCTGGGCGAGCAATCCGCGAAGTCGCTCCGCGGCTCCAAAATGGAAGACATCATCTTTGCAGGCAGCGATTCCAGAAAATCACTGAACTTTGCTGAAGTAACGCTTACCCTCGCAAACGAAGACCATTTTCTTCCGATAGATTTTCATGAAGTCAGTGTAACGAGAAGAGTATTCCGTTCTGGAGACAGCGAGTTTTTTATCAATAAACAAAATTGCCGACTAAAAGACATTATTGATTTATTCATGGATTCAGGGCTTGGAAGGGAAGCTTTCTCGATCATATCCCAAGGGAAAGTTGAAGAAATCCTTAGCAGTAAAGCCGAGGAACGGCGGGTCATCTTTGAAGAGGCTGCCGGAGTCCTTAAATATAAAACACGCAAGAAAAAAGCGGAAGTGAAATTGAATGAAACCCAGGATAATCTGAACCGTGTCCAGGACATCCTGTATGAATTAGAGGGACAGGTAGAGCCTCTAAAAATACAGGCGTCCATGGCAAAGGATTATCTGGAGAAGAAAGAAGAGCTCCGTGAATATGAAGTAGCCCTCACTGTTTATGAAATAGAGACACTCCACCAAAACTGGAAAACTCTTTCAGAGCAGCATCAAACCCATCAGCATAAAGAAAGTGAATTGAACACTGAACTGCTGAAAAAAGAAAGCGGCATCGTTAAACTCCGCGATACGATTACAGCATTGGATGAATCAATCAACGATCTTCAAGAAGTGCTGCTTCATACGACTGAAGAGCTTGAAAAGCTGGAAGGGAAGAAGAATGTCCTGATTGAGCGCAAAAAAAATGCCACTCAAAGCAGGCAGCAGCTTCATGACACAATTGAAGAAGCGAAAGGGCATCTAGCCAGTTTGGCGATAGAAAAGGAGACCCATCAGAAGCTGCTTGAAGCTTCTATGCAGGAGGTCACGGATTTAAAGAAACGCCTTTCTGAAAAAGAAGCCACCCTTCTTCAGTTCAATGGAGGTCTTGAAGAAGAGATCGAAGCGTTGAAAAGTGACTATATCGAGTTGCTGAATCAACAGGCGGCGGCCAAAAATGAGAAAAGAATGATTGAACAGCAGCTACAGCAAACGCATGCCCGCAATAGCCGCCTTGATAAAGAGAATGAGGGATTTGTCGCTAAGAGGGCTGCAATCAGTGAGAGACGGGCAGAACTGACCGGACTGCTTGATTCATTGAAGAAAAAAATGGATGCTCAAGCCGAGCTTTTTTTCAAAGGCAAAAATCAATTGGAAAAATGGCAGTCCAAGTATGAATCACAGGAAAAGACTTTATATAAAGCCTATCAATATGTCCAGCAATGCCAATCCAGAATCGATATTCTCCAAGGAATGGAGGATGAATACGCCGGGTTTTTCCAAGGTGTAAAAGAAGTGCTGAAGTCTAAACAACTAGACGGCATTGAAGGGGCAGTAGCCGAATTGATAACGGTCCCTAAACAATACAATACAGCCATTGAAACCGCTTTGGGGTCGGCTACCCAGCATATTGTCGTTGCGGCCGAGGAACATGCCCGCCGCGCAATCCAGTTCCTGAAAAATAATGCATTTGGCAGGGCGACATTCCTGCCGCTGTCGGTTATGAAGGAAAGGCATATTGCCCAAAATCAATTGCAAGTCATTTCTGGGCATCCCTCTTATGTCGGAGTGGCTTCCCAACTACTTGACCATCATCCGAAGTATGCATCAGTCATCTCTAATTTATTGGGAACAGTTATTATTACTAACGACTTAAAAGGCGCCAATGAACTGGCCAAAATGCTTCAATACCGATACCGGCTTGTTACTTTGGATGGAGATGTGGTCAACCCTGGTGGAAGTATGACCGGGGGAGGCTCTAAAGGAAAGAACTATTCATTGCTTTCAAGAAAAGCCGAATTGGACGATCTCCATTCAAAACTTCCGCAGATGGAAGAAAAAACGCACGCCCTTGAAAAAGAGGTGAAACAGTTAAAGGAATCCATCTCTGAAGCAACAAAGCAGCAAGAACACCTTCGAGGTGTCCAGGAAGATCTGCGTATGCAGGAACAAAGCATAAAAAGCGATTTACGGGAAGTAGAGTTCGAAGAACGAAATATGAATGACAGACTTTCACTGTATGATATCGAGAAGGATGATCTTGACAGAGATACACTATCCAAGAAAACCAGACTAAATGAATTGGAGTCATTCCTTCAGAAGTGTGACGAGCAGTCAATCCGGCAAAAAGAGGCCATTGACCAGCTTACAGACAAAAAGCAAACTCAGCAAAGTTCTAAGGAAGAGCTTACAAATGAAATGCATGAATTAAAGGTTTCATTCGCATCAAAGAATGAAATATTGCGGAGCATACAAGAAAAACATAACCGCGTCCAAAAGGATTTAGCACAATGGACAAAAAAACAGAAAGAAGCACAGGAAGATCTGGAACTTTTATCTGATAATATGAAATCCAATTCCTCAGGAGAAGAGAAACTTGAAGAGGATGCTAAGCAAAAGTTAATAGATAAAGAAGAAACTGTCCGTCTTATTTCTGCACGCAGGGATGAAAGGCAAAAACTCACTCTGGTGCTCGATGATGAAGAGCTTCAGTTGCAGGAGTTAAAGCGGATGCATAAAGGATTTGCGGAAGCGATGAAGGATGAAGAAGTGAAAATCAATCGATTGGACGTGGAGCTTGACAATCGCCTTCATCATCTTCAAGAGGAATATATGCTGACGTTCGAAGCTGCTAAAGAAACGTATCTATTGACTTCGCCGCCAGAGGAGACAAAGAAAAAAGTAAAACTGATCCGTATGGCGATCGATGAACTCGGCACAATTAATATTGGTGCGATCGATGAATATGAACGGGTTTACGAACGGTACCATTTCTTAACCGAGCAGAGAGAAGATTTGATGGAAGCAAAAAATACATTGTTCCAGGTAATAGATGAAATGGATGTGGAGATGAAGCGGAGATTCCAGGAAACATTTGAAGGGATCAGGGCAGAGTTCGGCCATGTTTTCCAACAGTTATTCGGGGGCGGAAAAGCTGAATTGAAATTGACTGACCCTGATGACTTGCTGAATACAGGTGTTGAGATCATTGCACAGCCGCCAGGGAAAAAACTGCAGAATTTAGGATTGCTCTCAGGCGGAGAGCGGGCATTGACAGCCATTGCCCTTCTGTTCTCCATCCTACTTGTTCGCCCTGTGCCTTTCTGTATATTGGACGAAGTGGAAGCTGCGTTGGATGAAGCAAATGTACACCGCTTCAGCCAGTTCCTGAGAAAATTCAGCGAACAAACGCAATTTATCGTGATTACCCATCGAAAAGGGACGATGGAATCTGCAGATGTCCTATATGGAATCACAATGCAGGAATCCGGAGTCTCCAAATTGGTTTCCGTCCGGATGGATGATCCGGAATTAGAAGAACAAATGAAATAGGAAGTGAAACGATGAGTTTTTTTAAGAAGTTGAAAGATAAGTTTACGTCAGCGACTGACCAAACAAGTGAAAAATTTAAAGATGGTTTATCTAAAACGAGAAATTCATTTGCAGAAAAGGTGAACGGTCTTGTTGCCCGCTACCGAAAAGTAGATGAAGACTTTTTCGAAGAACTGGAAGAAATTCTTATTACTGCAGATGTCGGTTTCAATACTGTGATGGAATTGATCGAGCAATTGAAAAAGGAAGTTAAATTGAGAAATATACAGGATCCGCAGGAAGTTCAGTCTGTTATTTCGGAAAAGCTGGTTGACATCTACCGGAATAATGAAGAAAGCGATCCTTCTATCCATTTGGATCATGAATTGACGGTTATCCTTTTCGTTGGCGTTAATGGAGTTGGAAAAACGACAACAATCGGAAAGTTGGCCCATAAATATAAAACAGCAGGCAAAAATGTCATGCTTGCTGCAGGAGACACATTCCGTGCCGGGGCGATTGACCAGCTGGAAGTATGGGGTGAACGAACAGGCGTTACGGTCGTAAAGCAAGCTGAAGGCTCAGATCCAGCCGCTGTCATGTTTGACGCCGTCCAAGCGGCAAAGTCCCGCAATGTCGATGTGTTGCTTTGCGATACTGCCGGCCGCCTTCAAAATAAAGTCAATTTGATGAAAGAGCTTGAAAAAGTGAAAAAAGTCATCGAACGTGAAGTGCCGGGCGCTCCACATGAGGTTATTCTTGTGCTGGATGCCACTACTGGGCAAAATGCATTGGTGCAGGCGAAAATGTTTAAGGAAGCAACCAATGTGACTGGTATTGTATTGACAAAACTTGATGGAACTGCAAAAGGTGGAATCGTTTTGGCGATCAAAAACGAATTGGGCATTCCAGTGAAATTTGTCGGCCTTGGTGAAAAAATGGACGACTTGCAGGAATTTGATGCTGAAAAATATGTGTACGGCCTCTTTGCGGATTTAGTGGAAAAAGCCGAAGAATAATAAAATGAAGCTGTTCTCTCCGGTTGGTGTAGAACAGCTTTTTATGCAGTTGGGACCGTATCTGCCTGCGCTCGAGGCCTTCAGTCAATCCACTGTCAAAGGCAAAGGACAGCCTTTGATAGTGCCTTGCCTAAAGCTTTCCGGGGTAAGCAGGCGCATTCCGCTTTTCTTCTTGTAAAGAAATTGCCTTGACAAGTTGTTTGTAATTTTGTACACTGTAAGACGTAAAGGATTTTTACTTAACATAAGGAGGGCGACGTATGCAGCAGCACATGCTTGAAAAGACGACGAGAATGAATTATCTCTATGATTTTTATCAATCGTTGTTGACGGAAAAGCAGCAAAGCTACATGGCGCTTTATTATCTTGATGATTTCTCCTTAGGTGAAATTGCCGAAGAATATAATGTCAGTAGGCAAGCAGTCTATGATAACATTAAAAGAACGGAAGCGATGCTTGAGGATTATGAAGCAAAGCTTTTATTATTTGAGAAATTTCAAAAGCGAAGTACTCTTAATCAACAGTTAAAAGAAGCAGTTGCTTCGTCTGATCATACGAAATCGCTTGATTTGATTACCGAACTTGAGAAATTGGATTAGGAGGCGGCATGTATGGCATTTGAAGGATTAGCCGACCGACTGCAGAGCACGATGCAAAAAATCAAAGGCAAAGGAAAGGTTAATGAATCAGACGTCAAAGAGATGATGCGTGAAGTGAAGCTCGCTCTTTTGGAGGCTGACGTTAACTTTAAGGTTGTCAGAGATTTTATCAAGCGCGTCAGTGAACGCGCAGTTGGGCAAGAAGTTCTCAAAAGCTTGACACCGGGCCAACAGGTCATTAAGGTCGTTAAGGAAGAGCTGACACTCTTGATGGGTGGGGAACAAAGCAAGATTGCCGTATCCAAGCGCCCTCCGACAGTTATTCTGATGGTTGGTCTGCAAGGTGCCGGTAAAACGACCACTACAGGTAAGCTTGCTAATCTGCTTCGAAAAAAATATAACCGTTCACCGTTACTTGTAGCGGCGGACATATATCGTCCTGCTGCCATTAAACAGCTGGAAACACTGGGCAAGCAATTGGATATGCCAGTATTTTCATTGGGCGACCAAGTGAGCCCTGTAGAAATTGCGAAGCAGGCCATCGAGCAAGCCAAAGAGCAGCATAATGATTATGTTCTGATTGATACGGCCGGACGCCTTCACATTGATGAAGACTTGATGAAGGAACTTCAGGATGTGAAGGAAGTCGCTCAACCGGATGAAATATTCCTGGTTGTCGACAGTATGACCGGCCAGAGCGCCGTTGATGTATCGCAAAGCTTCAATGATCAACTGGGCCTTACAGGCGTTGTTTTGACAAAGCTTGATGGAGATACACGCGGAGGTGCTGCATTATCAATCCGTTCTGTAACGAACACGCCGATTAAGTTCATCGGTATGGGCGAGAAGTTGGACGCACTGGAAGTGTTCCATCCTGAACGAATGGCTTCCCGCATTTTAGGCATGGGCGATATGCTTTCCCTTATTGAGAAAGCGCAGGCCAATGTCGATGAGGAGAAAGCTAAAGAACTTGAAAAGAAAATTCGCAACCAATCCTTTACTTTTGACGATTTCCTGGAGCAGCTTGGCCAAGTCCGAAACATGGGTCCTCTTGATGACCTGTTGAAAATGCTGCCTGGGGCGAACAAAATGAAGGGGCTCAACAATGTATCCATTGATGAGAAGCAAATTGGGCATGTGGAAGCGATCATTCGCTCAATGACCGCGAAGGAGAAAGAAAATCCGGAGCTGATCAATGCGAGCCGCCGTAAACGGATTGCCAAAGGAAGCGGGCGGACGATACAAGAAGTGAATCGTTTGCTGAAGCAATTCGATGAGATGAAAAAAATGATGAAACAGATGACCAATATGCAAAAAGGCAAGAAAAAAGGGTTCAAACTCCCTTTTATGTAAGGTTTTTATCACTGTTAAGAAAAAAACCTTTACAAACTAATAATACTTTTGATAATATATTATCTTGTGTGAAACTATTCGGAAGAGGTGCTTTTTAAAATGGCAGTTAAAATTCGTTTAAAACGTATGGGAGCAAAAAAATCTCCTTTTTATCGTATCGTAGTAGCAGATTCTCGTTCTCCACGTGACGGTCGCTACATTGAAGTGGTTGGAACATACAATCCTGTAACTCAACCAGCTGAAGTTAAAATCAATGAAGAACTTACTTTAAAATGGCTTTCAAATGGTGCAAAACCATCTGATACAGTTCGTAACTTGCTTTCTAAAGAAGGCATTATGGAAAAATTCCACAATGCAAAATTAGGCAAATAAGTTATCGTTTATGATGAATGATCTCATCAAAACAATTGTAGCGTCACTTGTCGATCATCCGGAAGATATCTCAGTAAGAGAGCAGGAAGACGAGCATTCGATTACGTATACTTTATCTGTCCACAAGGAAGATATGGGGAAAGTGATCGGAAAACAAGGGCGTGTTGCGAAAGCGATTCGTACTGTTATTTATGCAGCGGGTTCTGCGCAGCAAAAGAAAATCTATCTAGAGATTTCCGAATAGGAGGGCTAATCCCCTCCTTTTTTGGTATGATAAAATAATAAGAATACAAATAGATAATGGGTACTGATGCTGTCTAAACAATTCGGTGCCTGGTTGGAAAAGAATTTTTCATACATACGTTTCGAAAAAATGGAATAGGGTCAGGAGGGGCAAACATGAGGATTCTGCAAACGATCACTGTCAACCAAGTTTTAACTGAAAACAGCAAGAATCAACTCCTCAATAAATATGATAATCAACGTGCGCAATTGCAAAAAGAAATCGATCAATTGAAATTCGAAATGAAAAAGTTCGAAAAAACGAAAAAAGTGCAGCCGATGAGTTTGAAAATCCATTTTGAAAAAGAAATCTCCAATCGTAATGAAAAAATCAAATTGCTCGAATATAAGGTGGAGCAGCTTGATATTCTTCCCATCGGCAGCGAATTGAAGGAGCGGGAAGTAGAAGCGCTTGTGGACGTGGAAATAGGCAGTGATTGGGAAGAGTTGACCAAAGCTCGAACCATTATCGTCACAGATGGAAAAGTGACAGAAATCCGGTAGAGGTGTGAAAAGTGGAAAAATGGTTTAATGTAGGCAAAATAGTAAATACACATGGTTTAAAAGGTGAAGTGAGAGTTATTTCACAAACAGATTTTGCTGATGAAAGATATAAAGTCGGCAACGCTTTATTTCTGTTCAAAGAGGGTCAGCCAAAACCCCTGAAATTAATTGTAGCTTCCCATAGAAAACATAAGAATTTTGATCTGCTATCCTTCGAGGGGTACTATAATATGGATCATGTTGTCCAGTTCAAAGAGAGCCTTCTTAAAGTCCCTGAATCTTTCCTTTCCGAATTGGGGAAGGATGAATATTATTTCCACGAAATTATCGGCTGTAAGGTTGTAACAGTCGAAGGGGAAGAAATCGGGACTATATATGAAATACTAACCCCAGGTGCGAATGATGTATGGGTAATCAAAGGAAAAAAGGGCAAGGATGTATTGATTCCTTACATTGAAGAGATCGTTAAAAAGATTGATATTGAAGGCAAGCTCATTACCATTGAGCCCATGGAAGGATTATTATCATGAAAATCGATGTCTTATCGTTGTTTCCGGAAATGTTTACTGGTGTTTTCGGTTCCTCCATTCTGAAAAAAGCAGAAGAAAAAGGATCAGCCTCTTATAATGTCATCAACTTCAGGGACTTCTCGGATAATAAGCATCATACGGTGGACGATTATCCTTATGGAGGCGGGGCAGGCATGGTTTTGAAAGCTCAGCCTATATTTGATGCAGTCGCCCATGCCAGAGAAAAGAGCGAGGCCGCGAAGCCGAGAGTTATCTTGCTATGCCCACAGGGAGAGCGATATGACCAGAAAAAAGCGGAAGAGCTCGCAAAAGAAGAGCATTTGATTTTTATTTGCGGCCATTATGAAGGGTATGATGAACGGATCCGGGAGCATGTAGTGACAGATGAAATTTCTTTGGGCGATTATGTGCTGACTGGCGGAGAGCTTGGAGCTATGGTGATTATCGACAGTGTTGTGCGTTTGCTTCCAGGCGTCCTGGGCAATGAAGATTCTCCGGTTCTTGATTCGTATTCTTCCGGTTTACTGGAGCATCCGCATTATACGCGTCCGTATGATTTCAGAGGCATGAAAGTGCCGGAAGCGCTCATGTCAGGGAATCACAAGTTGATAGACGAATGGCGCATGAAAGAAAGCCTGCGCAGAACGTGGAACCGGCGCCCTGACCTATTAGACAGCCATACATTAAATGAACAAGAGAAAAAATGGCTGGAAGATATTAAAAATAATAAGTGAGTATTGCATAACAAATGCATGTATGGTATTATAAATCTCGTGGCTTGGAAAGTAATATTCCTTGTCACTGATAACGATGTTCCGCTGTGGGCAATTGGACTTGCAAGAGCATCCGTAGGAGGAGTTGAAAAAGATGCAACAATTAATTCACGAAATTACTAAAGAACAATTACGCACAGATCTTCCATCTTTCCGCCCTGGTGACACAGTACGTGTACACGTTAAGGTTGTAGAGGGAACTCGTGAGCGTATCCAGATCTTTGAAGGTGTTGTAATTAAGCGTCGCGGTGGCGGAATTAGCGAAACTTTCACAGTTCGTAAGATTTCTTACGGTGTTGGCGTTGAGCGTACATTCCCTGTACACACACCAAAAATCGCTAACCTTGAAGTAGTTCGTCGCGGTAAAGTACGTCGTGCGAAACTTTACTACCTACGCAGCCTTCGCGGTAAAGCAGCTCGTATTAAAGAGATCCGCTAATTTTCCAAAACTGGCAGCCTAGCTGACATAAATGGAAATACAATGAATGCATGAAAAAAGAGCTTGATATTTCAAGCTCTTTTTTTACTAAGTCATAATGGCTTGCCGGCTAGCGCAAAGCCCAATTATAATGCAATACATAGATTTTTTCGGCAGGCTGTGTTTGATTGACGGGCGATATCAGCCTCCTTATACTTGATGATAGCTGTACACATTTGTGTTCACAGTTTAAAATATCTGCACTGGCTGGTGAAAAGTAATGGCAAAAAAGAAGAATGAAACATGGGAATGGACAAAAGCGCTGTTGATTGCCATAGCATTGGCTGCCATCATTCGTTTTTTCCTTCTGGCCCCAATTGTAGTGGATGGATATTCGATGATGCCAACCTTACATGATAAAGACAGAATGATCGTCAATAAAATATCGTATAAAATCGGGGAACCAGACCGTTTCGATATCATCGTATTCCATGCTCCTGAAAAGAAAGATTATATTAAGCGCGTAATTGGCTTACCGGGCGATACGATTGAATATAAGGACGATGTATTGTATGTCAATGGGAAAGCGTATAAAGAACCATATTTGGATGAGTATAAAAAACAGGTGATTGGCGGACCTTTGACTGAAAATTTTACGCTTCTTGAAAATAGAGGCGTGCAAAAGGTGCCGGAAGGCCATTTATTTGTAATGGGAGATAACAGAAGAAATTCAAAAGACTCAAGACAGATCGGCTTTGTTTCTATGGATGATGTAGTCGGGAAGACTAGCGTTGTTTACTGGCCGATCAAGGATATGAGAATCGTTAAATAAGAAAGGTGGATACCAGTGACTATTCAATGGTTTCCAGGCCATATGGCCAAGGCTAGAAGAGAAGTTACAGAGAAGTTAAAACTAGTGGATATTATGTATGAATTAGTGGATGCAAGATTGCCGCTATCTTCACGAAATCCAATGATTGATGAGATCATTCAGCATAAACCCCGTTTGGTCCTATTGAACAAAGCCGATATGGCTGATCCGCATAAGACGTCCCAATGGCTTGATTATTTTAAAAGCAGGGGCATCACCGCACTTGCTATTAATTCGCAGGAAGGCAGCGGCTTATCGCAAATAACGACTGTATCAAAGACGATACTGAAAGAAAAGCTTGACCGCCTGAAAGCAAAAGGGGTTAAGCCGAGAGCAATCCGCGCAATGATTGTCGGAATACCAAATGTCGGCAAATCTACTTTTATCAATAGGCTTGCCAAAAAGAACATCGCTAAAACAGGGAACATGCCTGGTGTCACTAAGGCACAGCAATGGATCAAAGTGGGCAAGGAGTTGGAGCTGTTAGATACTCCAGGTATTCTTTGGCCAAAATTTGAAGACCAGGAAATTGGAAAACGCCTTGCTGTGACCGGGGCTATTAAAGATACACTCTTAAATCAGCAGGAATTAGCCATTTATGTATTGCGCTTCCTGCAGGAGAACTATCCTGGCACGCTTGAAGAGCGTTTTCAGCTGACTGAAATTCCGGAGGACATTGTCGAGTTATTCGATGCAATCGGAAAGAATCGCGGCGTCCTTGCAGGCGGCGGTATAATTGACTATGATAAAACGGCAGAATTGATTATCCGTGAGCTGAGATCAGTTAGATTAGGAAGAATTACACTGGAAATGCCCCCGCCAGAACAAGAAGAAGAATAAGCTCCCTTACCCGGGAGCTTTATTTTTTTGCGGGTGTGCCGATATAAAAAATAATAGGAAGTGAACAGGCTTATGAATAAACCTCAGAGTATCCAAGAGATTCAAGCTCTATTAAGGGAAATCGACCATTCTGATGACCCTTTTATTGAACTATGCAAAAAGGATGAACGGAAGGGCGTCCAGAAGGCATTGGAACAATGGAGGAAAAAACAACAGAAAAAACAACTTCTTCAATCAAAATGGACCGAAATGAACCGGTATGAAAGAGATGGCCGTACAAAAGGCTTTCAGGCCATTGCAGGAATAGATGAAGTGGGAAGGGGTCCATTGGCCGGGCCGGTTGTGGCTGCTGCTGTCGTATTGCCGGAGGATTTTGTCCTTTTAGGCTTGGATGATTCAAAAAAAATTACGGAAAAAAACAGAGAGCTTTATTATGGACATATCATCGATTCTGGTGCGGATATCGGAATCGGCATTATCGAAAGCGGTGTGATTGATGAAATCAACATATATGAAGCCTCCAAAAAAGCAATGCTTGAAGCAATAAATGGGCTGAAACATACACCAGATTACTTATTGATTGATGCTATGAAATTACCCGTTGGATTGCCTCAGGAATCCATCATTAAAGGGGATGCGAAAAGTGTTTCCATTTCAGCAGCATCAATTATTGCCAAAGTAACAAGAGACCATCTAATGTGCGAATATGATACGACTTATCCAGAATATGGATTTCGGAATAATATGGGATATGGAACGAAGGAGCACCTTTCGGCTTTGGACCAATTTGGCATTACGCCAATCCACAGGAAGAGCTTTGCTCCAGTAAAAGATATAGTGGGAGCTTTGCGCAGGCAGGAAAGATAAGTGTCTGAGGCGGGTTCATTCATATGAGTAGGATGTGATAGGATGCAAACAATGAATATTGGCCAAAGCCTGCCGCCACAGACAGGCCCAGAGCAAACGCCGGCTTTAAGGGACGGACAGATGGTTTATGCAAAAATTAATAAAATCTATAGCAATCAGACAGCTGAAATTTCTATAGGCGCAAATAAATATACGGCGATGCTGGATGCCCCGATCGCCGTCGGTGAAAGATATTGGTTCCAGGTTCAGCAAACTGGTGACACCACGGCGTTAAAAGTGTTGCCAGGGAATGGCGGCAGCCAGAGCATCAAGGACATGGCCATTCAATTATTGCAGCATCTATCAATCCATTCGTCGAAGGAGAGTATGTTGCTTGCCCAGTTTTTTGTAAAAAACCAGATGCCTGTCACGAAGGAAGAGTTTTCGCAAGCATTACAGTTCCTCTCGATGCCGGAAAAATCGAATCAGGTACTGAATGTACTAAAGACGATGCATTCGCTGAATCTGCCTATGAATGAATCAATCTTTAAAGCGTTGTTTTCTTTAGAGGAAAAGATGCCGATGCATACATCCATCCAAACACTTATGCACGCACTGGAGATGCCAGAGAATGAGGCAGAGCAGAACCTCAAAGGTGTCTTATCATATATGATGGAATCCCCGGCAGATAAAGTGGCGGAAAGAGGACTGAAAAAGCTGTATTCGACATGGCTTGCATCAAAGGGAGAATTAAAGGACCACCTTTTCAGGATTCTGCAAAACATTGGTATGTTCCCTAAAAACAGCCGGCAAGAGGACGTTATCATGGATGCCCTGATTGATATGGCAAAGAGCGGGAGAATTGTAAAAAATCCCTCCATCCAAGAAGCGGCCCTATTATTGGGACAGTTGAACAAGAATGAAGGAATCCAGGAGAAACAAATCGAACTGGTTTCCCAACTTAGGAATAAAATCAATGAACGAATAGTACATACACCCCAATCGAGTGATGAATATAAGCTATGGAAGAGTCTGAAACAGCTTTGGGAACAAACGAACATGAACAGTCATACGGGACATACGGTTGTACGCTCTAGTGGAGAGCAGACACGCCAATCAACATCCTCCCGAATAACAGCCGCCGGGAATCAACCTATGCAGGCAAGTATGAACATTGTACCAAGCGCAAAGCAATTACTTCTTTATATTCAATCAACGGTAAATGAAATATCGAGTTCAAAAGAGAACCTGCAGATTTTATCCAAAAGCGCTGGAGCGGAAAATGGATATCGGCTTCCAAAGCAACAGATCATCAACCTGTTATCCAAATCAGAAGTTTCCCCAATGGAAGACGTTTATAACCATTGGGACCGCCAATTAATCACAAAAGTTTTGTATGCAGAGAGACAACAGCTTCAGCAGCCATCATCCGCGCTGATAGGCAATGAAATCAAACAGGCGATCCGTTTGCTCGGTTTAGGCTTTGAGCATTACTTAGCGCACACTGAGAAAGGGTCCGCCATAAAAGAACAAGAGTTAATGACTCTAAAGCCTCTTCTTATGAAAGTATTGGCTGAAACCCAGAATCCTGCCGTCAAGGAGCATGCTGAACAATTACTGAATAAAATAACAGGGCAACAAATCTTATCAAATCAAACAGGACCGCTTCAACATTTCTTTATGCAGATTCCATTCTCTTTCGGGCATTTCCGGAGCGATGTCTCCATGCAATGGAGCGGCAGGGAATCATCGAACGGAGAAATTGATCCCTCTTTTTGCAGGGTACTTTTCTATTTGGACCTAGAGCATTTAAACGAAACGGTCATAGATATGGTTGTGCAAAATAGAGTCATGAAAATCGAGATCAAAAATGAACATGCGAATGTTTTAAAGAAAATATCGAGCCCATATATGAAAATATGCAAAGAAAAATTAGAGGAAATAGGCTATAAAGTATCTGGAGTTTCTTTTGAAGAGCCAGCCAATGATTTTTCTATACAAGACCAGGTGGATCTCGGCAAATTGTTAGAAGGGCAACCATCCTATAATGGAGTGGATATTAGAATATGACAGATAAACGAAAAGAAGCCATTGCATTAAAGTATGATTCCGATCAGGATGCGTCGCCTAAACTGATTGCAAAAGGGAAAGGGAAAATAGCAGACAGTATTCTGGAGCGCGCTAAAGAAAACCATATTCCTATCCAGGAGGACCCGACGCTTGCTGAGCTGCTTGGAAAGCTGAATATCAATGAATCAATCCCCCCGGAATTGTATGAAGCGGTTGCGGAAGTGTTTGCTTTTATCTATAAGCTGGACAAGGAAGCTGGCAAAAAGAAGTCCCATCCATTAGAATAGGTGGGGGAGGCGCATAAGATGAATGAACTATTATTGGTTTCAAAAATTAAAAATAAACGTTCTTCCCTGACAGATGCAGAAAAGAAGGTCGCAGATTATGTGATCGACCATGCTGAATATGTGCCGACAATGACAACAAAGGAACTGGCACAGCAAGCGGATGCCAGTGAAGCCAGTGTGGTCAGATTTTGCAAAAGCATAGGTATCCGCAGCTTTAAATTATTGAAAGTGCAGTTAGCGAAAGACCAGACAAAAAATGAAGGCAATATCAATGATTTTTCATTGATCCACAGCAATGATACAACGAGCAGCCTTTTTCATAAGGTCACTTATTTCAACAAATCTGCTATAGAGCAAACATTGCATACGTTGGACCGCAAGGAATTGGAAAAAGCCGTCTCAACCATTATGGAAGCGGGAACCATTGCTTTTTATGGTGTCGGGGGATCCTATCCTCCCGCCGTCGATGCACAGTATAAATTAATGAAGCTTGGATTCCATTCACTTGCTTCAGCAGATTATCATTATACAGTTGCACTTGTAACCATGATGAAGGAAAAAGACGTCCTTGTCTTGATCAGTACATCCGGAAAAACAAAAGAAGTAGTTGAACTGGCGAACTATGCAAAAAGCCGGAATGTCATTGTTATTAGCATCACAACTTTACAAAAATCACCGCTGATGAAACTAAGCGACATTACGCTGTGTACACCACATGTTGAAGAAGAACATAGAATTGGCACCATAGCGTCCAGAATGACTCAATTGAATATAATCGATACCTTGTATTTGGGCATCTTTCGGTTGATGGATCAAGAAATCGTCGATTTGTTGACGCAATCAAGAGAAAAGATTATAGAGCAACGTAAATAAAGAGGCATAAGAAAGCATATTTTATAGTAGATATGCTTTTTTATATTCTTTTAATGAAATTAAATTTCATAATATGTGTAGTTTTTATTGATTTAAAAATTCAGAAGAATTATAATGGAAACGTATTCAAAAAGGCAACTAAGGGAAAAGAAGGGATTACATGTTAGAAAAACTATCAACTGAAAACAGAAATACAAAAACGATGAATCTGGATGAAATGTCTACGATTGATATTCTAAGCATTATGAATGAAGAAGATGCGAGTGTTCCCGTAGCCATTAAACAACAATTAAAGAATATTGAAGCTCTTATTGAGCTTACAATAGAATCCTTCAACAAAGGAGGTCGGCTAATTTATATCGGGGCAGGAACAAGCGGACGTTTGGGTGTTTTGGATGCAGCAGAATGCCCACCGACCTTCGGTACAGATCCATCGATGGTTGTTGGGCTTATCGCTGGCGGCGAAAAAGCGTTTCTGGCAGCGATAGAAGGAGCGGAAGATTCGAAAGAACTTGCTGAAGCCGAGTTGAAGGAGTTGAACCTTCATTCAAATGACATGGTGATCGGCATTGCTGCAAGCGGGAGGACTCCATATGTCATTGGGGGATTAGAATATGCTAAGCTAGTAGGCGCTTCCACTGGAAGTATAGCATGCAACACCGGTGCCGCCATCAGCCAATATAGCCAAGTGGCGGTTGAGATTAATACAGGCTCAGAGATTCTGACAGGATCTACAAGGTTGAAGGCGGGGACAGCCCAAAAATTAGTATTGAATATGATTTCAACAGCATCAATGATCGGCATCGGGAAAGTGTATAAAAATTTGATGGTCGATGTACAGCCTACAAATGAAAAGTTGGTTGAAAGGTCGATCCGTATTATTATGGATGCAAGCGAAGCAGATTACGAAACAGCCAAACATTTTTATGGGCAGGCAGATAAAGATGTAAAATCGGCTATAGTCATGATACTTACAAATTGCTCGCTTCAAGAAGCGAAAAAGAAACTGGCACTTTCAAAGGGGTTTGTACGCACAGCGATTTAAAGTAGCAAATGCAGTTCATACGTAAGGGGGAAGCATGGTGAAGAAAGAACAAAAATTAGCAGGAGAAATCGTCGGATTGGTCGGTGGAAATAATAATATAAGCCAAATCAATCATTGTATGACACGGTTGCGCTTGGGGATCCGGAACCATAAGGAGGTAGACATCCAAGCCATCAAAAAACTGGATGGCGTCATGGGTGTAATTGATGATGAAACGCTGCAAATTGTAGTAGGGCCTGGTTTTGTCACAAAAGTAGCCAATGAAATGAGTACACTAACAGGAATGAAAGTTGGAGAAGTGGCAGAAGATGGATCATCGCTGGGCCAAAATAAAAAAGCAGAAATAAAAGCGAAAAATAATACTCCATTCAAAAATCTCCTCCGTAAAATCGGAAATATATTCATTCCGTTAATTCCTGCGCTTGTTGCGTCAGGTATTATTAACGGGATAGCCAACTTTGCTGTTAACGGAGGCGCGGATAAAGACGGTACGATAATGCAAATCCTTTTGTTCATCGGAGGAGGGATTTTCACTTATCTAGGAATTTTGGTCGGTTGGAATACAGCCAAAGAATTTGGCGGTACACCAGCACTTGGAGCAATTGCAGGAATCTTCGTGTTCAACCCGGCGCTTGCCAACCTTCACTTATTTGGAGAAGCGCTTGTCGTTGGCCGTGGCGGCCTGTTTGCGGTCATTATGGCTGCCTGGCTGATGGCATTCACTGAGAAAAATGTACGCAAAATCATCCCGAATGCTGTAGATATTATTTTTACACCTTTAATTTCGGTCTTATTGGTCGGCTTCATCACATTAATTGTAATCCAGCCAGTTGGAGGATGGTTATCAGACGGCATTATTTGGGTAATTAATTGGATTTTGGATGTAGGCGGCGCATTTGCCGGGGCTATTTTGGCCGGGACATTCCTTCCTCTGGTTATGGTCGGATTGCATCAGGGCCTTACGCCAATCCATATGGAGTTCATTTCTTCTACAGGCGTAACACCTATTTTGCCTATACTTGCAATGGCTGGAGCAGGGCAAGTGGGCGCTGCGATTGCTGTTTTTGTAAAAACGAAGAACAAGAAAGTACGCAATATTATAAAAGGTGCGTTGCCGGTCGGTTTTTTGGGAATAGGTGAACCTTTGCTTTACGGTGTTACTTTACCTTTAGGCAGACCATTCCTAACAGCATGCCTTGGAGCAGCTTTTGGCGGGGCTTTTCAGGCATTGATGCATACAGCTGCAACAGGAATAGGGGTTTCAGGGCTATCATTGATCCCGCTTATTGCTGAAAGCAAATATTTCTACTATTTTATTGGATTAGTAATCTCTTATGTTGCCGGCTTTATTTTTACGTATTTGTTCGGTTTCAAGGAAGAAATGGTAGAAAATATGGATTAAGCAACAAGGAGGGATTCCCTCCTTGTTTTTCTCTTTGTAGGAACGTTATTAAATTGATAGAAAAAGGAGCGAATGGCAATGCGCGGCATGTCGATTTACATCGGGCAGCAAACAGCTGAGGTACAATTAGCTTATTTGAAACGAATGAAAAAGGCTGGCTTTACAACCATCTTTACGTCTTTGCATATACCGGAAGACGATGGGAAAGGATATGCCGACCTGTTAAAAGAGCTGGGAAATCAGGCAAGGGAACTCGGTATGGAGCTTTTTGCCGATATATCGCCTGTTTCTTTTCCCTTGCTTGGCCTTAGCCTGGAGAATGCAGAAGAGCTTATCTCGTGGGGGGTGGCTGGAATAAGGCTGGATTACGGGATTGAACCCTTACAAATCGTAGAGTTATCCCAAAAAATGAAAATTGCTTTGAACGCCAGTACCTTAAACGAGGATTTTCTTGAAGCGCTGCTGAAGATGGGGCTTCAATCTAATCATACAGAAGTATGGCACAATTTTTATCCGCGGCCTGAAACGGGGCTGGAGCGCCTTTCCTTCATCGAAAAGAATAAAAGGCTACAAGAATACGGACTCACTGTAATGGCATTTATTCCGGGCGATGGGGAGCTGAGGGGACCTATATACGAATCGTTGCCGACACTGGAGGAACATCGGCGTATTTCGCCATTTTTTGCTTATCTGGATATAAAAGAATGCTATGTTGATAAAGTAATAATAGGCGATAAATCGATTTCGCCTTTTTGTCTGGAGCAATTTGAATGGTGGAAGGAAGGGAAAGTCGGATTAAGGTGCAATCTCTATACTAATGATCCTGTTCAATATGACATCATCAACATCTACCACCGAAGCAGAATGGATCCGTCAAGGGATGTCATCCGTTCGGAGACGTCGAGATTATATGCTCTTCCAGGACAAAAAGTCTCTAAAGAAAATACTGTTGTAAGACAGAGGGGGTGCATCACGATTGATAATGAAAAATATGGAAGGTACAGCGGGGAACTTCAAATTTTAAAGAAGGACCTGCCAGCTGATGAAAAAGTAAACGTAGCCGGAAAAATAATAGCGGAAGATATGCCCTTAATCGATTTGATCGCTCCGGGAAGCACTTTTCATTTTATTCCTATTTAAGTTTGCACAATGAAGATATAGAGGAAGAAGGCGTTATACAACAGAGGGAGGGGATGTGAATTTCCAAAGTTGGATTTTTATAGTGGGATTATATTTTCTCGTTTTTGGAGGGTAATTGCTAGACAAGTTTTTTGACATTTTATACAATGAAAGCGCAATCGAGTTTATTTTGGAACGTATTGTTTTAAATAATCAGTTTGTATTGCGCGTTTAAATAATTGTGAACGTCGATAGGAGGATGGGACATGAATATCCACGAGTATCAAGGTAAAGAAGTCCTCAGAAAATACGGAGTCGCTGTGCCTAATGGCAAGGTAGCATTTTCTGTGGAAGAAGCTGTTGAAGCTGCAAAAGAGCTCGGAACACAAGTATGTGTCGTAAAAGCTCAAATCCACGCAGGTGGACGCGGTAAAGCAGGCGGGGTAAAAGTAGCAAAAAATCTTGATGAAGTGCGTACATATGCAGACGAGATCCTTGGGAAAACTCTCGTAACTCATCAAACAGGCCCAGAAGGCAAAGAAGTAAAACGCTTGCTTATCGAAGAAGGCTGCGATATCAAGAAAGAATATTATGTAGGTTTAGTATTGGACCGCCAAACATCCAGAGTCGTTTTGATGGCTTCTGAAGAAGGCGGCACTGAGATTGAAGAAGTGGCTGAAAAAACGCCAGAAAAAATCTTTAAAGAAGTTATCGATCCTGTCGTTGGATTGACAAGCTTCCAGGCAAGACGCATTGCCTTCAATATTAACATTCCGAATGAATTGGTCGGCCAAGCTGCAAAATTCATGATCAATCTATATACAGCTTTTGTAGAAAAGGATTGCTCAATCGCTGAAATCAATCCATTGGTTGTTACTGGAGACGGCAAAGTAATGGCATTGGATGCTAAATTGAACTTTGATGATAATGCAACATACCGCAACAAGGACATCGTGGAATACCGAGACCTTGAAGAAGAAGACCCTAAAGAAATTGAAGCTTCCAAATATGATTTAAGCTATATCTCATTGGACGGAAATATTGGCTGCATGGTTAATGGAGCCGGTCTTGCTATGTCAACGATGGATATCATCAAGCATTACGGCGGGGACCCTGCCAACTTCCTTGATGTCGGCGGCAGCGCGACAGCTGAAAAAGTAACGGAAGCATTCAAGATCATCCTATCCGATGAACATGTAAAAGGCATTTTTGTTAACATTTTTGGCGGAATCATGAAATGTGACATCATTGCTGAAGGTGTAGTAGAAGCTGCTAAACAATTAGGATTGACAGTGCCATTGGTTGTCCGTTTGGAAGGAACAAACGTCAAAGAAGGCAAAGAAATCCTTAAAAATTCTGGCATCAATATCACTGCAGCCGAATCAATGGCTGATGGCGCACAAAAAATCGTATCATTAGTAGGTTAATAGGCAGGGGGGAGAAACATGAGCGTTTTAATTAATAAAGACACGAAGGTTATTGTTCAAGGGATTACAGGTTCAACAGCCCGTTTCCATACACAGCAAATGCTCGAATACGGCACTAAAATTGTGGGTGGCGTAACGCCAGGAAAAGGCGGACAGGAAGTTGAAGGAGTGCCGGTATTCAATACTGTGAGCGAAGCAGTAGAAAAAACAGGAGCAAATGCTTCCGTCATTTATGTGGCAGCTCCATTTGCGGCAGACGCTATTCTTGAAGCGGTTGATGCTGAATTGGATCTTGTCATCTGTATCACAGAGCATATACCTGTATTGGATATGGTGAAAGTGAAACGTTATATGGAAGGCAAGAAAACTCGTTTGATCGGGCCAAACTGCCCTGGAGTTATTTCTCCGGACGAATGCAAAATCGGTATCATGCCTGGTTATATCCATACAAAAGGGCATGTAGGCGTTGTTTCCCGTTCAGGTACATTGACTTATGAGGCAGTTCATCAATTGACTCAATCTGGTTTGGGCCAATCCTCAGCTGTAGGGATCGGCGGCGATCCTGTAAACGGAACAAACTTCATCGATGTGTTGAAAGCATTTAATGAAGACCCGGAAACATATGCAGTTATCATGATCGGTGAAATCGGGGGAACAGCTGAAGAAGAAGCAGCGCAATGGGTGAAAGAAAATATGACTAAACCTGTTGTAGGCTTTATCGGCGGACGCACTGCCCCTGCAGGAAAGCGCATGGGTCATGCTGGTGCTATCATCTCAGGCGGCAAAGGGACAGCGGACGAAAAAATCCGCGTCATGAATGAATGTGGAATTAAGGTTGCAGAAACACCATCTGTAATGGGTGAAACACTTATTTCCGTATTGAAAGAAAAAGGACTATACGATCAATGTAAAACACATTAATCAGTAGTTGGCAGAAGGGACACCCCTCACATATGGGGGGTGTGCTTTTGTATATAAAAAATAGGAATTGAGGTCATGCTTATTGGATACATTTAAGAAACAACTTGTCCTTCTCCACCATTGCAGAGGAATCGGGTGGAAGGGCATACAAACTATATTGGCTTTTGATCCACAGCTTGAAAAAATCATGCATATCCCCATCAAACAGTGGCAACTTCTCCTGCCTTTTTTACCCCCCTCCCAATTATCCCTATTCCATTCGGATTTACATCGCATCCCAATAGAAGAAAAAATTAGGCAATACACATATAATGGCATTGAAATGCTAACTCCATTTGATCTGGATTATCCTTCATTATTGACCCATATTTATGATCCTCCGTGGGTGCTTTATATGAAAGGGAACAAACAGTTGCTGGCAGAACTTAAGCCCTTGGCTGTTGTCGGCCCTCGAAAACCCTCTGAATATGGAAAAATGGCGATTGATCAACTTCTGCCTCCACTTGTTCGACAGAATTATGTAATCGTTAGCGGCCTTGCAGCAGGAATTGATGCCTATGCGCATCAATGTGCGATCCAGGAAGGAGGCAAAACAATCGCAATCATGGCAGGCGGCCTATTTCACATATATCCAAGGGAAAATATCAGCCTTGGGCTTGATATGATGAGAAGCCAGCTAGTCATCTCAGAGACAGTGCCTTTCCAAAAAGCACAGCCGTTTATGTTTCCGATGCGAAACAGAATTATCAGTGGAATGAGCCTCGCAGTTTTGATTGTTGAGGCAAAAAGCAGAAGTGGTTCACTCATAACCGCACAGACAGCATTGGAGCAAGGAAGAGACGTGTTTGCTGTTCCAGGCAGCATTTTCAGCGAGCGCTCATCAGGAACCAATCTATTGATTCAAGAAGGTGCCAAGCTGATTTTGAGACCGGAGGATATCGAAGAAGAAATCGTAAGAAACTAGTCTCTATATAATGAAGGAACTTGGATAATTGCAGTGGTAAAATCAATCAATCGGCTGGATTGTATAAGCCGTTTGATTGATTTTTTATGAATTGGGTTCTTTTTTTGTTTACAGCTTATTAAAACTATGTAAATATGAAATTTGTAAGAAATTTGCATGGATAGAATTCGAAATAGGTTGAAATGTTTATCATTTTGATATACATTGGGCTTCAAGCACATATAAATGATAATCCGTATTGAAGGAGCAACTGTAAGGAGATTAACTGGTCCAGCTTGACTATGCTGGCGGCATATTTAGCTGTAAGTATGAATGAAGCAGTCTACTCTAGCAAGAGGTTTTAACCAATCGCTTAGCTGCCTATAAAACCTCTTTATTTGCCAAATGTGCATTTAATGTGCAATGATTAGAACTGCACTTTCAAAGTAAAGCATGCAGGTAAAGGAAAGCAGGAAATAACCTTACATCGTTTGTACGGATTGACAAACGATTTTTAAATGAATAATAATAGTATGGATTTAAATTACCTCTTAAGGAGGATTTTGCATGTCAGAATATCTTGTCATAGTAGAATCACCAGCCAAGGCAAAAACCATTGAAAAATACCTTGGAAAAAAATATAAAGTAAAAGCATCTATGGGACATGTTATTGATTTGCCCAAAAGCCAGATGGGTGTTACTAAAGAAAATAACTTCGAACCTAAATATATAACGATTCGCGGAAAAGGCCCTGTCCTGAAAGAAATTAAGGCAGCAGCAAAGAAAGCTAAGAAAATATATCTTGCAGCTGACCCCGACAGAGAAGGGGAAGCAATTGCATGGCATTTGGCAAAATCGTTGAATTTGGATGAAGGATCCAAATGCCGGGTAGTATTTAATGAAATAACTAAGGATGCCATTAAGGATTCATTCAAGCATCCCCGTTCCGTCAATATGGATTTAGTAGACGCCCAACAAGCGAGACGTGTTTTGGACAGATTGGTCGGCTACAATATCAGTCCATTATTATGGAAGAAAGTAAAAAAAGGATTGAGCGCCGGCCGTGTTCAATCTGTTGCGGTGAAATTGATTATCGACCGGGAAAAGGAAATACTTGATTTCAATCCTGAAGAATATTGGACAATCGGCTCTCAATTCCAAAAAGGGAATAACGTTTTTGAAGGTTCTTTCTTTAGCTATAAAGGCGAAAAAGTTCCTTTACATACGGAAGAAGATGTAAAGCGTATTCAAGCTAACATGGACGGCAATGATTTTACCGTTTCATCTGTTACAAAAAAAGAAAGAAAACGAAATCCAGCACTTCCTTTCACGACGTCTTCCTTACAGCAGGAAGCAGCTAGAAAATTGAATTTCCGGGCAAAAAAGACAATGATGCTCGCTCAGCAGCTGTATGAAGGAATCGACTTGGGCAAGGAAGGGACAGTCGGGCTGATTACGTACATGAGAACAGATTCAACCCGTATTTCTGATGTAGCTGTGGCAGAATGTGCACAATATGTCGAAAGTCATTTCGGCAAGGAATTTGTCATAAAGGAACATCGGAAAGATAAGAAGCAAGGCAAAACCCAGGATGCCCATGAAGCGGTGCGCCCTACAAGCACAATGAAGGACCCTGCATCGGTCAAGGAGTTTTTGTCCCGTGACCAGCATCGATTATACCGTCTAATCTGGGAACGTTTTGTATCGAGCCAAATGGCGCCTGCCGTATTGGATACAATGAGCGTCGATTTAAAGAATAACGAAGTTCTTTTCCGGGCGACAGGCAGTAAAATAAAGTTTCCTGGCTTCATGAAAGTGTATGTTGAAGGAACCGATGACAATGTGGAAGAGAAGAAGGACAATCATTTGCCGGATTTGAAGGAGGGCGACCTGGTATATTCCAAAGATATTGAACCAGCCCAACACTTTACGCAGCCTCCTCCAAGATATACGGAAGCACGACTGGTGAAAACGCTTGAAGAGCGGGGCATTGGCCGTCCATCCACCTATGCCCCTACTTTGGATACAATTCAAAAGCGGGGTTACGTATCATTGGATAATAAGCGTTTTATCCCGACTGAACTCGGTGAAATTGTATCTCAGCTAATTGAAGAATTCTTTCCTGATATCCTTGATGTGGAATTTACTGCCAATATGGAACAAGAATTGGATAATATCGAAGCAGGGGAAATCAAATGGAAAGAGGTCATAAAAGATTTCTATGAGGATTTTGAGGTCCATTTGCATAAAGCAGAAGCTGAAATGGAAAAGGTAGAGATTAAGGATGAGCCTGCCGGAGAAGATTGTGAGCTATGCGGAAGCCCGATGGTGTTCAAAATGGGGCGTTACGGCAAATTTATGGCTTGCAGCAATTTTCCGGAATGCAGAAATACAAAACCGATCGTAAAGTCAATCGATGTACCTTGCCCGAAATGCGGCAAAGGGGAAATCATTGAACGGAAAAGCAAGAAAAAGCGGATCTTCTATGGTTGCAACTTATATCCTGAATGTGATTTTATTTCTTGGGATAAACCAATCGCACGAAAATGCCCTAAATGTGAAAGCTTACTCGTAGAGAAAAAGCTTAAAAAGGGCGTGCAGGTACAATGTACACAGTGTGATTATAAGGAGAGTCAGCAAAAGTAGGGAGCTAATCGCCCCTGCTTTTTTTCTGGCCGAAAGGATATATGGACGGTTGTTTTCGGCAATTTGTTGCTAATGTAGCTGGCGGGACAGATGATTAAGCAGGTTCCTATTATCTTAGTCTACACCTCTCATCAACCTATTTGAGAACAGATCTATGTATAAAGCTATTTTAAGGTAAATTTAAAGAATATTTGTTAAACTATTTAAGGCTTCATCAATCTATTGTTTGATTGGTGACCTAAAAAAAAGGCGAAAATAGTTTTCATATAGCAAATTTGTCCTGAATACCCAGTAGTTTAATAATGATAAGAATAATTAGTGAACATTTTTTCACAAAGATTCAATTTTGTGTGAAATGTATATGGACAAATTAAGAACAATAAGGATATAATTGCATTCGGCTCAGTTATTTTACTGAAATAATATTACGAAAAAGAATGAAAGAATTATCTTCTGTTCTTTTATTGATAATATAAAGTTTGGATTATGCTACCAGTTGAAAATGTACATATCAATATATCTTTTTTACTGGTTGATATCTAAATGGGCTATAAAGCAGTTCAAGTCTCTGATAATGGAATCGATTGACATCCCATGTTGCTTACATGATTTTTTGATGACTCACCAAAGAAATTTCGATTTTTGTTTTATAGAGCCTTGCTTTCCTTATTAGGATCAAAAAAATGTGTAATGTACAGGACAAGCAAACATTTCTTTATTTGGAGGTTTTAACATGTCAAATATGACAGTAAATGTAATTGGAGCAGGACTTGCGGGAAGTGAAGCGGCATGGCAAATAGCTAATAGAGGCATTAAAGTAAAACTGTTTGAGATGAGACCGGTCAAAATGACGCCTGCACATCATACAGATAAATTTGCTGAATTGGTTTGCAGCAACTCTTTAAGAGCCAATACTCTAACGAATGCAGTCGGCGTTTTGAAAGAAGAAATGCGCCAAATGGATTCCTTGATCATGAAGGCAGCCGATGAAAGTTCCGTGCCTGCGGGCGGGGCGCTTGCCGTAGACCGACACGAGTTTGCCGGCCGTATTACTGAAGCATTGCGGACACATGAGAATATTACCGTCATGAATGAAGAGGTATGCGAAATACCTGAAGGCCTTACCATTATCGCAACTGGGCCGCTAACGAGCCCGGATCTCTCTGCAAAACTATCTGCATTAACCGGTGAAGAGCATTTGTATTTTTACGATGCGGCCGCACCTATCATTGAAAAAGATAGTATTGACTTTGACAAGGTATACGTCAAATCCCGCTATGATAAAGGGGAAGCAGCCTATGTGAACTGTCCAATGAATGAAGAAGAGTTTAACACTTTCTACGAAGCATTAATTTCAGGGGAAACTGTTCCACTGAAGGAATTCGAGAAAGAAATCTTTTTTGAAGGATGCATGCCTGTTGAGGTGATGGCCTCCCGTGGGAAAAAGACCATGCTTTTTGGACCGCTTAAACCGGTTGGGCTTGAAGACCCGCGCACTGGCAAAAGACCGTATGCGGTGGTCCAATTGAGACAGGATGATGCTGCGGGAACACTATACAATATTGTCGGTTTCCAGACACACTTAAAATGGGGAGCCCAAAAAGAAGTGATCCGTTTAATCCCCGGCCTGGAAAATGCAGAGATTGTCCGTTATGGTGTCATGCACCGCAATACATTCATTAACTCGCCGAATGTATTGGATGCAACTTATCAGGTCAGAAACAACAAGCATTTATTCTTTGCGGGACAAATGACGGGTGTTGAAGGGTATGTTGAATCAGCCGCGTCAGGGTTAATTGCCGGAATGAATGCAGCTCTTTTGGCTGCTGGGCAAGAGCCTGTTGAGTTGCCTGCTGAGACAGCAATGGGAAGTATGGCAAAATACATTACGACTGCAAATCCGAAAAATTTCCAGCCGATGAATGCTAATTTCGGTTTATTCCCTGACCTTCCCGAGAAAATCAGAGGGAAAAAAGAACGAAATGAAAGGCATGCAAAACGGGCATTGGAAACAATTCAGAACTTTGTGAAAAGTTTGCACTATTAATTGCATGGGCTGCTGAATTGTGTTACGATTTAGTAGCCCTTGTGAGGTGAAATGAATGCAAAGTAAAGATGACATTCTTCGTGCTTTTTTACAATATCTACAATTGGAAAAGAATTATTCTGATTATACAATCGAGTACTACAGCAAAGATGTTAATGAATTTTTCATGTTCATCGATGAACAATCTATTGCTGATATACATACTGTTTCTTTTTTTGATGCAAGGCTGTATTTAACAAAGCTGTATAACAAGGATATGGCAAAGAAATCGATTGCCCGGAAAACCTCCTGTTTGCGAAGCTTTTATAAATGGCTTATGAGAGAAGAACTGGCTGCCGAGAATCCCTTTGCCCTAGTTTCCCTCCCGAAAAAAGAACAAAAGCTTCCACAATTTCTGTATGAAGAAGAAATCGTAAAGCTTTTGGCTTCGATCCCTTCGACAACGCTAGGGATTAGAAATCTTGCTTTGGTGGAATTGTTATATGCAACAGGAATTCGGGTAAGTGAATGTTGTGGACTTACGTTGAAAGATATTCACTTTGATCTGGAAACCATTCTTGTGCACGGTAAAGGGAAAAAAGACCGCTATGTCCCATTTGGGAAATATGCAGGCAGCGCTTTGCATAAATATATAAATGATGCTAGAAAAAAACTCATGAAAAAGGCAGATCATGATTATGTGTTTGTTAATTCCCGCGGTGAACCGCTTACAGTCCGGGGAATACGGCACATACTGAAACAATTGATAGAACATGCCTGTATAGACGGCAAGCTTCATCCGCATATGTTGCGGCACAGCTTTGCCACCCATTTATTGAATAACGGCGCGGACCTGCGTTCTGTCCAGGAATTGCTGGGCCACGACAATCTTTCATCTACACAAATCTATACACATGTAACAAAGGATCAACTGCGGAAAGTATATCAATCTTCACATCCACGGGCATAGCCTGTACTGAAAGGAGAAATACGATGGGAAATTTTCATGCAACTACTATTTTTGCGATTAAGCATAAAGGACAGTGTGCAATGTCAGGGGATGGCCAGGTGACGCTTGGCAATCAAATCGTGATGAAGCATACCGCACGAAAGGTAAGACGGCTGTTTAGAGGAAAGGTATTAGCCGGATTTGCCGGATCTGTGGCTGATGCTTTCACGCTATCGGAAATGTTCGAAGGAAAGCTGGAGGAGTATAACGGTAATCTTCAAAGAGCGGCAGTGGAACTGGCCAAACAATGGCGGGGCGATAAAATGCTGCGCCAATTGGAAGCCATGCTGATTGTTATGGACAAGGACAGCCTGTTGCTTGTATCAGGCACAGGGGAGGTCATTGAGCCCGATGATGGCATGCTGGCGATCGGTTCAGGCGGAAGCTATGCACTAAGTGCCGGGAGAGCGCTGAAACGCTATTCCGGCGACAGTATGACAGCAAGGGAAATCGCGGAGGCTTCCCTAACTATAGCCGGTGAAATCTGTGTATTTACTAATTCCAATATTATAATTGAAGAATTATAAATGAGGTGGCTGCGATGATGAAGAATAACCGAGGTAATCTTACCCCAAGACAGATTGTTGATAAACTTAACCAATATATTGTAGGCCAAAATGATGCAAAGCGGGCAGTAGCGATAGCTTTACGGAACCGATACAGAAGAAGCCTGCTCTCTGAAAGTTTACGGGAGGAAGTTGTTCCTAAAAATATTCTTATGATCGGCCCTACCGGTGTCGGTAAAACAGAAATTGCCCGGAGAATAGCGAAATTGGTCAACGCCCCCTTTGTTAAGGTGGAAGCAACCAAATTCACTGAAGTAGGATACGTTGGCCGGGATGTTGAATCCATGGTTAGGGATTTGACTGAAACGGCCATCCGGTTGGTGAAAGAAGAAAAGATGTTAAGCGTTAAAGAGCAGGCGGAGAGCAATGCCAATAGAAGATTGGTTGAATTGCTAGTTCCTTCAGCAAAGAAATCTGCAGGATTTAAAAATCCGCTGGAAATGTTTTTTGGCGGCAATGATTCCGGCAACCAGGATGACCAAGAGGAAGCTCAATCCTCTGAAGAAAACAGTTTAAAGACAAAGCGTGAATTGATAAAGAAAGAGCTTGAAGCCGGGAAACTGGAAGAAGAGGTTGTGACTGTCGAAGTGGAGGAGCAGCCCCCATCCATGTTTGACATGCTTCAGGGTTCGGGAATGGAACAAATGGGCATGAATATGCAGGATGCATTCAGCAACTTAATGCCCAAAAAGCGTAAGAAGCGTAAGCTGACTGTTGCAGAAGCAAGAATCGTGCTAACAAATGAAGAAGCCGGCAAATTAATCGATATGGATGAAGTAACCCAGGAAGCTATCGTGAAAGCGGAGCAGACGGGTATTATCTTCATCGATGAAATTGATAAAATCGCAAGCAAATCTACGGGAAGCTCTTCCGCAGATGTCTCCAGGGAAGGTGTTCAGCGCGATATCCTGCCTGTTGTGGAGGGGTCGACCGTTGTCACTAAGTATGGCCCTGTCAAAACAGATCATGTACTATTTATCGCGGCCGGGGCTTTCCATATCGCCAAGCCTTCGGATCTAATCCCTGAATTACAAGGGAGATTCCCAATCCGTGTCGAACTGCAGAAGCTATCTGTAGAGGATTTCCAACGGATTTTGCATGAGCCCGACCACGCCTTAATTAAACAATATAAAGCTTTATTAGAAACAGAAGGTATACAAATAGAATTTTCTGACGATGCTATTCGTAGGATTGCAGAAGTAGCGTATGAAGTGAACCAAAATACAGATAATATAGGTGCGAGAAGATTGCATACCATTCTGGAGAAGCTCTTGGAAGACTTATCTTTCGAGGCTCCGGATATTACGATGGAAAAGATCGAAATTACTCCGCAATATGTGGAAGAAAAGCTTGGATCCATCTCTAAAAATAAGGATCTCAGCCAATTTATCTTATAACTAAACAAAAAGCTTCGTTCTTAAACAGAAGAGAGATCTTTTTACTTAATGGTTCATCCAACGTTATTTTCAAGTGATTGTACTATCAGAGGAAAATCTACACATAAAATTTAATATCGCATCTATTAGGAGGAACTTATTCATGAATTTACTTGAAAAAACTAGAAAGATTAATGCAATGCTTCAAAATGCAGCTGGAAAACCAGTTAATTTTAAGGAAATGGCTGAGATCTTGAGCGATGTAATCGATTCAAATGTATATGTTGTGAGCAGAAGAGGGAAGCTTCTAGGAGTCTCCATTAACCAACAAATTGAAAACGAGCGCATGAAAAAAATGTTCGAAGACCGCCAATTTCCTGAAGAATATACGAACAGCCTTTTCAATCTTCAAGAAACATCTTCTAACTTGAACGTAGACAGCGAATATACAGCATTTCCCGTCGAAAACAAAGATTTGTTCGTAAACGGTTTAACAACTGTAGTGCCTATTATCGGTGGGGGCGAAAGACTAGGAACGTTAATTTTGGCACGCCTTGAAGAAAAATTCCAAGATGATGATTTAATCCTGGCTGAATATGGCGCTACAGTGGTAGGTATGGAAATCCTTCGCGAGAAAGCGGATGAGATTGAAGGAGAAGCGCGTAGCAAAGCTGTAGTCCAAATGGCTATTTCATCATTGTCTTACAGCGAATTAGAAGCAATCGAGCATATTTTTGAAGAACTGAATGGCCACGAAGGCTTGCTTGTAGCTTCCAAGATTGCAGACCGTGTTGGCATTACCCGTTCAGTGATCGTAAATGCATTGCGTAAGCTTGAGAGTGCTGGTGTAATCGAATCACGTTCACTTGGAATGAAAGGAACATATATTAAAGTGTTGAATAATAAGTTCCTTGTAGAATTGGAAAAATTGAAAAATCATTAATGAAAAAAACCAGCCGAATTCGGCTGGTTTTTTTGTTTTTAGTGACCATTCTCATCCTCGTCATGCAAAATAATTTATTAATATGCCTTAAACACTAACTTTTTATGAAAAAAAGTTATTTTTTTTTGAGTAAAAGTTCCTAAAAAATAGGGATATTTGACTATTGAATTGTCATATAGATGCCGGTAAATTCCAAAAGATTCATAAGAAAAATGAATAATTTGCCATAAAATAGAAATGAATTGGTGAATATTCTTCCAATATAACCCAATTATAAACTTTTGTATAATATTTTTCTTTATTTGTTAATAATTACCATAGAATGGTATGTGTTTCAAAATAGGTCATAAGTATGCATTATTTTTTCAAATTTTTCATTATTATGTATATATCAACAAGAAAAGACATCTTAGACCTATTATATAAGTCCCTTTGCAAAAAATGAGGGTAAAATGTGTTTTGAATGGGGGATATATGACGAATTTAAGAAATTTTATGAACAAAGCTTTATTATATAGGACATTACTTGTACTTTAATAGTAAGAGTAGATGATTGTTTAAAAAAGGTAGATATTTTTCACTATATGGATTTTAAGCATACTGAAGATAAAAGAATGAGGTGACGAAGATGTCGATTTTTTCAGGCACTATTGCTGGATTAGAAAGTGCCTTAAATTATGCGGGTACAAAACAAAAAGTGATTGCAGACAATATAGCAAACGCAGATACGCCGAACTATAAGGCGAAAAGTGTCAGTTTTCGGAATATGCTTGATTCTGAAATGGATAAATTTCAAGCAAACCGTACAGATGCAAGGCATATGGCTTTTACTTCAAATGAAGGGAGCACCCCTGGGGTGTTTGTTAAACAGAATGTTTCGTACAACAATAATGGCAACTCGGTAGATCCGGATAAAGAAATGAGCGTTATGGCCACTAATCAGATTTATTACAATGCACTAATCGATCGGATGAGCGGGAAATTGAAATCACTTGAGAATGTAATTAGGGGAGGCAAGTAATTATGGCTTTATTCCAAGGGATGAACAGTACTGCTTCTGCACTTACAGCCCAAAGGCTTCGAATGGATGTCATATCGAGTAACATGGCAAATGTTGATACGGCAAGAGGAAAATATGTCGATGGGAAATGGCAGCCATATCAACGAAAAATGGTCGTGCTTCAGCCAGGGAATGCACCTTTTTCTTCTTATCTGAATAAAGCAATGGGCTCACAATCAGGTGTGGGTGAAGGGGTCAAGGTCGCTAAAGTAGTTGAAGACGATAGCCCTGCCAAACTAGTATATGATCCGACGAATGCAGATGCGGACGAGAATGGTTATGTAAGTATGCCGAATGTCGATCCGTTAAGGGAAATGGTTGACCTGATGAGCGCAACTAGATCATACGAAGCGAATGTAACGGTATTTAATGCATCAAAAAGCATGATGATGAAAGCACTTGAAATTGGCAAATAGATAGGAGTTTTTGAAATGAAAATCACAGGATTCACTCCAAAGATGATGCAAACACTGCAGCCGTCTTCAGGCACTAACACTACACCAGCAGAAGCCCAGAAATCATTTTCCTCTCTGTTAAAGCAATCCATCAACGAAGTAAACAACTCGCAACTACAATCAGATGAATTGACAAATAAGCTTGCTAAAGGTGAGCAAGTTGATTTACATACGGTTATGATCGCTTCGCAAAAAGCGAACATAATGATGCAGACAACACTGGAGGTTAGAAATAAAGCAGTGGAAGCCTATCAAGAAATAATGAGAATGCAGGTATAAACATCATTTTCCTATCGAGCTGAAAAAGAATAATCCTGAGAACAAAGTAACATGACAAAGCGGTCGGGGGAACATGATGAAAGAGAAACTAGTACAATTTAAAAATAAAGTAACACTGTTTTGGCAAAGCAAATCCAGCAAGCAAAAGGGAATCATGATCGGCTCTGTTGTACTCATAATCGCATTTATTGGAGCGGCATCCTGGTATGCGATGAAACCTACAATGGTTCCTTTATATTCAGATTTATCTCCTGCAGAGACAGGCAGCATTAAAGAAAATGTGGACGCTAAGGGAATCAAGACGGAAATAGCTGATAACGGCACAACCATCATGGTGCCAAAGGAACAGGTGGACACATTAAAAGTCCAATTGGCAGCAGAAGGGTTGCCTGAGACAGGGAGCATCGATTACTCCTTTTTTAGCGATAATGCCAAAATGGGCATGACAGATAACGAATTCAATGTAATGAAGCTGGATGCCACACAGACGGAGTTAGCCAATCTAATTAAGCAAATTGATGGTGTCCAAAACGCAAAAGTAATGATATCCATGCCTGATAAAGGCGTATTTGTAACGGATGATAATGAACAGGCATCCGCTTCTATCATTTTGAATGTAAAACCGGGCTATAAATTCCAGGATGACCAAATCAAAGCGTTATACCATTTGGTATCGAAAAGCATCCCGAGCCTTCCTGAAGAAAATATCGCCATCATGAATCAAAATTTCGAGTATTATGATTTGAACAATAGCAATAAGCTAGCCAATGGTTCGACAATTGGAGATCAATTTGAAATCAAGAAACAAATTGAACGGGATATACAAAGACGTGTACAAGCAATGCTTGGGACTATCATGGGCCAGGATAAAGTTGTGGCATCGGTTACAGCGGATGTTGATTTCTCACAGGAAAAAAGAGAAGAAAATCTTGTAACTCCTGTCGACGAAGAAAATATGGCAGGCATCGCGATCAGCGCTAAGAAGCTGACTGAGACGTTTACAGGAAAAGGCGCCGCCGGTGGGGTTCCGCAAGGGGAAGATGCATCCGACTCCCTGGGGACAAGCTCACAGTATGCTGAAGGCTCCTCAAGCGATGGCGATTATGAAAAAACGGAAGAAACGATCAATAATGAAGTGAACCGCATTAAGAAGGAAGTAGTGGAGAGTCCTTATAAAGTAAAAGACTTAGGTATACAGGTAATGGTTGAACCTCCAAACCCTAAGGACCTAAACTCACTGCCTCAGGACCGCGTCGATGATATTACAAAAATTCTTGGAACTATCATCCGCACTACGATTGATAAAGATGATAAAAGTGAGCAAATCTCAGATGAAGATATAGATAAAAAAATTGCTGTTTCTGTCCAGAAATTCAATGGCAAAGTTTCTTTTGATGAAGACAAGAACACTCAAATCCCATTGTGGGCTTACATTGTGGGGGGAATTCTGCTGATTGCCCTACTTATTGTTCTGTTCCTTTTCTTGCGTTCCCGTAAAAACAAACAGGAAATGGAAGAAGAGATGGTTATTGAAGAACAAGAGGAATTTGATATACCGGATGTGAACAATGAACAGGAAACGGAAGGATCAATGAAGAGAAAACAATTAGAAAAAATGGCGAGAGAGAAACCGGATGAGTTTGCTAAATTATTGCGCACTTGGTTATCGCAGGATTAGGGGGTTATGCAATTGTCGAAGAAAGATAAAAGAGCTGGATTAACAGGAAGACAAAAAGCAGCCATCCTCCTCATCTCCTTGGGTCCGGATGTTTCTGCTTCAGTCTATAAACATTTATCTGAGGAAGAAATTGAGCGGTTAACATTGGAGATTTCATCTGTAAGAAAGGTAGATTCACTTGAAAAAGAAAACATACTAGATGAATTTCACCATATCGCTTTAGCACAAGATTATATTACACAGGGCGGGATTGGTTATGCCAAACAGGTGCTTGAGAAAGCGCTTGGACCGAATGAAGCAACAGCCATTATTAATAGACTTACTTCCTCTTTACAGGTAAAACCATTCGATTTCGCAAGGAAAGCCGATCCTGCCCAGATTTTAAATTTTATCCAAAGTGAGCATCCTCAGACAATCGCGCTCATTCTTTCTTATTTGGAACCGGCACAGGCTGGCCAAATTCTCTCTGAACTTCCTCAGGAGGTTCAGGCGGATATTGCGCGCCGTATTGCGATCATGGATAGTACATCTCCAGAAATCATCAACGAAGTTGAACAGATTTTGGAACGGAAACTCTCTGCGACTGTTACTCAGGACTACACGCAAACAGGTGGGATTGAGGCAGTAGTCGATGTGTTGAACGGCGTTGACCGGTCAACAGAAAGAACGATCTTGGATGCTTTGGAAATCCAGGATCCGGAACTTGCCGAAGAAATTAAAAAACGGATGTTTGTATTCGAGGATATCGTTACACTGGATGGACGTGCCATTCAGCGCGTAATCAGGGATTCTGAGAATGAAGATTTGAAACTGGCATTGAAGGTGTCGAGCGAGGAAGTAAAGGAAATCATTTTCAAAAATATGTCCAAACGGATGGTCGATACATTTGTAGAGGAAATGGAATATATGGGCCCTGTCCGGCTGCGTGATGTAGAAGAAGCCCAATCCCGGATTGTCGCGGTTGTCCGCAGACTAGAGGAATCAGGAGAGATCATTGTGGCGCGTGGCGGAGGAGATGACATCATTGTCTAGGATCATCAAATCATCTTGGATGGCACAAGAAAAGCAAGAAGAGAAGAGGATTTCAATTGTTCCGCTAACCCACCTGTCCAGTACTGGCTTTCAAGATGAACAGTCAGCACATGTGAACCATCATGCAATGCTAGAGGAAGCGGAAGCCAGCGCACAGCGCATTATGGATGAAGCCAACCGACGCGCAACGGAGATTAAAAGGTCGATTGAGCAGGAAAGGGAAAAGTGGGAGTTGCACGATCGAAAATTGCTCGAAGAATCAGCTCGCGATTCAGGCTTTAATGAAGGCCATGCATACGGAATAGAACAGGGGCGCCAAGAAATGAAAGCTCAAATTGAAATGGCGCAACAGGTTGTCCTTTCTGCCAAAAAGGATTATCAAAACTATCTGGATTCCGCAGAGCAGACGATACTTGATTTGAGCATTGCCATCGCCAGCCAAATCTTAAATGTGGAAATACAGGAGAAGCAGGAGACATTTTTGCCGCTTGTCAAAAAAGCGATAAAAGAAGTAAGAGATTACAAGGAAGTTCAGCTTCGGGTGCATCCGAAGCACTATGACTTTTTCGTTTCGCAAAAGGCTGAATTGCTGGCCATATTTCCGAAAGAGACGGATTTGGTCATCTATCCGGATGAAGATATGAATGAGACTGGCTGTGTTATTGAATCTGCAGCCGGCCTAATTGATGCGGGAATTGACAGTCAACTGACAGAAGTGAAACACCAGCTGGAAGAGCTTCTGGAGGGGGAATAAGGGAATGGAAGCAAAAGAACTGTTGCCTTTTATCAAAGAAATGGATACTTACAAGAGATACGGAAGAGTGAAAAAAGTAGTTGGTTTGATGATAGAATCACAAGGGCCTGAATGCTCTGTAGGCGATGTTTGCTTTATCCACACAGGAGGCAAAGCGTCAAGGAAGGCAATCCGGGCCGAAGTGGTTGGATTTAAGGAAGAAAATATTATTCTGATGCCCTATACGGTTGTAAACGAAATTTCTCCTGGCTGTTTTGTTGAAGCAACGATGAGACCGTTGGAGATTAAAGTAGGCTCCGCCTTAATCGGAACAGCTGTCGATCCACTAGGCTTTCCTTTAGATGGTTCTTCTCTTCCTAAGGGATTGGCAACAGTGGGTACCGACCGTATGCCGCCTAACCCAATGCAAAGGCCGCCTATCGATGAAAGCATAGAGGTCGGAGTAAGAATGATAGATAGCTTACTCACAGTAGGGAAAGGGCAGCGCGTAGGCATTTTCGCCGGCAGCGGTGTCGGCAAAAGTACGCTGCTTGGGATGATTGCCCGCAACACAACTGCCGATATCAACGTAATTGGTTTAATTGGAGAGCGTGGCAGAGAAGTACGCGAATTCATAGACCGCGATTTAGGGCCAGAAGGACTTGCGCGTTCGATTGTAGTCGTAGCCACGTCTGATCAACCGGCACTTATGCGTATTAAAGGCGCTTATACAGCTACCGCTATTGCTGAGTATTTCCGTGACCAGGGCTTGAATGTCATGTTAATGATGGATTCGGTAACACGTGTGGCGATGGCGCAACGGGAAATTGGCCTTGCAGTTGGTGAGCCTCCAACGACAAAAGGGTATCCGCCTTCCGTTTTCGGCCTGCTTCCAGGATTGCTGGAACGGACAGGCACGAATGAAAAAGGGACCATTACAGCATTTTATACAGTGCTTGTGGATGGGGACGACATGAATGAACCGATCGCCGACACAGTGAGGGGAATTTTGGATGGCCACTTTGTAATGGACAGGGATTTAGCCAATAAAGGCCAATTCCCGGCAGTTAATGTATTAAAGAGCATATCGCGGTTAATGAATCATATAGCTGATCCTACACATGTAAAGAATGCAGAAAAGGTAAGGGAAATGCTGTCCAAATACATTGAGAATGAAGATTTGATCAACATTGGTGCATACAAAAGGGGTTCGTCGGTTGAAATTGATCAGGCGCTTGAAAAATACCCGGATATTATTGCGTTCCTTAAACAGGGAACCAAGGAATCGATCTCTAAGAATGAAAGCATCCAAATGTTGAATGACTTGATAGGAAGTGCAAAATAAATGATGGGCTATCAGTATAAATTTGAAAAGATTCTCAGTTTAAAGGATAAAGAGAAAAAGGATGCCCAAGCACAATATGGACATGCCGTTGAAGCTTTTGAAAAAGCTGCTGAAAACCTATACGAACTATTAAAAAAGAAAGAAACCTTGCATGGCTTACAGCAAGACAAGCTTGTTTCCGGTTTGTCCATTATTGAAATCAGGCATAATCAATTATTTATGGATAATCTAGAAAACCTGATCGCTTTTGCCCAGCAGGAAGTATTGAAAACAAGGACTCAAATGAATCACATGCAAAATAGGCTGATCGATAAAAACGTGGAAGTTAAGAAATACGAAAAAATCAAAGAAAAACAATACAGTAAATTTGTTGAAAATATAAAACAACTTGAAAAGATCCAAATGGATGACATTTCAATCCAAACATTTTTAAGCAAAGAAAATTAGGTGATTGTATGGGAAAAAAGGAAAAGCAAATAGAGATGCAAAAGGAAGAGAAACCATACAATAAGTTTCAATGGTTTTTGTTTGCCATCGTCATTCCCGTTGTATTTGCGCTCGTTTTAGGACTAATCGTTATGTCTGTTGCCGGCATCAATGTTTTTCAGTGGACCAAAGACATCGGCTCCAAGCTCCCAGTAGTCTCAAGTTTGACCAGTAATAAGGATGATGGTTCTATTACACGCTATAAAGAAAAAATTGTAAATCTTCAGGGTGAGATTAAAAACAATGAGGTACAAATCGGCAAACTGGAAAGCATGCTCGATACAAAAGATAAAGAAATTAACAAAAGCGATATAGAAAAACAAAGGCTCCAACAGGAAATAACAGAATTAAAAGCCGTGCAGGAGGATAACAAAAAAGCCTATAAAGATATTGTCAGGACGTATGAATCGATGGCTCCTAAAAAAGCTGCACCTATAATAGCGAGTTTGAAGGACGATGAGGCAGTGAAACTGTTATCGAACTTAAAGCCTGATACACTTGGAGCCATTTTAGAAAAAATGGATCCTGCTGTTGCAGCCCGTTTAACCCAGAAGCTGACGGTTGCGGAGAATAAAGAGGCTTCTACCCAATAAAGAAAAGTAAATGAAGGGAGGTGATAAGATGAATATCCTAGCGTTGCAGTCATTTATGCCTAGTGCACAAAATGGTAAAAAACAAGCAACTAATAGCTCATTGGGAGCATTTGGCGATTTATTGTCAAGCCAGTTAACCGGAACTAACCCATTATCCTCACAAAATGGAAACCAACAAACGGCAGCTGGTTTAGCATTCACAATGCTTCAATCAATTTTAGATCAATTGAATATGACGAATCCTGCTGATGGAGGAAATAGTGGGAAATTGACGCCACAAATGCAAACAGATGATTTGACTATATCTGATGTATATGAACAGATGCCCATTAAAATGGATAAATCATCTGTAGATGATCTGATGGCACATATATATGAATTGCTTACAGGAATGGGCTATAACCTTCCTTTTGCATCTCAACCAGAGAGGAAGGGGCTTTCTGATGTAGAAAATTCGTCGGCAGCTAAAAGTGTTACTGACGGAGTGGATGTGTTGCTTCAAAAATACTCAACATTATGCCAAAATTTATTGGAATCCGATTTTTTTGTTAAGGCAGTTCAAAATACAAAATATGATACAGGCCAATTACAGTCATTAATAGAGCTGGTCCTTCCTACAGTGGAAGACGCTTTAAAAGGAGCTAAACAACTTTCGTTGCTTGGCGATCGATTAGACACGACAGTGGACATGAAAAATGGTTTTTCACATCTAAAAAACCAATTGAATCAGTTGAAAGAGACTCTGAACAGTCACCTTTCCCAAGAAGCAAGCTTTAAAGGTTCTGCAAAAGCAACTATTATTAAAACAAATAATTGGGGCCTGGACACAAATATGTTTAATCGCATGAATCAAGTGTCTAAATCAGTGGCGTCGGACAAGCTGGCAAAGACAAATGGAGACCAGCCTGCCGGGTTACAGCATAATCCGTTTGTAACACCCTCAAAGATTGAACAGTTCGTCTGGAGCCTGCCAATGAAAAGCAACGGCTCTGTGAACGAGGAGCAACTGGCCAAATCATTCGAATCGATAATGAATAAGGCCAATTTTTCGATGGCCAACGGCACTCAGAAGTTGTTGCTCAAACTGAATCCTGAACATTTGGGATCGATAAGAATAGAGTTGATACAGAAAGATGGGATCATGGTTGCCAAAATCATGACAAGTTCTTCGGCTGCCAAAGAAATGCTCGACAATCAGTTGCAAGGATTAAAGCAGTCATTGGCCAACCAGCATATTGCCGTTGAAAAAGTCGAAATCACACAAGCCTTCAATGCCCAGCCGCAGGACAGGCACATGTACCGTGAACAAGGCCAACAACAGCAAGAGCAGAACCGAAACAATCAGCAACAATCCGATTCAAAAGAAGAAGAACAGTTTCTGGAAGAGTTTCTTCAAGCAATTGAACAAGGCGAGGTGAAATTAGGATGACAAGTATAGATAGTTCTTTGCTTTACACGGAATATAAAAAGCAGCAAGACGCTAAGCGAACTCCCTCAAATGAATTAGGGAAGGATGCTTTTATGAAAATTCTGCTGACGCAGCTGCAGAACCAGGATATTAACAACACAATGGATGATAAGGATTTTATCGCCCAGCTTGCACAGTTTTCTTCTTTAGAGCAGATGACCAATATGTCCAGCAACTTTGAAAAATTCGCTAGTATGCAGCAGGAAAGCCAGTTGCTTGCCTATAATCAATTTATGGGCAAAGAAGTGAAATGGCATAAAATTGAGGAAGCGACAGAGCCTGACGGAAAACCTACGATCAAAGAAGGAACAGGTATAGTCCAAACCATCCAATATAAAAATGGATCAGTCGTTTTCGTCCTTC
Organism: Bacillus kalamii; assembly: GCF_047238185.1. Taxonomy (NCBI): domain Bacteria; kingdom Bacillati; phylum Bacillota; class Bacilli; order Caryophanales; family Bacillaceae; genus Bacillus; species Bacillus kalamii. Next base: position 2,269,104 of record NZ_JBDFMI010000001.1, on the reverse strand, counting down.
AGGATGGGACAACATTGGAGCCTGCCAATATCTCGGAAGTGAATAACACTGGATCTGGAGCATCCGGGAACAGTCTTCTGCAGGCGAGTGAACTGATCGGCAAAAAGATTACATGGAAAAAGGATGACCAGGAATTGGAAGCGGTCGTAAAATCTGTTTTTATGAAGGACAGCAAAATCCAGTACGAATTGAACGATCAGAATGGAACAACGATTACAGCCGATCAGATTACTAAAATTTCATCATAAGGAGTGGATTTGATGAAAACAAATTTTCATCATGTAAATAATACTCCCCTGATCGCACAGCATCCGAATCTAGTTAAGAAAAATGTAGCAAAAAATACGAGTCAGCCTTTCTCACAATCTCTTAACCAAGTACTGCAGGAAAAGCAGGGATTGACAATCAGCAAGCATGCCAACACGCGAATGCAGCAAAGAGGAATATCCATATCCGATGAAACGTGGGACCGTGTGAACGAAAAGACTCAACAGGCAAAACGAAAGGGAGTCAACGATTCATTGGTGCTGCTCACAAATGCTGCTTTAATTGTTAGCGCCAAGAACAATGTCGTTGTGACGGCGATGGGGAGAGAAGAAGCGGCAGGGCAGATTTTTACAAACATAAATGGAACAATCGTCATCGATTGAAGGCTGGACCTTTTCAAGGGGGCCTTAGGCAAGCTGATTGAATGAAGCTGCCATAACGAAAGGAGAACAAACAAATGTTACGTTCAATGTATTCAGGTATTAGCGGAATGAAAAACTTTCAGACAAAGCTTGATGTAATCGGCAATAATATCGCCAATGTCAATACATTCGGCTTTAAAAAAGGCCGTGTTGTGTTTCAGGATATGCTTAGCCAGACAACGGCTGGTGCTAGTGCGCCTACAACTAATCGAGGTGGAGTCAATCCTAAACAGGTGGGGTTAGGTTCACAAATGGCTGCTATCGATACAATCGATACAGTCGGAAGTTCACAATTTACTGGACGAGTCTTAGATCTTATGATTGCTGGTGACGGCTATTTTGTTGTTGCCGATGGAACAAAAGATACCGGTGGTAATATTACATTAGGTGAAAAGAATTATACGAGAGCAGGTAATTTATATCTAGATGTGGACGGTAATTTAGTTAACAGTGATGGAATGTACGTATCTGGCAGTGATGGTAAAACTATAAATATACCGAAAACGGCAAAGGAACTAACAATAGGCCAAGATGGAAAAGTGAATTATTTGAATGATGCAGGTAACATTCAAACTGCAGGGACATTGGCTATAGCAAAATTTTCAAATCCAGGCGGTTTACAAAAAGTAGGGTCGAATTTGTTAAAAGAAAGTAAAAACTCCGGTGCTCCGTTAATGACATTGGCTGGCCAAAATGGGACAGGTAGTATTGCTTCTTCCACACTGGAAATGTCAAACGTCGATTTGTCTGAGGAATTCACTGAAATGATCGTCGCTCAGCGCGGTTTCCAGGCGAATACAAAGATCATCACAACTTCCGACGAAATCCTTCAGGAGCTTGTGAATTTAAAACGATAACGTAAGGGAGGGAGGAACTCCGATATAAAAGGGTCGGAGTTCCTCAATTAATGATAAAAGTGACAAGTTTAAACGGAAAGCCATTTACACTGAATGCGATGTACATAGAGAAAATCGACTACAACCCAGATACGACCATTACGTTGACAAATGGACATAAATACTTAGTGCGTGAGTCCGAAAGTGATATGACACAGGCTGTTACTTCATTTTATACATCCATCAAAATGTTCGGACATCATGAGATTGCGGGGGGTAATGATGAAGAAGAATAAACCGTTAACGATTATGCTCATTACGTTAGTGGTGATTACGTTGGTGGCTGCCATCGCGTTGGTGATGGTTTTGAACATGGGCAAAAGCGATGACAAGAACCCATCCATAGACCAAATCGTTAAGCATTCGGTTGAAGTGCCTGATATTACGACGAATCTTGCTGAAGACGGATTTATAAAAATTTCATTTATGATACAAACGGACAGCAAAAGCGCAAAGAAAGAATTGGAGAAACGAAATTTCCAGGTGAAGAATATCATCATTACGGAACTTTCCCAGCGGAAGGCTTCGCAATTTAAGAGCTTCGAAAACCTTGAAAATATTTTGAAGGAAAAAATCAACAGCATCATGCAGGACGGAAAGATTGAAAGGGTATACGTTACCTCATCCATCATCCAATAGAAACAATGCTGTTCCTAAACGTTGGCAGGCTTATAAATGGGGGTGAGAGAACTTGTCCAGTGAAATATTATCGCAGAGTGAAATAGACGCTTTGCTTTCAGCTTTATCGACCGGTGAAATGGATGCCGATGAGCTGAAGAAAGAAGAAGTGGAAAAGAGAGTGAAAGTATACGATTTTAAGAGAGCATTGCGCTTCTCTAAAGATCAAATCCGAAGTTTGACGAGAATCCACGAAAACTTTGCCCGTTTATTGACCACCTTTTTTTCTGCACAGCTGCGCACATACGTTCAAATATCAGTGGCGAGCGTAGACCAAATCCCTTATGAGGAATTTATCCGCTCTATACCGAAGATGACCATTTTAAATGTATTCGAGGTCCCGCCGCTTGATGGAAGAATAGTGATGGAGGTCAATCCGAATATTGCGTACGCTATGATGGACCGTGTGCTGGGCGGGCGAGGGGCAAGCATGAATAAAGTGGATACGCTGACCGAAATCGAAACAAAGATTATGTCCAACCTGTTCGAGAGGGGATTCGAGCATTTACAGGAAGCTTGGAACACGCTTGCGGATATTGATCCGGTTTTAACGGAATTTGAGGTTAATCCCCAGTTTCTTCAAATGGTGTCACCAAATGAAACCGTTATTGTCATTTCATTGAATACCCATATCGGAGAAGCAAGCGGCATGATGAATATTTGCATTCCTCATGTTGTCCTTGAACCCATTATTCCTAGATTGTCTGTCCATTATTGGATGCAGACCTCACAAAAAGAAAGATTGCCTATTGAAAAAGAAACATTGGAAAAAGAAGTGAAGCACGCAGAGGTTGAATTGGTTGCCGAATTAGGGACAACCGATATATCGATTGAAGATTTTTTACAGCTTGATTTGGGCGATGTTATTGATTTGAATACTCATTTGAACAGCCATTTCCTATTGAAGGTCGGCGGAGTCCCTAAATTCACAGGGCAGCCAGGCAAAATAGGCAATAAGATGGCGTTGCAAATTTTAGATACTGTTAAGGGGGGAGAGGAAGAAGATGATGACTGAAGATATGTTATCCCAAGATGAAATAGATGCTTTGCTCAAAGGGACTGACGGTGACGATAATGATGATGATTACATGGATTCTCCTCTGATTGATGATTATGTAAGTTCGATGGAACAAGATGCTTTAGGTGAAATCGGCAATATTTCATTTGGAAGCTCAGCTACCGCTTTGTCCACTTTATTGAACCAAAAAGTGGAGATTACAACGCCTGCGGTATCATTGGTAGACAGGAACCGCCTGCAGGAAGAATTCCCGCATCCATATGTAGCCATACAAGTACAATACACGACCGGGTTTTCAGGAGCCAATTTATTGGTGATCAAGCAAAGTGATGCCAGCATCATTGCGGACCTTATGCTGGGAGGGAACGGAGAAAATCCCGGTGATTTACTAGGGGATATCCAATTAAGCGCCGTCCAGGAAGCGATGAACCAGATGATGGGATCAGCCGCTACATCCATGTCGACCATTTTCAATAAGAAGGTGGATATTTCCCCACCTAGCATTGAACTGCTCGACATTCAAAATGGGGAAGGCGAAGAAGCAATACCGCCCGACAACCTGCTGGTGAAAATTTCTTTCCGGTTGAAAATCGGCGAGTTGATCGACTCCAATATTATGCAGCTACTACCGATCAAATTCGCTAAGGCGCTTGTGGATGAATTAATGAACGGAGCTTCTCCGTCACAAGACGAACCATATAAGGAAGAGGTTTCAGCCACACAAGAGTTGCACAGCGAGGCAATGCATTATGCAGAGGAAGAAAAGGTAAATGATGCATATATGTATCAGGAACCTCCTACAACCCGGCAGATCGAGCAGCAGGTGGAATCTTACCAAACAGCGCCTGCACAGGTACACAATGCATCACAATCAAAGCCGAGCCAGCCGGTAAATGTGCAGCCCGCCCAGTTCTCTAGTTTCCAATCATTTGAAACGCAGGAAACAGGAATGAAAAATTTAGACATGCTTCTGGATATTCCGTTGCAGATTACAGTCGAATTAGGAAGAACAAAAAAATCGGTTAGGGATATTTTAGAATTATCCAATGGTTCCATTATTGAACTCGACAAGCTTGCAGGCGAACCGGTAGATATTCTGGTGAACAGCCGATTGATCGCTAAAGGGGAAGTAGTCGTTATTGATGAGAATTTTGGCGTAAGGGTGACGGATATCGTCAGTCAAAGCGACCGTTTGAAAAATTTACGTTAACATATGGAGGAGTAAAGAATGGCACATAAAATTTTAATCGTGGATGATGCAGCATTCATGAGAATGATGATTAAAGATATTTTATCAAAAAATGGATTTGATATTGTCGGGGAAGCGGCTGATGGTCTCCAAGCCATAGAAAAATATAAAGAAACACAGCCAGATCTTGTGACAATGGACATTACAATGCCGGAAATGGACGGTATAACCGCACTGAAGGAAATAAAGAAAATCAATCCTCAAGCCAAAATCATTATGTGTTCTGCGATGGGCCAGCAGGCTATGGTAATCGATGCTATCCAGGCTGGGGCAAGAGACTTTATTGTAAAGCCGTTCCAAGCTGACCGTGTCCTTGAAGCGATCAATAAAACATTGAGCTAACAGGCAGTTTGCAATCCTATAGAATGCCAGTTTTATAGGATTGCCTTTCTATTGATTCATCACAGCAGTTAGAGGGTGTAATTATTTTGGCAAAGCGAACAATGCGATCCTTCATTGCAATCCTGATGTTCAGCTTGTTCTTTTCAATCAACTCAGGCACATATGTCCATGCTGCCGGAGATAATGGGAATGAAACGGTTGAACAATACTTGGAGCAACAGAAGAATAAGGGTAAAACAGAAAAAAAAGAAGTGAAGGAAGAACCTTCGAGTGAAGTGGATTCAGCGCCGACTGTCGGATTTACGGATATTTTACGTTTGTTGGCCGCTTTTCTGTTTGTGATTGGACTTCTATATCTATTATTAAAGTTCATTAACAAAAGAACAAAAGGCTACCAGAAAGGGAATCTCATCCAAAACCTTGGCGGGACAAGCCTTGGAAATTCAAAATCAATCCAAATTGTCAAAATCGGAACAAAACTGTATATAATTGGTGTCGGAGAGAATGTCCAATTATTGAATGAAATTACCGATGAAGATGAAATGGAAACGATTCTATCTGAGTATAATTCTGCTGCCGACCGGGCAATGGCGCCTGCCGATATTGTCAGTAAATGGGTTGGCAGAAAAAAAGACAGAGATGATAAAGAGACAACCGTATCATTTACAGAGCAATTCAAGGAACAATTGAGCCAGATGGCAGCAAACCGAAAAGCGATAAAAGAGGAATACAAAAAGAAGGTGGAAACAAAAGATGAATGAATTCATGAGTTTTTTCAATAATAGCGATCCTTCTGCCGTTTCATCTTCTGTTAAACTGCTTTTGGTTTTTACTGTCCTGTCCCTTGCTCCCAGCATTCTTATTTTAATGACCTGTTTCACGAGGATCATTATAGTGCTTGGTTTTGTCAGAACATCGCTCGCTACTCAGCAGATGCCTCCAACTCAAGTACTGGTAGGAATAGCTTTATTTATGACCTTCTTCATTATGGCCCCCACATTTCATGAAGTGAATGAAAAAGCGCTGACACCGCTTTTTAAGGAAGAGATTAATCTAGAACAAGCATACGAAGAGGCAACTGGTCCCTTCAAAGAGTTTATGAGTGCTCAAACTAGACAAAAAGATTTAGAGTTGTTTTTATCATATGCTCAAATGGAAAGACCAAAGGACATTAAGGATATCCCGTTGACCGCCTTAGTTCCCGCGTTTGCCATAAGTGAAATAAAGACAGCCTTTCAAATAGGTTTTATGATATTCATACCATTTCTGGTGATTGACATGATTGTGGCCAGTGTGCTTATGTCCATGGGAATGATGATGCTGCCTCCTGTCATGATCTCACTGCCGTTCAAAATTTTGTTGTTTGTACTGGTGGATGGTTGGTATCTGGTTGTAAAATCTCTACTACAAAGTTTTTAGTTGGTGATAAAGAATGAGTCAAGAATTTGTAATTAATATGGCTGAAAAGGGAGTTTATACGGTTTTAATTATTAGTGGTCCATTATTGCTTCTTGCATTGGGAATAGGGTTGATTGTCAGTATATTTCAGGCTACCACCCAAATCCAGGAGCAAACCTTGGCTTTTGTGCCAAAGATTGTAGCTGTACTTCTCGGGTTGATCTTTTTCGGTCCGTGGATGCTGACACATATGCTTTCTTACGCCACTGAGATATTTGCTAACCTGTATAAATTCATAGGGTAAGAATATGGAAGCTTTATTACCCTCATTACAGGCTTTTCCAGGGTTTTTGCTGGTGTTGGTCAGGGTATCCTGTTTTTTTGTCACCATGCCGATTTTTTCTTATAAAACAATACCTGCCATGCATCGGATCGGTCTCAGCGTTTTTTTGGCATGGATCATGTATTATACGTTGGATATACCGAGGATTGAATTGGACTATCAGTTTATTATGCTGGTGTTTAAAGAAGCGTCCGTCGGTCTGTTAATCGGATTTGTCGCGTATATGATTTTGACAGCGATACAGATTGCCGGCGGATTGATCGATTTTCAGATGGGTTTTGCCATAGCTAATGTCATAGACCCTCAAACGGGCGTCCAAAATCCGTTGACAGGACAGTATTTATATACTTTTGCACTATTATTCTTATTAGTTACTAACGGCCATCATTTACTGCTCGATGGTATTTTTAACAGCTACCAATTTATTCCGATTGATCAATTGTCCATCCCCTTTGGAAATGAAAAAATGTTCTGGTTCATTATACATGCATTTAATAAAGCTTTCCTAATTGCATTTCAAATGGCCATACCGGTGGTGGGCAGCTTGTTTATCGTTGACATTTCACTTGGTATTCTCGCTAGGACAGTACCACAGTTAAATATTTTTGTTGTGGGCATACCCGTAAAAATTGTCGTTAGTTTTATTGTTTTAATCATTGTAATGAGTGTTCTCCTGACGAGTGTAGGCCAGCTATTCAATTATATTCTGGTTACGATGAGAGGACTTATGCAGCTGATGGGGGGGAGCTAGATGGATTGGCTTTCACTGGACCTTCAATATTTTGCCGGAGAAAAAACCGAAAAGGCCACACCTAAGAAAAAGCAGGACGCAAGGAAAAAGGGGCAAGTGGCGAAGAGCCAGGATGTCAATACAGCCATTGTGCTATTAGCTTCATTCGGTGTAATGTCCTTTTTGGGCGGTTATATGAAAGAGCATTTGCTTGGTATTTATAAAATGACATTTGAAAAATATTTGACGATGCCTCTTACGGAAGCTAATGTACACACACTGTTTATATCTATGGTCGAAAAGGCCGCCTATGTTCTGCTTCCTGTAATGCTCGCTGCCATGGTGGGGGGAGTGGCGGCGAATTATATGCAGGTTGGCGTTTTATTTTCTGCAGAAGCCATCCAGTTCAAGCTGAACAAAATCAACCCTATATCTGGGTTTAAACGGATTTTTTCTGTAAGGGCTATTGTAGAATTGTTAAAGTCTTTATTGAAAATTGCGTTTGTTGGCTCTGTTGCCTATTTTGTTGTCAACTCCCATTTGGATGAAATCTTGAAGCTGTCGCAAAAACCATTGAATTCAGCACTTGCCACACTTGGCAATATTACCATTCAAGTAGGCTTGCTCGGCTCGCTGGCGCTATTGTTTATTGCTTTGCTTGATTATTTATACCAACGGTTCGATTTCGAAAAAAGTATCCGTATGTCAAAGCAGGATATAAAAGATGAGTACAAAAATATCGAGGGCGATCCATTGATTAAATCAAAGATTAAACAAAGGCAGAGAGAAATGGCCATGCAGCGGATGATGCAGGAAGTGCCAAATGCGGATGTGGTTATAACGAACCCTACCCATTATGCAATCGCCATAAAATACGACGAAAGCAAAATGGATGCTCCGTATGTGGCTGCCAAGGGTGTAGATTTTATTGCTCAAAAGATTAAACTTGTCGCCAGCGAAAACAATATCAGCATGGTGGAAAACCGGCCGTTGGCAAGGGCGCTATATGACCAGACGGAAGTCGGAGAAGCGATACCGGAAGAGTTTTTTAGGGCAATCGCCGAGATATTGGCAGTTGTTTATAAAGCAAAAGGAAAAGTGTAACAATTCCGATACATAAAGTGTGATGATAGTCTATTTGTTGCTGAGATGATTGAAAGAAATGTATATATATTAGGTTTGTTAGGAGAGAAGACGATGTCAGCAAGAGACTTATCGGTTTTAATTAGTGTAATTATGATTGTGGCCATGCTTATCATCCCGTTGCCGACATGGCTCTTAAGCGTCTTGATTCTATGCAATATTTCGCTTGCGTTAATTGTGATCTTGACCACTATGAACATGAAAGAACCGCTGGAATTTTCTATTTTTCCTTCGTTATTGTTGTTGTTAACATTGTTTCGTTTAGGGTTGAATGTGTCTACAACACGATCCATCCTTAGCCGTGGAGAAGCGGGAGGCGTTGTTGAGACATTTGGTACATTTGTTATCGGCGGAAATGTCCTGGTTGGTATGGTAGTGTTCCTGATCTTGATCATTATTCAATTTATCGTTATTACAAAAGGTTCCGAGCGTGTGTCAGAGGTAGCAGCGCGCTTTACGCTCGATGCGATGCCCGGAAAGCAAATGAGTATCGATGCAGATATGAACGCCGGCTTGATCTCTGAAAAAGAGGCGCGTGAACGGCGTGAAAAAATTGGCCGCGAAGCCGATTTTTACGGCTCGATGGACGGGGCCAGCAAATTTGTAAAAGGGGATGCCATTGCAGGGATCATCATTGTGGCGATCAACCTGATCTTTGGGATTATTATTGGTGTCACACAGCTTGATTTGGGATTCGGAGAGGCTGCCACTCACTTTGCCCTCCTGACAGTCGGCGACGGGATCGTTTCCCAGGTTCCTGCCTTGTTGATATCCACTGCAACAGGGATTGTAGTGACAAGAGCTGCATCGACCGGGAATTTAGGCGCGGATATTACCGGACAGCTATTCGCCTATCCTAAGATGATGTATGTAACTGGAGGAACAATCATTTTGCTTGGCCTATTTACACCGATTAGTGATGCTTTTACGATTCCGTTGGGCGGAATATTAATATTTGGCGGTTATATGATCGGACGGCAGCCTGAACCGGATGAAGAAGAGCTGCAAACAATGGAAGAGGAATTGCAGAGCGATGAAATGAAAAGTCCGGAAAGCGTCGTTAATTTGCTCAGTGTCGATCCAATTGAATTTGAATTCGGCTATGGATTAATCCCATTGGCCGATGCCAATCAGGGCGGCGATCTTTTGGACAGGGTCGTAATGATCAGAAGGCAGTTGGCCATCGAAATGGGATTAGTCATTCCTGCCGTCCGTATTCGTGATAATATCCAGCTGAATCCTAATGAGTATCGGCTTAAGATAAAAGGCAGTGAGATGGCAAGGGGGGAAGTCCTGCTTGACCATTATCTCGCCATGAGCCCCGGTACGGATGATGATACTATTGAAGGAATTGATACGGTAGAGCCATCATTCGGATTGCCTGCCAAATGGATCAGCGAAGAAACAAAGGAACAAGCTGAGATGCTTGGATATACGGTCGTAGACCCGCCAAGTGTGGTGTCCACCCATATTACGGAAGTCATCAAAAACAATGCGGATATTTTAATTGGCCGACAAGAAACAAAACAATTAATAGACCACTTGAATGAGACATCACCGATTCTTGTGGAAGAAGTAACACCAAATCCGCTTTCGGTTGGAGATATCCAAAAAGTTCTTGCCAAATTGTTGAAAGAAAAGATATCCATCCGCAATTTGCCGATTATTTTTGAAACGCTGGCCGATTACGGCAAGATGTCGACAGATACGGATTTATTGACGGAATATGCCCGGCAGAATTTAGCGAGACAAATTACCCAACAATATTTGAATGGTGATTCGTCCCTGAAGGTCATCACCGTTTCAGGGAAAGTAGAAAAGCTGATTGCAGACAGTGTACAACAAACAGAGCATGGAAACTACTTATCCATCGATCCGAATGTCACCCAGGAAATACTGGCATCTCTTGCTTCCAAGCTGGAGGAACTATCGCTGATTGATCAACAGCCAATTGTCTTATGCTCGCCCGCAGTGCGGATGTATGTTAGACAATTGACAGAAAGATATTTTCCGCAAGTTCCAATTTTATCTTATAACGAATTGGAAGCAGAAGTGGAAATACAAAGCATCGGGGTGGTGAACGTAAGCTGATGAAAATAAAAAAATACAATGCTGCCAATATGAATGAAGCAATGGCGCAAATCAAGAATGAACTAGGTGAAGAAGCAGTCATATTGAATTCGAAGGTGGTTTTTACCGGCGGCATTCTCGGTTTCTTTAAGAAAAAAGGAATAGAAGTCATTGCTGCTGTCGATCCACAGGAGAGACAACAGCCAATGGCAACTCAAGTAAAGAAAAAGCGCTTAGAAGGGATGCCTGCCGAAAAGATTGCTTACGATAGGAATCCGAATAGAGTCGGCCATACAAACAAAGAAGATAATCAATCGGCCCATGATGTATTGAAAGAAATGGGCGAGCTGAAGCAACTGGTGAAAAAGGTTCAGCTAAACCAGGAAAAAGACACATTATCTGCTCCCTTGAAAAAAGTAAGCGACCTATTGTCTGGGCAGGAAATAGCTCAAGATGTGATCGATACCATTTTGGTGATGCTTAACGATAAAGAAGGCATTACCGAAGAGGAAGCGATCGAGTTTGCGAAATCATTCCTGCTGGCTTCATTGCCTTCAGAGGCAAACAGACTTTTTCAACGTAAATATGTGAATGTAGTTGGGCCGACTGGTGTAGGAAAGACCACGACCCTGGCAAAATTGGCAGCGGAAAGTGCCTTGAAATACAGAAAAAAAGTAGCTTTCATTACTACTGATACATATAGAATAGCAGCGATCGACCAATTAAAGACATATGCCAAAATCCTGAATGTGCCGATTGAAGTTGCGTATAACGTGGAAGATTTCAGGAAGGCGATTGAGCGTTTTTCACATTATGATTTAGTCTTTATTGACACTGCCGGTCGAAACTTCAGAAATGCAGAATATGTGGAGGAACTGAATAAAATCATCTCATTTGATGAGCAGATGGAAACATATATGGTGCTTGCTTTAACAAGCAAGCAGCGAGATATGGAAGAAATCGTAGGGCAATTCAGTTCCATACCGCTCTCCTATTTTATTTTCACAAAGATGGATGAAACATCAACTATAGGGGCTGCCTATAATATGGTCGTGAAATATAACTTGAATATTGCCTATGTGACGGATGGGCAGAACGTCCCTGATGACTTGAAAAAAGCATCGCCCGATTTCTTGGTCGATTCGATGTTTAAGGTGAACCGCCATGAATGACCAGGCTGCAAACCTAAGGCACAAAATGATGAAGCAATCAGCACAAAACCATTGCAAAACCATTGCGGTGATCAGCGGGAAGGGAGGAGTCGGGAAATCAAATTTTTCCCTGAACTTTTCTTTAACGCTTTCCAGGGAACAAAAACGGGTGTTATTGTTCGATATGGATATAGGAATGGGTAATATCGATATATTGATGGGCCGGACAGCCGAACGAAACATTGTCGACTATTTCCATCATCAAATGTCTTTGGAAGAAGTGATTACAGAAGGCCCGGATCATCTCCGTTTTATCAGTGGGGGATCCGGTCTCTCGCATTTATTTTCCATGGATAACGAAAAAGTGGATTCTTTTATTGCTGAATTTACTGTTTTGCAGGCTCATTATGATTATCTTGTGTTTGATTTAGGGGCAGGCATTTCCGCTGAAACGGCCAAATTCCTGATGTGTGTTGATGAGATTATAACGATTACCACACCTGAGCCGACTAGCATTATGGATGCTTACTCAATTATAAAATACTTGCATATGCAAAATGAGGACCTTCCATTCAATGTGGTCTGCAATAGGGCATCCAATGAACGGGAAGGGCGTGAAACGATCAATCGGCTTAAAAAGACAGTGAAGCAATTCTTGGGGAAGGAAATTGTTACTCTAGGGATACTCCCTGACAGTAAAGCTGTTTCGAAAGCAGTATTAAGACAAGTCCCGTTCACAACCCACAACGCCCATTCAGATATTAGCAAATCGATGAAACAACTGACAATAGGATTTTTAGAGAGAGATAACATTAAAGGTGCAAAAGAAAGCCAGCGGACTTTTCTTGATAAATTCAAATTATTTTTCACTGGGAAGTAGGGAAAGCCATGGGAAAAATTAAAGTGTTGATTGTGGAAGATTCAGCTTTCATGAGGAAGCTTATTCAAAATTTTTTATCAGAAGATCAGAATATTGAAGTAATCGGCATAGCCAGAAACGGCCAGGATGCTATTAATAAGATAAAAAAATGGAATCCTGATGTAGTCACGATGGACGTAGAAATGCCAGTGATGAGCGGGCTTGAAGCATTGGAGATTATCATGAGAGAATGCCCGGTCCCGGTCATTATGCTTTCGAGCTTGAATGATCAAAGCGCCGATCGTACCCTTCAGGCAATGCAGCATGGCGCTTTTGATTTTATTGCAAAGCCTTCAGGGCCGATATCGCTGGATTTACATAAAATCAAAGAACAATTGATAGAAAAAATAAAAGCAGCAGGAAAGATAGACATACAACTTCTGCAAAAAAAACTGAATTTGCCAAATTATTCGCAGGATGTGCGCCTTTCTTATAGTAAAATGGAACTAAAAGAAAGGCTAGTTCCAGAGGATGGTATCCAAATGAATAATAGGAAATTAGTAGCCATAGGGACTTCTACCGGAGGGCCGAGAGCATTGCAGTCCGTACTGACGATGTTGCCCAAAGACTTCTCTTTGCCCATTGTTATAGTGCAGCATATGCCGCCGGGGTTTACAAAATCATTGGCATCCCGATTGGACCAGCTGTCTGAAATATCGGTCAAAGAAGCGGAAGATGGGGATGTTTTGGAGAAAGGGACCGCCTATTTGGCACCTGGAGGGTACCATCTGAAAGTGGAAGGGAACGGTACTATTCTAAAAATAGCATTAAGCAAAGATGAAGTACGCAATGGCCATAGACCGTCCGTGGATGTCATGTTCGAGTCGATCAGTTTAGTGAAACATCTGTCGACGATTGCAGTCGTCATGACAGGAATGGGCAGTGATGGGACTAAAGGGTTAGCATTGATAAAAGAGAACCAGCCTGCTGTTTGTATTGCTGAATCAGAGGAAACATCTATCGTCTTCGGGATGCCGAAGTCTGTGATCGGCGCCAAATTGGCAGACACTGTCGAACATGTTGAGAATATTGCGGACGCAATCTTGCGTTATGCTGAACTTAAGGGGGCCTTCTGATGGACATGAACCAATACTTAGAAGTGTTTATTGAAGAGAGTAAAGAGCACTTGCAAATGTGCAATGAACAATTATTGGAGCTTGAAAAGAATCCGGAAGAAATGACAATTGTCAATGAAATATTCCGTGCAGCGCACACTTTAAAAGGAATGTCTGCAACGATGGGTTATGAAGATTTAGCTAACCTTACGCATAAAATGGAAAACGTGCTGGATGCAATCCGCAATGGAAAACTGAAGGTCAGCGAGGAATTGCTGGATGTTGTTTTTGATTCTGTCGATCACCTTGAAGAAATGGTCATGGATATAGCTTCCGGTGGAAATGGGAAAAAAGATGTCTCTGAAGTAGTGGATAAACTTCTGAAAATCGAAAAAGGGGAGCCGCTTGGTTCAGCTCCACAATCAGTTCACGAGCAGGAGAACAGCCCAGCAGCAGAAAGCCTGCCAGCATCCTTGAAAAATGAGTATGACGAGTATGAGCTGACTGTGCTGGAGCAATCGAAAGAACAAGGGTTTTCTTCGTTTGAAATCACGATAGCTCTTCGTGATGACTGTCTGTTGAAGGCTGCCCGCGTATTTATGGTCTTCGAAGTATTGGAGCAAATAGGGGAAGTCATCAAAACATTCCCGGCAACTGAACAATTGGAAGAGGAACAATTCGATTCGGAATTCACAATAACCTTTGTATCACATGCATCTCAAGAGGAAATTGAAAAGAAAATTATGAAGGTTTCAGAAGTGGATAAAGTGTCAGCATTTCCGATCGAATTAGATGAATTAAAGAAAAACCATTCAGGTTCAGTACAAGCTTCGGAATTCAAAGAAGTAAGCGAAGCTTTGCCCCAACAGGCACAGGAAAATGAAGAAGCCGTTATCGCAAAACAAGACCAGAACCAGGGCGATAAAAAACAGAACGGCCAAAAGGCTGTCAATACGAATAAAACCATTAGGGTAAATATCGAAAGATTGGATATTCTGATGAATTTATTTGAAGAGCTTGTTATCGATCGAGGCAGATTGGAACAAATTTCAAAAGATCTGGACAATCAAGCGTTGCATGAAACTGTTGAACGGATGACGAGGATTTCAGGCGATCTTCAAACGATTATTTTGAATATGAGAATGGTCCCGGTTGAAACAGTGTTCAATCGATTCCCAAGAATGGTTAGACAATTAGCCAAAGATTTGAATAAAAAAATTAATCTTGAAATTGTCGGTGCAGAGACTGAATTAGATAGAACGGTTATTGACGAAATCGGAGACCCATTGGTCCATTTGCTGCGGAATGCATTGGACCATGGAATTGAAACACCTGATGTCCGGCTGTCAAAAGGAAAGAGTGAAGAAGGAACGGTTATTTTGCGGGCTTATCACAGCGGCAATCATGTCTTCATTGAAATTGAAGACGATGGTGCAGGAATCAAACGGGAAAATGTGCTGAATAAAGCGATATCAAAAGGAATTGTGACCAAGGCAGCGGCAGCTGCGATGACAAACAGGCAAGTGTATGAATTGATTTTTGCTTCCGGTTTTTCGACAGCCGATGTTATTTCCGATGTTTCCGGGCGCGGCGTCGGCTTGGATGTGGTCCGCAATACGATTGAATCGCTTGGCGGTACAGTATCCATCGATTCGAATGAAGGGGAAGGCAGCATTTTTTCTATCCAACTTCCGCTTACTTTATCCATCATATCAGTGATGCTTGTAGAGATTCAAAAAGAGAAATATGCTATTCCGTTATCTTCTATCATTGAAACGGCTATCGTTAAAAAGGAAAATATTATGAATGCGCATAACCAGCAGGTGATTGATTTTAGAGGAAAAGTGGTTCCTTTATTGAATTTGGCAAAATTGTTCGAGGTCCCTTTCTTTGAAGAAGATAATGAATATGTTTCAGTTGTGATCGTCCGAAAGGGAGAAAAAATGGCAGCATTAATCGTGGATTCTTTTATAGGGCAGCAGGAAGTGGTCCTAAAGTCTCTCGGCAATTATTTGACGTCGGTCTTTGCAATTTCTGGCGCCACTATTTTGGGAGATGGACAAGTAGCGTTAATAGTAGATTGCAATGCACTAATTAAATAGGAAGCAATGTGGAGATTTTAGGGGGGATTACAGTGTCTCAGGAAATAGAAACTAGTATAAAAGTGATCGTTTTTCAGCTGAAGGAAAAGGAGTATGCCTTACCAGTCAGTCAGGTAAAAGCGATTGAAAAAATTGAGCATATCACCAGAGTGCCTAATACAGTCCCTTATGTAAAGGGGGTAATCAATCTTAGAGGTGTGGTTGTGCCAATTATTGACCTTCGCATCCGGTTTGATATTGATGAGGAGCCTTATACGGAACAAACAAGGATTATTATCGTGTCATTGGATGAGTTGGAGGTTGGTTTAATCGTTGATTCGGCAAATGATGTCATTGATGTAGCGGAAACGGATATTGAACCGCAGCCGGAAATTGTAGGGGCGGAAGAGACAGAATTTATTACTGGAGTAATTCAGATGGATAAACGTTTACTCATCCTGATCGATTTGATGAAGGTTTTGAATCCTGAAGAAGCTATACAAGAACGAGGGGAAGGAATATAAACATGTCTTATATCGAAAAGATATCCACCATGCATCTAGATATTTTGAAGGAAATCGGAAATATTGGAGCAGGGCATGCCGCTACTGCATTATCTACTATGCTGGACAAAAAAATTGATATGAAGGTGCCGAATGTTCGTGTGGTATCTTTCGATGAAGTAATGGATCTGGCTGGAGGTCCAGAGAATGTGGTCGCATCGGTTTTTTTACGATTAGAGGGAGACGCACCGGGAAGCATGTTCTTTCTTCTGTCTCTGGATCAGGCTGAATTTTTTGTGCACCAGATGACTGGGGATGGGAAATTCAGTTTCTCAGATCCCCCATATAGTGAATTGAGCATTTCTGCCTTGCAGGAGCTTGGAAATATCTTGACCGGCTCCTATTTAACATCACTTTCAGATTTTACCCAATTGAATTTATATCCATCTGTTCCAGCTTTCTCGGTGGAGATGGTTGGGGCCATTATCAGCTTTGGCCTTATTGAGCTTTCACGTGAAGGGGATGCAGCGATTGTCATTGATACAGAGCTAAGTGAGGAAGAAGGGGATTTACAAACGAGTGTTAATGGTCATTTCTTTCTTCTTCCAGATCCATCTTCTTTCAAGATTATTTTCAATGCTTTAGGGGTGGATGTGGATGATTGAGAATCAGAAGATAATCAAAGTGGGTATAGCAGATATGAATATTGTCAGAGCGCCCGATATCATCCGGACTGCCGGCCTCGGCTCATGTGTGGGCGTGGTCTTATATGATTGTATTCAGGATTTGGCCGGGATGGTTCATATTATGCTTCCTGAATCTAGTATTGTGAGGAATGGCCCCATTAATGCAGCGAAATATGCTGATACAGGAGTTCCAGAATTGGTTTCGAGACTTGAAAGGGAGGGCGCCGCAATATCGCGCCTGAAGGCCAAAATTGCGGGAGGCGCCCAAATGTTCCAGTTTTCATCGGGAAGTGACATGATGAGGATTGGGCCCAGGAATGTGGAGGCTGTCAAGATGGCATTGGATCAGTTTCATATTGGCCTAAAGGGTGAAGATTGCGGGGGAAGCAGCGGCAGGACCATTGAGTTTAATCCGGGAACAAAACGATTATCGATCAGGACTGTATATCAAGGGGTAAAAGAATTGTAATGGCAGGATCATATAAATTGAATCTCCTTTTTGCGGTTTTTGGATTTGCGATGTTTTTCTTTTTTTCCTTCAGTGTGGATTTTTATTTGTATGCAGTCTGGCGAGGTTTGGCCGCATTTATTATTTTTTATTTTTTTATGTATCTGGTCAGATGGCTGTGGGGTATTGCATTGAAAGAAACAAGCAAAGTGAAAACGGATTCTCTGGATCATATGGCATCCGATGAAAAAATCAAAGAAGTTTCGAAGGTCGTAAAAGATTTATTAAGGGAAGATGAAGAACGTTCATAATACTATTTTGGTTTATTTATTGTTTAATATCGTAGTTTGATATACTAAATAGTAAATAAATCCTTATTGAATAGTAGGTAAGGAGGAGAACAATGTCTCAACTAGCAAGAGATGATGAAACAGTTCACTGGAAGAAATGGGTTAAATCAAAAGATTCTGAAGCGGGAGATTTTTTGGCCCGTAAATATATGCCGCTCGTTTCCTATCATGTCCAGCGCATCTCGGTAGGTCTTCCTAAAAGTGTAAGCAGAGATGATTTACGAAGTTTAGGGATGATGGGCTTGTTCAATGCTCTTGAACGATTTGAACCGGATCGGGATTTGAAGTTCGATACATATGCATCTTTCCGGATCCGTGGAACTATTTTGGATGGTTTAAGAAAAGAAGATTGGCTTCCGAGAAGTGCCCGCGAAAAGACGAAAAAGATTGAACATACAATCGAGAGGCTGGAACAAGAGCATTTGAGGAATGTTTCAGCGGAAGAAATCGCAGAAGAATTAGACATTAGCCCTGATGAAGTCATCCATTCATTGAATGAAAACTTCTTCGCGAATGTGATTTCCATTGAAGACCAGGGCGACCATGATGATGGGGAAGGGAAATCTGTCCATTTAAAAGATGATAAAGCGGTCCTTCCTGATGATCATATGGTACGAACGGAAGTATATGAGGACCTTGCCCGCGGGATTGCCCAATTGAATAAAAACGAACAATTAGTGCTCCAATTGTTTTATAAAGAAGAACTTACGTTAACCGAGATCGGCCATGTCATGGACCTATCCACAAGCAGAATCTCTCAAATCCATTCAAAATCTATCTTTAAATTGAGGAATCTGCTCAAGTCGATCTTATAAAGAATGTAAAGAAGAGAGGGAGCATCCTATGGACGGTCGGTTTGAAGTGCTTAAAAGCAAAGATGGCTTAATGGCAAAGATGGTTTTAAAAAAGGATATGGAGGCATTCCAAGACGTGACTGCAGATGAATTGAATCAAGCTTTAGCGGAGTATTCCATCACTTATGGAATACAGGGGGATGTATTGGCTTCCATTGCGTTAGATCCCTCAATCGCCAAAGATCCAATCGTTGTGGCAGAGGGCATACCTCCTACCGATGGAGAAGATGGTTTTTTGGTCAATAAAGTATCCCTGCCTTCGATGGATAAGGCAAATGAGCAAACCTCTGAAAAAACGCTGAACCTTCGGAATGTCCTTACGATTCCTTCAGTCAAAAACGGGCAATGCCTGGCTGAAATTATGAAGCCAGGTTTGGGGGTGCCTGGAATTGATGTAAGCGGGACCGCGATTCCGGCAAAGACTGGGCGCGCTTTTAAGCTGAAGGCCGGCAAAAATGTCCTATTTCTTCAAGGGAAGGTATATGCAACTGTAGATGGGCAAGTATCTTTATCGAACCATGCAGTCCATGTACATCCTATTTTTGAAGTACAAGGCGATTTGGACTTAAAAACCGGAAATATCGATTTTATTGGGAATGTAGTGATCCATGGCGATGTTCCGAACGGTTATAGCATCCGTGCAGGAGGAGATATCAAAATAGATGGATTGGTGGAGTCCGCAGATCTGAAAGCAGGAGGGTCAATTCACATTTTAGGCGGGATAACAGGGGGGAATAAAGGCTCAATTGAAGCTGAATTGAATATCCAAGCCAATTACTTGAATCAAGCCAATTGCCGGGCAGGGGGATCAGTCTATATTGAGTCATCCATTTTGCATAGCAGGATTGAATGCGGAGGCAGTGTCTACTGTAAAAGAGGAGCTGTGATTGGCGGTTTCCTATCTGCGATGGATGGCGTGGAAGCAAATGACTTCGGCAATCATCATTATATGCAGACATCCATTTTTGTCGGGAAATCCCATCAATATGCAGAACAGGAACTCAAGATCCAAAAGGAAATTAACCTGGTGAAGGCAGCGCTTGATAAGCTTAAGATCTTGTCGGAAAAATTACAAGGGCATAAGCAAATGACAGGTACACTGGGTGTGAAGGAAAGGCTTGTCCTAGAAAAACAAGAAATAACTACGCGTGCGAATAAGGAAAAATTAGCCCGATTGGAAGAAGAAGCCCAGAAATTGAAAGAACTCCAAATGGCCCATGAACAAGCATATATCCATGCACGAGGTACAGTATATCCAAATACAGAAATGCGATTCGGGAAGTATTCTAAGGTGTTTCAGAAAAAAACGTCTTCAATAAAGATATTCTTTTCTGAAGGCGAAATCAGGACAGAACCGCTATCTTAACGGAGGAGCCTAGGCCATATTCGGGTAAAGGGGTGGTCGTTTTTGAGCTTGAAAGCTATAGAAATGCAAATTGCTTTGCCGCGTACCCAGGACGCTGGCAAAATACAGGAACAGTTGCAGCAAAGAAGCCAAATCGCAATCGATTCAGCAGCAAATGAGGTAAAAAGAGAAGAAAAGAAAAAGGAACAGTCTGTTATTGCTGCAAAAAAGGCAAGGCAGCAAAAGGTCGGAGAAGATTCCGGGAAGATGAATCAAACGAATCTGCATTCAGGACATAATTTGAACTGTACACAAGAAGAAAAGGAAGAGCTTTCGCACCATCCTTATAAAGGAAATAGAATCGACTTTTCCGGATAGAGGTAATTAATGATCACATTTATTTTAATCGTCAGCTTGATTTTACATTGCGTCAGCATATTAGCCATCATTATTCTATATAGCAGACAAAATCAATATAAGGAGACTGAACAGCATATAGAGAAGATGAAAAAGGAACTTGAGGATGTATTGCAATCATTCGCCATGGAATTAGAGGAAAGCAATAATGAAATGAAGGACGCCATTAGCCAAATGGGAAGCATGAAAAAAAGCGCTAACCCAATGCGTCCAGAAACGAAGCCCTCCGACAACAAGTTACAGCCGCTTAATCGGATGGGTGCCAAGGAAGAACAACCAATGGACCTCTCCGTTAACAGCAAGCAGGCAGATAGCTATGAGGGATTAGTGAATGAAGTGACTGATCAAGTCGAATTGTCCCATGCCAACGTTGAACCAAATAAAAGCATAGAACAAGAAAAACATGGATTCAAAGATTTGTTGAAGCAGCAATTGAAAAGTGAAAAACAATTGACCCTCCCTGAGCAGGTCATGAAAATGAAGAATGATGGCCTTACGGAAGAAGAAATAGCTAAACAATTGGGAAAAGGAAAAACAGAAATAGAACTTCTCGTAAAATTCCATGCTTAAAAAGGCTAACTGGACAACCGGCAGCCTTTTTTTGTTATCCTGGCAGAAGAATTTTTTTCTTTTGAAGCCATACATACTACTAGTCAAGGTGAAATATGTTGCAGGCTGCCACTATATAATTAAAAAGTAAAGAATCAACACTTGAATATGCGGAATGTATATGCTATATTAATTCATGGTGTTAATACACACGCTCAAGGATTCCGTTGACAGGTGCTGTCTTAGACAGTTTTCAACAGAAAATGAATTGGGCGGAGGAAAAAGAAAACCTAGGAGGAAACAAAACATGTCAGTTATTTCAATGAAACAATTGCTTGAAGCTGGTGTACATTTCGGTCACCAAACTCGTCGTTGGAACCCAAAAATGAAGAAATATATCTTCATGGAGCGTAACGGGATTTACATCATCGACCTACAAAAAACAGTGAGAAAAATCGAAGAAGCATACAACTTCGTTAAAGAAGTTGCTGCTAACGGCGGTACTGTTCTTTTTGTTGGTACAAAAAAACAAGCACAAGATTCAGTTAAAGAAGAAGCGATCCGCGCTGGTCAATACTATGTAAACCAACGTTGGTTGGGCGGTACTTTAACAAACTTTGAAACAATTCAAAAACGTATTACGCGTCTTAAAGATATCGAAAAAATGGAAGAAAACGGTACATTCGAAGTACTTCCTAAAAAAGAAGTTATCAATCTTAAAAAAGAGCAAGAGCGTTTAGAAAAATTCTTAGGCGGAATCAAAGACATGAAGGGTCTTCCTGATGCGATTTTCGTAATCGACCCACGTAAAGAGCGCATCGCTGTTGCAGAAGCTCATAAATTGAACATCCCTCTAGTAGGTATCGTTGATACAAACTGTGATCCGGATGAAATCGATTATGTAATCCCTGCGAACGATGACGCAATCCGCGCTGTCAAATTGCTGACTGCTAAGATTGCTGATGCAATTCTTGAAGTGAAGCAAGGCGAAGATCTTTCTGAAGCTCCAGAAGCTACAGAAGAAGTTTAAGTTTTAAGCTCATGGAAAAGGTGATAAGAGGATAAGGCCTTTTATCACCTTTTTTCAAGCGAACAATGGCGTATGAAACGAACGCTGGTTGGAAAAATTAAGAAGAGTATCTTGTACGGAACCGCAACGGTTAATATACATGTACATATCAAAAAGGAGGAAACCCCATAATGGCTATTACTGCTCAAATGGTAAAAGAACTTCGTGAAAAAACTGGTGCTGGCATGATGGATTGCAAAAAAGCACTAACTGAAACAAACGGTGATATGGATCAAGCAATCGACTACCTTCGTGAAAAAGGTATCGCTAAAGCTGCTAAAAAAGGCGATCGCATCGCTGCAGAAGGATTAACTAACATTCTTGTAAAAGGAAACGAAGCTGTTATCCTTGAAGTGAACTCAGAAACTGATTTCGTTGCTAAAAACGAAGGTTTCCAAGTTCTTGTTAAAGAATTGGCCGAGCATATCCTAGCTCACAAACCGGCAACAGTCGAAGAAGCTATGGAACAAACGATGGACAATGGTACTGTCGTTGCTGAGCATATCAATGCTGCAATCGCAAAAATTGGTGAAAAGCTTACTCTTCGCCGTTTCACTGTAGAAACAAAAACAGATGCTGATGCATTTGGCGCATACCTGCACATGGGCGGACGCATCGGTGTATTGACTGTCCTTGAAGGATCTACTGATGAAGGCGCAGCTAAAGATGTTGCAATGCATATCGCAGCTCTTAAACCTCTTTATGTATCCCATGACCAAGTTTCTCAAGAAGAAATCGATAGAGAGCGCAAAGTATTGACTGAACAAGCTCTTAATGAAGGCAAGCCGGAAAAAATCGTTGCTAAAATGGTTGAAGGTCGCCTTGGTAAATTCTTCGAAGAAATCTGTGTTCTTGACCAATCTTTCGTTAAGAACCCAGACGTAAAAGTGGGCCAATTCATTGAGTCAACTGGCGGAAAACTGACTAGCTTTATCCGTTACGAAGTTGGAGAAGGCATTGAGAAGCGTCAAGATAACTTTGCTGAAGAAGTAATGAGCCAAGTTAAAAAAGACTAATTTCATTACTCTTTAATAAAGCAATCAATAGGGGACACTTAGTGTTCCCTTTTTTTAAAGTAACAAATACTAAATTACCATCCATCGCCGGATAAACCCGTTGGATGATATGAAGCTGGAGGTTCAAATGAGCAGCGCCAAATATAAACGAGTTGTATTGAAGTTAAGTGGAGAAGCGTTAGCAGGCGATGACGGCTTTGGCATTAATCCTGCTGTCATTAAGTCAATTGCGCAACAAGTGAAAGAAATTGCTGAATTGGATGTAGAGGTGGCCGTTGTCGTAGGAGGCGGAAACATCTGGAGAGGCAAGATCGGAAGCGAATTAGGAATGGACCGCACAACGGCGGATTACATGGGGATGCTTGCTACTGTCATGAATTCATTGGCATTGCAGGACAGCCTTGAAAACCTCGGCATTGAAACGCGTGTTCAAACGTCCATCGAAATGCGCCAAGTAGCTGAGCCTTACATCAGAAGAAGAGCTGTACGCCATCTTGAAAAGAAACGAGTTGTGATTTTTGCGGCAGGCACAGGTAACCCGTATTTCTCTACAGATACAACTGCGGCATTGAGAGCTGCGGAAATTGAAGCGGATGTTATCCTAATGGCCAAAAACAATGTGGACGGCGTATACAATGCTGATCCTCGCAAAGATGAGAATGCGACGAAATATGATAAACTATCGTATTTAGATGTACTAAAGGATGGTTTGGAAGTTATGGACTCAACGGCTTCCTCTTTATGCATGGACAACGATATACCATTGATTGTCTTCTCTATCACTGAACAGGGCAACATTAAGCGAGTGGTGACAGGTGAAGAAATCGGAACTATAGTGAGGGGGAAATAAAATGGCGAAACAAGTAATTTCTCATACAAAAGACAGAATGGAAAAGGCTGTACAAGCTTTGGCGAGAGAATTGTCGACTATCCGTGCAGGCAGAGCAAACGCAGCTATTCTTGACCGAGTATCTGTTGATTATTACGGGGCACCGACTCCTATTAATCAATTGGCCGGCATTTCTGTGCCAGAGGCGAGATTATTGGTGATTCAACCTTATGATAAAACGGTTTTAGGAGAAATCGAAAAAGCAATCCTGAAGTCAGATCTTGGCTTGAACCCAGCAAATGACGGTTCTATTATCCGAATCGCTATTCCTGCATTGACTGAGGAACGCCGTAAGGAGCTTGTGAAGCAAGTCAAGAAAGAGGCGGAAGAAGCAAAAGTGGGCATCAGAAACATTCGCCGAGACGGCAATGATGATTTGAAAAAATTAGAAAAGAACAATGAAATCACTGAGGATGAACTCCGTGGCTACTCAGATGATATTCAAAAGTTGACAGATTCCCACATCGTCAAAATTGATGAAGTGGCTAAAGAGAAAGAAAAAGAAATCATGGCTGTTTAATCGGCCGTTCCAAAAGCCCCTGAACAGGGGCTTTTTAAGCTTATGGAAGCATTAATGAAAAGAGATTCTTCTAGAGCTCATCCTGCAGTTGTTTTGCGGGCATACATATCTATTTAACAATACCGATAGGATATTTTCAGATTTTCTGATATTATTAAGTGGATTCAACATACTTTACTTAGATGGAACCTATTGGAGGACTTTTATTATGAAGGGTATATGGAAGCGTTGGTTTAAGAAAAATGCTTCTGCTAATATAGAAAGTGATAGCATAGAACAAATAAAGAAAGCCGGGGTTCCCCGGCATGTTGCCATTATAATGGATGGCAACGGACGCTGGGCAAAAAAACGGGCATTGCCAAGGATAGCAGGGCATCATGAAGGGATAAAAGTTGTACAAAGGATGACACGCTTCGCAAACACTTTGGGAGTTGAATTCCTTACTTTATATGCATTTTCCACAGAAAATTGGAAGCGTCCTGTATCAGAAGTCGATTATTTAATGAAAGCCCCGATCGAATTTTTAAATAAATATTTGCCAGAGCTTATTGAGGAAAATGTACAAGTGAAAATTATGGGCGATGTTGATAGTTTGCCTGCCAATACCAAGGCAGCAGTCCAAAAAGCGATGGATGATACTTCGCATAATACCGGACTTGTCTTGAATCTGGCCTTCAACTATGGGGGAAGGGCGGAAATATTGCAGGCTGTCCGGCAAATTGCCATGGATAGCAGAGAAGGCAATATATCTGCCGAAGAATTGAATGAAGATCTTTTCTCATCCCATTTAATGACGAAAGGGCTCCCAGACCCCGACTTATTGATACGGACAAGTGGAGAAATACGGTTAAGCAATTTCATGCTATGGCAGCTCGCTTATTCTGAATTCTGGTTTACACATGTATTATGGCCTGATTTCAGTGAAAAGGACTTCCTGGAAGCCATTAAGGAATACCAGCGAAGATCGCGGCGATATGGGGGCTTGTAAAGGTTATCAAACTGGGATGGTTGTCTGAAGAAGGCAATTTGAATGGTTAGCGAAACAGAAGGTGAGGATTAGACAGATTATGAAACAAAGAATAATTACCGCCATAATTGCCGCAGCTGTATTTCTTCCGGTAGTCGTGTACGGAGGATGGCTGTTTACTATTTTGATTTATCTTATGGCGACTGTTGGGTTGTATGAATTATTGAAAATGCACAAAATGCGGGTTTTATCGGTTCCAAGCATACTATCCTTTGTGATGCTATGGTTAGTATTGATTCCTGAATTATCCATGGATGTCCTATATGATATGGATCTAAACAAAATGACCATTATTCTAGTCGGTTTGCTTCTTCTACTGGCATATACCGTTTTTTCAAAGAATGCATTCACATTTGACGATGTCGGTTTTACAGTAGTTGCAGTTCTTTATACGGCAATGGGATTTTATTATATAATGGCTACAAGAGATATTGGGCTGGTCCATATATTCTTTGTACTGTTCACTCTATGGGCGACTGACTCTGGCGCTTATTTCGTAGGGCGTGCAATAGGGAAGAATAAATTATGGCCGGAAATATCCCCGAATAAGACAATTGAAGGAGCGCTTGGCGGCGTGGTTGCTGGTATGGCGGTTGCTTTAATTTTTGCTTTCTTCACAGATATTGATATGTCTGTAGGCAGAATGCTTATGTTGGGAATCGTCATTGCCATTTTTGGGCAAATAGGCGATTTGGTGCAATCTGCATTCAAACGGCATTATGGCGTGAAGGATTCAGGAAAACTATTGCCGGGCCACGGCGGCATATTGGACCGTTCCGATAGTTGGTTATTTGTGTTTCCTATTTTATATCTATTGCAATTATGGCAATGATAGGAAAATGCTTAGGGTTAAGTTGGCGCGAGAGATTGGGGGCACATAAAAATGAAAAAAATCAGTCTGTTAGGCGCGACTGGTTCAGTCGGGACTCAAACAGTAGAGATTATAAGAGAAAACAGAGATTTATTTGAATTGACGGCTTTTTCTGCCGGCAGGAACATAGAATTAACTAAAGAATTCATTAAGGAATTTTCTCCTAAGCTAGTTTCTGTCATAGAAAAAGAGGATTATGCTTCGTTGAAGCAGGAGTTCCCTCATACACATTTTTCATATGGGGAAGAGGGATTGGTCGAGGTGGCCGTCTATCCGGAAAGCGACATTGTAGTGACGGCGATTTTAGGGAGCGTAGGGTTATATCCCACTTTAATGGCCATACGGCAAGAAAAAGATATTGCATTGGCCAATAAAGAAACCCTTGTGACAGCAGGGCATCTTGTTATGGCGGAAGCAGAGAAATACGGTGTAAGAATTCTGCCGGTGGATAGTGAACATTCCGCGATTTTTCAAGCGTTGCAAGGCGAGCAGCATAAAAATATCGAAAGATTGATCATTACTGCATCCGGCGGAAGCTTCAGGGATTATTCCCGTGACCAATTAAAGGATGTAACAGTCGAACAAGCCTTGAATCATCCTAATTGGTCAATGGGGGCAAAAATTACCATTGATTCAGCTTCCATGATGAACAAAGGGCTTGAAGTGATTGAAGCCCATTGGCTATTCAACCTTCCATACGACCGTATTTCCGTTCTTTTGCATAAGGAAAGCACCATCCATTCCATGGTTGAATTCCATGATGGCAGCATTATCGGCCAGTTGGGAACGGCGGATATGAGAGTTCCGATCGGATATGCATTAATGTATCCCGATCGTTTAAAACATGCATCGAAGGAAAGACTAGATTTAGCAAAGATGGGTGCATTGCATTTCAAGGAAATGAGTTTTGAAAGATTTCCTTGCCTGCAATATGCGTATGATGCGGGAAAGGCGGGCGGCACAATGCCGACAGTATTGAACGCAGCCAACGAAGAAGCAGTTGCCTTATTCCTGAAAGGCCGCATCTCATTTCTTCAAATTGAAGAATTCATTAACCTGGCATTGGAAGATCACTCGACAATCATTAACCCGGATCTGGAAACGATCCTTGCAGTCGACAAACAAACAAGATCGTATATTCAATCAATAGTAAAATAGAGGTGGTGGATACGTGCAAACAATACAAACTGTTCTATCGTTTATCATAATTTTCGGTGCGTTAGTTTTTGTCCATGAATTAGGCCATTTAATTTTTGCGAAAAGGGCAGGGATTCTATGCCGTGAATTCGCTATTGGTTTCGGACCGAAAATACTCTCATTCATGAAGAATGAGACCGTTTATACGATCCGATTGCTGCCGATCGGCGGTTTTGTCCGCATGGCTGGAGAAGATGCTGAAATGATCGATATCAAACCCGGATACCGGGTAGGATTGAAATTAAACAGCGAGGGCCTTGTTCAGAAAATCATACTGAACAACAAGGATAAGTACCGGGATATCAAAGTGCTTGAAGTGGAAGAAATCGACCTTGAACAGAAATTGTTCATTAGAGGCTACGAGGAAGAAGATGACCAAACGATGCAAACCTTCCAGATTGACCGGAAGGCGATGATTGTTGAAGATGGGGTAGAGAATCAAATTGCGCCTTATGATCGGCAGTTTGCTTCAAAAAAACTAGGCCAGCGGACAATGGCTATTTTTGCCGGCCCGATGATGAACTTTATTTTCGCTATTGTCATCTTTACCGTGTTGGCAGCTGTCCAGGGTGTTGTTGTAGATGATGCGAAAATCGGTAAATTAACACCTGATGGAGCTGCGATTTCGTCAGGATTAAAAACAGGCGATGTTGTCCAGTCAATCGATGGAGCGGAAACATCTTCTTGGATGGATGTCCAGACTGAAATTCAAAAGCATCCAGGAAAAGAAATCACATTCTTGGTTGACCGGGACGGTAAGTCATTGGAGATTCCCGTTACACCAAAAGAGGTTGAAAGAGACAATAAAAAAGTTGGCGTGATAGGTGTATATCAGCCTACAGAAAAATCTTTTTCGCATATTTTGACATACGGATTCACAGAAACGTATGATTGGGTAATCAGAATTTTTAAAATGCTCGGCACAATCCTTACAGGACAATTTTCCATCAATGATCTATCCGGTCCTGTTGGCATTTATGTCTCAACTGAGGAAGTGGCCAAGTCCGGCATTTTGACACTTATGCGATGGGCGGGTGTTCTTAGTATCAATCTCGGAATCATGAATCTGCTGCCTATACCTGCGCTAGACGGTGGACGGCTATTGTTCTTCGGTGTCGAGGCGCTGAGAGGGAAGCCGCTTGACCGCCAAAAAGAAGGCATGGTCCACTTCATCGGGTTTGCGTTGTTGATGCTTCTGATGCTTGTAGTAACTTGGAACGACATTCAAAGATTTTTCCTTTAATTCTTGGCCTTGTATGGTAAAATGTTAAAAGCAGAAGCAGAAGTGAATGTAAGCTTTGTTTCTGCTTTTTTACATACGTAAAATAAAATACAACTATTATTCTTATTATAGATGCTAGTAGAAGAGGTGCATTATGAAACAATCGAAGATGTTTATCCCCACTTTAAGAGAAGTGCCGGCTGATGCGGAAGTGAAAAGCCATAAAGTTTTGCTCAGAGCCGGTTATATACGCCAAACGTCGAGCGGTGTATACAGTTACCTGCCATTGGCGCAAAAGGTTCTGAAAAAAATTGAACAGATTGTCCGTGAAGAGATGGATAATACCGGCGCGAACGAAATGCTGATGCCTTCATTGCAACAAGCGGAGTTATGGCAGGAATCTAAGCGCTGGTATTCATACGGACCTGAATTGATGCGTATGAAAGACAGAAACAATCGGGAATTTGCCTTGGGGCCAACTCATGAAGAAGTGATTACAAGTCTTGTAAGAGATGAGTTGAATTCCTATAAGAAGCTCCCGTTGACCATGTATCAAATTCAGACTAAGTTCCGTGATGAAAAACGCCCTCGATTCGGTCTTCTTCGTGGACGCGAATTTATTATGAAGGATGCTTATTCCTTCCATAGCAATCAGGAAAGCCTTGATGTCGTATACGATGATATCTTCCAAGCGTACAGCAACATCTTTACCCGCTGCGGATTGGATTTTCGTGCGGTTATCGCTGACAGCGGCGCAATGGGCGGGAAGGATACACATGAATTCATGGTTCTTTCCGAAATTGGCGAAGATACAATTGCGTATAGCGATTCTTCCGATTTTG
The DNA here is from genome assembly GCF_047238185.1 of Bacillus kalamii. NCBI lineage: Bacteria > Bacillati > Bacillota > Bacilli > Caryophanales > Bacillaceae > Bacillus > Bacillus kalamii. The sequence continues at coordinate 2,239,537 of NZ_JBDFMI010000001.1, read as the reverse complement.
CTGCCAATATTGAAATGGCGCCTGTCGTAGCATCGTATGAAAAAAGCGATGAAGCGATGAAGGCAATGGAAAAAGTGGCGACTCCAGACCAAAAAACGATCGAAGATGTTTCGGCGTTCTTGAATGCAGAAGCGACTTCTTGCATCAAATCTATGCTGTTTAAAGTGGACGAAGAGTTCGTATTGGTCCTTGTACGGGGCGACCATGAAGTGAATGACATAAAAGTAAAGAATTTGCTAAATGCATCTGTCGTAGAACTTGCGCTTCCGGAAGAAACAGTGCAAGTATTAAAATGTGAAACAGGCTCGTTAGGACCTGTAAACGTAAAAGACGTAAAGATCATCGCTGACCATGCAGTTGAGAGCATCGTGAACGGAGTATGCGGAGCAAATGAGCCGGGATATCATTATGTGAATGTGAATAGCGGCCGTGATTTTACCGTAGATACATTTGCCGATCTTCGCTTTATCCAAGAAGGAGACAAATCCCCTTGCGGCAATGGAACGATTCGTTTTGCGAAGGGCATTGAAGTGGGACATGTCTTCAAGTTGGGCACAAGATATAGTGAAGCAATGGGAGCTACATTCTTGGATGAAAATGGAAGAAGCCAGCCGATGATCATGGGCTGCTACGGAATTGGTGTTTCAAGAACATTAGCTGCAGCAGCAGAGCAATATAATGATGAGCAAGGGCTTGTTTGGCCAAAACAATTGGCGCCGTTCCATATACATGTCATTCCTGTCAATGTGAAAAATGAGGAACAAACCAAACTGGCTGATATGCTATATGCCCGATTGCAAAGCGAAGGCTACGACGTATTAATGGATGACCGGAATGAACGCCCAGGGGTGAAATTTACTGATTCTGAACTGATCGGCCTTCCGGTCCGGATTACAGTTGGGAAAAAAGCGGCAGAAAATATCGTGGAAGTGAAAGACCGCAAAACAGGAGAGTTAGAAGAGGTCCATATTGATGAGCTTTCTTCTGTTATTGAGCGCATTTTAGGTTAATCATTCTGTAGAAAGAAAGTTGGCATAATCTTGTTGCATTATGCCGACTTTTTTTATGCAAGTTAAGCCTGTTTTGAGTGTAGCAAAGGGGCAAAGCCCTGCAGAAAGATGGCGCCAAGCGAGCGGGCCAGTAATAGGCAACGGAGAGCAAATAAAGGATTCTTTATGGATAAAGTTCTGGAAACATCCCGCTTTTTGGAAAGGAAAAGGGTTTGCCCTGTTCATTAAAAGTACGGATAATGTGTTATAATAACCACTGTTATAGAAAAATAAAAATGGTATTTCTGTTCGGTCGCCAGACATTTAATCATAGAGAAGAACGTAAGAAAGAGGGGGAGTTTAGTTGGATCATAACATGCAGGAAGGTAGAGAGAGATTTCAACTCTTACTCCAGCAGCTGCAATTAACCGAAGATCATTTTGTAAAGTATTTTGAGCAGGCTGAGATTGCCAAGCTTAGCATCGAACGCTCATCAAAAAGATGGCATTTCCACTTTTTGGTGGACCAGATTCTGCCTTGCGATGTGCAGACTGTATTTTCAGCACAATTGACAAAATCGTTTTCACATATAGCCAATGTTTCATATACGATGGATGCGAGAAATCAGGATGTTTCCCCAGAACGGATCCAGGAATATTGGAACCACTGCATAAAAGAACTCGAAGGTGCATCTCCCGCCTTATTAGGTCTATTAAACGAACAGGTTCCCAAGATCTCTGGCACAAAACTGATTGTCCATGCAAGAAACCATGCCGAAGCAGGGCAGCTCAAAAATAAATATTCTGGCTGGATATCATCCGTCTACCAAAATTACGGTTTCCCTCAACTTCATTTAGATGTAGAAATAAAAGAACAAACCGAAGAATATACACAGTTTCTGGCCCAAAAGCAGAAGGAAGATGCTGAAAAGGCGCAAGCGGCTGTTGTTGAGATGCAGAAGAAGGAAAGCGAGTCAGCGAATGCACCTGAATGGGAAGGTCCGCTTAAAATTGGTTATACAATCAAGGATGATGCTGATTTTAAACGGATGGAAGAGATTATTGATGAAGAACGCCGCATTGCCGTGGAAGGATACGTCTTCTTTGCAGAAACGAAAGAGCTGCGGAGCGGAAGAACACTGCTCACCTTTAAAATGACGGATTATACGAGCTCTATCATGGTCAAGGTATTTTCACGCGATAAAGAAGATGCTGCAATGCTGAATGCAGTGAAAAAAGGAATGTGGCTCCGTGCGCAAGGAAGCATCCAAAATGATACTTTTATCCGCGACCTTGTTATGATGGCTAATGATATCAATGAAATGAAAGCGCCGCAGCGGATCGATAGCAGTGCTGAAAAACGGGTGGAATTGCATCTTCATACGCCGATGAGCCAAATGGATGCGGTCAGTTCTGTATCTGATTTGGTTTCCCAAGCGAAAAGATGGGGTCATAAAGCAATTGCCATAACCGATCATGCGGGTGCCCAATCATTCCCTGAAGCATTTGCAGCGGGCAAGAAGAATGATATTAAAATATTGTATGGCGTCGAAGCAAACTTGGTTGATGATGGAGTGCCGATCGCTTATAATCCGACACACCGCCTGTTGGATGACAGCACGTATGTTGTATTCGATGTAGAAACCACAGGGTTATCGGCTGTATATGATACGATTATTGAACTTGCAGCTGTTAAGGTGAAAAATGGTGAGATTATCGATACGTTCGAGGCTTTTGCTAATCCGCACCACCCACTGTCGGCAACAACCATTGAACTGACAGGCATTACGGATGATATGGTGAGGGATGCTCCGGAAATAGGCACTGTCCTGAAACGTTTCAAAGAATGGGCCGAAGATGATATCTTGGTTGCCCACAATGCTAGTTTCGATATGGGCTTTTTGAATGTGGGCTATAAAAAGATTGGCTATGAACGTGCCGCCAACCCAGTCATCGATACGTTGGAGTTGGGCCGTTTTCTCTATCCAGAAATGAAAAGCCATCGGCTGAATACATTAGCGAAAAAATTTGATATCGATCTGACCCAGCATCACCGAGCTATTTATGATGCCGAGGCCACTGGGCACCTTCTGATTAAAATGCTGAAGGATGCTGCTGAAAAAGAAATTGCCTATCATGATGATTTTAATGAACATATGGGAGAGGGAAAAGCCTATCAGCGTTCCCGCCCATACCACTGCACCATTTTGGCGAAGACAGAAGAGGGGCTGAAAAACCTCTTTAAATTAATTTCATTTGCCCATATCAATTATTTTTATCGTGTACCGCGCATTCCGCGTTCAGTCCTTTCGAAATACCGTGAAGGCCTGATTATTGGTTCTGCGTGCGATAAAGGGGAAGTATTTGAAGGGATGATGCAAAAATCCCCTGACGAAGTGGAGAAAATTGCAGAGTTCTATGATTATTTCGAAGTGATGCCGAAGGAAGTATACGCCCACTTAATCGAAATGGAATATGTCCGTGATGAACGGTCGCTTGAGGCAATCATCGGCAATATCGTCAAGCTTGGCAAAAAAATGAATAAACCTGTCGTGGCAACAGGGAATGTCCATTACCTGAATCCGAATGACAAGATTTACAGAAAGATACTGGTCAATTCACAAGGCGGAGCAAATCCCCTAAACCGGCATAAATTGCCGGATGTCCATTTCCGGACAACCAATGAAATGCTCGACTGCTTCAAGTTTCTTGGAGAGGACACTGCTAAAGAGATTGTTATCAATAATCCGAACAAAATCGCTGACTTGATCGATGAAATCAAGCCGATCAAGGATGATCTTTACACGCCTAAAATTGAAGGGGCCGAAGATGAAATACGCAATATGAGCTATGATATGGCCAGAAGTATATATGGCGATGACCTTCCTGAAATTGTGACAGCGCGTTTGGAGAAGGAGCTAAAAAGCATCATTGGCCATGGTTTCGCTGTTATCTATTTGATATCGCATAAATTGGTAAAAAAATCGTTGAATGATGGCTATCTGGTAGGTTCGCGTGGATCGGTCGGCTCTTCCCTTGTAGCGACTATGACGGAGATTACAGAAGTGAATCCATTGCCTCCGCATTATGTATGCCCTGAGTGCAAGCATTCAGAATTCTTCGATGACGGGTCGGTCGGTTCCGGCTTTGATTTGCCGGATAAAGATTGTCCGCAATGCGGAACGGCTTACACGAAGGACGGGCACGATATTCCATTTGAAACATTCCTTGGCTTTAAAGGGGATAAGGTCCCCGATATCGATTTGAACTTTTCCGGTGAATACCAGCCGCAAGCGCATAATTACACAAAAGTGTTGTTCGGTGAGGATTATGTATATCGTGCAGGTACAATCGGAACAGTTGCCGAAAAAACGGCATATGGATATGTTAAAGGGTATGCAAGCGACCACAATCTTCACATACGCAATGCGGAAGTGGACCGCCTTGTCGCAGGCTGTACAGGCGTTAAGCGGACGACTGGGCAGCATCCCGGCGGAATTATCGTAGTGCCGGATTATATGGACATATTCGACTTTTCGCCTATCCAATATCCAGCCGACAGCCAAACCTCTGAATGGAGGACCACGCACTTTGATTTCCATTCCATTCATGATAATGTACTGAAACTAGATATACTAGGCCACGATGATCCGACTGTGATACGGATGCTTCAAGATTTAAGCGGAATCGATCCGAAGACGATTCCGACAGATGATCCGGAAGTCATGAAAATATTCAGCGGTCCGGAATCGCTGGGCGTTACAGAGGATCAAATCATGTGCAAGACCGGTACACTTGGCATACCGGAATTTGGTACGCGCTTTGTCCGCCAGATGCTTGAAGATACGAAGCCGACAACATTCTCGGAGCTAGTGCAAATTTCAGGATTGTCGCACGGTACGGACGTTTGGCTATCCAATGCGCAGGAATTGATCGCGAATAAAATCTGTACGTTGAGTGAAGTAATTGGGTGCCGTGATGATATTATGGTGTACTTGATCTATCAAGGCCTCGACCCTTCACTTGCCTTCAAAATTATGGAATCCGTCCGTAAAGGGAAAGGGCTATCAGATGAATTCGAGGAAGAAATGCGGAAAAATGAAGTGCCTGAATGGTATATTGATTCCTGTAAGAAAATCAAATATATGTTCCCTAAAGCGCATGCTGCCGCATACGTTCTAATGGCAGTGCGGATTGCATACTTCAAGGTCCATCATGCCTTACTGTATTATGCGGCGTATTTCACAGTCCGTGCTGAAGATTTCGATATTGAGGCGATGACTAGAGGGTCAATGGCAATCCGTGCAAAGCTGGAGGAGATTAATGCCAAAGGCCTCGACGCTTCTCCAAAGGAAAAAAATACTCTGACAGTATTAGAGCTTGCGCTGGAAATGTGTGAGCGGGGTTACTCCTTCCAAAAGGTTGACCTTTATAAATCCCAGGCGTCCGAATTCCTGATTGAAGGCGATTCTTTGATTCCGCCTTTCAACTCAATTCCCGGTCTCGGAACGAACGCCGCCATCAATATAGTGAATGCCCGTAAAGATGGAGAATTCCTGTCCAAGGAGGATCTTCAAAAACGAGGCAAGGTTTCAAAAACAATTCTTGAATATCTGGAGAAACAGGGCTGCCTCGATGCACTTCCCGACCAGAACCAATTGTCTCTGTTTTAAATAGATGCAAAAACTTGACAAAGCAGAGGGGCCTAATTGCCGCCTATTTGCATAAATAAAGGCTTTATGGTATATTTTAAGAAGAATGATTGATGACGAGAAACAAACGGAGAGTGGGGAAACCCACTCTTTCGTATTGTATCGCCCTATTTTTACCATGATGAAATGATCCAGAGTATGAATCCAGCTTCTGTGAAAGCATAAAGAATATACGTTCTTTGTACATATTTCAGCCTATATCATCAGTAAAAAATACGTTCATGCTTATTTAGCTCAATCACTTACAACAATGAAAATGAAAAAGTATTTGGAATAGGAGGGATGGTATGAGCAAAAAGGTTACAGATATCGTCGAAGGGCTGTTGACAGATATCCTAGAACAAGAAAAACTTGAATTGGTAGATATTGAGTTTGTAAAAGAAGGGAAAAATTGGTTCTTGCGTGTATTTATCGATAAGGAATCAGGTGTTGATATTGAGGAATGCGGCATCGTCAGTGAAAAACTAAGTGAAAAGCTTGATGAAGTCGATCCGATCGAGCAGAATTATTTCCTTGAAGTTTCATCTCCGGGAGCCGAGCGTCCATTGAAAAAAGAAAAAGATTTCCTTAATTCGATCGGTAAGCACGTAAATGTCAAGACGTATGAACCGATAGAAGGCAGCAAGGAATTCGAAGGGACTTTGCTTTCATACAACGAAAAAGAGATTACTCTTTCAATAAAGATCAAAACAAGAACGAAAGAAATTTCTATACCGACTGAAAAGGTTGCTAAGGCAAGGCTTGCTGTCACTTTTTCATAATACACAAGAAATATACCGAGTCAGGGGGATTTAACAATGAGTAGTGAATTATTGGATGCTCTTCTTCTTTTGGAGAAGGAAAAGGGTATTTCCAGAGATGTTATAATAGAGGCAATTGAAGCTGCATTGGTGTCTGCATATAAGCGTAACTTCAACCAAGCGCAGAATGTCCGTGTGGATTTAAATTTAGGCACAGGCACTATGCGTGTGCTTGCACGTAAAGAAGTAGTGGACCAAGTATTTGATTCACGCCTCGAAATTTCTTTAGAGGATGCTAGAAGAATCAACCCTAATTATGTGGTTGAAGATGTAGTCGAAATGGAAGTGACACCGAAGGACTTCGGCCGGATCGCTGCACAGACTGCCAAGCAGGTTGTTACACAACGTGTCCGTGAAGCTGAAAGAGGAATTATTTACTCAGAGTTCATCGATCGTGAAGAAGACATTATGAATGGAATCGTCCAACGTGTCGATAACAGATATATTTATGTAAGCCTCGGCAAAATCGAAGCTTTGCTTCCTGCAAGCGAACAAATGCCGAATGAACAATACAAGCCCCATGACCGCATCAAAGTGTTTATCACAAAAGTGGAAAAAACGTCAAAAGGGCCGCAAATCTTTGTCAGCAGAACACATCCTGGCTTATTGAAGCGCCTGTTCGAAACAGAAGTTCCTGAAATTTTTGATGGAACGGTTGAAATTAAATCCGTTGCCCGCGAGGCAGGGGATCGTTCAAAAATCTCTGTTCATACTGATGTTGAAAATGTTGATCCTGTCGGCGCTTGCGTCGGTCAAAAAGGGCAGCGTGTCCAAGTAATCGTGAACGAACTTAAAGGTGAAAAAATCGATATCGTAGAGTGGTCAGAGGATCCGGTTGAGTTCGTTGCGAATGCTCTAAGCCCATCCAAAGTATTGGAAGTCCTTGTCAATAAAGAAGAAAAGGCGACAACTGTAATTGTTCCTGATTACCAGTTATCGTTAGCCATCGGCAAACGGGGCCAAAATGCTCGCCTAGCAGCTAAATTGACAAACTGGAAAATCGATATTAAGAGTGAAACGGATGCACGTGAAGCAGGCATTTACCCTGTTGAGCATCAAGAAGCAGCAGAAGAAGAAGAGGCTTTCTTAAGCCAAGCAAGCATTGAAGAGAGTTACGATGACTTATACAATCATGACCATGAAGAAAATCTTGATTGATAGAGGTGAATAAGATGTCGACTCGCAAAAAGATTCCAATGCGAAAATGCGTGGTAACCGGGGAGATGAAGCCGAAGAAAGAAATGGTGCGCATTGTACGCTCCAAAGAAGGCGACGTTTCTATAGACCTGACCGGTAAAAAATCTGGGCGTGGTGCCTATGTGTCCCTTGATCGCGAGGCGATTTTGGCAGCACAGAAGAAGGATGCGCTAGCCCGCCATCTTGAAGCGAAAATCGAACCAGGGCTGTATGAAGACCTGCTCGATCTAGTACAAAAGGAGAAGCTGTAAACAAATGAATCAACCTCAATGGGCCTCTCTGTTGGGCTTAGCCAACAGAGCCAGAAAAATCATATCCGGTGAAGAACTTGTTGTAAAGGAAGTTCGCAGTGGAAAAGCCAAATTGGTTCTTTTGTCAAAAGACGCTTCCTCCAATACGGAAAAAAAGATAACCGATAAATGCAATTACTACAATGTGCCTCTAATGAAAGTGGAAAGTAGAGATCAACTTGGTCACGCAATTGGCAAAGATCATCGCGTGGTTATCGCCGTGCTTGACGATGGTTTCGCCAACAAGTTGAAAACATTGCTGCATTAATTTATACGGGGGTGAACGTATGACAAAAATACGTGTGTATGAATACGCAAAAAAACATAATGTTTCAAGCAAAGAGATTATTGAAAAGCTAAAAGAAATGAATATAGAGGTAACCAATCATATGTCAACTATGGAAGATCCCGCTGTACAAAAACTAGACCAAAAATATGAAAAGAAAAATGTGAACAATGCATCCGCAGATAACCAATCAAGGGATGAAAAGGTTGCCATTGAAAACAAATATGAAGACCGCCATGACGAGAACAGCGTCAATAAACAGAAATTAAAGAAAAAAGCAACGGTGAAACCTGGCACAGGGAACAACAAAAAGCCGGGCGGCAACCAAACACCTTTCAACAAAAACAAGAAGCGCAATGGCAAAAAGCAGCATAATACAAACAAAACACCGCAAATGCATACTCCTAGAAAAGAGAGGGAGCTTCCTAAGAAGATTACATTCACAGATTCTTTGACGGTTGGTGAATTGGCTAAAAAATTGCACCGTGAGCCTTCAGAAATCATCAAAAAGTTATTTATGCTAGGTGTAATGGCCACAATCAACCAAAGCCTTGAAAAAGATGCAATCGAATTGATCTGCGGCGATTATGGTGTAGAGGTTGAAGAGGAAATCAAAATCGATATGACAGACCTTGAAGCGTATACGGCAAGTGAAGAAAATGCCGCTGAAAATACGGAAGAACGTCCGCCAGTCGTTACAATCATGGGACACGTCGACCATGGTAAAACCACATTGCTTGACAGTATCCGCAATACGAAAGTAACCGAAGGCGAAGCCGGCGGAATCACTCAGCATATCGGTGCATATCAAGTAACGGTCAATAATAAAAAAATCACATTCCTTGATACACCGGGACATGCTGCATTTACAACGATGCGTGCGCGCGGAGCGAAAATAACGGATATTACGATCATTGTTGTGGCAGCCGATGACGGTGTTATGCCTCAGACAATCGAAGCGATCAACCATGCAAAAGCAGCTGAAGTGCCAATCATTATCGCTGTCAATAAAATGGATAAAGAAGCGGCCAACCCTGACCGTGTTATGCAGGAATTGACAGAACACGGCCTTGTTCCAGAAGCATGGGGAGGAGACACAATCTTTGTGCCAATCTCTGCTAAAAAGGGCCAAGGAATCGATGAATTGCTTGAAATGATCCTGCTTGTAAGTGAAGTGGAAGAATATAAAGCGAACCCGAATAAATTGGCTACCGGTTCTGTTATTGAGGCGCAGCTTGATAAAGGCCGTGGACCTGTCGCGACATTGCTTGTCCAAAACGGTACATTGCGAATCGGCGATCCAATCGTTGTCGGTTCATCTTTCGGCCGTGTACGTGCAATGGTCAATGACCTTGGACGCCGCGTAAAAGATGCTGCACCATCCACACCGGTTGAGATTACTGGTTTAAATGAAGTGCCTCAGGCTGGGGATTTATTTGTAGTCTTTAAAGATGAAAAAACGGCCCGCCACGTGGGAGAAGAACGAGCTCAACAGCAAGTTCAATCACAACGGAATGAAAAAGCAGTCGTTACGCTTGATAATTTGTTCGAACAAATGAAACAAGGCGATGTGAAGGAAATCAATCTAGTCGTTAAAGCAGATGTTCAAGGCTCTGCCGAAGCATTGGCTGCATCTCTACAAAAAATCGATGTGGAAGGCGTAAAAGTTAAAATCATCCACAGCGGCGTAGGTGCCATCAATGAACATGACATTATGCTTGCGACTGCTTCCAATGCGATCGTTATCGGTTTCAATGTCCGTCCGGATGTTAATGCGAAGCGTGCTGCCGAATCGGAAAAAGTGGATGTGCGCCTGCACAGCATCATCTATAAAGTAATCGATGAAATCGAATCTGCAATGAAGGGAATGCTAGATCCTGAATTTGAAGAGAAAATCATCGGACAAGCGGAAGTCCGCACGACATTCAAAGTGTCCAAAGTCGGAACTATTGCTGGTTCATATGTGATAGACGGTAAAATCACACGTGACAGCGGCGTCCGTCTAATCCGCGATGGCGTTGTCATTTATGAGGGCGAAATCGATGCATTGAAACGTTTCAAGGACGATGCGAAAGAAGTGGCCCAGGGCTATGAGTGCGGTATTACAATCAAGAACTTCAATGATGTTAAAGAAGGCGATATTATTGAAGCATATGTAATGGAAGAAATCGAACGCAAGTGATTGTCTCAGTAGAATTTGAAGCCATCATATATGATGCCCACTCGCTCAAGGATAAACGGGGGGTCATGCAACGAATTCTAAGAAGGCTTTCGCAAAAGTACAATGTGGCCGTGGCGGAAGTTGATTACCAGGATCTGTGGCAGAGGACAAAAATTGTCATAGTGACGGTGGGTGCTTCGCATGCGGCCGCAGAAAAAGAATTGCAGCAGGCATTGAAATTTGTGGATTCCTTTCCTGAAATGGAGAGGACCATAACGGAATTTCAATGGGTATAATATAGACGAGGTGATAGTATGAGCCTTCGTGCAAATCGTGTTGGAGAACAGATGAAAAAAGAATTGACCGATATTATTGGGCGCAAATTAAAAGACCCAAGAATCGGCTTTGTGACTGTGACAGATGTAAGAGTGACCGGCGATCTTCAGCAAGCAACTGTGTACGTTTCGGTGCTTGGCAACGAAGAACAAAAGCAAGCCACTTTAATCGGCCTTTCAAAGGCAAAAGGATTTATCCGATCTGAAATCGGCAAGCGAATCCGTCTGCGAATCACGCCTGAAATTACATTTGAATGGGATTCATCAATAGATTATGGTAATAAAATCGAAAATTTAATTCACCAAATCCATGCTGAAACAGACGATAAACAAAACGAAGAGTAATATCGATCCAACAAGGATCGGTCTAGGTGGAGAAAACCTTTATAAGGAGATCTTCATGTAAAAGGCTGGCTTCCGAGCATTGTGTATGCATGCTTCCGAAGCCAGCTTTTTTTAAAGCAAAATCGATAAGAATGCAATAGGAAGAGGTGGATTCAAATGGAAGGCATTTTGCCTTTGTTGAAGCCGGCAGGTATGACGTCGCATGATTGTGTGTTTAAATTGCGGAAAATTCTCCGCACAAAAAAAGTTGGCCATACTGGGACTCTGGATCCTGATGTGACGGGAGTACTGCCAATATGCATAGGAAGGGCGACCAAAGTTGCCGAGTATTTGACAGATGCAGGAAAAAGCTATGAAGGTGAAGTGACAATAGGCTTCTCGACAACAACAGAAGACCGTTCCGGTGATACAGTGGAATCCGCTCCTGGCATGAAAACCATCAGCCGTGCAGATATATTAGCTGTACTGCAATCGTTCACCGGGCAAATTGAACAAACGCCGCCGATGTATTCTGCCGTTAAAGTAAATGGGAAAAAGCTTTATGAATATGCCAGGGCAGGGATTGAAGTAGAGCGGCCGACAAGGACGGTCACTATATATTCAATTGAGCTGCTCGATGACCGTGAAGTATTCACTGGAGAAACGATCCAGTTCCGTTTCCGTGTATCTTGTTCAAAAGGGACCTATATACGTACACTTGCTGTCATGATAGGGGAAGCGTTAGGGTATCCGGCCCATATGTCCTATTTGAGAAGGATCCAGTCGGCAGGCTTCGATCTGGATGAATGCTATACGTTGGAGCAGGTTGCGGAAACTGCTGAAAGAGGACAAGCCCAGGACCTTCTGAAGCCTCTTGAGAGGGGGTTGGAGCATCTGCCTAGCCTGGTTGTATCAGAAGAAGCTGCCAGCAAGGTCATCAACGGAGCTGTTCTTGAAAAGCCGGAAGCAGTTTCTACCCAACCTGGCGAACCATTTGTTATACTATATAAAGGAGCTGCGCTTGCTGTGTATAAAGTGCATGAACATAAATGCAATTGCATGAAACCGGTTAAAGTGCTGCGGACAACCATATAAATGAAAAGATTGGTTCTTTTGGAAAGAGGAGAGGGCATTGAACGTAATTAAATTAGAACATCCTCATACGTATAATAAATATGATTTTCCGCCTTTATCGATTGCTCTTGGCTTTTTTGACGGTGTTCACCTTGGCCATCAGCAAGTGATTCGATCAGCAATCGCCACAGCAAAGGAGAATGGCTGGAAATCAGCTGTTATGACATTTAATCCTCATCCTCTTGCTGTTCTGAAAAAGGGACAGGCTGTACACTATATTACTTCGTTGCAGGATAAAGTGTCTTTAATTGAAAATCTCGGGGTGGATTACCTATTCATTTGCAATTTTACAGAAGCGTTTGCTTCTGTTAGCCCACAGGCTTTTGTCGATGAGTTTTTAATAGGTTTGAACGTCAAGCATGTAACAGCTGGCTTTGATTATTCCTATGGTAAATTCGGGAAAGGAACAATGGAAACACTTCCTGAACATGCACACGGCGCCTTTACGCAAACAACAATCGGACGGATTGATATGGAAGATGAGAAAGTAAGCAGCACCCGTATCCGCAAGGCATTGAGCGAAGGGCAGATGGATGCATTTAAGCAATTGACCGGCCGCTATTATACAACAACAGGAATTGTCGTACACGGAGAAAAGCGGGGAAGAGAATTGGGATTCCCAACAGCGAACACGGAGATTGGGGACAATGTAATCATTCCTTCCATAGGCATATACGCGGTTCGGGTCTTGGTGGATGGCATTTGGCACCGGGGGGTATGCAGTGTCGGCTATAAGCCAACCTTCCATGATGAGCATCCAGATATCCCATTCGTAGAGGTATATATTATTGATTTCGACCAGACCATTTATGATGATAAAATAACAATTGAATGGCATAAGCGCCTAAGAGGAGAAATCAAATTCACTTCTGTTGATGCATTGATCGACCAAATAACGGCGGATACAGAGAATACCAAACAATATTTTAATAAAATATGATCTCCGCCTTGATTTTTCATGCATTTACGAGTATGATAAAGGACGTATTAAAAAATGAACCGATGTCTTGGCTAGTCGAATCACCAACGCTATGCTCAGCACCAGGGGATTTTTAAAAAATTTATGAGGTGAAAAAGAATGGCAATTACACAAGAACGCAAAAACGAAATCATCGCAGAATACAAAACGCATGCAAACGATACTGGATCTCCAGAAGTTCAAATCGCTGTTTTGACTGCAGAAATCAACGCTCTTAACGAGCACTTACGTATCCATAAGAAAGATCACCACTCACGTCGCGGTCTTTTGAAAATGGTTGGTAAACGTCGTAACCTTCAAACTTACCTACGTAACAAAGATGTTGCTCGTTACCGCGAACTAATCAACAAACTTGGTTTACGTCGATAATTCTAAAGGCTCTGTAAAAGGCCTTTAACGCCAGTGGGGCATTCCCCACCTTACAAAAAGCGGGATTTTTCCCGCTTTTTTCTTGTAAATACAGAAAATAGTTCTAAAAGCGGCTTAAAAATTAAATAATTGGTCAAAATAGAAAAAATGTGCATACATATTTATTTTAATACTGTTAATGATACATTTTTTCGTGCATAATAAAAATAGTGTGATTAAGTAAACAAGAGCTTTTACATATATGAAAGTGTGAAGAAATTCGTATAACGTATTCATATTCTCGTTTATAGATTGTAGAGAGGGGTTTTGAAAAAATGGATCAAACAAAAAAGACATTTTCCATCGATTGGGCTGGACGAACGCTGACTGTGGAAATTGGTCAATTAGCTAAACAGGCAAGCGGTGCAGCATTAATTCGATACAACGATACAGCAGTATTAAGTACCGCTGTAGCATCAAAAGATCCCAAGACAGTGGATTTCTTTCCGCTGACTGTGAACTATGAAGAAAGATTATATGCAGTAGGTAAAATTCCAGGAGGATTCATTAAACGGGAAGGGCGCCCTAGTGAAAAGGCGATCTTGGCTAGCCGCTTAATCGACCGTCCTATCCGTCCATTGTTCGCAGACGGTTTCCGTAACGAAGTCCAGGTAGTGAGCACTGTAATGAGTGTCGATCAGGACTGCTCTTCAGAAATGGCAGCTATGTTTGGATCTTCATTGGCTCTTTCTATCTCAGATATTCCATTTGAAGGCCCAATTGCAGGTGTGATCGTTGGGCGTATCGATGATAAATTCATCATCAATCCAACTGTTGAACAAATGGAAGCAAGCGATATCAATTTAACGGTTGCGGGTACGAAAGATGCAATCAATATGGTTGAGGCTGGCGCTAATGAAGTGCCTGAAGAAGTCATGCTTGAAGCAATCATGTTCGGACATGATGAAATTAAACGTCTAATTGCGTTCCAGGAAGAAATTGTCGCAGAAGTCGGCAAAGAAAACCGCGAAATCGCCTTGTATGAAATTGATTCAGAGCTTTTGGCAGAAGTGACTGCCATGTGTGAAGAGGATATCAATAAAGCAGTACAAGTGCAGGAGAAACATGCACGTGAAGAGGCTATTTCAGCAGTGAAAGAAAGAGTAGTTGCACACTACGAGGAACAGGAAGCGGAAGATGCTGATTTAAAACAAGTGAAGGAAATCCTGAATAAGCTTGTGAAAAATGAAGTGCGCCGCTTGATCACAGAAGAAAAGGTCCGCCCAGATGGACGTAAACCGGATGAAATCCGTCCGTTATCTTCTGAGACTGGCCTTCTTGCCCGTACGCACGGATCTGGTTTGTTTACCCGTGGACAAACTCAAGCCTTATCAATTTGTACTCTTGGCGCCCTTGGGGATGTCCAAATTTTGGACGGACTTGGTGTGGAAGAATCAAAACGCTTTATGCACCATTATAATTTCCCTCCATACAGCGTAGGGGAAACAGGATTCATGCGCGGCCCTGGCCGACGCGAAATTGGCCATGGTGCATTGGGTGAACGTGCCCTTGAACCGGTTATTCCTTCTGAAAAAGATTTCCCATATACGGTCCGCCTTGTTTCTGAGGTGTTGGAATCGAACGGTTCCACTTCACAGGCGAGCATCTGTGCAAGCACGCTAGCAATGATGGATGCAGGTGTACCGATCAAAGCCCCTGTCGCAGGTATTGCAATGGGCCTAGTTAAAAAGGATCAGCACTATACAATCTTAACGGATATCCAAGGGATGGAAGACCATCTTGGCGATATGGATTTCAAAGTGGCTGGTACGGCAAAAGGTGTTACTGCCCTGCAAATGGACATTAAGATCGACGGCCTTTCAAGAGAGATTTTAGAGGAAGCATTACAGCAAGCGAAAAAAGGAAGAATGCATATCCTTGATTCCATGCTGGCTACTCTTGGGAAACCTCGTGAAGAGCTGTCTAAATATGCACCGAAGATTTTGACGATGACAATCAATCCGGATAAAATCCGCGACGTCATTGGGCCAAGCGGCAAACAAATCAATAAGATCATTGAAGAGACTTCTGTCAAGATTGACATTGAACAAGATGGAACCATCTTTATTTCTTCTACTGTTGAAGAAAATAACCGCAGAGCAAAACAAATCATCGAAGATTTAGTGCGTGAAGTCGAAGTCGGTAAAACGTATCTTGGCAAAGTGAAGCGCATTGAAAAATTCGGCGCGTTTGTAGAAATCTTTAGCGGTAAAGACGGATTGGTTCACATTTCTGAATTAGCGCTTGAGCGTGTAGGGAAAGTGGAAGACGTTGTTAGCATCGGTGATGACTTACTTGTCAAAGTGACAGAGATCGATAAGCAAGGTAGAGTAAATCTATCCCATAAAGCTGTTTTGAAAGAACAAAAAGAAGCAGAACAAATGAGCTAATGTTCGCTCCTATTAAAACCGTGGTGCAGAACCACGGTTTTTTTCTGTTTAGGATCATCTTATTTTAATGCAGGCGCTTCTATCGGCAGGCTTGTTTTCATAAAACTGTACAAAGGATGTTTTGGATTTGCCAAAATGACAAAAGATAAAACAAACACGTTTTGATTCGATTATTCAAAGCCGATCTGCTTTAAGGCTAAATAGGGAAAAGAGGCAGATGCAAGCAGATAATCGGACAAGAGTGCATTTTATGAGGGAGGTCCAATGGATGAAGGGACATGTTAAGCATGCGGCCATTATTTGTGCGATTAGTGGCATTTCCTTGTTGTCAATGCAAACGCCAGCAATCAGTACATATCTCACAACAATGAAATACGAAGCCGTTTCAGCAAGTGCCAAGCAAGATGGATTGCTACAGGAAATCCGCACTAAAGCTAAGAAATATGAAGTTGCGCCAAAAGATGCTATGATAGATTCTGTGTGGAAGACAGTACCGGGATATAATGGCCTCAAGGTCGATATTAAGGCTTCCTATGCCGTAATGAGGAAGAAAGGCTTCTTTGATGAAAAAAAGCTGATTTATAAACAAGTCCGCCCGAACGTCCATCTTTCACAATTGAAGGCTGAACCGATTTACAGAGCGCATCCTGAGAAACCGGTTGCGTCGCTCTTAATCAACGTGGCTTGGGGAAACGAATATATTCCATCCATATTATCCACCTTGAAAAACAACCATGTAAAAGCTACTTTCTTCTTGGAAGGGCGCTGGACAAAAAATAATCCAGAGATTGCAAAGATGATTGTAGAGGCAGGGCACGAAGTCGGGAACCACTCGTATACACATCCTAATCTTGAGAATTTATCATCCGGCCTTACACGTAAAGAATTAAAAGAGACCAATGCGGTCATTAAAGCAGTCACCGGAAAAGAGTGTACTTTATTTGCGCCTCCAAGCGGCGCGTTTAGAAGTGACACTGTTACTATCGCCGATGAGCTAGGAATGGATACAATTATGTGGAGTGTGGATACCATCGATTGGCAAAAACCGTCTCCGGCCGTTTTGACGGAACGGGTACTGAGCAAACTTCATAACGGAGCTTTCATCCTTATGCATCCGACCGATCCTACAGCTAAATCTCTTGACTCGCTTATTAAGAATATCAAGAAGCAACAGTATGAGATCAGCACAGTTTCTGATGCATTGTCGGAGGAAAGGATCATCCGATGAAAAATAATATAGAAAAACACAGCAGGAAACAGGGAGGAACTACATTGATTAAAAAATACACATGCAGCAATGGTGCGAGGATCGTTTTAGAAAATATACCGACAGTCCGTTCTGTTGCTATTGGTTTATGGATTAAAGCAGGTTCCATTAATGAAAATGAAGCAAATAACGGAATTTCTCATTTTCTTGAACATATGTTCTTTAAGGGAACCGAAACACGTAACGCAAAAGAAATTGCAGAGGCGTTTGACAGCATTGGCGGCCAAGTGAATGCTTTTACTTCAAAAGAATATACATGCTATTATGCAAAAGTGCTTGATAATCATGCAAGCTTTGCCTTAAATGTACTAAGCGACATGTTTTTCCACTCTGTTTTTGATGAAGAAGAATTGAAAAAGGAAAAGAATGTTGTACTGGAAGAAATCAAGATGTATGAGGATACACCTGATGACATCGTCCACGATCTATTGAGTAAAGCCATTTACGAAAACCATCCGCTTGCTTATCCAATCCTTGGGACAGAGGCTACGTTGTCGACATTCACAAGTGATACGTTGAAACAGTATGTGAATAATATGTATACGCCGGACCGCTTGGTCATTTCCGTTGCCGGCAATGTCGATGAATCATTCATTAAAGAAGTGGAAGCATTGTTCGGCCACTACGAAGCTACACAGCAGAAGGAAAGTGCAGTAGTGGCTCCTGTATTCCATTACAATACATTGCAGCGAAAAAAAGAGACAGAGCAGGCGCATCTTTGCTTAGGGTATAACGGGCTGCCGATCGGTTCGCCGAACGCTTACAGTTTAATCGTCATGAATAACATTCTCGGCGGCAGCATGAGCAGCAGGCTTTTTCAGGAAGTGCGGGAACAACGAGGATTAGCATATTCTGTTTACTCCTATCATTCCGGATATCAGGACAGCGGCATGGTGACCGTCTATGGGGGGACAGGAGCCCAGCAAATGGATGTGCTTTTTGAAACAATACAGCAGACGATCGATACATTCAAAGCAGATGGCATTACGGAAAAGGAACTGAAAAACAGTAAAGAGCAATTAAAGGGCAATTTAATGTTGAGCCTCGAAAGCACAAATAGCCGCATGAGCCGGAATGGGAAAAATGAATTGATGCTGGGCAAGCACCGGTCGCTTGATGAGATGGTTGAATTGATTGATGCTGTCACACAGGAAAGTGTTTCCGAGATCACTAATAAAGTATTTACAGATGAGCATGCAATGGCTTTTATATCACCTGTCGAAGATTGGAAAAAGAACAACTGATAATTTTTAGATAATCACTTCTAACACCACGCCTATTTCTATATGAATGTAATAGGAACATAAAAAGAGGTGATGGGATTGCGGCTGAGTGAACTGAGCGGCAAGGAAATTGTCGATGTCAAACGGGCCGAACGGCTGGGAGTATTAGGTCAAACCGATTTGGAAATCAATGAAAATGGACAAATTGTGGCTCTAATTATTCCCTCTGTAAAATGGTTCGGCTTTAAAAAAAATGGCAACGAAATTCGTGTGCCATGGAGGCATATAAAAAAAATCGGTGCCGATATGATCATTATCGATATTCCCGAAACTCAATATGAGGATTCGGCCAATTAAAAAATCAGGCGTCTCTTAATTCAAAGAGGCGTCTTCTTTTGTTGTGAACAAGAAAAGATTCAGCTTTAGCACCGGTCGCCGGTCAGGAGCGTCCCTGTTGAATCGTATATGGATGGGCCTCTATTTTCGTGAAGGAGGCTGAAGCATTGGCTGTATCCAATCTACAAAAAAATCGTTTTGGTTTGCTGGACCCTTTAGATGACAGGCGTATATATATTGACAAACACCTATTTAGGCGATGCTTCATATGATGGGTAGGGAAAATGAAAAGAAGTATCCCAATATTTCCTTAAGAAGCAGGTGATGTAATATGCTTACCGGTATGCAAATTGCGATAATTGGCGGAGATGCCCGCCAGTTGGAAGTGATTAAAAAGTTGATAGAACAGGACGCAAAGGTTTCATTAATCGGTTTCGAACAGCTTGACCATGCTTTTTCAGGGGCAACAAAGGAAAAAATAGATGAAATTGATTTTTCGGAAATAGACGGCATCATTCTTCCGGTTTCGGCAACGAATGCAGAAGGGAAAGTAGAGACCATTTTTTCTAATGAAAACGTAATCCTGAAAGCTGAACATCTGAAGAAATCAACAAACCATTGCGTTGTCTATTCAGGAATCAGCAATGAATACCTTGACGGTATAACGAAAGAAGCGGGCCGCAAACTCGTTAAACTTTTTGAACGTGATGATGTTGCTATATATAACAGTATCCCAACAGTGGAAGGCACGATCATGATGGCAATCCAGCATACGGATTTCACCATCCATGGAAGTAAGGTAATGGTCCTTGGTTTCGGAAGAACGGGAATGAGCGTTTCCCGGACGTTCCAGGCATTGGGTGCGGATGTGCAGGTTGGTGTCAGAAAATCAGAACATATTGCCAGAATAACTGAAATGGGAATGAAACCGTTTCTACTGGGGAATTTGGCCGATCGAGTGAAAGACATAGACATATGCATTAATACAATACCAGTTCCAATTGTGAGCGCCCGAGTAATTGCATCCATGCCTGCCCATACACTTATCATAGATTTGGCTTCCAAGCCTGGCGGTACGGATTTCCGTTATGCAGAGAAGAGAGGCATAAAAGCATTATTGGCGCCCGGCTTGCCCGGAATAGTTGCCCCTAAGACCGCAGGCCGAATTTTAGCAAATGTATTGAATCAATTGCTCCAGGAGGATGTTCAAAAAAGAAAGGGGAAAGGGAAATGAGTTTAAAAGGAAGACGGATCGGATTTGGTGTCACCGGATCGCATTGTACGTATGATGCTGTGTTTCCGGAAATCGAGCGGTTGGTCAATGAAGGGGCGGAAGTCATTCCTATCGTGACTGCCACTGTCCAGCATACAAACACGAGATTCGGCGACGGTGAAGACTGGGTAAAACGATTTGAGACCATCACCGGGCACAAGGTGATAGACAGTATAGTAAAAGCAGAGCCATTGGGCCCTAAAATGCCTCTGGACTGCATGGTCATTGCGCCTCTAACCGGCAACTCAATGAGCAAGTTTGCCAATGCACTGACAGATAGCCCGGTCTTAATGGCCGCCAAAGCTACATTGCGCAATTACCGGCCAGTGGTTCTTGGCATTTCAACCAATGACGCGCTCGGATTGAACGGTGTCAACCTGATGAAGCTGATGGCAGCAAAAGATATCTATTTTATCCCTTATGGGCAGGATGATCCTCACAATAAGCCCAAGTCGATGGTTTCGGATATGACGTTAATCCGTGACACGATTGAAGCGGCAATTGATGGCAAACAATTGCAGCCAGTTGTCATCGAGCGATCCGGTAAGTAATGGTTATCCTATAAAAAACCGCCATTTTTTGAAAAATTAAAATATTTATTCCTTTCTTTTCATGCATAATATGATAAAATCAAATAAATCTTTTAGTTAAAATAATAAATATATAGGCATTTGCTATTTATGTAGAGCGGATTTAAACGTACAATGTAGGAGATGGCACATTCGGTTTCATCAACTATGCAATTATTTGGATCAGTAATCAAGATAGCAAAAATGTTATGGATAGGAATGGGGTATAGATGGTGGAAGAGAAACAAGGTTTACATGTAGCAGTCGTAGGAGCAACAGGAGCAGTAGGGCAACAAATGATTGCCACATTGTCTCAAAGGGATCTGCCGATCGGGCAACTGACTCTTTTATCTTCTTCACGTTCTGCAGGAACGGTTGTACAGTTCAAGGATGAAGAAATAACCGTCCAGGAGGCTAAGCCTGACTCATTTACTGGAGTGGATATTGCGCTATTCAGCGCCGGGGGATCTATTTCGCTTAAATTGGCGCCAGAAGCAGTCGAGCGGGGGGCAATCGTCGTTGATAATACGAGTGCATACCGTATGGATGAAAATGTCCCGTTGGTCGTTCCTGAGGTGAACGAAGAAGATTTGAAGGAGCATCAAGGGATAATTGCAAATCCGAATTGTTCTACAATCCAGATGGTTGCAGCTCTTGAACCAATCCGTAAGCAATTCGGTTTGGAGAAAATCATCGTTTCCACTTACCAGGCAGTATCAGGCTCTGGCGCGGCAGCCATTGCCGAGCTGAAAGAACAATCTCAAGCTTTATTAAACGGTGAACAGATTGAACCATCCGTTCTTCCTGTTAAATCCGATAAAAAACATTATCAAATCGCTTTTAATGCAATTCCTCAAATAGATAAATTCGAGGAAAATGGGTATACTTTCGAAGAAATGAAAATGATCAATGAAACGAAGAAAATCATGCATAGTGCTGATCTTCCCGTTGCGGCAACATGTGTCCGCATCCCCGTGGAAACAGGTCATTCCGAATCCGTGTATATCGAAGTTGAGCGTGACGGCGTTTCTGTAGAGGAACTGAAAAATGTATTGAAAGACGCACCTGGCATTGTCCTTCAGGATGCTCCGGAAGATCAGGTCTATCCGATGCCTGCTGATTGCGTAGGGAAGAATGATGTGTTTGTAGGCCGTATACGGAAAGACTTGGACAATAGCCGCGGCTTCCATATGTGGATTGTTTCTGATAATCTATTAAAGGGCGCTGCTTGGAACTCTGTTCAAATCGCAGAAAGTCTATTAAAATTAAACTTAGTTTCAGTCAACTGATGAACGTATAGATAATCTCAGCCTTTGCATCCATTGGAGGGCTGAGTCCATTTGGGGTGTGTACATGAAGATAATTGTCCAGAAGTTCGGCGGAACATCCGTAAGGGATGAAGAAAGCAGGGCTCATGCTAGAAAGCATATAGAAAAAGCGGTTAATGAAGGATATAAAGTGGTAGTTGTTGTTTCTGCAATGGGAAGAAAAGGCGATCCGTATGCAACTGATACGCTGCTTTCCCTTGTGGGGGGACAGCGTATGAATATCAACAAAAGAGAACAGGATTTAATTCTTTCTGTTGGAGAGACAATTTCTTCGGTTGTATTTGCCAATATGCTGATAAATCACCATATCAAAGCGACTGCCTTCACGGGAGCCCAAGCAGGCTTCCGCACAAATAATGAACATACGAATGCAAAAATCATCGAAATGAAATGCGACCGGTTATTGAAAGAACTGGAAACATATGATGTAGTCGTGGTTGCAGGCTTTCAGGGAGTAGCAAGAAACGGAGATATAACGACAATAGGCCGAGGAGGCAGCGATACATCCGCTGCTGCAATCGGAGCGGCTGTCCAAGCTGAATGGGTAGACATTTTTACAGATGTGGAAGGCATCATGACCGCCGATCCGCGTATTGCAGAAAAAGCGCGCCCTTTGTCGATTGTCACCTATAATGAAGTGTGCAATATGGCATACCAGGGTGCAAAAGTCATCCATCCCCGTGCAGTCGAGATTGCCATGGCCGCAAAAGTGCCTATTCGAATCCGCTCCACATACAGTGACGGATTGGGTACTCTTGTCACTTCCCTCCATCGCGAAAGCAGGGGGAGCGATGTTCAAGACCAGCTCGTTACCGGGATTGCCCATCTCGCTAAAATCACACAAATTCGGGTCAATGCGAAGAAGGACCAATATAACCTTCAGACAGAAGTATTTAAGGCAATGGCCAATGCTTCCATTTCAGTGGACTTTATAAACATTTCATTGACTGGGGTTGTATACACCGTCAATGAAGAGATGACTGATAGAGCGGTTCAGGTGCTGGAAGAAATCGGCTATGAGCCGTCGATCATCCGAAATTGCGCGAAGGTGTCAGTAGTCGGAGCGGGGATCGCCGGCGTTCCCGGTGTTACGGCCAAAATAGTGACGGCACTGTCTGAGAAGGGCATTAATATCCTTCAGGCTGCTGATAGCCATACAACGATTTGGGTATTGGTCAAAGAGGAACATTTAGCATCGGCAGTCAACGCATTGCATGACGCGTTCGAATTGCATATAGAAGTAGATCAATCACGGGTTCATTGATCATCAATACCATTCAATTAGGAGTGAAAGCATGATTTCTTTCGGAAAAGTGTCAACTGCTATGGTGACGCCTTTTGATTACAAAGGAAATATCGATTTTCCAAAAACTACACAACTTATTAACTATCTGATCGAAAATGGAACAGATTCTCTTGTAGTCGCAGGGACAACTGGTGAATCGCCAACCTTGACTACTGAAGAAAAATTGGCCCTTTTTCGGCATGTTGTGAAAGTCGTAGATAAGCGTATTCCTGTCATTGCAGGAACCGGCAGCAATAACACCTACGCATCCATTGAATTAACGAAGAAGGCTGAACAGGCTGGAGTAGATGCAGTACTGCTGGTAGCCCCTTATTACAATAAGCCAAACCAGCAGGGCCTATATGAGCATTTTAAAGCGATTGCCGAAAGTACGGGCCTTCCGGTTATGCTATACAATGTACCTGGGCGTTCTGTTGCAAAGATAGCTCCCGAAACGGTAATACAGTTGTCAAAAATCAACAATGTGGTGGCCATCAAAGAAGCTACTTCAGACTTTGCTTCTGCTACAGAAATAATTGCCAATACACCGGATGATTTCCTATTGTACAGCGGAGACGATTATTTGACTTTGCCGATGCTCTCTATCGGTGCGGCTGGAGTTGTTTCGGTTGCTTCCCATGTAGTGGGAAATGAAATGCAGGAGATGGTTGAAGCTTTCTATTCCGGGGATCTCCAAAAGGCGGCTTCATTGCATCAGAAGCTGTGCCCAATCATGAATGGAATGTTTATGGCGCCTAGCCCGTCTCCTGTAAAAACAGCGCTGCAATTGCAGGGCATGGATGTCGGGCCTGTACGGCTTCCATTGGTGGCTTTAACTGCGGAAGAACGAAGCGAGTTAAGCCGATTATTGAAAAAATAAGGTTTGCAGGTCGATCAATTTGGCTGATCGGCCTGTTTTTTCATTATGCTGTGAGAAATAGGCATGAGGCCTTCTAAAAATCTCCGTATATTGTGGAATAAGGAGGAACGGATTATATAAAAGCAGGTCTGATGCCGCCATATGGAATGGAAGGACTATGGATTTTCATTGGAATCGGGAAATGCCAGTCCGAAACAAAGGTCCATAGTTAAAAGGAAAAGGCATGTTTAATTAAAAATAATCCATACATAATCTATATTTAGCTAGTTCGGAATATATCGAGAAGACAGCATATTATGTAAATGGTTGATATATAAAAAATAAGTAAGGTATAATAGACATAATTTAATTGAGCGGAAGTGCTTTCATATAGGAGGAAATATTCGTGAATAAAGAGAATAAAGTGAAGGTCACTGCCCTTGGCGGGCAAGGTGAACTCGGTAAAAATATGTAT
Organism: Bacillus kalamii; assembly: GCF_047238185.1. Taxonomy (NCBI): domain Bacteria; kingdom Bacillati; phylum Bacillota; class Bacilli; order Caryophanales; family Bacillaceae; genus Bacillus; species Bacillus kalamii. The sequence continues at coordinate 2,214,918 of NZ_JBDFMI010000001.1, read as the reverse complement.
GCTGTCGAGGTTGGGGAACAATTATTTGTTTTGGATGCAGGACTTATGTTTCCTGAAGATGAAATGCTCGGCATAGATGTAGTCATCCCTGATACGTCCTATCTGCTGGAAAATAAAGACCGGTTTCAAGGGATTTTTATCAGCCATGGGCATGAAGACCACATTGGTGCATTGCCTTATATCCTCAATTATATAAATGTTCCTATCTATGGGACAAAACTAACGATTGAACTGATTAAATTAAAAATGAAAGAAGTAAAATGTAAGAAAAAAGTAGAATTTGTCCAGATCGATCAACAGTCAATCCTTCATTTTGGAGAGACATCCGTTTCCTTTTTCCGGACAAACCATAGTATTCCGGGCTCGTTAGGCATCTGTCTCCATACGGAGGACGGGTGTATAGTTTATACGGGAGATTTTAAATTTGATCAAGCAGCATTTGGCTTATATAGCGCCGATTTAGGGAAAATCGCCCAAATTGGCGAGGAAGGGGTCCTTCTTCTGCTATCAGATAGTACTGGGGCTGAAAAGCCGGGTTATACAACTTCTGAAGCCATTGTTGAACGGAATATGACTGATGTGTTCCAGGCATCCGCTGGGAGAGTGATTGTTACAACTTTCGCTTCCAATATCAATACGATTCAGCATACATTGAATGCCGCAGCAAAAAGCAACCGCAAAGTTGTTTTTATTGGCCAAGAACTGAAACAAATTTTTGATATATGTGTCCATACGGAAAGCATCCATTTTGAAGAAGATTTGGTGGTCCCTTTAGCTGAAATGAATAAATACAGCGACAATGAGATTGCTGTTGTGATTTCAGGCGCAAAAGGCGAACCGATAGCTGCCATGGAAAAAATGGCCCGCAGAAACCATAAGCAGCTTTCAGTCCGGCCGGAAGATACCGTCTTAGTAGCTGCCTCTCCTGTGCGCGGCGGAGAACTGCTGTTGACAAAAGCAATTGATCTTCTGCATAGAGCGAATGTGCATGTGGTCAATAAGAATAAAATCGTATATGTTCAAGGCCATGGCTATCAGGATGAATTAAAGCTAATGATCAATTTATTAAAGCCGAAATATGTTATGCCGATCCATGGTGAATATCGGATGTTGAAGGCACATGAAAAAGTGGCACGGGAAAGCAATATCCCAGCCGATTCCATTGTGATTGCGGAGAATGGAGAAACAGTAGAAATCGTGAAAGGCCGCATTGGTGTCACCGGTAAAATCACATCCGGGAATATCCTTATCGATGGAAGTGGAATTGGGGATGTTGGAAACATCGTATTAAGAGACCGCCGTTTGTTATCTCAGGACGGCATTCTGATTGTCGTTGTAACACTTGATAAAGCAACGAAAGCGATTGTTTCAGGACCTGAAATCATTACTAGAGGATTTGTTTATGTCCGTGAGTCAGAAAAGCTTATCGACCAATCTGTGGCTCTAGTGAAAGAAGCGGTAGAAAAGAATGTTAGCAGCCAAAATTTTGATTGGTCCTCGTTGAAACAGGATGTCCGAGATGCATTGAATTCACATCTGTACGAAGTAACGAAACGGCGCCCGATGATCTTGCCTATCATTATGGAAATTTAACATATACAAAACCCGCACACATAATTGTGAGCGGGTTTTGTTTGTTTATAAGAAATCAATAGCCAGCAACAAAATAAGCAAGTAATTCTTCTTCCAGGTCATTCAGGGGACGCCCGTTTTCCAAGGTTAACCGGCCTCGTATCTCTTTTTCATTTCCCTTATAGAATAGGGTATATTCACATAAATCCAATAAGAGGCCAGCATATTCCTGGAAGTCCGTTTTACAAAATGGATCTTGATGCGACAAGATATAATGGTCGGCATCGAATGAAAGGATTTGCTTCAGTAAAGGTTTTAATGCGGAACGTGTATAATTGTATTTTTCGGCATACATATTGGCATAGAGGCAATCACCCAGAAATAAGGTTTTTTCTTGGGGTATAAAGATAATGGCTGAATCAGGTGAATGGTCGCCTCCAACATGCAGCATTTCGGCTGTTATTTCCCCCAGTTCCACAGTTGCTTGTTTTGTGTAAGTGATGGTAGGGGGCACGATATGAATATGGCGATTCTGCCCATATTCTTTTTTAATCATATCTGCACAAAAAGGGATCTCTATCCCCTGTTCTACCCTTTGGTCTAGCTCTTCATCGCTCCAGCCGAACTCCATTATTTCTTCCATCTTGTCCTTTGTCATCTCATTGGCTATACTCGGGGCTTTCCAAGCAGGCAAGCCAAATATATGGTCCCAGTGCCAATGTGTTAATGCGACAAAAGCGGGTTCAGCCAGTTGTTTGCCAATCAATTCATTTAAGAATAAATGTGCGTGCTCTATTGAATTGCCTGCATCGATTGCCAACGAACGTTGCTTACCGCATATGTAGCCTAAAACAGGGCGGTCTGTAGAACTATCCGCAGGCAAATACCAAATAGATTTAGTCAATTGTTTCAGTTTATGCTGTTCCATAGAATAAAACTCCTATTCTTGTTGTAGTGATTTCTGCATGCCGGAATGAATAGAAACTTCTCCGTTCATACTAATGGTATTACAGCAGAAAGGGGCAGAAATGATGGACAATGAACAACAAATTCCCTCCAATAATGAGAAGCCGGAAGAGAAGGGTTCCACACTGTTGGATAAAATCCAGCAGCTCGGACAGACAAATGTTCCTCAAATGTCAGATTCTAAAATACATTGCCTTACAATCATAGGACAAATAGAAGGGCATATGCAACTCCCTCCCCAGAACAAAACAACCAAGTACGAACACGTCATTCCACAAATCGTCGCTATTGAACAAAATCCTAAGATAGAAGGATTATTGGTTATTTTGAATACTGTAGGAGGCGACGTGGAGGCCGGATTGGCATTGGCGGAAATGCTTGCATCGCTATCGAAGCCGACAGTGTCCATTGTCCTTGGCGGAGGGCACTCGATAGGCGTGCCGATTGCTGTATCATGCGATTATAGCTTTATTGCTGAAACAGCAACGATGACCATCCATCCTATTCGATTGACAGGTTTAGTTATCGGGGTTCCCCAGACATTTGAATATTTGGATAAAATGCAGGACCGTGTTATACAATTTGTGACGAAACATAGTAAAGTGAGCGAAGAAGAATTTAAAGAATTGATGTTTGCCAAGGGAAATCTGACAAGGGATATTGGTACGAATGTGGTCGGTAATGATGCTGTTTCCTGCGGAATAATCGATGCAGTGGGCGGTGTAGGCCAAGCAATGAAAAAATTGAATGGCCTGATCGATGAAAGGAAAAGCGAAGGGACAGAAGGGGCGCAGCTGCAATGACATTGTATACAATTCTTCCAACTGAATGGGTTCTTGCAACAAAGCAGGACATTGCACACCAACCAGCGAATGTATATTACAAGGGCATCATGGTGACTGTTGAGAAAGCTTCTGATTTTAAATATAAGGTCATTCAGATCCATAGCACTGATCCGAATGATTACCTGCATATGGACATACAGCCCGGGGCAGAAATTGATATGAGATATATGGAACTCATTCAATAATAAGCGGCACTATGGTATAATTACGCATATGCAAAAATAATGAACATACAAAATAAGCAGCCAATTTGGCTGCTTTTCTCTCGAAGGTTTTACAAGAAGAAAGAGTTGTAAAATGCTTTGGAACAGAAAGTTTGGGTGAGGAAATGGCAAAGAGAAAAAGAAGGAAAACTAGTAAAAGTTCAACGCAATTAAAAAGAACCCTTAAATATGAGATCACTGGATTATTAATGGTCGGTCTATCCATCATAGCCATTGCCCAGCTCGGCGCATTCGGAAAGGCGCTGTCCCTGGCTGCGCGATTCTTCATGGGAGAGTGGAGCGTGCTCCTGTTGGTGGGGATCATCATTTTGGGGGTCTTCCTTATATGGAAGAGGTCTATCCCGAATCTATTAAGAAGGCAATTAATTGGTATTTATCTAATTGTGGGAAGCATATTGTTATTAAGCCACGTGACTCTTTTCAACATATTGGCGGAAGGGGGGGCTTTTGCTAAGCCGAGTGTCATTCAGAATACATGGGAGCTCTTTTGGATGGATGTAACCGGAAAAGGCGTAGGTTCATACCACGATCTCGGAGGAGGAATGATCGGTGCTGTGATGTTTGCTGCATTTAATTTCCTTTTTGCTGCCACCGGGGCAAAGATTGCTGCATTTTTATGCATTATCGTTGGAATCATTTTGCTGACCGGAAGAACATTAGGGGATACACTCAATAAAATGTTCCTTGGGATCCGATCTTTTGCAGCGGGTCAATGGTCGGGATTAAAAGATGATCTGAAAGAATGGAAGCAAAAGGATAAGAAGGAGAAAAACCGTACAGCACGATCAGCCCGTGCCGGCACAGACATGCCGGAAACACAACCAGAGGAAGCTCCAATTGTTGAAGAAACACCTACTCTTATCAGTACTTTTTCGGAACGTGCTTACGGCCAGCCTGCTAGTGGACCGCAAGAAAATGGAGATGCAGAAATAACGCAGGACAATGAAATGGCCAAGAATCAAAAAGAAGAAGACCAAGGCGATGTTCACGTCCCAATGAATTTTTCCGAAATGGAGAACTCTGAATATCAGCTTCCGTCACTATCTTTGCTTCATTCTGCCAAAAAATCCGATCAGACTAGGGAATACAAACGGATTCATGAAAATGCAGCCAAGCTGGAGCGCACATTTACCAGTTTCGGTGTGAATGCAAAAGTGACCCAGGTACATTTAGGCCCGGCAGTGACCAAATATGAGGTCCATCCAGCGGTAGGCGTGAAGGTTAGTAAAATTGTTTCGTTATCGGATGACATAGCATTGGCACTGGCAGCTAAAGGCATCCGAATCGAGGCGCCTATTCCAGGAAAATCGGCTATCGGCATTGAAGTGCCTAATTCCGAGGTGGCAATGGTTTCGCTAAGAGAGGTACTTGAATCAAATGAATCGATGTCCAATGATTCACGCCTTTTGATCGCATTGGGAAGGGATGTAGCTGGAGAAGCTGTTATGGCAGAATTGAATAAAATGCCGCATTTATTGGTTGCAGGCGCTACCGGATCCGGTAAATCTGTTTGTATCAACGGCATTATCACCAGCATTTTAACCAAGGCGAAACCGCACGAAGTGAAATTGATGATGATTGATCCGAAAATGGTGGAACTCAATATGTATAACGGTATCCCCCATTTGCTTGCGCCAGTAGTGACGGATGCCAAAAAGGCATCGCAGGCATTGAAAAAGGTCGTCAACGAAATGGAGAGAAGATATGAATTATTCGCCCACACAGGAACAAGGAATATTGAGGGCTACAATGATTATGTGAAGATGCAAAATAATGAAAATGATGAAAAACAGCCGCTGCTTCCATTTATCGTAGTCATTGTGGACGAGCTTGCCGATTTGATGATGGTAGCATCCTCTGATGTCGAGGATGCGATCACAAGGCTTGCACAGATGGCCAGAGCTGCGGGTATTCATTTGATCATTGCTACACAGCGACCTTCGGTAGACGTTATAACCGGAGTCATCAAAGCCAACATTCCATCAAGGATTGCCTTCAGTGTGTCCTCGATGACGGATTCACGCACAATCCTGGATATGGGGGGAGCGGAAAAGCTGCTTGGTAGGGGAGACATGCTTTTCCTTCCGGTCGGCGCTTCCAAACCAGTCCGTGTCCAAGGGGCTTTCCTTTCCGACCAAGAGGTGGAAGATGTAGTGAATTATGTCATTTCGCAACAGAAAGCCCAATACCAAGAAGATATGATACCGGATGAGCCTACAGAAGTGGCGGGAGAGGTAGAGGACAAAGTCTATGATTCGGCAGTCCAGCTAGTGACAGAAATGGGGACCGCATCCGTATCTATGCTTCAACGGCGCTTCAGGATCGGCTATTCGCGTGCGGCGCGGCTGATTGATGAAATGGAAGCCCGCGGAATAGTAGGACCTTATGAAGGGAGTAAACCGCGGACTGTGTTAGTCAGTAAAGATGAATATGATCAAGATGTCAAACATTCCTGAAGAAAAAAATTTTAGGAATGGCATAATTGTGAATTAAGTTATACTAATATAGATCCTTCAAGGGTTTGTTCTAACTTAATTCACAGTTTTTTTTTGATTTCCTCAAAAAAAAAAAGTTGGCTATTTATTTCTCATTTAAAAAGTGATAATCTATTAACGATTAGTAGAGAGAAAACACATCTGAGGTCTGATGTCTTAGGTGTAATTGTTTTGGGGGTTTCTTCATGTCTATAAAGCAAGATCATCGTCACCTTTATCTTCAAGTCATAGAGAAAATAAAAAAAGACATCGAGGATGAAGTATACACAGAAAAAGAAAAATTGCCGTCTGAATTTGAATTGGCAAGGCAATTGGGAGTAAGCAGAGCCACATTGCGCGAAGCACTCCGGATTCTGGAAGAAGAGAATGTGATCATCCGCAGACACGGAGTCGGCACATTCATAAATTCCAAACCTCTATTCAGTTCAGGCATTGAGCAGCTGACCAGTGTAACGAGCATGATCAAGCAGGCCGGAATGAAACCAGGTACGATCTTTTTGAGCTCTGGCACGCAGATGCCATCCGATGAAGTGGTGAAATCGTTCAATTGCAAGGAAGACGAGCCTCTTGTCGTTATCGAACGGCTTCGGACTGCAAACGATGAGCCTGTGGTCTATTGTTTGGACAAAATTTTGAAAAAACATTTACCTCATGATTTTTCCTATCAGGAAGAATCAATCTTCAATATTTTGGAGAGCCATTCGGCTATCAACATTACATACGCAGTTTCTTACATCGAGCCGCTTGGATACCATGAGAAGATTTCGCCTTTGCTGCAATGTGATCCTGAAACCGCTTTATTGGTTTTGAAGCAGATGCACTATGACCAAAACGACCGTCCGATCCTGTATTCAGTCAATTATTTCAAGTCGAATAAGTTCAGCTTCCATGTTTTGCGGAAGAGAATATGACTATTCTACTAATCGACAACATCTATTTAGGAGGTTTTACCTTTGAAGAAGCGTAAAATTGGTTTAGCGCTATCTCTTGTATTAGCTGCCGGTACTTTACTTGGAGCTTGCGGAAGCAAAGATGACAATGATAGCAAAGGCTCTGACAATGACAAAAAGAGCGGATTCTCATTAGCGATGGTAACTGATACTGGTGGTGTGGATGATAAATCATTCAACCAATCCGCATGGGAAGGTATTGAAAAGTTCGGTAAAGATAACGGCTTGAAAAAAGGTAAAGGTGGATATGATTACCTTCAGTCTAAAGCTGAGTCTGATTACTCACCAAACGTTAATACACTTGTTCGTAATAAATTCGACCTGATTTATGGTATTGGATATAAATTGGCTGATGCAATCGGTGAAACTGCTAAGCAGCGCCCTGACAACAACTTTGCTATTGTAGATTCTGTTGTTGAAGGCGATAACGTAGCGAGCATCACTTTCAAAGAACAAGATGGTTCTTTCTTAGTAGGTGTAGCGGCTGCCCTTACTTCTAAGTCAAACAAAATTGGTTTCATCGGCGGGGTTGACGGAGAGTTGATCAATAAATTCGAAGTTGGTTTCGTTGCCGGTGTTAAATCTGTAAATCCTAAAGCTGATGTTAAAGTACAATATGCAGGTGATTTCGGTAAAGCCGATATCGGTAAGCAAATCGCTAACTCTATGTACTCTCAAGGCATCGATGTAATTTACCACGCTGCCGGCGGTACTGGTAACGGAGTATTTACAGCTGCTAAAGAATTGAAAAAAGCTGATCCAAACAAAAACGTATGGGTAATCGGTGTTGACCGTGACCAAGCGGATGAAGGTAAAGTGTCAGTAGATGGAAAAGATATGACTGTAACACTTACTTCTATGGTTAAACGTGTAGATATCGCTGTTGAAGATTTGGCTCAAAAAGCTAAGGACGGTAAATTCCCTGGCGGACAACAAATCCAATACGGTTTAGATGACAATGCAATTAACGTTGCAACTACAGGCGACAACCTTTCTGAAGACACTCAAAAAGCAATCGCTGAGTGGACAGAAAAAATCAAAAAAGGCGATGTGAAAGTCCCTTCAACTCGTAAAGAATTAAAAGAAATGAAATTCTAATGATTGAATGGGGGGATGCTGCTCCGGCAGTGTTCCTCCACCTTTAAAAGATTGGATAACCAGCACAAGTCAGCCAAGTTCCATATTATATAACTCATTTGGTTTATGTACAAGTATTGAATACGAGAAAGTAAATGAAAGGTTGTAGGAGGTAGGACTTCTTACATTCTTTCCTTTGCCTTTTCCTATTGAGCTTTGTTTATGAAAGATCGCCGTTGTAACTTGATGTCAACCTTATCGTCAAAAACAGCCGTTCTTTTAAACAGAGCTTTTTATTCGGTCTTTTTTACGGGAGCATTCGCAATTAATGGATCGTAAAAGGATGGTGCAATGGCATGGCGGCCGGGTATCGCAGTCCGCCTGCACTTAAAGCAATAGTGAAGAATTAAAGGTTAAGAGTTTGTACAGAGTTATAAACCGAATTAAAGCCTTTCATTTAAATGGTGAACAGATTAAGATTGTTCACTCAAGATATAAGGGAGTGAGAAAACGAGTGGAACATGTTATAGAAATGCTCAATATAACAAAGGAATTTCCAGGGATTATAGCTAATGATGACATTACTTTACAAGTGAAAAAAGGAGAAATCCACGCTTTGCTTGGTGAAAACGGTGCCGGTAAATCCACTTTGATGAATGTCCTTTTCGGCCTTTATCAGCCTGAAAAAGGGGAAATTCGAGTTAATGGAAAGCCTGTAAACATTACGAACCCTAATATCGCCAACGATCTAGGAATCGGGATGGTTCACCAACATTTCATGCTTGTAGACCCATTGACTGTCACAGAGAACATTATCCTCGGAAAAGAGCCAACACATTTAGGGAAAATTTCATTGAAAGAAGCCTCTAAAGAAGTAAGAAAAATTTCGGAGCAATATGGATTAAGTGTTGACCCGGATGCAAAAATTGCCGATATTTCTGTAGGGATGCAACAACGTGTAGAAATTTTAAAAACGTTGTACCGAGGAGCGGAGATTCTCATTTTTGATGAACCAACTGCTGTCCTTACTCCTCAGGAAATCAAAGAGCTGATTTCAATTATGAAAAAATTGATCGCTGAAGGCAAATCGATCATCCTTATCACCCATAAGCTGAAAGAAATTATGGAAGTGTGCGACAGAGTAACGATCATCCGAAAAGGGAAAGGGATCGGAACTGTAAATGTTGCGGATACAAATACGGACGAACTTGCGAGTTTAATGGTTGGCCGTGAAGTTGTTTTCAAAACAGAGAAGGCTGAACCACAGCCGAAACAAGACGTGCTGCAGATTGAAAAACTAACGGTCAAAGACAGCCGCCATGTTACCGCGGTCAATAACCTGAGTTTGAACGTGCGTGCTGGTGAAATCGTCGGTATCGCAGGTGTCGATGGCAATGGACAATCTGAATTGATCGAGGCCATTACTGGATTAATGAAGGCGGAAAGCGGAAGCATTAAACTGAACGGCAAGGATATAACCAATTTGCCTCCAAGAAAAGTAACAGAATCTGCTGTAGGCCATATTCCTCAAGACCGACATAAACATGGGTTAGTCCTAGATTTTACAATGAGTGAAAATATGGTTCTTCAAACCTATTACCAGAAACCATTCTCTAATAAAGGTGTACTGAACCGTTCAGCCATCAACAAAAAAGCTTCTGCACTAATTGAAGAGTATGATGTAAGAACACCTAGTATTCAAACGCTTGCCCGCGCTTTGTCAGGCGGTAACCAGCAAAAAGCAATCATTGGCAGAGAGATTGATAGAAATCCAGAATTATTGATTGCTGCACAGCCAACCCGCGGTTTGGACGTAGGGGCTATTGAGTTCATCCATAAACGTTTGATCGAGCAAAGGGATAATGGTAAAGCGGTCCTGCTTGTTTCGTTTGAATTGGATGAGATCATGAATGTGAGCGACCGGATTGCGGTTATGTATGAAGGTGAAGTAGTGGCCATCGTCAAGCCGAAGGAAACGACTGAACAAGAGCTTGGTTTATTGATGGCAGGAAGCAAACGTATGGAAACGGGGGAAACAAGTCATGTCTAATAAACGTGCCATTAATATTTTGGTACCCGTTATAGCAGTTATTCTCGGGTTAGTGGCAGGTGCGATCGTCATGCTGATCACTGGCTATAACCCAATAAAAGGGTATGTTGCACTAGTTAATGGTGCCTTTGGTGAAGTCTATTATGTAGGGGAGACATTCAGACAATTCATCCCGCTTGCACTGGCTGGCCTTGCTGTTGCATTTGCCTTCAGAACAGGATTGTTCAATATCGGTGTTGAAGGACAAGTTATTGTCGGTTGGTTTGCGGCTGTTTGGGTCGGTACGGCATTCGATCTGCCTAAGATCATCCATTTGCCTTTGGCTATTATTGCTGCGGCTGTCGCTGGCGGATTTTGGGCATTCATTGCCGGATTCCTTAAAGCCAAACTGCGTGTGCACGAAGTAATCGTTACCATCATGCTTAATTATGTGGCGCTTCATGTCACAAACGCGTTAATCAAAACCGTTTTGACGGACAACAAAGATAAAACAGAAATGGTCGCAAATTCAGCTTCTTTACGATCTCCATTCCTTGAGAACCTAACTGATTTCTCCCGTTTGCATTGGGGAATAATCATTGCCATTATTGCAGCTATTATCATGTGGTTCATCATTGAAAAAACAAAAACAGGTTATGAACTTCGTTCGGTAGGCTTTAACCAGGAAGCTTCCCGCTATGCTGGTATGAGCGTCAATAAGAATATTATGTTATCTATGGCCATTTCAGGGATGTTTGCAGGTCTTGCTGGTGCAATGGAAGGTCTAGGTACATTCGGCTTTGTTGAAGTAAAAGGCGCATTTACTGGAATCGGCTTCGACGGAATTGCTGTTGCCCTTCTAGGCGGCAACGTAGCGATAGGTGTAGTGCTGGCGGCTGTTTTATTCGGTGCTTTGAAAATGGGTGCCTTGAATATGCCGTTTGAAGCAGGGGTTCCGAATGAATTGGTCGATATCGTTATCGCATTCATCATTTTCTTTGTAGCATCAAGCTATTTTATTCGAGTGCTGTTAGAGCGCAAGAATCGTAAGGGGGATAAATAAGTGAGTATTACAGAAATCTTACAAATTATTGTGCCTTCTATGATTGCTTTGGCTGCGCCTTTAATATTCACTGCACTTGGTGGGGTATTCTCAGAACGTTCTGGGGTAGTTAACATCGGTCTTGAAGGATTAATGGTGTTCGGGGCATTCTCTTCCATCGTTTTCAACTTAACGTTTGCTGATACATTCGGCGAATGGACACCATGGATTTCCATCTTGGTTGCAATGGTAGTAGGTATGCTTTTTTCATTGCTTCATGGTTTGGCTTCTATCACTTTTCGTGCCAATCAGGTAGTAAGTGGTGTGGCAATCAACTTCTTGGCGACCGGCTTGTGTTTATTCCTTGTCAAACTATTTTACGATAAAGGACAAACAGATATCATTTCAACTTCGTTCAATAAAGTGGATATTCCGGTATTGAGCAAGATTCCTTTTATTGGCGGAATTTTCTTTAGCGATGTTTACTATATTTCATACATTGCGATCATCATTCCTTTTATCGCATGGTATGTCTTATTTAAGACACCATTCGGCTTGCGCATCCGTGCAGTAGGTGAACATCCGATGGCTGCTGATACAATGGGCGTCAACGTAACAAGAATCCGTTATATGTCTGTTGTGATTTCTGGTGGTCTTGCCGGTATCGGTGGAGCTATCCATGCAATTACAGTTACAGGTGATTTCAGCCATTCTACAATCAACGGCCAAGGTTTCATGGCTCTTGCAGCTATGATTTTCGGTAAGTGGCATCCGCTAGGCGCTCTTGGAGCAGCCCTATTCTTTGGCCTTGCACAAAGTTTAAGTATCGTGGGAGCATCCTTGCCGTTCTTCAAGGACATCCCTTCTGTATACTTGCTGATTGCGCCTTATGTATTGACGATCATTGCACTTGCAGGTTTCATTGGACGTGCAGATGCTCCGAAAGCATCAGGGGAACCATATATCAAAGGAAACAGATAAGAACTATTTTGAGCCCGGCATCTATTTGCCGGGTTCTTTCTATATTAGTAAGGCCATTCGCCATTAGGAGAAAAATGCAGGATAAAATGAAGGGCTGGCGAATATACTGTAATGATGCGTTCCTTTCCTGCCCTTTATTCGATAAGTGTCTATAAGGATGACGTTTATTATTATGAATCTTAAGGTACAATAAGGATAGAATGCATTTTTTACATATAAGTCAGGGGGTTTTACCATGTCCCAAAATAATGAAATCTGTATGGAAGAGCCAGGATATAAACTGCATGTAGTACCAACAGAAAAGTACAAAACCAATACGATTGTTTTGAAACTGAAGGCTCCATTGGAGGAGAAAACAGTAACGGAACGGGCGTTATTGCCTTATGTTCTTCAAAGCAGTACCGAGAAGTTCGGAACATCTGCACAATTGCGCGCATATCTGGAAGAATTGTATGGCGCCTCTTTATTTGTCAGTGTCGGCAAAAAAGGCGAATATCATATCATGACATTTACACTGGACATCGCTAATGAAAAATTTCTTTCCGATTCGGCGCCATTGCTGGAAAAAGGGCTGCATTTAATGGCTGGCCTTCTTCTTCATCCGAATGCATCTAATGGGGCATTCAGCGGGAAAGATGTGGATCAAGAGAAACGGACTTTAAAGCAACGGATACAATCGCTTAATGATGATAAGATGAAATACTCGTCCAACCGTTTAGTTGAAGAGATGTGCAAAAATGAGCCTTACAGTTTAGAAGTGAACGGCAAGTATGAGGAAGTGGATGATATATCGGCAGCATCTCTTTATGACTATTACCAGTATGCATTGAAGCATGATGAGATTGATCTTTTCGTTGTTGGAGATGTAGAGCCAGACGAAGTCCAAAGAATCTGCAATAAGCTGATCACTTTGGAGCCAAGGGAACCGGAAAAACAAACATCGGCCGTTATGCCCGATGTGGTGAGAGGCAATGAAGTTATTGAAAGACAGGACGTCATGCAAGGAAAACTGAATATTGGATACCGTACGGGCATCATTTATGGAGAAAAAGAGTATTTTGCCCTGCAAGTATTCAACGGCATATTCGGCGGATTTTCCCATTCCAAATTATTTATGGAGGTTAGGGAAAAGAATAGCCTTGCATACTATGCTGCTTCACGCCTCGAAAGCCATAAAGGCTTATTGATTGTAGTTTCAGGAATTCAGAACGAAAATTATAAGAAAACGCTGGCTATTATTGAAGAACAAATGGATAGCATGAAAAAGGGCGACTTTTCTGATGAAATGATATCGCAAACAAAAGCAGTCATAGAAAATCAATTGCTCGAAACAATTGATAATGCGCTTGGCCTAGTGGAAATTCTTTACCATAATGTCATATCGCCGATTCATGTAACCATTGATGAATGGTTGGAGCAAATAAGACAAGTAACAAAAGATGAAGTGATCGCAATTGGCGGGAAGATTCAATTAGATACTATATATTTCCTAACTGGAACGGAGGTGCAGGAAGGATGAAGGAAATCGCGTATCCGCAAATAGATGAAAATTTGTTTTATGAGAAGCAAGAGAATGGTTTGGATGTCTATATTCTTCCGAAAAAAGGATTCAATAAGACGTATGCCACATTTACGACCAAATATGGTTCTGTCGACAATTGGTTTAAGCCGCTTGGCCAGGATAGTGTAAAAAAAGTTCCCGATGGAATTGCCCATTTCCTGGAGCATAAGTTATTTGAAAAAGAAGATGGAGATGTCTTTCAGCAATTTTCCAAGCAGGGTGCATCCGCTAATGCATTTACTTCCTTTACCCGAACTGCTTATCTGTTTTCATGTACATCCCAATTCGAAAAGAATTTAAAGACATTGATTGATTTTGTACAGGAACCATATTTCACAAAAGAAACGGTGGAAAAAGAAAAAGGGATTATCGGCCAGGAAATCAATATGTATAATGACAATCCTGATTGGCGCCTTTATTTCGGGGCCATCCAGAATATGTATAAAAATAATCCGGTCCAAATTGATATAGCCGGAACGATCGAGAGCATATCACATATTACAGCAGAGCTGCTATATGAGTGCTACCAAACCTTCTATCATCCAAGCAATATGCTGCTGTTCATTGTAGGGCAGGTTGATCCAAAGGAAACGATGGATGTAATCCGAAGCAATCAGCAGCAGAAAAAGTTTCCGAAGCAGGAGGAAATCGTCCGGAAAATGGAAGAAGAGCCTGATGAAGCTGCGGCTAAAAAGCAGGTGCTGAAGATGAATGTACAGACCCCTAAATGCCTTGTGGGGATCAAAGGCGGAGAAAGGTACCAACAAGGGGATCAATTGTTAAAACATGAGTTGACCATCAATGTGCTGCTTGATATGCTCTTCGGAAAGAGCTCGGCGATGTACAATGAACTGTACAGCGAAGGATTGATCGATGGTTCTTTTTCGTACGAATATACACAGGAAACCCAGTTTGGCTTTGCATTAATCGGAGGCGATACACAGCATCCGGATGAATTGGCCGACCGGATCATGTCCTTTTTATTGATTAATAAGGATGGGGATAAGCTGACTGAAGATGCTTTGGCCAGAACTAAGAAAAAGAAAATCGGATCCTTTTTGCGGTCTTTGAATTCACCTGAATACATTGCGAATTCATTTACTGGATATGCTTTCCATGGAAGCAGCCTGTTTGAAATAGTCCCTATTTTAGAAAGCATCACATTGGATGACCTAAAAGGGGCTGCTGCTTCTCTGATTAGTGAAAATAGGTTGACGACCTGTCAGGTTTTACCGAATAATAAATAGAGAACAGAAAAAAGGTTTGCTGTGCAAGCCTTTTTTCTTTATGCATAAACATAGTGGAAAGAAGGACGCATGATGTCAAGTAAATTCGTTTTAATAACAGGGGCCAGCGGGGCAATAGGGAGTGCTACGGCCTTGAAGCTGGCGGAAGAAGGTTATTCGCTGTATTTGCATTATCATACGAATCGGGGGGCAATCGATACTCTGATTGGCGAGATTGCAAAATACAATGTGGAAGCAATTCCTGTTTGCGCCGACTTAGGCAGTGAAGAAGGAGCAGCAGAGTTGAGCAGACAAATTCTATCCTTGCATGGCATTGTGCTTAACAGCGGGAAGTCGCATTACGGACTAATAACAGATGTATCTATGGCGGAACTTCATCAGATGACCCAATTGCATGTAATGAGCCCATTCATCTTGGTACAAAAGCTTATGCCGAAATTGATGAAAGCTGATCAGGCTTCCATCGTTGCAGTGACGTCCATATGGGGTGACACGGGTGCTTCTTGTGAAGTCCTTTACAGTATGCTGAAGGGTGCGCAAAATGCATTTGTCAAAGCCTTAAGCAAAGAGGTGGCTCCGATGGGAATACGGGTGAATGCCGTTTCCCCAGGAGCAGTCGATACAGCGATGATGGCTTCCTTTACAGATGAAGAAAAAAAAGAGCTTTCTGAAGATATTCCTTTGGGAAGGTTAGCTCAAGCTGATGAAATTGCCGAGAGTGTCTTATTTTTGCTTTCTGATCGGGCTTCCTATACGACTGGGCACGTGTTGAAAGTAAATGGGGGATGGTTTATATAACATTTTTTTCCGGATGATTCCACGAATAGAATGGCCGCCCTGGACACAAAGTATAAGTAAGAAAGGGTGATATATATGTCCATTTTAGATAATTGGGATCAATGGAAAAGTTTTCTGGGTGAACGGCTACAAACAGCGGAATCAGACGGTTTATCGCAAGGGGTCATTTCAGACATGGCTTTTGAAATCGGAGATTATCTGGCTAATCAGGTAACCCCAAAAAATGACCAAGAAAAAGTACTCGCAGATCTCTGGTCTGTTGCATCCGATGAAGAAAAGCATGCCATAGCCAATGTTATGGTAAAACTTGTGGAAAAAAAATAAATGCCTTGCCGTTTGCGGCTGAAAGGAAAAACGCATCTGCTAGTGATGCGTTTTTTTTATGAAGCATTCTAGAAGATAAATGTTTGAAAACAGGGAAAATTGAGTAAATGAGTAGAGAAAACCTGATTAAGCCTTATTAAAAAAAACGAGATTTATAGGAACTGTGAATAAACTTAAAAATATCTATTACAATTTATTTTTCTAACGTTTTTCCTTTAATAATCAAGAAGAATCATTTATTATTATAGAAGTTATGTAATACAAAAGGGGATTGTCTGGAAAGACAGGGGGATTGTTCAAATGGATCGTAAAGAATGGTACTTTGAGTATGAAATTCAGAAGAACCGTCCAGGGCTGCTTGGCGATATCTCGTCATTGCTCGGTATGCTTTCGATTAATATTGTCACCATTAATGGAGTAGATGAAGGGCGTAGAGGATTATTGCTAAAAGCGAAGGATAGCAAAAACATTGAACGCCTCGAATCAATCCTTTCCACAATGGATACGATAAAAGTAATTAAAATACGCGAGCCCAAGCTGAGGGATCGCTTGGCTGTAAGGCACGGCCGTTACATACAAAGAGATGCAGACGATAAAAAGACGTTTCGTTTTGTGCGCGATGAACTTGGTTTGCTCGTTGACTTCATGGCTGAATTGTTTAAGAAAGAAGGCCATAAGATGATCGGGATTCGAGGAATGCCGCGTGTAGGCAAAACTGAATCGATTGTGGCTGCAAGCGTCTGTGCCAATAAAAGATGGCTTTTTGTCTCTTCCACGTTGCTTAAGCAAACAATCCGCAGCCAATTAATCCAGGATGAGTACAATGAGAACAATCTATTCATAATAGATGGAATTGTATCTACAAGAAGGGCGAATGAAAAGCATTGGCAGCTTGTAAGGGAGATTATGCGATTGAATTCTGTTAAAGTGATAGAGCATCCGGATGCCTTTGTGCAAAATTCGGAATATAGTTTAGATGATTTCGACTATATTATTGAACTGCGGAACAACCCTGAAGAAGAGATTACATATCAGCCAGTCAATCAAAACCAATTATTTGGGGAATCCGAATTCGGTTCCTTTGATTTCTAAAGTATAGAAGGTGTTTATTTGTGACGGAATTAGGTAATGCGTTAAAAACTGCAAGAACAGAAAAAGGGTTGAGCCTTGATGATTTGCAGAAATTGACGAAGATACAAAAAAGATATTTAGTCGGCATCGAAAATGGCGACTATCAGATGATGCCAGGCAAATTTTATGTACGGGCATTCATTAAGCAATATGCAGAAGCGGTTGGTTTGGACCCAGAGGAGCTTTTTGACCAATACGGAAGTGAAGTCCCGACTGTCCAAAATGACGAAATACCGGAGCAGCTATCCCGCGTCCAGACAAAAAAGACAATGCCGCAAACACAATCCAAACTATTGGATGCCCTTCCTAAAATATTGGTTGTGGTCTTTCTATTGGGAGCAGCAGTGCTGATCTGGTGGGTTTTAACGAAATTTGTCGGCGGTAATGGCGACGATAAATCAACGCCCGACCAAAATGATACTGTGAAAGTGGTCGAATCACATGATGCAGCTGATTCAAAAGGCAAAGACAAAGAGCCTGCTGTATCGAATAATAAGAAAGATAGCTCTAAAGATAAAGATAAAGATAAAGATAAAGATGAGGATAAGAAGAAAGAAGATACAGATACAAAACAAGAACTGAAGGCAACCGAATTTTCTGGCAAGCAAAGCACTTACCAACTGGCTAATGCTAAAGAATTCAAACTTAAGCTGACCTCCACAGGGGAGACGTGGGTCAGTGTTAAGAACACTGCCGGAAAAACATACTACTCTGGAATGATTAGTGACGGAGAAAGCCAAGAAATCGATCTCACCGGCGACGAGGGAGCCGAGTTGATTATCGGAAATACAACGGCAACGGATATTTACGTGAACGGCGAAAAGCTGTCCTATGCCATTTCTCCGCAAGAACGGGTTAATCAAAATATCAGCATACAATTCCAAAAGGCAGAATAACCTTTTTGCTGCAAGCGAGCCCGGCAAGCGTCGGGTTCTTCTACATAATCATGTGCGGCTCTTGTCCGCATGTCTGCTTTATAGTCCATAATAAATTTATAGATGGTTCATCTGGAGGGTTTTACATTGAATATTCCAAATAAGATCACGGTATCGAGAATATGTTTAATACCGGTTTTTGTCATTATCATGCTTGTCGATTTCAATTGGGGAGACATTTCTTTTGCCGATGTTACAATGCCTGTCACCCATTTAGTGGGTGCATTGATATTTATCATTGCTTCCATCACAGACTGGGTCGATGGATATTATGCAAGAAAATATAATTTAGTTACGAATTTAGGTAAATTCTTAGATCCACTGGCTGATAAATTGCTTGTTTCGGCTGCATTGATTGTACTTGTCGAATTAAACTATGCGGCTTCATGGATCGTCATTATTATCATCAGCCGTGAATTTGCCGTAACTGGTTTACGCTTAATACTGGCCGGAACGGGTGAAGTGGTTGCTGCAAATATGCTAGGGAAAATTAAAACGTGGACTCAAATCATAGCAGTCTCTGCTCTCCTTCTGCACAATTGGCCGTTTGCATTCATTGATTTCCCATTTGCGACAGTTGCATTGTGGGTATCCATGTTCTTCACCATTTGGTCAGGATGGGATTATTTCGCATTGAATAAAGACGTTTTTAAAAATTCTAAATAACGACTGGGGAGATTCATAATGAATGCGGAGATTATTGCGGTCGGCTCGGAATTATTGCTTGGGCAAATCGCCAACACCAACGCCCAATTTCTATCTAAGCAATTGGCTGAATTAGGGGTTAATGTGTATTATCATACGGTTGCAGGCGATAATGCCGGACGTTTGTTGAATGCCATCGAAACGGCCGAACAACGCTCTGATTTTATTGTTTTTACAGGCGGGCTTGGGCCGACCAAGGATGATTTAACTAAAGAAACGATCGCAAAGCATTTGAACTGTCCGCTTGTTACAGATGAAGATGCTCTTAAGAGCATCTATGCTTATTTTAATCGGACAGGCAGGACTGCAACCGAAAATAATAAGAAGCAAGCGTTAGTCCTTGAAGGTTCATCTGTTTTATCAAATGACCATGGCATGGCTCCAGGCATGTTTTATCAGGGAGCCGGCCATGTTTACATGCTTCTTCCGGGGCCCCCTAAAGAAATGCAGCCAATGTTTATGCAATATGGGGCAACTGTCATCCGTGGCTTAATGAACCAATCAGACCAAATATTTTCCCGGGTTCTCAGATTTTATGGTATAGGTGAAGCCCAGTTGGAAACGGAATTGGAAGATTTATTGGAAAACCAAAGCAACCCAACGATAGCTCCGCTTGCTTCGGACGGAGAGGTCACTTTGCGGATAACTGCTAAGCATTCCTCCGCCTCTGCTGCCAGTGAGATGATCCAGTCTGTCCAGGACGAAATACTTGGAAGGGTTGGCCAGTTCTGCTACGGATTCGATGACACCTCGTTAGTGGAGGAAGTCGTCAATAGCCTGAAAAAGCAAAATGCGACTGTAACTGGTGCAGAAAGTCTGACTGGCGGAATGTTCCAGGAACAGATTACTTCCATACCGGGAGCAAGCAATGTTTTTCGAGGCGGTCTGGTATCCTATTCCAATGAAGTGAAGGCAAAGGTGCTCGGCGTATCTGAACAAACGATTAAATTGCACGGCGTAGTGAGCGAACAGTGCGCCATTGAGATGGCAGACGGTGCAAAGGCGCTGTTCAATAGTGATTATGCCATATCATTTACAGGTGTAGCCGGCCCTGATGGACTCGAAGGAAAGCCGTCCGGAACGGTGTATATCGGTGTTGCTTCACCGAATCGGGCAACGGAAGCTTTTCTTGTCCAGATGGGAAATAGCAGCAGGGAACAAATCAGGATCAGAAGCGTGAAAAAAGGCTGCTCGCTATTACTAAAGGTGTTGCAAGATTAATAGAAAAGGAACTTCCGCCGGGAGTTCCTTTTCTATCTTTTTTCTTCTTTTGGATGGTCGGCAAAGCTTTCCGCCAACCCAAAAGAAGGAAGTTATGATTTTTAAAAAATAGTGGAATACAGCCAAACAGTCTTGGAATAGGGTTCAAAAGAATTGTTTGAGTATGGTTTTCCACTATTTTAAGTCATAAACAGTAACAAAAAAATCGAATAAATGTTCGCTTTTTGCTTGTCAAATAGCCCGAAAAAGGATATAGTAAAGATAGTTATTTAACTGATAGAAACACTTAAGCAACATGCTTTAACTATAAATTCAAGAGTCTTTTAATTTGAAGGAGGAACTCGAGTGAGTGATCGTCAAGCAGCCTTGGAAATGGCTTTAAAACAAATCGAGAAACAATTTGGTAAAGGATCAATCATGAAACTAGGAGAACAATCAGACCGTAAAATCTCTACGATTCCAAGTGGATCATTAGCGTTGGATGTGGCACTTGGGGTTGGCGGTTATCCGCGTGGACGTATTATTGAAGTATATGGTCCCGAAAGTTCAGGTAAAACCACAGTGGCGCTGCACGCCATAGCAGAAGTTCAGGCAAACGGAGGCCAAGCAGCATTTATAGATGCTGAGCATGCGTTGGATCCTGTATATGCGCAAAAACTAGGTGTCAATATTGATGAATTGTTGCTTTCGCAGCCGGATACAGGCGAACAGGCATTAGAAATTGCTGAAGCCTTAGTGCGAAGTGGAGCGATCGATATCATCGTTATCGACTCAGTTGCTGCATTGGTTCCAAAAGCAGAAATTGAAGGGGAAATGGGAGACAGCCATGTCGGTCTTCAAGCTCGTTTAATGTCTCAGGCCTTGCGTAAATTGTCAGGCGCGATCAATAAATCGAAAACGATTGCTATCTTTATTAACCAGATTCGTGAAAAAGTGGGCGTCATGTTTGGAAACCCAGAAACGACTCCAGGAGGCCGTGCACTGAAGTTCTATTCAACTGTTCGATTAGAAGTTCGCCGTGCAGAGCAATTGAAACAAGGAACTGATATTGTCGGTAATAAAACGAAAATTAAAGTAGTGAAGAACAAGGTGGCTCCTCCTTTCCGTGTAGCTGAAGTGGATATCATGTACGGAGAAGGCATTTCCCGAGAAGGGGAAATCATTGATATGGGCTCTGAACTGGATATTGTTCTTAAGAGCGGTGCATGGTACTCCTATAACGAGGAACGTTTGGGGCAAGGCCGTGAGAATGCCAAGCTATTCTTGAAGGATAATGAAGCGTTGCGCCTTGAAATCATGAAAAAAATCCGTGATTATTATAATTTGGACGGAGAACATATTGCTGTTGAAGAACCAGAGGCGGATGATCAGGAGCAATTGGATTTTGATGAGGAATAAGAAATAAAGGGAAGGCTTAACAGCAATTGTTAAGCCTTCCTTTGCGTCCGTAAATCCCAACGGACGGAAAAATGTATAAATGAATAGAATGCCCAATAAACAGAGAATCATTCAGCGTCTTAAAATTCAATCGTAATGCCAGTACAAACCCTTGACAATAAAAAAGCACGCCTATACAATTAATATGTATATTTTACATTTTTTCAAATTTAACCATTTGTAAAAAAAGCCTATGTGCTGTATGTTTATGGAGTTTTAGCATACATGCCGACATAACAAAAAATTAAAAATAAATTCATAGCAAGAGGAGGTGAAAAGATGGCACTCATTATTATCATCATCTCCATTTTGCTTGCTCTGTTCCTCGGTGCAGTTGTTGGTTATTTTGTCCGGAAATCCATTTCCGAAAACAAAATAGCTGGGGCAAAGAATGAAGCTGAACGTATCATTGAAGATGGGAAGAGAGAAAGTGAAGCTCTGAAAAAAGAAGCCCTTATTGAAGCGAAAGATGAAATCCATAAGCTTCGAACTGATACTGAAAGTGAAATTCGTGAACGAAGATCTGAATTACAAAAACAAGAAAATCGATTATTGCAAAAAGAAGAGAATCTTGATCGTAAGGATGAAACGTTAGATAAGCGTGAAAACCTTTTGGAAAAAAGAGATTATTCTCTTAACCAAAGACAACAGCATATTGAAGAGAAAGAAAGCAAAGTGGACGATATGGTTCGTTTGCAGCAAACAGAGCTTGAACGGATCTCTAGTTTGACTAGGGAAGAAGCGAAAGCGATCATATTAGATCGTGTAGAAAAAGACCTTTCACATGATATTGCAATTATGATTAAAGAAAATGAAACGCGTGCGAAGGAAGAATCGGATAAGAAAGCAAAAGAAGTACTTTCTCTTGCAATTCAACGTTGTGCAGCTGACCATGTTGCTGAAACAACTGTATCTGTTGTCACACTTCCAAATGATGAGATGAAAGGGCGTATTATCGGACGTGAAGGCCGCAATATCCGTACATTGGAAACATTGACGGGTATCGACTTGATCATTGATGATACACCTGAAGCAGTTATTCTTTCCGGATTTGATCCGATCAGACGGGAAACTGCAAGACTTGCACTTGAAAAATTAGTACAAGATGGCCGTATCCATCCGGCTCGTATTGAAGAAATGGTGGATAAAGCAAGACGTGAAGTGGACGAGCATATCCGCGAAATCGGTGAACAAACAACTTTTGAAGTAGGTGTTCATGGATTGCATCCGGATTTGATCAAGATCCTCGGACGTCTGAAATTCCGTACAAGTTACGGCCAAAACGTGCTTAAGCATTCGATGGAGGTCGCCTTCCTATCTGGCCTGTTAGCGGCTGAACTTGGTGAGGATGAAACATTGGCTAGACGTGCAGGCCTACTACACGATATCGGTAAAGCAATCGATCATGAAGTGGAAGGAAGCCACGTTGAAATCGGTGTGGAGCTTGCTACGAAATATAAAGAGCATCCAGTCGTAATCAATGCGATCGCATCACATCATGGAGACACAGAACCGACATCAGTCATTGCTGTCCTTGTGGCTGCAGCAGATGCATTATCTGCCGCTAGACCTGGAGCACGCAGTGAAACGCTTGAGAATTATATCCGCCGTCTAGAGAAACTGGAAGAAATCTCTGAATCGTATGATGGTGTCGAGAAATCTTTTGCCATCCAAGCTGGACGTGAAGTGCGCATCATGGTGAAACCTGAACAAATCGATGATTTGGAAGCGCATCGTTTAGCCCGTGATATACGTAAACGGATAGAAAAAGAACTGGATTATCCAGGGCACATTAAGGTTACAGTTATTCGCGAGACAAGAGCAGTCGAATATGCGAAATAAAAGCGCTGTACAGCAGGCGGGCATCCATGGATGCCCGCTTTTTAAATGGGCAGGCAGTGCCGAATGACAAACCGTACCTTTTTCGGATGGTTTGTCAGTATGGTATACTTTTATCGAGTACAATCAGGTTATGAAGAAAGGGTTTTGAAATGAAATTATTATTTGTTGGAGATGTTGTTGGATCACCTGGCAGAGATATGGTCCAGCAGTATTTACCGAAGTTAAAAGAAAAATATAAACCGCAATTTGTAATAGTGAATGGAGAAAATGCAGCGGCAGGACGCGGCATAACTGAAAAAATCTATCGCCAATTGTTGGAATGGGGAGCCAATGCGGTTACATTGGGAAACCATGCATGGGATCATAAAGACATTTACGATTTTATTGATGATGCCAAGAATTTAGTGAGACCAGCAAACTTTCCGGAAGGTGTACCTGGCCAGGGGATCACTTATGTAAGGTGGAATGCCCTTCAGGTGGCAGTTATTAACCTTCAGGGACGCACCTTTATGCCGCCGTTGGATTGTCCATTCAAAAAGGCTGAGCAGCTTGTAGAGGAAGCAAGAAAGATAACGCCGATTATATTTGTTGATATCCATGCCGAGGCGACCAGTGAGAAGCAGGCATTAGGCTGGTTCCTGGATGGGAAAGTTTCGGCAGTGATAGGTACGCATACGCATGTCCAGACAGCGGATTACAGAATTTTGCCTAAAGGCACTGCCTATATGACAGATGTCGGCATGACAGGCCCTTATGATGGCATTTTAGGAATGACAAGGGAGCCGATCATCCAGAAATTCTTTGACAGCCTTCCTGCCCGGTTTACAGTTCCGAAGGATGGCCGGGCTCAATTGAGCGCCGTTATCATTGATATTGATGATGCAACTGGCCAGGCAAAGAAAATCCAGCCTGTGCTTATTAATGAAGATCACCCATTCTTTGAATAGCCGATAGTATTTGGAAGTATGCTCAGTAATAGAACAAAAACATACTTTTATAGACTGCAGCCCAATTGTTTTTGCTGTTTTATTCATTTTTTACTAGAAAGAAACCCTGTTAATCAATTCAGGGTTTCTTTTTTTACGGTCATAACTTGGACAAAGGCGGAATATAGTAGCAAAGAAAGTGTATTGAATAATACTGTTTCAATTATGGTGAATAAGGAATGATACAAGGAGGAGCAAGGAATGGAAATATTAAAAGTTTCAGCAAAATCTAATCCCAATTCTGTTGCAGGCGCGCTTGCCGGTGTTCTTCGTGAACGCGGGGCGGCTGAAATTCAAGCGATTGGTGCCGGCGCGTTAAACCAAGCTGTTAAGGCAGTAGCTATTGCTCGAGGATTTGTTGCACCCAGCGGAGTGGACTTGATATGTATTCCTGCTTTTACAGACATAATGATCGATGGTGAAGAACGGACTGCCATTAAGCTTATTGTAGAACCAAGATAAAGAGCAGAAAAAAGTGGGCCTGGTGCATGAATCGCATACAGGCTTTTTTTATAGAAGAAAGAACAGGAGTACTTGTTGTTGGATCCTGTAAGGAACTGATGAATAGGGCCTGAATATCACTCTAGACTTGATTTTCTTCCTGGCGAAGCGGTAAGCTTTACCTAACGATATGCCTTTATAGCTTATTGTCTATTCGTTTACAAGAAAGGATGGGAATCGTGAGAATTATTGATATGCACTGTGATGTATTGATGAAATTACTGTTGGATCCAAAAGCATCTTTTACTGAGGAGCATTCATTGGATGTTTCTTTTCCTTCTTTAGTGAAAGGGCGGTCCAAATTGCAATACTTCGCCATATATGTACCGGAACATATCCCTCCCGCCTCTCGTTTTAAGGCAGCGGTTTCCATGGTTTATAAACTGCAGGATAACATTTTGTCCATGCCATCCATTAAATTAGTCGTGAATAAAGAAGATTACAAGGCTTTAAAGGATGATGAAATCGGTGTCATCCTTTCTCTAGAGGGCTGCGACTGTCTTGATGAAGATCTAGGCCAGCTACGGCTATTGCAGTCTCTTGGAGTAACTGCAGCCGGCATTACGTGGAATTATGCCAATGTATTCGCTGATGGCGCTCTGGAACCAAGAAATGGAGGCTTAACCCTTCAAGGCCGAAAATTGGTCCATTATATGAAAGAAACGGATATGCTTTTGGATGTTTCGCATTTGAGCGAAGCTGCATTTTGGGATTGCCTGGATTTGGGCGGCCGTTTGTTTGCCTCCCATTCCAATTGCAGATCTTTATGTGAGACAACGAGAAATTTATATGATAGCCAAATTGAAGCGATGATTGAGCGGGATTCATTGATTGGAATCACCTTTGTCCCGCAATTTCTTAGTGAAGCCGAAGGGGCGACGATGGATGATATCGTCAGACATATTGAGCATATATGCTCATTGGGCGGAGAGAAGCACATAGGTTTCGGTTCTGACTTTGATGGGATTGACCGCCATGTTTCACGTCTATCGAATTTTAGTTGCTATCCGGATTTATTGGATCATTTGCTTCGATATTATTCCGAAGATCAGGTAATGGGTTTTGCATCAGGGAATTATGAGCGGATATTTCTTGATTAGCAAAACTAAGAAGGGGAATACGTGTACGGTTTCGTAATTTTTTCGCATACTATTGATTTTTTTCAGTCTTTTGGCTAGAATTGTAATCGTTTAGTACATTCAGAATATTAAAATGTATAAATATGTCAAAATATTTAAATTATTTTAATCGGCAGAGTATATTCTGCTTGTTTAAAGAAGTATGGATATGATGATATTTAAAGCGTAATTAAAGGGGTGTAAGCTAATGATCAATCAACTTTCTTGGAAAGTTGGAGGGCAGCAAGGGGAAGGAATAGAAAGCACAGGAGAAATATTCTGCATCGCTTTAAATAGACTTGGCTATTATTTATATGGGTACCGCCATTTTTCTTCCAGAATAAAGGGAGGGCATACAAATAATAAAATCCGGGTAAGCACTGTTCAAACCCGCTCTGTTTCTGACGACTTGGATATATTGGTGGCATTCGACCAAGAGACAATCGATGTAAACTATAAGGAATTACATACGAAAGGCATCATTATAGCGGACAGTAAATTCAAGCCGTCAAATCCTGAGGATTGCAAAGCATCTATGTATAGTATCCCATTTACAGAGCTTGCAACTGGGCTTGGGACGTCACTTATGAAGAACATGGTGGCAGTTGGGGCTTCTTGTGCCATCCTTGGTCTTGATATTGCTATTTTCGATGAGGTCGTCCATGAAATATTCAGCAGAAAAGGCGAACAAATCGTACAAAAGAATATCGAAGCGATAAAAGCGGGCTTTGAATATATGAAAGAACAATTGCAGGACCGCCCGAGCGAGCTTCAATTAGCTGCAGGTGATGGGAATAAGCGTCTGTTTATGATCGGCAACGATGCCATCGCTCTTGGTGCTTTGGCAGGGGGATGCCGATTCATGGCGGCCTATCCGATCACGCCTGCTTCCGAAATCATGGAATACCTTATTAAGAAGCTGCCTGCGTTTGGCGGAACTGTCATCCAGACAGAGGATGAAATTGCTGCTGTAACGATGGCAATAGGCGCGAACTATGCAGGTGTGCGGACGCTGACGGCTTCTGCAGGACCGGGGCTATCACTGAAGATGGAAGCCATCGGCCTTTCAGGCATCACGGAGACTCCGCTCGTAGTAGTCGATACTCAAAGGGGGGGGCCATCAACAGGCCTGCCTACAAAGCAAGAGCAATCTGATTTGATGGCTATGATTTATGGAACCCACGGTGAAATTCCTAAAATTGTTATGGCTCCAAGCACTGTCGAGGAAGCTTTTTACGACACAGCAGAGGCGTTTAATTTAGCAGAAGAATATCAGGTGCCGGTTATTGTTTTGTCCGACTTGCAATTATCACTTGGCAAACAGACGGTACAGCCGTTGGAATTAGAAAAAGTGGAGATTCGCCGCGGTAAACTGGTGCAGGAGGAGCTTCCTGAAAATGATGCATACTTTAAACGGTATGAAGTGTCCGAAGACGGCATTTCCCCTCGCGTTCTGCCGGGAATGAAAAACGGAATCCATCATGTGACGGGAGTAGAGCATGATGAAACAGGAAAGCCTTCGGAAACGTCCGTAAACCGTGTGGCTCAAATGGATAAGCGGATGAGAAAGCTGAATAATCTTCATTTCCCGGTCCCAGTGCATAAAAACGCAAAATATGAAGACGCGGATTTGTTGATGATTGGTTTTATTTCAACAAGGGGAGCCATTGAAGAAAGTATGGAGCGCCTCGAAAAAGACGGTTTGAAAGTCAACCATGCCCATATCAGACTGATCCATCCATTCCCAGCGGATGAATTGCTGCCATTGATTGCATCGGCGAAAAAGACGGTTGTCATTGAAAATAATGCTACCGGCCAATTGGCGAAAATTATCAAAATGAATGTCGGTCATATAGATCGGATTAAAAGCATCCTGAAATATGACGGCAATCCGTTCCTGCCACAAGAAATATATGCTGCATGTAAGGAGTTGTTCTAAAATGGCGACATTTAAGGATTTCAGAAATAATGTGAAACCAAACTGGTGTCCAGGCTGCGGGGATTTCTCTGTACAGGCTGCCATCCAACGCTCCGCTGCAAACTTGGGGCTGGAACCTGAGAATTTGGCTGTCATTTCAGGAATTGGATGTTCCGGCCGTATTTCCGGTTATATCAAGTCATATGGTTTCCATGGAATCCACGGCCGATCCCTTCCGATTGCCCAAGGGGTTAAAATGGCTAACCGCGATTTAAAGGTTATTGCGTCAGGTGGAGACGGAGATGGATTTGCCATTGGCATGGGGCATACAGTCCATGCTATCCGCAGAAATATTGATATTACGTATATTGTGATGGACAATCAAATATACGGTTTGACAAAAGGGCAAACATCGCCGCGGTCCGGTACGGGATTCCAGACGAAATCAACGCCTCAAGGATCTATAGAACCGGCACTTTCTCCATTGGAAATGGCTATAGCATCCGGTGCTTCATTTGTCGCCCAAAGTTTCTCCACGGATTTGAAAGACTTAATGAGCATTATAGAAGCAGGCATTCAGCATAATGGCTTCTCTTTTATTAATGTATTCAGCCCTTGTGTGACTTATAATAAGATCAATACGTACGATTGGTTTAAGGAAAATTTGACAAAACTATCGAATATAGAAGGTTATGATTCCACAAATCGTGAAAAAGCGATGCAAACTCTAATGGAGTATAACAGCCTAGTGACAGGAATTGTCTATCAGGATTCAAGTCGCCCTTCCTATCAGGATTTGGTTCCGGGTTATGCGGAAACTCCTCTGGCAGAGAGTGATCTTCATATGAAACAAGCTAGTTTTGACAAGCTTTTATCCGAATTTATGTAATAGCAATTGCAACAAGAGCCTCAGGGAATGCCTGAGGCTCTTTGCATGTGGAACAAGTTAGTGGAAGGGAGCCGTTATTTCCTGATTAAAACAATCTGTTGCATCCACAACCAAAACCGAAATTCCAGCACCAGTTATTACAGCGGTGGCAACGTCTTCTTCTTCTGCAGCACCGATTATCGTTATGGTGGTGGCGGTGGCAGCTGGAGCTGGAAGAGCTCTCAAAAGAAGAACTTTCACAGAATGAACTTGAGCTGGAGCTGGAGCTAGAGCTAGAGCTTGACTCTTCGCGGCAAGGGCGGCGTCTTTCGCAACGGCGGACAGCTCTGCAAAAATCTTCACGGTTTAAATTGGCGCGGATAGGAATAGAACGATTATGGCAGTTGCCGAAGCTTTCGCCTCTTACTTCTTCATTATTGTCATTGCCGAATGATTCAAAATTTTCGAAACCCATTCATCAACATCTCCTTTATTGTTAGTTCTCTGTAACATATGCGGAAAGAAGACAAGTTGAAAAGGCTTGTACCCAGCAGCATTCAAAATGTGTAAATTACCCATTATTTATAAAGGTGGCCAATTTTAAGAAATATCGGAAAAATAAATGTTTGCAGCGTTTCCATATGTCTTTATGGGGTGGACTGATTGTTTTCAATAAAAAATCCATGTGATAGAATATTACTAATTTATTGAATATAATAAACTTTAGATGGGTAAGGGGATGTGCATCATGAATGGAAAAATGAAATGTTTGGTTAAGGCTGAAAGGGGATACGGTGCGCGCTTGGAGATGAGGGATATCCCAACTGTCACCGAACATGATGTGTTGATTAAAGTAAAGGCCACCTCAATTTGCGGAACGGATGTACACATCTATACATGGGATGATTGGGCAAAGAGCCGTGTGAACCCACCTTATATTTTTGGCCATGAATTTTCTGGAGAGGTGGTAGAGGTAGGCGCTAAAGTTACTTCTGTGTCTATTGGAGACCATGTTTCCGCGGAAACCCATATTGTATGCGGAAAATGCCCGCAGTGCCTTGAAGGAAAACAGCATGTATGCCAGAATACTAAAATTATCGGGGTTGATATGCAGGGGTGTTTTGCGGAATTTGTGGCACTGCCTGAGAGTAACATATGGAAAAATCCTGCCGACATGCCATATGATACAGCATCTATTCAGGAACCTATGGGAAATGCTGTCCATACAGTCCTTTCTGGAGAAGTGCTTGGAAAAAGTGTAGCCATCATTGGTTGCGGACCAATTGGTTTAATGGCCGTATCTGTTGCGAAGGCGGCTGGCGCGTCTCAGGTAATTGCCATTGATATTAATGAATACCGTCTGGACCTTGCCAAGCGGAATGGAGCAGATTCCATAATAAACAGTGCTGAAGAAAATCCTGTGGAAGTTGTGAATAGGCTGACAAATAGTGTCGGGGTGGATGTCGTTTGTGAAATGAGCGGTCATCCCGCTGCCATTAATCAAGGTTTTGACATGATTGCAAATGGGGGAAGATACTCGATTTTAAGCTTACCGACACAGCCTGTCGCCATTGATTTGACGAATCATGTTGTTTTTAAAGGAATCACTATTTACGGCATAACGGGCCGGCAAATATTCAAAACATGGCAGCAAGTATCAGATTTATTGAATACCGGGAAAGTGGATGCAGCCAATATTATAACGCATCACTTTTCATTAGAAGAATTTGAAAAGGGCTTCGACCTGATGATTGCAGGGAAATGCGGAAAAGTCGTATTGCACCCTTGAAAGGCGAACCGATAAAAAAGGGAGATGAGAGAAATGAAGGGCTTTGAATACTTGCAAAAAGAATTGGATGAAATGAAAGAAGCGGGAACATACAGGGAATTGGTTCCAATCGAAACACAGCAAGGTTCCACAATAAAGATAGACGGAAAAGAGTATATACAATTGTCTTCCAATAATTATCTTGGTTTAACGTCCCACCCGCGTTTGCGCCAGGCAGCTTTAACTGCCGTGCAAAAATACGGCGCAGGGACAGGTTCCGTCCGCACGATCGCCGGTACTTTATCTATGCATGAAGAATTGGAGCGGAAGTTGGCCAAGTTCAAGCATACTGAAGCATCACTAGTGTTCCAGTCCGGTTTTACCACCAATCAAGGAGTGCTCTCCGCCATTCTATCGCCTGAAGACGTAGTTATTTCCGATGAATTGAATCATGCCTCCATCATTGATGGTATCCGTTTGACAAAAGCAGGGAGAAAGGTCTATAAGCATGTAGATATGGCAGATTTGGAAGAAGCGTTGAAGGAAACTCAGAACTATAGAAAAAGGCTTATTGTAACAGACGGTGTGTTCTCAATGGACGGAAATATCGCTCCTTTGCCCGCCATTGTTGAGTTGGCTGAAAAATATGACGCCTTAGTGATGGTAGATGATGCGCACGCGTCTGGCGTACTGGGTAAAAATGGACGAGGGACAGTCAATCATTTTGGGCTGGACGGCCGTGTACACATCCAGGTCGGTACTTTAAGTAAAGCAATTGGTGTTCTAGGAGGGTATGTGGCTAGCTCTAAAACGCTATGCGACTATTTAATTCAGAAGGGCCGCCCTTTCTTATTCAGCACATCCCATCCCCCTGCAGTAACAATGGCCTGCATGGAAGCAATCGATGTATTGCTGGAGGAACCCCAGTTAATCGAAAAGTTATGGGATAATACCCGATTCTTTAAAGAAGGCTTGAAACAGCTTGGCTTTGATACAGGCCACAGTGAAACCCCCATTACACCTGTTATGGTCGGGGATGCTGCGCTCTGCCACTCATTATCGGATGCTCTGAAGAGGCATGGTGTGTTTGCACAGGGAATTGCTTTTCCAACGGTTGCTAAAGGGCAGGCAAGAATACGGACGATTGTGACAGCGGAACATTCTATGGAAGAGCTCCAGGCCGCCCTTGATGCATTCGGCCAGGCGGGCAAAGAGTTGAATATTCTGAAGTAATCCATCTATTATGCGTTCGATGGCTCGCCCCCTCTTTCTCTGAGGGGGTTTTTAACCGTGCAGCCCAGGGTTGCATGTATTGTTAAATACTCTCAAAACCTTTATACTAGTGTAATGTGTAAACTGTTTTATGAAAATGACAGTATTTATATAGATGATGGATTTGCCCGGAACCAGCTACAAATTGTATAGAAAGGAGATTGTGCAATGAACGAAAATCAGCGCAAAGAATCTCAATTATTGACACAGGAAAGCAAATCAAATGCGAAACAAGAAAAGGACTATAGCAAATATTTCGAGAAAGTGTACGAAGCTCCTTCTTTAAAGGAAGCGAAAAAAAGAGGAAAAGAAGCGGTGCAATATCACAGTGACTTCACTATTCCCGAAGAATTCAAGAATATGGGCAAGGGCCGTAAATTCATGATCCGCACTTACGGGTGCCAGATGAATGAACATGATACAGAGGTTATGGCTGGCATCTTTATGGCATTGGGATATGAATCGACAAGCGATGTAAACGAAGCCAACGTTATACTCTTAAATACGTGTGCAATCCGTGAAAATGCAGAAAACAAAGTGTTTGGGGAGCTGGGTCATCTGAAGCCCCTTAAACTCGAAAAGCCGGATCTGTTAATCGGTGTATGCGGTTGTATGTCGCAGGAGGAATCTGTAGTTAACCGCATCCTGAAAAAGCATCAATTCGTAGATATGATTTTTGGAACCCATAATATTCACAGATTGCCTAATATTCTCCACGAGGCTTATATGTCCAAGGAAATGGTTATTGAGGTCTGGTCCAAAGAGGGAGATGTCATTGAGAATCTTCCGAAGGTCCGCAAAGGCAAAATCAAAGCGTGGGTCAATATAATGTATGGCTGCGATAAATTCTGTACGTATTGCATTGTGCCATTTACACGAGGTAAAGAGCGGAGCAGGCATCCAAAAGAAATTATTGATGAAGTCCGTCATCTTGCAGCCCAAGGATATCAGGAAGTTACCCTTCTGGGTCAAAATGTGAATGCCTACGGCAAGGATTTTGAAGATATGGATTATCGGCTAGGGGATTTGATGGATGAAATCCGCAAAATCGATATTCCGAGGATCCGTTTCACAACAAGCCATCCGCGCGATTTCGACGATCACTTGATTGAAGTGCTGGCCAAAGGCGGAAACCTTGTTGACCATATCCATTTGCCGGTCCAATCAGGCAGTTCGCCCATTTTGAAAATCATGGCGCGAAAATATAACCGCGAGCAGTATCTTGAATTGGTTGATAAAATACGGGCAGCCATTCCGAACTTGTCTCTTACTACTGATCTTATTGTAGGTTACCCAAACGAAACAGAAGAACAATTTGAAGAAACCCTTTCCTTATATCGCCAAGTAGGGTATGATGCAGCATATACGTACATTTACTCACCACGTGAAGGAACACCGGCCGCTAAAATGAAAGACAATGTCCCGATGAGCGTGAAGAGAGAACGTCTTCAACGCCTGAATGCACTTGTCAATGAAATTAGTGCGGAAAAAATGAAGGCGTATCTTGGCCAAACTGTTGAAGTGCTGGTTGAGGGTGAAAGTAAGAAAAATCCGGATGTCTTGGCCGGTTATACAACGAAAAGCAAGCTGGTTAATTTCATCGGCCCTAAATCCGCAATCGGCACAATCGTCAAAGTGAAAATCACGGACACGAAAACATGGTCACTAAACGGAGAAATGGTGGAAGAAACTGTAGAGGTGAGATAATAGTGGCGATTTATACGAAGGATGATCTAATCAAGAAGGCGGAAGAACTTGCAAAAATGATTGCAGACACAGAAGAAGTTGATTTCTTTAAACGTGCGGAAGCTCAAATCCATGAGAATAAAAAGGTGGCTGAATTGATCGCCAGCCTGAAAAATCTTCAAAAGCAATCAATTAATTTTGAGCATTATGGCAAAGAACGTGCTTATAATCAGGTGAAAGAAAAAATCAATGCAATTGAAGCTGAAATTGATAGCATTCCTGTTGTCCAAGAATTCAAAGAGTCTCAAGGAGATGTCAATGAATTGCTGCAAATGGTATCTTCAGCTATATCCAATAAAGTAACAGACCTCATCATAGAATCAACCGATGGCGATCTATTGCGCGGCGAGACGGGTTCGCAAGTCCGTAATAGCCAACATACAAGCTGTTCTTAATATGCAAACAGGCCTATCAGATATGATGGGCCTGTTTTATTATATAAGAAGGTTCATCCATAGATAAAAAAGGAAAACAGGAGTGGAATCATGTCCATATTCGAAGAGTACAATCGGCATGCAGACCAGGAAAAAGCGATTCAAATGTCTGCCTATATGAAAAACCGGTTTACCTTCCTCGGCATTCCGAAGCCAGAAAGGAAAAAAGTGAGCGCTTCATTGCTTAAAGAGAAAAAAGCGCATACATGCATTGATTGGCCATTTGTGAAAGAATGCTATGATCAGGAATTTAGAGAAATTCATTATTTGGCTGTAGACCATATTCTTTCAATGAAACCATACCTTACAGTAGATGATTTCGAGAAGCTGAAGTGGTGCATCCTGACCCATTCGTGGTGGGATTCCGTGGACGCCCTCAGTGGAGCAATCGGTGAATTGTTCCGCAATCATATTGATATTCAGGAAAAAGTGAAAATATGGGCAACCAGTGACCATATGTGGCTTAGGAGAGCTTCAATCATTTGCCAGCTGCGCAGCAAAGAGGGGACAAATGAGGAATTCCTGTGCTATGCAATTGAGCAAAACGCAGCTGATCAGGAGTTTTTCATCAGAAAAGCGATCGGCTGGGCATTGAGGGAATATTCAAAAACGAATCCTGATTGGGTAAAGAAGGCGCTGGCCACCTATTCTTTTTCACCTTTAACCGTCCGGGAAGCGAGTAAATACCTCTGAATGGACGGCTCCTCTTTCAGTTGTGTAAAAGACTTTCAATTGGATAAGCACAATACCTGATTGCAGGCATAGAATGAATTATAAAAAATGCCTATACCATCTGTTGAAATAAATTCTTTCACACTAGTCTTTTAACACGCATAGGATGAAATGAAACTGAATGAGGAGGGTTCGCTGCATGTCACATTATAGAGAGATTATAACGAAGGCAGTGGTCGCAAAAGGACGCAAATTCACGAAGTCCAATGAAACTATCTGTCCTGAACATCAACCTTCTAGCATTCTTGGTTGTTGGATCATAAACCATCATTATACAGCGAAAAAAGTTGGGAAAACGGTTCATATCAACGGCAGTTTTGATGTAAGCATCTGGTATTCGTATAATAAAAATACGAAAACAGCTGTAAAAACAGAAAAAGTCCAATATACAGACGTTGTGAAGCTGCGATATAGAGATCCCGATTGTCATGATGACCGCGAAATTATTGTAAAAGTGGTACAACAGCCAAACTGCATAGAGGCTTGCATTACACCTTGCGGGCACAAGGTGGAAGTGGAAGTAGAGAGGGAATTCTTTGTGGAAGTCATTGGAGAAACGAAGATATGTGTAGCAGTCAGCTCTGATTGTGCATGTGAGGATGATGACTGGTTCAATGACGTTGACGATGATGAGTTCGATGAAATCAATACAGAGTTCATTGTTGATTGTGATGATGTTTAACCTTTCCGACTAGGAAGCAACCTTCCTAGTTTTTTTTGTTGCCAAAAACCGGCCAACCCATGTCTATTACCATTCTTTTATACAGAAGGGAGTAGGCTACTTATGTTATAATGAGTACTGATTCTAAAAAGAAATTGCTTGAAAGGTTTTGAAAAAAATATGGCTACATATACGCCAATGATTATGCAATATTTACAAATTAAAGCAGATTATCAGGATGCTTTCCTATTTTTCCGCTTAGGCGATTTTTATGAAATGTTTTTTGAGGACGCAATTAGGGCTTCCCAGGAACTTGAAATTACTTTAACAAGCAGAGCAGGCGGCACTGATGAAAGGATCCCTATGTGCGGGGTGCCGTTCCACTCGGCTTCTAACTATATTGATACACTGATAGAAAAAGGGTATAAGGTGGCTGTTTGTGAACAAGTTGAAGATCCCCGTGAAGTGAAAGGCATGGTTAAAAGGGAAGTTGTCCAATTAATTACTCCCGGTACGGTCATGCAGGGAAGAGGCATCGACGAAAAGGAAAATAATTATTTGAGCAGCATTACGTGTTTTGAAGATGGGACGTTCGGCTTTGCATTCGCAGATTTGTCCACAGGCGAAAATAAGGTAACGTTGCTCCCGGATGCATTCACTGATGTCATTAATGAAGTGACTGCCCTTTCTGTAAAGGAAGTGATTGTTGCTTCGGATTTTCCAGAGGAATACAAAACAGAACTTTCACAGCGTGTCAACCTTGTCTTTTCCACCGAAAACGAATGCGATATAGAAGACGGTTTTTCCTCTGTTTTGGATGATTTGAATCAAGACAAGCTGATCACCACCACATGCAGGCTGATGAGATACTTATTTAAAACACAGAAAAGAAGCCTTGACCATCTCCAAAAAACGGCGACATATGAAACGAATGCCTATCTGAAGATTGATTACCACAGCAAACGGAACCTTGAACTGACGGAAACCATTCGGTCAAAAAGCAAGCATGGCTCTCTTTTATGGCTTCTGGATGAAACAAAAACATCCATGGGTGCGAGAATGCTGAAGCAATGGGTGGACCGGCCTTTGCTGTCTGTGGAGAAAATCGAGAAAAGGCAAGAACTTGTACAGTTGCTTCTTGATCATTATTTTCCAAGGGAAGAACTGCGGGAAACATTGAAGCAGGTGTATGATCTCGAACGGCTTTCAGGGAGAGTGGCATTTGGAAATGTGAACGCCAGGGATTTGATTGCATTGAAAAAATCATTGCAGCAAGTGCCTGATGTTGTTTCGATTTTAGGGAACATCCAAGACCCTGCCCTCAATGAATATTTGTCAAACCTTGATCCGTGTGAAGAAGTGTCCGATTTATTAGAGGAGGCATTGGTTGAAAATCCTCCTTTATCCATCAAGGAAGGCAATATGATCAAGGAAGGCTATGATCAGGCGCTTGACCAATATCGTGATGCCAGTGTAAACGGAAAGAGCTGGATTGCTGCACTTGAAAAGCAGGAGCGGGAAAAAACGGGGATAAAATCGCTGAAAGTCGGCTTTAACCGAGTTTTCGGCTATTATATCGAAGTGACAAAAGCAAACGTACACCTTTTGAAGGATGGGCAGTATGACCGCAAGCAGACGTTAGCCAATGCGGAGAGGTATATTACCCCTGAGCTGAAAGAAAAAGAATCTTTGATACTCGAAGCGGAAGAGAAAATGATCGATTTGGAATACAGCATATTCAGCTCTATCCGTGAAGAAGTGAAAACATATATTCCAAGACTGCAATCATTGGCAAAGCTACTAAGTGAGTTGGATGTGCTGCAATGTTTTGCGACTGTGAGCGAGAATCGCCATTACGCGAAACCGGTATTCAGCAAGGACCGTAAAATCGCCATTGTCGATGGCCGCCATCCAGTCGTTGAAAAAGTCATGCAAAAGCAGCAATATGTACCGAATGATTGTTTTATGAATAAAGAGAGAGAAATGCTTTTGATCACAGGTCCGAATATGTCGGGTAAAAGCACTTATATGAGGCAGGTAGCTCTAATGGCAGTACTTGCGCAAATTGGCTGTTTTGTACCGGCTGAAAAAGCCGAGCTTCCGATTTTTGACCAAATCTTTACGCGCATTGGTGCTGCAGATGATCTGATTTCTGGCCAAAGTACCTTTATGGTTGAAATGCTTGAAGCAAAGCATGCAATCGCCCATGCGACGCAGAATAGTTTGATCTTGTTTGATGAAATAGGCCGGGGAACCTCGACGTATGACGGAATGGCGTTGGCTCAAGCCATAATTGAACATATTCACAGCAGCATCGGTGCCAAGACCTTATTTTCAACTCATTACCATGAATTGACATCATTGGATGAGACACTTCCACATTTGGAAAATGTCCATGTGTCGGCCGTGGAACAAAACGGTGCTGTTGTGTTTCTCCATAAAATCAAGGAAGGTGCAGCAGACAAAAGTTATGGTATCCATGTTGCACAATTGGCGGGACTGCCGCAGCCTCTTATTGCGCGTGCAAATGAACTGCTTCAGCAATTCGAGGGAAATCCCGAGAATGCAGTGCAGGTAAAAGCACCTATTGCTGACAGGGTAAAAGAAGATATACAAGAAAAGAAAGAAGCGGAAGAAGGCCAGCTTTCCTTTTTTGAAAGCGGCCACGCAGAAAGTGATGGAAAAGGCAAATTGAATCAGCGTGAGCAAGCATGCCTGTCGAAGCTAAAGTCTCTCAATCTATTGGAGATGACTCCCCTTGATGCCATGAATGCACTATACGATCTGCAAAAGAAAGCGAAAAAAGCATAATAAACAGAACAAAGGAAGGAGGGGGACCTATTGGCGAAAATTGTTCAACTAAGCGATGCCTTGTCCAATATGATTGCTGCGGGTGAAGTGGTGGAACGTCCCGCCTCCGTTGTGAAAGAATTGACAGAAAACAGCATTGATGCGAATAGTACGATCATTGAAATAGAGGTGGAAGAAGCCGGGCTTCAAACCATCAGAATCATTGATAACGGAGATGGCATCGAGCGCGAAGATGTAATAAAGGCATTCGACCGCCATGCTACAAGCAAAATTAAGAACGAACAGGATTTGTTCAGAATCCATACTCTTGGGTTTCGGGGAGAGGCTCTTCCAAGTATCGCTTCTGTAAGCAGGCTGGATATCCAAACATCGACAGGGGATGGGCCTGGTACCCGAATTCAGCTTGAAGGAGGTAAAGTGATTGAGCAAACTTCATCTTCTGCCAGAAAAGGAACTGAAATCACTGTCTCCGATCTGTTCTTCAATACGCCGGCCCGGCTGAAATATGTGAAGACCATCCATACAGAGCTCGGTAATATTTCTGATGTGGTCAATCGTTTGGCATTGGCGCATCCATCCATTTCGTTTTCCTTATCGCATAATGGCAAGAAGATTCTCCAAACGAATGGAAACGGTGATGTACGCGCTGTGCTGGCGGCCATTTATGGTTTTAATTTGGCGAAGAAAATGATTCCTGTCCAGGCGGATTCGCTCGATTTTTCAATGAAGGGCTATATTTCGTATCCCGAAAGCACTAGAGCTTCACGAAACTATATTTCGATTATGATTAACGGTCGATATATAAAGAATTATTTATTGACGAAAGCAATTGTGGATGGTTATCATACACTTTTGCCGATTGGGCGTTACCCGATTGTATTGCTTGATATCCAAATGGATCCAATCCTTGTCGATGTCAATGTCCATCCAGCGAAGCTAGAAGTCCGCCTCAGCAAAGAGCATGAATTGATGGAGTTGATTACTTCAACCATTATCCGGGAATTTAAGAAAAAAGTATTGATACCTTCCAATGAAGCTGAAAAGAAAGCCAAGCAGCCAAAATCGGAACAAGTGTCCTTTACACTTGAGCATAGACAGCAGCAAGCAATTCGCGAAGTGCCTAAATATGTTCCGCCACAGCCAGAGTATACCGGAACGATTGCGGAATCTGTGGACACGGAGGATGGACTACCCCTTAACAGCCAGCCTTTTCGGGATTCGAGGGAGGGTGCGGGGGACAGCAGTCAAAAGGTGCCGCAGTCCGAAGCCGTATTTGGCGTATCGGAGAATGAAACAAACGATACGTACGAAGAAGATAGTTGCGACTGCCAGGAGGAAAATGATACGTTCGAAGAGACGATAGAAGAAGTCAAACAAGAGAGCCGCATTCCTACACTCTATCCGATTGGCCAGTTGCATGGGACATATATCCTTGCCCAAAATGAAAAAGGGCTGTACATGATTGATCAGCATGCTGCCCAAGAGCGGATAAAATATGAATTCTTTCGGGAAAAGGTCGGTGAAATCAGCAATGATCTCCAGGATCTGCTTGTTCCGATCACTCTTCAATATTCACCCGATGAGACAATTAAAATCCAGGAGAATCTCCACTTATTGCAAGAAGTGGGCATCATGCTTGAGGAATTCGGGCACAACTCCTTCATAGTCCGTTCCCATCCACAATGGTTCCCAAGCGGGGATGAACAGGCAATGATGGAAAGCATCATTGATCAATTGCTTGATATGAAAAAAGTGGATGTTAAGAAGCTTCGGGAGGAAGCGGCGATCTTGATGAGCTGTAAGGCTTCTATTAAAGCAAATCATCACCTTCGGAATGATGAAATCATTTCATTGTTGGACCAGCTTCGAAATAGTTCGGATCCATTCACTTGCCCGCATGGACGGCCTATTATTATTCATTATTCAACATATGATATCGAAAAAATGTTTAAACGGATCATGTGAAAAGCGTGCAGTCCATTCCTTTATTCAAGGGGGGACTGCACGCTTTTAATCGATAAGGCCATGTTTTTTGATGGATACATCGACCTCTGCTTTGATATCGGCATCTTTATAGGCTCCGTTTTTCCATTTAAGGCGTTTGAAATGATCATTCTCAAATGAATGCAGATGCTGGGCCACACCGAGGCCGTCGCTGTCGGCTTTCTGAAGAGTTTTTATTATTTTATTCGCTTTCTTTGTCAGTTCTTTATTGATTCTTTTTGTAAGGAACTGATCTTTTTTCTCCACATTGAATGTCGGCGATTCAATGACTTCTACATCTAAATGCAGCTTTATTTTTCCT
The DNA here is from genome assembly GCF_047238185.1 of Bacillus kalamii. NCBI lineage: Bacteria > Bacillati > Bacillota > Bacilli > Caryophanales > Bacillaceae > Bacillus > Bacillus kalamii. The sequence goes on along the minus strand of NZ_JBDFMI010000001.1, from coordinate 2,174,416 downwards.
GCTACTTTTCCGTTTTTTATATGAATATCCATATTTCTCTTTGATTTCAGTACAGTGATCGATACATAATTATCAATTTCAGGTTTTTTCTTATTGACTGTTTTTACAATTATATTCGGCTGATATTTACTTCTGGTTTTATTCATTAGATTGAATAATACACTTTCCGTGGCATTTAAATGTTTTCCGCTATATTTGTCACCATTCATAATGGCCAGTCCGGTAAGGATGGGTGTTTTATCCTTAGACTTAGTGAAATAGGGAACAAGAACATCAAACCTTTTATCTCGGTATATACTGGAAGCTTTCAATATGTTTACATGAGGAACAAGGCCGTCGCTCACATGCGATTTAATGACTTCTTCAAAATAGTCACCAGGAATGCGTTCATTCGGTATTGAATCCGATATATAGGATTTGGCCTCCCCTTCTACAACTGAAAGAAATGGATTTACCGGATTATAAGGCGCTCTTACAAAAATATCTAAATATGGGAAAATGCCGTCCTCTTTTGCGATTTTTTCTCCAAACATGACTACTTTAATTTTGGAAGTATCCATCGTCTCGACCACTTTGTCATTCACTGTTAATGAGAGATCGCGAATAGTGTGCCCTTCAACTGTAGTTATGATCCCTGATTTGGGATAGATTGGAGTTGCAGGTGTACCATATGTGCCGATAAGTTTACCGTCTTTTTTATCAAATCCTACTGAAAGTGCGAAGCTTGTATCTTTAATTAATTTTTGATCCCAGCAACCTGACATAGTGATCAGAAGGATGATGAGCAGCATGCAACTAATTTTCTTATGTTTCATTGGCAGTCATTCCTTTATGTTTTACTCTCTTCACCAAGATAAGAAGGGCTGTCAATAGTGGAACCAAAATAATAACAAAGTAGGAGTAGTATTCCTTTAATTCGTTGAATACTTTGAAAAATTCTTCTGTTGCGAAAGTATTTGCCAATACGGCGCAAAGAAAAATAAATAAGGAAACGGCCTTTAAATAATAGTTGTGGTGATCTTTGTTGCGTAGCTTGCTCAGCCCCAAACATCCGACAAAAAGAAAACAAATATACGAGGTGGTCATCAAGAGAGACCAGGCTGCAATAAAGAATACCTCAATGCGTTCGAGAACCGTGAAATGCATCGGGACAATAAAGTAAATGACTGCATTCACAACGTTTTTGGCCGCATTGGGAAAGTATAAATAGACTAAAACAGTCGTTAGCAGATAAAGGGAGCAGACGAGCCAGACACTGATGTTCGCAAGCTTCAATAATGATTTTTTACTCTTTTTAGCAGGCTGGACAAAGGGGTGGATGAATAGGAAAATCTCAAATCCTGCGAATGCTGTAAATCCATCTTTGGAGGCTTTGAAAATATCCCATGTACTTGCTTCACCTATAGGGAGTATATAATGGTAATTTAACTCATTTATGTCCCAGAACATAAAATAGAGCATAGTTACTATAACGACAATTGAAACAGTCAAGAAACGCCCAATTGTCAATAAATCTCCTGCCAGGATATAGTATCCTATAAATATCAAGAGCAAAATGATAAACCAAAAAGGTGTCTTATAATAATTCCATAATTTCAAGATCGTTGTGCATTGATACGCATAATGAATGCTGTACATAATATAGTAGGCCACAATCAGGATATTCAGGCATTTGCCGATCGTAGAACCGAATACCTCGACGGTTATATCGAAAAAAGTAGAATTCGGATACTGTTTAATAATGAAATAAAAAAGAAGCAATAATAGCTGCGCATATATGCCTGCTAAAATAATGGAAATCCAACCATCGTGGTCAGCAGTTTTACCAAGTATATGAGGTAGCCCAAGAATGGTAAGCCCTACCTGTGAATGAATCATAAAGAAAAAAAATTGGGATTTTGACAATTGGTCAGAAGGTAAAAAATCTTTCTCGTTCATTTCTTTTTCCACCACCTAGAAAAGCGTTCGCGCACTTTATTTTTGGTTAACGTTTCAGAAGGGCGCGTATTCATCATAAAGATGGGCGCTCGAATGATTGTATCCTTTAGGTCCTTCCATCTCAAAGGTGCAAAAGGTGTCAAGTAAGGAACGCCGAATGGTCGTAATTTACATAGATGGCCCAGAAGCAATACAATCCCAACCATAATTCCGTAAAGGCCTAGTAAAGAGGCAATAAACATAAAAGGGAACCGCAGAATACGGACGGTTGAACTCATTTCGGGACTAGGGATAACAAAAGAAGAAATGGCGGTTAAGGCTACTACCACTACCATTAAGTTTGAAACTAATCCAGCCTTTACAATAGCATCGCCAATCACCAACCCACCGACAATACCGATTGTAGGGCCGATTTTGGTTGGCAGGCGCAAGGTGGCTTCCCGGATAAGTTCGATGAAAATCTCAACAATTACCGCTTCGATTAAAGGGTTGTATGGAATGTTATTCACCGATTTTTTGACAACGAAAATCATGCTCTGTGGAATCACTTCATAATGAAAGCCTATAATGGCAATATAAAAAGCTGGCAATAGGATAGCAGTGAAAAATGAAGTGAATCGGATAAATCTATTGAATGTTGAAATCATGACCCGAAGATTGTAGTCATCGGGTGACTGGAAAAACGATGCAAAGGTGACAGGCAGAATAGAAGCACACGGATTGCCGTCCAATAATAGCACGATCCTGCCTTCCATAAGGCTTCCTACAGTACGGTCGATTCGTTCGGTTGTCAACGTTTGCGAGAACGGCGTAAGGGTATAATCCTCAATAAAGGATTCCATCACCGATAGGCTGAATACGGAATCGATGTCGATGCTTTTAATTCTTTCTTCGACCATCTTAATTAGGTCGGCATTAGCGACGTTATTTAAGAATAATATTGCAGCCGTTTTTTCTGCCTCTTTCCCCACTTTGAGCTGTTTGACAGTAAAATTGGGAGAAACAAGCGCCTTACGTATCATAAACAGATTTGTTTGTAAGGATTCCACATAGCCTTCGTGGGATCCTCTGACGACATTTTCTGAAGTTGGAATCGAAACTTGCCGCCCATCTGGCCGCAAAGCCATAAACGCATACGGGGTTTCAGATCCTTCGAAAAGCAACAAGGCGAATCCTGTTAATAAATGTGTAATTACTTCTGATGGAAGGTTTTCCCCTTCTATTTTTTCTAAAGTGAAGTTTGGCGATTCATCTAAAGGATATTGGCTGTTCAGTAAATCATCTAATACTGTCTGGATAACATTATTATCTGCCAGGCTATACAAATAGATGAGCTTTGCCTGTTTATCTTGCAGGTTCAAATCTCTTGTGAGTATATCATCGCTATTATTTATGGCTTTTTTTATTTCCTCTACGTTTTTATTGAGATTATCTGTTATTTCGAATGTTACTTTATCAATTTCTGTAGTAGGTTTTATTTCTTGCTTTATTTCTTGCTGTTTTTTCTTTTTGAAGAATGGGAACTGCATCTATATCACCTGCTTTGTTTTATATGACTGATTGTTAGTATGCGGGTTTAATGGAAAAATATTAATTCTTTTTAAGTTTTAAATAAGAATGATATGGGAATAACTTAATTGGTGATTTCTATTTTTAAAAAGAATAGATATTATAGAATCCACGGATAACTTAACTTCTTGCGGCCATCTTGTGATACTATATAAGCAAATAGAATTAAGGCAGTTGAAAAGAATGAGGAAACAAAAACTAGTTTGTATTATGGGGCCGACAGCAGTCGGAAAAACCCGATTAAGCGTCGATGTGGCAAAAGCCTTTTCAGGTGAAATCATCAGTGGCGATTCCATGCAGGTGTACCGGGGAATGGATATTGGCACAGCCAAAATTACGAATGAAGAAATGGAAGGGATCCCCCACCATTTAATCGACATAAAAAATCCCGATGAACCTTTCAATGTGGCCCAATTCCAGGAACTTGTCACTGCTGCAATCGAGGATATTTCTTCGAGGGGGCATGTACCGATTATTGCAGGTGGAACCGGCTTATACATAGAAGCAGTATTACAAAACTATTCTTTTTCAGAATCGGTTAGCGATCCGGCTTATAGGAGCGAGCTTGAATCAATAGCCCGTAAGGACGGCGTTAAGAAAGTGCATCAAATGTTGGCTGAAATCGATTCAGAAAGCGCGCACGCTATTCATCCGAATAATACGAGAAGAGTAATCCGCGCTCTGGAGATTTACCATTGTACAGGTGAAAAAATGAGCGACCAGCAACAGAAAGAGAATAAGGAATATGTGTATGATGCGGCTCTCATCGGCTTAAATATTGACCGTGAGACATTATACGAACGAATAGATAAACGTGTTGACCTGATGCTTGAAGCCGGTTTGCTAAATGAAGTAAAAGGGCTGTACGAGCGGGGCTTTAGGGATTGCCAATCCATCCAGGCAATCGGATATAAGGAACTGTACGCATACTTTGACGGTTTGGTTTCGTATGAAGATGCCGTTCAGCAGCTGAAGCAAAATTCAAGGCGGTATGCCAAAAGGCAATTAACGTGGTTCCGGAATAAAATGGATCTCGAGTGGTTTAAGATGGATGATGAACCGTATCCAAAAAAAGTTCATGAAATACTCGCTTACGTTGAAGGAAAGTTGTCAATAGAGGCGAATTATAAACAATAGAGTATAATGAGGAGGATCTGTTGCAATGAAAACATCTGTTAATATCCAAGATCAATTTCTGAATCAATTACGAAAAGAAGGGACATATGTGACTGTATTTCTTTTGAATGGCTTTCAAATCAGAGGGCAAATCAAAGGATTTGATAACTTTACCGTATTGTTTGAGAGTGAAGGAAAACAGCAGCTTGTATTTAAACATGCTATATCCACGTTTGCTCCACAACGTAATGTACAGATAAATTTTGAAGCATAATGAAAATTTGGTCTACAATGAAATAATGAAAGAAAGTGAAAGCAGACATTCCAGTCTGCTTTTTTCTTTATTTCGAATCGCCTTGTGAGGGAGCGGACAACGAACGGATCAATAAGAGAAAGCTGTGTGCCATATAGGACAGAGCCGGCTTTTAAATCGGGGCATCCTGGTCATAAAACGAAAAGCAGGTGCATAAAATGGGTAAGAAGCAGTGCAGAACCATACATGACCGGCTGTTATTTCTTGGGAAAGCGCAGAAATAGACAAAAAACAAATTGGATAGCTGAAAGTTGTCAATAATGCGCGCTTTGTGCCAATAATCGGTCAGGTTCGGCACCGTTCCCCAAGGCTGTAACCTATGAAATCGTAAATGCTGTCGAAAGATTGTATAAAAAGTTCATGTACAGTTGGACATAGATCGGGAAATGGAGAAGAACAGTGGTGATTGAGGGGTGTATGAATGTGAGCGACTCAATGAAAGGGAGAAATAATGCCCAAATAAATATAGTCATTTCCAATCAAAAACGTAGAAGCATAACGAAGGAGCCTCCTTTGCTTGAAAAGGTGTCCCATGAAATTCCGGACCACCATCAAGAATTGAAGCAAATTGAAAAAGAAATGGATGCCCTGGTCGGAATGGAAGAAATGAAAAAAATTATAAAGCAAATATATGCCTGGATTTATGTCAATAAAAAGAGAGAAGAAAAAGGGCTTAAATCGGAAAAGCAAGCATTACATATGATGTTCAGGGGAAATCCCGGGACGGGAAAAACGACAGTGGCAAGGTTGATCGGCAAGCTTTTCCTGAAAATGAATGTATTGACAAAAGGGCATTTAATCGAAGCGGAACGGGCGGATCTTGTGGGTGAATATATCGGCCATACCGCCCAAAAGACGAGGGACCTTGTCAAAAAAGCAATTGGCGGCATTTTATTTATTGATGAAGCCTATTCTTTAGGGCGTGGGGGTGAAAAAGATTTCGGCAAGGAAGCAATTGATACATTGGTAAAGCATATGGAGGACCGGCATCAGGAATTCATTTTGATACTGGCTGGTTATTCAAGCGAAATGCTCGATTTCTTGACGCTGAATCCAGGGTTGCATTCCCGTTTTCCGATTGTAGTGGATTTTCCGGATTATACAGTGGAGCAATTGATGGAGATAGCGGCAATCATGCTGGAAAATAAGCAGTATCAGTTCAGTGCAGAAGCTGAAAAACAATTTGAACAGCATTTAATCCATTTGAAGAATAGCTGGAGTCCTATCAGTTTTTCAAATGGCCGCTATATTCGCAATGCGATTGAAAAATCAATCCGTTCCCAAGCGATGAGACTCCTCATTAATGATATGTATGATAAAAGAGAACTGCAGACAATCCGTTCGCAGGATCTGCAGCTAGATGTGGAATAGGGGACAGAGGTCTCCTTTTTTTTGCGGGGAAATAAATTTCCGGTACAGAGATGAATTCCTGACTCTAACGGTGTACAATAAAATAGGTTAACAACATGTGATTGAGAGAGAAGGAGTTACATTATGTATCAAGATTTAACTTATGGATCAAAGCTACAGCCGCTTAGTGAAGCGATAGAACAAAAATTGGCGCCTTTACATAAAAAAGTGGACCATCATGTTGACCTGAATCAGTATCGGGTTTTGAAAAGTTTCCAAAATCATAAAGTCAGCGATTCCCACTTTATTCCTACTACGGGTTATGGCTATGACGATATCGGCAGAGATACACTTGAGAAAGTGTATGCGGAAGTATTTGGAGGAGAAGCAGGGTTGGTGCGCCCCCAAATTATTTCCGGAACGCATGCTATTTCTACAGCCTTGTTCGGTGTTCTCCGTCCGGGTGATGAATTAATCTATATAACGGGAAAGCCGTATGATACTCTGGAAGAAATTGTGGGCATCCGCGGAAGCGGTAAAGGATCTTTGAAAGAGTATAAGATTGATTACCGTTCGATCGATTTGACTGAAGAGGGCAAAGTAGATTTTGGAGCAGTGGAAAAAGCGATTTCACCCAAGACAAAGATGATCGGCATTCAGCGTTCGAAAGGATATGCTTCCCGCCCTTCGTATACAATTGCAGAAATCAAGGAAATGATCGAATTCGTGAAAGGCATCAAGCACGATGTGGTCGTCTTCGTAGATAATTGCTACGGGGAATTTGTGGAATGCGCTGAACCCTGCCATGTAGGAGCAGATCTAATGGCAGGTTCATTAATAAAGAATCCTGGCGGCGGCCTGGCTAAAACGGGAGGATATATCGTCGGTAAGGAAGACCTTGTGGAACTGTGTTCTTTCCGTTTGACCTCACCTGGTATCGGTGCTGAAGCAGGAGCTTCACTTTATTCCTTGCAGGAAATGTATCAAGGCTTTTTTATGGCTCCCCACGTAGTTGGACAAGCTTTGAAAGGCGCTCAGTTTACATCTGCCATTTTAGAAGAAATCGGCATGAAGACCTTCCCGGCCTGGGATGCTGAAAGGACGGATTTAATCCAGGCGGTCCAATTTGATGACCGTGACTTAATGGTTACTTTTTGCCAAGCAATCCAGTATGCATCGCCGATCAATTCACATTTCACCCCATACCCGAACTACATGCCGGGCTATGAGGATGATGTCATCATGGCTGCTGGAACATTCATTCAGGGAGCGAGTATTGAATTGACTGCGGATGGCCCGCTTCGCCCTCCTTATATTGCTTACGTTCAAGGCGGGTTGACATACTCCCATGTGAAAATGGCCATATTGATTGCATTGGATTCTTTATTGGAGAAAGGCCATATTACGATAAAATAATGGTTTGAAAAGGAGATAGTATGGAAGAAAAAGTGGTTCTGACGGATGAACAGCAACGCTTGCTGGATAAACAAGGCTGGTTTTATGAATATGAAGAGCTGGAAAAGCCCTTCGCGAATATTTCGACGAGAGGTTTGAAGGAAAACCTGAATCATGATGATATCCAAATTGTGCTTTCTATTGGAGAAGACATGGCGCAGCTGATTTTGAATACCATTATCGATAATATCAAGGAAGGTTATAAGTACCGTGAAGGCCTTTGGAATAATGTTATTGAAGATCAAGTTATTGAATTCAAAAAAGTAAGAGACCAGGACAGAAGCATCCTAAGATTGGTTTTTCCGGATTCAAACGGTTTATTTCCGGAAGATGAGAAATGCGAAGCGCCGTTTAATGAACAATATAAAGAAGTATAATGATGAAAGCTTGTCCTCAGTAGTAAGAGGCAAGCTTTTTTGTTTATGTTTGTGACATCAGGGAATGATACAACCGTACGCCATTTTTATTGAAATGGAAATAATGAAAAAATTTTATGTTAGAAAACCTAACATTTATTTGACAGAATATCTGACATCGCATACAATGTTAACAACAATAAGTGAGGGGGAAAAGAGTTGGATAGTAAAAACATTCGTAGATCTATGCCGCTTTTTCCGATTAGTATCGTTATGAAGCTCACAGAATTGTCAGCACGTCAAATACGCTATTATGAAGAACATGGTCTAATCGCCCCGGCCCGTTCAGATGGAAATAAACGCATATTTTCATTGAACGACATCGACACACTGCTTGAGATTAAAGAAATGCTCGAGCAAGGCGTCAATATGGCGGGTATTAAAAAAGTATTTTCAATCAAAGAAGAAGCGTTTCTGCAGCAAGAGACGAAACAACAGGAGAAACCGGAATTGACGGACAGAGAACTAAGGGAATTGTTACGTGCAGATTTACTGCATAACAGCAAGAACCGTTCCATGCTGCGTCAAGGAGATATGTCAAGATTTTTTCATTAACTAATAGAGAAAGAACTCTGGGAGGAATTAATAATGGCAAAGTTTACTCGCGAAGATATTATGAGATTGGCAAAAGAAGAGAATGTTAAATACATCCGCCTTCAATTTACAGATATTCTGGGCACCATTAAAAACGTGGAAATCCCAGTCAGCCAGCTGACAAAGGCTTTAGACAATAAAATGATGTTCGACGGATCATCCATCGAAGGTTTTGTCCGCATTGAAGAATCAGATATGTATTTGTTCCCGGACTTGGATACATGGGTAATCTTCCCTTGGACATCTGAAAAAGGGAAAGTAGCCCGCTTGATCTGCGACATCTATAATACAGATGGCACCCCATTCCTTGGCGACCCTCGTAATAACCTGAAGCGCATATTGAACGAAATGAAAGAAATGGGCTTCACAAACTTCAACGTAGGCCCTGAACCTGAATTCTTCCTATTCAAGCTTGATGAAAAAGGGGAACCAACACTTGAGTTGAATGATAAAGGCGGTTATTTCGACTTGGCCCCTACAGATTTAGGGGAAAACTGCCGACGTGACATCGTGCTTGAGCTTGAAGAAATGGGTTTTGAAATCGAGGCTTCCCATCATGAAGTGGCTCCAGGCCAACACGAAATCGACTTTAAATATGCAGATGCCGTCACTGCCTGCGATTATATCCAAACATTCAAATTAGTCGTTAAAACAATTGCCCGCAAACACGGATTGCATGCGACATTCATGCCAAAACCATTGTTCGGTGTCAACGGATCAGGCATGCACTGTAACGTTTCCTTATTCAATGGCAAAGAAAATGTCTTCTACGACACAGAAGGTAATCTAGAGTTGAGCGATACAGCACGCCAATTCATCGCCGGCATCATCAAGCATGCGCCGCATTTCACTGCTGTGACAAATCCGACAGTCAACTCATACAAGCGCTTGGTTCCAGGCTACGAAGCACCTTGTTATGTAGCATGGTCTGCTAAAAACCGCTCTCCGCTCGTACGTATACCTGCATCACGCGGCCTAAGCACACGTGTTGAAGTGCGCAGCGTCGATCCAGCGGCAAATCCTTATTTGGCAGTGGCTGTATTGCTTGCAGCCGGATTGAGCGGCATTAAAGATAACCTGACTCCGCCTAAAGCAATCGACCGCAACATCTATGTCATGTCAAAAGAAGAACGCGTCGAATCAGGTATCACAGACCTGCCTGCAACCTTATATGCAGCGCTTGAAAGCCTAAAACAAGACGACGTAATCTGCTCCGCGCTTGGCGACCACTTGCTGGAACATTTCATTGAAGCGAAAGAGATTGAATGGGATATGTTCCGCACGCAGGTCCACCCATGGGAAAGAGAACAATATATGACGATGTATTGATTGAGGGAACCCTTGATACCACTGGTATTGAGGGTTTTTATTTTGGGCAATTGAGGGAGTTGTTGGCAGGATAATTTCGATGGCCAAAGTTTGGCCATCATTATTTCATTATGCTTTTCATAAGCCCTTCGAATTTAAATAGATTATCATGTTCATTTTTTTCTTATATGGGCGAATATAGTAATACTTATAAGCTGTCTGAAGGATAGTGAAGATCGTTGATGATTCAAGAAATCTTAACCCTTATTTTTGGTTTTTTCTTTAATAGTTACGCCCGTAACGGATTTTTATCTAATTTTTCAATGTGAATGCTTTTCCGTATGCGTTGTACATAGTCCCGTGTATCATTTCTACAGTCCTTTTACTGTTATTTAGCCTGAACTTGCACTGAAAGAGGAGCCAGGTTATTTCTTCTTAAAATATAAATAATTGGGCGGCTCAAAACAAAGGATACAACATAAGGTTGAATTAACATATTTATGCCATTATCTTCAGGAAACAAGAATTGTAATTTAGTTCTTTTTCACTCTCATACAGCAAACATAAACTCCTAACCAGAGTGGAAGCAACACTATTGCCCATATTGATAAACTCATAATGACAGCCCCTTTTAAATGTATATTTACATTATGTGGTATTTGAGTGGCTTAATTCACTCTTAAACAATTACTTTTTTCTATATCGGTACAGCAACGGCCCAATAATTCTTACTAAAATGAACGAAAAGCAAATAATTATGAGTACCTGAAGAATGAGATAAGCCTTAAGGTCAACAAGCATTGGAATGGAAAAAATAAATGCTGCAAAAAGTATTGATATAAGAATCTTTGAAAAAAGGGTTGCTGTTAAAACTGAACTACAGTATGGGCATTCAATATCAAAAGAATCTTTTTGTTGTAGTTTGATTTTCTTATAAATGGATATTTTATTTTTACATTTCGGACATTTCATAAGGTACGACATCCTTAATAATGAGAGTGGGTACTTTTAAACCAATCCGATAATAGGGTAGATCAACATTAAAACAGAGCTACAGCCGAGATGCTCCAAAATATGAACACAAACGAAAATGTTAGCCAAAATATGTTTCTAGATGTACTTTCTTTTGCAATTGACTTCTGATTACACCGACTAAGTTAAGACAAAAAATGATACAAAAAATGGGCATTAAATATACATCAATCACAGCAAAAAACATAGTATTTACCGCCCCTTCTACCTATAAAAAAGGTATGGATATTTATACCATTTTATCACGAGTAAATCTGCAAATTAAAGGTTTATTATCATGTTAGTCATATCTTTAAAACGTTGCATAGGATATGTAAAAGCATTGGAGGGGGTTTGAAAATGTATTATGCTCCTTTTTTCTCTACTTACCAATATCAATATCCAAATTCTATTTATTTTTATGAACCAATAAATAATATGGGACATTGGCATAATCATGCTGTTGCCAACCAATTGTTTTATCATCAGCCGATTGAAAGTGATTATAGGGAATTAAATGATTATGGAAAGCAACCATATGTGGTTAATATCAATGAGGCAACAAAACAAAACAATACCTACCGAACTGCAATATGGACTGGAGAACATTTGCAAGTAACATTGATGAGTCTTAAGATTGGGGAAGATATTGGTTTAGAAATTCATCCTAATGTTGATCAATTTTTGCGTATTGAACAAGGGCAAGGAGTAGTTCAAATGGGAAAAACTAAAAATAATTTGAACTATGTACAAAACGTTTATGATGATTTTGCGATTATGATACCTGCTGGAACATGGCATAATGTAACCAATACAGGAAATACACCGTTGAAGCTCTATTCTATATACGCCCCTAAACAACATCCATTTGGAACAGTTCATGAGACTAAAGCTGATGCTTTGGCTACCGAGCGCAGTTTTCACTCTAATAGTCCATAAAAAGGTGAAAGCCCTTACTTAATTGGAGGGGCTTTTGATTTTGAAATCTCTTTTTCTCTATAAATAACCTTAACTAATGATTGGAGGATCCAAAAAGATATAATAATACCTAAACAGATATAAGGTAAGTATTTATCTGGTAAAAGGACTGCCAGTATTATACCTATTATTGTTATAGGGATGATTATGAGTGTGATTAATTTGTAATCCATTTATTTCACATCTTTTCTAAAAATAGGAACATTAAATAATTGTATCACGTTATTTAAAAATTGGCTCTGTTAAACTTAAATATTGTTTTTTAAATGAAATGTAGGAACTCCGTAAAAATTGGAGTTCCTAATTGTTTAATCCCAGTAGTTGAAGATTATTTGACCTACCGTTTCGGGCTTCCAGTAAGCCAGTTGTTCCAATTCAGCATTATTTAAGTCTGTTTTCTTTACCATATTTTGATTAAAAGGGCTGTTTAGCTCTACTGTACCTATTATTTGATAGAATGCAGCAAATTGTTCATAAAGAAAAGGATTATCGATGAATTTGATGCCTCCAAATTCAACTGCGGATGCAAAAGTAAGATAAGGATAATGTCCATTCAGCAAGATATATATCCTATTCTCTTGAATCTCGACTTGAGCATAATAAAAATTTGCTGGAAATGAGGGTGTATTAATTCATATTACTTTTCCACCGTTACGGGATACAATATCGAAGCATAATTGCTTGAACTGTTTTTCTTCTACTTTTGGGGGTTTATTGGCTTCTGAATTATAAAAACCAGTTACTCCATTAGGAAGTTTCATCCTGTGATCACCACCTGTTACACACTAAATTTAGATAAACGCAAACTATTATAAGTATCCTTCATTTCAAATACAAATGACGAAAGTAAGAATTGTATGTTTTGTGTTACTGTGGCTATCGACAAATAAGAACCAAGCAAGGTAATTATCAAGGTACTGAGTAGCTACACCTTTAAACGATTTAACCAATAATTTAAACGAGAAAGGAGCCATTGAGCGGATTGGGCCATTTTTTTCACATCTCGCTTTTTTGCCCGAACTGAATAATACAAAGCAGTAATTCCTAGGGTGAAAACAAGAAAGGTAACCATTATTTGGAAAATAATCATACTACTCTAGATGCTCCTTTAATTTACGATCAACATTTTACAATGTATGGAATCAATACAGAATTGCTCAGTAGTTGAATATAACATCATTGTGGGTATCCGTCTATGCTTAAGGCATTGTTCGATGTTAAGGGGTTTAAATACGCTCCCGAAGGTTGGCAAGAAGAGTACTTGAAGCTTAAGGAACTACATATACAGTCGAAGTTTGATAATCTGTTTTTTTATATGCTAAAAAGAAGCCCTTAGAGGGCTTCTTTGCATACTATTTATCGTACACACGATTTATTCCATACACTTTCCATGATGATTTTGGTTCTTTAATTAGTGAAAGGGTCAGTGTGTGATTTCCGTCCATCTCATCATTTTTATATTGTGAAACGATGAGGTATTCAGAGTTGTTCTTCTTATAGTATGAATGGGTTGGCATCGGATCGTACTGCTTAGCCCAGTCAAATGTTGAAATAGCATATCCAAATATATCTGTTTCATTGATATGGTACATTTGCACACCGTTCCGTTTGCCATCTGTTCTCATATGAACTTTAAAATAGCCGTCAATATAAGCCTTTGTATACGCTGGAGCCAGTATAGAATATATCTGCTGTTTTGATAGAGTTCTATCCCAAGTATCTCTTTGAATACTAATTACTCTATCCGTTATTTTCTTTACACTACTGGATGAAGTAGAAAGGTAGAATCTCAAATACTGTAATGAAACATATCCCTTTTTACTTCCATATTGAATTTGAGCCCATCCATTTTTTTGAGATAGCACTGCGACTTTTTGGCTCTTACTGAGAGATCCAATAGTGCTTGCCTTTGCATTTGGACTACTGCGAACAATTAACTTGCCCGAAGTGATATCAACTACTCCTTGTTGAACCGATGCAGCTTGAGCTTTCAGCGGACTTGCAAACGGAGATAACATTCCGAAGAGTAAAGCAAGAATAATTATCCCTTTTAGTTTATTTCCAATATTCATAAGTGTACCCCCCTTTTTTTTATAGTATTTATAATTATATACAACAATGTAAAATAAAACCATATAAATAAGGAAATGGATTTAATATAATTCTAGTATTGTAAGACAAAAGTACTATTTTTAGATTATATGTGAAAATAAGAGAGGTACTGATAATGAAGGAACCCGTTATCGGGAGAAAGAAGAGATCGATTATATGAGTTTCATAATAGACGAGAAGGATCCGTAGTTAAGTTTGGTAGCACAATTGTTGATTTTGAAGATAATAGTGATAAATAGAAAAAGTATTGTGTATGTGAATCAGTGTGCTAACGAATCAATGGTAGCTCTTAGAAAAAAATTAAGATATCAAGTTAGATGTACATAAGACAGTCTGAAATTTGTAAAGGATGAATAGTGAAATCATTGATGTAGTTCAACTATCAGTGAAAAGCAGCAATTTTCAAAATTGGTAATGAAACACTATAGATGTAGCAAAAGTGTGCATTGAAAGACCAGAGAGAAACTTAGTCTTTCAGTGATACAATAGCCAACGTTCTCATTCCTCAGATTTAAGTTTTAGGGGAACGCTTGCTAAAGTGAGTAATTGGAAAGAGGCAACGCTTCATTATACTTATATCATTATGGTAAGTATAGGGAATGTTCAAGGATTGAGACCATTAAAATGGTACTTTCATTTAAAAGGGAAGAGAATTAAAATAGTCATAATATGCTAGACGCAAAATTCACTATATATGCTATTAATAGTACACCCATGACTATTAATCCAATCCAAACATAAGTGTTCACCCATAAATATGCCCATACTTTTTTTCGTTTGTAAAAATAATATACAACCGGGATTAATAATAGAAGAATTAATCCTTCAATACATTTTTTATCAATTATACTCCTTATTAAATCGATCAATGAAAATAGTAAAAATAGTATAGAATATACTTTTTCTTTTCGCTTTTTTTTTCGAATTTCATGTGCGAACTGATACATTTTGCACCTCAGAGAAAATAGTTAGGGGTTGATATCATTCATCATCTTCAATTATTTCTTTTCATTGCTTGCTATATTCTATGGCTTCTTTTCTATAAATCAAAAACCATTAAACATGAAATAGCATCCCCAAAAAATGTCAGGTGGACTGTCCGCCCAACCTTTATGAGCAATGAGATTAATCATTCCTTTTGTTACGATATAAATACCTATACAAAGACTTAAAAGAAATGAAATGATGCTTGGTTTTGATCATCTAAGTATAGATGATAGTTCTGCTCGTTTCATGTTTTATACTCCGTTGTTAAGATTATTGATTGATAATTGAATATACCTTACTAAATCCTCATCTTGCAAATAATACGATTGGAAGCATGAGGAAATCGTTTTTATAGGAGGTGAATTTGGAAGTAAGAAGTGGGGAGTATGCAGTCAAAATGAAGCAACTAATAATAGCATGTAAATGTCAACATAAATATGTACACTTTCGCTTGGATAAGGATGTACAGAATTACTCGTTCTCTTTTGCTAAATGATCCTTTAATCGGTATGAATCACCTATCATAGGCACAACTGTCGCATGATGTAAAATGCGGTCTAATATGGCATTGGCCAGTTTAGGTTCCTGAAATATTTCATCCCACGCTTTGAAATTCACATTGGTTGTTAAGATGGTACTTCTTTTTTCATATCTTCGATCAATCAGCTGGAAAAACAACTTAGCGTCTTCGTGATCAATCGGTAAATAACCGATTTCATCGATGATTAACAGTCTGTATTTGCTGTAATGCTTCAAACGGCTCTCTAACCGATTTTCTAATCGAGCTTTCCTCAAATTTTGAATCAAGTCATGGCACTTAATAAAATAGGTACTCGTCCGTTTCTTTGCTGCCGCAATCCCTATTGCTGTGGCCAAATGGGTTTTACCGACACCACTTGGTCCTAAAAACACAATATTTTCATTCTCCTCGATAAAACGCAATGTAAGGAAGTCTAGAATCTGCTGTTGGTTAATCGATGTTTGAAAGGTAAAATCGAAATCTTTCACCTCCTTAAAATGAGGGAAAGCTGCGACCTTCACCATCGATTGCGTCATGTTTTTCTCCCGTATGTCTATTTCATACGCAGTCAACTTGATTAATGTGTCGATAAATGACATCTGATGCTTTACGCTGAAGTCTACGATTTCATTTAAATGTAAGCTCATTTGCTTTAACTTTAGATAGTCAAGATTCCATAATAATTGTTGATAGTTTGTAGTTGGATTCATTATTTATACACTTCTCCAATCGTTGCTAAATTCCGTTTTGCTAAATCGTCGATTTCAGGATAATGAGGGGTGGAAACAAGTAAGCTTGCCTTATAATGTTCCTCTTGATAATTAAGTTTAGCGTTACTAATTGGATGTTGGGCGATCAGTTTCATGTTATAATAAATCCACAAGTAGTCATCATACACCTGTAAGCCTACTTTTTTTCCTTGATATTCTGGTGGTACAGAGTATTGATTCGATTTGTAGGAAATCATGTTTGATGCATTGACTTTTACATGTGTATGTTTGATGCGATAGGAATCTCTTACTTTGTCAGTTGGTAGCTGGAGTAAGTGGTTCCTTTCTTTTTTGAATTCCATAATCGGTATTTTCCCCGTTCCTTGATGGATCTGGTGATTCATTCTATTCCCTAAATCCTGTATGAATAGATGAAGTTCCTCCATTGTCAGTTGACCTTGGTACGCATGAATTTCATCAAGGAGTTTCATTGTGGATTCAATTTTCCCCTTGGTTCTCGGTCGTCCTGCAATACATGGTTTGACTTTAAAATCAAAGTCCCTCGCAAACTGATCAAATTTCGCATTCACTTTCCCAGGTTGATAATCAGTCCTCGCTTCATCCATTACCGTTTTCATATTATCCGTAAGGATTTCAGCTGGAACTCCGCCAATTGCTTCAAAAGTATCTGTTAAAAAAGAAAGTAAGGTACTCTGTGACTTAGAAAGACTTAATTGAAATGTTCGGAATCTGGAATTTGATAAAATGAAAGCCGCCACATTGACTTCTATCTTTTCTCCCTCTTTGGTTTCGAATAAAATGTTTTCCTTCCAATCTAATTGGGCCTGCTTACCTGGTGGCGTTTCAAATCGGACTGTCCCTTTGGGTGAAGAAATACGTTTATCCTCTTCAAAGTAGGCATTAAATTCAGGTGTACGAGCTATATACGCACGGAAGGTTGAAGCTCCACATTCCAATCCATGATTGTCTTTTAGGTACTGCCAAAGCATACGACGGTAATAAAATACCTGTTTTGAATCTTCTGATAACAATGCGGCTATTATTTCATAATAAGGATCAATCTTTGAGGGCTTTTCCCTTTTTCTTTTTGGGATAAAGCCATTTAGATATTTATCAATTGTCCGCCGATCCACACCCAATTCCTTTGCTAGCTTACTTTTATTGATTTTCATTTTCATATGCTCCATAATCTGTTTGAATTTCGGTAAGTCTGAAAGACTTTTAATCTCAAAATCGATATCAATATTCATTGTTATGTACATACTAATCCCCCCAAGATTAGTATGTAGATTCATATCAAATTTGTACATATTTATTCGAGCAATACTGTACATATTTAAATTAGCATTTCTAAATAGCAACTGGTTATTGAATCTATAGTATGTTAAACAGTGACATAATCATGCTTTAATAGTAGAAGTTTAGGTGAAGATGGAGGTCTTGCCTTTTCATTAGTTACGTCCATTTTTTGAATGCATCTACATTTCGAGCGCATCTAACTTCGGCAATTCAATTACTGGCTGAATCGGAAGTAAAGCTGAGTTTGTACGAAACTGCTAAAGATGATCGCTTGATAATAGATGCCTTACAAAAAGGTAAATACTTTAAAAAACGAATACGCAGACTTGTGCAGGATATGAAGATGAAGTAAATTAAGAAAGCCCCTTCTCATTGAGTAGGGGCTTTCTGCAAATAGATAAGTCTTATCTAACTGTTTATTTCCTTGGAAGGTTAGTTGTCATTTCGACTAAAACAAGTATATATAAATAACTGTCTAAACGTTACTTCCTTTATCTCCCGATTCAATTCCATACCGTTTTATTCATTAACAATCTCTTAAAACTTTAAAAGCTTCTCTTACTTTTCTGGCAAATTGTAATGGAGGTTCAACTGATTCAAAGTGCATGTACATTGCTCTTGGACAATCAAATAACCAATGATTATGAACAGCAGTTACAATTAAATTTCTTTTTCTGAGCTCTGTTAATAAAGGGTTTATTTCATCTTCTAACAAGACAGTTTCTCCTAAGTTTAATGCATTACCTTTGTCATCTAAGTCTTCAAAAGTAAAAAATTGAGGGTTTACTAAAGGAGAGCGTGTTTCACGTCCGAGAATAGTAAAGTCAAGATTTCTAAACTTTTGTACCAAACAAACTCCATTATCATCTAAGCTACCAACTCCACCAAGTATTCTAGCAAATTCCTGGCAAAGATCATCTAAGCAATTACAATTCATCATAAACGTCCTTTCAACTTTATTTTTAGCTTGTATTTGTCCATACTCTACAATATGATGCACTTAAAAAGTTTGTTTGGACTATTAGCTGAAAAGTAAGTTTATGAATGTTTTTAGAGAAATAATCATTTCTAGAAAAATAGATATAATATGAATATCCTCTCTCAACTATTTATCTATAAATCCATAATTTTAAAAATTGGAAAATCTTCAATTAACTTATGTAAGTAAAGTCATGTACATTGTTGAGTCATAGAGATGATAAACTTTGCTAATTTATCAGTATTTCCTTGATAAAGATGAAAATCTAATGACTTTGTTAAAACTTCATAGATTTGGGATATGTCATCTTTACTCGAATATTCTACTGACCATGAGAGAAATGGAATACAAACTACACATTTTCCATCTTTTTTGAACTTTTGGAAATAAATTTTGATTGTTCGATAGTTTGTAAAATTAAAGTCCTTTTGTAATATTATCATGAAGCAATCCCGCCTTTATTCGAATATGAACCCAATCTTGTTCGTATGGTGCATTGCAAATTTAATATATTTTTAATAGAAATACAAATAAATTTTTCATTACAAATTTTAAAACATAATTACAAAAAAATGCTGTTAAGTGCATTTTTTGCCATCGGGAATGGGAAGGGACTTCAGTATTCAAATTAACACTAGCTAAGTAGGGGAAATAGGTTTGTAATTTATTGTATAACCATTCAAACAATGAAGTATCTTTATAGAAACAATTTTGGGTGTACAAATGTTAGGCAAGGAATATTTACATTTGGAAAGCAGATAATGGCGGCTTTTTTATATGTAATCATAGGCAGCAAAATGTTTAGTGTTACAAAACTAACCGCAAGATTGAAGGACTTCACAAAAAAAGGAGGGTTTGGCTCAGATGATCATCCGAGCCAAAGCTCTAGTATTTTCGATGGAAGAGTTTAGGATAATCAATTACTAATCCATCTCTATCTATCATAATCGTAGTTTGAAACGTTGCGCTTCTATAACTAAATAGTTGATAATCATCTTCGTCTTTGATAAGAGTATATATTTGTTTAACTTTCTTAAGGGTTAGTTCAGGCACTTTAATATAAACCATATGGAAAATCTGAGGTTGATTTATGATCCAGTTCGAACGATTAATTGGTAACGTGTTTGTAAAAGGCGTACAAGATAGATCAATATCAATTGCCCCGTAAAGTTCAGTCAGCTCGTTCTGTTCCTTGTCAAACCATTGTCGTTTAGGATTTGTTTGAATAAACAGGCTCTTATCAAGATGAGGTATATTTAAATAAAGATTTTTAGTAAACCAACGATTTAGCGTTATTTGATAGTTAATCTTTAAAGGAGAACCACTTTCTAGCGAGATAATGGTGCTATTTACTGTAGTGACGTCATTTGAAGTTGATATTTCCAAAAGTTCAGAACTGTATACTTCTCTTTTTTCCCATATGGCGAATTTTTTCATATGATCAGCACCCTTTGATAAAATCGATCGGTTATATAGAAATGGAAATGATATGAATATTAATTGAACATATGATATTGTAAGTGTTTTTTTATTTCTTTATTCCTTCCACTTATGCCAAAAATCAAAAGAGCTAAAACTATTTCTTTGAAGAATGAGTAAATGGTCATTCTGATCGTAGAGTACGGAAGGATATTCTTTAAAATTAGAAATTCACATTCTATTATAGGTTCATTGTCATAAACCGACTGTTTGGGTCATCCTTATAGTTATCAAAAGAATCGCAATATGTAAAACCAAAGCTTTCATATAGTCGATGAGCTGGTTGAAAGGCTTCCATAGAACCTGTTTCTAGGCTTACTTTTGTATAACCGCGCAATTTGGCTTCATTAATAATATGCTGTAACAAGGCTCTGGCAACGCCTTTTCTCAAATGTTCTTTTGCTGTGCGCATTGATTTTATCTCTCCATGTTTGGCCGTAAGTTCTTTTAAGGCTCCACAGCCCATAATCTCATTGTTTTGCCAGGCACTATAAAAAGCAATATCATCTCGCTTAAGCCCATAGATATTCAAGGCGTGAACACTCGCGGGAGGGGAATTTTCAGCCATACCTGTTAGGTGTGTGCTAATAAGATCAATACTCTTTTTATCTGTTAAATCATCTAGTTTAATGATCATACCGTTGTAACACCATCCTTTGCTTAATTATAATGCATTTATTTTAATATTTAAATTATTGCTTAGCTTTATTCTGTATTATTTTTTTTTAAAGCTGAAGTGCAGGTGTTGGCAAAGTTACCCTTTTTTTACCATAATAATGGTATATTAATTACATAGGAGGAGATGCTGAATGGAATTTAAAGTGGGAGAAGGTGCTACTATTGTTTTACCGCCTTTACCTATTACAATATACTTAGTAATCTGTCTATTCTTTTTGATAAAGTGGAGTAAGCAATTAGAAACTCGGCGCTTTAGCCTTTACTTTTATTTTCTGATTAGTGCTTACACTACGCCCGTTTATTCTAGCTATACAGAAGCGGGTGTCTTTCGGCTATATATCCCTTTAGGATTTATCTTTATTATTTGTTACTTGTTTTCCAGTAAGAAGAAGCATCCAGCTAAAATGAAGGCAAGTATACTAGGGTTTTGTCTCGCTCTTTATCAACTATATTTTCAATACTTCGGATAGAGGAGCTATTGATGAAAATAGAAAAAAATATACGGGCTGCTAGTTTGAAGCCTTTTGGTAATAAGGCAAACAGTTTTGGTTAGTGTAAGAATAAGGTTAAATGCAAGCATGAATAAATGAAAACAATGATTGGGAGGGAGCCAATTGCGGAAGGTGGAAGTAAGATCGTACGATGCGAGATGGGTTCAACACTTTTCAGAAGAGGCTGAAAAACTGAACCTTGTTTTCGGGGATGAAATCATAGATATACACCATATCGGCAGTACCTCTGTTCCAGGATTAAAAGCTAAACCAATAATAGACATAATGCCTGTCGTGAAAGATATTAATAAGGTAGATACATATAATAATATGATGCAAGAAATCGGATATGAAGCTAAAGGTGAAAATGGGATCGTTCAACGCAGATACTTTCAAAAAGGTGGAGACTATCGCTCACATCATGTTCATATCTATCAGGTTGGGAGTCATGAAATAAAAAGGCACTTGGCTTTCCGTGACTATTTAAAATTACACCCAAACGAGAGGGAACTGTATGGAAGGTTAAAGGAAACGTTAGCGCGTCAATTTCCTGATGTCATTGAATCATACATAAAGGGTAAGGACTATTTAATTAAAGAAATTGAACTAAAAGCATTGATTTGGTATGAGTATGGGCAAATTGATCATAAAGTTACAGATATGTAATTCAGATTATCAGCTGTCATTTAAGGCGGCTTTTGTCTGTTATTGTGGAATAGAAATTGTAGCTGCGCGTTAAAATGGAAGAGATGAAGTGCTATCATAGTGATACATTCAGATTCAGGCAGAGAAGGAAGCTGCAAGGGGGAAAAAGAAAAAGCCTTAGAGAGCTTTTTCTAGTTGACGATTTTTTTAAAATAACGGATGTTCAACAAATTAATGACTACGTTAATAATAGCTATACAAATGGAATCCAGTATATTGCTTTCGTCTGATATGAAGTATGCGGAGTCAGGGGCAAATATCCCCAAAACGAAGTATAACACTACAATTGAAATGAAGGTCCATAGCATTGTTCTTAAAAAGAGTGGGATTAGTAAGGCGACAAAGGGTAGGAAAAAACCAAGTTTTTTTCTAATCATATTTGTTTAATAGGGCAGGGTCATACGCTATTGGGATGAGAAGAAAATTCAAAGCTGTAAGTATCCAGAATGCTATATAGTAAGTGTTTTTCTGTTTCTTAGTGAGTGCCTCTTTTTGTAATGCTGTAACGAGTTTATTCATATTCCAAAAATACATAGTTCTCTCCTTAGATAATACTTAGGTAATAAATACATCTTATTATAGAATAACTTTTTTGATGAATCTACAAGTTATTAATTGATAGGAGAGAAGATATCATTTTGCTTACTTTCTAATAATAGGTATTAATTAGGTAAGCAAGTCTGTCTGTTAATGGCTGCGAAATTTTCTTGGGGAATATTAGCATATATAAATGATTCTTAGGCATACATGCAAAAAGTACCCATAAATAATATATGGGCGTGAATCTACTGGAAACTTAGAAGCCATTAGGATTGGCACTAAGCATGCCCGCATCTTCAAATTTAACTGCAGCGGAATGCATCTTTGTAAAGCATAGCTGTATATAGAATGAAAGAGGAGGGAATAGGATTATTTTATTCTGTTAAAAAGAAGTACTTTAAGTATATTTTTTCATATTCTTCAGGAGTTATTTGAAATTTATCTGTAACCATGTCTAAAATAATTTTAGCATCTTTTTTATGATTATAATATTTTCCGTTTGTTGTTATTGTGTTAAACAGGTTTATTGCATAGCTTAGGATCTGTTCATCGTGATCAATAAAATCGCGGTTGTTCGATCTATAGCGATTAATGTCTTTTTTATATTGTGTAGAATTATAAACCAAAGCATCATTAATAAATAACGAACTTTTACTCTTCACTTTCACTTTTTTGTCGGGGACATAATTATGTAAGACGTATATAGTATTATTATATGACCCAATGATTTTGATATCGAAATATTGAGTTACATTGTACGTTGACTGATTTCTTAAACTATATCTTAAATGCTTTGCATAAAAGGATAGATACCCATAGCGTGATTTTACATCTAGTTGAGAAAAATTCTCGTGAAGTTTAGTTTTAATAATGATCTCCTGTCCCTGAATCTCACAATCCTCAAAACTTAATAAGCTCCTTAGCTGTTCTCCTAATAATGCATGTGTATAATTCTCTAATTGTTTTGTAGTGGCATGCACGTTATGCAACGTAAAAATGGTTGAAATACCAAGCAATAAAAAGAGCAAAATCGTTAAAGAGAGAATCGTTTTTTTAAACAAGGTAACGCCCCTTACTTATTTATTATTTATATTAGAATAACAAGAGGATTGGAAAAAAACATCATATAATTTTTGGCTATTTTTTAGGAGGCTAGAAAGAGCTTGGTTTTTGACTAAATGATGGAAAAGGGCAGGGGGATTTGTAGGCACTGTTAATTAGGATTTTCGTAGCCAGAGATTAATAATTGAGTATAGTTTTCCTATCTTCGCTGATTATAAAGTAGGGTTTGTGAAATGACTAGAAATCCATTATGAGCCTGTTTAGTTAACAAATCAGAAAATGCACTCCTTCTTGAGTGCATTTCTGATTTAAGCTTTTAAGTCTAGTGAATTACCTAGAGTCGGATGGGTAGCTTCGATCATTTTCATTAATTCAGCACTGGTTTGTTCTGTTGAGTCCATGGCTTTTTTTGTTAGGGCAATGCTGACGCTTTGACTAAGTGAAGCTTGTTTCATTCCAATCGACAATGCTGCGATATCCATTGTATCACCTCTTATTTATATATCGGTTCAAGTTGCGGATATTCAAGAAAAATGAAAAAGAGCTCACCTGAAATGGTAAGCTCTTTCACCTTCAATCTACAACATGGGTAGTGTTGAATGTTGAATTATTATAATAACAAAGATTTGGACTATAATCTATAAGAAAGAAAATTGCGACAAGAAGAGAGGATGCCCTACATCAATGCAAAAATTTACTTTACTGATAAAAAGTGATATTTTGTATGGACTCATGGGCATTTCATGAGAAAAATGCTATTTTACCCAGGGTGGAAAAAAGATTGCCCTTTCACATCAGAAAGGGCAAAAGACCTATTTATAATCTCTCCAGATAGGTATGGCTATGTTTAGTATCCTCATCTAAGTTCCTATTACTAGTTTGAGTATTACGGCCGCTTGTTATGTCATCGAATGGTGTATAAAGAACACCTAGTTTTTTTCTTCTTTTCTTGAAGACGATTCTATATACTGCCAACAGAATTAAAATAATGGTTCCATACAACAAAATATATGCCATTAGTGTCAGCTCCTTCTATGCCATTATATGTAAATATTGTATGAAATACAATTAACGCAGTGAGAATCAGACATAATTGGGTGCGCTCTTCTGCTTAGCGGGAAACAGTATTATACAAACCTTCTACCAAAATCGTCAGGATGTCAACGGAACAAAGATTGTTTCAATGGGTGATCCGAAGCCTTTTTATAGAGAAATATCTGCAAAACCAAGAGCATATTTTTTATAAATATATTCATATTCCTCAAAAGTGATATTAAATTTTTGAGATACATTTTTTAGGATTATTTTTGAATCAGACGTTGGATTATAATATTTACCGTTTTGGGTAAGTGTTCTATACAAATTATATGCATAGTTTAATATTTCGAGGTCTTTTTTTTCTTCAGGATGATTATTTCTATACATTTTGATTTGGTGTTTAAGCAGTCCTGAAGTATAAATCTTCTGATCGTTCATATAAAGGATGCTATTACTATTTGTACCGCTCTTATGGTTTTTTATTTCATTTATAAATTTGAATGGATATTTGCCTTTATCAGAAATCAAATGTATTTCGGAAATATAGGGCAGTAATGAGTTTTTGGTATTTCGTAAAAAATACTTCAATTGTTTAGTGTAATATTCCAATAAACTAAATTGTTCTACTGTGTCTAAATGATCATAAGGCTCTTTCGTGTCATAGTTAATAATTATTCTGGCCTTATTAAGATTAACAGTAGTTTCGGTGGAATGTAAATATTCATTAAACGTTATTGAGTTTGATAAGTCTGAAGTGAGTTTATTAATATGAGCAATATTTTTATTGAAAGAAATGAAAACAATCCCAAGAATTATGATTGCGGATACGCTTATTAGGTAATGAAGATTTTGCCTAATCATGTATGCCTCCTATGTACATCATCTATTCATCTTATATGATATCAATCTTTAAAGATTCAATATACTGGATAACTGTGAAAAAAAACAACCTACTATTTAGTAGGTTTTTAAGACAATATCGTTTTATATTTTTAATAGTACTTTCACAATGAAAAGAATAAGTGTAGACGATAAAACTATTACTATAACAATTTTTACTAAATCATGTATAAAGTTCAATCAAAATTCTCCTCAACTGTTATCATGAAAATGATTGTCTCAGAAACTTGTGAAGATTGTATGTGTTTTTAGTGTATTCATTAGTAAGGGACATTGGTTTTTAATTATAGATCATATGATGGACATTAAAAAGGGTTGAGACGATGCAAAGGAATGGCATTATTAAAATAAACAATGATGGGTACAGGTATTTATACAAAAGGAAAGAATACCTTCTATAAAGGAGGTAGACATAATGAAATCAAAACGGGAAGTGTTATTGGATGGCGGAGAGATTGGAAAGGGAATGAGAAGTGAAGAAGCTGGCCAAATGCCAATAGGTGCCATCTTGGCTGATTTTTTAATTCTTGAGCACGGAGATTATGTTGAAGTATACCTCAATCATGAAGAAATTCAGGTTAAAGGCAAAGCGAAAAGTGTAGAAAGAGCGAAACGGATTGCGGCAGCAAGATTCAGGAGAGAGTATCATATGGCTCATTAATGAGGAAGGAATCCCCCATACGGCAAATTGAAATGGGGGATTTTTTGTGCATGAAAACTCAATTCCACATTCTTTTCCCAGTATGAGTATCAATGGGCAGAGAAAATCAAAAATGGATATGTTTATACAAGCGTTTTGTACATTTTTTAATGAGTTTTCCAAATAGGCAAATAAGCGATGTGGTTCAAAGTGAAGCGGGTATATGAACGGTAGCAAGATCATTCCTTAATAAGAATTCTCTTATGGTATAATAGCTTAATCAGGAAGATAGAATGTCATAAGACTATAGGAAAGACCATTATCCGAACTTCTCCCTGTAATTTATATCAAAATTACTATCGGAGGTGTTAATTTGAATAAAAAATGGACTCATAAGGAAATCCGTGAATTTGTTAAGCAGAATTCAGAGTGTGAATTGCTTTCCAATGAATACGTAGGTTACTCGCAGAAGTTGTTGTTTAAATGTTCATGTGGAAATGAATTTGAAAAAACGTTCACTAAGTTTAAACGCAGCAATCAGAGAAAATGTATCCGTTGTTTAGAACCTCGCCCATCTCGTTAAAGAGAGTGCTGGGGTAATGGAATATAAAATGGCAAATTTATGAGAGTGTAATAGGAACCGTGTAAGCAGTGCTTGCTAGACAAGCTGCTTATACGGTTTTGTTTATTCTCTAGAATACAGTCAGTTAGACTAAAAGAAAAAAGGGTTCCCACAAGTGGAAGTAGGAATTATGAGGCATTCAATTTTCATAATAAAATCAAGCAACGCTGTCTCTAGGAGGGATGCCGTTTCTTTAGTAAGGTAGTATTTGAGCCTTTCTGAGTCATCTTTGCCAAGGCCTTTTCGGATTTTCGGATAGTTGATTGAATAGATTTGATTGGTTCCCACTTTACTTCTTGTGACAATGTTTCCATGTTGGTGCTGTCCTCTAGTCGTTTTTGGATTATTTATTGTGAAACTTGTTGAGAACACTAACAACCTGATTCCACACGGATAGTCACTCCTAATCATTATAAGAGATATCCTGTTGTGCCTGATCCAATATACATCTAATTGTCTGCTTGTCCTGTATACAATAACAGATTGAACGATTAAGCGGCCGTATATTTGTTGGTGAAATAGGCTTCAAATGTCGTGTTAGGATGCTGTAATAGGCATCCTAACAAATTTTATGAGAGGATCTAAAGTTACAAGGGGATAATTGACTATCAAACTGGCTTTTATTCGCGATAAATCTAGTAGCCGTCCCATGTGAATTCATTTAGGGAACTCTGGAGACGGATAAAACAATGGTTTTTTATTTCCGGATTGTAATCCCTTTAAAGATGTTATATAAACAGTCACATATTATAGTCCACCTATCCCGACAGCCATTAAAAGAAGGAAAGCGTAAGCTAATCCTAGTCCATTAAGAAGTAATCCGCCAATAATAGAAAAAATATTCTTGGAAAGTGTTGAAAAAATGATGCCGGCTAAAGAAAGAATGCTGGCCACACCGATCATCGTAAGAATGCTGGCATTTGGACCTCGAAATACGAAAAAAAAGACTATATTCATTACAACTGTTAATAATGATAAAACGAAGAATTTATTCATAGTAATTCCACCTTTTCGCAAATTTGTTGAAGTTATACATATAACGATTTTATAATGGCAATAGTTGCACATTCAGGTGGTTTTTTGTGCTTTACTTATAGTTGAATAAGCGTTCTTCAATTTTTAGGTAAAGAGGTTGACCATAGCGATATTGGATTTCTTGCACAGTTTCAAGTGTTCAGCACATTGTAAATAGCTAATTTCCCTTGGTTTTAGTTGTAAAAGCAGCAATCATTAAAAATAGGACGGCCACTCCTAAACCTAGAAGTCCTTGTTTCATCCAATTGCCAACCATTATGGAAGACAGGACAGCTAAAAAGATGAATAGAAAAGTAACGCGTTTGAATTTCATTGTAAATGCACCTCCATTGTGAACGATTACGTAAGAATATGATTTGTTAAAATATAACATATTATAAGAGCTTCATAACTTTTCATGTAGTAAAACTTTTTTCAAAATGGTAAAAATTTTTACGATTATATAGTCCTCTGTATGTTCTTGATGAGGCAGCTACTCTTGAAATAGGAGAATTTTAAATAAATTTTATTATAATTATCTATAGGAATGCTATGTATTGAAGCAGCCGCTCCATTTAATGGAAATGAGTTGGTATAAAATTTGCAACATAATTCCTTTGTAAAGCCCATATAGATCTTTTCTGCTTCTGTAAATGGAGCATAATCGGCGTTATGAATAGGACGCTACTTCAACTCCATTTTTTTAAAATGGCAGCGCTTCATAATTTGCGCTTTCCGTTTAGAAGAAACCCTATTAGACAAATATCTTATCGAATAAGGAGTGTCATTTATATGAATCATACTTTATCACTCGCAGAGGAAATAAAAGAGGAATTAGTCAAGCACCGTAGACATCTTCACCAGAATCCCGAGATTGGTTTTGAATTAGAGCATACACTTGCATATGTGGAAGAAGAGTTAAAAAAAATGGGTTTAGAACCCAAGAAGGTCGGAAAGGCCGGCTTAGTGGTCACGATCGGAAACGGTGATGGAAAAACATTGCTCTTAAGAGGCGATATGGATGCATTGCCGATTGAAGAAGAAACAGATCTTGCATTTAAATCCACTAATGGATTTATGCATGCGTGCGGCCATGATATACATACGACATTCATGCTTGGAGCAGCTAAACTATTAAAGCAGCAGGAAGAAATGATAAATGGCACGGTTAAGATCATGTTCCAGCCAGCGGAGGAAATCGGCGCAGGGGCAAAGGATATGGTGAAGAATGGTTTACTGGAACATCCAAAAGTGGATGCAGCTCTTGCTTTACACGTCGATTCGAGCTTAGAAGTGGGGAAATTTGGTTATAAACCAGGTATTGCAGCTTCATCATTGGATGGTTTTTTCCTTAAAGTACAAGGAAAGGGCGGACATAGTTCCGAACCTCAAAAAGCGATTGATCCATTAATGATAATCAATGCTGTCTATAATCAATTGAATGCATTGGTCGGCAAGGAAATAGATCCGAGAGAAATGGCTGTTCTTGTCGTCGGAAAAATGGGAGGGGGAACGGTAGCCAATATTATTCCCGATACGGCCATTTTAGAAGCGACTCTACGCACATTCAATCCTGAAATTAGAGATCATCTATTTAAGCGGATCCCGGAAATTATTGATGCTACTGTCAAAATGATGCGCGGCAGCTATAATCTTGAGACGATTTCCACTCCTTCATTATTCAATGATTTAGAGTTATGCAATCAAATGGCACCGTTTGTCAAAGAAGTAGTAGGAGACAATAATTTGGAAGTGAATGAAGAGCCGTTGTCCGGCACAGAAGATTTTTCCTATATCAGCAATATTGTACCGACGATGTTCATGTGGGCGGGGGCCAATGCGTTAGGGGATAAAAACTATCCACTTCATAATCCGAATTTAATACTGGATGAAGGGGTCATTCCTTTGGGCGTTGCTGTCGTAGCGCATACAGCCATAAATTGGTTGAACAATCATTCGAACAACTAAAGATACACCTTTCCCATGGATCGTTGAATCATTAGAGGGAACCTCAATACCGATGGTGTTGAGGTTTTTTTAGGTGCGCCAATTCTCAGCTGGCACTCATGTTTAATCGTTGAATCATTAGAAGGGAAATTTGGTAAAATATAGCTAAGCGTATTTCTGTGCCAGCTTTTGATTGCGGTTCATTCCAGAAAATTGGAATAATCACAAATGGGATGATGATCGTCAATATGAATGATAGACTATTCCCAAACAACCCGATCGTTTTAAAAGGGCATTTTTCCCAAAAATAGCTATTATAAATCCAATGATTGAAAAAATTTACTTGAAAACAAACAACCCATTGAATTATCACAATGGGTTTTGTTGATTCAGCTGGGCATAGAGCTGGTTTAAGTAAAAGACATATTTCTTGAATGGGATAGAACTTTTATTATGATGGAGGATTAAATGCTCTGTGCGGTAAAAAGGATAATTTTGAGAGGGCGAGAAATGGGCCAGTTGATTAAAGGAGAGCCTTGTAGCGGCGTCTTTCATATAGGCACTACGCGTGCTGCCTGGCTTTCTCTTGTCATTTAACGCCTGTATGATTTGGTCTGCCGGCCCAATTTCGAGACCATGGCCAAAAAATGTGCCATCCTCGAGCAGTACAGTATTTTCTCCGCGCCATTCGGCAGCATTGGGATCGAAATCTGGATTTTTGAAATAAATAACATCGCCTGCAATGAAATAATCTGTATCGATCGTATGCACGCCAAGCTCGGTGGAGGAATGCCAGCTGTATAAATATAAATGTGGGAATAGTTGATTGAATAAGGCGTCGCCAATGGTATTCAACACAGCATAGTAGTAGATAATAATGATGGCTGTTGCACACTCAAATGCATAAAGGGAGCTATTGCTAAAAATATCCCTTATAGCAGCTGACGGCCATACGCCTGGTTTGAGCTGAAATCCGCCGCGATTTGTCATTTGCCAATAGGCAGGGTTGCCGCGCGATTTTTCGAGCGTTTCGAATTCGGCATTGCTCCGGCTCATGGCGCGAGCGCTTAAAATGATGTTCTTCCGCAATTCTATTTCAAACAATGCATCATTTATTGTTTGATAATGATGGATGGAGGGATCTTTAATCAATTGTTGGAAAATCGTATGCTCAATGCTGCCGATAGGCCATATGTTAGGTTGTTGATAGGGTATTCCATTTATTGAAATCATACTATCCCTCTTTTCAGGTATAAGTATCTTATTAAATTGTATTAGTGATAGTGCAGGAATATGTATGATTGCCGCAATGGATTGTTTCACATTATGACGGCAAAAAAGAAGCCCCTATTGAGATGGCCCAAAACGTAAGGATTTCAACTCTACCTTTTTGGGAGCAGAACATAGGAGCTTTTTTATAGTATGTTTATATTAGTGGTAGATTCGATTAATTCCGAATACTTTCCAGTTTGACTTTGGCTGTTTGATTAAAGAAAGTGTCATCGTGTTATTTCCACTTTCTTCATTTTGTTGATATTGGGAAACAATCAAATATTCGGCATTATTTTTCACATAAAAAGAATAGGTTGGCTTTTTACCGTATTTACCATACCAGTCAAATGTGCTGATTCCATATCCCCAGATTTCGGTCGGTATGATTGAATATAATTGCTGGCCATTTCGTATGCCTGATTTCATATAATGGGTTTTGAAATTGCCGTCGATGTATGCTTGTGTAAAAGCAGGGGACATAATCGTATATAATTCATTTTTTGTATATGCCTTTTCCCATGTTTTTCTTTGAGTGCTGATGGCACGATCGGTAATCTTTTTGACGCTTCCGGCAGAAGTCGTACGATAGAATCTAACGTATTTCAAGGATATATACCCTTTTTTTGATCCGTATTGAATGTGTGCCCACCCATTCTTTTGGGAATAAACGTTTACTTTTTGTGATCTTTTCAACGTTCCGATGGAAGAAGCGTTTCCACTAGGCTGGCTGCGGACAGCCAAATGTCCGTTAACGATATCTACAACCCCTTCTTGTACAGAAGCAGCTTTAGCTTCAACACTATTTGTGGCGAATGGTGTGTATAGACCAACGAGCAAGATAGACGATAACAATACTTTCAAGAGTTTTTCCTTCATTTTGATCCCCTTCCACTTTATTGCAAACTAGTAGCATACAGACTTAGTGTATGAAACAGATTTGGCTATTATCACAAAAACATAT
Organism: Bacillus kalamii; assembly: GCF_047238185.1. NCBI lineage: Bacteria > Bacillati > Bacillota > Bacilli > Caryophanales > Bacillaceae > Bacillus > Bacillus kalamii. The sequence goes on along the minus strand of NZ_JBDFMI010000001.1, from coordinate 2,142,391 downwards.
AAATAGGTATTTGTTTTCATATACCCATTGAAGGAAAGGAAAAACGCTGTAAGGATGTTTCTTTTGTTCATATGGAATAGAGGGGATTAAGAGGATTACAATAAGTGCAAGAAATAAGGAGATCCATCTAATAGGATGGTAGTTTTCAGAGGACTTACAGAAAAAAACGTCGATGATCATTATGAAAGCACCGGAAATGAACCGTATTTTTCAAATTATTCTTTGCATTACTCCCTTTAAATGCTGTTATCATTTAAAAATTATGGTTTTTTAACCGATTAAGCCATGTGTAGATGCTTATCCGTATTTTAATACATTATGTAAAGCAAGGAACAGGTTTCCTTAACAGCCAAAGGTTAATATAGCTACATTGGCGAAAAGGATAAGTGTAAAAAATACATGGAGGAGATTTAATGATATGGCAGTTATTTTATTTCCCGTTAATTTTCCGGTAAAACTTAAAATAAGCCCTATCCCTGTTAAAAAAACTACTATCCATTCCACAATAATTACTCCCATTGGGTAATACCAATCTTCCATATACAGCACACTGTCCGCTCCTCTTAAAATCAGAGCAGAAACGATAAATAGATAGGACCATTTATACATAGAAACTCTCCTTTATAATAGAAATAAGGGCAATTAAATGTATAGTATAGTGTAATTTTACACTAAATGAGAAGTTTTGTACATTGAGTGATCGGCTATTTTTTATGTTAGGCACTTTTTTCGGTTCGCAAAGAGACGTCGAGTGTTGTTTGGCTCAGGAGCATGCCGAAAGAAAATGATTCAATTTTGACATGAAGATTCTTATCATCTAATTCGAGTTTTTGCATATAAGAAAGAGCCTTTTCGAAAAGGCTCTTTGCGGTTTGTTTTTACTCTGCGTATTTATTTTTAAACCTCCAGGATAAAAGAAAGGCAGGGACCGTGCAGATAATCATCCCAAGAAAGGCGTATTTTGGAGCGATCCCGTATAAGGCGCCTCCCAGTAAAGTAAGGACTGCAGTGCTCCAGCTCAACGCTAATGCAGAATATACTCCTTGGGCGTTGGCAATCTGAGATTTCGGCAGCTTTTGTGTGATATAAAGGATAAAGGCATAATGAGCAACACCGAATGAGAGGGCGTGTAGGCTTTGTGAAAGAATGAAAATCCAAACATTTGGGCTAAAAAAGACGAGCAGCCACCGCAGTGTCGATCCTATCGCTGAAAGCATGAACAACGATGCCGGTTTCCATTTTCCGAAAACGCTGTCTGCTTTGGAAAAATATAAAATCTCAAAAAGGACACCGATATTGATAATCATTCCAATAAAATATTTGGACACGCCGAGCTCTTGGAGGTAAATGTATCCATAGTTATAATAGGATGCATGCGCTCCTTGAAGAAGGATAACGATTACCAGTACTAGTGGAAACCCTTTTATTTTTAAAAGACTGTACAGCGTTTTGTTTGCGTTTCCTTTTTTCTCGCTTGCATCAGGTTTTATCAATAAAACAGACGGTGCCGGATTTAGCAGGAGTAAAGCAAGCAAAGCCGCAAGCCCTGCGAGCATTAGCCATAGAATAGCTTCATCTCCTATGTAGCCAGTAAAAATGCTGATAATGAGAACCGAAACGATAAATCCGATTGATCCATATGAGCGGCTTTTCCCGTAGTGTAAATTCCCATGCTGAACCAATACGCCAGCGGTACTATCCAGTGCCGGCATTAAGGCAGGGTAAAACAGACTGAACACGATTGTAATGGCAAATAAAGTTGGGAAAGAATATGCCGGAATATATAGAAGCGCAGCAATTAGGGACCCGGCCGTCAATATGACCATGACCATTTTATTGCTCCAGCGATTCGATGCCCATGGAAAGGCAAATAAGGTTGAAGCCCCTCGGGCAATCAAACCGAAACTCATAATTAGGCTCGCTTCGCCGACGCTTAGTCCTTTAGCGTCTACAAGCCATCCTGTCCAATAGGGCAGGAATATCCCCCATGTAATAAAAAAAGCAAAAAAGTTTTGCGACATCCATCGCTGATTTTTCATGTCAATCCCTCCGTAGTCATTGAATAGTAGCATGAGGTATTCTACAATAATATGAGATATCTCATACTTTTTGTTATTTGGAGGCAAAAATGCAGATTTTAGCTGAACCGATGCGCAGCTCATATTTGAAGGCTTATCCCATCCAGTCTTTCTTTTCAATCGCAATAGATGATTTGATACAAGTGCATGCATACAAACGGGGAGAGTTTATCATCCGTGAAGGATCGTTTCCTGAATACCTATTTTACCTTATTGAAGGCAAGGGAAAAATATATTATACACATCATAACGGCAAAGTTTCCCTCATCAATTTTATCCTGCCAGGCACCTTTATCGGGGAAGTGGAACTTTTGCAGGAATCGTACTATTCTAAAGGAATCCAAACAGCGAACGATGTAGTTTGCTTTGCCATTCCTGTTTATGCCTGTAAAGAGGCACTTCTTCAAGATGCAACATTTTTGAGGCATCTATGCACATTTCTCAGCAATAAAGCAACAGTAATAGCAGCGAAATATACACAAAGCCTGGCTTATCCTTTGGAAAATCGGCTGGCGGACTTTATTCTTTTATCCTCCAACGGCCATTTATATCAAGAAAAGCATACAGAGGTTTGTGAGTACCTTGGCGTGTCATATCGGCATTTACTCCATGTTCTTTCCCATTTCTGCGAGAAGGGGTATTTGGAGAAGGACGGCAGGAGTTTCATTATCAAGGATGAAAAAAGCCTTGAGGAGTTGGCTTCCCCTATTAGCCCTGTAAAATAATAAAAAAAATGCATATACATATACGGACAGCAATCTATAGTAGAATGAAGGGCAGATTGTCGTAGCCTCTCCCATAAAGAAGAGCGTTTCTCTTAGAGAATCGCTTTTTTGGTGTGTATGGGTTAATCAATAAGGCTTGCGTTAAATCTTCATTTCTCCAGTTCATAATTAGTTCATACTTGTTATGTACGATCCTTTCATAAGCTATAAAAAGTATGAACAAGTGGGAGGAACAACGATGAATAGCGAGTCTTTAAAAGAAAAAATAAAAGCCGGAAGTGAGTGGGCAGTTGAAGCAAGAGGGCTAGTCAAAACATTCGGTGATAATCGCGCTGTGGACGGTGTAGATCTGAATGTGCGTGCAGGTACTATTTATGGAGTGCTAGGCCCGAATGGGGCAGGGAAAACAACGACAATCAGGATGCTTGCAACGCTTTTGCGGGCAGATGCCGGAACTACACGTATTTTTGGCTATGATGTGGAAAAGGACCCGCAGATGGTCAAGCAGCTGATCGGAGTGACCGGACAGTACGCCTCGGTCGATGAGTCACTCAGCGCAACGGAAAATTTAATCATCTTTTCCCGGTTGCTCGGGCTGGGGCGCAAAGAGGCAAAACGGAAAGCGGAAGAATTGCTTGAAGAGTTCAGTTTGACTGAAGCAGCAAAGCGCCCTTTAAAGAATTTTTCCGGTGGGATGCGACGCAGATTAGATTTGGCTGCAAGCCTTATTGCCCAGCCGCCTTTGATTTTTCTGGATGAGCCGACAACAGGTCTTGATCCCCGCACCCGCAATCAAATGTGGAAGACGATCCGTCAATTGGTCAATTCAGGTTCCACTGTTTTGCTGACTACGCAATACCTTCAGGAAGCAGATGAATTGGCAGATCGGATTGCGGTGATCGATCGCGGGCGGGTTGTAGCTGAAGGAACGGTCAATGAATTAAAGGCTTCAGTAGGGACTTCATCACTGCAAGTAAGCATTCAACAATCTAATGAAATGCAAAAAGCGCGGAAGACTGTTGAACAGATTTTGAAGGTAAAAGCTGTTGTTTCCTTGGAAGAGGGGAGAATAACAGCTCCTATGAAGGACGCAGACAGAGTGGCCGATCTCCTGATCGCCCTAAGGGATTCTGGAATCAAACTTTCCGAATTGAGCGTACAAAAGCCGTCATTGGATGAGGTATTCCTCACGATTACAGGAGAGGGCAACAAACAGGAACCGATAGAAGAGGAGGATGAATGATGAATAATTCACCTATGAATCAGACAGCAGGCATGCAGCCATCCAGGAAGACAAGCTTTCGCCAGGCAGTCCGGAATTCATTGACCATGGCTTACCGAGGCATTCTCAAAATCCGGCGAACACCGGAGCAATTGTTTGATGTGACATTGCAGCCAATCATTTTTACCCTTATGTTCACTTATATTTTTGGAGGAGCCATTTCAGGGGACGTAAAAAGCTATTTGCCGATCATCATACCAGGAATCCTTGTACAAACAGTTATAACAACTTCTGTTGTAACGGGTGTACAACTTCGCGAGGATATGGACAAAGGTGTTTTCGATCGATTCAAATCATTGCCTATCGCGAGGATCGCTCCACTTGCAGGGGCGCTGCTGGCAGATACAATACGTTATACAATTGCTACCGTTCTGACCTTTACAATGGGTTACATCATGGGATACCGTCCAGAAGCAGGCATCGGCTATGTAGTTCTTGCTGCACTTCTTGTCATTTTGTGTTCATGGGCAATTAGCTGGATATTTGCTTTCCTCGGAGTCATTGCCAGAACAGCATCGAGTGTCCAAGGAATATCAATGATTGTGTTGTTTCCATTAACCTTTTTATCGAATGCCTTTGTGCCGGCAGATACAATGCCGGACTGGATGCAATGGTTAGTGAAAATCAATCCGATTTCCCATTTGGTCACTGCCGTCAGAAACCTGGTCAATGCAGGTATCGTAGGTTCGGATTTGGTGTTCTCACTTATCGGTGCAATGGTGATCGTAGCCATTTTTGCGCCCGTAACCGTTCGCGCTTATATGCGAAGAACATAACCAATTGATGCACCACTCTTGTTTGTTTCTACAATAAGAGTGGTGTTTTTTGTTCTAGGAAAAGAATCGATGAGGAACTATATCAAATAAGAAAGAATGGAATGCCGGTGAATCGGAAAAGATGATATTTTCATCGGCCGTTTTAAATGATATGGTAGTTGCACCCCTAATGGCTTGAAGCGGGCCATTATGTGCGCTAGTTGAAAATTAGTATTGCCTGTGGGAAATATCCTTAGGGAGTTTAATAGATAGAGGAGTATAAAGAAAAAAGTAGAATAATGAACGGATCTATTATTCGAAGGAGGTTCTGATTGTGAGTAAAAAGGTACTTATAAAAAGTTCTGCCTTGTTGTTCGTTTTTTTGTCCTTTGGAATTCTTTATAATGGGTATTCTCTAGCTTCCTATCAAACAGCAACTGAATTTTATGGTTTCCCTGTCCCTAAGGATGCTCGCCTAGTCCGAGAAACAGACCTTTCCAAAGGGTTTGAATGGAAAAAAGCGTCCTTTGACAGCGGAATTCCGATTAGCTATAAAAAAGCCATTAATCATTATGGTTGGAAAAAAGTATTTCAAGAAGGCGGAATTACTGTCTATACAAAAGATAAAAAAAGGATATCTTTATTAACAGATACCGACTATTTGGAAATTTTGATGGATACTTAACGTCTATTTTGCTAATCCCTGACCGCTTAGCTTTGGTGGCCTAACCAGCTTATTGATTCTTCAGCTAGTAGCGGATAAATAGTTGCCAATCCCGATTGCGATTTTTGGAGATAGATAGATGATGCCAGACCATCTATCCACTTTTCCATCTCGACGAACTGGGGAGATATGGTTAAATAGGCGCCTTCCTTTTTAAGTAATGGAGGATATTTTTAATGACTAATGGATTTGGTTCATCCACTAATGAACCGCCTTCTATTTCTTCAAAAAGATTGAACCAAAAGTGCCCTTTATCTGGAATAACAAGTGTTTGGACGGAGAACCCTTTGCTTTCGAGCAAAAGTGAAAAGGATTCCGATTGGTTTGCTGGCACTACATCATCATTATCTCCCCATATAATGTAAAAATCAGTTTCCAATGGTTTTTCAAGTGATTGAAAAAGGTAATACGGCGAAGCGTCTTTCAATTGTTTAATAGAATGGGGGGTGCCCATTAATTGTCCTACTGGGTCATTTTCTCTCTGTGAATAGGTGTATTGCTGCCATTCAGGCAAATTATACACTCCGTATATACCAATGGCCGATCTGATTTTGCAAGAATGGTCTTTGATGCTTTCCAGAGCGGCATAAGCAGCAAGGTGGGCTCCGGCTGAATCGCCGATTAAAATGATTCTGTCCACGTCAATCTGCCATTTATCTGCATGTTTCACAACAAACGCTATAGCATCTTGGACATCATATGTGACTTCGGGAAATGATGCGTTTTCTTCAGTCGATAATCGATAGTCGAAAGCAATTGTAGGATATCCTTGTTTTGCCAGAAAAGGCCCCCATTCTCTATACATCTCTTTATCTCCAGTCAACCAGGCGCCGCCATGGATTAGAATAATGCCAGGATATTTTCCTTTCGATAAAGGGTAGTATACATTTGCTTTTAATGGCCCAAGTTCCGTTTCTTTATAAATGACATTTTTTTCTTCGTTGATATCCATTTTTGAAAACTCCTTCGAAAATAATTCAATCACTTACCGTTTCTTTTGAACATGTTTATTATTCTAAATTTAAATATGCTCTAAATAATTAATAGGTTTTATTCAATCAATATGTACTTCATTCCTAACCAATATGATGGGCATATTCCTGACAGCTCTTTGGCTATACCTCATCATGGGACAGTTCATTTATAAGAAAAAATGAAAAGATCCGTAAGCTATGTTTCGATACATAGCCAAGATCCTGAAAAATAAATAAAAGCAGCTCCATTGGCAATGATATTCCGCCAATTTGGCATTCCTTCGCTGCCTAGAAAAGCGAAAATAAGCCCTAACATTGGACTGTAATAGCTAATCCTAAAGAGAGTTGCAAAAGTAATTTGGGGAATATTTCCGGTAATGGCGGAGTCCTAAGGAATGCAAGTACAGCCCAGCCAATATAATTAAATGAAGAAAGGATACAGCACCAAAATAACCAATAGGATATGTTTGAAAGGACTGTTCTATTTATATTAAGTCTCCTTTTTAAAAAAATGTATTTATAAACAGGTTATTTTCATCCATAATTATACAATAAAGGAAATTGTTTTTGCGGATAAATAAGCTGGAAGTTGAAAAATGAATGTGATAAATGGATATAAAGGGTGCCAAAAGCTTATTGCAGCAGTTATTGGGATTAGTTTGTTTTTCATTGGGGAGTGTGTTCACTATTTTTCATGCAACGCTTTGTTGTATTCGGAAAATGAGATTGCTTGATTGTTTACCTGCAAATGAGACCGCTAAAGGTACGGCAAGGATAGGTGAATGGCAGTGACATATTTTCTTTGGTAAACGTAAATCTGTTATGAAGACGCGTTTTTCTCATAGGATAGTGTAAGCTTTAAGTAGGCGAATGGTGGCATGACTTTGCCACAAAGCTAAAAAAGGATGGGGATTCTATGGCTATTTTAGTTTTTGATATTGGGGGAACATCGGTTAAATATGCTATTTGGGAAAAGGACGGATTATCACAAAATGGTTTTTTCCAAACGCCAGGAAAATGGGAAGATATGAAAAAGCAAATCCTCGATGTAAAATGTAAATTTGAAAATCAAATCAGCATTGATGGAGTGGCCATTAGTTCTCCAGGTGCTGTCAATCAAGAAAAAGAATGGATTGAAGGAAGCAGTGCTGTTCCATACATTCATCAATACTCTATTTTTGAAGAGTTGAGGGAGCTGTTAAAGTGCCCAGTAACGATCGAAAATGATGCCAATTGTGCAGCTTTGGCTGAAGTATGGATGGGCGCCGGAAAAGGGATGAAGCATATTCTGTTCATCGTCATAGGTTCGGGTATAGGGGGAGCCATTATTACTGATGGTGAATTATGGCGGGGAAACAATCTGTTTGGAGGGGAATTCGGATATATGATGCTGACTGAGGACCAAACATTCAGCGATTTGGGTACGGCAGTCGGCTTGGCAAAACGATACGAAAAAAGGAAAAATATACCTCTTAAATCGATAACGGGTAAAGAAGTATTTGAATTGGCGGAGGCAGGGGATCAGATAGCAGCAGAAGAAGCTGAACGATTTTATCATTACCTCGCCTTAGGAATATACAATCTTCAATATAGTTTTGATCCGGAGAAAATCATCATTGGCGGCGGTGTTTCATCAATGGAAAGCTTATTAGAGAACTTGAATGCAAGCTTGGAAAAGATTGTTGCAAAAGTGAAGATTGCTCCATTTATTCCAGATGTGGCTTTGTGCCAGTTTAAAAATGATGCTAATTTGATCGGAGCGGTCAAGCATTATTTAAATGTGAAAAAAACAAATGAAACCTGTAAAATCATTTGATAGACATGTTGGAGGTTAAAAAGTGAAACAGTCAATCATATGTCCATAAGACCTTGTGTTGGATAATGCAAATAAAAATCATGGAGCGGCCAACAAAAGTGGTATAAGATGGAAATTAGTTATCGTTGACTTACTATATGTTCAATAAATGAATGCTACAGGAATCAAGTGGGAAGGGTATGATTGCAATAATAACTGATATTAATTCTTTTCTAAAATGGATAATATCCGATTCAATTTGTCATCCATTATTCTGTAAGTTTGCTTCTGTTGGTAACTATGCAGCAGTAATCGCCTGACAAATAACATAAAGGAAATAGCTCCTAAAACGACAAGAGAGAAAAAGATAAATATAAATATGGATTCAACAGTAAACAAAATGGATGCCCCCTTAAATAACCATTATGTGGGAATTATAACATAGAAAGCTCCTTTTATTAAACAGAAATAACCCTAGATGTTTGACAGAATTCTTTGTAATCAACAGATGTAAATGTATAAAAAACCCATTCTAAAGAATGGGAGAATTCTGCCTGCTGCATTTAAAAATAATCTTTCCAGTTTAAAAACATGACGATATAACAGCAACTATTCGCTTCATCTTGCGGTATTAATGTAATGGAAATGCCACCTGGGGAATAGGATATCAAGGCTCTGTTTTGAATGGCCAAATTATTGATTAAATAATGGACCGTTTGATGGTCGGATTGTGAGGCAGCGGTAGCTAATTGTTTTACAAAGTCCGGTGAGGTCCTTAGTTTTTCGTTTACGACAGCTGCATCAGCCAGAAGAAGCTTTGTATTCTCAGCAGATTTCATAAGCCTTTCTGGTTGAGTTGGCGGTAGGATTCTATCATAAACAGTTGATGGAGATGCAGGTGTATGGGCCTGATGCTGAGTAGAATAGTATGCAGGCATGTAATTTGGGTTAGATAGATAGTAAGGAATATGGTAAGGATAATACATTTTGGAAACCTCCTTAAGAGTTGATCCATATAGTGTATTGCCCTTCTGTGGAAAAAGTGAATTATTTATGGGGATTCTAGAAAAGAAACATATGAAGGAATTGTGTGGAGTAAGCAATTTGCAGCTTTATGATTATGCTAATGTCAGCAATTTGATGAAAAGGCTTGCAGAATGTTGAAATACCTTCAAAAACTGCATAAAAGTGTTTCCTTTAAAAAAATACGAATCATCATTCTTTGCGGATTCTTTAGATAAAAACATAAAAAGCCAGCTGTATAAACTGGCTTTTCATGCATGTTAAGTAATATAAACAACAAATTTAACCAAGTTCTTATTATAAATGAGTATCCTTAAGTTTTTCTTAATTATATAAAATTTCCGAATGTGCATGTTTAAAAATGAAGGAGGGAGGACTGTGGCCGGCGCTCCTAAGGTTGATTACAAAGTAAAAGCTGCAATTGGTTTATTCGCTATTCTTGGGCTGTGCATAATAGGTGCGATAGGATACATCTTCTTTTTGAAAACGGGTTTATGGCTTGAAAGGATGGAATTGAAGCGTGAAACAATGTCGCATTTATTAAAATCGTATAAGAAAGAAGAAATAGAAGAAATACAAATAGTGAACAGAGGAAAAGGCTTAGGCCCATATGAAGCGGCAGTTGTTTTTAAGGATGAACCCGACCATATCTATATTTACATAGAAGACAGCGGGGTGATTACACAGCAATACAATTCTTCTCCATTCATTGAGGGTTATAAACATACCGAATAAACATGTAACAGAAATATGACCCATGAATAGAAGATCAGCAAAAAGAGATTGGGCTGATAGCCCCAATCTCTTTAACCAATAATGATTCGCTCTTTCGGGTAGCGGTAAATATCAGGATCTTTCCCTTTACCGAACATGAAAATAAATGAAAGAATGCCGATTCGGCCGATAAACATGAGAATAATGATGACGACCTTCCCTGCTGCCGATAAGTCTGATGTAATACCTAAAGATAAACCAGTTGTTCCGAATGCCGAGCACACTTCAAACAGAATAGCAGTTAAGGAAAATGTTTCAGAAATGCTTAGCGATAAGATCCCTAAACCGCACACGATCAAAGCAATCATGGTGACCACTACAGATTTTTTGATATCATCTTCATGAATTTCACGTTTGAATATTTTAATATGCTGGTGGCCACGGGCATAATGGAATAAAAACAAAACGCTAATAGCAAATGTAGTGGTTCGTATGCCTCCTCCAACCGAACTGGGAGAGGCGCCTATAAACATCAATGCACATAAGATAAATAAAGTCGGCGGTGCAAATTGGCTGACATCCATTGTAGCGAGGCCGGCATTTCTTGTGGTGACCGACTGGAAAAGCGCATAAAAAAATTGTTCGTGCCAAGGTTTTTCTAATAAAAAGTGATGGTGCTCCAATAATAGGATACATACCGTCCCTAAGGCAATCAGGATAAAGAAAGTGGATGTAGTTAATTTTGTATACAATGAAAATTGATAAGGACGGTTTTGCGGCCTGCGGATCAAATAATTTTTCACTTCAATCAAAACAGCGTAGCCAATAGACCCGAAAAGAATCAAAACAATATTTACCAATTGGATGAAATAATCATTTGCATATGGATATAAAGAACTTCCGGTAATATCGAATCCAGCGTTTGTTGTGGCAGAAATAGACATGAAAAGTCCTTGTAATAATGCTTCAGGCACAGAGTGATAGTCTTTAGTCATATAAAAACCTAGAATAATTGCACCAAGAGCTTCAATGGTTACAAACATGATCAATACCTGTTTTAATAGGGATACCAAACCAGCAAAGGAGCCTTGGTTCTGATCAGTCATAATTAGCCGGCGCTCTTTGAATCCGATTTTTCTCTTAAAGATTAACCAGATGAATGTATGTAAAGTCATGACGCCTATACCGCCAAATTGCAAAACAAACATTAAGATAAAATAACCAGGAACACTAAATGTATCGGTAATGCCGATAACGGACAAGCCAGTTACACTTACTGCGCTTACAGCTGTAAATATTGCATCCATGAAAGATAAATGGACGCCTTCCTGCAGGGCAATCGGAAGCCGGAATAAAAAGGCGGATAATAATACGGCGATAAAATAGTATAAAACGATGATTTGGGCGGGAGTTAGCTTATTCAAATACCTTTTAATAGTCATATGTGTTCCTTTCATTTGAATGCATCAATTAGTAGTTCTAGTATGTTCAAAATGGAAAGGAATATTTCATGGATAGATTAGGCTTTAAGGAACGATGGAATAGTGGAAGAGTAAAGCAATACTCTTTCTAGCTAATATGCAAGGGTAGTTATGCTCTAGCAGGCTTTTTTAAATGCATCCATCTGAAAATCTTAGGTCACTCTAAATCGTACTTTTTTAGAAGTTTTACTACATATAAAAGACGCCAGGCTGCAAAAAGGGGATACATACATTCATATGCCATACACACCAATTCAGCAGTTTGTGCACGAAATCCTTCCTGAAATATAGAGAAATATGGAAATGGCAGAAGGAAAAGCGCCCTTACAAAATGAACTATGTAATGTGAATAACAACAAATCATAACATACTGTATTTGGAGGTGCTTGATGAGATTAAAGGAAAAGGACTTATCCATGGAAGAAAAGGCGAAAAGGTATGATGAACTCCAAAGCTGGTGGTGGTGGTTCGAAAGGCGGAACTACTTATTGAACGAAAGCCTATACAAAACCTTTACGAAGGGAATCGAAAAATATTTTATTCCTTTAGAAGATAAGTTTAAATGAACATATCCCGATGTTCCGATATTGACATTTCCAGTTTGCCTTTACATCATCAATTATTGATAGACTTGTCTTATTCTAAATCATAATAAAGGAGGCATTCAAATGAAAATCCAAACCGAACATACTTCTATTGAGATATCTTCTAATGAAGTAATTGCCGCTTTGGCTGTTGGAGCTATTTCCATATGGGCGACTGCATCCATTGTTAATAATCTCATTCAGGCAACAACTGATTTTGGGTGTTCGAAAAAGCGCGAAAAATACGAACGATGGAAAAAAGCAAAAGGTAAGGAAAAGAAAAGGCTGGTTATTCAATAAACATTTGATTAAAAGAAAAAAGCAGAGCCGCATAGCTTCTGCTTTTTTTGGTTATTTGGAGGCGTATTCTTTCTTTTTCAGTAAGTGGCCATATTTTCGGTCAATTGTGTTTTTAACTGTTATGGTTAAGATGGATAGTATGAGAAAACAAGTCCCTACCTGTACGGAAAGAACGCTTACCAATACAGACAACCCGATTAAAAGAACAGCATATAAGAAAGTATTATGCATATTTACTACATTCCTCCGTTCAAAATATATTTATACTTATATAGACGATTGAGCGGCCTAAAAAGTTTCATTTTTTTGTGAATTAATTATATATAGGCACTTGTATAATGGTTTGGATTGTTTTGGAGCTAGGAAAAGGATGTCTTGCGGAGCTTATGCTACAATAATACAAAAGTGGGTTAAAGAGGGTATGGTAAGCGGGGGAGGTATATGTTTGTATAGCCAAACAGCTTTCATATTCTTTTTTTCGGGATTATTCTTATAAAGAAGTAGTCAGAATCACTAGCTAAAGGAAGTGATATATCCATATGAGTATTAATATGATTGCCTGTGTAGGCTTAAACCTAGAATTCAGTATTCACGATCAGATGCCATGGAGATTGAAAAAAGATTTACTCTTGTTCAAGGAATTGACGGAGGGCAATTCTGTGGTAATGAGCAGGAAGATTTATGAAATGATAGGCCGGCCGTTACATAATCGGAGAAATATAGTGCTGACTCGCAGGAAAGACTATGTTTTTCCTGATGAAGTAGAAGTGAAACACTCTATTGAGGATATCTTAGCTGAGCAAGCCGACAATGATTTATATATAATTGGAGGTTCAACTGTATTTAAACAATTCTTTTCTTATACTGACCGGATCTATTTAACGATTGTTGATATTACGTTGCCTTATGTTGATACGTTTTTCCCGTTATTATCTAGCGAATGGGTGTGTACTGAATGTGTAAAGCAAGAAAAAGATGCAGAAAATCAATATGACCACTGGTTTTGTATTTATGAAAAGAAAAAGTCTCCATCACTTTCTTAGTTAGGGGCAGTCCTAGATCCTTCCTAAGAAAATGGATTAAACAAACAGAGAGTTTGCTAGTTGCATAAGAACACATAAGCTAATCACTTCCCTCATTTCTAAAAATGCTAGGTAGTTGCCTGTATTAATAGTTAAATGGATGTGATTGCTGTTTTGTTTCCATAAAAGATCTTCGTTTTCCATTGCCCTTCTATAATTAAGGAGAGAATAAAAAATGGAGTTGTTTGGCGAAGTCATCTTCACAATAAAAAAGCCCATAAAGGGCTTTTTTTAATAAGGTCTTGGGTAGCAGCAAGGATTTGGTGGCGGTTGGCAAATCACGTTTTCTACACAGCATTCGTTTACACAAGATTCTGTATGGGGGAAATAATGCTGATGCTGAATGATATGCTTATTTACCGTAGTGGTATGCGAAGGGTGGATGTTAGGAACAACAGTTTTAAAGACATTTTTGTTCATCGAATGTTGTGTTGGCGACACTTGAGAAGGCGCTGTTTGGGTAGGATACATTTGCGTGTTGCCTGGAGAGACCTGTGATCCCCACGGACCAGTGCCTGGCCCCATTTGTGAAGGCCCCATTTGTGAAGGTCCTACATTGGAAGGCCCCATATTGGAAGGTCCAATGTTGGAAGGTCCCATATTGGATCCGCAACCGCAATCATTCATATTTCCCCAGTTTCCCCAGCCGCCTGAATTCCGTTTGTTTAGAAACATAAGAAATCCTCCATTCATTAATGTTTTGATTCACTAGTATGGTATGAAAAAACAAATCAACTGGTACTAGTTGTCTACCTATTTTTGGGTTTATTTACTAAAAATATTTAAACGGGAACGGTATTAAATAAGGATTCATCCTAAAAAGCAGTTGGAAAAATGGGCAAAAAAGTTGACGTTTAAGTGATTGATAAATGAAATTTACGTGTAAGTATAAAAAACTCTCCATCATAATGAGGAGAGCAGGCACTGCTGTTTATTTATTCTTATTTCATTTAATGCCTCTTCTATTTCCCGATGAAAAGGGACTTGATGATCTACTTTAATAACGGCTTTCTCAGCAACACTTTGTTTATGTTGTGCTTGGGTATCCATTAATGTATTGATAAACATCGGCAATTGCTCGATATTGCCTAAACTGATCTGTTCAGCCTCTTTAAATACGGTTGTATAATTAGCGTGCTGTTTTATCTTTAAATCGCGTAAATGCAACTGATAGATGTCTTTTTTACATTTATTCACTTGTAAGAAGTGCTGAATTAATGCCGTGCGTTCCTGTTCATCCAAGAAACCGAGTGATGTTTCGTAATCCTGAAGGCAAAAACAAGAGTAACATAAAGGTTTAATGGACTTAATGGAGACTGTTTGATTTGTATAATCAAAATCCCAATCTGTAAATAAGTATGACTTGCCCTTAGAAGATGAGCAAATATGACAACAGATTTGGTCTTCTAGAATCGCCTGTCTGATTTTGTCCCATAGTACTTGTGGCAAGTTATCGGCGAGATAAGCCGATTGTAAGAATGGTGTTGTTTTTAACTGGATGTTCAAGCGTAACTGATCTAATTGCTCTCTTTTTTCAGCAGTCATGATTACTTTTTTCTTCTTGTTCATTAATGGTTTTCCCCCTTTCTATTTATTATTCTAATATATAAATGTGTAGAAAGATGAATAATAGTTTGAAAAGTAAGTAAAAAGAGAAGGGGAAAAGGGGAGGATAGAAAAAGAACAAGGCAACTATAATAGGGCGTTGTATATCAGTGTTGCCGACCCTTCAAGCAGAACCACGCTATATGAAGAAATTCAAAAAGTAAAAAAAAACCGAACCAATGTGAAATTCTTCAAAGAATATCACATGGCAGTCCGGTTTTTTCTTACGGAGAAATACGGTTTCTCCAAGCCTCTTTATCTTATTTCTGTGATGGCTAATAAAGCGGCATCGGTTTTAAGGAAATGCCTATTTTTAGCGGCATTTTCAGGTTTTTTTGTGCATCCTTAAAACAGTTATACATCGTTTTCCCACCAACCGAATTGGCGGAGTGTATAGTAATATGCTTAGCGAATAATTGTAAATCCACCATTTTTTTAGCCAACATCGAGCCGTTCCTTTTTTTATTCACGAGATCATGGTCGAGAGAAAGATAGTCTATATGATAATTTTTCAGTATGTGTAGGCATTCATCAATATTGGTACATAGAACATAATTATTGGGGCACGTACGGAAATCATCAAGGAAAACGTTTATTCCCATTATATCATTCCTAAAGTTTGACATAGCTTCATTATAGCATTCTATTTGAATATTTAATATGAAAGAAGGCAGCGATAATACAGAAAAAGCGTTCCTTCATGATATAAATCACTTGAAAGAACGCTTGCAGTCAGTTGATTTCCCGGTACAATCCTATCACTTTTCCTAAAATAGACACTTTATCAAGAATGATAGGGGCTAGTGATGAGTTTTCCGGTTGAAGGCGGAAATAATTGTTTTCTTTAAAGAAACGTTTGACTGTTGCCTCATCATCCTCAGTCATTGCGACAACTATATCCCCATTTAAGGCGGTGGATTGCTGGCGCACAATGACATAATCTCCATTATGTATGCCAGCTTCAATCATGCTGTCGCCCGATATTTCAAGCATGAAGACATTCTGCTCGTATCCTGCAAGATGTTCGGGCAAAGGAAAATATTCTTCAATATTTTCGATCGCTGTAATAGGCTGGCCGGCAGTTACTTTACCCACCAAGGGCACATTGACAGGCTTCCGTTTTGGGATGAAAGATTCTTCCTCTAAATCTAGTATTTCAATCGCGCGCGGTTTGGTAGGGTCACGGCGAATCAATCCTTTACTTTCCAACCGGGCCAGGTGACCATGTACTGTCGAACTGGAAGCCAAACCTACAGCTTCTCCAATTTCTCTGACAGAAGGCGGATATCCTTTTGTTTGCACTTCTAACTTGATAAAGTCAAGTATGTCCTGCTGGCGCTTTGATAATTTATTCATTGATACACCTCACCTCAATACTGTTTGTGTCCATTATAGCATGGTATATTTAAGGATACAAACATATGTTTGAATTTTATTGACAGAAAACAAGTGTTCGTATTATAATCCATTGTGAAGAGCGAACAAATATTCGCATACTTTTCAGGAGGAGATTATAATGAATTATTTTATTCGTAAGCATTCTTTTTCCCTATTATTTTTTGTTGTAATATTATTATTTTCAGTCGTCTATTTTGTTATGTTAAATGTAAAAGGAAATCAATCCTATATTGAAATAGAAGTAAGCAGCGGCGATACCTTATGGGGAATTGCTGAAAGATACAATGATCAACAAATGGAAATACCTGATTTTATTGCATATATAGAACAAACCAATAAAATGAATGGTGAAGTCCTGAAAGCGGGCGATGTAATTAAAGTACCCGTGATGAAGAAACAAAAAGAAAATTTGACTCAATTAACAATGGAATGAGAACTATAAATAGATGGAAAGAAAGGATTTGGAAATGAAAAAAGCAATCATTTACTGCCGGGTCAGTACAGACAAAGAAACGCAGTCAAGCTCTTTACAACGGCAGGAAAACGAACTTGTTTCTTTAGCCAAGGAAATGGGTTATGGAATTATGGGGATCGTGAAAGAAAAAGCGAGCGGTTACCAATTGGATCGTGATGGTGTGTTCACTTTATTGGATGCTATTAAAGAGGAAAAGGCAGATGCTGTTTTTGTACAGGATGAAACCAGGCTCGGAAGGGGCAATGCTAAAATCGCGCTTCTCCACTGCATCATCAAGGAAGGAGTAAAGATCATAGCCTACTCACAAAAAGGTGAACTGGAATTATCGGAAGGAGATTCAATGGTTTTACAAATTGTTGGTATTGTAGAGGAATACCAGCGCAAACTACATAACATAAAAATAAGCCGCGGGATGAAAAAAGCAGTAGCGGAAGGATACAGACCCCAAAGGAATATCAAATCCAATAACCAGTCTACAGGACCTGAAAAAAAGGATGTTCCTGTTGGGGAAATTGTTCGCCTCAGAGAAAGCGGCCTGACTTTTGCTGATATAGCTGCGACATTAAGGGGATTCGGTTATCCGGTTTCTAAGGCAACAGTTAACAGAAGATATTTAGAATACATAGATAGCCAAAAAGAATAGAAGCAGTTTCACTTGCGACTTTTATTTTTTTCTTATAACATGGCAATGATAAGGAAAACCTTAAATGAAGGAGCGTCACTATGCTATCTAAAGAAAAAATCGCAAGAATTAATGAACTCTCAAAAAAATCAAAAAATGAAGGCTTAACGCCAGATGAAGCTAAAGAACAAACTAAGCTTCGAAGCGAATATCTGCAATCATTCAGATCTTCCATGGCAAACACGATCGAAAACCTGACTGTCTTGGATCCCGAGGGAAATGATGTAACACCTGAGAAGGTCAAACGCATTAAGGAACAGAAAAATAGATTGCATTAAGCCCTTTACATCCTTTTCCAAAGGGCTTCTGTATATTCTGCATATGATTTTCCCCGCTTTTTCTCGCGCATACAAGAATTGTTTCTCTATTTGTAATTATCTCACTATTAATGTTGTATAACCGGCTTAACAACTATATTATAGAAGTGACTAAATTCAACCTGGAAGGGAAGAACATTTCATGAAAAAAATCGAAGAGCTATCTATTAATAGTATTCGGACTCTTTCAATTGATGCGATTGAAAAAGCGAATTCCGGACATCCTGGTATGCCTATGGGCGCTGCCCCTATGGCATACACTTTGTGGACAAAGTATATGAACCATAACCCTAATAATCCGAACTGGTTCAATAGAGACCGCTTTGTCCTCTCAGCTGGACACGGTTCTATGCTTTTATATAGTTTATTGCATTTATCACATTATGGTGTGAGCATGGAAGATTTGAAGCAATTCCGCCAATGGGGGAGTAAAACGCCCGGGCACCCTGAATACGGCCATACAGTAGGTGTGGAAGCTACAACTGGTCCATTAGGTCAAGGAATTGCAATGGCAGTCGGTATGGCAATGGCTGAAAGACATTTGGCTGAAACATATAATAAAGATGGTTACCCTGTAGTTGACCATTATACATACAGCATATGCGGGGATGGGGACTTGATGGAAGGCGTTTCCGCTGAAGCATCCTCGTTGGCAGCCCACTTACAATTGGGCAGATTGATTGTTCTCTATGATTCCAATGATATTTCATTGGACGGCGAATTAAACCAGGCATTCAGTGAGAGTGTAGAAGGCCGCTATAAGGCGTATGGCTGGGAATATATAAAAGTGAATGATGGAAATGATATCGAAGAATTATCCAAGGCGATTGAGCAAGCCAGGAAAGATGTGACAAGGCCTACTCTCATAGAAGTAAAGACAGTGATCGGATACGGATCCCCAAATCGGGCTGGGAAATCTGATGCCCATGGAATGCCTTTGGGAGCTGATGAATTAAAGCTTACTAAAGAAGCATATAAATGGACTTTTGAAGAAGATTTTTATGTCCCTGAAGAGGTGTATGCGCATTTCGAAAAAGAATGTGTTCAAGCAGGGGAAACGAAAGAAAGTCAATGGAATTCTATTTTTGACTCTTATAAGCAGGAATATCCTGATCTGGCCGCTCAATTGCAGCTTGCCATTACGAATGAACTTCCTTCCGGCTGGGACGCAGATATACCCCAGTATAAAGAAGGAAGTAGCTTGGCATCCCGTGCGTCCAGTGGTGAGGTATTAAATGCTATAGCTAAAAATCTTCCGTCATTCTTTGGGGGATCCGCTGATTTGGCAGGGTCCAATAAAACAATGATAAAGGGAGCAGCGGATTTCTTGCCTGGACACTATTCAGGCCGAAATATTTGGTTCGGAGTACGCGAATTCGCAATGGGTGCCGCTCTTAATGGAATGGCGTTGCATGGAGGACTAAATGTATATGGAGGAACTTTCTTCGTCTTTTCTGATTATCTTCGTCCAGCTATCCGTCTTGCTGCATTAATGGGCTTGCCTGTAACGTACGTTTTTACACATGACAGCATAGCTGTAGGAGAAGATGGTCCAACCCATGAACCTATTGAACAATTAGCGTCGTTACGGGCGATGCATAATTTATCCGTTATTCGTCCTGCTGATGGAACCGAAACAGCAGCTGCTTGGAAATTATCGATTGAATCCACTAACATGCCTACTGCATTGGTGCTTACAAGACAGAATTTGCCTACATTGCCCCAAACTAATGAAGTGGCTTATAATGGTGTTTCAAAGGGTGCTTATGTCGTTTCTGCCTGTGGCAAGGAACAGCCAGATGCACTTTTGCTAGCGACTGGTTCGGAAGTTGGCCTTGCCATTACTGCACAAAAATCCTTGGCAAATGAGGGCATCGATGTGTCCGTCATTAGTATGCCTTCATGGGATCGATTTGAGAAACAATCTCAACAGTATAAAGATTCAGTAATCCCACCGACCGTTACAAAGCGTCTAGGAATTGAAATGGCTTCATCTTTTGGCTGGCATAAATATATCGGAAATGATGGAGAAGTATTATGCATTGATCAATGGGGAGCTTCTGCACCAGGTGAAACCGTTATGGCTGAATATGGATTTACGGCAGATAATGTCGTTTCACGAGTAAAAGCTCTAATTCAAAAATAAGTAAAGAAAAAGGGAAGAATCCTTGCTCAAAATGCAAGGATTCTTCTATCATCAATTCCTATCGTGTTTTTTCGACAAAACTAGAATATTTATTCAGCACAATACAGCAAGTTCCGAACTCTATCCCTTATATACTTAATGTAAAAAAGGATGATAGGGATGGTCTTGATGCGACAATATCAGATCTATTTAATTAAAGAACATTTTGCTGGCATGTATGTCGGAAGAGAGCAGCTCTTATATAGTCTTTTTCTAGATTATTATCACGCGAGAGGGCAAATAGCGCGAATTATCGGCCGCCAAATTGTATATGTTACGAAACGGATTCCTTCTCAATTAACAGATCACTTTAATAACGATAAGATAGAAGGTATGATGGTCCTAAATGATGAAAATGGGACAACCTATCAAATAGATTGCCGGACAAATAATGGAATGAAAAGTTCTGCCTCGCTTGAAATTCATAATCGGGTATTATATATTCAATCTGTAGGAAGCTATGAGGCTGAAACAATCTTTTTCGAGTTTATTCGCAAATGTGCGGATTCATTTTTGGCTGTCGAATTAGCCGAAAGCCGATACGGCTGGCTAAAGCCAAGAAAAAAGAGAAAATTAATATAAACCCTTTACAAAATGGGTACACAATATTGTATAATAACGGTTGGTCTAGTACACTAAATAGTAGACAACTTGAAGGAGGAAATAGTATATGGTTTGGCAAATCGTACTCACAGCTGTTATCGCCTTATTAGCCGGAACAGCACTAGGGTTTTTCATTGCTCGTAAGTATATGATGAACTATTTGAAAAAGAATCCGCCAATTAACGAGCAAATGTTGCGCATGATGATGATGCAAATGGGAATGAAACCATCCCAAAAGAAAATCAATCAAATGATGAGCGCGATGAATAAACAAACGAAATAATACTGTTGATATAGTAGGGAATTATTCATAAAAATGGTGTGATCAATGGTTGCAGAAATGTGCATATAGCATTTATCATACATATAAGATGAAGCAGAATCCTTTTTGTCATACGTGTTTCTTTCACAAGGCCACTTTCCTGAGTATAGGGAAAGTGGCTTTTATTCTGGATATGCCTTTTTTTTGAATATAGGATAAAGAGCGGAAGATTTTTTTCGCTTTTCAATATACACTATACTAGATAATATGGAAGGATGGGTATCTGTCACTATTTTGAGCATAAAATGTAAAATGACAGAAATCTGCCAGTAACAACCGATATGGTAAACTTAGGTGGAGAAAGGATGTGTGAAGATGCCAGTTTTAACCGCTAGGTTCCATCATCCTTTATATAAGGATATTGAGAATCTTAAACAAAAGATGGATATGGAGGACTGTATTGTCCGGATACAAAAAAAAGGTAAATGGTCAGAACGTTCGAAGCCAAATAGTATCGAACTCTCATATAAATGGATAGAGATATACAATCAAACACCAGAAGTGGTCCTTTTTGTGGCAGCATGTGAGATGGTCCACTATAAATATAAGGAGTTTCAGAAGAAGGCGTTGTCCGAGGCGTTTGTCATGTTTTTTGATGAAATGAAGGCGAGTCGGTTATTGCGTGACATGCGGGGAATTATTGAAGCAGCATATGTTCTGGAGTTAAGCGAAGAATCCTTGTTGCATACTTTAAAAATCTTGAAGGCCCAAGGTGAATTGTATACAGAAAAAAGCTTTCAGGGTTTTCCGGATAGCGGTAAAATTGCCGGGTATTGCAGTGATGCCAGAACGTTGACGAAAGACAAAGCTCAGGTCATCCTTAGTGATTATTGCAAGAAAACCGTTCCTCAAAACCCCGATGCACTCATTAGCAATGTGATGAATGATTTCTTTTCCTCCTGAAAATAAAACAACAGGCTTTAATGGCTAGTTAGAGATATGCCATTAAAGCTTTTTTGTTTGTTTAACATAAAAGTAACAAAAATGAAAAGGTTTTGAAACTTTCTCTTTATATAGACGTACATATAGTATCAGCTTCAATCTTAAGCTGGACAATGGACATTTTCAATTGGAAACTCTGATTGATTTTGTTTTTTGGAAGGAGGGTTTGATGTGAAGGTCTGGATTGGTTCCGTTATAGTTATTATTTTACTTTTAATTGGCGTCTGGTTTATGCTATCGCCTTCATTCAGAAAAATTGGCGAGACAGCTCAGAATTTTAAATCAAAATTAGAGGAGGAAGAAGATGGAGAACGTCACTCAAATGAAAAAAAATAAAAATCGCAGGATTATTGGCGGGGTCATAATTGCAATTGCCTTAGTGGCTGCTGTCGGTATCACATCTTTGTTCATTCAAAAAATACCAAATGGATATGTCGGCGTTGTATATAGTCCGAATGGAGGCGTTCAAAAAGAAACGCTTAGCCAGGGCTGGCATTTAGTAGGAATATTCGATAAAGTAACTGTGTATCCGATCCGAATGCAAACCGTTAATTACAAAGATATTCAAGTTGCAACTTCAGATGGAAAAAATGTAACAATCGATTTTGCCTTTACCTACAGCATCCAACCGGATAAAGTAGTGGATGTCTTCAACAAATTTGGTCCTGTTGATGTGGAAGCAATCGAGGATTCTTATTTGAAAACTAGACTATGGGATGCAGGCAGAAAAGCGATATCCAAATATTCAGTAATTGATACATACGGGGAAAAATCCTCAGATGCTGCAGTCGACGTCAAAAAAGTATTTGCTGATGATATCATCAAATTGGGCTTTCAGGTAGATAACTTTACACTTGGTGTTCCTAAGCCGGATAAGTCGACACAAGCCGCTATAGATAAGCGGGTGGAAGCGGCACAAGAATTGGAACGAAAGCAGATTGAATTGAAAATCGCTAAAGCTGAAGCTGAAAAGAAAATGATAGAAGCTAAAGGTATTGCTGATTACAATGACATTATTAAAAAGTCGATTTCCAAGGAAGTAATCCAAAATAAATGGATCGAGAAATGGGACGGAAAAATGCCAAAAGCGACCGGTTCTAATCAATTAATCCAGATTCCGATAGAGGATGCACAAAGTACTGCTAAATAGACGATGAAGGAGCCTGTATAGAATGTATAGGCTCCTTCTTTGTTAAAAATGGCGATGTGAAGGGGAATAAAAAATGAAGGGAAATGCAAACCTGTTAGCGGAAAAAATAAAAGAGATTGCAAAAAAAGAAAGAACGCTAATCGGAATTGATGGCTTAAGCAGATCTGGTAAAACAACACTTGCTGAACATGTAAAAGAATTGCTTGAATCAATGGGTCTTCATACAATGGTTTTTCATATGGATGATTTCATAGTGGAAAAAAAACGCCGCTATTTCACGGGTCTTAAAGAGTGGGAAGAATACTATCTGCTGCAATGGGATGTGAAGGAGCTTTCGGATATTTTATTTCAAAAATTGCACAGTGAAAAAATAGTATATTTGCCATTTTATAAGGCAGAAGAGGATAAACATGAGTGGGTGAATATCGATATTCCGGATCGCTGTGTAATAGTGGTTGAAGGAGTATTTATTCAAAGAGAGGATTGGCGGCATTTCTTTGATTTTTCGATTTTTTTGGAGTGTTCAAGAGAAGTAAGATTCCAGAGAGAAGGTACACAGATACAAACGAATCTTTCCAAGTTCCGCAACAGGTACTGGGCAGCGGAAGATTACTATCTTCATCATATAATACCTATGGTGCAATATGATCTTATATTGCAGGGAAGATAGTTTTTATGAATATAAAAAAGAGCGTGATGCTCTTCTTGGTTATGCTATGGAATATATGTATTCAGACGGTCGCTTATACGCTTTTGCTAAGATAGCTTCGGTCATATTGATTTAACAGGTAATCGAGTTCCTGGCTGTGCTGGAGCGTCATGGAGGAAGTCAAACCGTATTTTGAAGCGATTAGGACCATTTCTTTTCTTTTTTTTTCGATCAGATTCAATAGTTCATTTTTTGACACAGGGGTTATTCCTTTCTAGATTACCGCTCTTTGGTAGGTCTATAACACTAGTAAATAATGTAATTTACATTAGTATAGCTTTTAATGGAAATTAATTCAAACAATAATGTTTGCTATAATGTCATTCTTTATTATTGTCATAGAATGTTCATAAATCAAACATATCCCTTTTCATCCTTATTTTGTTAAACTAGTAGTAGTTTGCCATTTTAAGAAGTGGGAGGTACCGCTTTCATGAACATTTTTTTAGCTTTTGGTGCAGGATTTTTAAGCTTTATATCTCCGTGCTCGTTACCCATTTATCCGGCCTTTTTATCGTATATAACAGGGATGAGCGTTGGTGAATTAAAGTCAGAGAATGCCATGCTCAAAAAGAGAAGTATTTTGCATACTCTTTTTTTCATTATTGGCTTTTCATTCATTTTTATTTTATTAGGATTTGGAACCTCCTATATTGGTTCGTTTTTGCGAAATTATGATTCCTTGATTAGGCAAGTCGGAGGAATCTTAATCATTTTCTTCGGATTGGTCATCGTTGGCCTATTCCAACCGGCATTTTTGATGAAAGAGCATAAAATGGCTTTTAAAAATAGGCCGGGCGGATACTTGGGATCCATTTTAATCGGGCTTGCTTTTTCTTTGGGATGGACACCATGCACAGGGCCTATCCTGTCGGCTGTCTTAAGCATGGCCATTAATGATAGTAATCGGGCAATCCCGTATATGGTAGCTTATGTGTTAGGATTTGCTATCCCATTCTTTATCCTTTCGTTCTTTATCGGTAAATTGAATTGGATTAGAAAACATAACCGTACAATTGTTAAAATAGGGGGTATCATTATGATCCTGATGGGTGTGCTCCTCTATTTTGACGGTTTGAATTATATTTCTTCATTCTTTGTTAATAAAGTATTTGATGGATGGAAAGGCTTTTAAGAGCGTTTTCAGAAAAGATCTATCAGAATATTGGTACATTGTCCTAGCTTTTATGAACATTGTCGTTTATTATTAATAATTAATAGTATATTAGTAGGATGCGTATTATTTACAATACATGTATGTGCCGGTTAGGTTGTTTGAGCAGGGAGGTTTTAGTATGGCCAGAATATTAATTGTCGATGATGCTAAGTTTATGCGTTTGACATTATCCAACATTTTATCGAAAGCGAATCATGAAATTATAGGTGAAGCAGAAAATGGAAGACAGGCTGTTGACCTATATAGGGAATACCAGCCGGATTTAGTGACGATGGACATCACCATGCCAGAAATGAGTGGATTGAAGGCTGTGGTGGAAATCAAAAGGGAATTTCCAGATGCGAAAATTGTTATGTGTTCTGCTATGGGACAACAAAAAATGGTTGTGGAAGCTATTGAGGCAGGGGCCAAAGACTTTATTGTGAAGCCATTTGATGAAAATGCCATATTGGAAGCTGTTAAACGAGTTCTTTAATCATCAGAAAATCTGGCAGAGATGTCAGGTTTTTTGATTTTTTCAGTAAATATTGTTAAAATAATGGAGTTATTAAAAGGGATTCTACCGTTTCAGAATTGTATATCCATAAACAATGATTCTGCATAGGGATAAAGATGAGTTAGTTAATTAGGGGAGTGAGTTAGTTGATATATATTTCTACTATTATTGCAATTGTAATGGCTGTATCAGTCATGCTTGTCAGAATGAAGGCTTCCACAAAACCGGTGAGCAGCAAAAAAATCATTTTGCCGCCCATCTTTATGAGCTCTGGGGCGTTGATGTTCATTTTTCCTTTCTTTCGTGTGACAGGAGGAGAAATTCTCGAAGCTCTTCTCGTTGGCATGTTTTTCTCTTTATTCCTGATTAAAACATCCAAATTTGAAATAAAAGACAATGAAGTATTCATGAAAAGGTCAAAAGCCTTTGTTTTTATCTTAATCGGCTTAGTATTAATCCGGTTGGTAGCAAAACTAATGTTAAGCAATTCAATAGATGTAGGGCAGTTAAGCGGAATGTTTTGGTTACTGGCTTTCGGCATGATTGTACCATGGCGTGTAGCGATGTATGTACAGTATAAAAAATTGTATAAAGAGGTCCAATTTCTTTCTCAGGCTGAACCAATTAAAGCACCTTAATGGGTGCTTTTTTGCGTGCCAGTGTGCATATTCAGGGAATGGAAAAACCGGCCGCTACTAATCTGCATGGCCGGTATTCAAGCATAGTATTTCATTAACATTTAGGAGTTTGGCGGGATTGTGTGGGAATCGAACCCACCAAAGACGTCAAGCGCCTTTCAAATGGTTTTGAAGACCAAGGAGTACACCAGTTGCTCATCCAACCCCAAACACAACGTTTTTAATTATACAAATGTTTTTAAAAAGAAACAATCCTTTTTTGGGGGAATGATAATTTATTATATTTCAGTTATTTGTCTTTTTTACCAAATTCAGTATACTCCATTAGAGCCATATAGTAGAATAATAGGTAAAAAGGGAATAAATTGCTGTTGAAGGAGGATGACTTCAATGCTGGATGGCTGGTTTTTATGGTTTATATTGGCGTGGGTGGTCGTGTTGGCCGGGATGATGGGGATCGGCGGCTTCTTTATGTTCCGCAAGTTCCTCAAAAAGCTCCCTAAAAGCGATGGCTTATCTGATATGGATTGGGAATTATACTATGTAAAACAAACAAAAAATCTTTGGACCCAGGAAGCGAGATTGTTGCTGGATGATTTGGTGAGCCCTGTTCCAGAGCTGTTCCGCGACGTGGCAAGGCAGAAGATTGCCGGGAAAATCGGGGAGATCGCGCTTGAGGAAAAAGCCCGTAGGATAGATGAAGGCCATATCATCAAAGGCTACATAATAGCTACGCCAAAGCGAGACCATAAGTTTCTGAGGAAGAAACTTCAAAAAAACAAAATTGACATAAACCCGTATGAACATCTATTCGAATAGAAGAAAGCTGCCGGATTTTCTTAAACAATTAAGAGATTTGGCAGCTTTTTTTGCTGCAACCCAATTAATGCATGCTCAAAATGAAGGAACATACATTCTGCGAGCAGAAAAGGTCTGTTATAATAAAAGATAGATATTTGGAACGAGGGGGGCCTTATAATGAAATTCATTCATACAGCTGATTGGCATTTAGGAAAGATTGTTCATGGGATTTATATGACCGAGGACCAGAGGTATATATTGAATCGATTCATGGAAATTGTATCTGAGGAAAAGCCTGATGCAGTTGTCATTGCCGGAGACTTGTATGACCGGTCCGTTCCGCCGACGGAAGCGGTCGATCTTTTGGACGAAATCCTTTTTACTATTAACATAAAAATGAATATACCGATTGTTGCTATCTCTGGTAACCATGACAGTGCTGAAAGGTTGTCATTCGGTACATCCTGGTATAAGCAAAGCCAGCTTTATCTTCAGGGTAAGCTTCAGGCTGAAATAGAGCCTGTCCATATAAATGGCGTTAACTTTTATTGTGTTCCCTTTGCCGAACCTGGCGTAGTGAAGCATGTGTTTGAAGATGACAATATCCATTCCCATCAAGGGGCCATGGAGGCAATCGTCGGGCGCATTGTGGAAAAAATGAATAAGAACGAGCCTAATGTATTTGTTGGACATGCTTTCGTAGCTGGAGGGGAAGTGTCTGATTCGGAAAGGATTTTATCAGTGGGCGGGTCTGGCACTGTTTCAAGAGATTTATTTAAACACTTCAACTATACAGCGTTAGGGCATTTGCACAGCCCAGATGCCATCAAAGATCCTACTATCCATTATTCCGGTTCACTGTTGAAGTACTCTTTTTCCGAGGCGAAACAGAGCAAGTCTGTAAATGTAGTGACTATAGATGATCAGCAACAGTTAACAATCAAAAGGCGGCCTTTGATCCCTAAATATGATATGAGGGAGCTGTCCGGACATTTTCATGAACTTATGGATCCAGCCTTTTATAAAACACAAAAACGCGAAGATTATTTAAAGATTACACTGCTGGATAAAGGAACCATATTGGATCCCATCCAAAAATTGAGAAAGGTCTATCCGAATGTATTGCATTTGGAACGTAAATGGGATGTTAATGACCAAAAAAATAAAAAGACATTTACCGTTCTGAAAGATAAGAACCGAACAGAATTGCAGCTTTACGAGCATTTTTATGAACAAATGACTGAACGGCACTTTGATGAAGAAAAAAGCGGAATCATGAAAGGGATTATTGACGAAGTAAAAAGGGAGGGGGATTACTGATGAGGCCACTACAATTGACCCTACAGGCTTTCGGGCCATACGCAGGGACGGAATTGATTGATTTCACCCTTTTGGAAAATAGGAATATGTTTGTGATTTCGGGTAAAACCGGAGCTGGAAAAACCACTATATTTGATGGCATTTCCTTTGCCATTTTTGGAAAAGCAAGCGGTGACGAACGTACTGGTCTTGATTTAAGAAGCCATTTTGCTGACCAGGATGTGGCGACCGAAGTGTCGCTCACCTTCCGCTTGCGTGACAAAACGTATCATATATGGAGAAGTCCGATGCAAGTAAGGCAAAAAAAGTCAGGGGACGGATACACTACTGTCAATGCAAAGGCTGAACTATATGAGGTGAAAGAGGAAGGAAAGGAACTAGTGGCGGCAAATGTCAGGGACGTGGATGAAAAGATCAAAAGAATCATCGGGCTAGATGCTGTACAATTTAAACAAATACTGATGATTCCGCAAGGCGAGTTCAAGAAGCTGCTTGTCTCTGAAAGTAAAGAAAAGGAAATGATCCTCCAAAAATTGTTCCATACTGAAATGTATAAAAAGATGGAAGACAAATTAAAGGAGAAAAGCACAGTACTTAAAAAAGCAGAGGAACAGATGCAGGCTGAGCTAGCTGCCTTCATGAACGATATAGTCTGGATTTTTGAACGAGAAGAACAAGAGGGACAGCCTGTCCTGACGGCTGCAGAAACATACAACCAGTTACAGTCTGATATCGCGAGGGCAATAGAACAGATTTCGGAACGCAAGAAAAATCTGTCAGCTACCGAACAAAAGCAAAAAAACATCACTGATACCCTATACAAGGCAAAGGAACTGGAAGCGAAATTTAAGGAAAGAGAACAATTAAAAACAGCATTCGACCGGCTCCACGAACAAAAAACAAAGATGGACCAGCAAGAGGCGTCTATCGATTGGGCGAAGAAAGCGGCTCAATTGGAAAAGCAGGAGCTTGCCTATCTCCGCATCGGAAAAAGAGTCAAGCAATCTCAAGCTGAAATTGAACATCTTAAACAAGCAGCTGAAACAGCAAAAGTAGCCGTACAAAAAGCCCGGAGACAATATGAAGAAGAAACAGGGCGAAAAGAGGAAAGGGAAGCCGCTTCAAAAGAATGGATCGGATTATCTGAAATGAAAAAAGATATTCTTTCCTTTTCTTCATTGGAAGAAAAGCTGGCTAAGCAATCCGCTTTATGCAGCGGATTGGAGAAGGAATGCGCTGATATAAAAAAGTTCGTGGAAACAAGTGAGAATAAAGGGTTGTCGGTCAAAGAAGCAATCCGCCAATCGGAAAAGGCTGAACTGGAGTATTCGGAGCAATCAAGGCAAGAAGAAAAATATCAGGAAGCCTTCCGTGCATGGAAGGAAACAAATATGTTGGATTCAGAAATGGCTTCTTTAAGTGAAAAGCTAAAACAGCAAGAGGGGAAACTGCATGAATGCGAGAAAGCGCATGGTGATGCAAGAGACCAATTAACGGAAGTTGAAAAGCAACTCTTCCATTCCCATGCAGCTATATTGGCGGCCCAATTGAAGGAAGGAGAGGAATGCGCTGTTTGCGGTTCTATCCATCACCCCCGCCCTGCTGAACATAGTGATCAAATGGTAACCCAGGAAATGTATGAAGCATGCAAAAAAAACGCGGAATCCAAACGGGCTGAATGGCAGGAAACGGTCCGTATGTATGATCGGCTTAATGTTCAGTATGAGTCCCTTAATGACAAGGCAGAACTGGCCAAAAAGCAGTCAGAGCATTTATTTGAACAACTTGGAATGACAGGCAGTGATGCAGAGGAACAATTGAAGGTAGGCATGAAGTCAGTTGCTGAACGAGTGAAGCAGCTGGGAAAACTCATAGAAAAAGGGACAGTACTTGAACAGGAATACAAGCGTATAGAGGACCATATCAAGCAACTCTTGGAAAAAAGGGACAGCTTGAAACAGCGAATGGAAAGTGAAAATGCGAGCAGGCTGCAAATTAGAGCGACGCTGGATGCAATGAAGGAGCGGATTCCCGAGCAACTTCGAACGCTTGAATCATACGAGGCAACTGTAAAAAAAGCTGAAGCAAAAGTTCGCCAGCTTGAACAAGCTTTTGAACAATCGCAGCAGGAATGGCAACTGGCATTAAATGAAGAAGTAAAAATAAATAGTGCCCTTGAAAATGAAATCCGCAATATAAAAATCATGGAATTGGAATTGGATGAACAGCGGGAATTATTCAAAAAAGATATGGGAGAGCAAGGCTTTGATACCTATGGCGCATATGCTGCGGCTAAAAAAACGGATGCAGAAATAAAACAAATCCAATTCAGTATCGATCAGTACAAGTCTGAATGGAATAGAGTAGATAATCTTCTGCGCTCATTGGAAAATAAGCTGAATGGGGTTTCTTTGCCAGATGTCGGGGCAATTGAACGAGAGCTTGAAGCGGTGGCGAACGAATGTGAAGAGCAAAGAAAGAGCATAAGTGAATTAACGTTCAAAATGTCCACGAACCAACGAATAGCGGAAAAACTATCTGCAGGCATGGAAAAACAGTCACATATACAGAAGCAATATGAACAAATTGGGCATTTATATGAAATTACGAAAGGGCAGAATCCATTTCGGATTACATTCGAACGGTTTGTGCTGACCAGTTTTCTGGATGATATCCTTGTGGAAGCGAATGAACGCCTTGAGCAAATGACCAGCGGGCGCTATAATCTGATCCGCAAGATCGACCCTACACGGAAAAATATCCAAAGCGGCCTGGAGTTGTCTGTGTTTGACCAATACACGGGCATGGAGCGCCATGTCAAAACATTATCCGGTGGGGAAAGCTTCAAGGCATCTTTATCGCTGGCATTGGGATTGGCGGCGGTTGTACAGCAAAATGCAGGCGGCATTTCACTGGAGACGATGTTTATTGACGAAGGTTTCGGCACGCTTGATCCCGAGTCCCTGGACCAGGCAATTGAATCGTTGCTCGAGATCCAAAGCGCAGGCAGATTGGTCGGTATTATATCCCATGTGCCGGAGTTGAAAGAAAGAATGGATGCCCGGCTGGAAGTAATAGGGACGCAGACGGGAAGCAAAACCCGTTTTGTATTGAACTAAAGTACGTTTCTGAGAAGGATGCATGATGATGAACAAACATGTTACGATCGGGATGGCCGGTCATATCGACCATGGCAAGACATCTTTGACAAAAGCATTGACCAATATTGAGACAGACACGTTAAAGGAAGAGAAGGAAAGGGAAATATCCATTGAACTCGGCTTTGCCCCTTTTTTCCAAAGCAACGAAATGAACATCAGTATTATTGATGTGCCCGGACATGAAAAATTTATAAAAAAAATGATCGCCGGTGTTTCCGGCATTGATATGATGATTCTAGTAGTGGCTGCCGATGAGGGGGTCATGCCGCAAACGAAGGAGCATTTGGCGATTCTTGATTTTTTACGTATATCGTCAGGAATGGTTGTTCTGACTAAATGCGGCCTAGTTGAATCGGGTTTTCTGGATATAGTGAAGGAAGACATAAACCGCGAGCTTGCAGGCAGCATTTTTCAAAGTGCGGCGATTTTTGAAGTAGACAGTCTAACAGGAGAAGGGATCGAGGCGTTAAAGCAAGCGATTATTGTGCATGCCCAAGAACTGCCTTTTAAACAAAACGATGGACCTTTCAGGCTTCCGGTCGATTCCGCGTTTACTATAAAAGGCCAAGGGACGGTTGTCAGAGGAACGGTCAATGAAGGCAGTTTGCGTGAAGGAGAAGCTGTCTATCTCCTGCCCTCGGGAGCTGAGTCAAAAGCGCGGCAAATACAGGTGCATAATAAAAAAGCGTCCTATGTGTGTGCAGGCCAGAGGGCTGCTGTTAATTTGCCTACTATTGCTGTGGATCAAGTGAAACGGGGGGATGTCCTCGTAGCTTCTCTTTCTTTCCCTATTAGCGATTGCCTGGATGTGTCACTTTCTATTGTACGTGGTGTTATTAGGATCAAGCAGCGAATGCAGGTGGCTTGTTATATAGGCACTGCAGAGGTGATGGGGAAAATTGTATTTTTCGACCGTAAGGAAGCGGGCAGCTCAAAGGGAGATATCCTCTGCCAATTGAGGCTAGAAAAAAAGGTAGTAGCCAAAAGAGGGGACGCCTTCATTATCCGCAGGCCTTCCCCCCCGGAAACAATCGGCGGAGGCTGGATTGTGGATCCGCATGGGGGAAAATACAAATTCGGCCAGGAAACGATGTGCGGGCTTCAACGTAAAAAAGAAGGCAGCGAAGTTGAAAGGCTGAGGGATATACTGAAGCAAAAAGGAAGTGCTTCAGTTGAAGAATTAAGCCTTTACAGTTCACTTCCTGTTGAAAGAATACGCCCTCTTATCAAGGATGATGATTTCTTTCTGGAATATGAGAAAAACCATTTTGCAGGTGTGCATTTTGTGGAAGAGGTTCAGGCAGGAATAGTAGAAGCTATAGAGGCATATCATGTGCAGAATCCTATGAAGCAGGGAATGCCCGGTGCTGAGTTAATGCAGAAGTTATCGCCCAAAGGAAGCGCAGTGTTTATCCGGTTTATGCTTGAAAATGGGGCCGGTGACGGAATATGGGAAAATAACGGTCAGTTGCTATTCCTCTCTGGCTTTGCTCCCCATATTCCGGATAAATGGAGGACAAAGGTCGGGCATATGCTTGATGAAATGAAGAATGACGGCATGAAAGTGACGTATTTAAATGTCTATGCGGAACGGCAGAATATACCTGAGCCTATATTTTTCGAATTGAAGCCATTTTTGGCAGAGTCAGGCATTTTGATCCCGCTGACAGATGTTTATTATGTAGTGAGAGATTCTTTTGAACAAAGTATAAAGGAATTAAAGGAACAGACGGGAAATTCCTTTACAATTGCGGAAGCCAAACAAATTCTCGGGCTTACACGGAAGCATATGATCCCTTTACTGGAACTGCTTGATGCCGAAAAGATTACGGTTCGTAAAGATAATCGCCGGGAATGGTCGACATGATTCTAAGAAAAATTGGGAAAAAATAATCATCTATGATTGAATGGGTGATTATGGTATCATTATGGTTACATAGGACAAAGGGGAACCGCCATATTGGGGGTTCCCCTTTTTTCGCCCGATTGGCACCTTATGTAGCCCGTACAGTGATTAATGGAAGTCGAGGCTCCAACACATTGCCTATTATAGCAGCCGTATTTCCTTGATTGTGCAGTTCTTCGCAAAAGGCTTCGGCTTCATGGCTAGGCATACTGATCAATAGTCCTCCTGAAGTGATGCTGTCACATATCGCTAATTGCTGCGGTAGAGATAGCTGGTCATCGTATTCGACTTTTCCTTCCAGCCATTGATGGTTTGATTTGCTTCCTCCTGGTATAACACCATTTTCAGCAAGCTTCATCGTGCCGTCGAGGAATGGAACCTGTCTGTAGTCGATGTCGATGCTGACATTGCTGCCTTCCGCCATTTCACTGGCATGGCCCAATAAGCCGAATCCTGTAATGTCCGTAACAGCGTTAGGATGATAATGGTGCAATGCTTCTGCACTTGCCTTGTTCAGTTCAGCCATCGTTTTTGTAACGGCTTCCTCCTGCTCGGGAGTGACTGCATTCCGCTTGATGCCGGTAGTTAATATGCCGACCCCCAGCGGTTTGGTTAATATGAGCGAATCTCCCGGTTTGGCGCCTGTGTTTTTCCAAATGGCGCCAGGGTGTATAATCCCTGTAACCGAAAGGCCGAACTTAGGCTCCTTGTCATCGATGCTATGGCCGCCGACCGTTACAGCGCCGGATTCTACCACTTTATCAGAGGCGCCTCGCAATATGGAGGATAAGATGTCCGCTCCCAATGTTTTAATCGGATAGGCAACAATATTCATTGCTGTTTTCGGCGTCCCTCCCATTGCATATACATCGCTTAAAGCGTTAGCGGCCGCTATTTGTCCGAACATATATGGATCATCCACAACAGGCGTAAAGAAATCGACTGTCTGGATAAGTGCCAACTCATCTGTTAATTTAAAGACACCTGCATCATCAGCGGTTTCATTGCCCACCAATAATTGCGGATGCTGCGGTTGTTTAGGTAAATTGCGCAAAACTTGCGACAAGTCCTGGGGACCGATCTTGCATCCTCAGCCCGCTTTCGTCGAGAGAGATGTCAAGCGTACACATTCTTCGTTCATAGATGCCACCTCCTAGAATCTTTATTGTATCCACAATCCTATTATACAATAAAATGCATGTATTCAGATCAAACATTAACCTGCATTTGCTGTCTTTTCGATTATTACGGTTAAGAAAGAGGGTTCGTGGACCATGCTGAAATCCGGAAGGCTATCAGTCGGCAATACGATTCTTCTTTCAAGCTGGCCGTTATTCAGGCTAGCAATGATAAGGATGCTGTCTTTTATTGACACACGCAATTCATCAGCTTTTATGTCCGGCAAAAAAGCTTCTACACAGTATCTATCCTCGTATTCGTAACAATAGACAGGAAACATGGAATCATCCAAATAAGAAGCAAATGGATTTTCGCCATTTTGCTGGACCCAGCTTTCAAAATGAGTCAGCGAATACAGCTGTCCATTCATCGGCAACCCCTCCTTTTGCCTATTTTATGCACTGTGTGTATAAAGGTGAGAATGGTATACTTAGATTAATCTGAAAGTGATCGGAGGCTTTATTTTTGAAAGAATATTTAAAAGACATTCCTGCTATCCATGAACTGCAGAAGTCCGAGGGATTCCAGCATTTTATAGAGAAGCATGGATTCGGGAAGAATCAAGGGACAAAAGTGATGAGTACCGTCATAGAACGAATACGGTCTTCGATAATGAAGTCAGAATGGACCGGATGCTTGCCTGGGGAATCTGGATTCATAGAGGAGATATTCCGCTTATGCAACGGATTGGCAGAGGAAGATTATTCGTATAGGTTAAAAAAGGTGATCAATGCAACCGGCGTAGTCCTGCATACGAACATGGGCAGAGCACGCCTGAGCAGGGAGGCGATTGCCCATATTGCCGATATTGCCGGCAATTACAGCAATTTGGAATATGATGTAAAAAACGGCAGCAGAGGTTCGCGGAACTCACATGTGGAAAAATGGATTAATGAATTAACCGGCGCGGAAGCTTCGATGGTTGTGAATAACAATGCAGCTGCGGTTTTTCTGATACTACATACATTGGCTAAAGGAAGTGAGGTGATCATTTCCAGAGGGCAATTGATTGAGATCGGGGGCTCGTTCCGTATTTCTTCCATTATGGAGGAAAGTGGGGCAGTCATAAAAGAAGTGGGAACCACTAATAGGACACATCTATACGATTACGAACAGAATATAACCGAGCATACGAAGCTGCTGATGAAGGTGCATTTGTCCAATTTTAAGATGAGTGGATTCACTTCAGACGTCAGTACAGACCAGCTCGCTGATCTAGCTGAGAAAAAAGGGCTGTGGTTTTATGAGGACCTTGGAAGCGGTGTTTTATCCGATTTTAGAAATGCAGGCATTGGCGAGGAACCGACCGTAAAAGAAACACTTTTGCAAGGATGCCATCTGGTGTCATTCAGTGGAGATAAATTATTGGGCGGACCACAGGCCGGAATCATCGCGGGCAAAAAAGAACTGGTCGACAAACTGAAACATTCCCAACTGGCAAGGATTCTCCGTGTGGATAAGCTGTCACTGGCTGCTCTGGAAGCGGTCCTTCTCGCCTATTTAAAGTCGGAAGGCGGCAGTTTGGATAATCCGTTAGTCCAAGATTTAATGAAAAATCCCGAAATGTTGAAAGAACAGGGAGAGAAATTGGCAACAGAAATTCTGGAGCATCCTAGCGGGGTTTTCCAGATTGAAATAATGGAAACTGAAAATGCTGTTGGAGGCGGTACAATGCCAGGTGTGACTGTAATTGGCTATGCAGTATCCATCGCTGTTGAGGGATTTACCGCTTCTGAAATCGAAAGAAAGCTGCGGTCTAACAATCCTCCGATTATTCCGAGGGTACATGGAGGAAAGGTCTTAATTGAATTGAGGACACTCTGTAATGGGGATGAAGCTGAAATAGTGGCTGCCTTTCATCGATTAGTATAAATAAAGGATTGCCCTCCGTCTGGATAAGCAATCCTTTATGGATGTTTCAGTTACATATCATGGTGTGAATGCTGCTTTTGGCGGCTATGGTTCCGGTTCTTGACTTTATGGGAACCGCTTAATGGCTCCTGCTGTCCGGACGGATGATCATTATTTTTCTGGTGGTTTTTCTTATTTTTGCCCATTTGGAGTCCTCCTTTTTTCTTATCCTTACTATTCGCCTATTGGATTTGATTCATAAGGAGCAATTCTCGCCAGTTGAGATTGGTTCAACCAAAATTGGCAGTAGGAAGGAAGAAATGCTGAATGGCATGTATGTTAAGAGGCATATAACCAAAAATAATCTTGACACTGCATCATTTTATTAGTATTTTGAATGTGAATAATGACAACGGGGGACAATATGACAACACAAGACTTTACAACAATACTTCAGGAACGCAGATCTGTGCGTAAGTTTGATCCTTCCTTTCAATTGGATCGTCCACTTATTAA
This sequence comes from Bacillus kalamii, assembly GCF_047238185.1. Classification (NCBI taxonomy): domain Bacteria; kingdom Bacillati; phylum Bacillota; class Bacilli; order Caryophanales; family Bacillaceae; genus Bacillus; species Bacillus kalamii. The sequence goes on along the minus strand of NZ_JBDFMI010000001.1, from coordinate 2,105,441 downwards.
CGAATTGTTAACGCTAGCAACAAAGGCGCCGTCATCCAGGAACTTGCAGCCTTGGAGATTTATCGTAATCGAGAATAATGAGTTAAAGAAAGCAATCAGGGCAGCCGCCTATAATCAGGAACCTGTGGAAAAGGCATCTGCCGTCATCGCCATTGTTGCAGATACAGAAATGTACCATAATGCCGAATCCATTTATAAGAGCAAATACGATAAAGGCCTAATGGATGAAGCAACCATGCAACGGCAAATAAGCGGAATTGAGCAAATGGTGCCACAGCTGCCTAAAGAAATCCGTTTAAATATGGCTACGTTTGATTGTGGACTGGTAACTATGCAAATAATGCTTGCTGCTCGGGCAAAAGGGTTGGATACTGTACCAATCGGCGGATTTGACGGAAAAGCTTTATCAAGCCTTTTGGAGTTGGATGAGCGTTTTGTGCCTATTCTTTTGTTGCCCATTGGGAAAGCGGCGGAACCTGGGTTCGAAACGACTCGTTTGCCCTTAGAGGACATTGTTGTCTATAGATGATGAAACGGTCGATGAAGATGTATGATCCAGATGTATGATCCAGATGATAGTGATTAAGCAATAGCGTATTATTATCCAGCCTATGATTTGGATATTTTCGAGTTGGTTAAGCATTTCTGCAAAAACCGGCTGTAATTGGTTATTTAATCTAAATAGGAACGGAATGGTTCTGCACCCCAAAAGGTAGAGACAATCTTTCGGGGTGCTTTTTTGTCATATTAAGGTATATAAGAGAAAAGCTAATTACTTGAATCAAGCTTGTTACGCGCTTAATCGCGTTTTAAAAAATGAAATGGATTTCGATTGAATTAGCAGCCATGCTATCTTATTTTCCCCATGACTTGAGCCAAATAGTTTCTCTTACAGACGGCTGGAGATACAATGAAAGTACTATCCAAAAAGGGGGACTGCACATGAAAGCAATTATACATAAGGGGAAACTCGGTAAGGATGGTCTATCGTTATCGGATATAGAACTTCAGGAACCTGGCCATGGCGAAGTACGTGTCAAAATGAAAGCTGCAGGTTTAAACCATCGGGATTTATTTGTCCTGCAACGGCATAAAGAAGAAGAACCAGCTCTCGTCATAGGTTCAGACGGTGCTGGTATTATAGAGAAGGTCGGTGAAGGGGTGGATGAAGGCCTGATAGGAAAAGAAGTAATGATTCTTCCCTCGTTAGGCTGGAAGTATAAGTCGGATGCCCCTCCTGAATCATTTGAAATTGTAGGTCTTCCCGATCATGGAACGTTCTCTGAATATATCGTAATACCTCAGGAAAATGCAGTAGAAAAACCGAATTATTTAAATTGGGAAGAAGCAGGTGTACTTTCTTTGTCGGCTTTGACTGCTTATCGGGCCCTTTTCACAAAAGGGCGTGTGAAGCCGGGGATGAAGATTCTGATTCCAGGAATAGGGAGCGGTGTAGCGACATTCCTGCTGCAGTTTGCTGTGGCTGCGGGAGCAGAGGTGACCGTTACATCCCGTTCTGAGAAAAAAAGGGATTTAGCGCTGAAACTAGGTGCATCATCTGCCATAGATAGCGATAGCGAATGGGAAAAGTCATTAAATGGAAACCAAGTGGACTTAGTAATTGAAAGTGTTGGAGCAGCTACTTTTCATAAGTCGCTGAGATCTTTGAAAAAAGGCGGAACAGTCGTTACGTTCGGCGCTTCAGCAGGAGACGTCATTGAATTGAATCTCCGCGATTTCTTTTATGGGCAATTAACCATGCATGGCACATCTATGGGAAGCGGAGAAGAGTATAGAGAATTGCTTGCCTTTGCGGAAAAACACAGCATTAAGCCTGTCATAGACCAAATCTGGAAGCTGGAAGACTACGATAAAGCTATCAAACATATGGAAGATGCAGGGCAATTCGGCAAAATAGGCTTGTCAATTTCATAATTTTCTTAATAAAGGGAGTGCAATTCACGTAAATTGTACTCCCTTTTATATGGCGAATTCTTTTTTTGCCTTTAACCCGTAAATGAGCAAACAAAAGACATAGATTATAGCAAAGAGCTGTTAACCAACAGACAGTGATCGATATTAGTGTTAAAATAGTTGATAATCGGAATGGTGGAAAAATATGTATTTGGAGGATGCCGATGAAAAGAAAAAAGGAAAGAAATACATATATTCCGCAATTGTAACACTGATATCGTTATTCTTATCAGCTTGCACATCAAGCCCTAATGTTGAGTTGTACGAAGGAGGTGCATTACGGATAGCCGTGGTCGGCAAAGCACCAGAAGTAAAAGAAGAAAGCGTAAAGTTTACAGAGATTACATTCGAGCAAGTGACAAACGAAGACCTAAAGCCTTACGATGCGGTCTTTATTACAGAAAAAAATTTGTTTGAAGCCGCTGAAAGCCAATATGATGATGTATATTTACATTCAACCATTCCACTCTTTTTTATAGGAACACATAATGATGTCCCTTTTACTGAAAAAGATTTGGGGTACAACCAAAATATGAATTAGACTCCTGGTACTGAATATGCGGTTGGCATTTTTACTTCGCAAGGAGACGGTACAATTAAAAAATAGGGATATAGTTTGAATAATTAAAAAAACGAATGAGCATATCCAAGAAGTCTACTCAAGAATGTTTATGACAATTGATGGCTTAAAACAATAAAATGGAAAAAGTGCATACTTATATGCTCTTTTTTTAGTTCCGTTATGGTAGCAATGAGGTGAAGGATGAGCTGTGAAATAGGTCAATATGAAGGGAAGATTTTGACACATTTGTGCAAAATTAGAATGAGGATTTTTCGGTTAAATTTTCTAAAAATAGTTTTAAGGTAGAAAGCGAGGGTATACAAGGAACAAGAAATGGTGATGAAAATACCGTTGTGAAAGCCTTTTATATTTCGTGTTTTACTTTTCGATAAGAAAAACTTATCAATTGCAATAACTTTCTTGTCATTTACTTATCGTTATAATTTTTGTACACTTTAATTGAGAGAAAAGTAGGATGGGAGAAATGACCGAACTTTTCGACATATTGTATTTTTTCCATTATAGTTAAGGTATAGCCTGGCAAAAGTGTTTGCCGAGCGTATTTTTATGACCATTTCTTATAATTTGGAAGAAAAGAGGGGGAACATCGTATGGGGAAAAATAATGATGTATTTCAATCGCGCTCTTCTTTTGAAGTGAACGGAAAGCGCTATAATTATTACCGCTTAAGTGCATTGGAAGAGGCCGGAATCGGCTCCGTGGCAAAATTGCCATATTCCATTAAAGTATTGCTTGAATCTGTCCTACGACAAGTTGACGGCAGAGTCATTACAAAAGAACATGTAGAAAATCTTGCAAAATGGGGCACAAGTGAACAAAAAGACGTAGATGTACCGTTCAAGCCTTCACGTGTAATCCTACAAGATTTCACTGGCGTGCCGGCAGTCGTAGATTTGGCTTCCATGCGTAAAGCAATGGCGGACCTTGGCGGCGACCCTGATAAAATCAATCCTGAAATCCCGGTTGATCTTGTTATTGACCACTCTGTTCAGGTTGATAAAGCGGGAACACCGGATTCATTGAAAGTAAACATGGATTTTGAGTTCCAACGAAATAATGAACGATACCAGTTCTTAAGCTGGGCCCAAAAATCATTTGATAACTACCGTGCGGTTCCACCTGCAACCGGTATTGTCCACCAAGTGAACTTAGAGTACCTAGCTTCAGTTGTACATGAAATCGAGAATGCTGAAGGCGAATTTGATACATTCCCTGATTCATTGGTTGGTACCGACTCACATACAACAATGATCAACGGTATCGGCGTCCTTGGCTGGGGTGTAGGCGGTATCGAGGCAGAAGCTGGAATGCTCGGCCAGCCATCTTACTTCCCGGTTCCTGAAGTTATCGGGGTGAAATTGGTCGGAAAACTTCCAAGTGCAGCAACTGCAACGGATTTAGCATTGAAAGTGACACAAGTCCTTCGCCAAAAAGGCGTTGTAAATAAATTCGTCGAATTCTTCGGCCCTGGCGTATTGAATTTGCCATTGGCAGACCGTGCGACGATCGCCAACATGGCACCTGAATATGGAGCAACTTGCGGTTTCTTCCCTGTGGATAAGGAAGCGCTAGATTATATGCGCCTGACAGGCAGAGATGAAGACCATATTAAAGTGGTTGAAGAGTATTGCAAAGCGAACGGATTATTCCTTTCAAACGAAAGCGTCGAGCCGACATACACAGATGTAGTTGAAATCGATCTTTCGGCTATCGAGGCAAACCTATCAGGTCCTAAACGCCCGCAAGATTTGATTCCATTAAGTATGATGAAGAAATCTTTCAAAGAAGCGCTTAGCGCCCCAGTAGGAAATCATGGATTTGGCTTGGATGCCGCTGATCTTTCTAAAGAAATTACGGTTCCTTTCTCTGAAATAGAAGAGGTTAAAATGAAGACAGGTGCAGTTGCCATCGCAGCTATTACAAGCTGTACCAATACATCAAACCCTTATGTATTGGTCGGCGCCGGTCTATTGGCCAAAAAAGCGGTTGAAGCTGGACTGCATGTGCCTGCCTATGTAAAAACATCATTGGCTCCAGGTTCAAAGGTTGTAACTGGATATTTGAATAACTCCGGCCTTACTCCTTATTTGGAACAATTAGGTTTCAATACTGTCGGTTACGGTTGTACAACTTGTATCGGTAACTCCGGCCCATTGGCTCCTGAAATCGAAAAAGCGGTCGCTGAGTCTGATTTGCTTGTAACTTCTGTCCTTTCAGGTAACAGAAACTTTGAAGGCCGTATCCACCCGCTCGTTAAGGCTAACTATTTGGCTTCACCTCCATTGGTTGTTGCCTATGCTCTTGCCGGAACAGTCAACATCGATTTCGACAGCGAAGCGCTTGGAAAAGATGCGAAGGGCAACGACATTATGCTTAAGGATATCTGGCCATCTGCGGAAGAAATCAAAGAAGTGGTTTCTAAAACAGTTACACCGGAATTGTTCAAAAAAGAATATGATACAGTGTTCAGCGATAATGAGCGTTGGAATGAAATCCAAACTGGAAACGAACCGCTTTATTCTTGGGATGAACAGTCCACTTATATTGCGAACCCTCCTTTCTTTGAAGGATTGCAGCCTAGCGCCGGTACAGTCGAACCGCTTCATGCTTTGCGTGTAGTAGGAAAATTCGGCGACTCCGTCACTACTGACCATATTTCACCTGCCGGAGCAATCGGCAAAACAACACCTGCAGGCATTTACTTGCGCGACAACGGTGTTGAACCAAGAGATTTCAACTCATATGGATCTCGCCGCGGTAACCACGAAGTAATGATGAGAGGTACGTTTGCCAATATCCGTATCCGTAATGGAATCGCTCCTGGAACAGAGGGAGGCTATACAACTTATTGGCCTACTGGCGATGTGATGAGCATTTATGATGCTTGCATGAAATACAAGCAAGATGGCACTGGTTTGATGGTCATCGCAGGCAAAGACTATGGTATGGGTTCTTCACGTGACTGGGCTGCCAAAGGCACAAACCTTCTTGGCATTAAAACAGTCATCGCTGAGAGCTTCGAACGTATCCACCGTTCTAACCTAGTATTGATGGGTGTTCTTCCATTGCAATTCAAGCAAGGGGACAGCGCTGAAACACTTGGCCTAACAGGTAAGGAAACGTTTGAGGTAGCTGTTGATGAAACAGTTAAACCTAGAGATTATGTCAAAGTGACTGCAACTGATGAAGAAGGAAAAGTGACTGAATTTGAAGCTTTAGTCCGTTTCGACAGTGAAGTGGAAATCGACTATTACCGCCATGGAGGAATTCTTCCTATGGTATTGCGTGATAAATTACAATCACACGACAAACAAGAAGCGTAATGATAGAAAAAATGGTCCGCACTATTTGGCGGGCCATTTTTTTACGTTGATAATTCTAAATAAACTATGTTCCAAATTATCAATAATATAATTAAAAAAATCGTCTCTAACAGTTAGCGTCTTGTTCTTTCCTTTGATAAACAATGCTGTCAATCTAGGGGATCTACTGTATATACGAGGGGGTTTCCTTCAGCAATTTATGATACGAGAATTTGTTTTGCAATCTTAATCAAAGATATTCTTAAAGTGTTCTGAATTGTGCATGTGGAGGAAATCGAATCTTTAATCCAATTAAACAGTAATATGTATACGCCTGCAAATGAATTGAAAAACGCATTCTATTTTGGTTAGAATGCGTTTTCTGTTATTCCTATTTTACATGCATTGTAAAAATTACTTCTGATTTATCAAATGGATAGGCAATAGCGGATGGTGATTCAATTGACGATACAAACTGTATATCTCGTACAAGTACATTCGCTTTCACTAGTTTTGTATATCGTTTAATGAACTTCTGACATTCAGGCGTGCATTGGATATGAAGATCAATATATTTTTCGATAGGATAGTTCATTTTTTTGCGGATGTCTTGAATACAACGGATAAAGTCTCGAATTTGGCCTTCTTCAATCAGTTCACTAGTTAAATACGTAGATAATAACACCTTAAATGGTCCATTTTCTGCAAGGGAATAGCCTTCTTTTACATGTGATTCTGTGTATATGTGCGCCATGTCCAATTCGAATTCTTGGCCTAATAAGTGTATTTTTATTTTTTGTTCCGATAGTAATGATTCTTTTTCGGCGGAAGAGATGCTTTCGACATACTCTTTTACCTCATTGACGTGTTTTCCATAAACAGCGCCGGCACTTTTAAAATTCAATTTTAAAGTTATATCTTCTAACCCCGTTAAATGCTTAGTCCAACGAATTTCCTTCACATTCAGTTCTTCTTGAATAATGTTTTGATACATTTCGAAATGTTCATTTGAGCAAATAATCATCTGAGCTAATGGTTGTTTTACTTTTAAATTTTGTTCATTTCTAATATTTCGGCCAAGCTCAACAATTTTCATGACACAATTCATTTCTTGTTCAAGAATAGGATGGATACGTCGATTATTTGTTTGTGGAAGGTCTTGTAAATGGACACTTTCTTGATGCAATTTCATATACATATCTTCTGCTATAAATGGTGTGAAAGGTGCTAATAGCTTGCAGACTTCACTCAGTACCTCAAATAATGTATTAAAGGCAGCCCGTTTGTCCTCTGATAAACCAGAAGCCCAAAAACGTTGTCTGGATCTGCGTACATACCAATTACTAACTTCATCTACAAATTTTGCGATTTCGCGAGCTGCCTGTGTGAATTGATAATCATCCATGTAAAGAGCCACTTTTTGAATGGTGCTGTGAAGCCGTGATAATATCCATTCATCTAGCTTTGTCTGTTGAGCAGGAAGCGAGGGGTTATACATATACCCATCAATCGATGCATACAACTGATAAAAATGAAATGTATTTTCGAGCTTATCCACCAATTTTGATTTTGCTTCTTGAACCATTTTTTTCGAAAACCGTTTTGGATTCCAAGGCGAACTATCTACTAGTAAAGCCCATCTTAATGCATCAGCGCCATAAACATGTATTAATTCTATTGGGTCTAGTGCATTCCCTTTGCTTTTTGACATTTTCTGTCCGTGTTCATCTAAAACATGGCCAAGCGATAACACTTTTTTATATGGAACTTGCCCTGTATACAGTGTTGAAACAGCTAATAAACTATAGAAAAATCCTCGTGTTTGATCAATTCCTTCAATTACAATATCGGCAGGAAACTGGTGTGTGAATGCTGCTTGTTCAAAGGGATAGTGATGCTGTGCAAATGGCATTGAACCACTATCGAACCAAACATCTATTACTTCAGATGTCCGTTTCATTTCGCTATGGCATTTTGGACAATTACACATAATTTCATCAATATATGGTTTATGCAATTCTACGTTTTCCGGAAGAGGCTTAGTTGCTAATCCCTTGAGCATTTCTATACTTCCTGGTGCTTCCTCATGACCACAATTTGTACAAATCCATATATTTAAAGGTGTTCCCCAATAACGATTACGGCTGATATTCCAATCGACTACATGTTCAAGGAAATTTCCAAACCGGCCTTCTTTAATATGCTCCGGATACCATTTAACCTTTTCGTTATTTTCAATTAGTTTCTTTTTTAATAATGACATTTTAATAAACCAGCTATCTGTTGCATAATAAAGTAGCGGTGAATCACAGCGCCAGCAATGCGGATAGCTATGAGTATATTTTTCTTTATGGAACAATAATTTTGATGCTGCTAGTAGCTTAATGATTTCTACATCACAATCTTTGACAAACCGTCCTGCTAAATCTGTTACCGCTTCCGTATAACGGCCCTGTTGATTAACAACATGAATGAATGATAGTCCATTTTGTTGGACAGTCCGATAGTCATCTTCACCATAAGCCGGGGCAATGTGGACAATCCCAGTACCACTTGTTTCTGTTACATAGTCGGCCATGACAACAATATGTCCTTTTTCTACATTTACATAATCGAACGGAGGATGATAGGCAGCACCTTCAAATTCTTTTCCCTTATGTTCACTCAATATGTTCGCTTTGACGGCAACCACTTTTGTCATCAGAGATTTTGCCACAATATAAATGTCTCCATCAAGTTCGGCCTTTACATACGTTATATCTGCATGCATTGCAAGGGCGACATTAGCTGGCAATGTCCATGGGGTGGTGGTCCAACCGAGGAAATATTCATCTTTATCTGTACGTTTAAATGTAACCGTAGCGGATAAGTCTTTTACATCTTTATAACCTTGTGCTACTTCATGTGAGCTTAGAGATGTTTGACAGCTAGGGCAGTAGGGAGATACACGATGCCCTTTATAGAGTAGTGTATCTTGATGCACTTTACGTAAAATGTTCCATACACTTTCAATATACCCATTGCTTAAGGTTAAAAATGGATGATCCATATCCACCCAATAACCAAGTTCTTTAGTAAAGGAACGCCATATTTTTTCATATGTGAAAACGCTTTCCTTGCATTTTTCAATAAATGGTTCTATTCCATAATTTTCTATTTCTTGTTTACCTGAAATCCCAAGTTGTTTTTCCACGCCTAACTCTACTGGTAAACCATGTGTATCCCAACCGGCTTTTCGTTCAACGAGAAACCCTTGCATCGTTTTGTAGCGAGCAACTACATCTTTAATCGTTCTTCCTAAAGCATGGCCTACATGAGGCAAGCCATTAGCCGTGGGTGGCCCTTCATAAAATACAAATGGTGTATGTTCATGACGATTTTCAATGGATTTTTCAAAGATATTTGCTTTTTCCCAAAACATGCGAATCCTTTGTTCTCGTTGTTGTATGGTTTCTTTTTTCATTGCATCCATTCCTCCTATACTATTTGTATAAAAGGCATACAAAAAACCCCGTCCCTTACTTGGGACGGGGTTAACCGCGATACCACCCTAATTCTATTGAATCCGATCCAATAGCACTTAGCAACGTACAATCATACGTGTTCTTTTTAACGGTAGACACCCGGGTTCGCTTACTGATTTCAGCTAACCTTCTCAGAGAGGATTTTCATGTAGCGCTTGAACACTGACTTTCACCGAACTGTCAGCTCTCTGGAGAACAAGGCGAAACACTACTCTTTCTCATCAACGAATTTGTATGCTTTTATTGCTCCAAATATTAACAAAATACGAAATTGTTGTCAATAATAAAAAATGATATTTCAGAAAGTACTGCAATTATCAACTTTCACTATGCAAAGGAAAATTTATATTATTCTTGCCCAAATGGAAGATGAAGGTTCTATAGTTGTATTTTTATGTATAAAAGGAAATCAATTTAATTAGGGTAAATTCAAATGATTTAAAAGGATTATTTCCGAATGGACAGAATATATTCTTTTAAGAATGTATCACAAAATTATAAGCTGAAGTGTCGTTAGGGGGCAATATGAAAAAAGCAATAATTCTACTGGTTGCTCTGATTATCGGAGGATTCGTTACCTATAATCATTTTTACAACGGCTTTTCCAATATTGATCAAATAACCATAAAAAATACAAAAGAAGAAAATGAAAAACCAATAATCATCTCAGATAAAGGAGAAATTAAAAAGATTACACGTATCCTTAATAGAGCAGAATCTTCAAATGAGAGGTATAAGTTTGTAAATAAAGAGGATTTTGAACTCACTATACTATACCGAAATAATCGTGAAGAAACATTCTTTGTTCATGCATATTTTAGAGGTGATAAAACGTTATTATATGGTGAACATTCTTATTTTATTAGGCAAACATATAATAAGATGCTGAGAATTGAATAACATCAGAAAGGGAGAGCGGAAAAACGCTTTCCCTTTCTGATGTTTTTATATGTATATCCTTCAATGATCAGTACAATGAACCCCTTTTTTAGTGGTTTGTCCTTTATCAAGCAGCTAGATTTCGAGAAGAAAAAAATCCCCTTTGTTAGTCGGGTATCCAACAAGGGGACTTGCTTTTTCTATCCAATTTGGTTTATAAAGAGATTTCGTTTTTTTCCGGCAATCCGTAGTACACCATATAATGGGCGATACTCTCCGTTTTCACATACTGTGCAAACTTCACAGAAGATAGAGGGTCTGATTCAATATATACTTCTTTTGCCTCTCTCAATAAAGCTTTTGCCTCTGTGCCATTCATCATTCTGCTATCGCCTTTTTGTGCCCGGATACTGGCACGTTTAATTTTTTTTCCATCGATGAAGTGAATATCGATATAAAGGAATTTCCAGTTGAGCGAAACATGAATCCGTTTTTCAATGCGGTCGATTTCCTCCTCAATAAGCTGTTTCGTGATGCCATTTTGCACCCTCTCTAGATCCTCTTTCAAAAGGTCAATTTGATGAAGCATTTCTTCGTGTTCAGTAACTGTTGTTGTCATGTAAATCTCCCTTTGTTAGCGTATATTGTCCATATTTGATACCTAAAAGTATACACTCGTTCACAAATAGTCTCAAAAGATAGGCGTTGGAATTTGTATTTTTGCAAAGTATTGAACGAATTAGTAAAAAAAAAGATAACGAAAGTAGGGAATTATCGCCTCAAGTCGAATTAAGTAGGGAGTGACCTTATTGTTCAGACAGAAAGGGGAAAAGAAATGGAGACAGTGTTAACAAAACAGCGGCCGAAGCGTAAAGCGAAAAAAATAATTCTATGGGCGATTGCTGTCCTTATTATTTTAATCATTGCCGGACTCATAGCGGCTAATCTCTTTTTAGCTAAAGGAATGCCCAAGACCGAAGGAAATATTACGATTAAGGCTTTAAAGCAGCCAGTACAGGTTACGAGAGATTCGTCGGGTGTGCCTCATTTGAATGCAAAGAACGAACATGATTTATATGTGGCTCAAGGGTATGTGCAAGCACAGGACCGCCTCTTCCAAATGGATTTGAGCAGGAGGCAGGCTTCAGGGCGATTAAGTGAAGTAATCGGTAAAGCGATGGTTGACAAAGATAAATTTTTTAGGACTTTAGGATTAAGAAGGGCAGCAGCAGATTCATATGATGCCTATACGGAAGAGGGCAAGAATGTATTGGAATGGTTTGCTGAAGGTGTCAATCTGTATATGAAGGAAGCGTCAAAAGACGGAAAGCTTCCGGTTGAATTTTCCATATTAGGCTATAAGCCTGAACCATGGACGCCAGTGGATTCATTGACCATCGGAAAATACATGGCCTTCGATCTTGGAGGAAACTGGGAGGATCAGGCATTCAGGCAATATTTGCTTCAAAACTTCCCAAAGGAAAAGGCGTATGACCTTTTTCCGAGTTATCCCAAAAATGCCCCGTATATTCTTTCCAAAGATGAGGTCGATATAAGCAAAAGTTTTGCCGCTGCCATCATTCCTCCAGAATATAACGGAAGCAACAATTGGGTTGTCAGCGGAAGCAAGACGAAGAGCGGCAAGCCGTTGCTTGCTGATGATCCCCATCTTGCACTAGCGACTCCAGCCATTTGGTATCAAATGCAATTAAAGGCGCCAGCAGTAAATGTGAGCGGTGTCATTTTTGCCGGAATACCAGGCATTATCCTCGGCCACAATGAAAAAATAGCCTGGGGGGTAACCAATACCGGTCCAGATGTACAGGATTTATATATCGAAAAGAGAAATGGCGAGCATAAGGATCAATTCCTGCATAATGGCAAATGGGAGCAGGCCGAAATTATTCCAGAACCTATTAAAGTAAAGAAAGGAAAGACCATTCCTTATGAAGTCACTGTAACGCGCCATGGACCGATTATTTCTGAATTTGCAGGCAAGAGCGGAAAGGGCCAGGTACTTGCACTCCGTTGGACGGCACTTGATCCATCCGCAGAGCTGGAAGCTATCATCAATATGAATAAATCCCAGGATTGGAATGAGTTTGAAAAAGCGTTGGAAAAATTTAATACTCCAGCTCAAAATTTTGTGTTTGCTTCAACGGACGGCACCATCGCTTATAAGGCGAACGGAAATATACCTATAAGGAAAAAAGGAGATTCAATGTTGCCTGTACCGGGTTGGAATGATGATTATGAATGGACAGGATATATTCCGTATAATCAGCTGCCGCGTACAGTCAATCCAAAAGAAGGCTTTGTATCGACAGCGAACAATAAAGTGGCCTCCGATGATTATCCTTACCATATAAGCAATAACTGGGCACAGCCATACAGGCAGATGAGAATACAGGAAGTCCTTAAAAGCAATGATCAGCTTGATGCCAGTGACATGAAGGCGTTGCAGAGCGATGTGTTGAATCTTCAGGCGCGGGAATTTGTTCCGCAATTCCTAAAAGAGCTACAAGTTTCATCGGATAAAGAGGTCAAACCTGCTTTGGAGATTTTAAAGAAATGGAATTTCAAGGACGAAAAGGATAAGCAAGCGCCACTGATTTTTAATTTGTGGATGGCGAATATATCCAATAGCTTATTTGACAAACAAATCCCTGAAGATACGTTTAAATTGTTCAGCGGCCGTAAGCAAGCAGTTGACGAATTGCTCCGCAGGGCATTGGAAGGGAATGAAGGACCTTGGGTGAAAGAACAGGGAGGCATTGAAAAGCTGCTCGAAAAATCATTAAAAAACACCATTTCTTCCATAAAAGAAATGCAAGGGGATAAGACTTCTGATTGGTCATGGGGAGATTACCATAAAATTCGATTCAATCATCCATTGTCAGCTGTTTCACCTTTGAACTATATCTTCAATCCGAAAGGGGGGATTCCTGCGAACGGAAGTGCAGTGACCGTCCAGGCTGCAGGATTTGAGCCTGATGGGACAGTCGACCATGGTGCATCATGGAGATTTGTTGCGGATTTGCAGGATTTATCCCAATCCTATCAGTTAGTCGGGCCAGGACAATCTGGGCATGTAAAGAGTAAATGGTATCAGGATCAAATGGAAGATTGGGTTAATGGAAAATACCATACAACCAAACTGAACGAAGCAAAAGGCGAACAGTTGACATTGAATCCATAACAAACAAAAAAAGCAGATCTGCTATCCATTTAGGGAGCTAGTCTGCTTTTTTTTGCTGGCTATTCAAACAGGATTAAAAACCCTTTCATTTCATATAGTGTAAATAAATGTTTGTTCTGTATTTTTTTCTAAGATACAATAAGGGCAATGGGAATAACGGGAGGCAATAACTATGGCAAAAAAAATAATTGCTGCATCGATTTTGCTTATTTTAATTGGAGCTGCTATTGTACAAGCAATGGACCGAAAGGAAGATTTGAATCAGGAAAAAATGCCTGGGCTTGAAAAGGGAATGGCAGCGCCTAATTTTACGCTGAAAAACCTGGATGGCAAAGAAGTGCAGCTAAGTAGTTTGAAGGGCAAAAATGTAATCATTAATTTCTGGGCAACTTGGTGCCCGCCATGTAAAGAAGAAATGCCAGATCTACAGAAATTTTATGCCGAATATGGACAAAACGTCGAATTGCTCGCTATTAATAATGATCCTTATAATGATGTCAAGGGTTTCGCCGGTTCCTATGGAATCACATTCCCAGTCCTCTTGGAGGATAAAACGCATGTTTCCGAAACATATGAAATAATTGCTTTTCCTTCGACCTATTTTATTGATAAGAAAGGAAATATCGCATATAAACATATTGGCCAGATAACATATGAACAATTAAAAAAACAATATAAAAAAATGTGATGAAAATGGTCCTGAATCTGCAGGCTTTTCCTCAAAAAGAAGGGTTCCATTTCCAATAAAGTACAAAAAAAGCAGACTCCAGGCAGGGACCCTTGAATGGTAGAGTTTTATGGTTGTTTTTCATGTCCCATTATTAAAAACGATATGTCTCTAGACTTTCCGGTATATAGTATATTCGCCGGCAGCTTGCTGTCAACTGGTTAGTAGAGCACTAATGCCTATGATGATTACAATTATGACAACTGCCAATTTGATCTCTCCTTTAAGTGGTAAAAGTTAGAATAGACAAATAATTTATACTTTTCTATTATGTCACAGAAATATGCAGCTTTTGTACAGAGGTTGGTCATATTTATGAAGTAAATAAATGGGTGTACGCAAACGGTAAACAAGTGATAAAATGATTAATAGGCAGAAAATGGAGATTCTCTTACAGAGTACGACCATTTACCTTTCGAAAAGCTTTTGGCCAGTTAAATAAGGGTGTGAAGAATAGTAATCGTTCGCGGCCGGCTCAAAGTATAAGAAGACTGAATACTTTTATTGATAAAAATAATAAAAGTTGAAATAAAAGTTATATAAAAGGCTCCTTTTTGACAATAATAAATACTACATTATTGAAAAGAGGGATATCACATGAAGAGAAGGCGGAAAATTTCATTCGAAGATTTAGTGCTGGAAAACAAACATGAATTAATGAAAGATCAAGAGGCGATCGAACGGATCGAAGCAAAACTGGAAAAAAGGCATCTACAAAAGGCAGAATAAGCCTGGAATGATTCCTTCTCTTTTGTACAGGATATAAGGGAAGGAGGGTGTCTAATGGGAAATCCAAAAAAGCATCCACAAGATTTTGTGCCTAACCACATTGGCACACAATCACGTTCTGCCGGCGGCAATAAAGGGAAAAAAATGCAGGATAAAACTGGCCGCCAGCCTCAGGTTATTCAAACCAAAGGCGAATAATGATTCGAAAGGCCATGGAAACATGGTCTTTTGATATTTGTATAGCTTCTTTCTACAGGCGTTCATAATTCCAATATGGTAAAATAATATTGGATGTGAAATGGAAGGGAGAGATGGTATGCTAATCTCTAAAAAAGAAATAGAAGTCCGTTATGCTGAAACAGATCAAATGGGTGTCGTTTACCATGCGAACTATATCATTTGGCTAGAACTTGGACGCACTCAGATTGTGGAGGATTTAGGGTTCAGATATGCGGATATGGAGAAGGATGGGATTGTATCACCGGTAATGGATGTACAAATCTCTTATAAAAAGCCTATGACATATGGAGATACCGCGACAGTACATACATGGATTGAAAAATACAATGGCGTTAAAACTGTCTATGGATATGAAATCTATAACCAGCATAACGATTTGATTGTAACAGCAAACTCCACACATGCATGCGTCAAGAAAGACTCCTTTAGGCCTATCTCCTTAAAGAGGGAGTATCCCGATTGGCACCAAGCATATGATGAAAATAAGAAACAGGCAAAATAAGCAAAAAAGCTTGTCCAGGGTAAAAAGGGGACAAGCTTTTTTGCTTATTTCACTGTATAAGTCGGTTCGTCTTTTTCAGTGCTGAAATCAACGTATAGGTCCTTGTTGTCAAAATACCATAAATCACTTTCGTCAATAAAATAAAGCATCCCGTTCTTTTCTACAGATACGACGGCATTTTCCGGCTGTTCCGGAGATATACCTAATGAAAAGGCTGCTTGGATGGTGCTTTCGCCGCCATAACGGGCGAAGAAACGGACACTATCCCCTTTTTCTAAATCCAGTTCTTCCTGATACCATTGTGCAGCTTGGTCTGTTATATATATTTTCATGAAAATTCTCCTTTCACATCCTTATGCTTCCAATGTAATTATAAAGGAAAAGAGGAAGAGAAAGAAAGCGTGAAACATTCAAAGTCGATAAATATTTCTATGAATATTTAGGGTTTAACATGATAATCTCCTTTTTCGCATGTAAAGGAAGTATAGAGAAGGGGGAACTCTAATGGAGCCTTTTTTATATTTGCGGAAAGTGAAACAGATTGGTTTTGATATATGTAACAGATAGTAGAAATATATTGAATGAAAGGCAAATTCATATAGTCTCCCCGAAAAAAAGGGCCGAATCCAACCCGTATGGATAGCGGCCCTTTAACTATGTATGTTACATGAACGTGATTTTCGGTTCGGTTCCTTCTTTTATCCGCTTTATATTCGTACGATGTTTGTAGATGATAAAAACAGCTATCACTGCCATAATGATGATCAGCGGGATATCCCAAACAACCAATGAGCAAATAAGTGCAACTACTGCACAAATCATGCTGGATAAGCTCACATATTTCGAAAGATAGAGTGCGATGAAAAAGGTGACTAACAAAATTAAAAAGATCAGCGGCGCATACCCAAGGACTACCCCGGCGGAAGTAGCGACAGCCTTTCCTCCCCGGAAACCGGCGAAGATGGGATACATGTGGCCGAGTACAGCGACCATTCCCGGAATTAGCGGATGGATATCGACATTTAGCAGGTAAGGTAGCAGTGCAGCCAATGTCCCTTTCAGAATATCCATGATTGTCACGGTGAACCCTGCTTTTTTGCCGAGTGTACGGAACGTATTTGTCCCTCCAAGGTTGCCGCTCCCATGCTGGCGTATATCCTTTCCATAGAATATCTTACCGATCCATAAGCCTGACGGCACGCTGCCAAGCAAATATGCTAATAGTAATACGAGAAAAATAACCATTGTATAATACCCTTTCTTAATAACAAAATCCTGTTATCATTTTACCATGATTCAAGAAAAAAACCATGCAATATTGGTAAATCTACGTAAAAGATTGTTTGTGTGAAGGTGGCATATATGCTATTAATTATGATGGAACTTTATAGAATAATTGAATAGTTTTAAGGAGAGGAACCAGTAATGAGACATTTATTATCATCCATTCAGTGGCTGGCGTTCATGTTTTCAAGTTCCATTATAGCCCCAATTGCAGTTGCCGGGCTATTTGGTCTTGATGCAGCCGACACCGCTGGTTTTATCCAGCGAGCCGTATTCGTAATGGGAGTAGCCGGTTTGCTGCAAATACTCTTTGGGCATAAATTGCCGATTAATGAGGGGCCGGCTGGATTGTGGTGGGGTGTATTCGCCCTGTATGCCGGACTGTCAACGACATTATTCTCTTCTCATACGGAAACGCTGCAGGCGCTGCAGGGCGCTTTGCTGGCAAGCGGCATTTTATTTATTGTATTGAGTGTGTTTGGACTCATCCAAAAACTGAGTATATTGTTTACGCCAACAGTTACAGGTGTTTATTTGTTGCTGTTAGTCCTTCAATTAAGTAAATCGTTTTTGAATGGAATGCTTGGCATAACGGATATGCATCCGTTGATTAATATGAAATCCGCCATTTTAAGCTTGCTTGTCATTGTAATCACTTTCTGGTTTACACGCAATAAAATCCATTTTATTAAACAGTACGCGATCCTACTGGCTTTGGCTTTGGGATGGATCATTTTTGCCGCCTGTAAGTTGTCCCCGCAGTTTGACTTTAAGGGAAGCCAAGTTTTTTCACTTCCTGAACTATTTGTATTTGGCAAGCCAGCCTTTAATTCAGGAATGATCATGACTGCTCTTTTCGTGACTTTTCTTTTGCTTGCGAATATGATTGCTAGTATAAGGATTACAGAAAGCATCCTAAAAAAAATGAATCTGGATACAGAGCCATACAGCATCAATAAATCAGGTGCAATGAGCGGGATCGCACAGCTGCTGGGCGGGGCATTCAGTACAATGGGGCCAGTGCCTCTTTCGGGAGCGGGGGGATTTATCCAAGCTACAGGCATCTCTTCCAAACGGCCATTTATCATTGCCTCGCTGGCAGTTATTGCGATCAGCTTTTTTCCGCCGGTCATGTCATTTTTCGCTGCTATGCCGCCCGCTGTCGGCTATTCTGTCAGCTTCGTTATTTTTGCAGGCATGCTGAGTGTCGCGTTAAGTGAATTTAAGGATGCCAACGACTCTACTCGGACAGTGATTGGTGTTTCTTTGCTGAGCGGTGCCGGGGTAATGTTCCTGCCGACAGAGGCCTTTGAAGGCTTGCACCCAGTGCTTACTTCATTGCTTTCGAACGGTTTGATTTTAGGCACAATCATTTGCATTGCTGGAGAACAAATGTTGACAAAGTGGTTCGTAAGATCTCGCTAGCTGTAAAAGCCATTCTTAGGGGTTGCTGCTTCCAAGCGGCATGGGATGTATAAAGACAATACTCGCTTCTTTCATGCGATAAACTAAATAAGGGATAAAGGGGAATGGAATATGAACATCGAAAATCCAAGCAGACAGGAAATCGGGGACATACTTAAACAATCCAAACGAATCGCTGTTGTAGGCTTATCCGACAATCCTGACCGGACAAGCAATATGGTTTCAAAGGCAATGATGAATTGCGGTTATGAAATTATTCCGGTCAATCCTACAATCAAAGAAGCTTTAGGAATAAAGGCAGTTCCTTCATTGCGGGCTATTGAAGGCCATGTGGATATTGTGAATGTATTCAGAAGACCAGCGGTATTGCCTGAATTGGCAAGAGAGTTCGATGAGATTGATGCAGATGTTTTTTGGACCCAACTAGAGGTCATTGACGAAGAAGCATATATATTTTTAAAGGAGAAAGGCTATACTGTCATAATGAATCGCTGTATCAAGGTGGAGCATGCATTGACAAAGTAAGGGGAAAAGGAGCGGATTAGCTCCTTTTTTCTAATCGTTTTCCTTTTTCGAACAGATGTATAGCCTTTATTGCAACCATTATCCATATGTTTTCACAATAAGTAATACTCTGTGAATAATAGAAAACAATATTTGCGAAATTGAATTTTCAAGTTACAATAGGTCATAAAGCGCATCAAGTGCAATAAACTGCCGGGAACATTCGTTCTGTTTGTGGTATAATAGAATTTATTACATAATTAGTTTTACTTTCAAGCAAGTATAGAGTACATTAAGATTTGCTTGTGGAAGGAGAAATAAGAGTGGCAACAAACCGTACTAAGAATATTGAATATAACGATGATGCCATCCAGGTGCTGGAAGGGCTGGAAGCCGTCCGGAAACGGCCTGGAATGTATATTGGCAGCACAGATACAAGAGGGTTGCACCATCTTGTTTATGAAATTGTAGATAATTCCGTGGATGAGGCATTGGCCGGCTATGGAAACCATATAATTGTGAGATTGCACAAGGACAATAGTGTCAGCGTAACCGATAAAGGCCGCGGGATGCCTACCGGCATGCACAAAATGGGCAAACCAACACCTGAAGTAATTTTGACTATCCTACATGCCGGAGGGAAATTCGGACAAGGCGGCTATAAAACAAGCGGTGGGCTCCATGGTGTAGGTGCTTCTGTTGTCAATGCACTTTCCGAATGGCTGACAGTCACTATTAAGAGAGATGGCTTTATTTATGAACAGCGATTTGCCAATGGAGGGAAGCCGCAAACTACTTTGGAGAAAAAAGGGAGCACTAACGGGACCGGGACAACCATACACTTCAAACCGGATCCTGCCATTTTTTCTACATTGATATATAACTTTGAAACGTTATCCGAGAGATTGAGGGAATCTGCATTCCTCATGAAAGGGATGAAGATAGAATTAATCGATGACCGCAATAATAATCGGGAAATGTTCCATTATGAAGAAGGATTAAAAGCTTTTGTCGAGTATTTAAATGAAGAGCGCGATTCTTTGCATGACGTAATCAGCATCGAAGGCGAACAGAACGGCATAGAAATTGAATTCGCTTTCCAATTCAATGATGGATATTCCGAAAATATGTTAAGCTTCGTCAATAATGTCCGCACGAAAGACGGCGGTACCCATGAGGTAGGGGCAAAGACAGCGATGACGAGAGTATTCAATGAATTCGCCCGTAAAAATGGACTATTAAAGGAAAAAGATAAAAATCTCGAGGGAAGCGATATCCGTGAAGGATTGGCGGCAGTCATTTCAGTCCGTATCCCTGAGGAATTACTTCAGTTCGAGGGACAAACGAAGAGTAAATTGGGCACAAGCGCTGCACGGTCCTCTGTTGATGGAGTGATTTCTGAGCACCTTGCCTATTTCCTCCATGAAAATCCAGACACGGCTACCCTGTTGATCAAAAAATCAATTAAGGCATTTCAAGCGAGAGAAGCGGCGAGAAAGGCGCGTGAGGAAGCACGGACTGGGAAGAAACGCAAAAAAGGGGAAACCACCCTATCAGGCAAACTGACCCCCGCACAATCTCGAAACCCTAAGAAAAATGAGCTATATCTGGTCGAAGGAGACTCTGCTGGCGGTTCAGCCAAGCAAGGCCGCGATAGACGCTTCCAGGCAATCCTGCCCTTAAGGGGAAAGGTAATCAACACTGAAAAAGCGAAGCTTGCCGATATTTTCAAAAATGAAGAGATCAATACGATCATTCATGCGATCGGCGGCGGAGTTGGACCTGATTTCAACATCGAAGACATCAACTATGACAAAGTGGTCATCATGACGGATGCCGATACGGATGGTGCCCATATCCAAGTATTGCTGTTGACATTCTTCTACCGTTACATGAAGCCCTTGATAGAGAATGGCAATATATTCATAGCCCTTCCTCCTCTTTATAAGGTAAGCAAAGGCCTTGGAAAAAAAGCCAGGGTTGAATACGCATGGAATGACGAAGAATTGGAGTCTGTACAGCAGAAGGTAGGAAAGGGATATATCCTGCAGCGATACAAAGGTCTTGGCGAAATGAACGCAGACCAGTTATGGGATACTACCATGAATCCTGAATCGCGGACATTAATAAGGGTTCGCATTGATGATGCTGCAAGAGCGGAACGAAGAGTAACCACTTTGATGGGCGATAAAGTAGAGCCTCGGAGAAAATGGATAGAAACGCATGTGGCATTTGGATTAGAGGATGAAAATAATATACTTGATAATGAAAATATGATTATTTCAGAGGAAGGGGTGTAACGTATGTCATCAGTAGAGCAATTTCGCGACCTGCCTCTTGAAGAAGTAATTGGAGATCGGTTTGGCAGATACAGTAAATACATCATTCAGGACCGTGCGTTACCCGATGCGCGTGATGGTTTGAAGCCGGTGCAGCGTAGAATCCTATTTGCCATGCATACGGAAGGGAATACAAGTGATAAAAACTTCAGGAAATCGGCCAAAACGGTAGGGAATGTCATCGGTAATTACCATCCACATGGCGATTCATCCGTTTATGAAGCCATGGTCAGAATGAGCCAGGATTGGAAGCTTCGGAAAGTCCTTGTTGAAATGCATGGAAATAACGGAAGCATGGACGGAGATCCTGCGGCAGCCATGCGTTATACAGAGGCGAGATTGTCTGCTATAGCAAGTGAATTGTTGCGCGATATTGAAAAGAAAACAGTAGATTTTATCCCAAACTTCGATGATACGGCCGAAGAACCGACTGTGCTTCCAGCCATGTTTCCGGCTTTATTGGTCAATGGTTCAACAGGCATATCGGCTGGTTATGCGACTGAAATCCCTCCACACCAATTTGGAGAGGTCATTGATGCAGCTTTAATGCGGATCGACCATCCAGATTGCACAGTCGATGATCTGATGACAGTCATTAAAGGCCCTGATTTCCCAACCGGAGGCATCATACAGGGTGTAGAAGGCATAAAGAAAGCCTACGAGACAGGCAAAGGGAAAATTATTGTACGTGGGAAAGCAGAGATAGAAACGGTTCGCGGCGGAAAGCAGCAAATTGTCATCACTGAAATTCCTTATGAGGTCAATAAAGCAAACCTGGTCAAGAAAATGGATGAACTGCGAATTGATCGAAAAGTTGAAGGGATCGCCGAGGTACGCGATGAATCCGACCGTCTAGGCTTACGGATCGTGGTTGATTTGAAGAAGGAGAGCGATGCCGAGGGTGTCCTGAATTTCTTATACAAGAATACGGACCTTCAGGTTCCTTATAACTTCAATATGGTGGCCATCCATAAGAAAAGACCAATGCTGATGGGCATTAAGGGGATGCTTGATGCATACATCGATCACCGGAAGGACGTAATCACGAAGCGGTCAACTTTTGAATTGAAGAAAGCACAGGAACGCGAGCATATTGTAGAAGGCCTGATGAAAGCTCTTTCCATTTTGGATGAAGTGATTGCGACCATCCGTTCTTCACAGGATAAAAGAGAT
Source organism: Bacillus kalamii (assembly GCF_047238185.1). Taxonomy (NCBI): domain Bacteria; kingdom Bacillati; phylum Bacillota; class Bacilli; order Caryophanales; family Bacillaceae; genus Bacillus; species Bacillus kalamii. The sequence goes on along the minus strand of NZ_JBDFMI010000001.1, from coordinate 2,083,057 downwards.
GCAAAACGCAATATTTCCGGTAAATTCGATTTTTCGGAAGCTCAAGCGGAAGCGATCGTTTCCTTGCAGCTATACCGTTTAACGAATACGGACATCACAGCGCTACAAGCGGAAGCGCAGGAATTAGCTGAGAAAATCGCTGAATTAACGGCTATCCTTGAAAGCGAAAAGAAATTGATTTCTGTCATCAAAAAAGAGTTGAAATTGGTGAAAAGACAATATAATGATGTTCGTTTAACGAAGATTGAAGACAAAATCGAAGAAATTAAAATTAACCTGGAAGTTCTTGTGGCGAGTGAGGATGTGATTGTTACTGTCACAAAAGAAGGTTATGTCAAAAGAACCTCCCCGCGTTCCTTTGCGGCGTCTGGGGGCCAGGATTTTGGCATGAAGGAAAGTGACCTTCTGATTTATCAGGAAGAAGTTAACACAACAGATAATCTTTTGTTGTTCACAAATAAAGGGAATTACATATTCTGTCCGGTCCACCAGCTGCCTGACATCCGCTGGAAGGATATCGGCCAGCATATTGCCAGCCTTGTACCGACCGATCGGGATGAAAACGTAATAAAAGCAATGACTATAAAGGATTTCGATGTGCCGCATTATGTATTGTTCCTGACAAAGAATGGTTTGGTCAAACGTTCTGAGCTTGCATTATATAAAGCAAACCGCTATTCGAAACCATTGGTGGCCATCAATTTAAAAGGCGATGACGAATTAATGTTCGTGGATATTACCGATGGCACACAACAATTATTCATTGCGACAAAACTAGGGCTTGGGCTATGGTTCGATGAAAGTGAAGTAAATGTTTTGGGCGTACGGGCATCAGGTGTAAAAGGCATTAATCTGAAGGATGGAGATGAAGTCGTCCACGCTGGAATCGTAAGTAATGAAAAAACGGAAATGGTCGTTTTAGCTACACAGCGGGGCGCTATGAAAAAAATGAAGCTGAAAGAATTTGAGAAAACATCCAGGGCTAAACGTGGTGTTGTCATGCTCCGTGAATTAAAGAATAATCCGCACCGTGTTGCGGGAGCGGCAATTGCCACTGATCAGGACCAGATGTTATTAATGACCGAAAAAGGGATTCTTGAAGAGGTAGAGGTATCCAGCCTTTCTACATCTGACCGTTATTCAAACGGATCCTTCATAATTGACACTGCTGAACATGGTGAAATTGTTCAAATGTGGAAGCAGAGAAAAATGGAAGAAGAACAATCATAAGATGAAACGATGTGAAAGCCGTTCAGGCCTCTGGGATATCCAGAGCCGAACGGCTTTTTGGTTTTATTTTACATTATTTCAATAAAACAATCAAAAGGGACATAGATAGGAAATATTGTTAAATAAATCTGTTATTGGTTTTTATAGATAAAGCTTGATAGTTATGACAAATTAATGATAGATTATAATTGTGGGTATATTATTATCTTGGGATAGTAATGGGTCAAATCTTTAGTAATGGAGGATACGATTTGTTAGGATTATTGACAGAATTGAACGATATTATTTGGACGTACATATTGATAGCTGTATTGCTCGCTCTTGGGTTGTTTTTCACAATTAAAACGAAGTTTGTGCAGTTTGGCTATCTTGGTGAAATGTTTAAGCTAATGACCGATAAAGCAACGGTCACTACAGAAGGCAGAAGGGGGATCTCATCCTTTCAAGCTTTTTGTATCAGTACAGCTTCACGTGTAGGTACAGGAAACCTTGCAGGTGTGGCAACCGCAATTACATTTGGGGGGCCTGGCGCCATTTTTTGGATGTGGATCATTGCATTCCTTGGAGGTGCCTCCAGTTTTATTGAAAGTACATTAGCTCAAGTATATAAAGTGAAAGATCGTGACGGATATAGGGGCGGCCCTGCTTACTATATGGAAAAGGGATTGAAAAACCGAAAGCTGGGCATCGTTTTTGCGGTCATCATTACATTTTGCTTCGGCCTAGTTTTTAACTCTGTTCAAAGCAATACGATTTCGATGGCAATCAATGATTCATTCGGGGTGAATACAAAGACGATCGGGATTGTGCTGGCCCTATTGACAGCTTTAGTGGTTTTTGGCGGCATCAAGAGAATCGCGCATGTTGTGCAAGTAATTGTACCTGTAATGGCGTTACTTTACCTTGTATTGGCACTATTTGTTGTTGTGATGAACGTAACAGAGATTCCTACTGTGTTTAAATTGATCATCGAAAATGCATTCGGTGTTGAACAAGCTGTCGGAGGCGGCTTCGGTGCAGCGATTTTGTACGGAGTCAAACGAGGATTATTCTCTAATGAAGCAGGGATGGGAAGTGCGCCGAATGCTGCTGCTTCCGCTTCAGTTACACATCCTGTCAAGCAGGGCTTGATCCAAACATTGGGTGTTTTCACCGATACAATTCTTATCTGCAGTGCAACTGCCTTTATCATTTTATTGTCAGGAACATATACGAGCGGCGCGGAAGGCATCAACCTGACTCAAATGGCGTTGACTGAGCATATCGGTCCTTGGGCAAGTATATTCATCGCTGTTGCAATCTTCTTGTTCGGTTTTAGTTCCATTATTGGCAACTACTATTATGGGGAAACAAATATCGAATTTATCAGGGATAATAAGATCGCTTTGAATATATACCGAGTTTTAGTCCTTTGTATGGTATTATGGGGAAGTGTTGCTCAATTGGCTGTAGTATGGACGTTGGCAGATGTATTTATGGGCATTATGGCCTTAATTAACCTAGTTGCTATTGCGTTATTGTACAAGGTGGCTTTGAGAGCTCTTCAAGATTACCGCGAACAGCGAAAGCAGGGGAAAGACCCGGTTTTCAACCGTGATGTCCTTGAGGATTCTTCCGGTGTAGACTATTGGCAGGGTGAAATAAAGAAAAATAAGTAAATGTATATATAACCATATAAAAACGGAAAAAGCCTGTTGGTTGATTCAGTGCTGTATGCTATCGGCACTGAATGAGCAGGCTTTTTTTTATAGTGGAAACAATCTGATTTCAATATTGACACTGCGCCAGCAACCCGCTAAACTAAATCAATCGGTGTATCCGCTCCTTTTAGATTCGGGAAGCGGAAAATCTATGCACATACATAAGTAACCAACATGATTGGTCTATGAGGAGTGATTTTTTGGAACAACAATTGGAAAAAGAAACACAACATATAAGGCCGATGCCTATTTCCATCGCCTTGATGATCAGTGCATTTATTGGACTTTTCAGTGAAACGGCCTTAAATATGGCTTTTACGAATATTATGAGCGATTTCCATATTGAACCGTCGACTGTTCAATGGCTGACGACAGGCTATCTGCTTGTGCTTGGAATACTTGTGCCTGTATCGGCGCTATTGCTGCAATGGTATACGACTAGGCAGCTTTTTTTGGCTTCATTGGCCTTCTCGGTCATCGGAATGCTTGTAGGAGGTTTATCGGGCAATTTTGAAATGCTCATGTTTGCACGTGTAATCCAAGCAATCGGGACTGGATTATTGCTTCCATTAATGACAAATGTCATTCTCATTATTTTTCCTCCGCATAAACGAGGTTCCGCAATGGGCATGATGGGACTTGTCATTATGTTTGCACCAGCGCTCGGCCCTACTTTGTCAGGCCTTATTGTCGATTCGTTAGGCTGGCAGGCTATCTTTTGGATTTGTTTGCCTCTGCTCTTATTTGCAATGGTTTTTGGATACATCTATATGCAAAATGTTTCTGTCATAACAAAGCCGAAAATTGATATACTATCAATCATTCTTTCAACAATCGGATTTGGCGGTATTGTTTTCGGATTCAGCAATGCCGGCGAGGGAGCCGGGGCTTGGGGGCATCCGAACGTCATCGTTCCGCTGGTTATCGGTGTCATTGGACTGATTCTTTTTTCAATCAGACAATTAAAAATGGGGCAGCCAATGCTGAATCTCCGTGTATTCAAGTTTTCCATGTTTACAATGGGTGTACTGATGGTATTCATCGGCATGATGCTGATCCTTTCAGCCTCAATCCTTTTGCCGATGTACCTAAAAGGAGGATTACTGCTTCCAGCCTTTACAGCAGGACTTGTCTTATTGCCAGGCGGTATCATCAATGGGTTCATGTCCCCTGTCACAGGCCGTTTGTTTGACCGCTTTGGACCGAAATACTTGGTAATCCCTGGATTTGTGATTACCACCATAATGACATTCTTATTCTCCCGTGTCACGGCAGATACAACCGAGTTCTATGTGATAATCCTTCATAGCTGCCTGTTTATCGGCGTGGCAATGCTCATGATGCCTGCCCAAACAAATGGACTGAATGAATTGCCGAGGGAGCTGTATCCGGATGGATCAGCCGTTATGAATACATTGCAGCAGATTGCTGGAGCAATCGGAACGGCAATCGCAATCAGCATCATGGCGGCTGGGCAGAACAGCTTTATGAACAGTGCTGCTAATCCTGCCAATCCTTCTCTTATACCTGAAGCCCTGACAGCAGGTGTACAAAATGCCTTTTTGTTTGCTTTTGCAGCCAGTGTAATAGGATTAGTGCTTGCCTTTTTCATTAAACGAATTGATGTATAAAACGTTTTAAACATTCGTTTTGATGAACTGTCCCCCTTTGTTGGCTTATGTGTCCAACCGAGGGGGTTTTATTTTGCCAGTGGATAGGGACTTTTCAATCTATCTTATTTTGATATAATTTAAAGTGGGATTAATAGAGTTTGTAACGGTACATGTCAGATAAAGCAAAAACAGAATGGTTATTCCGTTTTTCTTTATAGAAAGGAATTATATAAATGAAATGTCTTTCAATTGATTTAGATGGAACATTATTGAATTCAAAGCACGAAATTACGGAAGAGAGCAGTAAGGCCATAAAGGAATTGCAGGATCAAGGCTATCAGCTCATTCTGAACACGGGCAGGGCTTATAGGGATGTCATCAAATATGATGCAGTCAAAGGATTGGATATCCCCATTTTTTGTATAAATGGCTCTGTCCTCTATGATGAAGAAGGCGAAATTCTGTATGAAGCATCATTGCCGATAGATGTGTATAAAGAATTATTGCAGGAGCTCAGCCAATTGGGGGTTAGAGTTCTTGTCTACACCAACCACGGTGGATTTCCCTCAACGCTGCCGCCATTGCATAATATGGATGAAGGTGAATTGGATGAGCTATTCAACGCCTTTAATTATGATGATATATTGGAACAGGATTCCCTCACAATCTACAAATTGATAGCGTTAGTCCGATACGAGCAAGTGGAACTGATCGATGAGGTTAAAAAAGCCCTGGCGGGGAATGAACATATATCCATGGCTTCCTCTTTCCCGAATAATGTGGAAATAACATCAAATGAAGCACAAAAAGGGAAAGCAATTATGCGTTATCAACAAATGACCGGGAAACAATTTACAGAGATATACGCATTTGGCGATGGAGGCAATGATTTGGCCCAGTTTGAAGTGGCTACCAAATCAGTGGCGATGGGGAACGCCCCTTTGAGCATCCAGGAAAAAGCAGATATAATAACGAAAACGAATGATGAGGATGGTTTTGTTTATTCAGTCAGACATTTACTATCATTAATCTGAGAAAGATAATTGCCAGTTAAGCATGGTTCAAAAAGGACCATGCTTATTTTTGTGGAAAAAAACACAGATTGAGCGTATTCATATTTTTTCCATTTGTGGGCATCTTATTAAGGAATTAGCCGATAAGTTCAATCCAAATAGAAGGGTGATATGTATGAAAAAAATAATTGTCCTCGCCATGCTTTTCGGAATGCTGGGAACGTATCCATACCTGGCTGCCCAGGCAAAAACAACGGGTGTTGAAGAAATGAATATGTATGCAGATGTAACGGGTAATGCAGTTAAAGACCATATAATTTTACGCGGTTCGCCGTTAAAAAAATCCGATTCCACCTATAAAAAAATGAGCCTGAAGATCCTATATGGAAAGAAAACATTTCAAGTGCCGATCGGCGAGGGAAAAGCACCCAGACTACTCGTTGAGGATATAACCAATGACGGCATAAAAGATGTCATTATGACAATGAAATCTTTAGACCAACCGGAAAGCTATGAGGGAAATGTCTTTTCATTTAAAAAAGGCAAATGGATACAAGTGGAATTGCCGGAGCCGGTGATGACAGAAGCCTATTTTAAAAATCAATATGCAGCAGAAATAGTGGCCGGCAAACAACTGTTTAAGATTGATTTGAACCGTAAAAAGGAAGAATATGAACGGTTGGGCATTTACCGAAAAGGACTGCTTAATGAGCCGATGGAATTGTTGGTAGGAGGCATATCGATGCTTAAACCTGTGTACGGTACTTATGGCACTGGTTTCATGGCGACACAGAAGGTCAGCGGAATCAGTGAAGGTGATCCAGTGGGTGAATTGAATGCACTTTGGGTCCTTAAAAATGGCAAATGGAAGCTGCAGCGGCTTGATTTTTCCGATGGGATGAATAGAGGATAGTTTTTTGAATTGAAAGAAACCGGATGAGGAGTTCATCCGGTTTTTGCTTGGACAAGCGGTGAAACCGTTGATTCGGGAACAATTAACCATGGAATTTTTTCCGGTTCAAGGGATAAAACCGCGATTTTCCTTCGAAAAAGCAAGTATAAACGAGAGAGCTAGTTCTCTATATTGCAAAAGGGATACGTTATGAGGCTATTGCTCCAAATGATAGGATCGATCCATTTTTCAGAGAATGTGCGGGATTGGCATAATGCAGTTGGATTCTTTACCGGCTGTGTTCTTGTTTGACAAAAAGAAAATGACTCTGCTACACTTTTAAATATGGAAATGTAAGTGCTTACATTTAGAAAGGGGTGAAATGAATAGCACAATTAAAGGATCGAATCATCGAAACGTCTTTGAAATTGTTCGAGCAGCATGGCTTTCACGGTGTATCTGTGCATCAGATTGTGGAAAGCTCCGGAACAAGCAAAGGGGGATTCTATCACCATTTTCAATCGAAGGATGAGCTCCTGTATGTCATCCACGATTATTTTATTTCATATGTTCTCCGTAAAGCGGAGGAAGCCACATCGAAGAATCATACTCCCACCGTAAAACTACTGCAGATCATTCAGTCATTTGTCAAAGTATTTGACCTCTATAAACCTCATATTTCTGTGTTTTATCAGGAAAACTTATATTTAAAACCACCATACGAACAGCAAATCAAAGAAAAGCGGAATAAATACCGTTCCATTCTCGATGGAGTCATCCAAGAAGGAATCGAGAATGGGGAATTCAGGCCGGAACTTCCCGTTGGCATTACCGGGATGGCGGTTCTCGGCATGGTCAATTGGACATATAAATGGTATAAGAGCAGCGGCTCACATACCATTGATGAAATCGGCGCCATATATAGCGATATTATCTTTCAATCTATCTGGACAGATGAAGCCAAACGTAATCCGGCCTATTTGCCCTATCAGCTTAAGAACATCCATCATATCGGTTTGGATACCTGCGTTTGTTCTCAACAGACCGATTAGTCGGTCTGCCAATACAGGAGGTAAGCAAATGGATTTTTCATTAAGCAAAGAACAGAAAATGATTCAGGAAATGGTTAGGGATTTCGCACAAAAAGAAATAAAGCCTTTGGCGATTGAGCTGGATAGGGAGGCCCGTTTTTCACAGCCTTTATTCAAACGGATGGGCGAATTGGGCTTGCTGGGCATCCCTTTTCCTGAACAATACGGAGGAGCCGGCGGCGATACCATCTCTTATGCGATTGCTGTAGAAGAAATCGGCAAGGTATGCGGAGGTACCGGATTAAGCTATGCAGCCGCTGTTTCATTGGGGGCAAGTCCCATTTATTATTTCGGGACAGAAGAGCAAAAACAAACGTATCTTGTTCCTTTAGCAAGCGGAGAAGGGATAGCAGCCTTCGGCCTAACGGAACCGAATGCCGGGTCGGATGCAGGAGGAACGAAGACAACGGCAGTCCTTGACGGCGATGAATATGTCATTAATGGAGAGAAATGCTGGATTACAAACGGTACGTACGCAAAGACCGTTACTGTGACAGCTGTGACAGGAAAGGATGAGAGAGGGAAAAATATCATCTCGGCATTGATCGTACCACAAGGGACGCCTGGTATGACCATTACGGCACCCTATGAAAAAATGGGTGTCCGCGCCTCGGATACGACACAGATTGTACTGGAGGATGTCCGGGTCCCTAAGGAAAATATACTTGGCGACAGCCAAAAAGGCTTCAAGCAATTTCTTTATACACTGGACGGAGGAAGAATCTCCATTGCCGCGCTTGCTGTCGGACTTGCCCAGGGCGCATTTGAAAAGGCTCTGCAATACAGCAAGGAACGCAAACAGTTCGGACAACCGATCTCTTCATTTCAGGCGATCCAGTTCAAATTGGCGGATATGGCCATGGAAATTGAATTGGCGAGAAATATGGTGTATAAAGCCGCTTGGTTGAAGGACCAAGGAAAGCCGTTTACAAAAGAAAGCGCCTATGCCAAGCTTTTTGCCACCGAGATGGCGTTCCGCACATGTAATCAGGCAATCCAGATCCATGGTGGATACGGCTATATGCGCGAGTATGAAGTGGAACGGTTCCTCCGTGATGCTAAATTATTGGAAATCGGGGAAGGGACCTCAGAAATCCAGCGTTTGGTTATTTCCCGTCAATTAGGCTGCAAATAATGACCCAGCATGTCTTGAACAGTAATGGCAAAAATAGAGTAATAATCGAAAGGTTAGGTGGGATGGCATGGCAGAAATCATGCATGTTACGATCGGTCAATTACTTCAAGATGTAGCTGAGAAGCAACCTGATGTGGAAGCGATGGTCTATCATGACAGGGATTTGCGGTATACCTATAAGATGTTTAACGAAGAGTGCAAGAAAGCTGCAAAGGGTTTTATGAAAATGGGTGTGAAAAAAGGAGATTCACTCGCTGTTTGGGCCACTAATACACCGGAATGGCTGATCACTCAATTTGCCACCGGAAAAATGGGTGCAGTGCTTGTGACTGTCAATACGAACTACCAGGCTCGAGAACTGGAATTTTTACTGAAGCAAAGCGACAGTACCACCCTTATTTTGATAGATTCCTATAAAGCCCATTCATATATTGATACATTGTATGGAATTGTGCCGGAATTGAAGGAAAGCAAGCCCGGACAACTGTCAGCTGAGCAGCTGCCTAACTTGAAAAATGTCATCGTTCTTTCGGATAAACGCTATCCTGGCACCTATTCATGGGATGACGTGCTTTTGATGGGGGAGCAGGTCAGCGATGCTGAATTGAATGAAGCTATGGCAATGCTTAAACCCGAGGATGTCATTAACATGCAGTATACCTCCGGTACGACAGGCTTTCCGAAAGGTGTAATGCTTACCCACTCCAATATAGTGAATAATGGAAAGAATATTGGTGAATGCATGAAACTGACGAATCAAGACAGGATGTGTATTCCAGTTCCTTTTTTCCATTGCTTTGGCTGTGTGCTCGGTACGATGGCATGTGTCACTTCAGGTGCGACAATGGTGCCTGTCCAGGAATTCGATCCCGATCTCGTGCTGCAAACGGTCCAAGCTGAAAAATGCACGGCTCTTCACGGGGTGCCGACGATGTTCATTACAGAACTGAATCTGCCAAACTTCGATTCATTTAATCTCTCCACCTTACGAACAGGCATCATGGCAGGCAGCAATTGCCCGATCGAGGTGATGAAGGCAGTGGTCGAAAAAATGGGGGCAGCCGAAATTACAATTGCGTACGGGCAGACGGAAAGTTCGCCAGTCATCACTCAGACGAGGACGGATGATCCCATTGAATTGCGTGTTTCATCCGTGGGTAAGGCTCTTCCGAATGTGGAAGTTAAAATTGTCGAGCCGGGAACTAACAGGATCCTGCCTGCAGGCCAGCAAGGGGAGCTGTGCACAAGAGGCTATCATGTAATGGCTGGCTACTACAAAAATGAAGAAGCGACCCGGCAAGTGATCGATGAAGAACGCTGGCTTCATACCGGCGACTTAGCGGTCATGGATGAGAACGGATATGTCAAAATAACCAGCCGTCTTAAAGATATGATTATTCGCGGCGGAGAAAATATTTATCCAAGGGAGATTGAAGAATTCCTTTATACTCATCCAGCCGTTCTGGATGTCCAGGTAGTAGGGATACCGGACAGCAAATACGGCGAGGAAGTAATGGCCTGGATTATACCTAAAGAAGGAATTCCTGTGGATGCGGAACAAATCAGAGACTTCTGCACAGGACAAATTTCTTATCATAAAATCCCTAAATATATCGAATTCACGAAGCAATATCCGATGACAGCTTCTGGGAAAATCCAAAAGTTCAAGTTACGGGAACTAGCGCAAAGCCTCATTCAATCATAAGTAATGGAGGGAACAAAATGTTCAAGAAAATACTGATTGCCAATAGGGGAGAAATTGCATCGAGGATCATCAGGACATGCAAAAAGATGGGAATCACTGCTGTTGCTGTTTATTCCGAGGCAGATACGGGCGCGCCGTTTGTCCAGGAAGCAGACGAAGCCTATTGCATTGGAGGCCCACGGCCGCAGGACAGCTATAACAATGGAGATGCCCTCATAGCAGCAGCGAAGGAGGCAGGCTGTGAAGCGATCCATCCCGGGTATGGGTTTTTGAGCGAAAACCCTGAATTTGCCGAGAAATGTCAATTGGAGGGCATCCTGTTTATCGGCCCTAATCCTGAAGTGATCCGTATGATGGGAAAGAAAATTGAATCTAGGCATGCGATGGAAGCCGCCGGCCTGCCGGTTGTACCCGGCATTTCGTTTGCCCTGAAAGATGTGGATGACGCTATTGAACAGGCTAAAGCCATTGGTTATCCAATTATGCTGAAAGCTTCTGCCGGCGGCGGGGGTATTGGCATGGGGGCTGTGCATTCAGAAGAGGAACTGATGAAATCGTTTCATGGCCAGCAAAAAAGGGCACAGACCTTTTTCAATAATGGCGACATGTTCATGGAGAAGTTGATTGAACAGCCACGCCATATTGAAATCCAAGTGCTGTTCGATTCTTTTGGGAATGGCGTTTATATTGGCGAACGGGAATGCTCGATACAAAGAAGGAACCAAAAGGTAATTGAAGAAGCTCCATCTCCAATCGTTACGGAAGAGCTCAGAAAGAAAATGGGCGAGGCGGCAGTGAAAGCGGCCAAATCAATCGGCTATGCCAATGCCGGTACATTTGAATTCATGATGGACAATAACGGTGATTATTATTTCTTAGAAATGAATACAAGGTTGCAGGTGGAGCATCCAGTTACAGAAGGTGTATCTGGATTGGATTTAGTCGAGCAGCAAATTAGGATCGCAAACGGGGAAGAGCTGCCATTCTCACAAGAAGATATTACATTGTCGGGCCATAGTATCGAAGCACGAATTTATGCCGAAGATCCGGTTACTTTTTTTCCGTCTCCGGGTACCATTACACGCTTTTCTGTCCCTGATGGAGAAGGAGTGCGGAATGATGTTGGCGTGAAAAGCGGCTATACAGTCACACCCTTTTATGATGGAATGATCGCCAAGCTGGTTGTGACAGGAGAAAATCGGAATCAATGCATTCAACGGATGGAACAGGCACTTAATCAGTATCATGTAGAAGGAGTTAAAACGAATATTAGTATGGTCCAAGAGATAATCGGGCATGGGGAGTTTCGGGGAGGGAATACCCATACTGGATTTGTGGACACCTATTATACAAATAAAGAGAGGGGCACAGTGAAATGAATGAAGCAAAAGCAAGCATGGCAGGAAGTGTATGGAAGATAGCGGTCAAAGAAGGGGAATCGGTTAAAGAGGGACAGGACCTTATCATCCTGGAATCGATGAAAATGGAAATACCCATTGTGGCCGAACAGGATGGAACAGTCCGTAAACTAAATGTCCAAGAAAATGATTTTGTGAATGAAGGCGACGTACTGGTCGTCCTGGAATAGACAATCAAATAATCCATAGATTAGCGGCCCGACCGTTAAAGCCGGGTAGGAATTCTGTATCCTAGTACAAACGGGGGGAAGGAAACGATGGGAAAAACCCATATTACAATCAAGGAAGTTGGGCCAAGGGACGGTTTACAGAATGAAAAAGAAATCATTTCCACTGAGCAAAAAATACAATGGATCAATCAACTGTCTGGAACAGGGATGAATTACATTGAAATTACTTCATTTGTGCCAAGAAATTGGATTCCACAATTAAGCGATGCTGTAGAAGTCGCTAAAGGAATCAGCCGCAAGAAAGGGATCACATATGCGGCCTTAGTTCCTAACATGAAAGGATTGGCCAATGCATTGGATGCCGAAATCGATGAAGTGAATGTTTTTATGTCAGCGAGTGAAACGCATAATCTAAAAAACATCAATAAAACGATTGAGCAGACGCTTCCTGTCATGAAGGAAGTGGCTGCTGAAGCTCTCAAAGCCGGAAAAAGTGTAAGAGGATACGTATCGACCGTTTTCGGCTGTCCTTATGAAGGGACAGTTGATATACATAGAATCTTGGCGATCTGTGACCAATTATTCAACTATGGCATCGGGGAAATTTCACTTGGAGATACAATCGGGGTAGCGAATCCGCAGCAAGTGGAGCAAGTGCTGGAACAGGTAGGAAAGGAATTCGACATACATAAGGTGGCCATGCATTTTCATGATACGCAAGGTATGGCGATGGCGAATATCCTACGCTCACTAGACATGGGCATCTCTACCTTTGATGCCTCTGTTGGAGGATTGGGAGGCTGTCCGTATGCGCCTGGCGCCTCCGGTAATGTTGCCACCGATGATGTAATCCACATGCTGCACCAAATGGGCTATACAACAGGCATTGATGAAGGAAATCTTCAACAGGCTGCTTTATTTATCCAAAACAGAATCAGAAAACCATTGCGCAGCCATCAAATGGCCATAGCGAACAGTAGCAAGCATTGATTATGAAATAGAAGGAGTGTTGTCAGATGAATGAATGCCTCTTAGTAGAAAAGGATGAGAAGGGAATAGTGATTCTGACTTTAAATCGCCCCAGCTCGGCGAATGCGCTAAACACCTTATTGCTTCAAACCCTTAGTGAGACATTGGACCGCTTAAGGCATGAACCGGACGTTCGTGCCGTTATCCTTACATCCGCAGGCAACCGCATCTTTTGTGCAGGAGCCGATTTGAAGGAAAGGAAAGGGATGGACCAGAACACAGTCAGTAAAACAGTCGCATTGATCGGAGAAACGGTCCAAAGGGTAGAAGCAATTCCGTTTCCAGTCATTGCCGCAATGAACGGATCGGCTTTTGGGGGAGGATTGGAGCTTGCGCTAGCCTGCGACATGCGTATCGCTTCAGAGCAGGGCCAGTATGGGTTAACGGAAACGTCTCTTGCCATTATACCTGGAGCGGGCGGGACGCAACGGCTTCCGAGGATTATCGGTACTGCAAGGGCTAAAGAATTAATTTTTACTGCTCGGCGTTTAGGCGCGTTGGAAGGGTACAGTATCGGTTTATTCAATAAAACTGTACCAGTAGAGGCTGTATTTGAAGAAGCATACCGTTTGGCAGAAATGATTGCGGCTAACGGACCAATCGCCATCCAACAGGCCAAAAAGGCGATAGATACGGGGCTCCAAGCAGATTTGCAGTCTGGCCTGAAAATTGAAAATATCTGCTACAGTGCAACCATCCCAACAAGTGACCGGGTGGAAGGATTGGCGGCTTTTGCAGAAAAGAGGAAACCCAACTATAAGGGAGAGTGACGGAATAATGAAACCAGTAGCGACCAAGGACCTTTCCTACCAAGAGAGAGTAGAAAGCATTAAAAAGGGCGGTAAAGAAAAATACCATGAAAAAAATAAAGAAAAAGGCAAATTGTTTGTACGTGAACGTCTGCAGCAATTATTCGACGAAGGCTTGGACATAGAGGACCAATTCTTTGCAAACTGTGACCGTGAAGAATTTCCTGCTGATGGGGTTGTGACGGGAATCGGTACTATACATGGCAGAAAGGTTTGTATCATGGCGAACGATTCAACCATCAAAGCAGGCTCTTGGGGAGCGCGGACTGTTGAAAAGATTATCCGTATCCAAGAAACAGCCTTGAAGTTGAATATCCCGATGCTGTATCTAGTGGATTCAGCTGGGGCACGGATTACGGATCAGGTAGAGATGTTCCCGGGAAGAAGAGGGGCAGGGCGTATTTTTTACAATCAAGTCCAATTATCCGGCAGAGTTCCGCAAATATGCCTCCTATTCGGACCTTCTGCAGCCGGTGGAGCCTATATACCGGCATTTTGCGATATTGTCGTGATGGTGGATGGCAATGCTTCCATGTATCTCGGCTCTCCAAGAATGGCTGAAATGGTCATCGGAGAAAAAGTGACGGAAGAAGAGATGGGCGGTGCCAAAATGCATTGCTCTGTTTCCGGATGTGGGGATGTATTGGTGAAGAGCGAGGAAGAAGCCCTTTTATTCGCAAGGGACTACCTTCGCTATTTTCCTCAAAACTATAAGGAAATGCCTGAACATGTACCTGGCAAAGCAGCCAAGGAATCCATATCGATCGAAAGCATTATTCCTGCCAATCAAAACGCGCCTTTCAATATGTACGATTTCATAGATGGATTGATTGATGAAGGCAGTTTCATAGAAATAAAGAAACTGTTTGCTGCAGAATTAATCACTGGATTGGCAAGAATGGAAGGCAAGCCGGTGGGGATCTTAGCCAATCAGCCAAAAGTGAAAGGCGGAGTACTTTTCCATGATAGTGCCGATAAGGCAGCAAAATTCATCCAGCTTTGTGACGCCTTCCATATTCCGTTGCTGTTCTTGGCTGACATTCCTGGATTTATGATAGGAACCAAGGTAGAGCAAGCAGGCATTATCCGCCACGGGGCCAAAATGATTTCAGCCATGAGTGAAGCGACGGTGCCAAAGATTTCGGTTATTGTTCGTAAAGCATATGGAGCAGGGCTTTATGCGATGGCTGGTCCGGCCTTTGAACCTGATTGCTGCATCGCACTGCCTTCGGCCTCGATTGCGGTGATGGGGCCGGAAGCGGCAGTGAATGCTGTATATGCCAACAAAATTCAGGCATTGCCTGAGGAAGAAAGGAAAGCATTCATTGAAGAGAAAAGAGAAGAATATCGCCAGGATATCAACATCTATCATCTTGCTTCGGAAATGATTGTCGATGCTATTGTGGAGCCGGAACATTTAAGAGGCGAATTAATTGATCGATTTTCCGCATACTCAAGCAAGCAGCTTGTTTTTACTGAACGTAAGCATGGAGTCAATCCAGTATAAAAGACATTTGCAAAAAGAGGGGATGAATGTTAATCTCCTCTTTTTTTCTACCATGT
This sequence comes from Bacillus kalamii, assembly GCF_047238185.1. Taxonomy (NCBI): domain Bacteria; kingdom Bacillati; phylum Bacillota; class Bacilli; order Caryophanales; family Bacillaceae; genus Bacillus; species Bacillus kalamii. The sequence goes on along the minus strand of NZ_JBDFMI010000001.1, from coordinate 2,067,689 downwards.
AAATCTGTGTCTTTCACTGTCCAATGTCCTTATGGGGATATTCCATTCAGTATGATGGATAATCAATCAGAAGTCATTGAAATAAAATTTCATTGATATTACATACATAATATTTTACTATGGATATAGTAATGAATTTTTCAACATTAAAAAATTGATGCAATTATTAGAGATATAAAGCCAAGTCTTTAAGGGAAAAGTCCATATTATTTAGGATGAAACAAGATGAGAAAAATAAGTAGTATGTTTGTAATGCTGGCTATTATAGGTGTAGCTGGCTGTTCAAATGGGCATGAAGCCATACAGTCAGAAAAAAACACCCAATATAAGTATGAATCCGTTGCCGATTACAACGAGTTCATCATACGGCCTAATATTAAAACAGGGAAACTGATGATTCAGAAAAAGGATGGGTTTATGGATATACAGATGCAAATTATTTTATCCAAAAAACTTGAAACCATGCTGAAGAGTACGGAACATCCTTACTTTTTTTCTTTCGGCGATGAGGAAGGAGAAGAATTGGTCAGCAGCATGCTGGTTGAAAAACCGACTCCCATTTATGGAGATTTACAAAAACTGAAAATTAAAAATCATACATACCAATTGCAACAAAAGTTAGTTTATAAAAAAAATATAACACCTCAGAATTTGAAGCAGCTGGAATCCCCCAAAAACTATGAACTGCAAGTATTAAATCAATATAAGCAGGTCGTTGCAGTCATAATGGGTATCGGGTAAGCTCATTCATTGTGGATGACCAAAGCTTTTCAATGGTCAATAGGAAATGGATGAATTGAATAGGAATGTAAAAAGCAAGTAGGATGCTGTAAAAGCGTATGCTTGCTTTTTTGATTACTTAAAATAGGTAAACGATTCAGTTTAGTGTGTCGGGTTGGTACGGTATAATTAAAAGGCCGACCGTTGGAATGTATAAGGGGTGTTGAGTATGGCCAGAAATAAATATCCGGAAAAAACAAAGCAAAAAATCCTAACAGTATCCGCAGAACTCTTTCACACAAATGGGTATGAACAAACAAGCATGCAGGATATTGTCAAAGCTTTAGACATGTCAAAAGGGGCTATCTATCATCATTTCTCCTCTAAGGAAGATATTCTGAAAGCAGTGCTGGAGCAGCGAGGCGAAGAAATGGAAGCAATGCTGAAAAAGTGGTTATTACAGTTACATGGGTTTACGGCACGAGAGAAATTGACACTGTTGCTGCAAAAAAATATAGACAAGCAATTTTCTCATCATACATGGGTTACTCAGGTTGAAAACCCGCATTTGATGGTGGGCACAATCAAACAAAGTCTCAAGAAAAGTGCACCTATCTTGGCGGATATAATGAGAGATGGCATGAGGGATGGAACAATCGATACGGATTATCCGGACGAATGCGCGGAAGTCTTTTTGCTTTTGGCGAATATTTGGTACGATTCTGTTCTGCATGCTTGCGATCACAATAAACTCACAAAGAGATTGGCTTTCCTCCAGCATATGATGAAGGTATTGGGAGCGGACATCATGAGCGACCAGCTCTTAATGGACTATAAACAATATGTTAAAGATTTATCGGAGCTCATGAAATATGAAAAGGGAGAGATGGCAGCGATAAGCGGGAAGGACGAATAGGCCATCACTTCTACGTGATGCATAAATAGAGAAGCAGGCCTTTCTTGCAAGGCTTGCTTCTTTTTAAGAGAAGGGAACATTAGAGCCACTTCAGTACATAGTATTTAGTGATCGCTAAATACTCTCTTATATATAGTTTCAATTTGGCGCTATTCGGGGTTTTTGCCGGGAGGCCGGTCATTTGCAGGCCATTATCCTCCGCAATAGACAATGCTCTGTATAGGTGGAATTTATTAGAGACGATTGCTCCGGATTGTTTAGCGCTAATAGGAATAAGCTTTTTGGAAAAAGCGATATTTTCTTTTGTTGAAGAAGATTGATTTTCCTGGATGATTCGGTTTTCCTCTATGCCTAGTCCCTGCAGGGCATTAGATATGGCTAGGGCTTCGCTTATACCTTCGTTAGGCCCTTTTCCGCCAGAAGCAATGGCAATTGTTTTTGGATGGGCCTTCAAATAACGGGCAGTTGTATGTATGCGTTCATTCAAGGCAGGTGAAGGGGTTTCACCATTCACTTTTGTGCCTAAGATCATCAAGTACCCGGTATCATCAGGAATCGGTGTCTTGCCCGCACTGCTGATTTTCCATTGGAGAATGGCTATATAGGCAATCGAAACGATAATAAACATAGCGAGAACAAGCTTGACTGTTTTTTTCAAAGGGTTACGATCACTCCTATTTTCTGAACAAGGATAGCTTCATTTTATCACAATCTAAAGAATAGGAGATTTAATATATGAAGCTAAAACGATCATTCGAAGGATGACCGTTTTAGCTTCCGCTTTCTTTTGTCCGGGACGTTTAAAAATACGACGCCCCCAATAATCAGCAATAATCCAAGCAGTGTAGCGGAGCTGAAAGGTTCTCTCCAAACAAGGATCCCGATTAAAGCTGTTAAGGCAGTGCCCACTCCTCCCCATATGGCATACGCCAAACTGAGTGGAATCGTTTTTAGGCATAAGGATAAACAGTAAAAGGCAACTGAAAAGCCGATCACTACTCCGGCGGAAGGAAGTATCTTGGTGAAACCATCAGATAGTTTAAGCATGGTTGTGCCACATATTTCACTTATAATGGAAATGCCCAATAATATATAACCGTTCATGTATCCAGTCTCCTATTCGTTTATGGGTCAATGAATGCCGCTGCTGGATAATTTCAGGAGTACGACGCCTCCGATGATGAACAATATACCCAACCCTTTTGTAATAGATGCCTTTTCTTTATAAATGAATATCCCCACTAGGGCAGTTAAGGCAGTGCCGACACCTGACCATATCGCATATGCGGTACCCAGCGGTACAGACCTCAAAGATAAAGATAAAAAGTAAAAAGCGATTAGTAAGCCGCAAATGGCCCCGACAGATGGCCATCGTTTTTTGAAGCCATCCGCCATTTTTAACATAGAACTGCCAAACACTTCACTGATAATAGCAATTGCGAGAAATAGATAAGGATTCAACGTATGCACCTCCTATTGAGTCATCAGTTTTAACCGTTCGATCACTTTTTCCTGCATATGAGGATCGAGCGGAGCGATTTGGAATAACTCAGAATAGTAAAGTCCGTCGATAGCTAGACGGATAATAGTTGCAGCGACTGGATCAAGGCCATCCTGTTCCACTTTGGTTTGCATATATTGATACGCTTCCGATATGTTTCCTGATAAATCTGTATGAAGCATGGAAGCGGCAATGATCCCGACATTTAATTCAGCATGTTGATCAATGTCTTTTTTTGTAGTTTCAATTAGAGCCCTGCTCCATCGCCCTTTTTCGGTAACATCGTTTTTGGCATGATCCTCAAATGCTTTAGTGAAGTTTTGAAGAATATAATCTGCTAACCCATTCAGTAAAGCTTCTTTATTGGGAAAGTGATACAATAGTCCGCCTTTACTGATTCCTGCTTGCCGTGCAGTGGCATCCAACGTAAGTGATTGAAAATCATTATTGAGTATATATTCTTTTGCGGCTTCTAAAATTTTTTGGCGCTTTTGAGCTGCTTTTGTATTCATAAGGAGTCCTCCTTTGCAAAACCGTCTGTTTGGTCTTTTATGAAATTACTATACCGTCCGGACGGTTTTTATGTCAAGGATTAATCATTATGCCCAGTCCATGTTGAACGAAAAAAGAATAGTCTCGCTGATGTTCTTGCTAGGATGGTGGTATACACTAATAATACAGAGTGGATACGTTTGAAGATGTTTTGAGGAAGTTCTCTATTTAAGGCATAAAGAGGTGAGATACTGTGATTTTCGGAAAGAAAGAACACGGTTATAACTATGCGGCCAGGCCATGTGCATATGCCGTTATATTGGATGAGAAAAGAGAAAAGGTTGCAGTGGTTCAAAATGGGAGCGGCCGTTATTTTTTGCCTGGCGGTGGGATAGAAAGGCAGGAAACACCGGAGCAATGCCTCATCCGTGAATTGCTTGAAGAAACAGGCTATGAAATAAGGATTGATTCGTGCATTGGAAAGGCGCAAAACTATTTTGTCAATTCAAAGGGTGAAGCTATACTGAATGACGCCCTTTTTTACCTTGCTGGATTGACACATAAGGTCCAGGAACCGGTCGAGATGGACCATATTCTGTCTTGGATATCTGTAGAAGAAGCTCATAAGCTGTTTCATCGACATCAACAGTGGGCGGTTAAGACAGCAATAGGACAGGAATAAAGGACATCGTGCTGTATGCGGAAAAATGTCCGTCCATTCCATTTTTCTTCTGAAATATATGATGATTGGCCTGAATATTGTTATACTAATCCTAACCAAGTATTAAGAAAGTGGGTATAAACTGTGAGACCATTACAAGCAGAAATCATTGAAGCATTAAAAACAAAACCTGAAATCGACCCTAAACAGGAATTCAGAAGAAGTGTCGACTTTATTAAGGATTATTTGAAGAGATATCCATTCTTAAAGAGTGTCGTCCTTGGTATATCAGGAGGGCAGGACTCAACATTATGCGGATATATGGCACAAAGTGCTGTCAATGAATTGAATGAAGAAACCGGAAAAGATGAGTACTCATTTATAGCAGTCAGACTTCCATATGGCGTTCAATTGGATGAGGATGATTGCCAGGATGCCTTGGGCTGGATCAAGCCTTCCTTATCATTGGCTGTGAATATTAAAGATTCGGTCGACGCGAGTGTCGCATCTGTTGAAAAGGCAACAGGAAAGACATTAAGCCATTTTCTCCGCGGGAATGTAAAAGCGAGAGAGAGAATGAAGGTCCAGTATGATTTGGCCGGCCTATATCAAGGGGCTGTCCTTGGAACTGACCATGCTGCCGAAGCCGTGACAGGATTCTATACGAAGCATGGTGATGGAGCTTGCGATTTGGCTCCGTTATACCGCCTTACGAAAAGACAAGGAAAAAGCATCCTGAATTATTTAGGGGCGCCAGAGCACCTGTATACGAAAAAGCCGACTGCCGACCTGGAAGACGATAAACCACAATTACCGGATGAAGTGGCGCTCGGTGTATCCTATGAGGACATCGACGACTATTTGGAAGGAAAAGAAGTCAGCGAAAATAGTGCCCAAACGATTGAAAACTGGTATAAGAAAACAGAACATAAGCGATTTGGCCCGATTACCGTTTTTGATGACTGGTGGAGACAATAACCCAAAAACCCCTTGCATTCTCAGCAAGGGGTTTATTTTCTATAGCATTGCTGGATCTTAATAACCGGAATCATCTGAGGTGAGGTTATCGAGCATCGTATAATCGTATTGCTGGAGCGGTTTTTCCGCCGGCCCTTCAATGACTTCGCCCGTAATCGAGAATCTGGAGCCGTGGCAGGGACAATCCCACGTTCTTTCGCCGTTATTCCATTCCACTTCACAGCCAATATGTGTGCAAGTGGTATCCACCATGTGGAGTTTTCCGCCGCTATCTTTATAAACGCCTTTTCGATGGCCATTAATCATCATCACGGCACCTTCATCCAAGGACAGATCGTTCAGCTGCGTTTCTGGCATTTCCAGTTTGCCTTTCAGCAAATGGCCGGCTACATTGGCGTTTTCCATCAACACATTTTTCAGGCTTGGATTCATGTGGAAGCGGGAAGGGCTGAATAAGGTCTCATATTTGCTTTCTTTTTTCAATACCATGTCCTTGAAAAGCAAGGCGGCCGCTGTTCCATTTGTCATTCCCCATTTACGGTATCCGGTTGCGATCAACAAATTGTCATGTCCGGAGGTAATACTGCCGATATAAGGGATGTTGTCGAGTGTGATTAAATCCTGCGCAGACCAGCGGTAGGGAATTGCTTCAAGGCCAAACACATCTTCGCCGAATGCTTCAAGTGCCTCATAGCATTTGAGCGTGTCCCCACCTTGGCCGGCTTTGTGGCTTTCGCCGCCGATCAAAACATATGATTCTCCATCCATTGATAGTGACCGAAGCGATCTGGTCGGCTGTTCGGCACTTATGTACATGCCTCCCGGATAATCCTTTTTGGTTTTGGCGGCAATCACGTACGAACGATCGGCATGCAGCCTGGTTGAATAAAGGCCTGTACCTTCATAGAAAGGAAAATGGGAGCACAAGAGAACATAGTCGGCTGTAGCGGTTGCTCCATCACGTGTGAACACAGTCGGCCTTTCTCCCGGTTGGATGTTGACCGCAGTCGTCCGTTCAAAGAGACTGGCCCCTTTCTCGATGGAGGCTTCAAGAAGCCTGGAAAGATATTTAACCGGGTGGAATTGTGCTTGATTTCTCATAACGAGTGCATTTTGAATGTCCAGGTTGAAGGGAATGCTGGCGACCAATTCTCCATCTATTCCAAGAAGGCTATATGCTTCCGCTTCCTTCTCTAATGTTCTTGCATATTGTTCGGTCGTACTGTAAATAAAGGCATCCTGCTCGAGAAAATCGCAGGAAATATCAAGTTGGCCAATGGTTTTCCTCATAAATGACAATGCATCTGCGTTCGCTTGATAATAAAGTGAAGCCATTTGTTCCCCCACATTCTGGATAAGGCCGTTGTATATCAAACCATGCTGTGCGGTCACTTTTGCAGTCGTATGTCCGGTAGTGCCATTAAGCGCCTTGCCGGCTTCCAGGATAGCGACGTTGAAGCCTTCATTAGCAAGTAGGTAGGCAGATGTGATCCCTGTAATACCTGCGCCCACGATAATGACGTCAACATCGATATGGGTTGATAAAGCGGGATAATCAGGCAAAATCGACTTATCCAGCCAATAGGATTCGGGCTGGTTGGGGAGGTGTCGCTTTTCTTCGTTCTGGGGCATGTCATTCCCTCCATTTCGGTATTTTATGTTAGTTTTTCCAAAATGAAGAGGGGATAAACAGTGCTTATTTGATCTTAAGGAAGGCAAAACAAAAAGCAGTGGATGAAACCATCCACTGCCTAGTCCTATATAGAGCAAAGGCTAAATGCCTTTTTTCTTCGGATCTGTTAACGTTCCGGGTTACTAACCACTCTCATACGCCAGCTGGGGCCGGAAACGAAACTTCCGCTCATCAAACCCGCAACTTGATAAAAAACGCGCTTATCAATTGTTTTGCTTAAAGATCCAATCCTTTGAACTCCTGCAGCAATTCACGGAAATACTGAAGAGCACTTTCAACCGGTTCACCCGAAGCCAAGTCAACGCCGGTCTTCTTTAAGAGCTCCAATGGAAAGTCTGAGCTGCCGCTTTTCAGAAAGTCCAAATAGGCTTCTTTTACGGATGGATCACCGCTTAGCAGAGCCTTCGCGATATGAATGGCCGATGCAAAACCGGTTGCATATTTATACACATAAAATGGACGATAAAAATGGGGTATTCTAGCCCAATTATAGGCGACTTCCTTATCGAGCGTGAATGCATCGCCATTATATTCCTTGAACAGATTTTCATAAATATCATTGAAATCTTCCGCATTCAGCGGTTCTTTCTTTTCAGCCCGTTCATGGGTGATTTTTTCGAATTCGGCAAACATGACCTGTGTGAAGAAAGTGCCCCGGAATTGCTCGATAAAATGGTTCAATAAATATTTCCTCATCTTTTTATCGTTTGCTTGCTCCAGAAGGTAATGGATCAACAGCACTTCATTCACTGTCGAAGCGACTTCTGCGACAAAAATGCTATATCTTGCTGTAGGGAACGGCTGTGTTTTTGAGGAGTAATAACTGTGCATCGCATGGCCCATTTCATGAGCAAGCGTAAACAGGCTGTTCATGTCATCCTGATGGTTCAGCAATACGAAAGGATGCACGCCGTACACACCCATATTATACGCTCCAGACATCTTTCCTGGCGTTTCTCTGACATCGATATATCTCTTATGCTTGAAGGCAGCCAGTGTTTCACCATATTCAGCGCCAAGCGGTGCCAATGCCTTCAGCATGGTGCCGTATGCATCGTCAAATGATTGTTCCTGTTCGACATCATCGACCAGCTTTACACTGGCGTCATACAAATGCAAGTCATCCAGCCCCAAAATATCTTTGCGTACATACGCATACTCATGCAATGCATCTACATGTTTTTTCGTTGTTTCAATCAACTGGTCATACACACTTCTTGGCACATTATCTCCAAACAAAGCCTTATCCAGTGCGGAAGGGTAGTTCCGGATGGAAGAGACAGTTACGTTGTTTTTAATCGCAGAAGAAAGGGTGGCAGCAATTGAGTTTTTCAATTGGATATACGGTTCATAATGGGCAATATAAGCTTCTTTTCTCTGTTCCCGATTCCCGTTGCGAAGGATCAGCGAGTACTTGCCTCTTGTTAATTCTTCTTTTTTTCCCTCACTATTCGTAATGTCACCGAACTTGATATCTGCATTATTGATCATTCGGTAAATATGATTCGGTGCAGACATCGCCTGTCCCATTTGTGACATGATTTCCTCTTGCTCGGAGGACAGGACATGTGTTTTGTATCTGTACATTTCCATTAGATCCTGCTCGAAATAGCGCAATTTTGGTTCATCCACTAGATACTGCTTCAATTTTTCTTCATCAAGGCTCAGTAAGAATGGAAAGAAAAAAGAAACCGCTTCGCTTAATGCAAAGCTCAAGCTTTCTGCCTGATTGAGCAAGCCTTGGGACTCAGGGTCGCGTGTATCTAGGTCATTACTCAGCCTTGCATAGGCGGAAACGAGCGTAAAAGTCTTAGACACTTCTTCATCCTTATTCAGATATTCGTACAGATCACTTGCATTATGTATACGTCCATTGAATTCCTTCAATTCCTTTGTCAATTGTTTGACTTTTTCTACACCTTCCAGCCAAGCCTCTTTTGTAGGGTAGATATCGTTCAGGTTCCATTTTTCTGCCTCCGCTACATCGTTGCGGCTTTTATAGTGAATCATACAATCATCCCTTTCTTAATAACCTATCTTCATATTAGCCTTTTTTTTCGTCCATGTCAGTTACTTAGGCAACCGTGTGCTTAGTTTTTACAGCCGGGAAAAAGTATTCCCGGTTTTCTACATTATTTGTCTAAAGGAAGAATGATAAACAAAGCTAAAATGGGTTTCTAACTAATATGCTATATTTGGATAAATATGTTATTATCAGAAGTAATACATACTAGGAGGCGTAAAATTATGATGTTGAGACAAAGAAAAATGGGTACAAGAGCAGAGGAAGGCGTATCAACGGCCCTATAAACTGCGTTCTTCCTCTTTTTATATGGAGGTATTTTCCTGTTGCTGAAACGGAAAAAGAGTACAAGGTTTTCTCTGCAGCCACACATGCCATTTGTTGAATGTAAAAACATGTTCACCATAGCGTTAGCAGAATGGCAAGTAACTGCCTGCTGCAACCGAAAGCAAACTTGTTTTGTTTGTAAGGGGGGCGGCAGAAAATGACCCCAATTAAGAATATCGGCATCTTGGCACATGTGGATGCAGGGAAAACGACGGTGACGGAAAGGTTATTATTTGAAGCAGGAGCCATTGCTTCAGCAGGTGATGTAGACGAGGGAAACACAGTGACGGATTCAATGGAATTGGAGAGGAAAAGAGGGATAACCATCCGCTCTAGCACTACTTCTTTTTATTGGAAAGATCAAAAAATCAATATAATCGATACACCGGGGCATATGGATTTTTTTGCTGAAGTGGAACGGGTATTCGGCATCTTGGATGCAGCTGTACTGGTGATTTCCGCAAAAGAAGGCGTCCAAAGCCAAACAAGGATTATATTTCAACAATTGAAGAGAATGAAGATACCTGTCCTTCTGTTCATTAATAAAATTGACCGGAATGGTGTGGAATTAGAACCTCTTTATGGCCAGATCAAAGTTGAGCTTGATGACCGTTTAGCCATCATGCAGAAAGTCATCCATGGAGGCACATCGACACCTGCCATTTTGGATGAGGCACCTATGGCAGATGACATCCTGCATTGTCTATTTGAGCGTGATGAAATGCTGGCTGGAAAATTTTTGAATGACCAGCCTATTTCGGAAGATGAATATAAGCAGTCTTTTTTGGCAACTGTCCAATCAGGGGATGTGTTCCCCGTTTTTCACGGTGCCGCTGCCAAGGGGATCGGCATTCCATCTTTACTGGATGCCATCGATCGACTGCTTCCGAGTTATAAGATTCCTTCATTAGATACTTTAAGCGGGTATGTCTATAAAATTGACAGAGATGCAAAATGGGGGAAAACAGCATATATCAAACTATTTTCCGGCTGTCTATCCATCCGGCAAAATGTAGATATAAGCAATAAAAACCGTGCAGGCTTTAAAATCCGCCAGCTGTTCAAACTGGAAAACAGCTCGTTCCACCCTGCCGAAAAGGTCGATTGCGGTGACATCGCAATCCTGCCTAATGCCGATCCTTTATCGATAGGAGACATACTGGGCGCTCCTTTTCGTGCAATGCCGGTGGTATCCAGGGAAAAACCGACTCTTCAGGTTTCTCTCCAACCGATAGTAAGCGGAGACAGAAGCAAACTGATCCAGGCTATTTATGAGTTGACAGAGGAGGATCCTCTTCTACAGTGCAGTATTTTACAAGAAACCAATGAAATAACCATCCATATATATGGAAAGGTCCAGATTGAAATCATCCAGTCGTTATTAAAAGAACGATATGGCTTGGAAGCTCTGTTCGGATCATTACTAACGATCTATAAAGAGTGTCCGACCCAAGCAGGCGAAGCGATCATCAATATGGGTGTAAAGCCAAACCCCTATTATGCATCTATCGGATTGCGGATTGAACCGCTGCCGATAGGCGCTGGGATCGAATACGAAAGCCTGGTTTCATACGGCTATTTGAACTCATCGTTTCAGAATGCAGTTCAGCAAGGGGTAGAAAAAGCATGCCGGTCCGGTTTGAATGGCATTGAACTGACCGATGCCAAAATCACGTTTTTTTACGCCCAGTATGCCAGTCCCGTAAGCACCCCTTCAGACTTTCGCCATTTGGCTCCCTATGTCATGGAAGCAGCAATTCGGAAGAGCGGTACAGAGCTGCTTGAGCCTCTTTGTTCATTTCATATGGAGATTCCGGCTGATTGTGGGGGAAGGGCCATTCATGATGTCCTGGAGATGGGGGGGACCATCCAAAATATGTCGCCAATCGTAAGCAGAATGGCAATCAGCGGCATCATACCAGCCGATACATCGCGTGAATATGCCGCCGAAGTGATTGCCTATACCGAGGGAAAGGGCTTGTTTTTAACAGAACCTGCAGGATATGGAAAACTAGATAGAGACCTGGGGGATTTTCCTACTGCCTATTCTTCGGAACCTGATCGCCTGCGGTATTTGTTTTTAAAGGCTGAAAGAGAGGAAGAGGCGAAAAGGGGAGGGAATCAAGAGTAAGGCTTCGGTATGGAAAAGAGATCAACAATAGGAGGCGGTGATTTGTAGCACGCCCCTATTGTTTTTTATGGATTATCAACCCATTATAAAAATAAAGACATACCCGGTGCATCGGCATCGCGAGGAATAAAGCCTAATTTCTTATAAAAATGTTCCTTTCCTTTCGCACAAAATAATTGAATCCACTTAATCCCTTCCTGATCGCATTTTTTAATCAATGCGTTCATTATTTTTGTCCCGATTCCTTTGGTTTGATAGTCGGGATGAACGATTACATCACAAATAAACGTTTGATAAATCCCATCTGAGATTATCCGCCCAAATCCAATTAAAGACTTATTATGATAGAAAGAAACAGAGTACCAACTATTACAGATGGCCCTATACAATTGGTCATATGTATATAGTCCGTCGTTATTCCATCCCGTTGTTTGGTGTAATCGTGTAAAGTCAACCCGAGCAGGAATGAATTCACTAAATTCAAATTTCATCATCTCTGTTTTGTTTACATCTTCTTCCATTCTATATCCCCCTACTATATTTTGTATAATTATGGCATTTGCTTCATTGTTACACAATAGTCTGATTTTTCTGTGCAGTCAACCTGCCACAACAGGTATTCACAAATCAGGACAGAAGGCGAAAGAGCCTGATAGAAAGAATCCAATCAATCATTGGCAAACGGTTAGATGGATCATTAGTTCCTGTATCAGCAAATGATTGGGAAGAAGCATAGAAAAATAATGAGGAGAATAGGCTAATAAGGATATTCATTTGTGGTTATTTATGGAAAAATCAGAATAATGGTCATTCTTATGATACACTTTTTTTAGAGAAATGATTGGACAACAGGGGATGATTTCTTTAAAGTACAGGAGGAAATCAATGTATGTTAACAATTGAGCAATTAGAGGTGGCCTTCGGTGAGCATAAGGCATTATCGATCCAAACGCCGGTTGATATTAAGGCGGGTGACCGGATAGGCATCATCGGTTCAAATGGGGCGGGAAAGAGTACGCTTGTGAAAGCGGTGCTAGGATTAGTCAAATATAAAGGCTCTATCCGAACCAATCTCTCCTTGCGGGAAATAGCTGTGCATATGCAACAAAACCATTATGTAAAAACAATGTCCGTCAAGCACATTATGGAGGCTATATTAAACACGGATATTAAACAAAATAAAAAATTGATGGAGCTGATTGATTTTTTTCAATTCGAGGGCAGCTTGAAGAAACGGTTCCATACATTATCAGGCGGACAGCAGCAACGGCTGACGATTATTCTTGTTTTGATGCAGGACGCACCTCTTACCTTCTTTGACGAGGTGACTTCAGGCCTTGATTTTGAAACACGCCAAAAGCTGATGGGAAAAATAACGGACTGGTATCAGGGCAAACATACAGGACTTTGCGTTGTTTCGCATTATTATGATGAACTGGAGCGGCTGGTCAATAAACTGTTGATCCTCGATAAAGGAAAACTTGTGGATTTCGGAAAGGCTGAGGACTTATTTTCTAAATATTGCGGCAGATCAATCGTCACCATCGAACATACAGAGGAAAGCAAAGCTTTGACGAAAGAGTATGCACGCATTGAAGCCCCTCAGCATTTGCTGGCTTTCCCCTGCAGGAATAACGAGGAAGAATGGACGTTTACGAAGATGTTCACGGAACACAATATCAATTATAAACGAAGCAATAATGATTTCGAAATCATGTACGTGAATGCATTGAAGCAATTCAATTCAAACAATGGAGGCACAGGAAAATGAAAACAAAAGGAGTTAGCCTTCATTTAATCAAATATGAACTGCGCAATACATGCGGAAATCTATTCACCATTTTTTTCGGAATTGGCTTTCCGATTCTAATGTCTCTCCTAATCGCCAAAATGATCAGCGGGGAAATGCCTGCTGCTCAATTAGCGGAGGCAACGACAAGCATCTTTTTGACAATGATCATGATTATTCCAATGGCGACGCTGCTGATTGGATATGCGGCCAACTACTCGCAGGAACTTGAAAATGACATCCCTCTAAGAATGAAGCTTTTCGGCTATGAGGAGAGGAGCATTCTGCTGGCTAAAATGATTGCCAATCTCTTATTCATGATTTGCGCGGTTCTTATCTATGTATGTGTTGATTGGATATTGCTCGATATGTTGGCTCCAACGCCTATTGCTGCCATTGTGTTATGCTTCATCATTTTATTGGTCAGTGCCTTTCTATTTATGGTCGCTCATGCTGTGGCTTCGATATTCAAAAAATTCGGACCGACTTATGGTGTAACGATGACTTTGTATTTTGCCTTTATGATCCTTTGCGGGATGATGGGCATCACTACGGATCAGCTGCCCCATTTTTTGCAGGTCATTTCAAAAGGGCTGCCGATGTCTTATATGAATAACGACTTTTTGGCTTTTTGGCAGGGTAGAAGCTATGATTTTATGCCAATCGTCCTTTCATTTATCGCTTTCGGCAGTATTTCTTTTGCACTGCTATTTATCAGTTCATGGAAGAATAAGCGAACGGTCAAATAGTTGTAGTGTGGATAGAATGGTTGTCTGGTAGTTAAACAGTCTTTTTTTGAAAATGAAAGAGAGTCGGCAGAAACCGTTTTTTATATAGATTGCTATTTCATTCCTCCTACTGTAGTAATAGATCTTGTTCATACAGAAGGAGGAATTTAGGCCTTTATGCAGAATTAGTAGCTGTATAGAAGAGGAGGGGGTTGTATGTTCCCGCAGCTTGAAACTGAACGGCTTCAACTGGTCGAGTTGGATGATTCCTATATTCAATCCTATTTTGATATTATGTCGAATGAAGAAGTGACGCGCTACTATGGCATGGATCCCCTACAGACCCAGGCGGATGCAGAAAACATCATCCATTCCTTTGCCGATGCCTTTAAAAAAAGAAGCGCCATCCGTTGGGGCTTAGTATTGAAGGATTCTAGTGATTTAATCGGGACGATCGGCTTGAATGCCCTGCAATTAAAAAGTAAAAAAGCGAACGTCGGATATGAAATCCATCCATTTTACTGGAGAAGAGGATTAATGAAGGAAGCAATGCAGGCCATCATGGCTTTTTCATTTGAAGGCTTGGGCCTAGTAAGACTCGGTGCGGTCACCTTCATACAAAACGAAGCCTCTAATCAGCTTTTAATGAAAGCAGGTTTCCAACAAGAGGGTGTTTTGCGGTCTTATCTATTCCAGAATGAAAGAAATCATGATGCCTTCAGCTTTTCGCTCTTACATAACGAATGGCGGCATTTATACGGAAAGGAAGACATGTAATGATGATCCGAAAAGCTCAAGCTGGAGATGAAAAAGCCATCGCTGCGGTACATGTCCAATCATGGAAAGAGACGTATAGAGGCTTGATTAAAGATGAAATACTTGAAAAGTTGGATGTGAAGGAAAGAGAAAGAAACTGGAAGATTACGATTGAAAACAATCAAATAGTATATGCTGCCTGTGATGATCATGGCCAAATTGTCGGTTTTGCTTCAGGGGGCAAGAACCGCCATAAACCATTTCCGCATGAAGGCGAATTGTACGCCATCTATTTGCTAGCTGAACATCAGGGAAAAGGGTTGGGCAAGAACTTATTTTTACGAACGATGGAGGCCATTAAAAACAGCGGCTGCCAATCTATTCTGGTATGGGTGCTTAGCGAAAATCCGACCCGATTCTTTTATGAATCATTTGGGTGCGTGAAGCTAGGGGAGGCGTATATCGATCGTTTGGAAGTGGAAGAGATTGCGTACGGGTATAGCGATTTAACGTTTTTGGGAGACAATCGACCGTAGAAAAGTGAATCGTTTGACATAATAAGAGAATGTATGGTAAATTTATTTCGAAGTAAAGATAATATAATTAGAAATAAAAACAACATTTCTCTTTTTTTAATTGTATATCTCGAAATAGAGATAATTTAAATCGTATTAAATGGACAGATAAGTAGGAGGAATAAACCATGAATCATTTAAAAGGGATACACCATGTAACAGCCATTACAAGCTCTGCGGAAAAAAACTATGAGTTTTTCACATATGTGCTTGGAATGCGTTTAGTAAAAAAAACAGTGAATCAGGATGACATCCAAACATACCATCTCTTCTTCGCTGATGATAAAGGAAGCGCCGGTACAGATATGACGTTCTTCGATTTCCCCAATATTCCGAAAGGGGTCCACGGAACGAACGAAATTGCCAAAACCTCATTCCGTGTGCCGACAGACGCAGCCCTTGACTATTGGGTGAAGCGATTTGACCGCTTGAAAGTGGCGCATACAGGCATAAAAGAACAATTCGGCAAGAAAACACTATCCTTTGCCGATTTCGATGATCAACAATACCAATTGATCTCAGATGAACATAATCAAGGAGTGGAATCAGGCACACCTTGGCAAAAGGGACCGATCCCATTGGAATTCGCTATAACAGGATTAGGGCCAATCTTTGTCCGAATTGCTGATTTTTCTTACTTCAAGCAAATGCTTGAGCAAGTGATGCTCTTTAAAGAAATCGCCACAGAAGGCTCATTCCACTTATTCGAGGTGGGAGAGGGCGGCAACGGGGCACAGGTCGTCGTCGAGCATAATGCCGTACTTCCAGTGGCACGCCAAGGCTTCGGAACAGTCCATCATGCCGCATTCCGCGTCGCTGACAGAGCAGTCCTTGATGAATGGACAAATCGAATGGAAGGCTTCGGCTTCCATACATCCGGCTATGTAAACCGCCATTTCTTCGAATCGCTATATGTCCGCGTCGCACCGCAAATCCTATTCGAATTCGCGACAGACGGACCAGGCTTCATGGGCGACGAATCGTATGAAACCGTCGGAGAAAAACTATCATTGCCGCCATTCCTTGAGCCGAACCGTGCACAAATAGAACAGTTGGTTAGACCAATCGATACGGTCAGAAGTACGATGGAATTTGAGAAAGAGTATGAGTGATTGAATGAATGATGGGGAGACAGGCTGAAGGACTTGATGTCCATTGGCTTGTCTTTTTGTTTTTCTGACCTGTTCCTTGACAGGGATGGGGTCGGGGGTTCGAATCCCTCTCGGGTCATCACTTTTTAGGAGCCAGAAACCTTTATGTATCAAGGGTTTCTGGCTTTTTGTTTGGAGCGGGTTTTCTATGGTGATACGCTCTTTTAGTGAAATGCTCACATAATGCTCACAACAGGCTCTTTTTTCTGCATCAAGGCGTTGTGGAAGGTATCGGCGACTTCATCCTGATCAGTAGGTATCAGGTGAGCATACGTATCTAATGTTGTTTTTGGTTTGGAATGACCTAATCGATTGGCGACTTTGACGATATCTACACCTTCGCTAATCAAAATCGAAGCGTGTGTATGACGAATCTCGTGTATGCAGATCGATGTGACCTTTGCCTTTTCGCATAATCGCTTCATTACACGTAATAAGTTACGTGGATCTTGAAAGGTTCCTTGTTCCGTACAAATTACCAAGTTGTTATCCTGATAGGTTTCACCTAATCGCTCTTTCCACTCGTCTTGCTGCTCTTTATGAGTGATTAGCTCATTTAGGATGTAATCAGTAATAGGAACTTGACGCTTCGACTTGAAAGTTTTTGGAGGAGATAGTTGATAGCCTTTTTCAGGAATGTGAATTAATGTGCGTTCTACACGGATGATTTTTTTCTTGAAATCAATATCACTCCATTTGAGCCCAAGAATTTCACCTCTACGCATTCCGGTATAGATGGCAAGTAAGAAGGTGATGTAATGTCTCTCTTCCTTGCAGTGTTCAAGAAATCGGTGTATTTCATCAAAAGACCATATTACTGTGTCTTTTGTTTTTACGGATGGTGGATCCGCATCCATAACCGGATTGTGAGCAATTTTCTTCCACTTAACCGCTTGTTTGAAAGCTTGATTCAACAATTGATGGATTTTGCGTATGGTATTGGTGCTATACCCCTCATCTAACTTGTCGTTGTATAAACCATCTATCATTTCTGTTGTGATTTTTGAGAGTTCTTTGTTGGCAAATGGATTCTCACGAATGAGATGTTTATCCATTGCAGTCTTTCGATTGTATACAGTTGATTCTTTAACTCGTTTTTGATAATGAGAAGTGAACCAATACTCCATATAAGAAGCGAATGTGACTTTGGTTGGTTCCACATATCGGTTCTCGTCTAATTCAACGAGCCATTTGCGAAGGTGTGCTTCAGCATCTCGTTTTCTAGTGAAAGTACAATTGGTTCTTTGTCTTCGCTTACCTGTATATGGATCTCTTCCTATATCCACAATAACTTCGTATTTCTTTCCTCTTTTTCTGATACTACCTTTCATTGTGCTTTCCTCCTAGATTGATAACTAAGCTTTTGAAAAGCAGTGGTCTATTATTAGTTTGCCCACTTGCTTCATTCTTTATAATGCTTGTGCTTGCTGTTGAGATAACCATTTAAAGAAAGCATCTTTTTGGACTCGTTTGGTTCTACTTATACGAATCAATGGAAATGTGGATTGCTCCATTATTTCGTAAGCAGTTGGTTTAGAAATCATTAGGATTTCTGATATATGTACCGCAGTAAGGATTAGCGGGTATTCTTCAATATGTTTATTCATCTAGTACTCTCCTTGTTGTAACGTTTCTATGTTTAATAGTTTTGAATGGTTTATGTGACATTATGAATTGTCCATAACTCCAGTTTATAAAGGTATTTAAGTGAAGTGGAAAAAAAGTGAGTAAAAATGAAAAAAATTTTGTGAAGAGATTATATTGCGGTGTTTTTGTAAAACCAACGGATGGAGAAGATTTGTTGTGTCTGTTTGGTGAACTAGTAAACGTTTAATTTTAATGGTTGGTTAGATAGGGGTATAGCATTAAAATCTATGAAGAAAAATATAAAATGGAAAGTTATTAAGTATTTGAACATATCCAGGATAGGAGAATTTTAAATATGACCATTAATGAAAGAGATGCATATTTAGAAAGAGCTTTGCGACAGGCTAAAGCATCACTAGAAATAGAGGGCTTTAATATTACAAATGCTCATACAGAACTAGTGCATTCCCTCTTATCTCGTATGATTACTGAAGAAGAATACCGAAACACAGTGATGCAAATGGTCAAAGATAAAAAATGAGCAATAAAAAAGTTTATCTAATCATATATACGAAAAGCTTTGATTATTAACGATAACTTTAACTTTGACTTACAATATTGGTGGTATAGCAGAATATCGCTTAAATAATCCAAAGAACCTAAATCGATATGTGCAATACGTCAGACATAGGAAATTTGACTACAATCGGCAAAATAAAACGAAACAACTAAAGGACTAAGCTGCCATAGGTGGATGGAACTTAGTCTTTCTTATGGGTTCTGTTCAGATAAATTGATATTCTAGTATCATTCTTTGATGCTTTGATATAATAGATTTATAAAAAGTGAATATTCTAACACTAATAGTCGTGAAAGGAGTTTAAAGGTGGAAATCTACATAAATGAAAATGAGGTGGTGAAGAGTAATGAAACTACATAGATACTATATTAAAAATTACAAGAAGAACACAGCAGCCCTCATATTAAGTATTTCTTTAACGATTGCACTGATTGTAGGTATGCTCACTTTAATACATAGCAATCACAAAAATGAGGCAAAACAGAATCAATTTATTTATACGGCAATCGATTTTCAACTTAAGGATCTTAACAATCAACAAATAGAAAAATTAAGAGATAATGAGCAAATCAAACACTTGGGAGTCAGTAGAGGTAGAGGCATTATTCATACAGAAGACAACCAAAGGGCTATGGTTGTTGAAGCAAATCAAACAGAAATCATAACCGTATCTAAATTACTTAAAGGACGAATGCCCGAAAATGAAAATGAGATTGTAGCTGAAAAATGGGCATTGTTAAACTTAGGAGTAAATCCAGTAATCGGTTCAGAATTTACGTTCAATACAACATCCTTTGTTGATTCGAAAAATGAAAAAGTCACTTACAAAATTGTTGGAATAATTAATGATTTATCCTTAAATAAATTAGCTAGTTCAGTAAATCTTTATACGGGAATAGATAACCGAAAATATAGTGATTTTATCGCAACCATTAAATTCAAAGAAAATGTCAATAAAGACACAGCCATTAAGGATATTCAGCAAAACCTACATTTTCCTCCAAAAAGGATTTCTAAAAATGTATGGGAAGAGGATATGCAAGCTTTAGCAAAAATGGATGTAGAGTTTGGAGCTTTGCTGATACTGATTTGTGCCATCATTATCTATGGTGTGTACCGCATTTCGCTTATGGCTCGGGAGAAACAATATGGTGTCTTAAGAGCGATGGGAATGAAGAAAAAACAAATGCGGAAATTGATTCTCGCTGAACTCTTAGATATGTATCTTATAAGCATCCCAATTGGCGTTGTTTTGGGGATTTTAAGTGCTTATATCGTGACTCTTCTTTCAAAAGATAGAATGATAAAAATCTATTTTTGGGGGAAGGAAGATCCATTTAGTATGGTCATTCCAATTGTTCCAATTTTTATTTGCATCATATGTGTTGGAATTATTGTTGTGCTTATCGGGCTTATAGGAAGTCGTAAAGTGAATAATCAATCCATCATAGGAACGATTTTTGGTACAGCAGAAAAACAATCTAGTTTCCATTTATTAAACTTAAAGCCAGGAAAAAGTATTTTAAAACCTTACCAAACACTAGCAATCAAATACGCATTTCGTGATTTGAAAACGACCGTATTGGTAATTCTCTCTATTAGCATCGGATGTATTCTGTTTTACGGAATGAGTTATCAAGCAAAAATGGCACAACAAACAAATCAGATAAGCAAAGAGCAAAATTTCTTTAATGGTGATTATATGATGAACGCCTATGATGATATGTCCGCCACTGAAGGAATTAAAGGCGAGACAATAGAAAAAATAAAAGTTATTTCAGGTGTTAATGGTATCGAAACACAGATGGCTTTACCAGTAAAAGTGATAGAACAAGATATTAATCGAAACGAAGTCTATTTACAACAAGGAAATGAACTTGTGAAAAAAGTCTATGGATTTTCTTTTACAGGAAAGGACAGTAAAGATACCGTTTATCTCACTAAATTAAAAGGCTACAATGAACCTGCATTAAAAAAATTAAAGGATTATCTCGCAGAAGGAAGCTTTGATGCTACTAATTTGAAATCGAATGAAATTATTATTGCAATGCCTAGAATGAGTACGTACGGAGAATCCAAAGGGAATGTGGGATATTTCAAAAATGGTATAAGTATTATGCAATATAATGTTGGAGATACTGTCCAGCTAAAATATCGTTCGGATTTTAAAACAGATGAAGAGGCTTATTGGCATTTAAAAGATAACGATGCGAAGTATACTTATAAAAATTTCAAAATTGCAGCGATTGTTTATTATCCGTATATGAAAGAAGTGTCCATATTAGAACAGACATATCCTCTTTTGATTACTAGTGAAAAGCATTTTAAACAAATGGCACCAACCAATGTATATGAAACGGTTAATATAGGAGCTAAACCTTCTTTAACGAAAAAGCAGGAAGTGGCTATTGAAGAGAAACTCATTAGCTTGGCTGTCGAAAACCAAAAGGTTACAGCTAGAAGTATGATAGAAGAAAAAGAAAAATTAGATATGATGTATCATAAAAAATTAGTATATGTTATTGGGATGGCGGTAGTTGTTTTTGTTTTGGTATTAACCAATCTAGTAAACAACTTAAAATATCGTATTCAGACACGAAAAAGCGAACTAGGTGTATATCGTGCAATTGGAATGAGATTCAAAACGCTTCAACGTATGATTTACTTTGAGAATATGATGTTAGGGTTTATTTCGTTATTTATTACATTTTTAGTCTCTCAGCCAATTGCAAAATATTTATATAAAAAATCAGAGATTTACTTATTCGGAATACCTTATGAGTATGACTATATGATATTTGTTTTATTAGCATTAATTACACTAATACTCAGCTATATTATTTCGATTGTACTTAGCACCAAGTTGAAAAATGATAATATTATGGAAGATATTAACGATGTAGAATAGATAGGAGCGCTTTATATGAAAGTTGTGGAGGTCTGTAATGTTGAAAAAATATACAACCAAAATAAAGACACAGAAGTCAGAGCATTAAAGAATGCTAATATCGAAATAGAAAAGGGTGAGTTTGTTGCCATCGTAGGACCTAGTGGTAGTGGAAAAAGTACTCTTTTACATTTACTCGGAGGACTAGAGAAGCAAACAGAAGGCATCATTAAAATAAACGGAAAAGAATTAAACGCTATGACTGATGATGAACTAGCAGATTATCGTCGAAGAGAAGTCGGTTTTGTGTTTCAAAAATTTAATCTAATACCTATGTTAAATGCGAAAGAAAATATAGAATTACCCCTGCTTATTGGAAACGATAAAGTGGATAACGAATATGTAGGTGAATTAATACATTTCTTAGGACTAGAAGAACGTGTTAACCATATGCCGGGTGAATTATCTGGGGGGCAACAGCAGAGAGTCAGCATTGCTAGAGCATTAGCTGCAAAGCCAAGTATTATTTTAGCTGATGAACCAACAGGTAACCTAGATCAAAAAGCATCAGAAGAAATAGTAGATTATCTTAAAAAGTTAAGTGAGCAGTTTAACCAAACTGTAATTATGATTACGCACGATTTAAATTTGGCTCAAAAGGCTGAAAAAACAATTCGTATTGTTGATGGTGAGGTTATTAATGATAGTAATTTAACTTGATTTTATTCTAGCAAGCGGTAGAAGAGTTTGTTAACAAGATTCTCTTTATTTTCGCAGTATTGTGTATTGTAATACTAATTGAAAAGGATGCGTGCTCTATGGATAATCAACAAGCAAATTCATTTAAAGAGGCACTTACAAAGCTCAGAGAGAACGGGTTTGACTTAAGTAAAATATCTGAAGATGAAAGAAAAATGATTATGAAGTTTATGCCGAGCGTTGTTGAGGCGGCAACTCAGTTAGCAAAGTTGAACGGAGAATCTTCTGAGAGATTACAAGCAATTATTACAAAAGCAGTAGAAATTTATGGTGACCAATTAAGGAACATCGATTTATCTAAAGAAGAACGTAGCGAAATCAATGGTCTTGTAAAAGAAATGATTGAAACTTCAAACACTGTACATAGAGAAGACAGGGAATGGAAAACAGGAATTTTTAAAAGCATAGCTATGGGTGCTGTTCTTGTTGTAGTAGCAGCAGGTAGCGCAATCGCAATTAAAAACCCTGAAACAAGAAAGCAAGTAGCTGAGAACGCTAAGAAAGCAGCGGAATCAGTTTTTTCTAAAAAGTAAATATAAAAGCAGAGCGATTTCATATGGTGAAGTGCTCTGCTTTTTTAACTACTCTCCTACCTATTTTAGACTTGCCTGTGTCTCAAAAGAAAACGGCTTAATAAAAATATAGGTTCTATTTTAAGAGTCTACTCGACTTGATAGATACTTTTAATGATTCACCTTGAGCATCAATTATTCGTGCGGATTTAATACTTGAATCTTTAGCAGCAGTAGCAAATTCAAAGACTGAAGTAATATCATTAGGGTTCCATTCTGCTACTTTTTTTGTTGAAAAGAATGCAAAATGCGGTTTTTCTTTTTTTACTGGGTTATAGAAAGATATGACGAAATCGGAAAATTGTCTTGAAAGCCGTGACTCTTCATAAAAAAACAAAGCTTCAATTTCTTCGGTTTGAGATAAGGCAAGTTTTAACGCTTTGATCATAGCTGGTCTTTCACTTACTGATAAATGGTAAGCACTTAGACCATCATCTTCAAATATATCAACAATTGTATAACCTTCGAGTTTAGCCTTTGCTAATATTTCTTCTTTCTGCGTTAGTAAAGAAGCATTCTCTTTTTGCTTAACATCAGATCGTCTAACAACTCCTATAGCTTTTCGAATAGGTCGTTCATTATTATGAGGCATATTTTTTATCTCCTTCTTCAAAAAATTCACTAAAATAAGCATCGAAATGAATGTATTCTGGATGAACAATAATTTTCGATATAAGTAATTCGATAAGTGTATTCAATTCGGACTCAATCAATTCGTTAAATCTTAATTCAGTAAACTCTTTCATTAGATGAATATCTTCTATACGATCTTTAATAAGAGTAATGTTTTCCTCTGTCGTATGGAGTTCCTTTCTTAGGACAGTGATTTCCATCATTTTTTTCTCCATTAATGGAGTTGTTTGGGATTAAATGTTTTCGTAAACTCAATACACAAATTTTCAAGTTCTATTTGAATCTGCTTGGAGTGTTTTTTGAGTTGAGTGAGCTGCTTGTTGATAACAGTCTTGATAATTTTTTCGATTTTTGAAAAAGAAATACGAAGTATTTTCTATCAATTCCGAGGTTAGATCATCCAATTCTGATACCTCAATAGATATCTTCTTATGTTTACGCCAGACATAAGAACCTGGAGAGCCAATTAAACCTTTCTTGAACTTAAGTTCTTGTTTGCAAAGGCTACATTGTGGTTTAACAATGGTTTCTTTTTGTGAAAAGGAAATGCCATTATCAATATCTCGCTCGAATTGCTCCAATACCACTTGTACTTTTTTAAATAACTCTACAGTAATGATTGGTTCAACGTTAGGTAATTGAACAAATGTAGCGTTGGATGAATCGATGTAATGACCACTAAAAAAAGGGGTTTTTAAGATATCGATGATTCTCGTATCTTTTCTATTAAGCAATGGTTGATATCTAATAATGATATTGAAAAGGTCCTTTTCTTCATCAATTTCAGATATGTCAATGAACATCTGTTTGATTATGTCTTTCATATCAGCTATAGCTACAAATTTGGTTTGTTTTAACGAGTTACTATCGGTTGATTTAACTTTTTTGTATCCAATAATTTGTGAAGGGTTCCTCTTTCGTGCATCAGACAAACGTGTTTTAATTTTCTGACCTTCGAATTGAGCAGTTAATCCATACCAAGCTTCCGTAAATAAATCATCGGAAAACTCTGGAGAATTAGAAGCAGTGAAAATTACTTTAACATTAAATTTGTAAAACAAAGTTACGATTTGAATATATTCATAGACATCACGAGCCAATCGATCTCGTTCATAAACAATAATAGTTGAAATCTTACCTTCTTTTATGAAATGGAGCATTCGATTTAGTGCAGGGCGCTCTTCAATAGAGAGTTTTGTAGCTGAAACATTATCATCAACAAAATCGATTATATCCTCTTTATTAAAATCAGTTAGATACTTTGAATTCGTCGCTTCCTGTAATCCCAATTCTTGACCACTTGAACTTACCCTGAGATATTGAGCGACTTTTCTATGTGGCTGAAAAACATCAGCGATACATTTTGCTTTAGATCGTGGCAATTATGTTTCCTCCTCGTTAATCTCGTTAGTGAATTCTAGTAATGAATCCTGTAAAAAGAGTCCGACTCTTTGTGGATCATTAGGTAATGAGCTAATAATCAGTTTTTCTAGGATTCTGTAAAATAGTAAAGCTGTTTGTTCTGGCATTTCTTCGCCATAGGAAACCTTCATAATTTTAGGTTTGGACAATGTAATCCCTCCTGTTCAAGTGCTATTCATTATGAACAGGAGGGAAGAGTTTTATTCTTTTAAATCGAATACTTTCTCGTTTTTAGTAGATAAAGCCAGTTCTAGCTGAACATTTAACTTTGTATCTGGATCACAATTAATCTTGCGCTTAATAATTATTGGCTGAGTTTTACTCCCAAGTAATTCAAGATTCGATTGAAGAGGGTTCATTTTTTATACTCCCTTCTATCGTTTGAAAATGGCGAATCACCTCTTGTGAAATACCGTGCTTTTCACAGATTGATAGAATTACCTCAAAGTCAATTTGAGGATTTATATATTGTAATTGATGTTCCATAGCTGTACTCGCTTTCTAGTTAAATTTTGTTTGCTGGTAAAAAGGTGATTTTAGGATGCGTTCACTTGTTGTTGAGACAGCCATTCGAAAAATTTTGATTTGAGTACTCGTTTGCTACGGCCTATTTTGATTAATGGGAAGCTTTTGTGTTCCATAATTTCATAAGCTGTTGGTTTAGATACCATTAAAATTTCTGATATCTCAGCCGCTGTTAACATCATTGGATAATCTTCTATTGTTTTGTGCATAATAATTCTCCTTTTATAAAAAACAGATTGGTTGTTTGTGATTTCAATTGATACCTATCATTTTAAAATGGTTGGCATTCGAAGATGAAAAAAGAATTTTTTTAAGAAAGTCCTCGAATTAATGAATGGATTATATACCAGTTAAGATTCGAAGATGAAAAAAGAATTTTTTTAAGAAAGTCCTCGAATTAATGAATGGATTATATACCAGTTGAGATTCGAAGATGAAAAAAGAATTTTTTTAAGAAAGTCCTCGAATCAATGAATGGATTATATACCAGCTGAGGTTCGAAGATGAAAAAAAGAAATTTTTTTAAGAAAAGCCACGAATCAATGAGTGGATTATATACCAGCTGAAATGAGAAGATGAAAAAAGTTTTAAAAAAACCTGAATCAATGATTAGATTCAGGTTGAAATAGATTTTTCATAAATAAAGCCTACTATTATATATCAACTCAACTATGCATAGTAAAAAAAGATTTTTCAAAGTGCGGGTTGCTTAAATAAAAATGCTATATTATACACTACTTGTCCTTGAAATGGGGAAAACTTTTGGATTTTAATGCTCTAGATATTTGATGCGGTATTATAAATGATTTTGATGCAGAATTGGAGAAAAAATGTTTCCAAATTAGTGAATAAAATGTGAAATTGTTCAATAGTGTAAGTGAGGCATTGAATCTAATCAGTAATGGTTATTTCTATTACGAACTAGGGATGAAAATAAGCTTTATTATCAAGTACAAAAAGGATTGTTGATTTTTGTAAGATTGATAGAGAAAAAATATACCGCTTTAGGAGAGAATAGCGGTGTTAAATGAAGGGAAAAAAATAACCCTATGGAATCATAAGGAATAAAAAGGGTTTACTAAGGTGAATTTTCTGATTTTAGTATAGTCATTAAGAATCTTGAGGAGTGGTTAGGATGAAGGTGTATCAAAATATCGTCCACACGGCAATAATCGATATAACGAATTTATTAAAGAAGATGTAATCAGAAATGGATGGCCAGGTATAGTGATCTAGCCACTCAATCGAAGTCAGAGATAAAAAGAGCATTACAATATGTTTATGAATTAGAAAGTGGTGAACTTGGAAATGCATTAGGGGCTATCTAGTGTTTTTTAAATATAATGGAAGCCGGAGATCTTATTCTTGTTAGAAATCGTAAAAAACTAAGTTATGGAATAGTTGGAGAATATCTGTAAATGTCAACATAAATATGTACACTTTCGCTTGGATAAGGATGTACAGAATTACTCGTTCTCTTTTGCTAAATGATCCTTTAATCGGTATGAATCACCTATCATAGGCACAACTGTCGCATGATGTAAAATGCGGTCTAATATGGCATTGGCCAGTTTAGGTTCCTGAAATATTTCATCCCACGCTTTGAAATTCACATTGGTTGTTAAGATGGTACTTCTTTTTTCATATCTTCGATCAATCAGCTGGAAAAACAACTTAGCGTCTTCGTGATCAATCGGTAAATAACCGATTTCATCGATGATTAACAGTCTGTATTTGCTGTAATGCTTCAAACGGCTCTCTAACCGATTTTCTAATCGAGCTTTCCTCAAATTTTGAATCAAGTCATGGCACTTAATAAAATAGGTACTCGTCCGTTTCTTTGCTGCCGCAATCCCTATTGCTGTGGCCAAATGGGTTTTACCGACACCACTTGGTCCTAAAAACACAATATTTTCATTCTCCTCGATAAAACGCAATGTAAGGAAGTCTAGAATCTGCTGTTGGTTAATCGATGTTTGAAAGGTAAAATCGAAATCTTTCACCTCCTTAAAATGAGGGAAAGCTGCGACCTTCACCATCGATTGCGTCATGTTTTTCTCCCGTATGTCTATTTCATACGCAGTCAACTTGATTAATGTGTCGATAAATGACATCTGATGCTTTACGCTGAAGTCTACGATTTCATTTAAATGTAAGCTCATTTGCTTTAACTTTAGATAGTCAAGATTCCATAATAATTGTTGATAGTTTGTAGTTGGATTCATTATTTATACACTTCTCCAATCGTTGCTAAATTCCGTTTTGCTAAATCGTCGATTTCAGGATAATGAGGGGTGGAAACAAGTAAGCTTGCCTTATAATGTTCCTCTTGATAATTAAGTTTAGCGTTACTAATTGGATGTTGGGCGATCAGTTTCATGTTATAATAAATCCACAAGTAGTCATCATACACCTGTAAGCCTACTTTTTTTCCTTGATATTCTGGTGGTACAGAGTATTGATTCGATTTGTAGGAAATCATGTTTGATGCATTGACTTTTACATGTGTATGTTTGATGCGATAGGAATCTCTTACTTTGTCAGTTGGTAGCTGGAGTAAGTGGTTCCTTTCTTTTTTGAATTCCATAATCGGTATTTTCCCCGTTCCTTGATGGATCTGGTGATTCATTCTATTCCCTAAATCCTGTATGAATAGATGAAGTTCCTCCATTGTCAGTTGACCTTGGTACGCATGAATTTCATCAAGGAGTTTCATTGTGGATTCAATTTTCCCCTTGGTTCTCGGTCGTCCTGCAATACATGGTTTGACTTTAAAATCAAAGTCCCTCGCAAACTGATCAAATTTCGCATTCACTTTCCCAGGTTGATAATCAGTCCTCGCTTCATCCATTACCGTTTTCATATTATCCGTAAGGATTTCAGCTGGAACTCCGCCAATTGCTTCAAAAGTATCTGTTAAAAAAGAAAGTAAGGTACTCTGTGACTTAGAAAGACTTAATTGAAATGTTCGGAATCTGGAATTTGATAAAATGAAAGCCGCCACATTGACTTCTATCTTTTCTCCCTCTTTGGTTTCGAATAAAATGTTTTCCTTCCAATCTAATTGGGCCTGCTTACCTGGTGGCGTTTCAAATCGGACTGTCCCTTTGGGTGAAGAAATACGTTTATCCTCTTCAAAGTAGGCATTAAATTCAGGTGTACGAGCTATATACGCACGGAAGGTTGAAGCTCCACATTCCAATCCATGATTGTCTTTTAGGTACTGCCAAAGCATACGACGGTAATAAAATACCTGTTTTGAATCTTCTGATAACAATGCGGCTATTATTTCATAATAAGGATCAATCTTTGAGGGCTTTTCCCTTTTTCTTTTTGGGATAAAGCCATTTAGATATTTATCAATTGTCCGCCGATCCACACCCAATTCCTTTGCTAGCTTACTTTTATTGATTTTCATTTTCATATGCTCCATAATCTGTTTGAATTTCGGTAAGTCTGAAAGACTTTTAATCTCAAAATCGATATCAATATTCATTGTTATGTACATACTAATCCCCCCAAGATTAGTATGTAGATTCATATCAAATTTGTACATATTTATTCGAGCAATACTGTACATATTTAAATTAGCATTTCTAAATATCAATATGTCCCAAGTCTTGATAATACTGTTGATGGGTTCTGCCATCAACGAAGTGTTCGATGGATTGAAACCGATGAACCTTTACATCTTTTCAATCAAGCGGTTCATACTACCGTACGTAGTCCAGGAATTGTAACTGGTTCACGCTATAATGTATCAGAATTAGGTTTGAATTTATTGGGGTATAAGGCTTATGAATTTATTTCTACTAAAGAGTAAACCACACGGTATAGAGCGATTACCGCTTTTTGTAGAAAAAATTTATAGCAATAGGATGGCTGTGTATCGGAAATTTATCTAACGTATCAGTTGAAGACATTGAAACACGTTTAGCCGATACTTATGTAGATTATATAAGGCAAACAATGGCATACAATAAAGGGATGATTAATGCGTTTATCAATATAATGCATAATCAAGATATTGTGATGATTGCTCAAGGTGATTATGTATATTTTGGTCAAGTTGGACCTTACAGTTATGTTGAGCAGTTCGATAATAATGAGGATGGAATGTGCCATCAAAGATACATACACTGGCTAGTGAAAGTAGAAAGACATACGTTAAACGATAAAGTTCAGGAGCATTTGAGAAATCGGCTACAATTACAAAGTTTTAGTATCCTCTACAACTAACTGATATTGATTCCATTATTGAAGGAAACAAAACAGATGGTGTTCAAATAGAGGAAAATAGCGAATTAGTACAGAAAGCTTTGGGTATTTTGTATAAAGCATTAGATAATCCAGATACAAATATACAAGTTTTAGCTGCAACAGCTATTGTTCAAAATTAAAGATAGTTTAAAAAGCTTAGACTTTGTACAAAGGGTCTAAGCTTTTATAGAAAAGAAAACCAAGGGATAGGCCTAGGGTCCAAAAAGCTTTCAGCATTGTATATTAAAATTTCTTATTAGGTTATAGCAACTTGATCTTTTTTAAAAAAATCAAAAAATATGAAATTTCCTAGTTATGCTAATATATATATATAAGGAGGTTTTATATGTATATTTCTGAATTAACATTAACTAATTTTAGAGCTTTTTCATCTCAAACTACAATACAATTCAATGATGGAATTAATGTGATACTTGGCCAAAATAATGCAGGCAAGACTGCAATACTTAAAGCTTTTGAACTACTTTTTAATAATGGTTCTAGCAAAAAACTAAATATAAACGATTTTAATAGAAATTGTAACATTGAAGAGCTAATAAATACCTCACCCAGAATTGTAATCTCTGCTAAACTTACTGAATCTAAAGATGAAGAAGAATATTCAGATGAACTAGTTACAGTAGCTAATTGGCTGACGAGCATTAATAGCCCTTATGAAGCAACAATTACCTATGAATTTTACTTGCCAGAAACAAATCAAGCTGAATATGAAACATTAATGAATAGTATTCAAAGCGATGATATAAATCGTTATTGGAAATCAATTGAGCATAATTTTTTAAAGAAATATGTATCAAGATTATATGTCGGGAATCCAGATTTTAAAAATGTGGTACAGCCAGAGGAAATTAATCGTTTTGACTTTCAATTTCTTACAGCGATTAGAGATGTAGAAAGAGATTTATTTAAGGGAAATAATAGCTTGCTAAGAGAAGTTATCGATTTCTTTATGGATTATGATATTAAATCTAATACGGATTATAACAGAAGTGAGAAATCTTTAAAAATTGAAGAATTAAAACGCGAGTTCAATGATGAATCTACTAAATTAATTAAAACTTTGCAACAAAGAATGGAGTTAGGAACGGGTGAAATATTAAAGTATGTTGAACGTACTGGAGCCGGTATAGATGATTCAAAGCCTCTATTTGATGGAGAGATTCTTGATACTGAATTATATTCAGCTTTAAGACTTATTGTAGAAAAAGAGTCGGGTATTAAACTTCCTGCAATCAGTAATGGTTTAGGGTATAACAATCTCATTTATATCTCATTATTACTTTCAAAAATGCAAAAGAATGCTTCTGGTGACTATCTAGGAACCAACGCTAAAGTTTTTTCAATTTTGGCTATTGAAGAGCCGGAAGCCCATCTACATCCAAATATGCAGTATAAATTCTTACAATTTCTAAAAGAAAATAGGTCATCTCAGGTGAATCAAGTTTTTATTACATCTCATTCTCCTAATATTACAGCAGCAGTAGATTTAGATGATATTCTGGTTATACAAAGAGATGGAGAATCCATACATATCGCTTATCCAGGTAAAGTTTTTGACTTAGAAAATCCGGATGATATTCAGTCGAAAAATTATGTGAAAAGGTTTTTAGATGTCACTAAATCAGATTTATTTTTCGCCCAAAATATTGTTCTTGTAGAAGGTATTGCAGAGCAACTAGTTATTCCGGAATTTGCTAAAATATTAAACTTTGATTTAGTAGATAATCATACTTCAATTATTAATATCGGAGGAAGATATTTTAATCATTTTTTAAAGCTTTTTGATACTTCAAGAAACTATGCATTGAAGAAAAAAGTAGCCTGTATAACTGATTTAGATCCAATGAGAAAGAAAAAAAACACTTTAAATGCAAAATGGAAAAAATGTTTACCACTCTTTTTAAATTTACAAGAAGAAAAGTACGAATATAAAACTACTTCTAATGAACTAGTAAATAGTGAGGGATATTCTTGTCCAACAATTTGTGTGTTTTCTCAAGAAGGAGGAAAAAGTTCAACTTTTGAATACGATGTGTTTTTGAAAAATCCGAACTGTGAACAGTTAATTACTCCTTCACTTTCAAATGCTCAAGAGCTAAAAGAATTATTAATTTTATTAGAAAAAGATAAACCATTAATTGAATTGATAAACAGGCTTGGAGTAGGAAAATTTAAAGATGAAGTTTTTGAAGTGTATGAAAAAGGGAAGCTTATCGATAATTACAATGTTAAGAAGCAATTAATAGCTTGTAGATACCTAGCATCAATTTCAAAAGGAGAAGCTGCTCAAGAATTGGCAAATATAGTTTCATTAGAAGAGAACATTATCCAACCTCCAGATTATATAAAGGAGGCATTAGAATGGATTTATCAGATGCAATCGAATTAAAAAATAGCTTTGAAGCAATACCACTAGATGAACCATTTAAGTTATATGCAGGACCAGGAGCTGGAAAAACGACTTTTTTAGTAAATCATATTAAGCGTATTCTAAATCATTCAGACAAGCTTAAACGTTCTAGAAAAATAGCTTGTATAACGTACACTAATGCAGCAGTTAATACTTTAAGAAACAGATTAGATGGCTCTTTAGAGAGCATTGAAATAACAACTATCCATAGTTTTTGTTATAAACATATAGTTAAACCATTTATCTGGCTATTAGATTCAAGTCTAATCGCTATTGATAAACTAGATGGACACGATGAAATAAAACTAAGAAAAAGTCAAATAGCAAAAATTAAATCTGAAACTAGACAAAATTATTTATCTGATACAAATTTAGCGAAAGCTTTAAATAAACTTCAATGGATTTTAGAGAAAGATAAGACATTTAAATTAGGATTTATCAGACATTTTGATAGTCGAGTTGATGGATACACAATAAAACCTACCACATTTTCAAAATATAAAGAGATTTACTGGGCAGAAGGGAAATTAAGTCACGATGATGTCTTGTATTTTGCATATAATATCTTATTACAAGAGCCATATATTTGTGAGATTATTCGTGGGAAATTCCCTTATCTCTTAATTGATGAATTTCAAGATACAAGTCCATTGCAGGTAGCGATTGTGGAATTAATTGCTGAAAAGGAAACAACTTTAGGTGTTATAGGAGATGTATGTCAATCTATATATTCTTTTCAGGGCGCCAGTGTGCAAGATTTCGAAGAGTTTGAAG
Source organism: Bacillus kalamii (assembly GCF_047238185.1). Lineage (NCBI taxonomy): Bacteria > Bacillati > Bacillota > Bacilli > Caryophanales > Bacillaceae > Bacillus > Bacillus kalamii. The sequence goes on along the minus strand of NZ_JBDFMI010000001.1, from coordinate 2,034,818 downwards.
TACCTCAAATGAAACTATATATTCTAAGAAATAATAGTAGATCATCTAATGAAATTATCACGGTTCTTAATCATATGAGACAAGATAAGGATTTTGAACAAGTAAGTGTTAATAATATTGAAGGGCCTAAGCCGATTATCATAATTGGTTCAAAAACTAAGTCATATGATTACTTCAAAAATCAATCTCTGGTAGATTTGAAAATCTTGGCATATCGAAAAGAAACGTTGGATACATTTCAAAATCCACAAGCCTCTAGTGCTAATGAAGTTGAATATATTGTCAAAGATTCAAATAGTGAAAGAGGTTGGAGAATATTTTATGTAATAAAATCATTAGAGTATGCGAAACAATTGAAAATCAAAGAGTCTTTAAAAGCAATGAGGATGGCATATAGGAAAGAAAGTTTTACTGAGAAGAATTCGTTTGAAAACTTGAAAAGATTGATACAATTCCAAGAACAAATTAATAACTTGCCCCTCACACAAATCTATAATGAATTCCTTTATGGGCATTATAATATTAAAGCAAAAATTACAGGTGGAGCGGCAAAAGAAATGTATGACAATATATTATATTCTCAAGCTGTACTCCAAATGAAACTTGTAGATGACATAAATGATTTTCAAACAGTGCATAATGCTAAAGGGGAAGAATTTGAAAATGTCCTTCTGATTATTCCTTCACTTGAACGTAATGAATTGTCATTTTTGTTAGCTCCAAATATGAATAAAGAAGAGCATAGAGTTTATTACGTAGCTTTAAGCAGAGCAAAAAAAGGACTATACATAAACTTTCCTAACCTACCAGAAGCTGAAAAAAGTACACTTGTTAATATAGGGTTTGACGTAATTAGTGTTGAGTAAAACAAATTTTTTTCTTTAGTTACTATTGTACTGGTTAATATTATATTATTAGATTTGATTAAATATTTTGAACTTGACAATTCTAAAGACTTGAATATTAAGATTATAATGGATTATTCTCTTAACTGAATTGCAAACAAAGAAGATATTTATACTAGTTATTTAAACGTACTTACGTACTTGATTAGATAGGTAATAGAGAATACTGTATCTCTTTAAGATTGGATAGGAAAGTGTAGTTGTCTTGTTGATGCTACAGTTGAAGAAACTGTAGCATTTTTAGTAAATGGTATCAAAGCTTCAAAGGATGATTTTAATAAATATAGTTGTTAATGTGCTTTTTTATTGATAGTGCTAAATTAGAAAAATGGCTTTTTATAATATAATATAATTTTAATGTTTAATAGGAACTCTGTAATGATGTTAATTGTATGTTTTCTTCAAGTAACATTGTTTTTAATGTAGTTGTTGACCACTTATGCCATACAAATTATTTCGAGTAACTTGAACTAGTCTACTAAGATACTGATTTTCTCCTCTCATTCCTGCCGGGTGGCGAGGATCACCAGTTTTACGTAATAGAGTAGAAGTATCGTTTACTTTAAATACATACATATTAACATTATTTTTTTCTGAGTATCTAATTACTTGTAGAGATTTTTGATGTAACCATAAGTAGGGAATCGTACCTTCTGGTGGTAACCCCCAAGCTAATACGATATATTCAAAATCCACCATTTTGTTTTTTAGTTTGAGTAGGTTGTTTTTCATCACTCTATTTAACTGGTTTTTGCTATGTAGAATTCGTAAGTATTCGTAGGCTTCTCTAGGATCGGAACTACATATGGGAAATAAATTTAAAATCGTTATCTTCTTTATTTTTTGTTCTTTTTTGTTCTTTTTTTTATTGTAGTTAACAAAAAAATCAATTACTAGATTAACTGTTTTATCTGATGCCGTTTTATCAGCATATGAAGGATTCATCATAATTATTCCTATTTCTTTACCTTCTTGAACATTTAATAAGGGAATTTCTAAAAAAGTACGGATATAAATGTTGTTGGTTTTATCTAATAAATATTTGTCTGTATCAATCTTAATTTTATCGACATAGTTATTGTTATATTTTTTGATCATCATCTTCACCTTCTTGTAGTTAGATATTATAGAGAAGTTGAGTTTTTTGTAAAGAAATCTTTGTTTTTGTAATATTTAGTATAATTAAGCATTTATATTTAATCTATTTGTATTGTTAATTGAATTGCAATATCATTATTAATGTAGCACACATTTGAAGAGGTTTTGTATTGTTTCTTTGGAAGAATGTATTTTTAATTAAAGTAGTTTATAAAAAGTTAATGTATAGAGTTATATTCAGATAAGTTCTAGTTATTAATATAATTTTATATTTAGTAACTATAGGCTTGGTTAATTGAACTTTCTGCATTAAACAAAAAAATGGGAGTATGAGCAAGAGTTAAGGGTTAGAAAGCAGAAAATGTAGGAAATAGTTTTCATATGAAAGCCGTTCCTTATGCTATATATAGGTTTGAAGTGCCAAGATGAATATAAAATGCACTTAGTAAATATAGCACTCACATCAAATATCCCTATTTATCAGATGGAGGTAAATCATAATCCAATTTCCTATGAATTGCACTACAAAGCATTGATGATATAAATCCTATATTTATTAAAAAGTGAAGAGAACAAAAAATATTTTTCTTACAAGGGAATGAAGAAACTATTCAAAATAAAATCCTTCAATCAGCATATAGACACGCTTAGAAATGATGGACTAATAATTAAGATTATTCTTAAGCAATTACTTGGATAGATGAAGGATATAGTACGGATTATGTTACGTACACATTTATAAGCGAAGTATTTATCTTTAAAAAGGTAAATTTATAAAATAATATCAAGGGGTGGGTTAAATGGAAGATGCGAGATTAGCATTTGAAAGAATAGAGGAGCAGGTTAATGATTGGAAATCTAAATATAATAAGGATATAGTGTGGTTTCGTGGGGAAAATGGTATCTTTCAAAAAATGGTTCCTTCAATGTATAGAAATGTGTTACCAGAAGCCGCATTCAAAGGATCTTGCAAGAAAGTTTTGAATCCCAGAGAAAAGATAAGGATATAGAATTTTGAAAATTGGCTCTATAATAAAATGCTAGATGAAATTACTTCTATCCATCCAATTAATTATAAGCAGCAAGCTTTTGATGATTGGGATATAGTTTATTTCGAACAACATTATGGAATACCAACTAGGTTTCTTGATTGGTCTACAGCGTTGGAGGTGGGTTTGTATTTTGCTACTCAAAATGGTGGAAATAATGATGCTTGTATATGGATTCTAGACCCATTAAAATTTAATGAATTAATCCGAGGGGAATATGAGATAAAGCAAGCTAATGCAGGAACGTATAAGACTTTCATAAAAAACTCTAGAGACCAACAGCCTGTTGCAATATGTGTTGATAATCCATCGTCCGCAAATGAGAGATTATTACAACAAAAGGGAACCTTTTTATATACTGGGCTAGATTATGTTGACTTTCGGGACTTTGTAAGTGACAAGGCGAATGACAAAAGGTTAGATCCAAAGGAATTTCTTTTTAAAATTGAAATAAATCAAAATGAATGTGGTAAAATTATTGATTATTTATATGAAAAATTCCAAATAAATGCGTCTACACTTAAGTTAAATGAAAAAAACTTTTTAGCTGATCGGCTCTCTTATGAAAAATTTTTGACAGAAAAAAAATTACAGGAAATACTTTGAACGTAGTTAAGTCATTTATTAATAAATATTTGATTTTTATACTCGTTAATTAACAAAAAATTCACTCAGATAGTGCTTTTGACTATATATCAATTGTTATTTATAAAGTCGTAATATATTGAATCGTTTATCACGGGTATAACAGACCACTTACTAACCAAATGCTCACACATTTGCTCACCAAATTATTTTATTGAGCTAAATTTATTTAACTGAATTGATTTTGAGAAGCCTCAAAACCTTATTAAATCTAGCTTCTTTGACCGTATTTAACTGAGCTTAATTCACCAAACAAAATTGACAGGGAAGGGGTCGGGGGTTCGAACCCATCTCGGGTCATCATTTTCACGTAGCTCAAACCCATTTATATCAGAGGTTTGGGTTTTTCTTTTCCACAAACAAAACACCTCCATGTTGAGATGGAGGTAGGGTGTATCTAGAAAATATTTCTTATAGGCTTTATGTTAAAAGAGTGTTGCACTGATACGTCCTTGTTCTTATTAAACTAAGGAAGCAGATTGAATTAGTAGTAATACTAAATCCGATTATTATTTTAAGATTATTATTTTAATAAAAAACCTCTTGTAAACGTTATCAAATCTAGTTATAATACAAGTAGATAAAGACAAATAGTAATTATTTATTCTCACATAGGATTGTGACTGTTCGGCAGGCAAAACCTAAGTTCATACCAAGCATACAAGTATATTGTATCTTTGGTATGGATTTAGGTTTTTTATTTAGGCTAATAAGTAGGTGATGATAGATGAAAATCAAAAAAGTATTTAACAATAATGTAGTCTTAGTTGAAAATGATAATAATTCAGAAATGATTGTTATGGGCAGAGGTCTTGCTTTCCAAAAGAAATCAGGTGAAGATATTGATCCTTCTATAGTTGATAAAACATTTGTTTTAGAAACAAAAGGCTTATCAGATAAATTAGCTCATCTTATTAACGAAATTCCATCCGAACATCTGGATGTATCAGATGAGATTATTACCTACGCTAAATCAAAGTTACCTGGGAAAATCAGTGATAATATTTATATCACCTTAACTGACCATATAAGTTTTTCGATTTCTCGCTTTCAACAAGGCATTGCACTCAAAAACGCGTTGCTTTGGGAAGTAAAAAAATTCTATCGTAATGAATATGAAATTGCTTTACACGCATTACAAATCATTGAAAAGAAAACGGGTTATAAGCTATCTGAGGATGAAGCTGGTTCGATTGCTCTTCATCTCATTAATGCTCAGCAAAACCAAAATGATATGGAAGATACGATGAATATGACGAAAATGGTAAATGATGTACTTACTATTGTTAAATATCATTATGGTTTGGAGCTGGACGAAAATTCAATTAATTATAGCCGTTTTGTTACTCATTTAAGATATTTTGCCTATAGGCTGACTCATAATGAATCTACTCTTGAAGGTGAGAATGAATTATATAATCAAGTAAAGACAAAATATCCCGAAGCATATCAATGTACACAAAAGGTAAACGCATATATTGAATCTTCTTATGGTAAAAAAACAAACAAAGATGAAATGCTATATTTAATGCTTCACATTCACCGTATTACTTCACGGGAAAAACATAATAATTGAACTACAGGATTGTGACTGTTCGGCAGGCAAAACCTGAGTTGATATTGCTTATTCGAGTTCATTATTTCGAATAATTGATACCAATTCAGGTTTTTCTTTATATAAACATAAAATAAAAGGAGTGTTATATATGAGCTATACAAGCTTGGCTAAAGAAATTCTCCAACATATTGGTGGAGAAAACAACGTAAATAGTTTAGTGCATTGTGCTACTCGCTTACGTTTTAAAGTAAAAGATAGCAAAAAAGTGAATAAAGAAGCATTAGAAAATGTGAAAGGTGTTATTAGTGTTGTTCAAACTGGCGGCCAACAACAAGTAGTAATTGGCAACCATGTTTCGGATGTATTTAAAGAAATTAATAAAATCAGTAACTTCTCCAAAGAAGCTAATGACACATCTGAAGAAAAAACATCACTATCCGGAAAAATATTTGAATTAATTTCTGGTACATTTACCCCACTACTAGCACCGCTTGCAGGAGCAGGTATGCTGAAAGCTCTTTTAGGCGTATTAGTCATGTTCGATCTGTTATCTGATCAAAGTGGTACGTATGCTATTTTATCTGCCGCTGGTAATGCTATTTTATTCTTCTTGCCTATTATGATAGGTTTTACTTTAGCTACGAAATTAGGAGCGAATCCATACATGGGTGGTATTATAGGAGCCGCACTATTAGAACCAAACTTTACAGCTTTATTAGCTAATGGAGATACAAGTTCGTTCTTAGGAATACCAGTTATTTTGATGGACTATTCTTCTCAAATCGTACCAGCATTTATCTCAGTGCTTATTTATGCTCAATTAGAGAAATTCTTGAAAAAAGTGATATACAAAGATTTACAAATGTTTTTAGTACCAATGCTTTCATTAATGATTATTGTACCACTAGCTGCTATCGCGTTCGGTCCTTTTGGAACCTATGTAGGTCAAATGATTGCTACAGGAATTAATTTCTTAAGTGAACATAGCGGATTATTAACGGGTGCTGTTGTTGGCGGTGCCATGGTATTCCTTATTATGTTTGGATTACATTGGGCCCTTATTCCAATGAGTATTGAAAACTTAATGAACGGTGGAGACCCAATTGATCCTATGTGGGCTGCAAGTACTTTTGCTCAAATGGGTATTGCATTAGGTATTTTCTTAAAATCGAAAGACAAAGAAACCAAAGCCCTTTCTGGTTCAACGACACTAACTGGATTACTTTCAGGTGTAACAGAACCAATTCTTTATGGATTGATTGCAACTCATAAACGCACACTAAAATATGTTGTTATTGTCGGAGCGATCGGTGGTGCTTTCATTGGGGCATTTGGAGCTGAAAATAATGCCTTTGCACTTCACACTATATTTACACTAAGCGGTACAACTACACCATGGCTTCCATACTTCTTTATGATTATCATGACAATAGGTGGAGCAGCAGCTTTAACATATTTCTTAGGTTATGAAGACAAAAAGAAACCACAAAATACTGATACAACAACTGATACAACAATTAAAGCAGGAGAATTACTTGTGAGAAAAGAAGGGATCGTTAGCCCTTTAACAGGAACGATTACTCCGTTAAATCAAGTGAAAGATGCAGTATTCGCATCTGAGGCAATGGGAAGAGGAATAGCGATTGAACCAACTATTGGAGAAGTTCATTCGCCAGTAAATGGTACCATTACAACAATCTTCCCTACGGGACATGCTGTCGGTATTACATCAGATGATGGAGCGGAAATTCTCATTCATATTGGAATTGATACGGTTCAATTAGAGGGAAAATACTTCAATGCACATGTGAAAACGGGTGATAAAGTAACCAAAGGGCAGCATTTAATCGACTTTGATATAGAAAAGATTAAAGGGGCTGGATACCTTCTAACAACACCTGTAATTATTACAAATACTGCACAATATATGGATATCATTGAAACAAATAAAGAACAAATTGCTAAACAAGAAGATTTATTAACCCTAGTAATCTAATACAACTAACTGGTGGGGATGAACTATGTTCATTCCCAGTTGATTGAACATATTTTGGAGGGACAAACAAAGATGAAAAGCTATTCAAAACCTTTTCCGAAGAATTTTTTATGGGGTGGCGCAACAGCGGCAAACCAAATTGAAGGTGCATATCAAGAAAAAGGCAAAGGCCTTTCTACAGCAGACGTATTACCGCATGGAGTTTTTAACTTACAGGATTATTCAATGGAAGGCTATTATCCTTACCACACTGCCATTGATTTTTATCACAACTATAAAGAAGACATCGCTCTGTTTGCTGAAATGGGCTTTAAATGCTTTCGTATGAGTATTGCGTGGACTCGTATTTTTCCAAATGGCGATGAATTAGAACCAAATGAAGAAGGCTTAAAATATTATGATGACGTATTTACTGAGTTAGCTAAACACAACATCCAGCCTATTGTTACTATTTCTCACTATGAAATGCCACTTGCTTTAGTGAAAAATTATGGAGGCTGGAAAAACCGTAAACTCATAGAATTTTATGAGCGTTATGCTAGAACCCTTTTTACTCGCTACAAAGATCAAGTTAAATATTGGATGACATTTAATGAAATTAATTTTGTCATTCATGCCCCATTTACTGGTGGTGGACTTGAATTTGAGGAAGGTGAAAATGTAAAAGATACGCAATATCAAGCAGCCCATCACCAATTCGTTGCCAGCGCTCTGGCAGTAAAGGTAGGCCACGAGATTAATCCGGATAGTAAAATTGGTTGTATGCTTGCCTATGCACCAACTTATCCGTATTCATGTAATCCGGAAGACGTTTGGACCGCTATGATGTTAGACCGTGAAACGGTATTCTTCACGGATGTTCAAGTTCGTGGCTATTATCCTTCCTATACTGAACGCTACTTTGCTGAACATAACATTACAATTAAAATGGAGCCTGGCGATGAAGAAATCCTTCGTACACATAAAGTAGACTTTTTAGGCTTCAGTTACTACAACAGTGGCACGGCCTCTGCAACTCCTGAAGAACATAAGGCTTCTGATGGCAACTTACAATTAGGAGGCGTAGAAAACCCGTACTTAGAAGCATCTGAATGGGGATGGGAAATCGATCCGAAAGGCCTTCGAATTGCTTTAAATTCGTTATACGACCGTTACCAAATTCCTTTATTTATCGTTGAAAATGGTTTTGGTGCTGTTGATATATTAGAAAATGAGACCGTAAATGACGATTACCGTATAAGCTATTTCCGTGACCATATTGCTGAAATGAAGGAAGCTATCGCGGATGGTGTTAACTTAATCGGCTACACTACATGGGGTCCTATTGACCTTGTAAGTGCTTCTACTGCTGAAATGAAAAAACGATATGGCTTTATCTATGTAGATAAGGATAACGAAGGGAATGGAACATTAAAACGGTACAAAAAGAAAAGCTTCAACTGGTACAAGCAAGTCATCGCTTCTAATGGTGAAGAGTTAAAGTAAGAATGTATAAAGGATAGTCGCAATCAAAGATTGATTGCGACTATCCTTTTAACTTTTAGCCCATATTTGGCCCAATTTAACTACCGTACCATGTTGCATCTCTAAGTCAGTATGCGTTATAGATATCTAGCGTAATCCCTACATTCGCATGTCCCAATCGCTTACTGACGATTTTAGGGTTTACTCCTTGTTTTATAAGAATGGCAGCATTCGTTTGCGTAAGAATATGCATTAATCGTTGTGTTTTTTACTGTAGTTTTCTTTGATTTGCTTGTCTATTAGATCGCGGTATTCGACTGATTCTTTTTTCAAGAGAATATCATCTGAGCTTAATCGTATTAAAAAAAACAAATTTTATATTGAAACATTTAGATAATTCTGCTAAAATATCTTTTGAAATTATTAACCTTTAATATGGTCCAGAGAGGCTGAAAAGGGCAACTTGATATTTTAGTTATATATTAATAATATCTTTGTTTATTCATGCCCTTTTGTCTAATTCGACGAAAGGGCATTTTATTTTGCCGTTTAGCTGTGATGACACAACTAACGTCTCTCTTTTAAAGGAAGTCCAGTGAGACTTAAAAGGAGAATGGAAAAGTTTTATAAAGATACATCCATTCATTCGTAAGTAAAAGAGATTCATTTCACATGAACATATTGGGGGAAAGCAGAATGGATTATCGTAAAAAAACCGTGGTCGCATCGGTAGCTGGTTTAACACTAGAAGGCATGGATATCATGTTTATCTCATTTGCGATGACAATGATTATTGCAGAATTTAACGTTGATTTAGCAACTGGAGGACTTATTTCTTCTATAACGAATATGGGGATGCTTTTAGGAGGAATTGTTTTCGGAGTTCTAGCAGATAAGTATGGAAGGGTAAAGGTCTTCACATATACTGTCATCGTTTTTGCAATTGGTACAGCTTTAACGGGACTAGCCACTAGTATTGAACAAGTATACCTATTTAGATTTATCGCAGGAATAGGTGCCGGAGGAGAATATGGTATTGGTATGGCGCTTGTTGCAGAAGCTTGGCCGAAAAATAAACAAGGGCGTGCGTCCTCATATGTCAGTATAGGTGCTCAATATGGTGTCATTTTAGCAGCATTGCTAAGTGCGATTATTCTTCCTACTTTAGGGTGGAGAGCATTGTTCTTCGTTGGTGTAGTACCTGTTATTTTTGCTTTTATCGTAAGGAAGAATTTAGATGAATCACCTGAGTGGCTTGCTGCTCAGAAAAAGAAAGAGGCTAGTAAGAAAGATGAAAAAGGCAAGTTGGTCCAATTGTTTGAAACACCACGAACAGCGATTACAACAATTTCATTAATAATAATGGCAACTGTTCAAATTGCCGGTTATAACGGGTTAATGATTTGGCTGCCATCGATGTTGCAACAGTCACAAGGTTTATCTGTTTCAGGTTCTGCCATTTGGACAATTAGTACAGCTGTAGGCATGATTATTGGCATGTTATCCTTTGGGCTATTCTTAGATCGATTTGGCGCAAAGCGTGCTTTTGGTGTCTTCCTAATTGCATCAGCATGTGCTGTGTTTTTATATTCTTATGCCACAGGTAGTGTGGGTGTATTAATTGGTGGTGCAATTGTCGGATTTTTCTCAAATGGAATGTTCGCCGGATACGGGGCGTTGATTGGGAGTCTATATCCCGTTCAAATTCGAAGTACAGCAACAAACACAATTTTTAACTTTGGCCGAGCTATAGGCGGTTTTTCACCAGTACTTGTCGGCTATATTCTACAAAGTTATGATATGAAAGTTGCGATGCTCTACTTAGCAGGTTTATATTGTATTTCCTTTACGATCATGTTATTGCTTAAAAGAGATGATTCAGAGAATGTGAGCGAAACGATATAACAAAGTAAGTTTATAAAGCCTGATTCCAATGAAATAGGAATCAGGCCCTTTATATATGATACACTCTACTGCTAGGAAGCCGGTAGGTGGTTACTTCCTGTTAAACCAGCATTTCTAATTTTTGTTCAGGGTTTAATATTGTTTAAATTCTTTATTACAGATTAATAGAATCACGCATCCAATTTATTCTAATTTTTAAAAAGATTTTGGCTTAAATTGAAAAAATGCGTATAATAATGAGTATTAACAGACAGAAATGGAGTACATAAAATGGTTCAATCAATTAATACAAAAGCAGATTTAGTTATTGATGCAGCCTCACATGTGGGTCTTCCGGAATATGGCAAATTGATGGTTGGCGACAAAGGATTTGAATTTTTCAATGATCGTGATGCACGCAAGTATATTCAAATTCCATGGGAAGAAGTTGATTATGTGATTGCTTCTATCATGTTCAAAGGGAAATGGATTCCGCGTTACGCGATTCAAACGAAGCGAAATGGATCGTATACATTTTCTTCTAAAAATCCGAAAAAAGTGTTGCGGACGATTCGTAAGCATGTGGATCCGGATAAAATGGTTTCGTCATTAAGTTTCTTTGATGTAATCAAACGCGGTGTGGGAAATACATTTAAAAAGAAATAGTTTTGTATAAAAGACAGGTATAGAACTTGTCTTTTTTTGTTGAAAAAAGCCACAATTGTGAAATTTCGATGTGTTTTTTCGAAGCGGTGCACATAATTTGCGCACAATTTCCAAAGTAGTATACAATTAGAAAGCAATCAATGGGAAATTATGTTTTTGAGAGCGGATTATCACGTGCTATAATTACCGAGAAAATTGATTGAAGTTTTCGAAATGCAAGTCTAAATAACCATCGCCTTAATTTTTTTACGTATTACTAATTCGATCAGGCATGAGTAGAGGGTGTTGATTGGTGAGGAAAAGGGGGCGTTTATACCTGTAACTTCATTCCATCAACACTGCGCTCGTGCCTTTTTTGTCGAACATGTAACGCGTTACGGTGGTTAGAAAACACACATTTGAAGAGTTCTTGTGTGTTTGGTTGTAAAAAATAGTATAGGAGGTAAAAAGATGGTAGGAATTATCATTGCTAGTCATGGCGAATTTGCTAATGGTATCTTGCAATCTGGAGAGATGATCTTTGGAGCGCAAGAAAATGTGAAAGCTGTTACATTGATGCCTAGTGAAGGGCCTGATGATGTAAAGGCAAAAATGAAAGAAGCAATCGCATCTTTCGATAACCAAGATGAAGTATTATTCTTAGTCGATCTTTGGGGCGGCACTCCTTTCAACCAAGCCAACAGCTTGTTTGAAGAGCACAACGACAAATGGGCAATCGTTGCCGGTTTGAACTTGCCGATGTTGATTGAATCGTTTGCATCACGTTTTTCAATGAACACTGCGCATGAGATTGCTGCGAGTATTCTGGGTTCTGCTAAGGAAGGGGTTAGAGTAAGACCTGAAGAATTAGAACCAGCACCAACTGATACACCTGCAGCAGCTGCCCAACAATCAACTGCAGGCGCCCCTGGTACATTTAAATATGTCTTAGCACGCATCGACTCTCGTTTGCTTCACGGGCAAGTAGCGACCGCTTGGACAAAAACAACACAGCCTACTCGTATCATCGTTGTCTCTGATGCGGTAGCTAAGGATGAGCTTCGTAAAAAATTGATTCAACAAGCTGCTCCACCAGGTGTAAGGGCTCACGTTGTCCCTGTACATAAAATGATTGAACTTGCAAAAGATGATCAACATTTCGGGGGCCAGCGTGCACTGCTTCTTTTCGAAAATCCACAAGATGCACTTAGAGCGGTCGAAGGCGGCGTTCCATTGGAGACAATCAATGTTGGATCTATGGCACACTCACCTGGCAAGGTACAACCGAATAAGGTGCTGGCTTTCGGCCAAGAAGATATTGAGGCTTTTGCTAGATTAAAAGAACTTGGTGTGACATTTGATGTACGAAAAGTCCCGAATGATTCAAAAGGCAACATGAATGACATTATCAAGAAAGCTCAAGAAGAGTTAAACAAACAACAGTAATCATATGTATCAAGAAAAAAAGGGAGGATGAAGCACCATGGATTTGACGGTTATTCAAATAATATTAGTCGTTCTCGTGGCATTTTTAGCTGGTGTAGAAGGAATTTTGGATGAATTCCATTTCCATCAGCCAATCATTGCATGTACGTTAATCGGCTTAGTTACAGGAGACCTTGTACCTTGTCTGATCTTAGGCGGTACGCTTCAAATGATCGCTTTAGGCTGGGCAAATATTGGAGCTGCCGTAGCACCGGATGCTGCGTTGGCATCAGTTGCATCTGCTATCATTTTAGTTTTAAGTGGACAAGGTCAAAACGGAGTATCTTCTGCTATCGCGATTGCTGTTCCACTTGCAGTTGCAGGTTTACTTTTGACAATTATTGTCCGTACGATTGCGACAGCATTTGTCCATTTTATGGATGCTGCAGCTCAAGAAGGAAATATCAGAGTAGTTGAATTTTGGCATATCGCCGCTATCTGCTTGCAAGGATTACGTATTGCCATCCCGGCTGGATTAATTTTAGCCATTGGGGCAGGTCCGGTACAAGATTTGCTTGAGTCTATGCCAAGTTGGTTGACAAACGGTTTGGCGATCGGCGGGGGAATGGTCGTAGCCGTTGGTTATGCAATGGTTATTAACATGATGGCTACAAAAGAAGTATGGCCATTCTTTGCAATCGGATTCGTATTGGCGACTGTTTCACAAATCACACTTATTGGTTTAGGTGCTATCGGTGTAGCTCTTGCACTCATCTATTTAGCTCTTTCTAAACAAGGCGGTTCTGGTAATGGCGGAAATGGCAACACTGGTGATCCATTAGGCGCTATTATTGATGATTACTAAGAAGAAGGAGGAGGAGAAAAAATGGAAAAAGAATTGAGATTATCCAAAAAAGATCGTATTTCTGTTTGGTGGCGTTCAACTTTCATCCAAGGTTCATGGAACTATGAACGGATGCAAAACGGTGGTTGGGCATATGCAATGATTCCTGCTATCAAACGATTATATAAAACGAAAGAAGACCGTTCTGCTGCCTTAAAACGCCACTTAGAGTTCTTTAATACTCATCCATATGTAGCTTCACCAATTCTTGGTGTTACCTTAGCGCTTGAAGAAGAACGCGCAAATGGCGCACCGGTTGACGATGTAGCGATTCAAGGTGTCAAAGTCGGTATGATGGGGCCTTTGGCTGGTATCGGTGATCCGGTTTTCTGGTTCACGGTTAAACCGATCCTTGGTGCGTTGGCGGCTTCTCTTGCTATGACTGGTAATATACTTGGACCGATTCTTTACTTCGTATTATGGAATCTTATCCGTATGGGATTCACTTTTTATACACAGGAATTTGGCTACAAAGCTGGATCTAAAATCACTGATGATTTATCTGGCGGCTTGCTTCGAGATATTACCAAGGGCGCCTCGATACTCGGTATGTTTATACTCGGTGCGTTAGTTAACCGTTGGGTATCTGTCGTATTTACGCCTACCGTATCTTCCGTTCAGCTGGATAAAGGCGCCTATATCGATTGGGATAAATTGCCTGCCGGGGCCGAAGGAGTTAAAACGGCATTGGAACAACAATCGGCCGGGCTCTCGTTAAGCGATGTTAAAGTAACGACCTTACAAGACAATTTAGATAGCTTAATCCCTGGATTAGCTGGTTTATTGTTAACCCTTCTATGCATGTGGCTTCTTAAGAAGAAAGTATCTCCAATCATTATGATCCTAGGATTGTTCGTGGTTGGTGTTGTATTCCACGTATTGCATATCATGTAATGAATAAGGGCTTTTGATCAGTCTTTATTAAAAATGGTATGTAAGTCTGCAGAACAAATAGTGAAGCACCTCCTGATATGAGCTCATCATTTTGGGTGGTGCTTTTCATATGCCTGCGCTACATTTGCCATTGAACCCGTTTCATACATATCAAGCAAAAGAAACTTTTGCCCTTACAGAAGGCAGTCAATAAAAAATAAATGTTTGGAGGCCGCTATGCTTACTATTGGTTATATCGGAAATGGAAAAAGCACAAACAGATATCATTTGCCGTTCGTCTTGCAAAGAGACCATATAAAGGTAAAGACGATTTATCAAAGAAATCCTGATCATGAAAGTTGGGACCGGATTGATGGAGTCCATTATACTTCTGATATGGATGAACTTTTACATGACAAAGAAATACAGCTCATTGTCGTTTGCACAAGACATGATAGCCATTATGAATACTCAAAACTAGTATTAGAACATCATAAACACTGTTTGGTTGAAAAACCGTTTATGGAAACATCGGAGCAGGCAAAAGAAATATTCGCAATGGCAAAAGAGAAAGGGTTAATTGTTCAAGCGTACCAGAACAGACGCTTCGACAGTGATTTTTTAACCGTTCAAAAGGTCTTGGAAGAAGGGAAGTTGGGAGATTTACTGGAAGTAGAAATGCATTATGACTATTTTCGTCCCGAAGTACCAGAGTCCACTCATACCTCCGACCCTGCTTTGTCCTTTCTATACGGCCATGGCTGTCATACATTGGATCAGGTCATCAGCTATTTTGGCAGGCCCGAACATATCCAGTATGATGTAAGGCAACTATTAGGGGAAGGAAGAATGAATGATTATTTCGATTTGGATTTATACTATGGTAGAGTAAAAGTTTCAGTGAAATCCAGTTATTTTAGACTAAAAGAAAGACCAAGCTTTGTGGTCCATGGTAAAAAGGGATGCTTCGTAAAAGAAACGAAAGATCGCCAGGAAGAGCATTTGAAATTGTTTTACATGCCGGATCATAAAGATTTTGGTATAGATACATTAAAACACTATGGTGTTCTGACCTATATCGATGAAGAAGGGACAATCCACGAAGAAAAAGTGAAGTCCATCAACGGTGATTATGGAAGAGTGTATGATGATTTATATGAGGCGATCATGAATGGCAAAGATAAAACGATTACAGATGAACAGACACTTATGCAAATGGAGATATTAGAAACAGGAATAAAAAAGGTGAAGTGAAGAACGGCCCTGTTAAGTGGATAGTCAACATAAAAAACTTTAAGCGGCTTTAGCGCTCGTTTCCGGGGAGCTAAGGCCGCTTCTATTATATGAATACTGTACATGCCAACACCATGATGTGTTTGTCCGCGTTCCCCGTTGCCATAAATTAGCATCCCACTGTGAGGGAGGAGAAAGCCTTCGCGCATTTCTTATTATTTTGTTTGATTATATTATAAAAATAGCTGAATAATATCTTTTGCAAATGGATGAAGAATATTGAGCTGATAATAAAAAGCTGCAAGATAGGGATTGTCGGTTATAAGGCCATTCACGGGCATGGTTATCGTTCTGTTAATGGCATCCTTCTCATTGACTGTCCATACAAAGACCTCTTTTCCTGTGCTTTGAAGAGAAGCAACAAGGTCACTATTAACAAATGACGCCTCTATGCTAAATACATCTACATTTTTCATAAGGTGAAGATTTCCGTACGCAACAGCTGTAATATAGGCTGTTTTTATTGTGGGATCCATGGTTTTTACTTGTTGAAGAAGACGTGCATCCATACTTGCTACGATGCACTGGTCCGTAAAATTGTTTTTTTGTATGACCTGTAACACCCGTTTCACAAGCTGTTTATCATGTCCATTCATTTTTAGTTCTATCATCAATTTGATTCTACCGTCTGCTTCCTTAATCATTTCCTCAAGCAAAGGTATTTTTTCTCCTTTAAACTTCTTGGAAAAGGAGCTTCCCACCTCGAAAGTCTGTGCTTCTTCAGCGCTTACCGTCCATACTTTTTTAGGCACTTTTGCAACCCGTTTGAAGTCGGAATCATGCATTACAATTAATTTTCCATCTTTGGTCTGTTGCACGTCGATTTCAGCCATGGTGGCTTTGGCTTCAATGGCTTGATTTAGAGCAGCCAATGTATTTTCTGGAGCTAATGCAGCACCTGCACGATGGGCAGTTATGTGCAGCTGTGGGCGGTCATAAAAAAAGTAAGCCCCATTTCGATAATCTAAGTACATCCCAGTAAGAAAAATAATGACCAAAACCTGAATGGCTGAGAAGGTAAAACTGGCCCATTTTATTTTTTTGTTCTTCCTTTCCGTTATCTTCCATTTATTCGTTAGCTGAAAATATGTATAGCACATAAAAGAGAACGTTCCAACTAACGTAAATATGGAAAAGAGGAGGAAAGAGATTTGCTTCCACACCATAAAGTCATCCAAGAATGCTGTTACTGGATCGCTTTCAAACATTTTTACCCTTATCACAAATAGTAATAAAAGGGCAGTGATGACCAATAAAACCAAAAAAAGAACCTGCACCATCCACCACACATAGGAAAGGAATATCTTGAAGAGCCGCCCCTGGATCAATTGGATGCTTCGCTTACAAGAATGTGTAAAGTTCAGCTTTTCTAACGTAAAAAAACACAAAGAAAAAAAGAGGTAGAATACAATCAAATGAATGGCCAGAAGGACCATGAGATAAAACAGATAGAGAAGCGGCTTTTCACGAAGAAAATCAATAATAAATTCAGGAATTCGTAGATTCACCGTTAAATCAGTTAGTAGTGGAAATGAGGTTAGTGGAAAGAGAACGAGTGCTAACGGTACAAACAGCCAATTTGCCGGCCAGAAAATACGGCTCGCTTCTTTAATGCCGGAACCGACCATGTTGAAAAAACCGATTTTTTCTCCGCGTCTAACAAAATCAAAATGGGTAATCAATACAGCGAATTCGATCATTATATAATTTCCAAGAAGTATAGCGGTTAATAAACATAGTGGAATGGTAGTAGGTGCAGAAATCCATGTATACAGGTTTTGAGCGGTTAAATACTGTAAATGCGCCTCTTGAATGGTGGCCAATAGTATGGAGCGGAGCAGTGGGTATAGAAACAAAAGGCCAAAAAGTGCGTATAAAATCGCAAAAAGCAATAGATTTTTCCAATTCCAAAACAGCAGCTGTTTAACAGATGCAATATGTCTATTCATAACAGGTACCTCTCAAAGTTGTCTTTGTATGGTCATAGTATGGGCTTGGCCATTCTTTTACATGCGTTTAATGAGCTTAAACATTTGGAAACATTCGAGTATCAATGATAATGTGGTGATCAAGTGTAATCGAAATAAGGGAAATGCCATTAACGAGAGTCAGCCTCGCTATTTTGTCTGCCAGTCCTTAGGGCCTGCTATTGGCGGGGATTTGATTGGGTTGACTTCGAATATGCTTTGCTTCCTTTTATACTCATTTGTCTGTTTGATTGGCTTAGTCGTCCCAATTAAAAAGCAAGTTTTTTAATAGGATTCCTTCGAATTATATCCGTTTCTAATGTTATAATCGACAGGAAGAAAGATTTACTTAATGTTAGTACAGGACGAGAGGTAAGAATGTTGGCGATCAAAACAAATGAATTAATCGAGTATTTTGCGACTTCAACGATTGAATTTAAAAATGCTTTCAAAAGCACATTGCCGTTAGGGAAAATAGATACGAATCGGAAAACCGCTTTTCAGCTTTGTGGGTTAATCATTCCGTTAAAGGGAGCTGCGCGTTTTTCTTTGAATGGCGTTCCGTATCATATAGACGGAAATACGATTGTCCATGCCGGAGAGGGAATGGATATAAAGATTAAGACGTATGAAGAAGATTGGACTTATGCTGTTGTTCACTATCAAGTGACACATGCCAATGATGAATGTAAGACTTTTTCCAATCGACATTTCTCTATTGAAATTGATAATATGCATGAAGTTCAAGCGATCCTTAATCAGTTGTTAAGTAAAAATATGAACCCGGATCATTTTTCACAATTTGAATTAAAAGTGATCTTTATGAACTTGCTGAGGTCCATATTGAATGGATCTAGAAATAGTCAGTACAATATTACATTACAGCAGGTGACACAAATATTGGATTATTTCCATACTCACTACGAGGAGGAAATAGCGATTAGTGAGGTGGCAGATATGTTTCATATTGATCGCAGAAGAATAGCTTATTTGTTTGAAAAAATAACCGGTTTAACGCCCATCAAATACTTGACCAAATATCGAATTTCAAAGGCTAAGGAATTGCTGGCTGTCAGTGAATTGTCGATTTCAGATATATCGGAGGCAATAGGGTATCAAGATAGCTTCTATTTTAGTAGAGTGTTTAAGGAGTTAACGAATATGTCTCCTAGCCAATACAGAAAAGAACAGCAACGTTAAAAATGAAGAAGGCATTATAAAATGAGTGTCCTGATGGGTAAGCTCATTGATAATGCCTTCTAACATTTTACATAATCAAAAGGGAGACGATTGGGTATTATTTTAACCTTTTAAACGACATCATAGGATACACAAAATGGTATAGCTTGATCTTCGATAATAGTAGCGCTTATATTGAACACATCATGCAATACTTGTTTTGTCATAATATCCTTGGGAGAACCAATTTTCATTATTTCTCCATTTCTCATGGCAATCATATGGTCGGAGAAGCGGGCGGCCTGATTGATGTCATGTAATACCATGACGACTGTACATCCCAGCTCAACATTTAGTTTTTTTACGATTTTCAGGACTTCTATTTGGTGGGCCATATCTAAATAGGTGGTAGGCTCATCCAACAATAGAATATCTGTTTTTTGAGCCAACGCCATAGCGAGCCATACGCGTTGCCGCTGTCCTCCAGATAACTGGGAAAGCTCACGGTGTTCAAACTCAACTGTTTGTGTCACTTTCATCGCCCAATCAATCATTTCCTGATCTTCCATAGAGATCCGATTCAAATTTTTACGATGAGGATAACGTCCATAAGATACTAACTCTCCAACTTTGAGCTGTGGCGGGGCGGAAGGTGATTGTGCCAAAATGGCCAGTCGCTTCGCTATTTCTTTAGTTGATAATGTTTGTAAGTCTTGTTCTTGAAGAAAGACCTTTCCTTTTTCTTTTTTTAATATCCGCCCGATTGTTTTTAATAATGTTGATTTACCACAGCCATTTGGACCGATGATGGTCGTTATTTTCCCTTGTTCAATGGACGTATTTAAGTTTTCAATAATTGTGTTTTTTTCATATCCCGCTGATAACTTTTCTATGCGGATGGCTGTCTGCATTCAGCTTTCCTCCCCTTAACGAGATTTTACTAATAAATATAAGAAATATGGAATACCGATGATTGAAACAACAATACCAACCGCTAGCTCAGAAGGGGCAAATGCTGTTTTTCCGACAAAATCAGAGAAAATAAGTAGGCCTGCGCCGATTAAGCCGCTAACGGGCACGACTAGCCGGTGTCGAATGCCGACCAATTGGCGTGCGATATGAGGAGCCATTAACCCGATAAAACCAATGCTGCCTGCAACTGAAACGCAGGCACTCACTAAGCCGACACTTGCTAATATGAGTTTGATTTTTTCTTTTTCTAATGAAATCCCTAAACTGACAATCGTACTTTCTTCTAGTTGTAAATAATCGAGCAAATGTGATTTTCTATATATATAGATTCCTAAAAATAGAATCCATGGCAACATCGAAAGGATAAATGTCCAATTGGCATTGTAAATGGTGCCGGCCTGCCAAAGAGCAGCGGATTCAAAATCCTTCTCATTCATCTTTAATGATAAATATAGCGATAATGCGCCAAATCCACTGTTGATGGCAATCCCTGTTAATAGTAATCGTTGAACATCTAAGCGTCCATATTTATAGGAAAAAGCAAAAATAATGGCTGCGGCGATGATCCCGCCTACTAGGCCGAATAGAGGCATCATCATTATATTTAGCCATTCTGAGCCGTCGGTACGAGTGGCTTGGAATTGAAAGATAACCATAAAAATGACTACTGCTGCACCTGCTCCGGCATTGATTCCGAGAATGCCAGGATCAGCAAGATCGTTTTTCGTGATGCCCTGTAAGACGCAGCCTGCTAAAGCTAAACCAATGCCTACTAAAATGGCGATGATTATTCGTGGAAGCCGCAATTCAAAAATGACAAGCCTATATGTCTCGTTTTCTTCCAAAAACAAAATAGTCTTAAAGACTTCTGATAAGCTCATATCAAACATGCCATTTGTAATATGTAAGTAGAACCCTATAAGAATAAATAGACTTATTAAACCTATCGTTAAATACAGGCGTATTCCTTTTTGCCTAGGCATGTTTACCACCCCCTCGAATTCTAATTAAGTATAGAAAGAATGGTATTCCAATAAAGGCAGTTACGACGCCAATAGGTGTTTCGAAAGGATAGTTGATCAAACGCCCAACTATATCACAAAGACTAAGGAACAAGGCTCCGATAAGCAGAGAACAAGGAATTATGTATCGATAGTCTACACCTACCAAAAAACGAACGATATGGGGGATGACAAGTCCAACGAATGCAATTTTCCCGACCAGTGCGACCGATGTTCCTGTTAATAGCACAACGGAAAACATAGATAAATATCGAATAAGCTTTGTCTGTTGGCCGAGTCCGGCTGCTATATCTTCGCCTAAAGAAGTAATGGTGATGCCTCTAGCACAGAATAAGGCAATCAGTATACCAACTAGACCAAAAGGAATGGAGTAGAGCAACATTTGTGGGTCAACCATATGGATTTTGGTATTATACCAAGCTGCAACTGTTTGCGATATCTGAAAATACATGGCGATTGCTGATGCTAGACTACTTAGAAAAGTACCAATAACGGTTCCTATAATGGCTAAACGAACAGGGGAGAGACCGTTTCTAATAGCGGCTCCAAATCCAAAAACTAAACCAGCGCCTAGAGCTGAACCAATAATCGATATAATAATCATCTGGTAAGGTGGTAAGCCTGGGGCAAAAATAATGGCCAGAGTAATCAGAAAAGCAGAGCCGTCATTTACACCCATTAAAGAAGGGGAAGCAAGATAGTTTCGTGTAATTCCTTGCATAATGGCACCGGCAACAGCTAAAAAAGAACCGACGAAAATCACTGCAATAGCTCTAGGAATTCTACTTGTCATAATGATTTGATGATCTGGGTCGCTTGAATCAAAATTGATAATAGCCTGCCAAATGGTTTGGATACTAATATCTTTTGTTCCATATAAAATGGATGCAATCATCATTAAGATGATTAAAAAAGGAGTTGCAATCATAATAAATTTTGGGATTATTGTGTCTTTATCCATTTTTTACACCTATCTTTTAACAGAAAAAATGTAAACACAGCAAAACTGTGCCTACATTCTTTCTGTTATCATTATTTCAATAAGCTTTCTTCAGCAATATCCAAGAATTTTGTTTTTGACCAAGCTGTACCGCCTTCAGCGAGTGGTGCAATGGTATTTGTGTAAACCTCATTGTTTTGTGAAGCTTTTAGACTTTTGAAAATAGCATTTTTCTGAAGGTCTTCCAAAGCTGTTTTTGCATCTGCATTTTCGGATTGCTCAAACTGTAGGAATAGTACGTCTGGATTTATATCCGATAGTGTTTCTAGTGACAATTCAGCCTGTGCTTTCGCTTTTGCTACAATCTCTGGAACTTTTAATCCTAAATCTTGATAGAGAACAGGGTTAAAGTAAACATTCTCAGGATACACATACATTAAACCGCTCCGGATACGGATCATAAGAACGGATTTGTCGCTTACATCAGAACTAGCGATTTTCTCTTTAGTTGCAGCAGCCTTTTGTTCATATTCAGATATTATTTTTTTTGCGTCTTCCGTTTTATCGGCCAGCTTAGCCAATGCCAATAAATTATCCTTCCAGTTAGCTGAAATATGCGAATAAGGAAGAGTAGTGGCTAATTTATTCATTTTAGACATAACATCCTCTCCCCATTTAGATGTGCCTATAATGGCATCGGGGTCCAATGAGAGAATGGTTTCAGCATTAGGAGCCCGTTTATTGCCGATCAAGGCGGCGCCTTCAAGCTCACTTAAATATTCAGGCACTTTGCCTCCAACTTCTAAAACGCCAACCGGTTTAATCCCTAAGGCTACCGAATCTTCCATAGACTCAAAGCTTGCTGCCACGATGTTTTTAACAGGATTTGGGAAGACGTATTCATCTCCTAGATAATTCACTTTCAACTCCTTCGCTTGCTTCTGGCCTTGTGTATTAACCGTTTTTTCTTTCTGTGAAGAACTGCTTTCTTCAGACGTATTACAAGCAGCCAGTGACAAGCTTAGTAATGCAGCTGCTCCGATTTTTAAATATGTATTCATGCCTTTCCCTCCAATTAAGAATGATTTTCATTATCAATGCAGGTTTTATTCTATCAAACAGAAATAGGTAAATGAATAGATATTTGCGCATAGAATAATGGAATTTAATTTCCCAATTAAATACCATTTTAGTTGGTATTATTGTATTTATAAGATTCATAATAATATTTTAAGAGTTCACATGGATTTTTATCGGATGGAAACAGTCATTTCTATCTTGTTTTTTTACCTCTGACATGGCAGGTGGATTGATAATGGCCTATTAAAAAAGAGGGATATATAGTATCGTTTATAATCGAGATTTGATTCATTTGGACTATTAGAGGTGTTTGTTCTTTCACAATCAACTTAAAAAACCTAGTAAAGAAGGTCAGATCATATGAAAAACGCAGATTATACATTCCAATATGTTTCTAAAGCAACTGAATATGAATATACCATCCAAGTATATGTACCCTCAGAAACTTCGCCTGACGATGGGTACCCCATTATATACTTATTAGATGGCTTGTCTTATTTTGATTTTGCTAAACATGTGATAAAACTCCAATCCTTAAATACGCTTAAAACGAAAGTGGAGGCAAGTATTGTTGTCGGTGTTTGCCATAAGGAGGGAGATATGAGAGAGAAGCGTTTCTATGACTATACTGCTCCTGCAAATCAGTATATTTTCCCGGAACATGCTAAAGGGAAGAAAATGGACCTTTGCAAGAACGGTGGAGCACGCTTTTTTCATCAATTTATGGAAGCTGAACTAAAGCCTCTCATTGAAGCAAGGTTTAGAGTCAATCAGAATAAACAGGCTTTATATGGGCATTCCTTAGCAGGGTATTATACA
Organism: Bacillus kalamii; assembly: GCF_047238185.1. Lineage (NCBI taxonomy): Bacteria > Bacillati > Bacillota > Bacilli > Caryophanales > Bacillaceae > Bacillus > Bacillus kalamii. The sequence goes on along the minus strand of NZ_JBDFMI010000001.1, from coordinate 2,011,100 downwards.
ATTTGGTGCTATTTAACACATTGTCATGATTTTCAAAGCTATATTGCCATTAGTCCATCGATTTGGTGGAATGGAAAAGAATTGTTACGGTATTTAGAAAAAGCAGATTCTGGTCAGTTGCAGAAGCTATTTATTGGAGTAGGGGAATGTGAGGGTTTTATGGTTACCGATGCCCAACATTTTTATAACAGCATTCCAAATGGAAAAAAGACTTTATTTATTGCTAAAGAAGAAAACCATGCCTCGGTAGTTCCGGCAACTATGAGTCGATCATTTAGATTCATAAATGATAATGATTATCAATTTCATTGACATTTTATCTACTACATGAGTAAACTAAATAAAACGATACAAGAATGACAGAAAGGAAGAGAGCGATGTTTATTCAAATGAGGCGATTTACAGTAACAGAAGGAAATGGGCACCACATTATTGAGAAGTTTAGTAAAGGGGGAAGTCCCGTTTCAAAGCAAGAAGGATTTATGGATCTAACCGTCATGGAGAAAAAAGTGCGCCGAGGCGATGAGGAAGTACTTATTATGATTCGGTGGGCTTCTGAAGCCCATTGGAAAGCATGGGAAAAGAGTCCAGAGCACATTGCAGGCCATCGTGCAAAAAGAGGGCAGGAAAAACCTGAATATATCAAGAATGTCGAAGTGGCAGCATACGAAGTTCGTACATAAAGGGAATGTAGCGTTTAGGAGGGAGTCAGTTAAAATAGATGAATTGTCTTTTAAATCCCTGCTATTTCTTGGAGTAATGTCTAATCACTAGCTGACAGATGTATTTCATGTATGAAGTATAGTATAGAAGTGTTATTAGGCTCACCAGATTGTAAACAGCTTATTTAGTGTAGAATTACACCGGATAAGCTTTTTTTATGTGTTTTTAAGAAGAAAATGTACATGATGATTTGTACATTATTTATCTATCACGCAATCTGTTTTTAAGGTAATAAGAATGGTTAAAACATCACTTCTTTCAGTTATGCTGATTGCAGCAGGGGTTTATAAGTTATATATGAATAATGTAAATAACAAGCTGATCAGAGGAATAAAGAAGTCATCCAATTGAAGCATCATCCTAAGAAAATGCTAAAGTGAAATCAATGATGATTTTGAATACGATAAGTCTGAAGATAAGGAGAATGTATGGGAATAGTAGCTTGAATTTCTATAGAATGAAAACTAAATATCTAGATTATGGTATGATTTTCGAAAATGGTAAAGGAAAAGAAATAATGGATCGAAAAGATTATAAGATTGGTTGCGCAGGAAATGTAGGTGGGTGCAATGATTTTCTCTGCGTATGCCGAGTCCTTAAGATTTTACGAATATACATATACAGTTTCCATATTCGTTGTAAAGCAGAACAGCACAACCATTTCTCTCTGTAAACCGAGGTTTTTATTGACTTATATAAAAAGAATTTATATAATCGACATTCGACTGAATTTTTCGAACGGTTAGGAGGTTGTCACAAAATGAGCACAATATTTGAAACGGAATTTAAGCGGTTACAAGATGTTTTATCGGCACTGGATGAGCAATTAGACAAGTTAGAACGGATTCCTGTTTATCATGGAGATAATTTTAGTGAGCAAATTCTTGAAAGTATGCGGGAATTAGATCGGCAAAATTTACGAATTGGTGTGCAAGAACCTTATTTTGGGAGGTTGGATTTCCAGGAGGATGGCCAATTGGAGCCTAATCCGATCTATATTGGGAAAGTAGGCGCTTCCGATGCGGAAACGATGAAACCGATCGTGATTGATTGGCGTGCACCTGTTGCCAGTATGTTTTATTCCTTCACTGGAGGTGAAGATTTAGCATTTTATCAATCGCCCGATGGATTGGTTGAAGGCGAGGTCCATTTAAAAAGAAATATGGCTATTCGGAAAAGAGAGCTGGAACGTGTCGTCGATACATATGTTAAAGGAAGTGAAGATGTATCACTGACGGACGATTTTCTACTATATCGCCTGGGTGAAAACAAAGATAATAAATTAAAAGATATCGTTTCAACGATACAAGCGGAGCAAAATGATATTATCAGGGCTGAGAAAAATCGGCCACTATTGATTCAAGGGGTTGCAGGGAGCGGGAAAACAACGGTCGCTTTACATCGCCTTGCTTTTTTAATTTATGAGTATCGTGAGCAGCTGCAAGCGGACAGAATGATCATTTTCGCTCCAAACAGTTTGTTTTTGGATTATATTTCTGGTGTGCTACCCGAACTGGGTGTAGGCAATATTAAACAAACAACGTTCGCTGAATGGGCGTTGAGTCAATTGGATAATGCGGTGAAATTAAAACATCCGGAAGATAAATTGAAAGAAGCTTTTTCAATCGATTGTGACAATGATAAAGTAAGACTGGGCAAAATGAAAGGGTCGGTGCAGTTTCAGTCTTTTATTAAAGAGAGTATTGTTCAATATGAAAAACAGTTAGTCCCGCCACATGATTTAGAACTATGGAATAATGCAATCATCCCAGTTGACGAAATAACGAATTGGTTATTGGTTGATTATAAGCATTACCCATTAATGAAGCGCAGGGAACGGTTAATTGCCCGAATGAAGCGTTGGATTGAGATAGAGCTTAAAAAGGTTGAAGGAACTAATGAGAAAAAACGATTGAAAAAAGAAGCGAACAAACGCTTAAATGCCTATATGAAATTTTGGCCGAAAATGAGCCCTATCTCTTTTTATACTTCCCTTATGAAAGGGATAGAAATAAAAGAAGTATTGCCGGAGGGACTTGTTCGAGAAACAGAAAAAAACGGGCGCAAAAAAGAAGTGAATGTTGAAGATTTAGCACCTCTTCTCTATATTCATCATCAGCTAACGGGAATTGAAGGGAAACAGAAATTCCATCATGTTGTCATTGATGAAGCGCAAGATTTTTCACCATTCCAAATTTACGTATTGAAAGAGATGACATTAGGTCATTCTTTTACCATTTTGGGTGATTTATCTCAGGCAATCTATCATTATCAGGGCATTGACGACTGGAATGATTTTAAAGAGGTATTTGATGAAACAGGATATTTTGAACTGACTAGAAGTTACCGTTCTACAAAGGAAATTATCGAATTCGCCAATGAGGTCATTAAGAATGCAGAAGTTCCTGTTGGTTTAGCGACACCTGTTTTTCGAAGTGGCGAAAAAGTGAAAGTGATTTCTGTGGAAGATCAGTTTACAGAAATCGTAAAGGTTCTTCAAGATTTGCAAAAAGGAAATGTGAAGACGATTGCAATCATCGGCAGAACAGATGCCGAATGCCGGACAATCCATGAACAGTTGCTAACAGCAGGGATCCATGTGAATGTTATTGAAGCGAATCAACGTAAATACGAAGGCGGAATTTCAGTAGTGCCCGTGTATTTGGCTAAAGGATTGGAATTTGATGCTGTGGTACTAATAGATGTAGATGCAAGCCATTATAAGGATTCAAAGGAAGATGCAAAATTATTGTATGTAGGGTGCACAAGATCACTCCATGAACTGCGGATTTTCTATTCTGGGGAAGTATCCCCGTTAATACAAGGAATATCAAAAGAGTATTATGAAAGTAAATAGCAGGCATAAAAAGAGGATTTCTTGGTAATCGGCTAGGAAGTTCTCTTTTTTGTTGGTTGTCTTGCTTTTATGTAGTGTTATTTTTTTAATAATGAATAAAGAACGATATAATAATATGTGTAATAATTCACAAAAAAGTCAATTCACCATGTAAACAACGCATGTAGTTTTTAGTTAAAATCGGTAGATATTTTTGATTCTATTTTGGAGGGAATGACGTGGCCAATAATATCTTTGTGTTAGATAAACAAAATAATCTAATAGAAATGAAAGAGGAATCTTATGACACAGAAGATATCTTTCAAGAACTGATTGAACGGTATCCGACTATTCTAGCGGGTGATCAAATTAATCCAATTGATCCGAGAAAGTGGATATTAGTATCAAGGGAAAGGGGAGTACCTTCAGAAATGAATGGCAGTAATCAGTGGTATCTTGACCATCTTTTTATCGATCAGGATGCTATTCCAACATTTGTGGAAATAAAGAGGGCAACAGACACGAGGATACGTAGAGAAGTAGTGGCACAGATGCTGGATTACGCAGCGAATGCGACAGCCTATTGGGAGTTAAATACGTTAAAAGAATGCTATGAAGCCCAATTAGAAAACGGCAATACATTATCTTTGGAGGCGCTTGGCATCAATGTAGAGAAAACAGATATATTTTGGGATAATGTATTTACTCATTTGAAGGTCGGTAAAATCCGTTTGATGTTTGTGGCTGATGAAATTCCATTGAGCCTGCAGAGAATTCTAGAATTCCTTAATGAACAGATGACAGAAACAGAGGTATTAGGACTTGAAATTAAACAATATGTTTCATCGGATGGATTGAAAACTCTAGTTCCTAATTTATTGGGTAGAACGTCCAAAATTGTTCAAACAAAGCGACCTGAAAAAGGCACATGGGATGAAATCCGTTTCTTTGAGGATGTACAGACTGTTAGTGGCGAGCAGGGAGTGGAGGTCTCTCGACGCCTGCTTCGCGGATTCGAAAAAATGGGGTGTCGAATATGGTGGGGGAAAGGCCGTTTTCATGGGAGTTTCCTACCTGTATATGACGGCCATCTAGCAAGCCATCAACTGTGTTCTGTTTATCAAAGCGATAAGACAACCCTTATTGAACTAGAGTTCCAATATTATAAGGAACCATTCAAAACGATTGAAGAAAAGCAGATATTGAAACAGAAATTTGAAAAGATTCCTGGGCTACTAATTGATGAGGGACGGTTAAATAAGCGGCCGAGTTTTGATTTTTCATTATTATTGGATGAAACATATCTGAATGCTTTTCTGGAGATATTCAGAGGCTATATAGAAGCAGTTCAAGAACATGAAAGCCGATTTGAAACAATATAAGTTAAGTGATGAATCATTTGTAGTTTTAATTATGTATGGGTATATCATGGAGTAAGAGAGTTTTCGGTCTTTATTCACTTTCATGTACATGCCATTATTCAATGTATTCTTAAACTTGGCATGTACATGAAAGGGAGTGAATCTCGGCGGAATTTGCATTAACCCATTTATCGGGACAAATATACGCAATAAGTTGTTTGACTTTTCTGTCATATTTATATAGAGTAAAAGAATACATTTTACTAGCCGTTTATTTTTTTGTTTATAATTCCAAGTATTTATATCAGTTTAGGAGGATAACGACGGATGTTCAGTATGGATTTAACGGAAAAGGTAGCAATTGTAACTGGTGGAGCACGTGGGATTGGGAAAGCGATTGTAGAGAGTTTGTTAGATTGCAATGCGAAAGTGGCCGTTGTAGATTTGGATGTTCTTGCAGATCAATCTAACGAAAGTGTTCTGTATATTGAGGCTGATGTGACTAAAATCGATCAAATAGATGAACTGGTAAAAGAGACTATATCGTATTTTGGCCGAATAGATATTTTAGTAAACAATGCCGGCATTTCTACAATGGATTATGTGGTTGATAGTAAAGAAAAAGATTGGGACCGGGTAATGGATGTAAATGCAAAAGGCGTATATCTTTGCAGCCAGAGAGTAGCACAGGAATTGAAAGCCCAGGGCCATGGCGGGAAAATTATTAATATATCCTCTCAAGCTGGAAAAAATGGCTATCGTTTGATGGGAAGCTATGTTGCGTCGAAGCATGCGGTTCTAGGTTTAACTAAGGTAATGGCATTGGAATTGGCGAAAGATCAGATTCATGTAAATGCCGTTTGCCCAGGTATTGTAGAGACGGATATGAAACGAAATGAACGAGTGATAGGAGGAGAGTTAAGGGGTTTGGATGCAGAGGCCATCAAACAGGAGGATTACTCGCAAATCCCATTAGGGAGAACAGCCAATCCCCAAGACATAGCCAACGTTGTTATCTTTTTAGCTTCTGCCTATTCCGATTATATGACAGGTCAAGGGATTAATGTAACAGGTGGGATGACAATGAATTGATATTTACATAATGTGGCCAGATGAAGAAGGGGGATGTTGCATGTTAAATCAGAATAAAAAGCAAGGAAGCTTATTAGCTCTTATACCATTGCTCATTTTTGTACTTCTGTTTATAGGGACTGGCATTATCACACAAGATTTTTCAAATATGCCTTTGAGTGTTGCCATCATAACTGCAAGTGCAGTGGCTCTTTTAATGAACAGAAAAGAGAGTTTTACCAAAAAAGTAGATATCTTCACGAAAGGTGCGGGGCACCCAAATATTTTATTGATGTGTGTGGTTTTTATTTTAGCCGGTGCTTTTTCTGGTGTCGCTAAAGGAATGGGAGCGGTTGATTCTACCGTGAACTTTGGGCTGTCATTTTTACCGGAAAATATGTTGCTCGTTGGACTATTTATTATTGGTTGCTTTATTTCAACTTCAATGGGGACTTCGATGGGAACCGTTGTAGCATTGGCGCCTATAGGAATCGGCATAGCAGAACAAACGGATATTCCAATGGCATTGGCGATGGCAACCGTTATCGGGGGAGCGATGTTTGGGGATAATTTATCAATGATTTCTGATACAACCATTGCTGCTGTCCGTACGCAGAATGCACAAATGAAAGACAAATTCAAAGCGAATTTTTTCATTGTTCTGCCGGGAGCCATCCTGACGGCTATTCTACTGGGAATCATCACAACAGGTAACCAAGCTAGCGTCGTTGGCGATCACCCCTATGAGTTTATAAAAATCATTCCATATGTAGCCGTATTAGTTGCAGCACTATCAGGGGTAAATGTGTTAATCGTACTATTCGGCGGAACGATTTTTGCGGGTATTGTTGGAATTGGTTATGGCTCTTATACATTCACTAGTTTTTTTAAAGCGGTAGCGGATGGTGTCGTTAGCATGGAGGATTTAGCGATCGTTGCCCTTTTGATTGGCGGAATGGTTGAAATCATTAAACACAATGGAGGCCTGGATTATCTCCTGAACTTTATTGCTCGTAGAGTCAAATCAAAAAAAGGCGCTGAGTTCGGAATCGCTGGCTTGGTGAGTGTAATAGACATTGCAACTGCGAATAATACTGTATCAATCGTTGTAACGGGGCCTTTGGCGAAAAATATTGCAGATGAATATCAAATAGATCCTAAAAAATCTGCAAGTCTACTTGATATTTTTTCTAGCTGCTTCCAGGGACTGGTGCCATATGGAGGGCAATTATTAGTTGCTTCCGGTTTAGCCTCCATATCGCCTATAAGCATACTGCCGTATTCTTTTTATCCTATTTTGCTGGGGGTTTGCGGTATTGCCGCCATCCTGTTTGGTTATCCGAAAATCCGTAACGGCAATCAAATGGTCAAAAGAAAGAAAATTTCGTGAAATACACCATGAATAAAAACATATTTAGTAAAATGAACTAGATGAATGACATAGTAGGCACAAGATAATCAGTTTTAACATTAAGAGAGTAGGAGTGAATGAGATGGCAGAAAAAATGAATGTAGAAAGCTTTAATCTTGACCACACGAAAGTAAAAGCGCCTTTTGTCCGATTAGCGGGTGTTAAGGCAGGACAAAATGGGGATGTCATCCATAAATATGATTTCCGCATTAAACAACCGAATAAAGAGCATATGGAAATGCCTGCTCTTCATTCGCTTGAACATTTAATGGCTGAAAATATCCGCAACCATTTCGATCGAGTTGTAGATGTAAGTCCGATGGGCTGCCAGACCGGTTTTTATGTCACCGTTATAAATCATGATAATTATGACGAAATTCTGGATATATTAGAAAAGACATTGAATGATGTATTGGCCGCAACAGAAGTGCCTGCTTGCAATGAGGTCCAATGTGGGTGGGCCGCAAGCCACAGCTTAGAGGGTGCGCAAGAACTCGCCCGTGAGTTGCTCTCTAAGAGGGATGAATGGAAGGATGTATTCCAAGCTTAGTAGAACAATAAAGTGACTTTAGAACATATACCGGTCTGTGCTATCCCATCCTATCTTCGGAAGGTTGATTACTGCTGTATAAACAACTATATTAAAGAAGAACGTGGGATCCTATTGGCGAGTATCTACATCTAAAAATGGCCGTTTTATTCTATGGGGGAACTAATTCAGTTCCCTCATATTTTTGATTAACTAGTACGAATCAACATGATGGAGGAACTAATCTTAGATGTTTTAGAATTGGATATAGTTCGGAAAACCATAAATGGTATTTATACTATTGTTGTATGATAGCTGATCTTTCTTATTCGCTAATACCTGCCTCTACTGCAACAAATACAGCTGTACTGTCGGTTTTGCCTCTTTCCCGAAAAGGGGCTGGTATGTTTGGCAATGGTTGTTGTCAATCTTTTACCTTTGTTGGAAAGATAAAAATGCCAATTTAGTATGAATGCGGGTTGCAATCCTTTCCAATTGCCTATTTTAAATCATCCTTATTCGAGTGCCGGAAACTCAACGAAAAATTGGTATAGTTAAAAGCAAAAAAGACCGATATTTTGGAAATCAAAAGTATGACAATTTCTTTCGTATCTTTTTTCTCGTTTTTCTCATAAAGTTCATTGTCACGTTTTTTGGTGTCATTCACAAAAGGAATGCATCATCTATGTCATTTTATAGTTCTTATTTTTATACAATCAAAACCTTTTTAAGATCATTTGTTTTCTTCTTACTCTAAACGCTGCCCAACTAGGGATGGGCAGTGAAAAATGACGAGTATTGAAAATGCGGATTGAGAATTCGGTAAATAACTCAGTGCCAGAAGTCTTAGCAAAGTTCTAAGGATCTGGCACTTTTTTGTATGGTGCCTTAATGAATATTAACAAGTAATATTGAAAACACACTTTTTTCCAATTGTCAAATGACTTTTTACGAACATATAATAGTAGAAATTTTCAATCTATAAATAATAGTGATATACTATAATCAGGTTAACATTGATGCGGAAAAGGTGTGTGTGACCATATGCGCCCTGCCTTGCTGCGGCCATAGATGAAGGTGCCTGCCTATTTTCTGCAAATCATAGGGGTTAAGGATGGGGAAAATGAGTAACAGACAAACTGGAACAGACGTTATCTTAATTGGTGCCGGAATCATGAGTGCTACTTTAGGTACACTCTTGAAGGAATTAGTGCCTGAATGGAATATTACGGTATTTGAGAAGCTTGGGAAAGCAGGAGAGGAAAGTTCCAACGAATGGAATAATGCTGGGACTGGACATTCTGCATTATGCGAGCTTAACTATACCGTCGAGAAACCGGACGGATCTATAGATATCAGCAAAGCGATTAACATCAATGAGCAGTTTCAGCTTTCAAGACAGTTTTGGTCTTACCTTGTGAAGAATAATCTAATTAGCAATCCACAGGAATTTATTATGCCATTGCCTCATATGAGCTTGGTAATGGGCGAGGATAATGTGGATTTTTTGAAAAAACGGTATGAAGCGCTTTCGAATAACCATCTTTTCGAAGGGATGGAGTTTTCACAAGATCCGAATAAGCTGAAGGAATGGATTCCGCTTATAATGGACGAACGGAAATCAAATGATCCGATTGCAGCAACAAAAATCGATTCAGGAACGGATGTTAATTTCGGTGCACTGACACGTATGCTATTTGACCATCTGGAGGATCAAGGTGTTGATGTCAAATACGGGCATAATGTAGATGATATTAAACGTACAAGTGATGGCCAATGGGAAGTGAAGGTGCATAGTGACAGCGGTGTACTTGGATACCATACAGCTAATTTTGTTTTCCTTGGAGGCGGAGGCGGAAGCTTGCCTTTATTGCAAAAAACCGGTATTCCCGAAAGCAAGCATGTAGGCGGTTTCCCTGTAAGCGGATTATTCCTTGTATGCAAAAATCAAGATGTAGTAGAGCAGCATCATGCAAAAGTATACGGAAAAGCAGCAGTTGGCGCTCCTCCAATGTCTGTCCCGCATCTGGATACTCGATATATCGATAACAAGAAGACATTGCTGTTTGGACCGTTTGCCGGTTTTTCACCGAAGTTTTTGAAAACGGGTTCAAACATGGACTTACTAGGTTCTGTTAAGCCTAATAATGTATTCACTATGTTGGCTGCAGGCGCCAAAAATATGTCATTGACAAAATACCTTGTCCAGCAGCTCATGTTATCAAAGGACCAGCGGATCGAAGAATTAAGGGAATTCATTCCGAATGCCAAAAGTGAAGACTGGGATATCGTCGTAGCCGGACAGCGTGTCCAAGTCATTAAAGATACAGATGCAGGCGGCAAAGGGACTCTTCAATTTGGTACTGAAGTTATTACCGGTGCCGAAGGGTCAATCGCAGCATTGCTCGGCGCCTCTCCAGGTGCCTCTACAGCGGTACATGTCATGCTGCAAGTCCTAAAAAAATGCTTCCCGCAGCATATTGAAGAGTGGGAACCAAAAATAAAGGAAATGATTCCATCGTATGGATTGTCCCTTGTTGAAAATCCGGAGCTTTTCCATGAAGTCCATTCATCGACTGCGGAGACGCTTCGCTTAAATGAGAACAAGACTTTACAGACGGCAGGGCAAAGCATTTCATAAAAAGTGTGAATGTTACAAGATAAACCACAGTATTGATTTATTTGAATAGTTAGTTCAAGGGTTCCCGTTAAAATAGGGAGCCCTTTTTATTTGGAGGAGAAGCCTTATGCTATTTGTTAATAGGATAGAGGTTGTATCTTATTCTTATTGGAATAAACATGATTGCACATTTTTCTGTCATGAAGTAAAATGAATCACAGACAATAAGAGTCTGTAATATGTGCAAAGAAGTCAACAGTTCTATTCAAGAATTTACGCACTTCATACAGCTATGTCAGAAAGTGTACGAACCACTCGTATGCTCCTTTTTTTCTTTTGATTATAGATAAAAGGAGTCTGTAATTATATTTTATTTAGGAGGCGCACTATGAAAAATACTCATTGCCATTCAAAAGAACATGCTGCTAAAAAAATAGACATTCTGGATAATCCGAAAAGAAGAGAGGCCTTGCCTCCGGAAAAGATATTTAATAGGATCCCAATCAAAAAGACCGATACGATATTAGATGTAGGGGCAGGTACTGGATTCTTAACCATTCCAGTGGCTACATTAGTTGAAGAAGGCGTGGTTTACGCGTTGGATGCCGATCCGCATATGATAGAGATTATTCATGCAAAGGCACATAATGAAAAGATCAACAACATTCAAACGATCAAAGGAACAGTCGAACACATGCCGCTTTCTGAAGGTTCGGTGGATATTGTATTAGCTTCATTAGTATTGCATGAAATCCAGCCTTTACCGAAAGTTCTTCAGAAGATTAAACACGTCCTAAAACAGAACGGTTATTTTGTCTGTATTGAAATTGAAAGCGAGGAAACGCCAGAAAGTGGTCCACATAGAATACCTTCAGAAACTATGGAACAACAATTAATTCAGGCCGGTTTTCATGTAAAGGAAAAAATAAAACCTACAGACACCTTGTATATAATGATTGCTCAAAATATATAAATAATTCTTTATGAAGGAAGAATGAATGCCTGCTTATTACATGCATCATAAGCTCAATGAGGCTCATTGTAGGATATGGTGAAGTATTAGGTTTTCCGCTTCGCACTCCAAACGATGCTCTATGACATGTACATGAATTATTATTTTGCTATTATTCATTTCGGGTTAGTATTACTTTTCTTTTTACAGAACGTACAAGTAGGACATTTACTGTTTTAATTAGCATGCAAATAGATATGATAATTCTTCGTGAATAAAGAACATGATTTCATAAATATAAAAATAATATGTTAATATAATATTAGGCCAAACTAACAGATAGTAGTTTTATAGGTAAACAGGAGATGTCAAAAGTGAGAACCCTGCAAAAACGATGAATGCTAAAAAAGCATTACCAATAAGGGACTATACCGGTTTTTAACGGATGGGACAGATAATCGCAGCTGTAGGTAGTGGCATTAATAGGTCTCTAAAGAACCTTTAATGATATAGATGTATTTCACTGGTTCATCTTGGTTACTTTCTGGCAGTTTATTGGCCTTAATCATCCTTGCTAGCGTTTGACTGTTGGCTTCTATGATTATTCTGTTCTACATACTATTCATTTTAAAGCAGAGGTGCCTAATGTATTATCGAATAATTCGGAATGATGTGTATAAAACCAAACTAATAACGTTGACAACCATGTTTTTTATTGCTTGTGCTGCAATGCTAGTTTCTCTTTCAGCGATTCTTGTCATAAATCTTTCAGGTGCCATAGATACACTTATGAAGCAGGCAAAAACTCCACACTTTATGCAAATGCATTCGGGTGATATTGATAGGGGACGGCTTGCGCATTTTGCAGAGAAGACTAACAATGTAGATGAATATCAGGTGCTTGAATTTTTAAATATGAATGGCGCACAAATGGTTATTGACGGGAAGTCATTAGCGGATAGTGTTCAGGACAACGGTTTAAGCACTCAGAGTGAAAAATTCGACTATCTCCTTGACCTTGATGGACATGTGATACAGGTTGCTGACGGGGATATATATGTTCCCATAGGCTATATGAAGGATGGGACTGCCAAGGTCGGCGACAAGGTTGTTATCGCTGGGAAGGCGTTCACTGTCGCTGGATTTCTGCGGGATTCACAAATGAATTCATTGCTTGCCTCTTCAAAGCGATTTCTAGTGAGCGAAAGAGATTATGAGTCGATAAAGGGATTAGGAAGTACGGAATATTTGATCGAGTTCCGATTAAAGGACTTGTCTGCACTAGGCACATTTGAAACTGCCTATTCTTCCGCTGGACTCGAAGCGAATGGGCCAACCATTACGTATCCTCTTTTCAAAATGATCAATGCTATGTCTGACGGTTTGATGATTGCGGTCCTTCTTCTAGTAAGTGTCCTTGTTGTTGCCATTGCTTTTATGTGTATACGCTTTACGCTGCTTGGCAAAATAGAAGACGATTTTCGGGAAATAGGCGTTTTGAAGGCAATAGGGCTTCGTGTTTCCGACATCAAGAAGATTTATCTTGCCAAATACGCATTTCTAGCGGCTATCGGTTGTATTCTGGGGCTTGCACTTGCCTATGGTTTCAAGGGTATGCTTCTTGAAAATATTAGGCTTTATATGGGGGAGAGTGAAAATGCCTCTTATGCTTTATCATTCGGGCTAATCGGTATTCTACTGGTTTTTTTAGCCATTATTATCTATGTAAACTCAGTGCTGAAACGATTCCGGAAAATATCTGCTGCAGAAGCTATCCGCTATGGGACTTCTCAGGAAAAGTCCAGTGGCGCAACGTATTTTTACCTAAACAGAAACAGATGGATCAATACGAATCTATTTCTGGGGATCAAGGATGTTCTTGCCAGAAAGGCCATGTATGCTACCATGCTAGCGGTACTCATTTTTTCAACCTTTATTATGATCGTTCCGCAAAATTTGTATAACACTATTTCCTCGAAAAGCTTCATTACATATATGGGGATAGGAAACAGTGACATTCGTATTGACATTCAACAGACTGATCAAATCTCGAACAAAGCAAAGACGATTGAAAAGACATTAGAGAAAGATGAGTCTATATCAAAATATGTGGCTCTTACAACTAAACTAGTCAAAACTAAGGAAGGTGATAGGATAAAAATCGAGCTTGGGGACCATACCATTTTTCCAGTACAGTACTCAGAGGGGACTGCACCTGTTAAAGAAAATGAAATCGCCCTGTCCGCTATTCAGGCAGAGGAACTGGATAAAAAGGCCGGCGATCCCATAATGCTTGTCGTTGATGGGGAAAACAGACAGTTTAAGGTATCTGGGGTCTATTCAGATGTTACCAACGGCGGCAAAACCGCGAAGGGTGTTTTTACCGATAATTCGACTGATAGTATGTGGTGTGTGATCTATGCGGAGCTCACGGACCATACGTCTACTGGAGACATCGTGTCAAAGTATGCGGGCAAGTTTCCGTTCGCTAAAGTGTCAAGTATTGAAGAATATACTTCGCAGACATTCGGCTCGACAATCAGTGCTATTGGAAAAGCCACCTATGCCGCAATTGCTGTAGCATTGATCATAACTGTACTGATTACGTTATTGTTTATGAAAATGCTGATTGCAAAGGATCGATATTCCTTAGCTGTACTGAAATCGCTCGGTTTTACAAACCGGGATATTAAGATGCAGTATGTATCACGCTCTGTTTTCGTTTTGATTATCGGTATTGCATTCGGCACGGTTTTAGCAAATACGCTCGGGGAAGTCCTTGCGGGGGCATTCATTTCATCGTTCGGGGCATCGTCGTTTTCATTTGTGATCAATCCATTTTTGGCATATATGCTTTGTCCGTTTATGATGATTCTCGCCGTATTGGCTGCCACCATGATTGGCACATCGGCCGCAGGAAATATAAAAATAGCTGAAAACATAAAGGAGTAAATGATGAAGCAGATTATCATAGGTGAAAACATAGTGAAGTCCTTCGGGGAAGGCGATGAAAAACGCAATGTTCTCGATGGAGTGACTGTTAACATAAATGAGGGAGAGTTTATTTCGGTCATGGGCCCCTCGGGCTCAGGAAAATCCACACTTCTTTTTGCGATAAGCGGAATGGACACTATAGATAGCGGGAAGGTCATTTTTGACGGGAAGGATTTATCAGCGTTCAAGGAAAATGAACTTGCCGACATGCGCAGAACAAAAATGGGATTTGTGTTTCAGCAGCCAACGTTACTGAAAAACTTGAATATCCTCGATAATATTGTTCTTCCTGCAATGCGTGGCAATAGAAAAAACGCTTCTGCTATTTTAGAAAAAGCTAAGCTGCTCATGGGAAAAATGGGTATTTCCGGACTCGAGAAACGGGATATTACTCAGGTTTCAGGAGGGCAGCTACAGCGTGCAGGAATATGCCGCACACTTATAAGCAGTCCTCAGATCATATTAGGGGACGAGCCTACCGGAGCTCTTAATTCAAAATCCTCACAGGACATTCTGGACATTTTTTCTGAAATAAACGCGGGAGGGACCGCTGTTATGATTGTCACTCATGACGCAAAAATTGCAGCGAGAACAGAACGAATCCTATTTATGTGCGATGGGAAAATCGTGAGTGAATTGATGCTGGGCAAATACGATGAAAACGATATGGAAGAAAGGATGAGTAAAATCACGGAGAGAATGGGCGAGATAGGTATATAACTCGACCAAAACGTATTCCGGATTTGTAGGGCATAAGTGGGGGTGAGGAAGCTAGTTTCTCTTTTTATGTATATGCGTCCTATTTAGAACTCAATAATTAATAAAAAGAGGCTGCTGTAATAGCAGCCCCTCCTGTTGAAAAAGATTACGCTTCTGCGTCTATTTCTTGTTGCATTTCTTGGATGAAGTCATCCAGCGTCATCCCTTGGTCTTTTAATTCTTGTAAGAATTCATCCCAGCTCATCATGTCGCTAGATTCCAATTGATTCTTGAATTTGTCTATATCAAATTTTCCGTTGGTTGTCACATCGTCCCATGTGCCATCCACTGCATCATCGATGGCTTCACCGATTACGAAATCAAAGCTTCTGTCCATGAAGGCAGCAAATTGCCCGCGTGTTACCGCTTGATCTGGTTTATAGGTGTTATCGGGATATCCTGCTGTGATATCTGCATATATCAGTTTACCAATGTAAGGATAAGCGGCAGACGATGGTGATACATCTTTGAACGTGACTTTATCAGATTCTGTCAGTTCAAATGCACGAGATAAGAAAATCGCCATCTGGCCTCTTGTAACCTTTTGTTCCGGTTTATAGGAGCCGTCTGGGAATCCTTGAATGATTCCAGCATCCGCCGCTTGTTTAATATAACCGGATGCAACGGAAGAAGGGGAGACATCCTTGAACTTAGTGGCGGCTTTGGGAGCTTCTTCCCCGTCCTCGGAAATAGCACGGCCGATCATAATGGCTGCTTGGGCGCGAGTAACAGATTGGCCTGGTTTAAATGTGCCATCCGGGTATCCAGTGATGACTCCGAGATCCGACATGGATTCAATTTCCTCGTAAAACGAGTACGTGGCCGGGACGTCTTTATACGTGACATGGGCAGGTGCAGCTTGGGCAAATGGTGCGGCGGACAATAATAACGTCGCGCCGAGTAACAATGATGGTAATTTCTTCAAACTATAGGCAACCCCTTTTTTATAAAATGTTTACGAACGAGTGTTTACTATACAATGATTCAAAGAAGAATGCTTAAAATATGCTCAAAATTTGGACCCTATGGAGTAAAAAGGGAATAAAGTCCTTGCTTCCCTTGTTTTATAGGGAATTTAGAATAAAAGGGCTATCCAAATGGGTTCCTGCCTTTTATTGTTTTCCGTAATTGTTAGCCATATGATCGTTTAGTAAGTATTGACATCTTAACTTATGTCATAACCATTTTGGAGAAGGGTTTAACGGTTTTAAGGGCAAAAAAACCAATATGGATTTCTCTTAAGATGTTCCCGCAAATGGTCAGTGAAGAGCCCTTTCCTCACCCAAACCTTCTGCATAATATAACGATATGCCAATAGATAGTGAAGGAGGTGATCGTTTGGGAGACAAAAAAAGCACAGATTCCTCAACTAACACTCAATCCCGCTGTTTTGAACCATTCATTAGTCCCAATCCCATTACTTCTTTTAATCGTATTCAACGCTTCCCTACCATTGATAAAACAGCGTTTATTAGTCCATTTTCCAGTGTCATAGGTGATGTAGCAATTAGAAATAATGTGTATGTCGCGCCAAACGCCAGTATTCGTGCAGATGAAGGAACCCCATTTTATATAGGTTCAAATACGAATCTTCAGGATGGAGTCATTTTACACGGCCTAGTAAATAAAAAAGTGGTAGTAGGAGGAAAAAAATACTCCATATACATCGGAAATGAAGTGACCATTGCCCACGGAGCCCTTGTACATGGCCCTTGTTTTATCGGGGATCATGTTTTCGTCGGTTTTAAATCCATTGTTTATAACGCGGCCGTTGGAAAAGGGGGATTTATTGCTTATAACGCAGTAGTAACAAATGGTGTCCGGATCCCGCCTAATAGGTTCGTGCCGCCTGGGGCTAATATCGATACCCAAGAAAAAGCAGATGCTCTTTCACCGGTACCAAAGGATAGTGAGGAATTTGCACTGGAAGTCCAACGCGTCAATCAGGAGTTCCCGGCATCTTATAACCTTTTATTCGGGAAACACCGATGTTCCTGCGGATTTGCCTATGAGTAACGGCGAGTGTGAAATACGTGCCGGATGGAGTTCTTTTTAGCGTCTTGAACAATGTATAAGTGAAGCTGTCTTTGAGGCAGCTTTCTTTTGTTATGAGAAGAGCAGGAAAAGAAACATCGAAGTTCTTTCAATGAAGGAACAAAATGGTAATGCAAGCTCCTTCTTCAAGTTGCTCCGTGATTCATTGTATATAAGGAATACTTTTCCAGGATTCTGATGTAGGAAGGTTCGTGCATTCCATTTATATACCAGTTTCAGTAATTTCAGATCATAGAATAAACGATTTTGATTACTATATGATAAACTTACGTAAATCCTATCATATTCATTCAGAATCTTTATGCTTGGATTTAACCTCTAAGAAGGCCTGCTGATATATTTCAGGTTTTAGATTATGTGAACATGGAAGGAGAACGAATGTTTTATAAAATAATAGGAATAGTAATGGTTCTTGTTACCGTCGTATTTCTTTCAAATTGCAGTTCAACAGAAGAAGATAGCAATAAAGTAGTGTATAAAGAATATAAGATTTCGAATGTTGAGGCCTTGGACACATTTATAGAAGACGCCGAAAATCATAAAGAGGCCGAAATAACGGTTGTTCGATTTTTTTCCGGCACCCATCAATTCCTTCCTATTTTTAAGGATTCCATTACATATACATTAAAGACAGGGTATTATAAAAAGACTGATGAGTCGTGGATTGACGTTCAGGTCGTGAATCATTTGAAAGACTTAGACACTCGCCATCTACTTAAATATAATCAACAATGCAGTTCAATCACAAAAAATCCAGGAGAGTATACATTAAACGAATGCCATCAGGGATGGTCATTTCCTTTAATTCCGACTGAAGAAGGAGCTCTTTATGATAAAGAAAAGGACAAAGTAAGAAACCCCGGATACAAATGATCGGCAGGAAGGAAAGGAAACATAGTTACGGCGCTTCTCTGTTTCAAAACGCATAAAAAACATAAGTTTTTTAGATTTTTTACCCTTTTTGCAGGAGTTAATCTTGTGGAAATAAAGGTATCTCAAAACGGTGAAAGATTGCGTGTTATGTGAAATCGTATTATTACTCATTTCCATTTGAATAGAGCTTCTTTCGGAAGGATTTATTCAACTAACGGAATGCTGAATGATAAAAGGAACTGTATACGCAGTTTCTTTTATTTTGCTAACATGGAATGCTAATCTTTAATGCTATCCAGTCTTCTTCAAAAAATTGAATTGTGGTTCCCAGTTTCTAAGCGCAAATGATGTAGACTCTATGAATCTCATATAATTCATATAGAAATAACTGGAGAGGGGTAGTGAAACGGATGTCATTTAATCTCAAAAATGGTGTATTATAGGTTTGTGAAGATTGGTCTCTAATGAATAATCCGGAAGCAGGAGGAGGAACGGATAATGGACTTTTTTTGGATTGCTGTAGGATTAGCGGGTTTAGGTTATTTTATAGGAGATGGTTTGAGACATATAGGCAACCCTAAAAAAGTGACGAAATATTTCGTTTTTATTAAGGAAAATGAATTGCATTACTATGTGAATTTAAGTAGAAAAGAGATTAAAGAATTGTTGAATGAATTCCCCGATGCCCCAAAAGTTGTATTGAATGGCAAGGTATATTACCCATCAAGGCAGTTTCAGGAATGGCTGGCGGCCCTAAAACCAAATCAACAAAGAGATTAGAGGTTTTCCTGGGCCAATAATTGAAGGAGGAGTTGGGATGTGGGAAAAGGTTTTTATTGAAACAAATAGAGGAAAATTCGAATATTTTGTTTCTGGTGATGGCGAACCATTGGCCATTGCCCATTTCTATATGGCGTTTGATCTGCGTGGCAATTTGTTTGCCAATCCATTTACTGAACACTATAAGGTGTATTTGATCAATGTCAGAGGGGCAGGGGAGTCAGCTCATATTGAAAACGAACGTCAATTAAGTTTACAAGAAACAATAAAAGATTTAGAGGCCATTAGAAAAGCATTAGGAATTGAAAAATGGGCGTTTGCAGGCCATTCAACTGGAGGAATGCTGGCGCTGCAATATGCCATTGAAGCACCTGAGTCTTTAAGTAAAATGGTAGCTGGATGTACCTCTGCCAGTAACGAGTATGCAAGCCATCCACATAGCATATATAGTCCTGAAAACCGTCAGTTCCATCGAATAATCGAAATAATGGATGTGCTTAATAACCCGAAAACAACACAAGAAGAACGAAGAGAATTAAATTTCGAATGGGCTTTAATGTCGTATCATTCCGAGGAAAAATTACAGCAAGCTTTAACACGAGCGAATAGTGGGCGTACAATTGGGAAAAGGCTGGAATATTTTAGAAAAGTAGAGATAAAAACATTTGACCTTCGTGAACAGTTGCAAACGATTCGTACACCGACTTATGTATTCGTTGGTAGATATGACGCTCAATGCCCTCTAGAATATGGCGTTGAAATCGCAGAATTAATACCGGCTTCCCAGTTGACTATTTTCGAAAAGTCTAACCATAATCCGTTCATAGAAGAGGAAGAAGCATTTAAACGATTTGTGGAATTTACACGATCATAAGAATCTTAATCAAATTGTTGAAGTAAAGAAGCATCTACCATGTTTTGTTGAAAACATAAGGGCTATTCTATAGAAGAGCGGTGATGAAAATGGTTTTTCAATCGAAGATAGACAGGTCTTTTCTACTGATAATTGCTGCAGCAATCTTATTAATTGGGGGAGTAACGTGGATGCCGATATGGCTTGATGAAGAGTCGACTGTTATTTCTACTTGTGTCATGTTTGCTATTTTTTCTATATCGGCTGGGTTTATATTATGGGTATCCTTTTCAATCAGATATACGTTTCAACAGAACAGATTATTATTAAAGGCTGGACCTTTTAGAAGCAGGATCCCTTATGGGGAAATAACGAAAATTACTCCTACAAAAGATGTTTGGACAGGTTATCGTATGCTATCGTCAAAAGACAGTTATGAACTGTTTTATCAGTCGGCAATTTTTGGGAGCGTAAAAATATCACCAAAAGAACCAGAGAGATTTCTTTCTGAATTAGAGAAACGATGTCCTAATCTTACTATTCAGAATTGATGAGCAAAAGAGCATCTCCTTAGGATGCTCTTTATTACCGTTTATATATTTCTACTAGATAAATACGAAGTGAACGGCTTTTTGTGAAAAGTGATTAAGAGAAAACTTAAAACACATCTTCATACCAACTGGTCCTCATCCAACTTACTATACATCTGATAATAAAAACCTTTCTTCTCAATAAGATGATGATGGTCGCCTTGTTCAATAATCTTCCCGTCCTTGACCACAAGGATAGTGTCCGCATTTTCTATTGTTTTTAAGCGGTGGGCGATAACAAAACTCGTTCTTCCTTCCATTAAATTGTTCAGCCCTTTTTGGATCTGCACTTCTGTCCGTGTATCCACGTTGGATGTGGCTTCGTCCAGAATGAGCAAATCTGCATCCTCTAGTATGGCTCTGGCAATGGCGATAAGCTGACGTTGGCCTTGGCTTAAATTGGTGCCTCCAGAGACGAGTACTGTGTCATATTGTTTCGGCAAATATTTGATAAAGGAATGGGCATGTGCCACTTTAGAAGCTTCTATCACTTCTGCATCACTGGCACTTAAACGGCCGTAGCGGATATTTTCCATGATGCTGCCGGCAAATAAATACGTATCCTGCAATACGACACCAACTCTTTCTCTAACGGACTTCAATGGATAGTCATTTATATTAGCGCCATCAAGATGGATAGCGCCTGATTGTACATCATAAAACCGGGTCAGCAGATTAATGATCGTTGTTTTTCCGGAGCCTGTCGGACCAACGATAGCAATGGTTTGCCCAGCTTTGGCTGTGAAAGAGATATTGTTTAGAATAGGAGCCTTCCCACTATACGAAAAATGGACATGTTTAAATTCTACTTCACCAGAAAAATGTTCCTTCAACTTTAAAGGATTGCTGTCAAGCGGCTCTGTTTGTTCAGCCATTATTTCAAAGACACGTTCAGCTCCGGCTATTGCCGCCTGGAATGTATTCAATAGGTTGGACATTTGGTTGATCGGCCGGAAGAACTGGCGCGTATAGGTAACAAAAGCGGCAATGATCCCAACAGTCACATGGCCGCCTACTGCCATAATGGCGCCTGTTCCAATCACAAGGCCTAATCCGAGATTATTCATAAAGTTATTGAGAGGTCCCAGAAATCCGGAAGTGACTTCTGCTTTTAAAGCGGAAGATCTTAATGCTTCGTTCAACTCGTTAAAGTGCTCCGCTGTGGCTTGTTCTTTCCCGAATAAAGTAATAACCTCTGAACCTGTTATGGATTCTTCAATGTAGCCGTTCAATTGGCCTAGATTCTTTTGCCGTTCAGCATAGTTGACACTGCTTCGCTTGATGATTTGCTTGGAGGCCCATACAATCAGCGGGATAATGATGAACGTGACTATTGCCAGCATCCAATTCATGGCGAACATAGCGATAGTAACACCGACGATGGTCAATATAGAAGAAACGATTTGGACAATGCTCTGGCTTAAAGCCATATTCAGGTTATCAATATCATTAGTAACTCGGCTCATTAAGTCTCCCTGAGACCGTTGATCGAAAAAGCGGAGAGGCAGTGAATGTAACTTTTTGAATAGATCCAAGCGCAGCGTTTGGATCGTCTTTAAAGAAATGTTGATCATCACATAGGTTTGAAACCATGAAAAGAGTGAAGCCGCTATATAAACGGAACCCAAAAGAACGAGCATTTTAAATGTGCCACCCAAATCTTTCGGAATGATGTAATCATCAATGATCTTCCCGATTAAGTAAGGGCCTATCAAAGTCAATAAAGTGGAAAGAATAACTAAACCGATCGCCATAATAAGGGAGAAACGCTGTTTGCTTACATAATCCCAAATACGGGCCAATGTCGCTTTTGGGTTGGCAGCCTTCACTACAGGGCCATGGAATCGATGGCCTCGTTCAAATCCGGTCGGTCTATTGGCTTTTGCTTGTTGATTCATCCAGTAAGGACTCCTTTCCAATCTGGGTAGAGTAGATTTCCTGGTAAATGGCGTTTTCTGAAAGCAGCTGTTCATGAGTGCCGCTGCCAATAAGGCGCCCATCCTCTAATACGAGAATTTGATTAGCGTGTTTAATCGATGATATTTTCGAAGCGACAATGAACGTCGTACATTCCTTTTGCTGTTTCTTTATCGCTTTTTGAATCCTATGCTCAGATAGACTATCGACCGCAGAAGTTGAGTCGTCCAGGATTAAAATGGATGGTTTTCTAATAAATGCACGAGCCATGGAAAGTCTTTGTTTTTGGCCGCCTGATAAATTGGCTGCACCCTGCGAAAGCATGTGTCGATATCCATCCTCATAGGCAGATACGAATTCAGCGGCGCATGAAGCTGCAAGTGCAGCCTCCATGTCCTTATCGTCTGCCTTTTCTTTTCCAAACTTCATATTTTCTTCAATGCTTCCTGAAAATAGTGTCGCCTTTTGCGGTGTGAAACCGATGGCTTTTCGCAGTGTTTGCAAATTGTATTGTTTAATAGATACACCATCCAATTCGATATCGCCTTCATCGCAGTCGAATAGTCGGGGAATAAGCTTCACTAGTGTTGACTTCCCGCTGCCTGTCGTTCCGATGATGCCGATTGTTTCGCCGGGCTTGGCAGAGAAGGAGAGATTCTTTAGGACATATTCTCCGTTTTTACTGTAGCTGAAGCTTACATTTTTGAACTGAATGGCTCCTTTGATGAAGGAAGGGGCAGAATCTACATTTTGAATATCAACTTTTGTTTGCAGCACCTGCTGGATTCGATGTGCTGATGGAAATGCTCTCGCAATTTGGACAAGTACATTGCTGCTCGATATCAAGCCATTCATAATGATGGTCAGGTAATTGATAAAGGCTAATAGTACCCCTACTTGAAGTGTATGATTGCTGACTTTTATGGCTCCCATCCAAAGAGCTGCGACAATTCCCATATTGATGACGAACATGGTTAAAGGCATAAGAACTCCGACTACTTGATCTGCGCGGATATTTTTACGTGTTAGTTGGCTGTTTACCTCAGAAAATTCTTTCATATGGTGGTCTCTTCGATTAAAGGCTTTAATCACACGGATTCCTGCCAAATTTTCTTGCAGTTTTACATTAACGGAATCAATTGCTTCCTGCACCTTTTGAAAAAGGGTACCTGATATTTTTGTAAAGAAGTACATGCATATCATTAGAAGGGGAACTACCACTAATAAGACAGGGAATAATTCCCGAGCAGTAAGGAATACGATGACGACGCTGCCGATGAAGAGGAGAGGACCTCTGACAAATACTTTTAATGTCATCATTAAAGCCCTTTGCAGCGTTTCAACATCATTAGTCATAATCGTAATTAGCTTTCCAGTTCCGAATGAATCCTTATTCCTGTTTGAAAACTGTGTAATGATTTCAAAAACATCTTTTCTAATATCGCTTGCGAAGTGGATGGCGGCCCTTGAGCTGTAGATGGAGCACCCAGCTCCGCCGAGCAAGCCAATGATGGCGCTCAAAATCATTAGTAATCCCATTTTGATGACATATGCGTGATTTTGGCCGGCAATTCCTGTGTCGATGATATGCTGCATGATAGTAGGCTGGATCAAATCCATTACCACCTCTACTACCATTAAGAGCGGTCCCATAATAGCCAAAATAGTATATGGCTTTACATATTTCACTAATTGTTTTGCCGATTGCATGTTTCTTCCCCCAGCCGTAGCGTAAAAAATTTAATGATGCATACGATTCCAACGTGCCAGTTTCTCTTTAGCTTCCGAAATAATATCCATTAATTGGCCGGCATCCTGAAGATTGGAGGCTACATACCTTTCCGCAGCTTTCATTTCTTTCTCCCAGGAAGATAGTTCCTCTTGGATTAACTGGCATTCATTTGTTTGCTTCCAAATAATCCTCCCTTTCCAATGTATCCAAAACTCTTCGCTGTCTTTTCCGCATTCCTGCAAAAAGGTAACGCCATCCTGATTTATGAAATATTCCTTTTTTGCTTCAATCTCTTGAATATCTACAAATCCTTTTTCATTAAGCTCCTGGAGAGCAGGGTATACCGTTCCGGCGCTCGGCGAATAGTAGCCATCCGATTTTTCTTCCAATTTTTTAATAATCTGATAGCCATGCATTTGCTCCTGGCTCAACAAATGAAGGATGGCGATCTGGATCTTACCTTTTCTTCGGCTTCTAGAGCCTTTCTTTTTTGGATCTCTTTTCAAGCGATTTCCTCCTTATGTATTACGTTTTTGAAAAATAGATATATCTAAAATTATTAATCGATATAATAATAGCATAATCAATAGATGAAATACTAGTTGATATATAGGGGAGAAACCACTCAATCGGACTAATTGAAATTGGTTAACGGGGCTTAAGGTGAGCTTTCTATGATATGAAAAGAAAATCTTGTTGAGTAAGCTGTTTTAAGGCTTACTCATCACTCACCTAAAAAATGTAGGGTATGGATGAGTATTAACTATAAAATAGTAAATTGACTTCTAAGTGTTTTAATTATATAATAATTCTAACAATTTAATAGACCTCACTTTTTCTTGTGAGGTAGAGGTTGCGACATTCAATAGTGCTTAGCGGAGTTAGGGAAAACGTTGATGGTAAGCAGAAGGGTGTGTCGCCGAAGCATGTGTCGAGTTCTCAACGCCACATGCTGGGACTGCAATGAACAATTGCAGGACTGTCTTAATAAATCGGTTGATTTATTAAGTTGCGCTATTTCATAACGTGATAAAAGTCGAGGGGTTATGGATTATTCGGCATGCTTCCGGTAGTTTACCTGGTATAGGTGCCTTTATTCAATTGCCATTAAGAGACCTGTTATCGCCTATGGGTCTCTTTTTTGTTGCTGAAACACTTTATGACAAAGGGGATATTATAATGGAAAAACAACAAACGCTATACTACGATTTTATTCCGACGGGAAAGAGCAAGATTCAGCTAGATCCGTCCAAAACAGCTTTATTGATTGTGGATATGCAAAACCAATT
Source organism: Bacillus kalamii (assembly GCF_047238185.1). Classification (NCBI taxonomy): domain Bacteria; kingdom Bacillati; phylum Bacillota; class Bacilli; order Caryophanales; family Bacillaceae; genus Bacillus; species Bacillus kalamii. Next base: position 1,985,755 of record NZ_JBDFMI010000001.1, on the reverse strand, counting down.
CATCAGCAGGGATGGCTTGGATGCTCAAATGGCAAGGGAAAAAGGGATGTTTGCCCGATGGGAGTATTTCTTTGATCGTATTGATGCGCTAGCGGTTCCTAATAATAAAAAACTGCTGGATTTTTTCAGGAATCATGAATTGGAGGTAACTTTCGGCCGCATTGCCTGCCATCGGAAAGATGGCAGAGACCGTTCACCGGTTCAGCGCCGTCCGGGCTGGAATAATATTTTATTGCCAATCGGCGACTCAGGTGCGGAAATGGTGGATGAATTAAAGCCGCTGGGAGATGAAATTGTCGTCAATAAAACAACAGACAGTGTGCTGAGCGGTACAAATTATGAATTTTTGCTCCGCAATATGGGGATTGAAACGGTTGTCTGCACGGGAGTGGTAACGGACCAATGTGTCGCTTCTACTGTCCGAAGCTTGGCAGATGCCGGTTTTGAAGTCATTTTGGTGGAGGATGCCTGTGCTGCCGCTACCCAGCAGCTGCATGATGCCGAAATCATGATTATGAACCAGATCTATTGCCAAGTGATGAGTACAAGTGAAGTCATCGGAATGATTACTGATGAAATAAATAATCGTGCATTCGCACAAGCGTAAAGAAGGTTGTTGGCATGAAACCAATTCAATCAGACAACAGACATGTTAATACAGATTCGCAATTGAAAAGGGTATTGACCTTAAAGGACCTTGTTATTTATGGCATTGCTTTCATGACTCCGATCGCACCAGCCTATATTTATGGATTCGCTTCAGAATCGACAGGCGGAATGCTGCCGTTGGCCTATTTGATCGCTATGATTGCGATGATGTTCTCAGCATATAGCTATGGGCGGATGGCAGCAGCATTTCCTGTTTCTGGTTCCACCTACACCTATACACAGAGGGCGATCAATCCCCACCTAGGTTTTTTCGCCGGGTGGGCCATGTTCATGGACTATGTATTGGTTCCGCTCATCGTATTTATGGTCGGGGCATCATATGCCAATGCACTTGTTCCATCTGTTCCATATTGGGTATGGGTATTGATTATTGCATCGATTATAACAACAGTAAACATCATCGGCATCCAGGTAGCGGCAAAAACAAATCAAATTCTTGTTCTGTTTATGGGAATTGTGGTCGTAGTATTTGTCATTTTCTGCATCAAAGCAATCACTGGCAACGATGGAGCGGGGGCATTAATATCGATAACGCCTTTTTTTAACAATGATACATTTGCTATGTCTGCCATCATATCAGGTGCGGCCATGGCGAGTTTCTCTTTTTTAGGATTCGACTCGATTACGACTTTATCGGAAGAAGCAGTTAATCCAAAAGATGATATGTGGAAAGCTGGTATGCTAGCATGTTTAATCGGCGGAGTTTTATTTATCGGCCAAGCGTATGTCTCGCAACTGGTGTGGCCGGATGTGCATAGCTTCAGTTCAGCAGATACTGCTTTGTTTGACGTGGCAAAGGCGGCGGGCGGCGTTATGATGGCAATGCTTTATACAGTGGCCATCATTGTTTCGACCGTCACAGCCGGTATTACAGGGCAAGGAAGTGCAGCGCGATTAATGTTCACAATGGGACGTGATGATGTTATTCCTAGAAAATTTTTCACCTATCTGCATCCCAAGTACAAAACACCAGTTTATAACATTCTTTTAATGGGAACGCTAACGGTGATTGGCGCCATTGTACTGCCTGTTGATTTTGTCGCTGAATTAATGAATTTCGGGGCATTGATCGGTTTTATGTTTGTGAATGTATCAGTCATTGTCTATTACTATTTCCGAAAGAAAGAAAAAAAATGGTTCCGTTATTTTCTCATTCCGTCCATGGGCTTCTTGATCTGTTTCTATCTTTTTATCAATCTTTCAGGTCTCACACTGGCCATCGGTTTTGCCTGGCTGGCAATAGGGCTTGTCTATGCGTTGATTACGACAAGAGGATTTAAGAAAAGTCCGCCGATTTTTAATGAAGACTAGCGCAGTGTTTTAAGGGATTACTAGTAACAAATGAATGAATCCCTACAAGTGAATTGCTTTTGTTTGATAGCCAGAAATCTGCTTTTTAAGATTTCTGGCTATTTTTCGTATAGCAGGTATTTGCGATATTTAAAATACTATGTTTTTTCTTGGCGAGCAGTAATCACTTAAGTGTCTGGTTCCTCTAACATGGTTGAGATCCTGCCTTTTCCGCAATCATTTACTGAATTCAATCTAATTTAATTAGCGTATAAAAACCAATGACTTAAACGACTTAAACAAAAATTAAAATATTTAAAATAAATTGACAATTATTGAAAGTTTATATAATCTATAAAAAAATAAAACAGAAAAAAGATGAATACTTTTAGCGAAAAACAACAAAAGTTTTCTGAACGATTGGAGGAGAAGGGTATGCGCTGGGTTATGGTTGTTTTTCTATTTTTTATGTATATGATTAATTATCTGGATAAGGCAATTATTGGGTTTGCAGCTATTCCGATTATGAATGATTTGCACCTCAATTATTCCCAATGGGGTATGGTCGGAAGCAGCTTCTACTGGTTATTTTCTATAGGCGGTATTTTGGGAGCTTCCTTGTCGGATCGAATAGGGACGAAGAAAATATTAATCATTATGGGATTTGCATGGTCTTTTTCACAACTAGGGGCTTTTGCTGTTTATGGTTTGCCGATCCTTATCCTTACTCGTGTTATCCTGGGTGCATTTGAGGGCCCGTATTTGGCTACATCTGTCAGCCATTTGACGAAATGGTTTCCTCCGGAACGCAGAGGGTTGGCCATTTCCATTACAAATAGCGGCAGCTTGGCAGCAAAACTGTTAACGCCATTCATTATATTTATAATAGGAAGCGTCGGCTGGAGAATGGGATTCGGGTTCTTAGGAACTCTGAGTATTATTTGGGTCATTCTGTGGATATGGATCGGTAAAGACCACCCGTTGAACAAAGTAAACAAGCATAATACCGCAATAAAAGAACGGAAAACAAAATGGGCCGATATTTATCCAGCTTTACTATCGAGGACATTCATCTTCACTTGTTTGGCTTTCTTTTCCACTTTTTGGGTGCTGGCGTGGTCACTTGTATGGGAACCAACCTATTTGACTAAAATAATCCACTTAACTCCTAAACAGATGGGTCTATACTATGCAATTGTTGGTTTCCCCATCACAATTGGCACGATCCTACTTTCTTCTTGTTCTGATTATATCTACAAAAAGACACAGAGCATAATGAAATCGCGTGTCTTTGTCGCTGGAGGTACATTGGTTCTCGGTGCGCTTTGTTTTTATTCTCTCGTATTCATTCGGTCTACTATTCCAGCTCTAATTATGCTTTCACTCGCCGGACTTTTCACAAATATTATGTTTCCTCTGGCTCCACAAATAGTGAATCATCTGTTGCCTGAAAAAAAGGGATTGCTGTCTGGTGTGCTAATAGGAATTGCCAATACGGCTGGCATAATTAGCCCAATCATTACAGGATTTGTCGTACAAGCAGGAGGTTCGGATGTTCGCCTTGGGTTTAATCATTCAGTTGAATTAGCGGTTGGTATGCTATTAGTTACAGGGTTATTGTTTTTATTCTTCGCCAAACCGAATAAAAATGAAACCCCCGCATATGTGAAACAGACAAATGCCAGTCTGTAAAAATACAAGGGAGTGTGGCTTGCATGTTGGAAAAAATGTTTGAACGATTAAATGAAATCTATCCTGAATTAGTTGAAATCCGCAGAGACCTTCATATGTATCCAGAATTATCCTACCAGGAAGTCCATACACCTAAAAAAATTGCTGATTATTTAATGAATCTAGGAATTGAAGTTGAAACTGGAATTGGGGGAAGAGGTGTAGTTGGAAAACTAAGAGGAGGAAAACCTGGAAAAACGATCGCATTCCGTGCCGATTTTGATGCTTTGCCAATCCAGGATGAAAAAACTGTATCCTATAAATCCCGCGTACCAGGTGTCATGCATGCGTGCGGCCATGATATACATACCGCCGCATTATTAGGGACCGCCAAGGTATTGAGTGAAGTGAAAGATAGACTTGTGGGAGATATCGTTTTTATCCATCAATTTGCTGAGGAAGTTAGCCCTGGAGGAGCTCAAGCAATGATCGCTGATGGATGCCTGGAAGGAGTCGATTCCATTTTTGGAGCGCATGTTTTTTCGTTCGAACCTTTTGGGACTATAGGGATCCGCGCAGGTACTATGATGGCTGCCATAGACGGCTTTCATATTGAAATATCAGGCTTCGGTGGGCATGGCTCACAGCCGCACCAAACAGTTGATTCCCTTGTTATTGGTTGTCAACTTGTTTTAAACTTGCAGCAAATTGTCAGCCGACGAATCGACCCATTACAGCCAGCGGTGGTAACGGTCGGTTCATTTGAAAGCGGGAAAGCATCTAATGTCATTGCGAATTCAGCCAAAATTTCCGGTACCGTGCGCAGTTTTGATCCTGGAGTCAGGGATTGCATTGAAAACGCCATTAAACAAATTGCGAAGTCTACATGTGAAGGGGCAGGTGCGGAGGTCCACATTCAATATGAAAGAGGGTATCCTCCTGTCATCAATCATCTTGATGAAACTAGACATATTGAAGAGTGGGCAAAGTCGGTTGTGGGTGAGGAACATGTTATCCAGAGAAAGCTGGGTATGGGCAGTGAAGACTTTGCCTATTATCTTCAACATAGACCGGGAGCTTTTTTTAGTGTTGGGGGAGGTAATCCAGAAATGGCTGCCATTTATCCGAACCATCATCCAAAATTCGATGTCGATGAGAGATCAATGATCAATATAAGTAAAATGTTTTTATCTGCTGCATGTCATCATTCAACTAGTAGTTTACAGGCCCATTAGAGCAAACTCCTTATTTATAGTAATCAGTATTGTCTTGAAGTCAATTATAAGTTAAGCAAAAGTATCAACGGCGGTGGTATTAATGAAAAAAATGGTTGCGGTTTATTCAGTGGCTTTTGCTGCTTTTTTAGGGCCATTCAGTCAATCAATCTATGCACCCATTCTGTCTGATGTGGCTTCCTATTTCAATTCTCCTCAATTGTTTGTGAATGCTAGCTTGTCCATTTATACCTTTTTTTTGGCCATCATGCAAATCGTTTATGGCCCGCTTACTGACCGTTTCGGCCCCAGGAAAGTATTGATTCCTGGGGTGGCTATTTATATTATTGCCTCGATGGGTTGTTATTTTTCAACTTCCATTTATCCCTTTTTAATATTTCGGGGCATTCAAGCGAGCGGGATTGCAGTAGGTACTGTTGCTTCGGTGGCTATAATTGCCGAATTGTGCGAAGGTAAACAGCTTGGAAGGGCGATGGGAACCTATCAGATGCTTGTCTCATTGGGGCCTGTATTAGGGCCTGTTTTCGGAGGGATTATATGGGGATCGTTCGGCTATAGTGCAATCATTAGTTTGCTTATAGCCTTGGGGGCCCTTGCCCTTGTGCTAAACGCCTATTTTGTAAAAGGAAATGCAGTTGTTAAAAATGCCGGCGGTTTAAAATGGTCTATGATAAAGAACATCGTCAGCAATAAGATTGGGATTTCCATTATCAGTCTTGGATTTATTCAATATTATACGTTTTTCTCATTTCTAGTCTTTTATCCGATGATATTGATGGAACGTTACGGTTTAACAACCGTCGAAAAAGGGCTGGTATTCTTGCCGTTATCAGGCTGTATTGTATTAGGGAGTTTTATAGGTGGGAAATTGGCAGGGAAAATAAGGACGCCGCGCTTTTTAATCATGATTTCTTTCTTGAATGTACTTGCGATTTTGATTAGCGTAGGCAGTTTATACATTTCTTTCTATTTAACGATCGTCTGCAGCTCGGCTTTCGGTTTGTGCTTGGGGATGTCATTGCCTGTGCAAACAATCATGCTTTCCCAAGAATTTTTGAATGAACGGGCAACATCTGTAGGCATCTATAACTTTTTCAGATTTTTAGGGATCGCTGTCAGTCCTGTGATTGGGGGATTTTTATATGAAAAGGGAAATGTTTTATTACTGTTTGGTGTGATATCTCTCATTTTCTGTATAATTGTATGTATGATCAGGTTGAATTTTAAAAAGGTACAAAATGGACAAAAAGAAGTAAAACAAATGATCGTCTGATTGTACATGGGAAATGAGATCAAAGCAGTTTTGCATCTATTGCCGCAGACAAAATGGACTGAATTCCATATATTGGAGGGGGAGGGGTGAGGAATGGATGTTTAAACCTTTTTTAGAGGATTTCACGATTAAGAATAAAGCCTTGAAAGATATATATTATTATATCCTGAAGAATGGGCCGGTAACTAAATTAGAATTGATGGATACTATTCAATTAAAACAAACCACTGTAAAAGATAAAATGGAAGAGTTGTTGAGTAAAAAATATATAAAAGAGAATGGCCATGGGAAATCCACCGGAGGCAGGCCGCCTGTCCTTTATACTATTGAACCAAGATCAGCCTTTATCATAGGCATTCAGATTTCCCGTTTGGAGACGAATGTAATATTGGTCGATATGCAGCTTGCCACTATTGAACAAGAATCCTTTTTGTTGTCATCGTTGCATACCCCTTCAATCGTATTAAGTAAAATAAAGGAGATCATTTTGTCCTTTATCGATAAATATGAGATTCCTTTTGAGAAGCTGCTTGGAATCGGAATCGGTTCAATCGGGCCGCTCGATAGAAAGCAAGGGATTATTCACCAAATGGAATCACCGCTAGCTCCAGGCTGGGAAAATATCAGGATTGCTGAAATACTGAGTGCAGAAATCCCAGTGAAAATAATGTTGGAGAATCTAGTAGAGACTGCTGTTTTGGCGGAAGCAAACCATTTTTCAATTCCGGCAGGCGATATACTGTATTGTATCAGCGGAAGAGGGTTTGGATGCGGAATTATGTCAAACGGAGAATTGATAAGAGGCAAAAATGGTGATACAGCCCGATTCGGCCATATGATTATCGAGGTGAATGGGCGTGAATGTTCCTGTGGGAAACAAGGATGCTTAATTGCGTATACGTCTCCATATGCCATTATTGAAAATATGAGAAAGAATAACCCTAAAATGAACTCATTTGACACAGCGTTTGAAAATGCCCAAATTGATGATGTGATTGCCTTTCTCAAACAGGAAAAATCGATGGTTGAATCGTATGTCATGGAATCCGCCTATTATTTAGGTATTGGCATAGCGAATATGGTCACTATGTATCAATCTGAATATGTTATATTGGAGGGACCGTTATTATCCGGTTACCCCGATTATTATGAGAAAACGGTGGAATCGGCTCGGAACTTTTTGGACAGGCGGGAGAAGATCACGTTTAGTAGAGGAAAGCTAGGTGAAAAGACGCCTGCACTAGGAGCAGCATTATTGATTCAAGATTCATACTTTTCTATTTAGAGTATTTTCTCTGGAAATACTCTAAATAGAAGCCGATACTTGCATTCTCCTTATTTCCTTAGCTTTATAACATCTAATCAACTGATTGATTCCTGAGCTTATAAGGGGTTAGGGTATATCAGCCTAGAAAGGCTTTAAAGAAAAACTGATTTCACCGAGACCGCCATTATCAGTGGTAGCTACTACACGATAATGTCCGACAACACTATTAGGTTGGAATAGGAGCCTCTCTACTAATCTTTTACCAGGCGAAACAGATTGAAAGAAAAGTAGCTTATCATTAGGATCAAAGAGTTTAAAGTCGAATGCAATATCCCCTTGGTTTACTAATTGAAATATCAATGCTTCCATTTTGTTTGGGGATTGAAAATACATTTTCCATTCAGCACCGAACTTGTTATCTATATAACTCGCTAATTCTGGAGCCTTTATTGCTCCATAATCTCCTATGGCATCATTCTGTACAGTGACAGTATACGGCTCCTTTTTTTCTTTTTTCTTTTGCTTAACAACTGAGACTTCGGAAGAATGATCCCCTTTATCAGATTCAGAACGGAAAATGGATACCGCTGCTAACAAAATAATACCAATCATGAAACTGTACAACACTATTTTCAATTTCATAAAAACTCCTTTTTCCATTTTGTGTAATTTTATATACGAATCGTATCATTTTTAGTAATCCTTATCAATCCATAAAGAGACTCCGATTGTTTTGCCGTAAATCGAAAAAAGTCGGTTAAGAACTAGTATATAAAATGTTCCCCCCTTGTTTTTTTGAGAAGTAGTAGGAGGATGATACCATCAAGATAATCGTTATATATTATCATGATGGTTGATTTGGTCATATCTGTGTTGCAAAGCTGATATCTTTACTGGGAAAAATGACGCATTAATAAAGATTTCTTTGCCGCAAAACTTCATATCTGTTCTACTGGGGGCGCCGTATGGCTAAGATGGACCCTTTGCACCTGATCCAGTTAGCACTGGGTTAGGAAAGTAGTTTTCGGAGGGAATGTTATTTTTCTCATGTGCCGCTGTCCTCATAAGGAGAGCGGTATATTTATTGACATCAAGGTAAAAGTAAGGGGATTTAGATGGAAAAAACGGAAAAAATGACACTTACGGCTTTAATAGCAGCATTGATCAGTATATCGACCAGCTTTATTTATATTCCCGTTGGCTTCGCAAAGATTTTTCCGATCCAGCATTTGGGCCAATATGCTGTCAGCTGTCCTTATCGGGCCTTGGTATGGACTGGTACAGGCATTTCTTTCATTCATGTTTCGAAATGTAATGGGAACAGGTAATTTCTTCGCATATCCCGGCAGTATGATAGGAGCCTTTCTGGCAGGCGTTTTGTTTTCTAAGACAAAGAAAGTAGGGAATGCTGCACTTGGTGAAGTAGTTAGGACGCGGATTATCGGAGCGGTGGCCACATATCCGCTGTCAACACTATTGCTTGGAAAGGAGAGTACCATATTTGGGCTAATTCCCGCTTTTTCAATTAGTTCCTTTACTGGTGCTTTGATGGGGTATGGGTTATTACAATTATTGGTTAAAAATAAAGTGGTTATTCATAAGGAGAAAAGGTAGCGGGATTCCTGCCTGGGTGGGAATAGATATTGTTATTTTCTAACTTTGATTGATCAGGTTCAGGATGATACATGGAGTTTATTTAAAACCTACTAATTTTTCATTTAATAGAATAATAAAAAAGCAATGCTGGATGCACTGCTTTCACCTGTTATAATTTTCCGCAAAATAGCCGATGACATCGCTTTTTAAATAGGTTTCATATAGTTCAAACGGTATTTCTTTGCCCTCTTTTATGCTAAAAGAGGTTGCGTTCAGTTTTAATAACGGATGGTTTTTGCTGCAGCCAAGAAGGGAACAGATTCGATCATTTCCGTTTTCTGCCGTGATAAATTGTGAGGCTTTTGTCATGTTCAATTGATAAAACTCTTTTAAAATGGTGTAAAGCGAGTTTTTGCCGACATCGAAATAATCCAATTTAGGAAACAGCTTGCAAGGAAGGATGGATGTATTGATGCATAGTGGCTCATCATCCGCAAAATAGAGGCTTTCAATCACAAAAACATCTTCCTCCTCGCTCATATTCAATCGGTCCGCCATTTGTTTGGATGGCTTTGTCACTTGCTGTGAGAGCAATTGTTTCGAAGCTGTTTTACCTCGCAAAGAAATCATTTCTGTGTAACTATGGATGGTGCTCAGCCCTTGTGGTATATCATTAGATGAGACAAAGCTTCCTTTTCCTTTTTGTTTGTACAGATAATGGTCTTTTACAAGTTCATCAATGGTTTTCCGTATGGTCACTCTACTGACACCATAGTCTTTACACAGTTTGTTTTCCGAAGGGATGACCTGATGCGGTTTCCATTCATTGTTGTTTATTTTCTGTATCATATCTTGTTTGATTAATTCGTATTTTGGTAAGTGGTTTTCCATTGTTTTAACCTCAATATGTATTGTTAAACAATAGTATACCAAACCATCCTCTTATAATGATATATTGACATAATATTTGTAAGCGAATACAATACGAGTGCAAGCTGTTATTACAAGTTGTATTGAAATTGTTTTGAGGTGAGAATAGATGAAGAATAAAATGGCTGGAGCTTTATATGGGATGGCACTTGGCGATGCGATGGGCATGCCATCGGAGCTATGGGGCAGAAATCGGGTCAGAAATTATTTTGGTAAAATAGAATGCTTTTTGGATGGACCGAAGGAAAATGAAGTAGCCTGCAATTATACGCGCGGCCAATTTACGGACGATACTGGGCAAGCACTTGTTATACTGGATTCATTGATGGCAACGGGTTTTAAACCGGTTCCCGCTCATATAGCAGAAAAATTGCTTGAATGGGCAGATAAAGAGAACGCCTTTGAGAATAATATTCTCGGTCCGACTTCAAAGGTGGCACTTCAGTCTTTTCGTGAAAACAAAGACGCGAAGACATTTACTGATCAAGCACTTTCGAATGGTTCGGCTATGCGAATCGCCCCGATCGGCTGTTTGTTTCATCCGGAAGAAAAAGAAAAGCTAGCGAACTATGTGTATGATGTTTCACAGGTTACCCACACAAGTGACATCACTATTGCTGGTGCAGCTATGATAGCGATGGCTGTTTCATCGGCTATTGTGAATGCTGATTTTCAAACCGTTTTGGAGGATGCCTATGCAATAGAGCCTATCGCTAGAATTCTTGGTGCGGAAACATATAGCCCTTCCTTAACAGCTCGAACCAGACTGGGCATTCAACTGGCCGATGAACATAAAGGAAATGATGTTGACTTCTTGGATAGCATCTATGATTTGATAGGAGCTGGCGTCAACATCAGTGAATCAGTGCCTGCAGCCCTTGCTATTGCATATTATGCGCAAGATGCCAATTCATGTTCATTATTGTGCGCCAATCTGGCGGGCGATACAGATACGATCGGAGCAATGGCGACAGCTGTATGCGGTGCTTTTACAGGCGTGGATAAGATAAGAGAAGACTATATCGAAGTATTAGAGAAAGAGAATGATACGGACTTTGGGTTATATATCGATTCATTAATGGGCGCGAGGGGGTAATGACGTGAAATCCTTACTTATTGGAGCAGCAGTAGTGGATATCATTATGCGAATACCTAAATTGCCTGAAAAAGGCGGTGACATATACTGCAGCGGTAAACATGTAACCGTTGGCGGCTGTGCCTTCAACGTGGCCAATATCTTGCGCGGATTTAACGTTGAATACAGTTTGTTAGTTCCTGTTGGCGAGGGAATGAATGCTTCCATTGTTAGAAAGGGCATTGAGGAAAATGGCCATCAGATTCTCATCTATGATCCTGAGATGGATAATGGGCAATGCCTATGCCTCGTTGAAGATGATGGGGAAAGAACGTTCATAACGACGTTAGGCATCGAGGGACATTTTAAGAAAGAATGGCTTGAGACTATTATGGGAAGCGACTATGAAAATATCTATTTCGATGGGTACCAGATGTGCAGCGATGGTGCTGCATCCATTGTGGAATGGCTTGAAAAGCAAGCTGATAAGCGGCTCTTCTTTGCTCCTGGCCCTGTCATACAATCAATCGATAAAGAGTTGATGGAAAGAATTTGTGCCCTTCATCCGATCGTCCATTTAAATGAAAGGGAAGCGCAATTATTCACCGGTCAGACTGAGATAGAGTCTGCAGTTCAGCAGTTATTCAATCATAGTCAAAATAAACTATTTGTGACACTTGGTGCGGAAGGTACACTGTTTTATGATGGCTGTGAAATGATGAGAATCGAAGGGGAATCTGCGGCTGCGGTCGACACAATCGGTGCGGGAGACAGCCATGTAGCGGCCATTATGGCAGCTTTGTCCTTAGGATATAATGATATACAGGCATGCTCAATTGCCAATAAGGTAGCTGCTAAAATGGTTCAAACAGAGGGGCCAACATTAAGGCAGCAAGATTTCGACCGAGACTTTTTCTTGGCTATATAACCATTCATCAATAACTAATGTTTTTGGCATTTTTGATAAAAATAAAAAAACTCCCTTACTCATACTCATACATCTTGAAGGATAGAGAGTACAGTTAGGGAGTTTTTTGTTGAATATCTCTATTGATCTATTCTTATTGCCAAGAAACAACGCTAGTACATGTGTTGATCACTGCTGCTTTTTTTCTAGCAATTCAATGATTCTATCCATTTTTTTGTCCAGGGCAGCAGCGTTATGCTTGTTTGTTGTTTGTTTGCGGAAGAGGCTGATTAGGGCAATGATCATAGAAATAATGAATAACAGGATTAGCAGCTGAAAAAGGATATCACCAATATTATCATTCATGCAGAATCTCCTCCTTACCATTACTGTAACATAATTGCCAATTTCAGGTATATAAAGAGCTGATAAATAGATAATTCAATTTTTATACATTAGTTACATAATTATGCTACACTACTATGTGTTTGAGGAGGGATATTATGCATAATACAGTAGGTTTTTGGAAACGATTATTGGCGATGATTTTGGATGGTGTCATTATTACACTTCCGCTGACAATCATCAGTTATTTATTTACCGGTGATTGGGATGAAAGCGATCTGGCTAGTTTCATTGATTTTCTCATTTCCTTCATTTTACCGATTGTATGGTTCGGTTATACAGTGGGAAAAAGAATTGTCGGCATACGGATTGCCAGAGTGGATGGACGAAAAGTCGGGATTGGAACTATGCTCTTAAGACTTGTTGTCTCTTCGCTCGTCTACATACTGACATTCGGTATTGGATTCATCATCAGTGCGTTTATGGTCGGGCTCAGAAAGGATCATCGAGCAATCCATGATTTCATTGCAGGGACATATGTGACGGACGATTTACCTGGTAAAAGAATATAAAAAGAAGCCATTGTTGGTACGGCAATGTAGAATGACGCTATCCACAATGGCTTTTTTTATAATTTGTCCCATTTTATAGAAATAAAAGAATAAAGTGAGAGTTGTACATGGCCATTCCCGATTATATAGTTAGAGTGTACTGTTCATTCATAAATGTAGGAGGATGTAATGGATTCGAAAACGGCCGCTTCTGGTGAAAAAGAAAAAAAGATGGTTAAAATGACTAAATGGGCTAAATATATACATTGGGCTTTCATTTACTTGTATGCTATATATCAAATTTTAGCCAATACATTCTTAAATGGGGATACTTCAACCTTCCATTTGGTCGTAGATCCACTTTCCGATTTTTTAATGGTAATGTTTGTTTTAGGGTTTATCGCAAGAGGGGTCATCTTTGCAATAAAACAGAATTCTTCAGGGCGATTGCCACATAAAAAGACAGAAGGGAAGTGAATTTTCTCTTCTGTCTTTTATATGTTCTTCTTTTATGATACCTTTCGTTTCTTAGAGAAAAGTCCTGCACAAACTAAGAAAAGGCCGACTGCTAAGCAAATGAAGAAGGCAAATATACTGTTCCTATTAGCTGTTTCGTATTTAAAAGCGTTAACCAAATAGAGTATATAAAGATGGTTGACAAGGTACGCAATTAACGGCGATATGAATAGGATGGTGGCAACTCCTGATAAAAGGAGAGTTTTCTTTTTCCTGCTAACATGGTAGGCGAATGCATAATAGGCAATTCCTATTAAGAGGACGATTGTTAACGTGAATACAACCAAATACGGAACTATACCGATTATGACCATACACTCCATCCTCCCATACACGTATTGTATGCATGCTGTTTTATATATGTCTATTCTTGTCTTTCATAAACATGCCAATGAGGATCATGATGATTCCGGCTATGCAGCTGGCCAACCAGCCTAAATAGGCGCCAGCAATTCCGGCAAAACCATCATCGTAGACAAGGATAAAGGCAAAACCCGATGAAAATCCGATAATGAAAGACAGCAATACAATGGTGGTGACGCCTATGAAAAGCAGGATTTTACGTTTTCGCCCAGTGTTTTTTTTGAAAGCCATATATATGGCAGTAAGGCAGAGTAGAGTCAAGAAAATCATAGATACCGCTTCCTTCTATAGTAAGGTTACAATATTCTATGTTGTTATTCCGAATGTGACATATCAGCATTCAAAGCGGCTATAGCACGCAGTGAATCAGGATTGTCCAGTGCTGAAAGATCTCCAGTAGGCTGGTGAAGATATGCGGCTTTAATCATTCTGCGCATCACTTTTCCATTCCTTGTTTTCGGCAGTTGATCAACAAAATGGATCTGTGATGGCTTCAATGCTTTACCCAGCGAATAGGCAACCGCTTTCTCTAATTCTTCTTTTAAACTATCGAGTGGAACAGGGTGATTAACAACGGCGAAGCAAAGTGCTGTTTCACCTTTTATCTCATGAGGCACTCCGATACATGCGCTTTCAATGACGTTCGGATGTTCGACCAGAATGGATTCCATTTCTGCCGGTCCTAATCGTTTGCCGGCAACATTCAAAATATCATCCGATCTTCCGGTTATGGTCCAATACCCTTGCCCGTCGCGAATGACCCAATCACCATGAACCCAAGTTTTGGGGAACACATTCCAGTATGCTTGTTCAAATCGGTCATTTTCTTTCCAAAAGCCCGCTGTCATGCCGACCCAAGGCTGTTTAATAACTAATTCGCCGACTTCATCCACAACAGGTTGAGCTTCAGGCGAATAAACATCCACATCCATGCCGGGAAGAGGAGAATTAAAGGTTATTGGAGTGATCGGCTTAAGCATGACATTGCCGAGTATTCCACCGGAAATCTCTGTTCCGCCGGAATAATTAATGATAGGTATTTTTCGCTTGCACACATGAGTGAACAACCACATCCATGGATCGGGATTCCATGGTTCTCCGGTAGAACCGATTGCTTTCAGGCGGGTAAGGTTATGATGTTGTATGGCTTCCGGGCCATGTGTCATGAGTGAGCGGACGAGAGTAGGAGAGATGCCCAGTTGGGTAACATGCTGCTGGTCGCAAATCTTCCATAGCCTGTCATGCGAAGGATAGTCCGGTACACCCTCGAAAAGCAGTATCGCCGCTCCATTTACGAGTCCTCCAAAAACCATGAATGGCCCCATCATCCAACCCATATCGCTATACCAGAATAAAGTATCGCCTTTTGTAACGTCCATGCAGAGAGCTGCATCCAGTGCAGCCTTCACAGGAAAACCGGTATGGGTGTGAACGGCTCCCTTTGGTTTTCCTGTCGTTCCGGAGGTGTATAAAATCATGAGAGGATCGTTGCTGTCCATTTGTTCTGTTTCGACTTTAGTAAATGTTTGCGGAAATGAGTGCCATGGGATGTCCCGTTCAGGGTCCAATTGGCTGTCTTGGTCACAGTTGGCGATAATTACCCTTTGGATACTTGCACAGGCTGCTGCAGCTTTGCCGGCTTCTTGCATCATATTGATTTTTTTGCCGCGCCGATAGTAGGATTGTGCGGTGATGAGGTATTTGGACTTGGCGGCATCTATTCTGGTGGCAACTGCTTCTGCTCCATACCCGGAGAAGACTGGGGAAAATATGCATCCTATTTTCGCTAAAGCAAGCATGCTGATAACTGTTTCGGGTATCATCGGCATATAAATCGTAGCAATATCCCCTTTTTCCATGCCGATTCCTTTAAAGGCGGCGGCAGCCCTATTTACTTCTTTTTGCAGCTCGGCAAATGAAAAACGGCAATGGTTCTGTTCTTGGTCGCCCTCCCAAATAAGGGCCGTATTGCCAGCGGTTTCAGGATGTGACGCCCATTTTCCAAGGACATTCGTGACGATATTCATCTGGCCATTCCTGAACCATTGCGGATACATCCAATCTTCTTCAATTGTTAAAGCGCTTTCATATTTTCTGTGCCATTTTAAATCAAGCAATTGTTCTGCTTCACTCCAAAACCATTGGATATCGGCAATCGATTTTTCGAAAAAATCGTCGTAATCCCCAAATCCGAGTTGATTCATCCAGCGGTATAGGCGGGTCTTTTTTACCTTTTCATCCGGGAACCAAACAGCTTCCTTCATGATTCCATTCCCCTTCCTTTATATGTAATGTTCTGACAATTAGTATAACATACAAAAGATGGAAACGTGTGGAGGATGGATTTTGGCCTATTGTTGAATGATATATGACATAAACATACAGACAAAAGGGATGTGTGGTAATATATGTAAAAGGGTGGTGAGGGGAATGAAAAGGAATAAGCTGTTGTTCCTTTTTTTATTAGTATTGGCGGGCTGCAGTTATTCCGAAAATGTAGGTGACTTTAAAATGCTGAACAAGGCAGTGGAGAATGAGCATATTACGATTAAGGAATTAGCATTCGAACAAGAAAAAATGAATAACCTTTATCCAAATTTACATACTACTGGTATAGAAGAGGGGATTTCCCTGTTTAATATGGATGAAAATAATAGTTATCTTCTTTTTAATAGTAAAGTCGTTCACTATGACAATTTTTCTTTCCATATAAAAGATAGGAAACTCGTGATAGCTTATACATCCACTAGTCATATAAGTGGCGGAGAACAGTCTTTTTTCAAAATTACAAAACGTACTATTCAAGCTTTTGATACCATTGTTTTAATTAATAATGGAGAAACGGATTCTTTTCAAATGGTATACGCCTGAGGATTACAAGAAGAACCATGGAGAAGGGAGGCTATAATAAATAGCCTCCCTTCACGTGCTTCTTTTCATTATGTTAGCTTCTGCTCATTGGCGTAGCGGGTTTGGTTATAATGGACCTTCTCGGTTCGATCAAGGATTTTGTGCTTATATAATAAAGCATTGATTTCTCCTCCTATGACAAAAACAAGTCCGGTGAAATAAAGCCAAAGCATGAGTACAATGACTCCCCCTAAGCTTCCGTATGTGGATGCATAATTGGAGAAATGCGTTACATAGAATGAGAACGCCAATGACAGAACTAACCACAGCACAGTCCCGATGAAAGCGCCCGGTAAGACGTGCTTGAATGGATACCGTTTATCAGGGGCGAAGAAATAAAGGAACGCCAATATGATCACCATGACAGCCACTGCCACAATCCAACGCAGTATACTGAATAGTAGATGTGCTTCAGAGGAAAGCGGCGTTAATTTTTCGATTGCTTCGATAAGAACATTCCCGAATACAGGAAGAACCAGCACAATAATAAAAGCGGCGATTAATCCTATTGTTAACAGAACGGAGATGAGTTTCGATTTAATGAAGCTTCGCGATTCCTTTACTTCAAAGGAAATATTTGAACTATGGATAAATGAATTCATTCCCTTGCTTGCCGACCATAATGTGGCCAAAATACCGAAAGTCAAGATTCCGCCATTCCGATTCTCAACAATTTTTAATATATTATCTTCCAATAAGGAAACGGTTTGACCAGGCATCAGTTTTTCCATTGCTGAAATAACCTGATCTGAAGTTAAAGATAAATAAGGGATCACTGATAAAATAAGGATCATCATTGGAAATATGGCCAATGTATAATAATAGGATTGTTCTGCTGCCAATCCAGTTGCCCTATCTTCTTTCATTTTTAAGCTTAATTCTTTTGAAAAAAGGATTAATTTGTGCATAAAGATTATTCACACCTTTCGTAATTCCTCCTAGGAGACCGTTTGGTGGTTTCCATTAAGAGATTGCTTATGTCTCTTTTCCCAAAAATGTACGTTACTAACCAGGTAAAGGCTATTTTTCTTCCCGTTGACCATATAATTAGCCATTCCTTCAGACAGGTTGACATATAAAAATGAATTCCATATACTAATTATAACTATCTTGTATAACAAAGTAGTTCTCTTGACTTTTACTATCTTGTATAACCAAATAGAGGCGGGTGAATCATGGGCAACAGCAGAAGCCAGTTACTGAAAGGGGTATTGGATGCTTGTGTTATGGCTGTAATCAAGGAGGAGCCGGTTTATGGATATGAGCTGTCCCGAAAGCTGAAATCAGTAGGGCTGCCTTCAATAAGCGAGGGAACCATTTATCCCATTTTATTACGGCTGCAAAAAAAACAATGGATTACGAGTGAACTAAGGCCGTCGCCATCCGGCCCAGACCGGAAATATTATGATTTAACTGAGCGAGGAAGAGATGAGTTGGAAAACTTATCAGAAGAGTGGTGCTTGATTGCAGCGCCGGTGAGCAAATTATTAAGGAGGGAAGAGTGAAATGAGGAAAACGGTCGATCTGGTTCAATTGAATAAAGAAAAAAGGGAGTTGCTTTTACCTGACAACAAGCAACTATATGAAGAATTTGTTGTCTATATCCGCAGTGATCTCCGAATTGATGATCAGGCAGCGGAAGAGCTGCTGATGGATCTGCTCGATCATCTTCTGGATGCACAGCGGGAAGGCGGTTCGGGCAAAGCCCTATTTGGGAATTATCCAAAACAATATGCTGATGAACTAATTGCAGCCCTTCCAACTGAAAAAAAGAGAGATGTACTCTTTTTTGTCACTTCGCAAGTATTCATGCTGCTTTCCTTGTTCTCCTTGATAAATGGAGCAGTATTGTTACTTCTTCCATTCATAACGCCTATTAAGGTTCGTTTCTTTTTGGGAAGCGGTTTGCTGCAAATCGGTTTCATTTTGTTCATAATTGCGGTTTGCGTGATAATGATTTTCAAAGTGATCCGGGAAAGCATTTTTAGGGATAGACGAAATAAAGTGAAAGCTTATCTGCTTTCGGGAGGGATCGGTGCAGTATTATTTGCTCTCAGTTTTGCGGCCGGCAAAGCCATTCCTTCTTTTGGCCCTGAGGTCACTTTTCATTGGTGGTTTTATTTTCTTTTGGGCGCCGTACTATACATGGCAAAAAAAGTAATTGATCGCACCCAAGATAAGCGGGCTGCCTTATAATGAATAGGAGTGTAACTCTAAAAAAGTAAGATGGCAAAGGAGAATGGGGATGGAACTGAAAGAGTTTCAACAATGGGTAAAGGACTATTATAACGAGCGGGGATGGTCGGAACTGGATATCTTTATCAGAATAGGCTTTTTGGCTGAAGAGACTGGTGAAGTAGCTCGGGCAATCAGAGCTTTGGAAATAGGGCGTGACCGTCCTGATGAAGAAGAAGGCACCATCATTCAGCAAAAACAGGACCTGATTGAAGAATTAGGGGATGTGCTCGGAAATGTGATTGTCATCGCCAATAAATACGATATTCCTTTAGAGGACATTTTTAGAGCGCATAAAGATAAACTTCAAAGCCGCTACATAATGAAATAAAAAAGATGATCCCTTAGCCATAGCGGCTGGGGGATTTTTTGTTCATATTATTTCCAAATAGTAAGCAGTACAGTTCGTTTTCCTCTTTTATGATTATAGACGGGAGTGCCTGCCAATCAGAATGCATCCCATGTTTCAGATTATACTAGGTGTAGGAATGAACGTTTCTTTAGAACGAATTTAAAACTTTTTTTAGATACTGTCCGTTTATTATATAGCAGTGATCATTTTGAGAGAGGGATCGAGAAGGGGTTTTGCAAAATGAAAGATCCATATATGGAGGAAATCTTTATTCCTTTTGTTCTAGAGCATAAGGAAAACATGTACCGACTAGCCTATAGTTATGTAAAAAACAAAGAAGATGCATTGGATATCGTGCAGGATTCCATACAAAAAGCCATTGTAGCCATTCAGAATAAAAAGCGGCCTGAATACGTGAAAAGCTGGCTTTACCGTATTGTAGTCAACACGTCCATCGACTTTTTGAGGAAACAAAAAAGAGTGGATGTGGTCGATGATGACACATTGCAATCTTATAGCCCTGGAACGAAGGACACATACGAAAACATCGACTTGGAAAACGCCATGGCGGAACTGCCCGAGAAGTACCGGATTATCGTCATTCTCAAATTCTTTGAGGATTTAAAGCTGGAAGAAATCGCGAGTGTGTTGGATATAAATCAAAACACCATAAAAACCAGGCTATACAAAGCATTGAGAATGCTGAGAGTAACACTAAAAGAGGAATATTGTTTCCAGGAGGAATAGAATGATGGATCATAAAATAGATCATTTAAAGAATGAGTATATGAATATCCCGATACCGGATGAGTTAGATGCAGTAGTGAATAAAGCGTTATCGACTTATACAAAGAAAAAGAAAAGAAAACCCGCTGCTTATTTTTGGAGTGCTGCAGCTGCAGCTGCCATCGTGTTTATGTCTGTCATAAATATATCGCCTGCGGCAGCCAAGTCATTATCCGATGTGCCGGTGATCGGTAAATTAGTGGAGGTGCTGACCTTCCGCGAGTATACCTATAATGATGGAAATTATGAAGCGAATATTAAAGTGCCAGCCATTGATCATCTGGCAAATAAAACGCTGGAAAAAGCCCTTAATGAAAAATATGTGAATGAGAACAAGCAGCTCTACAAAGATTTCCAAAAAGAGATGGATGAGTTGAAGAAACAAGGAGGGGGCCATTTAGGAGTGGATTCCGGATATCATGTCTTGACAGACAATGACAGCATCCTTTCCATTGGACGATATACAGTCAATACGGTTGCTTCTTCTTCAACAGTGATGAAATATGACACGATTGACAAAAAGAATCAAATCCTAATAACCTTGCCGAGTCTATTCAAAAATGACCAATATGTCAAAGCAATCAGCGATAACATCATAGCTCAGATGAAAGAACAAATGAAGGCAGATTCAAATAAATACTATTGGGTCTCCGAAGAAAAGGATGGCGATTTTACTGACATCTTTAAAACAATCAAAAAGGATCAAAACTTCTACATCAACAATGAGAATAAATTGGTCATTTCTTTTGATAAATATGAAGTAGCACCGGGATACATGGGCATCTGCGATTTTGTAATCCCTACTAACGTAATCAACAAGCTGCTTGTCAGCCATGAGTATATCAAAAAATAGACATCATACAGATGCAGGAGTGAAGGGAAAAGAGACCATTTGAAAACAATGGGTCTCTTTTTATGTAGCGGTATTTTTAACGATTGTTTTTTAGTGAAAACTTTATAGAATAATTTCGAAATGTAAAAAGTATTTGACATATTGGGTGCTAATGCTATAATCAAAAATGTAAAATACTTTTTACATTTTTGATTAGGAGGAAACTAATATGGATTGGGTTAAAATGGTGTATTCAGTCATACTGTTAGTGTGCGGAATTTTGCTTTTTGTTGCCCTCTTTTCCAAAAAGGGTGATGAAAGAAGGAAATTCATCAACGCGAAAGCTCAATCATATGCATTTATCGTCGTTATAGGTATGTTGCTTTTGGAAGTTGTTCAGTCAATTTATCATACTGTTCAGGGGGATTCATATACTGGTAATGGAATTTCTCCGATCACTTTTCTGACGGTGATTGCAATTATTTATGTGGCATCATTACTAATTTACAGGAAAAAATATGGAGACTAAATGAAGAATCACATTAAGGAATTAAGAAAATCAGCTAAATTATCCCAGGAAGAATTAGCTACACTATGTAAGGTATCCAGACAAACAATTAATGCAATTGAGAATGAAAAATATGACCCTACTTTACAATTAGCATTTGACATAGCTTCTGTATTGAATACCACAGTTGATGCCCTTTTTATCAGTGTTTCCAGTAGAAAGTGATAAATGGACCTTATATCGAGGTCTATTTATACACTCCTCAACAGTCCTGTCATTTGATTTTTGTCACGTTGAAATAAGCATTAATTCTACTCGTTCATTAAATGGTTACGTTCCTAATTCGTGCTAAGGAGCCAATACTTCACCCGTTTTTACGATAACCAGAACCGAAAAATGGCTTGTTAGTCATAGCATGGAACGAATACCCTCTACCATAAACGCATCCAAAACCACAAGCGAATCGGGATCCACGAATGCTTGTGGGAAATAGCTGTCATTTTGTCTGCCTTTCATTTAGAACGAACTATTTCTTTGTAGTGCTGCAAATGGATACCGATATGGCCAATCCCCAAAATAGCAACAGAAATCATCATCCAAATAACCTTTCCGTACACACCGAGCAATAGAAAGGCGATTACAGGAAGTGTCGCACCCACAACTGGTATGCATAGAAAACGGCTGTAAAAATCCGTTAATGATCGATTGCTTCTAAAATAACGAACCCACCAACATTCATATAGGATCATTAGAATGATTGCTGCTATTAACCACCAAGACCAATTTGACCATGCATGTAGATTAAAATCTAAAAATATCAAAGCAGTGCAGGTAACAAAGACTTGTCCTTCAAACAACAAGAATCCTTTTCCTTCCTTTCGATAGCTATATCCATTTGGCTGATTCTTTGTCCAAATTACATTTGGAATAATCAGCATAAGTAAAAAAACAATCCTATATATGAAAATCCAAGATGTCCAAGCCTATTATTACTCACTATCCTTTCTTAGAAAGGCCTTTCCTTCTTCGCACCATTCCAATAATACATGATAGGTTCTGATACAAACCTTTACCCAAAGCAGACCTTATGATGCGAGATGAGTGAAGGAGTAATGAGACTGTATCGAGTGAATGAAGTTAGGATGGTATCACCTATCTATTAACTGCTTAATGACAAGGATTTGAACGATTAAAGGAAGGATTTTACCATTTTTTGCAGTATTATTCATTTAGGAAATCCATTGATGACATACTCGTAAAGGAGGGCTAGTATCAAGAGAATCATTATGATAGGAATGTTAATAGCCATAACCATCTCAATTTGGCAGATCGGAAGAAATGGAATAAAAGAAAATGAAAACCCAGACACACCTACACGTAAAGAAGTAAATCATTTTTCACCTGAAAACGTCAATCCAGGCAGTGAAGCGAAATATGAAATCACTTTAGATATGGACCAAAAAAATATATTTAAAGCCCGTTCAACGACCTATATAAAAAACATATCAGTTGATAAATGGAGTAAACTAGTTTTTTATTTTATTCCAAATATGTTCACCAAAGAGAATTCACCCCAATTGAAGAATCCATCTACTGTTAAAATGGAGAGCATCAAATTAAATGGAAAAACGGCTACTTTTACTCTTGAAAAGGATACAATTTCGGTTCTTTTAAAGGAAGCTTTGCTTCCGAATAGCACCATAAAAGTGGAAATCCAATATGCATTTACACTTCCAAAAGAAGGATTACGATTCAACAAAAATGAAAAAAATTATTTCTTAGCCCAATGGTATCCGATGGTTGCTACGTATCGTGACCATAAATGGAATAAAGAAGAATACAGATTTAAAGGAGAAACCTATCATACTTCATATAGCCGTTTTAAAATCAAGTATAAGTTAAACAATGATTTATCTCTCATTTCATCAAGTGATAATGAAACACTTCCAGTTAAAAGGGAAGGTATTCTATATGGAGAAAACATCAAAGAGTTTTTTATCGCTTTATTGGAACACCCTAATGTCATTGAAAAAAAGGTTGATGAAACAACCATAAGAGTCTTCGGGGTAGATGAAAGTGCGAATTTGCATAAAGAAATCAGTGAGGTTGCCAGCAAAGCATTTGTTTACTTTCAAGACATAATTGGGCCTTATCCTTATAAACAATTGGATATAGTCTTAGATGAAATGGGAATGGAGTACCCAGGGATAGTAACTGCTCATTCAATTTATAATGGTCGTCCATTAAACTCAGAAGCTTTAAAGAGAATAATTGTCCATGAAATTGCACATCAATGGTTTTATGGAATGATTAGTAATGACCCCTTTAATGATGCCTGGTTGGATGAAGGTCTAGCTGAATTTTCTAAGGAACTATTTTATGCAAATGTTAAAAAGAAAGAAATTCATGTAAATGATTATCAAAAGGGATTACTGAAGGAATTGCCACTTCCTGTGAATTTACCTTTAGATCAATATGGTGCCACCGCACAAAGTTCCTATATATATGGTAAATCAGTAATCTTCTTAACAAAGATATTTCAAGATCATGGCGGCAGAAAAAAGGCTGAAGCCTTTTTAAAAGCCTACTATGATCATTATCGATATAAAGAAGTGAATACGAAAGAATTCAGCAGATTCTTAACGTATTTTTTGCACTTAAAGAATACCGCCTATTATAAAGACTGGCTTTCCGTAGACGAATAGTGAAAAGAACTAGCCGATTTTAAGAATAAGACATGAACGAATGCCATGGCGATCGCTCATACGAATAGGTTTTAAACCAAGAATCTATGGTCAGGCTTTCCGTTTCCTTGCAATGATTCACCTCTTTGTAGAGTAAACCGGTCCCTTATCTAGTTGGCCAAATTAGAATTGGAAATCTCCATCCTTCATTAGAAGCACTTCAGGTTCATCTTCTTTCATACCGACCACTTTCATATCTTCGGTTCCAAAGGTTATATTGACTAACAGGAGTGAAGTATTAAGGCCTGCTTCCTTCAACTCTTCCTCCGATAGGCTGCTGCCCTTTTGAAGGTTGGAAGGGGATGCGTTTCCGATTCCGATATGGCAGGCCGTATTTTCATCAAACAAGGTGTTATAAAAGAGCGTATCTGACATAGAAAGAGGAGAATCGTTAGAGACCAGGGCAATTTCACCTAGATAATGTGAACCCTCGTCTGTTTCGATGAGACTTCGTAATGCTTCTTGACCGGTGGCTGCAAAATAGTCAATGATTTGTCCATCTTTAAAGGTAAGGTGAAAATCGTCGATGATACATCCCCCATAGATCAGCGGTTTAGTAGCTACTAGTTTGCCATTTACCCTACTTTTATGGGGTGCGGAAAAAATTTCTTCCGTGGGGATGTTCGGAAAGAACGGTATTCCCTTTGTGTCAATAACACCCCCGCCGATATAGCGGTGGTTTTTAGGCATGCCGACCAATAAATCAGTTCCTATGCTATTTGTAAAATGCAGGGTGTGAAACTGGCTGTCATTTAGGTATTTTTTTCGCGATTCGAAGGCCCTGCCATGATTTTCCCAGTCTATTATAGGATTTTTCCCATCTGCCCGAGATCCTTGCAGGATTAATCTCCATAATGATTGCAGGGCTGCTTCTTTACTTAAGTGGGGAAATACTTTAGTTGCCCATGCTAAGCACGGGACTGCTAGAAGACACCAGCGTACCTCATGGGATCTAATCTTTGCGTGATAAGCCTTCAACTTGGTACGGGAAGCCTTTTGAAAACGAGTTATCCGGTCTGGGGAAACATGCTTAAAGACATCTATATTTTCAGAGATAATATGGATGTAAGCAGCCCCTTCATCTTCCCACTCCTTAAAGCGTGCAGCTTGCCAGTCGGGAAAGTGATCGATGGCATCATCTGCTGCATGTAAATAAAAGTCTTTGGCAGACTGTCCATCTGTCCAATCGATAAATACATTTGAAGCCCCCGCCTCATAGGCTGCTGTTTGGATTAACCGGGCAAAAGCAGCATTCTCTATGTCGCTATGAATAATCACTAATTGATTCTTTTGCACATTTACACCTGCCCGTACAGCAAGCTCCGCATACTGTTTCAACTGTTCATTGCTAACAAGCGCATATATCCCTTTCATCATCACATATTCAACTCTTTACTTTTTATTCCATTTTACCATAATAAATTGCTTATTTATCCATGTCATTCATTTCATATCAAAGGAGCCAAATAAAAATGCTTTATATATTGAGGGAGTTCAATAAGTGGTTATATGGTAAAACAAAGTGATTATCAAGAATGGCTAACAAAAATAGAGCTATCATAAAAGCAACTATAGAAAGTAAAATCTTACGTAATAAACTTGTTTTCATATTTCTATATGACTTTACCGTCAAGTTCACAATCAGTAAAAAAAGAGGAATTGCTATACATATAGCTATAAAATCGACAATAGAAAATGGTTTACCAAGGAATATGTCGAAATAGAAAGAAACAACAAGAAGTGAGAAAGACAGTAAAAATTGAAAAATAAAAAATAGAATATAGTTCATTGATAATCAGCTCCTTTCTGGACGTTATAGATAAAGAGAATGAAAAAGGAAATACTATTAATAATTGCAAGTAATCTAATCTGATTAATCAATGCCATTTTCATTGTAAAGCATTGCGCTTACATAAATTGGAGGTAAATGAAAAGAAATGGACGTCTTAAAGCAGCGCTTTGTTTTTGGATTAACGTTTAACGTAGAAGTTTGGCGGATAAAGGATATGGCTCCAAATGGAACGGCAGACTGTGAAATTCTAAGAAAACAGGATTAATAGAGAGACTGCGCTTCATAGTTGAGGGAGTTCATTAAAGTGTTGGAGACGTATTATTGAAATTATTAACTGAATATTGCAAATGTAACTAAATACGCTAAAATAGAAAGAGAGGTGACTGTAAATGAAACTATGCATTGCTTCGACTGGAATAGTTTAAAAACCATGTGAAAAAACAACAGGAGGATTTTAAATGACTATTCCAGATAACCAAATTTATCCCCGTACAGGCGATAAAGAAACGATTTATTTAAAAAATGTAATTACAAATCCTAATATAACAGTTGGCGATTATACCATGTATAACGATTTTGTAAATGATCCAACATTATTTGAAACAAAAAATGTATTATATCATTACCCTATAAACCAGGATAAACTTACAATTGGAAAATTTTGCTCGTTAGCTTGTGGTGTGCGATTTCTTTTTAATAGCGCCAATCATAATATGACCTCATTATCGACATATCCTTTTCCTCTTTTCTTTGAAGAATGGGAGCTACATCCAAAAGATGTTGCTACTTCTTGGGATAACAAAGGAGATATTATCATTGGAAATGATGTATGGATAGGCTACGAAGCTGTTATTATGGCTGGCGTTACTATTGGAGATGGGGCGATAATTGGATCTCGTGCATTGGTTACTAAAGATGTTCCTTCATATACTATTGTAGGGGGAATACCTGCAAAGCCAATTAGAAAGCGTTTTTCTGAACCTACGATCGCTACTTTGCTCGAATTGAAGTGGTGGAATTGGCCTCGAGAAAAAATTGCTAGACATATTAGTGCGCTACAATCTGGTAGCATAGACCAACTTAAATAGAATTGTCTCTTCTGACAGAGTGTATTAATGACTACATTAAAAAAAGATACG
Organism: Bacillus kalamii; assembly: GCF_047238185.1. Classification (NCBI taxonomy): domain Bacteria; kingdom Bacillati; phylum Bacillota; class Bacilli; order Caryophanales; family Bacillaceae; genus Bacillus; species Bacillus kalamii. Next base: position 1,958,769 of record NZ_JBDFMI010000001.1, on the reverse strand, counting down.
AGTGTGAAAAAAGGCTGCTTTATAAGCAGCCTTTTTTTGCAACTAAACCAGCAATAATTTATCAAATGGTTTGCAAAATAATAGGATTCTTGTAGTCTGTACTAAAATAGGGCATGACAAACCATTTATACGAAATCTAAATCCTCAGTTGTATCATACGATCGGTCAAGTTAGTTAAAGAAGGGGGCAAAACCTAGCGTTTATTTTGTTGTATTTGCAACAAAAAGATATATAATGATTATATATCTTTTTAAGATTAAATAAATTGATGGAGATGCATCTATGAAGGAAATTCTACGTGAAATCGGAATGATTGCCAGGGCTTTGGATTCTATAAGCAATATCGAATTTAAAGAATATGACCTTACAAAAGGGCAATACTTGTATCTGGTGCGTATTTATGAAAACCCAGGTATCATTCAAGAAAAGTTAGCCGAAATGATAAAAGTAGACCGAACTACGGCAGCCCGTGCGATAAAAAAGCTTGAAATAAATGGTTTTATTGAAAAGAAAAGCGATAAAGAAAATAAAAAAATAAAAAAGCTCTTTTCAACAGAGAAAGGGAAGAAGGTTTACCCGTATATAAAACGAGAAAATGATTATTCCAATAACATCGCATTATCTGGATTTTCCGAAGCAGAAATGGACACCATTTTTACTCTTCTTCAAAGGGTTCGAAAAAACATTGAAATAGATTGGGAATTTGTGAAAAAAGGGAATAAGAGGGATTACTGATAACATATAAAGGGGCCATTTTTAAGATGACTGTACATATAAAAAAATGCAGCCATGAAGATTTATTAATACTTCAAGAATTAAGCATTCAAACATTCACCGATACATTTAAATCTCAGAATTCAACTGAACATTTACATGCTTATTTAGAAAGAGCATTTAACGCTGAAAAGCTGCAAAAAGAACTGTCTAATTCATCTTCGGAGTTTTATTTCATTTATTATAATGAAAAACTCGCTGGATATCTTAAGGTAAATATGAATGAGGCCCAATCTGAAAGAATAGCTGATGAATCCCTAGAAATTGAGAGGATCTATGTCAGGTCGGTATTCCAAAGAAAAGGACTTGGAGAATTTTTACTAAATAAAGCAGTGGACATAGCCATGAGAAAAAAGAAAAAGATGATCTGGCTAGGCGTGTGGGAAAAAAATGAGAAAGCCATCACCTTTTATGAAAAAAGGGGATTTGTCCATTCTGAGAACCACTCCTTTTATATGGGAGAGGAAGAACAATTAGATTGGATTATGGCCAAAACACTAACATAACCAATACATCGCTGAAATGGAGGATTTCTGCAATGAAAAAAATGACTGTTGATACTGCATTTTGGGCTGTGTTTCCAGAAGCTCAAATCAATATCGTACTTATCAAAAATATAAATAATCATTATTCTGAAGATAACCACCCGTATTTTTCTGGTCTTCTTAATGGCGCTGCGCAGGAAGCTACTAAGTTTTTAACCGAGGATACATTTAGCCAAAATCAAGTTATTGATGAATGGCGAAGGGCATATAGTCAATTCAAAACAAAAAAAGGTGCTCGTTCATCCATTGAGGCACTGTTAAAGAGAGTCAATCAAAAGAGAGAGTTTTCACCTATTAATCCTTTGGTGGACATTTATAACAGCATTTCTCTAAAATATGCAGTTCCTTGCGGCGGAGAGGATTTGCATTCTATCAATGGGGACTTACATCTTGGAAAAGCAAAGGGTGGAGAACCTTTTCTTCCATTAGGCAGTGACACAGATTCACCCGCTTTAGCAGACGAAATCATTTATTACGATAAAGACGGAGCGATTTGCAGATGCTTAAATTGGAGAGAAGCACAAAGAACCATGCTAACAGCTGACACTACTGATGCTGTCCTTGTGATCGAATCTGTGGACAAGGAACAAACGAACCGAGCAAATCAAGCAACGAATGAAATGAAACAATTGATTGATTCATACTTTAAGTCTGAAAGCACAATTAAGATATTAACAAAGAAAGACCCATCTTGTGAGCTTTAAACCATTTTTTATTTTTTGTGTCATTTTAAAGTAAGGAGGCTTTTAAACTTGTATATACCTAAGTATTTTAGAATTGATGATAAAGAAATCATTTATGATTTTATTGAAAAATTCAGCTTTGCAACTTTATTTTCACAACATAATGGTGAACCGTACGCCACTCATTTGCCTTTACTAGTAAATAGAGATGAAAATACATTATATGGACATTTTGCACGGACAAACGAACAGTGGAAAGATGGGGAAAAACAACAAATTCTTATTGTTTTCCATGGTCCGCACTGTTACATTTCACCGTCTTGGTATGAAACGACTAAGGCAGTGCCCACTTGGAATTATGTATCGATTCATTTATATGGGAAGATGGAGATCATTGAAGATAATCGGATGGCACTACAATCTTTAAATGAACTAGTCAATAAATATGAGGGGGCTGGCAGTCCATACAATTATAATGATCTAGATCCTATTTTTATCGAAGGGATGAGTAAAGGGATTGTAGCTTTTAAAATCAACATTGCAAAAATAGAAGCAAAAGCAAAATTAAGCCAAAACCATCCTGTAAAAAGACAAGAATTAATCATTAAACAACTAGAAAACTCTTCTGATCAAAATAATAAACAAGTGGCAGCTTTAATGAAGAATCATTTGATGAATATTGATAAGTAATGTGAGTGTGAGGAAAATAAGAAAGTATTCTTCTCTTATGTGGCAATCAGTTCATTCCGATAACGTATATACAGACCATAGCGCGCTTGTAACATCTTTATTATTGTTTACACTAACATTCAAGCACTTTGACTATAGCCTTGCTGACACAGGGAGGCTTGTTATAGGATAATGAAGATGTACTTGTTCGGCAAAATGTAGGAGTAAAAATCCAAAGAGAAGGAAGTGCCAATTGATGAATGTAGATATGGTTATGCAGGAGCTTGAAGCGCTTGGCAAGGAACGGACAAAAAAAATATACCTATCGAATGGGGCGCATGAGCCTCTTTTTGGTGTAGCTACAGGCGCTATGAAGCCGATTGCCAAAAAAATAAAACACAATCAACCATTAGCCGAAGAACTATATGCCACAGGGAACTACGATGCTATGTACTTTGCCGGCATTATTGCAGAACCAAAATCAATGAATGAGTCTGATTTTGATCGTTGGATGGATTCGGCCTATTTTTATATGCTCTCTGATTATGTGGTGGCAGTCACTTTGGCGGAAACAGATATTGCACAAGAGGTTGCTGATAAATGGATTGAAAGCGGGGAGGAGCTGAGAATGTCGGCGGGGTGGAGTTGCTATTGCTGGCTGTTAGGCAATCGTAAAGATGCAGAGTTTTCTGAAAGCAAGATCGCGAATATGCTTGAAAAGGTGGAAAAGTCAATCCATAATATGCCGGACCGAACAAAGTCCGCCATGAATAATTTTCTTTATACCGTTGGGATCTCCTATTTGCCCCTTCACGATAGAGCTGCCGAAACGGCCAAGACTGTAGGGCCGGTAGAAATCAAACGGGACAAGAAAAAAAGCAGTAGCCTAAACGCCTATGAAAGTATTCAAAAGGAAGTAGATAAAGGGAGAATCGGTTTCAAGCGCAAATATGTAAGATGTTAAGTAACCGCTCCGCACAACTATAATAGTACCGTAATGAAAAGCGTTGATCCAAAATGGTTCGATGCTCTTTTTATGGGGAACACAAAAAATAAATATAGCCATCCCGGTAATGGACAATAAAGAAATGCTCAATGGTTTTAGGTATTCTATAAATTGCCTGCTATTTCAGCGTTTGATACGACTTTTGATAGGATAGGTGTATATAAGTAGATATGTGATCAAAGAGGAGGAACATACTGATGAACTTTACAATAACCGGTGCCACTGGCCATTTGGGCCGTAAAGTGACAGAAGAAATCCTGAAAGCGATCCCGGATGGTGAAATTACTGTATCCGTACGTAATCCGGAAAAAGCAAAAAAGTTGTTTACTGAAGAGCTACTCATTAAGAAGGCGGACTATTATTCAGAGGATGAATTATTCGACTCCTTTAAGGAGACTGATTTATTGATTTACATACCCAGCATTACGCATCCGAGCATAAAAAGGATTACTGAATTTGAAAATGCTGTTCGAGCTGCTGAACGTGCCAATGTGAAACATGTGATTTTTGTTGGGTTTGTGGCTGACCAAGATTATAATCCATTTCATATGAGCCCATTTTTCGGGTATGCAATTAGAAGGCTAGCTTCAAGCACCCTAGAATATACGCATATTCGAAATGCTATGTACGCTGATCCGCTTCCGCCATATTTGCCCGAACTGGAAGAGAGAGGCCGATTGCTATATCCTGCAGGAAAAGGGGGAATTTCTTTTATCTCTAGACGCGATATCGCGAAAGCAATTGCCAAGATTGCGGGTCATCCGCGCTTATGGGGCAGAAGATACACATTGACAGGCAGCAAAGCCTATTCAATGTCGGAATTGGCTACCCTATTGTCTACTGTGAGCGGGCGTCAGATCGACTATATTCCTATGTCAGATGTGGAATTTGCCGAGGAATATGACGAGCCGGCAGGGTTCGGGAAGGTGCTGGCATCTTTATATGTGGCGGCCGGCCAGGGCTTTATGGGTGAGGTTACAGATGATTATGCAGAAATAACTGGAGAAAACCCGGAATCACTTGAACAGTTTATGGATCGAAAATATAACGTGTAGCAAAGAAATGGGATGCCTGATTGTATAGTCAGGCTTTTTTGTATATAAAGTGGAGTTAGAAACGAAAGCTGGTTTTTTCTATATATTGAGTGATTTAGTTCGTTATCCATGATTATCTCTTGTTTTCTTGCGTTGATGTATGACTGCTGATTGCATTATAGCTTTGACTATCACATAAGAAGGTTTAGCTGCTGATCCAAATAGTCGCTTCCAGCTGCTTATTTTCGTTTTTCCATACTCTCCGCGAAAAGAAAACATACTAAAGCGCTAATCGGTTTCCTTTATAACAAAAAAAAGCCCAGCTAATCCAGCTGGGTTAAACATCATCTATATTAATTAAGGGGGGTACCTTATATATTCATAGTACCGTACAATTATTAACAAATTATGAACGAGATAATAAAAGATTATTAAAAGGCAAGAAAGGAAGCTGGCTCTCTTTTTTGCGATAGACCGGGAAAAGTCAGCTTCGTTAGTTATGCAGAAGCCAATTGCAGTATGAACATAGGAAGTATGGCATATTACCCATTTACTTGTTTCTTTTGGGAGAGAGCGCTTCGGGTCTTCAATAGGAACATTTTATCCTTATTGCTTAAGATAGCCCAAATACCAGCTTTAATATTCATAGTAGCATCTCCTTTACACATCATTTTCATCTGTGGCAATTTCCGTTTCTAGGTCGTTGTACTCTTTTAATACCGTCATTTTCTCTAAAATAAACTACATTTCGTTTTACAATAAACTACATTACCGATCGGTGAACTTGTCAAATAGTGCAGAATGCTGTCTTTTTTTTGCATGGTATATGCTAGCCTGTTTTACCTGAAATCAAAAAGGGTAAATAGACCCTATATTAAATGAAGATTGTGGAGCGGAGGAGTTCATATGTTGGAAGCATATATTTTGGCAGGTTTGAAGGAATGGCAGGAATCTCTGGAAAAAAGAAGGGATTCATTGATTGAGCTAAACCATAAGACGATGCAGGAATTCGAATTATTGAAGGCAAAATACGAAATTGCTTCTTCGGCATGTGAGAATGCGGATAATCCAGAAATTTATTATCGTTTGTATGTGCATGCTATTGAGACGGAAATGAATGCACAGAAGCAGATGACGACTGATACACAGGCTGAGAATAAGCGGGCTATAGAGGATTTGAATCGATTGATCAAAGAGATAGAAAAGACAGTTGATAGTCATCTTTAATAGGTCTGCTTCCCGTTAAATACGATATGCCGCCATGTACCTGTTTCCTTTCCAGCTAGCTGTATACCAGGGGTATTGCAGTTGATTCACGAAAAGAAACACAAGCGTAAACCGCCATTTTGTGGTATAGTAGTGAATTAATAGATAGCGCAGGGAGGCGTTTTAATGGATGACAGAGCGTATATCTCGGTCCAGAAGCAAGAATACTTGTCGATTTGCCAAGCTGAAGGCAGACCGATTGATTTGCAGACGTATCGCCAATTAAAGCGTCAATGGAAATCTGATTATAGAGATTTATATTGTAAACTCTCGAAATAAGAAAAAGGAAAAAGTGGACGTGGAATCCTGCTTTTTCCTTTTTTTGTGTTTTGAGTAGTGATAAAGAAATAAAATTGAATATTTTGTAAGAGTGTTCATAAAAGTATTGACTTGCTAAAAGACCTATTGTAAAATTGGAGTTTTATAAAAATCCTCTAATGTGTTATAATAAATATGTAACATATTCGGAGGTGGAATCATTGTTTCAAGTAGGCGATAAAATTGTTTATCCTATCCATGGGGCAGGCGTGATCGAAGCAATAGAAGATAAAGAGATTCTAGGTGAATATCGTCAATATTATATAATTAAATTATCATTGAATGATCTTAAGATTATGTGCCCGATAGGAAATGAAGAAAAATTAGGCTTACGACCGGTTACGGATGCTGACACGATGAAAAAGCTGCTTGAACACTGCCGGCAAGGTGAGACGGACCGATTACTTCCCTCCAAACAAAGGATTAAGGTCAACAGTGAAAAACTGAAATCCGGCAATATAAGGGAAGCAGCGGAAGTGGTTAGAGATTTGACTCGCATGCAGGAGGAAAAAGCGCTAAATTCCAGCGAGAAGCAAATGCTGAATAAAGCAAGAGGAATTGTTATCAGCGAGTTAAAATTAGTGAATGGTATCACAGACATTCAAATTAAAAATGTATCTTTTGTGTAAAAGCAATTATTGAGCAACAAACCGGTTTCTTTACGAAATCCGGTTTGTTTTTATGTTCTTTTATTTTTTTATTTTTTCTTCAAAAGTCGGCTTTTGCCGATCCGTGCTACGGCTTCAAGAAGCCTCTCTTCTGGCTCGACCAGGCCGATGCGCACATATCCCTCTCCACAGGGGCCAAAGCCGATACCGGGAGCTACAGCAACATCTGCAAGCTCTAAAAGTCTGTCGGAAAATGCTTCTGAGGTAAATCCCTCCGGCACGGGCATCCATACGAAAAACGATCCTTCAGGGGAATGCCCTTCCCAACCGATTTTGCGGCAGGATTCAATGAAAGTGTTCCTGCGTTTTTCATAAAGCCCCACTAACTCAATGACTTCTTCCCGGCATTCCAGTAAAGCCTTAGCAGCGGCATCCTGTATGGCAGGAAAGAGGCTTACGTACAAATGGTCCTGAAGGAGATTGATCGCTTCGATCATCTGTTCATTGCCGACAGCAAAGCCTACCCGCCAACCTGCCATATTAAATGTTTTGCTTAATGTGTAAATCTCAATTCCGACATCTTTTGCCCCATCAGACTGCAAAAAGCTCAATGGTTTATTGCCGTCATATCCTATTGCACCGTACGCAAAATCGTGAATGACCCCTATCTCATTTTCCCTTGCAAATGTAACCGTGTCTTGAAAGAACGAATCTGTGGAACAGGCGCCTGTAGGATTATTCGGATAATTTAAGAACACTAATTTAGCTTTATCGGCTATGTGCTTTGGAATTAGCGAATAATCCGGTAGGTAGTTATTTTTTTGCTCAAGCGGCATGAAGAAAGGCGCTGCTTTTGCAAGGGCAATACCTGAAAGGTAATCTGGATATCCGGGGTCGGGAGCAAGAACTACATCTCCTTCATTACAGAAACAAAGAGGCAATTGAACAAGGCCGCTTTTGCCTCCGAATAGGATAGCCACTTCTTTATCGCGATCTAAATCAACATTGTATTCGCGTTTATAAAACTGGCAGATGGCATCCTTGAAAGAGATTAGTCCTCTGAATGGGGAGTAGCCATGGTTTTTTGGTTTTTTTGCTGACGCGTACAATTCTTCGATAATGGCAGTGGGTGTCGGTTGGTCCGGGTTTCCTTGCCCTAAGTTAATGATATCTCTGCCCTCGTTGATGGCTTTGTTTACCTTTTGGACGAGAGAAGAAAAGAATTGAGATGGCAATTGTTGCAATCGTTGACTGTGCTGCAAGTAAAACGCCTCCGTAACAAATAGAATAAAGACAGAAAATTCGTTTATTATCAATTGTACTGTTAGTGGGCATTAGATACAATCCTTACTTTATCAGATGGGCTCATCCAATAAAGCGGAAATCGCTTCTTGCATAGTAGAGGGATCCGTATTTGATTCAAAGCGCTTTTTTACATTCCCTCTTCGGTCAATTAAGAATTTGGTGAAATTCCATTTGATTTCATCACCGGCTAAATACTCGGGATATTTTTCGTTCAACATCATTTTCAGCAATTTATCTGCCCCTTGTTCTGACGGGAAGCCGATAAAGGGGGCTTGGTTTTTCAAATAATGGAAAAGGGGATGAGTCTTCTTTCCGTTCACATCAATTTTTGAAAAAATCGGAAAACGGACTCCGTAATTTTTTTGACAAAATTGTTGAGCTTCCAATGAACTGCCGGGTTCCTGTTCGCCAAATTGGTTGCATGGAAATCCCAAGATAGTAAATCCTTGTTCTTTGTATGTATCATAAAGCTTTTGCAACTCCTCGAATTGTGGGGTAAATGCACATTTGCTGGCTGTGTTGACGATAAGTGCAACATTCCCTTTAAATTCAGACATGGCTTGTAGATCACCGTTAGGCCGTAATGCTTCAAATTGGTAAACATTCATATGTATTTCCTGCTTTCCGATGTAATGGCGTACCTCTGAATTATAGAGAATCAGCTCAGGGATGTATAACTTTTTGCCTACTAAAAGGACCTATTGCCTCTATTATCAGTAAATAACGGCTATTCCGCTTTACGTGATTGAGTCTTAATGACTAATTTGAGTGTTTTAAACCATTGTACTGGAGGGAATAAGGTTGTACACTTATAATAAAAAACGTGCGTTCTATTCTTTTTTACGCAAAGTTCTCTGGATGCAGGAAGTGACTCTTTCTCGCTTACAATAGAATCGGATGTGTGCATGAAAAATAGGTTCTGTTTAGATTATTTTAAAATAATTTTATTTTCAAATATATTCTTGTTTTGCAGCTAAAAAAATGCAAGTGCCCTACCTTTATGCCATGCGGTTGCCCAGTGAAAGTGCCGTTTATTTGCCGGTAATCAGACAACCTGTGCCTAGCCTGGATTCAGTCTGGTTTTATCGATTGAAGGGGGATTTCGTGCATTTGGCTGCCTAGTAAGTGTCCTTAATAAGGGTTTTGTTCTCCTGTTTGCTTTTTAACTATAGCAAATCATATGGAATAGAAAAATTGCTGTCGCAAATGACAGCTCTTTTTATTGAATAAATATCAACATATGGTATAAAATGAGGATATCGAATCTATATGTATGTATTTTTACATAAATTGAAAAAGAAGTTTGCTTAAAAATTTTTCTCTGTATCAGATCGAAAATAAAAGAGTGGCCAAACACTTGTCCTGCATAAGTTTTCCGCGTTTCATCCCATTCAGATAGACGGAGCAGAAGAAAAGTCAACACTTTTATCTAATCAAAAAACTGATATGATATAGAACATATGATTCAACTTCAGAATACTCTTTTCAACTTGATGATCCATTCTTATATCCCTGTTGAAAGGATGTTTTGGTTTGTCATAATAGTCTTTATACTTAAAAAATATTTAATAGACACTTGACATCGAGAGAAAAATAGTAAGACAGCAATGAAGGGGAGGGAAGAACGGTATGTTGCTAGTATTTGATAGTTTAACAGGAAACGTACAGCGCTTCGTTGAGAAACTCGATTATGAAAAAACCATCAAAATAACCGATGGAATGCTTGTAGACGAACCATATATCCTAGTAACATATACATTTGATTTTGGAGGTGTCCCTGAAAGCACTGCTGCTTTCCTAGAAAGAAATGGGCACTTGCTCCAAGGGGTCGCTTCCAGCGGAAATAAAGTATGGGGATCAAACTTTGCTTTGGCGGCAGATACCATATCAAATCAATATCTCGTGCCGGTTATGCTCAAATTTGAATTGAGCGGCATGAAAAGCGATATCGAAGCATTTAAACAGGAGGTAGCTAGAATTTATGAAAGAACAAATTCCAAAGTGGCTCAAACTAAATAACGAAATCATGATTAAGAAGGATGGGGTATTTCAGTTTGATAAAGACAAAGAAGCTGCACATAGCTACTTCGTTGATAATATTAACCAAAATACGGTATTCTTTCACGATTTGAAAGAGAAAATCGATTATCTAATTGAAAATGATTATTATGAGAGAGAGTTTATCGACTTATATAGCTATGAGCAAATCAAGGAAATCTTCGATATTGCCTATGAAAAAAAATTCAGGTTCCCTTCTTATATGTCTGCATTCAAGTTTTATAATGATTATGCTCTGAAAACGAATGATAAAGAAAAAATACTTGAACGCTATGAGGACCGTATAGCAATTGTCGCACTTTATTTGGCGGACGGCGACTTCGAAAAGGCGAAAGCCCTGACTGAAATGATGATCAACCAAGAATTTCAGCCAGCGACCCCGACATTTCTGAATGCAGGAAGAAAACGCCGCGGAGAATTGGTCAGCTGTTTCCTGCTGGAAATGAACGATTCGTTGAATGATATCTCAATGGGCGAAAATATGGCTATGCAATTATCAAAAGTCGGCGGCGGCGTATCGACCAATTTATCAAAAATCCGTGCCAAGGGAGAACCGATTAAAGATATCGAGAATGCCACTAAAGGTGTAGTCGGAGTGATGAAGCTTCTTGACCATGCTTTCCGATATGCGGATCAAATGGGCCAACGCCAAGGATCCGGAGCCGTTTATTTGAATATTTTCCATAAGGATATCAACGATTTCCTTGAAACGAAGAAAATTTCGGCTGATGAAGATGTCCGTGTCAAAACATTGTCCATCGGCGTAGTCATTCCGGACAAGTTCATTGAGCTTGCACGTGAAGATAAGGATATGTATGTCTTCTATCCGTATTCTGTCTATAAAGAATACGGCGAATATCTTGATGAAATGAATATGACGAAAATGTACCATAAGCTTGCAGATAATCCGAATGTTCGCAAAGAAAAGATTAATCCAAGAAGATTGCTCGAAAAAATTGCGGCTTTGCGTTTTGAATCTGGCTACCCATATATCATGTTTAAGGATAACGTGAACCAAGTGCATGCGAACAATCACATTTCTGAAGTGAAATTCAGTAATTTATGCTCCGAAGTCCTCCAGGCAAGCAAACCATCCTCATACCAGGATTATGGAGTGGAAGATGAAATCGGCCTAGATATTTCTTGCAACCTGGCGTCGTTGAATATTGTTAATGTGATGGAAAACAGAAGCATTAAGGACAGTGTCAAATTGGGTATCGATGCTTTAACAACTGTTTCCGAGAAAACGTCAATCAAAAATGCGCCTGCAGTCCAACGAGGGAATGAATTGATGAGAAGTGTGGGCCTAGGGGCCATGAATCTCCACGGATTCCTTGCGAAAAACAGAATCAGTTATGAGAGTGAAGAAGCCCGTGATTTCGCTAATACGTTTTTTATGATGATGAACTTCTATTCTCTTGAACGGTCAATGGAAATCGCTCGTGAAACGGGGAAAAAATATTACCGGTTTGAAGATTCAACCTATGCGACAGGGGAGTATTTCAAACAGTATTTGACGGAAGACTTTGCGCCGAAAAGCGAAAAAATCCAGTCTTTATTCGAGGGGATCTATATTCCGACTATTGATGATTGGCGGAATCTGAAGGATGACGTGGCTAAGTACGGATTAACAAACAGCTATCGTTTATGCATTGCGCCTACTGGGTCTATTTCTTATGTACAATCGGCAACCGCATCCGTCATGCCGATTATGGAACGCATCGAAGAAAGAACGTACGGCAATTCAAAAACGTACTATCCAATGCCTTATGTCAGCAAAGAGAACTGGTTCTTCTTTAAAGAGGCGTATGATATGGATATGTTCAAGGTTGTCGACATGATTGCCACGATCCAGAAACACGTAGATCAAGGTATTTCTTTTACCCTTTTCATGAAAGACACAATGACCACGCGCGACCTTAATAAGATCGATCTATACGCGCACCATAAAGGAATCAAGACATTGTATTATGCAAGAACGAAGGATACAGGGCAGGAAGGCTGCCTATCTTGTACGATTTAAGGAAGGGGCAGTAGCATGACAAAAGTATTTGATGCAGCAGATTGGTCTAAACAAGAAGATAACTTTACGCAATTATTTTATAACCAGAACACAAAGCAGTTCTGGCTCCCTGAGGAAATCAGCCTGAACGGTGATTTACTGACATGGAAATATTTAAGCGATGCGGAAAAAGATACGTATAAAAAAGTCCTTGGCGGTTTGACTTTACTGGATACGGAGCAAGGGAACACCGGCATGCCTAAAATTGCCGAGCAAATACAAGGGCACCAACGGAAAGCGGTGCTGAATTTTATGGCTATGATGGAAAATGCGGTCCATGCCAAATCGTACTCCAATATTTTCCTGACGCTTGCTTCGACAGAAGAAATCAATGATATCTTTAAATGGGTGAAGGAGAATAAATTCCTTCAGACGAAAGCATCTATTATCGTGGGCATTTACGAGGACATCAAGACAGGTGAACCATTGACACTATATAAAGCGATGGTGGCATCGGTCTTTTTGGAAAGCTTCCTGTTCTATAGCGGATTTTATTATCCTCTTTATTTCTACGGCCAAGGGAAATTGATGCAAAGCGGTGAAATCATCAATCTGATCATCCGTGATGAAGCAATCCATGGCGTATACATTGGTTTGTTGGCACAGGAAATCTACAATGAACAAGATGAAGAAACAAAAGAGGGACTTCGCGATTTTGCTTATACACTTCTTCTTGAATTGTATGAAAATGAAATGGACTATACAGAAGATCTCTATGACCAAGTGGATCTTGCTTCTGACGTAAAAAAATTCGTCCGTTATAATGCCAATAAAGCAATGCAGAATCTCGGCTTCGCCCCTTACTTTGAAGAAGAAGAAGTCAATCCAGTGGTATTGAACGGTTTGGATACGAAAACCAAATCGCATGATTTCTTTTCAATGAAAGGGAATGGATACAAAAAAGCGCTTGTTGAACATCTGAAGGATGAGGACTTCTATTTCAACGATTAATAAGTGAGGAGTTAACACCGTGACAAAACAGATAAAAGTAAAATATTTCAATCCTAATTTGGAGAAGATCAATAAGATTGCCATAGGAGATTGGATCGATCTTCGAGCGGCTGAAACGGTTTCCATGAACCAATTTGATTTCAAACTGATCCCTCTTGGTGTCGGAATGAAGCTCCCAGAAGGCTACGAAGCAAATGTGGTGCCGCGATCAAGCACCTACAAGAACTTTGGCATTCTCCAAACGAATTCATTCGGTGTTGTGGATGAATCATATTGCGGCAATGATGACCAATGGTTTTTCGCAGCCCTTGCCCTGCGTGATACCGTTATCCAAGAAGGCGATCGAATCTGCCAATTCCGCATCAATAAAAAGATGGAAAGTGTGGAAATATTGGAAGTGGAGCAGTTGGAGGAACAATCCCGCGGCGGCTTCGGCAGCACAGGGAAACAATAAGGCTTCTGGAAAGAAAACCACCAGTACAGTTTGCCAGAAAAGTGGTTAATGATGAAAAAAAGTGGGATTAGCCACTGAATATAGCAATATAAAAGGAGTCCGTAATCTAGATGTTTTAGATTGCAGACTCCTTTTTCGTTACACTTCAGACTTTTTCAATGCCCTCGTAATGTTCTGGTGGTTTACTTTATGGAAAGTGCAACTACTAAGCTATTGGTCATTGAAGGGGAAAGCAAGAATCAAACATGTGCAGAACAAGGGTGATTTCCGGAAATCCCAAAATAGGAAAGGGTTTTTGCCATGGATGTAGAATAACATGTAAATAATCTAAATATGTCGAAGAGAGAAGTGAAGAATGTTGAATATTCAAACGAATTACATCCAAGGGTATAAAGAAAGGGAAATCCCTTTTACAATGATACGTAAAAGGAAAGAGTCCAAGAATTTGGCGGTTCTTCTCCCTGGTGCAGGATATACCGTAAAGGCGCCTCTCCTCCATTACACAACGAGCTTGTTCCTCAATCACTCATTTGATGTGCTGCAAGTGAATTATACATACAACGATTACAGTATGGAAGAAATCAAGGAAGCAATCAAATATGATGTGAATGCTGTCCTTGATTGTATATTGGCGGACCATTCATATGATGATTCTTATATCATTGCAAAATCATTAGGAACCATAGCAATGAATTCTGTTTTAGAAAGAGCGGATATGAAAAACACTAAGGCTATTTGGATGACACCGTTAATCCAAAGAGAGGATGTTTTGGGAGAAATGGTGAAAAGCGAGCATATGGGTTTATGTTTCATTGGCGACAAGGACCCCGTATTCAACGAGGTACGATATGCTAAGGTCGTTAAAAACACTTATATTAGGTCACAATTAATTCCGAATGTAAACCATGGTTTGGAATATGAAGAGGATACAATAGGTTCAATTGATGTATTGAGAAGTATCATGAGCGATTTGGAAGATTTTTTATAAACAGACATAAAAAAGGGAGGAACAGACAAAAATAGCACAGTCCATTAAACTACTGTGCTACTTTTGTCTGCTATTGAATGTTTATATGAAGATCAATCAGCTTCAATGCGGATTGCTTCAATTTTTTGGCAATCAACAATCAGAGTAGAACCTGGTTCTGTTGTTGGGTCATTGAAATAAGCACAACAATTCTTCTGGTTTAGTGTGATGAAAATGACATCTTCCAGCACGTTTCCGCTGGATAAGAATACATCAACCTCTGTCTGTGTCCGCAATTTTCTTAACGTATTGCAAATGCAGCCTTTACAGTTTGAGTGATCCTTTTCTTGATGGTTATGGCCACCGCAAGGCGCGCTGGAATTTCCTTTGTTATTTTGGTACATAAAAACCCCTCCATAATGAATGTTTCTTTCATCGTTAGTATATGAATGAAGGAAATGATAGGATTGAACGATAATACTATTTTATTAATAGATTTCTTTAAAATAGGCAGATAACTGTGCTTTTTTTGTTCCTACTAGTTTGGCGAAAAATAGACTTATTAAATAAATAGGAAAAGGGAGTAAAGATGATTATTCAAAAACAAGAATATTGTGTAAAGGGCCTTGCCTTTATCATCCGGTCAGCTGAAGTGGTGGATGCAAAGGAATTGTCTGCTGTTAGGCTCCAGATTGATGGGGAGACAGAAAATCTGGATAGGGAAAAGGGAGAGGCATACATAGATGAGCATGGGTTTAAGGCAATCATCAAAAGAGATTCCGAAAATAGCAAACATCTCTTACTTGTAGCTGAAAGCGAGGGGCGAATAGTCGGATTCGCCAGATGTGAAGGAAGCGAATTACGTCGATTTTCCCATAAATGCGAGTTTGGAGTTTGCGTAGTAAAGGAATTCTGGGGATATGGCATCGGAAAGCAGCTGCTTCAGGAAGCGATTAAATGGGCAGATGGCAACGATATAAAAAAGATGGTCCTTTTTGTGACCGAGTCCAATGAGAAAGCTGTACGTATGTATAAGAAAGCAGGTTTTATGGTAGAAGGAATATTGAAAAAGGACAAATTGCTTGCCGATGGGAGTTACCATAATACAATCGCTATGGGAAGAATAATAGAGTAATGCACAAGAAAACCTCCCCCGTAATCGAATGAGGGGGAGGTTTGGTATGTTATTTGCTTGAACGTGTTTTAGACTTCATAAACAAATAGGCGATGATAAGAATCAGAAACCAAACTGGAGTAACGAATAAGGCTATTCTAGTATCATCCGCAAATCCTAATAGAACAATGACGAAAACAAAGAAGATCAGAACCAGCCAGTTCGAAAAAGGAGCAAGCGGCATTCTGAAAGGATTATTCCGTGCGTTCTCCGGCATTGTTTTCCGGTAGCGAAGATGGGAGACAATAATGACACCCCATACCCAAATGAAACAGATTGTCGCAATGCTAGTGACAAGTGTGAAAACTTCGTCCGGCAACAAGTAGTTAAGAAGTACACCAATGAGCAAGACGAATGAGGAGAATAAAAGCGCCGGTGCCGGAATGTTGCGGCTGCTTAAATTGCCTAAACGCTTAGGGGCCTTGTGGTCGTTGGCTAAAGTGAAAAGCATTCTGCCTGTACTGAAAATACCGCTGTTACAGGAGGATGCGGCAGAGGTTAATACGACGAAGTTAATAATGCCGGCTGCAGCCGGTATTCCAATCAATGAGAAAACCCTTACAAAAGGACTTTCTGCAGGATCGATTCCGCTCCAAGGATAGATGGACATGATGATTAATAATGCACCGATGTAAAAAAGAAGGATCCGTATTGGAATGCTATTAATCGCTTTTGGGATAGACTTTTGGGGATCCATTGTTTCACCGGCGGTTACTCCGACTAGTTCAATTCCGACAAATGAAAACACAGCCATCTGAAAAGCGAGTAAAAAACCTGTTGCTCCGTTTGGAAAGAAGCCTCCGTAGCTCCAAAGATTTGAAAAGGTGGCTGTCGTTTCATTGCTTGAATAGCCCATAAAAATGAGAATCAGGCCAATTATGATCAAGGCAACGATGGCAACGATTTTAATTAGAGCAAACCAAAATTCTATTTCACCAAATGCTTTGACAGCCGTCATATTGATAATCAGCAATATAAGGACACAGGCAAGTGCCGGAATCCATTGGGGCACGCTTGGTATCCAAAATTTCACATATACGCCGACAGCGGTTATTTCCGCAATCCCGGTCGCTATCCAGCAAAACCAATATGTCCAGCCGGTTATAAAACCTGCCCATGGCCCGATGAACTCTTCTGCAAATTCGATAAATGAACCAGTAGAAGATTTATAGATCAATAATTCTCCCATGGCCCTCATGACAAAAAAGAGGAACATGCCAATGATTAAATATACCAGCATAATGGAAGGACCAGCTAAATGAATAGATTTTCCGGCACCGAGAAATAATCCTGTCCCTATCGCTCCGCCTATGGCAATTAATTGGATGTGCCTGTTCTTTAAACCCCTTTCTAACTGTTTCTCTTCAGTTAACTGTGTTGACATGCTTAACACCCTCTTTGTAGAAATATAAACGGTTGGTTGGATCTTTCAGGGCAAAAAGCTGCCCGTGAAGGAAACCAGTGACTAGTTGTATAAATATTCTGAATGAATATTATTTTACAATTTTCGATATATAAATACAAGTCTAGTAAAAATGAGAAGGATTTCATCACCTGCAGGGAGAATAAATGAAAATGAGGTTAATTGATGATATATACCAGTATATATGGAACAATCCATGTAATTATTTGAAAGTGTTCACTTTTTGGGGTATACTGCGAGTATACTTTGTAGAATCGGGGTATATATACGATGAGGGATAATATTTTTGCGTTGCATCAGAAAAATATTGCGGATGAGGCAGAATCATTATTTATAGAAAAGGGATTCAATGCAACTTCTGTCACTGATATTTGCCAAAAATCAGGTTACAGCAGGAGAACGATCTATAAGTATTTCGCCAATAAGGAAGAAATCCTGAATTATCTCGTAATCAAAGGGTTGGAAGAGCATATGACCAATATTGAAGAGGCTCTCCATACACAGCAAACATTCATCAGCAGGTATGAACAAATCTGCGAATGTCTGCTCTCTTATTATGAAAATCACCAAATTTCAGCCCAAACGGTAGAACAATTTCAACATACCGGGAAAACACCGTTAACGGATTCTTCGGAACGGATTTTTTCTTTAGGTAAAAAAATCAATGAACTATTGGCACAATGGGTAAAGGGTGGAATAGAGGAAGGCGTATTGGACCGTTCAACAGACATCATGCCGGCCGTCTATATTTTTTCCTCGAATGTAAATGCTTTGTTTAAGCTTATTTCTACAAAAGGGCCGCATTTATTTGATTCACTTCATATGACAAAGGAGCAGTTCTTATCCTATGGGTACCATATGAATTTAAGAAGCTTAGTTCATGGCCCCATATAAATGAGGAAAATACAAAATGCTATGAAAGTTAATCTTTCTAACCATAAGATAACTTTTACCATTCACAACATAAATGGTTTGAAAGGGAGGTTTAATATGTCTGATCATCTATCATTACATGTGCCGAACGGGAGTACCGACATGGATTCGACACTGAACCATGCTGTTTCGGAGTTAATCGAAAAAGGGAAAAAAGAAAAGAGCCTGACTTATGATGAGTTGAATGATAAATTATCATCGTTTGAGCTTGAGCCCGATGTCTTTGATCAAATTGTAAGCCTGATCAACAATGAAGGCATTGAATTTAAAGAGGCTAAGGAAGAAAAGGAAGAGGAAGAACCTATCCATTTGGGCAATATTACCGTCAATACGAATGACTTGGTACGAATGTATTACAAAGAAATAGGGAATGTAGAGCTTCTTTCTGGTGAAAAAGAGATTGAACTTGCCCAGCGAATTGAGCAGGGGGACGAAGAGGCCAAACAGCAATTGGTAGAGGCCAACCTGCGTCTTGTAGTCAGTATTGCCAAGCGTTATGCCGGGCGTGGGATGACTATTCTTGATTTAATCCAAGAAGGGAATATGGGCCTAATTAAAGCTGCTGAAAAATTTGATTACCGCAAGGGATTCAAATTTAGCACGTATGCAACATGGTGGATTCGCCAGGCCATTACACGCTCAATTGCCGATCAAGCAAGAACCATCCGGGTTCCTGTGCATATGGTGGAAACCATCAATAAACTGATACGGATCCAGCGCCAGTTACACCAGGATCTTGGGAGGGAGCCAACACCTGAAGAGATAGGTGAAGAAATGGATCTATCGGCTGAAAAAGTGCGTGAAGCCCTTAAAGTAGCGCAAGAGCCTGTTTCTTTAGAGACACCGATTGGAGAAGAAGACGATTCCCATTTGGGCGATTTCATTGAAGATACCGATGCTACTTCTCCAGCAGAACACGCAGCTTATGAAATGCTGAAGGAGCAATTGGAAAATGTCCTCGATACATTGACTGACCGAGAGGAAAATGTGCTCCGGCTCCGCTTTGGATTGGATGACGGTAGAACACGCACGCTTGAAGAAGTCGGGCAGGTATTTGGTGTCACCAGAGAGCGGATTAGGCAAATAGAAGCCAAAGCGCTACGGAAATTGCGACATCCAAGCAGAAGTAAGGCATTGAAAGATTTTTTATGATGTCTTAATCTGATTAGGTGAAATGCTGATTTACAAATAGAGTTAAAGAAATCCTGTTAGGCATATGCCTAACAGGATTTCTTTCCTTTACATGCGTTTCATTTTTTCTTTGTTTAGCCTATATAAGGTAAAAGGCTGTTCAAGTTTATTACAGTTTATCTCATACTTGATGAATTGTTGATCTTCCTTTTTATATAAGTATGAACAACTGTAGTTTTCTCTGTTTTTGTAGTCGTCATCTTTCCAAAAAGAAAGTGAAAGCTTAGAATTCGTTGATTCAACTTCTGCATATAGTTGTGTTTCAGGCCCTTGGCTTAAAAAAGTGATACCTGCGGTTTTATTAAGCGCTGCATCCGCTATAAATGACTCTATATCTTTCAAATCTTGCTCATTATACGTTGAATCCTTTACCCGGGGATATCCTTTATCTGTGACTTTTTCATTATGATCGCAAGCATTAAGCAATAAAAGATAAGATACCATGATCGTAAGGCTTATGAACGTCTTCATGGAGCCCTCCTCCTTTTTTAGAATCAGATGCACATAAAGGGTTTTGTAATGGCTAATCAATCATTAGAGTATCTCTTTCTATGTTTAAAGATAGGATCCTGCTGATGTCTAAAAAATACATAACTATCGAAACGAACATGGCTGATTTCCTGCATAATCTCTCTTAAACTAGAAACCTAGTTGCCACATACACAACAATCATTTCTTTTGTTGAGTCAAATCTTCATGGCCGGACCAACATGAAAAAACGGGTTTAAATCAACTAATTCACACTGGATAACATGGATAGGAAGAAATGGCATATGACCACGTATTTAGTTTAAGGTCCATAGGGAAGATCTTTCTGTCAGCCATTTAAAAAATGATAAGGATTGGTATTGGCAGCCTAGTTTATTCTCAAGCTTTCATTCTTTTTATTTCATACATTTTATCGTCAGCTTCATTAATTAATTGTGTAATAGTTGTAAATTTTTCCTGGCTTTTAATTGCTTTTCCTATACTTAATGAAATAGTAAAGGGTAGATGATTTAATTCATTCTTTTTTTTAATCTCTGTTTTGATCGAACAAATTTTATGATCAACATCCATTATTTGATTACAATTTCCAATTATTAAATATTCATCACCGCCAAATCGAATAATATTATCATTTTTTCCGCAGACCTTTTTTAATACGTGAGCCACTTCCTTTAAAGCTTGATCTCCAGATAAGTGGCCATACGTGTCATTGATGTATTTAAACTTATCGAGATCAATCATTAAACCAAATACATATGTGCTTTTTGAATGGAATTTTATGAATTCCCTGTTATTTTCAAAGAAACAACGATTATATAAACCTGTTAAATTATCAGTATATACTTGTTTATTTTGAAAATGGATGAATATAAAGAACACAGAAATTAGTAATCCCACCCATATTAAAGAAATTCCGTAAAACAACATTTGAATGATGGATCCGATTAAAGGGGGAATTGGAAATAAGAAAAAATAAAGATACAAGTCTTTGGATAGTGTATTGAATTTAAATTGCAGCCTTTTCATAATGATAAAAAACATAATTATAAAATATATAAACGACAATAAGGGCGTGAACATTAATAATTCACCACGGTGATAAATATTTTGTTCATCGATATAAAAAAGCCAATGGGTTTCGAATGAGATAGCAATCAATAAAGTATGAATGATAACCGGTATTAAATACAGAAGCACTTTTTTAAAACCGCCTATTTGGTGGGCCAGTTTATATTTTCCATAAAGAAGCCAGAAAAAACCTGTTAACGGATGAACCAAAAAATAGATGGAGGTAGACAGATAATGCAAGATCATTGCATATTTAAATGTTTTGCCATCTAAGTACCACATCCCGGAATCGAATATAAAAGCAGTCATTATGGTTGCTATTAAAAGTTTAAATAATGTTTGATCAAGCGATTTGTAAGGAACTCCTGGAAGAGTGATATTTTTAAATATTATAAAAAGCAAAAGGATAGATAACATATTAATCTCTAAATATAAAAAGGTTTTCATAAAATCCATTTCTCAAAGCCTCCTTTCAATAATTATATCAAAATAATTTATAATACTATTTTTATTTTAAAAAATATCTGTATTGACATCTTCCTGACGTAATAAAGAAATATAAATCCTAACTAACAAAAGGAATCCAAAATAAATATAGATCCTTTGAGCAGGATCGGTTAAACATATACATTTGTGAAAATAAACCAGCAAAAGCTTGTTAAGCATAATAAATAGGAGAGATGAGGGCTTTGTGCAACTCTGAGAGCAAAATAAATAAACCTCGGTTGGACAGGGGAATGTAAAACACAATCACTTTTGCATGTTCTTTTATTTCATCAAGAGAACTACTCTTTTGTGTTGACATTACGCAAAAATGAAGATATATTGAAATCGAACAGTTAGACTTCTACTTTTTTGGAGGTGAACAATAATGTCTGATACACCGTACTCAAACTTGATCAGGTCCATTACTCATAATTTAGGGATTCAAGCATGGAATCGAACAAAAGAACTGGAAGTAAATCCTCAACAAGGTAGAATGATTATGTATATTGCTGAACATCAAGAAAAAGGGTTAATTCAAAAGGACTTAGCCAAAGCATTTAAACGAAAAGGTGCGAGTATTACAAGTATGCTTCAAGGCCTTGAGAAGAATGGATATATTGAGAGAAAAATTCAAGCTGATAATGAACGCCAAAAACAAATATTCGTATTACAAAAGGGAAAAGAATTGGTGGATCAAATAGATGATATTTTTTCAGCCATGGAAGATCAATTGATTGCTTCTTTAACAGAAGAAGAAAAAGCAGAGTTTTTACGGCTATTGAAAAAAATTGATTCCAATCTGTAAGTGACTACGGCCAATCAGGTCGTATACACTTTTAGTTAGAATGCTAATTGTTAGTGTTCTTAATATAAGGTTGCTACCTTTTTTATTCTGTAGAAAATAGTAGCATGCCTGCTATATAAGAATGGAAACCGAGAGGATGGGAAACATGGAAAAGTTTGAAGGGGATCAATCCAATATTTATTATCTAAAGGAAGCGCCGATACGGAAAGCGTTAGCAAATCTAAGCATTCCGATGATGATTGGGATTTCGGCAGGTACCGTATACAACTTAATTAACGCATTTTTTATCGGATTAGTCCATGATACGACGATGCTAAGTGCGATTACATTAGGTTTACCTATATTTACTGTATTAATGGCAATTGGAAATGTGTTTGGTGTTGGGGCGGGTACATTTGTTACTCGTTTGTTAGGGGAAGGGAATCTCCATA
Organism: Bacillus kalamii; assembly: GCF_047238185.1. Lineage (NCBI taxonomy): Bacteria > Bacillati > Bacillota > Bacilli > Caryophanales > Bacillaceae > Bacillus > Bacillus kalamii. The sequence goes on along the minus strand of NZ_JBDFMI010000001.1, from coordinate 1,936,069 downwards.
AAGGGAAATCCGTAGCAGGCTATGCTTTTTATATGAGTATCATTTGCGGCCTTATTATTTCTGCAATCGCCTTATTAATTGTAAATCCAATTGTTCATCTGTTAGGGGCTGATGCCGCAACCCTACTTTATACGAAACAGTATACAATGACTCTTTTTGCGGGTGGCTTTGCGATTATTTTGAATTTTACGTTAGAACAAGTTGTACGTTCTGAAGGCGCAGCAAAAGAATCAATGTATGGAATGTTTATTAGTGTGATCTTCAGCATTATTTTCGATGTGTTATTCATTTTAATTCTAAACCTTCATGTAATAGGTGCAGCTCTTTCGATGATTTTAGCGAATGCAGCAGCAAGTATTTATTATATTTGGTTCTTAGAACGAAAAAGTGAAACACTAAGAGGTTTTTTAAAGCATTGGAGAATCTCCGTTGTTGAGCAATTAGAAATCTATAAAGTCGGTGTTCCAGAATTATTTAACATGTTCTTTATGATTGTCACAACGTTATTATTGAACAATTATTCCATGCAATATGGAGAGCAAGTCGTCGCAAGTTTTGGGATTGCTGTAAGGGTTGCACAGCTCCCTGAATTTATTACGATGGGATTATTTATCGGGGCTATTCCTTTAATTGCTTACAATTTTGGCGGAAAGAATAAACCACGTTTATATGCAACATTAAAAGAATTAACGTTATGGATTGGCGGAATCTCAATTGTGTTTGCAGGGATTGCTTATCTGTTTAGAATTCCTGTATTAGAAATATTCACAAGTGACTCAGCCGTGCTAAGCATTGGGGCATTAATCTTAACCGCTCAACTTATTTCATCTGTTTTCAATGGATTTACGGGCTTATTCACTAGTATCTTCCAAGCATCCGGGGAAGGGTTCGCAACTGGGATCATGTCGGTTACACAAGGTTTCTTATTTATTCCGGTTGTAATAGTACTGCATCATTTGTATGACCTGAATGGAGTCATTTGGTCTTTGACTATTACGGAAGGAATTACGTTCGTTATGGGTGCTATTCTTATGCTTCCTTACTTGCGAAAGCTTAAAAAAATGCCAAATCCCGCTTAAACAGATTCTTTAATGGGTCTGTTTTTTTTTTGCGTATATATTATTGAAGAAGTGTTTTTTTTATCAACATAATGACTAATATTCATTTATAGTAAATAAAGGAAAAAAGTCTGCGTTCAGTGAGTCTTTTAGTAGAAGGGGTCTAGAAATTCAGATGAATAACGTTGCGGGCGGCTTATATGAAGAAAAATAAAACCATATAAATTAAGAATAAAGAAAGGTTATTTTCGCATAGATAGTTGATGTTGATTATTCTGTTTTCTTTGCTACATTAGAAACTACATGAAGCCATTTCTCGTCTAATAAGAATAATAGTAATGAGATTAGGAGGTAATCGTTTTGAAAAAAATCACATGTGTGGCTTTATCTTTAGTTTTTATGGTTTTGTTTCTATTTGGTTGTCAATCGAAAGAGAATAGTTCTTCCGAGACAAATGTAAATTCACCATCTATACCGGAAAACAATAAACACCTTTCAATAGACAATCATTTTACAAGCGTAATCATTTCAAAACCAAAAGGATTCAATACAATTACTTTTGATGATCAAAAATCACTTAAAGCCTTTCAGGATATGTTCTCTAGTGCAGTAAAAGAGGATGGCATAGTTGATATGGCTGGCCCTGAATTCTATATGGATGTTGTTTACGATAAAGTCAGCCAGCAAAGTTTATTCTTATGGATAGGCGAAAAGGGGAAAAGAAGCACGTTTATGAAAACAGAAGATACAAATACGATCTATACTGTTTCAGGTGACATGACAGATAGATTGCTTGAATTAGTCAAATCCCGTTTTAATTAAGACTTCGAGTGAACGTACGAAAGAAGGTCTCTCGATACCCTGTAGTTACTTAAAAGGTTCATCTAGAAACATATCTTGTAATCTTCATATTTGTCTTTCCACATACGTGAACGCCTCCTAATTGAAGCGTTTGTTATGAAATTTCACTTCAAGCAATGTTCAATATAAGGAAAACCTTTTATCTTCAATAGGAATAATGAAAGAAGGAAGTGTGAATCATATGATCGAATAATAATATGTACTATAGTATAAGCAATGCTATCCAAAATAATAAAAAATGGGGTTGTTTTATTCTCATTAAACGATAGTGAGATAAGATAGAAACAACAAGGGGGAAACCTATATGCCAGAGAAACAACGCGAGCTGCCATTAGAACAGCGAGCTGAACTAATGAAAACGGTGAAAGCTCGTTTTGAAAAAAACATGAATCGCCATGAGGGTCTTGAATGGGCAGATGTCCAAGCTAAGCTAGAAGCTAATGGAGATAAAATGTGGTCACTTAATGAAATGGAGAAATCAGGCGGTGAACCGGATGTGATTGCTATTGATGAAAAAACAGGAGAGTACATTTTTTATGATTGTTCTGCGGAAAGCCCTAAAGGCAGAAGAAGTGTTTGTTATGACCGTGAAGCACTAGAGTCAAGGAAAAAACACAAACCAGATAATAATGCTATTGATATGGCAACTGAAATGGGTGCCGAACTATTGACAGAAGCCCAATATCGGGAACTGCAAAAATTAGGGAATTTTGATATGAAAACATCGAGCTGGGTGCAAACACCTGCTGGTATTAGAAAAATGGGGGGAGCTATTTTTTGCGATCGCCGCTACGACACGGTCTTTATGTATCACAATGGAGCTGATTCTTATTACGCAGCAAGAGGATTCCGCAGTTCGTTAAAGGTTTAGAAATGAATGACAGGCTTGTCTACTAATGGAAGCAGCCTTGAAATCCAGGACTACCATTAAGGTAGTCTTTTCTTTATATATTTATTGAGTATGCTGCAAGGGGATGCTTCAGTGGAAACACATTGCCCGATAATACGTAGCGAAATGAATGAAGGCCAAGACAATTGCACATTCTATTTGAGTACACTACATTTCGATTGGAGGTTTTTTTGATGTTCAATAACCAAAATAATGAAGATAATGATCAAATTATGAATACGGCAGGGGCTTTTCAATCAGATGGCCTAGATGTTGAATTCTCACAAGAACTGGCTGACCAGGATGATATAGTTGCTCAAAAACGTTCAAAAGAAGCAGATCACAGAGCAAAAGCAAAAAAGAAAAATAACGAGTAGAAACAAAGCACAGTATGCCCCAGCAGTATCATACTGTGCTTTTTAGGCGTTATTATCAGAGCAAATGCACTGCTGCATAATAGGATTTTGTTTTTTCTTATACTCATTTTCAATAAGAGTCTTTTAAGCAGGGGACACCCAATGAATATAATTCTACCCTGCATAGATTCTCAATTTAAAAGATGTGCAGCTATATGTGCCAAAAAAAAGAAAGAACCATCATTTTAAGCTGATGCTAATAAAATGATGGTTCTTTTCATGCAGAGGATTTATAGGTGATTTTACAATTCAACCTCATTACTAGAATAATTATCTATACAGGTGACTTTAGCGATGGCACTAAGGTGGTTATTGCAATAAATCAATCGTATGGTCCAGTAATTGTTCGTTCCCTGGGTTTCCGTGTCCAGGGATAACTTGTTCGATTTGATTATATTTTTTCATAACCTTTTGAACAGATTTAGGCCACTCGTTTACGAACGAACCTGGTGTCTGAACAATTTCGGCTGTTTCTAAAGACTTGATTAAACATCCTCCGAACAGAATATGCTCCTGTGGCAGCCAGACAACGATATTATCCTCAGTATGCCCTTTCCCCGGATAAAAAGTTTGGATTTTGAGGTGTCCAAATTTCAGATTGGCCACTTTTTTTAGATCTCCTAGCGGTCTTTCAAATCCTCGCTGTTGTGCAAAATCTGCAGTCAGTTCAGTGCTGTGTACGTTAACGCCCTTATTGTAAAGCGTTTTGATTCCCCCAATCCGGTCATCATGGGAATGTGTCACAATGGCATCAGTCACTTTTTTATGAGGAAACTGTTTTTTGACCAAAGTAAATAACTGTTCTGTAAGATCATCATCCCATGGTGTATCGATCATGACGAGTCCTTGAGATGTAGCAAGGATTAAACCATTTGCCGGTATTTTTTCTCCATCCACTATCCCGATGCTTGTATGCATCCAGACATTCGGACTGATTTTTGTCAAGCTTACGCCTTTTTCATCGTCAAGTATGCTTTGGCCATCGCTGGTCGATGCTGCCAGTACGTTTGGCATTCCGGTTAGGAACAGACATAACAACAGTATCACAAGATTCAATCCGTATTTATCTATTCTCCATTGTTTCAACATGCTCATTCCTTTCTTGTTAAATAGGTGAGTAATGGCTAAACATGCCATATAGTGCTTATAACATATTTGTGGATTAATTTCATAGAAATTCCATTTATTTAAGGGATTCTTAATGAAAATGTCAAAAAGAGATGGTTAAATTTGGTAATTTAATGAATTGGCGGGGCTTTGGAAAGTCAGTATGTTTCATCGGAATATGTTCATCTATAGCTATAGATATCCAAATGAATCTTCACAGTAGACCATTCGATATGGTGGAGTATACATGGATCGGCATTCGTTGTTTGGCGCCATCCTGTTAACAAGACCTTCAATATCGAGTGGAAAAGCCCTTCTCTGCTATTTTTTCAACCGATTTAAAGTGAATCCCTGGGACAGTTTGATCATTCCATTCTCAGGTCAACTATTGACCGGGTTATGTAAAGGCTATTTCGTAAGCAACGATGAGTCTATCGACGGCTGTAAATGGATAATAAGCTCTCTAAATGGAAGGATTTTGTTATTTCTTTATAGAATGGATACTGTATACACACTTGTATTGTAAAAGGAGTTCTATTATGGACAATGTTTATAACCGTTACTGCAAGGAAGAAATGACCATCAAAACCCTTCAAAAAGCGCTGGATTCAGGAGAAGTAACTTCGAAAGAATTGGTTATGTATTATTTATGGAGAATCGCATGTTTTGATCAGGACGGCCCTTGTATCAATTCCATTTTGGAAATCAATCCAGATGCCCTATTTATTGCTGAAGGACTCGATATAGAACGTAAGGAAAAAGGTGCGAGGAGCCAGTTGCATGGGATACCGGTTCTGTTAAAAGATAATATTGAAACCGGTGATTATATGCATACAAGTGCAGGGACACTCGCTTTAGAACAGTATGTTAGTGCCGCTGATGCATTTCTTGTGGGTAAACTGCGGCAAGCAGGAGCGGTTATTCTCGGAAAAACGAATATGACAGAATTATCGAACGGCATGTCAAGTGGCATGTGGGCAGGATACAGCTCCCGAGGAGGGCAGGTGTTAAACCCTTATGGAGATGCTGCCCTTTTTGTAGGCGGTTCAAGCTCTGGATCGGCTGCAGCTGTTGCCGCTCATTTTTCCGTTGTATCAGTAGGTACAGAAACAGATGGATCCATTCTCAGTCCTGCCATCCAAAACTCTGTAGTAGGAATTAAACCGACTATCGGATTAATCAGCAGGAGAGGCATCATACCATTCACTTTTTCTCAGGATACACCAGGTCCTTTGGCCAGAAACGTGGAGGATGCCGCTTTATTGTTGGATATTCTTGCCGGCCATGATCCCCAGGATGCGGCAACCAGCAAGATTGCCGGAAAGAAGCTAAGCCGATTCAGTGATTTTTTAGATCCTCTGGGGCTAAAAGAAGCTAGAATCGGAGTATTCTTAGATGCGTCCAATATGTTTTATCAATCGGATGAATATGATGAAGTTCTGTTTGAGCATGCAATACAAGCAATAAAAGAAGCAGGTGCTGTACTTATTGAAGGAGTGGAAATCCCTTCTTTTCATCGTAACTGGAGCCATAATGTGAGTTTATATGAATTAAAGCATAGCCTTGAACACTTTTTATCGTCATTACCTAATCACTTGCCTGTACATTCACTGAGAGAATTAATCCAATTCAATGTAGACAATGAAAGCAAAGCGCTGAAATACGGACAGGATAAGCTGGAGCAAAGGGCTGCCTTATCCGATACACTAAGGAATCCCGCCTATTTGAAAGCAAGGCTGGATGATCTGCATTATTCCCAAAATCAAGGGATTGATTATACGATGAGGAAATATAATCTTGATGCCATCCTATTCCCATCCTATATTGGTTCCACAATAAGTGCAAAAGCCGGCTACCCATCAATAGCTGTACCAGCCGGTTATAAGAAAAACGGAAAGCCATTCGGCGTCACCTTTGCAGGGGCTGCCTTTTCAGAAGGAAATCTAATTAAGATCGCTTATTCATTTGAACAATGGACACAATGCAGACGGCCGCCATCATTTAGTTACTAAACGGCTGCAGCAACGTGTGAGGCAATGGGGGTGGACAGATATGGACTTGTTAGAAACCGTAAAAGAAGCAGCTGTCATCCTGATGGTATTTTGTACATTTATTTTTTATCTAAAGCTAAGGAAATTGAAACATCATCGAACACTATCAGCCTTTGAATATATCATGTATGTGATTACACAATTAGCCTATATTTTATGGGCGGGCAGCTATCTTTTAACTATAATCAACTAAGATATTCAAACAGTAACTTGATGAAAAAAGATTGATCCAACCACCGGTTCAGCTGCAATACAAGTAGATCTTCTTCTATTACTCCTATTCTCTAGTTGAGTTTAAACCAGAATGAAAGCGGGCTCCGTCCAAAAGAAGGGTATTTTTGGAAAAGAAAAAGAGTTTGAGGTGGGAGTAGCTCCTCTTTATTGTGTGTTTGACACTCGCCATCTCTCCGCTCGCAGAAAGGTTGACCCAGGCATCCGTTTTAGAATCCCAGACACGTGAGTACAGTGAGAAAACAAGAGGAGCGTACTGATTTTTCATTCTTCTAACCAATTTACTGAGCACTAAGTCCCTTGAAGAATTTGTTCAATCATGCCAAAAAGAATCGAATCTTCGAGTGTGCTACAGTAAATGAGCAACGTGCGACACACCTACAAAAGAAAAGCCCGTCATGGGCTTTTTCTATTGCCGAGAAACCAACCTTGGTTTATATATGCACAGGGGTGATGTTGCCGTTGCAAAAGATAAAGGGGGAGAACGTCTCAGATGATTGTCAAAAGGTCCAAGAAATTTATCTTCGTTGTTGTCGTTTTGTTACTGCTCACATCCATCCCTGCTTTTCAAAAAGCATATGCCAGTACGTCCAGTCCGAAACAGGAAATGCGTGCGATCTGGATTGCCACCGTTTCGAACATTGATATGAAAGCAGGGATGAACCAATCTCAATATACAAACTGGGTTCAAACCACTTTAGACAAAGTGAAAGCAGATCATTTCAATACGGTCATTTTTCAAGTGAAACCGCAAAATGATGCCTTATATCCTTCTAAGTTGGCCCCTTGGTCGTCCTATCTAACCGGAAAGAAACAGGGGACGAATCCTGGCTATGATCCGCTGCAAATCATGCTGAATGAAGCACATAAGCGGGGTCTCGAGCTCCATGCGTGGGTCAATCCGTACAGGGTGACCGTAGGAAAGCAAACACTATCCTCATTAGCGGCTGATCATATTGCGAAAAAGAACCCAAGCTGGGTCATCCAATATGATGGAAAATACTATTTGAATCCAGGCTTACCAACCGTTCAACAATACATCGCTTCAGTTGTTAAAGAACTAGTGACCAATTATGATCTTGATGCCGTCCAGATGGATGATTATTTCTATCCAGGCAAGAACGTGCCCGATCAGGCTACGTTTAAAGCATACGGAACCGGCTTTAAAAAGATAGAAGATTGGCGCCGGAACAATGTGAATACGCTGCTGAAAAATGTGTACGGAACCATCAAAGCAGTGAAGCCTTCCGTCCAATTCGGCATCTCGCCCCGCGGAATCTGGCGCAATCAAGCAAACGATTCAACGGGGAGTAAGACGAATGGCGCAACAAACTATGATGATATTTTTGCAGATACCAGACAGTGGTTGAAAGATGGCAGCATTGACTATATTGCGCCACAAATCTATTGGTCTAGGAATCACAAAACAGCCAATTATACGGCTCTCCTAAACTGGTGGAATAGCGAAGTACAAACCTACGCGAAAGTCCACCCGGTGAACTTATATATTGGGTTAGCGGATTATAAGGTCGGCAATAAAGCGGAATATGGAAGTGATACCGCTTTTGCGAACCAAAAAGAACTGCCGGGTCAAATTGCAGACAACCGAAATGCTGCTCATGTAAAAGGCCAAATGCATTACTCACTGAGCAAATATAATAAGGACCTTTTGGGATATGCGACGTATCTGAAGCAGCAGCTGTATCAAAATGTGGCTCTTACGCCAGCCGTCTCTTGGAAAGGGGCAGCGGTTCCTTTGCAACCACAAAATGTCCAAGTAACCAAAGGATCCGCAGGTATGCAAGTGACGATTACCGATCCAAACAGCTCACAAACAAGAAAATACGTGATCTACCGTTTCAAAGGGACAATAGAAGGTTCGTATGACGATCCAAGGAATATCGTGGATGTAGTGTACAACACGGATGGCCATACCGTGTATATAGACAAAACGGCTCAAAAAGACGGAACCTACACCTATGGGGTCACATCCCTTTCTCCAACAGGAGTGGAAAGTACACATGCATTTGTTTTGGTGGATGGAAAAGCGGAAGCGGCCGCTCCGAAGACCTTCCATGATGTAAACACAGCTCATCGTTCGTATAAAGAAATCGACTACTTGGCGCAAAGCGGGGTGGTCAAAGGAACGACTACTGGTTATTTCTATCCCGAAAGCAAGATTACGCGCTCCGAGTTCACGATGATGCTCGGACGGGCCCTAGGTTTAGAAGAAACTCCGCAAAAAACGAAGTTTACAGATGTGGGTATCGGTATGACAGGTTCCGGCCTGATCCAATCTGCCGTGGATAAGGGCTACATCAATGGCTACAAAGACGGCACGTTCAAACCATATGATCCGATCACACGTGGTGATATGGCACTCATCATCACCCGTGCATTCGGTTACCCAACCGATGGGTCTACATCAGGTGCCGCTACTGCTCTTTTAACACGTGGCATCGATGTGCGCCAAAGCGATGGTTCATTTGCGGTGAAACGCGCCGGCACGCGCGAGGAGATGGCGATCTTCATGGCAAGAGCCATGAATCCCGACCTTCGTGTGACCGTTCAAAAATAGGAATAGAGTATAGAAAGAAGAGCATGCCACCATTCTACGTGGCATGCTCTTCTGGTTTTAGGCGCGGAAGTCCGTAAGCTGGCCGTTCTGCAGCGTAAAGGCGCCCGTGAACCAAGCGTTTGTATTCGAATCCACAGTCCATTGGCCATCCATGTCAGACATGTCGTTGCAACCTTGATGCGGTAGTAGCCGGCAGGGAGGTCAGCTGTTGAGATATTGGCAGTCGAGGTGGGCTTTACGTAATGATCTGCTCAAACGAGACAACCGTGTAGAGGATGTTTTTTACACCCGCATGAATGTAGCGTGCTCCTGTGCAGTTCCTTCGAAACTCATGACATTCTCCTTTCAAATAGGTTTTATATAGCAACTCGTGAAGGCAAGTGTTTAATGGCTCGAGGCGCGCGGTGGGGATATCTCTCCGAGTCACGTTGCTTTTGTCTTTCCGATTGCAGATCGAAGTATAGAAGGGTTTTTTGGCATCACTTACTGGATGGCTTAGTTTTTGAGAGGGCGTATCGAGCCCGTTAAAGCGGTGTTTTCGGTTCGATAGCCGCCCGTCAAAAAGCCACCGCCCCGTCATGTTGGCGTCAGCTTTCGGTCATATAAAGGTTCTTCTTTATCCCGACAAAAAAAGCCCTCCTCTCATAAAGAGAGAAGGGCCTTGCGTCTATTTTGGGTAAAACCGGGTTTTACACGTTGTAATAAGCGGCTACGTCATAGCCTTTATCTTTATAGTAATCGAGTATGCCCCAGTAGACGGCTTTTGCAATTTTTTGTTGACCGCTTTCTGATTTCAAAATGGCCACGTCACTTGGATTCGTAATGAAAGCTGTTTCTACTAATACAGCAGTCATGTTCGTAGAATTAACGACAATCAACTCTTGATCCGGTTTAGGACCCCGGTCTCTTGTATCAATGACATCGACGACCCGATCTTGAATACTGCTTGCTAGTTTTTTACTTTCTTTCGAACGTTCTTTGTCGGCTTGATTGCCGCCATGGATACTGGTCGTGCCTTTGTAACGCAATGGTGCGTTCGGGTCCCAATACCATGTTTCCGTACCGTTGGCATCCGGTACACCTCTCAAGCTATTCGCATGGACACTAATGAACGCATCTGCCCCAAATGCATTGGCCATTTTGGCACGGTCAATGTTTTCAGGATACGAATCATCGGTTCGAGTATAGCGAACTTGTAAGGGCGTTTTATCCAACAGGGCTTTCATTTTAAGAACAATTCCCAGTGTAATATCTTTTTCATAGATCCCATCACCGATCGATCCCGGATCGCTTCCACCGTGGCCTGGATCAATGACTAGTTTTATGTCAGCTAATGATTTATCACCGGCTCCAGTCGTTGGGGCTGATGATAAACTATTTGAAAGGTATGCTGTAGAGACAAATCCCTTTTGGCCTGTTTTCGTTTGAACATAAGACCACTTGCCAACGGTGTAACCGACTGAAACAACGGTTCCGCGTTGAAGGGTACCGATTGAACGATAGTCCGTAAGAGGGCCATTTCGTAAATTCAACGGGTCACCGCTTGCGACATTGACATATTTCGTTCCCGTAAACGTAACCGGAATGGTAGCGCTCGGTAGACGAAGATCACTGTTGATTGCACGGGATAGGAAGATCGCCATCTCCTCGCGTGTACCTGCGCGATCACCGTCAAACGTGCCATCCTTTTGATACGAATCAATACCACGCTTCAAAAGTGCCTGTGCGGCGCCTGAGGCAGTATTCGTGGAATCAAACTTGAATGCCCGAGCAATAATGCTGGCCATTTCGCTTCGGGTAATGGTTTGTTTAGGCTTGAAATAGCCTCCCTTGTAGCCATTGATGATACCGAGTTTGGTAGCCGTATTGATATAACCGGAACCGGTAGTGCCGAGCTTGGTGACATCTTTAAAGCTCGTAGCGCTCGGTGCGCCTTCCAAGTCAAGAGCTCGTCCGAGCATCATAGTGAACTCGGCGCGCGTAATCTTGTTGTCGGGCTTGAAATAGCCTTTTCCATCCCCTTGTGTGATTTTCCCCTGGGCTAAATAATCAATTTCCTGATACGACTTGTGGCTTGAAGTGACGTCTTTAAATGTGATCGATGCGGCTTCTGATTGCCCGACATTCACCCCGAAAAGGGCTGTTGCGGCAATAGAAGCACCTAGAAGCATCTTGATGCTACGTTTCAATCTTGTTCCCCCCATTTTTTCAAATACTTCACAAGACTAGCATATTTTTCGACAAAAGATGGTTTAAACGCTCAGCAGAACCCCGAGATGTGTCAGGAATTCGAATTCTCAGGTCAAAGCAATTTTTTATTTGACTTTGGATAATTATTTGTGCCAAAAACAATCTAGTTACAAATGATTGATCTTGTAGTCATTTTGAGGTGCATTTCTATCCTAAAAAAAGAGTAAATAAGTGTGGATATATTTTACATCTTAGCAGGTGGGGGAATGGGTTGAAAATGAAAAAGACGTATATGCTAGTGCGGCTTATATCTCTATTGTTTTTTTGATCTTCTTTTTCCTAAGGGCAGGTCAAATCCTTGTGTATTCCAAACAGTCAGTTCTCCGCAGGTAATCTAGTCTTTGGAAACAAAACAAACGTGCCTTCTACTATTTGAAAAAGTATCTAATCGCTAACTGTGTGGAACTCTTTTTGGGTTGCTCATGATTTGAGGATACTATGGATGAAATACGTAAAACTAAGATCGCAGGAATAACGCTTTTCTTCTGAATTCATACTAAGGGTAATCGAGAAGGAAGCAGGGTGGAACTCAATTTGAAAAAAGCGATTGTACGAAAAGGAAATGGAAATAAGTGGCTCATTTTAGGCGCGGTAGGTATGTTCACATTCATGTCGACACTGGACGGCAGCATCGTCAATATTGCAGCACCTTCTATAGCACATGAATTGGCAGTAGATATGAATCAAATCGAATGGATTGTTTCGATCTATTTACTGACGATTTGTATATTCATTCTATTTTTCGGTAAGCTTGGGGACATGTATGGGAAGGTGAAGGTATTCAGGGTAGGCACGTTCATTTTTGTTTTTGGTTCATTGTTATGCGGCTTGAGCCACACTTTGACAACTCTAGTGTTGTCACGGATGGTACAGGCATTCGGGGCAAGCATGACGATGGCGACCAACTACGGAATTATTACAGAATCCTTCCCGGTGAATGAGCGCGGCAAGGCGCTGGGTACGATTGGGTCCTTCGTATCTTTAGGGAGCATTGCCGGTCCTGGAATAGGAGGACTGATTGTATCCCATTTAAGCTGGGAATATATTTTTTGGATCAATGTGCCGATTGGGATAGTGACAATCTTACTCGGTTTTGCCGTTCTTCCGAAGGAACAATTGGTTCCGACAAGAAAAAGGATGGATTATCTTGGATTCCTTTTGTTTGCGACATTTATTTTTTTCTTATTCGGAGCCATTTTTGTCGGACAGGAAATTGGATTCACTAAGCCGTTAATCAAATGGATGGTTTTAATAGCAATAGGTGCATTTGTCCTTTTGATGTATGCGGAAAAGAAGGTTTCCTTTCCATTGATTGATATTCGGTTATTCATGAACAAGGCCTTTTCATTAGGACTTATTTGTGCAGTCTTGGTTTTCACAACCAACTTTTTTTATAGTATCCTCATGCCTTTTTATTTGCAAAAGTCGTTGGCACTGCCCCCGAATCTTTCGGGTTTGTTGATGATGGTCCTGCCGCTTGTTATGGTGGTATTGGCACCGATCAGCGGGGCTTTATCAGATAAGATTAGCGCAGAATTGCTTACGTTTATTGGGTTAGTGCTTATTGCCGTAGTCCAGCTTCTATTCGTCAGTATAGACCAAGAAACAAGCCTAGCCTATTTTATCCTGACAGCTGCTCTGCTTGGGGCTGGAGTTGCGCTTTTCCAGTCGCCGAATAATTCAATCATTATGTCCTCTGTGAAAAGGAGTGAGCTCGGAATAGCAGGTAGCCTGAATTCTTTAGCCAGAAATGTCGGAATGGTGATGGGAGTAGCTTTATCGACGACAAGCCTCTATTATGCGATGAGTGAAAAAGCGGGTTATAAGATAAAAACGTATATTGAAGATCAGCCAGCTCTATTTATAGAGGGGATGCATTTTTCCTATTACATATCCTCGTTGATTTGTTTCTTTGCCGTATTATTGACTGGCTACCGGCTGTATAAAGAAAGGAAGGCTTCGTAACAAGTAAAACCAGTGCCATTTAATGGATCACTGGTTTTTTTGCTTTGCCAATCGATGAGGATTCCGCTGATTTATTGAAAAGAGGTTACTGAACATACCTAAAAATAGACATGACGAGAGTGTATTCTTTTCTAAGTTAATTTGTATTTCTTATAGGTAAAATGAACTGTTTTGGTATCGTATAGTCTTATAATCCTAAAGACTAATAGCATATAGTCGATAAAAAAAGTGAATCCAAAAAGAAACAGCATATTACTTCATAAGAAAGGAATGGACGATGATGTCAAAAAATAAAAAGGTCTTGGCAATTGCCTGTACCATGTCAGCTTTCTGTTTGGCACAGCCAATTGCCGAGGCTTCGCAATCAACCTATCAAATTAAACAGGGTGATACACTTACTTCTATAGGGAACAAATTTCATGTATCTGTACAGGATCTTAAGAATTGGAACCAATTGCAATCAGATATGATATTCATTAACCAGTCTTTGAAAGTAGGCGGAAAGGCGCAAACAGTGCCGTCCCAATCGACTGTTTCAACGGGCAGTTATATTGTTAAGAAAGGCGATACTCTTTCGGCAATAGCGATTGCCTATAAAACCACTGTTTCTCAACTGAAACAGCTGAACCACTTGCAGTCGGATACGATTTTGATTGGGCAGAAACTACATATTTCAGGTGAAGCAGCACAACCAACAGTGAACGAAAGCACATCCATACAAACCAATTCGGATATGCAATCGCTAAATTCAGGCATGTTCCCTTTAAAAAAGGGCAGCTATCAGCCATATGGCGACAGTTGGGGGAATAGCCGGACCTTTAAAGGCGATCGCCATCATGAAGGAATCGATATTATGGCCCCAAAAGGAACGCCGATTTTTTCAGCAACGGGCGGAAAGATTATCCGTTATGGATGGAATACATTGGGGGGCTGGCAAATCAGCGTCCTCACGAATGATGGCATGATTTTATACTATGCGCACATGAGCAAGTATGCATATGGCTTGGCCAATGGATCAACCGTAAAACAAGGACAAATCATTGGATATGTCGGCAATTCGGGATATGGAAAGGAAGGCACGACAGGTATGTTCGACCCCCATTTGCACGTAGGGCTTTATAATACTTCGTGGGTAGCGCAAAATCCTTATCAGCTATTGAAAAATTGGGAGAATGGAAGATAAATAGGAAAAGGAAGATGATTTCTATAGATAATGGAAGTCATCTTTTTTCCATTTTGATGAATGCCGCCCTTATTGGTTGAAATGGATAAGGAAACCATTCAGAGTAGAATATGTCTATGTATTAATCCAGAAAGATTTTATAATAGACATAAACCATAATGAGTGGCAGGTGAAATGAATGTTTAAACGGTTTCTTGAAAACCATTCTTTAAAGAATGAGGATTTGAAAAATTTGTATCTTTTGATCCATCAAAATGGACCGATCAAAAAAATGGACTTAATGGAGAAAACCCATATAAAAAAGACGACATTGGTCCGTATGATGGATGAACTGATCAAGCAAAAGTATATTAAAGAAATTGGGTTTGGTGAGGCTTTGGTCGGAAGGCCGCCTATATTATACGATATTGAACCGGATTGCAATTATATGATCGGCATCCATATTTCACGGATGAAAACGACGATCATGCTCTTGGATCTGCGCTTCAATCCTATCGACCAATTGTCTTTTGTAATGACTCCCATCCATACACCTGAGTTTGTCATGATGAAGATTGACAGCACAATTAAGAGATTTATGGAAACACATCATTTTGATGAACGTAAATTGCTTGGTATCGGCGTGGCGATGATTGGCCCTATTAACCAGATGGAGGGTGTTATTTTAAAGCCGGAATCGTCTCTATTGGCTGGCTGGGAAAATGTGCGCATTGTGGATATGATCCGTGAGAAATACCCAGTAAAAGTAATAGTGGAGAAGAGTGCGAATGCAGCGGTGGCTGCGGAGCACCATGCAGCGAATTATGTATATGAAAACATACTCTATTGCATCAGCGGCGGTTGGGGAATGGATTGCGGCATTATCAATAATGGGAACATCTTGAGAAATAATGATGTTCATGGAAGCAGTTATGGACATATGATTATTGATGTTGACGGCAGAGTATGTTCTTGCGGAAAACGTGGTTGCATAGTCGCATATACTTCATTTAAAGGAATTATTGAAGAATTATATAAGGAAAAAGCGCTACATGGCATGATGAAAGAAGAATTGTTTGAACAAGCATCGCTAAGTGAGATGATGGAGTTCTTTGTCCAGGGCGATGAAAAAATGAAGAATATTATATTAAAGTCTTCCTGTTATTTAGGGATTGGGATTTCCAATTTGGTGAACATATTTAATCCTGATTTGGTCGTTTTAAGCGGGCCATTTATGTTTGAATTTGATGAATATTATAAGCAGACAGTGAAATCGGCAAAAGAAAACAGTATGAATAAAAGGGAAATAAAATATAGTCAAGGGGCCTTAAAAGAGAATGCCGCTTCTATAGGAGCGGCCATTTTGCTTTTCAATACATATTTCAGCAAATAATTTAAAAATTCACAAAAATATTGATTTTTGTGAATTTTTTTTGTAATGTAGTTCCTATAGTGAATCAAAAGTGGAAATTGATTTGAATAGTTTAGTCCATTTTGGTTTAAACAAACAATAAGAGGAGGGCAGGGGCTTGTATTCTAATTAGGAGAATGTTTCTTATGATTGTTTTGAGGCACTATATCAATAAGTTACTGTGTAAGCTCATGTTAACATAGTATTTTAAGTTTAATCCATTTTGGATATAATGGGGGATGAAAAATGAATAATTCGGTCATCATGTTAGGGACAGGCAGTCCGCGATTAACAAAAGAAAGAATGGCAACGGCGCATTTAGTAACATTGGGCGGTTTGCCCGTCTTAGTCGATTGTGCTGAGGGAACAACCATGCAACTCGTCAAATTGGGTATTGCCCCGCAGGATATAAAGCATGTTTTTTTTACCCATCTTCACGCTGATCATATGTTGGGATACGCACACTTTTTAATTAGCGGCTGGCTGGAGGGAAGACGTGAATTAATGGTCATCGGCCCTGTGGGCACAAAAAGAATGCACGATTTAACAGTAGAGATGCTAAAGGACGATATTGATTATCGCATGTCTTTAGGCAGGCCGGAAGCAGGAGTGCGCGATGTTAAAGTCATCGAAATTGAACAGGAGGGACCAGTGGAGATTGAATTGCCTATTAAAATTCAGTGCGCAAAGATGAATCATAGCGTTCCTACCTTTGCCTATCGGTTTGACCATGAAGAGTCTTCTGTTGTCTTTTCCGGTGACACCGCACCCCCGACCGATCATTTAGCCAAGCTTGCAGAAGGGGCTGGAGTATTAATCCATGATACAGCACTGACGCCAATTGATGGCGATAAAATGCCGAATGCGGAAAAAATCTGGGAAAATCTGCTTAAAGAACACTGCACGCCTGCTCAATCGGCCGAAACAGCGAAAAAGGCGGATGTGAAAAAGCTCGTACTGACTCATTTTTTGCCAAAAATGAACCCGGAGAAGGCATTGGCCGAGGCTTCTTCCGTATTCAAAGGGGACATTATTATCCCCAATGATTTAGAGATGGTATTGATTCCAACTAACACAACTGCTTGAACCGAAAAAGGGGTTAATAAGCCCCTAATTCGATATTCAAAATGAAAGCGTTTTAATAAGGAGGAGTAAAGATGCGCTGGCCTGTTCTTATTTTTTTGTTCCTGACAATGGGGATAAATTTCGCGGATAAATCGATAATTGGTTATGCTTCAGAATCCATTATGAATGAATTCGGACTTACATATACAGAGTGGGGATTGGTTGGGAGCAGTTTCTTTTGGCTTTTTTCTGTATCGGGTGTGTTTGTCGCTGCTTGGTCTGATAAATGGGGGACAAAAAAGGTCATTGCTCTTATGTTAATAGGTTGGAGTATTCTCCAATTTGGTGCATTTGCG
This sequence comes from Bacillus kalamii, assembly GCF_047238185.1. Classification (NCBI taxonomy): domain Bacteria; kingdom Bacillati; phylum Bacillota; class Bacilli; order Caryophanales; family Bacillaceae; genus Bacillus; species Bacillus kalamii. The sequence goes on along the minus strand of NZ_JBDFMI010000001.1, from coordinate 1,918,669 downwards.
ATTTCAGGGCTGTCTATGCTGATTGTGTATCGGGTTGTTCTTGGATTGACTGAAGGGCCCTTCACACCGACGGCGATCAGCCATATAAGTAAATGGTTTAAGCCAGGGTCAAGAGGGATGGCTATTTCTGTTTTGAATGCTGGAGGAATGCTTGGGGCTTTAGCTACCGCCCCTCTTTTAGTCATAATGATTGAAAAACTAGGGTGGCGCATGAGCTTTGCATCACTAGGCTTCCTAAGTGTCATTTTTTTGATCGTTTGGCTGGCGCTGCCGGAAACGAAGCGGTTAACATATAGCAAAAAGGGAAGCGATGTAAATGTAGCGCCTTCTAAATTAAAATGGTCTGAATTTTCAATTATATTAAAATCGCCAACTTGTCTATTTACTCTCTTAGCAGCCTTTTCGGCATCCTGGATGACGATGTGGATTACCCTTTGGATGCCCAATTATCTGACAAAAGTAGTGGAGATGAAACCGATGAATATGGGATATACAGCATCGATAGTGGGAATTGGATCGGTGTTCATATCTGTTTTGCTTTCCACATATTCTGATCGATTATTTAATAAAAGCCAAAATTTCCGCCTTTCACGCATCTATTTCGCTGGTGCGGCGTTAGTTATTGCTGGAATCAGTTTGGCATCTACAACTATTATCCATTCAGCTGCTTGGGTGACAATCGCCATTTTAATAACAAAAGGTTTTTCTTATACAATCATGGCAATTAGCCCACAAGTATTAATGCAATTAATGCCTGAGCGTGCAGGATTAATGACTAGTCTTAGCACGTCATTCATGAATATTGCCGGCATGGTGGGACCGGTCATAACAGGTGCCCTTGTACAATCAGCCGGAGGCAATATAACCCTTGGCTTCAATTACTCCATCTTGTTAACAGCTGGTTTTCTCTTTATATTCGGAATGCTGTTCTCGCTATTTGCCCGTCCTGAAAATGGCAAGAAAGGCGATAAGGATCCTCTTGCAGCTTGATTTACGTACCATCGAACCACTTCTTTTTTTCTGTTTTTACTAAGTTTGATTTTTACCCATTGCATAAATAAAAACTCTTCAACCGTATCTCCAAGAAATCCGCATAATTCTATCTTAATAATCGATTTTTGAAAGTGAAATAGAAATGAACAGTAAGCAACTCAGCCTTATATCCCCTAAGAAAAAAGATGTAAATGGGTGTCCTGCCAGGCTGTTGTTGGCAGGACTTATTCATGTAAAAAAACATCCAATCTTGATAGAGAGGATGTTTTTAATAGAGGTTATTGTATGAAGAACCTTCGTTTTTTAGGAATATAACAGAATTCCAGCAAGTCCAGAGAGCAAAATCACATATAATGGAGAGCATTTGAATTTGGCGAAACAAACAAGGGACAATCCGAATATGATCCATAGGCTAACGGTATTCCATGAAAAAGAGAGGGTCAGCAATTTATTGGAAAGCGCGAAGCTTATTGCCGCAAAAAGGACGAGACTCGCAACGATCGGGCGTAACCCATAAAAAATGGCTTTTACTATTGGTTTTTGGTGCATTTTCATAAAACAAGCGGCAACAAGGATCACCAAGAAAAAAGAAGGAAGAATCATTCCACTGACAGCAGCAGCAGCCCCTGCCCAGCCCTCTGTATAGTAACCTGCCAAAATCGCCGTATTTGTGGCAATGGGGCCGGGCGACATGCCTGAAATGGCAATGATATCCGTAAATTGCTGATCTGTCATCCAAGCATGTGTAAGCACTTCCTTTTGGATAACAGGTATAATGGCATACCCACCGCCAAATGAAACAAAACCAATATAGACAAACGTAATAAACAAATCCAAAATAATCATATCTCGTGCCCCTGTTTGATCTGTTCGCCATAAGTCTCCGGCACGCCATTTCCATTTGATGGATGTTTGATTTTTTTCTGTTTTCGATAGGTGGAGTAAACGCCTGCAAAAGCGCCGAATAATAAAACTAAAATAGGATGGATGAAAAAGAGAGCCAGTATGCCTGTCACCATAAGGGCCAAGCTGGTTTTATCAATGATGGCCGACTTTATCATATTGATGGCGGCATATGTAATAAGAGCGACAATAGTGGCACGTATGGCAATGAACGCTGCCTCCAACAAATGAGTATCCGCAAATGAAAAATAAGCTAAACCCAATAGTAAAATGATTGAAAAGGTTGGCAGAGATATGCCGAGGAGAGCGGCAAAGGCTGCTGGCAAACCGCCGATTCTATGGCCTACGAACGTAGCTACATTAACAGCCACAGCACCAGGAATGGTCTGTGATAAGGCAAATATATCGGTTATATCCTCTTTAGAAAGCCATTTGCGTTTGGTCACGATTTCTTTTTCAACGACAGGGATCATAGCGAACCCTCCACCAAATGTAGTAGGCCCTATTTTGAAGAATACAAAAAATAGGTCCCATAATAGTCTCCGTTTTTTTATCATTTTGCTCCCACTTTCTGAAATCATTTAAATGATTGTTCTTGTTCTATTACGTTATCAAAGATAGGGAAATTGGTAAATTGCGGAATTGGCATGAGGTATAATGAAATGTAATGGCTAAGCCATTTATAGTGTGGGGGTAAGCAGAGAAATAATGGAAGAGCAAGCTAGGCAGCCAGAAATAGTTAGAGTCAAATTCGCATGTCGGGGGGATGGAATTGAACATAGACCATTTAAAATTGTTTTGTTTGGTTGTGGAAGAGGGGAGCATCAGTCAAGCGGCGAGATTGAATTATATCACCCAGCCGGCGGTTACAAGGCATATACGTCAATTAGAGGATGAATATGGGGCATTGCTTTTTGAACGCTCTAATAATCGATTGTACGTTACAGCGGTCGGCCGGCTTCTCTATCCTTATGCCAAAGCAATAATAAATGAATTTGATCAATCGCATGAAGCCGTTAGCCAAGCAATCGGCAAATACAATAAAACACTTCGTGTCGGCGCAACTTTTACATTAGGTGAATATTTTTTGCCAAAAATAATAGGTGGGTTCAAAAAACGGAATATAAACCTATATATTAACCTATCTATCAAAAATACCCCTGGTATATTGGAGGAGCTGGAGAATGATTTAATTGATATCGCCTTTGTAGAGGGAATCGTTTCTCAGCCAGATTTCACTGTTAAAAAAATGGCAGATGATGAATTAATTCTCGTATGTCCGCCCGACCATTGTTGGGAGAGTGAAATCTCGATTGCTGAATTGGTGAATGAAAGGATCATATGGAGAGAAGCCAACTCCGGCACGAGACAAATTGTAGAAGAATCGTTAAATGAACACGGAATATTGCCGAAGCTAACTAATTTTATGGAAATCGGCAGCACGCAAGCGATAAAAGGAGCCGTGGAAGCAGGATTAGGAGTCAGCATTTTACCTAAATTGACTGTAGAAACTGAATTGGCAGCTGGAAGATTAAAAGAAATACAGATAAAAGAAACAAAGATCAGAAGAAATCTTTGGATGGTAAAAAAAACACAAAGGTTTAAGAAACAGGTAGTTAGTGATTTTTATGAGTATATAAAAGCCTGTACATAATTGTTAGGATAAACGGAGAAGAGGGAATCTAGCGAGAGGAGGCTGTACATCGGCAACATGTAATATGGCAGATATGCAAACTCCCATTTGTTCACGGGTTCCATTTTCTCAGCCGGACAATCATGATGACAGGAAATTCGGATTGATCCATGCTTTCCTCAAACAAGCCATCCATGGCAAATCCCGCGTTGAAACAAGCTTGGAAGAGGTCCTGGAGCGACCTATGGTAATAATTCTGTAAAAAGGGCTGCCCTTCAATGGCGGCCCCTTTATGTACCCAAGGTGTAAGGTACTGTCCTTCCGGCCGTTCGAAACAAGGTTGATGTGTGGAGAACACAAAAGATCCTCCAGCGCAAAGCAGTTCGTTGACAGCACGCAAAAGCGGATCAATATCGGAAATATCCATGATGGCCATATTGGCCACCGCTTTGTCGAAGAGCCGTTCTTTTTTTAAAGAAATCAATTGGTTATAATCTGTGGCATCACATTGGATGAACTGTACGCTATCCAAAACACGCTGCCTTCGTTTTTTTGCGTGCTTAATCATGTTCTCACTATAGTCAAAGGCAACTACTGTTGCTCCCATTTCAACCAGGCGTTCTGAAAAGTTTCCATTACCGCATGCGATATCCAATACGTGATCGCCTTTTTCTATATTCAATAATTCCTCTGTTCTTGGACGAACGATGTTGCGGTGGAAATAGTTGGATTCATCGCCCATTGACTGATCCCAAAAATCCGCATTCCTCTCCCAAGCCAACTTGCTTTCCTCGGTTGTATCCCTAAAAGATGCCATCACTTTCCCTCCAGTTTCCCTATCTTGAATGAATAATAGTATACCATAAATCGCCATTTACTAAGTGTTGCACTGAAAAAAATAGTATATGGATGATTAGAAGGACATTCAGCGTGATTCATAGAAATCTATTCAGGAAGAAAAGAGGGATTATATGAATTATGAAATTGAAATCAATATGGCCATTAAGGATCATGAAGTTCCGGAATTACGGGAGCTAGTGGGCTGGGGAAGAAGAGATAAAGATTATCCTGCACTTTTCGAGAGATGCAACTTTTGGGGTGGTGCGAGGGACAGAAACGGCATCCTGATTGCATTCGGTTATGTATGCGGTATGGGATTGGAACATGGATATATGGAAGATATCATGGTACATCCTGATTACCAAAAACAAGGCATAGGACACGAATTAGTAACGGCCCTGTTGAAGGAAGCGGAGTTTTTCGGGTTGGGCATCGTCACTGTGGCATATGATGAGCATAATACCCATTTTTATAGGAATGCCGGTTTTACTCCAGGGCATGGTGGGGTTTGGCAAACGTGAGAATGGATTGTCAATCCCATTTACTATAAACGACATCAGAGAGTGTTTGGGGTTGCGCCCGTATAGCAGCTGCTCCATTTCCGTTTTGTGCAATGTATGTTCGGTTTTGCAAAGAGGCCCCTTTGTAAACTAAAGGTGTATGTAGCTGATAGGGAAGCAGGGCATGGTAAAAAGGCTTCAACTTTTAAGGTATAGAAGGGATGTCTATGAATGAATAGAACGGCCCTTTTCAGTTGGCATTATAAACCCCGCATAGGGATAATGGCAGTTGAGTAACTAGTGCACTTTTTCTCCATTATAATCAAATGGGCATTCAAAATGATTCTAATCTCCTTCCTGTCCAATATAAGACATATCCATTGGACGGAAAAGGCTATAGCATAGTTGTTTGAATGCTATATGTGGACCAGGTAAAAAACCAGTCATTCCTGCTTGTAAACCAGGCGTGTGTTCCCCTTCTTTTTACTGCATACGTGAGCTTTGGCAAGTGTACAGGATGTATATGATGCTAAATAAGCATTCGAGCTGCTCCGGAAGAAAGCCTTTTTCCAGAGCAGCTGAATGACGGAGGCTATTACTTGATTGGCATGACGATCTTCGTCAATAACTCTTCCTCAGGAAAACTCATATCATTATAATAAAATTCATAGGCTGTTCCAACAGGTTCATAGGAATGTTTTTTCAAATACTCGTCCATTTCCTGATAAACCGGTTCAAGCAATTGGTAAGGGCCCCGGTACATACAAAAAATGCGTTTTCCAGCAGGTATAGTACCTGTTTGAATATCCTCTTTGCCAGGAAGCACACCTGTAACAGGAAATCCAATTTCGATATCTAAAGCACCCATATCCATGTTGTGATAGCACACATAAGGGACTTCTGCCAATACCTCATTGAGTTCTTTCAGGTAAGCGGCCAATTTCCCGTAACTTTCTCCGATCAGTTTTGGCAATTCTTCAACAGAAGTAATGGTTCTGATACATAATACGTTTTGTTCGTTTTGATGGAGCAATTCAATATTGGATTGTTTTGGCATGTTCATATTCCTTTCCTGGTTGCGTGTTTTTTACGAATGATTCATTGAAGTCAAATGAAGTACCTGCTCGCCTGTTCATTGTTGCACACATCAAATTACATGCCTATTGCTCTTTTAATTATGTTAGAAAGTATTCTTTTTTCTAACACACTTTTATTATGAACGGTCTAATCTAACACACTTTAATAGGTATTTACAGCAGATTGCTAAGTTTTCAATTATAATAGTTTTGAAATCGTATTAAAAGGAGAATGTAACGTGCAAGATCAATTGTTTATACTTAAGGTTAATCAACTGCTTGGAACAGATTTTAAGGCGACTATCATGCTCGATATGGATGATGTCCTTGCTGAGCTTGGAACAGCTTGGATTAAAAAATATAATGAACGCTATGAGGATACACTTACGACACAACATATGACGGAGTGGGATACATCCCAGATCGTCAAACCGGAATGCGGCCCAAAAGTATACGACTTATTGAAAGAGCCGGGTATGTTCAGATATTTACAGCCAACGCCGCATTCGCAAGAAGTTGTACAACGATTGGTGGAGGAAAGATATAATATTTTGATCGTTTCTGATTCCCCGAGAGGCCACGCACATTCGGATTACAAACAAAACCCATCGTTTTTCGCTAATCCTGCCGATGATAAAAGAGCCTGGCTGGCTGAATACTTCCCGATGATACCTCAGGAAAATATCTTCTTCGGCAGCCAAAAATACTATGTAAGAGGAGATGTGCTAGTGGATGACAAACCTGAAACGCATGAGAGATTTACTTCACTTGGTTTGAATGTCATTTTACTCGACCAACCGTATAACCAGCATATTCAGGCAAAATGGCGTGCAAAAAATATGTTGGAGGTGGAGGAAATGATCGGCAAGGTCTGCGCCGCCCGCTGATAAGGAAACTAGTGGAGTTGAGAGGAGGGTGTCAATTGCTTCCATACACAATATGCTTTATCAGCTGTAAAGACAATATGTTATTGCTTAACAGAGAAAAGGCCCCCAATATGGGGTTATGGAACGGAGTAGGCGGCAAGATTGAAAAAGGGGAAACGCCCTTACAATGTATTATGAGAGAGATTTATGAAGAAACCGGCCATGCAATAGAACATGTTTCCAGCAGAGGAGAGGTTGTTTGGCATAACGAACAAGGCACTTCAGGGATGTATCTGTTTTTCTGTGAGCTAGATGAATCCTCGGTATTCGCTGATGCCCGTTCCACTCCTGAAGGAATATTGTCTTGGAAAAGGACGCCCTGGATATTGGATCAGAAGAATCAAGGAGTGGTGGACAATATTCCTTATTTTTTGCCAATAGCTATGGAGGGCAGTGTAATGAGCCACCAGTTTATATATAAGAATAGTCGAATTGTTCAATATAAAGCCGTTTCTTTACAGTCTGTTTCCAAATAAAAAATCCATGGAGCCCTTCATGGATTTTTTCTATGACTCAGATCCAAAATAGTGGATATCTTCTATCATGGTGTACATTATTGATAATAAGCGCCAGAATGACGATGATGATGGAACCTGTAAGTACTGGGAAGAGAATATATCCCCAGCCGTACCCGCCGAGCATGACGGCTATCGCATCTCCGCCGGCAGGAGGGTGCGTCGTTTTGGTCAGCGCCATGATGAAAATGACAAAAGCCAGTGCCAAGCTGATCGTCCAGGCATTCGTTCCGAAAAGGTGTGAAAAGGTAACCCCGACTGTTGTGGAAACAAGATGTCCTCCGATGATATTCCTCGGCTGCGATAAAGGAGCCTGCCAAAAACTGAAGGCAAGTACTGAGCTTGAACCAAATGAAGCCATCAACCATACTTCATCTGTCATGTTCGTTAATTCATCCAATAAAAGAATGGCGATAAAACTTCCGGCCATACTGGTTATAATATCCTTCCAATGGATTTTTAACGGCGTCCTTCCTTGTCCCTTCATTTTTAATAACCAATTAATAATCCCCTTTTTTTCTATCTTTTTCAGATGTTAATTCTGTATGTAATCCTCATGCTGTTGTGACTAGATGAACTCAGCCTTTCCAATTAAGAATGTCCCTCTCTTCTAACTATACACTATTCTGAATTATTGATGTATTAGCGGGGCATTGAATGAAATATGTATTTGGCGGAATCCAGAGGGCATATATCACTATCGGTGGAATAGAATGGTCTAGTAGGATGCTAATCAAGAAAAGGCGGCAGGAGGTTAGCTGGATGGATAATGATTACAAAAAGGCTGGCAACAAGAAGGAAAAACAATTGGATCATTTCCGCAAACGTTCGGCAGGAGAAATAATGGCAACCAATCAGGGAGTCCGGGTAAGCAATGATGAGGATTCCTTAAAGGCGGGAAAAAGGGGTCCTACACTGATTGAAGATGTTCATTTCCGTGAAAAAATGATGCATTTCGACCGTGAACGCATCCCTGAAAGGGTGGTGCATGCCCGTGGGTATGGCGCACATGGGGAATTTGAAGTGTACGGTTGTATGGAAAAGTGGACGAAAGCTTCCTTTTTGCAAAACCCCAAAAAGAAAACGCCGGTCTTTGTGCGGTTTTCGGAAGTGGCAGGTTCAAAAGGAGCAAGTGAAACAAACAGGGATGTCCGCGGCTTCGCTGTGAAATTCTACACAGATGAAGGGAATTTTGATTTAGTGGGCAATAATATCCCTATTTTTTTCATACAGGATAGTATGAAGTTCCCTGATCTTATTCATGCCCTAAAACCCGAGCCAAATAATGAAATCCCCCAAGGACAAACCGCCCATGATACCTTCTGGGATTTTATCGCCAATAATCAGGAATCAGCCGCAATGATGATGTGGATTATGTCAGACCGGACTTTGCCGAGAAGCTTCAGGATGATGCAGGGCTTCGGGGTACATACATTTCGATTGGTCAACGAAGAAGGAAAAGCCCATTTTGTGAAATTCCATTGGAAGCCGATTCTCGGCATTCACTCGCTGCTATGGAATGAAGCTCAACAAATAGGCGGCTATGATCCCGATTACCATAGAAGAGATTTATGGACGAATATTGAGATGGGCCATTTTCCTCAGTATGAGCTTGGAGTCCAAATCATCCATGAAGAGGACGAATTCATGTTTGATTTTGATATATTGGACGCCACCAAGCTATGGCCTGAAGAAGATGTTCCTGTCCAAATCATCGGCAAGATGACACTGAATAGAAATGTGGATAATGTGTTTGCTGAAACTGAACAAATTGCCTTGCATCCTGGAAATATCGTTCCCGGCATTGATTTTACAAACGATCCTCTTTTGCAGGGAAGACTTTTTTCCTATACAGATACACAAATGTACCGAGTAGGCACAAATTATAAGGAGTTGCCCATCAACCGTCCGGTTTGTCCCTTCCATAATAATCAACGTGATGGGGGACAACGGATCGCCATTGATGTCGGGAGAGTTGCATACCATCAAAATTCCTTGGCCAATAATACACCTATTCCTGTTTCCGCAAAAGATGGAGGGTTTGAATCATTTCCTGACAAAGTCCATGGGCACAAAACAAGATTGACTGGTGAACTATTCGATGATCACTTTTCACAGGCGCGGCTATTTTGGAATAGTATGAGCCTGATCGAGAAAAAACATATTCAGAATGCATTCAGTTTTGAATTGGGAAAAGTAAAAAGCCATTCAGTCAGGCAGCAGGTTGTCGATATGATTGCTCATATTTCCACCTCATTGGCCAAAGGGGTAGCGAAAAACATAGGAGTAGAGATGCCCGGACATATAAAGCAGTCGGCTGTCACTAAATCTTCACCGGCTCTAAGCCAAATGAATACCAGATATCTTCCTTATACGTTGCGTGTCGGAATAATGATCGCTGAAGGATTCCAAACGGACATATTGAAACCAATCAGGGATTATTTCGTTAAATATGGCATTCAGCCGGTCATCATAAGCAATCGGTTAGGGAGGGTAGCGGGTGATGATGGTGAAAAAGTGAGAGTGGACGATACCTTTTTAACGGGTGCGGCTGTCTTATATGACTCGTTATTGATCATCGGAGGAAATCAACAATGCAAGGATTTTGAAAAGAATGCGCAGCATTTCCTGATGGGGGCCTATAATCATTTTAAGCCGATTGCAGCAAGCGGGGAAGGGATAGGCATTATTGAATCGCTAGGCATTATAGGTGAAGATGGTGTATTTGCGAACAACGACCCGGTGGCATTATCTAAACGTTTCATCCCTGCCGTTGCGAAAAGGCGCTTCTATGGACGGATGAAAAAATAGTGTGGACCCTTGAATGAACAAGCCGTTTCCCGTACTATTGGGAACGGCTTGTTTTTATACACATTCACATGAATCATGTGATGTGTATAGGGAAAGGAGAAACAATTAGAATCCCTCATAGGAGGCCTGGCGAATAGGGAGGCTATCCTATTGATCAAAGGACTAAAAACGAAGACATAATGGTGAGTGCTTTGCCGTCAGTGGCGTGGGCGTAATGTCCGCCAATTAATGCCTTTGTTGCAATGCCTTTCTTTTCCAGTGTGTGGCTTTTTTTTGCTAGTCTTTTCTGCTTTCTTTTACAGTCGGAGGCCCTAATTCCAAACAAAATGAGACAAGGAACCTTTAGTTCTTTTACAAGTTTAGGAAGGTTGGCTCTATATGCAGCCAGTAATAAACGAATTCCTTCATTCGTGGTAGAAGGTTGATTTTGAATGGATTCTCTAATAAAAGAGGTATCTTTAAGACCTAGAGTGACTATCATTTGCTGGATGGATTCTTCTGTCTTTTCCAATCCTTCATTGCTATGAGAGGAATGCGAATCATCCCCAAGAATCTTTTGCCCAAAATATGTATGCAAGATACTGATTAAACGCAAAACATAACCAATGTTCCCCATCATTTTTACAGGAAACCGTTCAATCTTTTCATAGCCAATGTCCTATAAAATGATCTTATCCACTTTTTCCGGATAACACAAAGCGTACGATAAGGCTATTACCCCATCTAAAGAATGACCGATTACGTTAACCTTGTGTAATTGGTTTAGTTCCATATAAGAATGCAGCCAATCCGCCGTATCCTGAAGTGTTACAATTCCCCTTAATCCTTCACTTCTTCCAACGCCAGGCAGATCAAGCATATGAGTAACAAAATGATCTTTTAAAGCAGAAGCTATGGGTTTACCAAATTCTGCACCCCAACCAGTCCCCGGCTAGAAATGCTAATTTAAATATGTACAGTATTGCTCGAATAAATATGTACAAATTTGATATGAATCTACATACTAATCTTGGGGGGATTAGTATGTACATAACAATGAATATTGATATCGATTTTGAGATTAAAAGTCTTTCAGACTTACCGAAATTCAAACAGATTATGGAGCATATGAAAATGAAAATCAATAAAAGTAAGCTAGCAAAGGAATTGGGTGTGGATCGGCGGACAATTGATAAATATCTAAATGGCTTTATCCCAAAAAGAAAAAGGGAAAAGCCCTCAAAGATTGATCCTTATTATGAAATAATAGCCGCATTGTTATCAGAAGATTCAAAACAGGTATTTTATTACCGTCGTATGCTTTGGCAGTACCTAAAAGACAATCATGGATTGGAATGTGGAGCTTCAACCTTCCGTGCGTATATAGCTCGTACACCTGAATTTAATGCCTACTTTGAAGAGGATAAACGTATTTCTTCACCCAAAGGGACAGTCCGATTTGAAACGCCACCAGGTAAGCAGGCCCAATTAGATTGGAAGGAAAACATTTTATTCGAAACCAAAGAGGGAGAAAAGATAGAAGTCAATGTGGCGGCTTTCATTTTATCAAATTCCAGATTCCGAACATTTCAATTAAGTCTTTCTAAGTCACAGAGTACCTTACTTTCTTTTTTAACAGATACTTTTGAAGCAATTGGCGGAGTTCCAGCTGAAATCCTTACGGATAATATGAAAACGGTAATGGATGAAGCGAGGACTGATTATCAACCTGGGAAAGTGAATGCGAAATTTGATCAGTTTGCGAGGGACTTTGATTTTAAAGTCAAACCATGTATTGCAGGACGACCGAGAACCAAGGGGAAAATTGAATCCACAATGAAACTCCTTGATGAAATTCATGCGTACCAAGGTCAACTGACAATGGAGGAACTTCATCTATTCATACAGGATTTAGGGAATAGAATGAATCACCAGATCCATCAAGGAACGGGGAAAATACCGATTATGGAATTCAAAAAAGAAAGGAACCACTTACTCCAGCTACCAACTGACAAAGTAAGAGATTCCTATCGCATCAAACATACACATGTAAAAGTCAATGCATCAAACATGATTTCCTACAAATCGAATCAATACTCTGTACCACCAGAATATCAAGGAAAAAAAGTAGGCTTACAGGTGTATGATGACTACTTGTGGATTTATTATAACATGAAACTGATCGCCCAACATCCAATTAGTAACGCTAAACTTAATTATCAAGAGGAACATTATAAGGCAAGCTTACTTGTTTCCACCCCTCATTATCCTGAAATCGACGATTTAGCAAAACGGAATTTAGCAACGATTGGAGAAGTGTATAAATAATGAATCCAACTACAAACTATCAACAATTATTATGGAATCTTGACTATCTAAAGTTAAAGCAAATGAGCTTACATTTAAATGAAATCGTAGACTTCAGCGTAAAGCATCAGATGTCATTTATCGACACATTAATCAAGTTGACTGCGTATGAAATAGACATACGGGAGAAAAACATGACGCAATCGATGGTGAAGGTCGCAGCTTTCCCTCATTTTAAGGAGGTGAAAGATTTCGATTTTACCTTTCAAACATCGATTAACCAACAGCAGATTCTAGACTTCCTTACATTGCGTTTTATCGAGGAGAATGAAAATATTGTGTTTTTAGGACCAAGTGGTGTCGGTAAAACCCATTTGGCCACAGCAATAGGGATTGCGGCAGCAAAGAAACGGACGAGTACCTATTTTATTAAGTGCCATGACTTGATTCAAAATTTGAGGAAAGCTCGATTAGAAAATCGGTTAGAGAGCCGTTTGAAGCATTACAGCAAATACAGACTGTTAATCATCGATGAAATCGGTTATTTACCGATTGATCACGAAGACGCTAAGTTGTTTTTCCAGCTGATTGATCGAAGATATGAAAAAAGAAGTACCATCTTAACAACCAATGTGAATTTCAAAGCGTGGGATGAAATATTTCAGGAACCTAAACTGGCCAATGCCATATTAGACCGCATTTTACATCATGCGACAGTTGTGCCTATGATAGGTGATTCATACCGATTAAAGGATCATTTAGCAAAAGAGAACGAGTAATTCTGTACATCCTTATCCAAGCGAAAGTGTACATATTTATGTTGACATTTACACCCGGCAAGAATATATTGTTCTCATTTCCTATTCCTTCTGTAATTGAGTGGATTTTCACCATAATATCATCCTTAATAGTAAGATAGCGTCTTTAATATCTATTCTTTTTATCGGTATAAACGTCTATATATACTGCTAATAAGAAAGTGTACATATATGCATTAAACCTTAAATTTCCATGAAAATAATGCAAATAGCATAGCGAGTTTACATCTGTGCATGTATGTGTGAATTGAAAGAGATATCGTTTGTTCATTCTAATCGTGATAAGCTACTGAGATTGTGTGTTGTTTTTTCGGAAAAAGATATACTAGAAAAAGAGCAAAACCCGATTGAAAAAAAAGTCATTTTTTAAAAATGGGGGTTAACAATATTTTGAGAGGGTATCATCATTCCTTTAAAAAAATAAAAAAAGATTGTTTTCCAATAGAAATCAATGAAATTAACGATTATGTAACGATTTTAAAATAGTGGTATTTTTTAATATCTATATTAGAAAAATGACAAATTGTGCAAAATGGACTGCCAGAAACCAAAAAACAAATAAAAGTAGGAAAAAGCACATTTCTTTATTTGTGGAAGTAATCTTGATATACTAAATTTCTGAAATACTATTTTTATTGAGAGTTTTCTTAGAAACAGGGGGGATTAGTGGCTTTAAGCCGCTTTAGGGGGAAATTAAGCAAAAGGGCCGTGTATCTAATTCTTTTACCCAACAACTGACCTTTCGTACTTTTTCAGAAAACAGAATGGCAAGCATCCGTGCTAGCGGTGTAAAGTCGACTTTTTCCATAGGGAAAGCCTGTTTTCGCATAGTCATATTGCTGTATACAGCAAGATTCTTTCTGAAGGTGAGGTTGTTAGATGAAAAAAATTAGCTTAGCGAGTCAAATTCTTATTGGATTGGTTGTCGGAATCATTGTCGGTGCTATTTTCTACGGCAATGACCATATTGCGAGCGTGTTGCAGCCAATCGGTGATATCTTTCTTCGTTTAATTAAAATGATTGTTGTTCCGATTATTGTGTCCAGTATTATTATTGCCGTTGCAGGTGTAGGCGATCTTAAGCACTTAGGCAAAATCGGCGGAAAAACGCTTCTTTATTTTGAAATTGTGACAACGATCGCAATAGTCGTTGGCATTCTGGCTGCGAATATTTTGCACCCAGGAACAGGCATTAACATGCAAGAACTAAATCAAACGGATATCGGAAGTTATTTGGATACAGCGGAGAAAACTGAATCCAAAGGATTGGTAGAGACCATTGTCAATATTGTTCCGACAAATCCGATTGCCGCAATCGCAAATGGCGATATGCTGGCAATTATCTTCTTTTCATTGATCTTTGGACTGGGCGTATCAGCCATCGGGGCTAAAGGTAAGCCGGTACTGGCCTTTTTTGAAGGCGTTGCCAGTACGATGTTCTATGTGACGAACCAAGTTATGAAAGTGGCTCCATTCGGCGTTTTTGCCTTAATCGGAATTACTGTTTCCAAGTTTGGGCTGGCTTCACTCATTCCATTAGGCAAACTCGTATTATCAGTCTACGGTACTATGATCTTCTTTATTGTGGTTGTGATGGGCCTCATTGCCAAACTAGTTGGCTTCAATTTGTTTACATTAATCAAATTGATCAAAGAGGAATTAATCCTTGCGTTTTCGACAGCAAGTTCAGAAGCAGTCCTTCCGCGAATTATGGAAAAAGTTGAGAAGGCTGGCTGTCCGAAGCACGTTGCTTCATTTGTCATACCTACCGGCTATTCATTCAACCTGGATGGTTCAACCTTGTATCAAGCGCTAGCAGCCATCTTTATAGCCCAGATGTACGGAATAGATATGAGTATATCCGCTCAAATTTCTCTTCTGCTCGCATTGATGGTTACTTCAAAGGGTATTGCCGGTGTGCCTGGCGTCTCATTTGTTGTCCTTCTTGCTACTCTAGGAACTGTCGGTATTCCGGTTGAAGGGCTTGCGTTCATCGCTGGAATTGATCGTATTCTAGATATGGGAAGAACAGTTGTTAACGTAATTGGGAATTCACTGGCTGCTATTGTGATTTCGAAATGGGAAGGGAACTTTGACCCGAATCGCGCAACAAAGGCAGAAGTGTAAAGTGATGCATACTAGAAAGCCCTCCAATTTGCTACTCTCCCCCTAATGATTTCAGAATCTATCGAAAAATTGAATAATAAACATCCATGATTTAGCTAATGGATGGATAAGAATAATTAAAACGCAGTGAAGCCCACTGCGTTTTTTTGTCATATAGTTTTGATGAATAACTACTCCACAAAAACGCTGCTTTCTCCACAAACAAGAATGGAACATAAGTATCATACTGATTATACTGTTAAAATATAATAATGGTATTTATAGAAGTGAAGAACCTGAGGGAAGTAGATTTTAAACTTCATAGAAGGAAAAAAACAAGATTCAGAATAGAAAAACTGGATGAAGTACATAAATGGATGTAAAGACCTACCCATAGGAACGAAAAATGAATAGTATAAGATAATATTTAACAGATTATACGCAATTAATGGATTCCCGTTAAACCAGAAAGATAGAACCATATCATTAAGGGTCTATTACTAGAAAAACAAAAGTCCTAAGGGTTATTATTGTTATTGAACGTTTATCTAAAAAAGAATAATAGAGTACAAAAAGCCAATAGTTAAGGGGAAGAATATATGACCAATGTGGACAAAGGAAGCACAATAATATGGATATTGGAGGCAATCAAATCCTCAATCATTCCTATTATTGTTGCTTCAGGAGCAGCATATTTATTTAGGGAAACTGATTTCTTATTATTCGCTATACTCTTATATCTGGTGTATAAAATCTATGATATGTTGTTAGAAATAATATTGAGCCCTTTCAAACAAAAAAATACTTCTTATCAAGTAATTGAACACTTTTTGTATGTGAGGAAGGGCGGGTTATCGAAAAAAGAGTATACGATTCCATTAAAGAAAATTCAGCATTATGATGTTGAAAAGACATTTTTTTCTCGTTTTTTTGACTTATATTCTTTAAGTATATATACAGCAGGGGACGCTCACTATATTGAATATATAAAACTAAGTGAGGTTAACAAACTGAAGGAACCAATTACAAAATATGTTCTAAGCAAAGAGGCTGACATAGATGAGTAAGCAAAGAGATAATATTATTGAGTTTTTGTACCATACTTTTGATAGTATAAAGACTCAGGTATGGCCGCTCTTGGGACTGGTCATTGCTTTTATTGGGGCTAAAAATCATTACGCAATCTATATAAAAGCAGCTTTTTATATGTTCATTGTACTGCTTGTGATCTATTCATTTTTAAAATGGATCAATAAAACATTTGAATTCAAAGATTCTTTCATCCGTATTTCAGAAGGAGTATTCAGTAAAAAGGTAAATGAAATACCGTATAAAAGAGTAAAGTCTATTACAACTACAGATTCTTTACCAAAACGATTATTTAGTATTTCAAACTTTTCACTGGAACTAATAGGAGGAAGTAGTGTTACCTTTGTATTAGCTAATAAGCATATTAAACGTGTAAAAGAACAAATATTCCCTGATTTTCTGCTTCAGATGGTTAAGGTTAAAAATAGCACAAAGTTAACACCGTTTGGCTACTTATTATTATCCACTTCCAGCTTGAAAGTTTTATTAATGGCTTTTCCGGCAGCATTAACTACATTTAGTTTTATATTAGGTTTTTTAAGTAAGCACTACGATGAAAAACAAGCAACTGGAAAAGAGTTAATAAAAGAATTTGCAGATATAAATTTACTCAATCCAGAAATTTTAACAGCCATATTAATATGTGTAGCGGCAGTATTAGTCCTGACCTACATAATTAGCTTCGGATATATATTTGTTACATATAGTAATTTTTCTATTAGAGGTACTGGTAAAGAAGTCATTGTTGAACAGGGAAGATTTAACCGAAAGGCTTTTCATATTCCAAGAAAGCATATGAGAACTCTTCGAATCGTTGAACCTATTTTTTATAGATGGTTCGGCTATGTTCAGCTTGAAATAGATTGTGTTGGGTTTTATGATTCAGGATCCACTTCCATATTAATCGCTCCTGTCATTAAAAAAAATGAAGTATCATCCGTGTTAAATAGATATTTTCCAGAGTTTAAAGAGCAAATTCTGGATATAACGCCAAATCAAAACGCATTCTTCTTTTATTATAATAATTGGATAACCCGTTTAGGAGTAGTATGTTTAATTATCACCGCTTACTTTGATTATTTTTTAATTGGATTAGCAGCATTTATAGTGCTCATAACTCCAAACGCTTATCTACAATGGAAATATGCCGGCTTAACATTTAACGATAGATATATAACTATTAGGCAAACGCATATACTTACAGTTGAAACTGTTATTACTTTTAAGAAATATGTACAAAGCGTCAATACGGCTCAAAGCTTCTTAATGAAGCGCAGACAGTTAAAGGATTATGGTTTCTCAGTTTATTCTGAAGATGTATTTGAAGAATTTTACATCGATAATTTATGCGAAAAGCAAGCGGTAGACTTTTTAAAATATCTTGAATCACCTTCTTCAAAAGTGAATTGAAACCACACTGTAGAATAATGTAAACAGGAGGACTGAAAAAATGAATGCTTTGCGCTATTCATTTATAAGTTTCACTTTTGCCATTCTTCTTTTTATGAGTGGATGCCTAGGGAAAGAGCCAACAATGACTGGTTATATTCTTGAAGTAGAAAAAGATAAAATATTGGTAGCTGAAAACATTTCTTTTGAACAATACGAGAATCTTAAACATAAAACAAATCGTGAGTTGTTTAAAGAGCAAATTTCGCTAATCTATCTCAGTTACGATGATGCAAGTAGCTTAAGAGTTGGCAACAAAGTGGATGTTTGGATAGACGGTGATATAGCTCTATCTAATCCTGCTCAAGCGGAGGCAAAAAAAATCGTCGTTAAAGAATAAGATGCCTTATTCTATTTATTGGCCAGCAGCCCGCTTTCTACAGGATCCCGAAATGGTTTAAAGCAAATTCTATTCCGTCTTCATCAACACATTTGGTGACAAAATCAGCCGCTGATTTGACTTTCTCATTTGCATTTCCCATTGCGATTCCAAGCCCGGATAGCTCTAACATATCTATATCGTTCTCTCCGTCTCCAAACGCGACTGCCTGTGCTGGCTCTAAATCGAAGTAGTCCAAAACGTGCTTTATGGCTAATGATTTGGATATTTCTTTTTCCAACACATTCAGAACGAATGGATGCCACCTCTCGAATCGTAGATGGGGGAATTCACGGGTGTATAACTCGGCTGACTGTTCATTGGCATATAAGCACATTAAATACACTTCTTTTTCGAAGATTCTCTTATCAACAGAAGGATAGACATCCAATGATAACGTCTCTTTCAATGTGTTGGCTATATCTCTATTTTCTATGCCGTTCATGCTTAATTCTTCCGTAAAGAAGGAAAGTCCGTGTTGATGGAAGGATGTAAAATCCATGAGGGCTTTGATTTGCTGCTTTTCTAATGGCACTTTATGCAGTATTTGTTCTTTGTGCTTCACGTATGCGCCATTTGCAGTAATGAGAGTATCAATCCCTAACGCCTTAATATCAGTGCATAGACTTAATGGTCTTCCAGTGGCAGCGACAAGGATAAACCCCCGGTCCTTCAATCTATGAATAGCAGTCCGTGCCGATAAGGGGATACTGCCATCGCGCTTCGTGATCGTCCCATCAACATCGAAAAATAATATTCTGTAATCCATGTTTCTCTCCTTATTCTCACAGTAATCCAATTTATGGAACTATTTCCATAAGGGTATTGTAATCCATGAAGAAAATAAACGGCAATAGATTTTTTTTGTTTAAAAAGGGGTCGATCAAAAAAAGCATTCCGTTGGAAGAAACGGAATGCTTTTTCTAATTACTTGCTGGCAATTTGAATATTGCCATCTGTCATGAAGGCTTTTAATTGTTTGGCTTCTGGTTTATCGAACATGAAATCTGCAATGGCATCTTCAAGATGCTCCTGAATGGCTCTTCTTAAAGGGCGGGCTCCGAATTCAGGGCTATAGCCGACATCCGCCAATTGTTCCTTCACTTCATTGCTGACTTCCAATGATAAGCCTTCAGCTTGTAGCATTTCATCTAATTCACCGAGCATAAGATCGATAATTTGGACAAGATGTTCTTTTTTCAAATGGTCGAACTCGATAATATTGTCAAAGCGGTTTAGGAATTCCGGTTTGAAGTAATGTACCAGGCTTTGCATAATGGTTGTTTTTTCTTCTTCCGCGCCTTCTTTGTTGAAACCGACTTTTTTATCCTTAAATCCTGCTCCTGCATTACTTGTCATGATAATGACGGTATCTTTAAAGTTGACAGTGCGCCCTTGGCTGTCTGTTAAACGTCCATCCTCTAAAATTTGCAGGAACATATGCATGACGTCCGGATGGGCTTTTTCGATTTCATCCAACAATACGATGCTATATGGATGTCTTCTTACTTTTTCAGTCAATTGGCCTGCTTCTTCATGGCCGACATATCCTGGAGGTGAACCGATCAATTTGGACACGCTGTGTTTTTCCATGTATTCACTCATATCCAGCCGGACCATTGCATCTCTTGTACCGAATAATTCTTCAGCCAATGCTTTCGATAATTCGGTTTTACCGACGCCGGTAGGACCGACGAAAAGGAAGGAACCGATCGGGCGGTTTTTTGCTTTTAAGCCTGCACGGCTTCTGCGGATAGCTTTGGCCACTTTTTGAACCGCTACTTCCTGGCCGATGACTTTCTTGTTCAAGTCCTCCTGAAGGTGTTTCATACGCTTCATTTCGTCTTCCTGCATTTTGCCAACAGGAATGCCCGTTTTATTGGCAATGATCTCTTGAATATGATCTATTGTTACGATTGGTTTTACTGCGTTTCCAGCTTCAAGCATTTTTTCCAATTTAGCTTCTTCGTCGCGAAGGGAAGCCGCTTTTTCATAGTTTTCTTTATTTAAAGCCGCTTCTTTTTCTTTATAGATGGCTGTCAATCGTTGTTTGACGGCTTCTTCGTCATCACTTTCAATTGTTAGGTTCAATTTTGAGCCCGCTTCATCCATTAGATCGATTGCTTTATCAGGCAAGAATCGGTCCTGGATATAACGGTGGGAAAGGTCTACAGCCGCTTTTAGTGCCTCATCTGTATAAGATACATTGTGGAAGGACTCGTATCGTTCCTTCAGTCCGTTTAGGATATCCAATGCTTCTTCTATACTCGGTTCATCGACTTGGACCGGTTGGAATCGGCGTTCCAACGCGCCGTCTTTTTCTATCTGGCGGTATTCAGCTAACGTTGTGGCACCGACCAGCTGTATCTCGCCTCTAGCCAATGCAGGTTTTAAAATATTTCCGGCATCCATGGAGCCTTCTGCAGAACCGGCTCCAACCAATTGATGAATTTCATCAATGAAGAGGATGACATTTTTTCGGGCCTGCAATTCAGATATTAATTGCTTCATTCTTTCTTCAAACTGTCCGCGAATGCCTGTATTTGATACGAGTGAAGCGACATCCAGCAAATAGACTTCCTTCGAACGTAATTTAGAAGGCACTGCGCCTTCTGCAATCTTAAGTGCCAAGCCTTCTGCAATGGCTGTTTTACCGACACCGGGTTCACCAATTAAGACTGGATTGTTTTTAGTCCGTCTATTTAAAATTTCAATGACTCTTTTCACTTCTTTTTCCCTGCCGATGACAGGATCAATCAATCCTGCTTTGGCATTTGCCGTTAAATTCCGTCCGTACTGATCTAACAATCCGCCGCCGCGTGATCCTGGCTGAGCTTCAGCGCCAGGCTGGTTCATAGGTTGCTCAGCTTGTTCATTCGGCATTTGCGGCATGCCGTTTGCGCCATTAGCAAAAAACGGATTGGCTGTGAAAGGGGATAGGCCGAAAAGGCCACCCATTTGAGGCATGGCGCCCAATTTTGCTTTTTCTTCTCTATAGCAAGCAGAGCACAGATGATGTTTTTCTTGATGTCCGTTAACTCGAAGTTGCAGCTGTACAGTTGCTTGTTGTTTTTGACATTTTTCACATAACATATGTGACTCCTCCTTATGATCATGAATATTCTCCAAACCCATTTGGTCAATTTGACTTTGACTATCTTTGACCTTATCTATAGTATACTCTGATCTTTTTTGACTTTCAAGTGTTTTGCTTTCTTTTTTGGATGGAAAATAGACTTTTCATTTCTATACAAATTTAGGGAAGTGGGGCATATACCTATAAAGAGGTGACTGAAAATGGCAATGGATCAATGGAGTTGGTTTCAGATTGTTGTGTTTCTCCTCATTTGGCTGATTATGATATTGGTAGCTGCGGTTTTGATTGCTGTTAGAAATAAGAAAAGGAGTAAAGAAACTGAACCAAGGCACTTGCCGGGATCCGAAAAACAGAGTATAGAGCAAAAGGAGAATATAAAATAGAAGGAATAGTGGTACAAAAACTTATTTTAAGGGAATTTTAAGAAAACTATCCTATGATTGGTTTGTAAGTGAACATTTTCTTTACCTTTAACTCCTATATGTTTCCTTTTAATCCAGCCATTCTTTTTGGCTGGCTTTTTTTAATGTAAGGACGCTCCTAAAGAGTCGTATTCAATTCACAGCCACGAAATGAAATAAGTTTGGGAAATCGATGTGAGTCAAGAAGAGGATGTACAAAAGAAGGAATTGAAGATTTGGCTGCAAGGAAAATGGACGGGGAATGAAAGAAGGATGACTACATCAAGATGCCGAACGTATAAGGCCGATGATCGTTATGCATACTAACCGTTTAATGGGGCAGCGATTTAAGTAGGAAAGCCGCCCCGTTATCATTAATGTAAATGAATAAATGATTCCGCCAGTTTCTTTGTTATGTCATGCACGGTTAATGGCTTGGAAAAATAATAGCCTTGTATGATATCACAGCCATGTTCCTTTAACATATGTAATTCCTTTTCCGTTTCGACACCCTCCGCAACAATCTGAAGATGGAGGGCGTGCCCAAGAACGATAATAGCATTCACAACATCGATATCTTTGCTGTTGTCACAGCCTTGAATGAAGGATTGGTCAATTTTTAATTCATCTATCGGAAATGTTTTTAAATACTGAAACGATGAATATCCTGTTCCAAAATCGTCAATCGATATTTGAATGCCCATTCTTTTAAGTTCCATCAGTGTCTCATAGACTTCATCCGTATTATTCATCATGCAGTATTCGGTTATTTCCATTCGTAGCATAGAAGGATTAATTCCGCTTTTCTCAATTATGTATTTCACTTTATCAATAAAAAAGACTTCATTAAGTTGGATGGGAGAGATATTAATGGCAATCTCTACCTCTATGCCAAGATCACTTTTCCATTGCTCGATTTGCCGGACAGCCGTTTTGATCACCCATTCACCGAGCTCCAAAATGAGTCCGCTTTCCTCGGCTAAAGGAATGAAGGAACTAGGGGGAATATAGCCAAGTTCATTGTCATTCCATCTGAGTAACGCTTCTGCACCAGTGATTGTTCCAGTCCGTAAGTCCATTTTTGGCTGATAATACAATTGCAATGTATCTTGTTCAATAGCTTGCCGAAGCTTGGTTTCAATGGTTATATCATACGGAAATGTATCTAAATAAGGTTCAAAGCGCAAGTAATGGCTGTTAGGGTAGGTGCGGGCCTTTCTGAGGGCAATAAAGGCATTGCGAATCAGATCTTCAAAAGATAATGCCTCATCTGGGAAAGTGCATCCGCCAATACTTACATTGACAAAGATATTATTGGAATCAATTATAAATGGCTGTTTGAATAGGTCAATGGTTTTACTGGCTACTCTGTCAATATCTAAGGCATTGTCCAATATGATAATGAATTCATCGCTGGTGTTTCTATAAACAGTGCTCTCATCCCCGCAGACGCTCTTTAACCGGGAAGCAACCTGCACCAATAATTGGTTTCCTGTAGGATATCCATATCCTTGGTTAATCAATTTGAAACGGTTAATATTGACGTACAGCAGCCCTATTGTTTTTTGTTCATTATATTCGATTTGATACTGGACTCTTTTTTCTAGTAATCTGCGATTTGGCAGACTGGTAAGCTCATCATAGTAAGCGAGTTTTTTGATTTCGTTAATATACATTTGATCGGTTATGTCTGTTCGGAAAGACAAGAATTTATAGGGCTTACCGTAATCATCGAGCAACGGGACAATAACCGTTTTCAACCAAAATAAGGAACCGTCCTTTGTACGGTTGCATACATCCCCTGACCATTTCTTTCCGTTATGTATCGTTTGAAGCATATCCCGAAAAAAAGCTTTCGGGTGGTATCCTGAGTTGACGATCCGGTGATTGTTGCCAAGGAGTTCTTTTTCACTGTATTTTGACACTCTTTGAAATTCCTTGTTTACGCTCGTAATGTTTCCATCAAGATCCGTGGTGGTGACAATGACCGTTTCAAATAGTGCATCCATGAGCTGCTGTAGTTCACTGTATGTCCATTCCATATTATCAGCCAACTAGTTTCCCTCCAATCATTTATATTAAAATAATAATTTTTTTATAATGATGTTAATTTGATTGTACAATGTTTTGATTGTTGAAAACAATGAATCTTCTGTTACCGTTTCCTTTACTATTTATGTCTGTAATAGAAAGCTGTTGTTGACAATGCATCATTTTGCCTGCGTCTTGAATAGAGGACTGGCGTAAGAATTTCCTATATAGGGTTATCATTGACTATGTCTACCAATTTTTGAAATAGCGGGATTGGATAAAAATAGTTATAGAATAATAATGTCACTAAATTGACATGAGGTAATTCAGTTTAAGGAAAGGCAATCAAGGCAATAGAAATAAAGATTAGTTTATTTGGCGGAGTACCTGAAGCATTAATGAAAAAAAACAGTAGGGAAAGGGAAGCACATTCCTTTACAATCTATCAGATTACTAATAAACTGATAGATGTGGTGTTCATCAGTGCTTACATACTTCTCTGATATAGCCAACTGATGTACAAATAAAAGAGATGGAGTGATTGAATATGGAAAATGTTAAAGTAGCAGTCATTTATTACAGTTCAACAGGAACAAACCATAAGATGGCAGAATGGGCGGCAGAAGCGGCAAAAGAAACTGGCGCGGAAGTAAAATTAGTGAAAATACCTGAGTTGGCCCCTGATGTTGCCATTGATAGCAACCCTGCATGGCGTACACATGTGGATGCAACACAACATGTACCTGAAGCAACATTGGCAGACCTCGAATGGGCAGATGCCTATATCTTCAGTATCCCAACAAGATTCGGCAATGTCCCTGGCCAAGTAAAACAATTCATTGATACTGCGGGCGGTTTATGGGCACAAGGGAAAACAGTCAACAAAGTGGTCAGCGCGATGTCGTCTGCCCAAAATGCACATGGTGGTCAAGAACAAACGATTCTGGCTTTGTATACAACTATGCACCATTGGGGAGCGATTGTTGTTGCACCTGGTTATGCAGATCCATCAACCTTTGCTGCTGGCGGAAACCCATACGGAACAAGTGTAACGGTTCCTGCTCCAGGAGAAATGAACGAAGACGCAGAAGCTGCTGTTAAATTCCAGGCTAAACGTACGGCTACCGTAGCCAAATGGGTTAAAGCAGGTATGCAAGCATAATAAAGGTAACCTTATTACGGAATAAATAAAACAATCATATTAAAACCTCTTTTTCCGATCACATCTATTGACAGATTGTCAGGTTACTAATAAACTGACAATAACAATAGAGTTAATGAGGAAAGAAGAGGTTTTTTTGAATAAAAAATGGTTTACACATGATAATACGACAAGCTTATTGATATGGCTGCGCATCGGCCGCTTCTATCAACGGAGCAACCAGCTTTCGAATGGATACTTAGATCAGTTTGGATTGACCATTAACCAATTTGATACCATGGTGCAAATTGCCGCCCATCAGCCATTGACACAAATGGAACTGGCAGAACAGTTGATGATCAGCAGGGGAGGAATCTCGCATATGCTGAAACGGCTTGAAAAGGAAGGGCTCATTGCAAGAAAGCAGGAATGGAAAATCAAGTATATTTCATTGACTGAAAAGGGCCAAGCCATAATTGATAAGGTACTGCCGTTACAATCTGATTTCCAGGCATCAATGGTGAATGATGCATTGGATGAAAAAGAACAAAAACACTTGCTCCGTTTATTAAAAAAAGTGCATCGGCATAGTTTAGAAATGTCGGTTCCCAACGTTAGCAGCAAAAAAGAAACGGAAAACGAATGAACTGTTAAAAAGAGCCGCTCTTCAAAGAGAGGCTCTTTTTTAAAATTCCAATTTAACTATGTTCCTAATTATCAAAAGTAAATGAAATTTATATTGGTAAACAAATGGATAAATAGTATAATAACGGTAAAAATGAACACTTTCCTTTATTTAGAAAGGGGGAATGATTGTGTCAATTGGTTTAGCAGCAGTCATACTGATCTTTTCTGTTCCTTTATTGAAAGTTGTTTCCAGCCATCTTGAAAAAACAAAGGAAATAAAAAGGGATATAATTCGGGACCAGCTTGAATTAGAAAGACTCAAAAATGAAAATTTTAAGCTTGAAACAGAAAAACTAAGGTTAGAATTGGAGCAATCGACAAAAAATATTCTTTTATAATGTTATAGGCTTAGCCAGTTTATATGTATTAGGATAACGAAAGCTCGGCCTTTATCCAACATATAAGGAGTACATAAGACTGCTTTGCTAAAAGAAAAAGAGAAGGCATATGCCTTCTCTTTTTTAGGGGGAGTTACTTATTAAAACCTGCATGATCCAAAGGATAGTAGGTAAATTTGACAACACCAATTAATGATTTTTCATGAATGGGGCCGAATAGGAGACTATCATTACTTTTTTGCCGGTTATCCCCCAAAACAAAGTAATGCCCTTTTGGAACAATTGCATCAAAGTTCCCCGTAAGCAGATCGCCGAATCCGATAGCAGCTTTTAACGGAGCCAAATAAGGTTCTTTCACTAATCGATTATTTATGTAAAGCTGATCGTCAATCATTTGCAAATGGTCACCCGGCAATCCGATTATACGTTTAATATAAATGTGGTTAGAATAAGGTGCATGAAAGGTGATAATATCAAATCTCTTTGGCGTTGAAACTTTACTTATGATAACTCTATCTTTATTTTCATACGTAGGTTCCATGGACTCACCGGAAACCATTTTGGGCGTAATGATCAATTGTTCGCATATAAAAACAATCAGGAAGGCAACCAATAAAGACTTCATCCAAGAAAATAATTCTTCTTTAACAGACTTTTTCATACGCCACTTCCTTTTGAAAGATGATCTTTTCTATATTTTACCACTGATAATGCATGAATGAAATGACATTTGCCTGCTGTTTTTCATTAATCAACCTGGGATAAAACATGCTACAATAATAATATATGGAACGTAAGGGTTGGATTATTTGGACAACAGGGGGAGTTCAGATGAAAGACAATGTGTTTGCTATTAGCGACATACATGGACAGTACACCTATATGATGGAACTGCTGAAGAATTGGGATAAAGAAATGAAGCTTGTCATTATCGGTGATTGTATAGATCGAGGAGAGGATTCATCCAAGGTTGTCGTTGAATTAATGAAATTGAAACAGCACTATGGAGATCAGATTATTTTAATAAAAGGCAACCATGAAGATATGCTGATGAAATTCTTGGATGATCCAACAGAAGAAAATGGCCAAAGATATTTTCGGAATGGCGGCGATCTTACGATTAAGCAATTCACAGGTTTAGATGACCTGAGCGGCATGGATTATCCTCAAATAGCTGAGTTAATGTCCAGGGCAATCGGAAAAACAAACTATCTAAAAGAGCTGAAGCTTTACTATGAGTATGGCAATATCCTATTTATCCATGCAGGGATTGATCCAGCGCTTTCTGATTGGCGTGATACCGATCCCCATAAAATGGTTTGGATCAGAGGAAATTGGGAGCAACCGAACAAAACAGGAAAGGTTATTGTTTTCGGCCATACACCCACCCAGGAAATACATACTGACAGAACGAATGGGATTTGGCTCAATGAGAAAGCTGATTATATTGATATTGACGGCGGATCAGTATACGGCGGGCAATTAAATGCAGTCATCTTAAATAAACAAGGGCAGATTCTTCAAACGTTCTCTGTTGAATCAGACCATGTAGCATTCGTTGACTAATGGGACATGCCAAAGAAAGGAGCCAATCATGCTATCGATCGGATTAGTTGCGGTTGTGATGATTTTTTCAGTCCCCATCCTTGCCATTATTTTAGATCACAGAGGGAAATCATCTAAATTGAAAAATGAATTTATGAAAGATCAAATTGAACTTGAAAGACTGAAACAGGAAAATTTCATTGCTGAAACGAAGAAACTGCAGTTGGAGTTGAAGAAAATGGAGTTGGAACTTCAGGATCCGTTATTGTTGGAGAAGAAAAAGTAAATGATTCATATGGATCCAATGGGTACAGACCATTTTATTAGTAACAGTGAAAAGAGGCCGGACGGGTGCTACCGGCCTCTTTTATTATGGCTATCGCAAATCAAATGGTTACGGAAGGAATTCAAATGTATTGGATATGAATGCAACCGCTTATATTGGGAGATTTCATTTAATCCTACAGGGATATGGAGAGTTCAAGCAAAAATAATCAATAAAATTGTTAAAATTTTCTAAAAATTAATTGACAAAATTATGGCAAGGAACTACCCTTATGATATAACATAATTTGTCATTGCCGTATTGAAAATGTAATTAACCGAAGGAGGTTTGTTGATTGATCTATAATCTGGAAATGGAAACGATGGAGCGCAGCTCTATTGATCAACTGCAATATGAACGGTTGAAAAGAACAGTGGAGAATGTCTACAGAAATGTTCCATTTTATCGTCAGAGGTTCTTGGAGGCTTCCATAACACCAGAGGAAATCACCAAGCTGGAAGACATCACCAATCTCCCGTTCACTACAAAGCAGGATTTAAGGGACACTTATCCGTTTGGCATGTTTGCAGTTCCACAGGATAAAGTGTTGCGAATACATGGGTCTTCGGGAACAAGCGGGAAACCTACGATTGTCGGCTACACTGAACAAGATATAAACAATTGGGCAGAAATTGTGGCCAGAGCGATTATAGCTGCAGGCGGCAAAGAAAAGGATATGTTCCATATCGCATACGGCTATGGATTGTTCACCGGTGGGCTCGGGCTCCACTATGGAGCTGAATTGCTTGGAATGACCGCGATCCCGATGTCAGGAGGGCTGACCGAACGGCAGATTACCATTATGCAGGATTTGAAGCCGCGAGGAATTTGCGGAACGCCGTCCTACTTATTGAATATTGCGGACCGAATGGAAGAAATGGGGATTGATCCGAGAAGCACTAGCATTGAATACGGCATCTTCGGGGCGGAACCATGGTCGGATGAGATGAGGCTTATCCTTGAACAAAAACTAGGAATAAAAGCTGTTGATATATATGGATTAAGTGAAGTGATGGGCCCGGGCGTCGCTATCGAGTGCCATGAAGAACAAAACGGACTCCATATTGCGGAAGACCATTTTTTGGTCGAAGTCATCGATCCGGATACATTGTTGCCTGTGGATGAAGGAAAAACCGGAGAACTGGTTTTCACTAGCTTAACAAAGGAAGCGCTTCCAATAATCCGCTATCGCACCGGGGATATCGCTAGCGTTACTAGAGGCAAATGCTCCTGTGGAAGAACGACTGCTAAAATGTCCAGAATTAAAGGAAGAACAGATGACATGATTATTGTCAGGGGTGTCAACGTCTTTCCATCGGAAATGGAAAGAACGCTCCTGCAGTTCCATGAGTTGGTGCCGCATTATCAAATTCACCTGCAGAAAAAAGGTTCAATGAATACAGTGAACCTTCATGTCGAATTGAAAGATTCAATCTTCGAACAGTCACAGCATAATTTGGATCATGTGATTATTCAACAATTAAGGAAAAAGATCCAACAGTCCATAAAATCGAATTGCCTTGTGTCGGTGGATGTAACTCTTTGCCAGCCCAGGGGAATAACCCGTTCCGAAGGGAAAGCAATCAGGGTGATCGATTGGAACAAACAACAAAATACACTTCCCATCTAGCCGCAAACGATAGAAATCTACAAAAATCACCACTTAACCTCATTGACACCTTGTTAATACGAAAAAACACCATAACAAAAATGAATCAAAAAAAATAAATCCGTTATATCTTTAGGAGGCATGTGTATGTCGCATCAACAAGAAAGCAGGAAGCAGCCCAGTTTTCAAACAGACAAAGATCCTATGGAAGCATTCATGGACCGCATCAATGCAGGTGACAAAATTGAAGCTGATGATTGGATGCCCGACGAGTACAGGAAAACATTAATTAAATTGATCTCCATGCATGGAATCAGTGAAATCATGGGGGCTTTGCCAGAAAAAGAATGGGTGCCTAAAGCACCTTCACTTCAACGGAAACTCAGCATCATGGCTAAGGTACAGGACGAAATGGGCCACGGCCAATTGCTGCTCAGAGTGGCCGAAGACCTAATGAAACCGTATGGAAAAACAAGAGAGGATCTCATGCAGGATTTATTCAATGGCACTTTAAAGTTCCATAATGTGTTTCATATGCCGACCAAAACATGGGCTGATGCCGGGATGATCGCCTGGCTAGTCGATGGAGCGGCTATTATGACCCAGACCAATATGCTGAACGCATCCTATGGCCCCTATTCGAGAGCGCTTCATCGAATTTGCGCCGAAGAGGTTTTCCATGCCCAACATGGCGAGTCGATTGTGATGGCGATGGCGGAAGGGACTAAACACCAGAAGGATATATTGCAGGATTCTCTCGATCGTTGGTGGGAACCACTGCTGATGTTTTTTGGGCCGGCTACAAAAGAAACCACAGGAAGTTCCAAACAGGATACGACCATAAAATATAAGATTAGGACGAAAACAAATGAACAATTAAGGCAGAAATTCCTGGCGAAATATATTCCAAGAATTCAAGCGTTGGGTTTAGTAATCCATGATCCATTGCTGAGGTTCGATGAGGGCAGTCAACAATGGGAATATACACAGCCAAATTGGGATACATTCAAACACATTATTTCAAATAATGGTCCCCGGTCCCAAGAAAGGCTTTCTCTCAGAAAGTCTTCTTATGAAAATAATGCCTGGGTACGCGAGGCTCTAGGCCGCAGGGCAATCCAATCGTCATAAGGAAGGAGAAGGGTAGTTAGTGGAGAAAGAGAGAACATTCTTCAATGAATACGAGGTATTCAGCAAAAAAAATATAGATTCACCTTTTCAACATCAGTTCAGCTTATTGGCACCTAATCCTGAGCTAGCATTAGTAATGGCACAGGAGAACTTTATGAGGCGCGAACCAGTCGCGGACATCTGGGTTGTTGACCGGATCCATATAAAGGGTGTATCGCCTGAAGAAAAATCCATGCTCCAACGACTCGACAATAAAACATATCGGACAACGAAAGGGTATGGCCATTTGAGGGTAAAATGGCGGCAATACGAACAAAAACAACTGGATGAAAAAGAAATTATGTCATGGGGGGAAGACAAGAATCAATGAATGAACGAATGAATAAAGATGAAAAAGAAGCATTGGTGGATTTATTATTCCAATTGGCAGATGATGATTTCCTATATGCATTCCGAGGTTCTGAGTGGCTTGGATTGGTTCCTCATATTGAAGAGGATGTAGCCTCCGCTTCGATTACCCAAGATAGCATGGGCCATGCCAATATGTTTTTTGCCATTCTTCAAGATCTTAACATAGGAAGCTGCGATAAACTTGCACATGCCAGAAAGCCGGCTGAGAGAAGAAATTGCATATTGGTTGAACGCGTTAATGGACCAGGGGATTATTCTGAAAACCCTCGATTTGATTGGGCGTATGCTGTATGCAGGAATTTTTTATACAGCGTTGCCAAGAAGGTGAAAATGCAGTCATTAAAGAGCAGCAGCTATGGACCGCTTTCTCATATCGCAACTAGAGTCCTTATGGAATTGTATTATCATGAACTGCATTGGCGCACTTGGTTTATCCAGTTGGTGAATGCTGAGGGAGAAGGGCGTAACCGAATGGTTGCCGCGCTTCAACAAGTAATGGCCGACTGCCACGATCTGTTCCACCTTGGTTCGTATGCCGGTCAAATCGTTGACAGCGGCCTGATAGACGAAGAAATCACATTATACAAGGGATGGAAGGAAGAACTGGCACTTATTATGGAACGCGCTTCTCTTTCTTTGCCGGAACATGGTATCCAGCAAGGCCATAATAACGGGAGGTTGGGAGACCATACGGAAGATTTACAGCAAGCCCTATTAATTCTTTCTGAGGTTTATGCAACTGATGAGAAAGCCATATGGTAATGCTAGGAGTGAATAGTATGGATGCCAAAACGCTTGAGGAAGCCATTCATCAAATGCTTAGCATGGTGATGGATCCAGAAATTAATACTGTCTCCATCCTCGATTTAGGCATGCTCGAGAATGTGCTTATTAAGAAATATAAAGATGGTTACTCTGTGACCATCCAACTGCTTCCAACCTTTTTAGGCTGTCCGGCATTGGGAATTATGAAACAAACTATTTTGAAAGAAATGGAATGCATGGAGGAAATTAAAGAGACAACCGTTCAATATCTATATGATCCCCCCTGGACGTCCGACCGCATCACACAGAAGGGCATTGAAGGACTAAAGAAATTTGGAATTTCACCGCCTCCTCGAATGAATGAAGAAGATGGCTCCTGGCAGGTGGACTGTCCTTATTGCGGTTCTTCATTTGTAACCGTGGAAAATCTATTCGGCCCGACCGCATGCAGAAGTATCCTCTATTGCAAGAATTGCAGAAACCCGTTTGAAACAATGAAGCCTATTTCAAATCTATAGTAAGGGAAGGAAATAAAAATGGTGAAATTAATCGCTCTTTATAAGCATCCTGAAAATAAGGAAGAATTCGATGAACACTATTTCAACGTACATGGCCCGATTACAGAGAAAATTCCAGGATTGAAAGAGATGAAGGTAACAAAGATAACAGGATCTCCAATGGGAGGGGAAGGCAAGTATTATTTAATGTGCGAAATGCTTTACGAAGACCATGATGCCCTTAAGGCAGGAATGCGTTCTGCAGAAGGCAAAGCTTCCGGAAAGGATCTAATGGGATTTGCCGGCGAATTGGTAACGTTAATGATCGGCGAGGATGTGTAATGGATTTTCATTACATTGAAATGGCCTGTGAAGAAGGGGTCGGCAGCATTACGCTTAATCGGCCCCATTGCTACAATGCTCTAAATAGATCTATGGTAAAGGAAATTGCCGATTGTGCCGAGTTCCTTGATCGCAGTGCGGATTGCAGATGCATATTGATTAAAGCGAATGGAAAAGCATTTTCATCGGGGGCGGATATTGACGAAATGCTTAATGATCATACTATTGCTCTGGAATTAAACAATCCGTTCTCGGATTGGGACCGGCTTGGCGCAATCCGGAAACCGATGGTAGCAGCAGTGAAAGGTTTTGTATTTGGAGGCGGCTTTGAATTGGCATTATGCTGTGATTTGCTCATTGCTGCTACCGATACCATGTTTGCTTTTCCGGAAGTGAACCTTGGCGTGATGCCTGGCGCAGGCGGTACACAAAGGCTGACAAAACTGGCGGGAAGAAACAAGGCGCTTGAGTGGCTTTGGACGGGGAGCAGGATATCTGTCCAGGAAGCCCAGCAATACGGCATTGTCAACACAATTACAGAATGCGAACTATTGGACGAATCAGCTATACGCCTTTGCCGCAGGCTAGCCAAGCAACCTCCATTGTCTGTAAGGCTTATTAAGGAATCTGTGAATAAGGCAATCGATTATCCGCTGCAGGAAGGGATGCTCCAGGAACGCAAAAATTTTTATTTGCTGTTTTCTTCAAATGATCAAAAAGAAGGAATGCGGGCATTTTTAGAAAAAAGGATACCGGAATTTAAAGGTGAGTAGAGGTGAAGAAATGCCAGAAACCATTTTGTATGAAGTGAATAATCATGCTGCATGGATTACATTGAACAGGCCTGAATCACTCAATGCCATTACAGCTGAAATGAACCGTGAAATAAAACAGGCTGTCAGCAAAGCTTCCAAAGATCCGGCAGTCCGATGCTTGGTCTTTACTGGGGCAGGAAGAGCATTCTCATCTGGGCAGGATCTATCGGATGTAGATGGGGAAATGGATCACGGACTCGTTTTGCGAGAACACTATGGACCGATGATCCAGGAAATCATGAAATGCGAGAAACCGATTGTAGCTGCGGTGAATGGTGTAGCCGCAGGAGCGGGATTCAGCCTTGCCCTTGCCTGTGACTTCAGGGTAGCATCGGAAAAGAGTTCCTTTTTGAATGCATTCATACATGTCGGGCTAATACCTGATTCAGGAAATCTCTTTTTTCTTAATCGGCTGATCGGCCCTGCAAAAACATTGGAGTTATCGTTATTCGGCGAGAAGATTCCCTCCGCTTTCGCATATGAAATGGGCATCGTCAATCAGGTGGTCAGTATGGAAAAATGGGAGACAGGCATACAAGAATATATTGAAAAGATCATCAAGCTGCCGCCGAAAGCGGTGGGGTTGATTAAACGGTCGCTTTCGTATGCGGGGACACTCCCATTGAATGAGTATTTGCTGAAAGAAGCAGAAAATCAGCGGATTGCCGGTTTAACGGAAGATCATCATGAAGGAGTGGCTGCTTTTTTGGAGAAAAGAAAGCCTATCTTTTATGGGAAATAAAAAAGGGACTAATGGACTTTCATAAAGGGGGAATTAATATGATCCGTACGGTTGCGATCATTGGTTCTGGCGTCATGGGAAGAGGGATTGCGTATGCTGCAGCGCTTGGCTGTTATTCCGTATTTTTAACGGACCTTCATGAGGAGGCTTTGGAACAAGCACAGGTTACAATCCGTCGACTAATTGAAAAAGGGCTGAAAAAAGGAAAAATCACAGATGAACAAGCAATGATGATCGATAAAAAAATAATATATAGTTCAGATATGGAAAGGTGTTTGAAAGAAGCGGATGTCATAATCGAAGCTGTCCCTGAAAAGAAAGAAATCAAACAACAAGTATTTCAAATGATGGAGCAATATGCGTCTGATACTTGTTTATTTGCCACTAATACCTCTACGATGAGCCCCACAGAAATTGCATCCTACGGTAAACGGCCACAGAAAACAATGGCGATGCATTTCTTTAATCCAGTCCATAGTATGCCCTTGGTAGAGATGGTCCGCGGGCTCGAAACATCGGATGAAACGGTCGCTGCCATCCGTGAAATAGCAGAACAAATGGGGAAGGAAACGGTCGTTATTAACGAATTTCCCGGTTTTGTTACGAGCCGAATAAGTGCATTGGTAGGGAATGAAGCCTTTTATATGCTTCAGGAAGGGCTCGGGACTCCCGAAGAAATAGATAAAGCCATAAAGCTTGGCTTGAATTATCCGATGGGTCCCTTTGAATTGGCCGATTTGGTTGGACTGGATGTCCGATTGAACAATTTACTGTATTTGCATGAAAAATTGGGTGAAAAATACCGTCCTGCTCCGTTATTGGAACAATATGTGAAGGCTGGCAGACTCGGCAGGAAGACAGGAAGGGGCATCTATGAATATGCCACTATTGCAGAAAAGGCGGGAAAAATATGAATAGGAAGAGAGTTGCTATTATAGATGCAGTCCGAACACCGATAGGTAAATATAATGGCATCCTTAAGGATATCCGCCCGGATGACCTGGCGGCAAGCGCCATAAAAGCAATCCTTGAACGGAATCCAGCAGTCAATCCGGAAGAGATTGAGGAAGTTGTATTGGGCAATGCCAACCAAGCCGGCGAGGATAATCGAAACGTTGCAAGAATGGCTTCCCTTTTAGCCGGCCTGCCCGTTTCTGTGGCAGGAACGACAATCAACCGTCTATGCGGGTCTGGCATGGATGCCATTATTTACGCGGCAAGGGCAATTGCCATGGGCGAAGGGGATGTTTTCATTGCAGGCGGAACCGAAAGCATGACGAGAGCGCCATTAGTCGCATTAAAACCTGAACGGAGTTTTGCCCGGGGGAATCTTTCTTTGATTGATACAACGATTGGATGGCGTTTTACCAATCCCATACTTAAAAAGCAATATGGTAGTGATTCTATGGCGGAAACGGCCCAAAAAGTGGCTGACCAATTCCATATTTCCCGGCTCGAGCAGGATGAATACGCCTTTGAAAGTCAAATGCGGGTTCAGACTGCAATAGAAAAAGGCCTATTTGAAACAGAAATCGTCCCGGTCACCTATAAAGACAGAAAGGGACACCTTATCTGTCTGGAGAAAGATGAGCATCCACGGGCAGATACTGCATATGAAGCGTTATCACAGCTCTCGCCGATTGTGCCCGGAGGCAGTATTACAGCAGGAAATGCATCAGGCATTAACGATGGAGCTTCTATGTTGTTATTGATGTGTGCAGAGAAGGCAGCAGAATTGGGCATTGAGCCGTTGGCTGAATATGTCGCATCAGCTGTCAGCGGAGTGGAGCCGGAGATAATGGGAATCGGGCCAGTTTACAGCACGAAAAAATTGCTGGAGCGTACAGGGAAAAATCTGGAGGATATTGGATTGATAGAATTGAATGAAGCGTTCGCATCACAAACGCTGGCATGCATTCAAGAGTTGGGCTTGGATAAGGATCGAGTCAATGTCAATGGAGGCAGTATAGCTCTTGGGCATCCGTTGGGGGCAAGCGGGGCAAGGATCACCACTACTCTTGTCCATGAAATGCAAAGAAGGCGTGTGGATTACGGTCTAGCTACAATGTGCATTGGGGTAGGGCAAGGAATTTCAATTCTTTTAAAGCGGTTTAATGAGTTTATATAGATAATATTGGCAAATAATGATTTGATTGTGAAGTGATAGAAGATATAATGGAAGATAGAGTAAGGAATTTACAAAACTATCTGAAATGAGTGAATAATCGGTGGGCGCCAATACTCAATCAATGATTTTTACTATTTATGGAGAATATGTCCGTCATTATGGCAATAAAATATGGATCGGCAGCCTAATCTCGTTATTAAAAGAATTCGGGCATAATGAGCAGGGAGTTCGTGTTGCGATTTCCAGGATGGTGAAGCAAGGATGGGTGGAATCGGAGAAACAAGGCAATAAAAGCTACTACTCATTAACGGAGCGGGGAATGCACCGTATGGAAGAGGCAGCGCAAAGGATTTATAAACTAAATCCGCAAAAATGGGACGGTAAATGGCGTATCCTCATGTATACGATTCCCGAAGAAAAAAGGCAGATTCGTGATGAGTTGCGGAAAGAGCTTCTTTGGAGCGGATTCGGCAGTTTTTCAAGCGGTTGCTGGTTATCGCCCAATCATCTGGAGGAAGAGGTGCACCAGCTGATTCAAAAATATGATATCGGACAATATGCCGACTTTTTTATTTCTGATTACAAGGGTCCAGCCAATGCAAAGGATTTGGTAGAAAAAAGCTGGCCGTTGGATGAAGTTGAAGCCAAATATGAGTCTTTCATTTCCATGTACAGCTCACAATTCATTATTGATCAAAGCTCCATACAAAGAGAAGAGATGACTAATGCAGAATGCTTTGCCGTATTGACCAACCTAGTTCATGAATACCGTAAGTTCTTGTTTGTTGATCCCGGACTCCCTCAGGAATTGCTCCGTCCACGATGGAGCGGGAACCATGCTGCCTCATTATTCAGCCAATACTATCGAATCTTATCAAAACCAGCCAATGCCTTCTTTGAATCCGTTTTTGAGGAAGGAAATGATTTGAATCAGAAGGATTCCTATTATAATGCCGCTGAGCATCCTCTCATCATAGACTAACGCATACGTTCCAACGGCCTACCAGTGAATGACCATTAGTAGGCTATTTGTTTTGAAGAAATAGCCATAGGGAGTGTTGCAAATGAAGAATCTCACGGAAATGCTGAACATTAAATATCCAATTATTCAAGGAGGAATGGGTAATATAAGCAACGCAGCACTAGCGTCTGCTGTATCTGAAGCAGGAGGGTTGGGGACCATTGGCTGCGGAACCATGCATCCTGATGACGTAGATAAAATCATACTTGAATTGAAAGCAAGGACAGATAAGCCGTTTGCTTTGAATATAGCCTTAGGCGTTACTCCATACACAACAGAACTGATCGGACTTGTCAGTAAGCATTCTATACCGGTTGTCTCCTTATCCGCCGGCAATCCTGGCCCCTATGTATCAAGACTGCATGAACATGGTGCAACAGTGATGGCTGTAGTTGCTTCCGTCAAACATGCGGTCAATGCCGAAAAAGCGGGTGTCGATTTGTTGGTGGCAGAAGGATATGAAGCAGCAGGCATCAACTCAAATCTTGAATTGACAACGTTCACATTAATTCCGCAAATAGTGGATGCCAGTCCATTGCCAGTTATCGCCGCGGGCGGAATCGGCGACGGCAGGGGGCTTGCTGCAGCCTTAATGCTTGGGGCAAAAGGTGTCCAAATGGGAACAAGATTCATTGCAACGAAGGATGCTCCGTTCCATGATACATATAAGAAAATAGTTATGGGTGCGTCTGGTGAAGAAACAGTCATTGTCGGGCGCTCGGTTGGAAGAGTCAGAAGGATATTAAAAAATCCATATGCAAAAACTCTTTTAAATGCGGAAAAACAAGGTATTGCAGCTGAAGAGTTTAATAGGCTGACAACGGAGGAGCAACATATTCTCGGTGCATTAAAAGGGGATATGGAAAATGGGTTCCTGAATGGGGGCCAGATCAGTGGATTGATAAAGGACCAGCCAACCGTTGCGCAATTGATAGAGGGGATGATGAAGGAAGCAAGACGCTCATTATCTGAAGCAACTAACACTTTGGATAGTGGCTTTTAAGTAGTTTATGAATCAAAGCGAAAGGAGGGGCAATCCATGCTGAAGGGAATAATCGATACAGAAGCCAAACAATCTGTTAAGCCACTCTATACCTATATATATACAGGATTGATGTTTTTACTGTATGCAGGATTTGCATTGCTAGATAGTTATCGTATCCATAGAGGGGAGTCTTGGCTGTCTAAAAAGAACCTTACACAAGAAGAGTTTCAAAGGATTGATCATTTAGGCATATGGCAAGGCAGGATCGAATGGGTATTTTTATCTCTTTTTCTAGTTGCAGCGGCATTGGCGATTGTCCGCTATCGAATCAAGAATGATGGTTTTCCTTTGAAACGGTTTCTATTGGTACATCTATGCTTATTTATTCTATTGTTAGCATTCAGCTATACTTTTTCTGTTGTGTCTCCTTCGCCGCTAGGCAATGTAATCCAACCTTTGCTTGAAGCTATATTGCTTTTCGGGATTATGATGCTTTATCCGCTGTATAGAATGCTTATGAAAAGGCAAAGGAACAACTAGGACGGGTATTTTTTTTCAAAGACAAAAAGTAGGTGTTATGTCCCTATTGCAACTATTCATTGGAATAAGTGTAAATGAACAGATGCATTTCCTATGATAATAAGCCAAAAAGACCTTCCTTGGTCTAGTTAGAAGGTCTTGATAAAACACCTATTTTTTTAATGGACAGTTTGTATGTGCCGTTTCATTTCTTCCCGTTCTGTCTCTTTTAATCGGGGGCAAACGAAGCATTTTACCCCGCCTTTTCTTTGGTCATAGAGGCAGCATGAGGAACGCATCACTAATTGTTCTCCCTCTTGATATGGATTGTCCACATATTTATTGGTGTGCTGGAATGGATTCCGTTTCCGGTTAAATAGAGCAGGAGAAAGCAGCTCGGATAATAGTTCGAATTGTTGTTTGAATGCTGCTAGTACCCATTCATTTTTTTCGTTTTGTTGTATAAAATCCCTTAACATACCCATTTCACCGCCGAATTGCAGCCATATCATGGAAGGTTTTAGGCTTGCAGCGGAAGCTATTGCTTCCACTGCGGGAGTAATCTCTGAAGAAATAAAACGTTCCCAGTCTTTTTGGATTACAGAAAGGCTATCCACCTCAGGCACTTCGCTATACGATAGTGTTTCTATTTTGTATCCAAGGTGGGCATGGTCATCATGAACCTCAACCTGAAAAAGGAGATTCTTAAGTGATAAGTCAATAAGGACATTTGATTGTGCAAGAAAAAGCAACTTGGTAGAACATAAGTTGCATAGAGATGTACCAAAAAAAGAAGCGGGCAAATCCAAGCCTAATGCTTCAACTGTGTGGCCAGCTTTATGCATCATTTGTATTAATGTTTCCGGATTGAAAAAATCAGTTGCAGGCATTTCGGCCAAAGGCTGGCCGGCTCCTTTAGGCGAAATATGATAATAGTGATTCACAAGAGAGAAATCCAAGTCAATTGACATAGTGTTCATTCCTTTTTATATGGTAAAAGATGATTGCAGTTTGCAATGTGTTTCCTTCCAGTCTAGCGATTATTAGATTATTATGTAATTCAATGCAAAGGGATTGGATGCTAGTAGTCCTTGATAATCAAGTGTACATGTTTGATAATAATAATCATTATCAGAGATAGTTTACCATAGCAAAAAATGTATATCAATTTGTTTATTGAAAAGTCAAAATAATAGTTCGCTCATTTTAAATAGACTAAGAGGTATTCCTTAAGGTCTAGTAAAGACTGATCTATGAACGAATCCAATGCGGCCGCAAGCATGATAGGCATTTCAAGATTATAAAACTGAACAGAGTGCCAGATTCACCACTTGATTTTTGAAACAAAGCAATCAGGCAATCCAACAACAGTAAAATGAAGGTGCAATTCACAAAAACATCCTATTTCCCTCTTTAAACAAAAAAGAAAGGCAAGAATGAAGATTGAACAGCATTCTTGCCTTTTTCAGCTTGAATAGAAAGTCAAGGGCATTCCATGTCATTTTACGGATTGTTTCTTTGGAACCATATGGATTGCCGTCCCTGTCAATCCTTCTATGCATTCTAGCAGTGTTTCATTCAGGCTAGGATGCGCGTAGAAAATATCTTGAAGATCTGTCGTCTTAGCAACCATTTCGAGTGTTTGCACAAAGGCAGAGGATAGTTCGATCGCACCATGGCCAATCATATGAAGGCCGAGTATGAGATCTGTTTTTTGATCGGCGATCACTTTAATGAAACCGGAGCTTTCTCCCATAACGGCAGCCATCCCATTCGTAGCTAAAGGGAAGCGGGAGGCAATGACGCTATATCCAGAGTCGATACCCTGTTGCTCAGTCAATCCTACAGAAGCAATTGGCGGTAGGGAATGAACCACATTCGGTATAAAGGAAAGGGAAAACGCTGTTTGCATGCCGGCTATTGCTTCCGCTGCCTGTTTCCCTTGTTTAAGTGCTTTACTTGCAAGGAGGGCTCCTTCTGTCACATCGCCTACTGCATAAATGTGGGGCAAACTAGTTTCTAGCCGGTGATTCGTAATGATAAAACCGTTCTCATCCAACTCGATCCCAATGCGTTCCAGCCCCATTTCCTTCGTATTCGGATTTCTTCGTCCTTCCATCAAAAAATGGGTGCATTCCAATGAAAAGGTTTCTTGTTCTTCCGTTTTAAACTTGGCTTGGACGCCCTTATCGTTGGAATGAATGTCTATCAGAGCTGATTCCTGGAACCACTTTATCCCTTTCTTTTTGAATTGCCTCTTCAACTCATGGCTGATGTCATGGTCGAATGGAAATGGAGCATCCTGTACAAAAACAACTTTGCTGCCAAAAGCAGACATGGACATAGCCGCTTCTATAGCGATATAGTCATGTCCATAGACAAGTAAATAGGGAGGAAGCTGATTCAAGCTATACAGTTCATCCGCTGCCAGCACAAAAGGCGAATCATATTCAGTTCCATTTACAGTGCTACCGGTTGCGATGATGGCATGCTTGAACCTGAAAGTATCGAAAGCATGCCCATTTTCTATACCGATGCGGTCTTCTGACAGGAAGGCGGCTGAGCCTTCGATCACTTCGATTTTATTGGCTTTGCACAATGCTTCAACACCATGACGGAGCTGGTCGATCATTTTCTTTTGGTAAGCAAGCAAGGTTGGAAGTTCAATTGTTTGATTTTCCACTTTGATTCCCAGCTTAGGGAGATTGGTTAATTGGCTCCATTGTTTTGCTGCATGTGTAAAGACTTTGGAAGGGATGCACCCTTGATTCAGGCATGCTCCTCCCAGAGTCTTTTTTTCGACCAGTGTGACCGTGAGGCCTAATTGTGCCGCTCGAATGGCAGCATGATAGCCGCCGGGGCCGCCGCCGATAATCATTACATCTTTTTCTTGGATAATTTCACCTACTACCATTTAGATCAACTCCACTAATAGCCTTGCCGGTTGTTCAATCAGAGCCTTGAAACGGTTGGTAAAAGCGATTGCTGTAGCACCATCCGCGATACGATGGTCGAATGACATCGAAATGTTCATCATATGCCCAATCGTAATTTGGTCTTCATCATTCACAATCGGTATCTTTCTGGTTTTATGGAAAGCGATAATTGCACTTTCCGGATAATTGATAATCGGGGTTGCCGCTATACTGCCGAGCGGCCCGACATTGCTGACTGTAAACGTGCCGCCCTTATAATCCCACGGTGACAATGAACCTTCTTTTGCTTTCCGGTTGGCTTCCGAAATAGACTCCGACAGCTGCCTGATTGATTGCTGATCAGCTTGGCGGATGACAGGAACGACCAATCCTTTTTCTGTATCGACCGCAATACCGATATTCATCTGTTTTTCAAGGATGATCCGTTCCTGTTCATCGTCTAGCTTGCTGTTGAAAATAGGAAAGTCCCTTAAGGCGATCGTTAGAGCTTTAATTAAAAAGGAGCTGATTGAAACAGGCACCTGCTTGCTTTTTAATTCTTCTTTCACCTTCATGAGGGAAGTCATATTGACTTCTTCAAATTGTGTCACATGCGGGATTGTAAATAAAGATTTGGTCATTTTTTGTGCAATTTGCCTGCGTATGCCTGTAAACGGCAAGTATTCCATATCGACAGCATCACGTTTGACCGTCTCCTGCAATGCTACTGATTTCTGTTTCGCTGGTTGCTTCATATGGCGCAGAACGTCTTCCTCAGTAATTCTTCCTGATGGATCAGAGGAGGGGACATCGTCCAGGTTTATGCCGTTCTCTCTGGCGATTTTTCGAGTATATGGAGTGGCGAGTATTCGTTTTTGGTTTACGATAGGTGAGG
Source organism: Bacillus kalamii (assembly GCF_047238185.1). Taxonomy (NCBI): domain Bacteria; kingdom Bacillati; phylum Bacillota; class Bacilli; order Caryophanales; family Bacillaceae; genus Bacillus; species Bacillus kalamii. The sequence continues at coordinate 1,876,005 of NZ_JBDFMI010000001.1, read as the reverse complement.
CAAGTGAAAGCGTTTTTTTGTGATCTTCTTTTATTTGCTGATGTTTAATGCCGGCATGTTCGGGTTCAATAGTCAGGAGCGTTGTTCCTACGCTAACCGTGCTGCCGACCGGAAAGAGTATTTGTTTGACGATTCCACTGATGGGCGAGGGAAGTTCAGCTACTACTTTATCTGTTTGCACTTCAACCAACGGCTCATCAATTGTGACCGGATCGCCTTCCTTAATCAGGTAAGAGGTTATTTCTCCCTCGGTCATTCCTTCTCCTATATCGTGCAATTTTACTTCTACCATAGGTCCCTCCTTAAAAATGAATGGCGTCTTGAATGGCTTTCATTACACGCTTTGGTGTGGGAATATAGTGTTCTTCCAATGAAAAGAAAGGCACAGGTACATCAAAGCCGGTAACACGGCCAATCGGCGCTTTCAAATAAAGGAAGGATGTATCGTTGATGATGGATAAAATATCGGCACCGAGGCCGCCGTTTCCGTGGGCTTCATGGATTATGACTGCCCGGCCGGTTTTCTGGACAGATTCAGCAATGATGTCCCGGTCGATAGGGGAGAGAGTGCGGAGGTCGATGATATCACAGGTGATATTTTGTTTTTCAGCTTCTGCTGCCGCCTTCATCGCTACAGGAACCATGGCCCCCCAAGCAATCAATGTGATATCTGTCCCTTCTTGCACTTTTTTGCCCTTGCCGATTTCTACATAGTATTTTCCTGTAGGCACATCCATCCGGAAGGCCCGGTAATTTCGCATGGATTCCAGAAAGAGGACAGGGTCCGGGTCTTCAATGGCGGAAATCAGCAATCCTTTAGCATCATACGGATCAGAGGGACAGACCACTTTCAGCCCTGGCATATGGGTGAAAAGCGCTTCGGTACTGTCGGAATGGATTTCCGGTGCTCTGACGCCGGCGCCATAGGGAGCACGTATAACCATCGGGACTGTATAATGTCCCCGGGTCTTAGCCCGTAAACGAGATACATGCGTCATAATATGCTCATAGGCCGGGTAAATGAAGCCGAGAAATTGGATTTCTGCAATCGGCTTGCAGCCATTAACAGCCATACCGACCGAGGTTCCGATTATACCGGCCTCGCTTAAGGGTGTATCGATGACGCGTTCACTGCCGAATTCCTTTTGAAGGTCTTCAGTCGCGCGAAAGACGCCGCCGTTTTTGCCGACATCTTCCCCTAAAATCAGCGTATCTGGGTCCTCTGCAAGCTTGAGCCTCAATGCATCACGGACTGCCTGGACAAGCGTGAACGATTGGACTTTTTTCTCAACCACGTTCATTGAAGTCACCTCTGATCAGCTTAAGATAGTTTTCTTTCTGTTCATTCAAATACGGAGGAAGCGTTTCGTACGTATAATCAAAAAGATCCTCCACTAAAGGCTTATCCGCTTTTTCCATTATGCGAACAGCCTCTTCAATTTCATGCTCGATCTCTTTCGCAAGAGATTTCATGCTGGATTCATCCCAATACCCCAGCTGCTTCATAGCGGCAATCAAGCGCTGTAAAGGATCCGGGATTTCCCTTGATTTCCCTTGATCCCTGTAACGGGTAGGGTCATCAGCGGTCGTATGGGCGCCGTACCTCCAAGTAACGGCTTCTATTAAGGTAGGACCCATTCCTTTTCTTGCTGCCTCGGCGGCTTTTTTTGTCTCAAAATAGACGATGAATGCATCATTGCCGTCTATACGAATGCTGGGAATGTCATACGCCATCCCTTTTTGGGCAATGGTTTTGCTGTTCATCTGTTTTTCTACGGGAAGAGAAATAGCTATCCCGTTATTTTGATTAAAAAGGACAACTGGCACTTGATAAACGCTTGCGAAGTTCAGCCCTTCGTGGAAGTCCCCGGCTGATGTTGCGCCGTCCCCGAAATAGACGATGGAAATAGAAGACGTTCCTTTTCGTTTCTCTGCCCAGGCAGCCCCTACGGCATGAGGTATTTGAGTGGCAATCGGCACCGCTGGAGGAAAGATCCGTTTTCCATGGGGAGGAGTGAGGCCTTCAAGCCTACCTTGCCAATAAAGAAAAAGGTTGACCATATCCTGCCCAAATGTCAATGTTGCTCCATGGTCCCTGTACGTCGGGAAGAGCCAATCCTGTTCTTCAAGAGCAAGCGCACTGCCTACCTGAGCCGCTTCCTGCCCTTCAAATGGAGGATACGTGCCAAGCCGTCCTTGTCTTTGTAGCGAAATGGCCTTTCTGTCGAACGTTCTGATGCGAAGCATATGTGTATATAATGCCAATGCCAGTTCTTCAGTGATTTGTTCTCTATAAGGTGATTCAAGCAACTGGCCTTCATCATCCATGACTCTAACAATCGGATATTCTTTAATCATTTTTTCACCTCTGTCCTTTTAGTACACCTTTTTGTTACGACCGTGAAGCATCAAATGACAAGCAAATGGATGCGAACGGCTTGCGAGCATGGGTTAATGGTGTTTTTACTGGTTGCAACAGCCTATGATTAGCATGATGAATATAGTGGTAAATGCTTGTGGCAGGGGAAGCGGACATATGAGTATCTAAGAAAAGACCCGTTATCAGCTCAGTTTTTTCTCAATTTCTGCCTTCGGGAGCACGATTTGCTTGACTGTTCCAACACCAATCCTTTCTTTTTCGTTAAAGGCCTCTACTTCAGTCACAATTATATTGTTAACAATTTCTTTCAGCACGGCGGTAATGGTGACTTTAGAATGGGCAGGGGACATACCAGTATGCTTTAGGTTAACAGAAGCACCAAGTCCTTCTTCATCTTCATTCAAATAGGGAAGGATTATTTTCCGTGACGCCCATTCCATATGATAAACCATCGATACTGTTGAAAAGGCCGGATGAATGACCTTATCTTCAAAACGGGCGAACATATCCTCCGATACTTCAACTGTAATCGATTCTGCCATGCCTATTTTCATTCCGGGTTTCAAATCATCACTTCCTTTATATAACGATAAAAAGACATTCCGTTTTAAAAATGAAATAAAATATCCTGCTTTCTATTTTTCTTAGATGAATATTGTTGAGCGGGGCAAGAAGGGGGCGAATATCTTTGTTCAGTTCATAAATCCCTAACCGCATTAATCTTTTAATGCTTTAGTTTAATGATGAAGCAGTGGAGAATAGAAGAAAAATAAATCTAAAAGCATGTAATGAAAGCGGATACATTTTCAAAGTGTAACAGTCTTTTAACGAAATTTTACCAATTGGTTATAAAATGGTCAACTAAAAATTTCCATTTAAAAAACCATCACAAGGATGGTTTTAGATAGCATATGCCTTTAATCGGGGTAAAATGGGCAAGAGCACTTCCGCTGCAATGTAGTCCATTTCCAATCCTAGGCAATGTTGGCCGTCAAATTCAACGGAGCGGGCTTTCTCCGGGTCATTGCAGAAAGTATAAAACAAAGTGCCGTTTTCTTCCACTATTTTCGTGTGTTGGAAAGAAAGATTCCGTTCCAATAAGCAGGAATCGAAAGCAAAGCACAATTGATTTAACATATCTTGATTAATTGTGTTGAATAGCATTTAATTCACCTCTCTAACAGTAAGGATAACAAAAGAACAGCTGTCTGACAAAAGGGATTTTTCGCACTCTTTGCTATATGAGGGTTGGCGATTGGCAGACATATTTTGTCCTGCTCATATTATCCAACGCATTAGTCAAACACCCCTTCGGAAGATCAATTCCAAAGGGGTGGAAGGTGCTGCACCGATACAGTATCTTGGTTTATTGGTTTTCGTAGTTCATCGATTGTTGGACCATCTGTCTAACATTCAATTTCACTTCTTCAATATTGGCCATCTTGTTTTCCCAGCATTTGCGGCTTAGATCAACAGGGTATTCCTGCGGTCGGGAAATCCGCAAGTACTCATCCCAAAGCAAATTCAGATTTTCCTTTGCAAATTGTTGAATGTCTGGCAGAGAAGGGGTTTCATATTTCAATTCACCTTTCTCGAAAATCAAATGATGGAGGTCGCGCGCCTCAAAGTTGGTTACAAATTTTGAGATATGTGTATGAATCGGATGGAACATATTCAAATGATCCTCCTGTTCAGGATTTTCATCTTCCATCGTGATATAGTCGCCTTCCGATTTGCCATTGATGGAATTAATGATACGAAATACTTTTTTCAAGCCCGGTGTGGAAACTTTCTCAGGGTTGGCGCTGATTTTAATGGTATCAACCATTTCACCCTCTTCATTTTCTATGGACATCATTTTATAAACAGCGCCGAGGGCAGGTTGATCATAGGCTGTGATCAGCTTTGTGCCAATTCCCCATGTATCGATTTTTGCTCCCTGGTTCTTTAAATTTAGAATCGTGTTTTCATCAAGATCATTGGAAGCGACAATTTTTGCCTCGGTAAAACCAGCTTCATCGAGCATTTTTCTCGCCTGCTTCGATAAATAGGCCAAGTCGCCGCTGTCTAGGCGTATGCCGAGAAAATTGATTTGATCCCCTAATTCTTTGGCTACTCTTATCGCATTTGGTACTCCTGATTTCAATGTATCATATGTATCCACCAAAAAGACACAGTCCTTATGGCGGCGTGCATATTTATGGAAGGCAATGTATTCATTTTTATACGCTTGAACAAGTGAATGGGCGTGTGTCCCGGAAACCGGTATGCCGAACAATTTTCCAGCTCTAACATTGGAGGTAGCCTCAAATCCGCCGATAAAGGCAGCACGCGTTCCCCAAATGGCTGCATCGAACTCTTGTGCACGCCTTGTGCCGAATTCCATGGCCACATCATCGCCGATTACCTGTTTGATGCGGGATGCCTTGGTAGCGATCAGCGTTTGATAGTTGATGATATTCAAAAGAGCTGTCTCTACGATCTGTGCCTGAATCAATGGGGCATCAACGCGGAGGAGCGGTTCATTCCCGAAGGCCAGTTCACCTTCCTGCATAGACAGGACCGTACCTGTAAAACGGAAGTCTGCAAGATAAGACAAAAAGTCGTCCTTATATCCCAATTCCCGCAGATAAGCGATATCTGATTCAGTGAAACGAAGATCATCTAGATACGAGATGATTTTTTCTAGGCCGGCAAAAATGGCATACCCATTATTGAAGGGTAAATTGCGGAAATAGATTTCAAAAATAGACCGTCTCTCGTGGATCCCGTCCTCCCAGTACGTTTCAGCCATATTGATCTGATATAGATCGGTATGCAATGCGTAACCATCATCATTGTATTGTTGAGTCATAAAAGTATCCTCCAGCATAGTTGTATAAATAGTACTATCATTATAGCCCTAAAAGAACACAATGTCCTTTTATCGACTATAAACAAGTTGGCATAGCAGTTAATAACGCGCAGTATAAATGGGCTTCAATACATGTAAATCATTAAAACAATATAATTGAGTCGGCTTTTTCGAATGCCGGTTCGTAGTCTGTCCTTTTAATGCTTCTATAAAGGGAAGCGATTTTATTTTTCTCGCAAATGACTGGTCGCGAGTGATGGCAGGGTCGCTGCAGATGGTCATCAATACACCCTGCAGTTCGGAATAGGTAAAGGCGCTCGGCAAGAAATGTTTGGCAGCGGTTGTTGTCAATAAGTCCTTAGCCAAAGCTTCATATGCATCTTTTATCGTGTCCAGCCGCCCAGTTTCAATCGGCAATGCACCTATTTCCTTCAACGTGTACAAATGTACACCCATGTCATTCCATGTTTCCTGCCTGTTGAGCAAGTGTTCCGGCATAATTGCGTAATGGGCATTATAGATTACCCGTTGTTTTTCCATGTCGTCAGGTTTATCGTAAATATGTATATGCTTCATATAAGCAGGCCTCAACCCCATGCGCGTATCCAATATCCGAAAAGCGGCTTCAAATGCGGTTTCGTTTCTGTTCACTACATCCTCCGGAAGCCCAAAATAAGGGATAGAGGAAGATCGATTTTCCAGCAAAAGCACTTTAAGAACCATTATTGGCGGTTTGTAAGGATCCGTCTTATCAGATTCAATAGTGAATATCGTGATGCCGCTCATATACTTATCGGGAGAACAGTCCGAGGGAAGAGATCCTTGTACAGGATTGCTTATAATGACCGCCTCCTTCTACTAATTACTATATCCAACTTTTAATTAACAATCTGTTAATTGATAATCAACTATACCCTATTTTTCAAAAAAATCAACCTATCACACCTAGTCTTTTTATGCCAATTATATGCAGTGGAAAATAGGGGTGAATAAAAAGTGTAATGGAAGCAAAGAAAGGGAAATAGTATTCAGGGGCGTACGATTATTCTAAGCATTAAATTTGTAGCACGTGTGAAGAACATAGTACGCTTTTTAGGAAAAGGAGGATTTAAAGCAATGAAAGATACATATAAATCTATTTTTGAACCATATGTTTTACCGAATGGAGTTACATTGAAGAATCGCTATGTGATTGCTCCTATGACCACCTATTCAGGCGATAGGGATGGCAGCGTTTCGGATCAAGAGATGGCCTATTATCAAAGAAGAGCGGGCGAACCGGGAATGTTCATTACGGCTTGCATTGCGGTATCTCGTTCAGGGCTTTGCTTCCCTGGCCAGTTCATCGGATATGATGACATGCAAATCCCGCGGTTAAGGGAGTTGGCCGAAGCGATTAAACAGAATGGATCAAAAGCTATTCTGCAAATCCAGCATGGGGGAAGGGAATGCGATCCCGAATTATTGGATGGCCAATCGCCAGTGGCGCCAAGTGACGTGCCTTCCACTCAAAATTCTACTGTTCCTCGGGAATTAAGCGATACTGAAATTGCCGGGATTATCCGTGATTTCGGTGAAACAACACGCAGAGCCATCGAAGCCGGTTTTGATGGTGTCGAAATACATGGAGCTAATGGCTATTTGATACATCAATTCTTTTCACCGCACGCAAACAGAAGAAACGACCAGTGGGGAGGCAGTCTGGAAAAACGGATGGCTTTCCCGCTTGCAGTCATTCAGGAAGTGAAGAAAGCCGCCCGTGCATACAGTGACGATTCATTTATCATCGGCTATCGCTTTTCACCTGAAGAAGCGAGTGAACCTGGAATAAAGATGGATGACACCTATGCGTTTGTGGATATTCTAGCAGACCAAGGATTGACGTATCTGCATGCTTCATTAATGGATTTCCATTCAATGCCCCGGAGCGGGAAAAGAATGGAGGTTACACGTGCAGAAGCATTACGGGATGTGATTGACGGCAGAACCGCTTTTATAGCATTAGGTTCTATCCATACAGCAGAAGAGGCGAGAGAAGTGCTGGACTCAGGCATCCCCTTATTTGCATTGGGCAGGGAAGCTTTAATGGAGCCGGATTGGCTGAAGAAAGTCGAAGAAGGGAAAGAAAACACGATACGTACTACGTTGAAGCAAGACAGCCAGAAAGAATTGGTAATTCCGGACGGCATGTGGCATGCCATCACAACGCGGACCGGTTGGTTGCCTGTGGAGAAGTAAAGAGTAACAGCCCCGTCGATTATGGCGGGGCTGTTTTTGTGGGGTGAACTATTATCTGAATGTTATGAAACTTTATTAATTAAGATACGTCTACTTTTAAAAGGGGGATCTCCAATCATGAAAAGAATACTGTTTTTATCCATCATCCTTATGTATATGTGTGCTTTCTCTGTCCAGGCGTTATCTTGGCAATACCCATTCGTTGTTTGGAAAGGGAAGGTTTATGAGGTCAAGCAAGAAGAGATAATAGACGGCCAAGAGGTTGGTAAAAAAATCGGTAAAGTAGAAACGAAACCGATTAAAGAAACGGGGGAGTTTTATGGTAATGCATCCAATAGTTATCCGAAAGGAACTGACTATTACGAGATTAAAGGAGTATCAAGCGCAAAAGCTATTGCCATTAAAGAAGATGATAAGTGGTTAAGTGCTGTGTATAGGCATAAAGCGCCCTTTCACATCATGAATATTTTGATTCATCCCTTGTTCACCATTTCTGTTGTCGGCATAATCGTATTGGTCGTTGTTATACGAATTCGAATCAAAAATCAACAGTCATAGAGTTGCGGGTTTCTGCAGCAATTATGCATAGCCATAAAAACACCCTAAAATTAGATTTTTTGGTCTAACTTCTGGGGTGCACATCCATAATGAAGCCATTTCTTTTATTCCTGCTTGTAAAGCGAATATAAAAACCATTTTCTATATATAGCCCTAACTTCCTCTAAACGGAGATTAAACTGGTCCATGGTTGCTTTCGAAATGAATATGTTATCCTGATAAGGCTTGTAATCATGCCCTTTTCTTGTGATTACATCATTAAAATGGGATATACTCATATACTTCCCGTTCAGGTATGTTATTGGACGTAAGGTCATTTTCGTAGGAAGCAAATCTTTGTTTGAATCGCAATGTCTTGTCGGTAAAAAGGAAGCTGTGGTTCAATGAACTTCATTTTATATCGAAGTTGTGTATGAAAAATAGATAAAAGAGAAAACTGATCCATTTCCGATAGTGTGTGAAACTCTTTGGTAGCCTTTAAGTGGACCCAAAACGAGTATTGATGTTTTTTTATGGAAATTTCGTGGAAATAAGGGGAGAACAGCCATTTTTTGACAGTTTTTCTGCTATCGTTTTAGCTTCCTTGTATTGTATTTGCGGGTCGGTTAAAGGGCAAGAAATAACGACGCACAAAAGGATTAGTAGGAAAATACTCCATTTCAAGGGCACTTATATCTACTCGCTTTCTACAATTTCGCATCAGACAGTAAGTGTACAAGAAAATTGTTAAGAAAAAAGAAATCATTGTTACTACTTTAGCAATCGTGTATACCTGGTAAGATGAATTCATATAGGGGGATCGTTATGGCCAAATTTACATGCTGCACGTGCGGTGAGAAAGTCGGTTATTGGACCTTATACAGAAAGTTGTTCACCTTTAAATCATTGGTGATATGCCCTAAATGTTGCAACACGATCTACATTACAGCCCAATCCCGTAAAAGGGCCAGTCTAATCCTATCGCTTCCATTATTCATTAATTTCATTTTTGTAACGTTTCGATTTCCATTCACTTGGTCATTCATTCTTCTAGTTGGCAGCTGTGTCATCTTTTCATTTATACTTCCGTTCGTATGCCACCCTTCCAGTAGGGAGGAACCATTATGGTGATGCATGTTGGTTAGACTTCCCACTAGGTTTCAGCAAGGAATAAAACAAACCGGTAAAAATGAAGAGTATACCGGCCCATTGCATCCAGCCGGGTTCAACATCCGTAATGACAATATCCAGCAGAATGGCGACCGCCGGATCGACGAAAATCATAAAAGAAACAACCGCTGTAGGCAAATAGCGAATGCTGTTGAAAAAAAGAAGATACACAATTCCTGTATGGACAAAACCCGTAAAAATGGCAAAGAACCATTCATGATTCGATAACATTCCATAAGAATGATAGTCTATAAAAGGGAAAACAAGCAACAGCCCGACTAACATCTGGATAAACGTAGTTGCATACACACTCATTACAGTAATGCTTTTGCCTAAAAGCATAGTTAAAGCATAGAAAAAAGCAGCAAAGATTCCAAAAATTATCCCTTTCCATTCAATTGCGGCCGTACTGAATCCATTTGTTGCAACAATGCAAATGGTGCCGATGAAACACAATGTAATAGCCAGAATGGATAGCAGAGTCAAACGTTCCCGGAAAACGAAACTGCCCATAAGGAGTACAAGAATGGGCGCGATATGATAGAGAGTGATCGCAATCGTCACCGAGACAAGCTCAAATGATTTAAACAAGAAAATCCAGTTCAAGACATTAGATATTCCGCAAGCTAATACAAGCATCCATTCTTTCTTGCTCCACTTCTCCTTTTTCGCGTGGCCACTAATAACCCATGCCATCCCCAAAAAGAGCGCTGCACATGCACAGCGGACGAAAACAAGCTCCAACGCTTTCAATCCTGTAAAGGGAGAAAGAAACCCAATTGATCCGAATATTGCCATGGCTGTAATGAGCTGAAGCAATGCGTTTTTATTCATCTGTATTCTCCTTGTATGTCTATAGTATATAAAAGTAATTATATCGTACAAAGTTTGACAGTTCTTGATGAGTATAAAAGTAACTTAATTATTGAACACTGTGATTTATATTTAGATAAGGATTACTAAGAAATTTAAAACTTAACAATTGAAGACAAAATGAAGACACTATTAGCAATCGGAACTGATATTGAAACAAATGTTAAAACTCGAAGAGAGTAACGATTATTTATAGAACGTATTTTGACGAATTGAAGATGTTTACTGGTGGAAATAAATACAGTTCTTTTTGGAATAACAAGTATATTTATTAGAATTCAATTATTGAAGAAGCTAATATCATTTTTATGTTAGTTTCAACTAACGTAGAAAATCATTTAAATCAATATGAATAAAACTATTATTTTAACTATACTTTTAAAAGAATTAACGCCTGGCTTTTAGTTCTTTATGCGGAATTGAGTGGACTAAACCAATTTGATAATAAATATACTATAGGGAGCTTTAGAAAGGAGGAGTTTTATGGCAAACCTAATGAGTGAATTTAAAATGAAAGATTTAACTATAAAAAATCGAGTGATGATGTCACCTATGTGCCAGTTTTCTGCAACTGGGAAAGATGGTATGCCAACGGATTGGCATCTACAACACTACACAAGTCGAGCAATAGGCGGAGTAGGTCTTGTTATGGTAGAAATGACAAATGTTGAGGCAAGAGGAAGAGTTACAGATTATTGTTTGGGTTTATGGTCAGATGAGCATAGAGATGCACTTAAAAAGATTGTCGATCAAGTTCATAAATACGGAGCTAAAATTGGAATACAAATTGCACACGCTGGTCGTAAAGCGGAACATGAGTTAGAGCCTGTGGCACCATCTGCACTAGCATTTGATGATACTTATAAAACTCCAAAAGAATTATCAATAGATGAAATAAAAGAACTCATTCACAAATTTAAAGAATCTACTATACGCGCAGTTGATGCTGGTTTTGATTTGATTGAACTTCATGGAGCACATGGTTACTTAATACATCAGTTTTTATCTCCTTATACTAATAAACGTACTGACTTATATGGGCATGACAGAAAAAGGTTTGGTATTGAAGTTGTTTCCGCAATGAAAAGTGTAATGCCTGGTAATATGCCGTTATTTTTACGCGTATCAGGAATTGAGTACGTTAGTGGTGGATATGATATTGAGGAAGCGGTTAGTTTTTCTAAAGTTTTCAAAGATGCTGGAGTAGATGTGTTTGACGTTAGTTCAGGAGGAGAAGGCCCCATTGATGCTGCTGGTAGACCAGGTACACATGGGGGATATCAGGTACCCTTGGCTAGAAGAATAAAAGAAGAGTTGCAAGTGCCAGTTATTGCTGTTGGCCGTTTAGAAAATGAGACTCTGGCTAATTCAGTCATTGGTAATAATGATGCTGATATAGTAGCAATAGGACGTGGCCTGTTAGCAAACCCTTATTGGACATTAACTGCTGCTTCAAGACTTAAGTTAAATAACTTTGTTCCTCAACAATATAACACTGCTTTTTAAATGAAAAATTATCAGCGCTATGTTTCTAGGAGTAATTTTCTCATATGTGTACTGTTATAAAAATGATAAACATTACCACTGTTTATGGAGCAAGTATATCGAACTTTCTTATAAAGAGAGGGTTTTATATTGGAACATTTCTTGACAGTGAAGAAAGTTCCAAATAGAATAAGTGATTTGCAGCATACTTGGGTTTAGTTTCAATGTAAGCTCCAGTATCAAAGTAAGAACAGGTCATATTTGGATATGCTCATATCGGTAGTATTATTGAGGTTGCTGAACGAATGAACATGATTGATTAAGGGATCAATGGAAGGGACTTGACTAAGGATGATGTTAGAGAAGTAATACTATCAAAGCCACATAAAGTGGACTTGCATAAAGAAATTCGAAGATTATATTTAAAGAAGACTCAACCAATTAGAAGTAAAACAAACAAAACTTATCAATGACACCTGAATAAGGTGCTCTTTTTTATTCGCAATAAAACATCGGTTGCTTTGTTGTTGTACCCATATAACAGTAAAATCATAAAGGATAAATAAGGAGATGGTTTATTTTAATATAGAATGTGTATTAAAAGTAGCTGGTATAGTTATAATTGTTTTAGGTGTTGCCTTTGGAATTTATAATTTAGTAGGAAATCTAGAAGTAGCTAGGCAGATAAGCCAATCTTTAAGTAGTGATCCTGATAGTCTTATGTATACAGAAAATTAATTTAGATACAGTATTATAATGTATTTTGTTCTTTATAAGGAAGGTTCAATTTTTATTGGCCTCGTTTGATTTAGCTTTGCTAAAATTATTGAACTTAAAAAGAAACTGATTGTAGTTATGAAACCAAACACCCAGGCAAAGAATGAATAAGTAAGCGTAAACTATTATGAATTATATAAGGGAAAAACATCCATGTTACCCATAATAAGAGTATTTAAGTTCTAGTATAATAGGGAATTTAAATAATGAGTAATTAAAACTCACTAAAGAAGGTGAATATCATGGAAGAAAAAATCCTGATGGAAGGGCTTTGTAACCGAGTGAAAAATCCTTTCTATGTACAAAATGGACATGGAATGCTGACAAATGAGCGGTTTATTTACTCAAAGCATAGCCTAGCTAAAACTGTTGCAATTGGCCTTTTTGTAAACTTGACCAAAGGAAGTTATGAGTTTGAAATTCCAATTTCGGAAATTGATTCAGTCACAAGAGGAAGACAAGGGTTAAGCAATAGTGTAATCGTAATCAATACGAAAAAAGGAGAATCATATAAGTTTGCAGTTACTAAGTATATGGAATGGGAAATTGCATTTAAGAATGTTTTAGCTAATGAATTAAACACCGTTAATTAAATGATATTTTAGGCAAGTATAATTAGGGATTTTATGGTATATTCTATACGGATATACCTTTTTTTGAGTGGCGATGAATATGGAACAATTCAAAGAGAATACATTAGAGAAGGTTGATCAGGTATTAAAACTGTACTATGACGAATATTTAAGCATAGGTAAGATAGCGAATATTGTACATTTGCAGCCTATAACAGTTTAAAAAGTACTTAATCATTTTGGATTAGGGATATTATCGAAAAAGGATTACTACACTTAAAATCTGTATATTAGCACACCAGCAGGTGAAACAATTCTAATTGTTGCTGGTAACAAAGCCAAGCGGAATCAAGTAGGGGCGTAACTAAAGAAACTGAAAATTAGTAAGGTTAATGTGCTAATTTGTACACATCCTGAAGCTGACCATATTGGGGGATTAGATGAAGTAATCGGTGCATTTCCAAATGGAACTAACTATCTAAAGTGTCACATACTTCAAAATCATATAAAGATTTCCTATATACTGTTAAATCTTGAAAGTATGAAGATGATTATGTTGTAATTGAGATTAATGGTGTTACAAATGTTTTCCTAAATCAATACTGCCTAAAGGAGCAAAGGAGGTAGTACTGTGGATATTGAGAATCACGTGGATGTAATAAAAGCAGAAACAGATAAAAGAAGAAAAGAAATTGAAGACTTAATGGATGATGTTTGGGAAGATTAAAGTAATGGATATTCATTTCACATGTTGGTAAACTAGAATTTTTTCTGTATGTAAACCCACTGATATTAGTCAGTGGGTTGTTTTTTGTTAAGAAGATTAAGGCTACGTATAAAGTTTTATAAAATTATCACAAAAAATACCACACATATCTATAAAAATTCTGTAACATACTGAATTTTATATTTAAAAATTCAATTCCCTTTCATTTCCACCTGCTTTATTCAACCGGATTCCTACCCTTAATCCGCTCAATCACCACATCCAATTCATCAGGCTTCAAAAATTCGATCGGGCTGGCGTTTTTCTCGAAGACAATGGAGTCTGATTCGATGATCGTTACATATTTGCCGTTCAGCTTTGCCATATGGATAGTATCTCCGAAATCAGACAGCATTCCATTCAGGCCAACATGATCCAACTTCATCCGCAGCTCTAAATCAGGGGTGATTTCAACCAATGAAGCCGCAGCCTCTACGATTTGGTGAGTATCCAGCTGCTCTTTGATTTCGCGCTTGTCGCTGACGCTCCACACTTCCATCTCCTGCTCGAACGCCTTCATTTCTTCACTTTCGTCTTCCAATGATTCCATGATTTGTTCTGAGACCATCTCCATGACCTGGGCTTTCATGATTTCCGGCATCGGTTCATTATAGTCAACAAATTTCAGGAAATCCTCAAAGTATTTGGCATGGGAGGATTGGTGGATTTTCAGTTCATTCTCTTCAACCATGCCTTCCTCGGGCATATGGGGATACATGATTGATTTCATATTTTTGGTAGTGATAGCCATTTCCACATTCCTTATGAGTGTCCGTTCATCGGAGATGGAAGCGACCTTTGGTTCGAAATCGCATTTCAATAGAAATAGGAATGGTTCATCAAAATATTTATTCAGTTTGGCGGTCAGTATGATGAATGCTCCGCCCCGGACTGAGCTTGTATCCATATATAATTGTACAAACTGTTCGGCATGTTCGTGGAATTGTTCCTTTGTTTCGGAAAAGCAGGTTTTGTTGAATAGTACGAAGTTCGGGTTCGATGTGGCATCGAATCCTTCCTGTACAATAAAATAACCAAGCTTGGTCGGAACATTTTCCGCTTTCGGATGCTTTTCAACCTTTCGTTTGGCGATTTTTTTTAATTCGCCGCCGAGGAATTCATTGAGCGGGCTCTGCAAATATTCCTCTGACTCCATTGTTTGGAAGTGTTTTGCTTTTTTCGACCCTTCATCGCCTTCGTCCTGTATTACATAAAAAGATAAATAAATAATATCGAAATCCATAGTGTTACCTCTTTTTCATAAAGTCCCTCTCTGAAGTATAGTGATTCCGAGGGGATTTAGTCAATTACGGATATATGTTCAAATATTCCCAACAGCACGAATCTGCTATATAATTAGTTATTGCAGAATCGCACGTATTGGATAGAAAAAGGGCGCTAGGATTGAAGGAGTAGGGGAATGGCACAGAAATATAGCATACATATCAATAAATTAGAGAGAAAAGTGGAAATAGCTGTTTGTGGAGTGATGGAAGAAAGAGATGCCTACGCATTTCTGGATGAATATATCGAAAAAACTTCAGCTATTAAAACGTCGAAATATATGTTGGAACTGGATAGTACAGAAATGGATTATCTTGATGATATACCTTCGCAACTTCTAAAGGAAGCCTACCAGTTATATAAAGAAAGCGATTTTGAAAAAATAATTCTTATTATGAAACTACTCGGCAATACGATGCTTAATATGCAGATTATGCAATTGGCAAGGGAGTCAGAGTTTACACAGTTTGAAGTCCAGATGGTTTGAAACGCTGTTTTTTTAGGGAAGAATAAGCATAAACTGATCGTATGGGAGAGTGTGATCATGAGACTTCCTGAAGAATTGGCAAAGTGGGGCCAGGAGCGGATTAAAGGAAACGACGTAGAAGGGTTTGTATATGGACAAGGACCTGATGAACCGGTGTTTATGATGGTCGGAGAAGCCCCGGGAGAAACGGAAATCCATAATGGCATCCCTTTCAGCGGAAAGGCAGGGAAAAAACTGATGGCCTTTATTGCTGAACTGGGGCTGCAAAGGGAAGATGTCTATATTACCAGCGCAGTGAGAAGCAGGCCTTATAAATGGAAGGATAAGAAGGAACGGGACGGAAGGATCACTAAGAAAAAATACAATAGGGCCCCTACCGCCAAAGAAATAGTGGCCCATGCGCCGTTATTGGATTATGAAATCCGCACAGTCGATCCGCCGCTTATTGTAACTCTTGGAAATGTAGGATTGAAGCGGTTGGCTGGATCCAAAGAAAAAATCACTGACTGCCATGGGACTTTTTTATACCGGCCTATTCTCGAATGGGATGAAAAGCATGGAATGGTGCTGTCTGAAAAAAAGTATCATATCTTTCCGACTTTTCATCCAGCGAGCGTTTTTTATAATCCAAAAGCTGCCCAATATATTGCTGAGGACCAGAAGAAACTAAAGAAGTGGCTTGAAGAGCATATATTGGACTATAGATGACAGATGCGGAAAGTACTGATCCGCATCTGTTTTTTAGTTGGTAGTAAGCGTGAGTGTACATGTTATAATAGGGTAATTGATTGAAAATTATGTCGCGGGGAGGATTTTCTAAATGAAAAATGCAGATATTTGCGATCGGTTCATCGAACGGGTGTCCATATGTGAGCAGGAATTTCATACATATGGCAATAGAAAGTCGTTTTCAGGTCCGATTGAAACAGTGAGGGTGTTTGAAGATAATGTGCTTGTTGTTAAAGCGTTGGAATCGATTCCAGAAGGAAGTGTGCTGGTGGTGGATGGGGGAGGCTCCAAAAAATGTGCGCTGATGGGTGATCGGCTTGCGGGAATTGCGGTTACAAGGAATCTTGCTGGTGTCATCATTTATGGTTGCATTAGAGATTGTGCAGAAATCGACGAAATGGATCTCGGTGTGAGGGCATTGGGAACCAATCCGAAAAAGAGCAGGAAGGATGGCAAGGGGCACCGCAATATTTGCTTGTATTTCGGAGGCATTGAATGGCACGCCGGAGATTATGCCTATTGTGACGAAGATGGAATCCTTGTGGCTAAAGAAAAGCTGCCTGAAATAGAATAAATGACATGCGCTGCTATTTATTGGCTCTGCCATACATAAAGAGCTTATGGACATATTGAATTCTTCATGAGACAGAGCCTGTTTTTTATAAAATCCACCGAATTAGAGCCATTGTTGCTACTCCGGTGATGACCGTCCATGATAGACTTTTTGACCAAATCGCAACGATTAAAGATGGCAATATGGCTGTAAGTGCATACCAGTCGATGGTAAGCCCGCTAGCTTGTTTAATGAGCACACTTTGGACAACTAAAGCCGTCAGAATGCATAATGGGATAAATGATAACCATTTGATCACTATCGCAGGCAAAGTGATCGAACGAACAACCATAAACGGCAGTATTCTTGGAATCAACGTCACTATAGAACAGCCGATAATCGTATAAAATACAAAGGGATTCAGGCTCATCTATCCATCACCGTCCCAATCGTTGCTACCAGTAAAGTGGATAATAGGACTGAGATATGTGTCGGTAAGAATAACGAGAAAAGAATCATAAAAATAACCATTAATGCAATGATTTTCACATATAAAAAAAGTTTGCCGCCTTTACTGTTTTGAAGCTGTAATACAAGCAAGGCGATAAACATAGCGGTAAGGGCGAAATCGAGCCCGAACTGTTCAGGGTTGGAAATCCATTTGCCGAAAACGGCGCCGGCTAGGCAGGAGAGGATCCAAGATAGATAGGCAGTAATATTTAATCCATTCATCCATTTGTCATTCATCGGTTCTTTCTTCACTATTTTGACCATCGTCACTCCGAAGGTTTCATCAGTTATTAAGCTGCCAATTCCAATATTTTTCCACAAGGAATACTTAGAAAAGTAGGGAGCGACTGTCATGCACAAGAGCAAATGACGGATGTTGACAATAAAAGTAGTGAGTATGATGGCTGTCATGGAACTTCCTGATGCTAAAAGCGCACAAATGATGAATTGTGCAGCCCCCGCATAGACTAGTGCTGAAAGAAGGACAATTTCCAGTATGCTCAGGTTGGAAGAGACCCCTACGATTCCTGCAGCAACCCCAATGCTGATATAACCGATAAGAGTAGGTATGCAATCTTTCATTCCCTCTAAAAATGAAGAAGAGGATTGTACAGTTGATTGTGTTGAACATTCAGAATTCATTTTATCCCTCCTTGTTTGTTATATTATACATTCGTATGTTAAAGTGTACAAGAAAAGAATGAAAGGGAGTTTATGAATGGATGATATTCAAAAGGCTGTCGCCCGCAATCTCCGCAGCATCCGGTTAGCCCGCCATTTAAGCTTGGACCAATTATCACAGCTAACTTCTGTATCCAAGGCCATGCTTTCACAAATAGAAAAGGGGCAATCGAATCCAACAGTAACGACTTTATGGAAGATCGCCAACGGCTTGCAAGTATCTTTCTCTACTTTTCTCAAGGAAGATGACCGACCTAATACATCTCTGGTTGAATTGGATACATTGGAACCAGCAATGGATGACGAGGCGCATTATCTTGTCTATTCCATTTTTCCTTTTGACCAGGAAAAACGCTTCGAATTGTTTACAGTTGATATCCACCCTGGCTTCACCCATCATGCGCAATCACATTCAGGCATCGAATACATAATGGTCCGGCAGGGGGAATTGACCGTAACGGTTGGAAGTGAATCGTTTACGGTCACTCCAAATAAAGTACTTCAATTTTCCAGTGCGTCGCCTCATTCGTATAAAAACGAATGCGAGGGAATTACGAGCTTTTATAATCTGATCTATTATCCTGTAGATTAGTACGTTAGGATTCATGTTTTGCTTTTTTTCTTGCAAGAGAGGAAAATAGATAGAAAAGAATGCTAGGTGATAAACGATGAGAAAAAAATATCAGAATTATGACCATATCAGCTCATTAAGCTCATTTTCCGAAACGAGGAAATGGCAAAAGGAGCGCAAAAAAAAAGTGAAAGATTTATCGGTTCAGATTCCCTTTTCACAACAGAGAGACGTGGAGAGAATTAATAGTAAACATATGGATTTTTCCATCACCTGGATCGGCCACTCCACTTTTTTGATCCAATGCGACGGATATGCTATTTTGACTGATCCGGTTTGGGCGAAATGGATGGGCTATGAAAAACGGTCAACGAAACCAGGGATGGCTTTTAATGAATTACCCAAAATCGACTATGTGTTGATTTCGCACAACCATTATGATCACCTTCACTATGGAAGCTTACGGAGATTAAAAGGAGAAATCACCTATCTGGTTCCGGATGGCCTAAAAAAATCATTTCTACGGAGAGGGTTTAAGAATGTCATACAGGCTGAGTGGTGGGATAGTTTTCGCATAGGGCCGTTATCATTCACTTTCGTCCCAGCCCAACATTGGACAAGAAGATCATTAACCGATACAAATACGTCCCACTGGGGAGGGTGGATGATTGAATCTTCCGGGAAAACTGTATACTTTGCAGGTGATTCCGCCTATTTTCGCGGTTTTAAGGAAATCGGTGGGCGGTTTGACATTGATTATACATTAATGCCTATCGGAGCTTATGAGCCTCAGTGGATTATGGGGAATGCCCATCTCTCTCCTGAAGAAGCCATCCAGGCATATTTGGATTCAAAAGGAAAAGTCATGGTACCGATGCATTATGGTGCATACCGCCTTGCTGACGATACCGGACCGGAAGCGTTGGAACTTCTTTTGAAGGCATGGAAAGAACAACAATTGCCGGAAGAGCAGCTTGCTGTGATGAAAATCGGCGAAACCATCTGGGACGAAAAAGAAAGCTGATCAGCTTTCTTTTTTTATGGAAAAGAAGAATTATATTCTTAATTAACAATGTTCTAAATTATCAATAATTATAAAAATATAGTCAGCAGCAAAATACATATGTAAACAGAATCAACAACCCAAATTCAATCAATAAACACATTTTCTTGCTACAATCAACCATAATTAGGTTTCTAATAGAAAGGCATGAGGTATAACAAAAAGCACTATTGTAAAGAAAGGGTGAGGTTTTCATGAGAGAAAAACCATATTTGTTGATATATAACCGAGGTGGGGAGCACGAAATTGAATGGTTTCGTACGGAGGATGAACTGGATTTATTCATTGAACAGCATCAAGGGATCGAAATAATAGAAGGGATTTTCCTGAAGCAAGCCGAAACAATCAGGGGATTTAAAAGAAGAGGATAATAGATTTTGGATAAGCGACTTCTGGTCGCTTTTTTTTATGGAAATATGAGGGCAGAACCATTTTTAAAGGCGTTCGGCCATTTGGAGCGTTTATCCATATTAAATATGATCAGAAGCAGGGTTATGGAATCTAAGCAATCAGTGGAATTATGAAAAATTTTAAAAATGGTGATAAATAGATGTGCAATTTTCAAGCTTCTGCATTTAATAGTAATGAATCAATATATTGAAATACTTCTAATTCTAGTAATTTCCCTAGTTTGAATAGTGATTCAATTATAATGAAAGGATGGTAAAAAATGAGCAAACGAAAATGTGGTTATAGCAGTTGTTATTGCGGTTGCGGTTCACCATATTGCTCGATTTGTTTTCCGTTTCCTCCAGGATTTCCTAGTTTCCCTGGTATTACCGGAGCTACTGGGGCAACAGGTCCGACCGGTCCAACAGGTCCATCTACTGGTGTGACAGGACCAACAGGCCCAGCCGGAGCAACAGGACCAACAGGCCCAGCCGGAGCAACAGGAGCAGCAGGAGCAACAGGAGCAGCGGGAGCAACAGGAGCAGCAGGAGCAACAGGAGCTGCCGGTGCAACAGGAGCTGCCGGTGCAACAGGAGCTGCCGGTGCAACAGGAGCTGCCGGAGCAACAGGCCCAGCCGGAGCAACTGGTCCAGCGGGTGCAACAGGAGCAGCGGGAGCAACAGGAGCTGCCGGAGCAACAGGAGCTGCCGGAGCAACAGGTGCAGCCGGAGCAACAGGAGCAGCCGGAGCAACAGGAGCAGCGGGAGCAACAGGTGCAGCCGGAGCAACAGGAGCAGCGGGAGCAACAGGAGCAGCGGGAGCAACAGGTGCAGCCGGAGCAACAGGTGCAGCAGGTGCAACAGGAGCAGCGGGAGCAACAGGAGCAGCGGGAGCAACAGGAGCAGCCGGAGCAACAGGAGCAGCAGGTGCAACAGGAGCAGCGGGAGCAACAGGTGCAGCCGGAGCAACAGGTGCAGCGGGAGCAACAGGTGCAGCCGGAGCAACAGGGGCAGCCGGAGCTACGGGTTCAGTTGGACCTACGGGTTCAAGTGCAGTTATTCCATATGCTTCAGGATTGCCGCTTGCCTTAACCTCCGTTTTAGGAGGAGTTGCATCCACTCAAGGCGTTGTTGGCTTTGGTAATTCAGGAACAACTCTTAGTGTTCTCGGAGCGCCAATCGACTTGACTGGCGGGTCAGGTGTTTTATTGAACTTTGCTTTTTCCGCTCCTCGAGCAGGAACAATTACAGCAATATCCGCTTTCTTTAGTGTAGCTGTAGCCTTATTGTTAACTGCGCCATCAACCATTTCAGTTAGGGTTTATCGATCAAGTCCAGCCTCAAATACATTTACACAACAGGGACTTGTAACCTTACCGGCAATTCCAGCTCTGTCCATCATCGGTACTACTACAAGTAACACTGCGGCACTCAATATTCCAGTTTTGGCAGGAGACCGAATTTTATTGGTAGCAAGTGTTGAATCAACAATTGCAGGTGTGGCAACAGGCTATTTAAGCGCTGGATTAACATTCAACTAAAGCCGAATGATAGGTAACTGTAAAAATGGATAACCAGTATGGCAATTGAACAAGAAGGAAAATGAAAAAAAAGAGGATTCCCTATTCTGCAGGCAAGAACGGGGAATCCATTTTTTTGATGACAAATTGAACATGATAATGGATGATAACCCGCCGTTTTACTTATTCTCGATTCAAGAGAAGGTGTTTTTTCTAATTAAAGGACAAATAGCACTTTTTTAATGCCAATTATCACTTTTTTTCAGATATCATGACAATCGACTTTGATTGAATTGTGATAAGATAAGCAGTAAGCAATGAAGAAAAGAGTAGGTGGAAACATGCTGCAAAAAGCAAAAGAGGTATTATCGTCCTATTTCGGATATGAGACATTCCGTAACGGACAAAGTGCAGTAATTGAGAGAATTTTGAATCGTGAGGATACATTATGCATTATGCCGACCGGCGGAGGTAAATCGATTTGTTATCAGGTGCCTGCATTGGTTATGGAAGGAACAACCATTGTCATAACTCCCCTTATTTCTTTAATGAAGGATCAAGTGGACGCTTTAAGACAAATTGGCGTCAATGCTACATATATAAACAGTACAATGTCCAATGAAGAAATGCGTGAGGTAATGGAAGAAATCCATTATGGAGAGTATAAATTGGTCTATATTTCACCGGAAAGGCTGCAATCCGATGATTTCCAAAGACTAATAAGCCATATGCGCATTCCGTTGGTTGCAATCGATGAAGCCCATTGCATATCACAATGGGGACATGATTTCCGTCCAAGCTACAGATTGATCAAACCGTTCATTGATTCCTTTTCTGAGAAACCGACAGTGTTGGCATTAACAGCAACTGCAACTCCGAAAGTACAGGAGGATATCCTATCCTCAGTCGACATACCTTCTGGCCAAATGGTCATGACAACTTTTAGAAGGAGCAATCTATTCTTTTCGATTATGAAGGGACAGGTCAGAGAAAGCTTTGTTGTTGATTATATGAAAGACCATAAAGATGAAATGGGCATTGTATATGTTGCAACCCGAAAAACAGGGGAGCAGCTATATAGATTGCTTCTCAAAAAAGGAATCAAAGCTGCTCTATATCACGGGGGTTTATCCAATGACCAACGTTTCCAGGCACAGGAAGCTTTTTTGCATGACCAAGTAAATGTAATGGTTGCTACAAATGCATTTGGTATGGGCATTGATAAAAGTAATGTCAGATATGTAATTCATTACCAAATGCCTAAAAACCTGGAAAGTTACTATCAGGAAGCGGGACGGGCAGGCCGTGATGGATTGGAAAGCAGATGCATCCTTTGTTTCAATGCGCAAGATGTCCAAGTGCAAAAATTTCTGATACAACAAGGAGATGGCGATCCAGAAAGAATAGAGCATGATTACCGTAATTTACAGGTCATGACCGACTACTGCCATACAGAGGAATGCCTTCAGAATTTTATTGTCTCTTATTTTGGAGAGGAAGTCCAAACACCTTGCGGAAGCTGTGACAATTGCGTGGATGAGCGCCATTCAGTCGATATGACAAGAGAGGCCCAAATGGTGCTGTCATGCATAATACGGACAGGGCAGAGATTCGGGAAAAATATGATATCGCAAGTATTGACAGGTTCCCGCAATAAAAAAGTGCTGCAATTCCATTTTGATGAACTCTCAACGTATAATTTGATGAAAAATACTTCATTGAAACAAGTGAATGCTTTCATCGATTATCTGATCGCCACTGACTTTATTACAATGAAACAAGGTGAATTCCCGTTTCTTACGGTTTCTGAAAAGGGAATGGCAGTTCTTAAAAGCGGGGAAAAAGTGTGGAAAAAAGAAGCAAAAGTCCCTGAACAGACGAGCCAAACCAAGAATAATCCACTATTTGAAGCTCTTCGTTTGTTAAGGAAAGAAATAGCTTCAAAAGAGGGAGTGCCTCCGTTTGTCGTCTTTTCGGATCAAACCCTATTGGACATGTGTTCCAGAATGCCGGGGAATTCGGAGGAATTACTTGATGTCAAAGGGATTGGGCAGGCAAAAAGGGACAAGTTCGGCGATGCATTTCTTGCTGTCATTAAAGAGCATTCATCAGATACAGATTCTCCTGGCAGTTCCTTGGACAAGCCGGTTGAGGATGGAGGCCTTTTGTTAGATGAGCCCAAGGAAAAATCCCATTTGGTTACATATCAATTATTGCAGGATGGTTTTTCTCTTAAGGAAATCGCAATGAAAAGGGATTTAAAAGAAACAACAGTCGAACAACATTTGTTCAAATGCCATAATGAGGGATTGGATATAGATTGGAGCTCCTATATTCCCGATCAATACCGTCCTTTGCTTTTAGAAGCAGTGCAAAACAATGTAGAACGTGAGGGTTTGAAAGCATTGCGTGACGTATTGCCAGAAGAGATTTCCTATTTTGTGATCCGGGCCTTCTTGCTGTCCATGGAACAAAAAGACAAAGGATAAAAAGCGGGAGCTGTGAAGGCTTCCTCTTTTTATAATGGCAGTAAACAAATAATTTGTCTGTTTAAGAAAGAAAGATATACTAGTAGTGTGTGCATTTTATGCTTCACGGGTAGTAGTCATTATATAAAAATAGTATAATTATATTTCGCTACTTTATTAATAATCGATTTATTAGGGTTTTGTGAAATAATTGCTGTTTTTTATGTTATTTTAGACTAAAAAAATACATACTAAAAAGGGATGCTTAAATGAAAAAATCAACAGCTAAGAACAGTTTTATTTTGATAATGCCTGCAATCGTTATGATTGTTTTGACATTGTTATCCGATTACATGATCACGCATGGCAATTCTTCATGGGAAGGCTTCTATAATTTTAGTTTATTGGTTATTTTCCCATTGGCATTTGCAGTTCAAGGAATACTGACTTGTATAACAAAGACAGGCTTTTTGATGGGTACAGGATTAAGCCTGATTGTTTATGCTATTTTAAGTTTGATTTTCTTGGGGCCGGGTGCTTTGTTATATTTGGCGTTTTATGTCATTGCGTCGATCTTTGGTTATATGATGTTCTTCTTAATGGGAAAATTGAAGTAATTCGATGATTTCCTGTCATATGAAGTAGCGTTTAATATGATTGAAGGGAAGTATGGAATGTTTACGATCGGATCACGGACGATTAAAACAGCGATTGGAGCAATGGTTTCTCTTATTATTGCCCAATTGCTGCACTTGGATAATGCCAGCACTGCAGCGATCATTACGTTACTGAGTGTTCAAAGCACTAAAAAACAGTCAGTTGTGGTGGCTTTAAAGCGGTTCTCCGCAGGTATAGCCGGAATTGCGTTTGCGGCAGTATTATTTGAAGGAATGGCCTATACGCCTTTAGCTATTGGTTTGTTGCTGTTCCTGTATATCCCGATCATGGCTAAACTTAGCCTCCAGGATGGAATTGTTCCTGGTTTTGTCATCATCATGCAGGTGTATATGGAAAAGCAATTATCGGTTGGCTTTATTTTAAATGAAGTCTATATAATTGTGATCGGTATCGTCATAGCCCTGTTAGTCAATCTGTATATGCCGAGCACCGAAAATACACTTAAGCAGCTGGCAAAAGAAACAGAGGAGAACATGAAACTCTTGCTCATGCAATTATCCAGATTTATTCGGAAGAAAGAGCCCATTTGGAATGATGAATTTGAAATCAAAACATCCGAGTGTGTGAAAAATGGCTTATCGGTAGCAAAGAGGAATGTGGAAAATACGTTCACTAAAAAGGAGAACTATTACGATCGCTATTTCAAGATGCGTTCGCAACAAATCGATATTTTGCACAGGGCGATTCCAACTATTCTTCATTTGCCGACTACTTTCGAACAAAGCGATATGGTGGCAAATTTCCTTGAAGAGTTGAGTATTTCGATGTCCCAGGATAATCCTGCCGTGGAATTGCTGGAGAACCTCCAGAATCTAAAGGTGACATTTGCCGGAATGGATTTGCCAAAAACGAGGGAGGAGTTTGAAACAAGAGCAGCATTGCTGATCCTCATTAATGAAATAGAACGTTTCATCCGTTTGAAGACTGTGTTTTATGAAGAAGTTATCGTCAAAAATGGAGAACTGTAACGTGATAGTTGCCCTATTCCGATGAAATGGAATAGGGCTTTTATACTTACATGTTTCTTTTGTTTAAAAGATGGGTAAATATTGTGAAGGGATTAACAATATTCATTCATGGCTGTGAGGGTAAGAAGCAAATTTATTGTTTTTTTCGTTCATTCATTATAAACTCTTCTTCATGCTTGATGATGCTTTTGGTCAAAAAGCCGATGAAAGTGAATATTAGGCCGATTCCTACACTTACATATAGAATCGTGAAGGATTTTCCAAAAACAGTCTGCGGAGCAAGATGTGGATCTCCAACGGTAGTGATCGTCATGATGCTGAAGTAAAAAGCGTCAAAGTATGTCATTCCTTCAATCTCATGGTAAAAGAGCGTACCTGATAATAAAACCATGATCAGTGTATAGAACAACCTTCGAAAAGCTTTAAATTTCATAGAAGAAAAGAAAGATGTCAGAAACCGTTTCGCTGTTAGAATAAATGAAATCAATGGCTGCCAGCTCCTTCGATGTTGTAGTAAGGGATTAGTTGATCTGCGCCTTTTCATTCTTAAACTTCATATACATCTGTGTATATTGGAGCAGCTCCAATAAATGCAATGACAGTTCTGAAGGGAGGTCGCTTGATGAAGAAAGGATTCGTGTCACATTGACGATGACATGCAGTCTCGGTTCATCGTTTTTTAATTCTTTTTGAATAAATTGAAGCATTTCATTAATTTCTGTAGTTTCATTTTGCGCTTCTACTAAAACGGTATCTAGCAATCCATGGATTTTATCCAACATGTTTGAAGGGCACTCCAAGTACAGCGGACTTACTATTTCAATGGCGTTGGGAGGAAAAAGAATTCTTTTCTTTTCTAGCACCATCGGTATGGCGCACTCCAAATAGTAAAGATTGAATTCAATAAAATCTTCAATTGATTTGCTTTCCATAGAAATCATTTCTGATATGCGTATTTGATGGTGCAGGCTTCCCAAAAATGCCGTTGCGAAATCAAAGGCATGTCGCTTGATTTCTTCGCCGAACACATCAATAAAGCGTTGTGTCAGCCAGCTGACCTCAGTAATACGTTCATTTGATATGAATTCCTTTAAATCTTTGTTATTTTCCATTACTAAAGCTTCATACAAAGAAAAGACACGGTATTTTCGGAAAATAGTCATTTTAGTCGATATTTGCTTCATTAATAGATATTTATCCTTTTTGCTTCCGGATTTTGAAATGTGCTGGCGTTCGATGGAGATTTCATCGTTTACATGTTGAAGAATGGCTAATACGAGATCCTTCTTGCTGTGAAAGTAATTATAGAAAGTTCCTTTTGATATGCCAGAGGCATCAATTATGTCTTGTACAGAAATAGAGTAGTACCCTTTTTCGTTAAATAATTTCTGTGCACAGGTGATAATTATTTCCTGTCTATTTATCATAACTAGGCTCCTTTTTGGACTGGTAGTATAAAAATATAATAAGTGTTTAATTTATATATTTCAACTTTTATGAACGATACAAATTGATTGACAATTGGTGAAACTGTAGTAAAATTGCTAAATGTACTACACGTATAAAATATATACAACGGGTTTTACGGGAAACGAAATATTTGGAGAGGGTGATTAAAAATGAGTTATTCACATGAAAATCCGACTGATATTCATGGAAAACCATTTAATCGACCTCTATTAGTTGCAGTTATACTAGTAGGGGCTTTCGTAACGATCCTGAATCAGACGCTGCTGGCAACAGCATTGCCTATGATTATGAAGGATTTGGATATAACTGCATCTACCGGCCAATGGTTGACTACGGCCTTTATGCTCGTGAATGGGATCATGATCCCGCTGACTGCTTTATTGATTAATAAAATCAACTCGAAAACATTATTCCTGATCGCTATGATCCTATTTGCGATAGGTACTGTGTTTGCGGCTGTTGCAAATAGTTTTAGTGTCTTGTTGGTTGGCCGTATTATCCAGGCCATGGGCGCCGGCATCATGATGCCATTATTACAAACAATATTCTTAATGATCTTCCCGGTTGAAAGAAGGGGAGCGGCAATGGGAATGGTAGGTCTTGTAATTGCGTTTGCTCCTGCAATTGGGCCTACCCTTTCTGGTTGGATTGTAGATACATGGGATTATCACTACTTGTTCTACATTGTCTTGCCGATTGCGATCCTGGATATCATTTTTGCATTCTTTGCAATGAGAAATGTTGTTCCATTATCCAAACCAAAAATCGATTATTTATCCATTGTGTTATCTACAATCGGTTTTGGTGCTGTCCTATACGGCTTCAGCTCTGCAGGTAACGATGGCTGGGATGATACAATCGTCATCACTTCCCTAATTATTGGGGTACTTGGCATTATCGCCTTCGTATGGAGACAATTAACCATGAAAAACCCTATGCTCGAATTCAGAGTATTTAAGTCGCCAATTTATGCATTAACAACAGCTATCGGTGCTATTTTGAATATGGCAATGCTTGGAGCGAGTATCGTATTGCCGATCTATATCCAAAGCATCCACGGCAAGAGCGCATTGTATTCAGGTCTGGTTTTATTGCCTGGTGCCTTGTTAATGGGGATTATGGGGCCAATCACAGGTCGCGTATTTGATAAATTCGGAGCCCGCTGGCTATCCATTACTGGTTTAACCATATTGGTTGTGGCAACCGTTCCGTTTATGTTCCTTGGTTTGGATACAAGCATGGGTTGGATTACCTTTATTTATGCAGCACGATTCTTAGGTATTTCAATGGTTATGATGCCATTGACAACAGCAGGCATCAACTCGCTGCCTAATAAATTGATCAGTCATGGTACGGCTGTAAACAACACATTGCGTACAGTAGCCGGATCAATCGGTACAGCCATTCTAGTTACCATCATGACGAATGTAACGAAGTCTCATGAACCATCTGCTTCTTTGGCAGCTACAGACAAATTGGCTTATATGAAAAAAATGGCCGATGCTGCAATCGATGGAATCAATGGATCCTTCATCTTTACTTTTATCCTTTGCATCATTGCACTGCTGATGACTTTCTTCTTGAAAGACCGCAGAAAAGTAGTAGATGTTGAAAAAACAAAATCAGTATCTAAATAATAGTATAGATTGCAAAAATGATGCCAAAAGAACCCGGATGATAAACATCCGGGTTCTTTTTATAATGATGCCAAGTTAAACATGAGTTTTTGTTTTTTTTCTCTAAATGAAAGATTCAGACCCTCTGATTTTGAAGTATCCTTTTCTCTACTCCTGTTTCTGGATATTGTATCCTATTCTTCTCTAAATCAAGTTATATCAATCTAATAATCCAAACCGGAATTTTGTCCCATAAATATAATGCAGATGTGAAGAGTATCTGTAAGCTCTTACTCTAATGATTTATCCACCAGATGATGCAGAACATTCTTTCTGTTTATTAATAAACTGACCTTCCATGTTATTTTAACTGCACAATTTTGTTCATTTTTCATCTATATATCAACCGATTTAATTAACGCAGTTTTCCAATAGGGATTATAAAAATACATTGACTTCAAATTCTTTACATGGTATGATTTTCTAAATTTTTATAATATTTATTTAATTTAGATATTATATTTTTACATGTAAATAGTGGATATTGGTTTCTTAATCATTTTATTAAGATTAAAAGGGGAAGCCTGGTGAAATTCCAGCACGGTCCCGCCACTGTGAGGAAAGAGTTCCTTTCTTTCTGAGTCAGATTACCTTCCTTTATCGACAACGCTGCGGACCTACGGGTGATAGGGAGGTGTTAGAATTTCAATCAATTAGTTTATTTGATGTGCACTTCTAACCTTCACTACAAAGGGATAGAAGTGTTTTTTTATTGAATAAGAATGGGGATGGAAAAAGATGAAGAGCAGTAATTTAGGATATCCAAGAATTGGAGAACAACGTGAATGGAAAAAAAACCTCGAGGCATTCTGGGCAGGGAAGATCGACGAAGAAAGCTTTTTGGCGAATATGGATGAGATCAGACTGAAGGGGCTTATAAAACAAAAGGATGCTGGATTAGATATCATTCCGATCAATGATTTTACTTTTTATGATCATATGCTTGATTTATCGCATATGTTTAATCTGATCCCTGACCGCTATCAAGATATTCAAAGCAGATTGGATACCTATTTCTCAATGGCTAGAGGCAATGATTCTGCTGTTGCCAGTGAAATGACCAAATGGTTCAATACCAATTATCATTACATTATTCCTGAGTGGAATGGCGCTACTTTATCATTAGTGGAAAATAAACCGTTAGATGCTTATAAAAAGGCTAAGAAACTGGCTGGGATCGAAGGGAAACCAGTAATGGTTGGGCCTTATACATTTCTTTCTTTATCAAAAGGATATAACCACGATCAATTTGGACAGTTGTTGAATGATTTAGCAAAACTGTATGGTCAAGTGTTGGAAGAACTTGAACAAGAGGGTGTAAAATGGGTGCAAATAGATGAGCCGGCATTTGTGACACATCTGACAGAAGACCAAATAGAGCTAGTAGAGAACGTATATCACCAGTTGCACAACGCGGCACCATCGGTACGGATTATGCTGCAGACTTATTTTGATTCAGTGGAACACTATGAATCTGTTGTATCCTTGCCCGTTCAAGGGATAGGCCTTGATTTCGTACATGGCAAAAAGCGAAATCTCGAATGTTTGCAGCAATTTGGATTTCCGCAAGATAAAGTGTTGAGCGCCGGGATCATCGATGGACGAAATATATGGAAAAGTGATTTGACAGAAAAGAAAAAAGAGATCGATTACTTGCTGCAATTTGTTTCCAATGATCGCCTTTGGATTACACCTTCATGCAGCTTGTTGCATGTACCTGTCACTCTTACATATGAAACCAATATCGATCCTACGTTAAAGGGGGCATTGGCATTTGCAGATGAAAAACTGGGCGAAATAACAGGCTTAGTCCAATCGTTTTCGAATGGAGATGAACAGAGAAATACTCTTTTCGATCGTGCTTCAGAAGCTATTGCTGCATTGAATAATTCACCCTTCCGAAACCGACAGGATGTACAATCTGCCTTAGAGGCAATAAAAGAGGAAGATTTCCACCGGTCGCATCCTTACCAAGAACGAAAAATGATTCAAGGGGATTTTTGGAAGCTGCCATTATTTCCGACAACAACGATCGGCAGCTTTCCTCAAAGTCCTGATATCCGCCGTGCTAGACGGAAATTTAAAACAGGCATAATGAATGAAATAGAATACGAAACCTTTATCCAGTCACAAATTAAAAGATGGGTAGATATCCAGGAAAAAATGGATCTGGATGTGTTAGTGCATGGAGAATTTGAACGGAATGATATGGTAGAGTATTTCGGCGAAAAACTGGGAGGGTTTGCATTCAGCCAAAATGCTTGGGTGCAATCTTATGGCTCTCGCTGTGTGAAACCGCCGATCATCTATGGTGATATTGCATTCATTGAACCTATGACTGTTAAAGAAAGCGTATTTGCCCAGTCGTTGACGAAGAAACCGATGAAAGGCATGCTGACTGGCCCGGTGACCATTTTAAATTGGTCTTTCGTTAGAGATGACATTAGTAGAAAACAAGTGTGCTATCAAATCGCCTTAGCATTGAAGCAAGAAGTTGAATCGTTGGAAACACACAATATCCGGATGATTCAAGTCGATGAGCCGGCACTGAGAGAGGGTCTTCCGTTAAAAAAAGGAGATTGGAAGGAATATTTGGATTGGTCAGTCCGTGCTTTCTTGCTCACTACCGGATCGGTCCAACCAGCAACTCAAATACACACGCATATGTGTTATTGTGATTTTAATTCGTTTATGGATGTCATCAGTGCACTAGATGCAGATATCATTTCTATCGAAACATCACGAAGCCATGGAGACCTGCTTTTATCGAAGCAATTGCAGGGTTATGATAAAGGTATAGGTTTAGGTGTCTATGATATTCACAGTCCTCGAGTCCCTTCAGTTGAAGAAATAGTAGAAATTATTGTACAATATAAAAGAACAATCAAGAACGACCAAATTTGGATTAATCCTGACTGTGGATTAAAGACCAGAAAAGAGGAAGAAACGATTGCTTCCCTTACACATATGGTCGAAGCAACGAAGATTATACGGACTGAAAGGGATGTAAAAGAGTTATGTCAAAAGTTGAAACAGAAGAATTAGCACCAAAAAAAGTAAGTGAATCGAAAGCAAGATTAGTGGATCTAGTATTGCCTCCGGATACAAACCATCACGGAACCATTTTCGGCGGTAAAGTTATGGCATATGCTGATAAAATCGCCGTTATTTCCGCAATGCGCCATTGCCGCAAGCCTGTTGTTACTGTACGGAGTGATTCATTTGAATTCCATGCGCCTATTACTGCTGGAGAAGCGATTTGTATAGAAGCAAGTGTTGTTTGCGCACATAGAACATCAATGGAAGTCTTTGTTCAGATCCATTCTGAAAATTTGATTACTGGTGAAAAGAAAATGACATCACAAGCGCATTTAACGATGATTGCAGTGGATGAAAATAACAGACCATCACCGGTACCTCAAGTTATTCCTGAAACAGAAGAAGAAAAACAACACTATCGTTTTGCAATGGAACGCTATGAAGCCCGTAAAAAGCAAATTGCTGAAAATAAATAATGTCTGATCAAATGAAAGAGGCCCTGTCGTTACGACAGGGCCTTTTTCATTTGATTGCAATAAACCGCAGCCTCTGATAATCGGCAATCCATTTTCCATCATGGAAAAGGAGAGGCTCTAGCTTTACTTCCATTTCATGCAGGATGGTTTCCTTTAAATGATTGGGCAAAGAATCCGGAAATAAATGATCAGCGAACATAGTAACCCAGTTTCTTAACCCATCTTTTCCTTTTAGATGTGTTGGCCTTTGAAAATGGAGCATCTGCTTTACGTGAAAACCCTCTTGTTCCAAAAGAGAAGCATACTCGCCTATACTTGGGAAGTACCAAGGGAATTGCCTGTCATCATATTCAACACCATGCAGCAGTATTGCCTCCTTTAAAGCGGATGTTATGATGTGGACATTCCCTTTTCCTCCCATTTCAGCAACAAATCTTCCTCCAGGTTGTAAGCTTTCATAGATTTTCCTTATGACCTGTCGTTTATCCTTCATCCAATGCAAGGCAGCATTGGAAAAGACCGCATCAAATTCATCATGAAACGGGAGATTAGAAGCATCGCATTGCTGAAATGGCAAAGAGGGATATTTATGCTGGGCTTCTTCGATCATGGCGGCAGAATAATCGATTCCGATAATAGACTGGCAAGATCGGCTAATCGCCCATGTAAGGTCACCTGTGCCGCAGCCTACGTCCAGTATGTGTTCATTGTGGCGAGGCGTTAGCCACTCCATTACATCTTTCCCTAGATCAGAGACAAAGTGATGTTTTTCATCGTATAAAGAGGCGTTCCAATATCGTTTCTGTTGACTCATACAGAACCTCCAAACTGAATAGTACAGATTAATTGACAATATTATACATGTATTTATTTGAAAATTCAATAACTATGTATGCTTCAAATGTGAATGAAAATACTTTGTGTAAGCGCCAACATCAAAAAGATATTTTAGTATAATTTTTACGATGCTCTTTGATCAATCATACACTTACTGAGTATTGGATTAAGTGTTTTTGCGTATATTCACATAAATACTTAAATTTACTTGAAGTTTTGCTTATTTACACTTACAATAAGAATAGGTGATAAGACATGAATCAAGAAGAACGTATGTTAAAAATTTTGAACTACTTAGAAACACACACCTTTATGAATACTCAGGATATTTGTTCGCTATTCGGCGTATCAAGGGATACGGCAAGAAGGGACCAAGTGAAATTGGCTGAAAGGAACTTAGTGGCAAGGACGCACGGTGGAGTGACTCTTCCAGAAAGGCATCGATTAATTAATCCCTGTGATCATTTTGAAAGCCGTATGGAAGCGGAAAGTCTGAGTAAAAGAAGAATTGGCGGCCATGCGGCAAGTTTCGTGTCAGATGGTGATGTGGTTTTTTTAGATATTTCAACTACTGTCCACTCTATATCACAATCTCTTCAAGCAGAGGGAATTACAGCGGTGACCAATTCCATAGATACTGCTTATTATCTGGCCCAGAATAAACACATTTCCATACATATGCTCGGTGGTGTTCTTAACCATTCTACCCGCCATGTCAATGGATATGCAGCTTTTGAAAAACTGAGGGATTACCGTTTTGACATTGCTTTTCTAAGTTGCGCCTGTATACGGAAGGATGGCTTGTATTACGGGCATGAAGAAGACATCTACTTTAAGAGGGAATTAGTAAAGGTAGCTGACAAAATCATTTTGGTATTTGACCATACGAAAGTGGATGCACATGCGAACTTTCGGGCGTTCGATCTTACCCATATTAATACGGTCATTACAGACAGGCAGCTTCCAGAAAATATATCTTCTGAATTAGCAAAAAATAAGTGCACGGTGATCGATCATTTGTAAAGAGGAGAGGAGCTAACGATTATGTTAACTAGTATTATTTTTGATATTGACGGCACTATTATCGATAATGAAACGGCTATATTAAAATCACTGCAAGCGACTTTAAAAGAAGAAGGCATGGAATACGAATTGGCGGATTTGCGCTTTGCCTTGGGTATACCAGGTAAAGAATCGTTGCGGAAACTAAACATTCAAGATATTGATAATGTCCATGCAAAATGGAGTGAAAAAGAACGACAATTCACTCGACAGTCAGAAGTCTTTAAAGGTCTTGAAGGGGTTATTGCTGCAATTGCCCAATCGGATTTGAATATTGGAATCGTCACATCCAAGACCAGATATGATTATGACACACAATTTTCCAAGATGCCAGTTAGCAGCCATTTCGATATAGCGGTGGTAGTGGAAGATACAGCCCACCATAAGCCTCATCCGGAACCCTTGCTGTTATGTCTAGAAAAGCTGGGTGCTTCGGGGCAAGAAGCCATATATATCGGGGACAGCATTTATGATAATCAATGCGCTAAAAATGCAGGCGCCCAATTCGGTTTAGCATATTGGGGATCTAAAACAAAAGAAGGCTATCATCCGGATTTTGTCTTTAAAGAGCCTGGAGATATTTTGGATATGCTTAAGAAGTATAATTTACTATAAAAAAATTATGTAAACTAAATGCGAAAAGCCCTCTAAAAAGGGGCTTTTTTATTTTGCATTGAAAAGGGTAGATGCCCATCTATCTTTAATTCGTTTCGTCTGAGAGCGTTTCTCAAGCAACCTAATAAATGACATTTACATCAGATTGTACGATACAATCCAGATGGATAATTCCCTTAAAATGGATAAAAATTAGCTAGATTGTAAATAACGTCGCAAAATAACAATTTGGCGACGTTTTATGCTACAATTTAAGGAGAATTTAAGCCTTTAAGGGGAGAATATACATGGATGTGAAGATGCCTAAATTGCTAAAAGATTTTTTGATCTATTTGACGACGATTAAAGGAAAATCTCCAAGGACAAGACGTGAATACCAATATGACCTTATTTTATTTTTTCGGTACTTTTGCGCCACTCAAAATGAGGACATACTGGATATAACAACGGATATAGTGGAAGTTACGCCGATACATACAATGACAGCAGATCTTTTAAAGGAAGTGACATTGGAGGATTGTTACGCTTTTCTTGAATATTGTGAAACCGTCCGAGGGAATAGCGCGCATAGCCGTGCGAGAAAAGTAGCTTCTATCCGTTCTTTCTTTAAATACGTTACCGGAAAAAGGCGCCTATTGGACATCAATCCAGCTGAGGAGCTTGAAAGCCCGCAAATTGGGAAAAGGACCCCCATCTATATGAATTTAGAGGAAACACATACCTTTATGGGAGGCATCAAAAGTGGGAAGCATTATTACCGCGATTTTTGTATGGTCACTTTTTTACTTAATATGGGGCTTCGTGTATCGGAGCTATGCCAATTGAATCTTCAATCCATCCAAGGAGATGCCATCCATATTATCGGGAAAGGGAATAAAGAACGGACCATCTTTCTTAATAAGGCATGCAGGCAGGCGTTGGACCAATATATCCAGAATGAGAGAGAAGCACTCAAGGGTACAGAAGATGAAAAGGCTCTTTTCCTTTCGCAAAAAAAGACAAGAATATCGAGAAGGAATGTGGAGAGGATTGTTGCATCTATCAATGACCGTTCTGGGTTAGGAAAAGAGAAGCTGACACCGCATAAACTGCGGCATACATCGGCTACACTCCTTTACAGAAATGGTGCGGATATCCGGAGCCTGCAGTATATTTTAGGGCATGCAAGCGTATCGACTACGCAAATTTATACACATGTTGAAGATCGAGAAATACGCCATGTCCTTGAGAATAACCCACTCAATAATTAATTAACCATAATTACATTATGCAAACTAATCTTGAAATCATTTTGATATTGTCGAAAAAAATGGTATTGTGGTAGTAAGAGCATCGAATCAGAAAACGAACATTTTCAGTTTATTTATGTTAAAGGGAAGTGCTGCTATATTGAGCTTAAACGTACAATATTTGATCGAACATTTTGCCTATTTCGGAATTGTTATTGCATTGGTCGGCGGGATCATCGGATTGCCTATACCTGATGAAATCCTATTAACTTATGTAGGGTATACTATTTATCAGGGGCATCTCTTGCTCTTGCCGGCATTGCTTGTTGCTGTTTTTGCTGCGATGTGCGGTATTTCCCTCAGTTATTTTTTAGGGCGGAAGCTTGGTTTGCCCTTTATTAAAAAATTCGGTCCCACATTTCATATTACGGAAAAGAGGCTACACCTTTCTGGCAGGCTTTTTTCAAAATTGGGATCCTATTTCATATTTCTCGGTTTTTTTATACCTGGAGTGCGGCATGTAACCGCCTATTTAGCGGCTATCCATGGGTATTCTTTCAGGAAGTTTTCACTGTTTGCTTTTTCTGGTGCAGCAGTCTGGGCAACTACTTTTATCATTTTAGGAAATGTGTTCGGCGATCAATGGAGTATAGTTGAAAGCTATTTTATTAAATATAGCGCCTTTTTCATACCCGCATGTATAACAGCTCTTGTGATAGCAGTGTTGGTGTTTTACCGTAAAAAAACAGTATTGAAACAAAATATGTAAGAAATAGCTGGAGATAGAATTATCCGAATGAATACAAGAGATCGAGAGCAAGTTGCCTCGATCTCTTATTTCGTATGGACATAGACGATGCAGGAAGGCTAAATTAGTTGATACTTGTTTTGTTCGCATCGGTGATAGAGAGCGGCGGCAACTTCCAATATTTCGTCTTTTCTAGGGATCGTGGACAGCCAATCTTCTGGAATCTGCGAGCCTCCGTATAGAATTCCGGCCAAACCGCCTGTTAGTGCCGCGATTGTATCGGTATCTTCTCCCAATTCTACAGCCGCTATCAATGCTTCACGAAAGGAGCCAGTAGTCAAAAGGCACCAGAAACAAGCTTCCAAAGTATCCACCACATAGGCGCTGCTCTTGATTTCTTTCTGTGTGCATGAAGATAAATCTGTATGTAAAATCCGTTCAAAATAAGGCAATTCAGCTTTATAATCTGTGTGTTCATAATAATCCAATATATGTCCTCTCATCGTAGCCAATGCCTCTGTCATGGTGGAACCTTCCCATAATGCCTTCACGAGTTCACTATAAATGGAGCAGGCTATGATCGACCTTGGATGGGCGTGGGTAATGGCTGAAACTTCTCCTACCATGCGAAGTCTTTCTTCTAAGGGGAAAGAATCCACAAAAAAAGCAACAGGCAAAATCCTCATCAACGATGCGTTGCCATTGCTGAAGGGGTGCATCTCACCAGCGTCTAGAAGAGTCTGGTCATATTTTAACTTGGATAAAACTTTATAGGTAGTATGGCTAATGAAAAAAGGACGCTTTTTATTATGTGTCCATTTTCCTTCGTAGAACCAGTCTAAAAATGACTGTGTAATTATGTCAGCATGATAGCCATCGCATAGGCATTCAGCGGTGCACATGGTCATAGACGTATCATCGGACCAAGTTCCTGGAGGCTGGTTATGAGTTCCGAAGCCTTCCATCTTCTGAACTGGACCAAATTGGCCTCTTTGTTTAAATTCAAAAGGCAGTCCTAACGCATCCCCTATACAATAGCCCAAAAAAGAAGATGTTAGCGCTTCCATCCTTTGTCTGCTTTTATCCAACAGAATCATCCTTTCCATGAGTATACTTTATTTTCTCACATTTATTCTGCCTTTTAAAAGGAGCTTTATGGCAACTGTTCTTAATTTAGGCAATTCACTTAAAATAGTTAACATTTAGTGAATGAATAAGCGGATCTCTTTACAAGGCTTAAGAAACAGGAGTAAAATATACTTGTCATTAAGACAACTAAATACTTGCTGAAATAGCTCAGTGGTAGAGCAATCGCCTCGTAAGCGATAGGTCGACAGTTCAAATCTGTCTTTCAGCATCATGTAAAAAGGCCCATTCATTGGGTCTTTTTACATTTTTCAGAAAATTTAACTAAAAATGTTGTAATCGCTTTCAAAAACGCATATACTTCAGTTAATCCATGTTGTGAAATCGATTTCATGATTTCGTTCGACTTTTAAAGGAGGGGATGTTCTGGCAACGCTAGCCGATGTCGCTAAATTGACCGGGCTTTCAAGAGCCACCATTTCTCGTGTCATCAATAACCATCCTTATGTATCGGAAGAAAAGAAAAAAGCTGTCCAAGAAGCCATTCGGAAATTGAATTATGTACCGAATGCATCCGCACAAAAACTTCGCAATCAAAAAACCTACACAATTGCCGTACTTGTCCCAAAGCTGACAAATCCATTCTTCGCCTATTTATTGGAGGGAATCGATAAAATCGCTACGGAAAACGGATACTTCATTCTTACATGCCATACTCAATATGATAAACAAAAAGAAATGACATACATGAACTATCTCAAATCAAAACAAGTGGATGGAATCATCCTGACCTCATTTGAAAACGAATGGAGCAAACTGTCTCCCTACCATGCATATGGCCCGTTGGTGCTATGCAATGAATATCAATTCCAGGAACAAGTTCCGTTAGTCAGGCTCAATCAGTTCGAGGGGGCATATATCGGAACGCGCCACCTTATTGAAAACGGGCATAGAAAGATTGGGTATTGCTCAGGCGACCAGCCAACGCCGCTAACGAGAGACAGATACAATGGCTATGCCTACGCTTTACAGGAAGCCGGCATCATGATGGATATCGCATACACATTCCAAGGAATCTTGGATTTGAATGATGGGAAAAAGGTTTTCCATTTAGGCAGAGCAATGGCAGAACCTCCGACAGCTTATTTTACCGGCAGCGACCAAGTTGCCGCTGGGATCATCCTTGAAGCAAAACAACATGGAATTGGTGTTCCCGAACATTTGAGTGTAGTCGGTTTTGATGATCAACAGATTGCTTCCGTGGTAGAGCCTGCTTTAACAACCATCCGCCAGCCTTCTGAATTAATTGGGATGACAGCAATGAAGACCATGTTGAAAGCACTGGATCAAAAACTTGAAAAAGAAGATATGGATATACAGCTTCCATTGGAATTCATCATAAGAAAATCAACCTGACCTACAATGCATAAGCATGACCGATTGGCCGTCCGGCTTTGTAAGCCGGAAATGCTTTCAAAAAACGGTAAAGGGGATTTTACAATGAAGAAAAGAATCATATTAACTGGCGCTTTGGCATTTTCTCTCATGCTGGGAGCCTGCAGTTCGAAGGAAAGTGAAACCGTAGATAAGGCAGACAACAAAGACAAGAAGGTCACTATTGTGTATTCCCGCGGGAAAGATGTAACGAAAGGAACAGAAGAGACGGTTAAAGCGTTTGAGAAAGCACACCCAAATATAAAAGTGAAATTTAAGGAGATGCCAGCCGATACTGGACAACAGCATGATGCGTATGTGACCGCGTTCAACGCCAAATCGTCCGAAATTGATGTGATCGATATGGATGTCATATGGCCCGCTGAATTTGCCCAGGCCGGCTATGTTCTGCCATTGGACCGGTTTATTGAGAAGGACGGCATCGATTTAAACGAATACAATAAGGGAGCACTTTCGGCATCGCAATTTAATGGCAAGCAATGGGCGTTGCCAAAGTTTATTGATGCGGGATTATTATTCTATCGGAAAGATTTAATCAAAGAGGACGAAGTGCCTAAAACATGGGATGACTTGATCAAAATGGCCAAAGCCACAAAAGGCCAGGGCGGAACCAAATTTGGTTATGCCATGCAAGCCAAACAATATGAAGGGCTTGTTTGTAACGCAATTGAATTCATTGCTTCATATGGGGGAAAAGTCATTGATGAAAATGGCAATGTGGTCGTAGATTCCCCGCAAACGATTAAAGGGCTGAAAAAACTTGTTGAAATAGCTAAGTCTGACTTTGTTCCGCAAAACGTAACTGTGTTTGCTGAAACAGAAACTGACCAGGCATATATTGAAGGCCAAGCAGCTTTCGTCCGTAACTGGCCATATGAATTCGCAAGCGCGAATGATAAGGAAAAATCAAAGATTGTCGACAAGGTAGGAGTCGCTCCACTTCCTGCGGGTGATAGCGGTTCTGCAGCTGCATTGGGAGGCTGGCAGGCAGGAATCAATAAAAATTCCAAACATCCTAAAGAAGCATGGGAATTCCTGAAATTCATGGCTGGTGAAGAAGGCCAAAAATTGGGCGCTATTTATGGGGGAAATGCACCAGCTATCACAAAACTTTATGAGGATTCAGATGTATTGAAGGCTAACCCGACATTTGCGGATAAAGGGTTTGTCGAGGGGTTGAATGTGGCAGTATCTAGACCTGTCGCCCCTAATTATCCAGAAATCTCAGAAATCATTCAAATCCAGATTTCTAAAGCCATCGCTGGTGAACAGACGGTTGAACAGGCTGTAAAGAACATGCAGCAGGAAATCGAAGCCAAACTAGTTAAATAAACGCATATTTGATTAGCCTTCATAAGAATATTGAAGGCTAATCCTTTTCTAAAAGGATTCTCATAACCGATTTTTAGAATGGGAGGGTTGAAGATGGATCAACACCCTAAAATTGATCGTGGTGCACCTGCGGATGCCCAGAAGTCATATGGCACAAAAAAGAAGAAGAAAAAAGAGAAGGATTGGTTTTCTGGATATGTGTTAGTCGCCCCGGCAATGATCCTTATTTTGGCGATTGCCATTTGGCCTGTATTGCAATCCTTTTATTTCAGCTTGTTTGATCTCAGGCTGAATGATCCAATCCGTTCCGAAACCCATACGGGCTATAGCATTGATCTGGAGAGATATTTAAACAACTACCCCTTTCTCATAAATGCGCTTGAGAAAGAAAATAAGGACTCGGATGAATTGGCAGGCATAAAAGAAAAATTGCAAAACATTAATCAGACACTGTTAGACACAAAAGGGCTGAAGCAGAATTATGACAAAGTGAATGATCTTCTTGATAACTTTGAGAATGTAGATAGTTCTGTCAGCATTGTTGAATTAAATAAAAAAGATGCGTTAGCCATCCGGAAGCAATTAAGCTCCATTTCTGCTCAGATGAAAGCGATGGCTACTAATCAGCAACTCTCAAAAGAAAGCAAGCTGCCGGGGCTTTCAGACGGTTTGGAAGACAGCGTAATAAAACCGAATTATATCGGGTTAAAGCATTATAAAGATCAATTTACGGACTTAAGGATGTGGAAGGCTTTATCCAATACGGCCATTTTCACGGTCATTTCTGTAGGAATCGAATTACTGATTGGATTGGCGATCGCTTTGTTAATAAACAAGGCGTTTGTGGGCAGAGGTTTGATCCGTGCGTCTATTTTGATCCCATGGGCGATACCGACTGCCGTTTCGGCACTTATGTGGAAGTTTTTATATGATGGCCAAAACGGAATCATTGCAAAGATTTTTGAAAGTGTCGGCCTGGTTGACAATATGGCCATGCTGTTGACAACGAATGTCGGCGCTTTTTTCTCCGTTATTTTTACAGATGTTTGGAAGACAACGCCCTATATGGCCCTATTAATATTGGCAGGGCTGCAAACCATACCATCTTCCTTATATGAGGCCGCTTCAATTGACGGAGCCAGCAAGTGGAAGCAGTTCAAATCGATTACATTGCCATTGTTGAAATCGAGCATAATGGTGGCGCTTCTGTTCAGGACATTGGACGCTTTCAGAGTTTTTGACCTGATATATGTTCTTACAGGGGGCGGACCGGCCAATTCGACCGAAACGATATCTGTTCTAGCCTATAAATATATGTTTTCCCAAACGAATTTTGGGGTCGGATCAGCTCTTTCTGTAATTGTATTCCTTTGTGTCGCATTGATTTCCATGATTTATATTAAAATCCTGGGAAAAGATTTATTGAATGAATGATAGCGAAAGAGGTGACTAACAAATGCAAAGGAAAGCAGGACTGCCCTTTTATATCTTTCTCATCGTTTTTGTCTTTCTTGTCATGTTTCCTTTTCTTTGGATGCTAGCCAGCTCCATAAAGCCGGCAACCGAACTATTTGGCGAGGATGCTTTTAATCCGTTTACATCCCATCCAACCATTGAAAACTACGTATCCGTTTTTACAAATTCACCATTTCTTCGGTATTTATGGAATAGTTTTGTTGTTTCATCCATTACAACCATTTATACGGTGACTGTAGCTTCTTTTGCCGCTTATGCAGTCGCCAGGCTTCAATTTAAAGGGAAAACGGTTATATTAGGCATCGTTCTGTCTGTTACGATGTTTCCGCAGATTGCCGTCATATCGCCCATTTATATATTCTTGAAGAATATCGGGCTAACAAACTCTTATCTTGGGTTAATCATCCCATACACTACGATTACCCTGCCGCTATCTATTTGGCTCCTGGTCACTTTTTTCAGAAAGATACCCAATGATCTTGAAGAAGCGGCCAAAATGGACGGGGCCACGCTCATGCAGACATATTGGAGAGTAATATTCCCTCTGGCGCTTCCAGGTATATTCACGACTGCGATACTGGTCTTTATTGCAGCCTGG
Source organism: Bacillus kalamii (assembly GCF_047238185.1). Classification (NCBI taxonomy): domain Bacteria; kingdom Bacillati; phylum Bacillota; class Bacilli; order Caryophanales; family Bacillaceae; genus Bacillus; species Bacillus kalamii. The sequence continues at coordinate 1,833,353 of NZ_JBDFMI010000001.1, read as the reverse complement.
AATGAATTTCTGTTCGCCTTGACCATCAATACAGATGATAAATATAAAACAGTCCCGATCGGTATCTCGATGTTTCAGGGACAATATACAATCCAATGGGGGGAAATAGCAGCGGCGACCGTCATTGTAACCATACCGCTTGTGGTTTTGGTGTTATTGTTCCAGCGGAGGATTGTTTCCGGACTAACTTCAGGTTCAGTAAAAGAATAAAACAATTAGTGTGAAGGACGTGAGTGCATGAAGAAATTGAATGTCGGTATCATCGGATGCGGAAGTATTGCCAAACACCGCCATTTGCCCGAGTACAATGCCAATCCTGCTGTCCATATAGCCGCTGTATGCGACATCAATGAAGAGAGGGCAATGGAGATGGCAACCAAGTATCAGGCAACACCCTTTAAGGACTACCAATCATTGATCAGCAACTCTGACATCGAAGCAGTATCAGTATGTACGCCCAACTATCTGCATGCACCAATTGCAATCGCAGCATTACAGTCAGGAAAGCATGTTCTTTGTGAAAAACCGATTGCCACTTCTGAAGAAGATGCGCTGCGAATGATCGAGGCAGCCAGGCATTCAGGCAAAAAGCTGATGATCGGCCATAACCAGCGCTTTGTTAAATCGCATACGTTGGGAAAAGAAATAATTGAATCAGGGAAGCTTGGAGCCATCCACAGCTTCCGGACTACATTCGGGCATGGAGGGCCCGAGAGCTGGAGTGCCGATGGAGAAAACAGTTGGTTTTTTTCAAAAGAAAAAGCCCATCTAGGTTCTTTAGGGGACCTCGGCATTCATAAAGCTGATTTGATCCGCTTTTTATTGAATGAAGAAATAACGGAAGCAGCTGCTTTTGTTGAAACAATCGCTAAAACGAATTGCACCGTCGATGATAATGCCGTATGCATCGTTAAAACGGAAAGTGGCATTATCGGAACGTTATCATCCAGCTGGTCTTACACGGGCGCTGAAGATAACTCGACCATTCTTTACGGAGAGAATGCAACCATGCGTTTGGAGGATGACCCGCAGGATTCGTTGATCATCCAATATAAAAATGGTGACACAGAAAGACACCAGCTTGGGGGAATCCAAACGAACGAAGGAAATGGACAGCACTCATCAGGTGTAATCGACCGGTTTGTTACGAGCGTCTTGGAGGATACAGCGGTGCCTGTTTCCGCAGAAGAAGGGATGAAATCCTTACAGGTTATACTTGCGGCTTTGAGAGCGAACGAACAAAAAAGCTACACTGTTCTGAATAAGGAAGGAATAACGCGGATATGACAGAAAAACTAAAGGTCGGAATCATCGGAGCCGGCGGCATTGCGCTCAGCCGCCACCTTCCTTCTTTGGCTGCATTGGGGGAGTTGGCGGAAATGGCCGGTGTATGCGACTTGAACAAGGATAAGGCAGAGGCAGCGGCTAAGTCATTCCAGATTCCTTTCATGACGGATAATTACCATGCTTTATTCGAAAAAGTAGACGCGGTGGTCATTTCGACGCCAAACAAGTTCCATGCAGAACTGACCATTGCCGCTTTACAAGCCGGATTGCATGTATTGTGTGAAAAACCGATGGCATTAAACGAATTAGAGTGTGAGCGGATGTTAGACGCTGCACAAAAAGCAAAGAAAACACTGGCAATCGGTTATCATTACCGCTTTATGAAGGAAGCGCAAGGGGCCAAGAAATTAATGGACCGCGGAATTGTCGGAAATCCTCTTGTAGTCAGGGTCCAAGCACTTCGGAGAAGAATGATGCCCAATTGGGGTGTGTTTACCAGCAAAGAGTTACAGGGAGGAGGCAGCTTAATGGATTATGGCTGCCACTTGTTGGACCTTGCTATGTGGCTTACAGGCTATCAGGAACCGATTGAAGTAAGCGGAAGAGCCTACAATGCGTTAGGCAAAGCAAAGGATCAAGTCAACCAATGGGGTCCATTCGACCACTCAACCTTCGAAGTAGACGATCATGTGACAGCGTACATTACATTTAAAAACGGATTATCATTGCTGTTGGAAACGTCTTGGCTCAATAATATATCGGAAGAAGTGATTGAAACAGTCAGTATCTCGGGAGACCGAGGAGGGTTGTCGGTCTTTCCGTTAACGACCAATTATACTCAAGATGGAATGATGTTCAACAATCAGGCTGTCTGGATACCAGGCCAAGAAGAAGCTGGATTAGCCCAAATGAGAAATTTTCTGCGGAACTGCCACGGCATGGAGCCTCTCCTTGTCCAGCCATATGAAGCTTTATATGTCACCGGTTTGATCGAAAAAATTTACAAAAGCAGTGAATGGCAACGTACGGTTACTATAGGAAAGGATGATAAGGAATGAAACTAGGGGTTTTTACCGTCCTATTCGAGGGACGATCTTTTACGGAAATGCTTGATTATGTTCGGGATTCAGGTGTAAAAGCGATTGAAATTGGAACTGGGAATTATCCTGGCAATACGTTTTGTGATGTGGATTTGTTGTTAGGCAATGAGGAGGAACGCTGCCGGTATCGTGAAGCTATTTCTTCAAGAAATCTTGTGATCAGTGCGTTTAGTTGTCACGGAAATCCATTATCTCCGAATCGTGAATTCGCAGAACGTTCACATGCCGTTTTTAAGAAAACCGTGGATTTGGCGCAAATGATGGACGTGCCAGTCGTTAACTGTTTTTCCGGTACTCCCGGAGACCATGAGGAGGCGAAATTCCCGAATTGGCCGGTTATCCCTTGGCCTAACGAATACAGGGAAATCTTAACGTGGCAATGGGAAGAAAAGCTTGTCCCTTATTGGAAAGAATGGGGGGAATATGCAAAAGACCGCGGTGTGAAAATCGGATTGGAATTGCATGGCGGCTTTTTGGTGCACACGCCCTATACGTTGCTCAAACTACGTGAAATGACATGCGATGCCATAGGAGCCAATTTGGATCCCAGCCATTTGTGGTGGCAGGGAATCGATCCGGTTGCAGCCATCAACATCCTAGGTAAAGAGCAGGCAATCCATCATTTTCATGCGAAAGATACATATATCGATCAAGAACAGGTCAATATGTATGGATTAACCGATATGCAGCCTTACGAAAATATCCAAACGAGGGCATGGACATTCCGTTCGGTCGGCTGTGGCCATGATATGAAAGAATGGTCCGATATGATGGGCGCTTTAAGAAAGGTAGGATATGACTATGTTGTTTCTATTGAACACGAAGACCCGTTGATGTCAGTAGAAGAAGGATTTCAACGAGCCGTTCGAAATCTCCAATCGGTCATTATTGAAGAGAAACCATCGCAAATGTGGTGGGCCTGATCAGTTGTACACGCTTTTTCTGCATAGGCAGGAAAAGCGTTTTTTTTCATTTTTAGAAATCAGCCCATTCAGCGGATCTATTTATCTGAAAGATAAGAAAGTTTAAGCAAAATACTTTTATGTTACATAATATATTGATATAATTGTGTTAAGTAACATTAAGAAGGAGATTCATATGGAATACGTTGTAGCTTTACGGAAGATTGAAGAAATTGAAGCAATGAAAAAACAATTGCTGGCACATTCGGCTCGGGACCATTTATTATTTGTATTCGGTATCAATACAGGGATGAAATTGTCAGAGATGCTCCCTTTAAAGAAAAAGGATGTCTATCTTGGAGATAACCAGATTGTTACCTTTTTAACGATCTATGCCGAGCGGGGCGAGGAATACAGGGACGTTTTTATGAATGATAAAGTAAAGGCATACCTGTTGGATTATCTGAAAAGCAGTGGATTGCACGATGAGGATTATTTATTCTTCTCGCCAAAAACGAAAAAGCCGATCAGCAGGCAACAAGCTTACCGGGTGATCCATGATGCCGCCTTACACACGGGTCTTTCTGAAAAAATAGGCACTCATACGATGAGAAAGACGTTCGGCTATCATGCCTACAAACAAGGTGTAGCCATTTCATTGCTTCAAAAAATCTTTCACCATAGTACGAAAGGTGAAACATTGAAATACATCGGGATATCAAAAGAGGAATCCATTCAAACCGAAATTGATGTTCACTTATAATGCTGCCTTCTTTTTGTTACAAAGAATAAGGGAGGAATAGGATGAATATTTGGGAAAGTGAGCTACCGGGGATCGGCAGGAAATTTGAAATACGGACAAAAGAAAATGAAAAGCTTGTCATCGTCATTCACGATGATGGAAGACGGGAAATGTATCACTTCGCCGATGATGTGGAGGAAAGTGTATCCAGCATTTCCATGTCGAATGAAGAATCGAGGAAGATTGCAGCTATCTTAGGAGGCATGGCTTACGAGCCAAAAGCGATTGAACGGATTGAAATGGCCTTTGAAGGATTGATGATCGAATGGTTCAAGGTTGAGTCGGACGCCCCCATCATCGGAAAAACAATAGGCGATTTAGATGTACGTTCTTCCTATTCAGTAAACATTGTTGCCGTCCTTAAAAACAACAAGAAAAAAATGAACACTCCAGGACCGGATTCATTGCTGGGATGCGGCGATACATTAGTGATTGCCGGCGAGAGGCCTGAAGTGAAAAAATTCATCAATGAGCTACTGAGGACGGTGACTCATAATGACGAATGATTTAATATTGCAAGTAGGAACCGGCTTATTATTGGTTGCTATCGCGGCATTGATAGCCGGAAAGTTAAAGTTTACGATTATCCCCTTTTTAATCATCATCGGTATGTTGGTTGGACCCCATGCACCTGAGCTAGGTGTCATCGATTTACGCTTTATTGATAGCTTTGAAGTTATCGAATTTCTTGGACGAATAGGTGTGTTATTCCTATTATTCTATCTCGGTCTGGAATTCTCCATCAAAAAACTTGAAAAATCAGGAAAAAATATTGTGGTTGGCGGGAGCATCTACATTGCCATTAATTTTACCCTAGGTTTATTGTACAGTTGGGCCACTGGCTTTTCATTCCTAGAAATGCTGGTGATTGCAGGGATCATCACGGTTTCTTCCAGCGCCATTGTTGCCAAAGTCCTAGTTGATCTAAGAAGGACGTCAAATAAGGAAACAGAGCTTATTCTGGGCATTATCATGTTCGAAGATGTATTCCTTGCTGTCTATCTGTCTATCGTCTCAAGCCTGTTATTGGGAGACTCCACATCGTTATTGGGCATATTAAGCTCCATCGCGATATCGCTAGGTTATATATTATTGTTTTTCGTTCTTGCCAGAAAAGCAACTCCGCTTATCAATAAACTATTGAATATAACTTCGAATGAGATTTTTATCATTGTTGTTTTTGCAGCCTTATTTTTTGTCGCCGGTATTTCCGAAACGATCCACGTTGCAGAAGCAATCGGAGCCTTGTTGCTTGGGCTTGTCTTTTCAGAAAGTGACCAAAGTGATCGAATTGAACAATTAGTTGTGCCTTTCCGGGATTTCTTTGGAGCGTTGTTTTTCTTTAGCTTCGGATTAAGCATAGATCCCTTTTCCTTATCGGGAGCGATATGGTTGGCTTTAGGAGCAGTAGTGCTGACCATTATCGGCAATTTTACGGCCGGTTTGATTGCTGGGAAAAGAGCGGACTTATCGTTCAAGGCGAGCACGAACATCGGTCTGACAATCGTCTCAAGAGGCGAGTTTTCGATTGTATTAGCGAATCTTGCCATAGCAGGTAAACTATCGGAAGCGATCCAGCCGTTTGCGGCGCTATATGTATTAATTTTAGCTATCCTCGGCCCTTATTTAACAAAAGAATCAAAGAATATCTCCTCTTTTCTACAGAAGGCTAAGGAGAGCATCCAATCTAAGAAAAAAGAGACTGATTCTGAAAACACTTCAGTATAAGGATGGATAGTATTTGCCTGCTTTTTTGTTAAAAGACTTGTGGTTGATAAGTTTTTTGTCGAAAAAGCAGGTTTTTTATACAGGTATCTAGAATGAAGTAGGACAAGAAAAAGATATATCTTGAATTGGATGGCATAACATACGTATATATAAGAAGTTGTTTTATATAGAAAGGGGCAAACAAATGAGTATTCAGTATTCACAATTGAAACGGTCCGGAAGGAATAGTTTGAAAGGAAAGTGGGGGCTGGCTATTGGTGTAATCTTGATTATCGGTATTCTTTCAGTGGCGGTAAGTTATATCCCAAGAGTAGGTTTTCTGTTGAGTATCCTTCTTTTTCCGATGACGGTCGCAACAACGTGGTTTTTTCTTGGATTAGCAAGGAACGAAAATCCAACTGTGGAAGTCATATTCTCCGGGTATGAAAAAGGAGCATTCATCCGGACCCTCGGGACGCAGTTACTTATGAACATCTACTTAGTTTTATGGGCATTATTATTGTTGATTCCAGCCATTATCAAAGGTTTTTCCTATATGTTGACCAATTATATCTTAAAAGACTATCCCCATCTGCAATATAATTCAGCCATCAAGCTCAGCAGAAGGATGATGGATGGGTATAAAGGGCAAGCGTTTATCTTGCAGTTATCATTTATCGGCTGGGCGATCCTTTGCCTTTTCACTCTTGGGATCGGTTTTCTGTTCTTATCTCCATACGTAAGTACAACAAATGCGCATTTGTATGAGGACTTGAAGAGGAGATATGTGGAGGCACATCCGGATGACCCATTATTAAATGAACTCAAAACGATTCAGTAACAAAAATAGCATCCCTGAATAGGGATGCTATTTTTGTTTGGCTTCTATATCCTCTTCGCGGACAGCAGAAGCGGACATGCTTTTTGTCATTTGTGTGTAGAACGTTTTGCCGATATACAGGATAAATGCCAAAAAGAGGGCAGCCAAGAAAAGGTAAATGACATTTTGTGCATGCATAATGGGTCACTCCAAATTCGGTTATACCTATATTTTACAGGAATTGCAGTTTGTTTAAATGTGTAAAAATTGACAAAAACAAAACATTTCGCGTTATAGGTCCCCTTTAGTATCCATCTGACTAAGCAGCCTTTCCAATTTTTCATTTATTTGCTTTAATTGCTGATTCTGTTCATTTCGAAGCCTCAAATTCTCTTTCAGAAAAGATACTCCTTTTTTGATCCCTATTATTATCGCAGCAATAATTGCTAGAATGATTGCTAGATTTATTAAACTTACAAATACCATAATTGCTCATTTCCTCCTTTATTTTCCGCAATAATTATAACAAACTATTTCTACTAACAACAATAAAGGTTTGATATTGGGCAGAAAGGTTATAAAACATGTAGAGAACAAACGAGAAGGGAGCAGATCATATGCTAAAAACCGAATGGAATCACTTATATATTAATGGCGAATGGAGAAAAGGAAATGGGGAACGGGCAATCTCTGACGTAAATCCATTCAACGGAAAACACTTGGCGACAATCACGACAGCCAATCCAGCTGATATAGATGAAGCGTATAAAGCAGCAGAACGTGTTCAAACGGAATGGGCTGAATCTTTGCCCCAGGACAAACAAGCAATCATCGAAAAGGCAATAACGATTATTCAGGATAATAACGATTTAATCATAGATTGGTTAATCAAAGAGTCAGGAAGCACATTCAAAAAAGCAAATGGCGAACTGTCAACGGCAGTGGCATTCATGAAACGTGCATCCATGTATCCATATGAGATGGAAGGCAAAATTGCTCCTTCACAAATAAAAGGGAAAGTAAACCACATCTATAAAGAGCCAATAGGGGTGATTGGTGTTATTTCTCCCTGGAACTATCCTTTCCATTTAACGATGCGCTCTGTGGTGGCGGCATTGGCAACCGGGAATGGGGTTGTCATAAAACCTGCTGGCGATACCCCGGTCACTGGTGGATTATTGATTGCTTCGATATTTGAAGAAGCCGGTTTGCCGAAGGGGTTATTAAATGTCATAGCCGGTAAAGGATCAGAGATTGGCGATGCCTTTGTAAACCACCCTATCCCGCGAATGATTTCCTTTACAGGTTCAACTTCTGTTGGTAAACATATTGCCGGGCAAGCTGCGCAAGCTGTTAAGAAAACAGCCTTAGAACTTGGCGGAAATAATGTCATGATCGTCATGGATGATGCCGATATGGATCATGCGGTCGACTCGACGTTAATGGGAAAATTTATGCATCAAGGGCAGGTATGTGTTGCATTGAACAGAGTTTTAGTCCATGAGGGAATTGCTACTCAATTTACTGATAAACTGTTAGAAAGAGTCAAAGAATTGAAGTATGGTGATCCGGCAGACCCCGGTACCCATGTTGGGCCGATCATTAATTCCGGCCAGGTTGGCGGCATTCGTGAAAAAATGGATAATTCCATTGCTGATGGTGCCGTACTGGCTTACGGAGGGGATATTACAGAAAATCTGATCCAACCTACCGTCCTTACCAATGTGTCCAACTCGATGCCGATAGCAAAAGAAGAAATCTTTGGCCCTATTTTGCCTATCATCACGTTTACGGATGAAGAGGAAGCAATTGAATTGGCGAACGCGTTTCCATATGGCTTATCAGGTGCCGTTCATTCAACCATTGAACACGGCTTGAAAATCGCTAAAAAAATCCATACAGGTATGATCCATGTGAATGACCAAAGCATCAATGATGAGCCACATATGCCATTCGGGGGTGTAAAACAATCTGGGCTCGGCCGCTTCAATGGAGAATGGGCACTTGATGAATTTACAGAAACGAAATGGATTTCTATTCAAACAGGCAAAAGTGATTATAGTGCATTTCTATAAAAGGGGAGAGATGAAGATGGATATCTTACTAATAGGGGCAAATGGACAAATAGGAAGAAAGGTTGCCATTCGATTGAAAGATCAAGGAAAGCATTCAGTGAAAGCCGCTATACGGTAAAAAGAGCAGGAAAGCTTTTTTAAGGAAAACGGGATTGAAACAGTCATGCTTGATCTAGAAGCCTCTGTCGACCAAATCTGTTCAGCGATTGCCGGCAACGATGTGGTCATATTTACTGCAGGCTCAGGAGGCCAGACAGGATATGATAAAACGTTGCTGATTGATTTGGACGGTGCGGTCAAATCAATAGAAGCCGCCAAATTGGCTAATATCAAGCAATTTATTATGGTCTCTGCAAACGGAGCAGATCAGCGCGAAACGTGGGCAGAGTCGATCAAGCCTTATTATGTAGCTAAGCATTATGCCGATAAAGCATTGATTCAAAGTACTCTTCCCTATACCATTGTGCAGCCTACAGCATTGACGAATGAACAAGGGAAAGGAACTGTCTCAATGGAAACACCATCCAAACAAATATCCAGAGATGATGTAGCAGAGGTTCTTGTTGAAATGATTGGAAATGAAAAATTCTTTATGCAAACCGTTCCATTGTATTCAGGCGAAACACCGATTAAAGAATTAGGCAATGAATAGGATCGCCGAAATAGAACCCTTCCTTAGAAAGGGTTCTATTTTAAAGTATATAATAATTATATTATGTAAACTAAAATGAATAGTGAAGTTCTCTTTGCGCATCACTCTATTCTGTTGAACGTGGAACTATACAAAAAGTCCTATATTTTTTTAAGTATATTAAAGGTTTGTTAATAATTTTTTCATATTTTAGGTATATGATTAAATCAAGTAAAAAATGATAGTTTGATATTAGGAGGCAACCATTATGACACATTCTAATGATCATAATCCACGCAATGAACATGATGAACTTTTAAATAATTCAAATGAACATAACAATGAAACGGCTGGACGGTATTCTGATGATTATTCTCGTCAGGAACAAACTAGCTACGAACAGCCAACCGACCAGAAAGAGACAGTCGATGAACCAACCCATTCATACCAACAGACTGGGAACCAAGAAGGAACGGAGAAAAAAGCAGATCCATTTATCCCTATTAGTGATGAACAATATGAAAAGGAAAAGAGACGGAATAAAAAGACCAAATCAAAAGGCTTCTTAAGCACGATAGCAGCCGGCGTCATTGGTTCGGTTCTCACTTTGTCCATTATCCCTTTCACCGATTATCCTGATATGTTCCAAAATGACCAGAATGGCAGCTCCACTAATCAGAGCAGTGAACAAACATCTGCACCTGTTAAAGTAAGCAAGACTTCCGCTACAACCACTCCGGTAGCCGATATGGTGGAAAAAGCGTCACCTGCCATAGTGGGTATAGTCAATATGCAGAAACAGCAGAGCAATGGGTTCGATTCACTTTTCCCTGGCAGCCAGCAGGAATCCACGCAATCCGGAGAGGACGTTGAGAGCGGTTCCGGTTCCGGTGTCATCTTCAAAAAGGATAGCAATTACGCTTATATAGTAACCAATAACCACGTTATTGAAGGAGCTAACAAGCTGGAAGTATCCCTTGAAAACGGTAAAAAAGTAGATGGACAATTAATTGGAGCCGATGCGTTGAGCGATCTGGCTGTACTAAAAATCCCTGCCAAATATGCAAGCTCAGTCCTTGAATTTGCGGACTCAAGCACTTTGCGGGCTGGTGATGAAGTAATAGCCATCGGAAATCCTTTAGGGTTGGATTTGTCCCGCACTGTGACACAAGGGATCGTAAGTGCCGTTAATCGATCAGTTTCAGTCAATACATCTGCAGGCGAATGGAATCTAAAAGTGATCCAGACAGATGCCGCTATTAATCCAGGTAACAGCGGAGGAGCTCTATTAAATACAAGCGGCCAAGTAGTGGGCATTAACAGCCTTAAAATTTCTGAAAATGGGGTTGAAGGATTAGGATTTGCGATTCCGAGCAATGAATTAGTCCCAATTGTCAATGAGATCATCAATACTGGTAAGGTTGAGCGAGTTTACTTGGGAGTAGGCCTAGCTTCTATCGATGAAATTCCGGATATGTATTTGCAAACTCTCCCTAAAAGTGTAGATAGCGGAGTCATAGTGACGAATGTTGACCAGAATTCAGCAGCTTATAAAGCAGGCATCAAGGTTCAAGATGTCATTGTTTCCATTAATGGCACAAAAGTTAGCAATAGCACGGATTTGCGTGAATACATGTATTCAAAATTAAAGGTCGGGGACAGTGCTACTTTGAAATTATACAGAGACGGAAAATTGAAAACCGTCAATGTTAAACTGACAAGTAACGCAAGTAGTTCCTCCAATTAAAATCCATGGCGAAGAAAAAGAAGAATAATAGCACAAATATCCGGCTGAACCTTTTATTTATTATGGTATTTGTTTTATTTTCTGCTATCATTCTTCGCCTTGGCTATGTCCAAATTGTCAAGGGCGAGGAATATTCGAAAGAAAGCAATGCCGTTACTAAAACAACGTATAAATGGAATGCCCCTCGCGGAATGATTTATGACCGCGAGGGTAAAATGCTTGTCCAGAATGAACCTATAAATACACTAACGTACTCCAAGGCTGATGACGATTCTAAACAAGGAACACTCAAAACAGCAAAAGAATTAGCAACGATGATTACAATCGATGTTTCTAAGGTACGAGAAAGGGACAAAAAAGATTATTGGATTCTCCTTCATCCAAAAAAAGCACAAAAAAAGCTGACTGATCAAGAACGCGAAGGAAAAGATGATAAAGAACAATACCAAATGCTACTTGATAGAATAACGGAGAAGGATTTAGCAACCATTACGCCTGAAGAGATGCAGATATATACCATTAAGAGCAAAATGGACCAAGACCAAGCTGCCGTAAACCGGATTAAGGAAGGTTTGACTGAAAAAGAGGTGGCCATGGTCAACGAGCATTTGGGTGAATTGCCAGGAATCGATGTCAAGTTGGATTCAAAAAGAAAGTATGCGAACGGTGATACGTTTACACAAATTTTCGGCAAAGTTGCTGCTATCCCAAATGAGAAGGCAAAGGAATACGTGAAGGAAGGCTATGATTTGGATGATACTGTCGGAAAAAGCTTTCTGGAATTGCAATACGAGTCCGTTTTACGCGGGACAAAAGAAAAGCAAACATATGAGAAAAACCGTTCAGGGGAGCTAACCGGTGAATCAAAAACAACAAAAGGCAGTACAGGAAACGATTTAGTCCTGACCATCGATATGGATCTACAGAAAAAAATAGACTCAATTGTGGCAAAAGAGTTAAGTAAAGAACCGAGTGCTGACAGTGCGTATGTTGTCCTAATGAATCCAAAGACAGGAGAAATTCTTTCTTTGTCAGGTAAAAGCCGAAACGGCGGAAAAATAGAAGATGAAACATATGGGACGCTGCAAAATGCATATGCAATGGGTTCTACCGTCAAAGGGGCAACTTTGTTGACAGGCTACCATGTCGGTGCCATTAAGCCAGGGCAGGTTTTTCTCGATGCACCTGTGAAATTACAAGGGACACCTACAAAGAAATCATGGACGAATATGGGGTATATCAACGACCTAACTGCACTGGAACGGTCGTCAAATGTGTATATGTTCAATGTCGCTATGAAAATAGGACATTATAATTATGATACGAGAACGGGCTTCAAAGACCCAGACAAAGCCTATGAAACGATGCGCAAGCATTTTGCCATGTTTGGACTCGGGGCTAAGACAGGCATTGATTTGCCTAATGAAGCAACCGGATACAATGGAGGAGTCCAAAAGCTTGGTAATTTAATGGACTTTGCCATCGGGCAATTCGATACCTATACACCCTTGCAATTGGCCCAGTACGTATCGACAATAGCAAACGACGGCAAAAGAATGCAACCCCATCTGATGAAAGAGGTACGAGACCCTTCATTCGGAAGTGATGGAAAAGGAAAAGGCATTACCGCCTTTAAACCAAAAATGCTGAATAAACTTCCAATGAGTTTGGATTTGATTAAACGTGTTCAAAATGGCTTTCATCTAGTTATGCATGGCAGTCAAGGAACCGCTGCCTCCACTTTCCAATCTGCCAGTTATGATCCGGCAGGCAAAACGGGAACTGCCCAGGTGACCAATGGAAGAGGGGGCTATGATTATAACCTGACGTTAATTGGTTATGCACCATACAAAAATCCAGAAATATCTATGTCTGTAGTTGTAACGGGTATTAATAACTCTGGCAGCAGCATCAATAAAGACATTGGCCGTGAAGTCATGGATGCGTATTTTGCGGACAAAAAGGAAGTCAATGAATCTGAATGAGGATGATGTACTTCGTCCAAATAAAAAGGGTAGAAGAGACGCATTTGTTTCTTCTACCCTTTTTAAATCTACGGAGACGCCCTTTTTTCTAATGCTTTTGAAGGAAAAATGGCTTGACTGTAGAAGATATTTAGAAAGAAAGTTGTTTGTAAAGTAAAGTAGTTGGAAAGGATTAGGCTGATGGAAACGATGAATGCAAAAAAAATGTATGATTACCATGTTTGGGCCAACAAACAATTATTTACTCACTTAAAGCATTTGCCAGATCACGTTTATACGGATAAGGTAAAAAGTGTATTTCCTTCTGTTTCGGCAACCATGGCACATATTTACTGTACAGATTTTATCTGGCTGGAAACAATGAAAGGAAGCCCTTTTCAACAGACGGTTAGCGAAGTGGAACACCTCAAAGCAGCCATTGTCGATGTGGCCATAGAAGGGGCAGAACGTTATTTTGATCAACTTGCCGTGCAATTTGCAGATTTCTTTACTCTGCATGGAGAACTGGATAAGCAAATCATTGTTGAACATCCCAAAATGGGCCGTATACCGTTCGTGCTTGCTGATTTAGTCCATCATATCGTCAACCATGGAACATACCACCGCGGAAATGTGACAGCCATGCTCCGCCAACAGAGCCAAAAAGGAATACCTACTGATTATGTCTTTTTTCTAATGAAAGAAGAGAAATAAAGCTTGGTTAGGAAGGAAACAGTGAAAGCGGCAACGTACAATCTATTTTGAAAGCATGCTTTTATTCCTTTGAGCTGAAGCATCCGTGTAGATTCCCTAGAACAGCCGAATGCATCTTAAAAGCAACTGCGTTCCATTTAACATGGAACGTTTATTTTTTTTGTGAAACTGCTTAGGGTAAGAATTGAGATGTTCAGGCGTAAGAAGCGCAGAAAAGGCTTGAGGATGAGTGGGGCGTAAATGAGTGTTAAAAGGGTCCTGCGGGAATGATTGTAGAGTATTCATGCTAAACCCCTTCCTTTCAGGGAAGGAGTTTAGTTGCCATGCTTTTTCAAAACGGTTATTTTGATGCAGGAGATGCTTCCAGTCATAAGAAGAACGAGGGTGCCAACCGTCAACATGTTTGTTATACCCTGATTGATGTATATATCATCAATAGGCTGTAAAGATGGAAATGTATCGTTAGCCGATGAGTCTGTTGTTTCCGAATCAAAATGAAAGGATAGAGGTTTTGTGTTCCAGTTCTCCTGTTTTTCCAAAAAATGCTGTGATAATTGATTGCTAATAAAAGGTGAAATGGCACTTGCCATAGCTATGCCTAGCATCGCCAGAATGGCTGTCTCAATCAAAATCTGTCTGGGTTTCACATTTAATAGTTGCTTGGATACCCTTTGGCTGTCCTGTTTATTCCACATTCTAAACGAGATGATTTCGATTACGAAATATCCTGCAATTGACAAAATAGAAATCGGCAACAACACTGCTTTGACTGATGCCCAAACAGAATCAATGGTCGAAAAAAGCTGTTCGAATGGCAGTTTGTATTTTTCTATTTTTGCTCCCTGTATCGAATCTATTGTTTTAGTTGCCTGTTTTAAGAAGGTACTACTTTCGTTCTCTGATTTAAGCGTATAAACTGCTTTCTGGATCCTATTAGCATTTTCTTTATGATCGAAAGCAGAAGCAATTGAATAAGGGACATATATTTTATTGAATGGATTTTCTTTAATAACATGGTCTTTTGGATTAGCTGAATTATGGATGTTTTTCCCATAGATTCCTATGACCTTCAGAGTGGTCATTTGCCAGGTATCATTTTTTTTAGTAGCTAATCGTATGGAACTGCCTACATCAAGATTATTGGCAGCTGCCAGTTTTTGCTCGATCATAGCGACTTTTTTTGTCCGGTCTTCTGGGGTGATATGGCGGCCTTTCAATAGAATAGTATCCGAGAGAAGGAATTCAGATAATTTATTTGAAAAAGAAATGCCATCCAAAGAGACAATCGTATTTTTTTCTTTATTCGGTTCCTTTTTTTCTCCATTCAAAAAGGAAGAATGCCCGATCGTTTTTACATCGATCGCTTTTGCTTTAGCGAACGAGAAATAGTTGACATTTTTCACCTGAGGCAAACTCGCTATGTGCTTTATTCGTTCAATATCAATGGCACGCCCCTTCGGCGAAGAAACGATATATTGAGTCCCCATTTCTTGTTGTGCAGACTGCTTGGCATGATGAATCGCTGAACCAATATTTACGGCAATGAACATGCAAACACTTAATGTGAACAGAGTCAGAAGCCGCAAGAGGTTTGTTTTCGTATAGGTGAACATGCTTATGGTGGCTTGTTTCCAGCTTGGCATCCTTCTTCCTCCTTTTGGCTGAAATGGTGCCTGACAATAAAATCGACAATGGAGCAAGAATATCATTCAGTTATGAACAAACTATGAAGGACTCATTGCCGAATCTGTAAGAATTATAGAAGATTTCATCAGTTTATTGATTTAAAGCTATTTTCGTTATAAGTTGAATATATACAGAAAGCAAGGATGGAGAAATGAGGAGTTGTAAACATGAAAATACTAGTGATCGAAGATAACGAGAGTGTTTCTTCAATGATTGAAATGTTCTTTGCCAAGGAAGGAATTGAAGGGGTTTTTATAGATAATGGTACAGAAGGGTACCAAACCTTTAAACAAGGGCAATGGGATGCGCTCATTATTGATTGGATGCTCCCAGGAATGGATGGCGTCACTATATGCCGTAAAATCAGGGAAGAGAAGAGCTCCGTCCCGATTATTATGTTAACTGCAAAAGACAGCGAATCAGACCAGGTATTGGGACTTGAGATGGGAGCGGATGATTATGTGACCAAGCCCTTTAGCCCACTGGCATTGATGGCGCGGATTAGGGCCGTTACAAGGCGATATCAATCAACCATAAAAACGGATGAAGAAAAAGATGTTTTGCAAACCAAGCATTTTAAAATCAATAAAAATACACGTGAGGTTTTGCTCGATGGCAAGCCTGTTTCCAATCTGACGCCTAAAGAATTTGAGCTTCTCTATTATTTTCTCCAGCATCCAAAGCAAGTGTTTACAAGAGAGCAACTGCTGGAGCACGTATGGAGCTACCAATTTTACGGTGATGAACGGACAGTAGATGTCCATATTAAGCGATTGCGCAAAAAAGTCGGTTCAGCCAATCAGCCGTTCTTCCATACGGTCTGGGGAGTAGGCTATAAGTTTGATGAGTCAATGGTGGAGACTGATGAAGATTAAATATATCTATCAGCAAATTATTTCACATTTAAGTGTAATATTGGTCGCTTTTTTAATTCTAAGCTTACTATTTTCCCATTATGTCAAAAACTTAGTGTATGAAAATAAAGCAAGTGAACTTGAATCATACGGATTAAATATCTTAAATGATTTAAATTATGCCCAGGATGCTCAGGACAGATTCGAAGTGCTTAATAATTATAAACAGGTACTTGACGGGCGACGTATTTTCTACGCTATATTTGATGAAAATCAACGTCTGATTTATCCTATTGGCCTCCGTATTACAATCAAGGAGTCTGAATGGGAGTTGATTAAGAAAGGGAAATCACTGGTGTACAATGAAGACCGGAGATTCAACCAGGGTAACACGATGGTTTTGCTGCCATATAAGATAAACAATCAGTTTTCTGGTGCCATTCTGCTTCGTTCTCCTATCAGCGGTTCTAGGGAAATGATTTCTGAAATCAATAAGTATTTGTTCTATACAGTCATTATAGCGCTTATCATTTCCATCATTTTAAGCTGGCTATTGTCCAAATTCCATGTAAAGCGGATCAAACGGATTCAAGAAGCCACTTCATTGGTGGCCGGAGGCGATTATTCTGTCCAAATACCTTCTTCCAATTTTGACGAAATAGGCGAACTGGCTGAAGATTTTAACTCGATGGTGAAAAAGATCAACCATTCAATGGAAGAAATCGATTCATTGGAAAATAGAAGGCGGCAATTCATGGCAGATGTGTCACATGAGTTGCGTACTCCACTTACCACCATCAAAGGAGTGATTGAAGGGATAAAAAACCACCTCATTCCTGAGGAGGAAAAAGAAAAAGGCATCAATTTAGTAAATAAAGAAACAAACCGGTTGATCCGGCTTGTCAATGAAAATCTGGATTATGAAAAAATCCGTTCCAACCAAGTGAAAATCAGGAAGGAAGAAATACAGGTTTCTGAATTCCTTGAAATCATTAAAGACCAGCTTGATGTATTAGCGGAAGATAAAAACGATTCCATTATTCTGGAAGTGGATGAGGATGTTTTTGTTCAAGCCGACTATGACCGTTTAACCCAAATTGTCATTAATATTGCTAAGAATAGCATTCAATTCACCGAAAACGGCCATATCTGGTTAAGGGGATTTATGGAAGAGGGAGAAACGGTCATTGAAATTGAAGACACTGGCATAGGCATTGATCCTGCGGAAATCGAAAACATATGGCGCCGGTTTTATAAAGCGGATATTTCCCGGACGACCAATCCATATGGGGAATTTGGACTTGGATTATCCATTGTCCAGCAATTAGTGACACTCCATAATGGTAAGATTAATGTCATCAGCAATAAAGAGCAAGGAACAAAATTCACCATTCGTCTTCCTTATCTTCAAGTGGGTTGAGTAAACGGAATAACAAAAAGAGGAAGAACTACATCCTGTTTAGGGTGTAGTTCTTCCATTATTTTTCACAACAAATTTCATACTTGTTAATAGTTTGTTCATATTTTCACGATAGACTATCTATATAACCTAATAAGGATGAAAAGCTGGAGGTACATGAATGTTAGAAAAATTAAAAAAGAAAAAAGTGATCGCTTCCATTCTGGTTGTAGTGATTGTAGCAGTAACCATTGTGACTGGTTATGGCATATCCCAAAAAAATGTAGTCGCATCAGTAAACGGTCAAAAAATTACTAAAAATGATTTATATGATGTGCTATCCAAACAGTATGGAAGCAACGCGGTGACTACCTTGATCAATAATAAAATTATTGAACAGGAAGCTGATAAAAAGAATGTGAAAGTTGACGAGAAAGAAGTCAAAAAGGAATTGAATACGTTCATTAAACAATACGGCGGAGAAGATTCTTTTAATGCTGCGTTGACACAAAGCGGACTGACTTTAGATGATTTCAAAAATGATATCCGCAATTACCTGAAAGTTAAACAGATTTTAGGGCCTTCCATTAAAATTACCGATAAAGAAATGAAAGCATATTATGAGGAAAATAAAGATAGCTTCAAACAGCAGGCCCAAGTAAAAGCGAGCCATATTTTAGTTGACTCTGAAACAGAAGCCAAGAAACTGGAAGAAAAGATTAAAAGCGGCGAAGATTTCGCTACATTAGCAAAAGAGAATTCAACGGACACAGCATCGGCTAAGGACGGAGGAAACCTTGGTTACTTTGGTACAGGTGAAATGACAGAAGCATTCGAAAAGGCCGCATTCGCTATGAAAGTCGGAGAAGTCAGCCAGCCTGTTAAAACGGATTATGGATACCATATCATCAAGGTAACTGGAAAAAAAGAAGCAAAACAAAAATCCTATGATGAAGTAAAAGATCAAATAAAGGATACATTGTTTGAAGATAAACTGAATACAGAGTACTCAACATGGCTGGAGAAAAAGAATAAATCAGCCAAAATTAAAAACACTTTTGATAAAGAATAATATGCAGCCCGCCTTCCAAATGGAGGCGGGCTATTCCATGGATTCAAGAAATTTCTTCGTTTGTTCATGATTTGGACATATTTTCTGGGCATCCTAACTGTTGAACACAATCATCAGCTTAGGAGGAATAGTTTATGCAGTTTATAAAAATCATGCTATTGAGTTCATTGTTATTAGTATCGATACCGATACAGTCTTTCGCTGCAACAAAAGGCCATTCCCATTGCCAGTGTGGCAACGAACATAAACTAAATCAGGCAGCACTGGAAAAGAGAGCTACAGAGCTAGGCATTTCCATCAAAGGGAAAGACCCCAATGAATTGAATAGAGAAATATTTAAGCAGCAGATATTAAAAGAAGCAAAAATATTAGGTATTGAAACAAACAATCGGGATTTTCACGATATTGCATCAGAAGTCCATCAAAAAAAGCTGCTCAACGCTGCGAAAAAATATGGGATTTCCACAGAGGGCAAATCATTTTTTGATATTGCCCATGAAGTGAGAAGCGTACAAATTACCAAGCTGGCAAAGAATATGTCCATTTCAACCGAAAACAAGGATATGAAGCAATTAAGCCATGAGGTAAGGGACGCATTAATAAAACAGTCGGCCGCTAGATTAGGCATAAAAACGGAAGGGAAAGACAGTAATGTACTATTTGATGAGATTTTAGCCAATGAAAAAAAAGCAAGGGAATTAAAACTCTATCCATTTAACGAGGAGCTTCCGCGTTTTTTCCATGAACATGGATGCCATTGCAAAAACCGTTAATCATATTCAATCTTCTAACGCAAGATACATTTCATTAAACTATATAGAAATATTTTTTGAGTGAATATTTTAATGTTAAAAGATATAAACTACGCCGTTTTCTTTTGATTAATTGTTATATAAATATGGTTTTTGTTGATCGAAGAGTGATATTCTAATTAAAAAAGAAAGCAGTAAGCATATTTGTTCCTTTTATTTATTACTGTGATATAATAAATACAGAATATAAAGAGTCAGCACTATTGGATTTTAAATGCCAATAGTGCTTTTTTTATGTATGATGATCATTGAAAGAATTCCATGATATGAAAAAAACCGTTCCATCATAGAACGGATTTTTATTCTTCCACATTCGTAAAGTTGAATAAATTAAAGTCAGGTGTTTCTGCCTCAGAGGGTTCATATAAATGTTCCGACCTTCTTCTATTTAGATCTTTAAATTCCTGCTCTAGAAAAGCCGCTTGTTCATGGCTCATCTCCAAAGTGATTTCATTGCCTGAACCATCAGTGGCTTTCATTAGAACATAGCTTTCTACTCCTTCTGGTAAAGTTACATTGCTTAACGTCATTTTCATATCCTGTACTTCAAATCGAGCTTTCATATTGATTCACCAATCCATCATGTCTATTTATATATACATTGTACACGACTACAAATGAAATCACAAAACAGGGTATATTTTCATCTAGACAAAAAAGAAGCCGCTAAGGGCTTCTTCTTTACTTAGGATAGCGTTTTACAATATTGTACGCTAACCAAGGGGCATTTCCATCTTTTGTAGCATAAACAATAGTTGTATGGCTATTGTCTAAAGCAGATTTATGGAATTGTGAGATTTCCAGATAGAGAGTGTTTTTCTTTTTATAAAATATAAAGGTCGGTTTGGCAGCTTCAGTTCTCAGATACCAGTCGTAGTTATCGATTTCCAAGCCTGATATTTCATTGTATTTTGGCTTATACAGGATATTTCCGCCTTTATCCTTGCCAGCTGTTACGAATTGCTGTTTGAATAGATTTGTTAAATAAGGTTCTTTCATTCCAATGCTTAATCGTTTATAGATAGAAGCTTTCGTTGCAGGCGTATATTTCATCGCATCTCTTTGTGTCATTGTTAAATGGTCAGCAACCAATTTAACGCTATAGAGGGAAGTTGTCTTGTAAAAGCGGACATAGTCGGAAGAAATATACGCTTTTTTGCCATTATAATCGATTTCCGACCAACCGGAGCTTAATTGATTATATACTTTCACTTTTGTGCTTCTAGCAAGTGAACCAATCGTTTTATATTGACTGCCGGCCCCGGCCTTAACCTCAACATTTCCATTTACCTTGTCGATTGTCCCGTTCTGTATGGTAGCGGCTTCAGCTGAATCATGCATAGAGAAAGCAACCATAACCATGCATGCAAAAAGGAAGGACATAATAATCTTCCCGATGTTGTTTTTTAACATACAACATTCTCCTTTCTCGTAATAATTTTGTTACAATTCCAGTATATGAAAAATATTTGTCAATACTATGCGCAATTGTGCATGAATAAAAAGACCTAGTCTCTCCTCTGTAACTAAAAATACTGCGATTAATTGAAAAATGAGGAGATTGAACTTAATCGGGGGAGGATAGTAAAAAATTTCACCCTTATTGTCAAAAAAATTTTACTTCTTATATATTATGTTGTCAAAAAATTATGTTAATTAAGAGGAGAAGGTAAAAAAAGTAAAATGGTATAAGAATTGCAATTAAGACTATATAACTTGTAAATATATTCCACAAACATACTAATTAGGAAGGGAGTAGATAAAACTGATTAGTTTCACAGCACTACATAATATTAAAATAGGCGTTAGTTTAAAAAGACTATCCCATTTATAGTGCTGGTAAAAACTAATGCCGAAGTACGGTAAACAAATCAACTATACATCACAGGTGTTTGGGATCATTTACTTGAGGGGAGGAAATGAAATGCTTCAAACAACTCCAAAGAAAATACCAAAAAAGAGATGGCTGTATTTATTACCTGTATTTTTCTTAATCCAATTTTTTGCATATATGGATCGGGGTACAATAAGTATCGCGTTACCGGGCGGAATGTTAAAAGATTTAGCTATGAATGCTTCAATTGCAGGCTTGGCAACTGGTATATTTGCATTAGGTACGTTGTTTTTATCGGTACCTGCCGGACATTTGGCTGAAAAGGGCAAGTCTAAATTACTGGTTTCTGTATGTATCATTGTCTGGAGTGTATGTACACTGTTAACAGGATTAGTCCAGAGTGGCATCCAGTTAGTTATTTTAAGATTTATTCTTGGCTTGGCTGAGGGGTCTTTAGTAGCAACTTTAATGACTTTATTGACATTCTGGTTTCCGAATAAAGGAGGAGAACGGAATAAGGCATTTTCCGTTTTGGCTACAGGCAGCAATGTTCCCGGTATAATCGGTCCTCCAATAATGGGAGCTATTATCGCCTATTATAATTGGCGTTATTTATACCTAATTCTAGGAATAATCAGTTTAGCTTCGGCTTTTGTATGGATGGCAGTAGCAAAGGAACGTCCAAAAGATGCAAAGTGGCTAAGTAAAGAAGAAAGAGACTTTATTGAAACAACCATAAAAGAAGAGAAAGAAAAAGTAATCCAAGCTAATAAAGACATCAAGGTGAAAGGAAATAAGTTGCCTATAGGCTTACTGTTACGAAATAAGAATATATGGATTTTATGTATAATTGGATTTTGTGTTTCACTCGGTCAACTGGGATATTCAATGTGGATACCAGTTATGATACAAAACGCCACGAGTTCAGGTATTATGGGTGTCGGACTGCTGACACCCCTACCATATATAATTGCAGTTATCGGGCTATGGGTATGGACGTTTATAGCTTCTAAAATAAAAGACCATAGACGTACTACCGGCTTGGCTGTGCTTGGATTCGCCATAACATTAATTCTTGCTAATATTATTGGAGGATCAGCTGCTATCGCAATTACTATGATGTGTGTCGTTTCACTTTTTGCTCTAGGCTACACAGCTAGTTATAATGCAATCCCTTCCCTTATTCTCATTCCAGAATTGGATGGCCCTGCACGTGGAATGATGGTTGTTGCACAAGGACTGGGCTCTTTCTTAGGACCTTTTCTTGTAGGCATCTTCATGACTCACACCGGCTCACAAACAACAGGAATATATTTTTTGGCTTTCGTATTACTCTTTGGTTATCTGACCTCTTTATTGTTGCCCAAAAAAATTGGCGGTCAAAATATTCCTAATGAGGGTGTAAATACACAATCTGCCAAAGTAGCGCAATAGGATATCAGACAGATACATTACTAATTTTTAAAATTAAGTGTGAATTATGGATAAAAAGTTGGGAGGATTTTCAATGAAAAATACAAATGATTGTAATGGATCAATTAGCAATGAACAACAAGCGGAATATGTAATGATCAACGGCATTGAACAATTTTTATATCATAGCGGGGATCGAGCAGAAAATCCGGTAATCCTCCACTTGCATGGAGGGCCAGGACTCCCTTTTTCAAACAGAGCTTATTTGCAGTCCAACTGGAATCCTTATTTTAATATGGTTTACTGGGATCAGCGCGGAGCAGGCAAAACGGCATTGAAAAATCCTGATAAAAAACCAACATTTGAGAATTTACTTCAAGATATCCATGATATTATCTTTTACTTACAAAAAAAATATAATCAAGATAAGATCGGGTTATTTGCCCATTCTTGGGGAACGGTCATTGGTTCTATATATGCAAATCAGTTTCCTGAGCATGTCTCGTTTTATATAGGGGTAGGACAAGTCATTTCTCCGATTCAAGATGAAATTGTTGGATATAAAGAAACAGTGCGTAGGCTGCAAGAAAAAGGAGACATTCAGGGCCTTCAACGCATCATGGGACTCGGTGATTATCCCGGAGACAATACGGGGGACATTTTACCTAAAATGGAGGTCGTTCGAAATTTACAATACCAGCTCGGAATGGCAAGTTACGATGCAGAGAAAACGCGTAAAGAGATACAACAGAGCCCTTTATTTACCCCGAAAGATCTTAATGCGCGAGATATAAGCATCAAACTTTTGGACCAGCTTTATAAACGAATGCATGATTATAGCTTGTATGATTATCCGCTACAATACAGCATACCTGTTTTTTATTTATTGGGTGAAAATGATTGGCAGGTTCCAGCTATACAAGGGATAGAATATTTCCAAAAAATTAAGGCACCCGATAAAGATTTAATTATTATAAAAGGCACAACGCATTCGCCTCAATTAGAAAAACCTGAAGAATTCTTGGCGGCTATGAGAGAAGTAGTTGGAAGAAATTAATCGATTGGAATTATTCACTTGCTCAAATTCTTTCCAGTTTTTAGTCATAGGGTATTTTGATCTTTGCCAAGGATAGTAACGAAAAGGATGCCCATCACTAGGCATCCTTTTTGGCTTACATTTATTATTTTTTAATTAATAAGGATATCACTTTGGCTGCTTGTGCACGGGTAGCGGTTGAACTAGGATTGAATGTTCCGTTTGTATTTCCTGACAAGTATCCAAGTTCGTATGCAGCGTTGACAGAATTAGTGAAACGTTTGCTGATTTTTTTATAATCTTTAAAGCCCGCCTGTTTTTTCGCTGTATAGTTTGTTTTATTTATTTTGTTATAGGCGTTCATGACCATTTGCGCCATTTGTTCGCGTGTCACTTTACTGCCTGCTTTAAAAGTGGCTGGAGTGTTGCTTGTTAGCCCATTTTTATAAGCGATTTCTATTTCTTGAGCCCCTGTCAATGTACCATCGCTCAATCCAGCGGCACGTGTCAGCATCGAAATGAATTGTCCTCTTGTCAACAGGTCGTTCGGCCCGAACGTGCCATCCTTTTTGCCAAGAACCACTTTTTTGGCAGCCAATTGGTCTATATATGCTTTAGCCCAATAGTTTGCAGGTACATCTTTAAATGACACAGTTGGTTCCGGTGTAGGGACAGGCTCTGGCGTTGGGATGGTTTCATTTGTTTTGCTTAAATCCATTTTAAAGATGCCGAAACCTTTATCATCTGTTTTTCCTGTATAGGAAATATTCGATGTTTCTTTTGCATATTCTTCTGCTTTTGGACTTGTAGTGAATGTAACATTTACAGGTTCTTTAATAGGTGCAATAGACCAGTTATGGTCGATCGTCGGATTGATCGTCTTTTGCTCAGCGATATACTCCATTAAGATTTGTCTATTTTCATCTGCTGAGTCGATGACAACCTTGCTGCCCTTGACACCAGGGAAGTTCCCGCCGCCGCTTGCGCGATAATTGTTAGTCACTATAATGAAATCTTGGTTAGGATCAACCGGCTTGCCGTTATATTGAAGGTTCACAATTCGGCTCGAAGAACTGTCATTGATTGTGCCGTCGGGTTTATATTTAGGTGCTTTCGTCACGTCTACTTGGTATGTGACACCATCAATCACATCGAAATTGAACACATAGAATGATGGATTCAACAATGGCTGTTCTTCTGTTTTTGCTGGATCAATCGTATTGAATTTGCCTGCTGACATTTCAAGCCATTCCTTTACAGTCGATCCTTTTACCAATATGCCTTTCAGTGTGTTGTCATACAAATAAAGGTCGCCCGCACTGCGGATTGTCAAATCGCCTTTTTTAATTTCCGTGTATTCTTCCACACCATTTCGTCCAGCTTTAAAAGGAGCCCCAACGGAAAGAATAGGAGTATCTTTATATTCTTTTGCGTTTAACGCAATGTATTTCTCGGCAAACCATTTTTGGGCAGCTGTTACAACCTGGATGGAAGGGTCATCCTGGACAAGCCCGAAATAGCTATGGATAGGAGCGGAGGTTGTCCCTAATTTTCCATTTGTATAAGCGATTGCAGCTTCACTGTCGGCTTTTATGCTTGCTGCCAATTCGGCATCAGCGTTCACAAGTGATTTTTTGTTCGCTTTATCGTATATTTTGCGGGTGGTAGACTGAGAATCTGTCACTTTCCATTTCCCATCCACTTTTTGGATCGTTAAATCGATTAAACCTAAGTCTGAACCGGCAACACCCGCTTGAACGGCAGGAGTACCGTTAATGGTTCCTTTGACATTATCAATGCTAGGATCCAATTTGCCCGCTTTATCCTTGAAGATAGGGTCTAATGTTTTTTCATCTCCGGTAGGGAATACTTGGTGTGTATGAGAGAAAGTGATGGCGTCGATGCCTTCAACTTCGCTAAGCGGCAATACAGCATCTTCCGATTTTGTTCCGGCTTTTGCTGCCAAATTGACACCGGAGTGAGCCATCGCAATGATAATGTCTGCGCCTTTTTCTTTCATTTCAGGAACAAATTTTTTCGCTGTATCAACGATATCTTTCGTAATTGCTACACCATCAAGGTTCGCTTTATCCCAATCTGTGATTTGCGGAGCAACCAATCCTAAGTATCCGATTTTCAATGTCACTTCTTTACCGTCTTCATCTGTTACTTTTTTCTCGATGATCTGATAAGGAGTAAACTCATTCACATCATTATCCGGATTTTGGTCCTTGTCATCCTTGTAAACGTTTGCATTGACATGTGGGAAAGTAGCATCATTATATACTTCATCCAAGTAATCCAAGCCGAAATTGAATTCATGGTTTCCTAGATTGGCAATATCATATTTCATGCCATTCATTACTTTGATGACAGGGTGGACTTCACCTTTTTTGACTGGCTTGATTTTGGAAAAATAATTGCCCAGAGGTGTTCCTTGGATGGTGTCCCCGTTATCGACAAGAACAGAGTTTTTCGCTTCGGAACGGGCTTGCTTCACTAGTGTCGCTGTTTTAGTCAGTCCGACAGACTCATCATCTTTTCCACTGTAATAATTATATGGAAGTAGATTTGTATGTGTATCAGTCGTTTCCATAATTCGCAGTTTGATTGTTTCCGGCTTCATGACATCGGCATAGGAAACGATGGGAGCAGCCTGTGGAATGATAAGTCCCAATGCAACAGCAGTTGTCAGCAGAGTTTTTTTCTTTGTAGTCAATTTCTTCATGAAATTTCCTCCTTCAATATGTATTAGATGGAACTATTGCCAAAATATTGTATCCTATTCAAAATGATATAGAAAGAGTTTTTTGTAAATTTTTCGATAATATATATTATTTAAGTATTTTGGAATTTATTGTATAATACATATATTCTTACCTATTTATTTAGTAGATTTAGAGAAAGAATAGAGCTTTTTATTGTAAACAAACGGTGCTGAAAAGGAAAAAAGATGAAAAGAAAGAAAAAGAGAAAGTCCAGGTCATTCAAAGAATGTTTCGTTGAAGTAACAGGGGAAATAGCCGGTAATATATTTGTGGAAATACTATGGAATATACTCTCATTCTTACCAAGAGTTTTATTTCGGCTCCTTATATCCTTGTTTCATTTCTTGGATGGATGGTAAAAACGAAGCACATAAAAAAAGACACCGAAGAAGGTGTCTTTTTTTATCGAATTGAGGCGATGGAATACACGCCACATTCGTGTATTTCCTAAAGGAGTATCCATCGTCTTACACAATTTAGCTCATCGCAAAAGTAACTTTAACACATATCACGGAGTAAAACAAGCAATCTTTTAAGAATAATATCCGGTGTTTACTACTGTTTATACAAACAAAGGCGCTTTAGTAAATCATGTGCCTGTATTCTAAGAGCTTGTAGTTTCTTCTTATGACGGGTTCAGCGCTATTATTTACCCTCATATACAATAAGGATTCCAGCGCACTTTTCAATCAATGATAGGCGTATAACAGTATAATATTTCTTGTATAATGGCTACTTTCAATCCTGTATGATAGTAATGTGAAATTATGAAATCAGGAGTGGAAACATGCGGATTTTTCTGACAGGTGCGACTGGTTTCCTGGGAATGAAGATTGCCGGGCAACTGGTGAATGAAGGCCATGAAGTATTGTTGTTCGTTCGAAACAAGGTTAAGGCCCAGCAAATAGTCCAGTCAATAGATAAGGATAAGAGAAGTAGCCTATATATCGTAGAAGGGGAACTGACAAAACCCTCCTTAGGTTTGAATGAAGAAACCATCAATCAATGGAAAGGCCGAGTGGATTGCATGGTCCACAGCGCTGCTTTATTGTCTTTCAACCCATTGGATGATGAAAAAGTATATAAAGTAAATGTTATTGGCACTGAGCATGCTCTTCAGGCTGCTGAGCAAATTGGCTGCAAATCCTTTATCTATGTAAGTACCGCTTATACGGTCGGTATGGATAATGAGGGGCATGAATTGCTCTATTCGATGGATAGGAAATTCTGCAACAGTTATGAAAGGACGAAGTGCATAGCTGAATATTTGGTGATGTCCTACAGTACATCGATGTCTATCCAAATTGTTAGGCCTTCCATTATCATCGGCGATAGCAAAACGGGGGAAGCACAAACATCCTTTGGTTTATACGGCATTTTGAGAAGCTTAAGGATACTGAAGCGCAGAATGGAGAGAAAACCTCAAACGGACGTTAGTCCCTTTCGGCTACTGCTGGATGGCCAATCCGCTTCCAATATTGTTCCCGTGGACTATGTGGCAAAGGTAGCCATGGCTGCTTGCCTATATGGAGAAAACAGAGGCATCTATCACGCTACCAATCCAAATCCTCCTCTCCAAAAGGACGTATTCGAATTGGTTAAAGAACATCTCCAAATGCCGGAACTGGAGCTGGTCGATTATCAGCAGAAAGATCTATTGCGCGCAGACGAACTTTCTTTCAATGAACCCCTTGCTGTATTTAAGCCTTATTTGAGCAGGACGGTGAACTTTCAATGTCCTGAAACAGAGCAGCTGCTTAAGAAACAGAATCTAAAGTTGCTCCATATGGACGAAAAAATGTTAAAAAGGATTATAAATGGTTTTAACTAAAAGCCCATGCTGATCTTTACGTGCATATATAGTGAGCAAAAGCCCAGAACTAGCGTAACTGGGCTTTTGCTTTGTCCTTTGCTACAGGGTATTGCCCTTATCGCTATTCAATTGCAGTTGTTCCGTAATAGTATTCATCATAAATATTGTGAATTCTTTCAATTCGCGGTTTTGCAGGTCATTTGAAGAAGGAAGATCTGCATATTCATCGAGACAACTTTGGATAAGAGGCACAAATCTAGTTGGCAGTTGTTCCAAGCCCCAATTTCCCGCTTCTTTCTTAGAGGAGATGGCTCCTTCTTTTAAATAGTGCAGAACACGGCATAGATTGAGTGTGTAGTATACTGGATGATCCTGTATTTCATTAAGGGCATTTTCTATGTCATAGATAATTGACTGGACATAGAAGTGTGGATCTACTGGCTTAAAGACATCCTTTATAGCTTTACCGTAAACCGTAATTCCGCGATGGAATGTAACTGTCAAATGGGCTGCTAGATCAGGATCCTTATAACCTCCGCATATATATAGGGGATCCTTTTTATACTTCTTTCTATGAAAAGCGGAATAATGAAATTCAAAAGGGACCGGATATTCACTATCCGAAAGGCAATACTCCAGTAAGATACTAAGCTCGATGCCCCTTTTTATTGAAAGTGCTTCCTCAAGAGCGATCAACTGCTCTGCTATGGACCTTAATCGTTCAGTCGCGATTTTTCGTTGGACAACTACAAGTATATCTATATCACTTTTGTTTGGATGGAAGCATCCCATTGCTAGGGAGCCATGCAAGTATATCCCTGTTAGATTTGTACCCAAATGGTGTTTTAGCATGCGTACAATCCCATCTAGATTTGGCTGAATGTCCAATGCGGTCTCTCCCAACCTTTTTTACTCTCATTTTAATTGGATATAATTGACAGGTCAAATGTATTCATATACCTTTCAATAGAAGGCTATTCTCCAAGACTCCTATTAAGAATGCCATATCTATTGAATATAAAATTGTCAAAATAATGTGGTTTAGAGCATTGGTTTTGTGTAATTATTAAAATAGTGCGAAAAAAGAATATGTAGGAGGGATGACAATGAACACAATCAAGAAGTATGCAAAAATTGTCATACCTATTTTAGTCATTGTATTTGTCGTATATCGGGCAAGCATTGAATTAAAATCGATTTCAATTAAGGAAGCATTGCATACTTTATCAAATGTAAGTACCTTTGATACCGCATTTATTATTGGATTTGGGCTATTGGCTGTTCTGTCTATGACGTTATATGATGCGGGATTGGTCAAAGGCATGGGGATAGACATTCCTACCGGTAAATATGTGCGCACTGGATTTATTTCAAGCGCACTCAATTCAGTAATCGGTTTTGGGGGATTAGCAGGTGCAAGTTTACGCCATGTAACATACCGTAGTTACTATAAAGACCATAAAAGCCTTTTACAAGGCATTACGTGGATGACTACAGGATCTTTGAACGGGCTTTCCTTTTTGGCCATTTTAGTACTTGTACATATTTTTCCCGCCGATAGATTGCTGGCCGACAAGCCATGGATTTGGCCGGTTATCATCGGTATGGCGTTTTTTATGCCCGGATATTTCATCATTACATATCTACAAGCAAAAAAAGAAAAGGGGCATTCATCTTCTTTTAAGCCATTCTTTAAAATGAATGGGATGTTCTCAGCGGCGTCCATTATTGAATGGCTGTTTGCTGCAGCGGTATTGTTGCTGTTACTGTATTTGTTCGGCATTGATTTTGAATGGCGGACAGCAATGGGCATATTTGTCCTATCTGCCATCGTCGGGACTATATCCTTTGTTCCAGGGGGATTCGGTTCGTTTGACCTGACGTTTCTTCTTGGCATGAGTTTTTATGGGCTGCCGGAAGAACAGACGCTGACTGTATTGTTAATGTACCGCATTGTGTATTACATCATCCCGTTTCTGCTTGCGCTTTTGCTGACAGTATTGGATTTAACGGGAGCGACTATTAAGAAGGTCGAGGACAAGCCGTTCATCGGGCCGGCTATCGAGACGTCCGGTGTTGTTTGGTCCATCTACCGGGATTTTCTGTCTAAAATTGGCTATTGGGCACTCAGTTTATTGGTATTGTACGCTGCCTGGCTTAATATTACGTCGGTCTTGATCGTCCCAATGAATGAACGGCTGTTTTCCATCAGGTTATTCGACTTATGCTATAACATCATTTTGGCTTGTTCCATCATCCTTGTATTAAATCTAAAAGGGATTTTTAACCGTACAAAAAAATCCTTCGTGTTTGTAAGCATTTCATTATGTTTATCGATATTTGCTCATTTACTTAAATCTTTTGATTTTCATGAGGCTGTTTTGATCGGCATTGTCCTGGCTGTATTGATTATCGTCCGCAAGCAGTTCATCGTTGAAAATATGATTGTCTCGTTTTTCTATTATATATGGACGGTTATATTGACGGTTGCGATGCTTGCCATCTATTTTTATTTAGGCGTTGCATTATCCGCATTAGGAGAGCCTGAGCACTTCAGAACGTTTTCAGAAGTACTTGAATCGACCATTTTTGCCGCTGTATGCGTACCTGGTGCCATGTTGTTAGGATCCTATTTCTTTAACCGGATACGCAAAAGAGAGATAGGCATTGAATTCAACAGAAGCCTGTTTAAGGATTTCTTATCAAAGCATAATGGCAATTCATTGACGCATCTGGCGTTCATGGGCGATAAACGGTTATTCTTTTCAAGTGACGGAAAGGCCCTTATCTTATTCAGAAAATATAAAAACCGATTAATTGTGCTCGGCGATCCAAACGGGGACCAAGGCTCATTTTCCTTGGCGCTTAACGAGTTTATGAAGGAAGCAAACCGATTAGGTTATCTTGTCGTGTTTTATCAAGTCGATCAGTCTTTTATGCATTTATATCATGACTTTGGATACCAGTTCTTTAAGTTGGGCGAGGAAGCATACGTGGATCTGGATGAATTTACGTTAAGCGGCAAGAAAAAAGCAGGGCTAAGGGCAACCTTCAATCGGTTTGAAAGAGAGGAATACCAATTTGAAGTACTGCCCACCATCAGCGATACGGTCTATAAAGAGTTAAGGCTCGTTTCCAATCAATGGCTTGGCAAAAGGAAAGAAAAAGGATTTTCAATCGGTGAATTTGAAGAGGATTATATTCGTGAAGCACCGGTTGCCATTTTAAAGGACAAGAGCAATAAAATTATTGCGTTTGCCACAATCATGCCTATGTATGAAGAACAAAAATGTTCCATCGACTTAATGAGGCATGTACCTGATGCACCGGTTGGTACGATGGACGCCATTTTTATACACTTATTCCAATATGCAAAGGAAAATGGCTATCGGTATTTTAATCTCGGAATGGCACCATTATCCAATGTCGGAACCAAAAACGAGGCTTTTTTTGCCGAACGGATTGCTGCGAATGTCTATAATAATATTCAATACATGTATAGTTTCAGCGGTTTACGGAAATTTAAAGAAAAGTATCATCCAAAATGGAGCGGCAAATATATGGCTTACCGAAAAAATAAAACACTTGTTGCTTCCATGGTATTAGTTACACGAATGATCGGCAAAGGGAATACACCGCTGCGCAGGAAGAGAAAGAAGCATGAGGCTGCCTTCGAAAACAAAAGCTATACTGGTTAATGGACAGTTGTTATGGTAGAATCATGTGTGGCTTTAAGAAAAGAAGTATGGTAGCATAAACCTTTACACATATAGAGGAAGTGAATGAACGTGATTAAGATTGAAATTCCACAAACAGATGTATCCATATCACAACGAAAACAAATAAGAACAGCGGATGAACCCATTATTAAAGATATTTATGGATTTATTGATTTTCACAAAATCCCCCGTGATAAAGGCGGCATCTTCATGTTTTATAATATTCATGATGAGCTTTTGTTTGTCGGCAAAGCGAGAAAGCTAAGACAGCGCATTAAGAAGCATTTTGAAGACTCAGTGTCTCCGATGAAAAACCATCGCGAAGAAGTGTATACAATTGATGTTTGTGTCGTGAATGACCCTATGGAACGTGATATTTATGAAACATATATCATAAACACATTAGATTCAAAATACAATGTAGACAAAAAATTCAATTGATTAAAAGGCTTGCCTATAGGCGAGCCTTTTTCTTTTTTGCACATAGATGCCCCTTTCTCGTTTTGTCTAATTGCTGTAATATGTATACATCAGAAAAAGACAGATTAATCGAAAAATAGTGGGTGGGAAAGTGAGTGAATATGGAATGAAGAACAATAAACTCCATCCGCTTGTATACAGCGTGATCATAGGAACTTTTTTCGCTAGGCTTTCCACGTCTATGAGCATGCCTTTTCTTGCAGTTTATTTAACAGCAACTAAGCACATTTCACCGTCGATTACAGGCATGATTATTGGCGTAAGTGCTCTTGTTGGTGTTCTGACTGGTTTTATCGGAGGCCACTTGTCTGACAGGTTAGGACGGAAAGCCATTATGCTTTCTTCGTTATTACTATGGATTCTC
This sequence comes from Bacillus kalamii, assembly GCF_047238185.1. Classification (NCBI taxonomy): domain Bacteria; kingdom Bacillati; phylum Bacillota; class Bacilli; order Caryophanales; family Bacillaceae; genus Bacillus; species Bacillus kalamii. Next base: position 1,800,354 of record NZ_JBDFMI010000001.1, on the reverse strand, counting down.
GTATTTTGCGGTTTTGCTTTTGCTGACAGTATATGGGCTTTCTTTGTTTGCAACGCTATGAATGGCGCCTGCAAATCCTTTTTTGAGCCATCCTCAAGGGCGTTAATGTCCGAGTATACAAGTAAGGAAAACAAATTGAAGGTGTTCAATTTAAGGTATACAGCCATCAATGTCGGCGTTGTTCTTGGACCGATTCTAGGTCTGCAGCTGGGGAGGTCATCCCTTACAATTCCGTTTTTGGGTACTGCAGCTATGTATGTCTTGTATGGGATAGCCTTACTCATTGTATTCTCGAAATACGGGGAAAAGAAATCTAAAGAACATCAACAAGCCATAATTGTACCATCGACCTTTAAACAATCGATGCATACCATCTCGATGGATAAGATTCTCTTATTTACTCTAATGGGCATGATTTGCGGAAATATCGGCTATTCGCAGTTTTCATCAACGTTGCCCCAATACTTGTCTGGTTCTGATGCTTTTGTCGATGGTGTGACGATTTACGGATATATGATGAGCCTCAATGCAGTGACGGTCATTGTGCTACAGTATCCGTTGCTGCGTATCGGGAAAACATATTCTGCATTGACTTCCATTTTATTGGGTGTCATATTGACAGGGACCAGTTTGTTCGGTTTAGCTTTCATTTCACATACTTGGAGCCTGATAGTGTGTACAATTGTATTCACGGCAGGTGAGATCCTTATATTCACGATGACCGATTTCTTTGTGGATGAAATGTCCCCTCCAGACAAAAAAGGGCTGTATTTTGGCGCATTAAGCTTTACGTCTGTTGGCCAGGTGGCAGGACCATCTATCGGCGGGTTCTTATTATCATTCTTATCAGCGGAAAATATGTCTTTTACATTCATCATCATCGGTTTTATTACGCTCGCCGGATGCCTGTTCATCCTATCAGCAAAGAAAGTGCAGGCAAGAAAAGAGGAAAAAGGAGGCAGTATTCAAATAAATGCTTAACATCTCTCAAAATCAGATTCTGGATCGACAAGCCATCAATCTCCTATTATTAGCGGATCCTGCTGAAGAAATGATCAATCGCTATATAAGCAATAGTATGATGTTTCAGGCCACTATACATGATGAACTAGTCGGAATAGCCGTATGTCAAGATATTTCCCCAACATGTATAGAAATTAAGAATATAGCTGTTTCCCAAAGCGAACAAGGTAAAGGGTATGGGCGCGCTTTACTGCAGCATTGCATACACTATGGGAAGAAATCTTCATATGGCACGTTGAAAATAGCTACAGGAAACAGCAGCATTTACCAGCTATCCTTATATCAATCATGCGGATTTAAACTGACAAAAGTGGATACCGGTTACTTTATACGCACTATGATGAACCCATCTTTGAAAATGGCATTCAGTGCAAGGATCAGATGATTCTCACAATACATGTAGCAGAATGATTTACTTATATGGAACAGAAGATTACACTAAACATATGAATTTAATCGGATTTAAAAGAGTATAAGCCGGGAGGGATAAGAGTATGTCTTTTTACCGCAATGCAAATGAACAATCATTTATCGAAAAACTCGGGCAATCTGTCAAAGGCTTCGCTGATCGTGCACCGTATTATGATGAGGAACGCACTTTCCATCATGAGGATATTGAAGAACTAAAAGCCATAGGCTACACGAAAGCTACGTTGCCTACGCAATATGGAGGAAAGGGTATTGATCTTTACACATATTTGCTCGCACAGGAGACAATAGCCCGCTATTCAGGAGCAACGGCGCTTGCCATCGGCTGGCATTGCGGAATTGTTTTGGAATTGCAGGATCCGAACCGAAAATGGAATCCTGCTTTATTAGATGAAGTATTCACTAAAGTAGGGGAAGGTTCGCTTATAAACCGCGCTGCCTCTGAACCTCAGACAGGGAGTCCGACCAGAGGCGGACGTCCGGTGACGACTGCCATTAAAAAAGACGGCAAATGGATTATCAATGGTAAAAAGACGTACACATCCCTCGCGCCAGCTTTAGACCTGTTCCTTGTCAGCGCATGGATTCCTGAAGAAGAAAAAGTGGGCTGGTTTTTAGTCAGCCGGGAAAATGAAGGGGTGTCTATCGAGTATACATGGGATGTCATGTCCATGCAGGGAACTGGAAGCGAAGATCTCATTTTAGATGGTGTCCAGTTGGAGGACATGTATTTAGCCGAATATGCGGAGAAGGAACATCCGGTAGATTCAAGCTGGTTATTGCACATACCTGCCTGTTACATTGGCATTGCTGGAGCGGCCAGGGAAGCGGCAATAGATTTCGCTGTCCACTATTCCCCTAATAGCATCACAGGAACAATAAGCGATCTGCCAGCTGTCCAGGCTAAAATAGGTGAAATGGAGCTGAAATGGCTTCAAAGCCGCCATTTCCTTTACAGCGTGGCCGCCCAATGGCTTAGCCAACCGAATGATAAGGGAAATCTTCGCCCGCAATTGGGGGCTGTAAAAAAAGCGGTGACCAATGAAGCAGTGGATATCGTCGACAAGGCCATGCGAATTGTCGGTGCCAAAAGCCTTCAGTCGACGAACCCTTTGCAGCGTTATTACAGGGATGTACGCGCTGGTTTGCACAATCCGCCAATGGATGATGCTGTATTACAAAATCTCGCTTTCCAAGCAATCCATAACATAAAAAAAACCACCGAAGCCCTTTAATGGCCGGTGGTTTTATATGTTTAGCCTACTTAAATCATTTCCTGATAATGGGCTTTGCAAAAAGCAGCCAAAATCTCCACTTCTTCGTCTTCTAATTCAAAATCAAGCACCGTATTTTCTCCTCTTTCATGTAAATCATAAGAAATCAATGATTCTTTGCCTTCTTCCACTTTAAAGAGAACACGGGCATATACTCCATTTTCATGATAAAGTTCATCATCCTCGGGAACGTCGATGAATAGAAGAAATTCATATCTATTTCCAGGTAAAATACCGAATTGGTCGTTTATTAATTGTCCTTCAAATTCTTTGATTTCTATCATAGTAAACATCCTTCCTGTCAGCATGCCTATATTATAGCGATAATATAGCGGGAAGGGAAGAAGGAGGCTATTCTCCAGATACGCCATTGGAATAAATTACAAAGGATATAGCTTAATAAAGCAGTTAAAATAGAGGATAGATAAACCAGTATGTTTCAACTAGTAAAATGGTTCTGAAAATCTCAACTTCTATTTTATTCTTGACGTCTTTTGGGGATTACTATACGATTATAGTATTAATGAATGATCCTCATCAGATGAAGGTGAGGTAGAGGTTGCGGTTTTTAAGAGTATATAGATGGAGGAGCCAGAACATTCCGTTGATATCTATAGAAAGGGAAAACCGCCGAAGCGTTGCATGTGTCTGAATGCAAAGAGCTGGGACTGCGTCATAATAGGTGCAGGACTGTCATGGCGAAATCGCCATGAAGAACTATCACAACAAAGTCTGATGGTGGCGTTGGTCTCTATACATACAACACACCAGTTTTAAATTGGTGTGTTTTTTTGTTTGTGAAATTGCCAAAACTCTACCAACATCCATGAGAAGTATTCAATAACAAACTAGAGAAAGCCCCGATTAAGGGCTAAAGAGGAGAGTTAATAAGTGGGAAATAAGCACAAACTGGGTTTTTGGGTGTTAACATCTTTAGTGGTCGGCAATATGGTCGGCTCTGGCATTTTTATGCTGCCGCAATCATTGGCAGCTGTAGCGAGCCCTGGAGGAGTCATCCTTGCCTGGCTATTTACCGGGTTGGGTGTCTTGTTCGTCACGTTGGTATTCGGCAATTTAGGTAAACGGAAGCCGGAACTGCAAGGCGGACCGCAAATATATGCAAAAGAATTGTTTGCAAAAGGCTCAAATGCGGCAACATTATCAGGATTCATGTCCACCTGGGGTTACTGGATCGGTAACTTGGCAGGCAATATCGCTATTATCACTACATTTGCCGGGTATTTATCAACCTTTTTCCCAAGCTTGACCAGCCAAGTGACTTTGTTCACCGTTGGAAGCTTCGAATTGAAAGTCGGTAATGCCTTGACGTTCCTAGTATGCTCGCTCATGTTATGGGTTACCCATTTCATCGTTTTGCGTGGTGTAGAAGGGGCAGGGAAACTAAACTTAATGGCTACTATTGCTAAAGTCAGCGGATTCATTCTTTTTATTATTATCGGATTGACTGCTTTTGAAAAAAGCAATATTGTTCCATTCATCGCGGACCAAGTGACCAGTTCGGGCCAAACTGTCGGCCTCCTTGGCCAAGTACAGTCAGCAGCTGTCATTACATTATGGGCATTCGTAGGAGTGGAATCCGCTGTTGTATTTGCGTCACGTGCCAAAAAGCAATCGGATGTCAAGAGAGCAACCATCCTTGGACTATTGATCGCATTATCTTTATATATTGGAATCAGCTTATTGGTTATGGGCATTCTGCCAAACGATGCTCTGGTTCACTCGGATAAACCGCTGATCGATGCCATCACACTCATTATGGGTCCGATAGGCGGAAAATTAATCGCTGCACTCGGTTTGATTTCTTTAATGGGTTCCACAATCGGTTGGGTTATGCTATCTGCTGAGGTTCCTAGTGCGGCAGCCAAACAAAGATTATTTATTCCGCGCTTTATGCAGGAAAATAAGCATGGATTGCCGGTATTCTCATTGATCATCACTAATATACTGGGGCAACTATTCATTTTTTCAACTATATCAAGTTCTATTTCACAGGCGTTCCAATTCGTTATCTATATTGCAACGCTATCCTACTTGGTCCCTTATGTGATCGCTTCGGCATTCCAACTGAAGCTTGTTTATACCGGGGAAACATATGAAACAGGATCTAACCGTTTCGGCGATGGCATAATCGGTTTCATTGCTTGTGCGTATTCTGTATATGTTTTATTCGCAGGAACAGCAAATATTAAAACGTTTATTTTCGGAATGCTATTATTGTTCAGCGGTGTATTCTTCTATAAGTTCGTAAAGGATAACGAAAAAGAACAGCTGAACGTAAAATAAAAGCAAAAAGAGCTGCTACACGTAGGCAGCTCTTTTTTTAGGATCAAAGAAGAACATATGTTCGTTTATGTAAAAAAGGGCATAATGTGTGCGTCATTTTCTGTCTAAAACCACTAATATAGTCATGATTTTAGGCATAAACTAGAAAAAAAGAGGACTAACCACCAGAAAAGAACATATGTTCTCGATGCTGAAAAACAGCATTTTTACGTGAAAGGGGAGCCCGAACGCTATGATATTCAGTGAAAATGGTTCAGTAAATGGATTCAAACAATTCCCAGTATCTTATACTCTTCATCATAATAACCGTGAAACAAAGCATCTAGCCATCATGCTTCCAGGTTCAACCTATCATACAGAACGCCCTCTGTTTCATTACTGTACAGCGTTATACCTGCAAAACAACATAGATGTTTTACACATAAACTATCAATATGATGCTCTCCATTTTGAAGTGCACTCCAGTGAAGAACTGCGTGTTGCCATTCAAAACGATGTGCAAGCGGTGGTAAACGCTTTTGTCCAAGAAAAAAACTATCATACATTTGATCTGATCGGCAAATCTATCGGTACCATCGGGTTAAGCTTTCTTACACAGCAACCTTTATTTAAAGAAGCGGCGTTTATTTGGCTAACCCCTCTATTAAAGATGGATTATGTTTATCAATCGCTCATTAGCAGTACTCAACAGGGCTTGTTAGTAATGGGGGACGATGATCCCAATTTCCATGAGGCAAGGTTTTTACATGCAAGTGCAAAGCAGAACATATCGGCCATTTGTTTAGAAGATGGAAATTGTTCTTTGGAGCACGAGGGCAATGTTTTTGCTTCTATAGAATCAATACAAGCAGTAATGCAGGCGATTTCCGAATTCATGCACACCCATAGCGAGGTCGCCAAATGGTAGAAAGAACAACGATTTTCATCTCTTCCTCAGCGCAGGAAACACTTGTGCCCATCCGGAATCTGTTAAGGGAATCATTAACGAAATGCGGACATAACACGGTCCTCTATGAGTATGATATAGGACTATACTCTGACGATACATTAGAATCCTGCTTGCAAAGAGTGCGGGAATCGGACATTCTAATCCTTTTTATATCGAACAAAGCTGGAAGCTTCACAGAGAAAGACCCTAATATAACAGCCACGTACGCAGAATTTTTAACAGCCCTTGAGCATAATACTTTAATAATTCCAATTGTAGAACAAAGTATTTTTCAATTTTATCATTCGCACATACACGCAGAACTGGAAAGGGACATCAAAACGTTTATATTGGAGTTTGACAGAGAACCGGCATATACGTATTCGTTCGTAAAAGACCTTCTGGAGATCAAAAAAACGAAAGAGCCACTGTGGTACCAAAAGGTAGCAGAAACAAATGTAGACCCCTTTATATGGGCATTTATCCATGATATATATGTAAGGACGCCTTGGACATATACTCATACCTTTGGCTTGCCCCAGGATATATGTGATTTTATAGGGAGCGCATTAAGCCAAGTGCTGAAGCAAAGTGTGCCTTTCTATACATTAAAGGACGAAATCGAAGGTTTATTCAGCGATTACGATTCTTTGATGGCCTTTCAACATTCAACGATTGCGTTAGTGAAGTGCATTGCTGGCGGTACGCTGGATATTCCGTCTTTTTTAAAGGTAATAAAAGACCAATTCATTGAACAAAACATATATAAATATAAAAATACGTTTTCTACAGAAATCGCCGCAACCGTTTCGGCTTGCCAATCGATATCGATTTACGAGAGGGAAGGGGAGCAATTGCATTTGCTGGGAGCCGTCGGCTGCCATCCGGCACAGCTCATTGACGTAAAGAACAGCCTATCGATGGCAACTGAAACATATACACGAAATTCCGCTTTAGAATTAGTATATTACCAGGAAGAAAAGCAGCATATTTATATCTCAAAACGTACAGGAGAACTAATTATCATTATGCAATTTGAATTATCAGAAAAATGGTCAGAAAAACGTGTAAAGAGTTATGAATCTGATATTTCAGAAGCGATCATGCAAAACCGAGGAATATTTGATTTAGCAATCGATCTGGCTGGAGGAATACTAAATGGCTAAAAACAAACCAATTTATATAGGTTCTACAGCTGAAAAAGCAACACGGTCAGCAAATGAATCAAAAGCCCAAAATAGATCTAATCAAAATGAAAAACTCCGTAAACTATTAGGTTTTGCTAAAAAACAAGAAAAATTATACGGAAAAATGAAACGCGATAATTCTGTTTAAAACAAAAACTCATTTGAACAAAATTTGTTCTGTCTCACTATCATAAGTATACTTGCTAATTGAGACGTGAGAATCTCTTTCTTATATTACTTCCTATAATATATATTATGTAAACTAGAATACTGGTTTTAATCAAAGCTTTCTTCTGACCCCTTATTTTGTAACTAGTGACACAAGAGCCCTACTCTAATTTTTTCTTACCAATCTCCCAGCCACATGCTCAGTGATAATCCAACGAATTCTAACCAACCATTAGGAATTATTCGATCAAGACTATTGAGCTCATAACAAACTAAATTTGATTTTCGGTTATTAGTAATCAAATTTTGTACTTCTGCATGAATCACTAATAGCAACCAAGACAATGCAACGATTTTTGTGCGTAAAATTGGAAAAAAAGAACGCCTCCTCCCACTTCATACCAATGCTTCAATTATATTATACCATTCCTCAAATAGGGCCATCTCAACCCGCAATACACGAAAACCACCCTGTACCCGCATTTTTATAAACTGATCACGTACTGCCGCTCTTTAATAATATTCTTAATCCTTCTTTTGCTTCTGGAAGGATGGGCTTGTTTAATAAAATGAGCTAGTGAGCAACAGCTTTTTAAATGAGTGAAATATATACGGTACGCTTGTGTTTCTATTTAGACAAAAAGAATTCTCTTCTAACACACAATACTTTGGTATTTTTTTATCATTAAAGTTAGGAGAAGCACAATGAATAAAAAAGTTTTATCATATTTACTTATTATCTTCACAATTATTTTGACTATATATTTTCTATCCAATAATAGGTATAAACATTCATTCGTTTTAGAGGTGAATCAGTTTATTAAAGAATCTCATTACAGTCATTTATTTAATGACGTATCTGTCAACTTTTATAAAAATAGTGCTAAATTAACAATTTCTTTAAATGAAACATTTATTGAACTGCCACTTAGAGAACAATTCACAACATTTTCTCATTTTTATCTAGCTATAAAACTAATATTGAAAACCCAATCTAACCCACTTTATTCAAAAAATATTAACATTTATGCTACATACCTGGATAATATCTTTCAGTATGAAGACACTCATAAAAATAAGTCGCTCATTTTTACAGAAAGTGGCCTTTTAAAAATTAATAACAAGTCTTATCCAGCAAAAGCTGTAATTAAGGATTATCTTTGTCACCATCATAGGAAATACATGGACAATAAAACAAAAAATGGGTACTTAGAAAAAGACATACTAGACTTTATGGGCAACTTTTATAGAAACATAACCAAGAATTTTCAAGATGCACAATCAAATGATTATCAACTTGCATTAGATGCTACACATAAAAAATACAAACTATCTCCAGAAGAAATAGAAAAAATCCTATATAAATGGATTTTTTACTATGATTAAGCTCGCATATTTTCTGTTGTTTCTTGCATAGACCAAAGCTCACTCATTGCTAATAGGCATATAACTACAGTGCTTCAATAGCCTTCATAGCAATGACTTTATCATCAAACGGGACGGTTTTGTCTTTATTGGTTTGGTACGTTTCGTGTCCTTTACCAGCTATAATGACTACATCTTTTGTTTTTGCCGTTTTAATTGCTTTATATATGGCTTTTTCGCGGTCAACTTCTAATTCATATTGTGATCTATCCAATTTCTATTTTTCTGGAATCCATCTGTAACCCAGGAATTTCAATATCTAAGTCCCCTACCGTTTTCTGAATAAAAAAAGGTCCACCATTTCTTTTAGCTTCAAAAATGCCACCCCTCCGCTTCCACTCAAACATAGAGTTATGTTTTCGTCATTTGTAAATACATAAAAAGCCGTATTCTTCATAATTACAAGCAAAAATACTATTCATATTTTTAGATAATATCATATTAATCTACATGAATATGAATAGTATTCTAGACGTGAGCTCACTTTCCTGCTTTGCTTTCATCATTGCTCTCTCAAATATAGTTTAATTATGGTTCCTTTTAACTATTTTCTGAACACGCATCAAACCAAAATGGACAGAGTATGTTGTATCCTTTGTGCTTTAACCTGCCTCCTTGTCTATATACGGGTATTTTTTACACGTTTATAAATCATTCAACTTCATACTTTTCCGCTCGAATCTAATTTGGATAGTGCTTTGCTTATCATTCGTGTTTGAAGCATTTATTGTTGTATTCAGCCAGTGGGAGATAGCCATTTCTCTACGTAAAAACCGAATTATATATAAAAATATTAATTAAACATTCGTTTTAAGCAGAATGACTGACCATGTACGCATTGTTCAGATGACTTGATGATCAAAATGGCCCTTTTATAATCCATTAATTGATTTATCCTTCATACAAACCTTTATAAGTTATTCTGTTTTACGTGTGAATTTATAAGGCCTTTTATTGACAATTGCACTATTTAACGTTCTATTCCAGTGGATACGGCTAATAGATCGTTTTTCGCTTCTTCCTTAAGCCTTTTTATTCCTAATTAAATAGGCCTGCACAATCTTCCCTACAACTGCTAACATTGCCACTAATAAAATAATGTAAAGGATCTCCCATCGATTTGAAGACAGGTTTGTCACGCTTATACCGATGATAGAAAGGATAAAAAAGAGCCCGAAAATCCCCAGAGCGGATGCTGCGGCAAATTTACGAAAACTAATTCTGTTCAAACCGGCAAGCATGGCCACTATCGAATTTATAATGATTGGAACAAAGCAGCATAATGCCATTAAGAAGAATCCTTTATTTTCAAGCCAATCAGCGTATTTTTTGATTTTTTCCTTTTGCCTTATCTTTGAAAAAAAACGAAAATGGCCGCAATAATAAAAAACGGCATATAATGCCCAATTGCCGCTGACCGAACCAATATAGGAAATGAGGAATCCTTTTAAGAATCCATAAGTCGCCGCATTTAAAATGACTAATGCGCATAACGGAATGACAGGGATGAACGCTTCAATAAAGATTAAAATAGTGATTTTGAAAGCACCGATCGCTTTATAGGTATTGACGGCATCTGCCAGATGTCCAATAGCCAATTGCATTGCCAAATTGCTGATATGAACCACTCCCAAACACGCTTTTTCCTAAAGGCCATCCATTCTAGGCGACCTTCAATATCTGTTGAAATGCCATTTATATGATTCCCTATCGCTATTTGCTTTATCCAATGAGCTTTGGTAATCCTTTTTATGATCGCAAGGCATAAAAAAACAACCACAAAAATGCTGTGGCTGCCTTGATAATGAGAGCTAATCAAATATGAAATGTTTATTTATACTGGAACACTAGCTTGTCTTTCATAAATTTAATTATGTTCCGCCTCGACTAATAAAAAGCACTTTTCAGTCTAACAAAACTACTCAAAAATAGAATGTATGAGACGCATAATCATTTTCGGCATAAAAGTAATTGCCCGCCAAATGCCTGTTGACACAATGAACTCCATTAATCCACCTACATAATCCAAGATACCCAATAGTACCTTCCCTGTCTTTTTAAAAAAGCTTTCTTTAACAAATCTGGTTTCCCTTTTCATCGTTGAACACCTAATTCTTTATGTGAATGATTTATTATATCCTTTTTAGAAAAGTCGAATCATTAGAAATGCTTGGACTTCACCTGAAAATAGAAGGTAGACTTCTTTTGGCTCCTCATTTAAGTTGCTTACAGTCTCTCTATATCTCCCCATTTAGTCAGCTTGATTGGAATGCTCGCTGATTCAAAAAAAGATATGATTTTTGCCGGTGTGCCTGAGAGTGGAAGAATATATTTCTGTTTTTTCCCTCCGACTTCAATAAATACTTTACCGTTATCCGACCATCCGGTATGAAATGAAGGATTTTCATTTATATGGACGGCTTTGATACTGGATATTTTCATTTGATAGTTATTCTTATCATCCATTAAATGATCTGGATTCGTAGAAAGGGATATTCTGATTTTATTTAATTTCTTCAGTCTTTTCTTTCGGTTTCTTCTTTCAGGCAGCCATAGAAGAATATCTAAAATAATGGATTGTCCTCCTATTTGATCATATCCTTCATAAAATTGACCGCCGACTTTGATGAAAAATAGTCTTTCATCCACTAGAATTACTTTATAATATGAATCTGTGAAGATTAGTCGCGGTTTTAATAATAAAATGGCTTTTATGGCTGTCATCCTCCTTGCTGCCTTTACTTCAAATCATTCTATTCCTTGTTTCTTTATATTTCAAAAAGGGAGAGGCGCTTTTTTTTTCAATTTATTCATGGAGTGTTTGTTGGACAACAGCTTCTTCTAAAGCCCTCTTTGGTAATAGGAATAGGTTGACATGTATGGCATCTTGTTTTGCTTTTATACATAGATTCCACTCATAATCAGTGGTTGATTGTTCGTTTCTCTTCTGATTTTTTTATCATTTAGCGTCATGGCAGTGAATTCAACTACCTTAGTACGGTTCTGCTTCAATCATATTGTCCTTACTTTTCTGAGAGTCATATAATTATAGATAGAAGGATTAAAAAAAGCAAACTGGAGGATCAAGAATAAATAGAAGGCAACAAATGAAGTAAAAGAGCATTTGTCGGTTTTAGTAAAGGCATGTCAGGAATGAAAAAAGCCAATAAATAATAGGAAGAAGAAATCATCTATCATATAGCTTAGCAATCCTTTTAGGTTCATCCTTTCTTGATATACATCTGTTTCATCATTTAATCTATAAAAAACCTCCAGCGATTATCAACTGGAGGTTTTTTATAAATATTATAAGGCTACGCCGTTTTCTTCTTTAATCTTGTTTGCAACCGCCACAGTCAATTCTTCAGCTGTTTTTGGCACAAAGTTTTTAAGAATGGTATTGACCATAGGTCCCATCGCTCCTCCGGCAGTGATGTCCAGGTTACCTGTCATGTTTGTATGGGTATCATCGATTTTTTCTGCTTCAAAGTAACCGCCGCCTTTGAAGTTGTCAGATAACCCTTTCAAGTTGAAAGTAACTGTTGTCGGCTCGATCCATTCCTGGATATCGATTTTAAGTTTTACTTTTTTCTTCATGAAGCCTAGATCGCCCTTGAACTCCCAAGTTGATTCTTTATCATTGATGATTTCGTGAGTGATATAGCCTGGTACAAGCGGTGCCCACTTATCCATATCGCTTACGTATTTCCAAATTTCCTCAATCGCTACTGGTAATTCTACGGTATGTGTTCCTGCTGGCATGTCTGATGCACATCCTTTTTTTATTATTTTATTATATTAATTCTAGCTCTGCTTCTTTGCTTTCGGTTTTTCCGATAGCTAGCCCTGCCAAGTAACCAAAAGTCATAGCTGGCCCGATTGTACCGCCAGCGCTTAAATAAGATTGGCCGAAAATACCCATTGCTGCGTTGCCTGCTGCATATAATCCGCGAATTTTGCCGCCGCGAAGATTCAGCACTTGTCCATTTTCATCGATACGTGGGCCGCCGTTTGTGCCAAGAGCTCCATAGTAGACAGGAACTGCATAGAACGGTCCTTTTTCGATTTTCCCAAGGTTGCGCTCAGCTGAGCCGCCGCCCACTTCAAGGCCTTCGAAGAAGGTAGTTCCACGGTGGAAGTCAGTGTCTTCTCCTGCTTCAACCTGAGCATTCCAACGGTCCACTGTAGCTTGCAGTGCATCTGGATCTAGGCCGATTTTTTCGGCAAGTTCCTTGATGCTGTCAGCTTGTGGAACCCAATCAGGTGCGTCTTCGCCTGGCATCATCGTGATGATCATCGTCCGGTCCTTCATTTGTTGGTCAAACACCATCCAGTTATTCTTTTCGTTTGGCCAATCCACTGCTACAGGATCGTAATGATGGAACGCCTTTGGAAGGTCATTGTAAGTAGCTCCTTCATGGACAAACCGTTTTGCTTTGCTATTGACGATAATGCTGTTCGGGCCGAAACGTCCGCTTCCGCCAAGTTGGTTCATGATACGGTCTTCATATTCAAAGGTAGGATCCTGGTATGCAGGGTACCACCAAGCTTCACTCATATTGGCAAGTGATGCTCCTGCTTCCATTGCCATGATTAAGCCGTCCCCTTCATTTCCCCATGGAGAAAGCGGGTGAGTAATTTCGCCTTTTAAGAAGGTTTTGATCAGCTCTTTATTCCATTCGAAACCGCCTGATCCTAAAATGACACCTTTTGATGTGCCGATGTAGATTTTTTTGCCTTCTTGTTCTGCAACAAGGCCGATTACGTCGCCTTCATCATCCAACACCAGTTCTTTACCTGGTGTTTCAAGGATGATTTCAATTCCTCTATCCATACATCCTTTCACCAAGGAAGCAATTAAAGAACGTCCCATTGTAACAATATTATTTTCCATACGTTCTGCGATTTTACCGAAATCGATGCCGCCTTTTGCGCCGCCTTCTTCAAGAGTAAGTGGCGGGAAAGTAGGATTATTACGGATTAATTTACCGTATTCTCCGATTTCGTTCATATCGTACGGAAGCGGGTCTATTGAACGCCCTGCTCTTGTTCCTTCGAAATATCCGTAATATTCAGGATAATTTTCCGGCACTTTAAAACGGACAGGCGTATTTTCATGCAAATAATCAATCATTTTGTATGCGTTATCAACATAGACTTCCAAAAGCTCAGAATTGGGCACTTTTTCTCCTGTGACACGGCGGATATACTTTAATGCATCTTCACGAGTATCTTCAATTCCCGCATCCTTCATGTACCGGTTTAATGGAATCCAAGGAACTCCACCAGAAAATGCTGTTGTGCCGCCAAGTTGATGCGTTTTTTCCAAAACTAAAACCTTTGATCCCTGATCGTGTGCAGTAATAGCAGCCACAAGTGCCGCTCCCCCAGTTCCCAATACTACAACGTCAACTTCACGATCCCATTGTGCTGGTTTTTTTGCAGGCATAATCGTTTCCTCCTGTGATATGTAGTGTGCTAAATTTCCCATTACTATTGGAGTGCATTTAATAAAACCAAGTAACTTGAATAAAGTAAAGAAAATTTAGATTTTAAACAAAATGATAGCATGACTATCACTTTATTATTATACTACCAAAGGTGTAATCTTTTTGTAAACTTTTTTGATTCGTAACTTTCAGATTGTTCAATTTAAATATGTGTGGAATTTATGATAAAGTATTGGTGGGAGAATAGAATTCATATTTTTCATATTTAACAGAATTTCTTTACTTCATAGGGGTGAAATGCTTGAATAAACCAAATAGTAAACGACAATCATCTAAGCAAAAAAGGAAAGAAGCCATTTTGGCAAACGCGGAAACTCTTTTTCTGAAAAAAGGAATTGATAATACGACCATGAATGATATTGCCGATGAAACCGGTATCGGTATTGCTACTTTATTTAGATACTTTCCTAAAAAGGAAATGATTATTGTAACCATCGCGACAGATAAAATCGCTCTTATTCTTGATGCATTTCAGGAAATTGCCAACAAATCAGCGCCGCTCATCGACAAATTGACAATGATTATGGATTTCTTCATCAAGCAAATGACGGAAGGCAATGCTGCCTTGCCTAAGTTGCTTGATAATTTTATCAATGTGACTTCTTTCGGAAGTGATTCATTCGAGGACATCGATATCTATTTAAATACGCGTAAGGAAATCGATCTTGTTTTTAAGCATTTAATCGATGCAGAAAAATCGGACGGCTCCATTAGAAGTGATATCGACGCAACAAAAACCATTTCGACATTAGTTAGTAATTTTTCTGTGTTCACTTTGAAACTATCGTTGAAAGTAGTAGATTTAAGAGAGCCCGATCTATCTCCCGAAGAGCAATTAGAAATAATGAAAGGCATGTTCCTAGATTATATACGAGCATAAAAAAAACCATTTTCCTTATTTGAAAATGGCTTTTTTATGCGATTGTATGCCTATTCACTTGATGATTATCCACAATCCTTCCCTCTTCCCTCATTCAAATCTCCATATAATTCATTCATAGGACGGATAATGTTTGCTTTCATCCATTTTGCAGCAGACTGTCGGTCTCCTTTTTCCATTGCAGCAATGATTTGTTCATGCTCTTTAACGGATAGTGGCGTATCTCCTATTTGATTTTTCAAAAATGCGAATTTAAACCTTCTAATGTGCAATTGCAATGAATCACTGAAGGTTTCAATATACGGGTTACTTGCCGCTTTTATTATCGTTTTATGAAAATGTTCATCAAGCTCCATTGCCTCAAATGGCTCATTCTCCTGAATTGCTACTTCAAATCGGCGATTTTTTTCCATCAACTCTTCTATTATGTTATTTGAAATTAAGCCTGCCGCCTGTTCGGCAGCCAAAGAATGGAGTGCAGCTAGGGTTGGATATAGCTTAAGGATATCTTCCTTCTCTATTTGTGTAACTCTTGTGTCTTTTCCAGGATGGGCAGAAACAAATCCTTGGACTTCAAGCAGTTGAAAAGCCTCCCTGATCGGCGTCCTGCTTACACCAAGTATAGTGATCAATTCAGAATCTATCAGTTTTTCCCCAGGCTGAAGTGTGCCATCAATGATCCATCTTTGTATTTGGGAAAATGCCCGTTCTTTCGCTGAAAGACGAACGGGCAACGAAATATCTTTCGGTATCGGCATCTTTATTCTCCTTCTTTCAATTTCTTGTATGAAATATATCGCATATAAATAAAATATTCAAATTTTTTTGATTTTTTATTCAATTTCCTTTACTATTGGTATATTCTATATTTCATACAGAATTATACCTACCTTTCATAATTGGAGATGATCATTCATGGCAGAGTTACGCAGTAATATGATTAAACAAGGAATTGACCGTGCCCCCCACAGAAGTTTACTCCGTGCGGCAGGTGTTAAAGATGAAGACTTCGGCAAGCCTTTTATTGCCGTTTGCAATTCCTATATCGACATCGTTCCAGGGCATGTCCATCTGCAGGAATTCGGAAAAATCGTCAAAGAAGCAATCCGTGAAGCTGGCGGCGTCCCTTTCGAATTCAACACAATTGGTGTGGATGATGGAATCGCAATGGGCCATATCGGTATGAGGTATTCACTGCCTAGCCGGGAAATTATTGCAGATTCCGTTGAAACAGTCGTATCCGCCCACTGGTTCGACGGAATGGTTTGTATACCGAACTGTGACAAAATCACACCTGGTATGATGATGGGCGCTCTGCGTGTCAATATCCCGACCGTATTTGTCAGTGGAGGGCCAATGAAGGCCGGAAAAGATAAAGATGGCAAATCCCTTTCTTTAACCTCTGTATTTGAAGGTGTCGGCGCTTATCAATCAGGCCAGATTGATGAAGAAAAGCTAATGGAAATTGAACAGGTTGCCTGTCCTACATGCGGTTCTTGCTCAGGTATGTTCACCGCTAATTCAATGAACTGCCTTGCAGAAGGATTAGGGCTTGCATTGCCTGGAAACGGGACCATTTTGGCCGTTGCAGAAGAGCGTAAGGACTTTGTAAGGCAATCCGCCAAACAATTGATGGAATTAATCAAAAAAGATATTAAACCGCGTGATATCGTGACAATGGATGCCATTGATAATGCATTTGCCCTTGATATGGCCATGGGTGGATCGACGAATACAGTCCTTCACACACTTGCTTTGGCACATGAAGCCGGTTTTGAATATCCGATTGAACGAATCAACGAAGTCGCCAGCCGAGTTCCCCATTTAGCGAAAATAGCTCCAGCCTCCGATTATCATATTGAAGATGTACATAATGCAGGAGGCGTCTCGGCTATCATCCATGAGTTATTAAAGAAACCGGGTGCATTAAATGGAGATTGCTTAACCGTTACAGGAAAAACGCTTCGTGAAAATGTCGAAGGCTGTGAGATTGTAGATACAGATGTTATCCATCCATTGGAAAACCCACATTCAGAACAAGGAGGCCTCGCTGTGCTGTTCGGAAACCTGGCCCCTCTTGGTTCAATAGTCAAAGTGGGCGCAGTTGATCCTTCTGTCGGCGGCTATCATAGAGGGCCTGCCATTTGTTTTGATTCCCAGGAAGATGCCCTATCAGGCATCATTACCGGAAAAGTAAAAGAAGGCGATGTGGTCGTCATTCGTTATGAAGGGCCAAAAGGCGGGCCTGGAATGCCGGAAATGCTTGCCCCTACCTCGCAAATTGTCGGTCGCGGGCTTGGAGCCAAGGTTGGTTTGATTACGGATGGCCGTTTTTCAGGAGCTTCCAGAGGCATCAGTATCGGCCATATTTCCCCTGAAGCCGCTGAAGGAGGTCCTATCGCTTTTGTACAGAATGGAGATATCATTGAGTTGGATATGAATAAACGGACAATCCAGTTGGAAATTTCAGACGAAGAGTTTGAAAAACGGAAAGCAGATTGGAAAGGATTTGAACCTAAAGTGAAAAGCGGTTATCTAGCACGCTATTCAAAACTTGTTACTTCCGCCAATACTGGAGGAGTTATGAAGATATAAACATGTCTAAAGGAGCCTATTCCGTTATAGGCTCCTTTCTTATTGTCATAGCAAATGATAGTAAACCCCAACAAAAATAATATACACACCGAATACCGCTATACAGGATAATAGTTTGAACGCGGTTTTGCCCTGCTTGAAATGAATAATGAATGATAATAGCAATAATACGAAACTAACAATAAAACCGCCGATGTTTTCAAAGAAAACAAGGATGAAGGCGGCAATAATCAAAATAGTATTAGCAATGAACTTACTGGACATCTCATCTTTCCCCTATCGAATTATTCTTGCATTATGTACGCTCCCCATAAATTGAATCAAAAGGCAGACAGTCACTCATTGAAGGAAAAGCCTTTTTTACCATTCAGTCTAAGGGTGGATGTACTCATTTTAATGCGGATGCCATAAATTGGTCAAATTCATTTTTTATAGGCATACATTTATGCTAGCGCTTCATTGGCGACTTTCACAAAAAGGAGTGTTTCCATGCCCTTCCGATTCAATGTGTTCCAAAACGCAATCTCTTTTCTGCTGGCTGTTGTTCTATTCCTATCCATTCCCTTTTTGGCAATGGCAGAAACCATTAACCCTGCAGGTAAACTAACTCCCCCTAAAGAAACCTTTATACCAGGAGACTGGTTTTTAGGTTCCACCCCTCCCAATTTAGATCCTTCCAAACCTCCGATTGTATTTGTCCAGGGTAAGAATGGGAGTTCAACAAGCTGGTATGGCGAAACTGTTTATCATGGCATCAATGATATGTATACAAAGGCGTATGAAGCCGGTTATCAAACGGTATTTGTTCAACTATACGACGCGGCTGGAAAGGGCTCTGCAAGCCAGTATGCCAATGGTGAATTACTCTCTTCCCTATTAGGTGAGATTTCAGCCCATTTCGGTGGAAAAAAGGTCAATATCATCGCCCATAGCAAAGGTGGCCCGGATACTCAAGCAGCTCTTATCCAATACGGAGCCTATAAATATGTCGGTAAAGTATTCACCTTAGGATCGCCCCATTACGGATCGAATTTGGCTGATTTGGCCTACAGTTGGTATGCCGGCTGGCTTGGTACACTCTTAGGGCAAAAAGATGATGGCACTTATTCTCTGCAAACAGGAGAAATGGCAAAATTCAGATCTGTGGTCGATAAAAGCAGTAATCTCAGCAAAAATAAATATTATACGATAGCGGGAACGAATCACGGTCCAGCATTTTCCGCTTTGTCGCTGGGAGCAGCCTATCTTTCGTCGTATGGAGCAAATGACGGGCTTGTGAATGAGTGGAGCGCAAAACTTCCATATGCCACCCATTTATTTACCGATTCCACAGTGGATCATGATAATATTCGGATGGGATCCAAAGTATTCACCCGAATGGAGCCTTATTTACGAAACTCCTCTGTTTCTGTTGCCGCCAAAGTGCGTCATACAGCCAATCCAGATGATAGTGAATCGGCATTGTCTTCATCACAATACGTCAATGGCGGTTCTTTAATAGCTGGCAATTGGACA
This sequence comes from Bacillus kalamii, assembly GCF_047238185.1. Taxonomy (NCBI): domain Bacteria; kingdom Bacillati; phylum Bacillota; class Bacilli; order Caryophanales; family Bacillaceae; genus Bacillus; species Bacillus kalamii. The sequence continues at coordinate 1,781,116 of NZ_JBDFMI010000001.1, read as the reverse complement.
TCAGACCATTTCTATATCGCTGCTCGCACAAAAGGGACTGTCTCTGTTTTAACCTATAGCCCAGATGCCGCTGTTGAATTCATTGCGCCTGACGGATCTGTTTATGCGGGAGAACAGATCCCGTCAATTGGATTTATGGAAAAAGCCAGTACCTATCAATTGGATGAACAATTGTTAATGGAAGGAGAATGGACTGTTAGGATCAAATCGCCTCTTCAACAGGATGCCTATCTTTTAACCGCTGCATTTACTGGCGGACAAGAGCCATTTGTATTAACAATGAAGGGGTTATCCAAATCAAAGTCCGATGTATACACGCTTCGCGTTCCTGCTAGTTCCAGCAAAAAAGATGGATCATTAACGATGGCTGTCCATTGGCTTGATCCAAAAGGTAATAAAGTAATTAATAGCGAACCTTTCAAACAACTGGATTCAACTTCCTATCAAGCAGCTATGCCTGACATTACAGAAGCCGGGACCTATAATATGACCATTGATATTAAGAAAATGATGCCTGATGGAAAGCAGCTGCAGCGGACTATTATCACTTCCGTTTATTTGGAAAAGTGATAGGCAAACAAAAAGACGCATCGCCTCCAATGGGCAATGCGTCCTTTTAAATCGCTTTTTATTCAGTCATTTCAATATATTTATAGCTATATTCAGTTCCAACAGAGTGGTGAGTAAAGCCTTTAACTTTATCTGATACTAATAGATTATAGGCCTGTTGGTAAACCGGCGCTAAAGCAGCATCATCCTCTAAAAGGATTTTTTCAGCCTTTTGCAAGGCAGTCCATTTTTCTTTTGAGTCAGTTGTGCTTTCAGCCTGCTTGATTAGTGCGTCGTATTCCTTGTTGCTATAGCTCATTTGGTTGTTGGAGCTATCTGTTGTAAATAGGTCTGAGTAAGTAATCGGATCCAGGTAATCAGGAGCCCAACCAGTGTCAACTATATCGTATTGTTGTTTGGTTTCCCGGTCGATACGGGCAGCAAAAGGAATATTTGTAATGTTGATTGTTAAGCCTTCCAGATTTTTTTCTAGTTGGTCTTTCAAATATTGGTCCACTTTTTTGGATGCATCGGTATCACTTCCCAATAAACCTAGGGAAACTTTGGTCATGCCCAGTTCCTGCAATCCTTTTTTCCAGTATTCTTTTGCTTTTTTCGCATTATAAGTCAATAAATCTCCATTGGCAGCACGGAAATCCTTGCCATCGCTATCTTTAACAAAATCTTTAGGTACGGCATAATTGGCAGCTACAGAGCCATTATTCAATACCTCCGATGCTAAATCATCCTTATTGAAAGCTGTTGCCAAAGCACGGCGGATATTTTCATTGGCAAGGATCTTATTGTCTTCATTGAACTTCAGCCATGTAAGGCGCGGATCCAGCCAGTTCACCAAGCGCTTGTCATCTTTATATTGCGGTACGATATCTGATGATAGTTTGTTAGTAATATCTGCTTCTCCCGATTCAAAGGCATTCACAGATCCTTGGGAATCCTTTGAGACGTTGACTGTGATTTTGTTCAAATGCACTTTTTTGGCATCGCGGTATTTATCATTTTTGACCATTACCCATTCTGTAGATGAGGAACCATTCCATGCTTTCATTTTGAAAGGACCATTAGAAAGCAAATTGTTTGCATTGCTTGCGTATTTATCTCCTTTTTCTTCCACGAATTTTTGGTTTTGAGGCAAGAAGGAACCGAATGCCATTAATCCTTTAAAGAAATCGGCTGTCATGACAGCATCAGTATTTACAACGAGTGTTGTATCGTCTTCAGCTTTTGCTCCAAGTGTATTCAAATCATATGGTTTTTTTGCGGAAGCAGCGTCAGTAATTTCCTGTGCACCGGTAATTTTACCATTCATCATATATGGTCCATATGTGGATGCGTTCTTCGGATCGATGGCACGCTGCCAAGCATATACGAAGTCAGCGGCAGTAACAGGGTCTCCGTTTGCCCAAACGAGCCCTTTTTTCAATTTAACGGTGAATTGTTTTCCATCTTTCGATACTTCTGGATCCCCGTCAGCAACAGCTGGAACAATGTTATTATCTTGATCCAGTCCATATAATCCTTCGTTTACATTATTCAATGCTGTAAATGAAGTGGCATCAGTAGCCATAATACTATCCATGGATGGTATTTCCACAGATTCCAACACTCTTAATTCCTGAGGCACATTTGCCGAGGATTTCTCTCCTGCACTTTTTTCTCCTTTACCCGAACATGCTGATACAAAGGTTGCTAAAATTAAAATGATTGCTAACAGTAAGCTTCCTTTTGCCTTCTTCATTGGTGACACTTCCTTTTTAAATAAAATAGTATCTATAAAATAAGGCATTTTGAGCCTTATAATATACAAGTGGGGATGTTTAAATAGAAACATAATTCTGATTATTAAAAACACTATATGAGTAAACTTCTATTCTCACTTAAGTATGAACATTATTTTATCACAATTATCAAAAAATACTAGTATAATTTAAAATTTTCTGAATTTAATTTATAACATACTGAAATAATGAAGTTACGTTACATATCCCTATTATTATTTGGTTTATGTCTCTATTTCTTTATTCTCTTCTATAAAATGAACTCTTGCATTTTAACATCCATTCTATCACAAAATAGATTACAGTTATGGTAGGATAATAGATAGCATGTATAAGAAAGGAATTAGAGAAATGGCTTATAAAATGATCGTATTAGATTTAGATGATACTTTATTGCAGGACGACCATACAATCTCTGCACCTACCAAACAAGCATTGATGGAGGCGCAGGAAATGGGTGTGAAAGTGGTACTTGCATCCGGTCGACCTACGTATGCCATGACAGAAATTGCAGAGGAATTGTCTCTATCTTCATATGGAAGTTATATTCTGTCCTTCAATGGCGGAAAGATTATTAATTGCCAAACCAATGAAGAACTATTTAATAGCGTTCTTTCTGTCGATGATGTACATCGGCTGTTTGATATAAGCAAACGAGAGAATGTGTGGATTCATACCTATGTAGGAAACGAGATTATTACTGCCGAGGAAAATGAATACACAACAATTGAAGGGGAGATTACGGGCATGCCCGTAAAAGAGGAGCCTTCTTTCAAAAAATCCATTTCTAAGCCGGTTGTAAAAGTTCTGATGCTGGAAGATCCTGATAAATTAAAGGAAGTGGAATCAAAACTGCAGAAAGAATTGAATAATGAGTTTAGCGTTATGCGCTCCAAGCCTTTTTTCCTTGAAATCACGGAAAAAGGTGTAACAAAGGGTACGAGCCTGAACCAGCTTATTCAAATGTGCGGCATCAAACGGGATGAAGTGATTGCAATCGGAGATAGCTATAATGATCTTGAAATGATCGAATTTGCCGGGCTGGGTGTTGCAATGGGCAACGCTCCAGAAGATATTAAAGAAAAAGCGGATTTCATTACCACAAGCAATATGGAGCATGGAGTTGCGAAAGTCGTTGAACAATTTGTTCTCCATCCTTTGAAAACGTACTAACCCATAAACCCTCTTGCCAGACTTCAAGGACAGCATCCATTAAAAGATGCTGTCCTTGTTTATATCCTTCTTCTTTTGAATGTCAGGGCAAAGATAATGCCTGCAAGCAATACTAATAAGCTTACAGCCAGCGTTATCCATGTTCCCAGTGAAAATCCCTCTTTTTGATCCCCATTTGGAGGGCCTTCTTGATCTTGTTCACGGTCTCCCCCAGGGAAACCCATTGCTTGTCCATCAGGGGGGCTTAATGGTTGTTCTCCCTCTTTATTTTCCGGTGGTTTCCCTTCCATTTTCCCTTGGGAAAAACCGGGTGGTTCTCCTCCCATATTCATTCCTTGCTGAGGAGGATTCATTCCTTCCCCATTTTCCATGCCATTTTGATTCGTTTCCGCTTTCACTACTAATTCGCCTGATAATTGCTTGAGGATTGATTCTGCACGCTTTGAACTAAAGGCGGCAATACTGTTATCGCCTGAAACTCCTTCTTTGAATTGATCAGTAGTTGTAAATTTAGTAGGATCCTTTACCACATAAGGTAGAATTAACGCAGATATTTCAGCTACCCGCTTTTTCATATTTGATTCCTTGAAGAAATGATTCGCTATTTCTTTTAAATAGCCATTATACGTTTTCTTATACTCCTTGTTTGTAAGCAATGCATCCAATAATGGACGATCCTCAATCGTCGTTCCTGAAACCGGCTCGCTAATACTAAAATTGATGTTGCTCTCACTCATCATATTGCCCATGCCTCCAGCCATTCCGTTTCCTTGCTGGCTATTGTTTGGTTCCTTAGATTGCTTATTATCCATTCCTTGTCCACTTTGTTGATTATTTGCAGGTTGGGCGCCTCCGCTAAAGCCGCCGAAAGCCATGTTATAATCCCAAGGCAATATAGAAAACTTCCCGTTATTTTCGTACAGATAGTAATTATGTTTCATGCTCCCTTGATAATGATCAAGGTTGACCAAGGCAGTATTGGCAGCAAAATAACGCAGCATTTCATCAACATCCATGACTTTTTCTAAATGTCCACCATGGTTTATTGTATCCAAAAAGTGAATCATTGCTTTTTGCTTGGAGGTTTTTTTGTTGGTTTTTAAGTCCAGCCCTGTATAGTCGGAAATATCATTACTGATCCACTTTAAATCACTGCCGACACCATCGGGTTTATACAGGTCTCCAGAATAATTATCGTAATTGTTGGCAAGGAAGGTTTCATCTATTGCTTCAACACCTAAATAGAGTCCCCATTCCTTCCCATTAATTGTGACATACATGTATGAATGCTCTGGAGTGGGCACACCCATTGTTTCCATTAATTCATAAGATAGAAATTCTTTCATTTGCGTTGAATCTGAAAAACCATTATTTAATGCCAATTTTTTCAAGCCAAATAGATTTTGCCCATCCTTATAATAATCAAAATCTACTTTGAAACTATAACGGTCCGAGTCTTGCATTTGCGCAACCGATCTTAAAGTCATATTCCCCTTTGTCCGCAGTCCGACCTGTTCTATTTTTTTTCCGTTAAATATGACTGTCGCTGGAATAACTTCCTTCTTCAATGGATTATCCAGGATTTCTTTAAGGTCGGACGGATCCACTTGAAAATCGATGGTTGATACTTTTTTCTGATTGAAGACTTCCTTCTGATAAGTGGATGTTACAGCAGAAGAACGTTCATCCAGCAGCGGCAGAAGCCATATAGTGAGGGCCAGCGATGCCATCATCATTAAGAGTGCGAGGAAGACATACCGATTTTTCATGTATCAATCAGATCCTTTCTTCCTTTATGCTGTAAAATTGCCGTCATAGCTAAGCATAACTGCAGACTTCACACCTTCTATTTCTGTAACCTCATTCATGAAAGCCGTATCCGCAGATTTAACTCTGACTTCATAAATGATTTCCAGATCATTTTCCGGCAGATGGGATTTTGATTTAACAGCATGCTTCTTTGATTGCTTGCTGACTAGTTCCTCCAATTTGCTTTCAAGAGAGGCATCCCCATATTTAATGATGAGCAAATAAGGGTTTTCTATTGTTACTTTATTAATGAAAATGAGCAGAACAATCCCTATTAATATAGAACCTACAATAACAAGAGGAATAAAGCCTGCCCCGCAAAGAATACCTGAAGCAATAGCCCAGAATAAATAGACAATATCTAGAGGATCCTTGATCGGTGTGCGAAAACGGACAATAGAAAGCGCGCCGACCATACCAAGTGACAGAAGGACATTTGAAGCGATGCCCATAATAATCAATGCTGTCGTCATCGTCATGATAATCAGCGAAATATTAAAAGTATGAGAGTATATCACACCTGAAAATGTTTTTTTATAAACCACATAAATAAAGAATCCGACTGCAAATGCAACCAATAATCCGATCAGAGAGTCCACTATTGAAAAACTACTGGTTTTCTCCAAAAAACTTGATTTGAAAATATCGTTGAAAGAATTGGTATTCATGTTTTACCCCCGCCATTATTTTAACCATACACCCGGCTTAATAAATATTTCGAATATGTATCCTGTCTTCTGGCACTGACTTGAAGCATTATTTTGATAATATCAGGAAGGAACTCATCATATTTTACTTCAAGAATGACAATATCCGGATTCAACGCCGGAGCCATTAGTAAGTTTGGATTGAGAAAATCATTGTTTCGATTACTCGTTTTAATGTCAGAATCAAAGGTAATCCGTACATTCCCATAAGGATAAACAAACACTTCACGTTCGTAATCTACAACACTTATTGGTTTCAGCTGGAACAAATTCATTTGCATGAACAGCTCCCTGATCAAATCACGTTGATCATGTTCCATCCATGAAATGTCTCCCTTTCTGATCCGCTCATATTCCTCAGCATACACTCTACATTTTTCTTTATACGTAATGGTATTGCGTTTACTCTTCTTTTCCAGATTTATGTAACCGCTGTTGAGGTTATATAATCGAAAACGGTATTTGTCCCGCTCATAATTTCCTTCTTTCTTCTGGGTAAGCACTTTATTATCGATATTATCGAAATAGACACTTCTAATCGAATAGGCCCCCGCTTCATCAGTATGATCGTCCTTGGCCATAATAGGCTGTAGATTATGCCTTAACAGGTAACAGTCTGCTTTAGTCATCGCATGCTTTAATTCTTTTCTGCCCTTTTTTGATCGAATTCCCATATGATCCATCTTCATCACCCCTTTCCTATCCATCTATTGAAAAGTGTAAAAAGAGAACCTTAAAGAAACCTTAATCATGTTTACAATCGTTTAATCAAATTCATAAAAAAGCCCCTGAAACCAGGAGCTTTATGAATAGGGTATATAAATGGACACGATCGTTCCTGTTGGCACTCTGGGCTTTATATCGATACTCCCGCCATGGGCATGCACAATCCATTCAGCAATAGTCAAACCTAAGCCGGTACCGCCTTTTTCACGCGACCGGGCTTGTTCCTCGCGGTAAAACCTTTGAAATAACTGTTTAGCATTTTCAGGAGAAATACCTATTCCGCTGTCTTCCACTGTTATAATGACTTTATGTTTATCATTATGGGAAGTAATCCTGATTTCATGATTCGCTGAAGTGTATTTTAGAGCATTGTCCAATAAAATGACCATTAGTTGATGCAGCCTGTTCTGATCCGCCATAATCAATTGATGCGAGTTAAGCTGATAGGAAAACCGTTTATTTTGCGATTGGGCGATTTCTTCAAATGGAATGCAAATATTTTCGATAAACGAATCAATTTGAACTTCTTCTTTTTCAAGCTGGGATTGCGCTGAATCAGCTCTGGCTAAAGTCAGCAAATCGCTTGTAAGCTTTGATAGCCTTCTTGTTTCGGATAAACTTAACGCAATATCGTCGGCTGAATCAATGATTCTGCCATTTGGTTTTGTCAGCAGCAGTTCCAATTTATTTTGAATAATGGTCAACGGTGTTCTTAATTCATGAGAAGCATCCTCCACAAATTCCGATTGCCTATTCCAGGATTTAATGATAGGCCTCATGCTTTTCTTCGTTAAAAGATAGCTTGCAAACAAAGAGATTACGATAAATACAACGCTCCACAGAATAATAGTTCGTTTGAATGCGGCAATCATCGACTCTTCGGGATCAATATTGATCAGCAATTGGATATATCCATCCTGCCGTTGATCCGGCTGAAATAAAAGTGAACGATAGGTGTAGGAATCGTTTAATGATATTGTGTTAATCTGTCCTATGGCGGATTTGTCTAATGATAATTCCCTGAAGTACAAGGAATAGTTGATTGTTCCAAGTTGATCCTTATTCAAGATTTCACCATGCTTATCCCACCTCACTATAATAATTCGAGGATTCAATGGAATCGGCCCCGAATTGTTTCCATAGCCAACACTGGCATGGTTCTCTAGCTGTTCCTTATACCTGAAAAGTTCATCATCTGGCTTTTCATACAAAGTGGACTGTATGAAGGATAAAATGACGAACGAAAAAAAAGTGAATATCACTATGAGAGAAACAAAATGGCTGCTCATAAATACGATCTGCTGTTTTTTGATGATGTCATTTTGTTTCATTGTTTTCACCATGATCTGTAAACATATAGCCTAAACCTCTGAATGTTTTTATGTAGTGATCATACTTGTATTCTTTCAAATTTTTACGTAAATGACTGGCATACACTTCAACAATCGTATTTGCCGTTTCGGAATCGAATCCCCAAACTCTATTGAATATTTGTTCTTTCGTTAATATCATATTTTTGTTATGTAAGAGATACTCCAGTAATTCATACTGCTTGCCGTTTAAATGGAGCGAGGAACCATTAATTGCTGCTGTTTTCTGTTTAGTATCAAGATGTAAATTTTTAAAGGCTAAAATATGCGTTTTATAATCCTTGCCGGCCCTTCTGATAATCGCTTCTATTCGGACCAAAAGCTCCTCCCTATGAAAGGGTTTAATAAGATAATCATCAGCGCCTGCCTTAAAGCCTTCTACCTTATCATCAATTGCATCCTTTGCTGTCAAGATGATGACTGGTGTATCCACCTGTTTTTTCCGCAGCATTCTTAAGATTTCATAACCATCCATATTAGGAAGCATTAAATCTAAAATAACCGCATCAAATATATCCTGTTCAGCCAGGTATAGGCCTTCTTCGCCATCGTAGGCCTGGCTTACTTCATAATAACGATCTACCGTCTGTAAAATAGTGTCAGATAATAACCGATCATCTTCTATAATTAGTATTTTCAATCCATTCACTCCAAAAGTCGTAATATGATTTGTTATACAGTTTTGAGGTGAAAAATACAAGATATTTAAAGGGTGTAGTCATTCATCTTTAAACCAAAAAAAGAACATCGTACAATGACGGTCCTTTTTTTACGGAAAGAATAAATTCTGCTGCTATAACCATCATTTACACTTTTTACTGAGTGTGATCCGTATGGATAGTGATGCTATCAAGGATACCATTCCAAACAAAAGTAAGATCAGCCATATAGCTGAAATGTCTCCAAAATGGAAATAATGATACAGAAAGACGCCTCCGGAAACAGCTATCATAAAAACAAAAAGCCGGATAAATAATGTATTTGTTTTCAAACCAGTTACCTCCTACTATACAAATATAGCCATAAATGAAGGATTTCATAATTTAGAATACAACCCATCTAAAACCTACTCACCGAATATGGAACGTTTTTCGTTGCTTGGAGATTAAGTACAGCTATTCATTATGTAAATGATAAAATTTAGTAGAAGGATCGTTATTTAAATATTTTGATTATTTAAATAATATGGTACAATCGTATAAATTCATTTAGTTTCTTTCTTTTAATTGGATTGATTAATGCTATTAATTCTATTCATCTGCAAATTACCAATATGCACTTTGGTTCTAAAGGAGGTGAGTTTTATTCAGTGCTTGTCTGTGTCTAATGAATAGATTAAGGGGGATGGGAACATGGATGCGTTTGAAAAAATACTAGGACAAATCAGTGATTTTATTTGGGGACCTCCACTTCTGATTTTGATCGTGGGAACCGGCTTATATTTGACCCTTCGAATTGCTTTCCTGCAATTCAGGCGGCTTCCCTACGCATTAAAACTCGCTTTTTCAAAAAATCAGGATCAATCTTCCGAGGGTGATATTTCACATTTCCAATCATTGATGACTGCATTGGCAGCTACAATTGGTACAGGTAATATTGCCGGCGTGGCAACAGCTGTAGTAATCGGAGGGCCAGGAGCAATCTTCTGGATGTGGGCATCTGCTTTAGTCGGAATGGGAACAAAATACTCAGAGGCATTGCTTGCTGTCAAATACCGGACTGTTGGCAAACGGGGTGAAATGGCTGGGGGACCGATGTATTATATCGAACGCGGGCTCGGTTGGAAATGGCTTGCCGTCCTATTTGCCTTGTTCGGCGCCATAGCAGCATTCGGTATTGGAAGTACGGTTCAGTCGAACTCTGTCGCTCAAGCGGTGAAAACAAGTTTTGGAATCAACCCATGGATCACAGGGATTATTTTGACCATTGCTACAGGACTCGTTATTCTTGGGGGCATCAAGAGTATCGGTAAGGTTACCTCCTACATGGTCCCATTCATGGCCATTTTTTATGTGTTAGGCGGATTAATAATTATTTTATTAAATATGAAGGAAGTACCCGAAGCGATTGCTCTTATCTTCAATGATGCGTTTTCTGGAAAAGCCGTGGCCGGAGGCGCCATTGGTACAGTCATCAGATACGGTGTGGCGCGTGGTGTGTTTTCTAATGAAGCAGGTATGGGATCTGCTCCAATTGCTGCAGCCGCTGCAAAGACAGACCATCCTGGCCGTCAAGCCCTTATCTCCATGACAGGAACCTTCCTTGATACGATTGTTGTCTGCAGTATTACTGGCATTACGCTTGTAATGGGTGGATTGTACAATGGAAGCGAATTAAATGGAGCTGCCCTAACAACAGAAACATTTAATCAACTATTGCCAGGAGTAGGCGGATGGATTGTTACAATCGGATTAATCTTTTTTGCTTACTCTACGGTGTTGGGCTGGGCATATTATGGTGAAAAATGCTTTGAATATCTATTCGGTTATTCCTCTATAAAATGGTACCGCGTTTTCTATACGCTATCGGTTGTAGTAGGAGCAGTGGCAGGCCTTGGGATTGTCTGGACGATTGCGGATATCTTTAATGCACTAATGGCTATTCCTAACCTAATCGGCCTACTATTATTGTCCGGTGTCGTGGCTGCGGAAACAAAAGATTTCAACAAATTGCTTAAGAAAGAGAAGCAAAAACGCAATGAGTCTAAGGAAATAGAGAAAACGATTGCTTAATCAAAGAGGTTTATCCAGAAAAAAGCTTAGGTGGCATTTGCTGCCTATGCTTTTTTCGTTAAACGTATTAAGCTTTTACCGAATAGATGACTTGTTGATCTCCAAAAAAGGAACTAGAATACATTTAAGTAGGGATCTCGTTTTTCCGAATTCCCTTCTATGGGCATACTTATCTGGAGGTGATCAATATGTGCGGACGTTTTACATTGTATTCGGATTATGAAAAGATTATAAAACGGTTTGAAATCGGATCTGCATTCCCTGAGGAAGAATATAAACGAAGCTATAATATTGCCCCTTCTCAAGAGGTTGCAGCAATTATAAATGACGGATCGCAAAATCGACTAGGGTTTATCCGGTGGGGATTGGTGCCAAGTTGGGCAAAAGACGAAAAAATGGACTATTCATTAATGAATGCACGTGCTGAAACCATAACTGAAAAGCCTAGTTTCCGGGCTTCTTTTGAAAAACGCCGCTGCCTGATTATTGCCGACTCTTTTTACGAATGGAAGAAAACAGATGGCACTAAATCACCTATGACTATTACCCTTAAGGAGAACCATCCTTTTGGCATGGCTGGCATATGGGATTGTTGGAAGCGAAACGACGGTACAAAACTATATAGTTGCACTATCTTAACAACATCATCCAATTCGTTTATGTCGGACATACATGAACGGATGCCTGTGATTTTGCATCGCGAAGATGAGGAGGCTTGGCTTAATCCGGCAAACAATGACCAAGCTGCTTTGCTTCAGCTTTTAAAACCTTATGATTCCAATGCAATGGAAGCCTATGTCGTTTCCGATGAGGTCAACTCGCCAAAGAATAATGGGCCTGCCCTTATTAAGGCATTGAGTTGAAAAAGATTTCGGTCATCAACCATAATAAAAGCCAGGATTCCCCTTCTTTCATACTATCTATAAAAGAGATCGAGTGCTTATAATCGATCTCTTTTCATTGCTTGTTTTTCATGTAAATGTCTTTAGGTTCTTTCACTAAATAGTATTATTGAAAAATGTGGTCTTCGTGGTTTATTTCTAATACTACGATCTGGCCTGAATTGTAAAAGTAGAAATGATAGCCAAGAAAAGAGTCCTTTTTTGGATATACATCGTAGTTTATTACATGTCGGTTATAAAAAATATGCCTCAACTATTATTTACTCTTATGAAGTTGCTCCTATAAGCAATACACCGTTCGACATACTCCAGTACCTCTTCCGAAATCGGGTAAAGTCCCGTTTCTTCAGATGGCCGTTTTCTGACCTCCCAAAATTTCTCCATCAAATGTGAATCGTCTTGAAAAGTATCTTTCGATAATTCTATTATAAAAGCTGCAATTTCAACACCTTCATCTGATTCGGCCTTCATATTGTTTTCAATACACCATTCGATTCGATGAAGCAATGACATATATTGCTGTGTTGTCTTATCATTGTCACTGAGATTCGGAATACTCTTTTGTAAGATTGTCTTTTCATCATCTTGAAAATAGTCAATCCATTTCTTAGCCCTTTTTTGAGAATGTTGAACAAGGTCCGAGACACGTTTCCAAGATAAAGAGTCTTCCATATCAATCATATTAATTAATGTAGTTGTATTCGAAATACTTGTTTGAAGCGTCAAAAGTTGTTCTTGCAGATAATTGTAGTGTGAAATTAATACTTGTTTATAGGAGAGTTTATCTAATATACTGCGAATATTCTCCAATGGGAGCGAAAGGGATTTTAGAATGATTATTTTTTCTAATTTAAATAAATCATCTTCGGAATAATACCTCTTTCCGTTTGTATCCTTAAAACTAGGTATTAGAAGATTTATCTGATCATAATAACGAAGTGTGCGAATGGATGTATTTCGCTGTTTAGATACCTCCCCCGTAGTCCAATATTTCATTTCAATCCCTCCTAAAATGGCTTGTAGGTGACGTAACGTCATCTGATACATTCAAATTATACCAAATATAGGAAGAGGGAAAATGAATGAAAATTAATAAAATGAACTGGAAAAAACAAGATTGTTGGGGAAAAAGAGAATTTGTTTTGTTAATGGTACTGGAGTTTGTAATTGTAATAGGTTGTATTAAACTAATTGTACAACCTATTTATTCTCGTTGGCTAGACAATGATCTATATGCTGGAACGCTAATAGGCTTAACAATAGCAATTACGTTAACGATGGGCGTATATTTTATTGCTCTTTTTCCTAAACATCTTTCTTGGGGTGAAGTAGGGATCAAATCTTTCGCTCAAAAGGATTGGATAATCATTGTCTTTTTTTCGATTATCATATTAAGCAGTGGTTTAGTCATTATAGTTCTTACTAGTTTTCTAGGGGATTATTCCTGGGAAAACAGCAAAACTGAGGCAATTCAGCAAAATATAACTTTCCATACAGTACTAATCGCCTTTATCTCTGCAGCCATTATCTCACCAATATACGAAGAGATATTTTATCGTGGGTTTTTATACCGCTGGCTGCGTACACGCATAGGATTTATCGGTGCAATTTTAGTTAGCTCAATAATCTTTACCATCGTTCATTTTCCTGCATTGAATGTAATGCCAGTTAATTTTTTAAGTGGTATCGTTTTTGCTCTTGCCTACGAACGAACCAATTCGATCTGGCCATCTATTTTCATTCACGGCTTAACTAATGGAATTATGGTTGTTTTGACAAGTTTGGGCTAAACTTCTTTTGAGTAGCTAAAATATTACATATGAAATCCTCCATAAAAGCGCATTAAATACTAAGAAACAGTTTTTAAAATGCATCCCTTGGATAAATCAAGAAAATTTGAGAAGTAACACTTTTATTAAGGGCGTCTGTTTCAAAGAGAGACAATTCTATGACATGTCTCTCTAGTTTTTCTGCCTTTAGGACAATGTGTATGAACAGAACCAATAGAAAGCAAGGAAAAATCAAGGTGTCCATTCAAAGGGAAAAGCTCGTTCTTTATTCAGTCTCTTTATAAGAATTTATATCGCTAATATCGCTATTTATTAAAAAATTCAGCTACTAAGTCTCTATATTCCGTAAAGAAAGCAGGAGGATTATCTACTTCCTTGATCGCATCCGCTACAGATCGGTTGTACCATGCTTGTTTGTCGGGCCCTCGTTTAAAAGCCTTCCACATATTTTCTCCTAGTGATCCATACTGTTCCACTAGCGATCGTATATTATCAAGTTTGTCTGCAACGATTAATGCTTTGATTTCCATCGGAGCAGCTTTAACTGTTTCAATTGTATGCTTTTTTCTTTCCTCCCAGGACAAAGCCTTGTTTTCCGTATGCGAAGCTACTATTTCAGCAACACGGTCCCCGAATGCGGCCTGAATATCCTCGATTGTAACAGGCGTATCTTCAACTGTATCATGCAAGAGTCCTGCTATAACAATATCTTCATCAAGGTTTGCTTGTTTTAGGATGAAACTGACCCGTTTAGGATGTTCAATATACGGTTCACTGGAATTTTTGCGTGTTTGGCCTGCATGAGCGTTAGTTGCGAACGTCAGTGCATTATTTACTCTGTCCATTTCTTTACCCCCTAGATATATGTAGTTACAGAAATTCTTCCTACTTTAGTATAACGAATTTTTCGGATTTTTTCTTCTATTGATTCTGGTTACAGGAAAAATAAAATGTGCTTCCTTTATATATGACGAGGAACAGATGGGATGTATGTATCTCTCTATCTTTCTAGGGTTTTTCCTGCAAAAGAGATAGGGATTGTTGATTTTATTATATTAAAATATAAAATGTTGTAAAAACTGCGTGCCTTTATCAAAAGATTTTAGTAAGATTTATGTAATAGAATACATTTACGGCCTAAACAACAACGGAGGGAGTACTTCGAATGGACAATTCCAAAAAGTTGCATGATTATTTATTGGAACATGCAGATGAAATGACTAATGAATGGCTGGAAATTAGATTATATGGAAATACTGCTTATTCTGCAAAAACCAGTTCTGAATATAAGAATTTGATCAGGGAACAGAACAACCTGTTTATTGAGATATTGACTAAGAGTTTACTAGAAGAACAAGATTATATGGAATGGGCAAATATGGTATCTAGCGAGAGAGCAAAATCTCATTCTGCTTTACATACTTCCTTGGTGAACTTTAGGAAATTCAGAACCATTTATTGGCGGCACGTGGTCGATTTTTCAAATAAAAATGCTATTTCCGCCCGTCAATTAGGACAGTGGGGTCTACATATTAATGAGATAATCGATCATATTATCGAGCTGTTTTCGATTAATTATGAAAATGAGAACCAAAAACTCCTGAATGCACAGCATAAAACCATTACAGAACTTAGCAGTCCGGTTATCATGATTAATGAAAGAATCGGTATATTGCCGCTGATAGGCGAAATAGATGATTATCGCGCTAACATCATTAAGGAAAATACATTAGCCCGATGCACTCGTTTTCAAACTGAAGAATTGATAATCGACCTTTCAGGCGTCCCTTATATGGATACGATGGTTGCCAATGAAATCTATCAATTAACGGATATGCTGTCGTTAATCGGTGTTAAAGCCATTATTACAGGAATTAGCCCCGAAATTGCACAAACGAGTGTCCAATTGGGGCTCCATTTCAAAAATATTGCCATATATAGTACACTTCAACAGGCATTGCCCACTCTGCCCGGGAAACAATCAGGAAATGAAACCGCCCTTTTGAACTTCCGCGACATGAAAAGGTAAATGAATCCACTATTGACTATCTCATTTACTGACAGTAAATAGCAGAAGAACGCCTATTGTTTGGCGTTCTTCTATTCAATAATCCCCTCCGCTATCTCCCCCTCCTTATTTTCTTTCAAACGACTCCTTTCAAATCTAAAATAGCTTTTTGAGTAACTAGAAGATGTAATACCAAATATAAAAACAGTCGAACAGATCCTTTCGGAAGGCAATTCTATGGATTATTGTCGATTTGATGATTTACGTGAAGCCCATCATGTGCTCCCTTCCTTTTCGTTTGTTATGATGATGAAAAGAAAAGGTTTATAAAGGAGGCATCTACTTGTTGCTGTCAGTGTCATTAGCTAATAAAATCATTAAAGAAGTTGAAAAACTATGTAATGAAGAAATCATCATTGTAGATGTAAATGGGAAAATTATAGCTTCTACGGAACTAAGCAGAATAGGTTCGTTCCATGAAGGCGCGTTCCTTTGTGTTCAGGAACGCGAGAAAAAAATGATTACTAAAAAGGATGAAATCCTTTTGAAAGGCGTAAAAGCAGGTTTGAATCTTCCTGTTTTCTTTTTGAATAAAGTCATCGGCGTAATCGGAATAACCGGCGAACCCCACCAATTCTTGCGTTTCGGTGAGCTGTTGAGAAAAATGACTGAGCTGCTCATACAGGAAAGCTACTACAGGGAACAAAGCCAATGGCGTTCAAGAATGATGGAAACGTTCGTCTATGACTGGCTTCATGGAAAAAATAACGCTAAAGATTTGCTGGAGAGAGCCAAATTAATGGGTGTAGACTTACATATAGACAGACAAGTAATTTTAGTAAATGTAGATCAGCCGCAAGAGAATCTTTTCCAGGGATTATGGCAGCTGACACATATATGGAATGATACGTATGAGGATGATATTTTGATACCTTGGGGAGATGGCCAAATCATGCTGATTCATTGTGGCCATCAGCCGAACGAGCAAGAGTTGATTGCAAGCAAAGTCAAACAACTGCAAACCTATATGTCCGATACATGGCAGATTCCTGTAAATATTGGTATAGGGCAAACCGTCAAAGCAATAGACCTTCAAATAAGCCATAAACAGGCTGAGAAGGCTCTCCGTGCAACGCATGGTGAAGGAACCATTGTATTTGAGAATCAAATGGACTTAGATTTATGCCTTCAGGAAATTTCTGAAGAGACTAGAATAGAATATATCCATCGTGTTCTTTCTATTGCAGAAAAAGACCAAGAATTATTGGAAACATTCCGCGTTTATTTTCAAGAAAACTTATCTATTAAAGCAACCGCAGAGGCTTTACATATCCATATCAATACACTTCATTACAGAATCAAAAAACTGGAGAATCTTACTGGATTAAACCTTAAATACGTCAAAGATCTTGTGAATTTATATCTATCAATCTATTTTTTGGATGAACATACAAAAAATCCAGTTGTTTCTTCGTGAATTTTGCATCTTCCACTATAGATGTCGATTGGATTTGTGTATTATCCTACAATTAATAGTAAATAATTTTCGAACAAAGGTGGGGACCTTTATGTTGACAGCTCAAGTGAAACAAACACTTGTTGCAATTGTAGGATCAGAAAATGTAATCGATTCGCCAGCTGGAAGGCTGGTTTATTCCTATGACGCAACGCCAAATTTCCAATCGATGCCCGATGCGGCGGTTGCACCGAGAAATACACAGGAAGTTGTGGAAATCATCAATCTATGCCGAGAAGAAAAAATTCCATTAGTGCCCCGGGGTTCAGGAACTAATTTGTGCGGCGGAACTGTACCGATTGAAGGCGGCATTGTCCTGTTATTTAAGCATATGAACCGGATTCTTGAACTGGATGAAGAAAACTTGACTATGACGGTACAGCCTGGAGTAATAACATTGGATATCATCAATGCGGCTGAGAGAAAAGGGTTATTCTATCCTCCGGATCCAAGCTCGATGAAAATATCAACAATCGGAGGAAATATTAATGAAAACTCAGGCGGATTACGCGGTTTGAAATACGGGGTCACACGTGATTATGTGATGGGCCTTGAAGCAGTATTGCCAAATGGAGAAATCATCCGTACGGGTGGAAAATTAGCAAAAGATGTAGCAGGTTATGATTTAACCCGTTTGCTGGTAGGTTCAGAAGGAACGCTCGCTGTCATTACTGAAGCAACATTGAAGCTGATCCCGATGCCGGAGTCGAAACAGACAATGCTCGCCCTTTATCAGGATATGGACGCGGCAGCCCGTTCCGTATCCAAGATTATTGCCTCAAAAATCATTCCGGCTACTTTGGAATTCTTGGACCGCCCTACTCTTGCTGCTGTAGAGGACTTTGCCAAAATAGGATTGCCTACTAATGTAGAAGCTGTCCTTTTGATCGAACAGGACGGCCCACCTGATATCGTTAATAGAGATATGAAAAAAATGGCCGACATTTGCTTGGCTGAGAAAGCGGTTTCCGCGCAAATAGCAGGTTCCTCAGAAGAAGCCGAAGCTTTAACCGCGGCCAGGCGCTCAGCTCTGTCTGCTTTAGCCAGACTGAAGCCTACAACAATTCTTGAGGATGCAACTGTTCCGCGTTCTGAAATAGCAAATATGGTAAAAGCGATCAATGAAATAGCACAAAAGCATAATGTAACAATTTGTACGTTTGGCCATGCTGGTGATGGTAATCTGCATCCTACTTGTACAACTGATGTCAGAGATCATGATGAAATGGAACGTGTGGAAGCTGCATTTGCAGACATATTTGAAAAAGCGATTGAATTAGGCGGCACCATTACAGGCGAACACGGCGTGGGTATGATGAAAGCTCCCTATCTGGAATGGAAATTCGGGCCATCAGGCATAGAAATCATGAAAGCAATCAAACAAGCCTTCGACCCCGGAAATATTCTGAATCCCGGAAAAGTCTTTACTGATGAATATCGAAAACGGACGGTGGTGGCAAAATGAATATGCTGAACATGACAGAAAGAGAAATAGCGATACAGGGCGCCTTTAAGGAAAGAATGAATGAGGCAGAGCTGCTCAATTGCATGCAATGCGGTTTCTGCCTGCCTTCCTGCCCTACTTATATTGAAACGGGTTTCGATGAATCGCAATCACCCCGTGGACGGATTGCCCTCATGAAGGCCGTTCATGACGGTTTAATTGCACCGGATGCGGAGGTAGAAAAATCTCTTAATCTTTGCCTAGGATGCAGGGCATGTGAACCTGTTTGCCCGGCTGGTGTTAATTACGGTTACTTGCTTGAGGATGCAAGAGCGATATTCAATGATTACAGCAAACATTCCCTCCCTGTTAAAGCTGTCCGCAGTACAGTTTTCAAAGGGTTATTTCCCCATCAGAACAGGATGGAAAATGCAATGGGCCTCCTGGGTGTCTATCAAAGAAGCGGCATGCAAAAAGCAGTTCGCAAAGTCGGGTTTATGAAGCTTTTTCCGGAAAGCCTCCAAGCGATGGAACGCGCACTTCCACAGGTGCCGAAGAAAAGTGAAATGAAAAAGAAACGCGGGCCTCAGTCAGCGATTGGTGAAAAAAAGGCGACAGTCGCTTTCTTTTCAGGCTGTCTAATGGATACCATGTTCATGGAAACAAATAATGCCACAATTGCCCTCCTGCAAAAGGCCGGTTGCGACATCGTCATTCCTGACGGCCAGGCCTGCTGTGGAGCTTTACATGGCCATAGTGGAGAAAAACTCGGTTCTGTTGAATTGGCTAAGCAAAATATTGATGCATTTGAACGATGCAATGCTGATTATATTATTACAAATGCGGGAGGTTGCGGGGCTTTTCTTTTAGGTTATGGGCATCTATTGAAGAATGACCCCGAATATGCCGAAAGAGCCGAAGCATTTGTGTCTAAAATAAAGGATATCACACAGATCTTATTTGAATTGGATTTTCAACGTAAAATAGCTTTAAATGTCAAGCCTCAGACGATCACGTACCAGGACTCTTGCCATCTTCGCAATGTAATGAATACTTCTGCTGCTCCCCGTGCTTTATTAAAAGCCATTAAAGGTGCCGAATATAAAGAAATGGAAAAGGCGGATAGCTGCTGCGGGTCTGCAGGGATATACAACATTGTTGAATCTGATATGTCGATGCAAATCCTCGACCATAAAATGGAGAAAGCCAGAGCGACCGAGGCACAAACAATAGTGACTGCCAATCCAGGCTGCCTATTGCAAATGAAATTGGGCATTGAACGTGAAGGATTGACCGAGACCGTTCGGGCTGTCCACATTGTCGACCTTCTTTTGGAAGCATGCCCTTAAACAAAGGCAGACAATGAACCCATAGAATGGCGGTTTAGAACTCAATATGGTATATAGTGAAGAGACTGTTTTGAAAAAATCTTCAAAACAGTCTCTTAATATATGCCTTTTCACTGTTTTTAGGGTGACCCCTTTCTACCTTTATTGCTAAATCATCGCCTCCGTTATTGAAGAGTCAATCTGATTCATCTCGATTTACATGGTATATGAGTTGAACAACTCCAGAGGAGAAGCTTTTTGTATGAACCAATTTTAAATTCATCCTCTGGTTAATATCAGAGAATAATGGTATTCCTTCTCCCAAAATAACAGGATGAACAGATAATCTAAATTCATCGATCAACCCTAAATCGATAAAAGAGGTAATAAGACCTGATCCACCGTATAACCAAATATCCTTGCCGGGTTTATTCTTAATTTTATTTACTTCTTCAAAGATATGTTCGTTTATATATATGGCTTTGCCGATCCCTTTTTGCTTTCTGGAAAACACATATTTCTGTTTACTGTGAACTAATTCCCACATTTCCTTTTCAGAATCAGTAGCTTCCCTTTCTGGATGGTAGTGCCCCCAAAGATCGTAGCTTTTTCTTCCATAGAAAATAGCATCAATATGATTCAAGAAATGGTTAAACTCCATCTCAGAATCCATCATACACCAATCAATTTCCCCATTCTTCCCTTCAATCAATCCATCTAAAGTAACCGCTACATCTAAGATGATTTTTCTTGGACTTGCACTGTCGGACATTTTTTCCCTCCTCAAATTTCCTCAACCTTGAACGATTGTTAAATCGAAGGTTGTACCAATACTAATCGTTTAAAATATATAACTGCCTTTCTTGTTGGCCGAAAACCTCATTATACAGCATTGTTAGGCTTTATTATTATATATTTGATATTTATCAATACATGAATGATTGACAACGCTCGCACATCTGTATAAGAGCAATCTTCCAAACAATCGCCCAATTTTTCTTAAAATAATGCATGAAGCTAATTTTCTTCCAATAACTTGTTATACTTGCGATATAATGGAATTAAATACCACAACAAATAGTAAAAAGGAGTGAGTGCATGTATAAGCAGCCAGAATCCTCTTTATGGCAGGGGCGTATAGATTCGGAAGAGAACTTGCCAAGTGACCGCTATCATCAGAAGGTGCAAATGCTAGATCTTACCGGTCGGATAGACACTAAGGATACAAGAAGGCATTTTGCCATTATTGGTTTTGAATGTGATGAAGGAGTGCGGCGCAATAAAGGAACGATAGGTGCAGCGGAAGCTCCTCCATCCATCAAACAGGCATTGGCTAAATTGCCTTTTCCCTTTTTCGATTCAGTGAACATATTGGATGCCGGCTCTGTCCAATGCGAAAACCAACATATGGAAGAGGCGCAATCTGCATTGGCTGATGTCTATAAAACGCTCAGCTTGCATAACATAACACCGATCATTCTTGGCGGAGGGCATGAAACAGTATATGGGCATTATTTGGGTGTAAGAAAAGCCTATGGTGAAAATGCTTCTATTGGCATTTTGAATCTCGATGCTCATTTCGACATGCGTTCCTATAAAGAAACAACTTCGTCAGGGACAATGTTCAAACAGATACTGGATCAAGACAATCACACGGCATATATGCCAGTAGGCATACAAAAACACGGAAATACGATTGCTTTGTTCCAACGTGCAGAACAATACAAATGCGAGTATATCTTAGAAGAAGAGATTACCTCGCAAAGTTTGAGCGTAAGCCTTGAAAAAATCAGGTGCTTTTGTTCAGCTAATGACCATATTCTGTTAACCCTTTGCATGGATGTGATTAATGTTAAAGATGCCCCTGGCGTAAGTGCTCCTTCCCCATTCGGTCTGAATGCGAAGATAATCCGTTCATTCATACAAGAAGCTTTGAAGCAAGGGAATGTAGTCAGTTTTGACATTTGTGAGACCAATCCGAAACTTGATTGCGATAACCGCACTGTACATCTTGCCGCCCTTTATGTTGCGGAGTATATTGCCTGCTCTATTGAAAAAGCAAGAAATAGCGATTTTTTACTGAAAGGTAATAAAAATGCATTTTAAGGCTTAATAGATGCATTAAATCACGTTGTGTACAAAATAGTGAATAAAGGAGTGGGTTTCCCCACTCTATTTTTCACGGCATGGTTATGTCTTTTTCTCACGCCACTAATGTCTTTGAATACATATATGATCCTGCATAAACCTCAGATTACTATATCAAATACTCTTGATATATATTGTTCCATTTATTCAACGTGTTGCTAATTCCGTTTTTAGGGCGTTCACCCAATATTTATTAACGTTAATTTCGTTTTAGTGTTCTTAGATTGGCTAATGCTATTATCAATATGAGCTTATCCCCTCATTTTGTGCGTCATTTACGTCCAAATAGTCAGATTAGCCAATCACTCAGTCTACTAAAGCACCACACAGCAAGGAGAATACTTGTTATCCCCCAAACGGTTATTCCTGCTATCCACCAAACGATGAATTTGGTAGAAGAAGCATTCTTCCTCTCAATCCTTTTTTTTATTGCAACGTTAACAACAGATCCGATCAGGATAAAACCGGCCGTTACCCATAGTAATGCATCCATTGTTTGCCTCCTTTCTGTAAGAAAGCTAAGTTGCTATAATTGTAACATTTTGTAAATTAAAAACAACTCATAATGATCTATCCTGAACTGTCCATCCAATAAGAAAGTGAACACAATCCTTTAACAGTGCCAAACTAAATGTAGCGGTAAAAGTGTGTATGCGTCTTTATAGGCCAACTAAAATGTTATGATAAAAACACATTGAAATAGGCGTATTAACCAAATGGCGAAAGACTCAAAATGTCATGTTTAAACAACTTAAGTCGCCGCAGGGTCAAACAAACATTTCTTAACTTATGTACAGGTTTCGTCCTTGCCTTCTGCTATTTGACTGTATCCAGCATTCTGAGCGATGTTTCATATTCGAATATTTCTGTAAATAGATCCACCAGTTGTTTGTAATGCTCCTCTTGATCCGTATTGATGAATGAGATCTGTAGCCAATTCCGTTCCTGAAGATAAGAGCTGGCGTAGTGGATAATACAGCCCTGAAATTCAAGGGTTCGACCGAAATTGAATGAATGAACGCTACTTGGCATTTGAATAGCCAGAATGATGGGTGAAAGATGTTTTTCATCGCCAATGAATGTAATATTCAGATGCTTCAGTTGATTACGGACATATTCAGAATGCGATTGGATTCGAATAAAGGTATCTTTCTTCCTCTCTAGCAATGACACTTGTAAAGCTTTCAGCAGGTTGGAGGAATGGGAAAATGGCACGCTGCCATTGGAAAAATAGGAACCTAAATCAAGATATCTTGGAAGAGTAGCGGATGTGCCGATTTCATGGTTATGAAAGACAAAGGATAAACCTGTATATGCCTTTAAGGCTTTACCGCTAACAGCAGAGGCAAGATAGACTCCTTTCAGGTCGACAGGCACAGCCCCGAATGAACTGATACAATCCGCACAAAGGAAAAGGCCATTTTCAAGTGCGATCTTTTTAACATCTTCCAAGGGATTCAATAAACCAGTCGATGTCTCGCAATGAACCATCCAAATCCAGCTAATATCCTGTTGAAGGACCTTTTGCAGCTCTTCTATATGAAATGCCTCTCCCCACTTTTTTTCATATGTATAATACTCAAGGCTAAACCGTGCTGCATGATCCTTTAACCGGCTGCCAAATTCGCCATTCACCAAAATCAGCCCTTTACCTGGCAATTTGGATAATTGCCCCGCAATTGCATCATTTGCCAATGTGCCGCTTCCAAGCAAGACCTGCGCATAGCGGGCATTTGCTAATTCGCACAGTGAATTCCGTACTTCGTCCATTAGCACCCTACATTCTTCTGATCGATGGGAAACGGGCTGACTGGCAAGCTGTTTTCTTACCTCTGCAGAGACATTCATCGGCCCGGGTATGAATGAACAAAAGGAAGAAGTGAATTTCCTGGATATAATTTCCTCAAATCTTTGTTTAGTAAGATACATAGGCTGAAAGGATGCATCTTCATTTCCTGTTATATCAGCAAAAGGCAGAAAGCCCATCTGGGTGTATAGCTTTAATTCCCTAGTAGTTCCAGATATGACAGTTGCATCATATCCTTTTTTTAAGCCATATTGGGCCAATAAGCGTATTAATCCAAGAAACACACGGCCTTTTCGATATTCTTTGCGAATAGATAAGAGCCTAATTTCGCATAATCGATTCACTTTAACAGGCAATGCCTTTTCAACAGGACCTATTTTTCCATCTAAAGAAAAAGGGCGTTCGCCCCTAATAGCGATCATTCCAATCACTTCTTTATCCCGAATACAGATTAAGTATGTATTTTCGGAATGGAACCGATCTATTAAAAGCCCAATATCATTTTGGGAATGCTGTGGTATTTCATGGACGAACGTATCATAGTTCAATCGATGGATCTGTTTGAATTCTTCTTCATGATCCGCAATTTTAAATATATATTTAGGTTTTGTTTTCATTCATACGTTTCCTCTCTATAAAAATGGGAGAATGGGCATACATAATCAGGATGACTAAACAAAGGCAAATCATTGAAGCTACAATGGATCTGTCGGCTTGCCACACGTAAACGGGTATCATAAAAAAAGAAGCCAGACCCGAAGCAGAGAAATGTCTAGAAACAGCATACACTACTGTGAATCCGATAATAATGATAAGTGCTGAAAGCAAATGAATCGCCAGCATACCGCCGATAAAGGTTGATACTCCTTTTCCGCCTCTGAAGCCTGTGCTTACAGGATACATGTGCCCTACTATTCCCATGCCAAGTGCAATTAATTGAATGGACAAATCAAATTGAGAAGAATGGCCCAACCAGATAATAACGGCTCCCTTACTGGCATCCGCTAAAAAAGTAAGGACAAAAAAGGGCCAGCCAAATACTCTCCCTGCATTTCTCGCTCCCACATTCCCGGAACCTTCCTGGCGTATATCCCTTTTTCGGATGGTGGATATGAAAATATGGGCAGTCATTATATTGCCGATTAAATAGGATCCAATAACATATAAAAAGACCAAGTTGTTCCCTCTCCATCCATAACCCTTAATTTACCATAACAAGTATATTTTACTATATGTTATTATCAATCTACAAAATATATTGTATGTAAAACAGTTATATCTTCAATGGCACTCGGCTTGTATGATTGGACCATAAAAAATGAGTAACCTATATATTGAACATACACTCTGCCACTATCCCTGTTTGTTCCATGCAAAGCAATTAAACCAAAAGCGAAAAGCGCCTGCATATCCCCGACAAGCTTAAGGCGAGATCTGCTTAAAGGCTGGTTTTTACCTTTAACAGAGATTGACTTAAGACCTCGAGGGGATGGCGCATGTAGCTGGATGAACCAAAAGCGAAAAGCGCCTGCATATCCCCGACAAGCTTAAGGCGAGGTCTGCTTAAAGGCTGGTTTTGCCTTTAACAGAGATTGACTTAAGACCTCGAGGGGATGGCGCATGTAGCTGGATGAACCAAAAGCGAAAAGCGCCTGCATATCCCCGACAAGCTTAAGGCGAGATCTGCTTAAAGGCTGGTTTTTGCCTTTAACAGAGTTTGACTTAAGACCTCGAGGGGATGGCGCATGTAGCTGGATGAAACCAAAAGCTTTGCATTAGCCGATACATGCACCGCTACCTAAATACAAAAAAAGACATTGGAAACCAATGCCTTTTCTTACACGACTCTTATTCATTTCATATTAGAGATTGGCTAGGAATTCTCTAACTGCTTCAGGCGTTTTAGCATTTGCACTGTGCAGGTGGGCCAATTTATCGCCATTCTTGAATACAAGCAATGAAGGAATACCCATTACATTTTGTTCTTCGGAAATCTCCGGAAACTCATCGTGGTCAATTTTAAACCAATGCTTATCCGCATTTTCAGATACGATTTCATCGATCCACATATCAAGTCGTTTGCAATCAGGGCACCAGGTTGTCGTAAAGATGCCGACTGTTAATTGGTCACTTTTAATTTGTTCATAATATGCTTCTTTTGATTGAATTTTTTCCATAATCGTTCCTCATTTTCTTTTTTGTAAGAATATTTATATATTCCCAAGAGTAGTATGTATTTCTATTTCTTATTATACAACGCTACAGAAAATCAATCATGCATTTAGTCTTGTTAAAGATTTCCAAATGTTTTACTCATCAATTGGTTCTGCTTGCTGCACACTCAAAAAGCGCAAAACTTGTTCTTTAGTTAAACCCGTTTTCTTGGCCAATACAATAAGTGCGTACCAATCCGGGTCCAATAATGGTATAGGCTTGTCTTTCATACGGATACCCCCTTCTTCATGTTCTGGTACATATGTTAAAAGCATTAATAACAGCCTTATAGTAGTAATAACCTTCCATAACTACTATACCAATTCGTTCTCTCAAATAACTCTCAAAAAAAGCCTTCTTAAAAAGAAGACTCCATGTAACAACTATTCAATTCTATTTCTTTTTCGGTTTCTAATTGAAAGGGAATAGCCCATAAATAGCCTTTTAAATCCAATAAAGGTCCCTTATATATAGAATGTAGCTCTTTCCCTATTTGTGCATCCTTTTTCTCTCCAAATGCTTTCATTAACGTTTTCCAATGGAAATAGTCAATGTATACCTGTTTGGAAAGAATAAGACGATAGCCTTCATTTCCGCTTTCAAGAATCAATGAATCGCCTTCATTCTGGAAAAGATTCCGAAGTCGATAAATTGTATTATATAGATTAGCTAGAGCCCGTTTTTCATCCATTTCAGGCCAAATACTATCGATGATTGACCATTTAGAGCAATAGAAACCGTTATGTAAAACAAAATAATAAAATAATTCTTCTGTCACTTTGGTTGGCCACTTAACCATATGCTTATTGCGTAATAATACACTTGGATTTCCGAATATCTGAATGTGTACTTGTTTTCCTTCTATCGTTCGCTGATTATGCCTATAGTATTTTTCCAGGCGCTCGTTCACTTGTTGGACGGCTCTCGGGGTAAGCGGCTTCAATAAATAATCAATGGCATAGACTGAAAATGCATCTAATGCATATTGGGAAAAAGCTGTAGAAAAAATGACCGGTACAGTATTTCCTTCACGGTTCAATGATTTCATGAATTCAATGCCATTCATCCCAGGAAGTTCAATATCACAAATAATGGCGTCGCAATCCTTACCTGGCAACTCTTTCAAGGCAGCTTTAGGTGACGGATAGGCAGCTATCACTTGGAATTGCCCATGTATCTCGAATAAGTGTTTCATCAGATTAAGAGTAGGAATTTCATCCTCTACAATGATAATCTTCCACATGATGATCTCTCCTTTTCTTTATTTCGATAGCTACTTCCGTTCCAATTCCTTCTTCTGAATGAATATGCATCTGTACGTTTTCTAATTGCCTTACTCGCCTGTTCACATTCGTCAATCCTATCCCCTCCCGGACTGCCTCTTCGGAAAGCAAATGATTAATTTGTACTTTTGACATGCCGATTCCGTTATCCTTAACGATGACCATCGTTTCTCCAGCATGTTCTTGAACAGATAAAACGACATTCAGCTCCTCCTCTTTATTGGAAATACCATGTCTAATGGCATTCTCAACAAGCGGCTGAATCAATAAACTTGGTATATGGATTTTACCGGGATTAATGGTTGGAGATATGTTGACTGAAAAAGAAAATCGATCTCCATATCTCGCTTTTTCAATAGATACATAGGCCTTAATGACTTCAATTTCCTGTAATAGAGTAAGTGATGCCCGGTCTTTCTCAGCTTGTAGAACATACCGTAAATAAAAGCTTAATTCTGAAAGGAGATATGCTGCCCTTTCTCCATCACTATAGCAAAACGAAATGATGCTGCTAATGGCATTATACAAAAAATGGGGATTGATCTGAGCTTGCAGGAAAGCCATTTCATGTTCCACTGATGTTTGGATTGTTTCTTTTATTTGACGGATCGCCTGAAGGCGATTATTAATTGTTTCTTTTGTGTACGGTTTTGATAAGTAATCGTTAGCGCCCGCTTGATAAGCCATTTTAATATAGCGAGGGGAATCTACAACTGTTGTAAGGATAATGGGAAGCTCGAGCATGGAATAATTCTTCCTTATTTCCCTTGTCAGATCGAAACCCGACATGCCGGGCATAAATACATCTATTACCATATAATCCACATGGTGTTCCTCTAGATATTGCATTGCCTGCAAGCCGGAAAAAAGATGAATGGTGTCAAATTCTTCTTCCACTAGAGTCTGCAAAAGACTTCCGTCTGGCAACTGGTCATTTACAATGATCATTTTCCCCTTCACGGCATCAGTAGAATTATTGGTTTTCCGCTCCCTTTTCCATTCTTTTGCCTTCGTACTTTCTGTGTCGCCGTCTATTCTTTCTGCGATAGGCAAATACATCCCTATAGTTGTGCCTTTCCCTATTTGTGACTCATGCAGCCATATTTGGCCATCCATATGGTTCATGAACTTTTTACTGAGGTATAGGCCTAATCCTATACCTCCACCGGATCCCGAAGTAAATAAGTATTGGAAAATGGATTGTTGATCTTCTGAGGTAATACCGACCCCGCTATCGGAAATATACATATAAATCCGGCCATCTTTTTCCTCAGCAGCAATGGTTATTGTTCCTTCTACTGTATATTGAATGGCATTCATTAGTACATTAAACAATACTTGCCTTAGCTTTTCTTCATCTGCCCAGACAAAAAAACCGTCGACAATCAAGTTTCGGAAAGAAATATTTTTATATTCAAAATCATCTTTCAATAATTCAGAAACAATACTTACCGCTACACGAAGATCTACACTTGATTGTGTAATTTCGAGATCATTAAATTTTAGTTTAGTGAAATCCTGCAAATCATTGATATGATACATCAAACGCTCTGTCATCTTTTCCAAAAAGGATAGTTTTTCAAGTTGCTGAGAGGACAAATTCCGCTTATTTTGATGAATAAATGTCTCCAAAAGATTAGATATCCCATGAAGCGGGGATTGTAATTCATGTGAAGCCACTGCCAAAAATTCATCCTTCACCTCAGTTGATGCTTCCAATTGTTTTTCGAGCCTTATTGATTCCTCGCTTCTGTTACGTAGCCTGATTGCCATGAATACATTCATCATAATAGCAAAGCCTACTAATCCAACATGGCTGATGATGATTATGCCGGGAATACGGATAGCGTCCAGAACGCCTCCAAGAGCAAAAAGAAGCAAACAAATAAAGACTGTTACAAAAATCCATGCTTCATTTTTCATCATGGATGATTGTTGATGTTTTGCCATCCAGAGCAATCGGCCAATTAAAATTAAACAAATAATATATGTATACACCATTACTTCCTCTTGAAGGACCGATGTCATCCTAGCGGGCATTGCCAATATAGAGAGCACATACTGAAGGATTGGGGAAACAAGCACCAGAGCCTTTTTTTTGCTCAATAGTTTAGGTTCAAACGCCATGAGAAGATAAATAAGAATGATACCGCTGCTATAAGTTAAAAAGTCTTGCAACTTGAACAATGTCTCATAGTCTATGGATGGCACGATGGTTGTGATGACTCGTTCGAGCCGAGTAGAAATCATCATTGCAAGTGAGAAAAAGTAAACAGCGCTGTAAAGATACATGTTTTCTTGTGTCTGAACAATAAACAGAGAAAAATGATAAAGGGAAAAAATAAGCAATATAATGATTGATGACCATTCAAGCATGTAAGAATGGCTTGACGATTGGCTGATCGCCCTCTCACTGCCAAAATCAATGGAGCGAATGATGCCACCGTCAACATTGGAATAATTTCCGACAATAATAACTAAATCCAATACCTTTTGCTGAGACTCCCCAAATACTTCGTATGGAATGTTTTTTTGCTCATGGGTTATGGGAGAACCCATTTCTCCAGCTTTTTCTCCATTAATATATAAAGTGTGGGAAGACCAAATATTCCGTATTCTGAACCCGTAATCCTTTAGCTTTTCCGGAAGAAGGATTCGAAGATGATAGGTTCCGGTTGCCGAATGCTGGTTCCAAGGACCTGGGACTTTTTGATATTGGCCGGATTTCGGGAACGGTGTACTTTTACCCATAGGGAAAAGAGGACCCGGAATAAAATCCCATTTTCCATCCAGCGAAACAATCGTTTTATCATCCAAATCCACATTTCTTAAATCTATTTGCCCATTAACCACAGCCACACTGATTTTTTGATCTGACGAATGATAGGCAATCATAATTAACACAATAAAGAAAATAAAAACAGAACAACCTAATGCAAACGACTTTTTGGCCATATAATCCCTCACCCTAAAAAACTTCCTTTTTATAGGATAATTGTATTATATAGCAAGTGATAAAATGTACATAGAAAAACCGCCTATTTTTGTTAGGCGGTTTTTTGTCTATTTATCGTGTTCTTCTTCAGGTACTTCCAACATGTCTATGATAAAGATAAATACCGGAATTCCGATAATTAATCCCCATATACCGAAAAAGTGTTCAGAAAATAGGAGGATAGCTAATGTAAAGAAGGTTGGTAAATTTGTTTTTACACTCATAAATTTAGGGTTTAAAATATAGGCTTCCAACCCATGTATTAAAAGAACCATGACGACAACAGCGATTACAGTGGTAATGCCATTCACATTATAAGCAATCATGCTTAGCGGGATCAGCGAAACGATCACCCCTGCTACAGGAATCAATCCAAGGAAAAAAATCATAATCCCCAGGCCAATCAATTGCGGAAAACCGAGCATCCAGAGAACAATTGTTGAGATTACAGCATTTGTAGTGGCAATCAGGAATTGCACTTCAATTACTTTACCGAATGAATTGATGAATTTCTTTCCGAAATGCTCCAGATTGATAAAAAATCCAGAAAAATTCCCTCTTTTAAATCTTGAAGTGAAGCTGATGATTTTCTTCTTCTCCAACAATAAAAACAAGCTTAGAATAATTCCGATGAAGGCTTGCAGTGTAATAGCCCCAACACCTGAAACGTATACATAAATCTTGCCCAAATTGGTTTGAAGGTTCAATAGATTCCGTTGAACATTGATTGGAAGACTATTGATTGAATTAATGATAAAATGAATGACTTCACTATCTGGGGGATGCTGATAAAAGTGAATGATTTGCTTTACTAATTCTGTTATTTGAAAAGTAATAACCGGCAAATACTTATAAAGGACATAAACTAAAGCTGCCACAAAAGCTAAATATATGACCGAAAGAATCAGCTTTGGATTGATTCTCACAAAGCGGTCCGTATAGGTAGAAATAATAGTCTGCAATCTCCCCATAAGAAAAGCAAAAATAAAGGTGAATAACACTAAGTTAATTAAATTTCCGATACTGTAAAGAAATAGAATTAATACAATCAACGTAATAATTCTGGAAAAAGTCTTTGTACGGAAGAAAGCAATAAGCTCCGACATGTAAACTATCGTTCTCCTCTCTAAATGTATTGAGCCATACGGCTGAATATTCTTGATGAAATCGTTGCACAAACGAATGGATATCCCTTTTTCCGCTCTTTTACAGCTAATCAGGTCTATATGAATCAGTTCAATCAACGAACATGCTGTATGAAAATAAATGTCTTTATTCTCATTAAAACATTAAAATTTCAAAAAATAAATATCTATAATAAGAATTATAGGACTATTTTTTCTTCTTTATTCAATTCTCTTCTTTATTTACCCAAATATCAACTATTCCGTTTGAAAATGTCTTCCTTTTAAGAGTAAATTCATTCGAAAGCCTTCGTTCGCTCTTTTGTTGACTGACAATACATACATATGACGATAGGTTAGTTCAGATGAATCGTTTTCATTTTATTTTCAATTTTTTTACACCAAGGTTTTTTTCTCATGATCAAAAGGATGTTGCTTTCCTAAAATATGTATAGAATGAGATCTGTTTTTACAGTTTATTTCTTCTTGAAGCCTTTCTTCTATCATAATTATTCGTATCTTGATAAAAATTTATTGAATTTCAATAAAAATAGTGTAAGATAAAATAAAAATGTAAAATATAGGTGGTTTCAGGATGGGAAGAGTAAGCGTCATTACCTTACAAATAAGCATTATATTCATTGGATTGGTTGTCTTGTTGCTTCTGGCCTTTT
Organism: Bacillus kalamii; assembly: GCF_047238185.1. Lineage (NCBI taxonomy): Bacteria > Bacillati > Bacillota > Bacilli > Caryophanales > Bacillaceae > Bacillus > Bacillus kalamii. Next base: position 1,749,021 of record NZ_JBDFMI010000001.1, on the reverse strand, counting down.
GGTTGCCTGTTACTGCAAAAGAAGCAGCAATATTGAATCCTTCTTATTCATATTTGAAAATTCCTTTAATGACAGGGTTGTATACAACTTCTATCCCTTTTTATTTTTCGCTATATCAAGCTTGGAAATTATTGTTTTTCATTGAGAGAGAATGCCTATTTTCCAAGCAAGCTGTGGGGGCGTTAGCCTTTATAAAAAAAGTGCCCTTATAATTGTATCCCTTTACGCGCTTGGCATAAACCTATTATTGTCGCAAAACGCCCTGCATCCTGGCATTGCGCTTTTCGCTGGGGTTATTCTATTTGCCTCTCTGGTTATCGCTTTGATCGCTGATCTTCTGCAGGAGATGATTAAAAAGGTTTTGTCTTTTAAAGCGGAAAACGATTTAACCATATGAGAATATAAGATGTGCCATTTTGCACACAATTATGAATGTGGAGTGAGATCATATGACCAGCCTTCTGTTAATAGGCACCCTAGGATGGTTACTTATCCTATCATTTAAAAAGATACTGATCCAATGTTTCATAAAAGATATGAAACTTGTCCAATCCTTAAAAAAAGTACCTTGGCTTCATACATATTGGAAGGCAGGTCTGCTTTTGTTTCTAATAAACGCCGTGATTTTTTTTGCCGTTATTCTATTGTTCTATTTACTTCTTCTCTACCCCATCCCTTTTGCTCATATAATGCTTATTATTTGTGCAAGCATTGGTAGCCTTTTTGTTTGGGCTCTTTTTTGCGAGGCCGGCATGTATCCAAAAAGAAACCGTTTAATTGTAGGTGCGGTCGGAAGCAGTTTCTATGTGGGGGTAGCTCTATATTTTGGTTATCGTTATTTGACACTAGAGCCTGCCTATCCAGGAGAAGACACTTTCATGAGAGCTTTAGGCTTGCTTTTTGTAACCTTTTCTGCAATTATTGCCTTTTTAAGTTGTTTTTTTATAGCTGGATTTGGCAAAGAAACGGATACATAACTAAAGGGAAAAAGACGTTCACGTTTCTTACCTCCTTTATTTGTTGATTGCAAGGTCAGTTATTAAAGACTACATTAGCTATGGCAACTGTAAGAAAATGATATCTGTGCACAAGTCATGTATTAGATGCACTTCCCCCTGCAAATGTGACTCTTTCATTATTTAATCATTCAGCCCAGTTTGCTTTATGCATGTATCGAGATTTCTTATCTTCGAGTACCTTTACCAAAATCATTACCTAACATACTGTATATGACGTATTCGATATATCATTTATTTAATCGCTATCCATAATTCAATTTCACCTGTCGGGTAATATTTCTCATAATCAATCGTGTATGCTCGCTGAATTGCTCCTTCTTCCTCCATGCCCCATATTTGTTTCCACGCTTTGTATATACCCTCCTTATCCGAAGAATCAACTGAAAACGCCTGGTATGTATCCGTTGTCGGCAGATCAATGCATTCTTCACCGCTATACTCCTCAAGCGCTATGCTTAATGTATAATCCCCTTGATAATTGCTTTCGTATTGATGGTACACTGCATATGAAACCGTTTGAATCGACTGGAGGATGTCTCCTGCTTCAGCCCATAACCCCGTGATTTTTCGCATCATGTTTTCGTCTGTAAAATTATTTGTCCTGATTTGTCCAATCGAATATACTCTCAACATTTTAACCCCCTCATCTTTCCAATAGCCCCTTTTTTTGAATATACCATATTACTCATAATGAAAGTGTATGATTATGTAAAGAAATTCAAATCACCTTCTTTTACATTTTCCAACGTATATAAGTTTTTTTTGAACCAAAAAGAACATAGAAAAAAGCATTTGTATACATCACATACAAATGCTTTTTTTAATCACATGCCGATATCTACCTTTGTTTTGTACAATCTGCTCTGAGTGTAAGACAAGCAGGGCATAATTGCAACTCCCAAAAGATTCAGAGCTTAATGGACAAAATCTACTTCCAATGCCAATGATCAATGTAATTAGCTACCTACTGTTATACTGCCTCTTTATTTGAAATATCAGAATTCACAACAGTTAGAGGCCTTGTTTTACTTGCAATGAAAAATAATCCAAATTGCACAATGGCAAGGATGATAAGTGTATTTAACAATAATCCATACGAATGGTTAATATTATAAATGAGGCTTGACACTATAGGGGTTATCGCACTGCCTAATGAAATAAAGATTGCCACAATGCCATATTTTGCTCCATATTCCCTCTCTCCAAACAGTGCACCTGTCATAAAAGCTGGTGTTACTGTAATTGCGGTTGAACCTATTCCAGAAAAAATGGTATAGAGAATGGCCAGTGAAACGATATTTGCTTTCATTAAAAACAGAAAACTGATCAAGCTTCCTGCGGATATGATAAATACCGTTGGAATAGAACCCATTTTATCAAATAAACGCCCTACTAAGACTTTTGAAAAGATAACCATGGCAGAACCCAGTGATAAAAGCAATGCTGCTGTTTTTGCCGATGTTCCTATTTCAGTTAAATATGGCACTAGATTAAGAAGCATTGCGTTAACAACAATACCGCCAATTAGAATGCCCAAACCAAGTGTCCAAAATGATATCGATTTTAAGGTTTGACGGAATGTCGGCCCACTCAATCCTTCGGCATGATCTAATGAGATTGCTTCTCCAAGCGGCGTTAATCCTTTGTCTGCTGGACTGAATTTTACTACGAAAATACTTAACGGAATCAACATAACGGCAATTATTATGCCTAATACTAGATACGCTGTTCTCCAACTATATGCGGTAATGAGCCAATTTACCAAAGGACTAAGGATGACACCGCCAAATCCACTTCCAGCTAATGCAATACCTAAACATAGGCCCCGTTTTTCATTAAACCAGTTGGTAATCAGTACAGAAACGGGAATTCCTGCTCCTCCTGTCATACCAATACCCATTAAAACAGAAAAAAGGTAAAAGTGAATCAGTTTGGTTGATATTGAAAAACCGATAAAAGATAGAGCGGCAATCATAATAAAAATCGTTAAATAGCTTCTGATGTCCATCTTTTTGATTAGTTGTCCAGCTAATGGATTCACAACTATGCCGGATAGAGCCATTATAGTGAAATAAAGCATAAATTGAGAAGAACTAAAGCCGAGTTCTTTCGTTACCGGTAGGGTAAATAGTGAAACTAGGTTTGCTATTGGAGCAAATATAAAGGTCATAATCAGAAATCCGACTAATACAATCCACCAACCATAAAAAATCGTTCCGTTTTTTTTCATAAATCCCATCCTTTTTGGCATTCTTTTATAAGAGTAAACCTATTTTTGAACCAACCTATCCATCTAAATGGAAAACTCCCCTCTTTATGGATTTTTGAGCTTCAACCAAATAATTGTAATTTTTCCCTTTTTAGGTTGAATGTATAAACAATGTAAAAACATGCAAATTTTATACCGTTATAATAACTAGCTGTCATTATTTTTTAGATATCTTCAACAGAAATAGGCTAAGAACCAACTTTTTCCTACCATTTTATTTTTTTGATGTGTCACCTAATGACAATTCCCTTATATATAGATGAGTTTAAGATAGTAAAGTTTTTCCCTATTTTGTAAAAGATGTTTTACCAAAACGAATGGTCTATCAGATATAGCTGTTAATTTACAAAAATAGCTAGAACTCCACTAGAACAAAATTGGATGTTAAGGATTAATACTATATACACTGTTATTGTTACTCTGATTAGAGTATCGTAATAGTATAGAGTTTTACATATTATTTCTGACCTCATTAAAGCTGAAGTAGACAGTGAAGTATTCACGGATGATGAAATTGTTCAGGCTACAATGCTCTTATTAGGGGCAGGCGTTGAAACAACAAGCCACGCCATTGCCAATACGTTCTATTCATTTCTTTATGATGATGATACACTCTACAGGGAATTAAGAAACAATATAGATTTAGTGCCTATAGCGGTTGAAGAAATGCTGCGATACAGATTTCATATGTCAAGAAGAGACCGTACCGTCAAACAGGATAATCATCTATTAGGGGTAGAATTGAAAAAAGGAGATGTGGTTATAGCGTGGATGAACGGATGCAATATGGATTAAAATATGTTTGAAAATCTATTTTCTATTGACATCCATCGTTCGAACAACAGAAAACACCTTACTTTCTTGCTTCCTTTTGACGTTTGAAATGAATGGTAAGATAATCATCCAATTCATTTAGCAAATCTACTAAACCGTATTTAGAAGCTTGTGAGCGGTACTGTTCTAAAAAATGTCTTGCACCCAGTGTGTTACCTTATTTATTAGAAATTCTCTATTTATATCTTCGTACGATATATCCAACAATTCATCAACTCTTGGAACGGAAAATGTTTTATACTTAAAAGCTGTTTTCCCGTTAATTTTCAAATCGATTTCTATCATTTTTCATTCGCTCCTTCAAATGATTATTTTCTGTGGATTCCGGGTGCATTTTTACCGCGTTCAAATTCTTGAATTATTTTTACCTGATATTGAATTCTTCTTTTCTTTACACTTTTATCTTGTATATCCAAATGCGAGAGCATCTTTGCGTGTTCGCTACAAAAATCAAAACCACATTGTCTTAGGGAATAATCTTTACACAGCGGTACATCACAAGTTCTAGTAACATTTAACAACTTCCCTTCGTTCTATGCTCTATGTTCATTAGCATACAATTATTTCATATGTAGGTGGGAAAAACTTTTTCAAAAAAATCAGCTTAATGGTTTATATAGTTATCTTATAAAGTTATCTTATAGTTCCTTTTTGTTATGAAAAATAAGCACGAAAGCTGTCACAGTTATCCGTGCTTATTATTAATGCCTATTTAATAACTACAACCTGAATGTGATCAGCAAGTATAGCCCGCTTCTTGGAGACTATAAAGCTTAATTTCACCTTTTTTCCTTACTTTCAGAACTTTGGATTAAAACCTATATGTCAAAAAGTAAGGAGAAGTTTTATGAAAACAATATATTTAATCGACGGGTCCTCAATGCTTGCTACTAATTTTTTTGCAACGCCTCCTAATGCTTATAAGTTTGCAAAAACAGACGAGGATAAGGCAGAAGCAATTAAAAAAGCGTTACATACTTCCGACGGCCGATATACAAATGGCGTCCTTGGTATGGTTAAAGCTATTCTTAAACTTCATAACGAGAACGAAATTAATCACCTGGCTGTGTGTTGGGATGATCCTAGAGAAGACAGACGAGCCCTTTACTCTGGCTATAAATCAAGCAGAAAAAAGAAGCCACAAGAATTAGAGGAACAGTTTTCTCTAATGAAAAAGGTTTTGGCTGATATGGGAGTTCCTCAATTTACAGCTGATCGATTTGAAGCGGATGATTTGATAGGCACATTTTCATCTGTACTTTCAAAGCTTCATAAAGTTGTTATTATTACCAAAGATAGGGATGCTCTTCAATTAATCAATAATAACTCAACGGTATGGTTAGGTGTTAAACCCAAACAAAATACTGAAATGTTGAATGCTCTTATGGATATTGATGATCGATTAAAGTATGCACCCTTTGGATACTTCCCTTTTACTCCAGAAGCATTTCAGATTCTTTATCAGTTAAAGAATCCTAAACAGCTAATCGACCTTAAAGGACTATCTGGAGATACTTCGGATGATATCCCAGGAGTGACTGGCATTGGCGAAAAAACGGCTATTCCTCTTCTTCAAAATTTCAATACTATAGAAGAATTTTATGAAGCGGTAGAACCTCTATCAATCAAAGAAGCGAAAGAGTTGCTTAAATCTAAAAGTGTAAAAAGAATCAATCCCGAAAAAATGCTAGAACATAAGGATATTGCCTTGTTAAGTAAAACTCTTGCTTCAATCGAAACTGATATACCTGTTTACAATAAAAAAACGATTGATGATTTTGTTTTTACTCTTAATAAAGAAAAAATGTATGGTGTTTTTGAAGACTTGGAGTTTAGGTCGCTTCTATAAAAAAGATGACTAAATTGAAAGGTCATTACATTTAATTTCAAAAAGCTGCGTTCAATACGTGGCTTTTTTTGTATCAATTAACTGTAAAAATGTTCTTAGAATCTTTTCAATGAATGATATTAAACAAACAAGTGTGATTTTAGGCGTTGTAGAGGTATAGGAAGTGTATTGAGGAAGCCTGTTATGTTCTGAAAAATATTCTTTTCCCGTTTTAAAGTTGAATGTCTAATTACCATTTCATTGTTCTTGTGCCGTTATAAATAGGCAGTTCTTTTCTTTGGAAAGATTTCTTAGAAGACCAGACTTTACTTTGAATATTCAAACCCTTGCTGTTGTAATAAAACTTTTCTTGATAATATTGACCGACAACCTTTGTAGGGAAACCTTTAACTACACCTAACCCAGTAAAAGTGTAGTACGAAGACCAACCAGCCTTAACAATTCCGTTTACAACAGCGGATATTCGACCTCCAGGGAATAACTTCGCTGTGAATCCTACCCCTGCTATTACAATGTATTCAGCAAATGCCAATTTTTTTTGTGATTTCTAATTCTTTAGTTGTTACTGTAGAAGGATAATTAAATACAGATTTAATGTGTTTTGAGGAAGAATATCTTCCGGCTGATAAGTTCACTTTAATTAGTTGAGTACCAATTAAACTTATCTTAGGCTTCGGAATAGTTACCGTATAGGTTCCTTTTGTACTTTTTACAGCTTTATAAGCGTTATAACTGTTATTTAACCTGTAGGTCGTAGGCCAAGAATACCCAATTGAAATATTTACTGCTGTTTGAGAACTTCCGGGTTTGAAATTCTTCTTGATTTTATATTTAGCCGTGATTGAAAGGTCCTTATTTTTCGTTACTGATATAACCGAGATGTATTGATCAATAACTGGATTACTTTCTGCGTATGTTTTGCTATTATAAGGAATAAATGTAAATAGCAACGAAAAGATAAGGGTGACAATAAATCCTACTTTTGTTATCTTCAACTTAACACCTCCTTTTTTTGTAAAATTATAGTAACTGACTGAGATGTTATCAAATCATAACTTACAAAAATATACAAAATGGTATTTTTTACTAAAAATAAAAAATAGAATAGGAGTTTTGTAATGAATATTATGAAAATGATCGGTTACATTGGAGTAGTTGTTGGTATATTAATGATTCTTACTGGTTTCTCATATTTATTTGGCTATACCACAAATCATTTTTTTAAATATGCGCTATACATAGGGCTTTTAGTAACTGTTTTATTCTCTACCTTCATAGGAGGTAAAAGTAAAAATGAAATGTAAGAAAATATTCCGTTTATAATATTTTCAAAATTTCGTTCATTCTACTGATTTGTGGCTATACTGTTATAAATTTCTAGAATGATACGGAGGTTTTTCGAATATGAGCGCAATTGAATCAAAAAATATGAAATATTGGAAGGACGAATGGTTGACTGAGTTTCTAAAAAAACAGGAGCAGATTTTTAAATGAACGACCAGGAAATTCTTATCTAGATACAATGAGCACAACTACCTTCATTTCGAAGGAACCAAAGAAGAAAGAGAGTGGTTTCAATGTGCTAAAATCATTGTTCAGAGAACGCAAGCAAAAAAACAAGAGCTGCATAATGAAGATCAGTTAAGCTTTGGTTTCTGACTTTATTTCAATTGTTAAATATAAAAATGAAAAGCCGATTAAGCTTTTTATTTTTTACTTTTAGCACTCTTTTTTATTTATGACATTCCTTTTTCCTTATTGAACATTTTTTCTATTCAGTGGAATTCTTCCGCTTTATGGCACTGACTATCCTTTTTGAGATAATTTGAAAACACCTTTCTAAGCAGTCAATTGACGGTACTGTACCGGAGATTGACTGTTTAGTTTTGTTTGAATACGACTATTGTTATAATAAGTAATGTATTTTCCGACGATTTGAATCACATGCGCATTGGTTGTGCGATAGATTCCGTCGAGATAGAACGTTTCTGACTTTAGCGAGGAGTGAAAGAATTATCAGCGGGCGTGCCTTTGCGGGACATGCTCATGGTCATTCCTTTTTCTTTTACGGCATCCTGATAAGCATACGATGTATAGACAGACCCTTGATTGCTATGAAGGATACAGTCTTCAGGCAAGTCAGACAGCTGATTTAGTGTATCTAATACGAATTCCGTATCTTGCTTAAAGCCGATTGTTTTCGCTATGATTTCGCCATTTAACAGATCTTGGATAGTTGAAAGATACATCATCGATTGGCCGAATGGCAAGTAAGTAATATCTGTGACTAATTTTTCTAAGGGCCTAACTCCCTTAAAACGACGGTTTATCAGATTGGATGCCACTTGGGCCGGTTGACCGGTACGCTTTCGTTTCTTCGTTTTCACACGGCATTGCCACCCGTATTTCTGCATAGTCCTTTGAATCGTTTTCTCACTTACAGAGGGTAAAAGGGCAGAGATTTTTCGATATCCATACCTAAATTTATGTTGTTTACACAGATTTCCGATTTGTTGGTCACGAATCTCTTTACCGGTTTTCTTGTCACCTTGGGCTCTCCAGCGATAATAGGTAGCACGAGAAACTCCTAAATGACCACAGATTTCTCCAACTGTCATGATGCCTTTTAACTCATCCACCAACCCTACGACTACTCTCGGAACCACTTCCTATCCAGTTCCTTGTACTTTTTAAGACTTCAATTTGTTGTTTTAAATATCGGTTCTCTGCTTGTAGCTTCTCCATTTCACTTCCATACTCCGGTCCTTTTCCAAATGTATATTTTTTCCTGCAGGCTGTTCAAAACGATACAGTTCTCCTTTTCGATACCAACTCATCCATGTTTTTAATTGTGTATAGTTTCGAATATTTAATTCTTCCATTACTTCTTTGCCTTCATTTTTACTTCCGCTGGATAACTGACTCTTGTACCCATAGAAAAAACACCTCCACATTGATTCATAGGGATTGAATACCCGTTTTTCAACGAAAGGTGTTTTTATTTGTTTCAAATTTTTAGGTCAGTCCCCATTCAGGCATGCAGGTTTTTTTATAATTCTTTAACCGGGCAATCCAGTTCATATAAGTGTTGATAGCGGGCACTTTGTTGTACCAGCTGCTTATGGGGGCCATTCATTTTAATCTCCCCGTTTTCGATAAACAAAACTTTATCCATTTTTTCCACACCAACAAGGTGGTGAGTAATCCAAAGTACCGTTTTCCCTTGTAGTGTTGTAAAAATGGTATTCAACAGGTTGCGTTCCGTTATGGCATCCAAACCTACAGTAGGTTCATCCAAAATCACGATAGGGTTATCCTGCAGAAGTATTCTCGCAAGTGCAATTCTTTGCCGTTCCCCCCCAGAGAATCTGGCTCCCAATTCACGCATTCTCGTTTGGTAGCCTTCGGGCAAGGAAGTAATATACTCATGCATGCCTACCTTTTTCGAAGCTTCCATTACTTCCTCATCCGTCGCTTTTGGATTTCCTAAACGAATGTTATTCATGACTGAAGAATCAAATAGATGCGGTTTTTGCTGAAGGACAGAAATCAATTGGGCAATTTCCCCTTCTAGTTCTGAAACATTGATACCATTGATTGTAATTGTTCCACTAGCCGGCTTTAATGTAGCCAAGCAAAGTTTGGCAATTGTAGATTTTCCAGCCCCGCTGCGGCCTAGCAATGCAACTTGTTCACCTGGTGCTAAACGAAGGTTCAATTCTCGGATTAGCGGCATGGAACTCGCATCGCCGTATGAAAAAGTCACATTATGAAAGGTGATATCCAAATGGGGTTCACTCTTTAGCATAGCTAGCTGCTGACTATTTGTTTTTGTTGACTCACATGCGGTATCTTCAATCGCCGTTAGTCTGGATAAAGAATTGTCATAACCCGGCAGTTGTGATATTGAGTCCGGGATAGGCGCAAAAGCTTCAGTAATCGGAAAAACGACAAGTACAAAGGCTGCAATCCATATATGTGCGAACAAGCCATTTTCTGCACTTGTTCCTGCAAAAATAACCATTGAGATGGTCACAACAGCAACCATTATTTGAAATAGGAAATTTCTTAAACGATTGAATTGTTCAGTTTTCAGTTCCAATTGATCCTGAGCGTGTTCCTTATCTTCATAGGATGCCAGAAAGTCCTTTTGTCTGCCGCTGATTTTCCAATCGCTGATACCCATTACTGCATCACCCATTGTTTTATACAACTCATTGCGGGCTTGTTTGATTTGCGCTTGTCTTTTGCGAGTAACCAATAAAGACACTAGCGGGAATAAAACAACCAGAACGAATAATAGCAATAACATCAACAATGCAAAAGGAATTGAGAAGAATCCTAATGCAATTACTGAAATGGCATATAGAATAACGGCAACTACACTTGGGAAAACACTTCTCAAATATAGATCCTGGATATGCTCTAAATCATCTGCCAAAACCCCGAGCAAATCGCCTGTCGTAAAACGCGAAGAAAATGTTAGAGCTTGGGATTCCAATTTCCGATAAAGGCGCACCCTCATGGAAGAAAGAATCTTTAAAACCAGATTGTGGCTGGCAAGCCGGTCCAAATAGCGGAAGACCGGCCGGAAAATCCCAAATGTCCGCACTAATACGATCGGTACATAAACCATCAGAATATTATCCGGTCTGGTTGCCGATTTAGATATTAAGTAACCGGAAGAAAACATAAGCGCCCCTGCGCATAGGAAAGTGGCCGTTGCTAGCAGCAAAACCAAAATAAGCAGTTTTTTATTATTTTTCAAGTACGGTTTGACCCATGAGTTATCAAGTACTGTTTTTAATGAAAGATTTTTTTTATCCATTCTGCACCTCGGTTCCATGCATCTGTGCCTGAGTTAGTTCATAATAATGGCCTTTTGCATCCAATAGTTCCTGATGAGTGCCAATTTCGACGATTTGCCCATTTTTCATCACAATGATTTTATCCATTTCCATCATCCAATGAAGTCTATGGGTGGCAAAAAAGACTAAACGGTCTTTAAATAAAGGAATCATATTTTGCTTAAGTTCCCATTCTGTCTCAATGTCCAGGTGGGCAGTCGGTTCATCGAATAATAGAATCTTCCGCTGATCGTCAAGAAATGCACGTGCTAAGGCAATCCGTTGTTCTTGTCCGCCGCTTAAAACCCTGCCGCTTTCACCGATTTCTTCTTCAAGGCCTTTCGTCAAAGAAGCTATCAATTCCGTCAATCCAGCACGCCTGCTTGCTTTTTCGATTTGGTCGACAGTTGCCCCTTTCGTATAAAAAGAGATGTTGCCTGCAACCGTATCATTGAATATATAAGGGTGCTGGGGTATATATAGGACTTGGCTTTGCCAATCAGTTAATGAAAAATCGCCAATCGGTTTTGAATCTATCTTTATGTCGCCTTCAGATGGAGTCAGGAATCCAGCTAATACATTTATTAAGGTAGACTTGCCAGACCCGCTGGCTCCGATAATCCCTATTTTCCCAAAGCCATTTGCCTTAAATGAAAGATCGGACAACGTAATCCGATCGTCATCGTGTTTAAAAGTCAAATGTTGTACAGATAACTCACTCTCACCATGCCATGCCGGAATCGATTGACTATCATTTTTTTCCTTCTCTGGCAGCTTTAATAAGGCATTTATGGCTTGAAGGGCATTCTTACCGTCAAGCGTCGCATGATAGTCATTTCCAAAATCACGGATTGGCACAAAGTATTCAGGTGCAAGAATTAAAATAGTCAATGCAGGAAGTAGAACCATACTTCCATCCAACAAGCCTAAACCAAGAAATAATGCGACAATTGCCACTGAAAGGCTTGAAAAGAAATCCAATGCAAAGGTCGATAAGAACGCATATTTTAACGTACCCATGGTGGAAGAACGGTACCGCTCGCTCACTTGTTCAATATTCCGGTCATACTGCTTGCTTAAACCTAATAAACGTAAGGTTTCCAACCCGCGCAATGAATCAACGAAATGGTTGGATAGTGTTTGATAGGACTCATATTGCTTATTGGCCTTACGTTGTGCAGCATATCCGAGTATGACCATGAAAAAAATAAGCGTTGGCAATACGAGGAGTAAAATGACGGCTGAACGGAGGTCTAATAATAGAGAGTAAGCAAAAATCATGAGAGGAATAATCACCATGTTCATTACTTTTGGAAGAAACAGCTTTATGTAAGTCTCCAATTGAGTGATTCCCTCTAAAGCCATGGTAACCAAATTGCCTGTCCCTTCCGTTTCCGTTACATTAGGTCCAAGTGTAAATAATTTGGCCGTAAATGACTGGCGGATGGCTGATCCCGATTGGATTGAATAATACTGCATATACCGGTCCCGGAATAGCACAATCAATTGTCGAATTAAAAAGAAAACTACAAATAAAAGGATGGGAAGCAGCTGATCAGACAGCTTCTCCCCATTAAATAAGTTTGTGATGGTTTCAGCAAGGTACTTCGCTTGAAAAATGATGGAGGCTCCCTGAAGGAGAGCCAACACCGTCAAAAGCGCCATCGTTTGTTTAAAACCCTTTAAAGCCAATAATGATTTATCCATCATTTATAATTCACCGTTTCTTTATCGCTAATACGTTTTCTGAAAACATAATAGCTCCAGATTTGATAACCAAGAACGAATGGAAGTAAAGTAAATGCTATTTTTGTCATCAATGACAACGTATAATGTCCACTTGCCGCATTTTCGATTGTTAAATTGAATGCAGGATCAATCGAAGAGATCATAACCCTTGGGAACAATCCGACAAACAGCATAGCTACAGTAGCAATAATCGTTAACCCGGACATGCCGAAAGCCCAGCCCTCTTTTCGTTTGTTAGCGAAAATCAAACCAAAAAGTGCTGAAAGAACGATTACAACCAAGAATACAGGCGTTGCAACTGGACGTACATCGAAAAGATCTGTCGACGTGTATGTCAGGATCGCGAACAGGACCAAACCAGCAAATAGAACGATGTATACTTTGTTTAAAAGTGAAATGGCACGGTCATGGATACTTCCTTCTGTACGCAATCCGACAAATGTCAAACCGTGCACCAAGGACAACAGGACAACGGCCAAACCGCCAACAACTGAGTACACATTGACATAGTCTGTGAATCCACCATATAAAGTCATGGTTTCATCAATTGGCATGCCTCTTAAAAGACTGGTGAATAAAACGCCCAATAAGAATGGTGCCAGGAAGCTTCCGAAGAAGACGAGCCATTGCCACATATTTTTCCATTTGGCACTAAGTGCATGGTGTGTATATTCAATACCCACACCGCGAGCTATTAAAGCGAGCAAGAAAAACACAAACGGGATATAGTATCCACTGAACATGGTTGCATACCAATGCGGGAATGCAGCGAATAAAGCTCCACCTGCTGTAATTAGCCATACTTCATTAGCATCCCAGAAAGGCCCGATGGTATTAATCAACTGATCTCTTTCTTTTTCGTTACGCCCTAACAGGCGTGTGAGCATTCCTACACCGAAGTCAAATCCTTCCAGAAAGAAGAATCCGACGAAAAGTACAGCGACAAGGACAAACCACAGTTCATTTAATGTCATAGGTCAAAGGCCTCCTTATCCAACAAATCGACATCTGCCTTCGCATGAGGCGGATGGTTATATGGTCCCTGTTTTGCAACCCTGATCGTCATGTAAACCATGATGATGCCGAGAATCAAATAGGAGCCACAGAACGCAATGATCGAGAACAATAATTGTCCTGCCGAAACGTTAGGAGAAACAGATTGCGCCGTTGTGAACAAACCGAATACCGTCCAAGGCTGGCGCCCAATTTCTGTCATGATCCAACCTGCTGTATTGGCAATGAAAGGCAATGCACATGATGCAATTAGTATTTTCAACATCCAAGGTTTTGATTCCAATGTTCTTTTTCTCAACATATATAGAGAAACAAGTGAAATCAATACCATTAATCCTCCAAAGCCTGCCATGATACGGAAGCTCCAGAATACCGTTTCGACATTAGGAATATAGTCGACGCCTTCCCCATACAGTTTTTCATACGTTTTTTGAAGGGTCTTCATTCCCTCTACAGAACCATGCAAGGAGTCATAAGCCAAAATGCTCAATGCAAAAGGAATATCGATCGACCATTTGTTTTTCATTTCATCTGAATCAATATTTGCAAGCAATGACCAAGCTGCAGGGTCGCCGCTATCTTCCCAAAGTGCCTCACTCGCCGCCATTTTCATTGGCTGTGCACTCATTAAGTGCTGCGCTTGCATGTGGCCGCTAAATGCGATTAAAATACCGCTGATTAATGAAACAATCATTGCAATTTTAAATGAACGGCGAAAGAAATCCAAATTGCGTTTCTTTAGCATATTGTAGGCACTTACTGCACCGACAACAAAAGCTCCAGTTGCTAATGCACCGAAGATCGTGTGCGGAAACTCAACCAATAATTGAGGATTTGTCAGTAAAGCCATGAAATCATTCAATACTGGCTTTCCATTCACAATTTCAATCCCTACAGGCTGCTGCATGAATGAGTTGGCCGCTAGGATCCATAATGCGGATAGCATTGTTCCAATCGCTACTAACCAAGCTGCAAGTGCAATCACCCATTTAGGGAGTTTATCCCGTCCGAAAATCCAAACACCGATAAACGTAGATTCCATAAAAAATGCTAACAATCCTTCAATTGCTAAAGGAGCTCCAAATACATCGCCGACAAACCGTGAGTATTCAGACCAGTTCATTCCGAACTGGAACTCCTGAAGAATCCCTGTTACGACACCAATTGCAAAAGATAAAAGGAATATTTTCCCCCAGAATTTTGCCATATCCAGGTAGACTTGCTTTTTCTTCACCACATAAAGTGTTTCCATAATTGCCACAAGGAAGATCATCCCAATGGATAGCGGAACGAAGAGAAAGTGAAAAATAGTTGTAGCTGCGTATTGAAAACGAGCTAAATCAAGAACTTCCATGATGTTTCCCCCTCTTATCATCCAGTAATTCAACGCAAGTTATTGAAAAAATCAACCTGTTCATATTTTCACAAAGTTTGATTTATTATTATAACCTGCAACATATTGACTAGAAATCGTTAAATAGGTTTCCAAGTTGAAAACCTTAAAAACAGGGCAGACAAATAAGTTGTGTAAATAAAAAAGATTTCTATTTTCTAATATTTCCCCATTACGATTCCAATACGGATATTTTATTTCTTTTTCTGTAGAATATCTATAGAATTTGTCTTTTGTAAGAGAATAGACACAGATTCTGAAAGCTGGAAACATTTAAACAAAACAGCGCAAACCCATTAAAATCAAGCTCTATTAAGGATAAACAAAAAGATTTTTTAACAAAAGTTACTAAAAATGTGGTGGAAATTACTATTTGCCTTTGTGACATTACAATGAACTTTGAAGCCCGCAGACAGACTTTAGCTACAAATTGGTCACTTTTTTTTAACATTTAAAATTCTTTTATCCGATGTTAATTGATTATTACTACATCTGATCAAAACCTTATGGATCGTTTTAATCCGTTGGCCAATCTTTTGGACAGGTCATTTCTTCTGACGTCAAAAGAAATGTAAAATAGCGCCTAAACAAATGTAAGATTACAACAAAAAAAGAAGCTAGTAGCTCCTTTTAATTTCTTATTTGCCCATTTCCTTGTATGAAAAATTTTTCAGATGTTAACGCTGCCAGCCCCATCGGCCCTCTTGCATGGAGTTTCTGTGTACTTATTCCTATTTCCGCCCCGTAGCCAAATTCAAAACCATCCGTAAATCTTGTTGAAGCATTGTGATATACAGCTGCAGCATCAACTAATGCCATAAAAAGGTCCGCATTATCATCATTTTCCGTTATGATCGATTCCGAATGCCTTGTTCCATACCTATTTATATGGTCGATGGCTTCCTCAATTGTTTCAACCGTTTTTATCGCCACTTCCAAACCTAAAAATTCTTTTTCCCAATGTTCTTTTGATGCAGACAATATACACTCTCCAAGAGCCATGCACTCAGCATCTCCGTATATGGTCACTCCTTCCTCAGAGAGGTTCCTGATCAAACGGCCTCCGTATTTATATAACCAGCTTTTATGGACCAATATCGTTTCGATACTATTGCATACACTCGGACGTTGCACTTTGGCATTCAACGCCACTTCAATGGCCATATCGCATTGGGCTGTTCCATCAATATACAGATGGCAATTTCCTGCACCAGTTTCCAACACAGGCACGGTTGCTTCCCTCAAAACCGTCTGGATTAAATTCTTTCCGCCCCTCGGGATAAGAACATCCAAATATTCATTGCAATGGAATAATTCTTTCACGCTCTCTCTGCTGTTGTCGTCTAGCAATTGAACAGCCTCTGCTGGAATTGTACTTTTTTCTAATGCCCGATGAATCGAATCTACAAGTGAAAGATTGGAATAATAAGCTGATGAACTCCCTTTCAAAATGATGGCATTGCCAGTCTTTAATGCAAGGGAAGCCGCATCGATTGTCACATTCGGCCTTGCTTCATATATCATGCCGATAACGCCTAAAGGCACTCTCTTTTTTTCGATGATCAATCCATTGTTTTTTACAATCCGTTCGAGTATCTCCCCGACTGGATCCTTCAAATCAATCAGCAACTCTAATGCCGCTGCCATCGCTTCAATTCTTTGCCCAGTCAATAGCATTCGGTCCAATACAGAAGACGATAAGCCTGCTCTTTTTCCCGCTTCCATATCTTTTATATTTTCTTGCAATATATGGCTGGTGTCCGTGCGAAGTTGATGGGCAATTAATCGCAGGGCTTCATCTTTTTCAGAAGTAGCCAGCGTTAGCATGATTCTGCTTGCCTCCTTGGCAAGTCTTCCCTTTGTTTGAATTTCAGTCATTTTATTTCCTCCCTTACTGGGCTTTTACCCACTGATTCCGATGGATTACTTCATCTTTTGCGGCTGTCGGCTCGCAAAGAAGCCGATGCTTCCTTTCTATTAATTCCTTCAAATGTTCTGAGGAATAAAGCACTTCCCCTTTGCCTAATAGACCGCTTTTTCCTATTACTTCAATGACATCCCCTTTTTTGAAAAAACCGTCGACCGCTTGAATTCCTGCATAAAGCAGGCTGCTGCCCTTGTACAATAACGCTTCCTCAGCACCTTCATCGATATACACTTTTCCTGAAACAGGAGAATGGTACTTTATCCACTGTTTGTTCGTAGCAACAGGTTGCACCATTTCTCCGATATACGTCCCATCTCCTTTACCATCAAGAATTTCTATGAATTTTTGTTCTCCTTTACCCTGGCCAATGAACACTTTCACACCTAGTGATAACGCAGTCCTGGCTGCCAATAATTTGGACTTCATCCCACCTGTGCCAACCGAGCTATCTGTATCGCCTGCACAATCCAATACTTCATCGTCTATGTTTTCCATATAGTCAATCCGTTTGGCCTGTGGATGTTTCTTTGGATTGCTTTCATAACAACCATTGATATCTGTCATTATGATCAGTTGCTCCCCATGGACCATTCCGCTTACCAAAGCAGAGAGCATATCGTTGTCTCCAAAGGTTAACTCAGCGACGGAAACCGTATCATTTTCGTTAATGATCGGCATTATCCCTCTGGCCAGCAATTCTGTTATTGCTGCATATGCGTTTTTATATCGTGTTTTTTTAGAAAAATCATTTCTTGTGAGCAATATTTGGGCAGGCATTATTCCGAATGGATGGAGTTTTTCCATATATGCTTGAATGAGCAACCCTTGGCCAACAGCTGCGGCTGCTTGTTTCCCTTTCAATGTAACTGGCCTTGTGGGATAACCTAGATGTTTGAATCCTGCTGCTACCGCGCCGGAAGACACTAGAATGACTTCATGGCCATTTTTCCTTAATGATGCAATGGCTGCAATATGGTCGTTAAATTTCTCCTGGTCAATTTCCCCTTTTGCATTGGTTATTGAGCTGCTTCCAATCTTGATGACAATCCTTTTTTTATCCATCTATGAATACCTCCTGCAAAAAATAATTCTGTTAGGGCAAGAAAAAAACAGCGCACTCGCTCCTCGATAAAGGACGAAATACGCTGTTTCCGTGGTACCACCTTACTTGAATATTCTGCACATCCAGAAAATCCCGCTTAACTGATAACGCTCAGGGCTGCGCCTATGGATTAGATAGGACTATGAAGGCAGGTTCTACGGCTTTCCATGCAAGGAGTCTTTCAGCTGGTAAACTCCATTCTCTGTTTGCTGGCTAGTCACGTATACTAATCCTTCCGTAACGTTCACTATGTATTTTTTATAGTATGCATAGTAATTCACAATAAGTCAATAGCCTTTTTATTTATTAACTGAAAATTCTAACAACATTGAATGCCTATTCAAAGAAAGCAAGGTTCATTCTGGAAATCAAATCAGCAAATATTGTCTTCTCCTCATCCGTCCATGCTGCTGTAATCCTCTCATAACGCCGCAAACGCATTTTCTGGTCCTTTTCTAAAGTCTCCTTTCCAAGTGAAGTCATTTTAAATAGACTGACTCGGCCATCATCCGGGCTGCCATAGCGTTCAATAAATGCCTTTTTTTCCAATGCGGCCACTTGGCGGCTGACTGTTGAGATGTCCAGGTGAAAAGATTCAGCCATTCCTTTTATTTGGTCTGGCCCTGTTTCCTTTAAATGTCTAAGCAATAAATAACTTGCTCTTTCTAAAAGTC
Source organism: Bacillus kalamii (assembly GCF_047238185.1). NCBI lineage: Bacteria > Bacillati > Bacillota > Bacilli > Caryophanales > Bacillaceae > Bacillus > Bacillus kalamii. Next base: position 1,730,344 of record NZ_JBDFMI010000001.1, on the reverse strand, counting down.
CAATTTTTTTTTCAGATTGATCCATAAAAACCGCTCTTCTGATAAAAGTGGTCAATTGATACTCTATTTCCTCTATTGATGAGACCTTTCTCTTCTCCATCTTATTCACCCTTTTACTATTTATTACATGAAAGCGCTACAGTGTTTTTCTTTTGACAATATCCATACTGCTTGTATAATACAAGCATATAGTTGTATTATACAAGTTTTTATAGTAAAAACCATACATACAACTCTTTCATTATTAAAGAAGAAGGTGAAGCGCCGTTCCGTATCAACGGTCCGGCAAGACGTTTATGTTTATCAAAATTATTCTGCAAATTAGTGTTTTAATCTTATTTTCTATACTTGGGAATTTCTTGCATACATATGCCCATATCCCACTGCCCGGCAGCATTATCGGCTTGATTCTACTCTTTCTTTCTCTTTCTTTTCGATTAATTCCGATTTCCTTGGTAGAAAAAGGTTCTTCTTTTTTAATTTCCTTTTTCCCTTTGCTTTTCGTCCCGGTTTTTATAGGTGTCATGAATTATTCTTCTTTATTATCAATAAAAGGAGCTATTCTCTTCCTATTGGTAATAGTTAGCACGATTGTAACGATGGTCATATCCGGAGCATCAAGTCAATTCATCGAACGGATGCGCCATACGAAGGAGATGCGATAACATGATGGCCCTATTGTACAGTTTATTCTTTATACTAATGACAGTTCTTCTTTTTCTTGTTTTCAGGAAACTCTATTCTTTTTTTCCGATTCCGCTTTTGCTGCCTATTCTGACCACGACAATCGCTATTGTTGCGTTTTTGGTTTTTTTCCATATTCCTTATAAAACCTACATGGGCGGCGGGCAATTCATTAATATGCTTCTTGGTCCAGCTGTTGTTGCTTTAGCAATCCCTTTATACAATCAAAGGAAAACAATTGCTCTCAATTTGGTGCCAATCCTTAGCGGAGTTACAATAGGTGTAATTGGAGGGATGCTCAGCGCGTTGCTCCTTGGCCGGCTCGCGGGATTAACTAGAGGGATGCTCATATCCATATTGCCTAAATCCCTTACGACGCCTGTGGCAGTGCAAGTAGCTACATCACTCGGCGGTTTGCCTGCTATCACCGCGCTATTTGTCATGATGGCCGGACTATCCGGAGCCATCTTTGGCCCTTCGATATTGAGTTTATTCCGGATTAATAGTCTGATGGGCAAAGGAATTGCCCTCGGAAGCGCCTCTCATGCTATGGGAACTAGTAAAGCAGCTGAATTTGGAGAACTTCCTTTTTCTATGAGTTCGGTTTCTATGACTTTAAGCGCCATTATTGGCTCAATTGTTGGTCCTCTGATGATTTGGATGCTTCATATCTAATGCGGGTTTCATACATGCGGAATGGCAGAAAAAATTTCGTATCGCTTTTTATCGGTTTTTCATTATAATAGAAAGTATGACTATTATTTGAAATTTGCAGAATTGAGGTGAGGGAAGCTTTGAGTTCTTATTCTCCCTATCACATTTTTAATCGGATGAAGTGGAAGGAATTGCGCAATCATACTCCACTTCGATTGACGGAAGCTGAACTGGAAGAACTAAGGGGTGTTAATGAAAATATATCGATCAAAGAAGTTGAAGATATCTATCTCCCATTAACTCGTCTTATAAACTTGCAAGTACAGGCTTCACAACAATTACATAAAGCAACTAGTCTTTTCTTGGACCAACAACCTAAAAAAGTTCCTTATATCATCGGTATTGCCGGAAGCGTAGCTGTCGGGAAAAGTACCATTGCCAGGTTGCTGCAGACATTATTGTCAAGATGGGCCAACCATCCGCATGTTGAATTGATCACCACTGATGGATTTCTATACAATAATGCTACTCTGGAATCAAAAGGATATATGAACCGAAAAGGTTTCCCGGAAAGCTATGATACCCAATGCATGATTGATTTTATTTCTGACATAAAAGCCGGTAAAATGGAAGTGGAAGCTCCAACTTATTCCCATCTGGCATATGATATTTTACCAGATGAGAAACAAGTGATTCACAATCCGGATATTTTGATTGTTGAGGGAATCAATGTTTTACAGGTAAACAAAGAGGATCAAATATTCATGAGTGACTTTTTCGATTTTTCGATATACATCGATGCGGATGAGCAGGATATTGAAAAATGGTATATTGAGCGTTTTTGTACACTTCAGCAAACAGCCTTCAAAAATCCTGAATCCTATTTCCATCGTTATACAAGCTTATCTAAAGAAAGCGCTATCAAGAGAGCTGAACAGTTCTGGAGTGAAATAAACGTTATCAATCTCCATGAAAATATTCTTCCTACAAGAGGACGGGCAAATGTCATCCTTCAAAAAGGAAAGGACCATTCTGTAGACCATATCTATTTAAGGAAACTATAATAAAGAAAGCAGCTCTATAAAATAGGGCTGCTTTCTTTGTTTTTAATTGTCGATAAACTTAGCTGTAATTCGCGTAATGAAGAGTGCAATCTTAAAGCGGGTCTGCAAACAAAACACTATGGATGAACTCCTGAGCTGAAAATACGGCTAATGACGTGGCAATAGGAAGCCCATTATGGTTAAGCACATAGAACTGTTTCCCGGTTTTCCTGCTATATTCATCCAGAAGCGCTATGAACGGGCTGACGTTTTCTCCTAAAGCCTGCCTGCTCCATTCAAACACCATTGTTTTGACTCTTTTTTGGAGAATCAAATTTTTCATGCCTAAAAAAGCGTGGTATTCCCCACCTTCTATATCCATTTTCAGAAAATCGAAGTTTACTTCATCTGAAAAAGCTTCATCAAGTGTTTCAGCCTTAACTGTCACTTCTTCCACAAATGGATCATAGGCCATATCGAATTTGCGTAGCTCTTCACTATCCCGTTTATAAATGGAAGAATGACCGGAAAATTTGGAAGAAACATGCAAGGTTAGTTTCTTACTTTCAGAATATACAGCCCTGTTGCGCAACTCTATCTGCTGATGCAAATAATTGGTGCCGATATTATCGCTTAAAAATGAGAACATGTGAGGGTCTGGTTCATAGGCGATTACTTTTCCTTGTGCGCCAACCATGAGACCGAATAGTGTTGTGTAATACCCAAAGTTCGCCCCAACATCAAGCACGGTTTGGCCAGGTTTAATATTCTGGAGAACATAATGGGTTAATGGAGGTTCGAATTGACCGGAAATGATCAGATGGGGAGTAATGCTTAAATCTGCTGCCGGGATAATCAAGTGGCCGCCCCACGTCGGACTAACCAATATCTTCCCCTCGCCTATATATGTACCATGCATATAAATAGACCCCTTTCAATTCACTGGATTGCAGGATGCATTTATATATATGTTTCTCAATCTGAGGATAGAAGCCTAAACAGAAGAAAGAGATCCCAAGATAGAAAAGGATCCCTTAGTTTTTGCTTTTGATTATATAGATTTTGATTCCTCAAACCGGATAATTTTATTTTCGCTTTTTGTATTGCTCTCCTTTTTGGAAGACAATGTTTGGACCCGAATTTGCGCCAATAACAAATCTAATTGAGCGATGGCAAGATCCAGACTGTCTGAAAGTGTTCCTTGTTTTAAGATGGAATGAATTTCTGCCCAGATTTGTTCTTGTTTCTCCTTATCCAAGGTGGCATCCTTAACGATAAATTCTTTGATTTCCATTTCGGCTGCATCTACCGCTTTTACTAAATTTTGATATTGATATACTTTTTCAACAAATTCTTTATGTACTAACATACTAAAAGTGCACCTCACTAACGATTTTATATGAATGTTATTATTAATATTATTTTACAATAATATTATTTCCTTGAATATTTGTAATAATTACTAACTACCCCTCTCTTTCTTTTATCAAACAGTAAAAAAAGCCCATATCCATTAAGGATTGGGCTTTTGTAATAGGTTATATCGTAAGCTGATGTTGTGTGCGCTCACCAATATTCTGCAATACTTTGATAAAGGCATCCACTTGTTCTTCTTGAGTAGCCCAAGAAGTGATTAACCTTATTGCTGAATGGCCATCATCTATTTTTTCCCACACATAAAAAAGAAAATCTTCCTGTAATTGTTCGATAACGGAATTAGGAAATATAGGGAAGACTTGATTGGTAGATGAATGGGTCAAGAAGGTATAGCCTTCTTCCAAAATACCTTTTTGGAGCAATCCTGCCATTCGATTGGCGTGTTCAGCCAAATCATAATAAAGGCGGTTCCTGAACAGTTCGCCGAATTGAATGCCCATGAATCGGCTCTTTGCCAACATGGCCCCTTTCTGCTTCATGTTCATACGGAAGTCAGACTGCAAGGATGGATTGCAAATGACCAGCGCTTCACCAAACATTGTTCCATTCTTTGTCCCGCCAATATAGAAAGAGTCCACCATCGATGCCAATTCAGATAGTGTTAGATCGTTATCCTTTGCAATGAGTGCAGACCCGAGCCTTGCTCCATCCACATATAAATATAATCCATTCTCCTTGCAATAGCGGCTAAGACAAGTCAATTCTGCTTTCGTATAAATAGTGCCAATTTCAGTCGGATTTGATATATAGATTAATTTAGGTTTAACGGTATGATCATCATGCAATTGCTTCAAAACTGGCTCAATCAATTCGGGGTTCAGTTTTCCTTGTTCCCCTTTGACTGTGACCACTTTATGGCCAGTAGCTTCGATGGCGCCTGCTTCGTTGACGAAGATGTGCCCAGTCGCTGGAGAGATAACCGCTTCAAAAGGTCTTAAAAAAGCTGAAATGGCGGTTAAATTGGTTTGTGTTCCTCCACTCAGGAAATGTACATCCGCTTCTTGATTGTTCATTTGTGAACGTATTAGCGCAATCGCTTCAACAGTATGTGAATCATAACCATATCCTTCTTCTTGAACCATATTAGTCTCTATCAATTTGTTTAAAATAGCCGGGTGAGCCCCTTCGCTATAATCATTTTTAAAGCTGTACATGCAATGAAACCTCCACTCGATGAATTCGTAAAATGTGATCGTCTGTTTCAATCGGTCCTTATTTATTATACATGAATCTCTGTAGGCTGCAGAATTAATTTATCATGTATAATAGACAGTAGACTAATAGCAAGGAGATGGTCATGAATGAAGGAAGAAGAGGTTATTTCTTCGTATTTACATAATGAACAAAAAATGATCCTAATCTATGCCCAGTGGTGCACGAATAACGATATAGATGCGCAAGAGCTTTATAGGAAAGCGTATCCTTCACAGGAAAAGAATCCTTTATTAACAGAAGCGATAACCGAAACGCTTCCTAAAAATGAATCCACCTTCATCTCTCAACAGTTAGTCATAGATGTATTGGCTGCTTTCGGGAATGAAGATTTGGCATTCGCCATTAGTAAAATGAAACTAGACTAAACATATAGTCCATATGTTTGATGGAGATGAACCGTACATGAAAACCATTTTTACAAATGACCATTGTGTGATTTTCCAGAGCGCTTTGTATCAAACAAACACGATCGTCATTCAAACTCCTGACAGTATTCTCATCGTCGATCCCAATTGGCTGCCGGATGAAATAGAAGAAATCAAACAATACATAAATACCATACAAACAGACCGTGACATCTACATGTTAGTAACCCATAGCGATTTTGATCACATTATTGGATATGGAGCGTTTAGCAATGCTAAAGTAATTGCCAGTAAAGAGTTGGCTGAACGGGATGATAAACAAGACATCCTAAAACAAATATACGACTTTGATCAACAATACTATTGCAATCGCCCCTATCCGTATCAATATCCAGAGGTTGATTATATCGTAGAAAAAGAGAAGGAACAGCTGTCGATCGACTCTTATTTGTCTCTCACAATCTACAAGGCTGCCGGACATACAAACGATGCAATAATGGCTGTGGCAGAACCATATGGAATACTGGTGGCAGGCGATTATTTATCGGACATTGAATGTCCCTTCATTTATGGCAGCAGCAATCAGTATGAAGAGACACTTCTGAAAATACCTGGGATATTGAAAAAACACTCTTGCAATCTGGCAGTCCCAGGCCACGGAACGCCAGCAAAACACTTAAAGGAGATTTTGGCGCGCCAAGAGAACAGCCTTCTTTATATTCACTCATTAAAACAGGCTTTACAGGAAGGAAAAACGACTGAAGAAACACTTCAACTCATCACTCATTATCCTTTCTATGATGGTCTAATAGCAGAACATGAGAAGAATATTGTCCAATTGCGGCAGGAATGGACAAAGAAATAATAAAATAAATGCGCTGTTTTCTAAAAGATTGTTGTTCAGGCGGGGAATGTACCGGTTTCACCTTCTTAGTGTATGTTGTGTGATTCATTGTACAGATGACGCCTAAATCGACTTGAAACCTAGAAAACAGCCAAGGAAAGAGGAATGATAAGCTACATTGTCTTCTTTTTACACCCATAGACAGACATGGCTTATAACAAGAGTGAAGCTTAGCAGTTACGTTTATTGAAGTTTATTGTCAATATAGATTATGGACTGGATATCCCATTCACAGAAATAGCACCCTTTATTCTCTTTGCTATTGTGGATGCCACTTTATAAATAAGAAATCCAATGATTGTACCAACAGTATTCAATAATACATCATCAATATCAACCGTCCTTCCGAATCCGCCTAAAAGTGTTTCCACGCATTGAAAGCATTCAATGATGAGAGAAAAAGTGACTCCGCCTAATAGAACATGTTTAAATGTTTTAATCTTTTCTGACACAATAGGCAATAAAATGCCTAAAGGGATAAACATTACTATATTTCCTCCCACATTCCGGATAATCAGCTTAATCATAAATAAGCTATCACCGTCATAGGCAACCCCTACTTGATTAATATCCTTTACAATCGCAATAAAAGGGATCAAATTCATGCTATATTTGAACCTTTCCAGATCGAAGTCTATCCATAAAGCCAGCGGAAAAAGTGTTACTGAAATAACCATACATATATATAAAGCAAAAAAGAATTTGAAAAGCTGTTTTAGCCAATCTACTTTTTTATGTTTTTTGTAAGTAATACCAATAATTATGCCTAAAATGATGGTATAAACCATTACTCCGCCTACAATCATCGATGATCCATCGAGCATATACACCGCAAAACCCCCATTTTTTCCCAATATTCGATATATTTTACCATAGCTGTTATTGTAGGGCAATAAAAAATACACCGTTCATACAGATCGGTGTACTTTTTATAGGGGGTATTGGATTGAAGAAAACACCGCCTTCCTTCCAAAATCTCCATTAGGCAATATCAGTCATTATTTCCTGGTTTTTAAATGCACAATGAGCTTATGCTTGCCGTTAAGCGGCAAGCCGGGAACTGCATTTTGTGACACAACATAGCCAGATCCTTTAAAGGTAAGGTCCAAATCCAGTAAGCGGGCTGCTTTATTGGCATCTCGCAGTGAATAGCCCGTCAAATCCGGCATAACTCGTTTTCCGTTGCTTTTAAGGAAAATGGTTGTACCTGGCAATTCATTGATTCCAGGTTGTGGGGATTGATCTTCAATAGCATCACCATCTCCGAATACAACCGGAATAAATCCTTGCTCTTCTAATTCTTCTTTAGCATCTTCTCTATTCATTCCGACAAATGAGCCTATACTTTGTTTTTTGCTCTTTTTTGCATGTTCCTTCATTTTTTTATCCGGTTTAACAGCTAAATATTTTAAGCTTGTTTCCATTGTTGGATTAAAAAGATCAGCCAGCAATTGATTGCCTGTATATCCTTTAGACAAATCAGGCTGTTGAATGGCAATATAAACAACTAATTGCGGATCATCAGCAGGGGCGAAGCCCATAAACGAAAAAATGCTTTGGCCATTTCCTTCTAAGTATTTTCCGTTTTCAGCAATTTGCGCAGTGCCTGTCTTGCCTGCCACCGTAAAGTCATTCAACTGAAACGCTCGGCCTGTTCCGATTTTTGAGGAAACGACAGTCTCCAATATACTCATTGTTTTCTTCGCTGTTTCTGCCGATATAGGCTGGCCAACGACCTTTGGCTTCGTTTGCTTGATGATTTTTCCTGTGACTGAATCAGAAATATTTGAAATGACATAAGGCTTCATCATTTTTCCATTGTTGGCAAGGGCTGAAGCGGCTTGGATCTGTTGAATGGGTGTGACCGCTGATGCCTGGCCGAATGAAGTGGATAATTGGTCCCTTTCCCTTTCGAAGTTAAAATGGCTGTTTATTTCATTGGGAAGATCAATGCCTGTTTTTTTCATTAAACCAAATTGTTCAATATGTTTCTTTAAAGCATCCGTCCCCATTTTTTGTGTCAGCCTGACCATAGCAACATTCGAAGAATGGCGGATTCCCTCATCAAAGGTAATTACCCCCCATCCGCTGCCATCATTGTGGTCTTTTATGGGTCTCCCTGAAGAAAGACGGATATTTCCTGACTTATATAATTCATTTCCGTTATAAACTCCTTCTTCAATCGATGATGCGAGCGTGATCATTTTCATCGTCGAGCCTGGTTCATAAGCATAGGAGATGGCATCATTATTAAAATACGATATATCCTTTTTATTCGGATCATAACTAGGCCTGCTGCTCATCCCAAGAATTTTCCCAGTCTTAGGGTCTGATACGACTGCAATCATTTTTTTTGGATTGGCCAATGCCTGTACTTTATTAAGATTGGTTTCCAGTAAGGATTGAATGTAATGGTCTAAAGTCAATGTCACAATAGACCCATTCCGAGGCGGTACGATAGTAGTCTTTGCCATAGGGAGACGATAGCCTTCTAAACTCTCAGATTGGGTTGAAAACCCATCCTTCCCTTGAAGCTTTGATTGCAAGCTTTTTTCAATGCCCACAACACCTGCCAACCGATTTTCTTTTTTTGTGGTGGTCATACCGATTACATAGGATGCATAATTCCCATTTGGATAAAAACGTTTGGTACTTCTGCGAAAACCGATACCCGGCAGATTTAGTTTTTCAATCATTTCTTTTTTCCTTAACGTCAAATTCAGCCCCTTTTTACCGAATTCAACTTGTTTAGCATCTTTGCTGAGGATATGGGTAAGCTCACTTTCATCCATCTCCAAGATTGGCGCCAATTTCCTTGCTGTCTTTGCTGGGTGTTGCACATGATGGGGATTGTTTCGATTAAGTGTCACAGACGGGTCCAATACGGCAATCAAATCATAGGAAGCTGCATCTTCAGCCAAAATATTTCCCTGTTCATCAACAATGCTTCCTCTGATTCCAGGAATGATTTTACTGGCATTGTATTTATTCTCGGCTATCGCCGACAAAACCCTCCCGTCCACCTGTCCTGATAGTTGAATATAAAGAATCCGAAAACCGATAACAATCAGCAATACCAAAAAAAAGAAGGCGTACCAGTGGGCTCCCGTTTGATTTCGTTTCATCCTAAATATACTCCCTCTTCCAAACATAGAATTGTAACCAATATTCTCTTTATAAGAATACATTCGTTCTTAATATGACTTATTCCTTTTTAGAAACGTCCTATATATTTCGCTGTATTTTGACAGCCCACATGATGATTTCAATCCATCTTCTAGAAAAACAAGACAAAAAAATAAACCATCTCTACTTTATAGAGTGGTCTATTTGTCGATTTTCTTGGTATTTTGGGAGAAGTTGCAGAAATAATCTGCAAAAAAACAAAAAATCAGTTCAACATAATCAAGGATTCTGTCAAATTGTGCGATTTCCCCGGAAAATAACACATTGTGGGTTATGATTAAGGGTGGACGGAAACCTGTAGCTGATCGGCTGATGCAGCCACTTCCTCAAATGCCAACCCTAATTCATGTACAACGGATACAAAAGCTTGGATTTCTTCCTCTATCCCTGAATTATGATTTTTAGTGCGATCAACTGTTGATATAATTTCTTCAAACTGTTTTTGTGTTTGTCCCATTGTTTCATTTCCTGATTCGGCTTCTCGATTAATGGTAGATAAAGAATCCGTCAATTTATCCACTTGGGCATTAATGGAATTGATCAAATCTGAAACACTCGATACAGATTGTTTCGTTTCTTCGGAGAGCTTCCTTACTTCCCCTGCCACGACAGAAAAACCGTTCCCGAATTCGCCTGCTCGAGCTGCTTCAATGGCAGCATTCAGGGACAGGAGGTTTGTTTGGTCTGCAATGGAAGTGACAAGGCTGACGATTCCTTTCATTTCTTCCAATATGGCCAATAATCCATTCACATCTGCTGTTATATGGGATGTCAGCTCTTTGATGGAATACATGCTTTGCAATTGGGAGTAGAGATATTGCTTACCTTCGTGGGCGCTATTTCCGGCTAATTGGGATAACTCAGCCCCTGCTTTAGCAAATGACGAAATTTCTTCAGACTGACTGCGCAATTGCTGGAAAGCTGCATTTGTTTCAATTGAAATCTCTGCAAGATGGTCTGCCGTCCGGATTACTTGATCCTGAATTCTTCTTTTTTCAGCTTCAGCCCGCTCTTTTATTCGAGCTGTTTCCTTATCATATGCTTCAAGCACCAATTGCTGTTCTAAATTGATTATCTTACTAATCGCCAAAAGGCAAAGGTGGTATTCCTGAAGGGAAGTGAACTGCTCAACTAACTTAGTAGCCAATGCATTGAATAAATATTGAAAGGAGCTTAAATACCATTTGGAATCCAAGCCAATCTTGACATGGATATGGGCAATTCTTCTGCGTTGATCGATGAACGAATGATCAATCATCCCGTTGAACATTTGGATTATATGCTTAGACAGTGTCCGTTTCAACGAATCAACTGAGCTGTATTCATTAATGATTTGCAATAAAGAAGGCTCATTCTCCAGATTGGAGTAAAAATGGTCGACAATTTCTTTAATGTTCGCTTCAATATGCTCCTGGATCGAATGCAGATAGTACAAATCAGTCTTATCCAGCTGAATCATTTGAATCTGCTTAAGGATGACACTGTCATCCAGTTCAATTATGCCTTCGAAGTCATTCTTGTTTGATTCAGCTTCACGCTTATTTCTTTTAAACATCTCCACATTTCCCCCTGAATAATACGTATTGCTTTTTTGATTCAGGTAAATTGTACCATGTATATAGTGATAATTACATGATCCTTTTGTCATAAAAAAGGAGCTATTCTCCTTTCAGGGTGGAATAGCTCTCTTCGGATTTATTTTTTATGCCTTTTTGCGTATCCGCACCGTTTACACAAATCTTCTACGGCACATCGCCGTGAAAACCCGTCATACATAAGCTGTGCTCTCTCGCCCATAATAATATCCTCTAAAGGCGACTCAAAGATATTGCCCAGATTGATATGCCCTTCGCTATCCAAGCAACAAGGCACGACTGTTCCGTCGACCAGAATGCCAACCTGGTCCCTTAGGGCGTAACAGAATACATTTTCATCAATGATATCCCTGTCCATTTCCGGCCACTCAAATTTTTCTGCCATATTCAAGTAGACACGTTCTTTCAACTTAATATTATTGGTTTGCTGCAATGTATCGCTAAGCCGTGTATCCAGGTTTAAGTTTTGTTCCAATAAACTTAGAATATCATCATTTAACTCATTTGCTGCTTTTAATTCGTTACTATCCATATTCCAGAGGCGTATGGCGCTAATGACATTGGTCTTTTCCTGTGCTTCTGCTATAAAGTCTGTAATATCTCCTATATACGTCCGGAGATCTTTGTGGAATTCATTGGCTTCAAAACTATGAAGGGAGATATTTACCTGGCGAAGCGCTTTTTTGGATAAGAGTTTTTCCTTCACTTTTTTTATAATCGTGCCATTCGTTGTAATATTGACCTTGATTCCCTTTTCTTCACAAATGTCCAGAAAATCTCCAATATGCTTATTAAGGAAAGGTTCACCCATTAAGTGAAAATAGACATGGTCGGTATATTCCTTCACTTCATTGATTACATGGGTAAAAGCTTCAATATCCATTGATTTTCTTGTTCGTAATAATGTGGCGCTAGGACAGAAGTTGCATTTAAGATTACAGATATTTGTTATTTCAATATAAACTTTTTTGAATTTTCTCATCGTCTTTTTCCCCTATTGAACTGTTCCCTGGTTTTACTAATCATTTACTAACTATACGCGTGATGAACCTTATAAATCAACTATTTTCTCATTGAAATAAAAAAACGCCAGTCCCGAGGGTGATTGCCCTGGCACTAGGTTTCATTATTGCCTTAGCCATATAAAATCACGGTCGGTTGAAAAAGTAGCGACATTATAAACGTAGAGCAGTTGGTCATAATTCTCTTTTATTAGTAAAGATCCAATATTGCTGTGATTATACCTTAGATCCACCATATCGATTTCAGAGAAATGGTTCATTAAGAAAGGCACTAATACATGTGCGTATGAATCTTTGATGACAAGCAATTTTTTCCCTGTCTTCGCCTCAGATGTCAACTTGACGAAAGGATGGTTCCCCTTTAAGAAATAGGCATATTGGTCTTTTCCTTTCAAATACGATTCATCATATATACTATCGAACATTTCGTTATTTAGAATCATTGAATACTTCATTGAAAAAAGAGGGAAGTAGACATCAATCCTATCTTTATCTATTCCTAAAAAATTGGATTTCGATTCTAGTGTACCTGAAAAGTCAGTAGTGACTGTCCTTACCGAAAATGCTTCCTTAGGCAATGGTTTATAGCCCATTCTTTTTCCTAATTGGGCATAAGCTTTATAGGCGGCATGCATTGTCCAATGATGGTCGGTTTTGAAATAATAGTTCTCCATATCCCCTTTTTCCAGTACAGCCAATGGATGAATAACCTTTATGTCCACATTTTCAACAGCTCTTTCAACCTTCTGTATGGTTTCCATTTGAGAAGACGATGGAGCCATAAATGGCAAAAGTTCCTTTAGTGTTTCAGCAGCGGTCGGAACAAGCAATAGGGTTGATTTAATTGGATACCTCTCGGCAAATGCATGTAATGAGCCCACATTATCCATCAATTGTTTTCCTGGCTGATTGTATTTTTCCAGCAAGTATCCTTTTTTACCTTTATAAATGCTATTGTTTTCTTTTTTTAATAATAGTTGTTCATTGAGTGCCTTGATCGCGACCCAAGCCTTTTTCCCAGCGAATTGATCGGTTGTATACGTTTCGAAGTCGTCACTAAAACGCCCATTGATCATCTGTTGTAAAGTAAGATCTGGCATTTTCGCCAAAGGACGATTTTCTCTATCTGAAAAGGGTTGGTCAGCATGAATAAGATTAAATAGGAAAAGAGCGGATATCATAGCGGCAAAAAGTAGGCCGATTGATTTGTGTCTGTACATAAAAACAGTCTCCTTAGAAACGGAAATACAAAAATGGATTATAGGTTTGATCAGTTAAGTAGGCTAAACTTAGAATAAATAAGATCAGGCAAAATAAAAAGGGCGGCCAACTATTTTTTTGAATATATGAGATAGAAGCTATGTATTTTCCAATCGGCGTCGAGGCTGTAACCGCGATCATACATATTAAACCATACGAGTAAAGCAGGTATATATCACGTCCAACAAAAAATGGGGACCCATCCAGACCGAATAATGTTTTTAAAAATGGTAAGCCTTGCTCGCTTTTTTCGAAATAGAATAATATCCAGCCTATGACTATAAAAAACAAGGCATATATCCGCTGTATGTAAGTAGGCAACTTTTTGAGAAAAGCCGTTAAAAATAGTTTTTCACAGCCAATCAGCACGCCGAAATACAGGCCCCAAACAATATAATTCCAGCTTGCCCCATGCCAAAGTCCAGTCAAAAACCAGACAACAAACAGATTTCTGACTACTACAAAATGTTCCTTCCGGCTTCCCCCTAAAGGAAAATACACATAATCTCTGAACCAGCCTCCAAGTGTCATATGCCACCTTCTCCAAAAATCGCTAAGTGATAGGGCCAAATACGGGTAATTAAAATTTTGAGGAAAATGGAAGCCAAACATCTTGCCCAAGCCTATTGCCATATCCGAATAGCCACTGAAATCGAAGTAAATCTGTAAGGAAAAAGCGATAATGCCGAACCATGCCGCAAAAGTGGACAACTCACCAAAATCCCCTGCCAGTAATGCAGTCCACAATTGACCCACATTATTGGCGATCAACACCTTTTTGCTTAAGCCAATAATGAATTGAAAGGCTCCTTCGGAAAACAAAGACATGGAATGGCGCCTTTCTTTGATTTCACTTGCAATCGATTCGTATCTGACAATAGGTCCAGCAATGAGCTGGGGAAAAAGACTGACATAAAGAGCAAAATCCAATAGGTTTTTTTGAGCTTTGACCTTTCCGCGATATAGATCGATACTGTATGACATCGTCTGAAATGTATAAAAAGAGATGCCGATGGGAAGGGGTAGATGTAAGAATGGTATTTCTGTGCCTATCCAATTGTTTATCAGCGAAATGATAAAATCGCTGTATTTAAACACGCACAGCAACCCTATATTGAACAAAAGAGAAAGAGATAGAAAAAAACGGGGGTTTCCATTAGATGTCCTTTCTTTTTCAATTTTTAACCCGAGTTTATAATCAGCACAAGCCGAAATGAGCATAAGTAGGATGTAAATTGGTTCTCCCCAAGCATAAAAGAAAAAGGAAATGAATAGAAGCAAGCTATTTTTGAACTTTTTGGGAGATAGGTAATACAGCGCTAAAGCGAGGGGAAGGAAATAAGTTAAAAATGTAAGTGAGCTGAATATCATGTGATGAATCTCCATATTTCAAAGGAGAGGGAACTAAATAGCCCCTCTCCTTTTAGATTGTGAAGCCTGCTGTTATTTGCCTTTTAACTCTTTATTAAACGTTTGAATAATCTCATCAGGCTTTTCGTAGGTTACATAAATTAGATACTTGCCTTTCACTTCTATTCGGTTATTCTTGACCTTTTCATATTGGTCAGGTAAATATTGCGACCATGTATCTATTTGGGCGTCTTTTTCTTTTTCGAGCACTTTCTTAAGCGTATCAGCCATATTACCGTGCTTCGCTTTCAAGATAATGATTTCATCGGATTTTGTATTCATCAATGGGGCCAGTACGACTCCCTCTTCCAATTCATCCTCATTTATCTTTAGACGTTGCTTGAAGAGTGTGCTGACTGGATCATTTGATTCTGTTGATAGTAGGTCTATCTCGTGGTACCCTTGCAGTTTTCCGTCAACCAGATACTCCTGGCTGTCTCCTTCAGCTCTCATATCATCTGCCATTTGCATCTTAACCGTATCCATGATTTCATTTACTGAAACATTGTTATCTGTTTTTGATGATTGGCAGCCTGCCATTGTAAAGAGTAAAGCAAAAGCAATAAATAGTGTATGTAGTTTTTTCATGCTGTCTTGATCCTCCTGAATATCTCGTCTTATATGTTAGTATTTATGGAATGGATGGATTTATTCGAACCAATATATCAATCAATGATTGACCTTTTTAAAAACAAGTGCACTGTTGTGGCTGCCGAAACCAAGGGAATTGGATAATGCGACATCGATGGAAGCTGTTTTGGCAGTATGGGGGACATAATCCAAATCGCATAGCGGATCCGGATTTTGCAGGCCTAATGTTGGGAGGATAAGAGAATTCTCCATCATTTTCAGAGTGAGCATCGTTTCAACAACCGATGATGCGCCCATCATGTGTCCTGTCATGCTTTTGGTTGAGGAGATGGGGATATGGTATGCCCTTTCACCAAAAACTGTTTTTACGGCTTCCGTCTCAAATTGATCATTATACTTAGTGCTCGTGCCATGGGCATTTATATAATCGACTTCAGCAATTGTCATCTCCGCTTGTGCCAGTGCCCTTGCCATCGCACGGACAGCCCCTTCACTTCCGGGTGCCGGCGATGTAACATGATAGGCATCGGAAACTGAACTAAACCCGACTATTTCTCCATAAATATGTGCATTTCTCCTAAGCGCGGACTCATAGGTTTCCATAACGATAACACCTGCTCCTTCACCCATGACAATGCCGTTTCTATCAAGGTCGAATGGTCTACAGGCAGTTGCTGGATCCGGGTTGGTGGAGATCGCTCTCATGGAACAGAATGATCCGATGCTGAGCGGAGTTAAAGAAGCATCTCCCCCTCCTGCAAGCATACACTCCGCATCTCCTCTTTGAATGATGTGAAAAGCGTCTCCAATACAATTGGCACTTGAAACACAGGCCATCACGGAACAATTATTAGCCCCTTTTGTACCGAGTGCAATTGAAATTTGGCAGGCTGCCATATTCGGCATAATTAAGGATGTGGCAAAGGGAGAAAGCTTTTTATAGCCTCCTCGATCAAAGCTGTGTACTGCTTTTTCAAAGCTTTCTACTCCTCCAATAGCAGTTCCGAAAGAAACGCCTATCTGTTCAGCTTCTACATCTTTACCGATGACAACACCTGCATCCTCTATTGCCATAATCGCCGCCGCAACGCCAAATTGAGTGAAACGATCCATATGATGATGTTTTTTTGAAGAAGTATATTCCTTCAAATTGAAGTTTTTTACTTCTGCAGCCGTTTTGGCAGGTAAATCTGTACAGTCGAAATGGGTAATATGGCCGATACCGGTTTTACCCTCACAAGCCGTTCTCCATGTTTCTTCCATCGTATTTCCCAATGGAGTGACTGCCCCCATCCCTGTAATTACCACTCTCTTCATCATCATTCCTCCAACCTGATTATTTTTAAAACCTATACATCCTTATTCTCCTCCGTTCTACAAAAACCTTCCAACTATTACCTTTTTCTCATTATTTTTACATTATTTGCACATATATCGACTCTAAAAGTCAAATCTACTTATTTTAAAAGGCTATTTGATTTAAAAAATCTGTAACCTGCTGTTGGTATTCCTTTGTATTCACATCATATGCATTTCCATGCTGGGCCCCAGGCACAAGATAAAGCTTCTTTGTTGTCTGTGCATTTTCAAATAATTCATGGACCATTTCTACGGGAACGAATGTATCTTCTTCTCCATGAATAAAGAGAATCGGCAACTTGACCTTCTTGACCTGCTTCAGTGCAGATGCCTCAGAAAAGGAATAACCATCTTTTATCTTTGTATATAGACTGGTACTAGGAACGATTGGGAATTTCGGCAATTGATACATTTGTTTCAATTGGTATGTTAAAACTCCTTCTGCAGAGGTATAACCGCAATCTTCAATAATTGCTTTCACTTGTGTAGGCAAAATTTCACCGCCGGTCATTAATACGGTTGCTCCTCCCATCGATACACCATGCAGCAAAATGTTGGAATCGCCGCCATTTTGTTCAACCATTCGATCAATCCATTTTAGATAATCTTTCCGTTCATGCCATCCAAATCCGATATAATCACCTTCACTTTTACCATGTCCCCGTGCATCCGGCATGAGGACGTTAAAGCCATATTGCTCATGGTACATTTTGGCGAATTTAGCCATATCCATCGCTTGGCCGGCATATCCATGTGCCAGAATTACCGTTTTATCGCTTGGTTTTTTGGCTGAAAGATAATATCCGTTCAGATTAAGTCCATCGTCAGATTTCAATGATATCTGTTGTAAGTTTTGGTTGCCAATCCACTTTTTTGCCTTTTCGGAAATAGATCCATCTGTGGATTGCTTAAGATCTTCACTAGTATCTAAAAATGTTTTCGGTCCCCGTTCAACTGCAACTTTGTAAAAATAGGCACTCGTAGCAGCCAAAAGCAGGATGATAATTGTTAATAGAATAAGTAAAACAATTGTCATTTTTCTCATTATCACTTCTCCATTTCTTTTGTAAACATTAGAATCGTAGCAAAAGGAAGAAGTGCTGTATACGAATCCAATCAAATTACAAGGAATTACCTTTTTCTCTTTTCTCATAAAAAAAGCGCGCCTTCGATTGGAAGGCGCGTTTCTCTTATTGATTGATGTAGGCAAGAATTCCTTCTTCATCATCCAATATTAATTCAACTCCGGCATAAGGATTTCCACCCATTTCATGTTGGATATAGAATCGAATGGCATCAATCATATCCCGATGGGCAAGAATTTGATTCCGCCCTTCAAAGAAAACTTCTGCAGAAAAGCCATAGCTTTCATCATCATATTGCAGTTCAACTTCAATCTCTTCGGGATTCATGCGTTTACGGTCAGCGGAGAATAGGCAAATCGCATTGATTACGTCCTGCTCCGAAAGAATTAATTTCTCCATGTTCTTTCGTCCTCACGGCGGCGTTTATTCTTGAATAAAGAAAACACTTTTACAATAATGGAGATCAGAACAACAATAGCCAATACATTGACTAGCAAGCCCAAAATAGCACCAAATGCGCCCATATTGCCGAACAAACCGCCGAATAGCATTCCAGCAAGTCCTCCAAATAATAGGCCTTTCATGAAACCGCCACTTTTTCGTGTAGTAGCCGTGCTATTTTTATTTGTGCTTTTATTATTGTTGGTCACGGAGTTTTGTTGATTATTGGATTTCTTTTGGAAATTTGATACTCCGCCTTTATTGAAGCTTCTCTTTCCAGATTTGTAGGATTTGGCACTTACGGTATGATCCTGATCCTGGAATACATAACTTCCCAATGGCGAAAAAGCCAAGGAAAGTGTCAAGAATGCTGCTAAAAGTTTCTTCATAGTGAAATAAATTCCCCCATTTTCATAGTTGATAGTATTTGAAAGGTATTATTAATATCCTATCATCTTTATATACGGACAAAAAAGAGAAAGGTTTCACTTTTTTTGTCCAAAATATGAATTTAACTGTTTTTAATGAATCATTGTGAATAAATCATTCAAAGCTTCACTCATAGTGGGATGAGTGAAAATTTGATCTTTTAAAACGGTATATGGCTGTTCGGTCTGCATGGCTAAATGGAGCAAGTTGATAAGTTCTGGCGATTCTGCACAGAATAGAGCGCATCCTAATATCCGGCCGGATCTTTCATCAACGATTGCTTTCAGTATTCCTTCCTGTTCTTCATCAAGCGCTGCTCTTGGTATATTATCGGCTTGAAGGGTTGCTACTTTGATTGAATAGCCTTTTTCCTTGGCTTCTTCTTCACTTAACCCAACTCTAGAAAAAGGAGGATCAATAAAGACAGAATAAGGGACCATTGCTTGCTCGGCTATTGTTTTGTTTTTGTTTCCGCCCTGTAGATCGTCCATAACAATGCGGTAATCATCCAGTGATATATACGTAAATTGTTTTCCGCCTTTCACATCTCCGACTGCATAGACATTAGGAGCTGCAGTTCGTAAATGTTCATCAACCATTACGGCTCCTTTTTCATCTTTTTGGATGGATGTATTCTCTAGGTTAAGATGTTCCGTATTCGGAGTTCTTCCAGTAGCGACCAAAACAGCTTCTGTCATCAATTCATGATCTCCGTTTTTATCACTATAATGGATGACAGCACCTCTATCCTTATCTTCAATTTGTTCGATATTTGCACCAAGATGGAAGTCCACCCCTTTTTCTTCAAGTACCTTTCTGATGGATAGAGCAATATCTTCATCCTCATGAGCCATGAAGTGCGGTGACGGATCCAAAACTATGACTTTACTGCCGAAATTGGCATACATAGAAGCGAACTCCAAACCGATATAGCCGGCACCGATGATGATTAACCTTCTAGGCAGCGTCTGTACTTCCATCATACTAGTACTGTCATAGGCATACTTGCTATTTTCCAATCCTGGTATAGAAGGAAGCTTAGGGATGGCGCCTGTATTAATAAATATTTTGTCACCTGTCAACTTTACTTCCCCTTCATCATTTTTAACGGAAATCATAGAATCGGAAATAAAAGAACCAACTCCGTTGAATATGGTTACATGTTGGTCATCAGCTAGTTTATGGTAATTCTTATCTCTAAGCGTTTTGACTAAGTGTCTCTTTTTTTCAATTGCCTGGCGATATGCTTTTGCTTTTACTTTATAGTTTTTCAATCCGCGCCCTTTCACCTTATTCGCTTCCAACACTAACTTTTTCGACGGTATACAAGCGATGTTAATACAAGTGCCGCCATACATGCCTGAAGATTGTTCAATCATTGCAACCCGCTGCCCTTTGTTGGCTAGGTCTCCCGCCAATGTTTTTCCTGCCTTGCCAAATCCAATGACGATCGCATCAAATTGTTGTACCTCCATCTTTTTCCCTCTCCTCACTGCATTCCTAATAATCAGAAATCATTTTTATGGATATCGTTCATTGATTAATATTCATAGTAATCACATATTTTTTAATACCCTTTAAAAGGAGAGGAAAAACAAAGAGAGCATAGATATTATTTTTTCTATGCTCTCTTTATGCTATTCCTTTAATTTTGACACCTCATGAAATCCTGACCATTTTTTAAATGCCATATGGTGGGGGAAATTGGCCATGCTATCTGAACAATCTATGTGCTCAAAATTCAAAGTATTCAATCTCCCCTTTTCAATTGAAACTGAAAGAATGCAAATGGTTTTTAAATGGCCGGTGGAAGAGTCCCGTATCGTGTCATTAGCATTAATAACTATGGTTTGTAGCGGAAGCAATGCGAATAAATCCCTGGCTATACGCAAAATACAGGAACAAACATAATCTTGCTGGTAATCATAGTATTTTCCTTTAGGCATAGCTTTAACTGATAACTTGCCTGTTTTCGTCAGTGATAATTGCTCTTTGGGCACTATGGTATCACTGTGGACATCAAATTCTACAACCATATTATCTGAATCAATTGCTATACATTCAAACCCGCTTCCGAATTCAATAATATCATCCAAAGGCCTCATAATCTCAATCGCTTCTACGTAAGCATCCAAATCCCCTTCAATAATCCTTTTAGCAAAATCAACTGTTTCAAGCCAGTCTTTGTATATTGATTCATCCTTTTTCTCAGCATCGGCAATCGCAAGACGAAGTTTTTCCCGCTTTGCATCCCCATTACTGAGCAACTTATTGAAGAGTGATGGCTTGAATTCTTTATATGTTCTTACAGCTTTTTCTTTATATATGGCAGCCGGTGAAGATGAATGAACCATATCCTCCCATTGCACTGGATCGTCAGCCTCTTTGTGCAGGCTTAACATTCGATCAATTTTATTCTCATATTCTTCAGCCTGCAATGCATGGTACTCTTGCTCAGCCAACTTAGCCTGTTGTTTTCGTTTGGCTTCTAGCTCTCTCTTTTTTTGTGCTGCCGCTCCTTTTTTCCCTTTTGCACTGGTGGATGTGCTGTAAGAAAGCCCAGTTCCTGGGATACTAGAAGTAACTCTTCTCCTTCCGCTGGAATTGGCACTGTATCGGAAACCTCTAATGCCAGCGGATAAACCGACACTCTTTTTACCGATATTCATAGAAATTCCTGGTGCGATCTTGATGCTTTTTCTAAATCGAATACCCATTTTCAATCCTCCTTAAGAATAACACTAGTATATCATCTTCTTGAATATTCAGTTATTAAACCCTCTGCTTTTTTCCGATGATTTAGCAACGGAGGTTATCGGCCAACGTTGTTTATTGTTTTTTCTAATAGAGGCCATCCTCTTTTTATATGTATCAAGTCATCAATTACTATATCTGCCTTAGAAAGCTCATCTTCCTTAGCAAAATCAAAATGGCAACCTATAGAAACCAATCCATTGTCTTTTGCTGCCTGAATATCGGATAGACGGTCCCCGACAACAGCTCCATTCGTAATCCTGTATTTTTTTACAATTTTTTGTACCAAATCCGATTTATGCAAGGAGCCGATTTGTTGAATACTAAACGTTTCAGTAACCCACCTGTCCAATTTATAGAATTTGACTATTGCGTTCAAATACTCTATTAATCCATTGCTGGCAATGAAGATGGGGCATTTCTTTCCAGCCAAATAGTCAAATAGTTCGTTTACATGAGGATATAAAGCACCTTTCCCATTTTTTATATTGTCTATTAATCGATTCAAAAAAAAGGCATTGGCCTCTTCTCTTTCCTCAACGGAATGCATAGGCAATAATGTTTCCCACACCTTAGGGAGAGGCACTCCCATTATTTCACGGTATTGGTCAATTGGAGTCAGGGAACACCATTTATTTTGAGCCCTTAAATAATCAAATGTATCGCCTAGTGAACATTCCAATATCTTATCTGTCTGAAACAAAGTACCGTCCATATCAAAAATCAATGCTTGAGCCATTACTCTTCTCTCCCTTACATACAAGTATAATGATGAACCGTTTGAATGACTTAACATCCATCAATTAGATCCTTTGTGAAACAAATCTTAATAAAACTACAAGACCAAAATGCCCCTGCTTCTTTGATAAAAAAGAAAGCGCCCGGACTTGTATGTCAGGCGCTTTTTCCAAGCATCCAATTACTCTTCTATTGCGCAGCTTATGCACTCTTCTTGGGAAATCCCCTTGTTACAGTGCGGACAAAAATACTGGATTTCAACAGTATGCCCACACTCTTTGTGGACCACTTTCTTAAATGCCGGTTCAAGATGTTTATTTCCCCAAATGATTAGACTATTAAAAACATCTCCTAAATCTGCCCCACTCGCACTAAGCAAATATTTATATCGGGGAGGATGTGTTTGATACAATTCACTACTGATTAAACCATCCTCCTCTAATCGCTTCAACCGATTGGATAAAAGATTGACAGGAATCGTTTCCAATCCTTGTTGTATTTCATTGAAAGTCTGTCTTCCCATTAGCAATTCATGCAATATTAGTAAAGACCATTTATCCCCAATTAGATTCAATGTCTGTGCAATATTACAAGACAATGTGTATTGCTTTTTCATGGATGCCTCCTTTAATTGTTTTATTTTATTGAAGCGAATAAGTCATTCAACGCTTCGCTCATAGTAGGATGGGTGAATATATGGTCCCGCAAAAAAGTATAATCCTGTCCAGTTTTCATGGCAATCGATACATTATTGATCATTTCAGTGGATTCTGGGCAAAACAGAGTACAACCAAGGATTTTTTTTGTATTTCGATCAACCACGGCTTTTAACAAACCATCCGTCTCATTGATAATACGGGCTCTTGGAATGGCAGCTACCGGCAGCTTGCCAACGATAGGATCATATCCTTGTTCTCTTGCTTCCTCTTCACTTAATCCCACCCGAGATAATGGCGGATCGATAAATACAGAATATGGAACATTAACACGATCTTTAGTGCGACGGATTTTTTTGCCGAATAAAGAATCTATTATGATGCGATAATCGTCAAGAGAGATATACGTAAACTGCAATCCGCCTTTCACATCACCCATTGCCCAAATATGTTCAGCTGTTGTTTCTAAATAATCGTTTACTATTACAGCTTCTCGATTATCTATCTTAACGCCTGCATTTTCCAAATGCAATCCATGTGTGTTCGGTTTTCTCCCTGTAGCCACTAGAATCGCATCCGCTTTTATTTCTTTCTGCTCACCGCTAATTTTATAAGAGATGCTAGCTGCTTTTTCTTCATCATATACCGATTCGACAGAAGCTCCTAATTTGAATATAACCCCTTTTTTCTCCAATGATTCGCGGACAAGATCGGCGATGTCCCGGTCTTCCCGAGGTATTAATTGCTCACTGCCTTCAAGAATAGTAACATTTGCTCCGAAGCCGCTATAAATGGACGCAAATTCTAATCCGATATATCCACCGCCTATAATTACCAGCTCTTTAGGCAACATGTCAGCTTCCATAATAGAAGTGCTTGTATGGACATAACGGCTGTCAACTAATCCTTTAATGGGAGGAATTACCGATGAAGCACCTGTATTGATAAAAATTTTATCCCCAACAATCGTTTCAACATGCTTTCCGCTGGTGATTTTAATTTCATTTTTGGAAATAAAGGAGCCTTCTCCAGTATAAATGGTAATGTTGTCATGTTGTTCTAGATTATCGAAATTTTTATTTCTTAAGAATGACACTAACTGTTCCTTTTCATGAATGCTTTTTTTATAGAATTCTTTTTTCATGCCAGCATTCTGTAAGTTATTGCTTAAAGCCATTTTTGAATGGTGGACTAATGATTTAGTTGGGATACAGCCAATATTAATACAAGTACCTCCGTACATTTTTTCTGATTTTTCAATGACTGCGACATTCCAATCCCGGTTTGCCAATTCTGCTGCTAATGTTTTTCCACCTTTGCCAAATCCAATGATTATTGCATCGTACTGTCTTTTCATTTTTATGTCCTCCCAATCATGATTCATCTTAGTTATATTGTTTCGGTATACAAACTATATCACACTTACTTTATTTTTTAAAGTCACTTTATATTTTAAACTAACTTTAAATATTTCCTCAGCTGTTATTTTCAGGAGAAAACTCCCTGCTTCATCTCCATTTAAGGACGTGCATTTACTATTTTGCATTCAAAAACGAGGCTGGGACGGAACTAAAATCTTCACTACCAATCCGAATTAGTACATGTTAATCACCCTGTACAATAATAAAAACCGAACTATTCCGGGACTCTAAATGAGAGTTCTAAATGATAGTTCGGTTTTTTCTTGGACAGAAAACCTTTTGTCCTAGCTTCTTTTATTTGGTATTTTTCAGGGGGCTATAATGGTCTTCAATAGCTTTATTCAATAATCCTATGCAACGGTCCAATTCTACTTTCATTTGTTTTTTAAACAAACGGGATTCCTCTTTTCCCTTATCGGTCAAATGGTAGATGATGATTTCTTGAAAATCAACCCCTGGTTCCCCTTTTATCTTCCTTTCCCGGCGAACCATCCCTTCTTTATATAACTCGTGCAAGGACTTATATATTTCTGAATGGTTTGGGGAATAACCAAATTGCTTAAACTCTTTTCTCAGATCATCAAGCATTTGAGAACCATATCCTTTTTGTTTTTCTATATATCCTAATAAATATAGTTTTAGATAAGCTCTTTGTTTAAGTAAAAAGCCTCTGCTTTGTTGGTCGCTCATTTCCTCAACTCCTTAAAATTTGCTGTAGTTCCAATTGTTCTATAATTATTAATTCTATAACGAATGTTTGTTCCCTGCAATTTTTATCTTAATTGAGTTTGAAAGATAGTTAAGTCTGTTGTTAATTTAGAACATAGTTGATTTTGAATATTAATAGCAAAACCTTTCCCTTTTTTAATCCGCTAAATAAAGGTTGGTGAATATAGATTATCTGTTAGACAATGTTGCTATAACCTATCTGTCGAAAACTAAGTATAGATAACGAAAAAATCATTTTCGGGAGTTGTGAAATTGAACGCATACTAAAAACGTCAACTCTTTACCAAAAACAGAAATGCAAGTGTATTAATGGCAAACACTATGATGAGTCTAGGACTGTTTAAGCAATCATAAAAAGGATGAAAAGACTACCCGTTTTAAAAGAGACACTTAATCCTCTTAATTTCCTATATACATAACATAAGCTCAACATTGTATTATAACGGAGCTGTTTAAAAAAGGAGTGAGATATCTACAATATATAGATTTCTCACTCCTTTTCTCTTTATTTGTGTTAGTTCATCGGTTTTTTATCTTCTTCTGTTCCCTGAACTCTTTGGCGAGTGGTTTTGCTTTTTATTCCTTTTTACTTTTACTGAAGGCTGTGCATGCAGTTTTAAAGAAATCTCTTTTAATAGGCTGTCAGCAGGAGATTGTATTCTACTGAAGCGAACATGTAGGTTTTCTTCTAGTTCACTTAGCCTGTTTTTATCTTCCTCAGTATAAAAAGTGACTGACGTTCCGGTTACTCCAGCTCTTCCTGTACGTCCAATCCGATGGACATAGCCTTCTTGGTCTTCAGGAATATCATAATTGTATACATGTGTGATCCCTTCCACATCCAATCCCCTTGCTGCAACGTCCGTGGCGACAAGCACCTGGATTTTTGCTTCGCGAAACTGTTTCATTGCCCTCTCTCTTTTTGGCTGTGACATGTCGCCATGAAGTTCTTCACAATCAAAACCATACGTTTTTAAAATATGGTTTAACTTCATTGCTCTTTGGATCGTACGGCAGAAAACAACAGCTAAATATGGCCGTTGTTCCTCCAGTAAAGCAATCAAAAGAGGCTGCTTACCGCGATCAGTCGTTAGATAGGCGGTTTGATCAACTAGATCTGCTGTTTTATTCTTTTTTTCTAAATGAATTATTTTTGGCTCATTTAAATGTTTTTTCGCTAATTGAGTAACCGTTTCAGGCATTGTAGCAGAAAATAGAAGTGTCTGTCTTCTGAAAGGGGTTGATTGAATAATATCATCCACTTCGCGCTGAAAACCGATATGCAGCATTTGGTCCGCTTCATCCAACACAAAGAATGAAATATTGGAGAGATCGACCGTTTCTCTTCGGATATGGTCCAATAATCGGCCAGGCGTAGCAACGACGATGTGCATATTTCGTTTTAATTGATTTAATTGCTTATTTACATCCTGGCCGCCATATACGGATAATACGCGGATGTCATTTCTGCCTTCTAGCATTTTCTTAATTTCTGCCGTAATTTGAATGGCCAGTTCTCGGGTAGGTGTTAAGATCAATGCTTGTATATGGTCTGCATTTGTATCCAATTTTTCCAATATAGGAAGGACAAATGCCAATGTTTTTCCTGTACCTGTTTGTGCCTGTACGATGACGTCCTGACCTTCCATAATGATTGGAATCACTTTTTCTTGAACCGCTGTAGGTTTATTGATCTGTTGCTTGGTTAATGGCTCAAGACTCCAGTCAGAGAGCCCTAGTTTACTAAATTGAGACAAATTCAATCCCTGCTTCCATGTTTGTTCCGTGCATTTAAATGCATACTTCTTAATATATTGAGTGTTTTCAACACAAAAGGCAAGCGGTGACTTCAAAAAGAATATGTTTTTTTAATGATCAGCTGTTAGATCAGTTTTTTTATTGTCACATTTGCGCCAGTTCCGCCCGATAGTAAAGTAGCTGTTCCAACTAAGCCAAATAGTTGGAGCGAAACGGTTGAATTCGCAGGCAATGTTACTACTATATCATTTTTATATACGGATATACTAAGAGTAGGGGAAATGACTGAGGAGGCATTTGCTGAACCATTAATAATAAGCCGGCAACTGATCAACAACGCTGCGGTCGTATAAATGGTATAGCTAATTTGATATACTCCTGCCGCCTGTACAATGAATGTATCGTTTGCTCCATTCATTGTTATGCCTGCCCCTAAATTTTGTGCATTTGGCAGAGAAATATTGGTTCCTCCAAGCAATACTAAAATGGAAGAGCCATTTAGATTAGCAGCAAACCCATAAGTCAAGGAACCAACTGATCCTGTTGCTCCTGTAGAACCGGTCTCTCCTTGAGCACCTGTTGCCCCTTGGGCTCCCGTTGCTCCTTGGGCGCCTGTTGCTCCTTGAGCGCCTGTTGCCCCTTGAATGCCTGTTGCTCCTTGAATGCCTGTTGCTCCTTGAATGCCCGTTGCTCCTTGGGCGCCTGTTGCTCCTTGAGCGCCTGTTGCCCCTTGAATGCCTGTTGCTCCTTGAATGCCCGTTGCCCCTTGGGCTCCCGTTGCTCCCTGGACCCCCGTTACTCCTTGAGGGCCTGTTGCCCCTTGAGCACCTGTTGCCCCTTGGGCTCCCGTTGCTCCTTGGGCGCCTGTTGCCCCTTGGGCTCCCGTTGCTCCTTGGGCGCCTGTTGCCCCTTGGGCTCCCGTTGCCCCTTGAATGCCTGTTGCTCCTTGGGCGCCTGTTGCTCCTTGGGCTCCCGTTGCCCCTTGAGGGCCTGTTGCTCCTTGGGCTCCTGTTGCTCCTTGGGCTCCCGTTGCCCCTTGAGGGCCTGTTGCTCCCTGAGCACCTGTTGCTCCAGTAGGGCCAGTTGGACCGGCATTTGATCCGGTTGTGCCTGTACAGCTTGTGATTCCCATAGCAGCTCTGAGCTTATTCACTAATAAGAATTCTTGCATCGATACAGCACCCAATGTATTAATAATACTATCATTTACTTGTATTAGTTCATGAATGGTAGCTGGCGGAGAAGAAACGCCTGGCAATGTGCCTAGTGCATATTGAAGTTTTTCTCCTTCTGTATTAATGATGTGGGCTAACCCCATCTCTTCTTGCGCTATCGAGGATAAAAGGCTGTTCAAATCGTCTGCCACTTCATCGGATACAATTGGCGTTAAAGGAGGAATTGCATCAAATTCCATAAATCTTCCCACCTTTATAATAAGTTGACCATACATACATCATATTCATTGCTTGTCCTATTGTGTTTCCCGCCAATGCTTTCCGAAGTCAAAACTCAAAAAACCTTCTGGTTTGCCCGGAAGGTTCAATTTGGTAATCTATATGTTTAGAGGGAATCTATGGCTCTATTATCTTATTCAATGCCCCTTCGACTTTTTCGATAACAAAGCAAAGGTCATCCCACTCAATGGACAGTGGTGGGGAAAGGGTCAATACATTGTTAAAGCCGGCCACAGTGGCTCCATTCTTTCCAATAATGACTCCTTCTTCTTTACAAATCGCAATGGCCTTATTCACTAGTGAAGCATCCAACGGCTCTTTGGATGTTTTGTCGCTTACTAATTCAATCCCTATCAATAATCCTTTTCCTCTTATATCTCCCACATATGGATGATCGGATAATTTAGCTGTTAACTCAATTAGAACCTTATCACCCAACTCGCGCGATCTATCGAATAGTTTTTCTTTTTCCATAATTTCAATATTTTTCAGAGCTACTGCGCAGGATACCGGGTTACCTCCAAATGTGTTGACATGGCGGAAATAATCATATTCTTCCGATCCTTTAAAAGCTTCATAGATATCTTTCCTGACAGCTGTGGCTGATAAAGGAAGATAAGCGCTTGTAATGCCTTTTGCCATAGATATAATATCCGGCTTCACATTGTAATTCATGAAGCCAAAAGGTTTTCCAGTGCGGCCGAATCCACATATAACCTCATCGACAATCATAAGAGCGCCATGCTTTTCACAAACCTCTTTTGCACTTTTCATATATGATTCCTGTGGGGTCAATATTCCTCCTCCTGTAATGATCGGCTCCAAGATGAAAGCTGCAATTGTTTCACTCATTTCCCAAGTCATTGCATCATCTAAAGCCTTAATTGCCGGCAGTACTTCCCCTTCTTCAGGCTTCCATTGGTCTCTGTAGGTATCGGGAGGCGGCACATGGATAAAACCATTGCTTAATGGTTCATATTTGAATTTTCTCTGTGCCTGCCCAGTGGCTGAAAGTGAGCCCATGGTGCTGCCATGATAGGAACGATACCGAGACACTATTTTATATCTATTTGTATTTCCACGCTGTTGGTGATATTGCCTTGCGATTTTAAAGGCGACCTCATTCGCTTCCGAACCGCTATTTGAAAAGAAAAATACATAGTCATCTTCCAAGAGCGTGTTTAGTTTCTCTGCCAGCTTAATTGCCGGGACATGGCTTTGGCTTAAAGGAAAGTAGGCAACCTCCTTCATTTGTTCATAGGCCGCTTCAGCCAGTTCCATCCTTCCATAACCGGCATTTACACACCATAGGCCAGCCATCGCATCAATGTACGTGTTCCCGTCCACATCTGTTACACGAGCACCGTTGGCCTGATTTATAATCATTGTTCCCCCAGGATTGTAAGGCTTCAGTGAATGCCAAACATATTGGTCATCCTTTAAAGCTAGCTCTTTATTAAATGCATCGACATGCACCATATTAATCCCTCCCCATTAACCTTCATAACGAGCTGTGACCATTTTTTTGCGTGTATAGAAGTTGACTCCATCTTTTCCATTTACGTGCAAATCTCCATAGAATGAATCCTTCCATCCTGAGAACGGAAAGAAAGCCATTGTCGCAGGGACTCCTACATTAATGCCAAGCATACCGGCATCTGCCTCTTCACGGAATTGCCGTATTGCCTTTGCATCATTGCTGTAAATCGTTGCACCATTCCCAAATCTGGATTGTTTCAGAATGTCGAGAGCATCGTCCAAGGTATCTGCGCGAAGCACACTCAAGACGGGTGCGAATATTTCTTCCTTGGCTATAGTCATCGTCGGTAACACATGGTCAAAAATCGTTGGCCCGAGGAAATTGCCTTCATTGAATCGACCGGCTTGCTTACGGCCATCCAATAATAATTCGGCTCCTTCTTCCAGGCCTTTTTCAATGTAACCGACTGCCCTCTCCAACTGCTGTTTACGTATTACAGGCGTCAGGAGCACATCTTCTTCCATTCCATTTCCCATTGTCAAACTGCCCGCTTTCTCCTTCAAGGATTCCATAAACGAATCATTTTCCCCAACAACCACTACTGCACTGCAAGCCATGCATCTTTGTCCAGCGCTCCCAAATGTAGAGGATATAATTTGCTGGACTGATTTTTCGGGATGGGCGTCCGGCATAACGATATGGTGATTTTTTGCTCCAGAGAGTGCCTGCACCCTTTTTCCTTCCGCAGCTGCCTTTTCATACACATATTTTGCAACAGGCTGAGACCCTACGAATGAAAGGGCTGCTATATCCCTGTGCTCAAGCAAACCATTCACTACATCATGGGAACCGTGTACGATATTTAGTACTCCATCAGGCGCTCCTGCTTTTTTGAACAATTTGGCCAATTGGATGGCAAGCATCGGCGTTCGTTCGGATGGTTTGAGCACAAACGTATTCCCGCAGGCAACAGCCATCGGAAACATCCATAAAGGAACCATCATGGGAAAATTGAACGGAGTTATCCCTGCGACCACTCCCAAAGGATAACGGAACATTTCAGAATCGATGTCTTCTGCAATCCCTGAAATAGTTTCTCCCATAATTAAAGAAGGCGCTCCTGCTGCAAACTCTACACACTCAATCCCTCTCTGTACCTCTCCATACGCCTCCTTGTAGGATTTTCCATTTTCCTGTACGATAAGTTTAGCTAGATCTTCGTGGTTTTCAGTTAATAGATAATGATACTTGAACAAAATACGTGCCCTTTTAGGAACAGGCACGTTTTTCCACGTTTTGAATGTTTCCTTTGCAGCGGCTACAGCTTCGTCCACATCTTCTTTAGAGGAAACAGGCACCTTAGAAATAATTTCATTGGTAGCCGGATTCAAAACGTCCTCCATTTTATCACTGGAAGCATCCACCCAGTTTCCATTAATGAAATTCTGCAACACAGGTATATCGTTCATTACTTTACCCATCATTTTTCCTCCTCAGTTTACAAAATATAGAATTCTATACTCCTATTATTCATCAATTTATTACTACATTCATTAGACATTACGTAAAAAGGTTATAGGGATTCTTTTACAAATTGGAAAAGGATGTACTACATTTCGTATGCCTTTACATGAGAAGGCACATCCAAATAATCATAGACGAATAGCATTAATTCCAGAGCTACCCTTTTTTCTTGTTCCATGAAATCGCTGCCGATTAAATTTTCAATTTTTTGAAGGCGGTGATACAAGGTTTGCCGGACAATGAACAATCTTTTAGAGGTATCCTGCTTGCTTCCGTTGCACTCCAAATATACTTTTAGCGTTTCAAGCAAGCAGCCGTTATATTGTTGGTCATATTCAAGGATCGGCTTTAAATAGTCATTCAATAATTCTGTTAAATCCACTTGCTTATTCATTACATGGATTAGCCGGTACAGATGAAGATCTTCATAACAATGGGGCATTTTTTTGCCGGGCATTTTTTGGTGGATATACAACGTCTCTTTTGCACTTTCATAGCTTCTGTTTAAATCTTTTAAGGAGGTAATGAATTTCCCGGCTCCCATTAGAAGGTTGGAGGATTGGAGCTTTTGGCCGAAATCAGATAAATGAATGCACTCAATGGCTTTATTGAGCCTTACTTTCATTTTTTCTTTTTTCCTGTTATTAATCAGGATAAAAATAATTTCGTTTTTCTTTTCGATTGAAAAGGGAAGAAATCCATTTTGCTCAAAGAAAGAGCGGAAAAGGAGTTTCAGATAGGTTACATCATGGCTATTTTTGTATGCGTTATATTTGGCGATCAGTACAACAGCCTCAAAGAAGTCAGATTGTACACCTTGTTCATTCAAAAACAAGCATACATCATCTATTGAATTCCTTCCTTCAAGCCAATCTGTCAGCACTTCATGTTCAATTGCTTTTTTCTTTTCGGCAATAAATAATTCTCTTTGAAAATGATGTGCCAATGCAGTAGATGTCCGGTCTAATAGAAGAATTTCATACTCTCCTAACGGGATATCCTTCGAATAGAGGGCGATGGTCGCATATTCCTGGTCAAAAAGATGAATAGGTGCCGAGATATAATGGTCTTTTGCGTCCAAAACAGTGGTCAACAATTTGATTCTGTCGTTATGGTTGACATCAGGGACAAATTCAAAATCGCTGTCTTTTCTTTTAAATATGATTTGGACATCCAATTTAGCAAATATATATTGCAGAATTTCCTCATAATGTTCAATCGACAAGATCTTTTTATTTAACATTTGTGAGTATTCCTCTAAATTAGAAATCATTTCATATTGCTGGTTAATCATAATTGAGTGGATATCCTGTGTTATATCGACAAATAAGACTTCTTGGTCAAATACAATAAGAGGAAACCGATGCAGATCGGCGTATTGGATAATGCCTTCAGGAATGGAGGTTATGTATGTGCCCAATTCAAGGCAGACACCAGCTGCTCCGTGGTCGATCAATTCCTTAATCATGGAAAAAAACAGATGGGGTTCTTCTTTAAATGCAAGGCCAGTCGTAAGGATTAGTTCATTTCCATGCAGCAAATTCCGTACGGAAGCCGTTTCCATTACATGCACCCATTTAACAATACGGTGCACTCCTGCCATTCCTGCAATCACTTTTGCATTCTTAAAATGCTTTCTTTCCAAAACATCCGCTACAGATAGTTTAAAATGCTCTCTCATTTGCTCATCCCCAATCGTATGTATATATGCCTTTTCAAAGAAACCAGGGACAAGCATCGATTATATGGCATGCCCCCGGTTTTCACCATTAAGGAACGGATCTATCCAGCAAAAAAGTAGAGAAATATTTTCGGCCATTTGCCGTCATCACTCTAATCAATTCATTTTGTTTTTCAACATCATGGTAAAAAGTAAGAAATGCGCCATCCAACGTTTCATTTACTGATCGGATACGATATCCCTTTTTCATCAATGAATCTATTTCTAGCTTTTCGCCTACATATTGTTGATAATCGGACATACAATGGACGCTCCTCCCTATTTTCAGATCGCTTATTTCACAGATTGAGGGCTTTTTTCTGATAAAGGCATATTGTATCCTGCACGCTTTAAATATTGGCCTGTTCCAGGCTTCCCGACAAATCGGCCGTTCTCTACGACCAATTCTCCACGGACCATGACCGTTTTGGGAGATCCGGTCACTTTCATCCCTTCAAATGCACTATAGTCAACAGCCATATGAAGACTATCAACAGAAAGTGTTCTTTCTTCTGCAGGATCAAATAACACAATATCCGCATCCGTACCGACCGCTATTGTCCCTTTTTTAGGGAACAATCCGAACAGTTTTGCAGCTCTGGTGGAAGTCATGTCTACGAATTGATTTAAAGAAATCCGGCCCTGCTTAACACCTTCGGAAAACATGATGGTCATACGGTCTTCAATGATCGGGCCTCCGTTTGGAATTTTTGTGAAATCATCTTTCCCCATATCTTTCTGCCCTTTGAATTGAAAAGAGCATTGATCAGATCCGATTGTCTGCAATTGTCCGCTCTTAAGGGCATTCCATAAAGCTTCCTGGTGGTATTTTTCACGAAGCGGGGGCGACCAGACGTATTTAGCGCCTTCAAAGTTTGGTTTTTCCAAATAACTTTGATCCAACACCAGGTACTGCGGACAAGTTTCTCCCCATACCTTAAATCCTTTATTGCGGGCTTCCGCAATCCGGGCAACCGCTTGTTCACATGTAACATGCACAACGTATAACTGTGAATCTGCCAGGCCTGCCAAAGCAGCTGCACGTCCTGTGGCTTCCCCTTCTGCTTCAGCAGGCCTTGTTAACGCGTGGTAAATTGGATCCGTTTTCCCTTCCTCTAATGCTTTTTTGGTCAGATAATCGATTACATCCCCGTTTTCTGCATGGACCATGACAAGCGCACCTAATTCCCGTGCCAAAACAAGTGTTTTAAATAACGTTTCATCATCGGCCTGAAACACATTTTTATACGCCATAAATACTTTAAAGGAAGTAATTCCTTCTTCTTTTATGACGGCCGGCAGTTCATCAAGGACATCATCGTTTATTTCACTGATCATCAAATGAAATCCGTAATCGACAACTGACTTGTTGTTGGATTTCTCATGCCACACATTAATGGAGTCTTTCAATGGAAGGCCTTTATCTGTTAAGCAAAAGTCAATGATGGTTGTTGTTCCCCCATGTGCTGCAGCTATCGTGCCGCTTTCGAAATCATCACATGTAACGGTGCCCCCGAAAGGCATATCCAAATGCGTATGTGGATCAATTCCGCCCGGAATGACTAACAATCCAGAAGCATCAATGATCTCAGCATCGTGTTCTTTAATATCCTTAGCGAGCATTGTGATGATCCCGTCCTCTATCAGCACATCTCCTTTGAATGTATCGGCAGCGGTCACAACCGTTCCGTTCTTAATCAATTTTTTCATAAATCATTCCTCCTTAATTGGCAATATCGGTTTGGCATTGAATTGAACCTTTAAGTGCAGCCTGGCGTTCATTCCAAGTCATCGGAGGCAATTGGGAGTCCATTTCGACCATATCAATGGCTCCATCGACCGGACAGACTATCGAACATAGATTACAGCCCACACAGTCCTCCTCCCGAACCTCCAAATAGGCAACTCCAGCTGCGTCTACCTTTCGATCAATGCATTGGTGGGAAGTATCTTCACAGGCAATATGGCATTTATTGCAATTAATGCAGACGTCGCGATTGATCTTTGCGACTATATTATAATTGAGGTCAAGGTTCCCCCAATCGGAGTATCTGGAAACCGATTGACCGATCAATTGCGATAATGATCTTAACCCTTTACTATCCAAATAGGAATCCAAGCCTTCCACAAGATCTTCTATTATTCGGAAACCATGATGCATAGCGGCAGTACAGATTTGCACCCCTGAAGCTCCCATCAACATAAATTCGACCGCATCCTGCCAAGTTGATATGCCTCCGATACCTGAAATAGGAACTTGTATTCGATGGTTTCGGGCACATTCAGCCACCATGTTCAAAGCAATCGGCTTGACGGCCGGCCCGCAATAACCGCCATGCGCACCCTTTCCGCCCACATGTGGAATCGTATTCCAGGAATCCAGATCCACACCTGCAAGGCTATTGATCGTATTAATCATCGATATAGCATCCGCTCCGCCATTTACAGCCGCTTCAGCGGTAGCAGTTATATCCGTAATATTGGGAGTCAGTTTAACGATAACAGGCGTTTTGGCAACTTCTTTCACCCAGTAAGCCTGTTGTTCCACCAATTTCGGCACTTGTCCGGATGCGGAACCCATCCCCCTTTCTGCCATTCCATGGGGACATCCGAAGTTCAGTTCCAATCCATCGACACCTACATCTTCCACACGCTTTACGATTTCATGCCATTTCTCCTGTTTAGGCTCCACCATTAAGGATGCGATGATGGCATGATCAGGGAATCTTTTTTTCGTTTCATATATTTCCTGCAGATTGACATCAAGAGGCCTGTCTGTAATCAATTCGATATTGTTAAAACCCGCCACACGCTGGCCATTAAAGCTGACTGCCGCAAAACGGGAACTTACATTGAGAATTGGTTCTCCCAGCGTTTTCCAGACAGCCCCTCCCCAACCTGCTTCAAATGCACGTTGTACTTGGTAGCCTGAATTAGTGGGAGGTGCAGATGCGAGCCAGAATGGATTTGGGGATTTGATCCCAGCAAGATTACTGCGTAAATCAGCCATATATTCATTCCCCTTTCATTATTGGACCAACTGGGCATCCATCAAGCTTTTATGGATGCTCTCCGCCACATTCTTCCCCTGCTGTGCGGCGCTTACAACCATTGCCTCTCCAGTCCCTTTCCCGAAAATCACATCGCCGCAGGCGTATATTTTTCCATTTGAAGTTTGGTATGAATCGGGATTTACAGTAACAACCCCATTTTTATGATCAAGCCCCAAGGCATGGATCAGGCTTACATGCCTCGTTTGTCCGATCGCCTTTATAATAGCATCGCATGGTATGACGTATTCAGAACCCTTTATTGGTATCGGGCGCCTTCTTCCGTCTTTTTCTTCTTGATGAAGTGCAACGGTCTGGCATTCAATTCCGGTCACATTTCCTATGCCATCCCCGATGATTCTCTTAGGTGCTGTAAGCCAGCGGAATTCAACTCCATCTTGCTTAGCGAACTCATATTCAAAATCATAGGCAGTCATTTCTTCGGCTGTCCGCCGGTATAAAATCTGGACGTTTTCTGCACCGAGCCGGACGGAGCAGGTTGCTGCATCTATCGCTGTGTTACCAGCACCGATAACGACCATTCTTTTGCCTTTATAATCCTCGGTTAATTGATTTCCTTTTGTGGACTTTACAAAATCGATTGCATCTAATACACCTGTCAAGTGTTCGCCTTCAATGCCAAGTGACGGAACACTGCCCATTCCTACGGCAACAACAATATAATCAAAGTGGTCTTGGAGATAACCGAGCCCCAGGTCTTTGCCAATCTCTGTATTCGTTTCGATCCGTACACCCAATTCTTTGACTTGGTTTACTTCCCAAAAGGAAATCTTTTGGGGAAGGCGGAAAGAAACAATCCCAAACGTATTTAATCCGCCCGCTTCATGAGAGGCTTCATAAATCGTCACAACATAGCCTAATAAAGCCAGTTCCCTCGCGGCCGATAACCCTGCTGGCCCGCTTCCGATAATGGCTACTTTCAATCCATTGCTCATTCCTTTTTCAAAAAGGACGGGTTTGTTTTCTATTGCCCAATCCGTGGTATATCTTTGCAGCTTGCCGATTTGGATAGGGGCGGTTGAAGAGTTTAAAACACAAGCTCCCTCACACAATTCTTCAGTGGGGCACACTCTCGCACAGCTAGCACCAACAGGATTCGCTTTCATAATCGTGCGTGCGGATCCAATTAGATTGCCAGATGCGATTTTTTTAATAAAAGAAGGGATATCGATACTTGTAGGGCATGCATTCGTACAAGGGGCATCATAGCAATAGAGGCATCTATTGGACTCTTCAAACGCCTGCCTGGCGGAGAGTCCTTCATCCACCTCTGTAAAATTCAGATGGAGATCACATGGAGATATTCTTTTAAGCTTTGCGGTTTTCATAATACTCCTCCTTTTCATTTGTAAATAAAATGAACAAGCAGAAATCTCTAGGAAGTATTTTTAAGAACCAACAGAAGAAACAGACTTACATTTCAGAATATTAAAATATTTAAACGTATGCCCATTATACATGTTTCCTATAAAATAACCAAACCTAGCATATATTCATGGTGAATTACGACTAAAAAACCGATTCTTATGAAACTGAAAAATAAAAAAAGAGCATAGATTATTCACTTTTTATGCAAATAGTCTGTGCTCCTTATTTTTCATCCGCTAACATCCGAATCGCTTCTCTGGTGCCGTTTCAAATATGTACGTGTTTCGAAGGGGAACAGCAGAAATCCACGAGCTTAATCAAGCTGAAATGCCGATTTTCCCATAAAAGACCTAATGGACATCATTTGAACGTTTTTCATCTTAACCTTATTGTACTGATAGTAAATTCTCTTTACATTAGACATTTTGTAAAACGAAAGGCATCGATAGATTTCCATTATGTCCACTTATGTCTATTGAAAGTGGCATAATATCCATTACTTCGACATTCTCCGGCGCCCGCCTTCCTTTTTTTGTAGAATTATAGATAATAAAATGCCTTCTGAAGGTTCTTCTTGCATTTTGTAAAAAGGAAAACCACGCCAAGTATTTCCTGAAAGACGGTCTGCTGGTTTTTTCCAAAAAGAATGACTGGAGTACCTGTTTTTTCTTTAAAGTGTACTGGAAGCTATTGTCCATCATTCACCAATATTGAGTTAAAGGCGACACATAGCAGAATTTCCATTTTCACTTTTCCATCAAGATAGAGGTAATTGATTATTCAATAACGAGTGATTACTATCGGGTATTCCATTTTTCGCAAAACGGCCCATTTTTAATTCGTCTCTAAAGGCAATAAACCAATCCATTCCGCTTTTTTGTTGAAACCGCCAATTCACTCGCAGACCGTACCCAGCCAACAATAGCTACCTGCCAATAAAAAAAGCCTCCCAATGAGAGGCAGAAGTGATAAAGCATAAGCTCAGGCTTTTACTTCCTGTACAGAATGATTGAATAATTCCTCCGCTTCCTTTACGGAGAAATGCCGATGTACAATTGCATCGATCGCTTTCATCATAGCTAAGGGATGCTCGGATTGCCAAATATTCCTTCCCATATCAACGCCAGCCGCCCCGGATTCCATCGCTCTTCTGGTAATCTCCAATGCCTCTCCGATTGTATCGAACTTCGGCCCACCCGCAATGACTATCGGGACCGGACATTTGCTTGTGACCTGCTCGAAGTCAGAACAGTAATACGTTTTGACAATATCTGCTCCCATTTCTGCAACAACACGTGAAGCCAAAGCCAAGAAACGGGCATCTCTTTTTTCCAGTTCCTTGCCTACGGCTGTAATCCCCAATACCGGTACGCCATAATCATGGGCCGCTGTGACTGTTTGGGCTAGATTGGTAATCGTTTGAGTTTCATAATCAGAACCGACAAAAACGGAAACCCCTACACCCACGACGTTATGCCGGATGGCTTCCTTCATGGATGTCACTATTGTTTCGTTAGCGAGATCCTTGCCAACCACTGTCGGTCCCCCCGACACTCTCAATACCATCGGTTTGGTGGTTGTATAAGGAATGCAAGAGGACAATATTCCTCTCGTTACATATAAAGAATCCGTATAGTCCAATAATTCCTTTACCGTTTCTCCCGGTTGTTCAAGTCCATGCACTGGTCCCAAAAAATAGCCATGGTCGATTGCCAGCATGACAGCTCTCTTATTTGGCAATAAAGCATTCATTCGATTATGAAATCCCCACACCATACTCTCTCACTCCTCTTTATCGACGATTGGATTGGGTGCTTCCACAGAATCCCGGCCTGCTATGTGTGGTGATTTAATAAAGAGTGCCTTACATTCCTCACCGCTACGATTGATTAAATAATGGCGCTCTAAAGGGCGGCATTGTATCAGGTCACCGGGTTGGACATGGATTTTTTGTTCATTCACATAAAAATCAATTTTTCCATGTAAAACGAAAAAGACCTCTTCACATTCGGTATGATAATGATTGGTGAAATCCTGCCCTGGTTTGAGAACAACGATGCCAACATCAATATTCGGCCCTTTCAATAAATACTTTGGCCCATAATCGCCAAAACGGTATACAAAATCATGTTCATTCACCTTTTCCATTTTCCCCAGCACGCTCCTTTCTTTTAAATCCCGGCTCCTTCCACATATGCCTAGTAAGGCCGGTATCAGCCAGTTCCAATTGCTTTTTATACACCCTTTCCCACTGTTTATACAATCGTTGATAGATAGCATGCTTTTCAAAATCAGGTGTATAAGTAGTATCCCATGCAATAACTGTTTCCACTGCTTTCTCCAATGATGGATAAAATCCTGCTGAAACGCCCGCGACGATTGCTGTACCTAAGGCCGCCGCCTCTTTGACACATGGCACTTTTACAGGTATCCCTAAGACATCAGCCAATATTTGCCCCCAAAGAGACCCTTTTGAAGCACCGCCGACAAATATCACTTCATTTGGGTAGAATCCTGTGAATTTCTTAATAAGGCATAGGTTTCCGTAAGAAATAAGAGCAGCATTTTCTTCCAGTGCACGGAACATGGCGATTTTTCCATTCCCTTTATCATCAATAGGCAAATTGATGAAAGAGGGGGAAGCATGCCTCCATGACATATAATTCATCGTATCCGAAAATATCGGGATAACACCACAGGAGCCGGCTTCCAGGACAGAGGCTTTTTGTTCCAGTAGTTCATAAGGATCTTGCCCTGTCTCTTTAGCTTCTTCCACTTCCTTTTCGCAAAACGTATCGCGGAACCACCGCATGACGAGACCGGGATTAAAGGTAATGGTTTCTATTTGGTACAGCTTTTGTACAGAATGGCAATTCAACCTGATTCTTGCATCAGAGTCGGGGGCAGGGCTTTTTGTATTCACTTCCTGTTGCCAAAAAGATCCTCCTGAAATGACGGTTTGCCCCTCGAAAATGGCTCCGCATCCAACTGAAGCCATTTGGGCATCCCCTCCTCCGCTAACAACTAATGTTCCTTTTTTCAATTTTGTCTCATCCTCAACAGCCTCTGAAATGCTTCCAATAATGGTTCCTGCTTCATTGAGAGGAGGAAGGAGATCAGGTTTTAAATGACATGCCGCCAAGACATCACCTGCCCATTCCCTTTCTTTTAATTGGATTAGACCTGTTGAACTGCCATTGGACACATCCATTTGCAGTTCCCCAGACAATTTATATAATATCCAATCGTTGATCATGGACATTTTATACGCCTGCTCATATAAACCCGGTTCTTTTTGTTTCACCCACAACAGTCTCGGCAATGCTGATAAGGCGAATGTTTGGCCAGTTTTCATATAAGTGTCCTGCTCTAGGGTTGGCATCCTTTCCCGTAAATCAGTAACTTCCTCATATGCTCTAGCATCCACATTTGCGCACGCCCAAATTTCTTTCCCTTCCCTGTCATACAAAACAAATGCTTCCCTCATACTAGTTGCGCTTACCACTTTAATCGAAGCAGCATCAATGTTCGACTCTTCAATGCATTCGCTGATACACTCCTTTACAAGCTTCCAGTTCAGCACATAATCAAAATCCATCGAGCCGGGAAATAGAGGATTAGCTTGATGGGACCATTCGCTCTGCGAACAACTTATCTCTTTGCCTGTACGATCAAAAAGAACCGCACGTATACTTCCAGTACCTGCATCTAAGGCCAAAATATGCTCCATATTATTGATCCCCTTCTCTTCCCAATAATGCAAGGGCTGTTTGTTCATCTGTTACAAGAGTGTGTATATAGCCTCCTTTTAAGGCTCCATATATCGCTTCCACTTTATTTTGGCCGCCGGCCACGCCAATTACATGCTGCGTTTCCTTCAGCTTATCAAGTGATATTCCGATATATCTATGGTGATGGGGCAAATCAAGGAGTTCCCCCTCTGCATTAAAGAATTGTCCCAATATGTCTCCCGCAGCCTCCTGCTTTTTTATATACGCTAGTTCATTCAATGAAAGGCTTTCTTCTTGGATAATGGTCGCATCTGAATAGACTCCGCCGATACCAACTAACGAATAAGCAGAAAGATGAATGAAATCGAGAATTTGTTTAATGGCAGGCTCCTTCAAAAAAATTTCTGCGAGCTCAGTGCTCGATGCCAACATCGGAGCAGGAATCACATGTATTTCATTGAACTTCTCCATTCTCCCATCCTGCCCTTGTCGGTTTTGCAAATAAAAATGGATTCCCCCTGTCAATGTCACCACAGAGGTAATTTGATCCCAGCGTATGTCTAAGCGGTCAATGGTTTGTGCCACTGTTCTGCCCCACCCTATCCCTATCAAATCATTTGGCTGCAACCGGGACTGCAAAAATTGTGCTGCTGCCTTTGCCAGAGAATCCACTAACCCCTCGTCATGAACAGGAGTCGGTATGATGAATGCATTCTTTAGATTGAACTGATTGATTATTTCCTGCTCTACATTCAGGCAATTCCCTTCCAATCGTTTAATATGGATTTGTACGATTCCTTCGGTTCTTGCTTTTTCCAATAAACGTACAACCTTTGTCCGCGACATCCCTAATTGTTCAGCGATCTCACTTTGGTTCATATTTTCTTTATAGTAGAACCAAGCAGCCTTCATAAGGTTATTGTCATTTATCAGATCTTCAGCCATTTTTCTACTCTCCTTCACAAAAATCCAAAGTACCGTCTTTTGTTCACGCATACTTAATGTATATGGATTGCTTCTTTTCGTATGACTTCAAGATTTCCAAAAAAATATGTAAGTCAGCAGTAATAGTACAACCCTTTATTGTGTAAATAATCTGTAAGATCTTTCAAACACTGAACTTTTGTTTAATGGTTCAGCTCGCCTATTTGTATGCGCTATCAAACAAAGGAGGTGATCCATTGCTATGGCTGATTTAACCTGTCCCTTGCTGGCTGTTAACAGGATTCATAAACGATTTACTTCAACACCCATTTTGAAAGGGGTATCCCTTTCTCTTCACAAAGGGGAAATTCATGCCCTCGTTGGAGGAAATGGCGCCGGGAAATCAACATTGATGAAAATCATATGCGGATGGTATCAGCCCGATAAGGGAACTGTTCTTTTTAAAGGCAAACCAGTCCATTTTTCTAAAAATCGGCACGCCGATCATTCAGACATGTATCTCGTACCACAAGAACCTCTCATATTCCCGAATATGAGTGTGGGAGATAATATCACCATTGGTATGAAGGGGAAAAAGAATGCCCTTTTAAAAAAGGCAGAAACAATCATCTCATCGCTGGATTGGCAGCTGGATATGGCACAAAAAGGCTATTCTCTATCAATAGCTGATCAACAATTGGTTGAAATTGTTAGAGGATTGATGAGGGAAAGTGAAGTGCTGATCTTGGATGAACCAACCTCTACGCTGACCTTCCATGAAATTAAGGCACTATTCAACAGCATAAGGACATTAACGGAAAAAGGGATTGGCATTTTTTATATCACCCATCGGTTCGAAGAAATTTTTCAATTAGCAGACACTGTATCAGTCATGAGGGACGGTATCGTTTCAGAATCAGGGCATGTATCCGAATTTACAATTGAGCGGTTAATCGACGGGTTGTCACCAAAAACAAATAGAGAGTTCCAGTTGGATACTGATACCCTTTCTTTAGGATCGCCTGTAAGCAACGATAGTGAAAATGTGCCTGTATTAGTCATCAACAATATTTCTGGAAATGGGTTCCGCCATATTTCTTTTAACCTTCTTCGAGGAGAAATTGTGGGGATCGCAGGCGTAATCGGGGCTGGTAGAACAGAACTTGGTGAAGCTATAGCCGGCATAAAACAGATCCATGAAGGCTCAATAAAGCACTCTGGAATAGATATTCGACCATTTACCTTCTCCCAAAGAATGAAAAAAGGAATTGTGTATGTACCAGAAGATCGCCAAAAAAATGGGTTGTTTTCATTTGAAACGATCCGCAATAACATATCTTCCACCCTTTTGCAGCATTTTACAGCTTTTTTCCCCTCGAAGAAAACAGAAAAAGGAATGGCAGCCGAA
Organism: Bacillus kalamii; assembly: GCF_047238185.1. Classification (NCBI taxonomy): domain Bacteria; kingdom Bacillati; phylum Bacillota; class Bacilli; order Caryophanales; family Bacillaceae; genus Bacillus; species Bacillus kalamii. Next base: position 1,686,928 of record NZ_JBDFMI010000001.1, on the reverse strand, counting down.
TATATATCCAAGCTGAATATAAAAGCCGCAAATGAAGAACAATTGCTTCAAGAATTATCGGGCGGAAATCAACAGAAGGTCGTCCTAGCCAAATATCTTGCATTGCAGCCGAATGTGATTATTTTAGATGAACCTACCAGAGGAATCGATGCAAATGCCAGAAAGGATATTTACGGAATCATCAAGAACCTTCAACTAAATGGCATTTCAATCGTTTTAATATCTTCTGATATGGAAGAACTGGTCGAAATGAGCGATCGCATTGTTGTATTGTATGAAGGAAGTATCGCCGGCAGCCTCGATAAGGAAGATTTTTGTACAAATAAGATTGCTTCGTTGGCATTTGGAGCAGAAATGGAGGCGAAGCATTAAATGCTGGCTCAACTTACCGGATTATGGAGAAGCCGTTCAATGGCCATCCTTCTCTTAATGATCCTCTTTTACTTGCTTATTTGTTCCATTAATCCAGCTTTCTTCGGCGGGGCTACACTTACTCTGCTGTTGAAATCAAGTGCTATTTTAGTGATTATGTGCATAGGGCAGGCATTTGTCCTGCTTACTGGCCATATTGATGTCTCAGTAGGTTCCACAATGGGCATTTCCGCTGCTGTGGGAGGCATATTACTGGCCGACTCCTATTCAATTACAACAGTAATACTGGCTGTTTTGCTCTTAAGTATATGTATCGGTGCAGTTAACGGCATAGGGATTTCTTTCCTGAACATTCCCTCAATCATAATGACCCTAGGGACAATGGGAATCATCAGAGGTTTTATGCTTATCACTACCGGAGGCAAGTGGGTTGAAAATATACCAAACTATTATAAACAATTATCTCAAGCGTCTTTTCTATCCGTTCCCTTTCCTGTATGGATTGCATTTGTATTGCTATGTGCTGCTTTTCTTTTTTTTACCTTTTGCAGATGGGGACAGTATGTTTATGCTGTCGGCGATAACAGGAAAGGGGCTGTATTAGTAGGCATCCCGGTAAAAAAAGTGACACTTCTGGCTTTTATTGCCTCTTCTTTCATGGCCGGCATTGCTGGCTTACTTTTCATCATGAATATTGGATTTGTCCCTAACCAAACAGGCAGCGGACTGGAATTACAGGTGATCGCAGCTGCAGTCCTTGGCGGAATCAGCCTGAACGGAGGCAGCGGTTCCATACTTGGGGCTGGTATTGGCGCTTTATTCTTCACTATGATTAATACTTCATTAATTTACATGAAAATACCCGCTTACTATAACAATGCTATCTCTGGCTTATTATTGCTTATCATCATAATATTCGACTCCAAATTCCATGCCTTTTTCAACTCAAAGGACAGCCGTGTTTCCTATTTTAAAAGAAAGAGAGGGAAACAGAATGGGCTATCATAGCAAATGGAGATGGGAAAGGTTCTTATTCCTCTTTCTCATTGCTGAACTAGTAGTATTCGCTTTTATGGCACCTGGTTTTTTCGATTTGAATAATCTCCTTTACAGCGTGAACGATTTTGCTTTCATTGCCTTGGCAGCCATCCCAATGACATTCGTCATCATTGCAGGAGGCATAGATGTTTCTGTCGGTTCTGTAATGGGATTAACCTCGATTGTAACAGGGGTCTTATGGAAGAATGGAATCGATTTGCCCTTTGCTATTATGATAGCCTTAATTTGCGCAATGCTGGCCGGTGCATTAAACGGCTTGATTATTATAATGACAGGTGTACAGCCTCTGGTCATCACACTTGGTGGAATGTTCCTGTTTTCCGGTATTGCGCTTGTTATTTCTGGTGGTTCAAGTGCTTCCGGCTACGAAGGCATTAGCGGCTTCCCTGCCCAATTTTCTGATTTTTCCAACGGAACTACGATGGGCATTCCACATTCACTCTGGCTATTAATCGTTACTAGCCTTGTGTTCGGCCTACTCCTCCATAGGACCCGGTATGGCAGAAAGGTTTTCTTGGTGGGCGTTAACCGCAATGCAGCCTTTTATAGCGGTATTTCAACTAAACAGATCATTTTAAGCACTTATATTTTTTCCTCATTGGGGGGTGGAATGGCTGGCATTGTCCTAACATCCTACTTTAGTTCGGCACGTTCGGACCTTGGATCAGAATCCGTTCTTCACGTTATCACAGCCGTTGTTTTAGGAGGAACCAGTATTCTGGGGGGAAAAGGAAGTGTAATCGGCACACTTATTGCAAGCTTTGTCATAGGCATCATGCAATATGGCCTGCAGATGTCGGAAATGACGAGTGAAGAAACCAGTGTGGTTATCGGTTTCATGTTAATTCTCGCTATCCTTTTCAGAAACAGCCACATCCATTTTTTCAGAATGGACAAATGGCTTCCTTTAAAAAGAAGGCATAAAGAATAACAGTTATCTTTCAGGAGGGTGAAAAAATGAAAGTGATCAAACAAGTGTTTTCCGGTATGTGTATATGTATACTTGTTTTGGTATTAGCCGCCTGCAGTGGAAACGGTTCGAAGGTTTCAAAGGAAAAAGAAGAAGTAAAGCTAGCATTTATCCCTAAATTGACAGGAGTGGGCTTTTTTACTTCTGGAGGCCAGGGAGCAAAAGAAATGGCAGACTCTCTAAATATTAAGTTGAAGTATGATGGGCCAAGTGAAGCATCCGTATCAGGACAAGTGAAATATATAAACAATTTTGTCAATCAAGGGTATGATGCATTAATGATTTCCTCAGTATCTGTAGATGGATTAAGCCAAGCTTTGAAAAGGGCAAAAGACCGGGGCGTGAAAATTATCACATGGGATTCAGATGTGAAGCCTGAAGACAGGTCTTTTTATATTAATCAAGGAACACCTGAACAATTGGCGGAATTATTGATCAAAATGACATATGAGCAAATCGGGGATAAAGGCGAGGTTGCTTTCTTTTATTCAAGCCCTACCGTTACTGACCAAAACCAATGGGTGACAAAAGCAAAAGAAATCATCGCTGAACAATATCCCGGCTGGAAAATAGTAACCACACAATACGGAGACAATGATGCCCAAAAATCATTGGCTGTAGGGGAAAATATTTTGAAAACGTATCCAGATATTAATGCCATTATTTGCCCGGATGCCACAGCGCTGCCTGCTATGGCGCAGGCAGCTGAAAATGCGGGCAAGAATGGGCATCTGGCCATTACCGGATTTTCCACTCCGAACGTTATGAGAGAATTTGTAAAACGAGGTACCGTCAAGCAATTTGGGCTTTGGGATGTTAAAAAGCAAGGTGCTCTGGCTGCTTATGTCGCTTATTTGATGACTGTTGAAAATAAAAAACTAAAGGTAGGAGATGAATTTGAGGTCCCGACTGTAGGCAAAGTGAAAATTGAACCGAATTCTATCCAAGGGTATCAATATCATTCTAAAGAAAGCGGCATTATCTTGTTGCCAGAACGTGTTGTTTTCACAAAGGACAATATCGACAACTATGATTTCTAAAGTAAAAAGGGCAATCGGTCTCGATTGCCCTTTTGATCTTATTAGTTAGGTTCGATTGCTTTTCCAAGTGAAAAGACTAATTGATAGATTAATTCCAGCGCCTCCTGAATAGTCATACCATGATCAAATCCACTTACATAATCTAATGTAAAATTCAATTCCCATAAACCGTCATTTTGGCTGAACATCAATGAATATAAAGGTTGTCCGCCAGCTAGAGAATCTTCAAGAAAATCTTTAATAGCCTGTTGGTATTTTTTCGGCACTTTTAAACCGGTCATCACGTTGTACGTTTTAAATACATCATCTTGTTCAAAGGAAATCCCTTCGATGCCGATGCAATCGAACCATGCTGACTCAATATATAAAAATTCGTTTTGATGGCGCTTGAAATAGGCAATCGGTTCACTTAGAAAATCTTCACTTTGTTCAGATATGAAATTTTCGGTTTCTTTATCGCATAACTCAAGGTAAATGGAGGAGAAACGGTCTTTTGGATCGCCGATTTGATATGTGACATTTGTCGGAAGGATCCCTTTCTCTTCGGCATACCTTTGTTCCGCCGGAAAAAGGACAATCCCCTCAGGATGGTCCTTTGCTGTATTAGTAATGAATTGCTGTACTTGTTCTTTTAACATTTCTTTCATTCCTCCCGTACCACTCAATAACGCATTCGGTTATCAGCGACTATTTATAAATCGATTTCAATTCCGACCGGACAATGGTCACTGCCCATTATTTCACTATGTATAAATGCCTCACTTAAATACGAAGCAAGTTCTGATGACAGAATAAAATAATCGATCCGCCATCCTATATTCCGCTCCCGGACTTTGTTCATATAGCTCCACCATGAATAGCTGCCTGTTTTATCAGGATATAAGTAACGGTAGCTGTCAACAAATCCAGCCTCAAGCAAACAGGTCATCTTTTCCCTCTCTTCATCAGTAAAGCCTGAATTTCCTCGGTTGGAAACGGCATTTTTCAGATCGATCGGCTTGTGGGCGACATTTAAATCGCCACATAAAATGACAGGCTTTATGGTGTTCAATTGAGACAGATAATTCTTAATCTCGTCTTCCCATTCCAGCCGGTATGGCAATCGGCTCAAATCTCTTTTTGAATTGGGCGTATATAGATTAACCAAGAAAAAGGATTCAAATTCAAGGGTAATTGAACGGCCCTCTGCTTCAGCTTCCTTGTCCCCTATCCCGTATGAATAGGAAAGCGGTTCTTGTTTGGTAAATATGGCGGTACCGGAGTACCCTTTCTTTTCAGCATAATTCCAATATTGATGATAGCCTTCAAGCTCCAATTCAATCTGGCCTTCCTGCAATTTAGTTTCCTGTATACAAAATATATCAGCATCCACTTGATGAAAATAATCCAAAAAGCCTTTCTTCACACAAGCGCGGATGCCATTGACGTTCCAAGATACAAATTTCATGACGTGTTGTACGCTCCCCCAAAGTATTTAAGTTAACTATACTATTTCCACGCCCATTTTTGTAGTATAAGAATCCGCTTCCGGCCAAGACTGCGAGGCAGGGGCAAATATTTCTCATCCCAAGAAAACAGCACCATACAACAACGATATACCTATCACATATGCCGGATGCATTTTGAATTTTTCCATCAGTATAAAAGAAACGACTGCAATGATGGCCGTTTGGGTCAAAGCTATGGTTTGGTACCCTTCTACGAAAAAATTTATGGCCATCATTCCAAGTAAAACAGCAATAATAGGCCTTATAAAATTGGTCAGCCTTTTCACTTTTGGTGATTCTTTATGCTTCATGATCACAGCTAAAAGTAAGATCATCATTATTAGACTTGGTGCCACTGTAGCAAACAAAGCAAGGGCTGCTCCACCCGCTCCAGCTATCTCATAGCCTACGTAACCAGCCATTTTAGTGGCTATTGGACCAGGCAGGGCATTTCCGACAGCAATCATTTCGCTGAAATCCGCCACACTCATCCAATGATACTTATCAACGACTTGTTCCTTCACTAACGGTATATTGGCCGGTCCGCCTCCATAACCAAGTATGCTCGGAATAAAAAAAGCCCAAAACAACTGCCAATATATCATTGTTCCACCTTCTTTCCTTCAACCGATTTCTTGGATGCAGGTAGAATCAATGCAATAAAAAGGACAATAATGATAACGATAGGCGTAGGAATGTTTATGACTTCCATCAATAAATAGCCGGCAGCAATAAAGACAATAGTCTTTATCCATCCCATTGTTTTGGAAGACTTAGCCGCAAAATCCCATGTCATTGTGGCCAGCATGACACCTACAACAGGTATGACAGCATTTGTCATGCCCTGTACCCAAGGCTTATCGCGATAGCTTGAAATCAAGCTAAGGAACACAATCATAATAATGACAGTGGGCAAAACAGATGCCACGATGGCGACAACCATGCCGAGCCAGCCTTTCTGCCTATATCCGATATAACCGGCAAGCTTAGTGGCTATTGGGCCGGGTAAAGCATTGGCTAACGCAATCAAGTCTGAAAACTCCTCATCGCCCATCCACTTATAGCCATCGACAGCCTCAATCTTGATTAAAGGAATAGCAGATGGGCCGCCTCCGTATCCCAGCATGCCTACCCGAAAAAAAGCCATAAACAATTCTTTATAAATCATATATAACCCACCATCTTTCTCTCTAACAATACCTTCTCCGAATGCGCCATTCTTTGCTATCAAAAACAATAATATGTATGCCAAAAAGATTTTTTAATAGTCCATGCGAAGGCTCGGAGTGTTTTAAAAAGAATCTTTTCTTATCATACCTTCTCGATCGGGTATAATCCATAAAAAATACCTCCAACCTCATATGCAATGCAATCCCATAATAAAAAGCATGGATAAAGGATATCTCATGCTTTGGTCGAAATCGTTATTACACACCTATTTTTAGCCATAATGTTTGCTTTTTGACATACATATCCTTAATGGATCCTAACGGGAGTGATTTGATTGTCTTCATTTGATTACAATCGATGTATAGATGGCCTTCTTTGTAAACCGATCCATTTTTGCTGTTAAAAACCTTTTTCCTGAGCCATTCTTGATTAATCGGCTTCATTTGCTCTACATAAAAGCATAGAATACGTTTGTCTGCTGAAACAGGACGGCAGATTAATTCGAATGGAACCGGAATAATCCCTGCTCTGTATTTCCCTCTCAAAACCAGCTTCTCATCTATCAAATCGACATGCATTCCATCCAAAGTATCACTATGATGATTAAGAATCCATTGGAGTGCTTGCTGTGAAATAGGGATAGGCAATGAATGCTCCGATATTTTTTCCAGGATTGTTTTCTTCAAGGAAGCACTGTGCCCCACTACAGTCTCAAACCTATTTTTCATGATAGCCCTTACCTGCCTTATTTAGAATCACATTCAAAGGCAGTATATGTATAGGGTCTTGTATACGTGTCATTGTGTGTATAGTTCTCTTCTTCTCCCATTTAGGCAAGGAACCGTTTTTCTGACAGTGTCAATTCTGCCAAAATCTATCGTAGTTGCAATTAATCCTTCCTCTTCGCCGGCATCAGCCATTACGACTCCCATCGGATCGACCAACATGCTACGACCGGTGTAAACAGTCCCTGATTGATTGCAGCCACAAACAAAGACTGTGTTTTCTATGGCTCTTGCCTTCAATAAGGTCTGCCAATGTTCTTCCTTTAATGGGCCTTTCACCCAGCCTGCCGGAATAATGATTAAATCTGCATTTTGATCCACCAAGTGCCTCGCGACCTCCGGAAAACGCAATTCATAGCAAACCATCATCCCGATCTTCCCGAATGGAGTATCCATCACTTGGAATAAATCTTGTCCGGGCAAGATTGTATCTGATTCTTTATAGGAAAAAGCATCATATAAATGTGTCTTACGATAAATCCGTTCCAACGCTCCGTTTGAATTGATGGCGACGATCGTATTAAACGCTTGTTGGGTGTTATCAGGTATAGACTCGAATATACCGCACACAACGTATATATTTCCTTCCTTAGCACTCTTTTGAAGAGCGCTCACAAAGGGCCCGTTAACGCTTTCTGCCACTTCCGCAGGCTTCAAGCCATTATTAGCAGTAACCAATGCCATTGCCATTTCAGGCAGTATGACCATATCGGCATTCTGTTTAGAGGCCAATTGTATATACATTAAGATTTTTGCCAAATTTTCTTCTTTATTTTCTGTCGTGCTCATTTGGGCAGCAGCTATCTTCATAAAGAACCCCCCCCGATGTTATTTCCACGCTTCACATTGAAACATTAACCTGTCCATTTCAAGAGGCGCTCTCTGCATTTGTACAGGGCAAATTGTATTATACTGTTTCACCTCTTGATTGATTCCAGCCAAAATAGATGAAGCTTCATCATGCGGCATATTTTTTTCCATCTCCACAATTAAGTATTCCAGTTTTCCTAAAATCAGCTTTCGCTTCTCTACCCATGCCGGCAAATAACCTGCATCTCTTGCCGTGTTTTGAAAAGATTGGAACACGTTCCCTTTAAACATGTTCTTCGGTAAAGGCTTACCGAATCCAGGATTATTCTTTAAATCGATTTCTTCTCCATCACGCCTGTACGAGATTGCATTTTCCTTATTTTCTTTCACAGTCCCACACCCTATCCTTTGGTCATTTAGAAAACAAGACTAATTCCTTTTCACATTATATCATTTTTAATAAAAATCAGAAAATTCAATCCGAATAACACTAACATCCTTTTTTGACTGACAATCCTTTTTCATTTCCAAAAAATCTACAATTCTATGAACAAAAACTGCTTGCATCTAGTTTTTTGAGCCTTCTTGCTATGAATTTAAATAGCGATGCCCTAAAATGAATGTGTATTCTATGTATCCAATGCGCAAGACGAAATTTTCAATCAGGAGATAATGCAAAATGGTGATAGACGAAACAAATTTGAAACAATGGCAGTATATTATGATGAAGTATAAATTCGGACTGGATGAAATAAGTACAAAATTAAATATTATAAATGAAGAATTCCAAGTCTTGCACGACCACAATCCAATTGAGCATATTAAATCAAGGATCAAGAATGCAAAAAGTGCGATTCTTAAGCTTGAACGAAAAGGATTGGAGCCCACAATCGAAAATGCCGAAAAGCACATAAAAGATATTGCCGGAATCCGGGTCATTTGCTCCTTTATCTCTGATATCTACAAAATCTATGACATTATAAAAAAACAGGATGATGTTCGTGTACTTAAAGTGAAGGATTACATTTTAGAACCAAAAGCAAATGGTTATGAGAGCCTTCATCTTTTAGTTGAAGTACCCGTTTTCTTGTCAGACCATACAGAGAAAGTTTGTGTAGAGATTCAAATCAGAACAATCGCCATGGATTTTTGGGCCAGCCTCGAGCATAAAATTTATTACAAGTTTGATAAAGAGGTACCTACTGAATTAACATCCGAATTAAAATCCGCTGCAGAAATGGTCCATTATTTGGACCATAAGATGAAGACCATAAAAGATAATATGGATTTATATAAACTTCAGGAAATGAAAATATAAATAAGTGGCCGGTACTACCTAGTACCGGTTTTCTTGGTATGCGACAGCAATCTGCAAATGAATCCCGTTGATTCATTGTCTGGGGCCCATAAAGGCACATCTAAAGTATGCCCATGGTAGGAAATCAAATCTGCCCCGTTGTTGATTAACTCCCGTAAAGTTGAACCGTTTTCAATCAATGGCCAATGTGATGGCTCTATCCACAATAGTCCGATTACATCATCCCCAGCTTCCAACCGTTTATCGTTTTGTACTACAGCTTGATAAACCGCACCATAGACGAAAGGCCCTGTAGGTAGCCCTCTTTTATAGGGTTTCTCCGGAGTAGGATTACGATTTTTTTCAAACAGAAAGGGTTTAATCTTGTCGCTGACCTCAATCTTGATTAATTGTCCAGTTTCAAAATCAACTAAATGCGATTCATCTGAAGAAATCAATTCTATCTTTGATGAAGTTTCTTCCTGTCCTTCACGGAGCGCGCATTGAAGAATCGTTTCACCCATTTCCTGCCCTCCGCCTACACACCCAACCCTAAAGGCTCTACAGGCTAAACCGGCTGGCAAGTGGTCCTCGTTCAAGGTGACCAATAATGCTTCTTCTTTGCGTAGCAAAACACCTGCACAAAATGGTTCAGCACGTGTTAAATCCTCTATATTCAATTTCAACTCTTTCCTCCCATCTTCCCTATATGGCACTTATACATTATACCATTTTTTTCCTTATCAAGCACTTTGCCGCATCAATTTTCCAATAATGGAGAATATAGTTTTTTAATCAACTTATGTATTAAGGCTTATTTATTCATTGAAAACGCCCCTTTCTTTAACATGCCAGGAAAGGGGCGTAAAACGGATCATTGAACTTTGAATTGATTTCCAATATCGATAAGCTCTTTTGAGGTTTCATGCAGATCTTCAACCAGTTGGCTTAACGCTTCCATCGACGCTGAAATTTCCTCTCCCGAAGCCGAAACCTCTTCAATACCCGCTGCATTTTCTTGGGAAATGGAGGCTACCTCTTCAACAGAAGCAGTAATTTCTTCTTCCTTAGCAGAAACAGCTGATAACTGTTCACTCATAGCAATTGCCAGTTCATTCATCGAAGAGATGGACGTGGAAATCGTATTAAAGGTTTCACCTGTTTGAATAAGGTTAGTCCGCCCGTTTTCTACTTTTTCTAAACCGCGTTCTAGAATATCAACCATCTTGACTGAATTATTCGTCACCTCATCAACAATGGAATGAATGCCATTGACCGAATTCGATACTTCATTTGAAAGCTTTCGCACTTCCTCTGCAACAACGGCAAATCCTTTTCCATGTTCTCCGGCACGAGCAGCTTCAATAGCCGCATTTAATGATAATAAATTGGTTTGATCTGCTATTCCGCTTATCAACGATACTAAAGAAGATACTTTTTGATTTTGCTCATTCAACACAGTGATCTGATCGACTGATTCGTTAATAATCGTATATATTTCTTCCATTTTCCCTCTAGAATCGTTCATCAGATTTGCTCCATTTTTCGATTCCTCTAATACTTGGCTTGTTGCACGGGCTATTTCATTGCCTTGCATGGTTGTCAATTGGTTCAATGTTGAGTATTCCTGCATATGTTCATTCAAACTAGTTGCCAGATGGGCCTGCGATTCAGAACCTAATGCCATTTCTTCCATTGTAGTGGCTACTTGGTTTGCTCCTTCTGACACTTCCTTAGAAGTCTCATTTAATTGAACGCTCCGTTCATTTAATGAGCGGGAAACCCCCAACATCTTAGTAATCAATAGTTCAAGTGTGTTTGTCATTTCTTTAATTGATTTATATAGTTGGCCTATTTCATTATTGGATGTAACATTTTGTTCATTGATCTGTGTTTTTGCTTTTTCCACTTCACCTTCTGTGATAAATTGAGCAACCTTAGTCAAACGCTTTAAAGGGTTCAGCTTTTTCCCTAAATACATATAAACGATACCAAGCAATAGACCAGTAACTATTACCGCTATGGCAATAATGAATGGCAGCGTCGATTTAAGAACATCATTTTGGACACGTTTGACCGCTGTTGCATCCATTTCTATCCCCAGAATTCCGATGACCTCCCCGCTCTCATTTTTGATCGGGGCGAACGAAGAAAGATAGTCTCCGAATTCAGGATCGTTTACGATGTCGCTGCTATTTGTTTTGCCTTTCAAAACAGACTCGACATCCGAATATTGTGTGGCAGTTACAGCGGAACCTATATCTACAGGATTATCTTGGCCATCTACCATTATTTTCAATTTTTCACCATCAGCACCCATAGTATATACATATAAATATCCGGCTTTCTTTCTTATATCATTCAATTTACGTATTAAACTATCATAATAATTCCCATTCTCGGGATTATTCAAGAATTCCTGGTAGTCAGAAGGGTTTATTTGTGAAGCAATCCTGCTGGCGTTCATTTCTCCCGTCTCTTTATACGTACCGATAATTGACTTGCTGGAATTAAAATATATTATACCAATATTAAAAAGAAGCATGATGCATATTAAACTGAAAAGCAATAAAATAATTGATTTCTTTAATGACTTTCGTTTCATGATGTATTTATCCTCCATTGTCTAATCATTTCATATTCTTTTTATCGTCCAAAAATGCATAGTATTTGTAAGTAATTATTGGAAAAAAGAGTGGATGTTATTTTCCTAAAATAACATCCACTCTTTGCAATTAATGGCTTATCCGCTCATTTACGGTATCGATGATATGTTCAGCATATTCAAAAGCAACCTGGTCTACCGCATTAATATCTGCTATTTTATATCTATCGCTTGGATTAATTTTATTTTTCACAAGAATTTTTTCATGCAGCATTAAGGCGTCAATGTATTGTTCATAATCCGCCTGGCTTAACAGAGATTTAGATGATTGTTCATGGTTCAATGAATCAAAAAAAGGCTGAATGTCCATATAAACTCCTTTAAGTTCCTGTACTTTATGATGGGGTAATAGATCGTAATCGATATTCCCATACTTATCGCCATACTTCATTTTTGCAGTTGTGATTTTTTGAAGCATTCCCTTAAAATCCTCATACTCACTATCCCCCAGTTCTCCCTTTGCAGCAGACAATTTAACATTGACTAGGAAATAACTATCCATAGTAAAATAAGTGACTCTTTTTTTGATTTGTTCAAAAGACCCGTACAAATCATCTGCAAGTGTGTGGTTGTATGCCAAAGCGCTTGAAGGCAGCAATAAGGCGGCAATCATAGCTGAAATCAATAACGGCCTTTTCTTTTTCCTTCGAATAGAGGTGGTTTTTACCGCGTTAAGGACGGAATGCCTCAAGAGTGCCGGTGGCTCCAAATCAATTTCTTGTACAGCATGCCTAATCTTTTCATCCATTGGCAGCATTTATATTCCTCCTTCACATAATAGATTTAAAGTATCTTGCTGCTGGCTTAGCTTTCGGATGGCAGCATGATTGCGGGATTTTACCGTTCCTATTGGGATTTCCAGAATCCGGGCAGTTTGCTCTACCGTAAAATTGTTCATATAACGCAATATGACCACTTGCTTCAACTTATAAGGCAATTCATCGACCAAATCCCTTATTTTCTGATTCGTCATTTGGTTGACTATATCACCAGAAAAGTCTCCAGTATGCTCATTCCGTAAATATTTAGCTTTTTTTTCAATCGAAAAAATTCTCCATTTTTTCCTTTTGTAATTATGTATTTGCCTAATGGCAATTCCCATCAACCAAGCAAAAAATGACCTTGAAGGATCATATTTTTTAAGCGATTTGAATGCCTCAATATAGATTTCCTGAATGATGTCATCAACTGCTTGCCTTTCTTCCATTAAATACACCACATTTTTATACAGCTGATTTATCGTTCCATCATAAAGGATACTAAAGGCATCGGCTTTACCGGACAATACGCTATTAATTGACTGTCGCAGTTCATCTTCATTCATCTCTGTACCTCCTGCACGGTTTTACTATATATTGGTTCTTTTTCAAGAAAAAGTTCGAAAAGAAACGCATTATGTTGTTTGACAGGAAAATAATAACATATTATTCGGCTACAAATAGAATGATTCACATAAAAAAAAAGCCCCCTTATTAGGGAGCCTATATATTATATGGAGCAAGAACCGTCATCACACATGCCGCCATTTGATGTTCCAGATTGATTTGGCTGTATGATTTGGACAGGAGATGCCTGTTTTTCTTCCTCATAGACTTTATTTAATACTTCTGTGAAGACCTCGCTTGGCTGTGCGCCGGAGACAGCATATTTTTGGTTAAAAACAAAAAACGGTACACCTTGGACACCCATTTGAGATGCTAATTGCTGATCGTTCTGGACATCTTCACTGAAAGTGCCATCCTCAAGTACCTTCATGGATTTATTTCTGTCCAAGCCAACTTCTGCAGCCAAGTCTGCCAACACCTCATAATCACTGATTTTGGCTGATTCGGTAAAGTAAGCATGAAGGATCCTCTCGATCATCTCATACATTTTGCCTTGTTTATCTGCATAATGGCTTAATCGATGGGCAGCAAACGTGTTTGTCAAAATCATTGTATCAAAGCGGTAATCAAGACCCAATTCCTTGGCCTGGAGTGAAATCTGTTCTGTGAAGCCCTTTGCTTGTTCAATGGATACTCCCTGTTTTTTAGCCAAAACACTGTATATATTCTGGTCGCTTTCTTTTTTTGCATATGGATCCAATTGAAAGCTCTTAAAAGATACCTCTACTTCATCCTGATGATCAAACGTTTTCAAAGCTTGCTCGAAGCGGCGTTTGCCTATGTAACAAAAAGGGCAAGCAAAATCAGACCAAACATCTACTTTCATTCCTATTCCCCCTAGCGTATATGAATATGTACTTACGCTATTATAGGGTGTATAAGTTCCTATTTCAAAGAACTCGACTTCACTCAGCATCCATTTTTGCCAGTATGCCATTCAATGCCATATTGAGGAAAATGTCCGCTAATTGTTCTTCACTGACCTTCCCATCCGGTTGATACCAATAATAGGTCCAATTTGCCATTCCAAGAATTCCAAACGTAACCATATCCGCTTGAAGGTCTTTGCGGAACACTCCCTGCTTGATTCCTTCATCGATCACCATTTGAAAGTGATCCCGGAACAGATCTCTTTGTTCCTTAATCAGCTTAAATTGTGATTCTTCAAGGCTTCTCATATCTCTGAAGAATATTCTGGCACTGCTCCGTTGATCTTTAATGCTTTTAAGAAGCATAAGCACCATGCTTCTTAATTTTTGGACGCAATCATATGATCCATTATTTAGGATATCGGTTTGTTTCTTCAATAAAATGTGGATGTAATCCATGCAGATGTCGTTTAAGATGGATTGTTTACTAGCGTAATAGTAGTAAAAAGTACCTTTTGTCACGCCTATATGTGCAACAAGATCCTGTATGCTTGTTTCCTTATACCCTTTTTCTCCGAATAGTTCGATACTTGCCTGCAAAATCTTTTCTCTCATGTATCATGTACCTTTCTTTGTCCGTGTGCGCTTTTTGGTTCCATTATACCATATAGGTTATTTTACATAATGGATATTCCTCCATCCACAGTCAGGCAAGTTCCTGTTACATAATCAGACGCCTTTGAGGCTAAAAATATGACAGCACCTTTTAAATCTTCATCATTTCCGAATCGGTTCAAGGGGGTACCGGCCAATAAGGCATCATGGCTCCGCTCAATTAATACGTTAGACATTTTTGTAGGAAAAAAACCGGGAGCTATCGCATTCACATTGATTCCTTCCCTTCCCCATTTAACGGCCAGATCACGGGTTAATGACAGTATGGCCCCCTTGCTTGCACTATACCCGATTGTATCCATGACATCCGGATTTGTTCCGATTAAACCGGCTACTGAAGAAATATTGATGATTTTGCCGGATTGCTGTTTGATCATCACTTTCCCGGCAGCCTGTGACATTAAAAAGGTGCCGGTAGCATTCACATTCATGACTTTATTCCAGGCTTCCAAAGGCATGTCAGCAGCTGGTGCACCCCAAGAAGCGCCGCTATTGTTAATCAAGATATCGATACAGCCCCATTGTTCCAGTGTTTTCGACACGACATTGTCACACTCTTCAGGGTTCGTTATATCGCATTTCATTGAATATGCATCGATTCCCTTATGTCTCAATTCATCAAGTGCTTCATTATTCTTTTCGGCATTCCGGGAACAAATCATGATATTGGCTCCTGCTTCTGCCAGTGCGATGGCCATTTGAAGGCCAAGCCCTCTTGCTCCCCCAGTTACAATGGCTGTTTTTCCGCTTAAGTCGAATAAAGGATGATTAATCATTGAATAGCCTCCTTATGCTTGTACTTATTCAATTCATAGCGTGCAACCGCTCTTTTATGGACTTCATCCGGACCATCTGCTAAACGGAGCGTGCGCAGATTAGCCCAGCTGGCTGCTAAAGTATAATCATCGCTGACTCCTGCTGCACCGAAAGCCTGTATTGCTTTATCCAGTACTCCTAGAGCCATTCTAGGTGCAACCACCTTAATCATTGCAATTTCAGCTTTGGCTTCTTTATTGCCGACTGTGTCCATCATATAGGCTGCCTTCATTGTAAGAAGCCTGGCCTGTTCAATTTCGATTCTTGCTTCAGCAATCCAATCCTGAATGACTCCTTGACGGGAAAGCGGCTTTCCAAAGGCTACCCGTCCGTTGACGCGTATGCATAGCTCTTTCAATGCTCTCTCGGCTGCGCCTATTGCACGCATGCAATGATGGATTCTTCCAGGGCCAAGGCGTCCTTGTGCAATAGCAAATCCTTTCCCTTCAGCCCATATCATATTGGATAAAGGAACCCTTACATTGTTGTACTCTATTTCAGCGTGGCCATGAGGTGCATGGTCATATCCAAAAACGGGAAGAGAACGTTTAATGGTAACGCCCTCAGCATCCAACGGTACTAGAATCATCGATTGCTGCTCATATTTTAATGCTGATGCATCATTTTTTCCCATGACGATAGCAATCTTGCAACGGGGATCAGCCGCACCGGAAGACCACCACTTTGTCCCATTAATCACGTAGTCACTTCCGTCTCGTACAATGCTTGTTTCAATATTGGTTGCATCAGAAGAAGCGACATCCGGTTCGGTCATCGAAAAACAGGATCTGATTTCACCAGATAAAAGAGGCTCCAGCCAGTTTTTTTTCTGTTCGGCACTTCCATAACGGACAAGCACCTCCATATTCCCTGTATCAGGTGCATTGCAATTAAATACTTCCGGCCCAATAATCGATTGCCCCATAATTTCACACAAGGGGGCATATTCCACATTGGTTAAACCAGCTCCATATTCACTTTCAGGCAAAAAGAGATTCCATAATCCCTGTTTTTTCGCTTTCGATTTCAATTCTTCCATGATAGGGGGTATCACAGCAAAGCGGTTATCTTTCAATAACTGTTCCTCGAATAAGGCTTCGGATGGAATCACTTCCTTATCCATAAATGACTGCACTTTTTGCTGAAGTTCCTTTACTTTATCACTGTATTCAAAATTCATGTATAGTAGCCCTCCCTTATACTAACCAGTCAGTATGTTTTTCTTCCTTTTTTCTGATAAAGCCATCTTCATCAAGTATGGCCGAAAATGGAATGGCATTCTGTTTCGCTATCCATTCAATATCCTGCCCATACCCATTTTCCACAAGCATTCTTCCTGTTTTTGACCGCTTCAGCACCTCCGTAATATCCATCGGTTTCTTGCCGGCAAGACAGTAGGCAGCCATGGCGGCATCATTCATTAGCAGATTTGTATAGGTGCTTAACGACTGCAGTAAAAGGCCACTCCCCAGAAAGTCCTCCATACAAAAATTGCCCGCCGAACCTGCACATACAATCATGATCGTGCGGTCACAGCAATCTTCCATGAGGGATTGTGCCGTAGCTTCTATATTCATTATGGAGCCTATATACGTTTTGTGCGCACCTGAACTGCATCCAATGGCTACTGTTCCATTTGTACTTGCAAGAATGACATGCTTGTCTAAACAATTCTTTCTTAGATACAACGGCGTTGGTTGGGTAAAGCCTTTTATCGTTTTACCGTCCAACTCGCTGGCCAAAACACTTGAACCTTCAGGCATAGTCTGGGCTAGCGCTATTGCCTTTTCCTCATTGAATGCGGGATAGACCTTTTTTGCCCCGAATGATAAACAACTAACAATGGTTGATGTTGCCAACAGGACATCAAAAACAACTGCTATTTTCCGTTCATCCATCCAATCCGGCCGTATATGCTCTTTTGTCAGCAGCAGATGGATCTTTCTTGTGCTCATAAAGCTTCCTGGCTGGTATTGATACTATGCTGTATGATGCTTTTTACAGTATGCCCCAGATCCTGGAATCTTGGGTCATTGGTTTGCCCTTTCTGATAGCGAAGATAGATCTGCTGGCAAATAACAGCCAACTTAAAATAAGCAAATGTTATATAATAATGGATATTGCTGACATCCCTGCCGCTCAGGCTGCTGTATAATTGAACAAATTCTCTTCTGCTGAAAAAGCCGTTATTCACGGTGACTGGCGGTTTCCCAAGTCCATATTTGATTAAATCCGGATCACTGCTTTCTGTCCAATACCCCATTGCTGCTCCCAGATCAGCCAGAGGATCTCCAACCGTAGCCATTTCCCAATCAAACAAGCCAATCATTTCTCTCAAGTCTGGAGAAAACATGGCATTATTCAATTTGTAATCATAATGGATAATGGCTGGTTCGGCGGAAGTCGGCAAATGGTCTATTAGCCATCCTTGCAAAGAATCGACCCCTTTAATATCATCGGTTTTCGCTCTTTCATACCTTTTTATCCAACCATGAATTTGCCTTTCCATAAATCCATCAGGCTGTGCAAGTTCAGCCAGGCCAGTATTTTGGTAATCAATACTGTGTAGATTCACCAATTGTTTAACCATAGCGGTGGAAATATCTTGGCATACTTCTTCCGTCACATTGACTCCTCCGGGAAATTCAGTGTCAAGGACTGCGCCCTTTTTCCTTTCCATCAATAAAAAAGGGCTGCCGGTCAACTGGTCATCTCCACAGTATAGAAGCGGCTTAGGCGCTAATGCAAAAACCGGATTCAACCCTGTCAATATTCGAAATTCCCTTTCCATATCATGGGCCTTCGGAGCAACTGGCCCAAGAGGCGGCCTCCGGAGGACAGCCTCCCAGTCGCCCGTTTTCAGTAAATACGTAAGATTTGAATGGCCTGCAGAAAACTGTTCAACGATAAACGGTGCTTCTGGAAGGCCCTCTAACTGCCTGCGGATAAAGGGTTCAATTTTATGAATATCTAATTCTTCTCCATGCCTAACTGCTTTCGTATCCTTCATCAACATATTCCCCACTCTCCTGACTAACCGGTTGGTATGTTTTATTTAAAAAA
This sequence comes from Bacillus kalamii, assembly GCF_047238185.1. Lineage (NCBI taxonomy): Bacteria > Bacillati > Bacillota > Bacilli > Caryophanales > Bacillaceae > Bacillus > Bacillus kalamii. The sequence goes on along the minus strand of NZ_JBDFMI010000001.1, from coordinate 1,668,465 downwards.
AATCTCCCTCTATATTTTATTCCATCTTTTAGTAAAAATCCATTGTTATTTTATTATTCAAACAATAGCGCGCCAAAAAAGCGGCCCTATTGGACCGCTTATCTATTGCCTCTTCAGCAACAAATTTTAATTTCATCATAATCGATGCCTTTATGGTTATCATGGAAAATAACCCGTGTATGAAAAATATAAACGACTTGATCTGAACTTGGCTGCAAATAATCCGGCAATTGATATTTAAAGGCAATCTGGACACTTTCAGCATTATTCAATGTTTTCGTCATTAATATGGTAGCCGCACTTTCCTTCGAGACTACTTTTTGTTTTTTGGCATCTTTAATTAATAAATCACATTCGAGTCTCTTAATGGTTTCATTCATGCGACCGCCCGTTAAATGAAAATGGCCTGATACAATATCCCCGCATTTAAATTCTTTCGCTTCCAGAACTAAATTGACGTTCGTGCAACCAATGTTTAAAAGACGCATACATTTTTTCAACACTTTGCATTTGCCTCCTGTAAATCAAAATAACAGATGATGGGTGTTAGCCGGTACAATAAACAAACTATGTGTATGTGGATATTCAGGCCTAATAAAAAGCGCTGCAATAAGGTTTAGGCCTATCTAAGTAATTGTACTGCTTGGTCTTGTTGATTTGTTCTTTGAACATCATATCTGATGATTAGTGGGAAGTCAATTATAAAATATCATGCTGTTTGGCACATTGTACATCCCCAGGAAGAAAACAAGATATAAGGAAGAAACGACAGTTAGAGCATTCCGATATTATCCATTTCTATTTTTTCCGTCTGTGCCGGAAAAAGGGAGGAAAGATACTCATTCATGAAAATGCCTGCAGGATCCAATTGGTCGCGGATAGCCAAAAAATCACTGTATTTTGGATACATATGCTGTAAATCTGCTGAACTTCTCGTATGCATTTTTCCCCAGTGCGGGCGACCTCCATACTTTGCCATAATCGTTTCCATATCGTTAAAATACCTATGGTGATCCATTCCCTTGTACATATGGAAAGCAATATAGAAGGAGTCCCTTTCAAACGAAGGGCTTAACCAGCTGTCGTCTTTTTTTACGCTTCTGCATTCAATCGGGAAATGGACATGATAATGATTCTTTTCAATGGCATCCCGGATATCATTCAAAGCTGCCAGGGCGTGTTCCAATGGGATGCAATACTCCATTTCCCTAAATCGGACAAGTCGTGGAGTGGCAAACAGATTGTAGCTGAATGACGAGACTTTATCTGTACCCACTGCCTTCGCTGAAAGTTTGCTGAAGAATGGGCTTGTGGATGGCATCATTCTGCATGTTTCAGAGATGAGGTAGAATAAATAATTTTCTAAGATGAGGTTTTTGAAATGGTGTATACGTAAACTTTGCGGTTTTTGTGAAGTAATATTCATTGTTTTTAATTGGACAATATCACTGTATGGAAACAGATAGCATTCAAAATGGCGATGGTTATCAATCAAATCAAGAAATTGCTCTTCCAGTTGATGGAAGGTGCACTTTTCACTCTTATATTCATAAACGGGGCTCGGGATTATTGCTAGTGTCAGTTGGACAATGATACCCAGCATCCCTAAAGATACCAGACTCGCTTCATAAAGATGGCTATTTTCCGTCTTAGAAATAGTCAATAAGTCACCAGTAGCAGTAACAACCACAAGTTCTTTTACCTGTGACGATATATTACCAAATGCAAGGCCGGTACCATGTGTGCCGGTTGAGACGGCTCCCGCAACGCTTTGCACATTGATGTCCCCCAGATTCTCTTGGGCGTATCCTTTCTCTCCTAAAACTTTTCCAAGCTGGTGCAATCTCGTACCCGCTAATACCGTAACCTCCATGTTTGTTTCATCTATTTCGATAATCCCGGATAAGCGATCTAATGAAATAAGCCATTCATCCGTATGTGCCAGCTTTGTAAATGAATGGCCTGCACCAACAACCCTGATCTTCCTCTGTGCAATCAGGGCTGACCTTACGATGGATGCCACTTCCTCAATTGTAGCAGGGTAAAACCATTTTTCAGGAATACTTTCACTTGTTCCAGACCAGTTGCTCCATTTTTGATTTTCGATTGTTTCCATTATAAAAAACACTTCCCTTCCCCTCGGTACGTTAGACACTTTCCAACAATCTGATCATCCTGAAGCAGATTGATCTCATGAAAACGTTCACATATTTCACCAGCCTTCGCCGCCCTGAAAAGGATAGCCTCCCCGACAGCAAGCATAGCATCCTTATAATAAACCGGTGTTTGCACTTCACCGGCCCCTTCAAGAGGCAATAATCGCCCGCCTTCCGGATAAAATGGTTCCGGTACCTTATCGATTCCATGTGTACCGGATGCAATATAGCCGCCCCCTAAGCACGTATAAATGTCTTCAGAGGCTTTCCTGACGACTGGCAAAGCAAAAAAGAGGGATGGCCTATAAGAAAAATGCCGATAATAATCAAATAATAAAGGAGAAAAAAAACCTGATCCGACAGTAACTTCTGTCACTACCGGTTCCTCTCGTGTCGACCTTAAACTACCGGTTCCTCCGCCATTCACAATAGTTAGAGAAATTCCAATTTTGCTGCAAGCCTCAACAGCCTGTCTCCTTCTGGAAGCAATTTGTTCCAAAGATGCTTTTTTCATGAAGGAAACTACTTTGTTCTTGAAAAACTGATTTGGAACAGCATCGCCTACTCCAGCGATTTGGGCTTCATACCCCATTAGTCCCATTACATTTAATCCCGGCATCTTTTCACAGGCTTCAGCCAATTCAATTAGTTGCTCAACCGTATTAATTGGCGATCTTCTAACCCCAAAATGAAGAGAAGCAAAGCGTGTGCTCATATCCATATCCATACATATGTGAAACAATCCTCCCATTTCTTGTGCCAGAGAAGATAAAAACAATACGTGTTCATTAGAATCCACCATTGTTACAATGCGATAGCCATTTTGATTTGCCGCAGCAATCTTTTTCAAGGCCTCCCGATCATAGGAGGGATAGCCAATCAGTAGATCATCAAAACCCTTCTCATGGAGAAACAATGCTTCACTAGCCGTAAAGCACATGAGTCCTTGATATACGTCCGATGAATCAAGAATCCGACGGAGGATATCTACAGATCTAATACTCTTGGTAGCAATACGGATGCGTTTATTTGCCGCTTGGGCAGCAATTGCCCGGCAATTGGCCTCAAAAGCGGAAAGATCCAAAAAAAGAGCGGGAAGATTCATTTTGCATATTGTTTCATATTGTTTTTGGGAAACCATTACACACATCCTTTCAAAAAAACAAATTATTTAGATAATTATACACAATAACCACCTTTTCCAAAAGTAGGAATCTCAATAACAATCCACAATCGATAATATTGTCGAAGCCAAATATTCGGTGCAAGGACACTACTATCGGGAAACAACTTTGAGATTCGCCACCTTTGAGGGGCAGAATCCGCCTTATCATAACTAGATCATTCCCTTCACCCACTTGTTTCGGATGAAGGGAAAGAGAAGAAATTGCTGAGAACGGATCAAACAATAACTAAACTGCCTGGAAATTGAATAGGCTGCCGATGTGTGCCGGCAGCCTATGTGTCGTTTAGCAATCGTCTTCAATCATTTAATCTACTTCATGGAGAAATGGTCATCTAGCCTTCTGGTAAATGAGGCCTATAGCTCCGGAATCAAATGTCTTGTTTTCGATGAGGGTAAGATTGACCTTCTCCTTGAACCCTCGGAATAACGGTAACCCGCTGCCGAGCAGGACGGGAGAAACTGTCACTTTATACTCATCTATTAAATCAAGCTGCATAAGGTAGTGTGCGAACCTAGGACTGCCGAGAATGACCATATCCTTGCCTGGCTGCTGTTTTAGCTTCTTGATCTCTTCCTCGATATTATCTTTCACCAGTCTGGAATTGTTCCATTCGACTTTCTCAAGCGTCGTGGAAAAAACAATTTTGGCTGTTTTTTCGATCCACTCGGCATGATTACGTTCATGCTGCGAAGCTGATGGGGTTGAAGGCACAGATGGCCAGTAACTGTGCATCATCTGATAAGTACCCCGTCCCCAAATGACAGTGTCGGCAGTACTCAGAATTTCTTTCGAGTGTTTCTCCAAATCAGCATCGTAGGCAACCCAGCCAATGTCCATTTCACCTTTCGGCCCTTCTACAAAACCGTCAAGTGATGCGTGCAGAAATAGAACGAGTTTTCTCATTTTCAATTCTCCTTTGTTCAAGAGGATATTTTCATTTGCCATTCAAGCACATTACAGCTTCGGTTGTTTCTTTTTGGATTGCTATTTTAATCTACGAGTTAGTTCATTAAGAAACATTGCTAAAATCGTTAACACAGGCAACCTAAATGTATCATATATTCCATATTTTTCATTAAATTTCTTTTTTTCAACCAAGTCATTCATAGTGACTTCAACCCATCCATCCCTTTTTTCGGCAGCATAAGGTATAAAGGTATACAAACAGTCCGTGCATAAAACATTTTCTTTTGAATTTTTCTGCCCGATTGCCTTGTCTACTTGCTCTATTGTTGCTCTTCCCATTCCTATTAATCAAATATCAGTAACTACCTTTAACAATGTCTTCCATGAAAACTAAACAATAGATATCCTAAGGTTAAAGCTTTCCTTCAATTGACGAGAGATCAGGTTGGTGCAACCAAACATAGAAAAACACTGCTGTCACTTTAAGCAAGCAGTGTTTTTTATGGAGTCACAATGTCTATTTTTAAAAGCACACTATAGAGGAAGGTCTTTTTTTGTAAAAAGGAATATTCCGGCTACATATAGGCCTGCTGATAACATTGCCAAAATGAAGGCAGAAAGCCAAAAATCTGCTTCTCCAGTAACAAATTCCTTCGAATTGTACAATGAAAAGATCGTAACATATTTTAGGAAAGATAATTTTTCGCCTGCTCCAGAAAGCATTTGCACAAGTAAAAAAGCTATAGGCAATCCTGCTCCTACTGACAGCGATTGTTTGCTTTCATTAAAGGCACAGGAAGCCAAAAAACCGATTGCACTCACAGCAAGCTGTATCAATAAAGCACCTGCATTCAATTCTACAAATAATTTGATATCCAGTTCTCCCGGAAATAAAATACGGCATATCCCTGCTCCAACTATAAAAAGAATAGCTATCAGCGCCACATTGGACAGCAATAAAAACAACGCCTGTGTAAAAGCAATTTTCTTTCGGGAATTGGGTGTGGCCAAAAGATAGGCCATGGCTCCCTGATCCACTAATTTTGCAATAATAGTATTCGAGACAATTATATTAAAAATCATTGGAAATAATAGTATTAAAAACCCGTAATAATAAGAGGCAAGAAACCCCGCCAAAGTAGGAGCAGCAATCGAATCAAAATTCATCGCTGATACAAAGCTTTTTGGGATCATTTTCGTCATATTATTCATCGCTTCCATATCTTTGGGATCAAACATATAAGCAATAAACATAAAATAAATGATCAGTACAAGGCAGAAGATTGAAAGGATCTTATAATGGTTTTTGATCGTTATCTTCAATAATGGCCAGCTAATCATGGACGGCACCTCCATAATACTGCATGAACACTTCCTCGAGGGAATCCATTTTAATATCTAAATTGATTATTTGAAACTCAGCCAATAATTCTATGAAGTCATTTAAATTGCCTTTTACTGCTGACTCCACACGATAACCATCCGCGCATAACTCCGCTCGGCTCCATCTCTTGACAAATAGCCCAGCATCTGAAGGTGTTTGAAAAGTGACGATGAAAGTCTTTATCATGTTCCTCTTAAGGAATTCTATGTTTTCAATTGCTACGATTCTCCCATTTTTTATCATCGCCACTTCATCGCACGTACGTTCAATCTCTTCAAAGTGATGCGATGACATTAGAATTGTCTTGCCTTGTTTTTTTTCTTGCAAAATGAGCTCTACAAATTTATTTTGCATTAATGGATCTAGACCGCTTGTCGGCTCATCTAAAATCAGAATAGATGGATCATGCATAAACGCACAAACCAATCCTATTTTTTGTTTCATTCCCTTAGACATTCTTTTGATCTTCCCATGGGGATTTAATTCAAAAAAATCGATTAGTCTATTCATCTTTTCCCGATCTTTCATCCCGCGCATATCTGCCATGAACTCAAGAAATTCAAGGCCTGTCATCGTTTGCATTAAAACAATCTCCCCTGGGAGATAGCCGACTACCCTTTGGATATCACAGGCATTCTTCCAACAATCCAAGCCAGATATAGTGCATGCTCCTTCATCCGGAGAAATATACCCCATTAAATGGCGTAGTGTTGTCGTCTTTCCTGCCCCATTGGGACCAACAAACCCAAATACCCGACCCTTAGCAACAGAAAAATCAACCTGAAAGATTCCTTTGTTGCCATCATACAGTTTTGTGAGGTTTTGAACACAGATGACGTTATCATCCATAAAATATATTTCCCTCCTTATTAAAAAGACTTTGTCATTATGTATTAATTAATATTCAGCTTCATCTTTTTTAGCCTCTTATTCATTCCTGTCACTTTTCACTCGTTTCCTTTATTATGCTAAATCCATTTATTCGAACAGTTAAAGTATATTGTTCATTAAGTAGGTCGGTCAATCTATATCCAGCTCTTTCTATAAATTTTTAATATGTTCAAAAATTATGTTAATATAACTATCAAAATGTGTTATAGTCCAATTATGAAAGCAAAAACATATTTACCTGCCATTTTCTCAATTATATTACTCATTTGCCTAATCACTTTTGGAAACATAAAAACAAACCTAGAAAACAATCAGTTCAAAAAAATCGCAGAAAAAGTAATGGAAGATCATTATTCATTATATATGGATAAGATCTCTTATGATTTTCGTTTGAACGAAGGCAAAATTTTTATATACATCACGTTAAAGAGGCCGTTCTTACAATTATCTACATATGAACAATACAGTGTTCTAGACTTGATGCACAAAAGGATTCGTTACACATTAAAAACAGCTGATCCCATCAATAATCTATTTAAAAATGACATTAGGATTATGGCTGAAACGGATGGCAACCAGTTTCAATTCTGGATTACCAATCCGAATAAGGAGAAAATCCATTACCCAAATGGTATTTTACAAACGGACGGAAAAACAATCACCCTAAAAGATTGGCAAAAGCATAATCCTAATAACAATCCGAATAATCGTAGCGGCACTTCATTAAAAGAGAAAGAAATCATAGAATATATGGAGAGAATCTATCATATCATTACTAATCATGGAGTAGATTATAACCCTAAAAAAGATGATAAAATTGTAGTAGAAGCAACTATGGGAGAATTTAGGATCGACCAAGCTGAAATAGGCAGAATTTACAGAAAATATTATCTATTTTATGATCATTAACATTGCAGAATTCAGTAATTTCAAAAGACATTCAACTCTATTTATTGAGCGCAGTTTTGGAATCCAAGCAAATTATATTAGATTGCACCGCTGAAAAAAGTGATAAATACCACGTGGACGACCCTTATAAGCCGTCCTTTTTTAGCGCCTATATGTCTCTCTTTAACGGATTTCAAAAACACTAAAATTCAATATAAAAAGGGTGTTTGTTTTCATTCAAACTGTATTCAATCCTTTGCCTAAAATTCCCAAACTCCACCATATCTAAAGCTTGCTCTATAGGGTAAAAACCTACTTCCAAACTTTCTGGTGAAGTCGTTAACCTGCCTCCTACCGGCTTAGCTAGAAACAAAGTATTGCATATGGAACGGTGCACATTTTGAAAGATGCCACAAAACGTCACTAGTTCAATATCAATTCCTGTTTCCTCTTTCGTTTCCCTAATTGCAGCATCTTTCAAAGACTCCCCTTCTTCAACTTGTCCACCTGGCATTTCCCAGCCCCTTTTAGGTCCTCTAATTAATAAAATCTCCTTTTGTTCATTCATTACTATAGTTGCTGCTGAAATACTATGTTTTGGCGGTGAGTATCTATTTTTTGCGTTTTCACTCAAATGAATTCCCCATTTCCATACTCTTTACAAGTTTATTGATTTGAAAATTCTTTATATTTAAACGATCTAACATTTCATAGTTTTTTCCGCTAATTAAGAACGTATTCTTTATTATTGTAATCAAAATAGGCATTTTGATTTTATGTAGGCATTTTTTAATAAAAAGAGCATATGGCATTTGTGAAACTTCAAGGTCAAACCGGACACTATATTCATAAGGGTAATTCCCTTTTTATGTATATTTTCTCTTTATTTACGTATATCTTACCAATATACATTTGTTAAAAAATATAAAATAATGTATTATTTGTAAATGTCAACATAAATATGTACACTTTCGCTTGGATAAGGATGTACAGAATTACTCGTTCTCTTTTGCTAAATGATCCTTTAATCGGTATGAATCACCTATCATAGGCACAACTGTCGCATGATGTAAAATGCGGTCTAATATGGCATTGGCCAGTTTAGGTTCCTGAAATATTTCATCCCACGCTTTGAAATTCACATTGGTTGTTAAGATGGTACTTCTTTTTTCATATCTTCGATCAATCAGCTGGAAAAACAACTTAGCGTCTTCGTGATCAATCGGTAAATAACCGATTTCATCGATGATTAACAGTCTGTATTTGCTGTAATGCTTCAAACGGCTCTCTAACCGATTTTCTAATCGAGCTTTCCTCAAATTTTGAATCAAGTCATGGCACTTAATAAAATAGGTACTCGTCCGTTTCTTTGCTGCCGCAATCCCTATTGCTGTGGCCAAATGGGTTTTACCGACACCACTTGGTCCTAAAAACACAATATTTTCATTCTCCTCGATAAAACGCAATGTAAGGAAGTCTAGAATCTGCTGTTGGTTAATCGATGTTTGAAAGGTAAAATCGAAATCTTTCACCTCCTTAAAATGAGGGAAAGCTGCGACCTTCACCATCGATTGCGTCATGTTTTTCTCCCGTATGTCTATTTCATACGCAGTCAACTTGATTAATGTGTCGATAAATGACATCTGATGCTTTACGCTGAAGTCTACGATTTCATTTAAATGTAAGCTCATTTGCTTTAACTTTAGATAGTCAAGATTCCATAATAATTGTTGATAGTTTGTAGTTGGATTCATTATTTATACACTTCTCCAATCGTTGCTAAATTCCGTTTTGCTAAATCGTCGATTTCAGGATAATGAGGGGTGGAAACAAGTAAGCTTGCCTTATAATGTTCCTCTTGATAATTAAGTTTAGCGTTACTAATTGGATGTTGGGCGATCAGTTTCATGTTATAATAAATCCACAAGTAGTCATCATACACCTGTAAGCCTACTTTTTTTCCTTGATATTCTGGTGGTACAGAGTATTGATTCGATTTGTAGGAAATCATGTTTGATGCATTGACTTTTACATGTGTATGTTTGATGCGATAGGAATCTCTTACTTTGTCAGTTGGTAGCTGGAGTAAGTGGTTCCTTTCTTTTTTGAATTCCATAATCGGTATTTTCCCCGTTCCTTGATGGATCTGGTGATTCATTCTATTCCCTAAATCCTGTATGAATAGATGAAGTTCCTCCATTGTCAGTTGACCTTGGTACGCATGAATTTCATCAAGGAGTTTCATTGTGGATTCAATTTTCCCCTTGGTTCTCGGTCGTCCTGCAATACATGGTTTGACTTTAAAATCAAAGTCCCTCGCAAACTGATCAAATTTCGCATTCACTTTCCCAGGTTGATAATCAGTCCTCGCTTCATCCATTACCGTTTTCATATTATCCGTAAGGATTTCAGCTGGAACTCCGCCAATTGCTTCAAAAGTATCTGTTAAAAAAGAAAGTAAGGTACTCTGTGACTTAGAAAGACTTAATTGAAATGTTCGGAATCTGGAATTTGATAAAATGAAAGCCGCCACATTGACTTCTATCTTTTCTCCCTCTTTGGTTTCGAATAAAATGTTTTCCTTCCAATCTAATTGGGCCTGCTTACCTGGTGGCGTTTCAAATCGGACTGTCCCTTTGGGTGAAGAAATACGTTTATCCTCTTCAAAGTAGGCATTAAATTCAGGTGTACGAGCTATATACGCACGGAAGGTTGAAGCTCCACATTCCAATCCATGATTGTCTTTTAGGTACTGCCAAAGCATACGACGGTAATAAAATACCTGTTTTGAATCTTCTGATAACAATGCGGCTATTATTTCATAATAAGGATCAATCTTTGAGGGCTTTTCCCTTTTTCTTTTTGGGATAAAGCCATTTAGATATTTATCAATTGTCCGCCGATCCACACCCAATTCCTTTGCTAGCTTACTTTTATTGATTTTCATTTTCATATGCTCCATAATCTGTTTGAATTTCGGTAAGTCTGAAAGACTTTTAATCTCAAAATCGATATCAATATTCATTGTTATGTACATACTAATCCCCCCAAGATTAGTATGTAGATTCATATCAAATTTGTACATATTTATTCGAGCAATACTGTACATATTTAAATTAGCATTTCTATATTATTTTAGCATATTGTGATTATGTACCTAAAAGGAGCAATAAATGAATGAATAAATACAATATCATCTCGATTGTCACATTTATAAACAATCTACTAATTATTGTAAGTGTGAGGATTCCTCATGCAACAATTTATACGATGGCTTACACAATTGCAGTCATTTCGTTAATTGGATTAACTTGCTCTCTGTTAAGCAATAAAGGAAATAATGATACGCTTGGTTATACAGCTTTAGGTATTTGCTTAAACGCTTTTAGTTTTTTAGTTTCCGGATTTCTCTTTATAGCTGCTGGGATTGAAAATCCGTAATGCCATAAACCGGGTAATAAAACTATAAGAGGCCTCAAAGAAAAAATTGGGTTTATAGTGGTATCTTTAGCTTTTTAATTCATACGAATAGGATTGAATGTCTTTTATTCTAACCGCTAACTTCTGAGCAAGGATGGCTGTCAATCCAATGAAAATACAAGCAGTCAAAAGGAAAAAACATTGCGGCCGATGTGTTGACTAAATAGTTCTGTAGGAAGAGCCATATGGGCACTTTTTTTTGCAAGAAGAACATCATTCAAAAAAAAAGACTGTCAATAGACAGTCAAATAATAAAGATTTCATTCACTCATTTTTTTGTCAAACTTACTTTATTTAACGGGAAGAATCTTAGCTCGACTACTCCAATAACCGAATTTTCCTTAATTGCACCAAATATTCGACTGTCCTTGCTAACTTGTCGATTATCGCCTAGTACAAATAATTGATCATGCGGAACTATAATATTGAAATTCTCTGTAAGGTTAACACCTGGAGGAAGTCCTTTTTTATGGTCTGCCAAATAAGGTTCATTATATTGCTTTCCGTTAACGGATAGCACATCATTATTCATTACCACATGATCCCCTGGAAGGCCTATAACTCTTTTTATATACGTCTCGTCTGCATCAGGTGCATGGAATGTAATAATATCAAACCGCTTAATTGTACTTAATTTACTGACCATCACTCGATCACTAGTTTCATATGTAGGCTCCATTGATTCTCCAAAAACTTCTTTTGGAGTAAACAAAAATTGCCGACAAATAATGACCAAAACTAATGAAAATAGAATCGCCTTTACCCATGACATCATTTCTTTTTTTGTGTTTTGTTTCATTTTACCACCTCACACTATTTACAATACTATACTTTATTTGTAATCGCCAATTTTATACGATCTTCCGTATCCATTACCTATTTTTATAAAAATAACATAAGGTTTTTTTGATTCCAACTTATTTACTTTCTTTTCGTTTATCATTTTCCATATCAAGTAATTGCGAAGACAAGCCATTCATTCCATCGGTAAACATAATGCTATCTAATTTTCCTTTCTCTAGACAAGTTGCTTCTCCGTGAAATTCGAAAGATGTTACATCTCCATTCGTTTCTTTAAGATCTACTATAAATGTAAATGAATATAAAGTTGGAAGTTTATTGTCTTGACTAATTTCTATATTTTTCACAGTCAGCTTATAATCAATGTCTCCCCTTTGATAGAAGAAAGCAGGAGTAGAGTTGAGAAACCTCATAAAGCCGCCTTCAGAAAAAAACGGTTTATATTTTTCTTCGGCATACCTTTGTAATGCCTCTCTCTCTTTTTCAGCCATTGTATTTGGATTCTTTAATTCCTTGTTACCCACTTCGTTAAATAATTGAATATACTTATTATCAGGTGCTGTAAATTCTTTTTCAATAACCGTTCGGATCACTTCCGGATTTGTTTTCACATGCCTGACAGCATTATTAGTATCGAAATGTGAGAATTGGTCGGTCAATAAAAAGAGAATAAAAAAGGAAAGCGCTATCAACGAGATGGAAATAAAAATGGGTGCCAAGTGCCTTTTCTTTTTACTGAGTTTATTTTGTATGTTCATTAAGCTTTGTTTCCTTGCATCTTGGGAACGTTCAATATGCCGCATTTCTTTAAATAGCTTATCAATTTCCTTTGATGGATCCATCTATAAAACCTTCCTTTCCGTCATACTCTTTTCGTAAGGCTTCCAATCCTCTTGCCATCTTTGCTTTTACTTTTGCTTCAGTCCAGCCTAATATATAGGAAGTCTCTTTAATCGATCGTTCATTAACCTTTCTTAGTATTAATACATCTCTATAATCCTTTTTAATTCGTTCCAATGCATTATACAACCTGAGTAGATCTTCTTTTTTTTCTGCTATTTCCACAGGTGATTGTTTCTCTATATCGCATTCATTTTTAGTTCCCAAACTTAAAAACTGAATTACCTTTTTTCTTCTTAAGTGGTCATAAGTGACATTTCGTGCTATTTTCAACAACCATGTCAAAACAGATGATCGATAATTAAACTTATTCATGCTTTTTACTGCTTTATAAAATGTCTCTTGTGTTAAATCCTCAGCAGTTTCTTTATGGCGTATAAGTAAATAAATAAAGCGATAAACTGCATCACTGTTATCGATATACATTCTTTCGATATCTTCGTTCATCGATTTAAACTCCCCCCTTTTAAACATAGACGAAGGTATATGTGAAAAGTATCGTTTTAATTAACATTAATAAACATCAAGGCCTTTGTCTAAATTCATTTATTCAATAATATAGAATGCAAGACCGTCTTCATAGTAAAATATGCATCTTTTCATTCTTATTAACCGTTATCTATATAGGTTACATGTTTAAGTAATAAGGGATGAAAACCAAAGTTAATTCAGAAAGGAAGTAACAGCATGCTTTCTGAAAAAGAAACTAAACGGAAATATTGCTTTGGGGTTTGGCCACAATGTTCTTAATTGCCCCGTTAGGAGCTTGGTTGATTGGGATAACCTTTGGTGTCATTTTTCATGATGGTTTTACTGCAGCTGGTTTCATGGCCATTCTCTTTCCTACTATTTTTTTGATTGGTCTATATCTGACTGTAATTGGAATCTTTAAAAAGAAGAACGCATAAAATTTGGCAGTAAGCAGAAGTGTGTATATTCACTACTTTTTGTCTCTCCATCCTTCTACCATTGAAGCAACATTTCTTTTCCGGTAAGGAGAGATTCTTTATTCATTTATATGTTTCTTCGCGAAATGTACGAACTGTTCATCAAAAATGATATCCAATTCAAGAAATCTTCACTATAAGGAGGTGATAATTGAATGATTGAAGCTAAAGCCATATTGTTAGACCAACTACTGGCAAATGCTAATGATCACAGTTGGTATATATCATTTTATGAAGCAGTTGATGGACTATCTGAACCTGAAGCATGTTGGAAACCTGATGATTCAAGTCATAGCATTGCTGAAATTGTCCAGCATCTCATTTATTGGAATGAAACTTGGCAAAAAAGGTACAAGGAAAATAACGCTCGTGCAGTTACACACACGAATAATGAAAATACTTTTCTTATTGGAGATCTGGACAGTTTTTCTGAATTAAAAGGAAAGTTATTACAAACATTACTTCAATGGCAGGAACTCATTAAGGAGGAGAAACTTTTATCTACTGTAATTGGATATCCTGTGAAGGCTGAATGGTGGGCAATAATCTCTAATGTTGCAACTCATAATGCATACCATATTGGACAAGTAGCTTATCTTCGTAAAATGGAAAAATAGATGTTTGTTCTAATGCCTTTGGAAGCACTCGAAGGCATTTATTTTCTCTTTTCGTATTAGTGCGCCAACCTATCATAATCTGCGATCCATAACACCATAATGCTTCTCTTATAAATACCTCCAAAACCGTCTTTTCCAAATGTGCTTATGGCAGTGAGTCCAACCCATTCTCCCACAGTAAGGCTGGGTAAAACATACCAACTATTGTTATAAAATAGTTCTATCTGTACTGAAGGTTAGCTCCTTATCTCAGACTGCATTTTTACCTTTATAAATACTGGCGTATGTACTTCATGTTTAAAACCTCTCTTAAAGGCCCTAGGGAAATCGCATAATGGCAAATTCGGCATTTTGCTAGCCTCCTCCTTACCATCTTCTTTTTTATTTCTGTCTTTTTCTGCCTCCGAATGGTACTTTTTATGTATCCTCGTACACACACCATTTACTGACTCCCTCCATAACAGCTTCAATTCCTTAATTTAACCTGTATTTCATGGTGATCCTAAAAAACAAGTAATAAATTGGTAGATGTATTTTAACTTACATCCTGCTATTCTTAATAAGAAAAAGTAGCGGAAGAGGGTTATGAATGCTTAAGAAGATGATTATTCTATCGGGTCTTTTGCTTTTCCTTACACAAGGGATATCAACATATTTTTCTTTACATAAAGTCCAAGCAACTACAAAGCACTTGGAGCAGTATACATATGAATTGCTCTCAAGTAAAACCTTAAGTAATCTCATTACCTTTGTTGATTGCCAAATAAAAGATAAAGAGATCCTTGTTCATGTCGAACTTAGTGAAGAATTTAGTGATTTGAGCCACAAAGCTAATTATGGATATCTTGCTTATTACGCTAAACATTTGAGATATACATTAAGGCAAGACTTAGACGTCCTACCATTCCAATTCTACGATATTACAATTATCGGGAATCATGATAATAAGACCTATAGCCTACATAATTTTATCCCAGATAAAAGTGTTAAAGTAAAAACGAAAACCAACCTGTACATAAATAACGATTTAGCATACAGCTCAAAACATTACAAGATTGACATTAATCGCTATAAAACTCTCAATCCTCAAATAGTTGGAGAGGATGTAGAAATAGTGAATTACGCAATCAGCTTATTTAAAAAAATCACTACTGGAGGAAAGTATTATAATCATGAAAAAGATTCAAGGGCCATTCTAGATTCAGTAACTAAAAAATTTGGAATTACTCCTGATCAATATACAAAAATCTATATGAAATACTTTTTTTTGATGGAATAAGATTGCAGTTACCATATTCGCCATCTATACTTCTCACTTATTTCAACGTTTTTTGTTATTATATTTAACATTGCTCGAATAAGGAGATTGAGGAAAGAATGAAGTTCTCACACCTTTTTATAATGGTTATCATTGGGATTATAATTTCAGGAGTTATAATTCTTTATTCTGTTAAAGCAATATTACAAATATAGAACAGTGTCTTATTATTAAACTTACATATCGTAAGTTTTTTTTTAGGGAAAAATGACTCAAACCGAATTAGATCTCTTAACTGAGATGATTTTATGAAAGGACCTTGGAATAATACAATAGGTTTCATTTCGATCAACGAAAATATGAGCAGAGGGATAGATTTCAGAGGTGATAGCTGTACCATCATAATTGAGATTGCTTATCATGCAAATGACGGTCCTTATCGAGGTGTACCGGAGCTAAAACCTAATGCTAGCTTTCCTTCAATTGGAGTGGAAATATGCGTAGAGAAATATGGATCAATTCTTAATAAAACAGTTGACCGTACATCAAAAATTGTAGCTGAATTATGTAAGCAATATAAGTTAAATGAAAATTTATTGGTAAGACACTATGACATAACACATAAAAGGTGCCCTACCCCTTTAATTGGTCATCCTTCACAGTTTACTGCATTCAAACAAACGGTTGTAATACTGCTTAAACCTGCAAGTGCTGCTTCAGATAAGTTGTTTCCTCACTACAAATGAAAAGTGTTCATATGTATAAACCTAGCAATAGTGAATTTATTAATGCCACTTCTCGTGTACTGAATCGATTAGATAATAAGAATGTTCATGGTGATAAAGCTTTTGGAATTGGGCATAGAGAAAAGCTGCTTAAAGGTGGATCATACTCTAGGGTTGTTGTTTGTTGCTCATGATCGTGTTTTTTAAAGTGCGATTCTTTACAAGCATAGCGAGTTTAGTTAACCTGGTTCTTTACTTTAACAGTGAGTAAACATCCGTATCATATGAAATATCATTTTGTAACATATACTTTTTTAGCGTTCCTTCTTTTGTAAAACCCAGTTTTATTAATAACTGACTCGAAGCTTTATTTTTAACAAAAACAACTGCACCTATACGATCTAATCCAAGTTCTTGAAACCCATACGAAATCACTTTATCAACAGCTTCACTTGCATATCCATTACCCCATTTTTCTGGGAAAAGTGCATAACTTATGTTTGCTCTTTTATGTTCAATTGACCACTCCTGAAAACCAATAGAGCCAATCATTATGCCTGTTTCTTTTAGTTCAATGCCCCATTTAATTCCATTCTTTTCTTTGTATTGTCCTGCAAAATTTTTTATTATTTGTTTTACCTGCTCTATACTTGTTAAAGGTTTCTGACCATAATAACGTAATACATCATCATTCGAAAAACAATCTAGTATCTCTTGAGCATCATTTTCAACTAATTTTCTTAACACTAATCGTTCCGTTTCAAGCATTGGAAACATACTATCACCCCTTAAATAAGCATTGAAATGTACTAATTATACCATTCCGTAATAACATAAAATTCAAATTTTTCAGACCGACCTAAAACCAACATCATCAGTATTAGCCTGCCACGATAACTGTATAAGAGAAAGAGAAGATACTGAACAATAGCACAATAGCCAATTCAATGAAGAGGAACTTGTTTATCGAGTTCAATCACAAACAGGTGGAAGATGAACAAAAACCAGAATAAAAATCACTTTATTCTATCTAGAAACTCTTCAAAATCTTTCACCTGTTTTCTAGTATGGAGTGTTTCTGGATCTAATAAGAAAAGGATATTATCCCACTTACCTTTTTTGTCTAATGTACATACAGCCTCACCATCTTCTGAGCCTTGTAGAAACCTTCCTATCCTCAAACGCTTCCCTTTAAAATAGGATTCGGCTTCGTTAAATAAATAGTTCCGTTCGATTATATATTGTTTTACTTCCTTGTTTGGAATACTGTATGCATCAACTAGAGTAAAACCATCAATTAGAACTGGAACTTCACTGAAATTATTGTCTTCAAAATGCTGAATCTCACTCCAAAAAATATATATTGTTTCATCATTTGGATCAAACATAAACTTACTTATTATAAATGCAAAGCCGTTATATATCACCTCATAATAATCTGGTATTTTTAATGTGATTAAAATAAAACCGAATCATTTTTTTACACCGTTAGTTGCATAAGTAAATTTAAAAATGATATTAAGTTAATAATATCTGTAAATAAAAATGATAAGTAGTCCGCTTTGTTTTACTTTTTAAAAAGATAAATTAGGGTTTACTATTCTACTATGGTATACTTATACCACCATGTTATTTCATGTTTCATTTTGTTGCAATTAACCCTATTCATTAGTTGAATAGGGTTTTTACTAATACATATATCTATAAAAAAAAGCAAACCCAAAAGGATTTGCTTTCATAAACTAAAGTTTTCTATTATGCTTTTTGAACATTAGTAGCTTGTGGGCCACGTTGTCCTTGTTCTACTTCAAACGTTACATTTTGTCCTTCGTCTAAAGATTTGAACCCTTCGCTTTGGATAGCTGAAAAATGTACGAATACGTCTTCTCCTGCTTCACGCTCAATGAATCCAAAACCTTTGTCTGCATTAAACCATTTAACTTTACCTTGTTCCATAATTGTTGCCTCCTAGTGTGGATATCCACACATATGTTACTACTCTTGCTCAAATACTTTAGACAAAAAACAAAATTTATTTTTAATCTGAAACCGAACAAAAATAATTCTCTTTAAGATTAACATACTTCTGAAATAATAGCAAATAAAAAGGGCAACTATTTCGGTACTTGTACATTCGCGGTTCCCTTTCGTATCCATTCTTATTTTTCATTTGGTATAGAGATGAGATTTCACCTCATTCGTACTCGTTTAACATGTAACATTCACCTGCTTGAGCTGTATTAATTGTGTACCGTTTGCTCTTAAGAGCTGTTAGGAAATTTTAATTAGGCAACTATGGTACTACCTTTTCCTTTATTACCAACGTCTATAAGGAGGTTCTCTCCTAATGGTAATTGGATAAGAGTAGAATCACCTTTTCCAATGTTAATATAATGCACGGTCATTCATATTATTAGTTACCGCCTTCGTTGCTGATCTAAAGAGAATACCGTAACCAAGATAATGGCAACAAGTAACGTTGTGAGTGATTTAATCTTTTTATTTATAATCCCCTTTTTTTCTATGGAAGATAAGAGCATGATAAAAGAACATCAGCTAGATAATTCACCATAAAATACATCTTTTATGGCATACAAAAAAGGACAGCCAAATGGCCATCCTTTCATTGATAAACATATTTACATGTAAAAGTGATTACTCTTCCCAAACCTTAACTTCTTTCATGACATCGCCTTGTTTGATATACAATACTGTATCCATATCTTCCGGATTCACTTTTCCAAATACTGTATGCACACCATTCAAGTGTGGTTGTGGCTCATGTACGATGAAGAATTGGCTTCCGCCAGTATCTTTACCGGCATGTGCCATTGATAGGCTCCCTGCTTCATGCTTATGTGGGTTTCCAGCTGTTTCACATTTGATTGAGTACCCTGGGCCGCCTGTACCGTTTCCGATTGGGCAACCACCTTGCGCTACAAAACCAGGAATAACTCGGTGGAAAGTCAATCCATTATAAAATCCTTTATCAGCAAGTTCTTTAAAATTCGCAACTGTTCCTGGTGCTTCGTTCGGGAAAAACTCCATATGGATTACTCCACCGTTTTCCATTGTAATTGTACCTAATGTTTTAGTCATATTGATCTTCCTTTCCTATTCGTTAAGGCTGATGGAATCAACCTTATACTGTTTATCCTTTTATTGAAACTTTAAGAGGTTAGCCGGTTCTTTAGATTGCTATGTATTGGTAAATATCCTCTCAACATCAACATCTTGTCCATTTTAACATGCATGCAATCAAAATGGAAATCTCTCTTCTTTATCTATAAAAAAAGCACCGCCATCACAAAAGTATGATGGCGGCGCAATGATTTAAGCTTGCACGTCTACTGGAATATTTTTCTTTTTATTATTGGCAGGTGAGAGTAATTTTTCAAGCCACCCCATGATTAGGTCAGCAATGACAGCCATTAAAGCAGTAGGAATCGCTCCAGCTAAAATGATTGCTGCTCCATCGGTAACATTGGTCCCTCTGATAATAATATCGCCAAGGCCTCCGCCTCCGATAAATGCGCCAATTGTTGCAACACCAATTGCCACAACTAAAGCATTGCGCAAACCGGCCATAATGACACTTAATGCCAATGGCAGCTCAACCATATACAGCAACTGGAAGCGTGTCATGCCCATCGCACTCCCGGATTCCAAGACAGGTTTTTCTACGCTTTTTATGCCTGTATACGTGTTTTTAATAATAGGCAGTAAAGAATATAGAAATACCGAAGCGATTACTGTATTGGCGCCTAGCCCCATCGCCAGCATAAGCACTGCCAACATGGCCAATGCAGGAATCGTTTGAATAATGTTAGCAATCGATAATACCCAAGTACTAAGCTTACGGTATCTTGCAATTAAAATACCCAAAGGGATACCGATTATTGCCGCAAACAAAACACCATACGCCGACATCAAAAAATGTCTAAAAAATTGTTCCATTACATATGACCCATTATCCAGATAATAAGTCCATAATTCATTCAATGTATCCATCTGTACACCCCCTGTACTCAATCAAAATAATGATTTTTCTTTAAGAATTCATCAGCAATGGTTGCTGGCTCTTTCTTTTTCACATCCGATAGATAATTCAATTCGGTCATTGTATCATTATCGATTTTTCCTACTAGTTTTTTCAGCACTTTATCGACTTCCGGATGTTCTTTTATGAACGAATCATTGACTACCGGTGAGCAATTATATGGTGGGAAGAATTTTTGATCATCTTCCAATGTCTTCAGATTAAATGCTTTTAGACGTCCATCCGTGCTGTATGCTAGAACTACGTCCATCTTGCCGCTTTTCACCGCTTGATAGACTAATCCAAGCTGCATCGGGAATGCTTTTTCAAACGAAAAGCCATATGCTTTTGTAAATCCTTCATAGCCATCGCCTTTTCGGTTCAGCCAAGAATTGTCAACCCCAAGGCTTAATTCTCCTGCGATACTTTTAAGGTCCGATACTTTTTTTAGATTTTTTTCTTTCGCTAACCGATCAGTAACTGTCAATGCATATGTATTTGCAAAGCCATATGAATCATACCAAGTTTGATTGAACCGTTTTTCGAATTCTTTTTGGACAATCTTAGTTGCTTCTTCGGGATCTTTAACCGGTTCCATTCCCAGTGCCCCCGATAGGTCGGTTCCTGTATACCGAGTTGCGGTAATATCCACTTGATCTTCCGTTAATGCCTGATGCTGAACAATGGAAGAGCCAAGGTTTTGAATCATTTCCACTTTCATGTCTGTATCATGTTCGATCATTTTTTTTATAATTTGCCCTACAATTTGGGACTCTGATGTATTCATTGTCGCTACTCGTACTGTTTCATCGCCGCTTGCACCAAGTCCAGGAAGTGAACATGCACTTAAAGCGAAGACTGTCAAAATGGACAGAATAGCAATTTTCCCTTTTTTCCACATATATTTCACTCCTCTATTAGATGCTTTCCCGCTGTTTTCGTATGCCCTTTGGCGTAACGACGTTTTCAAGGCGCGTCAAAATGAAATCAACAAACAATGCAAGTAATGTAACTGGCACTGCGCCGCCAATAATTAAATCCGTACGGAATAAGTTCAATCCATCAAAGATAAAATCACCAAGTCCTCCGCCGCCAATAAAGGATGATAAAGTAGCCCAACCGATTAGATAGACTGCTGATAACCGAACTCCGGCCATAATGATTGGCGTAGATAAAGGGAGTTCTACACTAAACATTCTTTCTGTACCCGTCATCCCCATAGCCCGCGAGGCTTCAATCAAGTCTTTATTCACACCTTTTACACCGATATACGTATTTCGCATGATCGGCAAAACTGAGTAAAAGAATAATGCGACAATAGCAGGTAATTTACCGATCCCCAGCAAAGGAATGAAAAACGCCAGAATGGCCAAACTTGGAAAGGTTTGCACCACAGAGGCAATCCCGATGACGAAACCGGCGATTTTCGGTAAGTGGGCAAGTAAAATTCCTAGCGGCACTGCCACAATAATCCCGATCAGCAATGCTGTAAATGAAATGAATAGATGTTCTCCTGTTTTTATTAATAAATCATGTCCATAATTTGAAAAGAAATCTGATATAGCATTCATGTGCCCACCTCCTTATTTAGTCTCCTGAAGTTCTTGTTCGGATTCTTCCGGTTCTTCCTCTCCCCAGATAGAATCATAGATGACATCAACAAGGTTGGTACGGGTCATTATGCCTCTTAGTTTATTTTCGTCATCAACAACAGGCACGTATTTCATACCCAAAATCAAGAATTTTTTCGTAGCATCACGAAGCAGTGTATCTTCATGGACTGTTTTCAATTCAGTGTTCATCAATGCTTCTACATGGACATTCAAATCCTTGCCTCTCTCAATGGCCTCTACATTCAGTAATCCTTTTAAAATATTATTTTCATCTACTACAAGAAGGGAGTCTACTCGCCGTTTTCTCATTAATTGAATGGCTTCTGAAAGCTTTCCTGTCATTTGGATGCTGACCGGATTCTTCACCATGATTTGGCCAACAGTCTGAATGGATTGCTGCGCCTGCATTAAGCGGTCTTTTCCTATGAAGTTTTCAACAAACTCGTCAGCAGGGTGAAGCAGGATTTCGTCCGGGCTTCCTTGCTGAACTATTTTTCCGTCCCGCATAATGACAATGCGGTCAGCCAGTTTAATAGCTTCATCCATATCATGTGTTACGAAGACGATTGTTTTATCAAGTGTGCGCTGCAAATTTTTGAATTCTGCCTGAAGGGAATCCCTAGTAATCGGGTCCAGCGCTCCGAATGGTTCATCCATTAGAATTAATGGCGGCTCTGCAGCCAAAGCGCGCAGGACGCCTATACGCTGTTGTTGCCCGCCACTCAATTCATGCGGATAGCGATCAAGGAATTCTGGTGGCATATTGACGAGTTCCAATAGTTCTTCAGCTCTGGCACGCCGTTTGGTTTGCGGCCATTTTAACAATTTGGGAACTAATGCAATATTTTCGCGGATTGTCATATGGGGAAATAAGCCAATTTGCTGGATTACGTAACCGATGGATCTTCTCAATTCAACAACATTGCTTTCCATTACATTTTTACCATTAACAAAAATTTTTCCTTCAGTCGGCTTGATTAAGCGGTTGATCATTTTCATGGTTGTAGTTTTTCCGCAGCCGCTGGGTCCAATAAAACAAACAAACTCTCCTTTCTTAATATCAAGATTAATATGGTCGACAGCCCTTTTGCCGCCACCGTAGATTTTAGAAACATTTTCAAATTTGAGCATTTCCTATTCCTCCATTTGTCAGAGATTCTCATTTAAGGCCTTCAAGTAGGCATTCCTTACATTTTTTATCTATACGAATGCATATTCTTATAATTAGCAATCTACCTTTATCATCACCCTTCCTTATTTATATTAGCCTTATTCAATCAAAAAGTTGTAAATTTCGCATTCCATTAATCAATCAACCTTTATCAATCTACTTGTATATACCCTTAAAATTGCAAAATATGCTAAAATAACAAATATTTTTTAAAAAATGTATCGAACTTTTAAATTATTTTGGAATAACACTGTGTTTAACCATTATAAAACAGGGAATACTCCTTAATCTTTCCTAGTGAAATCATCCATTTTCCGGGACTTTCTGCACGGAATTATGAATTAGATTCCCAATATATAATTAAGAGAAAAATGAAATTATTACATAATTTTTACAAACAATTGTCGAATCCCTTTCTAATATAATGATTTGAAGAGTTATATGTTACTATTAATAATTTGGAACATAGTTAAATACAAGAAAAAGGTGCTTGTCATAATTCCTTTTTCTGCATTGTTATATATACATTTCGTACAACACCGGAAAAATAGTGGATTTCTTACTTTGTGGTTTTGCTATCGTGATACCTTGTTTTCTGGTGTATATTTGTTAAATTGGCATGGACGCCCTTATGATTGCTGCCCTCTATCCGTTTTTTCCACTTAGAAAAAGATTCCGGGTATATGGAGGTCCTAGTTTTTTCAGAGAGAAACACGATTTTCCGGATAGTTTTTTTCGGCCGCTTTATAAAACCAGTACTTTTCGGGATGACAGCATGGGTGTATGCCCGTTCGAAAAATAGAGAGAGACAGTCACCCTTCATCTTCCTAAAAAGGAAAAAGGAAGGAAATGATGAGAATAAAAAACTAAAAATCAGCCATTAGTTTTTCTTGATTTACAAGAGGATCCATTTTACATTGATCAGCTTCTTTCTTATCAAGCAAAAACAAAAAGGAAAAAAATGGTGATTGCAAGCGCGGTACGACAGATAATAAATCACAACTGATATGAAAAGGGCAAAAGATGAGATATCATCTTTTGCCCTTTTCATCTATACTTCAAAAAACAATTTAATAGAATTTTACAAGACATAGTCCATATAGTCCCCATGGCCTTTTTGAATAGGAAGCCCTTCTTCTTGCAATTTGGACCAAAAATATCGGTCCAACGCATAGGAACCTTGTTGTTGCAATGTTATTAATTGATCATACGACAGAGAAATCGTATAATACTGTTCCTTTTTCTTAACGGTTACCTGATAATCTTCCAATCTTAGGACAAATACCTCATACGAGTAATCCCATTCCTTCAATTGCCGTTCAACGGTAACAGCTACATGATGCAAAAAATCTTCATGATTAAGAAACGCAGACATGTAACCTCTAGCCATTCCGTTAATATTCATCTTCATCCTCTCCCATTTAAAAGTATCCATTAGCAGGAAACATATGATCAAAATGATTATAATATGAGTATATCACTAGTTTTCAGAAAAATAAATTAATTGCAGTGTGATTCAATCAAAGTATCGTTTTGCAACATTCCAATGAAAGCATAGCAGTTCCTAGCATTAGAAATGGAACATATTTGTGGGCATCAATCCAAACATGCTATCCTCATGCTCGACGAAAACAATCGATGTACTCTTTTAGGGACAAGAACATTTTTGGGCTCATTCTCTTATGAAAGAGGTAAAAATAATCCCTGAAACGCAATGATAAGAGTTTTAGTTTTTTACACAATTCACAAAAACGCATAGACTTCAATTAAAATTTCAAATGAATAATAGAAAAAACCACCTGTTTCAGCAGGTGGTTTGCTTTGCAGCAAAATCAGCTTTTTTCACCTTAACCTGATTGTTCCTGCATAATATAAAATTATTTTGCATTGATTCCATTATAGACAGCTGCTGAAAAGTCAACTCTGGAAGCACTATCCAATGGACGATACACATTTGTCTTGAATCCTTGAGTTAAGTCAATAACATTCATTGTGATAATGGCATCAAACGCCCAATAGGATGAGTTCAGATCATTATAAATGTTCTCTGCGGCAGAACTGGAAGCAACTGATTTTTTGATATTGAAAGCTCTTTGAACTATGACCGCCATTTGCGCTCTAGTCATTGTTTCGTTTGGTCTGTAAGTCCCATCTGTAAACCCATTGATGATGCCAAGTTCATTTATAGCGGCAATATCCTTAGCGAAACCATTGGAACCGCTAACATCTGGATAAGAAATAGTGCTTTTCGGAGTATGCTTCAATTGGCGGTTAATAATGGCAGCAGCTTGTCCCCTTGTAACTGGATCATTAGGCCGGAATGAACCGTCCTGATATCCAGAAATAATCCCTTTGCTGGTCAAATCCGCTACTGCTGTAAACGCATAGTGGTCTTTAGAAAGATCAACAAATGAAACAGATGGCGAGTTTCCTAACACTCTTTTGGCGCCAGTATATTTTGGCTTCCAATAGGAGTTATTCATTTTGGAAACAGTCACACCGTTATCGGTTGCAGAAATAAAGCTTTGATTTCCTATGTACATCCCTGAATGGGATACGCCTTTCTTATAGGTTTCTTGATAAAAGACAAGATCCCCTACCTGTAAGTCTTCCTCGCTGACAGGCACCCCCGCTTTTGCATATTGATCGGCTGCTGTACGCGGCAGTGATATTCCAACCTGATTGAACACATAAACAAGATATCCTGAACAATCGAATCCCTGTGGCGTATTTCCGCCGAATTTATACGGCACCCCAAGGTATTGGTTGGCGATTGCAGCTATATCTTTTTCCGAAACAGTTGCGGCTAGGCCTTTCGCGGGTATCAAACCTAGTAGAAATGCAGACACAATCAATAGACTCATTACTTTTTTCACTATAGTCCCCCTCCTCAAAAAAATTCCTCTAATACCGAAAAAAAGGCAGTAATAGAGCACAACATAGTCTTATTCTATCATAACAATAACGATAACAATGAAAAGATTTACAATTTTCACATAAAAATAACTATATATTGTTATAGAGCAATAGAAAAAGACATTATTAATTACCCATCTTTTATTAAAAATAACCTAAATATAGAGCCTTTACATAGGTCTTATTATTCTTCAATCATTTTCAAAATCCTCCCCATCCCTACAAATTCCTTATAAGATTTGCTATTTTTTACAGCAATTGCTGACATGTTCTATCCATTTTTCGATTTTTTATTGCAAAGATAATCCGGTTTGCCTTGTCTAGTCTTATCTTTCTTATGATGAGATAGATCAATCAGATTAGAGAGCAGCGGATAATTCCTCAAAAAAAAACGAGTACAAAAACCAGTTAGGGTTTTATACTCGATTATCCGCAATTCCTATACTATTCCGTTCTTACAATCTAAACGATCGCAAGTAAGAGCCTCATAAAAAGAATGATATTATATAATAAATAACCGCTGCCAATGCTGCCGATAAAGGCAAGGTTATGACCCATGTAATGACCATATGTTTAGCTGTATCCCAGTTGACTCCCCTCACTCTGTGGGCAGTCCCTACGCCTAGTATGGAAGATGATATGACATGAGTGGTGGATACCGGCATCCCAAGTGCCGAAGCACCAAAGATGATGCCGGCTCCTGTCAAATCCGCTGCTACTCCGTTCACAGGACGGATTTTCATGATTTTCCCCCCGACCGTCTTAATGATTTTCCATCCACCAACAGACGTCCCTAATCCCATCGCAATAGCGCATGCTAATTGAACCCAGAAAGGGATTGAGGAAGTATGCACGTATCCGTTGGCCATCAATGCCATGGTGATAATTCCCATCGTTTTCTGTGCATCATTTGTACCATGGGTAAAAGACTGGATAGCTGCAGTCGCGATTTGAATATGGCGAAATCGCCGGTTTGTCTTTGGTAAATTTCTATCTTTAAAAACAATTTTGAAAATACTATAGATTATATATCCTAGACAAAAAGCGATGATCGGTGAAAAGATGAGTGCTTCAATAATTGAAATGAATCCGCTCCAATTAAGGACATGGAAACCAGCAGATGCTGCAGCCGCCCCTGCGATGCTGCCAATGATTGTATGTGATGATGAACTTGGTATTCCAAAGTACCACGTAAGCAAGTTCCATATGATCCCTGATATTAGGGCCGCCAGAATGACGACCGAACCATCTTCCAATGAAAATGGATTGACGATATTTTTCGTAATTGTTTGTGCAACCCCTGTAAAAGAGATTGCACCCACTAAATTCATGACCACTGCCAAGGTAATGGCCCTTTTTGGGGAAAGGGCCTTTGTTGAAATGGAGGTTGCGATAGCATTGGCTGAATCATGGAACCCGTTTATGAAATCAAACGCAAGAGCAAAGAAAACAATACATATAGTTATAAGCATTAACGAGTCCATTTGCGAACCTCCTTATGCGTTCTTCATAATAATAGATTCCAGTGTATTGCCCACTACTTCACAAAAATCCGCGATTTCTTCCAGATTTTCGTATATTTCCTTATATTGAATGACTCTGATGGGATCCTTCTCAACAGCAAACAAGTTTTTCATGCTTTGTCGATGTAAAGTATCGCATTTGGATTCCAATTCTTTTATCTTAATGGCATGTTCACTGATATTCTGCAATTTTTTAGTTGAAGTCAGCATATCGACAGCTACATCGATTTCATAAGCTGCTTCCCTGATATGTTCCACCATTTTGATCATATATTCGTCCGCATTAATGATGGAGTACATTTCAAAAAGTGCTGAGCATTGCTCCAGCCCATCCAAAACATCATCCATGCTCATCGCCAGCTGGAGGATGTCTTCGCGTTCAATTGGCGTAATAAAGGCTTTATTCAATTCCTGAATGACTTCATGTATAAATGAATCGCCCTTATGCTCAAGTTCACTCATTTTTTCTGCAAATTCTTTTAAATCGCTGACGTTATTTAACTTATAGTCCACAAAGAAGTCTGTGCTTTCTTTAAGGTTGCCAGAAATCTGGCTCAGCATAACCGCAAATTTATCTTTTTTCGATTTAAAAACCATTATTAATCCCTCACGATCCAAGAAATATGTCGATATGTATCAAAACATGACGAATGCAATGAACTTTATAATTTTACTCCTACCATATGACAGAATAAAGCAATACCCCTTAAAATTCATTAAATAGTTGCTTTTTACCCAATTTAACCTTACTAACAAACCTGATCCTATTCATAGATAGCCATGCAAAGGAGTTTTTTAGGTCAATGTCTTCTGAATATAGTTAGTATTTCTTTCCTTTCAGTGATTATGCAACTGGCAGGATGATTGGCTATAAGGAATTCAGCATGTCTTGTGCTTAAATTGTAATGGTTTGTTCATCTGTTGTTCATATACATACTTGATAATGAGTGAGTAGTTTTGCTTTCATAACGATGTGAATAAAGGAGAGTTTTAATGAAAAAATTATATGTGTCTGCATTTTCATATTTAATTGCTGCATTAGTAAGCGGAGTCGCCTTTCGGGAAATAACCAAATATAGCGGCGTATTCGAATCGACCGCCCTTGGCAAAGTGCACGGACATTTAATGACACTAGGATTCATCATGTTCTTGATATTTATTATATTCGAAAAAACCGTTCAATTATCTGCGCATAAACAATTCAATCTATTTTTTATTCTTTATCATGTAGGCGTCATTATGGCGACCGTTCTCATGTTAGTGCGCGGGATTGTCAGCATTATGGTTGCTAAGGGAACCATGTCCTTATCTTCAGGGCTCGATTCTGCTATTTCCGGTATGGCCGGCTTAGGGCATATCATCTTATCCATTGCTTTTATTCTATTTATGATTATCCTCAAAAAAGCGTTAATTACAAAAAATGTGTAGGCAATGAATACGAACACATCAAACCAGCACTCAAGGTAAAACTGCCTTTATGCTGGTTTTTACATGTTTGCATATGGAAATATTTCCTTGAATTCGTTATAATAGTATTTACCGTTACAGTGTTATCAATGGTAAAAACGGGTATATACTGAGGACACAAAGATGGTGATTTATCCCATTGTTACCCGTCAGGTAGTTTCTGCGCTATGCTGGCCGTATCGAAATGCTTTAAATTGCCGTTCAAAAACAGAGGAGATGAATAGTGTGGATTTCATTTTACAACCATCGCTTAGTTTATTGATCGCCGCATTGCTTCTGGCAGGATTTATTTTGGCCATGGCCAAGAAAAAAACAGCGTGGACCATCCTTATTTCTAGGGTATTCCTATTAGTAGGCTGTCTTGTTTTCGCCAACGAATTTGCCGAACATGATTTTAAAAGCAGCATAACCGAATCCGGAGCGGTTTTCTTCGAGCTCGGAATGGTTACTATATTGATCAGCTCCATGTATTTGGCAAGCAAAAAAAGAAAACATCATTACCATTCTTAATAAGAAAGGAGCCGGGTATAGATGCCGGCTCCTTTTTGTTTTATCCTTTTTCTTTATATGCTTCGCTGTCAATAACCTGAAGATTGTATTGGCGGATCAATTGGGTAAGCAATTGGCTATATATACGCTCCCCTTTTTCATTCTCGGCAGTGCTATATCCGGCTTTTTCCAGTACCTTTGCCTGTTCCATATACGTTTTAGCTGAAAACAGGCCATTCTTAGCATAACGGGGATTCCGTTTTAGGAAATCTCCATGGTCTTTGATCGACTCATCCATTGTGGAATATACCCTGAATCTGGCAGAGGTCTGTTGATTGAAATGCTCTGTCGTTTTAAGACTGGCCGTTTTTCCGCTCCACTTTGTATGGCCCTTGATTCCGAACAAGTTATTATAATCTTTGGATAAAGAACTATTACCCCAATTCGATTCAAGAATAGCCTGTGAAATAGTGATGGATGGCAATACGCCATACTCTTTAAAATTTTGGATAGCCGCCCCCTTGATTTGGTCGATAAATTGATAATTGTTCTCTTTGCCTGCAGGGACACGCTTTTCCCCAAACTGTTGCTTATACCCTTTTAGCTCTTCGACTTGGCGGCCGTTAAAGTTTAATAGTTGACCGACCTGCTCGATTGTTCGTAATTTATACGTCCCCTCTTCTTTTGCGATAAATAAAGAGGTAAGCTGCTTGATATTTTGCTCAGTCATACTTTCAAGCTCCCCTTTATGTTGGACGGCATATACAGCCGCGACATCCTCCCAATTGACTTGTATTTTCCCTATACTTTCATCATCCACAAATTGGATCATCTTTTTCCTATGGTCACCATCGGTAAAAATAAATGTATCCTGCTGAAACCATCTATATACGAAGAAAAGCATCACTGCTGCCACAAAAAGAAAAAACCATCTTCTTTTCTTCATATTTACACCTCTCTCATCTGACTGCCATTATTAGTCCAGTGTAAGGCCGTAGATTGCCTATGTACACAGTCCGCAGCCGTATTTTTTACTAGACTTGGACACTAGCACATTAAATCCTTGCCCAGTGGCCTCAGTATACGATGGCACTGTGTCATCAATGTTACATTCTAATAGAGTCTTTTTAAAATGCATTCTCTCTTAATTCTTCTATTCCCATTTACTAGTCATACTCTCTTATTATCAACATATGATTTTATTAAGAGGTGAGTAGCCATGGAAAGAGTTCATATCATTCGAAAAAAAATAGTCAATTCATTCACGATATCGTTAATTACTGTTAGCTTTGTCCTTTATTTGCTTATTCTGAATTATTCGTACGGTTCAAAAACCATCCAAAAAATGATAGATGAAGTGGAAGGCAAGGACCTATTCACTTATTTCTTCCAAACAACCAACCAGTTTTATTTTTCCGGGGAAAGCCATCCTTTCTCAGCCGGAGACATTTCTACTCTTTTTTTCTCTTTGGCTGCCAATGTAAAGCCTACCGATGCCCGTTCCTTTCTCATAAATCAGATTCCGGGATTGGCTGACTATGATACAGAAATCTTAGTGGCGGGTGAAGGAACGGATATCACGAATCTGCCTGTTGAACCCCATCTAACCGAGTTAGAGCAAAAACAAGAAACGCCAGTGGCAGAAGATAAAGTAAAATCAACGGAAGATCCCAAAACGACTATCCCCAAACAATCCTATACACTGGCTGAAAGCAATGTATTCATATACCAATCCCATAATATCGAGTCCTTCCTCCCTTTACTTAAAGGAACGGACAATCCCGATAAAGCGATCAGTTCGGACCAAAGGGCGAATGTTGTTAAAATCGGAAGCCTTTTAACCAATGAACTAATAAATAACGGACTTAAAGTGTACCATGACACAACGGACATCAACAAAAAACTGGTCCAAAACAATCTAACGTTTAGCCACTCTTATGAGATGTCGGCAAAAGTAGTCCAGGCTGCATCAACATCCAATAAACAATTAACCTATTTTATTGATGTCCACCGCGATTCCGCAAGAGGAAAAACAACAACAAAAGTAATTAACGGACAGTCATACGCCAAATTATACTTTATCATTGGAAAAGAAAATAAGAATTACCAAAAGAATGTGGAGTTTGCCACAAAAATCCACCATGCATTAGATAAGAAATACAAGGGCATCAGCAGAGGCGTTCTTGGGAAAAACAGGCAGGATGGAAACGGAATCTATAACCAGGATATTTCCGATAAAGCCATTCTCGTTGAAATTGGGGGAGTCGACAATACAATCGAGGAATTGGCCAGAACGGTGAAAGCATTGGCTGATGCCTATACCGAAGCATACAACGATTCAGTGGAAGTGAATCAATAATTTGTTAGGCAAAAAAAGAAAACGCCTGGAATAACCCTCCAAGCGTTTTCTCCATGTATATTTGCTTTTTTACATACGTTGATGCTTTTATCTAGCGTAACTTACGCTTAAAATGACTGATCATGGCTATTCATTTCCAGGCTACTTGTGAACTTATTACTTAGCCGTTAAAAATCATCTATTTTAATAAAGCTGCAATTTCATCGATTTTTTTGGCACCGAATACAACTTCTTCATCATTAATGATCATTGCAGGGACACTCATCACTTTATATTTTGTCTTAATGTCCTGGAATTGGCTGATATCAACCATTTCCGCTTCAATATTAGGATTCTCGATGGCGATTCGTTGTGCTCCAACGACTACATCCGGACAGAAATGGCAAGCAAGCGATACCATTACTTTAATATTGGCTTTTTTGCTGATGCTCTTAATTTCTTTCATAATGTCAGCGTCCAATGCTTGACCAGGGCCGGCAAGATTATAAATAGCCAAAATAAATGAATTTAACTCATGGCCTCCGGGAACTCCGTGATATTTTACTCCGCTGTATTCACCCTTGCTGTCAAGTAAAGCTACGACCGGGAATTTATCAGCATTGATTTTTTCTTCCATTTCTTGGCTCTCGCCTTTTTGAAGAACCTGAAGATGCAGTTTTTCGCCTTGTTCAGCAACATCCAATAAGAAATCTCTTAATTCCACTGACTTCGGCATCGTTTCATCGACAATCGTCACGAGTGTAACATCACTTTCCATCTTGCTGAAGATTCCTTTTAATTGGCCTCGGATGGCATCAGAAATAAGGGAACTTTTCCCAGCATTGCCCTCTTGTGCAGATTCTTCTTTCTTCACTTCTTTAGGCTCTTCCGGTTCATCCACAATTCCAAGACGTTCTTTTTCTTCAGCGATATATTTGCCTGCGTCTGTTGCTGCGATCGCTCCATCCGCAACAGCTGTAACGATTTGGCGCAGTGATTTTGGACGAAGGTCCCCAGCGGCATATACACCATCGACACTTGTCTTCATATCATCATTTGTCAGAATGTAACCAGCACGGTCCATATCAATCTTTTCTTTGAATAATTCTGTACGTGGCTGGTACCCGACAAATACAAACACGCCAAAAGTGCCGTCTTCTTTTTTCGCTTCGTATTCCCATTCTTCTTTGGTCACGTTATTGATGAAACGGCCTCTTTGGATCATTCCATCACCATATACACCAAGCAATTCAGTATTGAACTTCACTTCAATTTTGTCGTTCGCAAATACTTTATCGGCGATGGATGGCGCACACGTAAATTCAGGTTCTCGGGCAATGATCGTTACCTTAGTAGCGTAACGCGTCAAATACATGGCCTCTTCTGCCGCTGCAAAGCCAGCGCCAATAACAAACACTTCCAAGCCTTGGAAGAATTCGCCGTCACATGTTGAACAATACGCTACACCTCTTCCGGTAAATTCCTCTTCCCCTGGGAAGCCTAATTTACGAGGCGAAGCACCAGTCGCAATGATCACAGCGCGGGCAAGGAAATCGCCATTAACGGTCTTTACCAATTTCACTTCTTGTGAAAAATCGACTCCGGTCACTTCAGTCTTTACGAATTCTACTCCAAAATCTTCATTCTGTTGTTTCATTTCTTCAATTAAAGCAGGTCCGGATGTTTTGCGGATTCCAGGATAGTTCGCAATTTCCGATGTAGTGGACGCTTGTCCGCCTGCATTTGCTCTCTCTAGTATTACTGTTTTCAATTTTGCGCGGCCGGCATACACACCTGCAGACAAACCAGCAGGCCCTGCTCCGATGATTAATAAGTCATATATGTTTTTCATAATCGCTCTCCATGTAGTATAATGAATGTACTATTTATATTTATATTTGCAATAGATGAGGCACTTATGGGGATAAGTGCCTCATTTTTTATTATATGAGTAAGCTATTAGATTTTTCCTACTAGGTCCAAACTAGGCTCAAGTGTTTCTTCGCCTGGAGTCCATTTCGCCGGACACACTTTGTCTCCATGTTCAGCCACGAATTGTGCAGCCTGTACTTTACGGACCAATTCTTCAGCATTGCGGCCGATTCCAAGATCGTTTACTTCGTAAGACTTGATTTGTCCTTCAGGGTTTACGATGAATGTACCGCGCAATGCCAAACCGTCTTCAGCGATCAGTACTTCAAATTGGCGTGAAAGAACGTTTGCTGGGTCTGCAAGCATCGGATATTTGATTTTACCGATTGTTTCAGTAGCATCCGCCCATCCTTTATGAGTGAAATGAGTATCAGTAGACACTGAATAAATTTCGCAATTCATTTCTTTAAATTTCTCGTAATTATCTTGAACATCCGCAAGTTCTGTTGGGCAAACGAATGAGAAATCTGCTGGATAGAAGAAGAAAACAGCCCATTTGCCTTTTACATCTTCAAGAGTAACTTCTTTGAATTCTCCATCATGGTATGCTTGTACTTTAAAGTCTTCGATTTGTTTGTTGATTAATGACATAGTGTAATTCCTCCTGAGGGGTTAATTTGTATTTATCCTTTCTTTATAATAATTATTAACAAATAATAAGTCAATAGGTATTTTAAAATAATTATCATCTATCATTCATTTAATGCAAATTACCTTTTTTAGCGTTTTCTATATAAATTCGCATTAACACCACCTCTATAGAGTTAATGTATTTCAGAATTCAATTAAACAAAATAGACAACTCTCTTCATTTTCATTCTCATATACATCCATTAAATGAGAATTTTAATGCGAATTTTTTCAATTTTATTACTATATTCCACCACCAGTTCCTTCATAGTTTTCTCATCTGTTGCAGATCCATACTTCTTTCATTCAGGCATTTTATTTTTCTGCACAAAAAAAGCGCTGTATCAGCGCTTTTTTTCTCTCTATGCTACACGATACGGATAATGGTCAAATCGGCACCTAGGCCGCCAGTCAACAAGGTGGCAGATAACGCCACTCCAAACATCTGAAGTGATATAGTATCTCCTGCAGCCAGTACTAAAACAACATCATTCGTAAAAGTGGATAACGCCACGGCAGGATTGATCGACGAAGCTGTATTGGCTGCTCCATTTACCGTTATTCTTGTTCCTGAAAGAATGCCTGCAGTTGTAGCTAAGTTATACCTTATATAATAGGTGCCTGCCACATTTATGGTAAAAACATCGTTCCCTGCATTTACCGTTATGCCTGTTCCAATCACTTGTGCATTCGGCAGTGGTACATTTGTTCCGGCGATAGCGACAGAAATCGTTGAACCTGTTGTATTGGCAGCATATGCTGAATTGCCTGTTACTGGTACGCCAGTAGCGCCTACTGCTCCAGTCGAACCTGCCGTTCCGGTCGCCCCGGCCGCTCCTGTCGGCCCTGTTATTCCAATCCCGCTTGCGCCGGTTGCTCCCTGGGGCCCTGTAAGCCCGCTCGGTCCTGTTGCCCCGGTTGACCCTGAACCGACGATCAGGCTGTAATCCGCCGAAGTACCTGGGATTCCCGTAGGTGCGGCAACATTTGTTAAAAATGTACTGCCGTTATATAGCACAATCTGACCGGCTGGATAGGTGGGTGCGACCACAGCATTGAACAGAACTGCATTATTCAAGCCGATTCCTGTTGGACCTGTTGCTCCCGTCGCTCCTGTCGGGCCCGTTGCTCCTGTTGCTCCGGCAGCTCCTGTTGCCCCGGTAGCGCCACCGGCCGGGCCTGTCGCTCCTGTCGGGCCTGTTGGACCCGCCAGTGTAGGGATGCTTGTCACATTGTTCATTTTCGACTGCAATAAAAACTCTTGGTTTGAAATAGCTTCCAATGTATTAATTGCACCATCACTCGCTGCCAATAAATCCGCTATGGTAGTTGCAGGCGGCGTAAGGCCTGGCAACGTGCCCAAAAGATACTGCAATCTTTCCCCTTCTGCATTGATAATATGCGCCAATCCCATTTCTTCCAATGCAATGGAAGATAACAGCAGGTTGATGGCATCATCTCTGCTTAAAGATATGCTGGGGGTTATATTGGGTAAATTCGGTTGAGACATGCTAACACTCCTTTTGACCATTTTTTCTTACACAAACTGTTCCTTTCACTTTCCCCCGCCTCCGAACCGACGTTTACAGCAAGCGGATAATGGTTAAATTAGCTCCCGTTCCCCCTCCTAACAAAGTAGCTGTTCCCAATAAGCCGAACAATTGGAGAGAAAGAGTCGATCCTGCCGTAATATTCGTAACGATATTATTGGAATAGGAAGCTAAGGCAGTGACTGTTGGTGCCACTATCGAGGCTACATTAGCAGTCCCGTTAATGACTATTCTGGAACTGACCAGTAATGACAGCGTCGTATAGATGTTATAGCTGATTAAATATCTGCCGCTATTCGCAATGGTAAATGTATTGTTGGCTCCATTGATTGATACTCCAGCCCCAAGGCTTTGGGAGCTGGGAAGCGGGATGTTTGTCCCACCTAAAATGACAGCAATTAATCCACCAGTCGTATTGGCTGCATATCCATAATTACTTGTGAATGTTGTCGGTGACTGTGCACCTGTTGCGCCCGTGGGCCCTGTTGCGCCGGCGGCTCCTATCAGACCTTGAGGGCCTGTTGTGCCAGTAACCGAAAGGCCTGTTGCCCCGACTGACCCTGTCGCTCCTTGTGCTCCCGTATTCCCTGAAGGCCCTAATGCGCCCAGAAGTGCATAATCTCCTGAGAGGCCAGGAGTGCCAACTGGGGAAGCGACATTTGAAATGTATGTCTGTCCGTTTGCATAGACAATTTGCCCAGCAGGGTAATTTAGGGCGGCCGCGGGATTGAATGCTACTCCCCCCGATAATCCAAGCCCAGTAGAACCAGTTGCGCCAGTCGGTCCGTCCGGGCCTATAGAGCCAGTCGCTCCTATCGAACCAGGAGCGCCTGTAACACCTGTTGGAGATCCGGTGGCACCAGTTGGCCCCGTCGCCCCGAGAATAGTCGGTATTCTCATTGCATTCCGTAATTTAGATTGCATGAGGAATTCCTGCTTACCGACAGCTGTCAACATTTGAACAATACTGGCATTTATATCTGCAATTTCTGCAGGGGTACCAGGAGTATCTCCAAGAGTCCCAATGGCGAATTGCAGATTCTCCCCCTGTGTATTAATAATATGGGAAAGGCCCAATTCTTCCATTGCAATAGAAGAGATCAATAAATTTACTGCATCCTCCCTGGTGAGTGAGATACTGGGTGTAATATTGGGGATATTCGCTTGTGACATGCATATCCCTCCTTTTTTTAAAAAATGGACTATCTCTCAAACCTTACTTTCCACTTGCATCCATTACTATCATTACACTATATTCAAGCCATCCGTTCATGGTGAGCCACCCCAATAAAATGGACGGACAAAGGGGCACTTCCGGAGTTCAGCAAAACCCCATCTTTTCTAGCACTTCCAATTGTTGTTCGGCTAAATAACTGCCTGCCCCTTTCGTCACCAGGTAAGCTGGGTGATCATCCCCAAGATGGAGACAACGTTCAAACACCTGCTTGCTTTCAGCGAATTTCTTCATATGAAAAAGAATAAGGCCTTTATAATACAGTAAATCGACATAATCATCGTACAGGGCAATGGCCCTGTCTATGGCTGGAAACGCCCCTTCAAAGCTGGCCGTTTCTACAAGAATTCCATATTTCAATCGATAAAAGAGAGCAGGCGGCATAATAAGATTGTCCAAGCAACAGATTATAGCCTTATTTACAAAGTTGAATGCGAGCCTAAATTGGTTCAATCCACTCAATTCATTCGCTAAGTGAAATAAAGCCCAATGGTTTTGCTCATTCTCCTCTAGCTGTTTAACCAGCAATTGTATATTCCGCTCCGATTTTGCTTTCTCCTTGACAATACTATCCAAATATCCAAAATGGTCAATATACATTGATTCTTTATTGCTATAAGCAATCACAGTTGTCTCATTTATCGTAAGCCTTTCATGTATAGGCTGAAAAAAACGGATTTTTCCATTATTTTTTATTAATCGATATTGATAGGCCAAAAATGCTTTCTCTTCATCTATCGGTTCGTCTTGGCCATAATAATTGCGAACTTGGACAGCCAGGATATCCGGTCCCGGCTCCGCCGGATTTAGAATGTAGTCAAACGGTTTTTCATCGCCTTTTAATTCTTCATCTGCGTCAAGCCATAGAATATATTCTTTTGTTGCTGATTGAAGGCCTCTATTGCGGGCATCAGCGAAATCATGTTTCCATTCATGGTGTATGACAATCGCTCCAAATGCCTTGGCTATATTAACCGTTTCATCTGATGAGCCAGTATCGACAACAATGATTTCATCTACTTTTGTGACTGCACTTTGAAGGCAGCGCCCCAACCGGCATTCTTCATTTTTCACAATCATACATAAGCTTATTGTCGGTCTGTTCACTTCAATGGCAACTCCTTTTTTTGATGTCATTTTTTCTTGTGGCGGCGCTTTTTGCATATGCAAGGGTATCCTAAGCAGCGCGGGCATGGTTCACTGCAGCACAATGAAGATTCATCCTCCAGAGCAAGTTGGCTCTTATTGAGCAGGACGATGTCTTCCAGTTTCAGTTGAAGCATGATTTGTGATTTAACAATGGTTCGTAATGTTTGATTGACACTCTCATTCATGACTACAAAATCCTTCAATGACTTTGGGCACTTTTTCAAGAAATATTGGAGTTTTTCTCCTTCGGCATTCAGAATATGCGAAAGAGCCATTTCTTCCATAGCGACAGAAGCCAGCAGCAAATTGATGGCTTCCTCCCTGTCCAGTGATATTTCTGGCGTTATGTTCGGTATATTGGGAAGGGACACAGGACCACCTCTTCTCTTTTAGTCTAATGAGCAAGCATGTATATTCCATATAGTATGGACGGAACCCGCCTTGGGTGACTGCTGCCCATACTTTTTGTGGATTGGATAATGAATCCTTTCAAAAAAAAGAAGCATGCACTATAAGCGCATACTTCCCGGCTAACCATTGCGGCTGGCTCCCCCTCCTCCAGAAGAACCGCCTCCGCCCTTATCATTCCTGCCTCCGCCATTTCCTCCACGGCTGATTAATTGAATAATCACCTGAAAGATTAAAAAAAGTAAATTGCCCTTTTCTTCAGGAGACATGTGTTTCGTGACGCGCTTCCAGACAAATACAAGGACAATCATCAGTACCACCGCAAGAACGCCAAGCTTGATTATGTCTGCTGTACTGATTTCTTCTGTATTTTCGTGGTTTTTCCCTTCGCCATTATATTCTTTCTCAATAATGGGAATAAGTGCTCTATTTAAATCCATTACGGCTTGGTCATAATCCCCTTTATCCAGAGATGGGGCCGCATATTGATCAATATAACGGCCGGCTTTTGCATCAGGGATCGCACCTTCCAGGCCATAGCCGACTTCTATCCTTGCCCCCCACTTTTTGGGGTTGGCATTATTTTTAGTAAGAAGAACAAGCAGTCCGTTATCCCATTTTTCACTTCCCAGGCCATACTTTCTGAAAGCTTCAACCGCAATTTCTTCTAGGCTATATCCGTGCAACTCATCGCTGTCAAGCAGCAAATAACCGATTTGGGCAGATGTAGTATCATACAAATGCTGCAACTCAGTAATCACTTCACTTTTGGTTGAAGATGACAGATAGCCATGGGGATCCTGTATATACACACTCCCCTTTATGTCCGGAACGGCATCTCCTGCACTTCCATAAGCGGTGTATGGACATACGAAGACCAGAAAGAAGAAAAAACTTATCCAGATTCCTTTCCAACAGCCTTTTTTCATAGCTGATCACCTACTCATTGTTGCCGAAATCAACTTTTACCGGCTTTTCGCTGCCTTCACTCGCTTTAAAGTATTCTTTCTCTTCAAATCCCCCTAATCGGGCGAAAAGAACTCCAGGGAATTTTTTCACTTTAGTATTGTACGAAGCGACAAGGTCATTGTAATCTTTTCTTGCCACAGCCAATCTATTTTCAGTACCGCTTAGTTCATCCATTAATGACTGGAAATTTTGATTCGATTTCAGATCTGGATATTTTTCAACAACCAGAAGCAATCGATTCAACGCACCTGATAATTGATCATTTGCCGCAGCCTGTTCTTTTGGCCCAGCATTGCCGCCCAATTTAGCCCTTGCATCGGCTATGTCGGTAAAAATCTCTTTTTCTTGTGATGCATATCCCTTTACCGTCTCAACTAAGTTCGGTATTAAATCCGAACGCCGTTGCAATTGATTTTCCACTTGTGCCCAACTGGCATTCACTTCTTCTTCCTTAGAGACAAAGCTATTATAGCTGCTAAAGAAAAAAATACCACAAACAGCTAAAACAGCAATGGCAATCATCCATTTTATTGATTTAGTATTCACCTTGCTTCCACTCCAATCCATTATGTATCTCTTCCTATTCATCATACTATAAAAAATTATATAAGAATAATTAAAATACAAGGCAACCTTTGCCTTTAACAAGAGTATGCCCATTTTCACAAGATAAGAACAAAGATATAAAAAGAAAAAAGGGCGGAAAAGAACGCCCGCCCAAAATATCTGCCCCACAGCAAATAATGATCTTGAAGCAAACTTAATAGATGCTTCTATTAACGGTTATCAGTTGCAGCCGCAACCATGGTGTCTGCGGCGGCGACGGCAACGGCGGCATCTACATTTGCAGACAAAACGGTCAGAACGATTCCGGCGGCCTTCTCTTTCGAAGTCTTGTCCACCAAAAAAGTCCTCTTCCCCGCCATAAAATTCTTCCTCATAGAAAGAACCATTTTCCCAATTATACATATCAAGCACCTCCATTAGTCATTTCTTTATATACTATTCTTTCATTGAATTCTTTCTTGTGCGAATAAATCAATATATTAGTATATTTTTAGCGTTATTTACCATTGTTTATTATCAATAAAAGAGGATACGCTTACTGTAATGAGGTGTGCCATATGAAAAAATCCATGATAATCGACTTGGCAATCGGGCTTTTGTCGCTGCTTTCCCTTCTCTTGCTTTTAGATAAAAATAATAGCTTTCTCTGGATCAATAAAGCGATTCTTCTTATTTTCTTTATTTACGTTTTATATCAATTTTGTCAGTCCGAAAATAAATGGGCTTATATTAAATCGCACCCGTTGGAAATCATTGCATTAATTCCTTTAAATGAAGTGTTTCAAGGCGTAATGGTGGTACGGGTCTTCCGTATGATTGTCGTCATCCGTACTCTAAAAAAGCATTTTCCTACCACTACAGCCGTTCTTACAAAAAATGGGTTGAACAAAGTTCTTACTTATACACTTTGCCTGATCATTCTGGCTGCCATCCCTATCCATTATTTTGAAGAAGGCATCCCTACATTTGCGGATGGTATATGGTGGGCAATCGTTACAGCAACAACCGTAGGATACGGCGATATTTCTCCTGTTACTGTCCCGGGAAGGATCACAGCCGTTATCCTAATGTTTTCCGGCATCGGCTGTATCGGAATGATTACCGGAACCATTGCTTCCTATTTCACTACGAAAAACAAAGAAGATGAAGAAAAAACATATATGAAGAAAAAAATAGACCAGATTGAAAAGCTTACTGACAGGGAATTTGAGTTATTGCTGCAAATGATGAAAAATAAACGGATTAAAAAGGAAGAATGAAACAAGTCCAAAAAAAGAGATCGAATGCTCCATTCGATCTCTTACACGTTTAATAACCTTCAAATGATTTAGTAGCGTAAACCATAAACTAAAAACCGTTCATATTCATTTCGTTCATACATGCCCGTTATTGCAATCTCTTTTTTCAATTGGAATAGGCTGTGATTTTCCATAAAATATTGATAATCATCCGAACTGTAATACAATACAATGGAAATATCTCTGTAATGCTCTTCGACAGATTGCAGTATTTGATCAATCACTCTCATAAAAATCTGGAGAGAAAAGGGATTAAAAAAATAAAAAACGGTATCCTCTTTCTTGACTGGATACCTTTCAGCAAGGCAGTTTTCAAACTGGACCATTTTTTCATCCCCGCCAAATTTATGAAAGTAGGAACTTTTATTCTCTTGAGCTGCCGCATAGAAATCTTCGTTCATCTCAATTCCTTTTGTTTGTACACCATAGGTATGATGGACAAAGAAAGCCAGCCTCCCTTTCCCGCTCCCATAATCCACCAGTACATCCCCGGGTACTAATTGAAAAGAATCAAATAATTGCTTCAAACCGATATAAGGAGTCGGTTCGTATCGATGATAATGGAAGGAATGATGGAATCCCTTTTGTTCTCCGTCTGTTTCTATATTCAATAAACATTCATACTCGCATTCTTTCATACTACTCGTACTCCTCTGCCATACATTCTGTTCTCATTTATTGTAAGATGTATAAGCAAAAAAGAAAAGGTGTGGATTATTCACCCCATAGAAGATGGTGGACGTATACCGTGCTAGACTGCCTGGTCTGAAGCCGGTGGTTCTTTCTTTTTTAATGTACCTGTTTTTTTCATAAATCGGGCTGCTGCTGATATGGACAACATGCTGATTATGAAAAGGGCCAGGAAGAACCACCAGGCAAACTGATAGCTATTTGTTCTATCATAGATGATGCCCGAAGCAACGACCCCTAAAGATCCGGCTGCCACAAAAAATATTTG
This sequence comes from Bacillus kalamii, assembly GCF_047238185.1. NCBI lineage: Bacteria > Bacillati > Bacillota > Bacilli > Caryophanales > Bacillaceae > Bacillus > Bacillus kalamii. Next base: position 1,626,074 of record NZ_JBDFMI010000001.1, on the reverse strand, counting down.
TACCACCCCGAATATTGTTCCAAAGTCTTTTTTTCCAAACATATCATTTGTCATGAACGGAGGCCCCAACGTAGCTATTACAATACTGAATCCATATGCAACTGCAAATACAAAGGCGAATATGGTTGATCCTGACGCCATTAAAGCCAACATGGCAATCGTCATGCAAATACCGACATAAATGGCTCCGCCTATTGTGCCAAATCGGTCAAACACATACCCTAACAGAAGTTTCCCGACTGTATTGGAGAGGGAAAGAAGCCCAAAAATCGTCCCGGCAAAGACAGCAGGATGGCCGATATCCTCTAAATAGGCAGGTATGTGCATTTGTACGCCGCCTGAAACAAGTGAAAAACAGACAATGCCGAATATAAATAACCAGAATACACCCGATTTCTTCACTTGTTTCCACGACAGCCCTTGACCTGCTTGTTCCGCCGACTCTTTACTTTCAGCTTGGTGGTTATGCCCGCCAAAGGGAGCCAATCCTTTTTCTCTCGGTTCTCTTTTTACAAAAATCAATACGAGCGGCAAAGCAATCACGATAATTAACCCTCCAGATATGACATAAGTCATCCTCCAGCCAACTTCTGCAATCAAACTGGATAAGACAGGGCTCAATATGGCAGTGCCAATCCCAGACCCCGCGAAGGTTAACCCCATAGCCATCCCTTTTTTCTCATGGAACCAATTATTGAGAAGAATGGAGATAGGGATATTTGAAAATCCGGCTAAACAAACACCGATCACAAAAGCAACACACCCGAAGTAGATTGCTGAATGTGCTAAAGAATAGGACATAAAACCGAGCCCAGCCACGAGAATGCATATACCCATGATGGCTTTCATATTTCCTTTGGACAGCCATTTTCCCATAAAAGGAGAAGAAAGGGCCATACCAAGCCCTCCGATTGATAAAACAATTGAAAAAGTAGTTCTGCTCATGTGTAACTCTTCTGTCACAGGCACCATGAACAGACTGTGAAGAGAATTGACAATGGAAAACCCGGCAAACATGACGAAGAAACCGCTTATTACCATATACCAACCATAGAAAAGCCCTTTATTGGCTTGTGGCATCCTCCATACCCTCCTATTATCCGATCTCTATATAACACGTTTTTTCTTTTGTAAACTCCATGACGGAATCGGTGCCGAAGCCGCTCTGTTTATGACCGCCGAAAGGAAGCTCAGGGCCGACCCTCCTGTACGTATTCACCCATACACTTCCCGATTCTACCTCTTGTATGAACCGATGCGCCCTCTCTAGGCTGGAAGTCCATACACCTGCACCTAAGCCGTATGATGTATCATTTGCCAACGCAAAAGCTTCCTCTTCTGTATCAAACGGCATAACAATCGCTACCGGCCCGAATATTTCTTCCTGGCAGACATGAAGTGCATGGGTATCGACCCTCATTAATGTCGGCTCCACCCAATACCCTCCGTGCAGCTCGCGGTGCCCAGGAAGTAATGCGCTTCCTCCTGACATCCCTCCAAATACGATTTCTCCTCCTTCATCAAGGCCTTCTCTAATATAAGCGCGGACTTTTTCATACTGCTGGGCATTTGCAATTGGTCCCATCGACGTCGTGAAATCTGTTGTGGCACCCAGCTTAATTTGTTCTTCGATCTCCTGCTTCATCAATGCCAGCATGTCTTCGAAAATGGGCCTCTCAATCAAAATCCGTGATCCGCCTACACATATTTGCCCGGCATTGCCTGTAAAAATTCCATTTACTGTTATGCCATTCGCCGCTTTTTTTAAATCTGCATCGGCAAAAACAATATTTGGCGACTTCCCGCCAAGCTCCAGTACCATTGGTTTTGGATCATTGGCTGTCGACCGGGCAATAGCCCTTGCCGTATTGCCGGAACCTGTTAAACTGACTTTTTTGACAGAAGGATGGCTGACCAGTGTTTCGCCGACTGCTGCACCGTCTCCAGACACGGTATTTAATACGCCCGGAGGAAGGATTTCATTCACTATCTCTCCGTACCGAAGAGAAGAAACGCCCGCATGCTCCGAAGGTTTAATGACGACTGTGTTTCCCGCTGCCAAAGCGGCTGCTGCTTTTATCGTAAATGTAAATAATGGGGCATTCCATGGAATAATCCCGACAACCACGCCCAACGGCTCCCGCCGCGTATATCCGACTGTCTGTTTGCCTAACTGGACGGTTTCTCCTTTGCCGGCAACCGAGCATGCCCCTGCTGCTTCATACCAGATGCTTGCCAAAACAGGCATTAAGCCGTATTTCGTTTCCCTGATAACCCAGCCATTATCTCTAGTCTCCAATTGAGACAACTCATCTTCGAATTGTGCAAGATGGTCCCCTATCTTCCTCAGATAAGCGCTTCTCTCCATCGCCGGAAGGGATGACCACGCAGGAAAGGCGTTCCGTGCACACTCTACCGCTTCTTGTGCATCATTTTCAGTACTGTCTGGTATATGCGCCCATACCTTACCTGTAGAAGGGTCGATACTTTCGATGATCTTGCCGTTCGAGGAAACCCTTTTTTCACCGCCTACTGTATTATAAAGTGTGTAAATACGCTCAGTTTCCATTCCTTATCCTCCTCTTATCTTTTGGCAGATTCAAATTGTTTTGCAGGAACAATAATGGCATCCGCTGCCTTGGCACCTCTTTCAAAGACAACCAAAGGATTAATATCGAGTTCCTCGATCTGATCCTGGTGTTCAACCACAAGATCCGACACTTTTAAGAGGATTTCGATAATGGCTTCCTGATCGGCTGGACCTTTCCCTCTTACACCATCCAATATTGCCTTTCCTTTTACCTCGGCAATCATGCTTTTTGCATCTGCACGGGTCAGCGGGGCCACCCTGAAGGATACATCCTTGAATACTTCAACATAGATGCCTCCTAATCCAAACATAATGACCGGTCCGAAAACAGGATCCTTTGTACAGCCAATGATCACCTCTGCACCTTCAGGTAGCATTTCTTGTACGAGCACTCCATTTATTCGTGCATCAGGATACATATTCAACGCATTATTTTTTATACGGAAAAATGCCTCCTGAACACTTTCTTCATCCGATAGATTCAATGCAATGGCATTCGCTTCCGATTTATGCAGAATATCTGGAGAATCTACTTTCAATACAACGGGGTATCCTATTTCCCCTGCTTTTGCGACAGCGTCTTCGGCAGTTTGAACGACACATCTTTTCGTAGCAGGTATGCCATAATACTCCAGAAAATCGGTGGCGCTTGACTCACTAAGCGGTTCATCCGATAATTGCCCCGGGAAATGGACCCACTTCATTTCCTCTTTGGCTTCTGTAAGGCTTAATGCTCTGTTTCGGCGGTATGAGTCACTATAATCGACTAAACGTGATAAAGCCTTAATCGGATTCAGTGAACCAGGTATAACAGGAATGCCATTCTTCTCGAGCTCTTCTGATCCCGCAGGAATTGACATGCCTTCCAGCGGGAATGTCGTAATGGCCACAAATTTATCTGAATTTACGCACAATTGAATGAATTCTTTTAGATATTCACTTTCCTTTGTCCAATTTAACGGAAATTCTGTATAGATGATATTGTGGACTTCCGGATCTTCAAGAAGAGATTTCAATGGAGATAAAAACAATTCTGGATTGGAAACGGATGCTGCAGCCGTTAAATCAATCGGGTTGGAGGCGCTTGCAAAAGACGGTATGGAGTGTTTGATTTTTTCAGTAGTCTTTTTGCTCAAAGGGAGTATATTCAACCCGTTTGCCTCACAACGGTCTGCCTCATTGATTCCTCTTCCGCCAGAACTTGTAATAATGACCGTATTTCTGCCTTGGGGCAACTTGCCTGATAAGAAGAGCTTTGAAAAGGCAATGATATCTTCATAGTCATCCACCCTGACTATCCCAGTCTGTTTAAAAAATGCATCATAAACGGTGTCTGACCCGGCCAAGGACCCGGTATGCGATGAAGCAGCTCTGCTCCCCGCCGAACTTTTGCCTGTTTTCATCAATACTATCGGTTTATTGATCGAGAGTGCTGTATTCGCTACATCCCTAAGCTTCTCTGGATTTTTTGCCCCTTCCAGATAACCGCTGATCAGTTTAGTCTCATGGTCATGGACCATATATTCGACGACATCGGAAAACTCTGTTTCCATTTCATTTCCTACCGATACAAAGTAATTGAAAGTCAGGCCATGCTGCGCAGCAGCCATGTATGTCAAAACTCCAAAAGCGCCGCTTTGAGATACGTAGCCGACAGATTTTTGCGCATTCATCGGTACAGATTGGATGGCAGGTGAAAATGTCCCAAAAAACTTATTCATTGTATTCACAATTCCTACGCAATTCGGTCCTATCAAGCGCATCCCATATTGGGCGGCAATCTCCGCCATCAATTGTTGTTGCCGTTCGCCTTCAGCACCCACTTCAGAAAAACCAGAAGCAAAGATAACCGCAGCCTTCACCCCTTTTTTTCCGCATTCTATTAAACTCGAATGAATTTGTGCAGCACTGACGCAAAGTATGGCAGTATCAATCGGAGTATCTACTTTTTCCAGAGAAGGATAGCAGGTAAGCCCCTCAATCTCAGTCTGTTTTGGGTTAATCGGAATGATGTCTCCTTCAAATCCGCCATCAATCAACATTTTCAACTGGATGTAGCCAATCTTATTACGGTTTGCAGATGCCCCCAATACTGCAACTGATTTAGGTTTGAACAAAGGCTCCAAGGTTTTATATGACTTTTCTTGTTTCACAGCAAAATCCTCCCTCATCATTTCATAAGCTGATTCAGCTTTCCTTAATTGTATAAAGATGGTTTTCTGCTACTTTTTTTCTTCCTATCCTTTATACTTTAATTATTAGGTAGAGAAAAATAGAAAAGCCCTTACATTCCCTTTTCACACAAGCATTATTTGGATACTTACCAAATTATAGGTTCATCCTCACCCCGACTTCCGTACATAACAACCACAACTTACGCATGTTGGAATCGCTTCCATTTCAGCGTGCACAACCAATTAGAAGTAATTCTTGCAGAAAGATAAGTTCATAACGCAGGATTTGATAGATTATATAAAAAAAGAAATAAGCCGTAATAAGCTTATTTCTTCATGTATGGTTCTCTAACCATTTATCCAGTTTTCGTTCTGTTTCCTCAGAGGGGAACCTTAATCCTCTTTCAATATTGCTTAGGTGGGACGGAGACAGGTTCAGTTTACTACCTACATCCATGAGCGTAAGCTTTTGTTTTTTACGCGTATCCAACACACGTTTTCCTATTGTCTTTTCGTTATCATGATCAAGTGAAAAGGTAGGATACTTTCTTTTTTTTCGTTCAATCGTGCTGTAATGGTTTAGTATTACGTCCGGAGGAGTGATAACGATGGTGCTGTTCAGCCAAATACGCTGCCATCCCTTCATACTCGCGACTTGTTCATTCCATTTGTCATATTGCCAGGAAGCAATGAGGCCATCCTGGCAAAGAATATCCAGCGCTTTTTCTAAACGGTCTCTTGTTCTGGAGGGGGTTCTTTCATTCATTTTTTCACCAATGCAATCCAAAAGCGTTGAAATACGGTGTGGCTGTAGATAGTTCCCTTTTCTGGCTTGTGTCCGCCATCTCCAGCTTAAATACCGCGCAATTCTCTTTTCTATTCTGTATTGATGGATATTATATTGTAATGCCTTTAACGGCAAAAGGGCTACCTGTCTCCCGGAACCGTAGAGGAATTTTCCAAAGACACTATCAATTGAAAAAGTGATACGTTCCTGAATGCCCATTTTACTGACATCATATTCATTTCCCTGCTTGTCTTTAAACAGGAATGTCCGGCCCTCAATTGGCTCAGTAGTTGGTATGCCCTTTTCATAAATAACCATTTTTCGCAGGTTCAGCCACAACCCTTGTATACGCGAAAGCGATTTCAATACTTGTGCTCTCTGCTTCTGTTCGAATCCTCCCCTTCTGCCTTCTCCGCCCAGTTTTGCCTTCAACCCTCTCATCATCAACAGATCATCGATCTTGATTTCAATCAAATCATTCATTTGTTTGGCATTAGCCAAAAAGATACTGCAAAGGGCATCAAAAAGGTCGACATCCAGATCTGAAATACTTCTTGCATATGTAAAGGCACGCTCATAATTAAAGCTATTCATTACAACACGAGCCGCATAAGGAATCATTTGTATATCGCCTTCAATCGTCCCTTTTGAAAGCGGCACGGTGGGCCAGGGGGTCTCTTTGCTTCTGATGAAGCTTTTTTTATACAATGCCTCTCTGGCATATTGATAGGGAGCGTTACTCATAACTGAGAGGTGGTCCGGTACAGTCAGCCTGGAAGTAATATAGTTGGCATTATCCACTGATGCCTTCTTGACGAATTGTCCGGATATTCCTAAAAAAGACTCGATTTTTGATAGCGATGGATTCTCTAGGCCAATATACATAATAATCTGCGTTATCCAATCATTTATATATTCATTCACTATATCTGTATATTTGCTAATGAATGGTTCATTTTCAACAAGATTTCTGGAAAGATATTGATAGAATAGTTCATTTAATGAAAGGTCATCCATTTCCTCCATACGCGAATCACCGATTGCTTGCTCCATTTCACGTAATGTCCAGTCTGTCAGTTGTCTGGTGAACCAATCGCAAAATCGTTCCCAAGCACTATCATTTATTAGAAAGCTATCTGTCTTTAATAATCGTTCAATATCCAGAATAATCCTTTTATAGTCGATTCGTTTATTCTCTGAAGCTTGTTTATTTACAATTGCCATTTTTTTATCGTACACATCAATCAGATAATATAAAATTTGTCCTGCAATACTTCTGATTGCTCTCTCTCGGGATGCTTTCCTTAACTGGCTATACATATCCTTTCTCTCTTTATACGTCTCGTTCCATAATATAAACGAAACAACATTTTTTTGATTGATAAACACTCTTTTATTATGTTCAGATTCTAAGGGGCCCATTTCCATGGTACCTTGGTTAAAGATACAAAAAACGATGTACTTATTAATTTTTTTCGCCCGTTGTTCCATAGACAGAGACATCGTTTCGAATGATTCAGGATACTCTTGAAATGAAGCTATCTTTTTACTCAATTCTTTTTTTTGCATGGTGACTCCCTCCTGAATAAACAATTAAACAATAGCCCATGATTAGTTCACAAAATAGTCATTTATTATTAATTATATAAAAGTATCCTAATTCCTTCCTACAAAAGTTTTATTCTCCCTTTCCAAAGGACTTCTTCCAATCAAGCGCCAATACAATACCGTTCTTCCGTGTTACACTATGAATATCAATAGTTGTAAGGGTGGTATAAGGATGGACTTTATTGCAGTTGATTTCGAAACAGCCAATCGGCAGAATAACAGCGCTTGTTCATTAGGGATGGTTTTTGTTGAAAACAATCAGGTGGTGGATGAACAATATTTTATGATTCAGCCGCCTTCCCTATCTTTTGATGCAAAAAATATATCCATTCACGGAATTACACCGGAAGATGTTAAAGATGAACCGACGTTTGATCTCATATGGCCAAAAATCGAAGCCTACTTTTCTGGAATTCCCATCATTGCACATAATGCTTTTTTTGATATGAGCGTCTTGAAAGCTTGTTTAAAAGAATACCATATTAACAAACCTGACTTTCCTTATTTGGATAGCATCCAGCTGAGTACAAAAGCATTGACAGGATTCAAAGTCGGTCAGTCACTTAAGGAAAGAAGTGCTTTTTTCCATATTGATCTATCACAGCACCACAACGCCTTGGCGGATGCGAGGGCATGCGCTGAAATAGTCATAAAAAGCATCGAAATGAAAAAAAGAAAATCATTATCCAGTTTCTTGAACACGTATAAAACGATTCCTGTCAAACATTTTTCGGAGCTAAAAGGACATGCCTCATTTCCTTCAAAGAAAACATACACACAAAGGGTGAAAACTTTTGCACCCAGCATTAAGATTTCCGAATTGAAACCCTCCACGGGACAGTTCGATATCAATCATCCATTTTTCGAGAAAAACATTGTATTTACTGGTGAACTAGAAGGAATTGAACGTAAGCAAGCCATGCAGGCAGTAATTGATGCAGGAGCCAAAGTTAAATCGACTGTTAGTAAACTGACAAATTACTTAATTGTGGGTACACAGGACCAACGAATTGTCGGGCCAAACGGGATGAGTTCCAAAGAAATCAAAGCAATTGATTTAATGCACGAAGGCCATCCCATTGAAATTTTGACTGAATCCGACTTTATAAAAATGATTGCCGGTACGTCAAAAAGGAATGGATAATTCTGTATTCACAGCATTGGAACATCGAATATGACTTCCTATCATGATGCATGCCCGCCATCTGTATTTTTATACTTACTGCCACAAAAAAGAGCTCCCTTCATTGTTACCAAGGGAGCTCTTTCTTATTCTGATTATTCTTTATCGGACTTAGAGTCTTTTGTAACTTCACTTTCTTCCGTTTTGCCATTTCCAGACGGGTAAAAATATTGATTACGGTCTATTTTCTTAAATCCTTCCGGTTTATAGAAACGAAGCAAGTCTCCATAAAGCACTTCATCTGATAAGCTTAATTCTTTTCTGACCTTCTCTTTTGATTCTTTTGCTTCAGCTGTTGGTTCTTCCACCTTCAAACCAGTTGAGGTTTCATAATACACGCCATCCACATTGGTGTAAGTCGGTGATACGAAATCGCCATTACGGAATGCAACTGTAGAATCATGGTCTTTAGAAAACAAGTCTGTACCAAATTGAATATAATCCTTTGTATCAATTCCAACTAAGTGGAGCAAGGTTGGAAGAACGTCAATTTCACCGCCATACGTATGATTCACTCCACCAGTGACGCCTGGAGCATGAATCATTAATGGCACACGTTGCAACTGTGCATTTTCAAATGGTGTAATTTCTTGGCCGATGACTTTCTCCATTGCTTTATTATGGTTTTGGGAAATACCGTAATGGTCACCATAAATAAGAATAATGGATTTATCGTATAAACCGGCTGTTTTCAAGTCAGTAAAGAACTGCTGTAAGGCTTCATCTAAATAGTGGGCCGTTTGGAAATAGCGATCCACTACGCCATCCCCAGTGTCAGCAGGCTGAAAATCTGTATCGCCTTCATCGACTTTGAATGGGAAATGGTTAGTCAAGGTAATCAAATGGGCGTAGAATGGTTGCGGCAAGCTTTCGAGCTTAGGCAAAGATTCAGTAAAGAATGGTTTATCTTTCAGTCCATAGTTGACCACTTGACCTTCTGTCATATTATAGTAACTGGCATCGAAGAACTTATCGATCCCCATGCTTTTATAGATTTCATCACGGTTCCAAAATGTCTTGTAGTCACCGTGTAGCACCGCGCTTGTATAACCGCCTTTTTGATCAAGAATGCCTCCAGCCGATTGGTACGTATTGCGGCCTTTTAGTGAAAAAGCTGAACCTTGAGGCAATCCGTATAAAGAGTTATCCATAATCAACTCAGCATCAGCAGTTTTCCCTTGGCCGGTCTGATGGAAGAAATTATCGAAATAGGTAATCTGTTTGCTATTAATCAAACTATTCATGAACGGGGTCACTTCTTGGCCATTCAGTTTATAGTTGATCAAGAAAGACTGGAAAGATTCCAGATGGATTTTAATAATGTTCTTGCCTTTCGACTTGCCGAACGTTGCAGGATTCGGTGCAGCATAATGCTCATCTGTATACTTTTTGATTTTATCCACATCCGGTGCGCTAGCCAATGCCCGCTGCCCTGATGTTTTGATGGATTGGACGCCATCGTAAACAGTATAGTTATAGATACCTAGATACTTAACTAAGTATGTGCGGTCAAATGTCCGGGAAAGCAACTGTGGACGGTCCATTTCCGCAAGACCCAAATTGATCATGAAAACGATGACGCCGGCGACAACGATCAAGCCTGAACGCTTACGTACAACCAATTTTTTAGGCCATTCCTTTTTGCTCCAGATAAATAATCCCAACATAACGATAAAATCGATCCAATAGATGAGATCATGCCATTCCATCAATCCAGTGATACTGCCTCCCATATTACCAAGGTTTCCTGCCTGGAAAATAGTAGGCCATGTAAAGAAATCATTAAAGAAACGGTAATATAATACGTTGGCATATAACAGAAAACTTAATAGAAAGTATCCCGTCAATAAATAGCCGCCAGCCCGGCGCGACTTACTGAATAGGAACAGCAAGCCAAAAATGATAATGGCCGAGCTGATTGGATTGACGACCAAAAGAAATGATTGTAATAGATTCTTAATGCCAAGATTGAATTCTATTTGATAAGAAATATACGTTTTTACTGTAAATAGCAAAACAGCAAGCCAAAAGAATGTCATTCTTTTAGAAAAGAAGCGTGCCATGCAAAAACCTCCATCATCTATGCAATCCTTAAATCTACTTGATTGCATATTAATTTCATTTTGTTTACACGTTATTGTAATTCATACAAATATGTAAAACTTTATTAACACCAAATTATTTTACTCCCGTCAATATGAGAATGCAAATAATATTGCTAATAATTTTAATAAAGACATATTTGTATACATTTACTTTACCCGTTTCCAGGTATACGCAAACATTTTTCGGATAATTATTCTACACATGTAAAAATAAGGGAACATTCCAGTGTATGTTGTTTGTTTATACATCGATCCATATTGCGCAAAGAAGGACAATCTATTTCCGGTTAATTACATTTGCTAATTATAGCACATTATTTTTGAAGGAACAGAAAAAAATTTCTTTATTTTTCCATCTATATTGACAGGAAACGACAGCCGGTATTCAGTATTATTGGGAAAGAAAGAAAGCCAAATCAATATGAATTGATTTGGCTTAAAATCCTTATTGAATCATAGGCGTTCTTATACTCTTTCTCCTGCTTTTTCAACAATCCCTATTAGATCGGCAAGAGGCATATCAGCCATAGATTCCAGTCTGTATGCATGCCCTTTGAAAGGTAAGGATCCAGTAACAGGATTGGGCACTACGACACAAGCAATCCCTGCGTCAAGGGCAGCAGTTAATCCATTTAATGAATCTTCAAAAATCAACGCTTCACTTGGCTCCACTTGCAATTTATCAAGAGTCTTAAGATACAATTCCGGTGAAGGTTTCACTTTTTCCACTTCATCCTTTGTTGTGAAAAAATCGAATTTGTCTTTTAAGCCCGCCTGATCCAGAAATGAGGAGACCCATTCTAATGAGGAGCTTGAAGCAATAGCCAATTTATATCCGGCTTCCCGGGCTGCATCAATGTATGCTTCCACTCCTTCACGGACAACAGGATCCTTCATTTTTTCCTGGTGCTTTAGTGCGGCTCCTTCTTTTATATCCACTAAACTAGCATGGCCGCCAAGGCGTGTCTGGATGACTTCATCCAGTGCTTCATCGCTAGTGCCGATGCAATTTACGAACTCTTCAAGTAATAGTTCAGACGAGTTTTCTCTGAACATTTCATTATAGGCTTCATACCACATAGTCTCAGTATCGATGATCAATCCGTCAAAATCGAAAATGATTGCTTTTATCACGTTTTCCATTCTCCTTTTACTGCTTAAGGGCACAGTCTCTTCTATATTGTATCGTTTTATTATCTATACCATTATAGCATGCTGACAGCTTGCTTCAATCACTCCTCCGGTTGCCACTGGCATTTATCCTTTCCACGATCCACTTCCGTGCCTGGCGGGATTCCCGAAAGAAAAAGAGTGGAAAAACATGCATCATCCCTGGGAACTCAACATATTCGACAAAGATATTCCGTATTTCAGCTATCTTGATTAACCTTCTGGCATCACATGAAAGAAGATCATGGCTGCCTCCTATCACGCAAAGCGGTCCGACATCAAGGTCTCCTATAATAGGGCTTACTAAATGGCATCTGTCTGCCAGGCAATCCCCTGCATACAAAGCGGCTGCTGACTTGAGTCCCGGAAGAGCAAGAAAAAAATCTGTTTCCGCCAACTTTTTCAGGCTGGGATGTGTAAGTGTTGCATCCAACCAAGGAGAAATCAGGATAATTTTCTGGGGCGGATCCTTTTTCAGCACTTTGAGAAGCTGGGCAAACGCCAGTGCCATCCCGCCCCCAGCCGAATCGCCCATGATAATAACTGGACACTTCTTTCCTTCAGTAATAAAAGAGTATAAATGGTTAATCCAAGAAAATGTATAAGCGTGCTGAAATGTTGGAGCCAATGGGTATAATGGCACAATGAATTCTACTTCCGCTTTTTTGGCAATCTTTCGCAAAAAAGTCCAGTGAAAGAAAGTGATCCTATTTACATATCCTCCTCCATGAAAATAGAAGATAATCGGAACGGGCTTTCTTTTGGACGAATGAATCCTATAGTAAATATGGCCTTCCCATTCGCAGCGCTGACTATTCTTTCTTTTTATGACCCATTTAGGGGGGGATTCTGTCCCTTTTTCTCTTTTTTTCCTGATGGCGTCAAGAAATTCCTCTTCTGTTTTTTCCCAATACTGTTTTCTATTCATGATTTTTAAACCTGCGGCAAAGAGAAAACTGCCTATCGAACGCATCTCCATACCCCCTTTTGATTCAATTCCTTACGCACAATTTTATTGTTCAGTTCTCTTTCTTTCTTTCTTTGATTTATATCTTTTTTCCTATGTATATGGCTACCAATAAACGTTAACTGCCCATGATGACTGCACCGGTATTTACCGCTAACTGAATATGATAGTGACCTAATGCACTTATTCCATGGGTCATGATGATTGTCATAGCTTCCCATATTTGAACCCAGGAAAACAGGTCTCCATGCAGGTGAATTCAGAAGACCTTCTATTCTTTTTTAGTCCACCCCCATACGTATTATTATAGAAGAAACTAGGTCCATTCATTAGTTGCCCATCTTTCCATTACTTAAAATGGATTGATTGGAAGGAGATACATCTTAGAAAAATATAAAAATTTCCATCATGTACACTTCCTAATCCTCTACTTACAATCAAGCATTGCAAATGCATATAGTTGTTGGTAAAATTTTCAATATGATTCAAAAAGGAGAAAACAATGAAAAGAATTATAGTGCTGATTATGTTGTTGTTATTGATGGGGTGCTCTAATTCCGGCACTGCGAGTACTAAGGAGAAAAATTTCTTCAAAACCTCTTCGGAATTGAAGGAAGAAATCCGAAATCTGAAAAAGGAAAATGAATCGTTAAGGCAGAAAAATAGCCACCTAAGCTCAACATACAAACATTGTCTGCCACCGGAAGATTTAAAAGCCGTAATAAATAAAACGTATACAGCAATCCTCGCCATGCAAAATAAAGAGTATACACTCTTGAAAACAGTCCTTCACCCTAATCTTTCAATAGACGTAAAAGCCCACGCAATTATTTCAACATCCACAGGATATCGCCAAACAATGATGTTTAATGAAAATACGGCTGATTCTTTCAAGCTGGAGTTTAATTCACCCTTTTATAATTCAAAAGATAAAAATATGATTATTGTACCGTTTTCTAAAACTGATTATACTCTTCAACAACGTGTAGAATTTGAGCTGACCTTTAAACGGCTTAATAACACCTGGTTGCTTTATACATTTTTAACGAACTAGTCATACACTTATTTAATAGATAGATTGATTATTGTATACGCGATTGGAACGATTACCAGGAAAAACAGCCAAATAAAAAAATAATCACTAAAACATTTTTTGATAAGATTCATTGCAAACTCCCCCTCACACTCTATTTATATTTAATAGAGTGAAAAACAGAACAAGAATCTATCATATGTAGAGAACAAACTCTTACTTAATTAACTGCAGATAAGGAGAGATGAAATGAACCGTTTTTCTTCAAAAATACTGGCCAAGTGGATTGCTATTCCAAGTTCTATCAGAATCCTTTCCTTAACTATGATTGTAATCCTGATTCTGATTCTTATATCAGCTAATGGAATCAGTGATCTCATTAAACGTCTGACTAGATAATGGCACTATTCTTAATCTAAGACTAATGTCGAAAGCATGATATATTTTCTGATGTAAAGCCAGATAGATCCGTCTTTTTTCTCTGAACATGAATCTACACATTTCTACTTCAATGTGACCTTCCTGTCTAATCCTGCGCTTTCCCGAGAAATTTTCCATAGAAAAAGAGACGCCCGAAGCGTCTCTTTCCATTATCCTTTATATTCAAGATCACATTCATTAAGGGGAATGACTTTGGTTTTATATTTCCATTTATACCCTATCCAGCATCCCAAGAAAATCGGCAACGAAATATAGGAGACCAATAATCCGTGCCAATCAATCGAATCCCCGGCGAAAGCAGAATAGTTTTGGCCTAGGATAATAATAAGGCAAAGAATCAAGGCAAAGATAGGGCCAAACGGATACCATTTTGCTTTATAGATTAAATCATCGGTGTGCTTCCCTTGTGCATGGAAGGCTTTTCTAAAACGGTAATGGCTGATCGCAATGCCTGCCCAAGCGATGAATCCCGTTAATCCCGATGCATTCAATAACCAAACATACACAACCCCATCTCCGAATAGAGACGATAGAAAAGCCAAGCAACCTACGAGAGAAGTGGCAATCAAAGCATTCATCGGAATCCCCCTTTTATTAATTTTGCCTAGGAAACGAGGGGCATTCCCTTCTTTTGAAAGGTTCCATAGCATTCTGGCTGCTGCGTATAAGCCTGAATTACCGGCAGATAAGATGGATGTTAAAATGATGGCATTCATCACAGAAGTAGCTAACGCAAACCCAGCCTTTTGAAAAACAAGTGTGAACGGGCTAATGGTTACATCATCTGTAGAAGCTAAATTCGGATTAGTATAAGGGATTATTAACCCAATAACTAGAATAGTCAATATATAAAACAATAAAATTCTCCAAAATACAGATTTTACTGCCGATGGGATGGTTTTTCGCGGGTTTTGGCTTTCTCCCGCTGCCACACCGAGCAATTCAGTTCCTTGAAAGGAAAAGCCGGCTGCCATAAAAATGCCGAACACCGTCATAAACCCTCCATTAAACGGTGCATCCTTGATTGTGAAATTTTTAAAACCGATCGCTTCCCCACCAAAAATGCCCAAAATCATTAAAATGCCCGTCACAACAAAAAATATGACAGCCACAACTTTGATTAATGCAAACCAATATTCCGATTCACCGAAACTTTTTACGGACAAAACATTTAATAAAAAGAGGACTGCTAAACATCCTGCACTCCATACGAGCGAATTCACATCAGGAAACCAAAATTTCATGACTAGTGACACAGCGGATAATTCAGCAGCAATTGTAACCGCCCACGAAAACCAATAGTTCCATCCTAAAGCAAATCCCAAAGCTGGATCTACGAATTTGGCAGCGTACGTACTAAACGACCCCGATACAGGCATATATGTCGCCATTTCCGCCAAGCTTGTCATTAAGAAGAAGACCATAATTCCAACCAGGCTATAAGCAAGCAATGCTCCTCCTGGTCCAGCAATATGGATTGCATTTCCGCTTGCCAGAAATAACCCGGTACCGATGGTCCCACCTAAAGAAATCATCATAAGGTGCCGAGATTTAAGTTTTCTTTCCAATTTCTTTTTCCCAATTACTGCAACTGTAGTTCCGTTATTATTGATTGGTTCTGCAATAACAGAGGAACTTTGTACATCATTCATGACTTTTACCCTCTTTTGTGTATTCATTTTTTATATGGATAACCTTTTCCTCTTTTAACAAGATGTTAAACGTATAAAAAACGATGAAAAGAAGGGATTTATTGTTATATAACTATAAAAATAGCAGAAGGAGCCTTTGTTATTTATATGGAAAGGATTTTTGCCGTTTTTATTTTTTTCTCGCTAAAGTCATAGTAATAATAAAAACCGCCTGAAAGATCTGCCAATGCCAATTTTGCTCTATCCTTGTATACGCCGGCCCCCAAATCACAGCAAATTCGGGCACCATCATCTTTAATGGATGCAGTTGGAGTATGCCCATGGACTACTTTCCGCTGATGCGTTACCCGGAGAATTTCCTCTACTCCATATGCCGAGAAACGGACTCCACTTCTGCTATATGGCATCCACAGAACCTCCTCCCTTGGCTGATCGTTCAATGCATAAGAGGGAATAATACCTGCATGGACATACACAAACTCATCATCGCCGTATATGACAGACTGACGGAACAACCATTCTATATGTTCTTGAAGCATCTCATCTGTAAAATATTCCTTAAAGCTCCGGATGGCTTCCTTTCCGTGCCCCAACCACATTGTATTAATCCCCTTAATATACATGTTCAGCATATCTTCATGGTTACCCAAAAGGACAATCACCTTATCCGGATTATTCTCTTGGAGTCCTTTCATATATGCCAACACTTTAGCCGAATCAGGGCCTCTATCAATTAAATCCCCACCCACAATCAATTGGTCGACTGCTGGGTCGAAATCCGATTGCTTCAACAGCATGTTCATTTCATTGAAACATCCATGAATATCACTTATAAATAGTTTTCTCATATAATATACTCTCCTGTTCCTGAGGTGATATTATCAATAGGTCCATTCCGCTACTGGAAGGAGCTCATTATATCAATCTATCGATGCAAATTCATTCATAGACGCTTAACGTCAACATCTCTAACAAGCACTGCCTGGCATATCTAAGTCAGATAATCGATTTCAATTTCATTTTAGAAATAATCAGGTATCTCTTTTGTCATAAAATCTAAGTGATCATTACTTGAATACCACATGCAAATATGGCTTTTATACTTTTGGTTATGGTCATCCAGAACCTTGAAACCAAGCTTACAATAATAATCCGTGCCGATATCACTGTATAAAAAAAAGAGTGCATCTTGGTGGGCCGATTCCATTCTTTCCATAACGCCCTTTAGCAAAGTAGCAGCTAAACCTTTACAGCGCTCAGGCGGCGCGGTAGCGATTGAACCGATTCCTTTATGTATACGCCCTTCCTGCTGAGTTAAATCGTATACAATCAATGAACTTAGCAAATTTCCTGTTTCACTGCATTCCAATACAAACCATTGTCCTCGCTGATACTTTGTTGATTGTCTGCACATGTCTAAATACTCATTTATTTGCCTATTATCTCCCCATGCGTCATAGCCCATTAAGTATACAGCTTCCATATCGCAAATTGTCGCTTCTCTTATATTCATCCATCTTTCACGCTCCCTTATTCTAATGAATCCTATTATTCTTATGCCATTCTACAGAATCCATCATTGACCCTTCCTCATGCCAATGCTATTCTTTCATTTTACTAAAAAGACGATAAAGAGAGGGAAAAGAATGCAGCTTATCGATTTCAATTCACAAAATGATTGGTCTTTAACCATGTATGAAGAATTCAGTGTCTTTGTCAGCCAAAACGATTGCCGTGCAGTCATTATTGACAAAGAAAACGAATTAGGTGCCATCAATGATTGTAAGGAAGAGGGGGTGGAGTTTTTAGATCTTGGGTGGGAAATGAAGCCCAAAATCAATATAAAAACGAAAAGCATTTTGTTTTCGTATTTCCCTGAAGACTTTTTCATGGAATGTGAAGACAGTAATGTTCAACACTAAGGAAATACACAATACTTTTTGACTATCAAAAAATAAAATAAAAATAGTTAAATAGTTCTATTTTGTGGGTAAATTAGTATATATATCGTTTAATTGTGATAAAATAAACAATGTTTTTAAGTCTTATACCCTAACCGGAGGTGCTTTTTGTTATGGTATATTCAGAAGCATGCCTATTTACCTATGAACTAAAACTACTCGTTGATGAGTATTATACATGTCCGGATCCTCTTTTGCGGGAGGAAATAAAGAAAGATATTCTATTGATAACAGAAGCTTTGAATGTATTGCCCCTCTAAAAGCTGAATTATTAGAATTTTAAGGATAATGCAACATCGGATTCACTCGCGATTGCAGCATTTTACCGGCATTCTCTGTTATGTGTCCCTCTTCTGGCGAGTAAGATAGGAAAAACCTCCTGATAAGAGGAGGTTCACGGTTATATGTACATATTAACTTATTGTTTTTTTCCATATATACGCGCCTTCAGAGTTTGGTGTAATCCAGCCATGCCCAATCATTCTATTTAGCTGCCGAATGTTTTTAACATGAAGATTTGACCAGTCATATTCCTCTTTCCGTATGTTTCCTTCCGAATAGAAACAGTCCAGCAACCCGACCATATAGTCCATTTTATCTTCCATTATGGCAATATGGACTGGTACCTGGGCCATTAAGGATTCTTCCTTCAATCGAATGTCTAAAAGAGTGATTCCGTTTTTTTGCACAGCAATATGCATTCTTATGTCACCATGATGCATAATCCCCGGTTGATAAACCGGTATTTTACGATTCCCGATATTCATTGTTCCATAAACATCCGAATGCATTTCGAATTGGCACGTTTCCCATTGAAGAGGCTGAGTATTTTTCCGATTTCTGATTTTAACGTATCTGTACCAAAAATAAAACATCATGAACATAATTAAAAAGGCTGCATCGATTGCCAATATGTGTCACTCCCTCAGACGTAATAAAAGAGCATCCTATAATACTTTATTGCCTGACTCCGCTTTATTCTAACTATACATGAAGGAAATATTGTTTGGAAGATAATAAGGAAGAATACAAGTATATCCTTATATGGAAGAGCTAACTGGTTGTGTTATCTATGTTTATCCAATAGAGTGCTTTCTATTGCTGTCAATTCCTCAACTATTCTGTACTGGCTTCGATATAAATGTACAATGCTGCCTACGTTGTCCCTTATCAAAATCTGAGTAGTATTGTGCACCCTGTATATTTCATAGATACGATCGAACTCAAGATCTCTATATCTGTTGGAGCCTGATTGGCGTTCTTCCTCCATTTTTTTGAACGGTGGCTCAATCACATATATCAATTGGCGGACGCGCGGCCGTATATCAAGCACTCTATATTTTTTCCGCTCCCCTGACAGGTTTCTTAAAGAAATAATCATAGTCGCCCCCTTCCGGCAGATTTGCCGGATGCCTTCATTCTGACGGCAAACTTTCTTGCTTCATTATATATAAAGATCGGCTGCGAGACCATATTAAAAGCAAAAACTATGTGCGTCCTCTGTAAAAAAAGAGCATTCCTTCCGGAAATGCTCTTCTAAGGTTGTTGCTGCTCTTCCTCTACTAATAGATCAGAGGAAGTTTTCCAAGCAATCAAACCACTTAAAAACAATGATAGACATCCAACCAAAATTTCATTTATAAATGATAGTCCACAACGACCGCATAAAAACATAATAAAAAATGTGATGCCTACAATCCAAATAAGGTAGGCAGCATTGCGCAGAAGTGTTTTCATAATGATACCCCTTTTATATAAGTATTTCTCCCTACTACTATTTTAATATATCTTTTCTATACGGGGAAATAATACGCTCTCATACCTTTTATTTTCTGATTTTTCAATAAATGCACAACCATCCAAGGGGAATAAACAGTAAATCATAGATATACCCCCCCCTATTTTACAGAATCTTTACAAAAATGAAACACTCCCTTTGCAACAGAGTGCGATAATGAGCTGAATGTAAACAGAAGTTCATAACAAGTGATTGAGAGGTACGTTTTTATGGATATAGTAAAAGCCATTATTATGGGAATCGTTGAGGGCCTTACCGAATTCCTGCCGATTTCATCAACCGGCCATATGATTTTGGTGGGGCACATCATTCATTTTGAAGGAAAATCAGCTTCTGTTTTTGAAGTGGTTATCCAACTCGGGTCAATGCTGGCCATTGCCTTTCTTTACTGGAAACGTTACGTATCGTTATTGAATCCGGCAACGTTAAAAAAGGACAACAAGCGATTCAATATCATTCACGTTTTCCTAGGCATTCTTCCAGCTGGATTAGTCGGAGTCGTATTCCATGATTTCATTAAAACACTTTTTTCACCCGCCTATGTATTGACTTTTCTCATTCTTGGAGCCTTTTTAATGATTTATGCAGACAAGAAAAACAAGATAATTACAGCGGAAACCATTGATCAGCTCACATACATGCAATCATTTAAAATTGGACTATTCCAGATATTCGCGGTTCTACCTGGCTTCTCAAGAGCCGGATCGACCATTTCAGGCGGCCTCCTTGTCGGAGCCAATCCGAAAACAGCTGCGGAGTTTTCTTTTTTAATCGCATTGCCTGTCATGATCGGTGCAACCGGTTTAGATCTCTTAAAAAATATCGATATTATTACCGGTGGAAACATACCTGTTTTCATCGTTGGTTTCATAACTGCTTTTATCGTAGCGATGCTAGCAGTAGTATCCTTCCTTAAATTATTGGAAAGAGTAAGCTTGAGCGCTTTTGCTTATTACAGAATACTATTGGCCGTTTTATTTGCTCTTTTTATCCTGTAATATCAAAAAGAGAGTGATCGGTTTAAATGACGATCACTCTTACTGAGTATAATTCAATGCCGTACATGAACAACCTTGCAAATAAACTCCCATTCTTATACTCTTGACTCTCCCTTAAAACATGCCCTTTTATCCTCCCATTTTTTCGTCTAACATGTAATCCCCATTCAGCCATAGATTTATTCCCTCATTTAATGCGTTGCTGTGTCTTACATATAAAGAATGTGAAACTTTATTCAGTATAAAACGTACTTAACATATCCTATGTAAAAAAATGGAGTTGATTTGATGGACACTTTACGGTCGATTGCTACACTAGGTGCAGGAATATGTATAATTTATTTAGGTTATTTAATTGGGGTAAAAAAGATGTTAACGTTACTCATCGGTTATAGTGATAAGCATTTCTATGGCGATAAGAATAAGTATACTACGAGAACGGGATTGACCGTAATCATATTAGGAATAATCGTTATCTCCATTCCTTTATCCCTTCTGATTTTCGGTGGAGCCGCTTTACAGTTTTATAAATACATAATTGGTATATATATCATTATGATGATAGTTATTTCTAATTATTGGCGATTCCGATTTTAGACCAATAAAAAACCTATTTGCCATGCTTTTTAGCTTCACGACGTAAATGAGCTCAGGAAGGCTTGTTTGATGCTATGCCTTTTCCATTAGGTGTTCTTCTTCACGGTTTGTTCATCAACTCTGTGCATATCCAGCCAATTAGAAATATCCTCCATTACTTCATCCTTATTTAGCTCATTCAATATTTCATGGCGCCCATTCGGATATAATGTATACTTCAAATCTTCCATTCCATGTTTCTCATATTGCCGCACCAACTTAGATACACTTTTTCCATATTTGCCTACCGGATCCTGACTGCCCGATATAATAAGTAAAGGAAGGGCATTAGATACCTTGTTCACATTTTTCGGTTCCGCAATTTGTTGGATTAATGTTAAGAATTGAACATAAAAACTGGGTGGAAATACATGTGCACAATATGGATCGGATATATAATCATCAACAATTCTCTGATCTCTCGATAGCCAATCGTACGAGGTCCGTTTTTCAAAACGGGCATTATACCCAAAGAAAATGAGCTTTTCGAGAAAAGTCGATCGTTTGTCGCCATTCCATTTTTTCAATACGGAAGCCATAAATGCGCCTGCTTTTGCATCCGGCCTTTTTCCACCGCTTCCTACCAGGACAGCCCCGTCGATCCGATTGCCATAAAGTTGTATAAATCGTTGCGCTATAAAGGAGCCCATGCTATGGGCAATGAGGAACACCGGTTTTTTCGGATATTCTTTTTGGACATTCTCTATGAGTATACATATATCTTCCATTATATGTTGAAAACCATGTTCATCCAAAAATCCGATCTTTTCTATGCTATCAGCAGTTTTCCCATGACCACGAAGATCTGCTGCAAACACCGTGTGGCCTCTCTGGTTTAGACATTCAGCCAAAGAAGAATACCTCTTGGAATGTTCGTTCATTCCATGCATAATAACAATGACAGATTTTGGATGTTCAGAGCCCCATTTTCTCACAAAAATCTGTTTTCCTTTTGCTCCTGCCATATAAAACGAGTCAGCCATTTCCATACTCCTCTCCTTCGTTGCTTCTTTTACTATAACAAAAGAAATGAGCAAGCGTAATAAACAAAGCTGTAGCGTACCCTTATCTATCCAAAACCTTGATTACTCAAGATGGTAAAATGATAGGGGAAAACCATTATTTCTGCTGCGAAGTAAAGGATGCAGATGTCACATTCCCTTCTAGCAGGCACTGAAAGCGAGCGTCTTCCAAAAGTATTGTTGCGCCAATGGACGTTGGGAGACATTATTACATCGATTGCTCAAATAGGTTTATTCATCAATCAATTGCATGAAGACCAAGGAATCAATTGGGCTTTTCCAAAAGGCTCGCCTGCATCCGCGCCAAGTAAGCTTCCAGGGACATTCACACTGACACCCCTAAAACCGAGTTCTACAGATCAGTAGATTCTGAATAAAACCCTGGCTGATTGCGGTTGAATGCCATCTTTCTGAAAGTAATCAATAATAACCCCATTCCAATGAAGGAAATGCCTCCTATGTAAACAGACATGATCGCCGGCGCACAATATGCCCCAATAATGATCGATGACCTTGCGATTAATTCGGCTCCATTGAAGCCTAATCCGGCAAAAGCGGAGTATGAACCTCTTTTATCAGGCGGCATCATATTGGCTTTTTCTGCTTCCGCAATTGGAGAATACATCAATTCACCGATTGCGGCGACAGCATTGACCAGAATAAGCAACACTAAATGGTTGGCTGTAGCGGCAACTGCGTATCCAACAGAGTATAGAATCAGGCCCAAACGTAAAACGTTCAGCCTATTAAAACGATTCATCACTTTCGTAATGAAAAACGCCAATAATACAACAATCACCATATTCTCAATATTGAGCAAGCTAAGCATCCTTACCCCGTTCAGATCAAAACCGTCTACATGAATAGTTTTAAAATGAGCTTTTAGTCTAACAGCTATATAACTGTTCAAAGAAAACTCAGCTGAATAGATGCACATGCTGCCTAAGACAGCCGCAACAAAGGTTTTATCTCTAAGTGCTGCTTGATAATTTGACCATACATCAAACAGAAACAGTCTGTGGTGCCTGCCCGCGGTATTCACCAATGAAGGTTGAAGCCAAATTCTATATGCAATTGGCAAACAGCATGCTATCCCGCTCAAGCAAATGAATAACCCCAACTGGTGCCTAGAATAAAACAGACCTCCCAATGCTGTCCCGATTGCCATTGATAGATTCGTAAGCCAATACTCAACTGCATAGATTTCCTTCCTGTTTGAAAATGTGGTCGAATCAATAATGATTGCATTCATCGAGGGCCTGCCGATACCGCTTGCTACGATATACACCACATATGCAAAAGCAAATAATCCCACCCATTGATGAACAGGAAATAAACTGACCGTCATCATTAGAAACATAGCTGCGCTAATTGACGAAGAAACCAGCAACACATTTTTTCTTGTGTATCTATCTGATAGATATCCGCCTACTATTGAACCCGCAATAGCAGCAAACACCGTAAGAGCCAAAAACGTCCCTGCCCAAACCTCCCCTTTTTGCCCAGTGAAATATAGGGCCATAAATGGAAGAATAGCGCTTGTCAATGAACGGTTAAAAAAGGACGTAATTAACCGGACACGTATATTCTGTGGATAGTTAGCCCAATTCATCTTGTCTCCTCCTTTCTATGACGTTATAGTAAAGGAGACAAACAATGATAAAAATACCCACTTTTATCAAATATGTCCACTTTTATTAGGAGGAGAGACTGTGGACCACTCACTTTTAAAGCTATGGCAAGCTAGAAAAGAAGATTCAGTAAGTATGGAAAATCTATCAAACATACTGGAATTAAGCCAGAAACAAACCAAAAGAAAGCTGATAAAATGGGCTGGCGAAGGATGGCTGGAGTATGTTCCCGGAAAAGGGCGCGGCCACAAATCGCAGATTCATTGGAAACGCAACGTTGAAGAAGAGTATGTCAATAAGGCCTTTATTCTAATAGAACAGAATGAATTAGCCCAGGTAAGCAAATTCATACGTTATCATTGGTCCGAGGAGGCAAAACAGCGTTTAATGGCAGCACTTCATACAGCATTCGGTTTCAGGAGCCTGGATAAAGATACCTTGATTATCCCCCATCACTATTCAGTGCTTAACACACATCCTCTGAAAGCTTCAGACGTTTTGAGCGCCAGCATTGCCAGCAACGTGTTCAGCAGATTAGCCACACTGAAGGAAGATGGATCCTTCATGCCAGATTTGGCTCATAACTGGGACATCACATCTACTTCCCTAACATTTTACATAAGGAAGGATGTCCGTTTCCATGATGGAACGATATTAAGGGCTGAAGATATTGTTGAATCACTACTGGCAATGAAGCAAGATGCACATTTCGAAGACTTATGGAAACCCATTCAGCATGTATATACACCCGCACCATTGATCGTAAAATTGGATTTCCCGGATGGTTGTCCATACGCCCTTCAGCTAGTATGCTCGGTTGCTGCTGGCATTTATAAGGAATCGAAAGGAAAATGGATAGGGACAGGAAGTTTCTATCTTGTTGAACATACAGAGCAAAAAACAGCTCTCACCGCATTCACTTCCCATTTTGGCCATAGGCCATTACTTGATGCTGTGGAATACATAAAGGTACCAAAGGATTTTTCTATTTTGTATCAAGGCTCCAACGAACAAGAGCCTGCCGATATAACAGAAATCGAGAGCGATTCAGGATTTGGATTGGTCATCATGAATCCATACCGGCATTCTGCTACCTCGCAAAAAGAAGTACGGGATTATATCCACGGCATCATCGCTGAACACAGGGAAGAGATACCTGATATCCATAAAAGGGCGAGAATCAATCACGAAGGTTGCTTAATGGGACGATCGATAAAAAAAACACCTCCAACAAGGCGAAATAAGCTGATTATTGATGAGCCCATCCTAATCGCATACACTCATTATTTTTCAACCTTAACATACTGGCTTCGAGATATTCTACAAAGGAACGGACTGTCGGTCACCTTGAAAAGAATCCCTTTTGAACAGATGGCGAACGATCCGGATCCTTTGCATGGCGCCGACTTGTTTATCCATGGCGAAGTTTTAGAACCAAATCACTCTTTTTCCTTTTTTTATTTTCTGAAGAACCGTTACTCACCCTTGTATCCATTGGTCTGCCGGGAGCCTGTTTTAGCCGATTATACCAATCGCTATTCAACAATACCATTTACAGATTGGATGCACCTGCACTTGGATATTGAGCAATACTTGCACGATCAATCGCTTTGTATTCCGCTATATTACGAAAAACGGCAAATACCCTTTTCTATGAATATCCGTGACGTTCAAACAAATTACTTCGGATATGCTGATTTAACCAAACTATGGATCAAGCCCTACTGAATACACCGGGGATAAAAATAAAATTATTATGGACATACGGAATGATTTATTTGAAAATATCCATGCAGAAAGGTATGTTAGAAAGGAGGAGGTATGACAACTTGGACCAAAACTTACTAAGATCATACACGTTTTTCACCCTATCCATTCTATTATTTTTTGTTATTTTTCTCTTTCCAATAGCGCCAACCATAGCCCGATATCTTGTCATTGTCATGGCTATTTGTCCAATCGGCGGTTTTTATTATGGCATTAAAAGCGATAAAGGCACCTATAAATATGTAGCCATTCTTTTTAATGTACTTGCTTTCTTTGCTGTTACTTTCTTCGGGATACTGCTAACTGTCTTTGTCAATCTGAACGGGTAAGGTATAATGAATACATACAAACGAAATGATACTGAAGGTGACTGAATATGCAGGCTGAATCATCAAATGAACCAATTAAATATGATATCGAAAAAATATATGATTATAATGAATATCCAGATAAGGTATCCGGCCGCTGTGATAATTGCGGTGAAGCCAATTTTAAAAGTTCTGTGCATAACTATGTATATGTCAGGGAATGCCGTAAATGCGGGATGAAAAAATCGATATAAAGAAAGAGCAAAAGCGTGTATGGCATATACACGCTTTTGCTAGTCTTCATCATTCTTTGGCAGCCTTTCAACCAACCCGGCATAGAATAGGGAGCCAACGAGTGAAATCCACATATGCGGCCAGTCCTTTAAAACACCATGCATGAATACTAAATATAACTCACTGAACAAAAATGCAGTAAAAAGCGCACGGATCAATCCTGCATTTATCATGGCTTGCACCCCGATTCACCATTCTTCATCCATTTAAGATACCAATAAGTACTTTTTACAAAAGGAACCATACCCGTTAATTATCAAAATTTGCTTTTATAAATTCTTGTTCTTCCTCTGCCGATAACACTCCTGTTGCTTTTCCAATATTGCCGTCCTGCAACTTCCAAATATAATTATGGTCTTTATCAGCGCTAGAAAAATCCCCGGATTTCCATTTTTCGATAATCCGTTCCAGCTGTTCTTTATGGGGCAGACTCGTTTTAGTATTGGCCAATATATTCGCAATTTCGTTTATATTGGCTTCATTCATCTGTAAAGCACCCCATTTAGTGTTAGCTTCAACTTTTTGATGGGACATCTTATGCATGGCTTCAACAATTCTTTCTTCACTTGACTCTTCATTCATTTGTTCGAAGGATGTTTGTGAACGGTCATTTTCTTTTTGCAGACGTTTTGCCGTTTCCTTGCTAACGGACGAGAAATCAATGCCTTTTTTTGAAGTAGCAGAATCTGATTGATCGATATAATGAATGGCAAAGTATACTCCAATGCCAAGAGCAATCGCAAAACAAACTATAATGAGCGTCAACACCCGTTTTTTCTTTTTCATCCATCCCCCACCTATCTTCTGTTCGATACTCATTGTCCAATCTAGTATATCTAATATTACCACAAATGAGTTTTTTTGTATTTTACTAATCATATAACGCTTATTTGACAGTATTTCCATACAACATATACAAAGGAATTTTCTGAAAGAACTATTATTATTTGTTTTAAGGATAATTCATTTAAAATAAATAACATCCAAGTAGACTTGAAAAGGAACCGACATGAAAACCACTAAATATGTATTATTTGTCCTGTATATCTTTTTTATTTCCTTTATTTTAAATCAACAAGATAGCAATAAAATGGAACCCATCATCCAAAAATTTCTTGAATATAGCCAATATGATTCTGAATTCATCAAAAATCTTACATACACAAGGAAAAATAAGCAAAAATTTTTGGAGTTGACATTAAATATTGAATTGACCAAGGCATTCCATTCATTAAGCGATGAACAAAAATACTGGATAATACGAAACGGGTACAGAAGGCTGCACTTGAAATTCAATACGATCGGCTCATTGAATATCCGATACAAAATAAATGCCTATGATGATGAAAACCGCTATCTTTACTCCTATCGTAATGAAGAGAATCTATATGTAAATAATGCTGTCATTGATTCTTCTATTCTCTCGCCTAATTATGTGAATCAATTGGAAACGATTGCTAAACAAAAAGTGTCTACTGGATATTCAAAGCAAGAAGTATTCGATTATTTTGTTAGAATCCATTCAGTTATCACAGTAAACGGGTTCTATTCCAACCCATCCAAAGATAAAGCAGTTATTCTGAATGCTGTCAAAAAACACTTTCAGCTTAGTGAAGAAGAAATAATAACCGTACTAAAGGAGCTTTACTGGCTTTAATAACCGTATTTATCGAAAAAAGGCGCTTATCCGCTCTTCTATTCCATCTTTTAACTAACATTATGGTACGATTATAATAGAAAGAGAAAGGATGGTTGCTTCTATGTCTATTTCATTAATTATTTCTGTATTTTTAGGAATTGTTTACGGAACGTTTCGGACAATCCAACTATCAGACAGCCCCAAAAAGAAAAAAAGGCATCCCTATTTAGAAAGTATAATCATTACACTCGTTGCTTATCTAATTGTAAGCACTTTGCTTCCAACAAAATAATAAAGGAAAACGACCGAATGGCACATTGTTTTCGGGTCGTTTTCCTTTTTGCTTAGTTTAGCCGTTTACATTTGAATCATGACCTTTTCCAAATGGCCAAAATAGGAATTTAAACCTGTATTTTAATAGCCGGAAAAATTATACTCGTTTACATAACGTGATAGTTGGCAATAGATATACATATTCATTACACGTAAAAAAACTCCTTAGAAAGGTGGTGCCAAAATGGAATTAATTGAGTGTACTTTATTTATCAGAGAATTGAACCGCTTGGTCATTGACTTTTATCATTGCCAAGATCAAGATATCAAGCAAGCTATTCAAAGTGATATCGGTCTTCTTTCGGAAGCTTTGGCAACCGGCATCAATATGAAAAAGACATGATGCATGCTCCCCCGAACTGATAAGCAGATGGAATCCCTTTTATTGATCGCACTAGGTCTTATAGATTTCCGTCTGCTAGTTTTTCACCAAATCATTAGCAGGCCTATACAAATAGCCGTATAGCCAAATAATAAGACGAAATGCTTTATCCACTTATTCGGCAGCACTTTACTTATTAAGATAAAACCTTCCAATTCCATAAGGTCCTGTACTCCCTACTTTCCCAAAATCACGTCTATGTTGATTCCTTTTTTGCGCAAGCATTGAAGTGTTTATAAGTACCCCCAGCATAACAGCATAATTTTCCTATTATCGATCCCAATTCATCACCTTCAAAAGTTCCGATTTATGGAAACACAAAAACTCTTATTGTAGCATTATATAACACTCGATAGCAAACCAACACAAAATTCCCAATAAATAAGATGCCGTACCGCTGCTGCATCAATTAGCGAATGATTATAAAGTGGCTGACATCATTCAGTTGTCCCATCCATACCCACAAACTCTTGCCAAGGAATGGATTGCTTCTCATCCTGGACTGATTACTTCCGGGAAAGAATATCCATTCGCTGTTATCGAAAAAGGGAGCGGTATACTGGCTGGCACGATTGCGTTGAGAATTCATGAAACACAGAAAAAAGGTGATTTGGGATATTGGATTGGTTCCCGCTTTGGGGGGAGGGGCTATGCTGCTGATGCAGTGAATCAATTGTTAACGATAGGCTTTGAATCCCTGACGCTACATAAAATAGAGGCAATTGCCCTTTCAAAAAATAAAGCTACAATTGCTGTCCTGAAAAAGGCGGGATTGGCATGGGAAGCCCACTTGAAGGACCATTTGTTTATCAATCAAACGTATGAAGATGCAGAATGCTACTGTATGTCACAATCTTCCTATATTTAAAAACAAAAAAACAGCCGTCCCCACGGTTGAAGTAAAGGATGGCTGCTTTTTTGATAACTAGTATCACTTTTAATATATCCGTTTTCCACAAAAATAAACCATTTCCAGAAAAAAATTAAAAAATGATTTGCTTTTCTTTCTTTATACTGGCAATCTTGTACTATAACGTCAAAGATTGAGCAGGTGAAAAGTAATGATCGAAATAAAAACATCAACACTTAGCAACGGGGAATTAAATAGAGGTGTCTTCGCTAAGCGCGACATCAAGAAAGGCGAATTGTTGCACGAAGCACCGGTTCTTCCCTATCCAAATGAAGAACACGTCCACATAGAAAAAACGCTGCTCGCCGATTACGCATTTGAATATGGCATTAACCATTCTGCTATCCTTTTAGGATATGGCATGCTGTTTAATCATTCGTACGAGCCAAACGCAACTTATGAAATCAATTTTGACCAACACACTTTTAATTTTTTTGCCTATCGCGATATTAAGCAAGGTGAAGAAATACTCATTAACTATAATGGTGAAGTCGATAATCAGGATCCCTTATGGTTTAATGAAGAGGAAAAATAATTCTTTCCTCTGAGATAAACCGCCATCTGCCCTTTTTTATGTTGACCGTCCTTCTTGATTTGACTTCAGCACAAAGAGGCTATGCGCTACACAGGGACTAACCTTGATAAATCGGTTTTTTGATTTTCAAAAAGAGCGGATAATAGCGTGAACACGGCAGATGGCGAGTTTGGTAACCTCTTCCAGCTCAAAATTCTATACTTTCTTAACTCTAAAAAAGGAAAGCGATACGTACCGCTTTCCTTTTTTACAAATGCAAGTCCCTCATTCAATGTTGTTGGCTATTCTTTCCTCGCAGCTTTTGGATCAGCCAAATGACTGCCCATATACATATAATAAAAATGGCCAGTTTTAACACTAATGAAACCAGTCCAGCTAAAACATGAGTGACTGCGCCGATAATACTGAGCACGATCAATAAGATGACTAAACCGATGGCAATCTTAATCCAGTTATTCATTCCATACCCCTCCTGATCATTTCTGTAATGGTACTTCTTTATTACCCATTTATAAAACGAAATACTCCCTTTCCATAAAGAACCATAGATAAAGGCTCGCCCTTCATTTGAGCTAAAAAGAGCAATTCCTATAGGAAATGCTCTTTTTAGTCTGTCCGGCTGCTTACCGACTCCCTTTCGACTATGGAAACGGGCAGTATATATTCCTCTTTGACATGCTCGCCCTTAGCTTTCCTGTGGATTAACGTAACCGCAGTTTCAGCTTTCAGAAAAATATTTTGGTCGACAGTCGTCAGCTCCGGATTGCTATATTTACTAAATTGTATATTATCATATCCCATGATAGAAATATTATCAGGCACTTGGAAGCCTTGTTTCATAAAACCTTTCATCAAACCGATGGCCATGATATCGGATGTGCAGAATACAGCGTGATAGCTCCGTCCCGACGAAATGATCCTGCTGGCTAATCGTATGCCTTCTTCATAACTGTAAGCCACTTCCGATAAGTAAATGTCTTCATTACTAAACGGCAAATGATATGCTTCCATTGCGTGTTTATACCCAGCGATCCGTTTATCGATAAAATTGCCCATTTCTGTTTCGCAGCCCACAAATGCAATTTTCTTATGGCCTTTTAATATTAAATATTCGATGCTATCATAAGCACCCTTTTGGTCATCTGACGTGATCGTTGTAAAAGAACTATGGTACTGGTATTCATCGACAATGACGACAGGCACTTTCAATTCCTTTAATTTTAACGATAAATGGACTGGCAGTTTTCCTACTACAATTACTCCCAGAAAAGCCGTTGACGAAAAGATTTCTTCATATAGATTAAAATCATTTGAATTATAGACACGGACGCTAAGGTCTATTTCTTGGACCGCATGCTCAACAGAAGAAATGAATTCCTGATAAAAGGGATTTTCTTTTTGTATGGAATAGCGGTAATCCCGTTCCATTTCCATGAAAAGGGCAATCATATTGCGCCTTGGCTCGATTATTTGATTCAGCATGCTGCTGGGGATATATCCCCATTCTCCAATCGTCTTTAACAGTTTGTGTTTTAGTTCAGATGGGACCTTACCTACTTTGTTTTGAATGAAAGAATCCATGAATTCCTGATAAAAAGGCAGGGTTTCTTTCATTTCTGAAGAATCATTCCTGGCTATTGGCTTGGAGGTGTTTTTAGCCAATGCTCTTGCAGTAGTACTCGGAACATACCCTAATTCATCAATGGCTTTCAACACACGCTGTCTCGTTTCCTCCGATACCTTGTCCACACCATTCAGAACATAAGATACTGTTGCTTTAGATACATTGGCTCTTTGCGCGACATCTTTTATTGTGATTTTCCTTGTGTTCACTTTCACTCCTCCAAGATAAAGACTGCTCATTCTTATTATTGTCGTTTAAATATCTTGATTTGTAAATAGAAAATGAGCAAGGTTGCCCTTGCTCATTTCGTTGGCGTTATGCTTGGTTACATAATTTCTTTAATATAATTCTTAAGTGTATCGGATTTACCGCCGAAAATTGCTTGGACACCACCTGAGATTTCTAGAACCCCTGCTGCTCCCAGCTTTTTCAATTCATTTTTATCTACCACTTTTGCATCCTTCACTTCTACACGAAGGCGGGTAATACAAGCATCGATATTTTCGATGTTTTCACTGCCTCCCAGCGCTGCCAATACAAGAGGAGCAATTTCCCGAAGTTCATCATTTCCTGATTTTGCTTTTTTAGGCGCAGCGTCAGCAGATGTTTGGCCTGTTTTTTCCTGATAATCTGCTTTTGTGAATAGTTTTGTTTCTTCTTCATCTTCCTCGCGTCCTGGTGTTTTCAAGTTGAATTTGGTAATCAAGAACTTGAATAGGAAGAAGTAAATAAAGAAGTAAATCACTCCGACTAGGATGATGTAATACCAATGTGTCGGAACGCCGGCTCCCGCTGGGAGAAGGCCGAATAATGTAAAGTCGATTAACCCTCCTGAGAATGTCATACCGACGAAGACATTCAGGATATCCATCAGCATGAATGATAACCCTGCCAATAGTGCGTGTACTACATACAGCCATGGTGCAACGAATAGGAATGTAAATTCAATCGGTTCAGTAATACCTGTAATGGCCGCAGTCCCTGCAGCTGAGAACAATAATGAACCAACAAGTTTTTTCTTGCTTGGTTTTGCTGTTTTAAACATGGCAAGTGCAGCACCTGCAAGACCGAAGATCATGAACGGGAATTTACCTGCCATGAAACGAGTTGTTCCATTTACAATTTCGTTCATTGTAGATGAAGATGCCCCTACAAGGTCCTTCATCGATCCCAATTGCGCAAAATAAGCTGTATTTGCACCATCGATAACAGTCGGAACACCATCGATGATTACATTCGCTTGAACAAATGAGGAGAACCAGAATGGAGTATAGAACACATGGTGAAGACCGAATGGAATTAAGGAACGTTCAATCAATCCGTATAAGAATGTTCCTGCAGCGCCTGATGAGTTAACTACATCGGCAAGAGCGGCTATTCCATCCTGGACAATCGGCCAGACAAACGCAAGGATTGCACCGACAACTGCCATTACTAAAGCAGTAATGATCGGAACGAAACGAGATCCTGCAAAAAATGAAAACATTGGGTTAAAACTAATATTATAATAACGGTTGTGCAATACGGATGTGACAAGACCTGTGATGATACCTCCGAACACAGACATATTCAATGTAAAAATACCGACAGTCGTTGTAACATATGTACCATATTCACCCACATTATCAGGAGTGATATGGCCTAATCGAGTGTATCCCAAACCAAGGATTGTGGAAATAACCTGATGCATAATAAAGAAACCGAAAACTGCAGCAAGACCTGCTGTCCCCTTATCTTCTTTTGCTAAACCAACCGCTACCCCAACAGCGAATAACAGCGGTAGATTACCAAACACAATATCCCCGACATTTTTCATGACAGTCAAGATGCCATTCACAGCTTCAATGTTTACGAATGAAATCAACGGGTTATAAATAGCGGGTGCGTTTTCTAAACTGGCGATACCTAATAGTGCTCCACCTACGCCCAGTAAGATACCGGCAATCGGCAACGCAGCGATTGGAAGCATGATTGCTTTACCAATACGTTGTAAATACTTAAACATATTCATTTCTTCCTTTCCATCCAATTAGTTAACAAGTTAACCTGGTTTAGTTAAGCGGTTAACCTGCTTTTGATAATATATCACACTTAACTAGAAAGCGGTTTCATATTATTTGTCTATTTTGTGACATTTTATAATAAAATCCGCATAAATTAATTATTAATATCTTGACAAAACATATATGTTTTTATACAAAAAACGCAGCCCTTAAAAATGGACTGCGTTTCTTTTTTCCTATCGTACCATTATGCAGGTATTCCCGAATAAAAATGGACACCATATACCTGACAATAGTCATTAATCAATTGCTCCAGCAATTCCTTTTCGCGGATTGACGGGTTGGCACTCTCCTGCTGTTCGAATGCCGACACACATAGATGGAAAGAATGAATTCCATTTTCCGCCATCGTTTTCACGATGCGGAAAGGCCCGGAAATGTGGTTATTATAATATCGCTTGGCATCCTCCATGCATAAGCCGATACTATTATCCGCAGTAAACATATATACCTTTTTGATAGCAAATGTTCTGAAAAGAAACGATATCACTTGCTCATCTGTATAGTGGCCTTTTATAAAAATCACTTGTTTGTTTATTTCTTCTCTCACACTTGATGAGAGGTCGTTTAAAACGATCACTTGTTTTCCATCTTCCAACAATTTCCCGATCAATCGATCAGCATCTTGGCTAGTTCCGCCGATGATTAAATGCATTCCTCCCACACTCCTTCTTAATTCATCATTCAGCCATATTCTCTTTATGATCAGCTGCTAATATAGTTAGTATAATGGCAAAATGTGAATTAATTAGAAAATTAGAAAGACAATTCTCTAAACCGCCAACTTTCGAAATAAAAGCAGAAAGATAGTCATTCCTCCCCTTGTAACTGGATGGAAGCTAAAGCAAAAAACGCCTGGATTTTCCTTGAAGAAGGGCGCAACTATGAGTGACCAATACCCGCCAGGCAAACATATTATCATTCTTAAAAAAGAGCAATAAAAAACAGCCCATCTACTGGACTGTTTCCATTTGTACAATCTATAAGCCGCCTTTGCCGTACACTCAGTAAGAAAGTTTTAAACCACCACTTCACAAAGTGGGTGTTCGCAAAATCGTTCCTGCACGTCCTCCTTGTCATATAGACAGAGGCATATCATTTCCGATTTTATAATAAAACTCCCTATTCTAGCTTAAAGGTTAAAACTTAATTATTACATACGCACAACGCAGCTTATATTAGTATAATACTACTTCTGCCTTGTTTAATCAATGGATATGATGCCTCAATTTTTTCCACCTGTCACTCTATTTCTACATGCCATTTTTAAAGTTCATCTCTTATTATGAATTTGGAACATAGTTATTGTTGAATATACTTCCATCAAAATCAGGACAATCTCTGTGCAGGTATATTCAGTTGACTTTCGTGGTACAGCACATAAAACAAACATGGACCTTTATTATATTGCATGGTCTCACAAGCAACATATCCTGCCGAAAAGAAATATTGAAACAATTCTCTTGTCTGCTTGCGCCATTGCTTGGCCAATTCTATATTTTCTTTCTTCAATTTTTGAAAGTTCGCTGGTATTGGCACCAAGATCGGTTCACATCGGTCTACAGATGCCTGAAATTGTAGGAAATCATATGTTTTCAAAAAAGGCAAACCATCCGTATTTTCCCCTATTTGAATAAGGTCCGGATCAGCTTTGGACGTATATAGGTATTCTGCTCCAATATGCCGGTGGTCGGGCAACCATTCCACAATAAAACGGTCACTTTCCAAACCATGATTCAAAATCCCTCCCAAATCACCGTAACAATCTTTCACATATGTTCGGCTAAACGCTTTTAATGTGGATATATTTAATCGGGCATTTACGCTTTCCAACGGATCGTACGTCCAAGTGATCAGTGTATACCCTTTTTTAGATGCTTCTTCTTTTTGAGCCCATTTCAACCGTTTCCCGAACCCCTTGCCTCGGTATTCAGGGTGAATCCCTAATAAATGGGAACAAAGATACACTTGTCCATTTTTAAATCCTGTAAAGCTGTATTGAAACCCTGCTAAAATACCATCGGCATATAAACCAAGTACCATGCCGCCATTTTTTACTGCCGTCAGCATTTGTTGTAATGGCGTTGACCCATTTCCCCAAATTAATTCTTCCAATCGTTGGACTGACTTCAGTTCCTCGATTGTGCCCAGTTGGGCAATGCGAATTACATGCTCCATCTAGTATCCCCTCTCGATGCTACTGAACCGCCTCGCCTTTTTGCTTCCAGAAAATCCAATAGAGCAAACTTGCTGAAGGTAGCTATTCGCTAACCAATGCGCAAATTTGCTCTAAAAAAAATACAGTAGATTATGTTGTTTTTATCTTCATGGCATATGAGGTGACTAAGTTCAAAATGATTATAGCAAGCACAGATACAATTAGACAACTAGTAAATCCTGATGAAAGCCCATTGCCGCTGGCTAAACCTGCCGCATAACCGCTCATTCTTGTAGGGAGCCATTGCAGCGGGACAGTAAACCAGCCTCCCAGAACAGATAAAGCTCCAATCACAACGACAGATATCATGGATATGGTTCCATTATGATTAAATAATGCACTGCATGTCAGAACAAACGCTACTACAAGGAGGATATAAATCAAATATAACCCTAATCCTGTTAATGCACTCTCCCAATTGATCGATGAAAAAAGGACAACCGTATAATACGCACCAGCTATAAATCCAGACGAAATTGAAAACACCATAAGCAATCCATAAGCCGCAAACTTGCTGAGAACAATTTGCATCATCCTTACCGGTCTTGTATAGAGGAAAACCATCGCACCACTTCTTCTCTCATCTGAAATAGCGCCCATCGTTACTACTACGCATAATAGGATACCGATTGTATTATATTGTGACAAAATAGACGAAATGATTTCTCCGGTAGTAGGAACCGGCATTTTAAACACAGTCCCTTCAGGCATGCTTCCTGAAAGCTTCATAATATCATCCATATAATACATACTTAATGGCTGCATGACGGATAATAAAATCAGGACAATCGGTACCCAAATCCACTTATTGCTTCTCCAAAGAGATCTTACTTCTTTAAAGAAGAGTATTGAGAATTGATTCATTTCCCCATCACCTCCATAAATACATCTTCCAGGCTTTGATTATTTTGATTGAATGAGACAATATCGACACCTTGATCGAAGCACCAGCGCAAAAAGTCCTCTTTCGTATACTCTTGCTTCAATTTTACTTCAAAACGATTTCCATTGAATCTCTTGACTTGCTGAGTGATATTGCTTGAAGAAAGAATAGACATGCTGTCATTTCTCGTTTCCACTGACAGCACACCTGCCGATTGCTTCAATATCTGCTTCAACGGATCTTTCGCTATTAATTTCCCTTTTTTCATTAATAGTACGTCATCGCTAATTTCCTCGGCATCATGCAGAACATGCGTGGAATATATGATTGTCGTTGTTTTTTTTAATGTCGATAATATATTCATGCACTCTCTGCGTCCAATCGGATCCAAGGCTGATACTGGTTCATCGAGAAGCAGGATTTCCGGTTTATGCAGGACAGCTTGGGCAATGCCAAGCCTTTGTTTCATCCCACCTGAAAATCCGATAATTTTTTCATTTGCTGCATCGCTTATACCAGTCAATAAAAGCACCTCATCAATTCTATTTTGAAGATGACGAGAATGGATGCCTGATATTTTTCCGGCAAACAATAAAAATTCATATGCTGTCATTTCCTCAAAAAAATGCGGAACCTGCGGAAGATAGCCAATCCTTTTTTTCCAGTCTTTTTCTTTATGCAGAGATATGGTCCCTTCAGTTGGTTCAACAATACCGGCAATCATATTTAAAAATGTCGTTTTTCCTGCTCCATTGCTCCCAATCAATGCAAAACACCGGCCATGCTCCAGTTCAGTTGATATATGGTTCACAGCATGATAGCCTTTAAAGGTTTTTGTGAGATTATTCACAAATATAGTCATTTGTATTCTCTCCCTCTCCCTAAAATGAAGTATAGAATCGGCCCAATCACATTAACGAAGAGTACAA
Organism: Bacillus kalamii; assembly: GCF_047238185.1. Lineage (NCBI taxonomy): Bacteria > Bacillati > Bacillota > Bacilli > Caryophanales > Bacillaceae > Bacillus > Bacillus kalamii. Next base: position 1,588,433 of record NZ_JBDFMI010000001.1, on the reverse strand, counting down.
TCAATACCCAGATCCATTTAGGCCCTCTTGTAGCCGGTTGTTTCCAGATGCTGACCAATGCAGTAATCATGAGGACAAATTGAAGAATGATTACAGGTAATAGAACTTGTACTAGTTGAGCTTTATCCATTTAAACCCTCTCCTTTTTTCTTCTTTTCTTGATATACAATAGAAATAGTGCATATAGGATCATTCCCTGAGGAACATTTGTTAGGCCAATCAATCCCCACAGCCAGGCATTATGCCCTCTTTTTCTGGCAGAGATGAAAATACAGGAGCTTTGGATTAATAGAGCGAATGAAATGATTAATATCAATGCTATTTTGGCCCAAAAAGACATTTCCTCCCAACTCATAAAATCTTTTCCCCTTTCTGGGATTTTGCACGCCCTGCAAATATATATATGAGCACTCCGATGAAGACTGCCAATTGGATGAATAGGAATACTGCCAATGCTTGGGTCAGCAAAACCATTAAAAGGAAAATAATAACACAGGCAGTCAAAATGAAGTAAATGAATTCTTTTTTCATTTGAGCTTTATGGGCGTCTATTTTCTTATCCAACATGAGCAGCATTGTCCTGCTGTCAGGGGTATGGATATCCATCTTTTCATCGAATTCCTTCATTGCTCTTGCGACGCGTTCTTCCGTTTCCTTCACCAAACTCATCCATCTCCTTTCTAATGCACATAATGGCTTTATGGACACGCGATTTAACCGTTCCTTCTTTCATTTGGAGCATTTCACCTATTTCGCTATAATTGAAGCCATAATAATGTTTTAATAATAACGGTATCCGAATGGATGGCTCCAAAGCTTGTATGCTTTCCATAATGTCGTTATATTCCAAGTTGGATTGTTGAAGCTGCCATTGAAAAACGCTTCGTTTTTCCCGCTTTTCTTTATGCAAGTACACCTTTTCTCTTTTTTCTTTTCTCAAACGGTCCAGATATATACGCGTTGCTATTGTCATCATCCAGCTGGTCCATTTTGAGCGCCCATCATAGCGTTCCATAGCCATAAAGCCTTTAAGCAATGTATCCTGCAATATATCTTCTGCTATATGCGGGTCGAAGGTCATTTTTAAAATATATTTATATAAGAAGGAATAATGCAACCTGAACAAATCAGCAAATGCTTCTTCATCTCTTGCCTTCGCCCTTTCGATCAATTGCTGCTCATCTTGCAGTCGGCCATCCAATCTTCCTCCTCCTTTCTCCCTTTACATGTATAGTACGTCTATCTTGGGCAAATCGTTCATTTTTACTTATTCTTTTTTTGAGTGTAGTTTTTTCCAATGATGCAAAAAAAGGTTCAAAAGGTTGTCTATCGACGAGCCTTTTGAACCTTTTATGCCACATTTGCCTTTAGTTAATTAACGCCTCTCATCGCCTTCTGCAATTTAGGAGATAAGATATACAGAATGACGGCCAATAGGATTGAGAATCCGCCTATGACCCCGAAATATAAAATTTCCGTTTCCGGCTTGAACAATTTAACGATATTCGCATTGATTGCCTGTGCAGAAGCATTCGTCAAGAACCACAAACTCATTGTCTGGGCTGAAAATGCCGCTGGCGCCAGCTTTGTTGTCGCAGCTAGTCCAACTGGTGATAAACAAAGTTCCCCGATAACAACCAAGAAGAAACTTAACACTAGCCACCAAGGGTTCGCTAATTCATCTGTGCCATTCATAATGCCAGGAATCATCATGACAAGGAATGACAAACCTGCAAATAGCAAACCAATCGAGAATTTTTTGCTCGTAGAAGGCTGTCTATCACCCATTTTCATCCAAAGCCAAGCAAACACAGGCGCAAATCCTACAATGAAAAGAGGATTCAAAGATTGGAACCAGGAAGATTCAATATGGATTCCGGCCCAATTCAACTCAGTGCGTTTATCTGCATATTGGGCCAAAATGATGGACCCCTGTTCCTGGATGGCCCAAAACATCATAGCACCGATGAACAACGGTATGTATGCCAATAATCTGGAGCGTTCATCCGCATTCGTTTTTGGGCTTCTGTACATAAAGAAGAAATAAGCAGCAGGAATGATAATGGCAAGGATACTTACCGCAGTGATAAACCTATTAATGGTCAACCATCCTTCGCTTGCAAGGAACCAGCATAGCAGAACGATGACCACTGTGCTAATGCCAATCGTGCTGAACACTTTCTTTCTTTCTCCCGGCATCAACGGGTTTGGTACATGTGTTCCAGCCAGACCGAGCGCTTTTTTCTTAGTGATGGCAAACACAATCAAACCAAGAAGCATACCAATAGCTGCGAGACTGAAACCAAGATGGTAATTGTACTTTTGTCCGAGTGTTCCGACAATTAACGGAGAAATGAAAGCACCTAAGTTGATTCCCATATAGAAAATACTGAAACCGGAATCACGGCGTGTATCAGTGTCACTATAAATATCCCCGACGATATTCGATACATTCGGTTTCAATAGTCCGGTACCCATAATAATCAAAAACATCGAAGCGAATAGGCCGACCTGTGCAAATGGCATTGCCAAACAGATGTGGCCAAGCATGATCAGGACGCCGCCTGTAAAAACGGTTTTGATGGAACCGAGCAAACGGTCGGCGATCCATCCTCCTATTATGCCTGACATATAGACAAGGGAACCGTAAATGGCCATGATGGACATTGCGGTCGTCTCATCCATGCCGAGACCGCCTTTTTTAACTTCACTGTACATGTAATATAATAGAATCGCTCTCATGCCATAGTATGAGAAACGCTCCCAAAATTCAGTGAAAAATAATGTGAATAAACCTTTAGGATGTCCAAAAAAACCTTTTTGAGGGACACTTTGAACAATCCTGTCTTTTTCTTCTTGTGTCAAAAAAGACCCCTCCTTTTTATACCTAAATAATAATAACTTAAAAATCAAATTATAGCAAAAGTTTTATTTTTGAATATTTTCAAAAATTTTACAGTATTTTTCTGAATATTTTCAATAATTAATGGTTGAAAAGAATATTTAGGCATATATGTTTAAATTATTATCGATTGGAAATAACTTTATTAAAATAATATACATTTTCCGGGAGGTACTTGAATGAAACATTTAGCACTTGCCGCCGCGTGCTTCAGCATACTCGCATTGGCAGCCTGCAATAACAATGGTGATGGCGAAAATAAGACCCCTTCGACAAATCCACCTACTGAGAACAATGCGCCAGATGGAACAAATGCTCAAAACCATTCTACAACTGCTGCATCACTTCCTTTTACGTCGTTTGATTTAGATGTGGATTATGATTACTTCCAATCGTTCGAGGTTGAATATGACAATGATGATGAAGGCTTAACGGCCATCGTGAAAGATGAATTGAACAACCGCACCATAAAAGGCGACGAAGCGCTTGGAGAGATGCAAAACAAATTCCTGGCCTATAAATTTGACCAAAATAGCCCTGATGAAGACGTCATTAAGGAAGTGCTCGCCTCCTATGATTTAAAAGATAATTTTAAAAAATTCGAGCTTGACATCACATTCAGCGATGGAACAGAAAAAGAGTATCATATTACCAAATAGTTTCAATTGGTTATTTATATCTACCCTTTTTGTTTTTGGTAAAACCTGTACATAGCAAGAAGGCCAGGCATTTTGCCTGGCCTTCTTGCTATGTTACTTATACTGCGGCATAGCCGCCTTCGATTGGCAATTCGATGCCAGTAACAAATTTTGATTCATCACTGGCCAGATATAGAACCCCATAAGCGATATCATCCGGTTTTCCAAGATAAGGCAGTGGCGTGTTCGATTTGAACCAGCTCATCATTTGCTCATTCGTGAACATATCCTTTGTCATAGGTGTTTCGATGTAGCCTGGATGGACGGAATTACATCTGATGTTATGCTTAGCATAATCGATTGCAACCGCTTTTGTGAGCAACCGCAACGCTCCTTTTGAAGCAGTATACGGACCTGCCCCGCTTCCTCCTGTTAAGCCGGCGATAGAAGAGATATTAACGATACTCCCTCCTCCATTTTCAATCATTAGAGGCAAAATATGCTTCATTCCAAGAAATGCGCCTGTCAAGTTAATATCCATTACTTTATGCCATTGTTCAGAGCTCGTATCTGTCAGAGATTTATTCAATGAAATACCTGCATTGTTGACGAGTATATCTATTTTCCCAAATGTTTGAATCGTTTCCTTGACAACATGCATCCAATTGTCTTCCGATGAAACATCATGATAAAAGCCAATTGCCTCTCCGCCAGCAGACTTGATTTCTTCCACCACTTCTTTTACCTTATCCTGCTGTACATCCGTAACGACTACTTTTGCGCCCTCTTTTGCAAATAAAATCGCCTCGGCTTTCCCTTGGCCGCCGCCTGCTCCTGTTATAATAGCTGTTTTATTGTCCAATCTGCCCATTATCAACCACTCCTAAAAGATTTTATGTATTACGATTGTTTATATACCACCTAATACCATAAAATAAACAAAAATCATTATATTATAATAAGAAAAAATTAATTAAAATGTCTGTTTTTCCTTTATTTAAAACAAATATCATATTAAAATTAATATCTAAACATAATATTATAAAATAGATTTTTACGATCTTGGAGGTATCTCATGGAATCGGTTTATCATGCAATCAATAAACAAGTGGCTAATTATACACTTTTATACACAAAGCTCCATAACTATCATTGGAATGTAAAGGGCGTTCATTTTTTTACTCTGCATGAACTATTTGAGAATTACTATAATGAAACAACAGATCAATTAGACGAAATGGCCGAAAGACTATTAAGCATCGGAGGCACTCCGATCGGCACCTTGAAGGAAACGCTTGAACTAGCGTCAATCCAAGAAGCCAGCGGCTCTGAAGACAGCAGTCAAATGGTGGAAACTCTCATCAGCGATTTTGGCGTTTTAGCTAAAGAAGCAGAAAAAATCATGGAAGTTGCCGATGAAGCAACTGGAGACTTGTTCCTTGGCATTAAACAGGGAATGGAAAAGCGGATCTGGATGCTGAACTCCTACCTGCAATAAATAAGAACACATAAAAAATAGCCATTCATTTCGAATGGCTATTTTTTATGATAAAATCCAATTATGAAGGGCAACGGACACCCCGTTTTGGTCATTGGCTGCTGTAACCCAATCAGCTTGTTCCTTCACTGCCTCTTGAGCATTCCCCATCGCTATGCCAAGACCCGCTTGTTTAATCATCGCTAGGTCATTCAGACTATCGCCCATTGCCATCACTTCATCCATTGATATATCCAATAATCCGCACACTTTTTGGATTGCTTTCGCTTTATCCACCCCGAACATATTCACTTCGAGATTGCTAGGGCTTGAATTGCTGACTTCGAAACCGCCTTTTTGATGAATTGCCTCCATAACAGATCTTTTAAGTTCCTCTTCGGCAAATTCAAAGCGGATTTTCATCCATTCAGTAGATGTTAAATCTTCAGGCATTTTATTGTCCCATATCCCATCATGGCCGACCGCCCAAAAGGGAATTTGATGCTTCTTTGCCAGATTCCACATCCAAGCCATTGATTCATGGGGCATGTGTACACGCTCAACCAGTTCCCCATTTCCATCCCAGATTTCACTGCCATTGACAGTTATTAAATAGGAAGATAAGTTCAATGATTTGGCGAAATCTATACAGCGCATATATGTTCTTCCTGTGCTAAAGACAACCGTTACCCCTCTTTCTTGGGCCAATTGTATTGCATTCGCATTTTCAGCTGAAATGACCCCTTCATTATTCAGTACGGTCCCATCCATGTCCAACGCTACCAGTTTAATGTCCTTATCCAATAAACATAATCCTCCTTGCTATATCCGTATACCGTTCATTATACCTTGCGGAGAACCTTTTATTGACTATACTGCTCATAAAGACTCTTTTCTAGCAGTCTTCAACTACAATGTAAGCCGCCTTAACCGGACCATGCACGCCGACAACTAAATTCATCTCAATATCCGCCGAGTTGCTCGGCCCTGTTATGAAATTGATGCATGCCGGGACCGTTTTCCCTTGTGCCGTATATGCTTTAATCCGTTTTGCCGCTTGCGTCATCCTTGGCACAAGCGTGCTTTTAGGAATAATAGCGATAAAAGTCGTCGGCAACAAAGAAATGGATCTGCCGATTTTAGGGGAAGAAAACAATACGACCGTCCCTGACTCAGCTAAAGTGATTTCGCTGAAATTTATGCCGATATTCGCTTTTTCCGCCAAAAGGATATTTTCCTCTCCCATTTCAGGATCCCATTTATAGACGGGTATACCTTCGGCAGGCAAACTTTGCAATAAGGGGTCACATCCATACTCCGTAAAGCGGTCATCATCGCCAATGATGATCGGTCCGCCTCCAAAAGTGGTTATTGCTTCCCTTAATTGTCCATCAAGGTCTTTTTTAGTTGTACTGTAGTAATCTGTATGGATTTTCGCGCAGTGTTCTTTGAACATATGCATCAACTGTTCAGTTGACCAGCCTTCATATAATGATGACTGTGGATTGTGTTTATACTCTGGCTTGTCAATCTTTTTTTTTCGCTCTCTTCCAAGATTGGCTGCAATTTTATCCAGAAAAGCATCTCGATTTTGAATAGTGCCTCCCATTATTCGCCATCCCCCTTCTCCCGGTTTTTGAACCAATCACGGAATCTCTCCTTATTCGGTGCGGGAAATTCCCTTATTTGGGTCCATGCCTTTAATGGGCCGGGCCCATTAGATATCTTGTCTTCTTTCGTGAACGGGCTCATTGCTGCCGGCGCAATTTTGCTGCCTAATTTATAGAGCATCGGAGAGGCTGCCCCCAGGCCAAACGCTTTCATCGCCAATTTTTCCGAAATTGGCGCTTTTCCTTCTTGCTCGACAATCACCCTGCGGTGTTCATGAAGAAGTTCATGCAAGGGTATTTTTACCGGACAAGCGTCTGTACAGGCACCGCAAAGAGTAGATGCATAAGGCAATTCCTTGTATTCCTCATAACCTCCCAGCAATGGGGATAAGACCGCGCCGATCGGGCCTGAATAAATGCTGCCGTATGAATGTCCGCCGATGTGGCGATAAACTGGGCAAACGTTGACACAGGCTGCACATCTAATACATTGAAGGACCGGTTGAAAAGCAGTACCAAGAATGTTGGAGCGGCCATTATCCACAATAACTAAATGAAACTCTTCCGCTCCATCCACTTCATCCATTAACTTTGGGCCAGTTATTGCAGTAATATAGCTGGTCAGGCGTTGTCCTACAGCACTTCTAGTCAACATGCTGACCAACACTTCCCATTCCTCATGTGAAGGTACAATCCGTTCCATTCCCATAACGGCTATTTGTGTCTTTGGCAATGAAGTGACCATTCGCCCGTTCCCTTCATTTGTTACTAGACTGATGGAACCTGTTTCCGCAATGGCAAAGTTACAGCCAGTAACGCCAATATCTGCCGCCAGGAACTCTTTTCGCAAAATCCCACGGACATGCGAGGTCAGTTCATCAGGGTTGGAAGATTTTGTGTATTCCAATCGTTTACGGAATACATCGGCAATTTGGTCTTTATTCTTATGTAATGCCGGGGCCACAATATGGGATGGCGGATCGTGGTCATCGATTTGCAGAATATATTCCCCTAGGTCACTTTCGACCACTTCACAACCGACTGACTCTAATATTTGATTCAAGTTGATTTCTTCCGTCACCATCGATTTAGATTTCACAATTTTTTTCGCATGTTTACGTATAGCGATTTCTTTAATATAATCGGATGCTTCTTCAGGTGTTTCTGCAAAAAACACATGGCCGCCAAGCGAAGAAACATTTTCGCTCAATTGAAATAAATAATAATCCAGGTTTTCCAATACATGCTGGCGAATTTCCTCCGCATGGGAACGCCACTCTTCCCAATTGCCTAATTCTTCAGCAGCTGTCAGCCGTCTTTCATGGAGGCTTTCTTGTGCAGAAGAAACAGCAGCTCTCATGAATTGATTTTCCAAGCCTTTGTCTACACGCTGGCCGAATGCCTCAGTCCCTATTTTCATAGCCATACATATTCACTCCCTCTTCCAAAAATAATATTAAGCGCTTTCAACTTCCTTAGCTTCGGGAATTCAATACTTCAGCAATATGCATAACCTTTATTTCCTTTCCTGTCCTTTCCATTCTCCCTCCGATATTCATAAGGCAGCCTGCATCTGCGCCTATTAAAATATCAGCCTCAGTTTCTTCTACATGGCACACTTTTTCATCTACCATCTGTTCAGAAATTTTACCCATTTTCACCGAAAAAGTACCGCCGAAACCACAACAATTTTGGACATTTTTCAAAGGGAGTACTTCTAGCCCTTTTACATGTTTCAGCAAAGTCATTGGTGCATCTTTAACACCGAGCAATCGTGTCATATGGCAAGAAGCATGGACTGTAGCTTTTCCTTTTAGCGATGCACCTACATCTTCCACTTTCAATACATCTACAATGAATTGTGTTAATTCATACGTCTTTCCTGCCAATTCTTCAGCTTTTGTGAGCCATTTTGGTTCATCTACAAATAGCTTGGGATATTCCTTGAACATAGTGGCGCATGAACCGGATGGTGTGACTACATATTCACTGTCCACGAAAGTATTGATCATTTTTTTCATAGCCTCTTTCGATTCCTTCACATAGCCGCTATTATAAGCAGGCTGGCCGCAGCATACCTGAGTTTCTGGAAATTCCACATCGCAGCCAAGGCGTTCCAATAATTCAACAGTTGCTTTTCCTGTAGAAGTGTTGAACATATCCACTAAACAAGTGGCAAAAAGTGTTACTTTCATCTTTTTCTCACTCCTTCATGAAACTTTAGATAACAGGTCATCTGATGACTTGAATAAATAAAGTAATATTCATCCATAAGAACCTTAATAAGGAACACTTATTGCATTAATTTAACATATCTTCGAGATTTTTACGAGCAAAATACATAAAAGGCGGAAATATTCCGCCTTTTCATTGTTCTGATAATCGATCGTTGTAATATAAAGACATGTTTTTTTCGACAACGGTTAAATGATTAAACATCATCGTTTCCGCCAATTTTTCATCTTTCGCAGTGATAGCCTCTGTAATGGCCGCATGGTCTTCATACAACGTTTCAATGGTTGTTTCATTTGAATAAAGCCAGATCTTCCGTGTTTCTTTCATATTGAGACTCATCATGTCCGAAACATTCTGCATCAATTGGTACATCATCGGATTTTGGGTGGCCTTAGATATGGCCAGATGGAATGCAATATCCGTTTCTTCCTCTCGCTTATCATTACCGAACGCATCCTTCATTTCCTCTAAAATAAGGCCCAACATTTCCAAGTCTTCCTCATTACGGTTTCGGGCAGCCAATCGCGCAGCACCCACTTCAACTGCCTTTCTTACTTCCAACAAATGGACAACATCTTCTTTATTCATTAAGACAGCAGATGAAAATGAGAAGTCGATTGTACTGGCATCAAACTGCTTGACATAGGTGCCTTCCCCCTGCTTCATCTCTACTAATCCCTTTGCCCGTAAGGCACTTAGTGCTTCTCGAATGGCGGATCTTCCGACGTGGAAGTTTTCGGCCAGCTGCTGGACAGAATCCAATTTATCCCCTGGCTTCAACTCGCCATCTCGAATCATCGAATGGATATTCTCCGCTACTTCTTCATATAGCTTTCTTGGTTTTATTACTTTATATTCAATCGCCATTATACGTAACCCCGCTTCATTCATACTGGAAATTTAATTTTACAATCATCCTTAAGGTTTTGTCATTTCAAACAGCTTTTTGGAATTGGATAAATATTAGTATATTTTTCTCTTTATTCAAAAAATGTAAAATTATGATTGCATTTCGATAAAACTGTAACATATAATGAGTTACAAATATAGTCATCTTGTCATATAGTCATCATATGACCTTACCACCATAGTTATGTAAGGGCTTACCAAAATATGCAAGCAGGCTTTAAAAGGGGGTTGCCAGTAAAGCTGCATATAAAGTAAATGGATCGGGATATCCATTGAACACACTGCATTTTGGATCGTTTCAATGTTAAACAAAGGGGATGTTGTTATTGACTTGGACACAAAATTTCACACCAGTGATGGATTCATTATATGGCTCAGCCATCGTTGCACTTATACCTATTCTCTTTTTCTTTTGGGCGCTTGCGATCAAAAGAATGAAAGGGCATACAGCCGGTCTGTTGACATTGCTCGTTGCCATTATCGTCGCTGTTGCCGCATGGAAAATGCCTGTCGGCAAAGCGGTGATGTCTGCTACACAGGGCGGTGTATATGGGATCGTTCCAATTGGGTGGATCATCATTACATCCGTTTTCCTCTATAAATTAACCGTTAAAACCGGACAATTTGATATCATCCGTTCATCTGTCCTTACTATTACAGAAGACCGGAGGCTTCAAGCACTTTTAGTCGCCTTCTCTTTCGGTGCCTTCCTGGAAGGAGCTGCAGGATTTGGTGCACCCGTCGCCATCTCGGCTGCTTTACTGGTTGGATTAGGGTTTAATCCGCTTTATGCAGCAGGGCTATGCCTTCTTGCCAATACAGCTCCGGTTGCATTTGGGGCTATCGGCATTCCGATTACAGCAATGGAGGGGCCGACAGGGATACCTGCTCTGGAAATATCCAAAATGGTCGGGCGCCAATTGCCATTCCTATCGGTCTTTATTCCGTTCTATCTAGTCATGATAATGGTGGGCTGGAAAAAAACAATGGAAGTGCTGCCTGCCATTCTTGTCTCTGGCATTTCATTTTCATTAACGCAGTATGTAACATCGAACTTCCTTGGGCCTGAGCTGCCGGATGTTTTATCGGCGCTCGTTTCTTTAGTAGCGCTAGCTGTCTTCCTGAAATTTTGGAAGCCAAAATCGATCTACCGCTTTAAGCATGAAAAAGAAGCAACTGCAGCTTCGGATGTGACCGAATCTTCTTATTCAGGGGGCAAAATATTCAAAGCATGGTCTCCTTTCCTTGTTCTTACCATCATGATTTCAATATGGGGGATACCTACAATCAAGCAGGCTTTAGCCGGCCACTATGAAGGCAGCAACATCATCTTACATACAATCAACAAGATTGGGCACGCCCTTACATTCATGCCGGAGGTGCCATTCTTGAATAACTTGATATTGAATGCGATTGGCGAGCCGATTGCCGCCTTATATAAGCTAGAACTTTTAGCCGCTGCAGGAACAGCGATCCTTATTTCAGCCATCATCACAAAATTCATAGTCAAAATCTCTTTCAAAGACTGGATAAAGACATTCTTCGAAACTTTGAATGAATTGAAATTCCCTATTTTGACCATTACATCTGTTGTCGCATTTGCCTATGTTCTTAATGCCGCAGGGATGACGACAACACTCGGGATGACTTTGGCAAAAACAGGGATGCTTTTCCCATTCTTTTCGCCTTTCCTTGGATGGCTTGGCGTTTTCATTACAGGTTCGGACACATCGGCGAATGTTTTGTTCGCCACCTTGCAGCAAGTTACAGCAAATGGGATAGGCATGGAGCCAATATTGGCATTGGCCGCAAATTCATCCGGTGGAGTTACCGGCAAAATGATTTCGCCGCAGTCGATCGCGGTTGCATGCGCCGCAGTAGGGCTTGCAGGCAAAGAGTCCGAGCTTCTGCGTTTCACATTAAAACACAGTATATTCCTGCTCATATTAGTCGGGATCATTACGTTCCTGCAGAGCAACGTGTTATCATGGATGGTCCCATAAATATAGAAAAAAAGCGAAGGCGTATAAGCCTTCGCTTCCTTTTTATGCTCTTCTTTCCATTAAACAGCCGGCTGTTCTTGGATATCCATTGCTGGGCCGAAGAATTCGAAATGGATTTGCTCTTCCTGTACACCTTTTTTCAACAGGGCTGCCACTGCAAATTGCATGAACCCTACAGGGCCGCATACATAAAAACGATGGCCAGTCGGCAATTTTGATAAAACATCTTCTGTCATTCTTCCATTTATATGATGTGATTCGCCATTATCCACTAGTTCTTCACCGTCATGATAGAACGTATAGGATAGATTAGGAAGTTCTTTAGCCAATTGTTCAATTTCATCGGCAAATGCCTGAACCTTTTTATTCTTGCTGGCATGAAGCAATATGATTTCATCAGTAAACTGATCTTTATTCAGCGAATTGAGCATGCTCATGAAAGGAGTGATGCCAACTCCGGCAGAGATAAAGGAAATAGGCCCTTGATGGCCGGCTTCTAGCGTGAAATCGCCAGCAGGTGCAGTCAGTTGGATTTTGTCTCCTTCATTCATTGAATCATGCAGATAATTGGAAACCTTCCCTTCAGGATTTCCTTCTGTTTTTTCTTTTTTGACTGAAATGCGGAAATAATCCTCTCCCGGTGCATTTGTTAAACTGTATTGGCGGTTCATGCTGTATGTCTCACCAGGAATATGCAAAGTCACTGTAATATATTGTCCCGGAATGAATGTAGGCAGGGCAGAACGGTCCGCTGGCTTTAAATAGAAGGAAGTGATTAGCTCGCTTTCTTCTTCTTTTTTGCTTATGACGAAATCTTTATGGCCTTTCCATCCGCCGGGCTGGCCGGCAGCGTCTTCGTACATTTCCTTTTCGACAGTGATGAAGACATCTGCAATTGCACCATAAGCTTCTCCCCATGCATGTAGAATTTCATCGGTTGCTGCATCGCCTAAAACCTCTTTGATCGCTCCCAGCAGGTGCTCGCCGACAATCGGGTAATGCTCAGGTGCAACCAGTAGGCTGCGGTGTTTATGCGCAATTTGTTTAACAGCAGGAAGCAATACGTCCAATTGATCGATATAATGGGCAGCTGCAGTGACCGTATTGGCCAAAGCAGTCTGTTGTCTTCCCTTTTCCTGGTTTGCATGATTGAAAATATTCAATAATTCTGGATGTGAAACAAATAAATTTCTGTAGAAAGCTGTAGTAATGTCCTTCCCTTTTACCTCAAGGACAGGAGCAGTTGATTTTACAATGTCAATTGTTTGTTGTGATAACATGTTAAGATCCCCTTTGTTTTAAAGAAGTATATTAAATACATCTTTTATTATAACCATCTCTTTCCTAAAAGCAATATTTTAAATACATCTTTTGTTCCAAATCTGTGAAATTTGACGATCCTGTGATAATATGGAGACAGAAATAATAGCGGCGAGGAGATACGGATGAGACTTACAAACTTTAGTGACTATTCCATTAGAGTATTACTCTACTTGACAATACATGATGGACAAGTCGTCCAAATACAAGAAATTGCTGATGCTTATGGGATTAGTAAAAACCATCTAATGAAAATCACCCATCAACTCGGAAAAATGGGCTATATAGAAACCCTTAGAGGCAGAAACGGCGGTATGAAGCTTGCCAAACAGCCTAAAGATATCAATATTGGGGAACTTGTGAGAAAAACCGAAGAGGATTTTTATATCGTTGAATGCTTTTCCGGGGGGCATGATAGCTGTCCCATCACCCCTGTCTGTTCATTGAAGGGTGTATTGAATCAAGCTCTCAAATCGTTCTTTCAGGTGTTGGATGCTTATTCATTAGAGGATATCACCAAAAATAAAGGGCAATTACTGCAATATATGCAACGGACTGGAGAAATACCAGGCACAGAAAAAGGATGAAGCCCGTCCAAAGGCTTCATCCTTTCATTTGTCTATTTATTATGCATAAGTATGCATTTCCACCTCTTGTACCCAGTTGAACGGATCTTCAATATCTCCGTTTTGGATGCCGGTCAATGTATCATACAAACGCAATGATAATTCTCCCGTTTTATTCTCGTTGATGACAATTTCTCTATCTCCCCATGACAATTCCCCAACAGGAGAAATGACTGCAGCAGTTCCGGTGCCAAATACTTCTTCCAACTTCCCGTTTTCATGGGCTTCGAATATTTCTTCGATGCTAACCCGGCGCTCCGATACAGGGATATTCCAATGCTTCAGTAATTCAATAATGGAATTTCTAGTAACACCAGGAAGAATGCTGCCATTCAGCATCGGGGTTACGACCTCACCATTAATCTTAAAGAAAATATTCATGGCGCCGACTTCTTCGACGTATTTTTTCTCCAATGCATCTAACCAAAGCACTTGGGAAGAACCATTTTTGGCTGCAACTTCTTGGGCTTTTAGGCTCGCAGAATAATTGCCTCCAGTTTTAGCTGTGCCGGTGCCGCCTTTTACAGAACGCACATATTCATTCTCTACGGTGATTTTAACCGGATTGATTCCGCCTTTGTAATAGGCCCCTACCGGAGAAAGGATAATCATAAACTTATAGCGGTCAGAAGCTGACACACCGAGGAATGGTTCAGTCGCAATGATGAATGGACGGATATACAGTGAAGTGCCCGAGGAATGGGGAACCCAGTCTTTTTCGATTTCAATCAACCTTTTAAGTCCTTCAAGTGCCAGCTCTTCATCGAATTGAGGAATGCACATCCGGTCGTTTGATTGGTTCAAACGCTCAAAGTTTTTTTCAGGTCTGAACAAAACAATTCTTCCGTCCTTCGTACGGTAAGCCTTTAGGCCTTCAAAAACCGTTTGTCCATAATGGAACACCATGCAAGCCGGATCGAGGGTGATCGGTTGATAAGGAATGATTTGTGGATCGTGCCATCCTATTCCCTCTGTATAATCCATTACAAACATATGGTCAGTAAAAACCTTTCCGAATTGCAATGTATCATCCTGGGGTTTTTCTTTTCGTTCATTGCTAAGCAAAACTTCGATAGTATTCTTACTCATATTTATGTCTCCTTTGCTTATTGACTGTAAAGTGCTAAATTATCAGAAAAATATGATAAATTTAATTTTACTCCTACGTAGAGCATGTATCAAGGGGAAAAACAAAAAAAGTAGAAATTCCTCTTAAAAAGAACAGTAGTATGTATATAGGAGAAAAAACACTCAACTATTCATTATATTATACCAACATAACGAATGAATGTGTATCACTTATGCAAAATTATCTATAAACCGTTTTAGGCCATTATTTTAAAAAGCAACCCGCTTAAGCCATCAACAGTATGTATACCGCAAAAAGAAAAAGCCGATTATTCAACTTGATTCACATCACGGCTTTATTCATGTCATTATGATATCACAAAGTTTCTTTCCTCCCACTGCATTCATAGGATGCTCTATATTCATGAGGGGAGCACACCATTTATTTTACCCAATTATAAAACTTCATGAACGGATTAATAATCCCATCATTTGTTTTTAAACGGAAACTATTGAAATCAGGAACCCACACAATCTGCATATCTTCTTCCAGGTATGTCAATTGGTCCTTGTCCACTAATAAAGGCCCAACTGATGTTTCAATCTGGATTTCATTTCCCTCCGGATCTGCAATGAACCAAAGAGTGGTCACTCCATCACTGCATCCGCAGTCCTCATTATCATAGATGAGTTTAAGGTAACCCTGTTTGCCATCCGTCATTTTTGTTATCTGTTCTTCCGCTTCTTGGTCCCACATAATTTTCACAATGCCACCCCCTTCTCAACTATATGTTGATTGTAGCACGATACGCTTTCCTAAGGAAAAAGTTTGCATAGCCCCTTGGACCTCCGCTTTCACTTGCTTGTGAAAAAGAAAAAAACAGGTGTTTTCACACCTGCTTTCATTATTTTGCCGATAAAATATCTGTGAGAATAGGAACAATTTGTTTCTTGCGTGAAACAACGCCTTTCAATACAGCCACACCATTTTCTAATCTTACGTTATATGCCTCTTCAACTGCTACAGCCTCTCGTCCAAGAGCGAGTACAGTGCTGTCGCTATTCAGAATATCGGTTACAGCCAATAAGAACAGATCCAGTCCTTTCTCTTCAATGACTGGGAAAATCGCTTGCTCTAGCTCTCCTTGGCGTGACATTACCTCATTCACATCAATTGCATTCACTTGGGCAACTTCTACCTTATAATTTCCCATTGGGAATTCTTTTGCGTCAATGCTGATCAACTGTTGGCATGTTTTATCCGAAAGGTCGGCACCTGCTTTAAGCATTTCCAATCCATATTGTGCGGAATCTACACCAGCAATCGCCTCAAGTTCTTTTGCAGCCGCAATGTCTTCTTCTGTACATGTAGGAGACTTAAATAATAATGAATCCGAAATAATAGCTGAAAGCA
This sequence comes from Bacillus kalamii, assembly GCF_047238185.1. Taxonomy (NCBI): domain Bacteria; kingdom Bacillati; phylum Bacillota; class Bacilli; order Caryophanales; family Bacillaceae; genus Bacillus; species Bacillus kalamii. The sequence goes on along the minus strand of NZ_JBDFMI010000001.1, from coordinate 1,572,231 downwards.
TTAGCCCTGCATTTTGTTGCGATACTTTTACACCTTTCTCTTTAAATATCTTTAAAAGGATAGTAGCTGTACATCCAACCGGTTCAGCACGGTAATATAAAGGATCACTTGTTTCAAAATTAGCAATACGGTGATGGTCGATTACTTCCTTGACTGAAACTTGATCGATATCTTCCACGCTTTGCTGGCGTTCATTATGGTCGACTAAAATAACTGACTTTACTTCGTCGGACGCTTTTTCAATCAATTTCGGCGCTGCAACCTTAAAGTGGTCTAAAGCATATTGGGTTTCCGCGTTCACTTCACCAAGACGGACAGCTTCCGCATCCATTCCCAATTGTTTTTTTAAATCCGCATAAACGATACTTGAGCATATTGTATCAGTATCCGGGTTCTTATGCCCAAAAACGAAAACTTTTTCCATTGTAACAATCTCTCCTTAAAACTCACGATAATGATGAACAGTTCATCAACATTGTCATTCTACCATATTTAGTGGTTCACCTAAAATAAAATAAACATGAAAACCGTGTTTATATCCCTTTAGACATATAACTGAATAATAGGCCGATAATAAATAACGCAACAGGTACTCCCCATGCCACTTTTTTCGAAAAACCTGCAGTGACCTGCAATCCGATCGCCGTCAGTGCCAACCCCCAGATCGAAAACAATTCTACAGAATTCAGGAAGTCGCCATTTCCCCCTAAATAATAAGAAATGCTTGTTACCCAACCAGTACCGCTCAAATGGAACACAGACAGGATTAGGCCGTTAATTAATGCACCTAATGCACTGATTAATGAAATATGTACACACATAGAAAAGAGCTGCTTAAATGTCACACTTGCTCCGATGATCTTCGAAACAATCATATACACAATTGAATTAATAAGCGAACCTAGTGCTGGAGAAAGGAATCCTCCAATTATGCCAACAACAGTGGTGACACCTGCAATTGCACTTTTTTCGGCGGCGGATAATTTCATTCCGCCTTGTTCTGATATCATGGACAAGATCCCATCTTGGTCAATTGTAAGCATGGCTCCAACCGCACTGATCAATGAAATAATCAAAAGAGGAACCCATATTTTAGGATTAGAACGGACACGTCCGAATAATTCTTTCGGTTTATTAATAATAGAGAACATATTCGGTTTAGGTCCATTTTTTATTTCTTGCGGCGCTTCCACAGGGCTCATTTTCATCCAACCACTCCTTCATTCTATCTATTCAGAATTATCAACATGGATGCCCTCCTAAAAAAGATGGAAATCCATATATAAAACTATATATGAATTCCATCTCAATGAATAGGTTAATTTAGTTTTTCCACCACTTGAATAGTGAAAACCCTTCTTTTTTCTCCATTTTTTTATCCTGGGAGTCCAATTGGAACGGTTTTCCCTTTACTAAATAAATATCCTCTTGATCGACTGCATGATGGTAAGCTAACACCAAGCCGATTTCAGTTATATGCTCTTGGTTGTTGACAATTGTGAACGTTACCTGATTAGCTTGGGCGATTTTGATGTATTTTGAAAGGTCCTCATAAGATACCTCGCCGTTAAGGTATAACGTTGCTCCTTTATGGTCCTTGATAGCGGCGGCAGCCTGTTCATAAACCTGTTTTTCCCGAACTTGGTCCAATGTCATTGCCAAGACAATACGCTCACGCAATGTGCCAAGAAATTTCCTCCTTTCTTCTGGATTGATTTCCTTTACACCGTGTATACCTTGGTCCAGATAATCATCTACACTTTTTTTTGCCATCAGGATTCCTCCTCTTCGTGGGACGTTATATCAGTTTTATAATATGTCAATTGCTTTTACGGGTTCATATTATACTGTTGATAGCTTACCCATTTCCTTTATTTCTCAACACCGATTATTATATGGAAGGAAAAAGGCCGCAAGTGTTTTTTATTGGAAATAACAGAAACTTTCTGCGATTTGTAAGGGAATCGAGAGTGATTGGCTTGTTTAAACACAAAAAAAAGACGGGACAATAGCCCCGCCTTAGGATTCTTGCTTTTTCGCTAAACATCTGTCACATTCCATCAAGTAGCATTCCTGGCTCATATGGATGATTGCACCGCATTCCGGGCACTTTTTTTCTGTGGAAATTTTAAAATAGGTTGATTCGATTCTGTTTTTCATCCTTTTTCCTCCTTTTTATTTTCGCGCTCTTTGATATTCAAAGAGCGCGCCTTTTCCAGCTATATGATTATTACTTTGCTCCTTGGAACTGCTCCGTTTCTGTAGATCCCTTCAATGCGGTTGTAGAGGACGTGCCCCCTGAAACAACTGTAGCTACTTCATCAAAATATCCTGTTCCAACCTCTCGTTGATGGCGTGTGGCAGAGTAGCCGAATGTTTCGCTTGCGAATTCAGCTTGCTGCAATTCCGAGTAGGCAGCCATCCCTCTGTCTTTATATTGTCTTGCCAACTCAAACATGCCATGATTTAACGAATGGAAGCCTGCCAATGTGACAAATTGGAATTTGTATCCCATTTCTCCTAGTTCCTTTTGGAAATTGGCTATCGTTTCATCATCTAATTTGGCTTTCCAGTTGAAAGATGGAGAACAATTGTAGGCCAAGAGTTTGCCAGGGAATTGGGCATGGATGGCTTCGGCGAATTGTCTTGCCTCATCAATATTCGGTTCAGACGTCTCACACCAGATAAGATCCGCATAAGGGGCATAAGCAAGGCCGCGGGCGATAGCCTGGTCTATTCCGGCTTTTGTACGGAAAAATCCTTCTGATGTCCTTTCACCTGTGATGAATGCGGCATCATAGGCATCTACATCGCTAGTAATTAAATCAGCCGCATTTGCATCGGTACGGGCAATCAACACGGTTGGCACCCCCATAACATCAGCAGCAAACCTGGCTGCTATTAAGTTTTTCACAGCTGTTTGAGTAGGCAGCAATACTTTGCCTCCCAAATGCCCGCATTTTTTTTCAGATGAGAGCTGATCTTCAAAATGAACGCCTGAAGCACCTGCTTCAATCATGCTCTTCATTAATTCAAACACATTCAATTGTCCGCCAAACCCTGCTTCTGCATCCGCCACAATAGGTGCAAACCAATCTATCTCATCATTTCCTTCCATAAAATGAATCTGGTCAGCACGCTGAAGCGCCTGATTGATTCTTTTTACCACTTGAGGAACACTGTTGGCAGGATACAGGCTTTGGTCAGGATACATATTGCCGGATAAATTCGCATCTGCAGCTACTTGCCATCCGCTCAAATAAATCGCCTTCAAACCAGCCTTTACTTGTTGCATAGCTTGATTGCCTGTTAAAGCGCCGAGGGCGTTGACATAGTCTTCCGAGTTAACCAGCTTCCACAGTTTTTCTGCCCCTTTATGTGCAAGTGTGTATTCAATGTCAAGTGAGCCTCTTAATTTTATGACTTCTTCAGCCGTGTATGGGCGTGTGATTCCACCCCAACGGTTTTCATTTTGCCATTGTTCCTTTAACTCTCTGATTCTATCTTCTCTCATTTTCGTTTCCTCCTAAAATGTTATAGTTTTTCATAAGCCGGTATGGTCAAAAACTCGGCAAAGTCATCTTGTTCGACCAACTGCTGGAATATGTAACCAGCATCTTCATACTTCCCAGTCATATATTTCTCTGTTCCTAGCGCCTTTAAAATGTTTCTCAATTCTTCTTCCTGCAGCTCCTTGACCAAATCATGCGTTACTTTTCGGCCATCTGACAGTATGCCTTTCTTATGACGGATCCACTGCCATACCTGTGCTCTCGAAATTTCTGCGGTAGCCGCGTCTTCCATTAAATGATTGATGGGAGCTGCCCCTTTTCCATTCAGCCACGATGCTATATATTGGATTCCGACATTAATATTTGTCCGCAGTCCTTCTTCAGTGATCGAACCGCTCGGCACCTCCAGCAAATCGTCAGCAGTCACTTGGACATCTTCACGCTTCCTGTCAATTTGGTTCGCACCCGGCATCCGTTCATTAAATACGTCCAAGACTGTTGGGACCATTCCCGGATGTGCCACCCAGGATCCATCGTGTCCATCCTTCGCTTCCCTTTCCTTATCCGCTTTTACTTTGTCAAAGGCGATTTGGTTCTTTTCAGGGTTGTTCTTAACGGGAATTTGTGCTGCCATCCCGCCGATTGCATGTGCATTCCTTCGGTGGCAAGTTTTAATTGCTAGCTGTGAATAAGCTCTCATAAACGGAACAGTCATTGTTACTTCTGACCGGTCAGGAAGAATGACTTCTTCATGGTTGCGGAATTTTTTAATGTAACTGAAGATATAATCCCATCTGCCGCAATTCAAACCGACAGAATGTTCTTTCAATTCATGTAGGATTTCATCCATTTCAAACGCTGCCAGGATCGTCTCAATCAAAACGGTAGCCTTTATCGTCCCTTGGGGAATTCCTATATAATTTTGTGAATAGATAAAAACGTCATTCCATAAGCGTGCTTCGTGATGATTTTCCATTTTGGGGAGATAAAAATAAGGGCCGCTTCCTTGATGAAGCAATGCTTTTGCATTATGGAAGAAATACAGCCCGAAATCGAAGAGGCTGGCTGATATTGGCTGTCCTTTGTACAGGACGTGCTTTTCTTCCATATGCCAGCCCCGCGGCCGGATTTTCAATACTGCATGTTCCTTATTCAAAGAGTAATGTTTTCCATTCGGAGCTGTGAAGTCGATGGTTCCTCTTATGGCATCCCTCAAGTTGATCTGCCCTTCGACTGAATTTTTCCACGTAGGGGAATTGGCATCTTCAAAATCTGCCATAAATACCTTTGCCCCAGAATTGAGTGCATTGATAATCATTTTTCTGTCAACTGGCCCGGTAATTTCAACCCGCCGGTCCTGCAGATCCTTCGGCGTACGGCCAACTGTCCAATTACCTTCCCTTATTTTCTTCGTTTCTTCAAGAAAAGCAGGTCTCTTTCCGCTGTCAATCAAATGTTGGATGGCCATCCTTTCATTCATTAACGTACGCCGCCGTTCCCCGAACTGGCTTTCCAGTTGTTCAATAAATCCGAGTGCTTCTTTTGTTAAAATGTCTTCGAATCCCGGAGATATCTCTCCTTTCAATTGAAGGTTTTTTTCTTCTGTTTTCATAGTCTTTCATCTCCTTCAGAATATATTTCCTGATATGTTATAATACAGTAATTTTTCCTCTTCTGTATTGTATAACAATATGGATGATTTTGTCACTACCTTTTTCTAAAAAATCAGAAAAAATAAATACAGATTTAATTTACTTCACTAAAAATCCCCACAAATCAACATTTCTTTGACCTATTCACAATAAACAGAACGATAAAAGTATCAATGTTATATAACACAAATTGTATCAATTCATCATTCGGAATACTAAAAAAGAGTTTTTTCTGGTCAGAAAAAACTCTCAGTCGAATTAGATTTGGATTTTTTTCAAAGCAAGCCATACTAAATATAAAGTGAAAATAGCCGCAAACGCGCTAATCAGCCCTAATGGCTTCCCCAATAAAACGGCTATGGCAGGCGGTCCTGCTGCCACCCCAATAAAGCGGGCCGAACTATAGAAAGCTGTAATAATCCCCCTCGCATTCTTATCTATATTTTCAGTAATCATGGCATCCAAGGTCGGAAGAATCAATCCGATGGCTGCACCATTGATTGATATGACAACCAGCAAAGGAATAAGAGATCCATATTCCCTAAAAAAGAATAAAGATAACGCCTGAAGCAGCAGCCCGCCAACAATCAATCTTTTCATCCTTTCCTTATCTCCCTTAATGAGTTTGCCCCCTGCAAGCGAGCAAATACAAAGAACCATTAATGGAATGGCCAATACAAAGCCTTTTTTCACGCCATTTAAATGGAATTGGCTTTCTAGTGTGTTTGAAAGATACACCTGTAAGGCAAATAGGATGAACATCACAAAACCGCCTATAAGGAATAACGTGTTCAGCCATCTTCCTTCACTCCGGAAAATATCCTTTGTATTCTTTACAAAAGTGTTTAACGGTACTGTTTTGGCTTTTTTTCTTGGTGTTTTTATAAAAAAAAGGACCATGATAAATGAAATCAGGCTAAAAGCTGATATCAAATAAAAAGGCAAAAACCAAAAAAGGGCCGCAAAAACAGAACCAAGAATGGGGCTAAGAACTTTTCCGAACGTATTGGCTGTTTCTATAATCCCTAATGCAGCGCTCGCCTCTTCATCCCTTTTATAAAGGTCACCTACAAGCGGCAATACGATGGGCGCAGCTCCGGCAGCGCCAATTCCCTGCAATACTCTGGATAAGATGATTGTCCAGTAGGGATTTTCCATTTTCCATGAAGCAAGAGCAGCCATTAAACCGCCAAGTAGAACGAACAAAAGACTAGGCAAAATGACTTTTTTCCTCCCGTATAAATCGGAAAGGTACCCGGCTACCGGTATAAGGATAATGGAAGCGACTGAATAAGAAGTAATCAACAGGCTGGAAAAAAAAGAAGAGATATGGAGTTCTTTCTCGATTATGGGCAGTGAAGGAATAAGCATGCTGTTACCAAGCGTCATTACAAGCGGGATAGACGCCATTGATAGAATGGATAATTTACTGACAGTTTGTTGGCTTTTCATGAAAATCCTCTTTTATCATCAATAGTACTGTTAGTATATCCTTGTATCTGCTTTTTATTAGTTGCTCTAATGGAAAAAACCATAAAAAAAGGACTGTTCTTGATGGGCCCCCAAAAGCAAAGAGTTTGACTCTGGCTTTTGGAGCACATTATGAAAACAGTCCTTTTTTAAACATTATTTTTGTTGTTCATTTTCATTGTAATAATGGACACTGTACATGGCGCCTTCATCGACCATCTTATTGTCCTGGATATCGTACGGATCGGGATTGCCTCCCTTTTGAACCACATCACTGTATGTTACAGGCTTCCCTTTTCCTATTAAGTGGATGACTTTATCTTTCGTATCCACATATAAATTCATTACTTTATTTCTTGTCTCTTTATTTTTCAAGAGTGTCGTTACTCCAACCGCACTGGCTACACCAAGGCCGATGGCCACATAATTTCTTGATTTCATTTTTCATTTCCTCCCTTAACTGTTGTGCTAATCATTTACCCGAATTCCTGTTTTTTAACACTTATTTATATTACAAGTATGTTTCCTTTCGTTTTCTATATACTAACCTCAAGGTTCAATGCCAATAAAGTCGATACTTAAAGAAAGGGGCATATACATGGCAATGGAAGATAAAAAGTATACAGTTACCGGAACAGACATACATGAAGTCAAGGAATTGAATGCTCATTCCGGGCTTACATATAATGAAATCAAGGCTTTGATTGCGAAAGAATATACAGAAAAGCAACGAAAAAAAGAATAAGCAAAAAAAAGAAAGCCGCAATCCACGGCTTTCTTTTTATGATGCAGTCAGAGGCAGCGTAATGGTGAACGCTGTACCCTTTTCCGTTTCACTTTCCACTTCAATTTTTCCTTTATGGTTTTCGATGATTTTAAAACAAATCATCATCCCAAGGCCGGTACCAGTTTCTTTCGTCGTAAAAAATGGATCCCCTATTTTTTTTAATTGTTCTTCTGGCATGCCAATCCCTGTATCCCTGAGGACAATTTCTACAGTCTTGCTTAATCTGCGTACAGAAACCGTCAGTTTTCCTCCATCCGGCATTGCCTCAAAAGCATTCTTTATCATATTGAGAAAGACTTGCTTTAATCTGTTTTCATCACATAAGAGAAAAACCTCTTCTTCCATTGTATCAAGTAAGATGGATACTTTTTTCTTTTTCGCCTCGTACGCAAATAGAGATATGGTATTTGTAATGATAAGCAGTAGATCATGGATGGCCAAATGGTCCGCTTTTGGCTTTGCCAGCATCATAAACTCCTCCACTATCACATTGACACGTTGTATTTCATCAAGGACTATTTGAAGGTGCTCCTTTTTCGTTCCATTTTCTTCATCTTGGAGCAAAAATTCGGTATATCCCCTCATGCTGGTCAAAGGATTCCTGATTTCATGGGCAATCCCGGCCGCCAGCTGGCCTAAAGCGGATAATTTATCTTGGCGGTGCAGCAGCTCCTCTTGTTTTTTCTTCGCCGTAATATCATTCCGTATGGAAATATACTGATACGGCTTACCATTACGGTTCAGAAAGGGGATGATCGTTGTTTCTACCCAGTAGTTGGTGCCGTCTTTCGCCCGATTCCGGATTTCCCCCTTCCACACGTGACCATTCCCAATGGTGCGCCAAAGATTTTTGAAGAACTCCTTGGAATGGAATCCAGAATTCAAAATTCTATGGTCGCTTCCAATCAATTCCTCCCTGCTGTATTGTGATATCTTGCAGAAATTATCATTGACGGTCGTAATGATGCCGCGTGAATCGGTAATGGCTACAATCGAGGATTGGTCAAGTGCATATTTATAATCCTGGACAGTCTTGACCGTTGCCTCCAGCTCTTTGGAAACTTCCTTTTGCGCTGTAATATCCTTATGGATGGAAACGAATTGGTATGGTCGGCCGCGCCGGTTAATGAACGGAATAATGGTCGTATCCAGCCAATATAAAGTGCCGTCCTTTGCTGTATTGCATAATTCCCCCTGCCAAATCTCCCCTTTACTAATCGTATGCCATATCTCTTCATAGATATCATCTTTTGGGCCATAGGTGTACAAAGAATACTGCTGCAACCCTATTAGTTCTTCCTTGGAACATTTACTGATAGATGCGAAAGAATCATTTACATATGTGATCCGTCCTTTAGAATCAGTAATGACCACTATAGAGGAAGCATCCAAGGCTGACATGATATCATTAGCGTACAATTTGCTTTTTTGCATCTTATTGCTGGCATACGTCGAAGCAATGACGAAACCCGTGAAAATAACGACAGAGAGAAAAAGGACCATATACGGAAGCCAATAACCATTCAATGTTAAATTGGATAACAGGTTTTCTTGATTTCCTTCTTTGACGGAGGCTTTCATAACAAGCAACAGCCCCTGCCCAATTGCCCCCGTAATCATAAAAGCCGCAAATGTCTTATAAATCATCGGTGAGGAAGTATATTCCTTCGAATGAAAAACAAGCATGAGTGCAAATAAGATAATAGCCGATATAATCATATAGGAGAAAACGAGCCACCATATGTTAATTCGCAGATGAATGTCAACTGCCAACATACCGATTACGTGAGTCGAAAGAACGGCAAATGCCAATATGAATGAAGCGACCGTCAGACTCTTCATTTCCGTAGACTTCCCAATAAATAGAAGTGCACAACCTGTCAAAACAAAACTGCAGACCATGGAAATGAAATGGATCGCAATAATATGATTGCCTGACGTTAACATATCAAGTGCCATAATAGCAAAAAAATCCATCATCCAAATACCGATCGACAAAGAAAAGGTACTGCCGAAAAAGATAAATTTCCTGCTGCCTTTCATGGCTTCCATATGGGTGAAAAGATCCAGTGCTGTATATACAGCCATACTTGTAAGCATAATCCCTACCATAATGATGATCGGATTAAGAGATAATAAAAAATCTTCAATCATAAATCAGTCATCTCCACTAGAAACCGGGCATAAAGTGCGTGCCCTTCATAGATAAATCGTTTTTTATAAACAATAGCATATTTCTATCTTAAATTATAGAAACGAAAAAGCAAATCAATTCAATTTAAATTGATATGTATAAACTGCGCTCTTCATGAGAACACACAAAAAACGATTACGAAAACGCCTATCCAGCTCCGGCAAGTTTTAGGCTAAGAGGGCGTGGCACCTTCGACTAGACGAAAAAAAGCTATCCTGAAGGAAATGTATCCTCCAGGATAGCTTTTCAACATGTTTCATTAGCTATAAAACGGCTCTCCATTAATTCAATATTTGAATATTGACTGTTCGCACTCCCCAAGATGCTGCTGCACCTTCCGATGGAACATGAATGTCAATCTTATTTCCTTTAATTGCTCCACCTGTATCCCCGGCTACAGCATATCCGTAACCTTCTACATATACCTTAGTACCTAATGGGATAACAGAAGGATCGACAGCTATCACTTTTGCATTAGGATTGCTTTTCAGGTTAATGCCAGTGGCTGTAACGCCGGAGCAACCTGGGCAATCAGCTGTATAGGCAGTTGCTGTAACTGTCATACTCTTGCCAGAAGCAGGTTTACTCTCTTGTTGCGCCGGTGACTGGGCAGTTGGTTGAGATTGCTGCTGCTCTGCAGGCTGCGCCTGTTCTTGCTGCTGGACTGGTTGCTGTTGTTGCTGTTGTTGCTGTTGCTGCTGTCCTTCCTCCTGTCCTACGGATGCTGCTGATTGGACGGTTTCGGAAGCTTTTGCAGCGGCTTTAATTGTTAATTGTTGATTCGGATAAATCATATGGCCGCTTAATTGGTTCCATTGCAGCAACTCATCGACCGTTACGCCGAATTGGGAGGCAATGCTCCAAAGTGAATCTCCTGCAACAACTTGATAAGTAGTCTGTGGATTAATAGTTAATTTTTGATTCACAAAAATCATATCAGATGTTAATCCATTCCACTCTTTTATATTATTAACTGTAACTCCATGTTGTTTGGATAAGCCAGATAGCGTGTCTCCATTTTTGACCACAATTTCAGAAGCATGTGCGCTCATCCCAACTGTAGTAGAAATTGTTGCTGCTGCTAAAAATGATAGTAAAGTTTTCTTCATGTTGATAATAGTTCCCCTCCTAAAAACGGTTGAATTAGCGTTGTTATTAGCTAACGAAAACAATCATAACATGAATTTTCTTAACATATAGAACAGCGCAATTAATAATCCATTACAATTATTACATAGTGATAACGCACCGATAACAAACATAAAAAATATTCAGAAAACTTTGTTTTTAAAGCCAATGCCACCCTTTCTTTCCACATATAGTTATAATCATCCTGAATAATCACACGAAAAAAGCTTCCAACAAATGGATGTTGGAAGCTTTTTTCATGTGATTTTCGGCAATTGCCTTGTTTCTTCTTCCATAGAACTCCCGCATAATGGGCAGGAAGGATCATCGGAAGAAAATTGCATTCTCATCCAACCGTTGCATTCTCCGGATGTACAAGCGTACACGGGTGTATCTTCTATTACGATTTCCTCTAATTCCTGTTGCTTTTTAGAAAAGTACATGATGGAACCTCCTGAATAAATGCGGTATTTAAAAATGGGATACATAATAAGTATATGTATAAATCCACTATTTATGCCCTTTACTAAAAAACCCGCTTATTATCCACGCTAAATGGGTAACCAACGATTAGAAAATCACTTTTTCTGAATATGCTTTATCTTTACTTACACTTCTTACATAATAGAATATATAGAATGAAAGGAGCTGCAAAATGGTCAAAATCGGACAGCGTTTGATTAAGCATTACAAATTTACATTAGTGATATGGTTACTCTTAACAGTAGGTTTAGCCTTTTATGCAATCGATTTGCCATCCAAGCTAAAAGGCGATGGCTTTGAAATGAAAGGTGAATTTAAGGATGTGCAGCATGAGCTGACAAAGACGTTTGATTTTCCTGAAAATACGTTGGTTGTCGTTTTCGAGAAAAAAGGGACGGAATCAACCAATGCATTCACGGAACGAATCCAGTCCGTTCTTAAAGAGGTTAAGGAGCTCCGTGCAACAACAGGCATCCAATCTCCTCTTGTACAGAAAGAGCAATATAAAAAGGACATTGCATATGCCGTTCTGAATTTCGACCGCGATAGTGAAGATATGAAGCCACTTGTAAAGCAAATAAGGCAAGTCACCGACAAATATCCACATGTCATGCTGACTGGCCAGCCTGTCATTAGCGAAGATATGAATGAAGCTAGCCAGCATGATTTGAAAACGGCTGAATTAATCGGTCTTCCTGTAGCTTTAATAGTGCTTCTCTTTGCTTTCGGAAGCCTAGTGGCGGCAATTGTCCCGATTATCGTAGGCGGATTGACTGTTGTTCTTGCTCTCGGTTTATTGACTCTTCTGGGCGACTATATGAATCTTTCCGTTTTTCTATTGAATGTCACTCCGATGATCGGTCTTGCCTTAAGTATTGATTTCGCCCTGCTCTTTATAAACCGTTATAAAGAAGAACTACATAGCAAATCAGAAAAAGAGGCCGTAATCACCACCATGTCCACAGCTGGTAAATCGATCTTATTCTCTGCACTTTGTGTATTCATCGGTTTAGCCGCTATGCTTGTCATTGAAATTGATATTTTCAGAACGGTTGCGATCGGCGGGATGGTAGTAGTGGCTGTGGCCGTCATTTCTTCCATCAGCTTACTGCCATCCATCTTATTGCTGTTAGGCAAACGGATCAATAAAGGTAAAATCTTTAAAAACAGCAAAGATTCCAGCCATAAGTGGCGGTCATTTGCAGAAGCTGTCATGAAACGGCCGATTATCATTACAATTGTTGCCACTCTCATCCTTTTGGCTGGTATTATCCCGATCAAGGATATTGTTCTAAGCATACCTGATGAAAAATCCTTGCCGACCACCTATGAATCTCGTGAAGCTTTTTCTAAAATGAATGAGGCATTTGGACTGAAGGATCAATCGACGGTCTACATTATAGCCGACAGAAAAGGTTCCTGGACGAATGAAGCAGGTTTGGCGGATTTACAGAAGCTCGTTCATGATATCAAACAAGATTCATTAGTGAAATCAGTTACATCGTTATATTCCTTAAGCCAGCTTGATGACCCGAAAACACTTTATCAATTTTTACAAACATCAAAAGGGCAGCAGGCATTGGCGCCTGCTACCGAACAATTTATAAAAGGGGAACAACTATTGCTGCCTGTTATACTTGATAATGAATCAAGAAGTAAGGAAGCGAAGGAATGGGTAAGGAAATGGAGCGATAAAGACTATCCTCTTTCATTGCAGGTAGGGGGCGAAGCAAAGTTTAATCAGGAGATATTTGATGAAATATCGGATAAAGTCGGAATTGGAATAGGTTTGGTGCTGATCTCCACCTATTTGATTTTAATGTTTGCCTTCCGATCGGCCATTATCCCATTAAAAGCCATTCTAATGAATATTCTAGGATTGACCTCGACTTTCGGAATACTGGTATGGATCTTCCAGGAAGGTCATCTCGGAATTCAACCTATGGATATTGCGTTGATTATCCCTGTATTTGTATTCAGTATAGTCTTTGGATTAAGCATGGACTATGAGGTATTTTTGATTTCAAGGATTCATGAGGAATACTTGCTTACAGCCGATAATAATGAAGCGACAGTTACCGGGTTGGCTGCAACCAGCAAGATTATCACATCAGCAGCTTTGATTATGATTGTGTTGACCGGGGCATTTGCTTTCACTGGAGTCGTCCCCGTTAAACAAATTGGGATTGGCATCGCCCTTGCCATTTTTGTGGATGCGACTATTATCAGACTATTATTGGTCCCTTCCCTTATGAAGCTATTGGGAGATTGGAATTGGTGGCTGCCTTTTTCACAGCATAATCCTAAAAGCCTAAGAAAGAAAAAAGAAATGTAAAAAAAGGGGCTGTCCGGACATAAACCGGCCAGCTCCCTTTTTATTGTTTCATCGGCGGTCGCTTGTATAAGTCCAACCATCCTCCTGATAAATTTTATCTTCTTTCATCAGCTTGCCTAACGCTCTTTTGAAGGCTCCCTTACTCATCTCAAAATGCTTCAGGATCTCTTCCGGAGAGGACTTATCCCAAAATGGCATAGCACCGCCGCGAATATCTAAATACTGCAAGATAATATCGCTGTCTTCCTGCATGCGTTCCTGCTTGAATGGCAGCAAAGAGACATTCAATGATCCGTCTTCTTTTTCATCAATCACACGGCCCTCTACATATTGGCCAAGGCGAGGTTCCTTGTCTCTTTGCGATTCATGTATAAAGCAAGTATATCCTTCTTCGGTCAACAAATAAGAACCGACTTTTTTCGTTTTATAGATATGCCCTGTAACAGGACGATTATACATATGTTCAGGAGCAGGCTTGGATATACTGTAGATTTTATCTTCGTCCGCCAACTTGGCGAATAACCGGCCTTTCTTATCAAGGCGAAGGGTTATGTACAACCGGTCTCCCCTCTTCGGCCAGACATTATACATGATTGGCAGCTCATCAACAGAAACAAGCATATCTGTTTCGACTCCTATATCGACAAACACACCTAAATTCTTTCGGTATCCTACTACTTCCCCCCAACCATATACGCCATTGCGGATTTCGGGAATGCGCATTGTGGCCGTCAGACGAACATCCTTATCCTGGTATAAGAAAACATCTATTTCCATTCCTACTTCTATATCATTGATTATTTGGTTTCTATGCAATAATACGGTTTTGCCACTGTCCGGGTCTTTCAAGAAAAAGCCATATTCAGCTTTACGCTCTACTTGTAATGTAGCTACATCACCTGGCACTAATCGACTCATTTATACGTGATCCTCCTTCAACTTCCCACCACTTGTGGAAACTGATTCTAACTGTATCATGTTTTATGCTTTCAGTATAGAACTTCTTTCTACTTATACTACTGTTCTTTATAAGCATTCGCAACCAATCTCCATATATGTGTCAAAATCTGTTCAATGATTGAACAAGTATCTGAAATAGAATAGCTTTATCGAATGAAAGATAATAGTATGATACAATTTTTAAAAAATAGCGTTTAGAGGGCAGGAGGAAAAATAATGAACATTAAACAGGCTGACCGGATGGATTCTTTTTCATCTTCCGTCTTTAGTGAACTATCCCGGATAATCGGGGAAAAACGAAAAAAAGGTGAAAAAATATATGATTTTAGTATAGGAAGTCCGGATATTGCACCCCCTTCTTTTATAAAGGAAACCATAAGTACACTTGCGCTGGATGACTCTCAATACCGTTATTCGTTAACAGGGATACAACCGTTTAATAATGCCGTTTCTTCCTATTATAAGAATCGATATAACGTTACTCTTAACCCCGCGAATGAGGTCATACAGTTAATGGGTTCACAGGATGGCCTGGTCCATTTACCGATGGCATTGGTTAATCCAGGAGAATATGTGCTAGTTCCTGATCCAGGCTATACAGCGTATGCCACTGGCATCAGCATGGCTGGAGGAGTGCCTTATTATATGCCATTATTGAAAGAAAATTCATTCCTGCCAGATTTCTCACGGATTCCTTCAGAAATTGCCCAAAAGGCCTCTCTGATGTTCCTTAACTTTCCGGGAAATCCCATCCCTGTTACGGCAACAAAGGAATTATTTGAAGAAGCCATCCATTTTGCCCAAAAATATAATATCATCATTGTCCATGATTTTGCCTATTCAGAATTCTATTATGGAGAGGAAAAGCCCCTTTCTTTTCTATCCGTTCCAGGAAGCAAAGATGTCGGCATTGAAATGAATTCATTGTCGAAAAGCTTTAGTTTGGCAGGCTGCCGTATCGCTTATGCCATTGGCCATCCTGGCATTATACAAGCATTGACAGATTTAAAGTCAAATCTGGACTATGGTGTTTTCCTTCCCACTCAATACGGGGCCATCCAAGCTCTAGGGAAGGGTGAAGCATTCACCGCAAATACACGGCGCCTGTATAAAAGAAGAAAAGACCTCCTCGTTTCCGGACTGCAAAAAATGGGCTGGAACGTTGAGCATTCGGAAGCAGGAATGTTTGTTTGGGCAGAAATTCCGAATGGTCAACCCTCCATGGAATTCACCTTTGATCTGTTAGCACATGCAAACATAGCGGTAACTCCAGGCGTGGCATTCGGGCCTTCAGGGGAAGGTTATGTCAGAATTGCACTTGTTCAACCGGAAGACATCATTGCAGAAGCTCTGCTGCAATTAGAAAGGTATACAGAAGACTGCCAAGCGAAATAAGGAAAAATCCTGTAAAAAGTCGATTGATATTCCTTTTCCATTCATGTAAAAAGTATTACTATAAATATCATGCTACATATTAATAGTAGGAGGAATTATACATGAATGCAGAAAAAAGCAATGTGAAATTGCTTGTTGCGGGTTTGTTGCTCAGTATTCTCGTCGCATCGATGGATAACACAATCGTCGCCACTGCCATGGGTACGATTGTTGCTGATCTTGGCGATTTCGGGAATTTTATTTGGGTAACATCCGCATATATGGTTGCAACAATGGCCGGTATGCCGATATTCGGGAAGCTGTCTGACATGTTTGGCCGCAAACGTTTTTTCATTTTTGGACTCGTTGTCTTTCTTATTGGGTCCGCTCTATGCGGTCTGGCGCAAAGCATGGTGCAGCTAAGTGTTTTCAGGGCTATTCAGGGGATTGGCGGAGGCGCATTGATGCCGATAGCCTTTACCATCGTTTTTGACGTCTTTCCTCCGGAGAGACGAGGGAAGCTAACCGCACTTCTAGGTGCGACATTCGGGATTTCGAGTGTGTTAGGGCCTCTGCTCGGCGCATACATAACCGAGTATATTAGCTGGCACTGGATTTTTTACGTAAACATCCCAATTGGATTAATTGCCATCTTTCTAATTTGGAAGTCTTATCATGAATCCAGAAACCATGCCAAGCAAATAATCGATTGGGGCGGTGCAGCCACACTCGTCCTTTCAGTCGTTAGTTTTATGTTTGCCTTGGAGCTTGGGGGTGACAAATACGCTTGGTCATCACCACAGATCATCACCCTTTTTGCCATTTTTGCAGTCGCCTTCCTTATATTCATCTTTATAGAAAAAAAGGCAAAGGATCCGATCATATCTTTCTCTTTATTTAAGAAGCGCCTGTTTGCCACTTCACAAGCGTTGGCATTCTTATATGGCGCCACTTTCATTCCTTTGACTGTCTATATCCCTATTTTTGTCCAGGCGGTTTTTGGAGGGAGCGCAACAAATGCAGGATTAATATTAACACCTATGATGCTGGGATCTGTCGTCGGCAGTGCCATTTCCGGTGTTTTCCAGACGAAGACAAGTTTCCGCAGCCTCATGACTTTGTCCGTTATCTCTTTTGCCATCGGTATGTTCCTGCTTAGCACAATGGATCCCGAAACAAGCCGTGCACTGGTAACGGTCTATATGGCTCTATCGGGATTTGGTGTAGGATTTTCGTTTTCGCTTCTCCCTACATCGAGCATCCATGATATCGATGCGGCCCACCGGGGATCAGCCAATAGTACAAATGCATTTTTCCGTTCATTGGGCATGACTGTAGGCATCACGGTATTCGGCAGCATCCAATCTTCCATCCTTGCAGATAAAATGAAAGAAGCGTTTAAAGGAAACGATATGGCAAATCGTTTTATGGATGGCCATCAGAATATTAGTACGATTTTCGAAAGCAGCCAACGGAAGATGATCCCGGGAGCGATTCTCGAAGCCATCGTAAACGCTATGTCAGCTTCCATAACAGGTGTTTTCTTTATTGCCTTCTTCGTCGTTTTATGTGCAGGATTGTTTGTTTTCCTTATGGGAAAAGGCAGAATTCAGCTTCCAGCAAAGAAACATGATTGAAATAGCCAAACAGAGCTAACGAAATGAATCGATTAAATCTTGACTTAAACTATACTAGCCTTGCTACTTTAAAAAGGAGCAAGGCTAGTACCTTTTTATCCATAAAAATGCCCTTATATTCTAAATTCTTTATACAGTAGTATAAGTTCTTGTTTTCAACACGCCCTTGTTAATTGAAGAAAAGGGGGAAAATTACTGGTTAGATACCTTTTTTATATCTCCAAACGTTATATTCATACTTGGAGTGTATACAAAGGAGGAATCTATACTATATACGTGTGAAAACAGTTGCTCAGCTTCATATTGATCCTGAGCATCCTCCCCTGTGATCCCTCGATCTACCAAGCCTTCTTCTTTTAAAGAATTAAATAGTTTTTGTTTATCTAATTGATTCATATTGGGATTGAGAACATGTACTTTATCACTAATTCTGCATTCAATGTTCTCCACACCCATTTCTGTTAAATATAGTGGAATTTTCGCTCCTATATTTCCATCTGTTCCTTTTTGTTTCACATCCTCTTCAAAGAGTTTTTGAAGTATGCCAAGTTTGATCATATAGGTTTATTCAATCCCACCTACATGGTAGGATGACATATTTGAAATCCAATGTGGTTCAAAACAAATAATTTTGCCAGCGTTAACAACAGATTCGACCATTCTTTGAAGCATTCTTTTGGGTTCGGACTTATGTAAAAGAAAAGCATGGCAAACGGCAATATCATACTTGCGCTCAATTTCAATCTCATTTATATCAGCTTCAAAGAATTCAGCTTTAAAATTCAAATTATGAAAGAGCTCTCTCCCCTTATGAATAAGTTGTTGAGCTTTATCTATTCCTGTATATCTTGAACCAGTTGGCAGTAAAGGTAGTAACGTAAGTCCTAAATAACCATATCCACAACCAAAATCAACAATATGTACTGGTTTAGAAAGCTTCCAAACGTATTTAACTAATAACTCTAAATAATCATCATTATACTATAATTCTCTCGTTCTCTTGAGGTACTCAAGTTTGGTATCCCAATGATACTGTTCCAAATTAGATCTCCCCTTTTATGGTATAAGGCTATTATGTTGCATTCGATAGATAAGGTGTTTTCCCTGTACCTATATAAAAAATGCCTGTTAATTGCATAGCAACTGGTATGCTTTTTTTATCTCACACGCAACTGAACATGCTTTTCCCACTGAATTGCACCGATAAAAGCATAAGAACAAAGCTGCCTAAAAGACTGCTTTGTTCAGCTCTTATATCCATTGGCTTAATTGATGCTAACCTGTAACTTTGCAATGAACTCTTTGTTTTTCAAGATACAATCTCTAATGGAAAGAACTGCGAAATAAGAGGAGGGTTCAAGGTCGAGTAGTAAACATTCATCATAGATTAAACTAATATTCAATTCTTTTTTAGGCGTCATTCTTTTTTCCATTAGCGTATTCGCTAATTCTGCATACATATTTTGTTCATATGCATCAATAGACTTTTCTATTGAAAAACGCCCGGCAAAACTGTTCCACCATACCTTAAAGGAATCATATATCTCATTAAAATCATTTAGAGTGTCATTGTTTTCAACGAATAAATGCTGATAAAATAAGGCTTTCTTTTCAATAAAAAAAACTAAGTCATTTAATGGATTCTCAGATATCCGCATCGATATACCTTCCCACAACCGTCTATAACATATCTCGAAATCCTTTCGAAACTCATACTTTGTTGGCATGAAAGGGAACTTTACTTTATCACCACTATTATTTTGATTTAAGTATATATTTTGGATATACACTAAAAAATTGAACGAATAAGAAGCTTCCGTTCTCATTAACAATGTATTTTTCATGTAAGCCCCTCCCTAAATCATCTTCTTACTAGTATCACCAAAACAAAATACTTTTAAAAAAAGAAGCTGGCCACAACTCCATCAATAGAAGTTATTCCCCCCAATAGTTAGGTGCATTATCGCTCCTATTAATTATATTTAGTCCCATATTCTTCTCCGATAGCTGTTCACACAAAAACTACTGCCGATAAGCTGCCTTGGTGTTAATCTTTAGCACCTGATTATTTAAATCGGCCTTATGATCCTTAAGTTCCATTGAAGTCATATATAGGTTTACTAATACCCAATATATTTACGTGATGGCTATCACTTCATCCGTTCTTCACTTATTTCATTTTTTCCGCTAATTCTATAATGATCCCTTCTGGGCCACGAACGTAGCATAATTTATAAGCGTTTTCGTAGTTTAGAATCTCCCCAAAAAGTTCTGCTCCTTTCTTTTTCAGTTTGTTAACAACAGCTTCTATATCCTCAACAGCAAATGCAATATGTGTGCTGCCTAAGGCATTTACATTTGATTGCTGACTACCTTTTTCAGCGGTCGGATTATGGAATTTGACCAGTTCCAAAGTTGCCTGGCCGTCTGGCATCCCTAACATTATAACCGTCTCTTTAACGTCATTCAGCCCAATTATCCGTTCTACCCACTCTCCTTTTACTTCTGCCTCCCCTAGCACTTTAAGTCCTAGCTCAATAAAAAAGTCTGTAGCGGCAGTAAGATCATTAACAATTACACCAATATGATCGATTCTATGTGTCTTCATATCTCGCATCACCTATCTTTCTATTATGTTATCGTAAAGTCAAATAATGGAGTACAATTGCTGAAAGTGATCTATTGTATAATCTGCATAGTTATTTTCATTATTTCCTTCGGTAAAATAACAAGCACTTATCCCCGCGTTTTTTCCAGATAATAAATCTAAATCCCTATCACCGATCATAATAGATTCTGAACGGACCATACTATATTTGTTTATTAGGTAATGAATTGCATCCGGACTTGGTTTTCTTTCAAATCCTTGTTTAGCTGTGATAAAATCAGAAAAATAAATATATAAACCGTACTTTTTAAGTAATTCTATCGAAGAATCTCCACGATGCGTAAATAAATAATTTTTTCTATTGGTTGTATGAATATATTTACAAATTTCGATTATTTCATCAAATGGTTTGGATAATGTTAATTCTGCTTCTTTTTTTCGCCTTTTATATTTAATAATAAAATTGTTATCAATATGATACTTTTTTTCATAGTAGTTCATTGCAGATGACGCAGATATCTTCATTTGTTTAACTATTCCCACTAAAGGCTCTTCTATTTCTTGTTCTTTAAGAGCTTCCTGGAATATGCTTGCCATCACCGGATATGTATTAAAAAGCGTTCCATCAAAATCCCAAATTATATGCTTGTACATTCTAACTCCCCCATAAGAACTTAGCCCTTCATTTAACAACTCTTCTAATAATAGAATTTAAATACATAGATCTCTTTATTCAACTAAAATACCATTTTTATCTAATAGAAACCACAACAAAATACGTTAAATTATCTTACCCATAAGCAAAAAACCATATTATTCGCATGATGTAATTCTTAGATAGTATCCATCTGGATCGATGATTCTAAAATCAATCATTCCCCAAGGCCTTTTGGTTAATCCAGCCTGGATGGCATACCCTTTTCTAAGTACGGTATTATATACATCTTTTACATCTTCAACTTCGAAAACGATTTCAACTCCTAAACCGATTTATTGATCGTTAGATGAAACTTTGAGGGGATGAAATGCTGGTAATGTTTCCATTTTCCCTAAGCCTAATACTACATCTCCTTTTGTAACGGATGTGTAATTTCCTTTAGTCTCTTTTGGGGCATTAAACCCCAAAACATCAACATAAAACTCCAATGATTTTTCTATACTTTCAACAAATAATTCCAATCTTAATTTCATTATTTTTCTTATCCTTTCTTACATTACAGTCTCAAAATCATTGTTAAATACTCCTTTATCTAAGTGACAAAACTTGATTAAGTTACAAATCGTTTGGTTTTCTACCATACATTAATAGAGAACATTCGTTTCACTTTCTTCAGCATTGCTCCAGTTAAATCCTTTTTTATACTCATTTCGCCATAAAATAAGATAATCCTTTTTCAATTCAATTACATATCTATTCAATAAGAATTAAATATCTACCTTATTCCTAAAGCGTGTATTCTAAGTGAAAAACTTGATTAACACTACACCCAACATTAGCCTTGCTATTTCTTTTTTTAGTAAGCATACCTTAAAAATTGTGTCATAAGTCAGAAACTGGTTTAATGAAATTATAGTTATCGTTTTACCGTTCTGCTCTATCGCGGAACAAACAACCGTCTTCATTTTAGTTACATCCATCTTATACAATTGGCGAGGAGTAAGAAACATGCATAGAAATACCGATTTATACGAGTATCTTAAGCAACACACAGACAAACTGACCGAAGAATGGTATAGTTCACTGAATGAAGATGATCCAAAATCAGTTTATGCTGCAAAAGATCCCGTAGTAATCAAGGAGCTTAAGCAACAAAACCAGGATTATTTCAGACATGTATATCAAATCTTCATTCGTGAAGAATCCTATCTCGATAATGAATTCAAACAATGGTCCAAGGATTTGGCCAGTGATCCAAAGCATTTGAACACGCCTTTACAGCATGTGGTTCGAGAGTATATTAATTGTCAACATATCCTTTTGAAATATATTAAGAAATTTGTGGATATCCACTGCAAAGAGCTATCCACTGAGGATTTCTTCCGATGGTTTGATATTGTTGTCAAGGCAATTGATATTTCTGTAACGATCTTCATCGAAAACTATCATAAAAATACAATGAAGCAAATGGAAGCCCAAAAAGAAATGATTGCCGAGCTAAGTTCACCGATCATTCTGCTTCAGGAACAAAAAGCATTGTTGCCATTAGTGGGTGATATCGATACAGCAAGAGCCAAAATTATTATGGAACAAACGCTAAATCAATGCGCCAATAAAAACATCGAAGTTTTATGCATCGATTTATCAGGTGTCGCCATCATTGACACCATGGTCGCCCATGAACTATTCAATCTTATTAAAGCATTGCGTTTAATAGGAGTAAGCTCTACCATTTCAGGCATCCGACCTGAAATAGCCCAAACGGCCATTCAACTCGGGCTGACCTTTAGCCAGGTACACACAACATCGTCCCTTGCCCAAGCCTTAAAAGAAATTGAACATATATAAACAAAAGCGGAAAGCGCCTGTTTATCCCCGACAAGCTTAAGGTGGGCTCTGCTTAAAGGCTGGGGTTTGCCTTTAACAGAGACTGACTTAAGACCTCGAGGGGATGGCGCTTGCAGCCCAAAGAAAAATATTATCCGTTTTGAACTATGGCAGAGACAATAATATGTCCGTTCATATCTGTATAAAGTGAGCCTTTTCCAAAATGGAAAAGGCTCCTTTCTTGTAAATTGCCCTCTTCTGCAATGCCAATCCTATATAAACCGCCTTAAAAAGCGGCTTGTTTCCCTAAAAGCCGCGCCTCACAATGTTTACGTGACGCTTTGTAAATGATACAATAACTTGACGATATAGATGAATATAAACACAATCGTGAACAATGGTTTTTGAGCCTTTGCTCATCTACATTTCTATATGCTCAAAAAACTTGATATATTAACGTTTTATGGAGGAATGCACTGAATGATTACAGTAAGTAATGTCAGCTTGCGGTATGGTGACCGTAAATTATTTGAAGATGTAAATATTAAATTCACACCAGGAAATTGCTACGGGTTGATCGGAGCTAATGGCGCAGGAAAATCTACTTTCCTGAAAATCCTTTCAGGTGAAATAGAAGCGCAAACAGGCGATGTGTCCATGGGTCCGAATGAACGATTAGCCGTTTTGAAACAAAACCATTTTGAATATGAAGAAGACGAAGTGCTTAAAGTCGTTATTATGGGCCATAAGCAGCTTTATGATATTATGCTTGAAAAAGATGCTATATATATGAAGGAAGACTTCTCCGACGAAGATGGCATCCGCGCTGCAGAATTGGAAGGAGAATTCGCAGACTTGAACGGATGGGAAGCAGAATCAGAGGCAGCAATCCTTCTGAAAGGCCTTGGCATCGGAGAGGATCTTCATTCGAAGAAAATGGCTGAATTGACCGGTTCTGAAAAAGTGAAAGTATTGCTTGCTCAAGCTTTATTCGGCAAGCCTGATGTATTACTTCTAGATGAGCCTACCAACCACTTGGACATTAAGGCAATCCAATGGCTGGAGGAATTCCTGATCAATTTTGAAAACACAGTCATCGTTGTGTCCCATGACCGCCACTTCTTAAATAAAGTGTGTACGCACATTGCCGATCTTGACTTCGGAAAAATTAAAATTTATGTGGGCAACTATGATTTCTGGTACGAATCAAGCCAGTTAGTGTTGAAGTTATCACAAGAAGCCAATAAGAAAAAAGAAGAAAAAATTAAAGAATTGCAGAACTTCATTGCACGATTTAGCGCCAATGCGTCTAAATCGAAGCAAGCAACATCAAGAAAAAAGCTGCTTGACAAAATTTCTTTGGATGATATCCAACCTTCTTCACGCCGTTATCCTTATGTGAACTTCACTCAGGACCGTGAAGTCGGAAATGATTTATTGCGTGTCGAAAACATCTCTAAATCAATCGAAGGCGAGCAATTGCTCAATAACATAAACTTTATTATGAATAAAGGCGATAAAATTGCCATCGTAGGCAGAAATGAATTAGCTAAGACTACCTTGTTCAAGATTCTTGCCGGAGAAATGGAAGCGGACAGTGGCAGCTATAAATGGGGTGTAACTACAACCCAGGCATACTTCCCTAATGACAACTCCGAGTATTTTGAAGGATGCGACCTTACATTGGTGGATTGGCTGCGCCAATATTCGCCACAAGATGATAGCGAAAGCTTCTTGCGCGGCTTCCTCGGCAGAATGCTGTTCTCTGGCGAAGAAGTGTTGAAAAAAGCCAGCGTTTTATCTGGAGGAGAAAAAGTCCGTTGTATGCTATCAAAAATGATGCTCAGTGGAGCGAATGTATTGTTGTTGGATGAACCGACGAACCACTTGGATCTTGAATCGATCACAGCCTTAAATAATGGATTGACTTCTTATAAGGGTTCTATGATTTTTGCATCGCATGACCATCAGTTTGTTGAAACAATCGCAAACCGTATTATCGAAATTACCCCTAAAGGCGTTGTCGATAAGATGATGACATATGATGAATATCTGGATAATAAAGAACTTCAAGACCAGATAGCTGAAATGTATAAATAAGCTAGCCAATAAAGGCAGGAAAAAACAGAGACTTAGCGAGTCTCTGTTTTTTCTATGCTTCTAATTGATCCATAAATGAACAAGGATTATTCAACTAACAATGGCCTTATCCTCTTGATGCAGCTTCTAAACGTTTCTGATTAACTATAACATTAACAGCCTGAATGGCATATTAATGATTCTCTCTTCCGCTAAGATCCTTCACTACGCTGCCTGCCATTTAATGAAACCGGATTTACCCTTTTATTATTTTGAGCGCCTATATTTTCTCATCTTGAATAATGCCGTTAGGATAAGGCAATACAGATTATAGGAGGTTTCATTTATGCTATCAAAACCAGTTCAAGATACTTTTATAGGCTACGAGAGCCTTTTGGAGCATATCAAGCTCCCTCTTTATCTTTCACAATTAATAAAAGAAGATGATCTAGAGGTCCTTCGCTCTTTCCTCGAAACATATGAATTCACAGATGGACGTCCATTGTTTGACGATTTCCGGTTCCATTTTTCATGTTTTAAAGCGGTTTACCATAATAACGATTTCCCTTTCCGCCTTTAAGTTGCTGCTGGCCAATAGAAATGATGAACAGATCACCGTTTCCGCCACTTTTTCTATCGTTCCAGAGATAATCCTATTCTGTAAACTCTTTTAAAACTATGTATTCATTTTCTCACAAAAAGGACCCTATTCATATGAATAGGGCCAAAGGAGATGATGATGTATATATAAAGGAGGTATTACACTCCCTTATAAGCTTTTTTATAGATTTCTGCCAACTCAGTAACAAGAGGCAATTTAGGGTTAGCTGTTGTACATTGATCTTCAAATGCCTTATCAGCCAAATAATCAACTTTACTGTTGAATTCTTCCTTAGATACGCCACAATCAGCAATGCTCATTGTTACGTTCATTTCTTTTGCCAGCTTGATGATTGCCTGTACAAGGCTCTCTACACCTTCTGCAGTGGTTTTGCATGGAAGTCCAAGCATCTTGGCGATTTGTGCATAACGTTGGTCTGCAATGAAATGCTCGTATTTAGGGAATGCAGTAAACTTTTTCGGTTTAGTTGCATTGTATCTAATAACATGAGGCATTAAGATGGCATTCGCTCTTCCATGTGGGATATGGAACTCTGCTCCCATCTTATGCGCAAGGCTATGGTTAATGCCTAAGAATGCATTGGCGAAAGCCATTCCGGCAATCGTAGATGCATTATGCATTTTTTCTCTAGCCAATTCGTCTGTGCTTCCATTGCGGTATGCACGAGGAAGATATTTGAATACTAATTCAATTGCCTTCATGCACAAACCATCCGTATAATCATTTGCCATATTTGATACATATGCTTCAATCGCATGTGTCAACACATCCAAGCCTGTATCAGCGGTAACAGATGGCGGTACGGTCATGACGAATTGCGGATCTATGATCGCCACATCCGGAGTCAACTCATAATCAGCCAATGGATATTTGACATTATTCTCTTTATCCGTAATAACTGAAAAGCTTGTTACTTCTGAACCCGTTCCGGAAGTAGTAGGGATTGCAACAAATTGAGCTGAATTTCCAAGACTAGGATACTTGAATACACGTTTGCGGATATCCAAGAATTTTTGTTTCAAGCCATGGAATGGAATTTCAGGATGCTCATAGAACAGCCACATTCCTTTTGCAGCGTCCATTGCTGAACCGCCACCCAATGTGATGATGCAATCCGGCTTGAATTCCTCCATCATTTTAGCGCCGCGCATTACTGTATCGATGGATGGATCCGGCTCAACATCTGAGAATATCTCACAATGGACATAATCAGGGCGCTTTCTTAAATAGTAGAGGATGCGGTCTACGTATCCTAAATCAACCATTCCAGGATCTGTTACGATAAAGGCTTTTGAAATGTTAGGCATTTTAGACAGATATTGAATGGAATTCTTTTCAAAGAAAATTTTAGGCGGAACTTTAAACCATTGCATATTTACGCTTCTTTTCGCCATTTTTTTGATATTCAATAAGTGGACAGATGTAACATTTGTGCTGACAGAGTTATTTCCGTAAGAACCACAGCCCAGTGTCAAGGAAGGCATATAAGAGTTATAAATATCTCCGATAGCACCTTGTGAAGAAGGAGCATTGACGATGATACGGCAAGCTTTCATGCGTAGGCCATATTTTTCGATTACTTCCTGATCTTCTGAATGGATGACAGCAGAGTGGCCGAGGCCTCCGAATTCAAGCATTTCGTCCGCTAAACGGATTCCGTCCTCAGTGCTCTTGGATTGGAAGCAAGCAAGTACTGGAGAAAGCTTTTCTCTTGATAACGGTTCTTGAGGACCTACAGACTTACACTCAACAATCAGGATTTTTGTATCTTCCGGCACTTTTATACCTGCCATTTCTGCAATCACAGCTGCTGGTTTACCGACAATATCGGCATTGACAGCGCAGGACTGTTCATTAATGACTAATTTTTCTAATTTTTTCTTCTCATCAGGTTTTACAAAATAGCAGTTATTGCTGATTAACTCATCTTTTACTTCCTGATAGATTTCTTTATCGATGATGACCGCTTGCTCAGAAGCGCAAATCATACCGTTGTCGAATGTTTTTGAAAGAATTAAATCATTGACAGAACGTTTGATGTTTGCCGTTTTTTCTATGTAGCATGGAACGTTCCCTGGCCCTACGCCAAGCGCTGGTTTTCCTGTACTGTATGCTGATTTTACCATTCCTGCGCCTCCTGTAGCCAACACTAGCGCTACATCTTTATGGTTCATCAATAGTTTTGTGCCTTCAATGGAAGGTTTTTCGATCCACTGGATACAATTTTCAGGAGCGCCTGCTTTTACAGCAGCATCTCTTAATATACGCGCAGCTTCTGAGCTGCATTTTTGTGCAGATGGATGGAAAGCAAAAATAATAGGATTTCTTGTTTTAATAGAGATGATCGCTTTGAACATCGTAGTGGATGTTGGATTCGTTACCGGTGTAACCCCAGCTACAACCCCAACTGGTTCAGCGATTTCATAAAGACCTTCTTGAGTGCGCTCGTTAATGATACCCACTGTCTTATCGTACTTAATATTATGGTAAACATATTCAGTGGCGAACATATTTTTTATGATTTTATCTTCGTACACGCCTCTGCCCGTTTCTTCAACAGCCATTTTAGCTAATCTCATATGCTGGTCAAGACCTGCAAGCGCCATTTCTTTCACGATGTTATCTATTGTTTCTTGATCAAGTTCCATAAACTCATTTAGGGCTTGTTTCCCCTTTTTCGCTAAGTCATTGATCATTGTTTCAACATTATTTTCTTCTTTCATTACTTCTGGTTTATTATCTTTTACAGCAACTGTCATTGTACATCTTGCCTCCTAAGAATAAATACATAGTGTAATACAAAAAGTTTGTGAAATATTGAGCATGTTTCTGTACAGATGGGTTTATCGGCTTCAGATTATTTCATCCACACGATCTGCACTCAGGATTTCGAGGTATTTTAGTGATAGAGATATCATTAATGATTCTTGCATTCTTTTTGATCAGACAAACATAATTCTTAGTCCAGATTATGCTTGGAATCTCTTCATTCTGTTCAAACTGCATAGCTTCAAACTTATCATTCATCATCTGTTCAAATTCATCTTGATTGTACATTTTCAAATCTGTACTGAATGGTTTCCATTCACAAATCAACATGGATCATCTCTCCTTTTATGTCTTGCTTCTCTCTCTACAGGCTTTATTATAAGCGAGAGTTATGAAGAAAAGATTGTGAAATATTGAACAAACTATGTCATTTTCATATTTGAACAAAAAATGCAAAAACAGAAAGCGCTTCCTTTTCTTATGAGACACCCCCTCCTAAAGAGAGGCTGCCTCCCATGGCTATTTCCATCCCAAGAAATCTAAAGGCGTAATAGTAGATTGTGTGTTTACTCTCTCAAAAACCTGGTCGAATAATGATTTCTCATTGATCGATAATTGATCAAAATCAAATTTTTTATACATGAAGCTTAATAAAGTGATATCTCTTAAGCGAAGAAAAAGGGGGATGGCTTCTATTTCTGTCTGTTCCAGGTCCTTCGCTTTCCGGTAGCCTTCCAGAAAATGTGTTAAAAAAAACTCCGTGAACCGTCTTGTTGCCTCTTTACTTGATAAATTGGCCCTCACAAGAGAATAATAGAGCGGAATAGCTATATCGCTCGCAAACCAATGATACGTGCAATCGTCAAAGTCAAAAACATTTAAATGGTTATTTTCTATCAAAAAATTGCCTGTATGAAGATCTGAATGGATGAGCCCGTAATTATTTTTTGTTACAGGGAAGGCATCTAGTTCACTGACGACCGAATCTGCATATTCCAGAATATGGATAGGTATCTTATCACCATTTGACTGTAAATTCAGCAGTTCTTCTTCTCTCCAACTCTTTCTTTTCGGTATAGATGCCACTGGCTCGTATCCAATTGCCAAAGAATGCATTTTTCCGATTGTATTTCCCCATTGTTCCAAAAATCTATGGTTTTCCATATCAGCGGTTTCAGCACGGCGGCCTGAGAGTTTCTCATAACAGGTGACGTAGAACTGACTCCCATTTTTTGTTTCTAACCCTTCAGCAAACTTATAATTTCTAGACTTAAATTGTTTATATACATGGATTCCATTTTCTTTTAGATATTGTACAAAATCACACTCTGCTTCCAATTGATCCAATGTACGATGGCTGCTGTGGGTAAACCTCAGGATCACCTGTCGCATTTGCCTTTCACCCTCGAAAATATAACTCTCGTACTCACCCAGCTTTTTTAGAGATTGGCTATTCATCCCAAACAAATCCGCACCGTATTCAATAATTTGCTGCGTAAATAATACCTCCACTTCCGTTTCCATCGAATCCCTTCTTTCATAGGCTTTCATACAGTATAATGTTAAATTCTATATATTCAAACAATATAAGCAACATTCTTTGTATATGTAAAAAGCCTGCCTTAAAATATAAGGCAAGCTTACGTAAAAAAACCATTCCGTAGCTAAGATTGGTATTGTACCAATAGCATAATGATTCTTTCATCAATACATTATAGTTCATTGACATATTCTGCAATCAAAAATCCCAATCAACTATAAGGTACTCAGTAAAAAATCCTATATTATATAAAACCCCTTCTTTAAGAAAAACATCCCCATTTTTCTTAACCGTTCCCAGTTCCATTGTTCTATTTTATTATATAATATTGTTTAAAGTTTGACAATTATGTGAATTGAATCACAATCAAATTGCCATTAAAGCATTTACCAACTATCAACATCTTCGTCCCAAGTAGTTTTCCTTGTCTCGCAAGAAAAAGAGTTGTCTTCATTTGCACAGCATCAAACTGAAAAACATCCCCTATTGGAGATGTTTTAGGGTTAAAAACGTATGGGTGTTACATAGAATAAGACAGCGAAAAAATGGGCAACCGAGCCGGCAAGGACAAATAAATGCCAGACAGCATGATGGAATAAAAATCCTCTCCACACATAGAATACAGCGCCTACTGTATAGAGTAGCCCTCCACATACAAGCAATGTGATCCCTGCAGCAGGAAGTGTTGCTGTCAATGGCCCCCAAGCTATGACGATCAACCAGCCCATCGCCACATACAAAATGGTGGAGAGCATCATAAATTTTTTAACAAAAAACGATTTAAAGACGATTCCAACCAATGCAATTCCCCAAACGATGCTCAGCAATGTCCAGCCAAGCGGACCATTTATAACAACAAGCATGAATGGTGTATATGTCCCGGCAATAAAAATATAAATAGCCGAGTGGTCAAAGATTTCAAAAATATCCTTCGCTTTTCCCTCTGGAAAACTGTGTACTAATGTTGAAGAGAGATAAAGAAGCAGCATGGACACTCCGTAAATGGTAAAAGAAACAACATGCCACGCGGTTCCTTCTTTGACAGCATTCATGATCAAGAAAACAAGAGCTGTTATACTCAAAAGAACACCTATTCCATGTGTAACTGCATTGACTATTTCTTCCTTCTTTGTATAGACATGTGTATCTTTCATATTTTCAACTCCTCGCTTCGGTTCATCTGACTTATGTTTATTATACAATAGAATATGCCGATTTCTATGAGAAAGTGAAAAAGCAAACGCTTTTGCAGGATAGCAATACACGTTTGCTTATACTTATTCATTTATTGACTGCTTTTGTATGATTAAAAAAACCGTGTAGAGCCTCTACGTTTTTCTGTTTATCCATCTGAAGCACAGAACCGGCATGGTCATATGATTTGTTTTCGAATGCACCGGATATCGGAATAGTCATTGTTTCGACTGATTTAACTTTATGCATAATAAGAGATGAAGCTAATGACAAGGTGTCTGAAATGCCCAGGTCTGTCTCTACATACTTCATTGCTCCTTCAATCAGCTTTGGCATCACTGCAATTTGCTGAAGTGAACTCACATCACCAGCCATTTTTTCTTTTAGTTTCAACATGACTTCCTGTTGCCTCTTCACTCTTCCGAAATCATTGTCGTCATCATGGCGGAACCTGACATATTTCAAAACATCTTTTCCATGGAGCACATTCTTGCCTGGCTGCACATCCAATTTCATATCCTCTGCCATTTCTTTGGACACCTGCAACTTCAACCCCTCAGGCGCAATTGCATCCACCACTTCCGTGAAGCCATTAAAATCCACAATTGCATAATGATCAATAGGAATATTGAAATTATCTTTAATGGTCTTTATTAATAGTTCTTTTCCTCCGAGATAGTACGCTGTATTCAATTTATTGTATCCCTTTGTGTAGCCGGGAATGCGGACATACGTATCTCTCATCAAAGAAACCAGTTTTACACTGCGTTTTCTGATATCATATTGTCCGACCAGGATGGCATCACTTCGTGACCTCTCTTCCCCTCTTGTATCAATCCCAAGGATCAGGATATAAACAGGATCCTTAGCTTCAGCTTCTTCCTTGCCGCTTTTCCCCGGATCAGCAGAGGGCGGAGATTTTAAGGAACATGCCGAACAAAAAAGTATAAGTACCAATAGTAAAGAGAACTTTTTTATCATTATCATCTTACACCCCTAACGAATTTCTATGTAAGATTAGTTTGTATGTTTTTCCCAAAAATATACAATCATTAAGACAGTCCCTCTATTGGAAGGCGGCTTAGGAATTGATTAATGAACAAGGGAGTTTCTGCGCGGACCGCTACCAAAGGAGGCAGAATCCCTTTTGATTGCCCGAAAGGCTGGCCAAGCCATAATATTTTCCGATCAATAATGGTAAAGGGAAATGACATTTCAGCAAAGTAGGGATCTCCTATTTCCATCTCACTTGGCAGATCCGATAAAATTTTCACATCTTGGACGTTTGAAGCTTCTATTGCACCGATCCATCCCTGAGAAAGCTGATGCTCTTTTGGCAAACAAAGAATAATCTCTCTTTTTGCTGAACTTATTTCCTTTAATAGCTGATCTTCTTTTATTGCGTGGATAAACCGAATAATCGGATGGTGATTCTTTGCCCACATGCCTATCTTTTGGTGCGTTACCTGCTTGCCTGCAGACAACTGGTGTTCTACCAAGCGTCTATGTGTTTTCATTCTACCAGTTTTACGGCTTGTATAATCGCGGTTGACAATATGGATGAATTTCCCTTTAGTCCTTGTAATTGCCACATTAATAAGCCGTTCACTATCTTTTCCCGCCAATAAATACCCTGGTTTGTCAAAAGGCCAGGCATCCACACTGTCAAAAACCATAACCTCCTTCTCGCTTCCTTGGAATTTGTGTACAGTTGCTGCAAGAAAGAGGCCGGCATCCCGTTCATTCGGATACAGTTCTGTAAGCAGATCATTCATCAGCTGTGCCTGTATGCGATAGGGAGTGGCATAGCCAATGCTTCCTGCCCCGGCCAAATAAGCCTCATGCATGCATTGGAAAGCTAGGAATAGATGCCATGGATTCCATCTAGACTTAGATGATCTGTCATTCAAGCAGTAATGCCCTGTAAAGCTCGTATCCAGCAAAATTGAAGCCTCACCGGCAAAGGGGGGGCGCTGGACGATTTCATCCGTATTCGCCCTCATCTTTGGATGGTCGTGGACAAGGGAGTGATAGATATGTTTATTTGTAAAAGAAGAAATATCAGGATGCATTCTGCGCTGTTCATCCAATAGAAGCAAATGTTGATGCAATGATCTTTGTTGGACCGTATCCGCCACACCTGATTTATGGAATATATCCTCCTTGAGCCATTCAATCACATCCGGATGCTTGCTTTGGGCAATGGGAGGAAGTTGCTTGAAATCTCCACAGATAATGATTCGTTTAGCCAGCGATGAAGCAAGCGCAACCTGTGGAACGTAGCACATGCTCGCTTCATCCACAATCGCTAAATCATATTGATGTTCATAAATCGATGCATCCATGGCCGCTCGTGCCAAAGTTGTCCCGATTACTTTGGCGTCCTTTAAAAGATGTTGTTCCTTCCTTTTCATCTTTTCCATCAAGCCGGCAAGTTTAGTTTCTAGCTTCAACAGCTTTTGAGAATCACGGTTGCTGAATGATTGCTGTAAGTCATGCTTAAGCATCTGCTTATCATGCACAATATCATTCTTTTGCTGGATAAGAGATGGATCACTCTGCTCCAGCAGGTAATTAATGGTCATTTGAGCAGGGACAGCGGCGTCTTGCTGCGCCCCATACCGTATTAAATCTCCTTCTTTAAAACGGTTCATCTTTTCCAGAAAAAAATAGATTTCAGACATTAATACATTCACTGCTGCATTGCTATGCGAAAGGACGAGCACCGATTTATTATGAAGGTATTTATTCGCCGCCACTCTGGCCAATGTATATGTTTTACCAGTTCCGGGAGGACCCCATACATAGGTAACAGGATTCACTTTGGAACGGGAATATAATTCCTTTACATGGGTTTCGTTCTCTTTCGCAACGTGCTTGGAAGGCATATTTGGTTCCATCAAACGTTTGATTCTCGCCCTCTTTAGTTTACTTTTCTTGATATCGCTCAATCTGCTTGCTAGTTCATCAAGCAATTGCCAAGGATCATATATTAAATATGCCTCCGTTACCAGATCGCCCAATGATTCTGAAATCTCGAGAATAATCCCCTTGCCTTCAGAGGATAAGATTCTGCCTTCCGCTGTCTTTTTCCCCCATTGAAGTTTTATAGTCGAACCGGCAGGTATATTGATTGGCTGCCGGCTTTCAAAATAATAGGTCTCTTCCTCAAAGCCGCTCATCTTTCTTCCGTTCAGAAGGATATATTTAGTGCTTCCATATTTCTTCAGGTGGGCAATTTCTGCCTGTAAAGCTTTTGTCCAAACGTTTATATATTGATTTGATGTATATTCCATATTTTCTATCCCTCTGATATCTGGCTCTTTATTACAAGACAGACTAAAAAACCGATTTTATGTAAACGCCAAAAAGCCCTCCTGAGTAAGAGCTTTTTGGCATGTAGAAAGTATAGCATGCGTTTGTTTACCCACGCAAAAGTTAGTACCCTTTCTTCCTATAAACGGTCATGCGGTTCTATGATTTGGAAACAGCGAAATTATGGTGTCCGATCCGCTCAATGACAGGCAATGATTTAATCCATCTATCATTTGTTTTGTCTGGGTTGTAAAAGAAAGTTGCCTCAGTCAATGCGTCTTGAAGAGCAATGGCTTCGTTGACAGCTTTTTTACTTTCTGCTGAAGCGGGTTTTTTGATTTGTCCGTTCGAAACAGGCGTAAATTGGCCTTTTGCTTTAATAACTTGATCAACTCTATTAGGGAACTTTTTACTGTCCACCCTATTCAGGACAACCGTCGCTACGGCGACTTTCCCTTTATATGGTTCCCCTTTTGCTTCTGCTTGTACTAATCGCGCCATTAAATCTTTTTCCTGTGATGCTAATGTTTTCGGCAAAATAATCTCTTTGCCTGTATCTATCGTATTTGATTTAATTTTATTTTTTTCCTTTAACTCTTCCAAAGGCACACCGTATTTAATAGCAATATCCGCTATCTTTTCCGTTCCTTTTGCAGTATGGATTATTTCTCCTTTATTGTTCCTTTTCACAGATGATGACTTTGTTTTTGAATCTGCATCTGTATGGTTCGGCGCAATAGAAACAAGGAGTAAAGCACATGCAGCAAGGATTATAGCTACTGTTTTTTTCATTGTTTTTCCTCCTCTTTTCTAAGTCCACCTAACCTTAACAAAAGAAAAAGAGGGGTTCATTACCAAAAAATTTCCAGTTAGATTTCAGATTTTTTCCTCTTTATATAACAAAAAAGAGAAAATAATCCTATAACCCTCCGCTGATGTACATGGCAAGCGGCTTGCAGAGTATAGAAAAATATGGATGACCCATTATCAAAACCGTCCATCGGCATTCTTCATTACCTTAAATTGGATGTATTATTTCATGAAAAGAGTACAACGAATGGACCGAAAGCAGAAAGCTCCGATTAACCACACGTCGAAATCTTATGACACCCAACAATACAAAAAAACACCCGGGGCTCCTGTTCCCCGGATGCTTACTTATTCATATTCGATCTATTGGAATCAGCCTTCCAACAATAATTGTTCAGGATCTTCAAGCAATTCTTTCACTTTCACAAGGAAACTAACAGCTTCTTTTCCATCGACGATCCGGTGGTCATATGACAAAGCCAAGTACATCATTGGGCGGTTTTCCATGGTAGTGTCATCAATCGCTACTGGGCGCATTTGGATTTTATGCATACCCAAGATTCCGACTTGTGGCGCATTCAAAATTGGCGTACTCATTAATGAACCGAATGTTCCGCCATTTGTAATGGTGAATGTTCCACCCTGCAAATCTGAAAGTGCCAATTTATTATCGCGCGCTTTTGTTGCAAGCTCGCCAATTTCCTTCTCGATTCCGCCAAATCCTAATTTATCAGCATCTCTAACAACTGGAACGACAAGTCCATCCGGAGCAGCAACAGCGATGCCGATATCATAGAACTTCTTGATTACCAATTGGTCGCCATGGATTTCAGCATTCAATAATGGGAATTTTTTCAAAGCTCCTACAACTGCTTTTGTAAAGAATGACATAAATCCTAATTTAACATCGTTATTTTTTTGGAAAGCGTCTTTTCGGCGTTTTCTCAAATCCATGATAGCTGACATATCGACTTCATTGAATGTAGTAAGCATGGCAGATGTTTGTTGAACTTCCACAAGGCGTTTTGCGATTGTTTGGCGTCTTCTGGACATTTTCACAATCTCAACTGGCTTAGCGAATTGATCTTCAGTCACAGCAGCAGGCTTAGCTTTCTCCTGTTTTGTCTGTTGAACTTGAGGTTGGGCTTTTTGGGTTCCTGCATGCTCAATATCTTGGACGCGGATTCTTCCCATAGGATCATTAGTAGAAATAGTTGCTAAATCAATTCCTTTTTCTCTTGCCAGCTTGCGGGCTGCAGGAGAAGCGATGAATGTATTGCCCT
Source organism: Bacillus kalamii (assembly GCF_047238185.1). NCBI lineage: Bacteria > Bacillati > Bacillota > Bacilli > Caryophanales > Bacillaceae > Bacillus > Bacillus kalamii. Next base: position 1,535,994 of record NZ_JBDFMI010000001.1, on the reverse strand, counting down.
TTTTGTTTTCTTCATTAATGGGTTCTTCCACTTGCTTGCTTGCTTCTTTGGCTGCCTCAATTTCCCCTTGTTTCTCCTGGGTATTTTCCGCAGAAGAAGATTTTGGTTCTGAAGGGTTAGGAGCTTGCTCGCTGCTAGCGCCGCCTTCATTGACAACTGCAATTGCTTCTCCTACTTGAACAGTATCGCCTTCTTCTTTCAAAAGGTTTCCAACGACACCGCTATGTTCAGAAATGATTTCAACATTGACTTTGTCCGTTTCAAGCTCAGCAATGTATTCCCCTTTTTCAATGCTTTCGCCAGGCTGTTTAAGCCATTGAGCAATAGTTCCCTCTGAAATAGATTCCGCTAATTCTGGTACAATAATTTCTGCCATAATTGGTTTCCCCTCTTCGCTTTATTGTTGAAGTGCTTCTTTAATGATACGGGCTTGTTCGTCTTTATGAATCAATGGATCGCCTTCAGCTGTACTTGAACGGCGTTTTCTTCCATTATAAGAAACAGTCACATTTGATGGAGCCGCTGCAGCCAATCGAGGTTCAACGAAAGACCAAGCTCCCATATTTTTCGGTTCTTCTTGAGTCCAGACAATTTCTTCAAGAGATGTAAATTGTTCAAAGAATGCTTTAATGTCATGGAATGGGAAAGGATAAATCTCTTCAAGCCGAATTAATTTAATGCCTTTCACATCTTCCTTCAATGAAGAAGCAAACTCATGAAGATCAATGCTCATCTTACCTGTTGAAATGACAATCCGTGTAACGGTTGATGCATCCTTATCCTTAGTAATAGGGTCTTCCATGAACGGCTGGAACTCCCCTTCACTTAACTCTACAGGTGATGATGCCACATTTTGATTGCGCAATAGGCTCTTAGGAGTCATCAGTACTAACGGTCTGACTTCTTCCATTTTAAGCACTTTTGCCTGTCTTCTTAAAATATGGAAATATTGCGCTGCGCTGGATAAGTTAGCGACAGTCCAGTTATTTTCGGCAGCAAGCTGTAAATAACGTTCAAGTCGTGCACTAGAATGCTCAGGGCCTTGTCCCTCATACCCATGAGGAAGGAGCATGACTAGACCTGATTTTTGCCCCCATTTTGCCCGGCTGCTAGAAATAAATTGATCAAAGATCGTTTGTGCCACGTTTGCAAAGTCACCATATTGTGCTTCCCATAAAACAAGTGTTTCAGGGGAGAAAATATTGTATCCATATTCAAAAGCCAATACAGAAGTCTCAGATAAAGGACTGTTATGGACATCGAATGAAGCTTTTGCATTAGGCAATATGTGAAGCGGTGAATACTTCTTGCCATTTTCACTGTCATGCAGCACTAAATGGCGTTGTGAAAATGTACCGCGTTCAGAATCCTGTCCGGTTAATCTGATTGCCGTTCCGTCTTCATTAATAGAGGCAAATGCCAATGTTTCAGCGAGTGCCCAGTCCACTTTTCCTTCGGCCTCAAAAGCATCCAAGCGTCTTTGGAGTATTTTTTCAACTTTTTTGAATACATTAAAGCCTTCAGGCCACTTCAATAAGGAATTATTGATATTTTTCAGTCTGTCCATACTTACGGCTGTATCCAATTTTGGAATGCCGTGTTCTACCGTTTCTGGTGCAACCATGCTGAACATGCTTTCTTTCTTATTATTAGCTATCCGGTCATATGCCGCTTTCAGACGGTCTTGGATAGATCCATCCATAGATTTGTACTCATCCTCAGAAAGGATGCCTGAACTGATAAGTTTCTTAGCATAGATTTCTTTCACTGTCGGATGTTTATGTATCAATTGATACATCTGTGGCTGAGTTACCAAAGGTTCATCCATTTCATTATGTCCGAAACGTCTGTAGCCAAGAAGATCAATCAAGAAATCCTTCTGGAATTCCTGTCTATACAAGAAAGCCAATTGAACAGCTGCCAGACATGCTTCCGGGTCATCCGCATTCACATGGACAATCGGAATTTCATATCCTTTCGCTAGGTCACTTGAATACTTTGTCGAACGGGAATCTTCACTTTCAGTGGTGAAACCGATCATGTTATTGGTAATGATATGAACGGATCCGCCAGTCTGGTAACCTCTTAATCTGCTTAAATTCAACGTCTCAGCAACAATTCCTTCTCCAGGGAAAGCTGCATCGCCATGAATAAGGACAGCTAGCGATTTTGAGAAATCCTGCTTCGGATAACCAGCTTCTTCCCGGTCATCCTGTACAGCTCTTGTATACCCTTCCACAACCGCTCCCACAAACTCCAAATGACTTGGGTTATTGGCTAATGAAAGGCGTGCTTTCAGGACATTTTCATCCTTGATTTGTTTGTCGGCCCCAAGGTGGTATTTCACATCACCGGTCCAGCCATAATTGATGCCGATTGAGCCTTCTGAAGGAACTAATTCCTTATTAGGGGCATGCTGGAACTCCGAAAAGATAATTTCATACGGTTTACCGAGGACATGGGCAAGCACGTTCAAGCGCCCTCTGTGCGCCATGCCGATATTTATATTTTTCGTACCTGTTTGTACGGATTCTGATATCAATTCATCCAAAACGGGAATCAGTGCATCCAAGCCTTCGACCGAGAAGCGTTTTTGCCCAACAAATGTTTTATGCAGGAACTTTTCAAAATCTTCTACTTCGCTTAAACGGCGAAGGACTGATTTTTTCTTCTCATCAGATATGGAAGGGAACATCTTTCCTGATTCAACCATTTCTGTCAACCACATGCGCTCTTTCAATTCATGTACATGGTGAAATTCAAAAGCAATGGTTTTTGTATACAATTCTTTTAAATATTTTATAGCTTCATAGCCATCCTGTACCGATCCCGGCACATGCTCGCATAATAATGATGCAGGTATGGATCGCAAGTCTTGTTCAGTCAACCCGTATTTACTCAGGTTCAGCAGTTCCTTGTCATCCCTCTCCTCGGATAATGGATAAATATTAGCCGAAAGATGCCCATACGTGCGGATATGGTCCGCTAGCTTGACAGCAGCCATAATTTTTCTCATGTTAGCAGCGCTCATCGTTGGAGCAGCTCCTTTTTCCCCTTGTTCTAACCATGCATTTACATTTTCAGTTGGACCTCCCCATTCTTCAAAGACATCTTTGACATCTTCTTCTACAGAATTGGGATCTTGGACATACTTGTCATACTGTTCTAACAAATACGCATAGTTTGGTCCAGTTAAACTCTCCCATGGATTCCCGCCTGTTTTCTGGCTGGCCATTTTAAAAACCCCCACCTTATGAAGTTATGAAAACCTAGCCCTCTATTGGTCAAGAATTGACCCTTTGCTCATTATAGAAACCTTAGAGATAAATATGCTCATTTCATTATGCAAAGATAATAATGAAAATAAAAATATTCAACCAAAAAGGGATAAAACGTTTTCAATGATATATTACCATTTCTTGCATTGGAGTTCAAAATATTGACACAAGAAAATTCAATTTTTACATAAATTTATTATATTACACATCAAAAGATAAATAAAACGCTTTCAAAAAGGGATTCATTCGGAAAGAAACCCTTTTTGAAAGCAAATTCACTTGAATTGTACGGCTTCTGTATGTTCATCGATGACTCTGAATGTAAAGCCCTGTTCTTTTAACCCTTCTATTATCGTAGGCAATGCTTTAACCGTGTTATCCATTGCGTTAATATCATGCAGAAGAATAATCGCTTGGTCTTTTCCCCTTGCTCCGTTCAATACTTGTGAGGTAATCGTATAAATTGAAATGTTTGGCGATATTCCGTCCTTCGAGTCGATATTCCAATCAAAATATGTGTAACCCTTTTCCTTGGATTCTTTAATAATGTCCCTCATTATACCCGGACCCCCATATATTTTACTTGAGGAATTGCGTGAACCGCCCGGAAAGCGGAGAATTTTTGTTTTAATCGAAAAGTTTTTCCAAAGAAAAGACTCTAAATGGGAGATATTCTGAAAGAATTGATCAGTAGACGTATAAATCTTTGTATAATCATGAGTATATGTATGGAGAGCTATGGCATGTCCCCTCTTGATCATTTCCTCATACCCCAGTATCCCTTCTTCAGACGGATTCGCCATTACAAAGAAAGTTGCCTTTATTTTGTATTTATCCAATATATCCAGAATAGGAATCGTATTCAAAGATGGACCGTCATCAAAGGTTAAATAGGCGACTTTTCCGTTGCCCGCCCCATCTCTTGGCAAGAATCCGTTATCATCCATCATTTCATTGGATTCATTTGTTTCAGCATATGTTTTTCCACAATGGCCGGCAGCCTCTCCATAAAGGACAAGTGCCGATAGGAGCAAAAAACATAAGGTGGTTTTCATTATTTTGGGCATGTTCGTGTTCTCCTTTCCGTACCACTTATTGTGAACGGAAGCTGTATTCTTATTCGGTATTGCCCATAAAAAAAAGGAACGTCCAGTACGTTCCTCTTTTCTTTATCTCAACCTATTCCTTACCCACTTGAAAGCCTCCATCGCCAGTACAGCTGCCAATGCCAAAGATGCTGCGATTGCCCACTCATTCCAGCCAAATTGTTCAGGAATGGAGAAGTATGGACGCACTCCCGGAAGAATAGTAATGGCATATAGGCAAAAACAAACCGCCACCGATCCCAATACATATTTATTACTGGCAATCCCAGCTTGAAAGATGGTTTGTGAATTGGATCTTGCTGCAAAAGTCTGCAGCGTTCTGGCAAGTATTAATGTTGTAAACGCCATTGCCACCGACATGCCTTCTGAATCCTGCAACCCTATCCATTGTGAACAAAGGACTGCCGCTGCGATTAATACTCCCCTGACAATCACTGTTTGCATCAATCCGCCCGCGAAAATCCCTTCATCCACATTTCTGGGAGCGCGTTCCATGATATTAGGTTCTCCTTTTTCCATTCCAAGTGCAATGGCAGGCAGCGAATCATTTACCAGGTTAATAAATAAGAGCTGCAATGCAGTAAATGGATTGACCCAATTGAATGCAAGAGCGAATAGAATAGCAATGATTGCACCTAAATTGCCGGCAAACAAATAGGATATCGATTTTTTAATATTATCAAATACCGTTCGGCCTACTTCTACCGCAGACACAATGGAAACAAAATTATCATCAGTCAGAATCATAGCTGATGCATCCTTTGCTACATCTGTTCCACTTCCCATAGCAATCCCGATATCCGCTTGCTTCAATGCAGGTGCATCATTGACCCCATCTCCAGTCATTGCCGCAATATGGTTCTTTTTTTGCCAAGCTTCAACAATTCGGATTTTATTTTGCGGTGAAACACGCGCATAAACGGATATTCGCTCTAACATGCCGCTAAGCTCTATGTCGGAGAGCGCATCAAGTTCTTGGCCGGACAGGGCCATATCACCGTCGGCCATCATTCCGATTTGTTTGCCAATTGCTTCTGCGGTCGTCTTATGGTCACCCGTAATCATAACCGTCCGTATACCGGCAGCTTTTGCCCTTTGTATACTGCCCGGGACTTCTTCACGGGGCGGATCGATCATTGCCGTAAGACCGACTAACGTCAAGCCATATTCATCTTCTAAAGAGAGGGTTTCCTGTTCCTCGTTCATTTCTTTATACGCAAATGCCAAAACACGCAATGCTTTTTTTGAAAAGGCTTCATTCTGTTCATGCAGCCTTCTCAAATGCCCATGGTCCATCGGTGATACTTCCCCGTTGGCTATAATATGCGTACACCGGCTGAAAACCACATCCGGCCCTCCTTTGACCATCATCAACGTGCGGCCATTTATTGTATGAAGTGTGCTCATTAGCTTCCGGTCCGAATCGAATGGTATTTCAGACAACCTAGGAAATGTTTCTCTTAGCTGCTCAGGCTTGATTCCTTGTTTCTCGGCAAAAGAAAGAAGTGCTACTTCAGTGGGATCCCCTAGCTCCTTTCCATCCTTTATGTACGCATCGTTGCATAGCGAGCAAATCGTAGACAGCATCGGGTCCTCATTTCCCTCCTCAGGAAGGAAATGATCAACGACTGTCATTCTGTTTTGGGTTAGAGTGCCTGTCTTGTCTGTACAAATGACACTGGCTGAGCCTAACGTTTCGACCGCAGGGAGCTTTCGGATGATAGCATGTTTTTTGGCCATTTTATTCATTCCAGTCGCCAGAACAATGGTGACAATAGAAGAAAGAGCCTCCGGAATCGCGGCAACAGCCACCGCAACAGAGAACATCAGTGCATTGAACAACGCCAGTTTCATGTCCTCCTGATGTCCTGAAAATACGACTTGCAAGGCTTTTATAATGAAAATGCACACACAAAGAGCAAGAATGGCTACACCCAGCTTCTTACTGAATGTTTCAAGCTTTTTCTGTAAAGGCGTTTGCTTCTCTTGTGCCTTGTCAAGCAAGGAAGCGATTTTTCCGATCTCTGTCTTCTGCCCAATTTCAGTTACAACCATCGTAGCCCTGCCATAGGAAACAAGCGAACCGCTGAACACCATGTTTTTGCGGTCGCCTAAAGGGATTTCTTCAGCGATCGCCTCAGTCGTTTTTTCAACCGATTCAGATTCACCCGTCAGCATTCCTTCGGTTACCTTTAAACTCCCTGTTTCCAGTAAACGGCCATCTGCAGGTACATAATCGCCTGCTTCCAGAAGAACGATGTCACCCTGGACAAGCTCACGGGCAGGAATAGACCACTTCTTCCCATCTCTCATTACCTTTGCCAAAGGAGCCGACAACTGCTTCAGTGCATCCAGTGAACTCGCCGCCTTCTTCGTTTCCACCACGGAAATCACCGCATTGATGATTAGGACGACAGCTATAATGGAAGCCTCGACCGCTTGCCCCAATGTGAATTGGATAGCTGCTGCTATAAGGAGGACAATGACCATCGGATCTTTCACATTTTCAAGCACTAGTTTCCATATTGGCTTTTCCCACTTCGTTTCCAACTCGTTGTAGCCCTGTGCTTGCCGTCTCCGCTGTACATCTTCATCAGACAGCCCCCATTCCGACGAGCCGGTTTCATCTAGAACATCTTGCTTATGTTTCTGATAATACTCCAAATCGCATCCCTCTTTCCGGATTATTGTAATTATTATTCTAAAATACTAAATTATCTTATTCAAAGGAATATACAGGTAACTCTTTCTGCAATGGACAATTAGTATCCGCAGAAGCCAGATCAGCCAGTAACCGACCGCTACTTATTTAACTTGCCTCTAATCCAAATGTTTGAAAAAAAATAAGCAGGCTATAAAACAAATGGATAACACTTCATAAATCAATCGTTGTTAATGATATGAATCATACTTATCAATCAGAATGGAAAGTGAGGAAGATAAAATGAAAGAATCATTATTTGATGTAGTCGTCATCGGAAGCGGCAATGGAGGCAGCACTGTTGCATTCAATTGCAGTTCGGCAGGTAAAAAAGTAGCACTTGTTGAAGAGCGTGATTGGGGAGGAACATGCGTTTTACGGGGATGCGATCCGAAAAAAGTGTTAGCAGGTGCAATGGAAGTGAAGAACTGGGCGAAAAGAATGGAAGGAAAAGGGATACAAGGTTCGATAGAAGTCGATTGGCAGGATCTAATGTCTTTTAAAGAAGGCTTTGTCGAAAATGTCCCTGAAAGCCGGCTGAAAAGCTACCAAAAAGCAGGCATTGAAACCTTTCACGGTTCAGCCAAATTTGTTTCCGCCCATGATATTTTGATTAACAACCAGGTAATCACCGGAAAACAAATTGTGATTGCTACTGGCGCAAAACCTTCTTTATTGGACATAAAAGGCAAAGAATACTTCAAAAACAGCGATGACTTTCTTTCGATGAATTCATTGCCTGACAGCATCGCTTTTGTGGGCGGAGGATATATTGCCTTTGAATTTGCGGCAATCGCGAATGCAGCCGGTACAAAGGTCCATTTAATCCATCATAACAGCAGCCCTCTGAAAGGTTTCGATAAAGATCATGTACATATTCTTGTTGAGCAGCTAAAGGAACAAGGCGTTATTTTTCATTTTGATACGAATATCACCAGTATCGAAAAAGAAAATACTTCTTTTCTGCTTAAAGGCGAGAATGGATTTAACCTGAATGTCGGTATGGTTTTCGGAACAACCGGCAGAATAGCCAACATTGGCAACCTGTCCCTCGAAAAGGCAGACATTGAAGCCAATAAGAAAGGCATTCCTGTGAATGAATACTTACAAGCCGAAAAAGCAGAACATATTTATGCATGCGGAGATACGGCTGACAGTGAAGGGCTGCCATTAACACCTGTTGTCAGCTACGAGGCCCAAATTGTCAGTGAAAATATACTAAACGGAAATACGACAAAAACAAACTATCCAGCAATGGCGAGCGCTGTTTTTTCCAGTCCAAAACTAGCCCTTATCGGTATACGTACAGATGAAGCAGAACAGGAGCCCGACTTATATAACATCCAAGAAATCGATATGACAGGTTGGTATTCCTACCGGCGTACAAATGAACCTGTAGCTAAAGCAAAAATCATTACGGATAAAAAAACCAATGAACTCGTTGGAGCAGCTATGATCAGTGAACAAGCCGATCTTATGATCAATTATTTGGCTATCATGATAAAAGCAGGAATGAAAGGCGACGACTTGCAGAATATTCTTTTTGCATACCCTTCCCCTGCCAATGATTTATCATCTTTATTGTAAGGCGCATTCATCTATAAAGGCGGGCACTTATCGAATAACGGGTCTCCTCTGTGAAGGAACGTAGCCTCTTATCTTGCAGGTTAACAGGAACAAAGCAGTCTAATGAGCATATGACACCACCAAAAAGAGCCTTGGATAAAAGGATGTAAGCAAAAAAACGAACTATTGTGAAATTCTTAGTAGAGTTTCACAATAGTTCGTTTTTTTATTAATGGTCTTATTCATGTAAGATGTTTCGTCATTAAATCGAAGCAATTCTGTTAAGTCCCAGCCTTTTTAAGTTATTCATCAGAATATCTTTTACTATTTTTGCGTTTTCTTTATCTATTTGCATAGGGCGTTCTTTTCTTTGTCCATTATCGAAGCTAATTCAATTTTGAACCAAATTAGGTAATCACATAATCTCTCTGGCTCATTTTTATCATAATGTGCAGAGATAATAAAGTTCTTTAATTCTTCTTCACCTAAAGCCACCATTTGTTTAAGTACATATCTTCACGAATTAAGGATTAATCTTAATACTTCTACCTAATTAAAGAAAAAAGATTTACACAACTAAAGAGTAAATCCCTGTAAGAACATTAACGTATAGCTATTTACTTAAATAAGCATTTTCTTTAAAACCTATACCAACTTCAGGTAATCCACACATTTTAATTGCATTACTAATTTGCTCTTTTATTCCTTCTTCTATTTCCCCGTACTGTCTGGGGGAAATAGAAGACTGCCAAGCAAATCTGTAATTGAAAATAGAATCTTTTTTACTTATTTCTAAAGGATTAAGGGCCATACCACCCTTGGTAACTAGAGCATTAGTTTGAGCACATAAATTAAGAAAAAGCACTTCAATAATTTTGATTTCCCGTTCACATAAATTATGATTGTTCATTGTTATATTTACATCAACCATTGCAATATTAATATGAATCTCCACCTTTGTTTTAATTAAAAATTGTATCTCAAAATCAATAGGTGACATCTCTCTAACACTTACTCCGCCACCTTTTATACAGTCTTATCTTAAATATATATTCCCTGACTACCAAACTCAAAAAATCCTCCGCTAACATCTTCTCAAATTCTTTAGTATCTATGCGCACTTCGGGGCTTCTTTTAAAGTTGAGTAACTCAAAATCCTTTAACTACCTTTAAAACTAAAAGATTATTCCACAATCCTGCTACGCTTATTTAATAAATTCATTAAATTAAAAGTACGTTAATTGAATAAGAAATAACTCACAAATACTTTATTAACTTTATGTCTGCGTAATTATCAACACCGTACTCTTTGTCTCCAAAAATCCCTTGTATTGTATTAATGCCAAGTTTGGTCCAAAACCTAAGAGCTGGCCAATTTTTTATTGCAACATTAGCCCGCACTTCATTATATTTAGTCCGTTTTAATACATTTAACAATTCATTAACAACTTCTTGTCCAAGTCCTTGTTTATGATACTCTTTGACAATATACAGGTAGTTTATATAAAATGTCTCAGGCATTGGATATCCGTGATACGTAGTAATTAATCCAATAATGAGTCCTGTTTCTTTCGTTCGTATAACTTGGATTTTAAATTGGTCCTTGTTTCCATTAGGCGGTAAGTCACCAACGGTAAAACAACGATAAACATACTCTTTATCTAAGTTACCACCATCCCATTGATGAATAAAACTTCCTTGGTCATATAATTTTTGAACAGTTTGAATTTCTTCTTCAGTGAGGTCTTTAATTGTGAGCTTCTTTGTCTCCCACACGTTTGGTAACCTATCTTTCAACACTACTTAATCAACTCCAGTATTCTTTTAACTCTTTAACCTAAGTTACTCAACAAACCTGCACCGTTAGTAGAACAACATCATCTCTAAATTTCTTAAAACACTCTTCTTAAGATAGTTATACTGCTTTTTATTAGTATCCTTATATGCTTCAGTTCTATTTGATGATATCCATATACAGAATATCCTCTTTAAATTGGGAAGCTGTAAAGTCGCAACGTGTTCTATTAAGTACATTAAAAAAGTGCCATCCATCAGACATTTTGGTTTTCAGTATATATCCACCTAATATATCATTTACTTCTAATGCAGTTACACCACATTGACCCTTTGAAGGATTGTCTATACTCCATTTTGAACGTCTATAACCAGTAATGCTTTTTTCATTATTCTCATTTCTTAAATAGATTCTGCCTTTGTTTTCGATTTCCTTCTTCCACTAACCTGCCACGTTTGTTTAAGTGCATTTTTTCAAAAATCTAGTTGATATTTGCATAATTTATCGGTTCAATTATTACAGGAATGCTGCCCCGTTAGTACAAAAGTGACTGTATTTCACAATGGCTACTGCTAATTGAAGAGTTTTTAATATATTTGCTGGGTTTTTCTTAATAATTTATCCGCAAGACCTATATTTACTTTTAAGTAATTTGGAGAATCTGTTCGTGATAAAATCTCTGAAGTTGTCAACCAAATAACATCATCAACTTCATCAATACTTTTAGCATAAGGATTTCCTGATTTATGCTTACATAGAAACACTATGTCTATCACATTCACTCCAGAAGCAGTAACAAATGATGAACTATTCACATAACCACAAACCGTTACCTCAATTCCAACTTCTTCAAGAATTTCCCTTCCCAAAGTTCTTTCCAAAATATCTTTTGAATCACCCTCTATTTCACACTTTCCACCAACAAGAGAAAGCGAGCCCCCTGCGTGTTCTTCTTTTACACTACGACGTATTAATAGCCATTTTTCATTACGATAAATTGCACCCTCTACATTAACTATAAACATAAAGATAACCCCCAATACGAATGTTACTTAAACTGTATTAATTATTCGATTATAGCAACTATTTTCCCTTCTTCTACCGCTAGTCGAGTAGAAGGGAGACTTTCTACCTTACGGTAAATTGTACTCCTCCCCCCTCACAGAACCGTGCTTGCGCTATTAACGCACACGGCTCCTCCTAGTCATCATTTACAGAATATAGCTAATCTCTTTTCTTAATTCATAAATATTCACTTTAATTCTTGGAGAAGGAAGTGGAAACCTCTGAAGGAAAAGCCTAAATTTATCCCATGTAAAGGATTTTCTTTGGCTCCTTCTATTTAGCCATTTAAATAGTAAGCTTTCGATTTTCTCTTTGAATCCATTAACAGTTTGAGTATTGTCTGTTATGCAGTAATAGTTGTAGTATCCTATTAGAGAACGTTTAAATCTATCCATGATTATATGAATATCTTTATTTCTATTAGCCTTCAGCCATTCTTTAGACTCTTTGAGTTTGCCTTGGACTTTCTTCCTGCTCGATTTCCGTTTTACGCGGAATTTCCCTTGTTTACTTCTTCCACAATAGTGGGTAAACCCAAGGAAATCAAAGGTTGCTGGTTTCCCATTCCCTGATCGTTTTGCATTATTATCCGCAAACCGCCCGAAAGGAATAATCCTAGTTTTATCCTCTGCTATCTCCAAGTTAAATTTCTTCAATCTCTTTATTAAAGACTGATAGAACTGTTGTGCTTCCCTTTTATGTTGAAAACAACAAACAAAATCATCTGCATATCTTACTATATATGCCTGTCCTTCACATTGTTTCCTAACCACTTTCTCAAACCATAAGTCGAGAACATAATGGAGATACACATTGGCTAATATCGGAGATATTACTCCACCTTGCGGTGTACCATTTTGTGTTTTGTATTTCTTACCTTCCTCCATGTATCCACCTTTGAGAAACCTACTGATTATTCTCAGAAGGTTGGGGTCAGTAATTCTATGTTTCAAGAACTCCATCATCCATTTGTGGTCAACATTGTCAAAGAAACCTTTGATATCTACATCTACTACATAGCTTACTAATCTCTTTTCAATATAAAAGTTGAGTATTTTCAACGCATCATGACAGTTTCTGTTTGGTCGAAACCCAAATGAACAATCTAAAAAGTCATTCTCATAGATTGCATTTAGCACTTTGGCAATGCCTTTCTGTACAATCTTATCCTCATGTTCTGGTATTCCCAAAGGTCTTTTCTTACTCGAATTGAGCTTTGGTATATACTTTCGTCTCACTGGAACTGGACGATAACTTTTGTCTTTAAGTCTACTTACTAAATTCTTTATGTTACCTTCCAACTCTTCATTGTATTGTTCTTTAGTCGTGCCGTTCACGCCAGTTGCCTTCTTATTAGGTAACTCATGATGACATTGAATAAGTGACTGCTCATTTAATAGATGTACAAGAGATGTGAATTTCATTTTAGGTTCAGATTTTGCTAATTCTGCTATCCTTAGTAGTTTTGTTTCCATTTATTATCCCTACCTCTGTGTGTAGTAAATGTGTCCCTAGTAAGGGTGATAACTGGTAGCTAGCCTTCCCTCCATTAGCATTACCCAACTTCATTGGTACTACGCTGCTATCCGACTCCCTACACGGCATTTGGTTTCCTTGCTTGTTATCACTTGTAGACCATACTCTTCTGAAAAAAGAAAAGACCCGTAGGGTCTCCCGAGTTGCCGAATCATATCAATGTATAGCGTGCCAAGGTCTCTGACTCCAGAGAGGTTTTATCCTTCTTGCCTTTAACAAAGGATAAAATGTTGCTTTCTGCACGCAGATAAGGCATCAGCCCTCTCGGTTTACTAACGCTTATGGAGCTCAATCCCTTCAACCATTTGGCTTTCGGCCCGCTACCTAACTGTCTACGCTTAAAGGCTAATGTTACCATTAGCCCTCCAAGACTCGCTACGAGCGAATGGCTAGTTCTTACTCGACGGGAATCCCACCCGCTATATGATACGACCTAGGCTCGGCCGCACACCTGCCCCGTTAGTGCCATAACAAAAAAAGAAGCTGAACGTATCAGCTCCTTTAATGAAGTAATGCACCTGTTTGTTTAAGTATAATTTTTCACAAACTTAACATCCTTTTTGAGTTATTATGGAAACCTTTAACTTACTAACTCTGTATATAAATGTTAAAATATTACATAAAAGGAGATGATTATGTCGAGAAAAGTTTTAGGAATAATGCTAGCAATTATAGGTGCAATTACAATAATGATTAATATTTCTTTTTTTAAAGAATCAGAATGGTATGATATAGTCCGATGGATTTCATATGCTTTATTTTTAATAGGGATATTTTTAATTCCTGAATACTCTAAAAAAAAGAGTGGAAATAAAGAATAAAGACCTTATAAAGGGTAGCAGCAAACTGTTTCCCTTTATAAGATTATTCGTTTTACCACTATTTCGCATAACCTATACTATGCAACTTATTGAGCTATCCTGCCCGATAGTCCAATAAGAACTTAATAAAAAAGCGTCAATGCTTATTGGATCAACGCACCTGTTTGTTTAATAAAACACTTCACAATCAGCTATCAAATGCAATAAGGGTAATATCTTCATTTAGGTAAACATCAGCGAACTAATACGATACTTTATTATAAATGTTTGATTTATAAACGGTTAAGCAGTAAATTTTATTTGCCACCTATCCAATAAAGAACCCCGCCAATTATAAAAATAAGTGGAAACGCAATAATTAATACTCCTATCGTAGCAAATCCACTTCCCTCGTGTACCCCGTATAAAATACCTATTAACCAGGAAAATACAGGTGCGATTATCAACATTGTCGTTATTCCCCAAACCCTATATTTAGCATCTCTAGATTTATTAAAACTTTTCCAAATTCCAATCAATATCGCTACTACCAAAATAATTACTGCATATAATTCATACACCCTAATTCACCCCTTCATTAGGTTATTTTATTCTGCTCCCAACCTAATAATCCCCTTTTAGCCAACTTGCCATATTATCGTCCTCTCTAGCGCTTTATTAATATAGAATAATGCCTTATTGTACCAGTCTTCCTCGATAGTACGATAAAGATTTACTTTTAAGTAATGACCTCTTGTTCAAGTAATTAGGGCAGTTGTTATAATTATTCAATATTAAAATTATAAAATCCTTTTTCCGCTGACCTGCCCCGTTTCTTCAATAAGAATTTCAATATAAAAGGGCATTAATCCTTCTTAAATCAACGCCCCTGTTTGTTTAAGTGTTCCCATCCTTAGTCAATGTATAGATGTTTATAATTTGTACATTATATAAAAAACGATTGGAAGGAACACCTATGAAAAAAATCTCATTTTTCTTTTTAATTATGTTGCTAGTTTTCCCCTTTAATGTAAAAGCAACCACAGAGGTTATTGATACAAAAAATCCTCCAACCAACCTAGAACTTTCTTTTTTAAGATTCCTTGGTCCAACAATTCTTACCGTAATGGCTGAACACGGAGATAGGCAACTTTTCACTGATGAAAGAATATTAAAAATCGCACGTAACATTGAACAGGATTATTACGATGTTTCTCTTAAAGTAATTGGATACAAAGGAGCAATGAATCCAGCCTATAAAATGATTACTATGACTATCCGTACTCCAAGTGGGGATCACACAAATAAACCATATAAAGTAATCCATTATCAAAGTAAATTAATCACTCCTTGAAGCCGAAGAAAAATTCATAAATAATCATTTTCAAGCTTGTGTTTTCTAAAATTGTTCTTCAGTTAAACTGCGACTTTAGCAGCATAAGAAAAAGCCGTCAAGATAACAGCTTTGATTTTTTGCTAAGGCAACCTATTTGTTTAAGTACAATATTATATCTTGACGTTAATCAGTTTTTTCAGATAAGGATATTAAAGGGGTTTACTTTTTGAAGTATAAAATAAGGAAATAGATATTTATTTATAAATTAAAATAAATGATATGGCACAGACAATTAAACTTGGAAGTGATATTAAAAGAAAATTTGTAGACCACTTCGATCTTCTATTTAAACTTTCATTGGATTCAGTAGCAACATCAACTCTTCGTGAATCCGCTGGAACAAATATTCCCACCATTAGTGCAGCTAAACATAAAAAGAGCATACCAGTAATACCAGTAGAAATTGGGATTAGTTTTATTTTGTTAAAAATTAAACTAATTAACATATCTATGACTAAAATAATCAAACCCATAAAGAGAACTTTCTTCATCAAATATCCTCCTTCACTCCAGGAATGAAAAATAAACAATATTTACTATTATTTATATATTTTGTAAGCGGTTTGTATATTCCTTCTTCCCCAAACCTGCCCCTTTAGCTGTATAACAAAAGGAACTGCAAATACAGTTCCTTTATCAATAAAAGTTCTAGAGAGTCCTTATTTTTGCTCAAACTTCCTGTTAAATTGCTTCTTTGTCCAACTCCCACTACTTTTCCCAATCAATTCCTTGGTAGTAGCATCATAAATTGCACTTCGGAAATAAATGCCCTTACCGTCGTTCTTTAGAGAAAAGAAAAAGTAAACTTTTTGTTCTGGAGCAAGTTCTTTAGTCTTTTCAATAACACTAGTTTTATGAATATTTCTCCAAACAGAAGGGTACTTCATCCATTCCTTATCCTCAAATATTTTGGGGAGGGCTTCAACTATTATTAATTTTTTAACTTTTAATTCTGCATCGGCAAATTCTTCGTAATCCTTTTCATTAACAGAGTTCTTGTAAAAAGTATAGGCGCTTTCAAACGATGGTTTTATGGGTGCATTATTAGTGCTATTCGCTAAAACTGTACGAGTTATTGTAAGTGAAAACATCAAGACAATCACACAAAATATTTTTTTCTTCAAAGGAAAACCTCCAGTATTTGTTGATTTCCCTAATAATATTCCCAATCACCTTGTTAATATTAATGCTTGTTTATAAAGCTATCCTGCACCGTTTGTTCCATAAGGCTTCAATAAAAAAATGCGTTAATCCTTCTTGGATCATCACACCAGTTTGTTTAAGTATAATTTTTCACGAATATCTTTGTTAAATGAATAAGAAAGAGTAAAGCCGATTAAACTTTAACTCATTTATATATGTTATTTCTATTTGTTTTTTTACAAATAACCTCCGACAAAAAGTAGGCTATTGTTGCTATTAATAAAGCTGATAGCAACGGAATTATTGAATTCTGCCCAACAAACGATGCTTCTTGACTTGAATTAGCGTTCATTAAAGAAAAATTAGGAGTATAAAGTGCTGTTAAAATCCAACCAGTAAAAATTTCATATGCCAGATACGCCAAGACAAAACTAATTAAAAACACACCATATTTTTTCAAATTTTTCCACCTCTTTAATTCTTATACGAAACATTACTAATAAAGTTTCACTTTAACTACTCTTTAAAGCAAACCTGCACCCTTTCTACAATAAGGAAGGAATTCAACAAAAAAGGGTGTTAATCCTTCTTGGATCAACCCCGTTTGTTTAAGTGTAATTCTTCACAAATATAATGTTCGATTTAAACAATTTTTTCAACCTTTCCGGGTTGTATTATTAAAATTTAATGCATATCTCGTAGTTCTGGTGGCAACTTGTATTTTTTTCCACTTTGTACAGTATCTAAACTGGTTGTGCTTTCACTTAATTTCTCAAATTCTATATTCTGCACTTTGTACTTGTTAAACAAATTAACTACTTTCTCGCTTACATATATGCTCATATTATAATTTCCTTCTTCATCAGCTTCTTCAACAAAGAAATCACTACCATCCCAATAATCATTTACAAAAAATACACCTTTAAGGTTCGGGACGTTGGCTAACCCTAAATAAATTAGCTTACTTCTATAATAATCGCGGCTATTACAGCGCCCAGTAACACTTAAAACATAATAATTTTCATATCTCTCCATATTTTCACAAAAACTATAACGTCATATAATCTGTATCCTGTAATTCCGTTTTCTCTTAGTAATTCCACAATGTTCTTTTCAATAAGTACATCAAACATTCCAGAATATATAATGCTAGAAGGTTTAGTATTACCCATATAATACTGAAAAGGTATTTGATTGTCAGGTTTGAATTCTCCTTTTAATATAGGAATTGAGTTATCGATATTATTTTTCTCGATACTTTCTACCCTGAAAGCTGGTTCAAAAAAGTCTACTGGGTCTTCAAATGAATATAATTGTTCATAATTCACCTTCATAATAATTTCGCTATTCCTCCATTAATAAACATTTGATTCAATAATACTATTTTTATAAAAAGCTACCAACAGCAATTTAGTAAAAAGTTAGTAATTCTATTATTATAAGTTATAAACTTCAACATTCTTATTGAACTAAACTGCCTCGATAGTGCTATACAAAAGAAGCTGAATAGATCAGCTTCTTAATAAAGTAATGCCCCAGTTAGTGAAACAAGAATGCTTATGAAACAATCACGCACTTTATGGAAAGCGATTCCATTTTTATATACTCAAACATATTTTTCTGATATGTACAACCGCATAAAAAGGTAACCATCCTCCATATCGTCTGTCATTTCAAAGCCTAAGTTGCTCCAAAATTTTTGTGCAGAGATATTTTCTAGATTAACTGGTAAGGAAATCCTACGTGCATTGAATTCTTTACACAAATATTCAACACAAAGCTTTGCGGCTGCTGTTCCATAGCCTCTTTTTTGAAAACGGCTATCTATCATAAAATTTATGATTTGGGGGTTATTATCACCAATATACATTGAAACATAGCCCACCATTACATTATCGGTATAAATTGCAAAGGGGCGTGAATCATCATAAAACACCCACGCTTCAGCTAAAGACCACGCTACAGGGTCTACAAAGTCCACATTGCTATCAGTTGTACGCAAGCTTAAACATTCTTCATAATTGTCCCCATTAATTTTTCTTAACTCCACCATATAAATATCACCTTCCAAATCTAATATAGGATGTTTAATGTAAATAATTCAATTTTTGTGTTCTTCAGCTCTAGCAACTGCTAGTGTAAAAACAATTTGCATATCAATTAATAAAATAGTCTTTATAATATATAAAAGTAAACACAATAGATGCTAGTGTATATAAAACTGCTGTGTAAAATGCAATATTAGGATTAAACTTATGTTTTTCGTTTTTCATCTTCCAGTTGGTTGTTTGTGATTGCATCGTCACATCTGTATACGTTGATGTGACACCTCCTTTTGAAGTGAAAAACCAAATAATTACATTCATAATTAATCCCACACCGAAGGAAAAATCAATAAAGTTAGTATTTGTGCTCTTACTAACGATAAAGTAAGTCCCCACTAAAACCAATAAAGTTATCACTCCACTAATAATTCGTTTCATCCATTCTATGCCCCCTTACTAGTTTGAACAACTACATATATCCTTTTTATGGTTAGATATACTTGGTACTCTTTTATACGTTTGTTCATTAACAGAAGTTTCGGAAAATAGATTCACTACTTAAACTAAACTGCCACGTTCGTTGCATAAGAAAAGCGATTCTCCACAATGAAGAATCGCACCTAATCGTTCAACAAGGATTTCCTTTTTTAATCTACAAATCTTGAGATAATCGAATCATATCCCTACACTGTATACCGTTTTCGAAAATGTCTTCTGGATAGTGCCTAATAAAAAAATCTATATCAACACCAGTAATTCTAAAACCACACTTTTGGTAAAAGGCTAATTGTCCAATGCTTGAATTTCCAGTACCAACTTCTATGGTTCTGAATCCTTTTGACTTACCTACTTCAATTGCATTCATTACTAGTTGTTTCCCAAAACCTTTACCGTGCTGCGTTTCTAATACTGCAATATTCACTAACTCCACTGTTTCAGGTCTTGTCGGCAGTAGTACATAAACCCCAATAATTTGACCATCACTTTCGGCTACAAAGCATTCTCCTCTTCGAATATACTCCTCAACAATTATTCTAGAAGGGTCAGCTAATAACAACAAATCTATTGGGGGCTCTTCATCTATACTTAGTTTGCGAATAACCATATTACTCTCCCCTACATAACTATATTTTCTTTCATTTTATCATTTCTTGTTCAACTAAACTGCCCCGTTTGTCCCATAAGACTTCAATAGAAAAGCGTTAATCCTTCTTGGATCAACGCACCTGTTTGTTTAAGAGTATCATTTCATAAACTTAGTTTTCTTACAGTTCTACAATTGTGTACTCATAACCAATTGTAGTTATAAATTTATACATATCCTCTGTAGAAATAAAAATCGTTTTGGTGTTGTCATTTGCGTGAAAACTCATAAATCTTTCTGAGAGCATCTCTTTATCTAAATAGACTTTTATGTCGTGTTCATCATTATTTAGCAATCCAAAAATGGAAACAACACCAGGAGGTAAAGCCATTTTTTTCATCAATCTTTCTGGTGAACCAAAGCTTATACGTTTTTCATTAAGGATTTCTGCGAGATGTTCCATATCAAGTCGTTTCGCATCATCCATAATTACTAAATAGTATGTAGTCTTTTTTTTATTTGTAAGAAAAAGTGTTTTAGTACGTACACCTTCTTTCCCAACAATATAGCTGTCTGCTTCTTCTGTTGTCAAAGCAGGAGGATGTTCAACAACTTCATATGGAATATTCATTTTATTTAAGGCATCATATACTTTCTGATATTGTTTCATAAAGAAAAGACCTCCAATTTCTTTTTGTGAAATTCTAAACATTATTAATTATTAGTGATATTTTATCATAAAGCACTTAATTGCACTATCTTGCCCCGATTGTCCAATAAGGACTTCATAAACAATCATTAATCCTTTTTGGAATCATTTATTACAGGAATGCTGCCCCATTTGTTTAAGTGTATTTATTCACAATCATAGATAAGTAAGCATACCCATTCATGACAAAATGTTCCTAGGTGCTTTTTAAAATCGACAATTCCTTATTTTGCTTCGATTCTTTTAATCATTCGCTTTAAATCTTCTATGTTCATATCAAACTTAGACTTTTCAATCAAAACGTTCTTACCAGTTAAAATATAAGCAGGAAAAATCTTGATATCACCAATAAAAATATCAGATTTTCTTAATTTATATGTTGAACCAGCAGGCACTGCATTTTTACCATATTTCTTCTTACTAATATAATTAAATGCTTTTTTGGCAATATCACCATTCAACATAATAGCCTTAACATTTGGAAAGAGATCGAGCTCCTTCTCTAAGATTGGTAAGAACTTCTTTATCTTATCTGTTTTGATTAACTCATTACCTTTTGGCATTTTAATTGCACTAGTAATATAGATTCCTTGTTCAAGAATATCTTGTATCGTTTCAACTTCAATTCCAGCATTTTTAAATAAAGGAATGACTGTTGACATATAATAGGAGTTTAAATTGCTACTATAAAAATCATCTTCTGGTATCGAAGCTACAACCTCATTAATCATTATTGCTTTAATTGTTGTTGGATCAATTTCACTATTTGGAAAGTAATCTAGCAAAAGTAATTCATATTCGTTGTTTTCAATAAAACTATGTAGTTTTTCTTTAACATTCATACCTACACCTCTTTTCAAAAATTGCGTATATTTTGACTGTTTTATTTGTTTAAGCCTATATGAACAATTTGTAATAAGTATATCAAACAGTTCAATTAGATAAAAACAAGGCGGAGCTAATGCTTTTTAATTGTTTTAATTAGTAGAACTTTTCTTATAGAGCTATCCTGCCCCGTTTGTAGACTAACAAAAAGAGCTGATCTCAGCTCCCATTACTAAAACATTAATTTTGAATATGCCCTTTTAAGATGGTTACACAGTCTGCAATCAATTCTATTTGATCCCTTTTCATTCTAAGCTTTATTTCACCACCCCGTACAGAATCTTGATATGCTGTAAATTCAGTTTTATTTAGGAGATTGCCCCAATAGGATGCTAACGCACAGTGCGCAGAACCTGTTACATAGTCTTCACTAATACCAATTTTCGGTGCGAAATATCTTGATACAAAATCATATTCATCCGATCCCTGACTAGTAATAATTATACCTGGACCCTCAATTTCTTTTATTACTTCTAAGTTAGGTATAACATCATGAATCATATGTTGATTATCTAACTCTAAAATATATCTATCTTCTGCCCAAGCAACAGCCTTTATTGGAAAATTAATAGCACGTTTTAAGTGATCAGTTACATCGGTTTCAATTGAATGTTTTACATTGAGTCTCAACATTATGTGCCGTTCTGATTGTTCTGCTTGCAAAAGTCCTGACTTAGTATCAAAATCAATTGTTGATTCTGATGTATACCCCTCACTCCATAGAATATGTGCTGCACCTAAAGTACCGTGTCCGCATAAATCAATTTCTTGATTAGGTGTAAACCACCTTAGCTGAAAAAAATTTTCTTCTTTTTTAAAAATAAAAGTGGTGATAGGTTGGCTGACTTCTTTAGCGAAAGATTTCATCCATTCTTCCGATCTATCTTCATTCAAAAAAACAATGACTGCGGGGTTCCCCTTAAAATCCTTATTAGTGAAAGCATTGATAAAGTAAAATTGATCATTTTGATTTTTACTAGTTGTCATTATTTATTTCATCTCCTTTTAAATCACTAAATGAATAATTCAATTCAAACTATTCATATTCCTTTTATAACTATCCTACACCGTTTGTTCAATAAGAACTTCAACAAAAAATGTTGATCCTTTTTGAATCAACACCCTTGTAACATAAGAAAAAGAAGCAGAAATGTCGCTTCTTATTTTTTTCATATCCATATTTAATCTAGAATAAGAATTATGGATTACTCCACAAAACTGCCATTAAAACATAAAATAAAAGAAACAATACAAATACAACTAAAATAGAGCTAAAAGCAATTTTTTAAAATAATCCCTTTGGGGATCACTCTACACATAAGTGAAGAATAAGGTAGCTATCACACCTTCTTATCGTGACATTTCTGCTTTTACATTTTGTCCCCATTCCATTCTGGCAAATACGTGTCTTAGAACCTTCGTTTTTTCTTCTTTGGCGATCGTTTCAACAACACTCTTGTTCTCAATTATTTGATATTATACATCCACTCTAGTCAGTTGTTTAAAGTCATACTTGTGAGATATTTCTTTGGAACACCCTATTATCGTCGCAACGATGGCAGTAGCTACGGATAAGTTGATTATTCATTTTATCAATCAAGCTTCCCCCTCGAACTTTCTATTACGTTCGAAAACTACCTATTATTTCATTTAATCGCAAATTACGTATATCATTTAAGGATATTCTTTTAGCAAGTCCCCAGAAATAAATAGGTGCACCTCTTCATTTTTGTATAGATTAGCAGAGTGCATTTAAAACCAGATGCAACAGAGAAAGGATTCAAACGGCGTTAGAGTGAATATAAGGAGAGGACAGTATGCGTGAGAAAAAAGTTCGAGGGATTAAACGGAAGTATAATAATGTCATTACACGGATAGAAGAAAACACAGCGGAGTTCCCAACAAAGTTTTACAATGGTTATTGGCATCTACACCTGCCAGTTGTTTAAGACTTTATACGTTCCAGTAAAACTCCCAAGAAAATCAAACAACTCTGCATTCAATCATTAGTAGAGAGAACAGAATATCTAATTGGATTAAAGCCAAATCAAGAGGAAATATATCGTGTAGTTGCTGCAATAAGTTTACCTAATTTATGGGATTCACAACTAATTGTTTTTAAAGGAAACGCCCATTTTGAACATTTTTTCAACAGGAATGACGACTACCAAAAATGGCTCCGACTACCTAAAAACGCAAATATTCAACCCGTATTAGGATTATCCATTCCCGATGATTTGCAGATATCAGGTTATAAAGAAATCATTAATGATGAGGATGGATACCATTATGAAGGAGAAATATGGTTTCTAGGTGAATTAAACTAAAATGTAAGGGACATCGAAATTCATATGTCCCTTATTCTTAACCAAAAGCTACTCCATTGTTTAACACAGGGCCTATTACATAATAAAATCAAACAATAACGCCAGGCCGAAAGCAATTAAAGAGAGCAGTGTCTCCATGACTGTCCAAGATTTAAACGTTTCTTTGACTGTCAATCCAAAATATTCCTTGACCATCCAAAAACCCGAATCATTCACATGTGAGAAGATCAAAGAGCCGGCTCCAGTTGCAATAACGAGCAATTCTTTATTCACGCCTGTCATTTGCTCCACAATAGGGGAAACGATCCCTGCTGCAGTTGTCAAAGCTACTGTAGCAGATCCAGTAGCCACCCGAATGAAAGCGGCTACAAAAAAGGCTAAAACGATTGGAGATAAGTGGAGATTCCCTGAAAGGTCGGCAATTGCCCTCCCTACTCCGCTATCGATCAATATTTGTTTGTATCCGCCGCCCGCTCCCATAATTAAAAGAATGGTCGCTAAAGGCATGAGGCATTCTTCGGACAATCGGTTGATCTTTTCCTTTGTCATCCCCTGATGGTATCCCAATGTAAAAAAAGCAACAAAAACGGATATCAGCAATGCAATAAGGGGATTGCCCAAAAAGGATAATAGACTCTCCATTTTATCCCCAATTGGAAGGGCAGTGCTGGCCACTGACAAGATCATAATCAAGACAGGAAGAATGACTGTGAATAAGGAAATACCAAAGGTAGGCACCTTTTCATAAGCGGTTTCTCCCACGAATATAGTCGGCTTCCCTTTAGGCTTCAAGCGCTTATCAATCCATTTTCCGTAAATGGGGCCAGCGATCATGGCTGTTGGCAATGCAATGACCAATGAATACAAAAGTAATTTTCCTGTGTCAGCATGGTACGCTGTCACGGCAATCATTGCACCAGGATGGGGAGGAACAAGCCCGTGGACAATTGATAAACCTGCCAGCACCGGTAATCCTATAAATAATATAGAACGCCCGGAACCCTTTGAAATAGCGATAACTAGAGGCAGTAAAATAACTAAACCGACTTCAAAGAAAACAGGGATGCCAATGATAAAACCTGAAAAAAGCATAGCCCAATGGATATTCTTAACGCCGAATTTATTTGTCAATGAATTAGCAATCTGGTAACCGCCACCAGAATCAGAAAGCATTTTTCCAAGGATGGTGCCCAGGCCAATAATACCAGCTAAGTTGCCTAGCACATCACCAACGCCAGCTTCATAGGAAGCTATTAATTTATTGACATCCAAGCCCGTGCAAATTCCCAAAAATAGACTGGCAACCAGCAAACTAATAAACGGGTGCCATTTAAACACCGAGACCCCTACAATAATGACTCCAATTGAAAGCAGAGTCAGAATAAGCAAATAACTAACTGACATTCCCATCACCCTTTTTCTAAATATTCAGAAAATATTTCTCTTACTATGATGTAATCATACTCAGGTGCATAGATTAATAGAGGAAAGGGCAGCAAAGGCCATCCTTTCCCCTAATATACCGCAACGATGTCCAACTATGTTTTTCTAAAACTAGGTCGTGTTTCTGCTTCAATTTTTAGTCAAGCTGAAGGCTATAATGATCCTTTCATTCAACAACTGCTATTCTACTTCTACGATCAGTTCGATTTCAACAGGTGTATGGAAAGGCAAGTCACTTGTACCAATAGCAGAACGGGCGTGTTTCCCCTTTTCTCCCAACACTTCCTCCAACAATTCAGATGCGCCGTTTATGACAAATGGCTGATCTGCGAAGCCAGGTGCGGAATTGACAAAAGCGAGCATTTTGACAACTTGTTTAATCCGATCCAAATCGCCGATTTCCGCCTTAATGACACCCAAACAATTAATAATGCATTGCTTGGCGGCTTCTTTTCCTTGCTCGATCGTCAAATCGCTGCCGAGCTTGCCCTCTAAAATTAATTCGCCATTGACACGGCAATCCTGACCAGATGTGTAGACTAGATTTCCTGTTCTTTTTGCTGATACATAAACAAACTTCGGTTTTCCCGGTACAGGCAAATGGATGCCCATTTGCTCTAATTTACTCTCTATTACTGCCATTGTTTCATCTCTCCCGTTCATTAATATAGTTGGCCCCGTGCTGCTACATCCATTTTGTCGTATTTTCCATTTTCTTTTTTAATATATACATGGTTATGGAGATTAATTGTGCTGCATATGTGATTAGGTATGATATGCAGCTCATCGCCCACTCCCAAATTTGTTTCTCCTGTAAATTCAATAACTCCGTGTTCTTCATTCATACGTGAGAAAATACATTCAGGATGTCCGATCACGATTCCGAATCCTTCTAAATCCAATGGGTGTTGTTGAGGCTGGACATCGGTGGCGAATGTTTTACTGCCTCCATCGATAACCAAATGTCCGTCATATTTCCCGACCACAGTAGCCACTACAACAGCTGCACATTGCTCTAACCTGCATACCCCGAGTTTGGCTTGCATGGCATCATAGAAAATATATGTTCCCGGCCGTATTTCTGAATGATCCCCTTCTGTTAGGACCGTTTTGGCTGTCGGGGTCGAACCGATGCTTATAGTTTGAAGATCGATCCCTTTCCCCTTCAACACTTTGCCCAATTCCAGCATCACGGTACCTTCCTCAATACCTGCCTGTTTAATATCTAATGTAGATATGCCACCGAGTACAGCTCCTTTAAAGGTATAAATCCCTTCTAATTCTAAATGCTTTGTGTGGGCAAGAATAAAGTCAGCAATATCCGCCACATCAGAAATAGAAGCGCCCGTTCTGTTTAAGCCTGTCTCTACTTCTATACGGACTTGCAATCTTTTTTCTTCTCCTTCGCAAAAGCCATCCAATAGAGCGGCAGACTGGATACTGTCTATAGAGACGATCAGATGCTTTATCGACCGATTCAGTTTCTTTACCATTTCAGCCTTATCCCTCGTTACGATTGGGTAAGCGATAAAAATATCCTGGATTCCCTGCTCTGCCATCACGGCCGCTTCGGATGGCTTTGCTACCGTAATGCCGCTTGCTCCCGACTCCATTTGCATGCGGGCGAAATGTGGCATTTTATGTGTCTTGCAATGTGGACGGAGCCTAATTTTATTCTCTTTTGCATATTGAGCCATATCAAGAATATTGTTTTTTACTTGTTGCTCATCAATGACTATGTATGGAGTCTGCATCATTATTCACTCCTTTCATTTTCTGGCCAAATGCGGCAATCCGCTTGCGATAGTCCCCCATATTCTCATTCGGCTGCAACATGATCCATGAACCAATCCCAACTGCCCGGATGCCGGATTTCAGATAATCAGATGCATTTTGATGGGTGATTCCTCCTGTTGCAATCAACGGAAGTTCCTTGTATGGACCGACAAGATTGTTGAAAAACGGCAATCCAAGCGTCGTTGCCGGGAATACCTTCACAAAATCGGCCTTTGCCCGAAGTGCGCGCATTATTTCTGTCGGCGTAAAGGCGCCTGGTATACTGACTAATCCTTCTTGTTTTGTTCTCTCTACTATTCCTTCATCAAAATGCGGGGAAACTATGAATTCTGCTCCTGCTTTTTTGCATTGATCCACCTGCTCCACTTGCAAAACCGTTCCAGCCCCCACGCAAACAGCATCTCCGAAATGCTCTTTTGTTGCAGTAATCCAATGAAGGCCGTCAATGTTATCCATTGTAATTTCAAGAACATGTATCCCTGATTCAACCATGACTTCCACACATTCCAAAAAATGCTGGTCAATATTCCGCAGTACCGCAACCACATTAGCTTTTTCCAAAAGTGACATCTAGCTTCCTCCTTCATAGAGTGTTTTACTATCTTTCGATCCTTTTTATTTGATCCATCTCAGCCATCACTTCTTCTATTAATGGCAGGCCTTCATTATCGCCTGACACACTAACGGCCATGGATCCAATCCGATTGGCCAGTTCCATCGTTCTTTCCTGTGTCCATCCCTGCAATATTCCATAAATATAACCACAATTGAAACCATCGCCGGCCCCAACTGTATCAACTACCGCAGATGGAATGACCGGTTCAATCCGGATCCATTCGCCGTCCTTAAAGCCGATCGCTCCTTTATCTCCTTGTTTGATGGCTATATTGGAAATCCCGAATGATTCGCAGTAAGAGATGATTTCTTCAGGAACAGAGGTTCCAAACAGGATCTCAGCTTCCTCCTCACCGGTCAATAAAATATCCACATCGCTCAATATTTCTTTAATAGCCTTAGAAGCCTCTTCCGCAGTCCATAATTTCAACCGGATATTCGGGTCGAAGGATATGATTAATCCATTCTTTTTGGCCAGCGCAATCGCTCTTCGGACTATTTTTCTGCTATTCTCATCTATCCCCATGAAAACACCTGAAAGATGAAGCAACTTTGCTTCTTTAAAATAGGACTCTTCCAGGATTTCTTCAGACATCGCCTTAATTGGAGACTGATGCCTGTAATAAAATGTACGACAGGCGCCTCCTTCTCTTATTTCCTTAAAATTCAAGGAGGTCGGATATTCATCTATCAGCTTGACATACTGGGTATCAATATTTTCTCCCCTAGCAAAGTGAAGAATATGGCGGCCGAACTCATCATTTCCAAGACAGCTGATCCAGCCTGCTTTTAGGCCCAGCCTCGAACAACCGACTGCGACGTTGATTTCTGCACCTCCCACTTTCCTTTCAAAAGCCGGCACAAACCTAAGCGGCCCCTTTGAGACCGGATTAAACGTAATCATTGCATCCCCGATCGTTATTACATCTAGCATTCCACCATCATCCCTTTTAATTGTTTCTCATCAGCACGACTCTCTGATGACTATCTGTGGTTCAAAGCGATTCAGGAGCTGGCTGTCTTCAAGCCCCTCTTTTCTGATTTGCTTCAATAGTTCCTCAGCTGCAAATCTCCCCATTTCTTTGGCAGGCTGTGCGACAGTTGTTATGGAAGGAGACCATATTTCAGCATATTCAACATCGTCTATTCCAATTAGCGCTACTTCATCCGGAACAGAAATGGAATATTTTTTCAAAAATCGAAGTATTTCCATTAAGACTAAATCATTTCCAGCAATGAGGGCATCCGGTGGTTCATTAGAGCCAAAAAGTTCCTGGAGGCCTTCTTGGATATCAATGAGCTCCATTGACTTTATGTACTTCTCGTTTACCGGCAGACCCAACTCATCGAGGCTGTCTCTGAACCCTTCGATCCGCTCCACACGTGGAGTAATGTTTTGCAGGATTGGTGTAGTGACCATGGCAATCCGGTCGTAACCTTTTTGGTGCAAGGCCTGAACTGCCAGCTTAATGGCCTTTTCGTTGTCCAACAGCACTGTGCAGATGTCAAGATCCTCCACTTTTCTATCCATGAATACAATCGGAAAGCTGGCCTCCACCAATGACTTGTATTGATCCTGATTGCTTCCTGTAGGAAAAACAATCAGGCCATCCACTTGCTTTGCCATCAACATCTCTATATATCGTTTTTCTTTTTCTGGCTGGTCATCGGCGTTACATACAATCACATGGATATTATTCTTATTGCAGACATCTTCTATTGCTCTGATGACTTTCGTTGAAAATGAATGAAGAATATTGGCTACTATGACTCCAATAGTCGAAGTTGATTTCTGTTTCAAGCTTTTAGCGATATAATTCGGCACATAGCCTAATTCAGCTATCGCTTCTTCCACCTTTTTTTTCGTATCTTTGCTCATATACTCGAAACGTTTATTTAAATATTGTGATACAGTACTTTTTGAAACGCCTGCCCGGGCGGCAACGTCCATCATGGTGATTTTTTTCATATAAGTTCTCCTTTTACTAAACCGGTTTAGTAAACTTGATAAAAAATAAATCGCTTTCATAAATCGATTTAGTAATTATAGTATCTGAAAATTTTATACATTTCAATAGTTATTTTCAAAAACAGGAAAAAAGAAGGGGTTTCGATCATCAAACAATGCCTTTTTCACTAGCTAACCGGTTTTCTATGCACACGATCAATTGGGATCACGTTGCCTTAAACAGATAAAGAACCTCCCGCAATCGTTCAGGAGGTCCTTCGCAATTATTCGATGGCTGGTGTTACAGTTACATCATCAAAATGGACAGTCGCTAATTTTTTCTCTCCCGCAGCCAAGATGATCGCCATATAATGAGCCTGTGCCGGCGAAGTGCTGTCCATGTCAATCGGATACCAGCTGTGCTGAGGATCCCGGATTGTTTTTTCTGCCTTTTTCCCATCCATCAATTCTTTACCGTTCCGATCATAATACTGAATCATTACTTTTGCATCACTGATTGTATATGGCTTTCCAGGATGGTTATTTTCCGGTGGATTGTCGAGATATATGTGCACTTTTGTGTTATATAGCGTATTGGGGCTTATATCAATCAAATCCGATTTTACGGCTGTGAAGTCTTTGGCATGATCGCTGCTGTCTGTTATTTCTAGAGAGTTAAGCCCTGAATGCACTTGGTTTCCAGTAATGCTGACCAACGATTTTTCATCCTGAAAACGATAGCTTGACCATCCAGGAATGGCCCCGTCAATCATTGGTTGTTCAAAATCCCCATTCTTCACCTGTATCCCAGCTTCCTTTTCAGCAACCGTTATTAGGGCTGAAGCAGTTACTCCTCTATAAGTAGCAGTTACTTCCGCTATGCCCTCTTTAAGGCCGTGAAGCATACCGTTTTCCCATTTTGCCACGCTTGTGTCGGAAACTTCAATAGTAGCTGAACTGCCTACATCCACTTGCCAGTCAAATATAGTGCCTTTAACGGCCAAAGGCACAGCATGACCGATCTCCAAAGTATCAGGCAAATCGATTGACAGTCCGTCAGGTTTCACTGCTTCATAACGTGAAATAGTCGGTCCAAGGGCTGTATAAATCCTTTCTTTATCGCCAATTGTAAAGAGTGCAATATTGTCGAGCAGTTTTTTGCTTTGCATGCTTTCGGTATTGATGACTGTCAGTTTTCCTGCTACATCCGAATATAGGAGTCCGTCATCGCTCCAGCGCTGATGAACCGGCCGCCACATCCCATAGCTTTTCACATCTGGATAGGCATTTACGCTTTTCACCAATTCCCTGGTCTCAGGATTAAAGGCAAATACGTATCCATCCATTGCTGCATACATGAGCCCATCCTTCCCCAAAGTCAATCCACTGATCATCTCTCCTTTTGTCCCAGGCAGATCCGGTTCCCACTCGTACAATACTTGCTTTGTTTCCATATCCCATACAAATAGCTTTGCTCTTTGTGCAGAAGGTGCTCCGCCCAAACCGCCATGAATGGACGTGGACCCGTAAATTAGCCCATTATGATAGATGAGCCCGGTAATGCTCTGATCTTGTACAACATTTCTTGTGACATCCACTTCACCAGGGAGTTTAGGGTCATAAACCGCTATGGCTCCGCCTAGCTGGGAATATTCCGGAATGGTCCCGACCAAAAGCTTGCCCTCTGCCCCAGTTAAAACGAAAGGGCGGTCCTGTGATTCACCCATATTAAAAAGCGAACTGGTAGTTGAGTTTTCCGTTATCGGCGCTTCTAAATTCAATGCTCTTATATTAGCTTTCGGATATACTCCAAAATAGGCCTTTTGATCAAGAAAGCCGATTCCCTCAGCTTGCCCCAGGCTGAATGTCGTGAATTTTTCAGCAGACGGATCATAATGGGCTCCAAGGCTGCCCATATAAGAACTCATAAACAATTCATTATTCGGAGCCGCTTCAAGAGCCTGTATATTATTTGCCTGCTTTTCAACCAATGGTTCCATCGCTTCCCTTTTGCCTGTTACTGGATTATAAAGCACTGCTTTGCCATCGAATGAGACAGTCACCATCGAAGTACCTGGAAATTCCGGCTGATTTTGGATATTCATCCAAGCGGAGCTTCTCGCACTTCCATCGAATGCATAGGCTTTTTCTTCTTCAAGGGTTTCAACGTCAATCCTCCACATGTATCCATCTTTTTTACTCGTATACACTTTACCGTCGTATGAAGGTGTGACCGCCAGCAAGCCCCTCACATTGGTAATGCCGCCCTCCCTCCATTCCTTTTTATCCAAGTCATACACCAGCATCGCAAAAGGGCCATTAAAGAAGGCAAATAAATAGTGGTCGACCACCGTCATTCCATATACAAAGCCCATGCTATTGTATTTCCCTGCATAAATAGGGTCAGCGGCATCCCCTGGCAAATCCAAAGCAGTATGTTCTTTCGTTTCCAGATTTATGTCCCATACTCTTCCGTTGCTGGAGCCTGTCCCTGCATATAGGTGTCCCTTGTAATAAGCCAATGAGCGGATATAATCTTCTTTCTTGCCATCATCTCCAGTGGCTGTTCCATCATCGACTGGTTTTCCAAGAACATCCGTGATTTCATTTGTTACTGCATCAATCTTAAAGACTCTGCCTCCACTAGATGCAGAATATATTCCCCCGTACACATTCCCGCTTTCATCACTAACCATCGAGTAGATGGCCCCCGTCCCTCCTATAGGCATACCAAGGTCTTCTACGGACTTTGTCACTGGATCATAAACAAAAACCTTTGTAGACGCTCCAATATAGACCTTCCCTTTTTCGGATACCACATGTGTCCATGCATTTGCTGTACCCGTAAGCGGATATACACCGAGCAAACGTTGATTGTCAAGATCCACTACATTGAATGCAGCTGATTGCCCCGCTGACGGGCTTCCAGTCACCGTAGTGTACATCACATTCATTCCATCCTCGACACCATATGCAGCATCTATGGTTTGCCTTGTTCCGATTGGCATGCCCATATCGTCATTAGGATGGTTTGCAGGTACGTCTTCAATGGCAAAAGGCTTTCCTAACTCCACCGGCAACCCCAAGCGATTTTCGGAATTCCCTGCCGCTTTTACATTAAGCCCATTCCCAAGCGTCGGCCAAACAACCATTAACATACACACAAGCATACCCTTTAAGAATTTTGCCAACTTCTTCGCCCCTTTCATCATTAACATGAATGTAATCACTATTCCAAAAGATGGAAAATATTCTTATAGTTGTTTCATTATTCTAACAATTAATCTATTATAGCTACTATAAATAGAAAGAACTATCTTTATTGTTGCCGGTTCCATCGTTCCATATAGGATGTACATACATGCAACCAACTATGAATGGGTCAAAACTCCTGCACAAATCGCAAAAAAAACTGTACCTCAAATGTCCGATATGCCTATCCTATGAGGATCAGTTCAATTTTCCAGCCTTTTCTTTTTTGGATAGTGGAGTTCTATCTATAATCTAGCTGCGGATTATATATAAGTATTTTACCTCCTTTTTTAGATAGCTCTGTTCAACATAATCACAGTTACTATATCATTAAAAACAAAACGATCTCTTCAACGATTCATTTATACCTGCCTATTGGAGTGCAGATGATTTGGTTGTCATCAAAAATGTTGAGCTAACTATTGGTGGAATTAATCGCCATAGTAATCTCCACCAACAATCATTTATAAGATTGTAACTATTTGTAAACCCAACACATCTAAATGGCAATGAATATATCTTTTGAGGTGTATAAATGAAAAAATCAATTGTTTTCCTATCGTTGTTCCTAAGTCTATTTTTTGTTTCCGCTTGCACAAATGAAAAAACAAGATCATTAGAAGAAATCTATAAGAAGGCTACTATTAGTACAATTGATAAAATAATCATTCAGAAAGGTTCGACTGGTGCTTCAAAAACAATCACTGCGCAAGAACAAATTGATGATTTTCTATCTCTGATCAATACATAGAGTTTACTCCTCAAAAAAATCAAGAAAACCGTGTTGGATGGCGGTATGGTATTACCCTTTTTGATGGTAAAAAGGATTTTAAGTTTACTCTAAATGAAATTGGTAATACCTATTATGATTCAAACCCAGATAATCTTCCGATTGTAGAGAATTACTATAAGAAATTAGAGAGTACAGAGAAATAAGAACTTCACATTATGGAGGGCTTTTCTTACGCATTTCTCAACATTTCACATTATTGAATACCTCTTAACAGCATTAACTGCATGAATTAAATTACTTTTCCAACCAATAAAAAAAACCTCTTTTACCCAATTTTCTAATTAGATAAAAGAAGGTTTTTCACAATCCGAAATCATTTTTAGACAAAAATTCAGATATACCCATTAAGACATCTCTAAAATATTGATATGCCCACTTAATTTTCCACGTTGAAATACCTAGCCTCAGGATGGGCAAAGACCATTGCTGATACAGATGCTTCCGGTTCCATCATGAATCCCTCTGTCAACTGGATGCCAATATCCTCCGGCTTCAACAAGCGGAACAGCTTCGCCTGGTCTTCGAGATTCGGGCATGCGGGATAACCGAAAGAAAAGCGCTGGCCGGTATATTTGGCAGCAAAACGGTCCCTCATTGTCATTTCGACCTGATCATGTATGCCCCATTTATCACGCATTATATGATGGATCCGTTCAGCGAAGCCTTCTGCTGTCTCCAAGGCTAAAGATTGAATGGCATGGCTTTTCAAAAATTCCCCCTGCTCCTTCAGACATTCACTCTTTTGTCTGATTCCCTTCCCGGCTGTCACGATAAAAAATCCGACATAATCCATTTCGCCTGACTCAACCGATTTCAAATAATCTGCAAGACATAGGAAAGGAGGCTTATGTTGGCGGGGGAAATGAAAGGTTTCCAGCACTTCCCCTGGACGTTCAGGATTGTAGATCAATACGTTATCTCCATCGCTTTGGGCAGGGAAAAATTGATATACCCCATTCACTTCATGCTTGTCTTCAATCAAATCCTGAAATAGACCGTTGACCAAATCATTCAGCATCATAGCCCTCTCATCTCTCTTCTCAAGCAGGAGATCCACCCTTCCTTTTAGTCCTAAATGATGGGCGAGCAACATTTGTTTATTGATGTAAGGCATTAAATGATCCATTGAGTAACGCGCTAGCACCTGCCTTTTCAAACTGGCTGGCACCATCACCTTTGCAGGAGGGACAGTAACAACAGGTTTTTCAAGAACAGCAACGGATGAGGCTGTTTCACCCCCGGCTTTCGCAGCTGTTTTTTTTCGCTTTTCAGATAGTTCTTGCAAAAATTGATCCTTTTTCTCATTATCATGCATCGTATTTGCCAGTGATAGAGCTTCCATGGCATCTTTAGCATATAGTACGCTTCCAGAGTATTGCGGCGCAATTTTCGTATCGGTGAATTTTCTTGAAAGGGCTGCCCCGCCGACCATAATCGGAGTTTCGATATGTTGTTCACGCAAATCCTGGGCGGTTAGGACCATTTGTTGGGCGGATTTCACCAATAAACCTGAAAGGCCGATCATGCTTGGTTCATGTTCTCTGATAGCTTCAATAATCTGCTGGGGCGGGACTTTAATGCCTAAATCGACGATTTCATAGCCGTTATTCGCCAAAATGATTTCTACTAAATTTTTCCCGATATCATGGACGTCGCCCTTGACCGTGGCCAAAATAATTTTCCCCTTCGAAGACGCGCCGGCATCTCCTTTTTCCATAAACCCTTCCAAATAGGATACAGAAGCTTTCATACTTTCTGCACTTTGTAGCACTTCCGCAACAATCAATTGATTATCATTAAACAATTCCCCGACCTGTGCCATTCCCTTCATAAGCGGGCCATTGATGATTTCAAGCGGCGCAAGACCTTTTCCCAATGCTTCATCCAGGTCTGCGATTAATCCTTCTTTCGTCCCCTCTACTATATAGCTGGCAAGCCGCTCTTCAAGAGGCAATTGTTTGGTTTCTGTTGTTTTTTGTGCTTTTTTCCCCCGGTAAAAACGGATGAAACGCTGTAGCGTTTCATCGCCTGTTTGGAAAATCAATTCATTGGAAAGCTGCAATTCCTCATCCGGGATACTGGCATACCGTTCTAGCTTTTCCGTATTGACAATCGCATAATCCAACCCCGCCTTCGTGCAATGGTAAAGGAAAACAGCATTCAATATCTCTCTTCCGCGCGGAGGCAACCCGAAGGACACATTGCTGATACCGAGTATAGTCAAACATTCAGGCAATAATTCTTTGATTGCTTTGATGCCTTTGATCGTTTCATTGGCTGCCCCGATATATTGCTCGTCGCCCGTACCTACCGGGAACACTAAAGGATCAAAAATAATGTCGTTCGGATGCACACCGAACTTATCCACTAACAAATCATAAGATCGCTTTGCGACGGCTACTTTATTTTCTGCCGTTACAGCCATCCCCTTTTCATCGATCGTGCCTACCACCAACGCCCCTCCATAACGGTGCAATAGCTCTGAGACAGATTCAAATTTGCCCTCGCCATCCTCCAAATTGACGGAATTGATGATGGCTTTCCCCTGGGAATGCCTTAATGCTTGTTCGATAACAGCATCATCTGTGCTGTCTATCACTAAAGGCACCTTGACTTTCTTGACTACTTCCCGAACAAAATCCTCCATATTCCCTTTTTCATCGTCATCTGGATCGGCTAGGCAAATATCAATGACATGTGCCCCTTTTTTCACCTGTGCCCTTGCAATCTCAGCTGCTTCCTCAAATTGTTTATTTCTGATCAGATCCTTGAATTTTCTTGATCCAATGACATTTGTTCGTTCACCCACGAATAGAGGACGCATACTCTCGTCATACAAAAGGGCATCGTTGCCGGAAACGCCATGATGTTCCCGCTTTTCAGGAATAGGCCTTGGCGGTATATCTGCTACTGCTTCAGTGATGGCGGCAATATGTGCCGGTGTTGTTCCGCAACAGCCGCCGACCACATTAATCCATCCCTTACTTGCGAATTGCTTCACTTTTTCAGCCAATGAAGATGGCGATTCATGATAATGGCCTTCCTCGTCAGGCAATCCGGCATTCGGATAGCAACTGATTCCTGTGTTTGCTAAGGCAGATAAAGTCCGGATATGATCGCTCATAAATTCAGGACCTGTCGCACAATTCAAGCCTACGGCTATCGGCTTCATAAATTCGGACGATAAATAGAATGAATCAATCGGCTGTCCAGCAAGTGTTGTCCCCATCGGTTCAATGGTACCTGAAAGAATGATAGGTAGATGTACGGCGGTCTGCTCAAATGCGCCTTGAATGCCATTGAATGCAGCTTTCACATTTAATAGATCCTGGCTTGTTTCAATGATCAGCACATCAGCTCCTCCATCGATCAGCCCTTTTGCTTGCTCCTGATAACAGTCCTGTAATTCAGTAAACGTGGTTCCTCCCGTTAATGAGAGAGTTTTGGTTGTCGGCCCCATGGAGCCGGCTACAAAGCGCGGCTTGTCATTGCTGGCATACTTCAGGCATGCCTCTTTTGCCAACCGGGCAGATTTCACATTCAATTCGTAGGCAAGGTGACCTAATTGGTATTCGTCCAAAACAATTCTTGTTGCCCCGAAGGTATTTGTTTCGATAATATCAGAACCGGCGGCCAAATAGGCTTCATGTATATTTCGTATAATATCCGGTGCCGTTTCAGAAAGATATTCATTGCAGCCATCGTATTCTTCCCCTCCAAAATCTTCCGGAGAGAGATTTGCATCTTGGATCATGGTTCCCATTGCTCCGTCGAGGATGAGAATCCTCTCTTTCATTAATTCTTCAATTGTATGCTTACTCATAGAGAACCGCCCCTTTTTTCACCATCGCATCTTGTGCTCTTATATATTTGGTTAATTCAACCGTTATTCGATATCTTAAAAATGGTGTAATTAAATAAACTCCGTTGAACCTGTCCATCGCCGCACTTATGAGTTCCTTCGCTATAGCAATTCCCTCCCTCTCTGCGGCAAACGGCGAATCTCCTGCTTTGCCCATTGCACGAAGTACATCGTCCGGCAAGGTTATCCCAGGAACTTCATGGTGTATAAATTCCGCATTCCTGTAGCTTGTCAACGGCATGATGCCAATAAAGACTGGTGCATCCAAATGCTTAACCGCCTGATACACTTCTTCCACCTGTCCAGCCGAATAAATAGGCTGAGTCAGGAAGGAGTCCGCTCCATATTTGATTTTTTTCTCCATCCTCGCCACTGCTTTATGGAGTATCTTCACATTCGGGTTAAAAGCAGCGGCTACTTTAAAGTTCGTTTTTCTCCCAAGAGGCTTTCCACTATACGACACACCTTGATTAAACTGCTTAATGAGGGCGATTAAATCCATCGATGAAACATCATAAACAGATGTGGCACCCGGAAAATCCCCTACTTTTGATGGATCTCCAGTAATGACAAGCAATTCCTCCATGCCTAAGGTATGCAATCCCATCAAATGGGATTGCAGGCCGATCAAGTTATGGTCACGGCAAGTCAGATGGATGAGCGGGTTAATCCCCATATTCTGAAGTTTCATGCCGACTGCCATATTGCTGATCCTCGGTGTAGCAAGCGAATTGTCGGCCAACGTAACTGTATCCGCCCCTGCCTCCATCAATGCCTTTGCCCCTTCAAAATAAAGGGAAGTATCTAACGTTTTTGGTGGATCAAGCTCCACTAAAATAGTCCGCTCCGTTTTGGCTTTTTCATAAAAGGCTTCCGCCACGATCCCGGCATGTTGATCGCTGACTTGAATTTTTGGCTGGATAATTTTCTTTTCTGTGATCGGCGGCAAACCATCAAGCGCTTTTTTCACTGCTTTGATGTGGTTCGGTGTTGTACCACAGCAGCCTCCGATTATTCTTGCCCCCTGTTCCCTTAGTTCCAGAGCGCTCTTCCCGAAATAATCCGGATTCTCTTCATAGGTCAATATGCCATCACTGTATTCAGGCAAACTGGCATTCGGGTAAGCAGAGAGTACAGCACGCTGAGGAATGGGCACAGATTGAAGCGCCTTGATCATATGGTAAGGGCCGAGGCGGCAATTTACTCCTATAGCATCCGCACCCAGATCCTCTAACCGAAGCAATGCTTCACTTAAAGTCATGCCGTTTTGTAAATAGCCTACCTCGTGCATAGAGACGTTGGCGATGATCGGTAAATCCGTCTCCTGCTTCGCAATATGCAAAACGGTTTCCATTTCTTCAAAATCATAATATGTCTCCAATAGCAAACCGTCTGGCTGTTCCAACAGAAGGCTAAATAACTGTTCCCTGAAATTCCTTTTGATTTCATCTAGTGTAAGATCTGATTTCCTTAGCCCTCGTGAAGCTCCGATCGTGCCGAATACAAATGAGTTTGGCCCTGCCGCACTTTTAGCGATTTTCATTCCTTCCCTGTTAATGGATGAGACGTATTCTTCAAGTCCATACCTTTTTAATTTATAATGATTGGCTCCGTATGTGTTCGACTGAATGATATCTGCACCGGCCTTTACGTAGGCAAGGTGGATATTTTTAACCAGATCGGAATGGGTCAGGTTCAATTCCTCATAGCATTGGTCTGATCCAGTAGCATACAGAAGTGTCCCCATTGCCCCTTCCCCGATCAATATCCTTTTTTCCATCTCTTTTCTAAACTCCATCTTGCATTCCCCTTTATTGCATTGAATTCATACCTATTTTTCCTTTATTAGTATGCAGCCTCTTTCACCGGGCTCAACGCCTGGGTAAGGTCGGCAATCAAATCATCAATATGTTCAATACCGACCGACAGGCGGAGTAAACAATCACTTATTCCCTTAGCTCTTCTTACTTCTTCAGGTATATCCGCATGTGTTTGTGTGGCAGGGTATGTTAGTAATGACTCCACACCCCCTAGGCTTTCTGCAAAGGAGATTAAGCCGACTTGCTTCAACACCTTTTCCACTAACACGGTTTCTGTTACTTCAAATGAAAGCATCGCTCCAAAACCACTGCTTTGCTTCAAACTGATTTTTCGCTGTTCATGATCTTCAGTTCCAGGATAATAAACTTTGCGGACCAGATCATGAGAGCTAAGCCACGAAGCGATGGATGCAGCATTTTTTTGCTGCTGCTCCATTCGGATGGCCAAGGTCTTGATTCCCCGCAAACATAGCCATGCATCCTGTGGCCCTAAAATGGCCCCTGTCCCATTTTGGAGTTTGCCAATTTGGTCGCTATATTCAGGTGACGCGGTTACC
Source organism: Bacillus kalamii (assembly GCF_047238185.1). Lineage (NCBI taxonomy): Bacteria > Bacillati > Bacillota > Bacilli > Caryophanales > Bacillaceae > Bacillus > Bacillus kalamii. The sequence goes on along the minus strand of NZ_JBDFMI010000001.1, from coordinate 1,496,471 downwards.
ACTAATCCTGCTATCACATCGTTATGCCCGCTAATGTACTTTGAAGCACTATGGACTACGATATCTGCCCCGAATACGATTGGCTGCTGTAAATAAGGCGTCAGGAATGTATTGTCCACTATTGTCAATAAGCCATGCTCTTTCGCAAGGGAACAGGCAGCTCCCAGATCTGTTACCTTCATCAACGGATTGGAAGGTGTTTCAATAAATAGGGCAGCCGTATCGGCTTTAATGGCATTCTTAATTTCTTCAAGATCGGAGGTGTCCACGTAAGAAGCCTTAATCCCATATAGGCTGAATGTTTCTTCAAGCAAACGGTACGTTCCTCCATATAAGTCATCAGAAATAACGATATGGCTGCCGGGTTTCAATAAAAACAAAATAGTTGTAATAGCAGCCATGCCAGAGGAAAAGGCAAACCCTCGGTCTCCTCCCTCAAGTGAGGCAATCGCTTCTTCAAGCGCTTTTCTCGTTGGATTGCATGTTCTTGAATAATCAAATCCAGTACTCTTGCCCAGTTCCGGATGTTCAAATGTTGCGCATTGATAGATTGGCATACTGATTGCCCCTGTAGCTGAATCTTTTTTGACTCCCGATTGCACCAATTTAGTTTCAATTCTCATTTTTTCTCCTCCAAACAGGTTTTCAATTGAACGGTAAAAAGGCACCCTTTCAGAGAAAGAGCGCCTTTAAAAAAGCTATTCGGCTTCTCTCTCATCGACTAGAAATGAATTTCTTATGGCATTGGCACCGTTCAAGAATATGATGGTTGCCGGAGTGTCTTAGGGCCATATCCCTCGACTCCTCTAGATAAGAGTAATTATTCAATTAATTCAAAATATTGTATTTTTATAATCATAAAGACTTCCTGTGCATTTGTCAATACTCTTCGCTTGACTATCTTTTTAAAATCACATTAAGGTAAAGTAGAGAGAAAAAGAGAGACTATCTATTTTGTTAAGTTGCAGGAGGAAGAAGCTATGTGGGAAGAATTCAAAAAGTTCATAGACAGAGGCAACGTGATCGACCTTGCTGTCGGGATTGTTGTTGGCGGAGCATTCGGGAAAATCGTTACCTCTTTTGTGGACGATATACTTATGCCCCCGATTGGCCTGATCATCGGGAAAGTCGATTTTTCAAACCTGTATATCAATCTGACAGGCGATCAAGATAAATCACTAGCTGCAGCAAAGGAAGCAGGGGATGTCACAATCAATTATGGATCCTTTATTAATATACTCATTAACTTCCTAATCATTTCATTTGCCATTTTCATAGTGGTCCGGCAGGTGAATAAGTTCAGAAAGCCGGAGCCGGAAAAGCCGGTAACAACGAAAGAATGCCCGGAATGCTTATCGGAAATCCCTTTGCATGCAACAAGATGCCCGAATTGTACGTCATTCCTAAAGGAGGATGAGGCAGAAGGTTCGCCTGTAAACGAATCATAGTTGAAACAAAAAACGCCTGTTTAACAGGCATTTTTTGTTGTATACATGTTCAAAAGAGCCTTTCTCCATACTATGCATCAGGATTTATGGATGTTCTGTTTGTCCGCCCTTTTATCGAACCAGCTCTCATAAAAGTGAAAAATCAGCCAGCAAATAAGCAGCCAGAAAGCTCCTGCACTGAAGCCTCCGATAATATCACTCGGATAATGGACCCCAAGATAGATTCTGCTGATGCCGATTGCCGGAACAAGTACGATGAAGAAAAGTATAAACACGGCATCCAACCATTTCCGGCGGGAAATTTTCGCCAGAATGATGACTAAAGATCCATAAAAAATGATAGAACCCATACTGTGCCCACTTGGGAAACTATAGCCGCTTTCTTGGATAATCGGATATATATCCGGGCGCTGCCGTTGAATGAATTCCTTTAGAGCTATGTTGAAGAGGCTGCCCAATCCGGATGCAAATAGCAGGAAAAGAGCATATCTTTTCTTTTTAAATCCTACCAAAAGCGAGGCAATCAGAACTGCCGATATAATCCAAACCTTTCCTCCAAAGAATGTGATGGCTTTCATAATGCCTGTCAGATTATCCGTAACATGCCCCTGCATGTATGCAATGGCACGGTGGTCGAATTGCCTAAGCTCATCTTCTTGCAAATCGGTCAGTACATCAATGAAAATAGCCATGAAGGCAATAATCAGAATCAGCAATAGCCCTACGAAAAGCTGATTCTTATATGTTTTAAAGAAATGGTATGTCTGTTTCAATTGAACAAAACTCCTTAGTTGTCATGAATGGGTTAGGTAAAAGCCATTTACTATTCATAGGTTCCCATAACTCCAGAAAGACAAACACATAAAAGCCGCTTACATATTCTTGACCAGCAATTTTTTTAACAGCTGCGAAAACAAATAAGGCAAATCCTCCATTTGTGGGATGATCATATACTCTTTTTCATAAATATTTTTCATCATCGTTTCTTCCCCGTTTTGCAAGGCCCCATCAGCCAGAAACATTCCCATTACATTAATGCCCATTTTACGCGCTTCCTTAACGGCTGTATACGTATCCACAATTCCATTTTGTTCATAATCTTCCGCTGAAGGCTCTCCGTCGGAAAAGACAAGCAGGAATTTATGCTTTTCATTTCGCATTCTTAGCTGCTCGGCTGCTTTGCGGATAGAAAAGCCATCGCGGTTATCCTCTTGATGCTCCAATTGCATGATGGCAGGGCCGGTTGAGGGATTCAGGCAATCGGCAAATGAAGCGACTTCATGGTACACATTCGGATAATACTCTTTTTTCACCTCGTTCGCATCTTCCCAAAAACCTGCTATGCTATGGCGAATCCTCAAATCTTTCAGCACTTCATGGAATAAGGTGACTGCTTTTTTTGTTTCGTCCATTTTATCGAACATGGATGCAGAGCAATCGACCAGCAAAGTAAATGTAACATCCTGTTCTTTTGCCAAAGCGGTTTTCTTATGGAAGACACGGGGCAGCGGATCTGTAAGTAACGGAATTAGTTTATGAGATAATCTGCCATATAATAAATCCGAACGCCTATTGTTTCTTTTTTGCTCAATGCTCTTTTGGATAGTCCTTTGCAAAGTCCTCATTTCTTGCTGGATGGCTTTCTTTGTTTCTGTATATTGCTCGATATCATCAGCAGTCGGTTGTTCCGGTTTCTTCAAAATATGGACTGCAAATTGATTTCTTTCTCCGTAAGGATAGACTTTACTCTCTTTTTCGCTAGCTGTTTTTTGCTCTTCCAACGCCTCTAAGTCTTCATATTCTTTCTTTTTGGATTGGTGGGAAGAACCATGGACGGAGGCCATCGCCTGGTCCGCATCGCTTCCTTCACGGGCTCCTTGGCCTAGAATCGCTGTATTCACTCCTTTTTCCAACTCAAAACGGAGAAAGGTTTGCTTAGATTGTTCGTTCTTCTGCTCGCGGTGCCATGTGGAAAAGGCTTCATCAAGCACTTCGTTTTCATCGCTGCTTTCATCATCTCGATCATCATTGCGAAGAGAATCTTTTCTTTTCAGATTGGAAAATGTATGGTCCAGTTCGTCAAGCTTTCCGGAAAGTTCCTCAATAGGCATCACAAGGTATGTATTCAGCATATCTTCATTAAAGAAGGCAGTTGAGCGGATTAGGACCGTTTCAACAATCGCTATTATGTCAGCAGTGCCTGCAGCTTCATAAACCTTAAACAGTTCCGGTTTAATCTGATCGACTAAATCCTGCAGCTCAGATGGCACTTCCGCCCGATAGGACGCGTTCCCTTCCTCCGTCAAAAGGGAAATGGCAATCATACAGAAGAACAGATCAAAAGGAAAGCCTCTTGTGGCATTTCCATCACTTTGAGATTGATAATAAGCGAGCAAAAGTCTTCTGCGGGTATTGAACCATTTCCTTGTGCCTGGCTTCAGTTCCTTGCATATTTCCTCCAGGCGTAAATCTTCCAATAAGGTGAAAAGTGAAATGGAAAAATGCTTCGCCTTGATCTTTTTAGAAACCCTGCCGAATGACCGCAAAGCATTTACATCTGTATGATGATAGGTTCCCAACGCCCGCAGGACGATATCACTTTTATATCCGGCTGATCGCTCCATGTCATTGTAATGGTCCCAAAAATGGCTCGCAGTTATGCGATGGTCTGCAGGAATGACCTGATGGCCGAATCCAAACTCAAATTGCAGCTCTTCATTCTTCGAAAGAAGCCTTGCCATGTTCCTTAAGCTGATCGCCATTGACGCATCGACGACAGAATCATTGAATTTGATATATTTCACTGCATCATCTCCCCATTTTTATGGCAATAGCATATCAACAATATTGCCGACAAATTCCTTCTCGCGGTCTTCATCCAATTTATCGATGATTGCCCTTTTGACTGCCCTCTCCAGCGGAATGGCGGATGAAAGATCAGCCGCATCAAGCAATGCTCTGACAGAAGCGGCTTCTTCCGACAAAGTGCCCTGCTTGGTTGCCTGGATCAAATCACACGAAAGCGCAAGGAAGAATTCAATCTCCTTCTCATCTGTAAGCAAGCTTTGATGAAGGAGGACATTCCGTAAAGCTTCACCTTCAATATACGGTACGTCTATTACAATAAACCGGTTTTTCAGCGCCTCATTCAAAGGCGTTGTACCAATATAGCCTTCATTGACTGCAGCAATCACTCCGAATCCGTCTTTGGCAACAATGACTTCCTGAGTAAAAGGGTTCGTGATGGTCTTCCTGTAATCAAGTACACTGTTTAAAATCGGCAACGTTTCAGGCTTTGCCATATTGATTTCATCAATATAAAGGAATTCGCCATTTTGCATAGCCTTCATTACAGGTCCAGGAACGAATACTATCTCTTGCTTCCCATCCTTATATTCAAGCGTTTTAAAGCCCAACAGACTTTCCGCATCTAAGTCTACTGAGCAATTCACCATATGCATCGGATTATTGAATAGTTTAGACAGAGTTTCAGCAAAAGTCGTTTTTCCGCTCCCTGTCGGCCCTTTTAGGAGGATATTCTTTCTTTGGGCCAAAGCAGCAGCGGCATCTATCATCATTTCTTGGTCGGGAGCAATGAATTCCTTGCGCCCGATTAATTCAGTATGTACAGTATCAGCTTTTCTCGTTTGGTCTATCAGCTTTTGGACGCCGTTCGGCAGTGTTTCATATATATTCATGTACTATTCTCCTTTATTAAGTCATCCCCGATAAAAACAAAGCAATATAACCCATATCATATAACAATTTGTCCGAAATGTGGATTTAAAGGCACTGCAACAAGAAAAGTAAAAATTGCTTCACTTTTCATACATTTACGCATGAACCCCATAAAAAAGAGCGGATTCCCCATCCGCCCGCTTTGCGTTCTATTTCTTTGAAATGCTTGAAACCATGGCATCGTAAGCACGCTTTTCCTCCGGGTACTCTTTTCGCCCTATTTCACTGAAATCAGCAGATGTATAATCAATGTCTACTGTATATTCATATGTGGCATTGCCTATCAGGTCAATTGTAAAAAGGCCATCCATGTTATGGACATTGCATTTGACCTTGCCGCCTGGATTATAGACCGTGATATCCTTCTCATACTCATTCAATCCCTGCATGCATGTCACCAGGCTAGAAGCACTCATTGCCGTTCCGCAAGCATTCGTGAAGCCCACTCCTCGTTCGAATGTACGGACAAAAATGGCCTGTTCATCTTTTATTTCCACGAAACTGACATTCACCCCATCCGGGAAGTATGGATTATCTCCATTCAAGTAGACCGCAATTTCTTTTTGGAGATCACTCTCCATGACAGACTGCCCCACAATGGATATAAGGTGTGGATTCGGAACAGCAACAGCCGTCCATAAAAGTTCTCCGCAGTTTTTCAATGATTGATTAATGAATGTTTCACCATCAATTAGCATCGGAAGATCGCCAGTATTAAATGAAACTGGTGAGATTTCAACCTTATACGTTTTCACCTGATCAGCAATCGGCTCCATTTCTTCCACCTCAAGGACAGCCTTCATCGTTTCAATCGCCAGCTTCTGTTTGCCAAGCAATTCACATGCATATCTAGCAACACACCGCAATCCGTTTCCGCACATGGATGCTTCTGATCCGTCAGAATTAAACACGCGCATCCGTCCATCCGCTACTTCACTGTTTTGGAAATACAGTATGCCATCAGCTCCCAATCCCCTGCTTCGATCGCACAGCTTCTTTGCCATAGAAGCTCTTTCTGAATCTGCCATATTCAAAGCCTTATTGAATTCATCTATCAACAGGAAATCATTCCCTGACCCATGGCATTTAATTGCTTTAATATTCATCGCTTTTCCCCCGCTTCGTCAATTAAACATATTGATATTATATGTATTACTTTATATAATTCTAGCAAATAATACTACAGGGTGAGATCATTTTGAGAATAAAAAGAGAATGGAAAGGCTTTACATATATTTTTGATTTTTTTGTCGAAGATGCTGTTCCCTTGGAGGATGAACTCGGGTCAAAGGAAGCAGTCGTGCAGACAAAAGTATTTACTGGCGATAAAGAACTGCTTTGGGAAGGCCCCATTTCAGTAAAATGGAACCATATAGGCATCTATCCGGATCCGAAGGACATGGCAGACGTCAATCTCCCTATGTCGGGTAAACGTATGCTTCTCATCGAATTGCGCCGTTATGTGAAACCTAACAGGCATTTCATATGATATAGAGATTGATGTTTTCCCTCAAGCCAAGTCAATTACCCTGAACGGGAAACCGATTATATCAACCAACCGGTCTCCAATTATTGTATCCTAACTGCTGCTTTATTCCTGTAAAATTGTTGGCCATTGGCAATTGAATGACCTTAACAGCGCGCTGGCCTCCCCTCTTAGGCAATTGTATTTTAATAGATCCACCTAATGGCTTTAAGAAGGCATATACATTTTTCATACTCCATATAGCTAGAGTCAACCATAATATTCGGACAATCTTCAAATCCTTTTCCGCTATTGAAGTCTCATTCTTGTATAGTAAAAAGGATGGCAGTCAGGAAAACTTTACACACAGGGAGGATTATATATTGTTCCATCCATCTTTCACGAAAGACCCTATGTTATTGAACTGTGGAGTCATTATTGAAAAAGACGATAAGATTTTATTGCAAAGAAACCCAGGAGAAACCCATTGGCAGATCCCTGGAGGGATGATGCAGCACGATGAAAAATACGAGGAAGCGGCGATTCGCGGAGTAATGGAAGAAACCAATTTAACCATTGAAAAGATGCAGTTCTACGGTATGCTGTCCGGAAGGGATTGCCTTGTCACAAATAAATTCGGAGACAAAGCAGTCATTCTTCAAGTTATGTTTTTCACAACCAAATTCAGCGGGAAAGTGAAAATACTAGACCATAGCTGCCGTGAACACCGCTTCTTCAAACGAAATAACCTACCAAAAAACCTGAACCCTCAGCACAAGTCGTTTATTAGTGATTGGAAAGCAGAAAAACCATTCCCGATCATCAAATAAAACTCTTGTTAAAGAACGCAATGAAGCCTTGGGAGGTGTTAAAGCTCTTTGCTTAAACCGGCTCCATAGCCTGGTGAAGAACGAATGATGCAATCAATAAGCTGATACAAGGGCTTATAAAAAAAGACCCTGCTGCTTTCGCAGAAGGGTCTGGCTTCACTGATTATTGTTCGTATCCATTTGTAATAATATCCAGCTTGCCAGTATCCGGTGCGATGACCAATCCATGGATAGCCACATCCGCTGGAATCAGTGGATGGTTCCGGATGACATCGACACTGTTGCTCACACTTTCGCGGACATCCGTAAAGCCTCGTAACCATTCCTTGATATGGATGCCTGACCGTTCAATGATTGAAATGGTGCCGGGTTCGATATGGCGGTCCCTCATCTTCTCGACGACCTTATCTACATCAACTGAAGACATGCCGCAGTCATGGTGACCAATGACAAACACTTCATCCGCATTCAATTCATAGATTGCCACAAGGATGCTTCGCATCACGCTGCCGAAAGGATGGGATACAATGGCACCAGCCGTTTTAATAATTTTCACATCGCCATTTCTAATATTCATCGCTTTTGGAAGCAACTCTACAAGTCTGGTATCCATACAGCTTAAAATAACCATTCTCTTATCTGGAAACTTATCCGTTTGGAATGTTTCATATTCTTTATTATGTACAAACCCTTCATTAAATGACATGATTTCATCCAATGTTCTCACAATAAATCCCCACTTTTCTTTTTTTAACGTATATTATATCAAAGAAAGATGAAGAGGCCTCATAATATGCTCTGCGATCTCAATTATTGCGGTTTTTAAGCAGTCTTGCACAAACACCGAAAATAGCAACTCTTTCATTTTCAGATGCCTCGGATGAAAAGGTAAGGATAGGCGTGTTCAATTCTTTGAATCTTTCTGCCCATTCAAGCGGCATCCACCCTTTCTGAAAAGTGGCAGCCTCTTTGGAGCTTCCGCTAAATGGGATCGTGAACTGCTGAAGAAAACCGCCTGCATCTATATCCAGTATGGGCTTTCCTGTTTCATCTTCCACAACTCCGCTATAACGAAAAAGCGATTTTTTCCAATTTTCCTTATATGTATATAGAGGTCTACCATCCCTCCCTTTAATGGACCATGTACCAGAAAAAAAGCGGGTATGGCTAAAAGTTGCTATTCTTTCACCATTCGCATCTAGCAATACATAAACGGTTGGCAAAATTTCCGCAATTGAATCCGGTATGAACCATTTATACCACGAAGTGTTTTGATCGGCTATTTCTCCCTGGAATAATCCTTCCTTACTATAAAGAAGGACTCTTAATGTCGGGGCAGGCATGTATGCCATTAATATATGCTTCTCACGTAAAAGATCGGCCCCACTTTCAGGCCCGATTCCTGGGATATCCTTATAGCGTTTATAATTGATGCGGAATTGGATAAAGAAAAGAATGGAAAAGGCAATAAAAGGGATAACAGCAACCCATATGGCTTGTTTAGGAAAAAAGAAATGATTGATGACGAATACAATGCTGCTGACCAATAAAGAAAAAAAGGCCATATTCAAGCACTGTTGGGCTGTTTGCCGATAATACTGTTTAATATGAATGGAAATCACCTAGTTTCACGTATCCCTTATGCGGCAAATGAAGGAAGTTCTTTGGATGGTTTGGAAGAGATAACAGAAGTAGAAAACAATCCCTGATGTAATACACCAAGGATTGTTCTTAAACTTATTCTACAATAAACGGAAGATTAATGGAAATCTATATTCTTCCCCATTATACGCTTTTACTGCCCCGATTATGGTCAGGATAAAAGCGGCTAGGCCGACGATAGGCAAAAGGATAAAACCAATCAGTACAATCATCAAGATGGAAGCCACTATTGAATAAACCGTATATGAAATAAGGAAGTTCAAATATTCACGTCCATGATAATCAATGAAAGATGATTTGTCTTTTTGCAAAAGCCAAATTAATAAAGGTCCAATAAATGCAGTAAAGAAGCTGACGATATAAATCAAAGCTGCTAGCACTCTTTCATCACGAGATGCCATGACAATGCCACTCCTTTCTTTTAAAATACTAGTTCTATAGTATTATACGAAAGGAATGCCTTTTTGTATTCACTTTATTTCGTTTCTTCACGGATTGTTTCAAAATACAGGTTACGGACGACATATGTCCGATAAAGCTGCAATTTTTTCAGTTCCACAGGGTGTTTTGTAATGCCCCTTTCCCTCAGCTGATCCACATACCAACCTTTTGAATGCTTGTACGCCATTTGAATCCCCCTCGCCAATTGAATAATCTACTTCTATATCTATGCTTATGAACTTTATATAGAACGCACCAACAAATATCTTTTTCGAAAAACAGCCATTGCCCATGAAAGAATATGATATAATCTTCTGATGCCATATGAATCGGAGGATTGCCATGAATACAACTAAAAATACAAAAGAAAAAATCAGACTTTTCCTAGCCATTATGCTGCCTGTTTTGGTCACGCAGCTGGGCATGTTTTCAATGACATTTGCCGACACCGTCATGTCAGGCAATTATTCAGCGGATGACCTGGCAGGTGTAGCAATCGGCAGTTCTATTTGGGTGCCTGTCAATACCGGTTTAAGCGGTATCCTTATCGCTATGACACCTATCGTTTCCCAGCTAGTGGGTGCGAGAAAAACAAAGGATGTTTCTGCTTCTGTCATACAAGGAATCTATTTAGCTATCATCTTATCTCTCCTTGTTCTGGCAGTCGGCTTTTTTGCATTGGATCCGCTTTTAAACATGATGGACTTGGAGCCGTATGTACGCAAAGTTGCCCGCGATTACTTAATTGCCTTATCGGGTGGAATCATTCCTTTATTTATTTATAGCGTTTTGCGTTCTTATATTGATGCGTTGGGCCAGACACGGATTTCCATGTTCATCACATTGACCGCACTGCCTGTCAATGTTGCCTTGAATTTTTTATTCATCTTCGGAAAACTGAATTTCCCTGAGCTGGGCGGTGTCGGATCGGGTGTTGCATCAACCATCACATATTGGGTTATCCTCTTCATTGCAACTGCAGTCATCATGAAGGTGCGTCCATTCAAAGCTTATGGGATTTTTGCGCGTTTCATTCACATCTCATTCGGAGAGATTATCCGTATCATGAAGATTGGCGTGCCTATTGGGCTATCCATCTTTTTTGAAACAAGCATTTTCTCTGCTGTAACCTTACTAATGAGCAATTATGATACAATAACCATTGCTTCACATCAGACAGCCATGAACTTCGCCTCTTTCCTATATATGGTGCCACTCAGCATTTCAATGGCTATGACCATCGTTGTCGGATTTGAAGTAGGAGGCAAACGGTATAATGATGCTAAAGCGTATAGCAAAATCGGTACTTTTTTCGCTGTCGGCATGGCATTATTGTTCGGATGTGTTCTTTTTTTCTTTCGGACCGAAGTTGCGGGCATTTATACGAATGAACCACAGGTTATTAGCATGGCATCGAGTTTTTTGATATACGCATTGTTCTTCCAGTTGTCGGATGCCATAATGGCACCTATTCAGGGGGCATTGCGGGGATATAAAGACGTGAATGTAACCTTTGTCATGTCCCTTATTTCTTTTTGGGCACTTGGGCTGCCTGCAGGATTCATACTGGCCAACTATACCTCCCTAGAAGCCTATGGGTACTGGGTCGGTTTAATTATCGGACTCGCGATTGGAGCCATTACTCTTGCGTCTCGTCTGTACATGGTCCAAAAAAGGATATATACAATCAAATCAGAAAAGAGCCAGTTAGAATCATAATCGCTTACATCTGTTCATATAATGATAGCCATTAGATGAAATGGAGGACATCGCCATGTCCAATGAACAGCAAAAACCGTTTGACTGGAGCAAGCTAAGCCATGAATCTCAAGCGATCCTTGGAGATGATTTTTGGAAGGATTTTGAACATATCTTTCCAAAAAAACACCCTGCCATCGATATTATTGAAACTGAAACACACGGCTACATTTTCATTGATCTACCCGGCATACAAAAACCGGAGGAGCTTTCATTGGCCATCAAAGGCCAGCATCTACTGATTGAAGGCCACATATCAAGGCCGTATAAAGAAGATGAAACGAATCAGTTGCTTACAGAACGCTTCTCTGGCCATATACACCGTTCAGTGATCATCCCTTTCGCCATTGCACCTAATCAGCTTAAGGCTACCTACACGAATGGGGTTTTGGAAGTTGCTGTCCCAAAAAGCACTGGAGAATACCCAATACGCTATTCAGTCCCGGACAAATAAGTCCGGGATTTATTATAGTAGCATTTTGTTACAGCCCAATGGAATTTTACATCATAAAAAGGAATGCCTCCCTCTTGAATTGTTATGCAGTGCCTTGTCAAAGGCGAAAGACCAGCCTTTCACAAGGCAACGTCTTAAGCATGCCGGAGATAAACAGGCCCTTTCCGCTTTTGATTACATTTAAAAGGAGACCATAAACTTCATGGCAAATGGGCCATCTACTGCATATACTGTCTTAAAACGTGTTTTCTGCTGTAAGGGAGGAACCTTCTAATGAATCCGTGGAATGTTCTTTTTCCGTTTCAACATTTCATGAAAAATGTTTCGGGCATGCCACAGTCAAAAGATATGGAATCCTTTTTGAAAAATATGTTTACAGAATGGCAAAAGCAACAGCATTCAGCGCAATCCACTTCAGAGGAGCCATCCCCTTCAACTTTCAGCAATCCTTTCTTTGAAGCATTCAATCTTAATAAGCATACATCCGTTTCAGAAAAGATGGATGTACAAATCTTTGAAACGCATAATGATGTATTCATCAGAATGCCTATTAAAGAGAAAGGCAGCTTAAAAAACATAAAAATCTTTCATACATCAAACACATCAATTATAGAGGGTTATCCTTCAGAAGAAGACCATCATGTATTCACTCTTCCCGCAATTGTCAAAAAAAAAGGAGCTACTGCGCAATACCGTGATCATATTCTCGAAATACGGCTGGCAAAGGCAAATGACCTTCAATATTCCGAAATCAATGTTACGGAAATATAGAAAAGACCCAACTGGGACAGTTGAGTCTTTTTCTTGTATCATTTATTTTCCAATGAACATTTGTGTCCAATAATTATTGTCGCTAACATGTCCGATGCCGATATGAGTGTAGCTTGCATTCAGGATGTTTGCTCTGTGGCCTGATGAATTCATCCATGCATTAACAACTTCCTCTGGTGAACGTTGTCCTTGTGCAATGTTTTCTGCAGCACTGCGGTATGAGATCCCGAATTGCTTCATCATATCAAAAGGTGAACCGTAAGTTGGGCTGTTATGGTCAAAATAGTTTTTATCCTTCATGTCCTGTGATTTGATGCGTGCTACTTTACTTAGCTCAGTATCCAAAGTAAGCGGCTGCAACCCTTGCTTTTGGCGCTCGACATTTGTCAATTCAACCACTTTTTGTTCAAACGCACTCACTTCATATGAGTCAGAAGGCTTGTCCTGTTCAGGTTTGTTTTGCTCCGGTTCATTTACTTCCGGCTGTTCCTGTTCAGGCTGGTTCTGTTCCGGATTATTGATTTCTGGTTGATTTTGTTCCGGTTTTTCAACCTCTGGCTGGTTTTGTTCCGGTTTTTCAACCTCTGGCTGGTTTTGTTCTGGTTTTTCAACCTCTGGCTGGTTCTGTTCCGGTTTTGTTACAGGCGGTACAGTGATGCAGTTATTTTTAATAGTGAACATCCCGCCCACTATGAAACCATTTTTTAATGGAACGAACTTAATAGTGTTCTTATTTGCAGCAGCATTTTGTAGCTGCTTAAATTGATTGTACTGGTTAACCTGGCAATCTATTGTTTTTGAGGCTGCATATGTGCTTGTTGCGCTACCTAACCCTAAACTAAGTACTGTTGCCGCAGCTAATGATACGATTGCTTTTTTCTTCATAAATAAACATCCTCCTGTTGTTGTGTTTTGCTTGCCTACAAATCGTAACATGGCTTTTTTGTAATATAAGAACCATATTTTTACACATCTGAACAAGAACTATTTTTTTCTTCCTAAACTAGAAGTATATAGAAATACAAAAATGAGAATGCCTATTAAATTGGCATTCTCACATGATTTGTTATTTTTTCCTCCAAAAGGAATTAGAGGTATCACAGGTAATTGTGCTGAGCAATTTCCATTTAGACACTAGCATAAATAGCTTGACAGATTATTTTTACGCCCTATTTTATTACTTATTTTACAAATAAATTACAATGATACAATCATTTATCGTTTTCCCTGCAAGATAATAATGGCAGATGCCACCTGTTCCCCCATAATCAGCACCCTTGCGTATTTCATATATTCGTTGGAAAAGAAGCATTCCATCTCTCCTGGGTTAATGGTACAAATAGTTGAGACCGCACGGTAATGAAACTGGTCCGGGCTGATCTCTACCTTGTATGAAATAGCGAGAGCACTTTCGTTAATGATTGAAAGAGTGTATCGGTCCAGTTGGGAAACATCGTACGTAATAGATGCTTTTCCATCTTTTTTCAACAAAACATGGCGCTTGATATCCACAGTAGGCAAATCCGGCGAACTCTCGCGGTAAGAAAACGAAGAATCGGGGATTAAAATACTCTCGATCGTTTTAAGCTTTAGTGACCATTGATTCGGAAATTCCTCCCCAATCTGCACCTCTTGTTTCACTGCTTCTTTGTATGTAATTCTCTGCTCTTCTTCAGGAAACATTTTTTCATTCATTCCATTCCCTCACAATACAAGTCGGGTACTATATACATATTCAATTCAGCAAAAAGAAAGAACATCCTTCAGCGCATTAGTAAAAACAAAAAAGCTGCATCCTTTCGGATACAGCTCTTTACTTACGTTATTTCGAATGGTCGCTATTTTCCATATTCATATTCATATCCATGTTCTTAGCGGCGTCTTCTTTTGTTTCAGGCTCGCTTGGCTTTCCAACCGTGAATTCCTTCTTTGGCATATTGTGTATACCTTTTGCTTGAACATGCGAATAAATATAATAAGTACCCTCTTCTGTGAAAGAACGGGTCAAGGAATAGGTCCCGTCTTCATTCGGCTGAATTTCTTTTTTATCATGATGATCACTTTTGGAGCGCCAAATTTCAAATTTGACTTCATCCGCTTTTTTTAAAGTCTTCCCACCGTATTTCACCTTGGCTGTAAACGTAATATTTTCATTCACCTGCGCTTGTTCAGGATTAACGGATAACTCCACATCAAGGTCCAATAATTCCCCATCCTTCACGCCGGAGGGCTTATCTTCCTTTCCGCATGCCCCTAAAGCAAGAATAAATACGCAAGACAATAAAGCAATCCATACTTTTTTCATAGCACTACCCCTTTGATTTAGTGACTTTATGTAAAAGAGGGAGGTCCCTCTTTATCCCCCTATCATTACCAATCTTCCAGAAGAGGAAAGATCAGGTTTACCCTTGTTCCCACATTTAATTTGCTTTCAATCGTCATTTCTCCATTATGCAGCTGCATAAGTTTCTCGACAATGGATAAGCCCAAGCCTGTACCCCCGTTGAAACGGGAGCGGGCTTTGTTGACCCTGTAAAACCTCTCAGTGATTCTTTTCAAATGTTCCTCGCTGATTCCGATGCCGTTATCGCTGATTTCCAAATAACAGTGATTATCCTTAATGGATAATGCCACATGGATTGACCCTCCATCCTTGCTGTACCGGATTGAGTTCTCCACAATATTTTGAATCACCTGTTCCAACCTGCTCCCATCACCTAGGATGATTGCTTCAGGATCCAGGTCCATTTTTAACGTTAAATTCTTATCAAGCAGGATTGTTTTATACTTATCCAATGTGTCCTCAACAAACTGCGAGAAAGCAATTGGCTCCGGATCTATAACAAACGTATTTGACTCCATTTTTGTCAGGTCAAGGAGATCCTGGACCAGATTCTGCAATTGTTTTGTTTCCCTATCGATTAGATTGAGATATTTCACTTGTTCCTTTTGGTCCCTAACCAAACCATCCAATAAAGCCTGTGTATATCCCTTAACATAGCTTAGTGGAGTTCGCAATTCATGGGAAATATCAGCAAGAAAGTCCCGCTTCCTTTCATCTTCAACCTTAATAGCGTGGCTCATTTTATTGAATGCTTTTGCCAAGCTGGCAATTTCGTCATCGCTGCTATCATTCAGGACAGTTGAATAGTCCCCTTGCGATACCTTATTTGCAGCCTGTTCGATTTCTTTTAATGGCTTTACAATTTTATTAATAATTTTTACACCTAAATAAAGAGTAATGGTCATATACAGAATGCCTGCAATAATCCAAATAAATGTAAATTCCTTTGTTAATTCTTTTATGCTGGTTAATGGGATGTAACTGTAAATAATGCCTTTTAGATCCCCATTGTCCAGCAAAGGGTATATAACGGCAACGATATCCCTTTGGAACCGCTCTTCAAATCCTTTTTTAAAGATGGGGTTGCCGTCAAGAAGTGTCTGTCTCTCTTTATCTGAAATAAGTGTGTGATAATCTAAATCAAAAGGCACACAGGCACTTAGCTCCCTGGGATTGTTTACGACGAAAATCTCCCCTTGCGTCTTGCTGTTAAGCCATTTGACATGCTCTTTATATTCATCTGTCAGTGGACCTCCCTGATAATCCTGGGCCAATTGCTCTGCCTGTGAATAGAGGTTCTCTTTTACATAATCAACATACAATTTTTCATAAAACAATTGAGACAAATAATAGGCAAAACCTACGCTCAATAAGATGATACAAAAAATAGTCAACCATAATTTGTGCTGCAACGAGAGTTTTCTACGCTTCATTGCCACCCTCAAATTTATAGCCTATGCCCCAAACAGTCTGGATATAGTCGGCGTTCTTCAGCTTCATACGCAATGTTTTCACATGTGTGTCGACTGTCCGTAATGAACCGCTGTAATCATTCCCCCAAATCCGCTCAAGCAATTGTTCCCTGCTCAATACCTGATTTGAGTGGCCGATCAAGAAATTTAAAAGTTCATATTCTTTTAATGTGAGTGAAATAGGTTGTTCCGAAACTAACACTTTCCTTGATTTCTTATTAATGGATATCTCGCCGTACACAACCAAATCTAAATCAACCGGGTCATTCTTTTTGCCGGATCTTCTCAATAACGCTTCAATCCGTGCAATCAGTTCCCCCGGACTGAACGGCTTCACGACATAGTCATCCCCGCCAAGTTTTAAACCCTTTACCTTGTCCCACTCTTCCCCTTTGGCACTTACAAAAATGATCGGCACTTCAGAAAGGGTACGGATGTTCTCGCACACCTCGAAGCCGTCCTGCTCAGGCATCATGATATCCAGCAGCACCACATCGATCTGCTCCGTCTTCACTGCTTCAAGCGCTTGATGGCCATTGCTTGCCTGGATGCATTGATAGCCTGAATTCAAAAGATACATCTCTACAAGATGCCTCATATCTTCTTCGTCGTCTACTACTAAAACCTTGTAATCTAACATATGTGTTCTACTCCCTTATCACTAGTTGAAATGGTCCTTTGCCTGTTTTAACCACCTTTTTGATGGACAATGGCTCAGGTTCTATGATGTATATTCGGTCATCATCATATGAGGCTACAACAATATAATCTTTGCTCTTTCCGATTTCAAATGGGTTAATGCCCACTTTCAACGATTGCAGGCTCTGATTTCCAGTCTGCCACTTGTAGATTGTACTACTGCCATGGCTAATAATAAATACTGATTGATAAATTGTTAAAAATTTTACAGGCATGGAAGGAGCGTGAAGCTTCTTGACGAGCTTTTTTGTTTCCAAGGAATAAAGATGTATATCTTCCTCCACTTTATTTCCTTCTCCATGCCCTCCAAGCCAAAGTGTTTTGCCGTCTTTACTGGTCATGATGCCAGTGGAATAACGGCCTACTGGCATTTCATCAAGCACTTTCAATGTTTTAGTGTCCAAAATACTTATTTTTTGATCATTAAAATTGATCACATATAAGTTGCCGCCTCTTTCCAAAAATGAAATTGGCTGATTTCCTACCTCTTGCCTCTTCAATAGTTCCCCATTTAAGGATAATATACGAATGGTGTTGGTATGCTGATCGATTACACCAATCCTATTCCTATCTTTAAGGATGGACATAAAAACAATGCCTTGCCCGGTATCCCATTTATCCACCAATTTCCCTTGACTCAAAGAAAAAATTTGTATATGGTCCATCGTTTTCCCAAAAATAGCTAAATGATCCTTATCAGGCAACAAGCAGGCGCCTGTTGCGAATGTATCAATCTTCCACGTTACCGATTTTTTCAACGTGTCAGCATTCAAAAAGGTCAGTGTATGGTCCTTTAAATTGACACTGGCTATAAAAGGCATGCTTTTCATAACAGGTTTCACATTTGTATGTGTGCAACTTGCCAAAAAGCATAAAATCACTAACAAAATTGCCCCTTTTTTTTTCATATATTGTTCCTCACCCTTATCCCCTCACCAGTCTAACGGAAAAATGTGAAAAAAGTATGTAGTGTTTTCGAAAACTTATAATTTTTTCCAAGAAAAATAAAGGAAATTATTCCACATAATTTCCTTGCTATATAGTCAGACTATACGATAAAAGCAAAGAATTCTACAGTATAGGAGAATATCTATGAGCAAAAAATACCGCTGTCCCCAATGCAAAACAAATCGGACGCGCTTCAATCTATTGGAGCAGGTGCCGCATCCCGTAAAACTCGATCCTCAAACCGGGGACATTATCCAAGAATACTCAAACGGACAAACAGAACCCTTTCATATCACATACAACGGCCCTGATATACGCGTCCAGTGCGCAGCATGTGGATTAATAGACAGCGCCCAAACATTCGAAGCCTACGGAAGTATGGAATAAGAAAAGCGGAGATTGCCTGCTTAGCCCCGACAAGCTAAGACAAAGGAAAAACAGCAAACGAAATGGGCCCTTACTTAAGGCTGCAGCTGCTGTTTCAGTTAAAAAAACTTGCATTTTTTACACACAAAACCAGCGGAAGCAGACATATCCGCTGGTTTTATATGGAATAATGAATCTCTATTCCGGTCTTTCGATAGAAAAAAATTCTCCCATCTTAGCATATTGGTTTCCAGCCAGACGGCTAACGGCTGCAAGTTCCTCTTGATTGATATGGCCTTTTGAATCGTACAAATTTTCATCAATGTGGTAGGCAACAATGTTCCCTATCAATAAATCACATCCATCCTTGTTATCCCCACCTAACGGAATGGCTTTTTCCAGCCGGCATTCCATCCTCACTTTTGCTTCCTGGACAGCAGGTGTGCCGACAACTGAACTAGTAATCATTGTGAAGTTGGTTAAATCCAATTCACTTTCATAGGCAGGGAGGGAAGCGGCAGTTTTATTTACTTCGTCGACATTTGACTCATCCACAATGTGAATCACATATTCACCAGAATCAACGATATTGCGGGCCGTATCCTTTTGTTTCCCGTTTTTCCTTTGGACAGATAAGCTAACTAGCGGCGGATTGGAAGATACAATATTGAAGAAACTGAACGGTGCAGCATTTATAGTTCCATCTGTTCCCACAGTGGTTACGAATGCAATTGGGCGAGGCACAATTGTACCTGTCAAAAACTTATAATTCTCTCTCTCACTCATCGTTGCCGGATCAATTGAATACATTTTCTTCATAGCTTTTTCATCCCCATTATCGATTGCATTTGAACATTTATTTCAAAGTTCAGTGAAATTATTATAAATTCATTTATTTCGATATCGAGATAAGTATAAATGACATCAAATTCCCTGTCAATTCCCACAGATTAGAGGTCGACACCAAAAAAACTGCTTGCTCAGCAATACTGGGCAAAGCAGTTTTTTATTATGAGGATTGTTTCGTACCGTCCTGTTTATATTGCACAAATGTAGTTTTATGTTTTCCACTGAGCTCCCTTGCCTTTTCAACAGCATCTTTTTTCTTCTCAGAAACATAGCTTGCCCGGTCATTCCCCTTCTTTATGACCTGCCAGCCATCTCCATGCGGTTTTACTTCATATGGTTCATTGCCATTATGGTGCGTTTCCACATAATCTTCTGCTTGCTTTGTGGCAATACTGATCGCTCTTCCTTCTTCATATCCATCATCAAGTAACGCATTGGCAATCTCGATTGCTTTATGGCGCACAGCTGTATCCAAATGTTTCATACTAGGCGGATAATCGTGGTTATTCCAAGGCATTCCCATTCCTCCTCTGATTAGTGAAGTATATGGTACTTACATACCCGCCTGAATAAGGAAAAAACCTGGCTTTCTGTCCATCAAACTTCCATTTCCTTTTCCAATGCCTTCAATTCCCCAAGCATTTGTTCCCTATCCATATCCTGCCCTATGATGACAATGTTCAATGGCATCTTTATCAGTTCCTGGATCATGACAGGCGTACCATATGAATATTGGAATAAAAATGGATATTGCGAATGTGTAAAGCCAATATATCCCTTGATCCGATATACAGTCTCCGGCAACGCGCGCAGCCATTTTTCAAAGGATTCATATTGGATAGAAGTACTGAAAGTATAAATGACTGTTTGCAGATGTAAATCAGCGATACTATGTTTCCCATTCCCTTTTTTTTGTCCGCTATGGACAGTCTGCTGCTGGAAATCAACCAAAGCAATCTTGCCTTCACTCGTAAACAAGCATAATGCATCATTATTGAGTGATTGGATTTCAAATAATATGGAACTACTTTGCTGTTCACTGACCAAATCCACCTTATTTAATACAACCGTATCGGCATGGGCAATTTGTTCAATCATTAATTGTCTAATTTGCGGAGTTAGCTTACTTCGGTCGGCCCAACGCGAAATATCGACAACCGTTATAATGCCTCTATATTCAAGCGAATCGACAAGCAATGGCGAAATGATGCTGTCCACAACCTCCACAGGATGGGCTGCGCCTGTTGTTTCAATATAGATGGCATCCAAATCATTTTCCATTGTCAACGATTGCAGCTGAGCTTCCACTTTATCAGATATGGTGCAACAGATACATCCATCGAAAAGCTCTTTAAACGGAACACCCTCATTACCGATTAATGCTGAGTCGATTGAAATACTTCCCAATTCATTCAGCAGGACAGCAATTTTTCTTCCTTCCTTTTGTTCCTGCTTAATAATATGCTGCAATAATGTAGTTTTTCCGCTCCCTAAAAATCCTCCAATAATATAAACTTCCGTTTTTTTCATTCTCTTGCACCTCTTCTAATTACAATCTATATCTATAAATAGCTGTTTTCATATATGTATTACCATCCTATAAAGGATAATCGCTATACTGTGCATTATATGCCAGGTGCATCCGCAAAGGGAAATGTTTCACTCTTTATTTTGGCTTTGACATCAGCACATCTAGCATTCTCTTTGGATAATCAAGAAACGATTTCGTTATTTGATAATGGTCGCTTTCTTCATATGTTACTTTCTCATACCCCTCATTCAACTGGTATATAACGCTATTGGGGTAAGCCAGCAAGATCGGGGAATGTGTTGCAATAATAAATTGGCAGCCTTCTTCAACGAGTTCATGCAAACGCGATATAAGAGTCAGCTGCCTGGAAGGAGATAAGGCTGCCTCAGGTTCGTCCAGGATATATAGGCTGTTTGGCCCGAATCGATGCAGGAAAAGAGACATAAACGACTCTCCGTGGGATTGCTTATGAAGGGAAGTATCCCCATAGCTCTTGATAATCCTGTTTCCGCTTCCTTGCTCTTTATCTAGCTCCTCAATATGGGTAGCAACATTATAATAGCTCTCAGCCCGGAAGAAAAAGCCATCATCCGGTTTTGCGCTTCCTTTTATAAGACTGATATGTTCGTGTAGATTTGTGTGGCTATCAAAGGTAGAAAACATAAAATTTTTCGTCCCGCCTTCCGGGTTAAAGCCGTAAGAAGCAGCAATCGCTTCCAGAACGGTTGATTTCCCGCTCCCATTTTCGCCGACAATAAAAGTCACATTCTTATGTAGTGTCAGTTTGTTCAGTTGCTTGACCGCCGGCAAATGAAATGGAAATTCCTTAGCATTCCAGCCATGACCTTTCTTCAAAGCAACACTGCGGATAAATCTTCTATCTGCCATTCCCATTGTGCGCAATCCCCTCCCAAATAAAACCTCCATAAAGCTTACTAAGAGATTAGCATATTTTGCACAAATATATAATAGCATCTTTTCCTCATTTCGCTACATTTCCATATATAAAAGAAGAATGGAGCCAATAGCTCCATTCCAATCCTTTATTTATTCATTTCTCCGGTCAGTACTTCTACCGCTTTTTTCAATTGAGTGTCATTCTTAAGGATTTTCTCGCGGAGCTTATTCATTAGCCCGGTCGTAGAGTCTCCTTTCAGGATGCCATCCTGTTTGATATTCAAATCTTTCTGCAGCTGCATGACTGCAGTTTTTGTCTGATTATCATAGATGCCGTCAACTGTACCTGTTTGGTAGCCCAGAGCTTCCAGCATTTGCTCAGCGACCTTTGTTTCTGTAGAACTTGTACCGACCTTCATTTCCTGCTCAGGCGAAATAACGGTTAAGTGGGCATATGAAGGCAGTTCTACCTTGACATCAGGCTGGATTCCTTTTTTATGGATCCAGTTCCCTTTAGGTGTCAGCCATTTAGCTGTCGTAAATTTAATATTGGAACCGTCTTTGAAATCTTTCGCATTTTGGACAGTTCCTTTTCCGAAAGTCTTTTCCCCGACAAGCTTGATATCAGCGGATTCGCTTAGAGCGGCGGCAACGATTTCTGAAGCACTTGCGCTTCCGCCATCCACAAGGACAACCATCGGAAACTTATTCTGTCCATTATTATTCGATTTAAAGACTTGTTTGTTTCCTGCACGATCCTGGACTTGTAGGACTACTTCATCATTTGGGACGAACATGCTTGAAATCTTGATTGCTTCCTGCATGATTCCACCTGGATTTCCCCTCAAATCCAGCACAAGGCCTTTCATGCCCTTTTCCTTCATTTCATTTAGCGATTTCGCCAATTCTGTAGAGGTATTATCAGAAAAGCTAGTTACTTGGATGCGTGCAATATTATTTTGCAGCATTTCACCATACACTGTTTCAATCGGTATCGTATCCCGAGTTAAAGTGACCTTAAACGGATCTTGACTTCCTCTTTTAATCATCAGGTCGACCTTTGAACCCTTTTTCCCTCTTATTTTCGTAACGGCTTCTGTTGAACTGATTCCTTGAAGGCTTTTGCCATTGACACTGACGATTATATCGTTAGCCTTCAGACCGGCTTTTTCAGCAGGAGACCCTTTAATAGGGGACACAATTGAAATTTGGCCGTTTTGTTCCTGTATTTCTGCGCCAATTCCTTCAAAAGAGGCCGAAATCTGTTCATGGAAGCTTGACGCTTCTTTCTCATTCATATAATCCGAATAAGGGTCGTCCAATGATTCGAGCATGCCGTTAATTGCTCCGTTGACCAATGTAGCATCCTTCACTTTTGTGTAGTATTCGCTTTTGATTGTATCGAATGTATCATACAGTTTATTGAACTCTGCACGATCAGTATTTGTTGCGACAGGCTGGACTTTTTTATCACCGAATGTCAGAGCGATTGTCGTTACAGCTGCCGTTACAAAAACGATAAAAAACACACCCATTATAAAGTGGAATTTTTTGAACTTAATATAATTATTCGAATTGCCACTGTCAGGCTGTTTGCTTTCGTTATCCATGTCTTCACCACTTTCACAAGCATGCTTTTTTAACTTACTTTTCTTTCTCCGCGCGTTCGATGAATTCCTCTAAAGTCAGATTATTTTCATAGATGGTTGCAGCATACTTTTTCCCAACATAACGGAAATGCCAAGGCTCATACTCGTATTTCGTAATGTTTTCCTTCCCTTTTGGGTAACGGAGGATAAAGCCATATTTGTGTGCATTGGCAGCCAGCCATTTGCCCTCGGCTGTATTTTCAAAGCTTTGGACTAAGTCCAGATTGGCTGAATGGGCTGAAATGTCCATGGATAAACCCGTTTGATGTTCGCTTTCCCCAGGAACGGCGACTAATTTTTTTGTCTCATCAATGCCTTTTTTCGCTGCATCATTGTTGAAGACAGATTGCTGTCTGATATAGGAACGGTAACCTGACACAGCAAACAGTTCAATCCCTTCCTGTTTCGCTCCTTTGAACATGTCAGATAAAGCGGTTGCCGCTTCTTTTCTCATGAGCGCTTTTTCAATCTGTGCATCTCCGAATGAATAATCCACATCCGCACGGACAAGATCGCCCGGGATATAATTCTCAGGCAAAGAATAGGTCTTATTTACCAGTGCCAGCAAATTTTCAGGATTTTGAATGACCTTTTTCCCATCTGCCTCTTTAATAGAGTTGAAATCCTTCGCGGGAATGGAAAAGCCACTGGAAGTTTCCTTTTTTTCTGCTTTATCTTGTTGTTCTTGCTTCTTTGGATGAGATTGGTTTTCATCTCCGGAAACATTGAATTGCGATTGGCATCCACTAAGCAGTAGTAAAGCTGCCATTGCAGTTGTTATCTGCTTTTTCATCATTTTCAATCCTCACTTTTTACACCTTCATACCGATTTGGAATGGAAAAGAGAATGCCCGCTCACTAAACATTTCGTCATGCCAGCTTAGTGATAGGGACATTCTCATCTTAGAGGTTTATTTCTCTTTGATTGCAGCTTCCAATGCCACTTCAATCATATCGCTAAATGTTGTTTGTCTTTCCTCAGCTGTAGTCTCTTCCCCTGTAAGCAAGTGATCACTGACAGTCAGTACAGACAAAGCATTTCTGCCGAATTTTGCAGCGAGTGTATATAGGGCAGAAGACTCCATTTCAATGGCAAGGATTTGATATTGCGCCCATTTTTCATGTTCTGCGTAGTCATTGTAGAATTGATCAGCCGTAAAAATGTTTCCGGCTTTTAGATGAAGCCCCTTCTCTATTCCTGCATCATAAGCCTTTTTAAGAAGGTCGAAGCTTGCAGTCGGCGCATAATCGACTGTTCCGAATATTGCGCGGTTCATCTTGGAATCTGTCGAAGCAGACATAGCCAGGATGACATCCCTCACCTTTACATCCTTTTGGATTGCTCCACATGTACCGACACGGATTAAATTTTTCACATCATAGCTTTGGATCAACTCGTTCACATAGATGGAAATAGAAGGAACACCCATGCCTGTCCCTTGTACAGAGATTCTATGCCCTTTGTATGTACCTGTATATCCATACATCCCTCTTACTTCATTATAACAAACTGGGTTTTCCAAAAATGTTTCTGCAATATATTTAGCACGAAGCGGATCGCCAGGCAATAATACCGTTTCTGCAATGTCTCCAGCTTTTGCTCCAATATGTACACTCATTAATAATTCCTCCTAAAAACGTTTTCCAAACACCACTATACCATAGTTTAATCAACTAGTTAAATTGTAAGATGTTTGCATTGTGCAGTTTTTTGCCATAAAGATAATATACCATTATATTTTTAACAGTTCCTTAATCATTTAAAAAGGAAATTATATCCTTAAACATAAAAAACGGCAGCTTCTATGCTACCGTACGATCTGTTTATTCTTCCACTTCTTCATCAATAATGCATTTATCCAGCAAATATTCAAACGTAATATCGGCAATTTCTTCGAGTTCTTCTAAAGTCGGTGAATACCCTCGCTTAGTCAATTCTTCAAAGAAATATTCAGCAATTTCTTCGGTATCGATAACAACCTCAATATCTCTCAAAAAAACCGCCCCCCTTTATATACCTTTATGTGAAGTCATTCAGCGTTATTACAAAAATGTATAAACGGCCCGACTAGGGAAAAAGCATCGCTTTCCAAATGGTTTTCTCCTATTTCACGTGTTTATCCTTCGCCTTCATGGCGCCTTGGGCGGAAAGGTTCTTCAGCTTCAATAGTGTGAGCAGCATGACTTTTTTATACTCTTCATCCCGGAAACTTTTGTAAAGGCTGCCATAATCATTATAGAGGTCAAGAAGCTGATCAATTAACTGCTTTTGCTCCAGCAGTTCCTGAAGGTTTTTTTGTTCAGCTTTTGTTGCGGCGGTCTGGGCTTTGGCATCTTTTGCCGTCTTTATTTTCTTGATTGGTTTCACTAAATCAAGATTCTGGAAATACGTATCTGCACTTTCAGCATCGGCAATAAGGATTAATTCATCTTCATGGGCTTCAAGCCATTCTCCATCGGAAAGGCGGGATAATTCATATACCACATCTTCCCACGCATTTTCCTTATATCTCCAGATTTCCGTCCTGAAACCGATTACCTTGAAGTACTCTTCATCATAACCCTCAACCTGGACCAAATCCCCAAAGAAGAACTGGTATTCAATATTGATTTCTTCCTTATCCTGCAGCAAATCCCCGTCGTATTCATCCACTGAAACCAGCAAGGGCTCTAAGTACAAGCCTTCACTATAATTGACCTCATAAACAAATGAACCTTCAATGAATTTCACATCCGTCACTTTGCCTACCGTCCCATACATCGTAATGACAACTGTATCACCAACTTTATATCTCGCTTTCTTTTTATTACCCATTTAAGGCATCCCCCAAGGCTGATACTGTATTTACGATAGTATATGCATAATTCCTTGACAGGTTATCAATATTGAGGGTAATAGGCGTCCACCTTCATCTGCCTTTTCCATGCCCGTTAAATAAAGAATAAGTAAATCAAGAAGAGAGGTTTTGCTGGCTGTATTTCTCCCAGGCATCATCAAATATGCTCATGCTGGCTAGATAGGAGCCATTCATTTCAAGATAGGAACTGATTTCATGGTAGTCCGCCGACTGCTTCGGAAAACTATGGTCATTAAAAGCATCGTTTGCGAATTTAGTCAGGGCATCAATCTCCTTCGGTTGTCTGTATGTCTGCAGAAATTGATAAAATGTTTTCAATTTCGTCACTCCTTTTTTCGGCTGTATGATTGTTTAATAATATAGACGATGTTTGCCTCAGAGTCTAGTACATTTCTTTTTATGCATATAAAAAGAAGCCGTCCCGAAAGGACCGCTTCCTCCATTTTTCGCTCTTCTGCTTTCCCTTACCATCTACCGGCCTTTCCCATTTCAACGATTGCCCATATCACATTGAACATTAATAATGCCACGGTAAAGGGAACTGCAAACAACCAATTCTTCCCGTACTTTTCTTTAATGACTCCCGCATAATAACCGCACATGAACAAGACAAACATGGCGGCAACCATCATGAACGTAATCGCAAAATACATTCCCATCCTCCCCTTCGCCACACTCAACCCCTATTCCATATTGTATAAAAGAATCGAGGCAAGGCAGAGAATGAAACTTGAATTATTTGTGAAAAATGGGAAAATACGAAAAAGAGAAAAACCAGGCTGCTTTAGGAAAAATCAAAATAGTTCCTTTTCAACAATTTTGGCTGCTTCATCAATTCAGTATAAGTAAGGCTTTGGTCTAAAATAGACGTATTGATGATGAACAAATGATTCTCTATCTCTTTAATAATTCCATGCTCCTGATAGGTGCAGCTGCATGCAGGACAATAAAATGACGGCACTTCTTTTATTTCGATCGCCCTCGTGCCATCAGGCAATTCCCAATAGACGGTGTCCATCACACTTTGGACCGCAGTTTCCTCGCACCACATGCATAATTCATCCATCTTCATCCCTCCTGCGTGCTGCCCGGCACATTTTCTGGCTGTTTCTCTGATATCTGGGCGTTGAATTTTTTATCCCTGATTTTATCACGCCGTTCACGGTTATCCTTTATGGTCGCATGCCCGGGATCCTGTGTATAGGACTCGCGCTTCTGGTACCTCGGTAAGTCCTTCGGCACCAGATTGAATGCCTTATCCTGCATTAGTGCCGAAATCCCTGTAGATTGATGGACTGTTTTTCGATTACCGTAGACAGAATTAAAATAATCATCCGCCGTACCGGGAGTATATGACTCAGGTTCAGGATAGGTTGTTATGACCCCTTCAAAATTACGGAGGACTGTTTTGCCAGGGGATTGAGAAAGCAAGTAATTAGGCTGCAAGGCAATTTTCCCTCCTCCTCCTGGGGCATCCACCACAAAAGTCGGGCAAGCATAACCGCTAGTATGCCCCCTTAAACCTTCAATGATTTCCAAGCCTTTGGATACCGGTGCCCGAAAATGGGAAATCCCTTCCGATAAATCGCATTGGTAAATATAATACGGCCGGACTCTGATCATGACCAAATCATGCACCAGTTGTTTCATGATTGGCACACTATCATTAATCCCCGCAAGAATAACAGATTGATTGCCGACCGGCACACCGGCGTCAACCAGCATTTCACATGCTCTTTTAGACTCTTCTGTTATTTCAATACTTGTGTTGAAATGGGTATTTAGCCAAACTGGATGGTATTTCTTTAATATTGCACATAAGTTTTCAGTGATTCGCTGAGGGAATACGACTGGAGCCCTCGTACCGATCCGAATGATTTCCAAATGTGGAATACTTCGCAGATTTTTCAAGGTATATTCCAATATTGTGTCATTAATGAGGAGGCCGTCCCCACCGGAAATCAATACATCCCTCACTTGAGGCGTCTCACGGATATACGCAATCATCTCGTCGATTTGCTTCTTTGGCACACCCATTCCAATTTGTCCTGAAAAACGCCGCCGGGTGCAATAACGGCAATACATGGAACACTGATTGGTCACCAGAAACAACACCCTGTCCGGATAGCGAT
The DNA here is from genome assembly GCF_047238185.1 of Bacillus kalamii. Lineage (NCBI taxonomy): Bacteria > Bacillati > Bacillota > Bacilli > Caryophanales > Bacillaceae > Bacillus > Bacillus kalamii. The sequence continues at coordinate 1,468,159 of NZ_JBDFMI010000001.1, read as the reverse complement.
GGGTCAGTCCGGGAACTGGTGAATCCTCATCCTCATGAAGGGGGTCCTCTAAATCATATTTCGTTTTATATATTTCTTTCCCGACCGGTACAGATTGCATACGGATTGGGCAGCGAGGATCATCCGGATCCATCAGCCAAGCGTAATAGGGGGTAATATTCAGGGGAATTGTCTTAGTTGATACAAAAACGCCTTCTTCCTCTTCTGGAGTCAAGTTGATGACCTTTTTCAAATCATCCAGCGTACGTATGGTATGAGTCAATTGCCAAAGCCAATCGTTCCATTGTTCATCTGTGACATCTTTCCACAACTCAATATCTTTCCAATGCCTTTTAGGTTTATATAATAATTGATTCATTTTCCAGACCTCCCTGCACTTTGTTATATTACTATGCAAGAGCCGTTCCAGATTCTATTGAGGCGGGCGAAATTTAGTTGAATCCCGGCTTTTTCATTTTATATTGCAGCGTTTGGCGGGGAATGCCAAGCAATTTTGCTGCCTGCAAGACATTTCCGTTTGTTCGTTCCATAGCCATTTCTACCAGCTCTGTTTCCTTATCCATCAAGGCTTGTCTTAAAGAAGGGATCTCGGGAAGGCAAGAGGGAACCTTTTTATTTTTCAAAAATGGCGGCAGCTCTTCCAATAATGTTCCCTCACTGTGTATTGCCATGAATTCAATGCAATGTTTAAGTTCACGGACATTCCCCGGCCACCTATACTGCTTCATCGTTTCCATAACTAAAGGCGAAACTGTTGAAAACCGTTTGTTTAGCCTTCGATTGAAAAACTCCATAAAATGTACGGTCAATAAAGAGATATCACCCGGTCTCTCCCTTAATGGCGGCAGACAGAAACTAAGCACGTTCAGCCGAAAATATAAGTCCGGACGCAGGCTTTTTTCTTCCATTGCTTTCTCAGGATCAATATTCATGGCTGATATCACTCTCACATCGACTTGCTTATCGTTTGTCCCACCTACCCTTCGGATGATTCCATCTTCCAGAACTCTAAGTAGTTTGGCTTGTATACCCATACTCATGGATTGGATTTCATCCAGAAACAACGTCCCTCCGTCCGCCAGTTCAAATAGTCCTTTGCGGTCAACCGCACCCGTATAGCTTCCTTTTGCCGTTCCGAAAAGCAGGCTTTCCAAAAGGGATTCCGGCAACGCTGCACAATTTTGGGCAATAAATGGTCCGCTTGCCCGGGAAGAGGCATTATGGATGCCGTGTACAAACAATTCTTTGCCAGTTCCACTTTCACCATATAGAAGGACAGGCGATGCAGAGCAGGCAGCTTTGCGGCCCCGTTCCACTTCTTGCAGAAATGCCGGGTCATTACTCTTTAAGTCTTCAAAAACATAGGTGGCTGTATGGGAAGCCGTTTTTTTGGTCGGCTTCCGATTTCTTTTATTCTCCAATTCCATCACACGCTCAGTAAGCTGTCTTATGCGGCTATAATCCTTGGCAACCTCAACTGCCGCAATCATTTCGCCGTCCAATTTGATTGGCAGAGTGGTATTGACACTGTCGATTTTCCTGCCGTGCATATTCAAGTAAGATTGCTGGTGATGGTACACCGGTTTACCGGTTTTGATCACCTGCAATAGCGTACTTGTTTTATTGGTTAAAGAAGGGAAAGCCTTCAAGATATGCTTTCCCATCACTTCATCGATCCTCATACCGTCCAATTGGGCAGAAAACGAATTATACACGATTGTCCGGCCAGTTAAATCGACCGCATGTATTCCTTCGTCGATCGAGTTAAGGAGCAACTCCAGGTTTTTCTGTGAAAATACGGTTGACTCAGCCACTTTTTCACTTCCTTTATTCCTATTTCTATATGTATATGAAAAAGTGCCGGATTCTTGTCACCTTTCTGCCCGAAAATCGGCTCTACAAAAATTTCACCCACATATTCATGTCCTCCAAATCCTCAAAAATATAACAATTGTTCACCAGTCTCCCTCTATAAGAATAGCCCAATTTTTTAAAGGCGGCGTTCATGCCGTATGACTTTGCTCTTGCAATGGAATAGAGGCAAAGAATGTGCTTCTCGGCCAACTTTTTCTCCAATAAGCTGATCAACCGTTGCATGAGACCGTATTGCCTATATTCTGGCAATGTGGCACAGTCGGTTATTTCCGCATTCCATTCTGCCTTTGAAATGTCCCCACAAACGGCACTGACTAATCGCCCTTCATGTAAATAGGCAATAAATACGCTTCCCTTATCCATACACTCAGCCACATAGGCAGGATCATCCATCGGGACAGGATATACCTTAAAAACGTGTTTATACAGCGCCGACAGCTGTTCTGCATGCTCCTTCGTACAAGTAACGATCGTAAAGGGAGGATTAGGCTTCTCCGGTCGGGCCGCCCCTTTTTCAATTTGAACCAATAATTGGTCTTCTTCGACCCAAAACTTGCTGTTTCTTCTTTCATGGGCATAAAATTTAGAAAAGAAAAAAGCATCGCTGCCTGCAAAAAAACGGTCTACCATTGCTTCACATACGAATCCTTTGCTTAAAAGGCTTATATACTCTTCTCTTTTTGCTTTGAAAATGATTTTTTCACAACCATGCTTTTCGGCGGCAAGCTCGGCCGTTTCTACAATTTTGTCGATGTTCCCGTAATATTGATCCACTCTGAGGCGTTTATTGAATAAATCAACAGTCATTACGGCCCTAAAATGAGCCCCGATTTCCTCGATTATATAAGCGAGCTGATTCATCCGCACACCTCCCCTCCCAGTATCATTATTCTTCTACCCCACACCAGTCCATGACTGTAGTCGCTATGACCTCCGCTGCTTCCAAAACAGCCTCAATTTCAATATATTCATTGCTGTCATGCGCTTTTTCCGTCACTCCTGGGCCAAAAACGATAACAGGGGTATCACTGTAAGTAGAGAGGATGCCGCCGTCCGTTCCCCACGGTGACGCTTCTATCTTTGCTTCCCGTTTCATCACCTCCTGGAAATTTTTCTTGATTGTTTCCAAGAGGGGATGTCCGCCCTCCAATTTCCCTGGCAGCCATCTTGCTCCAAACCACTCGAGTTCTATATGTTTGGCCGCAAACCAGGAATGCGTTTGGTTTAGCTTGTGAATACAGCCTTCAAGGCCCTTCATGGCCTGCTCGACTGTCTCATAAGGAGAAACGCCATAACGTCCTTCCAATACTGCCAAATCAGGTACCGAAGATGGCCAGTCGCCGCTCTTGCACACGCCAATGTTAATCGGCACTGGTATTGGTATCCCCTTATACAAAGGATCTTCCTTTAATTCTTTATTTCGCTCCATTTCTAATGTTTTCACCTGCTCAAGCACATCGTAGCAAAGATCGATTGCATTCACACCTTCATAACGGGTACCGCCGTGGGCCGACTGCCCCTTAATCAATAAACGAAACCATAATGAACCTTGCTGATAGGGGAATATTTTCATCGATGTCGGTTCTGGGATAATGGCCCCATCTGCTCGATAGCCGCGAAGAACAGCTGCCAAAGTACCTGCACCACCGCTTTCTTCTTCTATGACACTTTGGAAAATCACATCGCCTTTCAATTTGAGTCCGCATGCCAGGATAGCCTCTATTGCCAATAACAGCGCTACATTTCCTCCCTTCATATCTGTTGTGCCGCGTCCGTATAATTTCCCATCGATTTCTTTGCCGCTAAAAGGATGCACATCCCAATCTTCATGATTGCCTTCAGGCACAACATCAATGTGGCCGTTCAGGATGATTGATCTGCCGCCTCCCATCCCTTTCAGGACAGCTACAAGATTCGGGTTTCCTTCAAAAGAATCACGGTCACAATGAAATCCTTCATGCTCTTTTAACTTCGGATTTTCATCTAAATCCCATAAATCAATCACTAATCCCAATTGTCTGCATTTCTCTACAACAACCGCCTGCGCTTTTCCTTCCTTCCCTCTTACTGAGCCTTGCTGAATCAGTTTCCGAAGCAACCATACCATTTCATTTCTTTGGCTGCGTATATAGTGTTGTACCGCTTCTTTATCAGTCATTCCTTTTCCCCCTTCAAAGAGTGATTATTTTATCCGCTATAGCAAAGTCGGCATCTGTTTGTTTTTGAACTTCCTCAATGCTGTATGGGGAAAATAATTCCCTAAGGGTGAATCCTTCTGGCCCAATTGTGAATACAGCCATCTCCGTGATAATCATGGATACACAACTCTTCGCTGTATAGGGAAGAGTGCACTCTTCCACTATTTTCGATAGCCCTTTGTTATCTGACTGGCTCATCGTGACAATGACCTTTTTGGCCTTAGCAGCCAATTCCATTGCTCCGCCCATGCCGGGCACTTTTTTTCCGGGAACGATCCAATTTGCCAAATCTCCTTTTGTACTGACCTGAAGTGCTCCTAATATGGTTACATCAATTTTTCCGCTTCGGATCATACCAAAGGCTGCTGAACTGTCAAAATAGCTCCCCCCGTTTCGCAACGTCACCGGGAACCCGCCTGCATTGCAAAGATTTTCATCTTCTTCCCCTTTCCCGGGAACGTCGGAAATGCCAAGGATCCCGTTCTCACTATGGAAAAAGACATGCTGTTTACTTGACATATAATCCGGGACTAAAGAAGGGATGCCGATCCCGAGATTCACCACCATTCCCGGCCGGATTTCCTGTGCTGCTCTTTTGGCAATGGCGACCCTCACATCTTTTCCCATGCCCATCGCCAGTTCACCCCTTCCGATTGAACAATGTATTGATTATATATGCCAGGCGTTACAATCTCTTCGGGATCAATAGCACCTGCTGGCACAATCGACTCCGCTTCCACTATGGTAATATCTGATGCAGTCGCTACTAAAGGATTCGTATTTCTCGCACTTTTGTCATACACTGCATTTCCGAATTCATCCACTTTTTTCGCAAAAATGATACTGACATCAGCCCTTAGGGCACTTTCAAGCAAATACTCTTTCCCATCCCACTCTATAATCGGTTTATTCAAACGTACCGCTTCATGCCCGACTGCTATATCCGACAATATGGCAGGAATTCCAAAACCTCCTGCCCGTATACGTTCCATAAGAATGCCCTGCGGGGAAAATTCTATCTCCAGCGTTCCCTCATGCATTTGTTTTCCGGCATTCGGATTCGATCCTATATGCGATACAATCAATTTCTTAACTCTTTTTTCCGTTATAAGCCTGCCGATGCCAATATCCGGAAATCCTGTATCATTCCCGATTAAAGTGAGGTCCTTCAAATCACATTTCCGAATAAAATCAATAAGTGTAGGCGGATTGCCTACACCACCGAAACCACCGAACATGATTGACATGCCATTCATAAAAAAAGGGGCTAATTCTTCGATATCCACCACTTTTCCAAAGACATTTTGCATAGACTTCCACTCCCTACTGCATTTTTTGCTTTATTTCATTGTTCAAATGATCTAAGGTCACCTCAAGCCTTTCCAGAAGCATCCGTATTTCCACTTCCGATATCGTAAGTGGAGGAGCAATAATAAACGCATCGCCAAATATGCCATCTTGTCCGGCCTGTGCAGGATACAGCAACAAACCATTTTTCTGTGCATACCCGATCAGCCGGTCCGTCACCTTCCATTCTCTTGGAAAAGGTTCTTTTGTGTTTGGATCCAGCACGCATTCAACACCGATCATTAACCCTTGTCCGCGGATATCACCCATAAAGGGGTATTTTTTTTGCAGATTCTGTAAAGCTTTTTTCAAAATCGCTCCCTTTGCATTTACCTTATCGATCAGTTGGTGTGTTTCTATATAAGACATAACGGCAACGGATGCTGCACAGGACAGCGGATTTGCACTGAATGTATGCCCGCTCATAATACTTCCCGAACCATTTTTAATCTCTTCGATTATATGTTCATGGACAACAGCTGCAGCAATAGGGGTATAGCCTCCGCTCAATCCCTTGCCGAGTGCAATAATATCCGGAATGACTCCATCGTAATCGCATCCAAGCATTTTTCCCGTTCTTCCCATGCCGGTCATGACTTCATCGCAGATAAGCAGAATGTCATTCTCACTGCATATTTGGCGGATTTCTTTCAGATAACCCGGAGGTGAAGGAATAGCACCTCCTGCCGCACCGATGACAGGTTCGCAAATAAAAGCGGCAATGTTATCTTTTCCGATTCTATTAACCATTGTCCGCAGCTCAGCAGCACAGCTTAGACCGCAGCCTGGAAACTCTTTGCCGTATGGACAACGGTAGCAATAAGGAGGAGATATAGAAGGATAGCTTTCCAATAGTTGAACAAACCGATCCCTCCTGAATGAGTGGCCGGACATGGATAACGCGCCCATTGTAATGCCATGATAGCTCATCCATCTCGAAATGATTTTCGTCTTTTTAGGGCTGCCTTTTTCCTGCCAATATTGAATGGCGATTTTCATGGCCGTTTCAGTGGCTTCTGAACCACTATTGACAAAAAAACAATATTGAAGCCCCTTTGGTGTCTGGCCAGCAATTCTGGCTGCCAGTTCTTCAGCCGGCTCGCTTGTGAACTGCGATCTGTAAACAAATGATACTTTCTTCATCTGTTCGTTTACGGCTTCGCGGATTTCATCGACGCCATGTCCGATATTGGCAGTAACTGCACCAGATGAAGCATCGAGATAATCCTTACCGCTTTTGTCATATAGAAATGACCCTTTACCGAAAGAGGCCATAGGGTATGAATCATGAAGCATTGGTTTAATAAGCGAAGAATCTTTCATTTTGATTTCTCCTTTTCCAATTCTTATACTCTATTACTATATGTACAAGTCGCCCTTATCTTGCTAACATAATTTCCCCAAGGGCTTCTTCGCCTTTCAGGAAAAAGAAACAGGCTTGGAGATTTTCTCCAAGCCGTATTGCATGCTTAATTCAATTAACAGCCGCAGTTTCCGCCGCCGTAGCCTCCACAGAAGGAAGCCCCGATGATAATTAACAAGATAAACAATACTACGATTAGAGCGAAGCTACCGCCGCCCCATCCGCCACAGCCGCCACCGCAACCGCCGCCGCCATATCCGTATCCACCGCAACCGCCGCCGCCATATCCAAACCCGCCACATCCATCGTATCCATACATATTGTTTCACTCCTCAAGGTTTCTTTGAACTGTTACTACATTGATACATTATGAGGCTGGGCTTGTGTCTGCATGTGCATTCGCCCATTTTTTCTGCAAAAACCATTATTTTATCGGGACATCCTGCTTCTTTTGAAATGAATAGGGTACATATTTATAATAGAAAAAAACAGCAATGAAAATCGAGGTATGGTTCAATGAAAACTCAATGGATTAAATACGCAGCAATCGGCATTACTGCATTTGCCATGATCGGAAGCAGTATGTATCTAAGCAAATGCTATAGCGCACAGGAAAAAAGACAGAATCATGAAACTGTTTATGACCGGATCGAGTCACACAAAATCGTTTCATACCTTGTCATAGGCGACAGTATAGGAAGGGGCAGCGGTGCAAGCAATACTTCACAAAAATGGTTTAAACAGCTTGAGGATAAAATGCAGCGGCAACTTATGGTGAATTTGAAAGGCAATTACATTGTCCAGAGCGGATCAACAGCATTCGAAGGGCTTTACAAGCTACAATTGGCTAAACAGAGCTATCCGGGAAAATATGATCTTATCTTTATTGTATTCGGGGAAAACGACCGGAAGTATATGAATGCGCACGAATTCAGTATTATGTATGAAGCATTGCTTCGGCAAGCAAAAAAGGATTACCCAAAGGCTGATGTCATAACAATTACGGAAAGCCCGCTTGATAATAAGTCTTTCATTAACAGTATTGAAACTCTTTCTGCGTATTATCAAGCGACCAATGTCAATATGGCAGAAGCATTCCGGCAAAGCGGCAAAAAAACAGAGGAGCTATCAGTGGACGGCATCCATCCAAATGATGAAGGCTACCAAATATACGCTGACCAAATCTATAAAGCGTTGTTAGCCAACACCGTACAAAAAAAGAAAGTGGCAGCTTTAACGATCCCTTTGTATAAAGATAGCGACATTACCTTTGACCTGTATTCGGATGTCTCTAAACAAAAAGGATTTCTTCATCAAAATCATTACTATACTGCGCAGAAAAAAGGAAGCTACATTGAGTTCGCTTTCTATGGAAGCATGTTGGGCATGAAGCTTCTCCGATCTCCGGAAGGCGGAAAGGTAAACATTTATATCGATAATCAATACACCACCACTATTTCCACCTGGTGGCCGTTTCAAAGGGAACGTTTTATTTATATAACCAGCGGCTTGAATCCCGGAAAACATACCGTACGCTTTGAAGCGACTGGTGAAAGCAGTAAAAAGAATATGACTAATCAATCCATTATCCAATTATCTTCTGTTATCATGACAAAAAAATGGGATGGAAAATCGTATATTCATCCTGATGCCGACAAATAAATACATAAAAGCCCTTCCTATTCTAGAGGAAGGGCTTTTATTATGTAACCATATTATTTAGGGTTAACTGTCATTACTGTTGTTTCACCTTTTGTTAAAGCGGAATCAGTCCCTTTTTCAATAGAACCTACTGCATCTGTATTCGTAATAATGACCGGTGTTACGATGCTTTTCGCTTTTTCACGGATGATATCAAGATCGAATGAAATCAGCTTGTCGCCTTTTTTCACTTTATCTCCTTCTTTTACGTGAGCTTCAAAGCCCTCTCCTTTTAGAGCAACCGTCTCTAACCCGATATGGATAAGGATTTCTGTATTATTGCTGGTTTTTAGACCAACTGCATGTTTAGTCGGAAATACTTGAAGCACTTCTGCATCGATTGGTGCCACGATTACACCTTCAGAAGGTTCAACTGCAATTCCGTCTCCCATCATTTTTTCACTGAAAACTGGATCTGGTACTTCTTCCAAAGGAATAAGTTTCCCAGTAGCAGGAGCTGCCAATACATCGTTGTTAGTCTCTTCGTTTTTTCCGAAAAGTTTTTTAAAGAACATAAAACTTCCGCCTTTCTGAATGTCTGAATCTGTATTAAGTAGTTTATACATTTCACAAAATAATACTTTACCACAAAAATATTATTTATGTAAACAGTTTCACATACATACCATATCCTTCAGTCTCTAAAGATTCAACTGGTATAAATCGTAACGCTGCCGAATTAATGCAATAACGCGTCCCTGAAGGTCCTGGCCCGTCAGGAAATACATGGCCAAGATGGGAGTCCGCACTTTTGCTTCTAACCTCGGTACGGCGCATGCCATGGCTTGTATCGAACTTCTCCATAATTTCCTGGCTATCGATCGGCTTTGTGAAACTCGGCCACCCACAGCCTGCGTCGTACTGGTCTTTGGAGGAAAATAAAGGTTCCCCAGATACGATGTCAACATATATCCCATCCTGTTTATTATTATAATATTCATTTCGGAATGGAGGCTCTGTCCCATTATTTTGCGTAACCTCATATTGCATGGGTGTCAGGCGTTTCTTCAGCTCTTCTTTATTCATCTTTATTCCCCCAATGGTTCTTAATAAAACCAGCTCTTCCCGACCCCTGATGATACGCATTATAATGGGCTGGGTTTTTTTCGTAATATTGCTGATGGTACTCTTCTGCCTCATAAAAGGCAGCAGCAGGAATGATGGGCGTTACAATCGGCTTAGAAAAACGGCCGCTTGCCTGAAGTTCTTGTTTCGATTGTTCCGCTTCTATTTTTTGTTCCTCATCATGATAGAAAATGGCTGTTTTATAAGACGTGCCCCGATCATAAAACTGGCCGCCCTCATCCGTAGGGTCGATTTGCATCCAAAAAATAGTCAATAATTCTTTATAGGAAATGATATCCGGATCATATGTAATTTGGACAGCTTCATAATGGCCCGTCGTATCACTGCATACCTCTTCATAGGTGGGCTTTTGAGTATGTCCCCCAGTATATCCTGACATCACTTTTTCAACTCCGTCATAGCGGTCGAATGGTTTAACCATACACCAAAAACAACCACCTGCAAAAGTGGCCTTTGCTCTTTTCTCTCCCACTGCTTTTCCCTCCCATTTATTTTTCAGACGTCAGGAATACAATTCCACAGCCTTATTTTACCTTTTATCCCTGTGTTATTAAAGTATAACGATTCCCTTAGGGAAGCTTTTTAAACTATCCAGGATGTAAACGCATTCTTTTTATGTATTCACCAATAGTACCTAATTAGCATACATTTAATACGAATGAACGCCCAACGAAAGGAGTATTCTCATGGAATCAAGAAACGCTCACCATTATTTTGAAAAAGCCTCCAAGTATGCTTTGTTGGCAGACTTTTATAAATATACCAATCCAAATTTGCATATTCACTATTATCATAAACAATTGCACGCTATACAAAGAGCACTGAATGCCGAAAGGGGCCACACTGCGCTTACTGGCAGAGATCACACGGGAAGGATTAGACTATTGCACGCTAAACCTGATGGTCCGAATGTGGATATCTACATCAATGGCACCCGTATTCTAAAGGACTTCCCATATAAAAAGGCATCTGATTACTTAACTATCCCTGCAGGAAAATACCAAATGGATGTGTATCCAGCCGGAGATCAAACATCCACAGTGGCAAGCCGCAAGATTGATGTTGAGCCAAGCAAATTATACACCGTTGCTGTTGCAGGTATAGGTACCGATAACAGGCTTTTAGCCTTTGAAGACCAGCCTTTTGTACCGCATGGCGAATCAAAATTCCGTTTTATCCACCTTTCGCCTGACGCACCGCCAGTGGATGTCGCTGTAACGCATAGTGATGTTGTCTTCGAGGATATACCATTCAGAAAAGCAACCGACTATATAGGGGTGACACCCATGGAGCTTGACCTTGAAATCAGGCCCTCAGGTACAAAAGATGTCATTTTACCCTTACCGAATGTGTCACTTAAACAGGATACACCATACACCATCTATGCAGTAGGGACTGTTGAAGGAAGCGCTCCTTTGGAAGCACTGATGATGGTTCCGTAGCTGTCTCTCACACGCTTAGATTATGCAAATAAGATAAAAATAAACGCCCGGCAGCATTCAGCAGGGCGTTTCTGTCATTTATTCTGTCGGCACGATCAATTTAAACGAAATATCATCTTTTTTAAGATCAAATGTATTCACCTTTAAAATGGATCCTCCCACTAAATCCATATCCCTGAAATTCACATAAATTTCCTCTTTCTTTGGATTAATGTCCAGCCATTCAGGGAAAGATTTCTTTTTGTCGATAAAATTGAGCACATAAGCCACCGGAAGGTTCATATTCCCCAATTCCATGGAACGTTGCTTCAAAACTAGATTCCCGTTATCAAGCGGAACTGGCTTAAACGTCATTTTCAGTTGGAGATTTTTACTGAACACAGGGATTTCTGTATAGAATTCGATGCTTTTATCCAGTATAACCTGGTATTTGAAAGATTCGGGGCTTTCTTCCTTTTGAATGTAATTGGCAATCAACTTATTCAATGTATCTTTTTCTGCCTTGATTTCTATTGCTGATTTCTCCTGGCTTGTCTTTGTGACCTCCGCTTCTGGAAAGGGTTTATCCTTTGGAATCCCCACCATGGAAAGCACAATGAGAAAGGCAAGCACCATAAGGCCAAGCAGGCCAAAAAAACTATATTTCCATATCTTTGCACGCTCTTTCTTCACTCTTCGTTCTCCTCTCAGATGAATCATTCTCCTTTTTTCCCTGCTTCTTCTTTAATGGCTGGGATACTATGTTTTTTCAACGAATCAAACACGGCTCCCGCAATCTTTTCGTATCCGTCCGTATTCGGGTGAAAATAATCTTCCTCATAAATAAGGTTTTCAGTATTTTTGGCAAATAAATCACTGATACTTACAAAATAAGCGTTTTTGTATGTATCGACAATCTTTTTGCTCGTATCGTTCCATTTATCCAGCACTTCTTCAAATTCATCAATATTGGCCAACCACTTCTGGAAAGGATTATAAAGACCTATTAAATAGATATCCGCATCTTTGTTTTCTTCTCTAATAAAAGATAGAACGTTTTTTACGTTTTTTTCGTATGTATCCAGCCCTTCGTTGAAGTGGGATACTTTAATATGGGTATAATGGTTTCTTACTACATCCATAACGTCGTTTCCGCCAATGGTAATCATGACTATGTCCGCATTTTTTATGGAATGGACGGCTCCTTTTTTGTGGATTTTGGGGATCAACTCCGTCGATGTAAGCCCTCTTTTTCCATTTTGCGTCAAATGGATATCTTTAATGGCTGGCTCCTTTTCCAAATCATCGATAAGGACAGATGGATAACCGCCCTTCTTCGTATGGTCGCCTACCCCCTCTGTCAAAGAATCGCCAATCGCAGTAATATTTAAATTAACAGGTGAGTATTTTTCATACACCTGATCTTTTTCCTCCAGGTTAAGTCCTCTCTTGTCGGAAGAAGATTTCATTGATTTTAAATCCGACAATGAACAAGCAGATAACAGGGAGCATGCAATCAATAGCAGTATGGCTTTCTTTATCAAGTCTCGCACCCCTATTTCTTCAGTTTAATACATGTATGTATTGTTTTAAGTTTATTCCATTTTATTCGTTCAATGCTTACAAATGCCCCATGCTCTTCCTTGAAGCGTTTTACTTGCTGCAAGCGGAAAAACAGGCATTAAAGCCGCCTGTTTAAGATTTTTGGAGAATATGGATATGCTCTATGATTTCGTCCAAAGGAAAATCTTTGACACCAGAGTAGCTCTTAACGATTTTCCCTTCCTGGTTCACCAAATAAACATCCGTCCCATGAATCACCTGATCTCCTGTTTCCGGCTTCTTAACAAGGGTATGGAATTGATCGGCAGCAAATTTTTCTATATAGGATTGCTCATAACCGGTCAAAAATTGCCAATTAGCATAATCAATATTGAATTGATCGGCAAATGATTTCAGGACGGCAGGAGTATCCACTTTGGGATCGACACTGAATGAGACAAATTCGACATCCTTAATGCCTTCTTCCTTCAGCTTTTTTTGCAGCTTAGCCATATTTGAAGTCATCGGCAAGCATACATCCGCGCACGTTGTAAACATAAAATCCGCCACCCATATTTTCCCCTTCAAATCTTCTGATGATATATCCTGTTGGTTTTGATTGGTAAATGTGAATGGTTTTACCGGCCAGTCCGTACTGTCTGGAATCGTTTTGTCTGCACACCCCGCCATTACAAAGAAAACGGACAGCAAGAGGCCCAGAACCCATTTCCCATTCGAAATCATCTCTATCATCCTTTTAAAGTCGTTTACATTCCGTAACATTCTATCAAACTATTTCAAAAAATAAAAGGCTTGTAATTGCCTCCAACCAGCAGATGCATCCATTTATATGGAAAACTCCATATAATCTGCATGTTTCTATGGTAAAATAAGTATAAATATTAAATAATGATGAAGGTGAGCTGCTATGATAAAAAAACGGATTATCCCTTTGATGGCCATTCTTATGCTTGTCCTTGCCGGATGCTCCAGCAACGATGAGAACACAGCAAACGAGGCCCATAATGGCAAGACCAGCCAATCAGAAAACCGTGACATTCAGGAGAAGACTTCCGGAATTAATCAATTGCCGGCTTTTTTGAATGATAAACCGGATCAAATGAAAACCATCTATTCTGCTTCTGCCAAAAGCGCCGAATTACTGGCATCCATTCCGTGCTATTGCGGCTGTGGCGAATCAGCGGGCCATAAAAGCAATTTGAATTGCTTTGTAGCTGATACTAAAAAGGATGGAAGCATTATTTGGGACGACCATGGAACAAAATGCAAGGTTTGCCTGGATATCGCCGCTGAAAGCATTGTCCGATACAATAAAGGCAATTCGCCGGCAGAGATTCGCGCCTATATAGATGAAACATACAAAGAAGGCTACGCAAAGCCTACCCCTACACCAATGCCACATGCTTGACAGCAAAAAAAGGATGGTTTTCCATCCTTTTTTATGTTATGCAGACCCATAATGTTCTTCCTCGTCCATAATCTCAAGTGCCTCCATCCTTTTCAACCTTCTCTTATACACAATCTTCGATAAGGAAATACTGATTTCATATAAAAGAAGCAATGGAACAGTTACTAAAAAATCAGACATGAATTCAGGGGGAGTAATGACAACAGCTATGATCACCAATACAAAATATGCATATTTTCTGATTTTAGAAAGGACAAAAGGATTGATTAATCCAATCGACGTAAGGAACATAACGATAACAGGCAATTCAAATAACACGCCAAACGGAATTGTCATATTCATCATAAAACCGAAATATTTATCGACCGTAAAATTCGTAACAAATAAATCGTTGCCGAGATCCATTAAAAATCGCAAGACATTCGGAAATATGACAAAATAGCCAAAGCTTAACCCTCCTACGAATAAAAGAAATAAAGCCGGTATATAAGAAAGTGTTATCTTCTGTTCATTTGGATGTAGCGCAGGCTTGACGAACAGCCATATCTGCAGCGCTAAAACAGGAATAGTGCCAGCAACCGCCACAATAGTCGCAAGCGCAAAATATACCCAAATGATGTCGCTTGGACCTAGAACCATCAGCTTCACATCCAGGTCTCTAACAAACCAATGGTAGATGTCTTTAACAAATACAAAACCAACGATAAAAAAGAGGATAAAAAACAAGACAGTCCATATGATCCTTTTGCGCAATTCCTCAAGGTGCTCCACCACATTTAATTCTTTATCCGCCATAGACGCCATAACCACCTTTATACTCAAACATATCGGCTTATCTGTTACAATGAAGCTTTGAATGGCAGATGAGCCTTTTTTCGGTACACTTTTCCTCAAAAAAGGTGCAGGATGATACCATCCCACACCCGTGACGCTTTTTATTTCGTTATTTTTTTCTTTTCGTCTTCAAATTCTTCCATTACATCGCTTGTAAGTTCGCGTGTTGATTTTTTGAATTCACGCAGAGTCTGTCCAAAAGCCCGGCCGATTTCGGGCAGTTTCTTAGGGCCAAAAATAATAAGTGCCAATACAAGGATTAGAATTAAACCCGGTACCCCAATATTTTGAAACATGATAAACATCCCTTTCAAATATAGTAGAACGATGCTCCACTATTATTATAGTATTTTAATCATTGATTGGGTAAATAAACCAGCCATCTTCATATAAAAGACATACTTTGATTGTTATTCTTTGAAAGTTCAGGTGAGGGTGCCTTCGTAACCATTGTATACTACACTCGCTTTAATTTCCAGATTATATCAATAAATTAAATAATTTCTCATCTTTATTGACCTCAACATAATGAAAGCCTTTCTTTTTCATCCGCTGGATCATATCGTTGTATTCTCCCGGTTTTTTGAGCTCAATGCCGACAAGTGCTGGACCGGATTCTTTATTATTATTTTTCGTATATTCAAATCTGGTAATATCATCATTAGGTCCGAGGACTTCATCCAAAAATTCCCTTAACGCACCGGCCCGCTGTGGAAAATTGACAATAAAATAATGAAGAAAGCCTTCGTACAATAAAGACCTCTCCTTGATTTCCTGCATACGGTCGATATCATTGTTTCCGCCGCTAATGATGCAAACAACATTTTTCCCTTTGATCTGGTCACGGTATTGGTCTAATGCTGCAATAGAAAGCGCTCCTGCCGGTTCAGCAACGATTGCCTGTTCATTATATAATTTTAAAATCGTTGTACATACTTTCCCCTCAGGAACCACTACAATATCTTCCACATTCTGATTGCACATTTCGAATGTTTTCCCACCGACACATTTCACTGCCGCACCATCAACAAAACCATCGATCTCCTCAAGTGCAGTCACTTGTTTTTGCTTTATCGAGGCGTGCATGCCGCTTGCTCCCTTTGGCTCGACGCCTATACACTTCGTATCTGGCGAAATACTTTTACAATAGGTGGATACACCTGCCATCAACCCTCCACCGCCGATTGCAGCGAATACATAATCAACATGCTCGTCACAATCATGCATAAATTCAACTGCAACGGTTCCTTGCCCAGCCATCACTTTTTCATCATCAAATGGATGAATGAACGTTCTTTTTTCTTGTTCACAGCATTCCATTGCTTTAGCAAAAGAGTCGTCAAACGTATCTCCTGTCAAGTATATGTCCACTAAATCTTTACCGAACATTTTCACCTGGTTCACTTTTTGCCGTGGTGTCGTTGCCGGCATAAAAATTTTCCCTTGAATATTCATTTTTCGGCATGCGTAGGCCACTCCCTGTGCATGGTTGCCAGCACTAGCGCACACGACGCCATTAGCTCTCTCTACCTCATTCAAGCTTTTCATCTTATAATAAGCGCCTCTTAATTTAAAGGAACGGACATACTGCAAGTCTTCCCTCTTCAAATAAACAGAGCACTCGAATTCTTCAGAAAGACGGCGGTCCCTTTGCAGCGGTGTATGCAGCACCACTTCCTTCAATTGTTGGTATGCAATAAGTATATCTTCTACATGTAACGTTTTTTTTGTATTGACAGCTGTATTCATACGTTCCCTTCTTCCCTGAAAAACTTTTGTCTGCTAATTCCGTAAATTATATCACTCTGCCGCAATAAATCAACAGATTTTTCTAATAATTCAAAATAAACAAAATCCGACAATACGTTTACATTCGTGGGAAAAACTCCACTTTATCAGTCAAAAAAAAGCTGAAACTTTTCAGCTTTTATGTTCATCCATATTCTCTTTCTCTTCCGATATTCTCCGTTCAAGTTCAGCCGCCAACTCGCCATTAGATATATCTTTATATTCGTCATAAGTTATAGCCGGCAAGATGGAGATGGATACCTGAGCAGGCTTAATCCAACCATTGTTTTTTTCCATTAAGCCTGATGTTCCCTTGATGGCTATAGGGATGATAGGAGCTTTGGCATCAACAGCCAATCGGAGGCTGCCCGCTTTGAATTCGCCTACCGGCCCACCCTTGCTTCTTGTTCCTTCCGGAAAAACAGCGAGGGAATGGCCATCCTTAATACATTGTATCCCTGCCCTGATCGCTTTAATGGATTGTCTGCGGTCTTTTCTGTCCATAAAAACACAATTCATGACGTCCATCCACTTATGGACAATCGGTATTTTCAACACTTCAATTTTGGAAATAAAACCGAATGGCTTCTTCAGGAAACCTAATAAAACAGGAATATCAAAATTTCCTTCATGGTTTGAAACAATCAACACAGCACCTTCAGGCATGTGTTGCTCTCCTCTGACAGTGACATCTGCCCCTGAAATGTTCACAAGGGTTTTCGCCCACTGCTTTGCCAAAGTATGTTTATACTCGTCATTTTTTTCTATTGATTGGGTTGGGTCTTCATACTTCCTGGCCCTGCCAAGAAAAGGGATGCTATATACTAAATAGCCGAAAAAATAAAGAAAAAACACGATGGTTCTCATTAATTGACCTCCTGATACTAAATACCTAAACCATTATATATAAAGATGCCTATTATGACTATACTGTTCGAAACATCCGACAAAACACTATTAAATTTGAATTGATTAAATAATTCGTAAAATGGGCAACTATGCTATAATTGCTAGGAAGGAAAGGAGGGAACTGAATGGAATGAAGGTAGTAATGGAGCTTGGCAGGATTATCCTCATTTTTTGCATATTGGGAAGCCTGCTGGGTCAATTGTTAATGTACACGTATGCACACCTTTCTATACCGATGAACTCGTTCAAGTGGATAGGGGGGATAGGCGTTTACCTGCTGCTTTTTATCCTGTATCGAAACAAATGGCAGTTTTCTGGTTACTATAAAGGAAAAGAAATGCATAAGCTTTCACGGGGCACCACCATCGGCATTTGCACAATTGCAGCTGTCCTTATCATCGGACCGCCCATCGTTGGCTATTGCCTCATATAATCCATCAAAACAGGCTTCCCCAAAATGGAGAAGCCTTTTATTAGGTGGTGCGCAATTGGTTTACTACCTGTTCCATTACTTCTTTTCATAAATGTGGTAATAATAATCGTAATCATTATTTTCATCACGGATCCCTTTTTCACAAGATGTTTCTTGCCAATCCGATTCCTTTATCTCAGGAAAAAACGTATCTCCTCCAAAAGAATGGTTGATCCTTGTGATATATAAACGATCGGCATCCTTCAGGAAAAGCTTATAAATCTGTTCGCCTCCAAAGATAAATATTTCTTCTTCGCCTTCACACAAGTCAAAAACGGCATCTTTTGAATGGACGATCTCACAACCAGCAGCTTCATAATTCTTATCGCGTGTCATAATAATATTTTTTCTTCCCGGAAGTGGACGTCCAATACTCTCATAATTTTTTCTGCCCATAATAATCGGATGGCCCATGGTGACAGATTTAACATATTGCAGTTCCCTCGGAATCCTCCAAGGCATTTGATTATTCTTCCCTATGACACGGTCTGAATCCATGGCAACTATCATTGATACGATCATGCTGCTATTCCCTCCCTCGGATTCTTATGTCAAACCGCAACCGGCGCTTTAATAGCCGGATGTGGCTCATACCCCTCTATCGAAATATCTTCCATCTCAAAGTCAAAAATAGTTTCCTTCTCTTTATTCAAATGTAGAATCGGCAGCTGCTTCGGATCTCTTTCCAGTTGCTTCTTAACCTGTTCGATATGATTGCTGTATATATGCGCATCGCCCAATGTATGGATGAATTCCCCGACTTCCAGCCCGCACTCGTGGGCGATTAAATGGGTCAGAAGTGCATAACTTGCAATGTTGAAAGGCACTCCAAGGAATACATCGCCGCTTCTTTGATATAATTGACACGAAAGCCTTCCTTCCAGTACGTAAAATTGGAATAAAGTATGGCATGGAGGCAAAGCCATAGAAGGGATATCCTCAGGATTCCAGGCAGAAACAATTAAACGCCTTGAATCAGGATTCGTTTTGATCGTTTCAATCACATCCTTCAATTGGTCAATTGTTTCTCCACTGGCTGTTTTCCAATTTCTCCACTGCTTGCCGTAGACATCTCCCAGTTCGCCAAAAGTGGCTGCAAATTCTTCATCTTCCAATACGCGCTTAATGAACTCGGCCATTTGTTCCTCATATTGTACAGCAAATGTCTCATCCTGCTGTGATCTCAGACCAAAATCAGACATGTCAGGACCCTTGTACTGGCCGCTTTCAATCCATTTTTTAAAGGCCCACTCATTCCAGATATTATTCCGGTTCTGCAATAAATAACGGATATTTGTATCTCCTTTAATAAACCATAACAACTCACTTGCAATTAACCGAAAAGGGATTCTTTTGGTTGTCACTAGCGGAAACCCCTTCTGCAGATCAAATCGCATTTGATAACCAAATGTACTGATCGTACCCGTTCCTGTCCGATCTTCTTTTTTTACCCCATTCGCCAACACATGCTCACACAATTCCAAATATTGTTTCACTATCCATGCACCTCAATTACTTATAAATACTTAGCCCGACCGTTCCGTAACCTCTTTTACTGATATAATGTTAGGCATAAACCAATAGTAAAGGGGTATCCGAAATGAAATGGGTCATTGACCATTCACATACGCTATATTGTATCACTTATACACTTTCCGATGAAGCCACAATATCAATTGGCGCTCTTGGAGTCTTTACATTTCCCCCTGGATTGTATTGCTATATCGGCAGCGCAAAAAAAAATATCCAGAAGCGCATAGAGAGGCACTTGGCTATCGAAAAGAAACTCCGTTGGCATATAGATTATTTCCGTCCTTACTGTGATATTGCCAATGTCCAAACATTTCCTGAACATGAAGGTGAATGCGCCCTCGCTGAAAAATACGCCCAACTAGGACAGCGTTTCCCCAAACAATTCGGTTCATCGGACTGTAAATGCGGCGGCCATCTCATTTTTTTAAAAAGAATTTGAATCACCTTTTCCCAAAAAGCACATAGTATACTTGTAACTACTTGAATAGGTGAACTCAATGAATAAACATACTGACTCCAATCAAGAATTGGAAAAAATCAATGATGTCTATATCGTGATGAATTGGCCATTATTTGTCTATCTGGATTTGGTCCTTCTGTCGACTTTCCTTGGCTTCCTTCTTTATTCACAAATCAGATATTGGGTGGTTCCCGTTGTTATCTCCATCCTTTTTTTCTTTTTCTTCATCGTTGTATTTAACGTTTTCTTCAAAGAAAAACGAACCTCTTAGTAGGCTTCACCTTAAGGATGAAGCCTATTAGATGTTCTCCAGCGGCTCCCTATAAAATCAGCAAAACCGTCCCTGCTGTTATGACTGCACCGCCTATAATCGTTTGTTTATTAGGCTTTTCCTTCAACCATACAAACCCGAGAAGCATTGTTAATACAACTGAAAACTTATCAATTGGGGCAACAATGGAGACTTTGCCGATTGAGATGGCCCCAAAATAACAGAGCCAAGATAATCCTGTAGCGACACCTGATAAAATAAGATATAGATAGTCTTTCCGTGTAATTCCCTTTAATTCTTTTTGCTTCCCTTGGAAAAAGACAATTCCCCACGCAAACAACAGAATGACGATTGTGCGGATAAACGTGGCAACATTCGAATCGACATTCTCAATGCCTATTTTCGCCAGAATAGATGTCATTGCGGCGAAGACTGCCGATAGGACAGCCAGCAATATGTATGATTGGGAAGGCTTTTTCAGATGGTCTTTTTTAACTTTGCCAATCAACAGGAAAGTGCCAATCGTAATTAGCCCTCCGCCCATGATAACCATAGTATTTGCTGGCTCGCCAAGAATCAAAAAAGAAAGTATTATGGTCAACACTACACTAGATTTATCAATAGGGACAACACGCGACACATCTCCAAGCTTGATTGCCCTAAAATAACAGAGCCAGGAAAGACCTGTTGTAATGCCTGACAAGATTAAGAATAAATAAGAGCGGGAAGACAAGCCCACAATAGTTGAAAATTGCCCCGTAACCACCACAATGATGAATGCCATTATGACAACCACGACTGTCCTTACTGCTGTTGCCAAATTTGAATTGATTGCCTCAATGCCAAGCTTCGCCAATATGGACGTTAATGCAGCGAAGACAGCCGCAAGCAATGCAAGAATAATGCTCATATTAAACCTCCCCGAAAGCAATGATTGCCTCTTTTTTTCATTTCTTTTCTATACTATGTACATAAAAAAAGATACTACACTCCTTAATGGACCATAGTATCTTCTGTTCCTTTATTCGACCAGGATAGGCACTTCTTCCTAACGGATTCCATTATTGCAATGTTGACCATTTAGGAGGTGTGTTTTTATCCCAGTAAATGCTGCCTAAATCGTGGTGGGCGACAAACTTATCCATGTCGGTATGATAATGAAAATTGAACCAAAAACCTTGTTGCGGCGGGTTTTCTCTTCGAACATGGAATCGGATGATGTCTTCTCCGGTCTTTTCATTATACACATTAAAAATCTTTTCGCCATAGCCCGAAGCAGGTTTCTGCGAAATAGCTAAATGGGTTAAATCCTGTTCAGGGCATTTTTCAATATAAGAGGCGATAGCTTTCTGCATTTCCGGCAGAATGATAGTTGTAAACTCATCTTCGATTTTTGGCTTGATCCGTTCCCCAAATTTCACATAACTTGTCTCTTCTGCCTGATTGACAAACTGCTCTATCAACAGGCTACGATCGACGGGGAGTTCGGTTTCTTCAATAGTTGTTTGTAAAGTATAAGATTCTTCAGGTCTTTCTTCCGCCTGTAAGCTTTTCTTTCCGGACTTATGTGCCGCAGCCTCATTCTGCCAGTGAAAATCATCAGGCGAAACTAAACCAAGTGTCAGGATGGATAAAAGAATAACAAAACTCTTCTTCATCCATTTCGGTACATTTGTCAATTGAATCCCTCGCTTACTTCATTCTATTATTCTACTATACATGATCTATGCCTGTATTACGAATAAAACTCCTAAAGGTTTCATTTATTTTTAAGCGGGGATAAAAGAATATAATCCTTACCGAAAATGTAAAATAAAAGAAAGTAAAAAAACACGAGAGGAAGTGTTAACATGGAATGGTCCTATCTCTTCGTCGCTCTGACTTTTGTCCTGATCGCCTACTTCATCTACCTAAACTTCGCAGATTAACCCAAAAGCGGATAGCGCCCGTTTATCCCCGAAAAGCTTAAGACCTCGAGGGGATGGCGCTTGCAGCTGGATGAACCCAAAAGCGGATAGCGCCCGTTTATCCCCGAAAAGCTTAAGACCTTAAAAATGTATGCTTATGTTCCACATCAAATTAAGATAAAAAGGTGGCGGCACTCATTGGCCGCCACCTTTTTCGTTATTTATGGGAGGAATTCTGCAAGTCAATAATCCCATAATGAAATTTGCTTGTTTTCCGTACCTGCTGGGTAAAACCAAGCTCTAGAAACCGCGTGCTTCGGAAGTGGTCCTTAAGAATGACTCTTTTTCTGGCGACACGTTTGGCCTCTTCAATGCTTTGTTGGGGCAGGCCTTCTTTACAGGCAAACGGGGCCATCGCCTGAATGGAATTCGATTCCTCAATGCTGCTGTCAAACATCGGATCAAAGTAGACAACATCTACAGCATTTTCAGGCAAATCCCTTAAGTATTCGTAATAGGTTTGATGGACGACCTCTATACGCTTCATGGCATTTGAAACAGCTTCTGGACTATCGTTCCACCTTTTCAGGCCAAAGCCGGTGATATAGGCAATGCATTTACTGCTTTCAAGCCCTATGACACGCCCTGATTCTCCAACAACATAGCTGGAAACAATACTGTCAGAAGCGAAGCCCAAAGTACAATCCAATATACTGTCGCCCTGCTTAAGCTGAGCGGCTTCTATGAAAGGATCCTGCTCGCCTGCCATTATTCTTTTGATTCTGACCATTGCCAAATTAGGATGGAAAAAGAATGGCTCAGGCGAGTGTTGATGGTATAATTGGATTTTTTCTTTACTTCTGACCAATACAGCATCATACGCAGGGAAAAAGGAAGATACAGACCGTTTCCTGCGAGGAACATAAGGAATATCCAAATCCAACGCGGTCTGTTCTGCGCAAGCCACCATGCCTTCATCCGGCCTGCCAGCAGTCGTCACGATTGTACGGTTTATCATGCCTGCTCAGACAAGGTTTGCGTCGAAGCCGGATTTGATATTCTCCATGATCTCTTCCACTGTAAAATCTTCAATTTCATCACGGGGAATGAAATGGACGCATTCTTTTCCTTTCATCAATGCCATACTTGGGGAAGATGGAGCATGCCCTGTAATCAACTCGCGCATTTTGGCCGTCGCTTCTTTATCTTGACCTGCAAAGACAGTAACAACATGGTCTGGTTTTTTCTCGCTATCGGCAACTGCCTGGATAGCAGCCGGTCTCGCCAAGCCTGCAGCACAGCCGCATACACTATTTATCACTACAAAAGAGTAACCATCGGCTTCGTCAAAAAAAGAATCTACTTCATCAGCTGATGTAAGTTCCTTAAAACCGGCATTTGTTAATTCCTGGCGCATTGGCTGCGCAACTTGCTTCATATATTCTTCATATGCATTAGACATGTATATTCACTCCAAATCGTATTTCTAAATAATATAAGCATACTATAAATGATTTTTTCTGAAAAGCAACGAATCTTCTTTAGGCTTCCTTTTGCTTTTCAATCATGTAATTGGCCCCCATGAAGATCAGCCCGTCAGGCATCAGCCAATTCGGAAAGGTATTCCCATCTCTCCATTTTTTCTTCTAACTTTTGGTTCAATTCTGCTTGTGCATCCATTAAAGCCTGGCCTTTTTCAAAATCACTTCCGATAGAAGCCAATTCCTCATCGACTCTGGCTAGCTCATCTTCCAAGTGTTGAATGTCCTCCTCGATGGTTTCCCATTCTCTTTTCTCCATATAGGAGAGCTTTTTTTTCTTTTCTTTGGTAACGGGTTCCTCTTTTGTTGATTTGACAGGCATTTCTTTTGCGGATTTTTCTTTTGAGACTATCGATAAATAGTCGCTGTATGCCCCAAAATAACCATCAATCTTTCCATTCCCCTCAAAAATCAATAGCTCTGTTGCCGCCTTATCCAAAAAATAACGGTCATGCGATACGGTTACGACAACACCAGAAAAATGATGGAGAAACTCCTCGAGTACGGTCAAGGTCTGTGTATCCAAATCATTGGTGGGCTCATCGAGCAACAATACATTTGGAGAAGACATCAATATGCGCAAAAGAAATAAACGTCTTTTTTCCCCACCGGACAATTTGTAAATCGGCGTTCCATGCGTATTCATCGGGAACAAAAACTTCTCGAGCATCGCAGAAGCGGAAAGGAAGCTGCCATCCTTCAATTGTATGGTTTCAGCCTCTTCACGGATGTACTCAATCATGCGCAGCTGGTCATTCATCTCTTCATTTTCCTGTGTATAGTAACCGATTTTGACTGTTTGGCCATGTTCAATCACACCAGAATCAACGCCTTCACGCTCAGCCAAGATATTTAGGAAGGTCGATTTTCCAGTGCCGTTATTCCCGATGATTCCGATTCTGTCACCACGTTTGAACAGCCTTGAGAAATGGTCCAATAGCACTTTATTGCCGTACCGTTTAGAAACATCTACACATTCTATGACTTTCCTGCCCAATCGTGAACCCGCCAGTTCAATTTCCAGTTTATCGCTGGAAGATGTTTGGCGAACATCTTGTTCGATTTGCTCAAACCGTTGGATTCTTGCTTTTTGTTTGGTTGTCCGCGCTTTTGCCCCACGTCTCATCCAAGCCAATTCATTTTTGAATAGGCTCTGTTTTTTTGCCGCTGTGCTTTCTTCGTTCTCTTCCCGAATCGCTTTCCCTTCCAAGAAAGATTCATAGTTCCCTTTATATTCATATAGTGAACCTTGATCCAATTCCCATATCTTCGTTGTGACATTATCAAGGAAATATCGGTCGTGCGTGACGAACAGGACTGATTTTGGATATTTGACTAAGTATTCCTCCAGCCATTTGATACTGCCCGCATCCAAATGGTTGGTCGGTTCATCTAGTATGAGCAGATCCGGCTGTTCAATTAATGCCTTTGCCAATGCAGCCCGTTTTTTTTGGCCGCCCGAAAGGCTGCCCACCAGCTGGCTGGATTCTTTGAGCCCTAGTTTAGTCAAAATTGTTTTTCCTTCGGCGCTTCTATCCCAGCCGTTTTCCTGATCCATCCGCTGCTGGAGCATCATCCACTTTTCCTGCAATGTATCGTCTTCGGGGTGGGCTTGAAGGTTGTTCAATGCCTCTTCGTATTGCCTGATTAAGGAAAAAAGGGGTGTATTGCTTGCGAAAAGGTAATCCATGATGGATAGGTGATCATCGTATTGCGGTTCTTGGGATAGAAAGGATATCGTATAATCTTTAGGCTTTACAATTTCACCTTGGTCGCTCTCTTCCATCCCGGCTATCATTTTCATCAAAGTGGATTTTCCACATCCATTCACTCCGATAATACCTATTTTTTCACCTTCTGATATAGAAAAAGAAATGTCGGACCATAACGTCTTTTCCGCCATTTGTTTTGTAAGATGTTCAGCATTTAAAATTTTCATTCGTGCACCTTCTCCTAATTCCTTCATGTCTCTTTTAAACGGTCTCTTTCAAGGATAGCATACTCTCATTTATTTAAAACAGTTCTGTCGCTTATATGCGAAGAAAAAAGCTTTTTACCCAATGTAAAAAGCTTTTCCCTTTCATTATAACAATGATTTAATTTCAGATTCAATATCGAATGGTTTAGTCTGCGGAGAGAAACGCTTAACCACCTTGCCTTCTCTATTAATTAAAAACTTAGTGAAGTTCCATTTCACGCCTTTAGATCCTAATACTCCCGGAGCTTCATGGGTCAAATACTTGAAGATCGGATGGGCACTGCCCCCTTTTACATCCACCTTGGCAAACATCGGGAAGGTTACACCGTAATTCAAGCGGCAAAACCCGGCAATCTCCAATTCATCCCCCGGCTCCTGCCCCATGAATTGGTTGCATGGAAACCCAAGAATGACAAGCCCTTCATCTTTATAACGGTCATAGATTGTTTGCAGTTGTTCATACTGTGGGGTAAAGCCGCATTTGCTTGCAGTATTGACAATCATGATGACTTTCCCTCGATATTCATTCATGGAAACAGATTCCCCATCGATCCGCTTTGCTTCAAAATCATAAATCGTCATCATACAACAACTCTCCTCGCCTTCTTCTTACATTGTACGAAAAAACAGGCTGTCACCACAACTGCAGAGATTCAATTAGGGATTATTATGCTTTTATAGACCTGTAAATACGGTCCAAGGACTTCATGCAATATGTAATAAGATCGTACAGATCTTCACTTTGGCCCTCAGAAATTTTTCTGTTGAATGACAGCTGCGCACAATATTCATAGGGCGAAAAGGTATCCCCATCAAAACTTCGCCGCTCTGTAATAACCACTTGGCGCTCTTTTCCCCATACCTCGAGCAGACAATCCCTAATCTGCTTAAGGCCTTTCGGGGTTTCCTGTTCCTTAGATCCATATAAAAAATGGATATCAATAAAGGCCCCGGGCAACATCCGATCTTGTTCCAAAATTTCATCTGCCAAATCAGCCAATGAAGAATGAAGGATCACTCTCCCCTTCACTTTTTCTTGGCCGATCTTGACGAATGTCATGGAAAAACACCGTGATAAGATGGATAGATCAATCGTTTCCGAACGGTCAATGACCTTAATGTCACCCGTAAAATCATGCTCGTAAATAGAGCCTTCCAAAATCACTTTAAAATTCTCATAGGCGGTCGGGTCAAACATTACATCACATCCTTTAAAACAATCCAAGGGCCCGTCCATCAGCGGTAACATCCATGTTTAGCGCTGCCGGCTTTTTAGGCAATCCAGGCATAGTCATGACATCCCCTGTCAAGACAACAATAAATCCGGCGCCGACCGAAGGCTTCAATTCCCGGATCGTAATCGTAAAGCCTTCTGGCATGCCTAATTTGCCGGGATCATCAGATAACGAATACTGTGTTTTTGCCATGCAGACAGGCAAATGGCCCCAGCCGTTTTCTTCAATTTGGGTTAATTGTTTTTTGGCCTTTAGAGAGAATTCCACATTATCTGCACCGTAGATTCCCTTTGCTACTGTTTTTATTTTTTCTTCAATCGAATCACTTAAATCATATAAATAATTAAAATAATGATCATTATTGTCCATTAGTTTCTTTACGCTCTTAGCTAATTGTTCACCGCCAAGCCCGCCTTTTTCCCAAACTTCTGTAAGCTCGTAAGGAATCTGGTTCCCTTTACATAATGCATCAAAGGACGCCAATTCGCTTTCATGATCCGTTACAAAACGATTAAGCGCCACAACGAACGGAAGGCCAAATGAAGCGATATTGCTGCAATGCTTCTGAAGGTTAGCAAATCCCTCCTTCAATGCGCCCGGATTTTCTTCGGTCAAATCAGCTTTATCGACTCCCCCATGCATCTTCAATGCACGTATAGTAGCTACAATCACGACTGCATCTGGCTGGATGCCGGCACTCCGGGACTTTATATGCAGGAATTTCTCCGCACCCAAATCCGCACCGAACCCTGCCTCAGTCACTACATAATCCCCTAACTTCAGCGCTGTTTTTGTGGCGATAACCGAATTGCACCCATGTGCGATATTCGCGAAAGGCCCCCCATGGACAAGAGCAGGCGTATGTTCAATTGTCTGTACCAGGTTTGGAAGAATCGCTTCTTTCAATAACAAAGTCAAAGCTCCTTCAACACCCAATTGGGAGACTGTAACGGGCTCCTTACCATATGTATAACCAATCACAATCTTAGAAATGCGGCGTTTTAGATCATCCAAGTCCTCTGCCAAGCATAGGATAGCCATGATTTCTGATGCAACGGTAATATCAAAGCCGTCTTCGCGAGGAACACCCTGCATCGGCCCGCCAAGCCCGACAACAACTTTTCGAAGAGCACGGTCATTCAAATCAACTACCCGCTTCCAAACAATCCGGCGTGGATCAATATTCAATTCATTTCCTTGCTGGATATGGTTATCTATAATAGCTGCCAATGCATTATTGGCTGTAGTGATTGCATGCAGATCACCTGTAAAGTGCAAATTGATCTCATCCATCGGCAGAACCTGTGCATATCCTCCGCCGCAAGCTCCTCCTTTTACACCCATTACCGGCCCTAGAGATGGCTCTCTCATTGCAATTACTGCTTTTTCGCCCAATCTGTTAAGAGCGTCAGCCAACCCGACTGTAACCGTGGATTTCCCCTCACCGGCAGGAGTAGGATTAATCGCTGTTACCAATATCAGTTTTCCGTCCTTCTTTACCGGGGCATCTTTTTTTACATCCAAGGATATCTTTGCTTTATATTTGCCGTACATATCATATTGCTCCGGCTGTAGGCCAACGGATTCGGCAATTTCATCAATCCGTTTCATTTCCGAACTATCTGCTATTTCCAAATCAGTTTTGTACGTTTTTAAAGTCGTTTTCGTCATGATTTCCCTCCAAATTGATGTCGTTTTCTTTCATTCATTTTACCATGCCTATTCATAATTAGGACAAAAAACCACGTACGCTCTAAAAGATTTAAATATTCTAAATAATATATCTATTTCTATTTACTTTTTCCTTGACTTCTTTATAATGTCATTAAAATACCTTGTTTATAAACAGAGATATTGGAGGAACTATTATGCCGATTAAATTGCCATCATTATTGCCAGCCAAAGATATATTGGAAAGCGAAAATATATTTGTAATGGATGAAACCCGCGCAACCAAGCAGGATATCCGCCCTTTAAATATATTGATTGTCAACTTGATGCCTGAAAAGGAAAAAACAGAAGCGCAAGTATTGCGGTTGCTTGGCAATACTCCTATTCAGGTTAATGTCACTTTCCTTAAGATGAATTCACACCAATCCAAAAATACAAGCAAATATCATTTGGATCAATTTTATAGCACATTCAATGAAGTGAAGAACCGGAAATTCGATGGAATGGTCGTAACAGGAGCACCTGTTGAAAAGCTGCCTTTTAGCTCCGTTGATTACTGGGAAGAGCTGGCGTGCATAATGGACTGGTCAAAATCTCATGTCACCTCGTCACTCCATATTTGCTGGGGTGCACAGGCAGCACTTTACCATCATTATGGCATTGATAAATATGAATTAAACAAAAAATGTTCAGGGGTCTTTTTACATACACTATTCCAAAAGAAAGAAAAGTTAGTAAGGGGCTTCGACGATGAATTTTACGCACCTCATTCCCGCCATACAGATGTGGATACCGCCATAATCAAATCACGCCCTGAGCTAATCGTATTGGCTGGATCCAAGGAAGCGGGAACTTATTTAGTCAGTTCTAAGGACGGAAAACATATCATGGTTTTCGGCCACCCAGAATATGATTCGAATACGCTCCTGGAAGAATACAAACGCGATAAGGAAAAAGGGCTTTCCGTTGACATGCCACGCAATTATTTTCCGAAAAACAATCCAGAGTATAAACCAACCCAAAAATGGCGCAGCCATGCCAATCTGCTGTATTCGAACTGGCTTAATTATTATGTATACCAAGAAACGCCTTTTCAATGGGATTAATCCGGACCTAAACAATACAAGAAGCGGAAAACATGTACTGCATCCTAAAAGGTAACGTTGAAACCTACCTTTTAGGATGTTTATTTATGCTTAAATTTAGTGAACCATTCAAATGAATGGTTGTGAAAAAATAGCTAGAATCACACTAGGATATACGCCTTTTGCCACCAAAATATGAATGCCGCCAAGTTCATTTAAGGCGAGTGAATAGCTAGGAGATATTCGGAAAGGAGGGATGAGAAAAAAGGCAATGAGGAGCACCCGGTTCAGTTCAAAGGTAACGTATTACGCTTTATGAAAAGAACCGGTTCTTCAGAAACTGAAACACCCCCGCATTCTTGAGACGCGAAACCTCCTATGAATGCTTCGCGGAAGAAGGCTCGCGCCACCGAAGCCAATGAAGGCGGAAGGTTTTTTGGCTTAAACATGAGACGCACCATGGAGAAGCCCTGTGCAAGTATATATTGAACTTAAAGTGAAAAATCAAACCTATATAAACAAACAAAAATAGCCGGCAAAAGCCCGGTTCAATACGGTATGCATGCCAGCCAATTAGTGGCGTCATACAAATCTCTACCTTTTAGGTCACCTCAAGCCGCTTCTTTCTTCATAGGCAAGGAACCCTATTCTTCAAAATCAGCTACTCAGCATTCTTGAACATAAAAAGCCACATGAACGAAAGAGCCTGCTGCAAATCGAACGGCAGTCCAGAAAGGGCTTCACAGTTTCCTTTTCTCTTTTCCACCATTTGTTCATCCTTTAGCTCCCAGCCATTTTCTTCAGCCAGCCTCTGGAACTCCCATGGCTGCATCGTGTTCATTATCACTTCCTCACCGTATAACCTCCGAAAGCTATTGTACTTCCTAGGTCCGGCTGTAGGCCCCAAAATGCCGAACAAGGCATAGCCTCCAGGTTTCACTATCCGTTTAATTTCATCCAAAGCCCTGAATGGGACTTCCACCCACTCAAGGGAATTAATCGCCATTATCCCATCAAAAGAGTTTGTTTCTACAGGGATCTGCACCAGATCTCCTTGCAGAAATTGTATGCCATTCAAAGAGCCCCTTCGCCGTGCCTCTTCAATCATTTTCCCTGACAAGTCAATCCCGGTTACCTGAAAGCCTTTATCGGCGAGCCTAAAAGAGCCATATCCATCACCACAGCCAAGATCGGCCACTTTAGCTCCTGGCATTATCCATTTTTCCATAAGGGGAATAATTTTTTTCCTGCTTCCATTTTCCCACATGGCCACCGAATCCTTTGCCCATGATTCCGAAAAAGAATTCCATTGTTCCTCTGCCGACCTATGCCAGTTTGCCATTTAACCAGTCCCCCTTATTATCGCCTTTCTCCTCATAAACAAAGGGACTCTGCATGTCCATTCACCATGCAGAGTCCTGTTGTCTATGATTTATATTGAATCAGAGTGTATGTTCATCTTTTTCGCTTTGTACTTTTTTCAATTCAGCTATCCGTTCAGGCTTTTCGTCAAAATACTGGACTAAATCGCCAATACGGTCAATGGAATCCCAGCTTAAATGATGCTCAATCCCTTCAACATCACCGTATATCAGTTCTTCTTTTACACCGATGATTCTCAACAGCTTTTCAAGAAGTTCATGGCGAAACACTAGGCTTTTGCCGATTTTTTTTCCTTTTGGCGTTAATATGAGGCCACGGTATTTTTCATATATCAAATAGTCTTCCTGGTCTAGTTTTTGTACCATTTTTGTCACTGAGGATGGATGTACATTTAAATTTTCAGCTATATCCGATACTCTGGCGTAGCCCTTCTCATCAATTAAAATATATATTTGTTCAATATAATCTTCCATACTAGGTGTTGCCATCCTGTATCCTCCCATTCAAAGCATATCATTAAAATTTTACTATATATCCACCTGATTCACAAGAAAGGATATACTTTTCACTACTTTGGGAGGAAGTCTCATTTTATTTACAGCTCGTTAATTCTAGGGTTCACTGGTCCAAAAAAGCAAGTGCCCCGGCATATTTCGCAACTCTTTGCAGATCTTCATCGGTGGGGTGCAGAATTCTTGAGAGATTACTGTTATCCATTAAATCAGCGCGTTTCACTTGTACAGCCAGCGGATCGCTTTTTACTCTTGATAGATACGTTTGATAATCCTCCCCCTCCCTCTTGGTAAGGCAATCCACGCTGCGGATAACGGATGCTGAAAACCCTACCTCAGAAAGATCGTTGAGCGACCAGCCAGAATCCTCAACAACATCATGGAGTATAGC
Source organism: Bacillus kalamii (assembly GCF_047238185.1). Lineage (NCBI taxonomy): Bacteria > Bacillati > Bacillota > Bacilli > Caryophanales > Bacillaceae > Bacillus > Bacillus kalamii. The sequence goes on along the minus strand of NZ_JBDFMI010000001.1, from coordinate 1,436,227 downwards.
GATAATCTGGAGATAGTCTCCCTCAACCGAGTTCATGACGCGCAACGGATGCAATATGTAAGGCTTTCCGCCTTTGTCAGTCTGTCCAGCATGGGCATGAAGCGCAATTTCTAGCGCCTTTTCAATCGGGTTATTCATTTTCATTCCTCCTGACGAGTCTATGATACGCAAATACCCAACTTTCAGCAGGAAAGTCGGGCAGTTTTCAATCATTTGTTAGTATTCAACGGACGCAACTTTGATTCAATATGCATCCTTTTATGTTCCAAAAAAGGAGGAAGGGCCAATGTTTCCCCTAAATGCATCGGATCTTCATCCGTTGCAAAACCAGGCCCATCTGTAGCCATTTCAAAAAGGATCCCGTTCGGCTCACGGAAATATAATGAGCGGAAATAAAAACGGTCGACAAAACCGGAACTTGCTATCCGTGCCTCTTTTAGCTTGCCGATCCACTCCCTTAATTCCTCTTCCGTTTCCACACGGAAAGCCACATGATGGACACCGCCTCTTCCCAACCGTTCAGGAGGAAGATCCAATCGCTGTTCAATATGTATTTCCGCACCTGAACCTCCTTCACCTGTCTCATACACCTCAATATCTGGCTGTCCCTTCTGATAGGGTGGGTAGCTAGACTTATAGCGGAACCCCATTATATCCCTAAGGACACGGATTGTTGGCTCTGCTTCGCGGACAGTCAATTGGACTGGCCCTAGCCCTATTATGCCGAATGATTGCGGGATGGGGCTTTTTATCCAAGGTGTACCACCAGCAACCCCGCTATTATTCTCATCAGAGACCAGAATCAGCCTTTGCCCTTCTGGGTCCTTAAACGCCAAGGTTTTTCTTCCCGCTCGGTCCTTGATTTCTTCATGCTCTACGTTTAATTCATGAAACCGGCTCTCCCAATAACCTAGTGCATCATCACTTGCCACACGTAATGAAACGGTTGATATACTATTGACTCCGGGCAAATTACGGGCCATCATAGGAATTTCAAAAAATGTCAATTCTGTACCTGGATTGCCTTTTTCATCTCCATAAAACAAATGGTAAACTGATGTATCATCCTGGTTGACTGTTTTTTTCACTAATCTCATCCCTAAGACTTCTGTATAAAAATCGTAATTCTTCTTAGCCGATGCTGTCATAGCGGACACATGGTGTATACCTAAAAAAGCCATATCTACATTCCTCCTCTAATGCTAAAAATCAAATACCGGTATATCCTTTTCATCATCAGTTTACTAAATCCTTTTCATCATCAGTTTACTAATAAATTGATACCCATTCAAACAATATGCTCCACCTATCCCATGTAAACAAAAGCGGAAAGCGCCCGCTTACCCCCGACAAGCTTAAGACGGGGCAATGACAAAGGCTGCCCTTTGCCTTTGACAGTGGCACGGCTTAAGACCTCGAGGGGGTGTCGCTTGTAGCTGGATGTAAACAAAAGCGGAAAGCGCCTGCTTACCCCCGACAAGCTTAAGACGGGGCAATGACAAAGGCTGCCCTTTGCCTTTGACAGTGGTACGGCTTAAGACCTCGAGGGGGTGGCGCTTGTAGCTAAATGAAAAAAAAGAAGCGGGCATTCCGCTTCTTTTGCATCTTAATTATTTTGGTACGACGGTTTAATTTGTTCCAATCGTTCTTTGACTTCTTCAGTAGTCATTTTATGTTCGATGACATAGCGGTTGCGGGGGGATGCGCTGCATTCATACGTACAACCGCGCAGATGCTTATGTTCATTTTCTTCAGAGCAAAGAATTTGTTTATTGCAATCAGGGTTTGCGCAATTTACATAGCGTTCGCACGGTTCCCCGGAATAATGGTCTCTGCCCACGATTTCCGGATTCTTATGATTAATCGGTACAGCGATGCGCTCATCAAATACATAGCACTGTCCATCATAATCCTCGCCTTGTACCTGAGGGTCTTTACCGTAAGTGACGATTCCGCCGTGCAGCTGGCTTACATCATCGAACCCTTCATTCAATAGCCATCCGGAGAATTTTTCACAACGGATGCCGCCTGTGCAATACGTTAAAATCTTTTTGCCTTCAAACATTTGTTTATTATCACGGATCCAATCAGGCAAGTCACGGAAATTGCGGATATCTGGTTTCACGGCGTCTTTAAAATGCCCGAGATCATATTCATAATCATTGCGCGCATCAATGACTATTGTATTCTCCTGATTCATTGCATCATGGAATTCTTTCGGACTTAAGTATTTACCTGTTGTCTCATTTGGATTGACATCGTCCTCTAAACGCAACGAAACAATTTCCTTTCGTGGACGTACATGCATTTTCTTGAATGCATGGCCATCTGCTTCATCTATTTTAAAAACAATATCGCTGAATAATGGATTTCCCTTCATAGTTTGCATATATTCATCAGTTTGTTCGATCGTTCCTGAAACCGTTCCATTGATTCCCTCTGAACCGACCAAAATCCGGCCTTTTAGCCCAAGCTCTTTGCAGTATGCTAGATGCTGTGCGGCAAAAGCCTCGTGTTCTTCAATCGGCACATAAAGATAATACAATAGCACTCTAAATGGTTTCGTTTCTGACATGTTCATTACCCCTTATCTCTTTCATTATTTCAATAGAATTATTTATATATTAATAATAGCCATCCCACCCGCTTTTCATAAGGAAATTACAAAAAGCACATAAGAATTTTACGTTTTTATTCTAACAATTGCAAGTGTTCTATGTTGTTTTAAGAATAAAAATACTCAAATGTGACATACTTCAAACAAATATCGATTCACTAGAACTGACATTTCCAATTGAACCATGTATAATTCAGATGGAACTAATTCTCAATTATACGAATGTTTTCGAGAAAACAAAAAAGTAAGAAGTGATAACAGATGGGTATTATTATTGTAGAGATATGTGATTCTAACTTGCTGTCATCCGCAGATCTTGAAGGATTATTGAGCGAATATCCTGAAGTGACAGTCATGCGGTATGAATGCTTAAATAGATGTTCTTTATGCAAAATGCGTCCTTATGCGCTAGTGAATGGAAACCAAATCTATGCGGCTTCCATTTCCGAATGCATTCCATTAATAAAAGAAGCAATTGAAGAAGAGTTATCGTTTTTCTTGTGAGGATAGAAAGAAGTCTTCTCTTCATCATTCATCCTGTAACATAAATTGGAGGAGATAGTGTGAAATTGGTTGGAGTATCCGGAGCATTGATAGGTAATAAAACAGCGGCTGCTGTAAAAAAGGTATTGCTGTCAGCCCAGGCTGCAGACCCTTCAATCGAAATTGAACTGATCGATTTAAAGGACTTCGATATGGAATTCGTCATTGGCAAACCATTGCCATCCTATAATCAAGATACTCAAACCGTTGTATCAAAAATCATCGAAGCGGATTCACTCATTTTCGGTACACCTGTTTATCAGGCCTCTATAAGCGGGGCCCTAAAAAACCTGCTGGATCATTTACCGACCACTGCTTTGAGATCCAAAGTTGTCGGTATGGTTACAACAGCCGGTTCCAAAAATCATTTGCTGGTTACCGAGTATCAGTTCAAGCCAATCCTTTCTTTCTTTAGAGCCTATGTGGCTGCCAACTCTGTATTTCTGCAAAGTGAATGCTTTAACCAGAAAAACGAAATAATTGACCACGACGTATTAATCCGGATAGAGGCACTAGCTGAAGAAATCATCTTATTGAACAAAAAACTTTCATCGTGAACGAAAAAAAGCTGCCAGCTATCAAATGGGGCAGCTTTTTTGTATCATCAGGAAATCGGTCCGTTGTTGATGAGCGATAATGGCTCGTTTACCTCAAATATTTTCCCCCTTATATCTGTGATGCCAAATCCATGAAGACGCTTAGTGTGCATCTCCAAATAGCTTTCTGCATCCTCCTTGGTCCGAAATAAATAGATCCCGCCTGATTCTTTGCGGGCTTCATTTTCTGTCCATATTTTCCAGATGACGCCAGGTTCTTCAATAATGCTTCTCGCCAGATCAGTAAATTCATTGGACATCGCCTCACCGTATGGCCCTTCCATATGAAAATCTACTTGTAATAAATAAACCATTTTTCTCACCCCATATTCTTAATGACTTCTAAACCGATCATCTTTACTCTATTTTAGAGGTTCAAATAAATCAAAATAGCTGCCTCAAGAGACAAAAAAGGCCTGCCGGAACATTCCGGCAAGCCCTCTATTATACATATAATCTATTATTGCTGTTCAAAGAAGGCTTTTGCCTTATCCAAAAATACTTGATCTTCATCTGTAAGTTCATCTTCATGGAAGATTGCCTCTACCGGGCAAGCCGTTTCACATGCTCCACAGTCTATACAAATGGAAGGATCAATAAAGTATTGATCATCTCCCTCAACAATGCAATCCACTGGACATACAGTAACACAATCAGACGCTTTTTCCCCTATGCAAGGAGATGTAATAACAAATGACATGATAAATTACTCCTTTAACTTTGATTTTTTATTAAAAGGCCCACCCGCGTTCATGCCAACGATGACATCCGCTAAGTGAAACCAAGAGATAAAACATGTTTATAAAAATAAATGCTTCTGCAGAAGAAGCCTATTTCGCCAACAGTCTATTAAGAAAGGCCGTCTTTGAGTTCATTGATGGCATGGCTCCAGTAATCTTCATTGAATCCAATCAAGAATTGTTTCAGCAAAGCCCGTGAGCGTTGGTCCATTCCATTCAGCACTATTCTATTTTTCAATGCTTTATCTAACGAGTTTACATGCTCCGGCATGGATTTATAGCCTTGGCGGATCCTTCTTTCCTCATTTGAAACTAGGACTTCACATACCCCAAGCCCGGAATAATAGGGGCCTGCCTCCTTCCGGTCCAACTTAATCCATGCAATCCAATACTGATGGACATCTGGATTCTCACTAAGGAACTCTTCCCTCTGACCATGGAACCGGACTTTCTTCTCAATTTTACTTCGGCCATGAAGTGCATCCATATCAATATAGACATCTTCATTTTCAGCATCGATAATTATGGGCGTGATATTGTCCAAGCTAAATGTACCTGCACCAAATCCTCCATCGCCTTTTGTTGCATCACCACTGATGATGTTAAACTGGTTATTGGCATCTTTCTTCATGTCTGTACCCCCTTTCTTCATTCACCTAAACGTGTATGCAGAGAGCACCTCTAACAACACTTGCTTCTTCCTTCTATACAGGAGTTTTCTTTCTTGTAAGTGGAATCCTTTTAAAATTATCACTAAACACTTACAAATGACAATAATAATGTTTGAGAGAATATTCTAACATTATTATACCTTTAAATTACACGATTTGAAAATGCCCTTTTTCACAACGTTCTCTGTGCTACTATATATATGCACGGGTTGATTATTTAGGAGTGAAGCTTTATCATGCCATCCTTTTTAGAGTGCCCGCTAGTGGAGATATTCAACTGATTTTTCTTTTATAAGGATTGGATTTCTTGGAATCAGCCAAATTTTACTGCTAAACGCCAGTAATGCACATTGCCGCGTAAAAAGATAAACCCGTCGAAGCAATGCCCCCACGGATTTATGTCCATTAGTTATTTTGTTCCACACTTGGTGCTGCATCTTTTTTTCCATCGTCCGGAAAGGCCATTTTCCAACCATAATAGTCATTGTCGGCATTTTTTTCATATGAAAGGATGGCATCAAATTTATTCCCCTTTTTACTGACCAGCCCTTTAACAGGGGCACTTCCGTTTTTCAACAGCGCTTTTACCATCGTTTTTGTCGGCTTCTTTTTCATGGATGCCAAATATTTATCATTTTTCCAAATAACAAATTTGCATCCTTCTTTCCATTGCGAACAGCCGAATCCTTTTTGCCCTTCAATTACAGCTCCTCCGCATGCCGGACATTTTCCTAGGAAGTCTCCTTTGCTGCTCGCTGTTTTACCTTCTTCTACCCTTTGAATGACTATGTCTTTATCGCCTTTAATCTGTTCGACGGATCTTCTAGTAAAATCGAAAATGAAGTTTAGGAAAACACCCCTGCTATACTGTTTTTTCTCCATATCCGCCAACGCTTTTTCCAGCTTGCCCGTAAACTCCAGGTCAAACAATTCCTGAACCGGAAACATTTCGACAAGCCTTATACCGAGATCACTGCAAAGAAGACTTTTATCGCTCGCATAAATATAGCCGATATCTTTCAATTTTTTAATCGTTTCAGCACGAGTGGCCGGTGTCCCGATGCTGAAACCGCTCAATATGGCTTCTTCATCATCGAACTGCTTCCCGCATGTCTCCATTACGCGAAGCAACGTTTTTTCTGTATGGTGCTTAGGCGGCTTCGTTTCATGCGAAGTCACTTTTACTTTTTTGACAGCCAATTCTTCATTTTGTTCAAATGCCGGAAGCATGGCATCCTTTGATTCGATTTTCTCAACCTTGCGCCATCCTTCTATTATCTGCACTCTTCCTTTTGCATGGAAAAGCCCTTTTACCTGCTCATCTTTTATGGCGATAACCGCTTTTGTTTCTTCATGTTCGGCAAGCGGCATGAACTGCATGATGAATCGGTTCTTGATTGCCGTATAGACAATGTGCTCGTCCGTTGTTAGTGATTTAGGAAGCACGTATGTAGGGACGATGGCACTGTGGCTTTCTACTTTCGCATTATTAAATAATCTTTTTGATGCTGTAAATGCAACTTCCTCTTCATACGGCAATCCTTTTTTGACAGCATGGAGCACTTTAGCCGTCCGTTCTTTTAAGCTTTCTTCCAATGCTGTGCTTGCTGTTCGCGGATATGTGATGAATTTTTTTTCGTACAGTGATTGTGCTACCTTTAGAACCTTATCAGATGTCCAGCCTTTGAATTTGCTAGTGATATAACCCTGAAGGTTAGAAAGGTTGAATAAAAAAGGGGGATATTCCTTTTTCCTTTCCGTCTGCTTATCCTTCACTATACCTGTACTCGCTTGAATCAAAGACTGAAGAGCATCCAATTCTTCGCGGGTTGGGAACTTTTCTTTCTTGCCTTCCTGATAGATGGCATCGAAGCTGGCTCTTTTTTCGGTTTCGAATGTAGCAGACAACTTGTAATACGTCTCAGGCACAAACCTTTTTATTTCCTGGTCCCGGTCATAGATGATCTTCAGAGTAGGAAAAATGACGCGTCCAACATTCAGGACCTTGCCGCGTCCTTGCTGATACTTTAGTGTCGCAGCTGAAGTAAGGTTAATCCCAATGACCCAGTCCGCCCACTGCCTGCTTACTCCTGCATCCTGCAACGAACGAAGCTCCGTATTCGGACGGATCGCCTGTAATCCCTTCTTGACTTCCTCTGGCGTCCACTCGTTCAACAATAAACGGTACACTTCTTTCGGCGCTTTAATCTTATAGATGATGCTGTCACCGATTACCTGCCCTTCACGATCATAGTCACAGGCTGAAATGATGCGGTCAACATCTTTCCTGAAAAGCAATGAAGAAATGATTTTATACTGTTTCTTTGCGCCAGGATCACTTTTTTCTCTGTTCTTCGGCGAGCTTTTTATTTTGTATTCAAATTTTGAAGGGATGAAAGGAAAATTTTCCATTTTCCACCTTGCTAGGCTGCTGTCGTAATCCTTTGCATCATACAGCTGTAATAAATGGCCGAATGCCCATGTAACTATATAATCTTCCCCTTCATAATATCCATCTAGTCGATTGCGTATGTGTAATGCGTCTGCAATATTTTTAGCAACGGAAGGTTTTTCTGCTATAATGACCGCCTTCATTCATATTCCTCCTCTATGCGCCTTCGCCCGCTTAACCTGCAAGCTTTGCCAACCCATTATATCATTGTTCCATCTTGTGTGCCTCTGAAGGGAAGGATGAAAGGCAGGAAAAGGGCCGCCCTTCAAATGGCGGCCCTTTTCGAATAGTGGCTAATGAAATAATTTACTTTTCTTAGCATCTTCCGTAAATCTTGATACTAATTTCATTAAAGGCTTTTTAAGGGCTGTGCCGAGCAGTATGCTAACAACAGCAGCCGATAGTAAGAGCAATATACATACAATGGCATTATGCCATAGTACACCTCCAAGTCCTTCTCTTAATAGATTGACTGCATACGTAAAAGGAAGGAATGGATAAATATGCTGGAAAAAGGAAGAAGAAACTTCAATTGGAAAGTTCCCTCCCGAACTGGAAATTTGCAGAACAAGCAATATGATCGCCAAGCCTTTCCCTATATTCCCAAAGATTGAAACCAATGTATAGACAATTGACATGAAAACAAAGCTGATCAAAAGGCTAAAAAGGAAAAAAGCTGGTTTGTTGTGTATGTCTACATGTAGGAGGAATATATCCCCCAGTGACACAATGGATGCTTGGATTAAAGCAATTGTAAGGAAAGTTAAACCTCTCCCAAAGTAATAATGGTGCGGCTTATACATTTCGCGCGGCATCTCTACATCAACGGAAAGCAGGGAAACCAATAGTAATGCCCCTACCCAGATAGCCAGAGCAGTATAAAAGGGGGAACTAGCCGAACCATAATTGGCAATCGGAAAGTCTTTCACTTCTTTTAACTGGACTGGATCTGAAAGGAAATCGCTATCTGCTTTTACATCGCGCCGCAGCATGTGGATAATCTCTTCCAAATTCGTTTTACTTTTTATGTCATCGAGCTTTGTTGCGGCATTTTTGACGATCCGATTGAATTCAGGCAGCTCATTTTGTGAAAGGCCATTGGCAAGGTTGATGGCATCGACTACTTGCGGCATTTTTTCTTTAATAAGATCAGAAGCACGATTCATTTCCTTGGTTAGCCCCGGTAAATCATTCTGAACAAAATTGGCGCCTTTGATCACTTGCTGTTGCATGGCTGGAAAGTCATTTTTATAAAAATTAGCGGCAAAATTAACCTCATCGATGACTTTCCCTAGATTGGTGTTAATCAGATTGGTTGCATCATTCAATGACTTTTCGAGCTCCGGCAAATCTGCTTTATATTTTTCAAGCATGGAAATGGCATCGCTTAATGTTTTTTTTGTATTGTCCAAAAGCGACGAAACAGTAGGCAACTGCTTTTGTGCAGCTGAAACAATTTCATTCGCATTTTGGATATCCCCTTTTATTTGGCCAAGTTTCCCCTTGATAGCAGGCAAGACCGCACTGTCATAATTGGAGACAATATTGCCTGTATCCTGCTGGATTTTGTTTGCGATATCGCTAATCCGGCTTAAACTGTCGGGTAAAGCATTCGGGTTTGCTTTTATGTCGCTGATGGCTCCCTGCACTAAGCTTTGATGCGATTGAACCCGTTGAGACAAGGTAGTCAACGTTGCCAATAGATTTTGTACAGGCTGAGCGTCAATCCCGTTGTTGATCAACCCTTGAACAAAAGTAATCTGTCTATTCAGTATGGCGCTTTCCTGGCTTAATAAGGAATTAGCATTATTCAGTAATTGTAATGCCTGCTGCGGTGTAATGCTGTTATTGGCCAATTGGTCTGCAACCGCTGCAACACTTCCAGAAATCTGGTTCACAAATTGTAAGTTAAGCTTGGCGGCATTGGCTATTTGGTCAAATGATCCATCAAGACTGTTTAAGAAATCATTCGCAACATCCACATATCCCTGGCTATGGTTTGCCAGGTCCTGGACTTTAGGCAATAAAGCCTGTGTCCCATTAATGACATCCATTGCCTGTGTAGCTTCGTTCAATCCATCATTCAATGTTTGCTTAATTGTTCCAAAGTTATCATTCAATTCATTTACTTTTCCAGCCATATTCTGGATTTCAGGGATTTTGCCCTGAACCAGCAGAATTTGCTGGCCTGCCTGATTAATCATCGGCAAAGCGTTTTTCACTTTTAAAATGCTTTGACCGGCTGAATTGATCGTTGGAATATATTCTGTTAAAGAGAGCAATTTATTCGTTTTTTCTTGAATTAAGGGCAGATGCTCTTTTAACTGTTTGGCCTCCTCTCCAAATGCGTTGATTTCCGGCAGGGCATCCCTAACCTCATATAGCTTGGATTCAAGCCGGCGGATAGTCGGCAGATCCTTATCAAGCTGTATGCCTGCCTTATTGAATTCAGCCAGCAACGATTTTGAAACAGTATCTATAAATTCTGAGCTGACTTGCTTTGTCACCGTATTCGCTCCAGTAGCCGTTATTTTCGGTGTGATTGCATTAATCTTATCATTGATGGTAAATACGATCTCTGCTTTTTTCGGATGGTCGCCCATAATGCTAGAAAGGTTTTCCGAAAAGTCTTTCGGGATATACAGGCTGGCATAATAATCTCCGTTCAGCACGCCGCTGTCTGCTTCTTTTTTACTGACGAAGGTCCAACCAAGGCTATGGTTTTTCTTTAGCTTCTTGACCAGTTCGTCTCCGACATTGATTTGTTTCTCTTCATCGATTCCCGTCTGGATATCGGCGCCTCTGTCATCATTTGCGACTGCAATCTTTATTCCGGACGTATTGCCGTATGGATCCCATAACGCTTTTATATTGAACCAAGCATATAGGGATGGTAAAACCATCAGGGCAACCATCAAGAAAATGGCTGCCTTAGAGCGAAACACCCTCCGCCAATCCAGTCTATACACATCCCATACTTTCTTCATTTCAAACACTCCTTCTGCAACGACCGACAAACTGTCTACTCCGTATGTATTCTGTATACTTTACCCAAAATGCCGCATAATCATGTTGCCTGATTCAAATTTCCAGCATTATTCAGTTTTTTCATTCTATAAAAAAAGGCCCCTTTTATAAAAGGGAGCCTTTCCGGCAGATGATTATTCCGTGTATACATATTTTCTTTTCTGTAAATATAGAGAAGCAAAGTCCACTAGTTGTTTTTGCGGGATCAACCTGCATTCCGCCAAACCGATGAGCCCAACCCTCACCGGGTACTTCCGTTCGAATAGATAGCCGATCTCATTAAATCTCTCGGTATCATATAAAAACTCCTCATATTCCTTCCAAACACGTTTTCCGTCTTCTATGATAGGGGAACCCTGCTGGCAGGAAAAACAGGCATCTGCATGGCATTCAGCTAAATGAAGCGAGGTATTCCTGTCGTATCCGACTCCTATCAGCAGGATGGATCCTTTCATATCATAGATTTTCTGCAGCGGAGACTCTTCGCATAACGAAAAAGACAATGAATGGTCGCTTGTGATTCTCTCTGCGTTCCGTCCCCATGCAGCAAAACTAGTCGTTGGATGTGAAGAGCGTATTACACCCTCATATGTCCTAAAGCAATCTACTATCTTTCCCATTCCTAGGGTCGTAGTCGTTTTCGGGTCATATGCGGGCATTTCTTTCCGAATGGTATCCCACCATTCCTCCGGCACAGGAGGTTCTTGCCAATAAGAAGGATCACTTAGCTCTGCTGACTGGGTAGGCATGACAATGGTACCTTCTTCACCCACTGCGGACATGAGAGCCTCCACTACGGCATTCGCTCCGCCGCATACCCATCCTAGTGATTTTAAAGAGGAATGAACAATTAGAGTCATCCCTTTTTCAACACCTAATTGATGCAACTCCCTTATCATGCTGGTTATTGTATTCGGGTTGTTTTGATTTTTGGCGGTCATTTAGGGTTCCCTCCATTCAATGTATTCTTGTTCAAATTCAAGAATGGACCTTGCTGATAAAAATATCTTTTGTTTTTCTTAAATCCACCCATTCATCATTTTCAGTGTGGATTAAAGAATACATGGGTTCATACGGATCATTCATAATAATACGCCCTGACTTGCCGTTTGATAAATCAACATTCTTCCCGACTAATGTTGCCATCATATTATGTATGAAGATAGTCAGGACTGTAGGGTCGAATTGCCCAAGCATGCCATCATTCATTTGAGCAATGACCTGATAAAACGGAAAAGCGGGTTTATACACCCTCTCGGAAGATAATGCATGGAATACATCGGCAACCGCAATGATTTTAGCAAATGGATGGATTTTAGCCCCTGTCAATCGGAATGGGAACCCGCTTCCATTTTCCCGTTCATGGTGTTGAAGAGCCACCAAGGCTATTTCCTCAGGCAATTCTTCGGATTTTTTGATCAGTTGATAGCCATACACTGTATGTTTCTTCATCTCTGCATACTCATGTTCAGTCAGCTTCCCTGGCTTTGTGAGTATATAGCCAGGAATTTTGGTTTTACCGATATCATGAAGCAATCCGGCCAATTCAAGATCCTGTAGTTTTTGGCCCTCCATCCCAAGCCACTTGCCGATCAAACCCGCAATAACCCCGACACAAATATTATGGCGGTATGTATACTCATCCTTGGAATGGAGTTCCTTGAACAGGTGATATACGTGGGGAATATCTGTCACTTCCTCAAGTACAGGAATGATTTCCTTCTTAATTTCCTCTATAGGCAAAGAATCCGTTCTTTTGACGAAATCAAAAATCCCTTCTATTTGGGATGAGGCTTCATCCACTGTCTTAGCAATCGTTTGCAGCTTTTGCCGATATGGATCATCCGGGATCATTTCCTCAACTGATTCATTCAAATCGTTATTTATATCATATTGCAATAATAACTCTTCTATTTCATCCATTGTTAATGGTTCCAAGTTCTGCAATGCTTCCTGATTCAGATCGAGTGACATCTCATCACGCCATTCTTTTTTTCTTCCATTCTAGCAAAAACACTAAAAAAAATCCAAATAATTACATAGAATGGGAAACGGGGCTATTTTAACAATTCATTGCCTATTTCTTTCAATTGTTCGCCTACCGTGCAGGAAGATAAACAAAATTGATGGGCTTTAGCCCTGCCAACATCTTTCCGGTTTTGCGCATACAAAAAACAACCGGAACAATACGTTGACAATGTTGATTCCAGCTGTTTCAAAATATCTGTTCTTGACATATCTTCTCTCATAATAACTCCTTCTCTTCAATGGACATCATACTGTCTATGATAGTCCCTTGCAAAGCTTGCATTGCAAGCAAATCTGCCTTTTTGTTCAGCTTCCTTGAAATGGGACTATAGACAGGCCGTATAGAAAGGTGCCTTATTTTCTCTTCTATCCTGTCCAGCCAAGCATTCAATCCAGTATCCAAACAAGCCCATTCGCCTGCCAGCTGATTAAGGACAACCTGGGAATCCCCAAAAAATTCGCAGGTCTGATGATGGACCTGCAATTCTTCCAATTGGCATAGGCCTTCATAAAAAGCCGCATATTCAGCTTCATTATTCGATACCAGCCCCTCCAATTCCTTGTTCACGCGTTTGCGGATCCACTTTTCATTTTGTTTGTAATAAACGATGACGCCTATCCCTGCTCGTTTTTCATCTTTTAAATAACCGGCGTCGAAGTACACTTTTACTTCCTGCGGTTCATCTTGAATTTCCTCCAGTAATTTATTCAATTCCTTCTTATTCCAAGAAACACTTTGTTCATCAATGAATTGAAAAGAGAAAGCCCTTCCCGTTTTTTCCAAATCGACTGCTATAGCAAGCGCATCTTTTGCATCCATCACATCAGAGTGGAATACGCAGGTCGGTTTTTTATTCCCTTTATATGTCCAGTTCATATACACTTTCATGCAAAAACCTCCCTGGGTGGTGTTAATCCGTTTTCTATACTCTACGGAAAAAGCAAGTCATTTATACATATTTCCCCTAGTTCCAGAAAAAATCATCTTCAGACCGATATTTAAAGCTTGAGAACCATATCCATATGGGGAATATTGTCTTCCAAATAGATATCGGATACAGGCAAAAAGCCGAATGCTCCATAAAAATCCTTCAAATAAGCCTGTGCCTGTATATTAATCTGTTTCACTTCAAGATTCGTGATGCAATAGTCTATGCCCTTACTAATTAGTTCCTTCGCCAGACCCTTTCCACGGTAATCCTTCTTTACCAAAACCCGCCCCAATGAAGCATGGCTTTCTGAAGGAATAACACGAAGGTAGGCTCTGATTTCGCCATCCATTTCGTAGAATAAATGATAGCAAGATAGATCCAACCCATCTATTTCAGGATAAGGGCAGTGCTGTTCAACAACAAAAACAGCGATTCGCTCCTGCATGATTGTATATAATTGTTTTTTGGTCAAATCATTAAAATTCGATATATGCCACAAGTGCAAGCACTCCTTTTTTCTGCTTATAAAACAGTATATCACGGTCAGTGACTTGATTTGCAGCATCTTGATCATCAAAGCAGCCAAATACTCCTACCTTAAGCTCCATTATGCATTCAAAAAAACACATTGTCCCTGGTCGGGCATATGGGCATTTGGTATCCCCTTTTGCCATTTCACCCATATATTGTAGCATCAGCTTTAACAAGGAGGAGGTCATATCATTGTCCCAGCCCAATATACCGAACATTACACCGGCCATTTCATTAAGCAAGGAGGACGCTCTGAATCTATTGCTTGCTTCAATCGCTATGGAGGAAATGGGCTTGGCCCATATTTTGAATGCAGAAGGTGAAAAAATTCAATATGTACTAGGTACCTTGCCGGGCATCAGCACCAACTCGCCATCAATGGAAGATATTCTTAAGATTAACGAAAGCGTAAAAGACACGTTGGAGATGGTCGCGAGACAAGAATATCTGCTGCAGTCCAAATTACAAAAAATTATTGATTTGTTATAAGAGCCACACTGTGCCAATAACTTGTACGTTCCTTTATTAAAACAGTTACCAGAGGTGTTGAATAGACCATGAATCGTGAACGAATATTTACATTAGTATGTTATTGCAACTGGAGCTATGGCAAAAATGAAAAAAAAGCCTAACCGTACTGAAACTTATACCTATTGCGATAAAACTCTTATTTGTTTAACGGAAAGAGAGTTAGCTTTTTTGATGGATTTTTTTATAAAAGATGAAGATGGACATTTTGCCGGGGAACTTGCCGAGACTCTACATTTATTATGTGACTTGCATATATTGCGGCGGACCTCCCGCAAGATCAACCGGTTTGATTCACCTCTTCACTCCACTCATGTTGTTGATTATTTGACCAAGTTCAAACACATCATTTGCACCTCAATCTCTTTTACAGAAAGTGAAAAAATTCTAGAACCAATAATTGATTTACAAAGGCATTACAAGCCTACAAATGATGCATTCACCCTCTAACCTATGGATCTAAGAAATCCATAAGTCTAACTCGAGGATAATAAAAGGATAATCATGCCCCCATCAAGAATAAAAAGACTATAGGATTCGAGACAAAAAGGAGGTGTCATTATGAATAATAAACCATATTGTATTGCCGTTTATTCAGTGAATGATTATTCTGTTGTAAGAAAATGTTGCAGTCCCGGTTATACTTGGCATGCTATAGACGAGGCAGTAATTGATAAACTTCCTCAATGTACATGTGAAATTGTAGCAACAAAATTAACAAAAGAGACGGCCCTTGAACTGGGGCAAAAACTGAGCAATCAACTGGATGTACCATTTATCAATCAATAACACCATCCAATGAACATCGTTTTCAATACATACTAAATAATCAACTGTTCAGCAGAGCTTGTTTACCCTTGATACTGCAGAGAATTTAAATGGACAAATAGAAGCCTCTTAAAGCAGGCCGGTTACTAAATGCCCTATTATGGGTATATACATCTATTGGAGGAGATATCTATGTCAGGGAATAAAAAGATGATTATTCAAGGAAAAACCGTTCATTTATCTTTTGTACACGATGAAGATACACATGAATGGGCTTATACCGCAGAGCTGCCAGATCAAAACGTGATGGGATTCTGCAAAGATATAGATCGTGAAAGAGCTCAAAAGATCAGCATTCACCGCCTGTTTATGGCATTGGAAGAAGCTGCGATAAAAGAAAGCGAATAGCTTCTTTTTGTATAGATTTTAATGAAAAATTAAGATTGTTCTTATACGATACAAAGACAAGACAATCTGTCTTTTCATATAAATCCCCCTTACCAGTCAAATGACTGGTTTTTTTATTGTCTACGGATCTTTTCGTTGATAGTATGCCTTCTTTCTAATGGCAATTGAAGACATCACAAGCAAAAAAAGCCATCCAAAAGAGTTCACCTATCCCCTATTTAATCTCCGTAAAAAACGACTTTATAAGCTTTAGGATGTGAAAGCATGCCTATAAAGGTTTCCAATTTCGCCGGTATTCCTCTTTTATAAGCGGAATGAACTGTTTAAGATCTTCAATACCGTTTTTTATCATAAATGTAGCAATCTAAAGCCATTTTCTTTGCCCCTTTGAAAAAATAGGATGTACCTAGCTGTTATTATCCTCCATCCGGATACACTGGCAACTCAAGCAATCTTCCCCGCCATTTGAAAAAGAACTGATTTTCCATACATAGTACTTATTCTAAATGGAAAGATAAAAATATATGAGGAGGTGTAGCTATGAAAAGGATTGGCGTTGAGGAGTCTTTAACCAATATTCAGGAAGCTTTGCAGGAAAATGGGTATGAGGTTATCCAACTAAAAACTGAGGCGGATGCTAAAAACGTTGATTGCTGTATCGTTACAGGGCTCGATTCTAATATGATGGGCATGCAGGACACATTTACACAGGCAACGGTCATTGATGCGAACGGATTGTCTGCCAACGACATTTTGAATGAACTGGAACATAAAATGAATTCATCCCATTAACCGGAGAGGCTGCCTCATTTTTTATAATGGGGCTTCCTTCTTCTTACTGTACTTTTGAATAGTAATTCACTCTGCAATCCATAAAGTCTTCCCAATGACAACGCCGCCAAATAACATTTATTCAAAGCGAGATCAACTAAGACATCCTATACATAATTATTCGAATAAACCTTTTATCAACCATTAGAAGCTTATTTTTTAAATAGAGAATTTTAAGATAAGCATGCTGGTAAAGAAGGATGTCCCTAAACATACGGCCATCCAGATTGTCTTAATAGGAATTCTAAAATTGTATAAAAATAGGTGATTCTTTATGTTTAAAGTTTGTTTATTATTACTATCATTCGCTCTGTTCCCCATTCAGGCGGTAAATGCAGATTCCATTACTAAGGAAGATATGTATGTCACAACAGAGGATATAATTTTAGATATAGTAATGCCAACCATAGATAAGAAAATCCAGAAAGAATATCATGATCATATGGTCGATTGGAAATTCATCGGAATTATGGGGATTAATTATAACAGTAATCACTCATATGATTTAGAAGTGAAAATCGCAATCGATCCTTTAAATGTCAATAAACGAGACATTCCCCTTGAAAACTTAGCTAAAATAAGGATTTCTCCATCCTGTGACAGTAATAAGATTAATCAGATGGTGTGTAAACATGGATTCAACATCGAGTTATTAGATTATAAACATTTGTCCAAATAGACAACTAAACCTATAGATATATACATAAATTGTAATTTTATCATTGTTCTGTGGTATATTGGAACCATCCTATATAAGGGAGTGTGACTAATGCTTATAATAATATGTATCTCTTTTCTGCTACTGTTAAGTATGGTATTAATTGAACCTGCCATAAAATATATGTATAACATTAATCGAGATCAATTAGACGAAATTATACTCACACATAAACAGAAATTTATTCAAAGAATAATTGTTCTCTTAGGAATTATTGGGATTATTCCATTACAATCGGTGAAAAAACGTTGTTTCCTATTCCAGCATATTTTTGGGGTTCTATAATCCTTTTTGTATACTTTCTCTATAAAGGCATCCTAAATAGAAAATATCTTGTGAATTCCAAAATATACTATATTGATTTTGCTTACGCTATATGTAGCCCTATTGCGGTCATTACCGCTGTACAAATCACTAAGTATTACTTCTAAAGTGTAGGGATGAATCGAAGACGACAAATCAGTCGTCTTTTTATTTGTCCCTCCCCTCCCTTTCAATCATCTATATCACCAACTTAAGGAGGTGATTAGTAAACTAAACCAATTACTGGAATGTGTCTTATGCCAAATGACCTCGAACAGTTAAATATTTGCTGCTCGAGGAAATTTATTTTTCAGCAATATTTGTTTACTATATGGTGCGATGATTATTAGTGAACAATAGAAAAAAAGAGCTGATCACAGCTCTTGATATTGAAGTAATGCATCCGTTCGTATTATAAGGTTAGCCAATGTTATTGGTTGACCTTTTTATTTAGGTTCTAGAATACTAATGGTAGCTGGGGTAGAACGTCCTGCAACGTTTGTCCAATAAGGCTTCAATAGAAAAGCGTTAATCCTTCTCGGATCAACGCACTCGTTAGTTTAATAAAACTTGTTCGTAGTATAGGTGCAGTTGTGATTACTTTTTAAGCGGTGAAATTTTGAAAAAGATGTACGGTCAAAATTATTGTAAATAAGCACCCAAAGGTAGTTAAGACTATTGTTTTTCTATTGTCTTGCCTTTCTTTAGGTTTAATTAGTTCATAAATTTGTAGTCCATACCGCTATAGTTACAAGAGCAAGAATCCCGATGGACAAAACACTCACCTCCTCCTGTTTCCCCCCTTTTTTTGTATAAAGAGTAAAGAGTCTGCTGAAATGGATTTCGACCAGCTGCTTGTATAAGCTTATTCGCTTGACCTGTTCTAACAAGCTTTTACATTGGATTTACGCTCTTTTGAAAAACAAAACAACATTCCAAGATGTTACTTAAAATAATTTTTTCACATATCTTCAAGAAACTTCCTCAACGTTAGAGGAAGCTTATTTGTCATGTTTACTTTTGGTATAGCACGCTAGAATCTTATTATTTAGCGAAATGTTTGACAACTTAGCTGGTTTAGTTGAAGTGAAATCATTCACAGATAAAAATTACTTACAAATTTTTTATATAAGTTATAATATCTTCAACATAAGCCTCGTTAAATTCATTTTCATTTAACAAATAGTAACTTTTTGGATTCAAATTATTTACTTCTACATTATTCTTTATATATGGGGATATTAAAATCAGATTTGCTACATTATTAATTATGGATTCACAAGAATCATAAGTTGTATCAACTGATACTTCATAATCCATATTTTCCTGAACAAGTCTTTCTTTAATCTTATTTTTTAGCTTGTCTGATAATGATTTTTTAAATATATTCAATCCCCCATCCATCCCAAATGGATTTGGTCTAACTCCAACAATTACTTTAGCAAGTATTACAATATTCTTCACAAAACCATTCCTTTCTAGTCTTATTAATTTATACCTGTTTCACGAACCTAATAGACAAAAAATTCAAAACACTTTAATTATCTCTATTCAACAAACTTGCCCCGTTTTAGTAAATTTCAATTTAAAGAATTTATAAAACTTATAGCTTTAGAAATATCATACCTTGAGTAATCTAATGAATTTAAATAATAGATTTTTTCCTTTGAAAAATTATCGAAATAGAACTGCTTTTGTAGACCTGGAACACATATAATTGCATCGACTTTCTCTTCCATTAATTTCTCTATATCTGATTCAGTTTTATCTAAATTCAATCCAATCACTATCTAATTCTTTTAGATGTGAATTTACTTTTTTCACAAACTTATTTTCCCGATACATTCCGAAAATCCCACCACCAGTCATTACATTTCCGCCAAGCACTGTTGTAGCTTGATATACAAGTACTGCTTTCTTCATAATTATCCTTCTTTCTTATGAATTATATGAATAAAATATGATACACAAAAAGTATACATTAATTTGAAGTTTTGGAATAATTTTAAGATTAAGCGCCTGTTAAATAGAAAAATCATATTATTTATTACTTTTTCTTCGTTCCTCATAACGTAAAATCCATATTCAACCGGCCCATTTAGTTGTAAAACAAAAAAAGAACTGATCACACAGCCCTCGAAATTGGAGTAATGCCACTGTTAGTTCAGTAAGATGTAGATTAAACAGTTGCTCGAACTATATAACGTGAAAATGTTGTAGGCAAGCCATTTTCTGTAGCATTCCGCTCAAAAATTTTAGAGATTTCATACAAATCCTTTTCTTTTAACGTTTTATAAATGGAAGGGTGTTGACCAAAACAACGTAATTTCAAAACATCCAATGGAGATTTAAGATACTCTGTACTATTTATTACTTCAACCATAGTAAAAGAGAAATTGCTAAGATCAATTCTTTTATTAATTAGGTTTAAAATAGGAGTTCCGATTGATGTTTCAAATTTTTTTATCTTCTAATCCAGATTGTAAGAAATTATCTGTTACATCAAAGCCTGTTATTTCTTTTGCTACCAAACTACACTTATTTGTAAAATCGCCGTGACCACATCCAACATCTAATACTTTCTTATTAGCTATGATTTGAGTTACTTCTTCATCAAAAATTGATTCTCCATTAAGCTCTGTAAGTGTAGAATTCCAAGAATATATGTATTTACCCTGAGTATCACTAAGGTGTTTGTACCATTCTATCGAATGTTAGAAATGCTAATTTAAATATGTACAGTATTGCTCGAATAAATATGTACAAATTTGATATGAATCTACATACTAATCTTGGGGGGATTAGTATGTACATAACAATGAATATTGATATCGATTTTGAGATTAAAAGTCTTTCAGACTTACCGAAATTCAAACAGATTATGGAGCATATGAAAATGAAAATCAATAAAAGTAAGCTAGCAAAGGAATTGGGTGTGGATCGGCGGACAATTGATAAATATCTAAATGGCTTTATCCCAAAAAGAAAAAGGGAAAAGCCCTCAAAGATTGATCCTTATTATGAAATAATAGCCGCATTGTTATCAGAAGATTCAAAACAGGTATTTTATTACCGTCGTATGCTTTGGCAGTACCTAAAAGACAATCATGGATTGGAATGTGGAGCTTCAACCTTCCGTGCGTATATAGCTCGTACACCTGAATTTAATGCCTACTTTGAAGAGGATAAACGTATTTCTTCACCCAAAGGGACAGTCCGATTTGAAACGCCACCAGGTAAGCAGGCCCAATTAGATTGGAAGGAAAACATTTTATTCGAAACCAAAGAGGGAGAAAAGATAGAAGTCAATGTGGCGGCTTTCATTTTATCAAATTCCAGATTCCGAACATTTCAATTAAGTCTTTCTAAGTCACAGAGTACCTTACTTTCTTTTTTAACAGATACTTTTGAAGCAATTGGCGGAGTTCCAGCTGAAATCCTTACGGATAATATGAAAACGGTAATGGATGAAGCGAGGACTGATTATCAACCTGGGAAAGTGAATGCGAAATTTGATCAGTTTGCGAGGGACTTTGATTTTAAAGTCAAACCATGTATTGCAGGACGACCGAGAACCAAGGGGAAAATTGAATCCACAATGAAACTCCTTGATGAAATTCATGCGTACCAAGGTCAACTGACAATGGAGGAACTTCATCTATTCATACAGGATTTAGGGAATAGAATGAATCACCAGATCCATCAAGGAACGGGGAAAATACCGATTATGGAATTCAAAAAAGAAAGGAACCACTTACTCCAGCTACCAACTGACAAAGTAAGAGATTCCTATCGCATCAAACATACACATGTAAAAGTCAATGCATCAAACATGATTTCCTACAAATCGAATCAATACTCTGTACCACCAGAATATCAAGGAAAAAAAGTAGGCTTACAGGTGTATGATGACTACTTGTGGATTTATTATAACATGAAACTGATCGCCCAACATCCAATTAGTAACGCTAAACTTAATTATCAAGAGGAACATTATAAGGCAAGCTTACTTGTTTCCACCCCTCATTATCCTGAAATCGACGATTTAGCAAAACGGAATTTAGCAACGATTGGAGAAGTGTATAAATAATGAATCCAACTACAAACTATCAACAATTATTATGGAATCTTGACTATCTAAAGTTAAAGCAAATGAGCTTACATTTAAATGAAATCGTAGACTTCAGCGTAAAGCATCAGATGTCATTTATCGACACATTAATCAAGTTGACTGCGTATGAAATAGACATACGGGAGAAAAACATGACGCAATCGATGGTGAAGGTCGCAGCTTTCCCTCATTTTAAGGAGGTGAAAGATTTCGATTTTACCTTTCAAACATCGATTAACCAACAGCAGATTCTAGACTTCCTTACATTGCGTTTTATCGAGGAGAATGAAAATATTGTGTTTTTAGGACCAAGTGGTGTCGGTAAAACCCATTTGGCCACAGCAATAGGGATTGCGGCAGCAAAGAAACGGACGAGTACCTATTTTATTAAGTGCCATGACTTGATTCAAAATTTGAGGAAAGCTCGATTAGAAAATCGGTTAGAGAGCCGTTTGAAGCATTACAGCAAATACAGACTGTTAATCATCGATGAAATCGGTTATTTACCGATTGATCACGAAGACGCTAAGTTGTTTTTCCAGCTGATTGATCGAAGATATGAAAAAAGAAGTACCATCTTAACAACCAATGTGAATTTCAAAGCGTGGGATGAAATATTTCAGGAACCTAAACTGGCCAATGCCATATTAGACCGCATTTTACATCATGCGACAGTTGTGCCTATGATAGGTGATTCATACCGATTAAAGGATCATTTAGCAAAAGAGAACGAGTAATTCTGTACATCCTTATCCAAGCGAAAGTGTACATATTTATGTTGACATTTACAAATGTGGCTGTATCCAATCTGTAAAAGTTGTAGGATCAGTTAATTGCATATTCAATCCCCCTTAATAAATCTGAAATAGTTACTATTCTTCAAGTTAATAAAAAATCCTCTTTCTTCAACTCACCTGCCCTGTTAACAGCATAAGAAAAGCTGTCTAAATGACAGCCCAATTCTTCAGCTCAACACCGTGTTAATTTAAATAAGATACTTCCCAATTCAAACATATCTCCCTATGGAAACTTATTTTACCTTGGCATAAATGCAAGTATCTCTAAGTCCATTTCCATCCACAGAAATGGCATTACTTTTTAAAATACCTTCTAACGTAAACCCTATTCTTTCAGGGATTTTACGGCTTTTCACATTTCTGGAATCACACCTTATTTCAATTCTACGAGCTTTTAAATCATTAAATGCAAATGTAGCGATTCCTTGTACTGCTTCTGTTATGTATCCTTTTCCACTATAACGAGAATCAATCCAATATCCTATTTCGAACTTTCGGACAGACCAATCAATTCGGTGTAACCCAGAAGAAGCGATAAACTCACCTGTATCCTTATGAAAAACAAGCAGTTGTAAATCCTCACGTTTTATAAATTTCACATAAGAATCTCTAATAATAATTTCTGCCTCTTCTTCGGATTGTTCTTTCTGCGCAAAAAGCATCCAAGGTTTAAGTTCATTAATGGAGGCTTGAAACGCATCAAAGATCACTTTCCCATCTCCAGGCTCCGGCATCCGTATTTGTAATCTCTCAGTATAAAATTCAGTTGGAAATTCAAGCAATAAAGGGTTCATTTTTAACTCACCATCTCCATTTATATTTAAAGACCACTTCTAAAAAACGGCTTTAATTTATTTTCGATTCAAATAGGACAAATTCCTGCTTGAACTAACCTGCTTCTTGAGCTAAACTGCCACGATAGTGCCATAACAAAAAAAGAAGCTGAACGTCTCAGCTCCTTTAATGAAGTAATGCACCTGTTTGTTTAAGTGTAATTATTCACAATTTTTGCTGGTTTTGCTACTTTTAACTTGATTTATTACACCATTCTCTTCCTTAGAAATAAGGCTTATTTTCTCGAAATGAAATAACCTATAAATCTTGTTTTTTATTTTAAAGTATTAGATTGAAGTCCTTGAACCATAAATTTTGTAATAGTTGCAGTTAGTTCGTTTAGTGTACATTCAAATGTTCCTTCAAGCCATTCTTGGAATAAAGAAATTAATCCTCCTACATAAAAATGAACACGTAAGGTAAATTCTTTACTCTTTTGAATGGAAGAGTGTGTTTCTTCATAACTCAGTATTTTTACAACGAGAAGTTCTTTTATATTCTTAACGTAGTTCGGTGTATATTTAGTGTTTATTGATTTTCGATAAAATTCAATATCTTGATTAAAAAAGAGAGCCATTTTTTCTAAGCAGGGTCTAGGATTTTGAATGATATCTGCACTTTTGAATTCATTAAGAATAACAGCTATTTCTCCCATTATTTCATTTTCAATTTCTTCAAAAACAGCGTATATATCCGAGTAATGAGCATAAAATGTCCCCCTACTTATTTCAGCTTTTTCTACAATGTTTCTAATGGTGATTTTCTCTATGTCTTTTTCTAAAACTAATTCCACAAATGCGTGCCTAATCATTTTTCTTGAACGAATAGCACTTTTGTATTCAGCTTTCCTATTCAATATGTAACACCCTCTAAAAATATTTACAAGCTTGTACATTATTATAAAAAAATGTTCAAAGTTATACAAATACGTGGAAATTGAACATTGTCCTCATTTATGAGGTTATATATACTTTATTCGAGAACAAAATTAAACATTTGTTCTATTTTGTAGTATGATATGAAAGTTTTTATAAAATACTATTAAATAGAAGGAGAGGTTGGATATGAACGTTACATTTAAGCGTATTGACGTTAACTTTTACTCAAACAACACAAAATGTGGTGCGTGGCTTTATTTGCCTAATATAGATAAAAAATGTCCAGTTATTGTAATGGCGCACGGGCTGGGTGGCGTTCGTGATATGCGATTAGACGTCTATGCTGAAAGATTTGCTAATGCAGGGTATGCTTGTCTTTTATTTGATTACCGTAATTTCGGAATAAGTGACGGAGATAAAAGGCAAAAAATAAATGTGAAAGAGCAACTTGAAGATTGGGACAGTGCAATAGATTTTATTAAGAAAAATGACTTGATTGATAATCGTAAAATATTATTATTCGGCAGTTCCTTTAGTGGTGGTCACGTCATAACGCTCTCTGCTAAACGTAACGATATTCTGGCAACGATATCACAGTGTCCATATACAAGTACTTTTGCCACAATTAGAACGATCCCGTTATTATCTGTATTAAAAATGTCTCCTTTGATAGTTGCTGATATTGCATCTTCTATTACTGGATATCATCCAATAATGCTAAAGTTAGGGGACGCACCTGGAAAAGCTGCGTTAATGCCTGTACCTGATTACAAAACATTTTATAAGCTAATACCCGAAGGATCTCGTTTTGAGAATAGAGCGCCTGCACGAACAGTTCTTGAATTTTTTAAATACTCGCCAGGTAAATATGCTAAAAATATTGAGACTCCGATTTTATACGGTGTTTGTATGACTGATACAATAGCTCCTGCTAAAAAAACATTAGACTATGTTAAGCAGTCTAGAAACGGTGTAATAAAAAAATATAACTGCGGGCATTTTGATATTTACTTGGGTGAATATTTTGAAAAGGCAATAATGGATTATATTAATTTCTTAGATGAAAATACAAATATTTAACGGTCTGTTATATCTATTGTGAATAAGAATGGATAATACACCATTTCACTCAATTATATTTTTAGAGTAAGATGGTGTATTTTTTACCCCGTTTAGTATTAGTATCTTATTCCACTAAACCAGCTAATAGGTTGTCAATATCTCTCTATATATTTCATTTTTTTATATGCTATACTGTTTTTGGGTATGACAAATAACCCTCCAATTTCGTTTTGGAAGGTTTTTCTTATGTTGGATAAATATGATTTCCTAATTTAAATCCAGGAAATTCTCGTTCTTTTTCAATAAAGCATAAATCCAATGAAGCAGCTTATTGATACAAGCTACAATGGCAACTTTTGAAGGTTTTCCTTCTGAACGTTTTCTATCATAGAACTCTTTGAGCTTTTTATTTCTAGAGCTTCTTATTCCACATAAAACAGCTAAATATAAACTATGCCTTAGTCTACTGGAACCTCTTTTAGTTATGCGATTTATGTTCGCAGTAAACTTTCCAGATGAATGGACACTAGGATCAATTCCAGCGAAGGCCACTAGCTTCTTAGGGTGATTAAACCGATCAATTTCTCCAATCTCTGAAATGATTGTTGCCGCAATCTTTTCACCGATACCAGGAATCGATTGGATAATCTTATATTCTTCTATTTCATTTGCCAGGGATACCATTTGGCTCTCTAAATCCGTTAGGTGTCCTTGGTAGTGAAATAAAATATCGATATACATACTAAGATTGATAAGATGGCTTTCATATTGAACTTTCTGAAAAGGATTCTGAGAAGCTGAATGAATGAGCTTTCTTGCTTTTTCTTTGGCCCATTGTACAGACCGACTTGGACAATGTTCTCGTATTTTATCTTCTAGTTCTTCCTTTCCAGCCTTTAGAACCTTCTCCGAGGTAGGGTATTCCTTTAATACCGATAAAGATACTTTCGAAAAAAGATCTCCAAAGACCTTTCTGTATTCAGGAAAAACCTGATCTAAAATCGTATGAAAATGCAATTTTGCCTCGACATACATATTTGTCATTATTTCTTGTTGTCTCGATAGATTTCGAAGATTTAAGAACTTAATTCCTCTTCTCTTTTGAGGTTCAAACTCTTCTTTGTAATAGAGAACACACAGTTGATACGCATCATATGCGTCAGTTTTCACCTTTCTTAAACTGGATTTCTTCGCTTGATGAGAAATGATGGGATTCAATAAGATATAAAGTATGTCATTCTCTTCTAAACATTGAACAACGGGTGTATGATAATGGCCTGTGGATTCCAATATAATGACAGGCATCTGCCCAGTCATTGCCTTCACCTCTCCTAAGAAACCGATAAACTTTCCCAACTCTTCACGATTATGCTTAATCGAAAAACTTGTTCCATACGGCTTTCCTTTATCTAAAAAAGCCTGTACTTCACTTTCTTCTTTGGCTATATCTATACCCACAACTGGGTTCATTCTTTCTCCTCCTCTAATAAATTCACCAGTACCCCTATATCCTCCAAGTAGTATTATAGCTTCGCTTGTTATACGAGATCGAAGTCCCAACCAGCCTCAAACATATTTCTACAAGTAGGGGGTGAACAGTTTAGCGGACGGGATCATTTGTCCCACTGCCCCTTACGTTCTACCCTGGCTACTGATAGATTAAATTCATATGAAAAAAGTTCAACCAGAAAGTTCTGGCTGAACTATATAATCCGAACCTGCCCCTTTTGTTGCATAAGAAAAAAGAGCTGATAAAAGCTCTTGATATGGAAGTAATGTCCCAATTAGTTCTATATGGGATAGCCGTTTAATGGTATTGAAACCAAACAAACCATCCTTTCTCCTTACTTTTAGCTAAAAATATTTGACCTTGAGCTAAATCAGCTCCAGGTGCTTTGGGGAAATCCAAACGTACAAGCCACGATTTTTCAGCAATTTCTTTGCCACAAAAGGTTTTTGCCATTCCAAAATAGTCATTTTCTTCTTTAACACCAACTGTTTTAGGAAAAGGTTTGGCAGTTACTACATTCCACTTAGTGTACATATCAGGAAAATCAACTATTCCAGTTCCGTAAGTTTTTGGTATTAAAGTATGTAATGCTTCTATTACTTCTTTTCTATTCTTAATGGGTATTTGCTCTAATTCACTTAGCACAGGACATTCTTTAGGTTGTGCATTTCCTTGAAGTGAACCAAAAAACAGAATCGGAATAGTAATAATTAAAATAGTTAACATTTTTATCAAATGATTCCACCTCAATATTATCTTGCCTACCTTTAAGAAAAATAGTCCAATTATTGAAGTGTTATAGTTCTAATTCCGATTTAACCAATCTGCTCCGTTTGTCCGATAAGGCAATCGTTTATCCTTTTTGGAATCATTTATTACAGAAATGCTGCCCCTTTAGCTGCATAAAAAAAGACCGCCAATTTGAAAGTCTGATCTTCTACTATTGAGCCCATTTGTGTACATGTATAGATTCGCAAACTTGGTTGCTCGTTACAGGAATACTCCTCCTATATTGAGCAAAGAAGTTCTTATTGTAGGTAATTGAACTAACTTGATTTAATATTCTTTACTGGTCTCCATTTTGCTCCTAATAATGAATTTATTATGGTAGCAATGATTACACCTATGACAAAGGCAATTGCTGGATGACTTTTCAATATAAATATAGGAAAAATAAAAATACAAATTACGGTTATTAACAAGTTGACTAAATAGCTTAATTTCTGGGACATAAAAAACTCCTTTTAAAATTTAAATCAAATAAAAATTCTGTAAACTCATTCCTTTTTCCATATTATAACACCAAAAGATTAGATTGCCAAAAATTCAATTGAGCTAAACTGCCCCGTTTGTCCAATAAGATCTTCAATAAAAAAGGGCATTAATCCTGTTTGGATCAACGCCACAGTTAATTTAAGAAATCTATCTTGTCTACCCAACAAATTTATCTACTATTAGAAATCTTTTACTGGGTTTCTATTAAATGAAGTTTTCGCAATAAACCATTTGAGTAACGAATATATTCCATAGCCCATAATAGCACCAAACGTATTTAAAATAACGTCATCTATGTCCGTACTACGTCCTATAAAAAATTGTAGTATTTCAACAGAAATTGTAACGATTAAAACAATAAATAACATTCTCTTAAAGGAATTACATGTATCCCATATAAGTGGAAGAAAAAATCCGAAAGGGAAGAATAACAGGGTGTTTGCAGTTAAATTCAATAAGGAGACACTGCCCCAATTATCCACATTTGTGTTTATTTCAAAGAAGTATGAAAGATAGTATTAAAAGGTATTAAGTTCATTGTTGAAATTGCATTGGATAAATTAACATTAAAGTAAAATTCTCTTGTGTTACTGTATATGCCCATAGACCATTGAGGAATCACTGTTTGTGATGCTAAACCAATAATATACATAGCAAAAAGCAACAATAAAATTTAATTCTTGAATAATAATTGCCTCTTCTTTTTCTTTACGAAAATAATCCTGCCTATTCAATAAAAAGGCGAAGCAACTATAATATATCCTACCATTTTCGTTAGATATAATATAATTAAATTCATTTTTCATCCCCTTTCTCAATACCCCAATTTTATCACATGTCGATTTTTTACAGATACAAAATTTAACATTTTCTTTTTCCTTCTTCCGTTAGTCGAGTAGAAGGGAGACTTTCTACCTTACGGTAAATTGTACTCCTCCCCCCTCACAGAACCGTGCTTGCGCTATTAACGCACACGGCTCCTCCTAGTCATCATTTACAGAATATAGCTAATCTCTTTTCTTAATTCATAAATATTCACTTTAATTCTTGGAGAAGGAAGTGGAAACCTCTGAAGGAAAAGCCTAAATTTATCCCATGTAAAGGATTTTCTTTGGCTCCTTCTATTTAGCCATTTAAATAGTAAGCTTTCGATTTTCTCTTTGAATCCATTAACAGTTTGAGTATTGTCTGTTATGCAGTAATAGTTGTAGTATCCTATTAGAGAACGTTTAAATCTATCCATGATTATATGAATATCTTTATTTCTATTAGCCTTCAGCCATTCTTTAGACTCTTTGAGTTTGCCTTGGACTTTCTTCCTGCTCGATTTCCGTTTTACGCGGAATTTCCCTTGTTTACTTCTTCCACAATAGTGGGTAAACCCAAGGAAATCAAAGGTTGCTGGTTTCCCATTCCCTGATCGTTTTGCATTATTATCCGCAAACCGCCCGAAAGGAATAATCTTAGTTTTATCCTCTGCTATCTCCAAGTTAAATTTCTTCAATCTCTTTATTAAAGACTGATAGAACTGTTGTGCTTCCCTTTTATGTTGAAAACAACAAACAAAATCATCTGCATATCTTACTATATATGCCTGTCCTTCACATTGTTTCCTAACCACTTTCTCAAACCATAAGTCGAGAACATAATGGAGATACACATTGGCTAATATCGGAGATATTACTCCACCTTGCGGTGTACCATTTTGTGTTTTGTATTTCTTACCTTCCTCCATGTATCCACCTTTGAGAAACCTACTGATTATTCTCAGAAGGTTGGGGTCAGTAATTCTATGTTTCAAGAACTCCATCATCCATTTGTGGTCAACATTGTCAAAGAAACCTTTGATATCTACATCTACTACATAGCTTACTAATCTCTTTTCAATATAAAAGTTGAGTATTTTCAACGCATCATGACAGTTTCTGTTTGGTCGAAACCCAAATGAACAATCTAAAAAGTCATTCTCATAGATTGCATTTAGCACTTTGGCAATGCCTTTCTGTACAATCTTATCCTCATGTTCTGGTATTCCCAAAGGTCTTTTCTTACTCGAATTGAGCTTTGGTATATACTTTCGTCTCACTGGAACTGGACGATAACTTTTGTCTTTAAGTCTACTTACTAAATTCTTTATGTTACCTTCCAACTCTTCATTGTATTGTTCTTTAGTCGTGCCGTTCACGCCAGTTGCCTTCTTATTAGGTAACTCATGATGACATTGAATAAGTGACTGCTCATTTAATAGATGTACAAGAGATGTGAATTTCATTTTAGGTTCAGATTTTGCTAATTCTGCTATCCTTAGTAGTTTTGTTTCCATTTATTATCCCTACCTCTGTGTGTAGTAAATGTGTCCCTAGTAAGGGTGATAACTGGTAGCTAGCCTTCCCTCCATTAGCATTACCCAACTTCATTGGTACTACGCTGCTATCCGACTCCCTACACGGCATTTGGTTTCCTTGCTTGTTATCACTTGTAGACCATACTCTTCTGAAAAAAGAAAAGACCCGTAGGGTCTCCCGAGTTGCCGAATCATATCAATGTATAGCGTGCCAAGGTCTCTGACTCCAGAGAGGTTTTATCCTTCTTGCCTTTAACAAAGGATAAAATGTTGCTTTCTGCACGCAGGTAAGGCATCAGCCCTCTCGGTTTACTAACGCTTATGGAGCTCAATCCCTTCAACCATTTGGCTTTCGGCCCGCTACCTAACTGTCTACGCTTAAAGGCTAATGTTACCATTAGCCCTCCAAGACTCGCTACGAGCGAATGGCTAGTTCTTACTCGACGGGAATCCCACCCGCTATATGATACGACCTAGGCTCGGCCGCACACCTGCCCCGTTTGTGGAATAACAAAAAAAGAGCTGATTACAGCCCTGGATATTGAAGTAATGCACCCCATAGTTTAAGTGTATTTTTTCACAAACTAACTATTAGCTAGTTTAGCAGCATAACAAAAATGAAATTGTTTACAGCCCTTTTTTGAAGTAATGTACTACTTAGTTCAATAACCAAACTTATAAAAGTTGTTTCTCCAAAGCAACATCTTTTATATTTATACCCTTTGGTTTATGTACAATTGCTTCATCAAAAATATTATATCCTACCGAATTATATAATTTAATATTTCGAGGTACATACATACGAACCTTTCATTGTATTTTAGTTAATTCTTTCTTCGTAGCATATTCTTCTAACGCTTTCAATAAAGCTTTAGCAATGCCTATTCCTTGTTTCTCTGGTAGAACAGATAATCTTGAAAAGTAAACATGGTTGTTTTTCACTTGAAATCTAACCATTCCTATTGGCTTATTATTAAGGTAACAAATTAACGCTTGCTCATTACCTTCTAATGCAATTGTTATAGACTCAACAGTTTCTTCCAATGCACTTGAAGGGGGTACCTCATCCTTATATTCCATAAAGGCTTGATTCATCAAGTCGTGAACTAACTTTGCATTGGTTGATTGTGTAATAACGATACCCATATAATTTCACTTTGAAAAAGATTAGCAAATCCAACAATCACATTTTCAGTTTCTGCAACAAAAAAAAGCGTAATTTTCAATTTATGATATAGTTGTTCCGTTGAATAATATTCATTCAAATACGCTTCTTGAACAGAAATAGGAAGCAGATTTTCATATGTTTTTGCCCAAGATTGTTTAGCAATTTGTTGAATTGAATTGTCGTAACGTCTTCTATTCTTGCTAATCTAATGTTTACACTCAATAACAATTCACCCCACACTTCAAAAATTTATTAAGAATCAGATGTTCTTTTTAGTCTTTATTAAATTGGTATCTTTTTAAAATTGTAT
This sequence comes from Bacillus kalamii, assembly GCF_047238185.1. Lineage (NCBI taxonomy): Bacteria > Bacillati > Bacillota > Bacilli > Caryophanales > Bacillaceae > Bacillus > Bacillus kalamii. Next base: position 1,404,245 of record NZ_JBDFMI010000001.1, on the reverse strand, counting down.
AGTGATTAGATGTTCTTCATTGAGCATAAAAAATCCTTCTTGCACTATCCTGCCCTGTTTGTGGAATATAAATAGAAGCTGATTCCAACAGTAAAACACCCATCAGTTAACTTCTATATCTTTTAACCATTTCATTATGTTTTCAAGTATATACAGTGAATCTTGATTGATTTTCTTTTCAGAAGCTATAAATCCTTCTATAATGTCTATATTTCCTTCGATACTAACTGCATCAACAAACTTTACCAAACCAGGGGATATAGCATTCATATGTTGAAAAAAACGTTTTTGTGGTTCAATTAGACCTAAATGTTTTTCAAAATTACGTCGTCTTCGAGTCTTATCATTCTCTTTCCTTTTTCTTAGTTCTTTCTCATTGAGAGAGAGATGAATATAAAGGTCAGGAAATTCAATATTTCCTTTTTGAATTTGACTTGAGTAAAATTCGTTTAGGAAAGGAAGACTACCTGGATAATCATTTTGGTAGATCCAGTTATACCATAGAGGTTGAAAAGGATCTCCATCAAACAAAACTAGATTATGTGATTCTAGTTTTTCCTGTGCTATTTGCCAACGATCAACTTGTCTTTCAAGATACCAGCTTTTTGATTCAGGAATAGGACGTTCAAATAAAAAATTCACTTCTGGAACTATATATAGCATTATACCTCTGTTCCAATTCTTTACACGTTGTAGTTTTACCTACGCCACTCGCACCTTCTAAACAAATTAATGTCATCTGAAACTCCTCATATCCATTTAGTTTTTCTAAAAATTTTATTTAAACTTAAACATTTATTTTAGTTTATCAATCCACTTTTCTTATTCAACAATTCTGCCACGTTTGTGTAATAAAAAAAGCTGTCAAATTGACAGCCCTAATCAACTCTCGCACCAGTTCGTATTATATGGTTAGCCAATGTTATTGGTTGACCTTTTTGTTTAGGTTCTAGAATACTAATGGTAGCTGGGGTAGACGTCCGCACCTGTGGGATTCAATCCCGACAACTAAACTGTTCGCCCCCTACTTATAGAAACATGCTTGAAGCTGGTTGGGACTTAGATCTCGTATAACAAGCGAAGCTATGACACTATAAGGAGCCATTTAGGGGTTACCAGCTAATTCATTGATGAGGAGGAGATATCATGAATCCAGTCATTGGTCTAGATGTCGCAAAAGGAGCAAGTCAGGTTCAAGCATTCTTGGAGAAAAAGAAACCTTACAAAAAGAGCTTTAAAGTCGCACATACATTGGATGGATTACAGGAATTACACACCTTTATCAAAGCAGTGGAAGAACAGTCAGGCTCACAACCACCCATTGTTTTGGAGTCTACGGGGCATTATCATCTGCCTGTCGTTCAGTATTTCGAGAAAAGAGAATACCTGTTAGTTGAAGAAAAACAGCTTAACAGAAACAAAAAACAAATAACGAAGCAATAATACCTATGTATCCCTAAAAGTTTTTTCGGTCTTTTTGAAGTTCTTCTAATCTCATAAATAACATAATAAATCCTAACAACAAAAGTGTATAAGAATTATAATCATACTTTTCAGTTATCAGCGCGTAAGCCGATAAACCTACAGTAATTATTGTTAGGATAATTCTTGACGTTTTAAGGATATTTCTCCTCCCATAATATATCCGTACATATTAAAATCATATCATTTTTGCTCTACTTTTTTAAAAATATTGGAAATCCCTTTATTCAACCATCGTGCTCGTTACTGGAATAATTATTGATCCATCTGATTTTCTAATAATTGATTACAGATGTTCACACAAAAACCTTGCACTTTATATCTAATCAACATTTCATTTAAATCAACGAATAATCCATTATTATGTAGTATTTCATCAAATTGTTGGAAGGTTAAATTTGGAACTATCTCTGCTTTTTTATCAGGAAAAGACATTTGAAACGTTTGGTTAATCTCAACCATTTTATTGTTAAGCGCTTTAGCAGTAGATGTAAAAGTCAAAACTGATTCAACGAAATCAATATCCGTAATAGAAAAACCTTTATTTCTTAGCCATTCGTAAGCAGTTACATTCGACATATCCATTCCTCTTTATGTACTTATTACATCCATATTAATAAAAAAGAGTTTACTCAACAATCGGGCCAGATTGTTGAACATAAGTTTAACATCGATTTTTAACTACACTCCCCCGTTTGTTCAATAACTAATTAAATAATTTGAATGCGCTCCACCTGTACTAATCGCCACACCGAATGGCGTCCATTGTGAAATGTAGATGCCAACCATAAATAAAAATAATCCTAATTGACCCATTTTTTATTTATTAAATTTTCTCCCAATACTTCGTATAATATCTATATCCAAATTATAACATTCCATATTCAACTATTCTGCACTATTAGCTACATAAGAAAAGGCTACCTAAATGACAGCCTTGATCTTTAGCTCTAGCACCTGTTAGCTTAACAAGTTTTTTTATGATAGAAATTCCTTAGTTAGAATAGAATAAGTAGCCATATCCCTAAATTTCCCCTTGATTAAGTATTTTTCTCTTGATATACCTTCTAATCTCATTTTTAATTTCTGAAGAACTCTTTGAGATTGAATATTTTCAACCATACACGGTGCCTCAATCTTATTTAATTCCATTTTTTCAAATCCAAACTTCATTACCTTAGAAGCGGCCTCAACTATAAGACCTTTTCCTCAATAATCTTTTGATAATATAAAGCCTATTTCAGCCCTGTGATGTGCGGTTGACTAAGCAACAAAATCAATAGTTCCAATAACCTTCATATTTTCCTTGTATTCAATTGCCCAAGGAAATAAATTACCTTGACTATACTGGTTCAGTATATAATTCAAAAAATGATTTGTGTCATCAATACTTTCATGGGTTTCCCAAGGGACAAAATCTTGAAACATCTGGTTCAGAAGAATAGTCGAACATATCTTGTGCATCATTAATTGTACACTTTCTAAGGGTTAATCTTTCGGTTTCAAGCGTTGGTAATTCTTTAAAAATGTCTTCAAGTTTCATTCAATTTCCCTCCCATATATCATTATTTTTTTTTACTGAACTATCCTGCTCCGTTTGTGGAATAAAAAAAAGTTACCCAATAACATTCAGGTGACTGAATAAATCCCCCAAATAAGTGAAAAAGATCACCCCTGATGTCCACCGACAAGACCTGCTCTCTTTAATGCAGTCCCACCACTCATATATGATGAAGCCTTTAAAACAGCCGTCTTACCAAATTTATTTCTTATTAGGTCAATGGCAGCATCCAATGATTCTTCTTTTTTTAGTTTCTCTGTATCTGCAAAAAGATTAAGCTGCATACACCTTTTAGGAGAAATCTTTCCTGCACTAATCGCTATTGTTCTCACTATTTGTCCCTTATAACGTTTACGAAAAATAGTCAGACACGTTTCAACTAGTCTGTTTGTTAGGTCAGTAGCGCTTTCTAACTTCACTTGTTGAGAAAAACCTTTTTCCTGCTCTTGCCATCCAAACCCTACGGTTAAATGAATAACTTCCGTAACTACACGATGTCTCCGTAACCGTGCTGCCACATCATCAGCCATTTCAGATATAACCGTTTCTATTTCGTCTGCATCCAAATAGTCTCTTAAAAGAACCTGGCTTTTTCCATAAGACGTTTCTTTAGGCTTTACCTTTTCATTCAAACGACTAAAATCTATACCCCAAGCGTGATAATACAGCTGTTCACCTATTACACCCAGCTTTTTCTGCAGTAATTGCAGTTCACAATGAGCTAAGGAATGGACAGTATAGATTCCCATGCTATTTAGTGTTTTGACTGTTCGGGAGCCTATCCCCCACATATCAGATAGCTTTTTAATTCTCCAGACAGTATTGGGTACATCTTCATATCCCCAGTAGGCAATTCCTTCTGGGCGATATTTTGCGTCATTATCCAGGCATAGTTTTGCCAATAATGGATTATCACCAATACCGACTGTAGCGCATAGCCTTAATTCGTTTGCTATATCATCTCGTATCCTTTTAGCAATTGTAAGCTTATCACCGAACAGTTTTCTAGAAGCTGTTACATCAAGAAAGGATTCATCAATCGAATAAATATGTAAATCATCATCACTCACATATCTTCTGAAAATGTCTTGGATGACACGATTCATGGATAAATATAAATTCATATGTGGCTCAGTGACGATAATACTTGGATCATCAGGAATCTCATATTGTCTATTAGTTGTCTTTATACCGAATTTCTTTTTTACTGAAGGAGAAGACGCCAGAACCACTGATCCTTTTTGTTCCTTCTTACCAATCACGATTAAATGAGTATTGAGAGGATCTAGATTTCGACTAGCACATTCAACTGAAGCAAAGAAGGACTTCATATCTACGCATAGAATATCACGTTTTGGTAAGGAAGCTATATCATATTCCATTCTCCAATACCTCCGTAATCGAACGTATTTCTGAAATAGGAATTATCTTGCTTTTTGATCCATCAGTGAGTTTAAGATAGACACCTTTCAATAGGGCATCATGCTTATAAACATAGCCAATAGCACATGTAATAGGCTCATACGGGTTACCTCCGTTAGCGTACTCAATGTGAATAACTGTTTGATTTTTATAAGAAAGCAATAGTAATTCATTAAATAATTCAACTGTTTGCTCATCTAATATAATGGCAGTAGTCTTAGCCCGATTATGATAAACCATATCCTCATTATGCTCAGACAGTACAAAACCTTGCCATTTCATCATTCCTCTATCATTAATTCGCTTAAATGGATAATCGCTCATCTTAAGCACCTCTCTTCACAGACGGAGATATTGACAAGATATTTTCAAGCTTGAAGACTCTTATTTGATTTTTTAGGTAACAATAAGTACGTATATATGTATTGCTGATTTGCAGCACTTTGATTTTCCTTTGACTGATAGTATTATCCTTCGCCATATAAATCATTTCTACAATTTCTCCTGTTTCAAAACCTCTTATCAATATCCCCTTCATTTTTATCCCACCTCGACAGAACGTTCGTTCTTATATAATATACCAGAACACACGTTCTTATTCAATGTAAATAAAAAAGACGAATTGTCTCGTCTCATAAAAGTAAGGGAGGATACCGTAACAATACTATGTTCCTTTAATTGCCTATTGAAATAATTGTTGTAATAATTTTTTTGCTGCACTATTATTAGTAATGTTGCCTTAGAATTAGCCAAATAATTATAGAGTATGGTCACATAAGTGGTCACGTTTTTTGAAAACCTCAGAAATCATCAGTATAAACCAGTAAGGTTTAGGTTTTCTATAAATCCAAAAAGCTGGACAAACTCATATATATCAATATTTCACACGGCTTTTCTTAAGCAATCACAATACCGAGGTTCGCAAACTCCCCCGTCACCAAAACTAAGGAGGCACATATGTTTAACGAATTATTTGGCTTAGTTTTCACCTTGATCACTTTTTCACTCGTCCTTTTGTTTTATCGTTTTTTCGGAAAAACGGGATTATTTGTCTGGGTAGGATTTGCAACAGTGCTCGCAAACCTTCAAGTGGTAAAAACGATTGAAATTTTTGGCATGACTGCCACTTTGGGAAACGCAATGTATGCAAGCGCCTTTTTGGTTACAGATATCATTAATGAAAGATACGGGCCTAAAGAAGCAAAAAAAGCTGTTTGGATGGGCTTTTTCACCTTATTCTGTATGACTCTTATCATGCAGCTTGCTTTACTTTTTGAACCTGGAAGCAGCGATATTGCCCAAGGTCCGATGGAAACATTGTTTGGTTTACTACCCCGTTTGGCCGCAGGAAGCCTGGCCGCTTTTTTGGTCAGCCAATTCCTAGATGTGCATCTCTTTTCTTGGATCCGTAAAAAGTTTCCTTCTGATCGGCAATTTTGGATACGGAACAATGGAAGTACGCTGATCAGCCAGTTTTTTGATACGCTCGTCTTTACAAGCATCGCCTTTTTAGGCGAATATCCGATAGATGTTTGGTTCGAGATTTTCATTACTACGTATGTTTTGAAATTCATCGTGTCCGTTTTGGATACACCATTTGGCTATATTGCCAAACGGTTTACATTCAAAGAAGAAACCGCAAGGGAAGCTTAATGCTTCCTTTTTATTCATTTTCAAACAATTTAGTACATTCTAAGCTTTACCCTTTTAAACGGTTAAATTATCAGCTATAGTAAATACAATATACATACAATGAAAGGAAGGATTGCAAGTGATCGAAGTGTATATAGATGGGGCAAGTGCTGGAAACCCGGGTCCAAGCGGGGCTGGCATTTTCATTAATGATAACGGCTCCGTTGAAAGGCACTCTATCCCTCTAGGCATGATGGATAACCATGAGGCGGAATATTGGTCATTGATTAAAGCATTGGAAATATGCGGTGAAAAAGACGTACAGACGGTGTCGTTTCGCACAGATTCCCAAGCAATCTGGTCTGCCATGGAAAAAGAGTTTGCCAAAAATAAAAAGTATGCGCCGCTCCTTGAGGAAGCTCTCAGGTTAAGCAGAAAAATTCCGCTGTTTTTCATTAAATGGATTCCGAGCTCTCAAAATAAAAGTGCCGATGAATTGGCTAGAAGAGCCATTCTTAAAGGGAAGGAAAGTGACTTCATGAATGAATAGATCATTGACTGCTGATTTATCGCTGTTGGCTGTCGTTTTTGTGTGGGGCGCGACGTTTGTTATTGTACAGGATGCCATTTCCTTTTTGGCACCTTTCAGTTTTAACGCGATCCGCTTCTTTCTCGGGTTTGCCGCACTTGGAATTGTGTATCTCCTCTTCTCAGAAAAGAAAAAGGGGCATTTTTCAAAGGGGGCCTTAAAATCGGGTTTCATATTGGGTTTTTGGCTATGTCTTGGGTATGGATTGCAAACCTTAGGCTTATTGTATACTACGCCTGCTAAAGCAGGCTTCATCACTGGATTAAGCGTTGTGCTTGTCCCTTTATTATCATTCCTTCTTTTCAAACAGCATTTGAACCGGAACATGGTCTTGGGTGTCATCAGTGCAACAGTCGGTTTGTACATGATCACTATGCTTCAGGCTTCCGCTTTCGGAACGGGAGATTTCCTCGTGTTGTTGAGTGCTGTCTGTTTTGCTATGCAAATCATCACGACAGGCCGTTATGCCCAAAAATATGCAGCCCTTCCATTGACACTTATTCAAATAGCGACCGTGTCAATTCTGTCTTTTGTTTTCAGCCTGCTGTTTGAACATCCTGCTGAAATGTACCGTTTGGATGTTTTAATGAAAAAGGAAGTCATCATCGCCTTATTGATTACTTCATTGTTCGCAACAGCATTCGCTTTCCTGGCACAAACATACTTCCAGACTTACACAACCGCTTCAAGGGTTGCGCTTATTTTTGCATTGGAGCCTGTCTTTGCCGCATTAACCTCATATGTCATGATCGGCGAAAAATTCACCATCAGTATGGTCATCGGCTGCCTCTTCATTTTTGCAGGCATTATAGCGGCAGAAATCCCAGTGAAAAAGCGGGTTGTGATTGACAATCAGGATGAAGAAATCATTGAAGAAGTCGGTTAATAAAAAAGGAAGTTCACCCCATATTGGTTTGAACTTCCTTTAGTTGATATATCTACTTATGTAAAAAAAAGAATATGTATTCCAGCTCATATCCAATTAGTAATCCTATTAAGATAGCAAATTATGTTTTTCGGCAAAAAAAATAGCCTCTCTTCTTGTCTTTATCGTTTCTTTGGCCAATTCTTCAAGCAATGCAATATAAAAACTCCCATCAAATGTTTTCTGCGCCTTTAATGTTATTTCAATTGCAGTAATGACCAAAATATCATCAGAACCTGTCAATTCCTTACCAAAATAGATAAACCCCAGTGCATCTTCTCCAAATGAAAAACCTTTATGTGATAGCTTTTCAATATACTGATCTACTGTCATCCTTGCGGCAACCCTTTCGACAATCTTCGATTTATTACAATTATCTTATCGCAATATAAGACAAATTACTATTAATTTCTGCTTTTTGAATGAAAGCTCCTTATAATTATCGCTAAGGTTCGCTTTTGTTTTCAGTTCCTATGGTTCACTCGCCTTTAGCTACAATCTGCATTCTAACACGTGTACAGCTGATATTTCCTCATCTTTCCGATTTTGTTTTTTTGCTGGTTCAAACAAGAACCATCCCATAAAAAAAGGGATGGTTCTTGATCTTTATGAAAATCTTGAATATAAGCTCTTAAACTCATGCATTCTGACCATATCGTTCACTTTATTAGAATCATATTCATAACGGGCATCTTCTAAACTGCACTCTAAAGGAATATCACATTTGATCGCAGCCAATTCACGTGATAGGTGAAGCATATCCAAAGAAGCTTCAAATTTAGCTCTTTGTGCCTTTGTCAATGTATGGAGATTCTCCAAGATACCTTCAACCGTATCGAATTGCTGCAATAGCTTGATTGCTGTTTTTTCCCCAATTCCTTTTACGCCTGGATAGTTATCAGCAGAATCACCCATCATGCCTTTCAGGTCTATCATTTGTGTTGGCTTGATCCCTTTCCATTCAAAAAATGAATGCTCGTTATGGACTTCATAATTGCCATATCCTTTTTTGAGCAAAATAACTGAAATTTGCTCATCGATCAATTGTAAAAAATCCTGATCCCCCGTTAGAATACTAACTTGGAAGGATTCGCTCTGCTGTCTTGCAAGCGTGCCTATACAATCATCCGCTTCATAACCAACTATTCCGAGATTAGGTATATCAAATGCAGCAACGGCTTCCTTGGCCAGGTCGAATTGCGGGATCATTTCAACAGGGGGTTTACTGCGGTTAGCTTTATAATCCTGAAACATTTCCGTACGAAATGTTTGGCTTCCCATATCCCAGCAAACAGCTAAATAATCGGGACTGAATTCATCTGCCGCCAACAGCAGATGCTTTAGCAGCCCTTGGACGCCGTTCGTAGGAACTCCCTTCGAATTGATCATGAATTGCCCTGACATGCCCGTTGCATAAAAGGCACGGAATAACAGTGCCATTCCATCTACAATCATGAAAGTTGGCTTTTCGATCTTATTCAATCTTGTCACCTCTAAGTTCTATCAATCTTTATCCCATCTTAACATAGTTTTAATAGAAAGAATAACGCAAGAAAAAGGAAAAACGCCATAGCCCCCTTTGGGCTATAAGCGTTCAACATTAGTCCTCATTTTTTTCGACTGGATTTTCAACATAAGACACCCAATCGCTGTAGCTTCCTATATAGAGCTTTACATGTTCATATCCTGCATGCTTCAAAGCAATGAAATTAGGTGCTGCAGTCACTCCAGATCCGCAGTAAACAATGATTTCTTTTTCTGGGTTCAACTGTTGGAATCTCTTTTTCATATCTGCTGAAGAAAGAAAAGAGTGATCAGTGAATCCATCCGTAAATGGATAATTGACTGCCCCGGGGATATGTCCGGGAATTCTGTCAATCGGTTCCTCAATGCCCGCATAACGGCGTGAATCGCGTGAATCAACTAATATGATGTTGCTATTTCGATCCTCGCTCCAATTTTTCACTTCGTCATATGAAGCCAGTAAAGCTGGCTGAAGCTCGGTGTTAAGTTGGCCGGTTTCGGGGGCAGGGGCTTCTGTGCCGATTGGATATCCTTTTTTTAACCAAGCAGACAATCCTCCATCTAAGCAATAGCAATCAGTATGGCCCATATAATGCAGCATCCAGACAAACCGCGATGCATAGGTGCACTCTCCGTTATCGTAGGCCACAATCGTCTGATCGCTGGAGATTCCGGCTAATTCAAGCCTTTTACGGAATACCTCCATATCAGGAAGCGGATGCCGCCCCCCATGCTCTTGAACTAGGCCGGACATATCCTTTTCTAAATCGATAAAAACGGCCCCGGGGATATGTCCCTTTTCAAACTCCATCTGTCCGTAATCAGGATTTTGCAGTTGAAAGCGGCAATCCACTATCGATATATGTTCATCACTCAAATGTGCTTTCAGCCAATCAACAGATTTTAACATTCTCACTTCTCCTTCTATTCTATATCTATTATTCCAAAAGATGTCGAAGAGCCTCTTCTTTAGTTGCCAAACTTCCAATATCAATATGGTCCTGTAAAACAGCTCGATAGCCTGTCAATGCTTCATCAATCTTTTTGAGCGCCTGATTTTTAAGCCCCTCCAATTCAAAGACTAAACTTTCTGTATAGAATTGCTTAGCTATTGCACCTTGTCCATCCAAATACTGCTTAGCTGGTACTTGAAGAGACTGTTGCAAGGCATCAGCCATCTTTTGCTTCTCGTTTTTTTCGAAGAAAGATTTCGGATTTTTAAATAATGATAATTCTTTCTTAAAATCACGGTCGGTCAATTGTACGAATGCTTTCTCATAGACAGGTACCTCATAAGCGTTCAAGCGGTACTCTCCAATTTGGACAGCCTTCCAATGGTGGCTGATTATTTGCTGATACTGTGCCTGTTTATCGACTACCAGCTTATTCATATAGCGTTCCAGGCGCAGAGAAGTGGCTCTCATCTCTTGTTCAAAATCAAAGGCTACACTTTCAATCAATTCATTGATGGCTTTTCGCAAAGCTTGCTTCAAATCTCTCCCATCATCCTGCAAAACAGCGGGATTGAATGACTCTTTAAAGAAATCCGAATAGCGCAGAAAGACCCTCTGAAAAATATAGTATTGCAACTCGTCGCTTTCTTTCGACATTTTACTCTCTTCAATTTCAGTTGTTGATTCCACTATTTCCTGTTTCATCGATGAATGCTCTTGTGCCAGCTTCATTAATTTTTGCTCTTTTTCTTCTTTCGAGGACGATGCTGCCTCAATCATTTCCATCAGCATGCCTTCTGCATGTTTAATGACCGCACGAGCTGAAGCACAAGCCAGTTCAACCAGTTCATGCTGGATAAAGTGGGCAAACGCCTGGTGGAACTGTGGCATCCCGCTATCTTTTAAAAACGGATGGGACATTGGTGAATGTCCGCCCTGTAATTCATTCAACGCTTCTTTGCTGGAAATTGGGAACAACCGCGGAAACCGTATCCCGAAGCTTTCCAATTGCTGCCTGATATATCCAATGACATCAGCCAACTCATCCTCCGTTTGTGCCAAGTCTATAGCGTTGCATAAAAAGAACATCTTATCCATCGCAAAAGAATCTTTCACCCGGCCTAGTTGAATCAAGAATTCACGGTCGCTCTTTGCAAAAGGATGGTTGTAATAGGTAACAAATAAAATAGCATCACTGTTTTTTATATAATGGAAAGCTGCGTTCGTATGTCTGGCATTGATAGAATCCGCTCCCGGTGTATCAACTAATACAATGCCTTCCCTCGTCATCGGGCAATCAAAGTATAGGCTGATTTCGCTGACAAAACAAGATTTCGCTTCCTCAGCAGCAAAGGAAGTATACTCATGGTAATCTACAGTGAATACCGTCCCCAGCTTTTGCTTAAGAGAACTATAGCCACTGCAAAAAGCACGAACAAATGATAGATGGGCTTTTTCGCTTCCATCTCCTATTGATCCATGATCATCGAATTTCAAGCCAAATTGATAGGCATCCTCCAAATCCGCAGGTGTATATCCCAATGCTTTACAAGCGATTGAAACGTCTTCAAGAAGCATGTCTGCACTCTTCATTTCGATTTTCGCATGCTTATGGACATCAGCACTCGGCGGCGCCATTACTTTATTGATTACCGCTGTTGTCGGGTTTGGTGAAACCGGCAAAACCTTTTCACCCAAAAGCGCATTGGCAAATGAGGATTTCCCCGCACTGAATGCTCCGAACAAAGCGATTGTATAGCTTTGATTGGCCAAGCGTTCCGCTTTATCTTCCATATCTTCAAGTAAAGAAGTGAATCCGGCCAACTGGCCTATTTCGCCCATTGCCGCCCTCAGCTTGGAATGCCACTCGGAAAGAGAATTTTCTTCCATCCCTGAGGAGAGTTGTTCCGGTGTTTCCTCATGATAAGAAACAATTGGAGAATCCGGTTCTTCATCAGCTGCTTCTCTTTCAAACTGAATTTCCCTGCTTTTTTCTTCATCGCGGAATTGCTTCAAAAGAGCTTCTGTTTCATTCCAATCGCCAGCATGCTCATTTTCAAGCGTACTTTTCATTTCTTGTTGCACAGCCTCACAATAGGCATCCAGTTGGTCAAGCAGTATTATGGCTTCCTCTTGGTTATGGTATTGGCGGACTATGGCTTCCATCGCCTGTATCTTTCCTTCAAGCTGCTGTGCCATCACTTTTCGTACTTCCAAAAGATAGGCCAAAGCTATCTTTTTTGCAGTGCCCTTTAGATGATCTGAAATGATATCACTAAAACGCAACACATATTGTCCAGTAATATCACTCTGTTTGGCTACCAATGATTTTAATTGTTCCATATTTACTTCAACGTCCAGCTCCTGGGCAGCCGCTTCCAGCTCCGCAGAGTCAATGTTAGACTGGCTAAGGATGGAATTGGCGAATTCACGAAGATGCCAGATTAATTGCGTTTTCACCCTCTCTTCCAATTCGGCCCGCAATGTATCTTCTCTGTTCATTTTTTCAGTGTCTGTTTTACCTTTGCTGAAAAAGAGTCCCATCTTAAACTGTGGCTGCTGTGATTCAAGGAAGGATTTTACCAATTCCCTGCTCTCTGCTGTAAGCAAATAAGCATTCTTTAACAAATCATCCAATCTGTCGATCCACTCAAGGTGCATTTTTCCAGGCAATGCTCTCAACGAAGCCAGCTCTTCTTCTTTTTGCTGCCTTACTGAGGAAATCGTTTCTCTTTGTTCAATAGATAGCCCCTCGATGATGTCACTTGCTTCTTTTCGCTGTTCTTCTTGATTATCTTCCAGAAAGGCCAGATGATCTTTTGATAGCTGGGCTGCAGACGTTAGTATCGATTGGTCCAAATGGGTTCTTTCATAGGCAATCCGATCTTGAATAAACCTTTGAACCTCAGCTATTTGATTAGTAGGGTTATCCAAGTCTCTTAATGAAGTATAGAATATACCTTCAGGTTCTATTCCCCACTGGCTGAATGCTTCAGCTGTCGAATGTTGGAAAGACGCAAAATCCAATTCATCCGGATCATGCTTATCAATTTGGTTTACGACTAAATAGAGTTTCTTTCCACTCTCCTGCATTTTTTTGGCAAACAGGAAATTCTCCTGTGACTGGACATGGTTATAATCCATCACATATAAAATAATATCAGCCAAGTGCAGTGTCGATTCAGTGGATATGCGGTGGGCATCATCGGTGGAATCAATCCCAGGAGTATCCAGCACCGCACAATCATCCGGCAATGGAAAGTGGTCCGAATGTATATGTATGGCTTGTATGCGATCACCATTTCGGCAAAAGGCTTTAATCTCTTTCATATCATGCTGTCCGTTAAAAATAGTATGAGTGCCATCGAAAAAATAAACAATGACCGCATCTTCGCCCTTCTTAACCTTTACGATATTGGCACTTGTTGGCACCGGACTGGAAGGAAGCACTTGCTGCCCCATTAAATAATTGATCATACTGGATTTGCCTGCGGAAAAGTGGCCGCAGAAAGCCAATTGTACTTCCTCTTCCTCAGCCTTCTTGATCAACTGTTTCATCTTTCCGCAGTTGACACGATCATGTCTGCTTTCTAATTGACTGTATAAGCCGGCAAGCACCTGTAAAATCCCTGTATGATTCTTTGTTGTGTTTGTCATGAATCATTCCCCTTGTTCCCCAAATTTCATCTCTTCTATTGTAATCCATTTTTAACCTGTTTCCTAGAATAAAAGCGCAGGCCGCCGGTATAGCTTCGGCCAGTTTCAGGCGTCAATGGGCAGGAAGCCTTAAGCATGGATAAACATGAGAGACAAAAATCAAAGAGGCTTATCCAAAAAGTTGATTTTACAACTTTTTGGATAAGCCTCTTTTCTGAGCGAATCAATTGTTCGCATTTTATTGGACATTAGAAGGTTTACCAACATGTTTCAACACATGCGCTGTTACAAACGAATATACCGCCACTGTACCGACTACCAGAACAACAGTCATTTAATTCACCTTCCTGCATTTTCTTATTGAGAATATTTATCATTACATTTATATTAACAAAAATGATAATCATTATCAATGTGAATCAAAAAAATTTTCTTATCTATTCCCGACAAATATGTGAACTATCGAGCAAAAGTACCAATTTTCCAGAGCTGCTTGATCAGGCAGCTCTTTCAAAATAGCCAAATATCGTTTCTTCAAAAAAGTCTACAAGTCGTGATGCTGTTTTAGTTTATTTCCTTGAGCTTGTACTGAAATGACAATATCTTTAAATTGATTATTCCCACAGCCTCCACACACACATTCATCATTAATTAACCTGCGGCAATGAACACAATATTTTTTTTCCATCTACTACACATCCTTTTCTACATTGTATTCTTAGCCATATGCTTCTGTTCTCACCTTTAGAATCGTTATTCGAAGAAAACGTCCACCAGACGAATGAATTCAATCACCAGCGATTTACACCATAACAACACAATCCTTTACACTTATCGTATACTGAAGAAAAACAGTCTGGAGGCAATAAAATGGAGCACCGTTCTTTCTCTCTATTTCTATCAAACCTTTCTCGGGCACTTCAGTCTTTTCGGTCGCATTCCAAAATGATGCGTGTTTTTTCTGCCATGCAGCTCGCTGCCAGGCAATGTGAATTCAACGAAAGCGGATTAACCGAAAATATAAAAAGACTGAAAGAACAAACCACTATTCTTTCGCCATTCAGGAATGAGAACTTACTTCCTGTTTCTTCATTAGCCCTTCCTTTTCCCGATCGAGAAGGGCAAATGAAGAAAATCATCAATCGATACGCGGACTTAAAGGAAGCAGGTTTCAAAAGAAGTTCATACCTCCCATATGTATCAGGATACCTGGCTTCCAAAGAAACGGACGGAACACCATCTGTGAAAACGGAACTAATCTATTCCTATTACAAAACAATGAAAAAAGAGCATTTTTGGCTGACTTCTGGTGAAGATGCCATATTCGCAGCCATGCTTGCCCGGTTCCATTCAAATATCAAACACACAACAAGGAACATTGAACACTTTTATCATATTTTAAACAAAACAGGTTACAAACGCGGGCAGTCTCTTCAAACCATTTCCCATATGGCAACGTTATTGAAATGGGAACCGATTAAAACATCCGAGGCTATATTGCTTTGCCATGATACATTCAAGTCCAATGGCATTGTCATGCAAACTCAAGCCCAGCCGTTAATCGCCCTATTGGCGGCCAGCAGGCAACCTGCCGAATTAATGGTCCAGAGCGTGAAAGAGAAAATGGAAGCATTAGAAAAGGTAAAGGGGATGGGCAAGTGGAGCGTAGGAAACAGGTTCCGCGCTTTATTCGGAACAGTATTCACTGCATTGGAAATGGATGATACCGAGCAAATAGAAGACATAGTACTTGCTATTGCCTACAATAGCATCATGTACACCATCCTTTCACAGCAAGCAGCTTCCTCTTCCGCTTCAACATAAAGAGCATAAGACACTTGTCTTATGCTCTTTGCATGTTATGAACAAAAGGAGCTATCGTTTCAATGATAGCCTTGCTTAGTGCATGATAGCCTTCTGAGGTCAAGTGGATGCCATCATCACTGATTAAATGGCTAAGTTCACCCGATTGTTTAATTGCATTCCGTACGTCAATCTTCTTCAGGCCTTCCTCTTCAATCCACTTGTTCAATGCGCGATTGTATTGTCCGTGCCAATGCTCAATTCCCCCGACCTTACTGATCCAATGACCGAGCGACGAGCAGAATTGCGCGCTTAAGAACGCATAATAGCAAGAAGGATCCAAGGGAGGCAATGTTAAAAACAATGGAAAGATTTGCTCTTGCTTCAACCTGGAAACGATTTCTTTTAAATTGTGAATATACCGTTGCAAAGGGACAACTGCTTCATGTTCTCGATCCGGAAACCGGGCAACTTCTTTCCAACGAAAGTTACAATCATTCCCGCCAATTCCGATTATAGCTAAATCCGGTTTTAATGAGATAACATCTTTTTCAAGCCTTGCCAATAATAAATCGGAATTGTCATTAAAAACGCCTTTATTCAAAACTTCCACCGATTTCTCTTTTTTTTGGAAAAAATCCGCCAATAGGGCTGGATAATTATCCTTTAGAATGCGCATTCGGCCTTTTACAATCGAAACACCTCTAGTGAGGCTATCTCCAAAACAAATGATTCTCATCTTAATCCCTTCTATCCCAATATAATGATATATATATATTATACCACAATAACCCATTCTTTCTTATTTATACGTTTCAAAAAGGAATCGGCCATTGCCTATTCAAAAAAGATGTATACGCCTTCTTCACCATTAAGCTTTCTGACTCTTTCTGACACAATTATAGGTTTACTGCAAAAATAGAAAGGAATCAATTTGCATTCCATCGTTTTTTCTGTTATTCTAAAAAAGAATTATTTTTGTTCGGAATTGAATGGTAAAAGTGTAGCACTTTTCGTCAAAAAAGATACAAAGATAGTAATACATTGTGCTAAAGCACTAGGAGGCAACAAACATGGAACAAGGTAAAGTAAAATGGTTTAACGCAGATAAAGGTTTCGGATTCATCGAGCGCGAAGGCGGAGAAGACGTATTCGTACATTTCTCAGCTATCCAAACTGACGGATTCAAAACTTTAGACGAAGGTCAAAGCGTTTCTTTTGACGTAGAAGAAGGTCAACGCGGACCTCAAGCTACTAACGTTGTAAAACTGTAATAGCTTACCATACTAATTCAAGGCAGTCTCCTTATGGAGGCTGCCTTTTTGATTATATGCAAAGGAACGAAACCAAGTGGCAAAAAACCTCTCCTATGCTTCTATTTCAGCCAGGAATGCTTCAAGGGTTCTAACCTTTCCTATTTTCGGAAAAATATACACACAGGTGGCCTCATGCTCTTCCTTACTAAATGTTGCCATAGCATCCGTAATAAAAATCTGGTTGTATCCATATTGAAATGCTTCCCGAGCAGTCGTCTCTACTCCAATATTCGTGGCAATCCCGCATAAAACAATGGTATCGATTCCTCTTCTCCGTAATTGGAGATCCAAATCTGTTCCGAAAAATGCGCCCCATTGCCGTTTAGTGACAACATAGTCCCCCTTGCCCACTTTCAGCTCTGGGACAAAATCGGACCAATCCGCGGGTGCTGTAGAAGAATTGGCCATATAATCCGTTGCAGGATCGAGTTTATCCCGTCCATCCAAAAAATCTACATGTACATTTGCAATGAAGCCCCCTTCTCTGCGGAATACATCCGCCAGTTTGGCAGCCCTCCCAACAATTGCCGATCCTTCCGGCGAAAGCCCTACAATCCCCTTCTGCAAATCAATGATCACCAATGCTGTTTTTTTGAAATCGATAGTCATGTTGAAAACTCCCTTCCTTTTTCTACCCATTACTATGGCTAGCTTTTAATGGCACTGCTTTAAATAAAAACCTCAATAATGGAGGTATGGCAAAGAATATGAAAAACGTGCGAAATAATTGATATCCTGCCACTATATAGAGATTCGCATGAATTTCTTGCGTGATGATGCTCATCTGGTCCATTCCACCTGGCGCTAAACTTAACAGCCCTGTTGCAGATGAAATGTGTATTAACTTTGTCAGAAGAAAACCTAAGCCTATTGCACCTACCATCAGCAGCAATCCACTGACAACAGCAAGAGAGAGCGTGCGCATCTTTTTGGACAATTCCCCAGGCTTTAACATTAATCCAACCTGAATGCCTATCATCAGCTGTGCGGCATCTGTTATGGCAGGAGGCAGTTCCTGCCCTTGTATCCCGGCTACTTGCAGAATGATTGTTCCAATGGCTGGCCCTAATAAAAAGGCTGTAGGAAAACGGATTCTATTCCCCAGCAATGCCAGCACGATGGCTACCGGGGCAAAAAGCAGGATATTCGGAAATAGGCCTTCCCATGAAGCGGACGTTGCTGCAGAAGCATGTACAGCAGCAGTAACGGCATTTCCACCAGAAAAAAGAGAGCTGAATGCAAGAAGAGGAATAAAAATGATAATCATCATTAGCCTCAGAACTTGAGTCACTGTAACAATCGTCAAATTAACTCCTTCTGTCTCTTCAGCAAGAATCAACACTTGTGTTAGCCCCCCGGGAATACTTCCTAAAAGAGCAGTCTTATAATCAATCCCGGATATTTTGGAAACCAGAATGGCAATTCCTGCACTGTAGGACAGCAGCAGTAGAGTCATTATTAACATAAACGGCAATTGCTTGACCATGGAATACAAAGCAGTGGCAGTCATGCTCAACCCAATCGTATATCCGATAACAATCATAGCTCCGTCCCTAAGCTTTTTCGACCATAACAACCTTCCTTTAAAAATACTTGACCCTATCAATACAGCAATCATCGGACCAAGCAACCAGGGTACCGGCAAGTTCAGAACGCTAAACAATAGAGCCCCCGCCATTCCTATAAACAACGAAAAAAATCTGTACTTCATTACCCCTCAAGCCCCCTTGTTCCCCATCCTATAAACAGTGAAAAGGACCTCAGCCAACGAATAAATAAACAAACAAATCTCCGATGCATAAACGTGCAAAAAAATGCACATTTTAAACTATGGCATTTCGCTTATAATAGGTCAGCCAATGTATAATCGCCTAACACCCTTTCCACCTGCGTACGGATTTCCTCCATAATTCCCCGAAATGATTCATTTACTCTTATACCGAACGGATGATTACCAGTCGTATCCAGCATGCGGTCCCACGCAGGCTCTTCTTCATACACGGAAGCATACACCTGAAAAAGGGTTATTTCTTCTGGTAAAACAGCAAGCATGTATCCCCCGGTCCTTCCCTGTTTTACTCTCACAAACCCTGCCTCTGCAAGCTGTGACATTATTTTACGTAAAGCGGTAGGTTCACAGCTGATTTCCTCGGCGATTTCAATGCTTGAACGTAAAGTCGATTTTTCTGCCAAGATAAGCAATGCCTGAACTGCAAATCCAAATCGTTTTAATTGGGCCATGATCGAAATATATACTCTCCTTTTTAATATGTGCTAATTTTAGCACTTTTTAAAAAGGACAGCAAATTTGAATTCATCTCTTTCCTTAATACAGGTCCAATTTTTCAAAATATCTATTTCAGTTAGTAATCTTCTAAACAACCATCATTCTGCACATACGAAAAAGAACCGCCAACAGATTTTCGATGCTTTCTGACAACGGTTCTTTCAATTATTTCAGCACATTTTTTTTAACCAATAGACCATTTTGACTAAATAACAGAAATGTTTATAGAATGATTCATTTATGATGCTTTTTGCGCTTGGATGCTAGTGATATCTTCTTTCTTCTTCAGTTTCAGTACATTGAATACAATATTCAGGACGATAGCGGTCACA
This sequence comes from Bacillus kalamii, assembly GCF_047238185.1. Classification (NCBI taxonomy): domain Bacteria; kingdom Bacillati; phylum Bacillota; class Bacilli; order Caryophanales; family Bacillaceae; genus Bacillus; species Bacillus kalamii. The sequence goes on along the minus strand of NZ_JBDFMI010000001.1, from coordinate 1,384,762 downwards.
CTTCCCGCCACAATTCCGTTGTTTGTTAAGATTTTAATATTGTTCGGCAGATGTGCAAATAGATCAGGAACTACAGTTACGCCTAATCCAATCCCTATGGAACAAGCAATGATCAACAAGTTTTCCTGCGAAGAAAAATCAACCTGGCTTAGCATTTTGATACCCGAAGCAACAACCATTCCGAACATCGCTACCATCGCCCCTCCCAATACGGAGGAAGGAACAATCGTCGTCAAAGCGCCAATTTTCGGGATGAGGCCGAATACAACCAAGAATCCCGCTGCCGCATAAATAACATTCTTTGTTTTCACGCCTGATATTTGAATTAAGCCGACATTTTGCGAAAAAGTCGTATATGGGAACGAATTGAAAAGTCCTCCTAAAATAATGGCACTCCCTTCGGCACGGTAGCCTTTTGATAAGTCCTTTTCCGTAATCTTTTTATCGCAAATGTCTCCAAGTGCAAAGTAGACGCCAGTCGATTCAACTAAGCTGACTATCGCCACCAGTGTCATTGTAAGGATCGGTGTGAAATGGAAGGTTGGTGTACCTAAGAAGAATGGTTTAGGCATATGGAACCATGATGCATCCATCACTGAACTCATATTCACCATGCCCATGAAATAAGCAGCTACTGTTCCCAGTACCAGTCCAACCAAAACAGCGATTGAGCGCATAAATCCTTTTGAGAATCGGTATAAAACAATAATTAATAATAACGTGCCAAACCCCAATAGCAAATTGGTTGGCGAACCAAAATCCTCTGCTCCTTGTCCGCCTGCTAAATTATTGATGGCCACTGGAATAAGTGTAATCCCAATAATCGTGACAACGGAGCCTGTTACAACAGGAGGGAAAAAACGAACTAATTTTCCGAAAAATTTACTGATTAACACTACGATAATACCTGATACAATAATGCTTCCATACATGCTACCGATGCCATATTCATTTCCGATTTGGATCATTGGAGCAACAGCAGTAAATGAACAGCCAAGCATAATTGGCAACCCTATGCCCATAAATTTATTGCGGTATAATTGCAGAATAGTGGCAATTCCACACATAAGAATATCAACTGATACTAAAAAAGTCAGGTTTTCTGCTGAAAGGCCGACAGCGCCCCCAATAATCAATGGCACAATGACCGCTCCTGCGTACATAGCAAGTACATGCTGGATTCCAAGTGATGCTACTTTCCACGGACTCATCTTCATTTCATATCCCCCTCAGAACTATTAATCTACGAATTCGACTTTTCCATCCGCTAAAGATGCAACTCTTGCCAAAGATTCAAGCTGGACACCTGTTTCCAAAACGAGCTCGCGCCCCTCCTGGAATGACTTTTCTATCACAATGCCTACGCCGACCGGCTCCGCGCCTGCTTGTTTGACAATATCGATCAAGCCTAAAGCAGCCTGTCCATTGGCAAGGAAATCATCGATAATAAGAATTTTGTCATCTTCGTTAATGAAGTGGCTGGAAATGGTCACATCATTTGTTTCTTGTTTCGTGTATGAGTATACCTTTGTTGTTATTAAGCCTTCTGTCAGCGTTAATGACTTTCGTTTTCTCGCGAATACCATTTGTACCTGCAATTCAAGAGCGGCCATTAGAGCCGGGCCAATGCCAGAAGACTCGATGGTCAGCACTTTCGTGATTCCGGCTTCTTTGAAGCGATCGGCGAATTCCTTTCCGATTTCCTTCATCAAAACTGGATCCATCTGATGATTAATGAAAGAGTCCACCTTCAATACGGTATCCGACAGGACCTTCCCTTCTTCATGAATCTTCTTCTTTAATGCTTCCATTTTTCGTTACCCCCATCGTTTGATCCTTATATGCAAAAAAGCTCGGGCCTTCATGCCGCCCTCTCTTTAAAAAGAGTGCAACAATCAAGCCCGAGCCCTTATCATCTCAGGAAAAAATGTCCACTCATAGTCAGGCCATTTACGGCAGCCTGGTAGAAACTTGTGGGCCTTATCCCCACTATTATATGAGAGTTGTACTTATTTAAGTTATGTTCGAATTATACTAGCAAAATATTGATTTGTAAAGTTAGAAAGCCGAAGTATTTCATTTCATTTTTCCATTTTGTTCGTATTTACCTTATATTTTTCAGAACGAGCCTCTCTTACATACGTTGTTTCTAAGAAGAGGTTTGTCAAAAAGCATATATGCCTCTTTTTTGTGAATCCATTTAACACTCCTTTCATGTGCCTATCTTTATGCATGCTTTATTCATCTCCCCTTTGTTTCCTTCCCGATGGCCACTTCACATTATTTTCACAATTCATTTTCCAATAAAAGGGATATCAACCCTTGTGGAATAAGTTTTACCCTATAAAAATAGTGAAAATACAACAATTGAATAATTTGTGAAGTGGCAAAAAGGAACTAGTAATGATTGTGTACTTTTGTATGATAAACATGTAATCATTTAATTTCCTGTTTTTTGAAAGGAGTGAAAAATATGGCACAGACTCAATTGAAGAAACAAACGGATGCCCGCAAAGAATCGCATTCCTCTTTAAAAGGGACACTCGCATCAGTGTCTATTGTCGGTGCAGTTATTCTTGTGACGTGGGTAAGTGTGTATTTTTTATTTGTCAATCGTTTATAGATCGTTAAGGGGGACCATGCCATGCATAAATATGAAAAAATATGGCTAATTTTTGGGGTGGGAGCATTGCTAGTGTTTCTTACCGTTTTAGGAATCAGTGCATTTTATTTAGGGAATCAGCCGCCGAGCTGCCTCGCCACCATCGATCCTGAAAAAGTGGATCAAACGGAACCATTCGATAAACCGGGACTGCATAAAGTGAAAGGAAAAGATTGGGATTACGAGCTAGTATATGTAGCGCAGGCTTTTTCCTATAATCCAATGAAAGTGGAAATACCAAGAGGGGCAAAGGTCAAAGTGATGGCTACCACCAAAGACGTGATACATGGCTTTGAAGTAGCCGGAACCAATATAAATATGATGCTTGAGCCCGGTTTTATTTCAGAATATGTGACGACCTTCAATAAAGTAGGCGAACATCTGATTGTTTGTAATGAGTATTGTGGTGTCGGACACCATACAATGAATTCTAGAATTGAGGTGGTTGACAATGCAAAATAGTACGCTGATTAAGGTGGACCCAAAAGACGCAAAGTTATCCATGGCACACTTTTACGTTGCCTTCACTGCACTTGCTCTAGGGGGGTTAGCCGGGTTATTGCAGGTCCTTGTTCGGTCGGGGAAATTTGAATTGCCGCTTGGTATTACGTATTATCAAATTCTTACTGTTCATGGTGTATTATTGGGACTTATCCTAACTACATTCTTTATTATCGGTTTCCAATTGGCTGCCGTCAGCCGGACAACTGGGGCATTTAGTAACAAAGCAAGGACGGCCGGATGGATTGGTTTCATTACCATGACCATCGGGACTGCCATGGCTGCTGCCATGGTTTTACTTAACGAGGCTTCTGTCTTATTCACCTTCTACGCACCTTTACAGGCACACCCTATTTTTTATATCGGTTTAACATTGGTTGTTGTAGGAAGCTGGATATCAGGCGGAGCTCTTATTTCGAACTATGTTCGCTGGAGAAAACAAAATCCAGGAAAAGTAAGCCCGTTGTTGACCTTCATGGCTGTCATAAATACGGTACTTTGGATTGTTGCTACGATCGGCGTAGCAGCCACTGTCTTATTTCAAATGCTTCCGTGGTCACTAGGACTTGTTGATACGATCGATGTACTTGTTAGCAGAACCTTATTTTGGTATTTCGGGCATCCGCTCGTCTACTTTTGGCTATTGCCTGCCTATATGTGCTGGTATGTCGTCATTCCGAAAGTGCTGGGAACAAAAGTTTTCTCTGATTCACTTGCGCGGATGAGCTTTATTCTGTTTCTTCTCTTTTCAGTACCTGTCGGATTCCACCATCAGTTAATGGAGCCCGGCATTGACCCTGCTTGGAAGTTCCTGCAAGTAATTCTAACCTTTTTGGTTGTCATTCCATCCTTAATGACTGCCTTTTCCCTTTTTGGGACATTTGAAACGTATGGCCGCTCCAAAGGAGCAAAAGGGCTTTTTGGCTGGATCAAGAAGCTCCCATGGGGAGATGCCCGTTTTGTTGTTCCATTCATTGGCATGGTCGCCTTTATCCCTGCCGGTGCCGGAGGTATAGTCAATGCTTCCAACCAATTGAACCAGGTAGTCCATAATACAGTTTGGGTAACCGGCCATTTCCATTTAACATTGGCAACTTCGGTAGTCCTTACGTTCTTTGGCATTATGTATTGGCTTGTCCCACATTTGACCGGCCGAGTATTAACGCCGCAAATGAACAAATTGGCAATTATCCAGGCCATTCTTTGGTCCATCGGCATGGCATTCATGTCGGGAGCCATGCATGCAGCTGGATTACTGGGAGCGCCTCGCCGTTCTTCTTATTCCACTTATGGAGATTCGGCCCAGGCGATTGATTGGATTCCTTATCAAATCGCTCAAGCAATCGGCGGAACTATTCTATTCATCGGCATTGTATTAGTTCTGTACATTTTTATCAAACTGGCTTTCTTCGCTCCTAAAGGGGAGCAGGAGTTCCCCGTAGGCGAAAGTGATGAAGCAGCAGAAAAAGCGCCAATGGTTTTTGAAAATTGGAAATTATGGCTAGGTATAACAGTTGTTTTAATACTTTTTGCCTACACCATTCCTTTTATAGACATGATCCAAAATGCTCCTCCAGGTTCAAAAGGCTACAAATTATTCTAATTCATGCAAAAGGCCATCCGGTTATTGGAATGGCCTTTTGTATGTACTTTGGTTTCTTTTAAGCCATGACGGTTTTTTCTCAACACTTGCTCCTATTGCCGATAAACAGATAATCACGCCTCCAAGCATCTGAATATACGTTAAGCGGTCTCCAAATAGAAAAAGGCCGATCAGCATGGCAGTGAGTGGCTCTACGGTAGATAAGATAGATGCCTTACTGCTTTCAATTCCCTTAAGGCCTTCTGTATATAATAAAAATGCAGCAACAGTCGATAAACAGCATAACCCTCCAATGTACAGAAGCGCATGTGGATTCACTAAAACAGGAAATACCCTCCAAATTCTCACTGCTGGAACAAGGACGAGCGAAGCAACCAAAAATGTATAAAAAGAAATAGTGAAAGACGAATATTTAACCAGTGCGAATTTTCCGAAAATACTATAAAGCGCATACCCAAATCCAGCACTAAGCCCGATAATGTATCCCCATTTATTTCCCATCCCTGCCAACCCTTCCAGTCCAACCACCATCAGACAGCCGACCAATGTCAGAATAAGGAGCACAATTTTCGTAAAAGAAGCTTGTTCTTTTAAAAAGAGCACAGACATAACCATGACGAATGCAGGAGCTGTATAAAGAAGAATGACTGCAATCGACAGATTAAGCATATTAATACTAGTGAAGAAGGCCCAATTAAAAAAAGCAATACTGCAAAGGCCGGTGCCTATAAACAAATATGTATCTTTCCACTTTATTTTCAGCTGGTTCCGATATGTCAACAATCCGATCAAAAACAAAATGATGGCTGAAAACAACACTCTTATTGTAACAATTTCCAGCTCAGAGAGGCCTAATTTGCTTAAGCCTTTTACAAACAACCCAATCATGCCCCAAAAAAAGGCTGCCGTAATAACCATTACACTGTATTTGTATGTTGCATTCGCCAAGATCCCCATCCCCCATATTCAGCATCATAATTGAAAAGGGGGATGGATCCATCCCCCTTTAGGTCATTTACAGCGCATAAACCCGACTGTATTTATCTTTCAGGTAATCAATCAAATATTGTACATTCAAGCCTTCGCCTGTAATATCTTTCAGTAATTGAAGCGGCTCTTTCATTTTTCCATACCGGTGAATATGGGTATTCAACCAATCTTTTATCGGTTTAATGTTTCCTTCTTCTAGCAATTGGTCGAATTCAGGAATATCCTTCAGCATGGTCTGTTTGAATTGCGCTGCATACATATACCCTAGTGCATAAGAAGGGAAATAGCCAAAACTTCCTCCTGCCCAGTGGACGTCCTGTAGGACACCTTGCCCATCATTGCCTGGTTCAACGCCTAAGTATTCTTTGTATTTAGCATTCCATACAGTAGGCAAATCCTTCACTTCAATTTCTTGGTTGAACAATGCTTTTTCAATTTCATAACGGACCATTACATGCAGAGGGTATGTCAATTCATCTGCTTCTATCCGGATTAAGGACGGTTTAGCTTCATTGATCGCTCTGTAATAGTCTTCCATTGATACTCCGTCAAACTGCGGGGAAGCCTCTTGCAGATCTTTATAATTCTTTTTCCAAAAGCCGATATTTCTCCCCACGAAGTTTTCAAAAAACAAGGATTGGGATTCATGGATTCCCATAGATGTACCCGAAGCCAACGGCGTCCCAATCAAATCAGGTGATACATTCTGTTCATAAATGGCATGGCCGCACTCATGGATTGTCCCGAAAACGGCTGAACGGAAGTCATTTTCATCATATTTAGTCGTAATCCGGACATCATTGCGGTTAATCGTGATTTCAAAGGGATGGACGGTTTCATCCAATCTGCCGGCCTCAAAATCGTATTGAAGCTGTTCCAGAATTTTTAGGCTGAACTCTTTTTGGTTTTCTTTCGGAAAATGCTTGAACAAAAATCCTGTCTCCGGTTTATGATCGCTTTCTGTCAATTGTTGAACCAAAGGGACAATTTCTTTACGGAGTTTGCCGAAAACGTCATCCAAAATATCGACCGTCATACCAGGTTCATACATATCGAGCAATGTGTTGTATTTATTGCCTTCATAACCCCAATATTCAATGAACTTGCGGTTAAAATCGACGATCTTTTCTAAATATGGCTGAAAAGAAGGGAAATCAGCATTTTTCTTTGCTTCCTCCCATGCACTTTCCGATTTGGAAACAAGCATTGTATATTCCTTGTATTCATTTGCCGGAATTTTTTTGTTGCGGTCATATTCTTTTTTGCATTCCGCCACTAATTTATTCGTAATTTCAGATAATTCTTTTTTGGCTTCTTCTGCACTTAGTTCCTCTATGTAAGATTTCATTTCTTCCGATGTACTCATTTCAAACACCTGCGATGATAGCATCCCAATTACTTCAGAACGCTGCTCTACTCCTTTTTTTGGAGCACCTGTGCGCAAATCCCAGAAAATCAATGAAAGAGCTTCATTGTATGCAGTCATTTTTTTGACATGTTCAAGAAATAAAGATTCTGTTTGTTTAATTGTCATTCTTTTTCCCCCTTTTTTCTTCCATTTTAACATAAACGCCTTCTTGCCATGTTATTTTATTTTCCATTCCGTAATTGCTGAACCCACTTATCACACCTCCCTAATCATGGAAAGGCCGGATTCAAATCCAATCATATAACCATCGACATCCTTTATGGAATTTTCCATCCATACCCCAAAATGGATGGTCTACAAATGGCCCATAGTCATTTTATGCATCCCATCCTTATTCCTCGTATAACGTGTCTAGCATCTTATGACTTTGGACGTCATAGCCATTCCAAGGTCCTTTATCCGGCCTGATATCAACCCTCACAGCCCAAAATAACAATTCGTTGTAGACCTTATTCAAACAGATACCATCCTCTATTTTAACAACAAAAAGCGAGCTGGCATTCCTAGCTCAGCTCGCTTCATGAAAAACTTGCATTTTTTCTATCGTACAATTGGCTCAACAGGCAAAACATCCAATATGGACTGCCGCACTTCTTGTGGCAATTCATCATCCAGCAGAATATGGATTTGGCCATGGTCACTGCTCGTTCTGATCAGGCGTCCTATACCCTGTCTTAACCTCAACAGCATATACGGCAGGTCCACTTCTTCGAATGCATTCTCGACTGCTTGGCGCTTAGCCTGGAATACAGGATCGTTAGGAGGGAACGGAAGCCCGTAAATAATCACATTATTCAATGATTTACCCGGGATGTCAAGTCCTTCCCATAAATGGTGCGTACAGAAAACAGATTCATCATGTGTTTGGAATTTCTTGACCGTTTCGCTAATTTCCTCGTCTCCTTCAAAGTAGATAGGGAACGGGAGATCATGGCCTTTCATATATTCCTTAAACTGATTCATACTCTCGAATGAGGGAAACAGGACAAGGCTTGATCCGTTATTTTCCATAATTGCCTTAGCGGCTGCCTCATTTTTTCTTTCGCTCTCTTTTTCCGGGAATGAAGCAAGCCAGATCTTCATCACTTCCTCATAATCAAACGGCGATTCAACAGAGAAATGCGCATAATCCTTAATTCCGAGTGAACCGGCTATATAGTCAAAGGAACCCTTTTCAGATAAAGTGGCAGATGAAAAAATATAAGGAATATCTTTTGAAAAGACTTCTTCAGCCAAAATATCGCTCACTAAGCGCGGCATGACTACTAGACTGCTTTTCGTGTCGTCCCTTTCAAGCCAAACGACTGCATTCTGGCCTCGCGAAAATAAGGAGAAAGAATATGAAATTTGTTCCAGATATTCTTCGCTGATTCTTACACTATATTCATCGACTGTGTGCAACTCTGCTTCAAAAACCAAGCTTTCAAGCACTTTTTCGATATGATCCTGCAATTCCTTTGCCTGCTTTTGAAGTGAGATTGCTGGCGGAAGCTCATAACGGTGTGAACCGGCGATCCGTTTACTGCTTTCCTTTAGGTTGCGGAAGAACATTTCATTTAAATAAATGGTATCTTCTATAAGCAATAATGTCTCTTCCCTCATATCATTTGCCAACAATGCCGTCAAAACGTCATCCATCATATCCTCAGAAATTTTATATGTTAACCCTTTTTGGGCTGAAAATTCAAGTAGATGCCCTTCATCGAAAATAACCGTGCTGTATTCAGGCAATAAAGGCAGTTGGCCTTCACGCTTGCGCGATTCTTTTGTCCAGACGTGCTCCATGAAAAAATCATGCGAACAAATAATCAAATCCTGTGATTTTCGGTAATAATCCCTTGATAGCGTTTGTCCGCAACGGTGGCGTTTTTCACAAGAAAAGCAATTTTGCATAGAATCCCAGCCGACTTTATTCCATTCATCATTGCTTAGATAAGAATAGCCTTTCCGGTCGCCATACACCTCAAATGCATTCATGCTTGTACGGTCATGGACAAAATCAGGCAATGAATCATGAAGCATATCTATATTTTCGCTGTCTTCGTTCATCACCGCTTTTTCTAGCTTATTCAGACAGACGTATTGGTCCCTTGATTTAGCAAGCCGTACATCGATATCCAACCCTAATGCCTCAGAGATTTTCGCTATGTCCCCTTCTTCTTTGACTAATTGTTCAATAAGCGTTTCATCCGCACAAGAAATAACCGCTGGTTGGTTTTTATAGCGTGCATAACAGATGGCATATAGAAGGTAAACAATCGTCTTCCCGGTTCCTACACCAGCCTCTGCAAATATCGTTTTTCTATCTTTAAAGGCTTTTTCAAGCTGGAATGCCATAAAAATTTGTTCATCCCTTAGTTCAAAACCCTTTTCAGGAAGAATGTCATAAAAGACATCGCCAATCCATTCGGAAAGTTTGTCATAGAAAGCATCGTTTTTCGTTACAGAAAATGGAAGAGTTTTTAGCATATATGATTTCCTTTCGATCCTAATAGTCATTTAAAGTAACACAAAGAAAAATTGGCAAGAAGGACTTCCTGCCAATTCAACTGTCTGTCACTGATATCCTTTTTTCGTTAACAAATGAGCTAACGCCCTAGCGGCATCTTCTTGAGCCATATTTAAATTCCTGACTCCTAACGAGGCCGGGCCATCCGTTGTTTGAAGCTGGCTTTGCGAACTGGAAATAGCTTTTAAAATACATTGAAAATCATGTGTTTGATTAATCACTGTTTTCTCTCCCTTATTAGCAATATGATCATTTTATGCCAATATCGGAAGGATTATGTATTAAGCCTGTTCTGTTCGTCTTGGACGCTTGCCCCAATATTGGTAGAAATCTGTACGGATGAAACCATTAAACAATTTACGTTTTTTTGTTGCCGGTTTTCCATAAAAACGTTCAAATCCCTCATGAGAAGTCAGCATATAGACAGACCAAGTCTCATACTGTGAAAAAACACGGCCCATATCGCGGTATAACTTCTCCACGTTCGGCTTATCGCTCAGGCGTTCCCCATATGGAGGATTACCGATAATCACACCTGATTGCTCGTACTTTTCATTTATTGCCAAATCGCTGGCCTGCATTTGCTTGAATGTGATTAAATCCCCGAGTCCTGCCTCCATGGCATTCTTTTTGGCGATTTCAATCATCTTATGATCAATGTCGCAGCCTGTGATATGTAAAGGCTGATCATAATTTGCAAGCTGGTCGGCTTCATCCCGCACATCTTCCCACAGCTGCGCAGAAATCCATGGCCATTGTTCCGAAACAAATTCTCGGTTAAAGCCCGGGGCAATATTTTGTCCGATTAAGGCTGCTTCGATTGGAATGGTGCCTGATCCACAAAAAGGATCAATGAAAGGCCGGTCGGGTGTCCATTTACTGATTAGGATTAATGCGGCCGCAAGCGTTTCTTTGAGCGGGGCATCGCCTTGTTCGACCCGGTAGCCTCTTTTATGGAGGCCAACTCCGGATGTATCCAATGTAATGGTGGCAACATCTTTCAACATAGAAATTTCAATTTTAAATAAAGGTCCGTTCTCCTCGAACCAGGCAATACGTTTATACGCCACTTTCAACCGCTCAACTATTGCCTTCTTCACAATTGCTTGGCAGTCGGAAATGCTATAAAGTTTTGATTTCACAGATTTACCTGAAACAGGAAACTCCCCGTCTTCCGTAATAAATTGTTCCCAAGGCAACTTTTTTGTTTGCTGAAACAATTCTTCAAACGTAAACGCCTTGAAACTGCCGATTTCAATTTTTACGCGGTCCGCGGTCCTAAGCCACATATTGGCGCGGACAATCGCCTTTTCATCGCCTTTGAATGTAACCCTGCCATTTTCAACAGTGCAATCATAGCCGAGATTTCTTACTTCCTGGGCAACAATTGCTTCAAGTCCCATGGCAGCTGTTGCAATTATCGTATATTGAGCCATTACATCACCTTTTAATTATAGTTAGCAAACCTGTTGGTTTCTTTTTATTCGTTATCTTCATTATTATAACAATAAAGACTCTCCTCTAAAAGGAGAGCCTTTTGTTGAATAATAAATGTCATTATTTTTGAAAACGCTCTGTAAGCCATGTTTTGTTCTATTGTACTGCAATCGACCCTAAGAGCCTCGTACAAAAGCGGCAATCATCTATCTACAGAACAAGTTCTGTCCTTTACCTCGTTCATTTCCGCGGTGAAAGGTGCCCCTACCTAAATTTGGGTTTCTCGCTCGTGGGGTTTACCCGTTCCACCCTCTCCATTTCTGGAAAGGCTACGTCACTGTGGCACTTTTATAGGGACAGGCCATATCCAAAAGGACTTAGGCGTGTACCCGGCCGTCAGCCAATCATGGCTGCCCTAGCTTATTTTTTCACTAGGCACGAACACTACAGGCATCGCAGCCTGTGCGAGCATGGACTTTCCTCTACCGGCTGCAAAAAGCGCCGGCAGCGATTACCCGAACGTTTCAAACATAACATCATTCATTATATTAGGTCCGCACATAAAATACAAGTAAAACAGTAAAACTAAAGCATCCTTTTTATGGAATCCCTATCATCTTAATAGGAAGCTTTCATCATTCATACAATTTATTGCCAAAAACATGCTTTTCCAAATTGGATAACCTCTTCAGGATATCAAAATTCGTTGTTCCCGGTGCTGCTTGCTGGTACGATGCAGGCTGGCGGCTTCCGCCCTCCTCTGCTTTTTTGCGCAATTTCATGTTTTCTTGTCTTAATTCTTCAATTTCTTGATGGAATGTTTCATAATCACGGATGACCAAATCCAAAAACTGATCCACGTCTTCAGGCTTGTATCCACGCATTCCTGACTTAAATTCTTTTTCTAATATATCTTTCGCCGTTAATTTAATCTTATCTGACAGCATTGAATTCACCTCTATACATACGCCATTCATTGACTTTATTTTTATTTTTTCAAAAACATCAGACTTTGTCAATTTATCTTTCGCAAATCATGAAAATTATTATTGTTTTATTCAAAGTATGCTTCTAATCCCATTCATTAGTATGCTCCAAGCCCGCTTCTTCTATTAGTTGCTGTAATTCATAGAAATCAACTTGGATAACCTGATAATGATGTTTATCCTGATAGCGTTTAGCTGCATTCCAAATATACTTTGGGCTTCCTTCATTCTCTTCATCATATACAATGAGAATGCCATCGCTTTTATGCAAAAGGAATTGATCTCTGTTTTTAAACTGCTGGGGGCTTTCATAACCTTTCTTGCTGATAGAATCGACTAGATCTGCCTCTGCCATTATGTATTCATAATACTCTTTATTTTTTTCATTCCAATTAGAGTCTTGGTTTAAAAACGGGGTCAATACGCCCACCTTCAAGTCAGGGTATACGTTCCGCAAAGAAATGGCCACTTCAGCTGACCAGAGTTCAACCCCTAGCTGGCCTGAAATAAGGACCCACTCTAAGCCTTCTTCTGCTAACTGACCGATTCGATTGTATAGCGCCTTTTTAATAATGGCAACTTCAGGTGCATCATTTTTGAATATACCCAATTCCGTACTTTTATAACCTGTAACATATAAAACCTTGATTGGTCCCACTTCCTTCTGGTAAACTCCTTCCTTTTACGGAAAGCTGCCCCTTAAGAAACTGTATACAAAATGATCCTATCATCGAAGTAGTGTAACATATCGGCCGATCAATGGAAAGGGCTGGTGTCCAGCCCTAAAAACTCAAAAAAAAGGTCTGCGCGGATATCGCAATCCATGCATCATGCCGAAATCAGGATTTGGATAGATCATGCGCCTACCGTCTGTTGCTATGTTACCATCCATTTCACCGGCAGCACGTATAGCTTCATTCCTATTTTTGTGGTAGTGGGGAACGATATGAGTAATGACGTTTGTTTTTACCCTATGATTGACTGGATGAATAAAAAACGGAGCCATATTGCCATTATTCGCTGGTCTTCCAGGCTCTGCTTTAGGGTACATTCCACTTTCAGTTGGATGGTGGCCCATCTGAAACGGGACTTGCATCGATGCTGCCATGTGAAAGCCGTTCATTGGCCTATGCTTCATTTTGGGAGCAAAACCGCGATTTTTCCGCATTTTGTTCTCTCCTTCTTTTCTCATTTCTTTAACAGGATATGCTGTTATAGAATTAAGAGTGCCGCCCAGGCAAAGGATCTATTGCAAGAAAGCGTATGAACTTCCTTTCATTACGGAAAATAGGACAAGTGTTAAACAAAGGACAAAGAAAAACAACACAAAAATGGTTTTATGCATGGGTAACCCTCACTTCAAATTTATACATGGTTATAACCTCATCCATTCTACACGTTCTGATGTATGCCAACAACATATATTTTTGACTTTTTTCACTGTCTATGATAAATACAACTCCAGCCCTATTTGCAGTCACCAACAATTACCGCCCGGCATATGCTGTATCAGGCACTAGCCTACATCTTTCAATAAAGGAGAGCAGGATATGTCTAAGGACGAACAAAATCACTTGTCAAAAAGGAAAAACCCTGAATTTTTTTCAGACTTTGTCATGAACATGGATCAATTATTCAGCGGAAAGCCCCTGGGTAATATCCTTCAATCGATGGACGGCTTTTTCCATAACTCTTCCATTAATAGAAGTTTCCCTATTGAATTGATCGAAGAAGGGACACATTATGTAGTGAAAGCGAAGCTGCCCGGCATCCGGAAGCAGCAGATCAATATCGAAGTTATCAATCAAATGATGAATATTGCCATTTATAACGAAGAATCATTGGAACAGAAAAGTCCATCTGGCGAAACAGTCCGTTCACAAAGGTCAATCCAAGCCATCCAGCGAAATATTACATTCGTTAAGCCTATCGACGATCAGGGAATTACAGCAGAACATCGGGATGGACTCTTAGAAATAACAGTCCCGAAGCTAAAAGGAAAAGAAGTACAAATAAAACAATAAAAAACGGCAAGCTAAGCAGCTTGTCGTTTTTTACGCTCCGGTTGTTTTAAATATTCCTCCCAGCCCTTTGAACATACTCTGTACTTGGTTCACAGTCCCCATCATTTGGCCAGCCGTATTCATCATTTTATTCACATCGATTGAACCATCCTGCGTTTTAAACTGATTCATAATCGATTTTACACCGGAAGGCTGTGTTTTTTGCAAACTGCCCTGTTTAGGGTATGGATGGGGCACAGCTGTTTGGGGAACTTGTTGCTTCGGTTTTTGCAATGGATTGGCAAACGGAGAATGCCCTTTATTCATCTGCGGTCCATGATATGGCTGAAAGCCTTGTGGATAGGCGGCTCCCGGAAATGGACTTGAATTGGAGTAAGCATTCATTCCTTGATTGTTCGGATAGCTTTCATACATCGGCTGGTTAGGATATGAACTCATATAGGAATTATTCTGCTGTCCTTGGTATGGTCCCTGTGCATACTCATTATAGTTCGGCATATATTCTGCATGAGGCATTTGAAAAGGTTGAAACTGCTGGTTATAAGGCATGGGAATCCCCATTTGCGGCGACACATTCGCCGCAATCGAATCATCGATATGGATGGGCATTTGTTGTTGAATATGATCGTAATGCTGCATATTATATGGCTGATTGCCAACCTGAAAAACACTTTCCTGCTGCGTGTTGGAAAATCTGCCAGGGGGATTCGGAAATATCCTATTCATCGGTCTTCTCATTTGCATATTCTCCTTTCTACACATTCAGACTTCTATACCTTATTGTATGAAGATACAACCTAATAGGTGATATTGTCTCTATGAGAGAAAGGTTAAAAGGTCATTTGTCCAACTGCCGTACAAGGGTTCCCAACAAAAATCTAGTCGATTGGACATAGCTTTTGAATCGCTTATAGCTGGATTTATGCTGAAACGCTTGTACGCTTAATTGGCACATATTGTCCACTACCTGATCTAATTGCCGTTCGCCGAAAACATATCCATCCTGCTTAGCAATGCATTCTTCTATGCTTTCTCGCCATGTTTCAGCCATATCCTTTACTTTGTTCGCGAACGGTTCAATAACTGTATAAAAATCGTATTCCTCTTTTGTCTGGCGGGCATTTTCATAAATGCCGTCCATTTCTTCCAGCTTCACTACTAATTCTCTCGTTTCTTGAATGGCTTGTTCCATTATAGACCACCTCTCTATACCGTTATCATCTAGGATAATGGAAAGAGATTATTTCCACAAAACATACGCAATTTATCTATTTAGAGTGAATGGGCATTTCGATAACTGTATTCCGGTCTTGAGGTATTGGTGCGATTAATTGTTTTGGCATGTTTGGACAACTCTTTCTTGCTCGCTTCCTCCAAATCGCTGCACTCGTCAGCCAACATTTCCAAGGAGGCCAGTTGTTTCGCATACAGTACTGTTTGTTCTTTTTCAATAGCCAGCTGAAGCTTCTCCTCCAGTCCATCGAGAATGTCTGTCATTTCATCAATCATACTGATCATTTCACTCGCCATCGTCATATTATCCTTCATTCTCCGTTCCTCCCCGTATCTTTGATACCTCTTTATTCTCTCTTTAATGGGCGAACCCTTTGGCATTGACAAAACTAGAACTATATCGCCAAAGAAAGTGAAACAAATGGTTGGTTCGACATTTTGGTTGCATGTTTTACAAAGAGTCAGGAACACTATTCACAGGAGGTGTTGATCATGGGTAGAAACGATTCCAAAGAGCAAGAATTAAAAGAGCAAAAAAATAAAAATCATACATCAACAAAAGCAGGTCAAGGCAACCCTAAACTATCCGGGCCAGACCGCCCGTCCACTTAAGGGTTTTACCATTGCTCCCTGTAAATGAAAAAGCCGGCTCCAGAAATCGCCTGTCGATTTTTCGGGGCCGGCTTTTTTATCGGAATCGGAATCAGCTACCTCAATATATTTTTCAGGGAAGCAAACAGGCGGATTTCCCTTTGCTTTTTCTCATACTGTTCAGTCATATTCCAATTGGCAGTACCAACAACAGGATTCATCCATTTGCGTTTAATCGGTGTATAGGTATCCCAGCTTTCCAAATGCAGAAGCTCATGGTGTATGATTGGAAAACAAGCCCTTAGATAAGGGGTTTCTCTTTGTTTCCTGTATGAATAATACTGCTCATAATCCCTTCTGCTCCCCGTGTGCTCTGTATCAAGTGCAAACTGGTAAAACGCAGGAAACAATTCCGCTGAAAATAAGATGGAAGCAAGTTTTTTCCCTAAATAGATCCTCGCGCTTACTTTTTTGAATCCTGACACACTGGAACCGAATAACTCTCCCCTCTTAGTAGGAAAGATGACTGTACTAAAATGAAGCCTGTCCTGAATGGCAAATAGCGCAGTTTCAAAGATATTCTTGTTCTTCCCCTCCCCTTCTATAACCTGTCTCTGTATGACATTTTGTTCATTAATGATCATTGCACGCATTAATCTTTCCTTCTCTCGCCCCTTCACAAAGGCCTCCCATTCCTCTTTCATAAAATTCGACACAAAAAATGCCGGCAATAAATGAAACAAACTGGACTGCTTTTTCGTCGAATAATGGTATAGCAACAACTGTGGATAGGCATCACGGAAAATTAAGTAATTCGCCATCTCATAAGCCATGAATAATTCTCTTCTGACTTGTAGCGGCAATGCTTTGGAAAGGGTAGCCCCCTCCAAATCGCACATATTCCAGCCAGCGTTACGGGACACCATACTCGCAAGAAAGGACCAGCGGATTTCAGGATGTTGCTTAAAAAAAGACAAATAGGCAGCTGTTCTGCTAATATTATCTCGATTCCATGTATTCGTATGCCTAAAAATGGACGAAACTATTGCAGAAGAATCCATCTGTTGCCCATTATTTGAACGAAATACCGACAAAATGCCATCTCCTTTCTATCTAAAAAATAAAAAGTGTATAATCATCTATAGGTTGAAAGAATTCCAATAATTTTATTCAACATTTCAATTCTATATCTGTTATCATAGATTAGTGGTCAAGGGGGTAAATAAATGGTCTTTCATTATCCGAATGGCAGGAAATATTCTGCCGGCACTAAGGCCGGGCTTGCAAGTACACCTAAGGCATTGCAGATTAACTACGGAAGGCGCGGGATGACGCTAGAAGAGGATCTTAACGAAAGCAATGAGTACTATCTTTCCCAATCGATCGCAGTCATACACAAGAAGCCTACGCCCATACAGATTGTGGATGTCCATTATCCGAAAAGGAGCGCCGCTGTCATTAAAGAAGCCTATTTCAAACAAGCTTCAACAACCGATTACAATGGTGTGTATCGCGGAAGATACATTGATTTTGAAGCAAAGGAAACAAAAAACCACACATCTTTCCCTTTGCAGAACTTCCACGAACATCAGATACACCATATGGATCAAGTTATTCAACAAAAAGGGATTGCATTTATCATTATCCGATTTTCAACCCTTGAGGAAATATTCCTGATGGAAGCAAAACATATCATCTACTTTTGGAATCGAATGCTATCCGGAGGGAGAAAATCTATTACAAAAGAGGAAGTGGAATCCACTTCGCATAAGATCCCTATCACCTTTCAACCTAGGATTGACTATCTTAAAGTCATAGATAAGCTGATAGGGAAAGAATAGAAGGGTTTTGAGAAAGGAAGGTTAGCTGTAATGGCTGATAATTTTCAAACTAGAGAAGAACGACGCAAAAATATGCAACAACAGAGGAAAAGCAACAATTCAAATAGAAAAAAGAAACCAAAAGGCCTTTTCAAAAAAATCATGCTTAGCCTTATGGCATTAGTCATAATCGGGCTGATTGGCGGAGTCGCTGCATTTGCTTATTTCGCCAGCACTGCCCCTAAGCTGGACGAGGCACTCTTAAAAGATCCGGTTTCTTCCAAAATCTACTCGCAGGACAAAAAACTGATTGCCGAAGTGGGCAGGGAAAAGCGTGATTATGTCAGCTATGATGAAATACCAGACACTGTTGTGGACGCCGTACTGGCCACAGAGGATTCCCGTTTCTTCAAGCACCACGGAGTCGACGTACTGAGACTCGGCAGTGCCGTATGGGCCAACGTAACAAACGGCTTCGGCTCACAAGGGGCCAGCACGATCACCCAGCAGCTTGTGAAACGTTCTTTCCTGACGAATGAAAAGAAACTGAAACGGAAAGCGCAGGAATTATGGCTTTCCCTAAAAGTGGAACGAAAGTATTCCAAACAGGAAATTTTCGAAATGTATATCAATAAAATTTTCTATGGCGAACGGGCAAACGGTATCGCCACTGCAGCCAAAACCTATTTCGATAAAGACTTGAAGGACCTGACATTATCAGAAGCGGCCACCTTGGCTGGACTCCCGCAAAGCCCAACGCGCTATAATCCTTTCGAACATCCCGACCGGGCGGAAAAACGGCGGAATGTCGTCCTTCAATTGATGAACAGACATGGATATATTTCAAAGAGTGAAATGGAAAAAGCGCAAAGCGAATCATTGGAAAAATCGTTAGTGCCGGCAAGCAAACGGAATATTTCATCCAACACAGATCCATATGATTCATTTATTGACCAAGTCATAAAAGAAGTCAGCGACAAAACGGATTACAATATTTTCACGGACGGTCTTAAAGTATATACGTCCTTAGATAAAGATGCACAAGAATATCTATACGACTTATTGAACAAAAATGACCGCATACCGTATCCTAATAAAACTTTACAAGCTGGCGTCACATTGCTTGATACAAAAACGGGGGAAATTAAAGCAATCGGCGGCGGCAGAAACCAAACTGTTAAACGTGGCTTTAACTATGCAACACAATTAAAACGCCAGCCGGGTTCTACCATCAAACCGATCCTTGATTACGGCCCTGCTATCGAATACTTGAAATGGCCTACTGCACAGCCGATTGTCGATGAGCCATACAGCTATTCTGACGGAACACCTATTAACAACTACAATGACCGTCACCAAGGTGAAATGACCATTAGAATGGCTTTGGCTAAGTCATTGAACATCCCTGCTTTAAAAGCATTCCAGGCAGCAGGAAAAGATAAAGCAATGGAGTTCGGGAATAAATTGAACCTTGGATTCCAAGAGGATCACTTCTTCGAATCCTCAAGCATCGGCGGTGTGGCAAATATGTCCCCTCTGAAGCTGGCAGGTGCCTATAGCGCATTCGGCAATGAAGGTGTCTACAACGAGCCTTATGCCGTCACAAAAATTGTTCTTGGCGACAAAGAAACAACGATCGACTTGAAGCCTGAACCGAAAGTAGCCATGAAGGATTATACAGCCTTCATGATTACCGATATGTTAAAATCAGTCATGACATCCGGTACAGGTACACTGGCCAACATTCCAGGACTGCCTGTCGCTGGTAAGACCGGGACAACCAACTATACAGAGGAAGAACGCCAAAAATACGGCATAAACGAGAGAGATGCTGTTCCCGATTCCTGGTTCGCGGGCTATACGACGAATTATACGATAGCCGTATGGACTGGATATGAAAAGAAAAAAGACTATCTAGGAACAAATTCACAGCGGATTGCGAAGCTCATCTTCAAGGACCTTATGAGCCATGTTTCAGAGGATAAGCATACTAAGGATTTCACAAAGCCTAAGTCTGTAGAAGCCCATGCAATTGAAAAAGGAAGCAATCCTCCGGCAAAAGCAAGCGCCAATACACCAAAGGATCAAGTCACATACGAATACTTTGTACGTGGTCATGGACCAGCGAAGGAATCGAATAAATATAATAAGAAAACAGCAGCACCTAGCGGATTGTCTGTGCATTATGATGATGAAAGCAAGTCTGCCAAGCTTTCTTGGAGCTACCCTGACCAGGAGGACAAACAAGTAAGCTTCCAGATAAGCCAAAAGGTAGATGACGGTTCTGAGCAAACATTGACAACAACAACGGAGAAAGAATTCAGTGTCGCAAACCCTACACCAGGTTCGATCTATAAGTTCTATGTAAGGGCAATTGTCGATGGGCAGAAGAGCGATCCAACTTCAGCCTCAATCAAGATCCCAGGTGGAGAAGAGGATGAGCAGCCTGGCGAAGACGAGGACGATCAGGATAAACCGGACGATAGCCAACAGCCTGATAATCCGGATGATAACAATACACAAGCACCGGATAACGGACAGCAAGGCAATAATGGCAACGGAAATAACAATGGCAATGACCAAGGCAATGGAAACAATCAGGGTACGACCAATCCAGGCAATGGAAATAACAACGGCCAAGGCAATGGAAATGGCAGTGGACAAGGAAACGGCAATGGGTCTTCAGGAAACGGCTCCGGATCAAACAATGGAGGATCCGGCAATGGGTCTTCAGGAGGAGGAACTGGTTCAGGCACTGGAAATGGCGGTACTGATACCGGCTCAGGCAATACAGGAGGATCCGGAACAGGCGGTACTGGCGGTACTGGCGGTACTGGCGGTACTGGCGGTACTGGCAGCGGAACAAACGGTGCTGGAACAACTCCAGGGGCTAACACCCAAACTCATTCCAACACAAGGTCTTCTGTACTGCAGCAAATCATGTTATTCCCATTTGGATTGCCGGTTGAAAAACTCTTTCCATGGTTATAATGTCTTATAAGAAATGCTAAAAGCCATGCACAAATGTGCATGGCTTTTCTTAGGCTCAAATTGCCGCTTCTCCATTAGAAAAAGCGCAGTATTACAATCAGTAATAACTGCGCTATGTTTGGTTCGGCCTTTTATTTTTTCCTTTTTTTCTTGATTAGGCTTCGAGCAAATACCTTTTCCAATTCAATCATGATTTGCTCCAACGTTTTGAATGATTGGTATAATGCCGGCCTTTGCAGAATGAACCCCATTCGTTCCGAAAAATTGACATTGGCAAATGGCAGCGATGCAGCCTCTGCCTCCCACCCTTCTAACATGACAGGCATCTCATTTATCCAAAATAGAGAAGAAAAACAACAGGCAATGCCTTTTCTCATTAGAGGCGCTGTTTCTTTCGCCTTCCTAGCGCGGAATAATTCCTCCAATTGGGCATGCAGGCCTTTCCAATATTCAAATAAAGCAGGAACTGCTTCTTCTGTATGTTCCCAAGGCTTATACCCATTTTTCCCCATATAAAATAATAATTCATACGGGAAAAACTCAACTTCATTCAATTGGAGCTCTTTATAATCACTTTCACTTATTCCTGCACATAAGGAGGAATTAAAAAAGTATTCCACATTCAGCTCCCTTGGGATGGTATATCCTTTCTCTCCCATTCTCTTCACTTTCCTTTTTCCCTCTATTTCGCCTTAAGTCTTTTCTTGCCTTCTCGGCATAACGAATTCAATGGACAGATTTCACATTTAGGGTTCTGTGCCTTGCAATGGTAACGGCCGAAAAAAATCATTGTATGGTGCGTCAACGACCACTCTTCCATCGGCACTTTCTTCATTAATGCTTCCTCTACCTGAAGTACATTATCCTTATACCGGCATATTCCAAGGCGTTTACTCACCCGTTCCACATGGGTATCGACTGCGATAGCCGGTTCCCCAAAAGCGACCGACATGACGACATTGGCGGTTTTTCTTCCCACTCCCGGCAATTTAACCAATTCTTCGCGGGTTGAAGGGACGATTCCATCAAAGTCGTCTATCAGCATTGTGCATAGCTTTTGGATATTCTTCGCTTTATTACGGAACAACCCAATGGATCTAATATCATCCTGAAGTTCCTCAAGAGGCACAGCTAAATAGTCCTCAGGCGTTTTATACTTCTGAAAGAGAGTAGCCGTTACCTTGTTTACAAGGACATCCGTGCACTGGGCGGATAATGCAACAGCAATCACCAATTCGAAGGGATTGCGGTGCACCAGTTCACAGTGCGCATTCGGAAACATTTCCTTCATCTTATCTATGCAGTATAACGTTTGCGTTTTATTCAGCATGCGGTCTTCCCCTTCATCCTTGTTTCAGTTTATTTCTCCAGCCAATTATAAAACTGGATTTCCTTAGTTGAAGTACGAGGCTTGGGCTTCTGCTCCCTTTTGGGATAAGTGCGGAACTTTTCGCCATACGCTTTTGCTTGATCAACTGTTTTAATTCCATTCTTTTTCCATTCAAATAAGATACGGTCGATGTATCTAAAGTTCAATTTTCCGGCAACGACAGCTTCCCTTAACGCAGTCATAATGATTTCACTGCCATGGTGGTCATCATCCAGCCACATGCCCAACGTTTCGCATTCAAACGGAGACAAAGGACGTCCAAATTCCTGTTCGAATATGGTATATAGGCTCTTTTCATCTTTTTCCTGGCGTAGGTGGATTTCCCTATTTTGTTTATATAAAAAATGCTCAATCATTTTACTGTACAATGGTTGCAAAGAATAGGATTCACCTATCACAGATTCCTGTGTTTGGTCTTCATTCAATTCCAAAAATCCTTTTTGAATCAAATTACGGAGAAGGCCAGCACAATCAGCGGCTGTAAATGACATTCTGTCGCTGATTTCCATAGGGGTAGGGAACCTATTCCCTTCTTTCTGAAAGTGGTCCAATTGCAGCAAAAGCAATAACTCCTGCTCATCCAAACCCATTTCCGCATAATGCACCAAAAGAAAAGAAGGAATTGTAACCGTTCCTTCCTGAAGCCAAGATAGTAGTTGTTCTTTTATCATTTCGAGACACCTCTTACTTAGTATATCATGAAAGGCAAACAAGTAAGAACAAGTAAATCTTGCTTTCACTGCCTTTAACTATGCGTATAAAAATTAAAAACCCGACATGCCATAATAGCTGTCGGGTATAGGTCGTTCATTAAGGGTATAAACGGTTCAACAGACGCGGGAATGGGATGGTCTCCCGTACATGCTCGACGCCACTGATCCAGGCAACCGTGCGTTCCAGACCCAATCCGAATCCTGAATGCGGAACAGAGCCATATTGGCGCAATTCCATATACCATTTATATGCTGCAGCATCAAGGCCGTGTTTTTCAACATTGGCTTCAAGCATAGTTAGATCATGGATACGCTCTGAGCCTCCAATGATTTCTCCATAGCCCTCAGGTGCGATCAGATCGGCGCAAAGCACCACTTCCGGACGCTCCGAATCAGGCTGCATATAGAATGGCTTCAAAGAAGTCGGATAGTGCGTAATAAACACTGGCTTTTCATAATGTTCAGCGATAGCTGTTTCATGGGGTGAACCGAAGTCATCTCCCCATTCGATATCATCGAATCCTTTTTCATGCAAGAATTTCAATGCATCATCGTACGTAATGCGCGGGAACGGAGCAGTGATTTTTTCCAGCTTGCTCACATCGCGATCCAATGTTTTCAATTCCAACGCGCAATTCTTAAGGACAGATTGGATGATATAAGAAACATATTGCTCTTGTACTTCCAGATTTTCATCAAAAGTAACAAAGGCCATCTCAGGCTCGATCATCCAGAATTCGATCAAATGGCGTCTTGTTTTTGATTTCTCGGCACGGAAAGTCGGCCCAAAAGAAAATACTTTTCCAAGAGCCATCGCCGCGGCTTCCATATAAAGCTGACCGCTTTGTGAAAGGAAAGCATCTTCATCAAAATATTTAGTTGCAAACAGTTCTGTAGTTCCTTCAGGGGCGCTTCCAGTAAGAATTGGCGGATCTACTTTAGTAAATCCGTTATCGTTGAAAAATTCATATGTAGCACGAATAATCTCATTTCGGATTTTCATTACCGCATGCTGGCGCTTAGAACGAAGCCATAAATGGCGGTGGTCCATAAGAAACTCTGTACCATGGGCTTTTGGTGTGATCGGATAATCAGTCGCTTCATGGATGATTTCCAGGCCCGTTACTTGCAATTCGTAGCCAAATGGCGAGCGTTCATCGACAGCCACTTTACCTGTCACATACAGTGATGTTTCCTGTGTGACCGATTTTGCTTTTTGGAATAATTCTTCACTTACTTCCGCTTTTACTACAACACCTTGGATGAATCCAGTTCCATCACGAAGCTGCAAGAAAGCGATTTTACCGCTGGAACGTTTATTGGCGATCCAGCAACCGATTGTCACTTCTTGATCTACGTATTTATATACTTGCGAAATAGTTGTTTTCAATGCAATATTCCCTCCAAATTTTACAAAAGCACTTCTTTACCTATACCATTATACCTTTGTGTCTTCCTTCAATCAATGATTGTCATAACAGTTTCCTTCTATTTTGGTCAAAAACGCAGGGCAAAGGAAAAGCTAAGCATCCGCTTAGCTTTCAAGAACCTGCTCAGCCATTCATTTTTGAATGGACAAATGTTGACATGCGTTCTACTGCTTTTTCCAATTGTTCCAATGATGTAGCATACGACAGCCGAATGTTTTCCGGAGCTCCAAATCCAGATCCAGGGATAACCGCAACAAGCGCTTCTTCTAGAAGTGCTGAAGCAAATTCATCCACAGAGCTGTATCCGCAGGAAGATGCCGCCTCCTTGACGTTCGGGAACAAATAGAAGGCTCCTTGAGGCTTAATGCATGTAAAGCCAGGTATAGCAGTCAATTGCTCATAAATAATGGATAATCGTTCAGCAAATGCCTGCCTCATCTCTTCAACTGCATCCTGAGGCCCTTCGTAGGCTGCAATAGCCCCAAATTGGGCTGGTGTAGTCGGATTGGAAGTACTGTGGCTTGCAAGGTTTGTCATAGCTTTAATGATCATTTCATTTCCAACAGCATAGCCAATTCTCCAGCCTGTCATACTATGCGATTTTGATACACCATTAATGATGATTGTATGTTCTTTTAGTTCTGGGGATAATTCGGCAATCGAACTATGTTTATTTTCGCCATAAACAAGTTTTTCATAAATTTCGTCCGAAACGATTAGCAAATCATGCTTTAAGCAAACCTCTCCAAGGGCTTTCAATTCATCTTTAGTATAGAGCATCCCGGTAGGATTGCTTGGCGAATTCAATATAACCGCTTTAGTACTTTCTGAGAGACAAGCCTCAAGAGCTTCAGGTGTAATTTTAAACTGATTCTCTTCTTTCCCTTCGCAATAAACAGGTTTCCCTCCAGCAAGCTTCACTTGTTCAGGATAGCTGACCCAGTATGGAGTCGGGATGATTACTTCGTCCCCTTCATCCAGAATAGCTTGGAATAACGTGTAAAGAGCATGCTTGGCACCCGTTGTGACAATCACTTCCGAAGTCTTGTAATCCAGGTGTTGGTCTCGCTTCAGCTTATCGACTATCGCTTGCTTTAATCTTGGCAGGCCTGCAGAAGGGGTATATTTCGTTTGGCCTTCATTCATCGATGCTGCCGCTTGATCAATAATGTGCTGCGGTGTGTTGAAGTCAGGTTCCCCTGCCCCCAATCCTATGACGTCAAGTCCTTGTGCTTTCAGCTCCTTCGCTTTAGCAGTAATTGCAAGTGTAGATGATGGTGTAAGAGCTTGAACACGTTTTGCCAATTTCATTCTAAATTCTCCCCCAATTTATATGTTTTCATAATTTCTTAACATGTCTCCAGTAAAGAAATCATAATAATAATAATTCAGTTTTCCTTTTTCATCTTTAAAGACGACTTCCCAAATTTCTCTATTCTTGTCTTTATTGAATTCAATCATACCGATCTTAGCCGAAACGATTGACACCGGAAGTCCGGTAGACTTTACTTTTTCCAAGATCTCGCTACGGGTGGCACCCTCAGAATATTTCCTTTTTGCAATATGGGTATTCTTTCCATCCTTTGGGATCCACAGTACTTGCTTGACGCTCTCGGAATCTTTGCCAGTAACAATATAATAGGCTTTTTTGCCGCGGAATACATAACTTTCGCTAACGCTTGCAAGGCCGCCTTCATCTTTGGCAATTGCAGCGCCTTTTTCTTCATCTTTGGTCTGGGCATTCACTCCGACCATATAACTTGCAATCACATATCCAATAATCAGAATAATGATAAAACTGATAATCCAAATCCATTTTTTCAAAAATACCACTCACTTTTATGTTCGATAGATCGTAATGACAGCCTGTTCTTGATTCTCCCGGTCAAGAGCCAAGCCGAACATGAGTTGATCATATTTCAAGCTCCGATTCAATGTATCGACGATCTTATAAAGATCTGGTTGATATTGAACCTTGACCGTTGAAATCACTTCTGGTTTATCTTGCATGATAAATGCCCCCCGGCAACAGAAATATGTATCCCTATTCCTTCATCTACTTACATGATGATTCTGTGAACATTATAACAGTTTTTCTGTTGAAAAAATAAAAATTTAATCAAAAAATTGCATTGCCCGCTAAAAATCCTCCCTACTCCCTTTCCTTATCACCACTTCATCATTTAGATCCATAGAGCCAAGCTTTCACTTTTTCCTGCAATTGATTTTCAACGGTCGTCTCCACTTCCACTTTCGGGATGGACCGAAGGAAATCTTCCCCATAGTAACCGGAAAGGATGCGGCGGTCGCAAATAATGCATACCCCTTTATCCTCGGCAGTCCTGATCAATCGTCCAAATCCTTGGCGAAAACGGACGATCGCTTCAGGCAATGAATAAGAAAGGAATGGGTTTTCCCCTTTCTCTTTTAACTTCTTCAACCTTGCTTCCGTAATCGGTTCATTGGGAGGAGAAAACGGCAACCTCACTACCATCAGGCATTGCAGCGCTTCTCCCGGCAAATCCAAGCCATCCCAAAAGCTCGCAGTCCCTAATAGGATAGATTTATCATAGTTTTGAAAGTACTTAATAAGCCGTGTTTTACTTTTACTGGAAATTCCCTGGGATAGAATAGTAAAGTCGAGAAGCTCCTGATTCTGCCTTAAATGATCATTGGTCAACTTCAGCATTTCATGGGACGTGAACAGAACGAGCATTCTTCCTTTCGTTGCGATTGCAGATTTTTCGATATACGAGGCGATATGGGAAGCATATTGATCTGCCGTCACTGTGCTCACATCCGGTATATCATCCGCAACAAGCAATTTCACTTTTTTCTCATAGTCGAAAGGAGAAGGATAAATCGCCTTTTCCACCTTTTGCCCATTTAGGCCGAGCTTCTTCTCCATATAGTCAAATGTCCCTTTTACAGTTAATGTAGAAGAGGTCAATACCGCCGAGCGCAGTTTAGAGAAATAGCGGTGCCACATTTCGCTTCCTCCAGATATCGGCTGTGAAAATAAATAGACATACTGGCTTGGGCTATTCCTGTTCCACTCAACCCAATAGAGAACATCCTCTTTATTGTTCATAATGAATTCTCTCAACAAACGGCCATATTCTATCAGTGACGAAGCGATATTTTCTATTTCAGTTAAATAATACAGCTGCACCTTTCCAGGCTGCCCATTTTCCATAATATACCGAACTTGCTCAGTTAATATCGAAGCAACACGCTTAAAATGCTCTGCCAGACGCTCCGCCAGCATAAATAATGGCTGTGCCTCTTTCTTTCCTTCAAGAATTGTCTGCAATGGCATTGCCTGTTTAGCAGCTTGATTCGTCCCTGCCTGTTCGCATACAATCGATAGCAGCTGAAAAAATTGCTCTAATTCATAAATCGATTCCTGCACAAGCCGATCAAGCATTCCGATGGTCTTTTTTTGGCCATCATTAATGTCAAGGATCATTTTTTCAAGTTTGAATAATAATTGGTTGTGGTCCAATGACCCCATTTTATTGATCATCATTTTAATACTTACATAATCTATGGAAGCACCCAGATGCTTTAATGCGGCATTTTCTAAGTGATGGGCCTCATCAATGATCAATGTAGTTGACTGCAGCTGTGGAGCTTTCTTGGAAAAATAATCAGACATCAAATAGGAATGATTCGTAATGATGATATGCGCTCCAGCCGCTTTTTTTATGGCCCGCTCATAAAAATCATAGTGCTCCCAAGCACTCTGGTGTTCGCTTGCAAGGCCGGGTGCACAATGGAGCTTCTCCCAAAAAAGCTCCCCTCCGCTGGAAAGATTCAGTTCATCTTTATCGCCTGTTTCAGTCCGAAGCAGCCAAACCAGTATTTGCATCTTTGTCAATGCACTATCATAGTTATCATCCTTGGCTCTTAATGCACGGTCAAATTTGGCCAATGATAAATAATTTGCACGTCCTTTAAGAACAACAGACCTGACAGGGAATGGCAAAATCCGCTTCAAATTAGCGAGTTCTTTATGTAAAAGCTGATTCTGTAAATCAATCGTATATGTGCTGATCATAATGCTTTCAGAATGCTGTATCGCGTAATAAGCAGCCGGCACTAAATATCCGATCGTTTTTCCCAGCCCTGTTCCCGCTTCAATCAAAGAAATTTGCCCATCATTCATCGCTTTATAAACAAGATCCATCATTTTCAGCTGGTCTTCACGCAATTCAAAAGGCCGAAAAGCGTCCGAAAGCAACTCTATTTTCTCTATATCGTTTTCAGGATAGACTTGTCCATCATTCTCCATTAAAATAGCTTCCTGCTCCGGCTTGGAGAAAGCAATCCCTTTATTGATCAATAAATATGGATGATGGATAGGGCTCTTAGTCATCCTTTGCTGCAAAAGATGCTCGAGCAATTCATTCAAATCACTCTTTAATGAATAAGATAACTTATGCATCTGCTTCAAGGTGACAAGCGGCAAGTCGCTCAATTCCTTCTTGAATAAAAGAAATAACTCTGCTGTCACATAAGCATCACTATCCGCTTGATGTGGACGGTCATGTTCATATCCTTCCCTTTCCGCAAGGTGTGATAATTTATAGCTTGTTGCAGATGGCCGCATGATTTTTGCCAGTTCCACAGTATCCACGGTCGAGCCGTAAAAACCATGGTAACCAGCCTCTTGTAATTGATCCTGTAAAAACGTGAGATCAAACAATACATTATGCGCCACAAAAGTGGAATGCCGCAGCCACTCCATAATTTTCGGCGCGACATCTTCAAATAGTGGTGCGCCGACCACGTCTTCTTCTTTAATTCCTGTCAATTCTTCTATAAATGGTGATATGGGTTGTTGTGGATTAATCAATGTGGAATACGTTTCAACAATACAATCATCCTCAATAGCCACTGCTGCAAACTGAATGATTTTATCGCCTTTCTTCACCGCATTTCCGGTAGTTTCTAGATCCACAACAACATAACGTTGCGTCATGAATGTACACCTCAAAATCGCTGGCTGTCCTAATTGAGGGCTTTCTTAGCCTTCCGCTCTAAAACAGCAATCTAATATTTCTATCATATGGCAAGCTTAAAAAGCCGGCCGCAAAGCGTTTAAAGCCTTATAATCTATAATACAGATTATAAGGCTTTAATACAATGCAGTCAGCTTCGATAAAGCATTATAAAGTTTAACGATCCATCCAAATCTTTATAGGACCGTCGCTTCCGGTTCGTGGTTCATCATCTGTTCGATCTTATTTCCTTCACCCATGATTGCTACTCTCGGTCGGTGGCTCTGTACCTCATCCTCTGTTAACATGGCATACGAAATAATGATGACTACATCTCCCGGTTGGACTAGCCGGGCCGCTGCCCCATTTAGGCAGACAACACCGCTGCCACGTTCACCCGCAATTATATACGTTTCCAGACGGGCACCATTATTATTATTTACAATAGCCACTTTTTCATTGGGCAGCATATCCACCGCATCAATAATATCCTCATCGATTGTGATACTGCCGACATAATTGAGGTTTGCCTCCGTTACTGTAGCGCGATGGATTTTCCCCTTCATCATTGTCCGAAACACTGTGATTCCTCCCTCAGTTCTGTTACGACTTATAGTTGTATGGTTACATTATCTATTAATCTTGCATGAGCAAAACGGACAGCAATGGCAATAATGGTTTCACCCTTCAACTTTTCCACTGCATCCAAAGCCGGATAGCTGTAAATTTCCACATAATCAATTTTACCGGCTGTATTTTGTTCTATATGGTGTTTAATGGTTGCAATCACCTTGGCCGGCTCTCTTTCCCCTTCCTCAATCAAGCGCACAGCCAATTGAAGACTTTGGAATAATTGAGCGGCTTCTTGCCGTTCCTCCTGCAATAAATAAACATTTCTGGAGCTTTTGGCCAAGCCGTCCTCTTCCCTGACAATATCGACCGGAACAATTTCTACGGGAATATTGAAATCGCGTACCATGCCTTTTACGACTGCGACTTGCTGTGCATCCTTCATTCCAAAATAAGCCTTATTTGGCTGGACGATATTGAATAGTTTCGTCAAAACAGTCGCTACTCCATCAAAGTGCCCTGGCCGTGATTTCCCGCATAATACATCTGTTCCTCTAAATACGGTTACACCGACCGACATATGATCGGGGTACATTTCTTGGACGGTTGGATAGAATATATAATCAACACCGTGTTTCTGGGCTGCTTGTTCATCCCTTACAATATCCCGCGGGTATTTCTCCAAATCTTCATCTTTCCCGAATTGAAGAGGATTCACAAAAATGCTCAGCACAACAATGTCATTTTCCCTTCTGGCTTCCGCCAACAATGCTTCATGGCCTTCATGAAGATAGCCCATTGTCGGAACAAAACCTATTCTCATGCCATTGTTCTTCAACAGCATCATATCACTCTGTATATCTCTGACTTTCGTTACTATTTTCATTATTTGCCTCCATATAGTGTCGTAAGCTCTTCCTCTTTCATGGAAAAAGATTCTTCTAAAGATGGGAATTTTTCTGATTTAACTTCATTCACATAAGCTGTCAGCCCTGAAAGAATCTTCTCATTCACATCCGCAAAAGGCTTAACGAACTTTGGCAATCGCTTCACTCCGTATTGAATGACATCATGATAAACCAACACTTGGCCGTCTGTACCTATTCCGGCACCGATGCCGATGGTCGGGATGTTTAATTCTTCGCTAATTTTTGCTGCTATCTGATGAGGCACACATTCCAGCACCAAAGCCACTGCACCAGCCTTCTCACATTTCTTGCTGTCCTCAATCAGCGCTTTGGCCTCTTCTGCATTTTTCCCCTGTACTTTATAACCTCCCAGCACACCTACGGATTGGGGTGTCAGCCCTAAGTGGGCAACAACTGGAACTCCTGCATTCGTCAAGGCTTCTATCTTATACAGCACTTCACCAGCGCCCTCGACTTTTACAGCGTCCGCTTGCCCATCCTGCATGATGCGTGCTGCATTTTTCAGGGTTTCGTCAATGGATAAATGATAGCTCATGAATGGCATGTCTGTCACAGTGAACGTAGACTTCGCTCCTCTTTTGACCGCCTTCGTATGGTGGATCATATCCTCAACAGTTACCGGTATAGTAGAATCATATCCGAGTACGACCATACCTAAGGAATCACCGACGAGGATCATATCCACCCCCGCTTCTTCCGCAAGCAATGCCGATGGGTAATCATAAGCCGTCAGCATTACAATCTTTTCATTGCGTTCCTTCATTTTCATGAACTTTCCACTGAGTTTCATAATTCCTTCCTCCTTTTTGATGAGAGGAGATAAAACAAAACTATGCCGCTTTATGCAACAAAAAAACCTTCTGCAAAACAGAAGGATTGTTGGCCAAAAGCATACGTTTCATCCCTCTGTCCTTGTCCTTTAAACGGATCTAGGCAGACTTGTCATGTACATTTTAAACAGACAAACAGCGCTAGGTGCAGTTCAATTTTTGATACTGCCCACACTCAGTATAACAATCAACCGAAAAAATGGCTATATCAATTGCTTACCCTCATTACGATTCCTATACATAACAAAAGCTAGGCCGAACCGATAACAGTTTGGCCTAGCTTTTGTTCCAGCCCGTTTTTCATTGAATAGTTAAATGTCAATATCGGCTGAATAAATCGAATGGACGGTTCCACTCCCGTCTTTAATGAGAAGGACACCTTCATCGGTTATCCCCATTGCGATGCCGGTCACCCTCGCTTGAAGAGTGGTAGCTGTGATTGTTTTGCCGATGCTAACCGCATAGCTTTCCCAAAGGGTTTTGATCACTTTAAAACCCTTTGATTGATAGATTTGGTACAATGATTCAAATCTTTTCAAGACGCTTCCGATAAGCGCTTCACGGGATACCATCTGTCCACATTGAACTCGAAGGGAAGTGGCTTTTTCCTGAAGTTCTTCCGGGAAATCCTCAATGGATTGATTGACATTGATCCCGATGCCAATCACTATCGAATGTATGCCATCCGCCTCAGCCTGCATTTCAGTCAATATGCCTGTCATTTTTTTGCCCTTGATCAAGATATCATTAGGCCATTTGATTTCAGCTTGGACACCAGTTACATCCTCTATTGCCTGCACTACTGCGACTGCAGTCAGTAAAGTCAACTGTGGGGCTTGCTGTATCGGAATATTCGGCTTTGCCAATACACTCATCCAAATGCCGGTTCTCTTCGCAGAATGCCATTTTCTGGCCATACGGCCTCTCCCGCCTGTTTGTTCATCCGCGACGACAATCGTTCCTTCCGGCGCGCCTTCATTGGCCATTTCAATCGCTTTTTTTTGTGTGGAACCAATTGAATCCTCATAATCGATCAATTGTCCAAATACATCGCTTTGAATGTGCATACGGATACTGTCCGCTGACATGGCAGAAGGAACGGAAATAATGCGATAGCCTTTACGTCTGACAGCTTCAATTTCATACCCATCCTTACGAAGATCTTCGATATGTTTCCAAACAGCAGTCCTGGTAGCTCCCGTCAATTCAGCAATGTGCTGCCCTGATACATATTGATCTCCTTGGGATAGAGCTTCAATTAATTTTTTCCTTATATGAGATTGCATTTCCGCACCTCCCTGAAGATCTCTTCTTTCGTGTTGCCCACATGGCCCTCCACAACCCGTTTCACGAGTTCATGCAGGACATCCTTCATCCACGGCCCTTGTTTCTTTTCAGACCATTCAATCAAGTCTCTGCCGTTGACAGCCAGTTCAGCGGCGGAACGAATCGGCAAAGCCTGCCACTTCTTTTGTAAATGGGCAAGTGCTTCATCTTCCTTTTCATTCTTAAGGAGACAATTGATGCGGATTGCACTTTGAGAAGCTTCAATCCCTTTCATGATCATGCTGTAGGGGTCCCCGGAAAATGACTCTTCCAGCAATTGGACAATCGTTCGTATTGTACGGATTTGTTTGACCGGAAGTTTCCATTGCCGCAATAGAGACTCCACCTCATCGCTTTGTACCATCTTGTACAGAAGGATGGCCCACTTTTCATTCACAGTCGATAAATGATGAAATGGGATTTGAGAAGCGCTTATTAGCGCCTCTTTCTTTTTGGCAAACCCGGGAAGATGCATATACAGGTCCGTTTCAATCAACAATTTGAAGGCTTGAATGGCATTTCTGCCATCTATCAATTTTTCAAATTCCGAAGTGATTCTTTCGACGGAAATATGATCAAGCAGGGCATGGTTTTCTTTCAAAGAATGCACTATTTCACCTGAACACGAAAAAGACAGCTGGCTTGCAAACCGCAGAGCCCTCAGCATTCTTAATGCATCCTCGCTGAATCGCTCACTCGCCTTTCCGACGGTATCTATCCTCTTTTCCAGAATAGCCTTCTTGCCGCCGAACGGATCATATAATTCGCCAGCCTTGTCCAGAGCCATACTGTTCATCGTAAAATCACGACGTTTCAGATCTTCTTTTAACGAACGGATGAACGTGACTTCATTCGGTTTTCTAAAATCGCTATATTCACCCTCTGTACGGTAGGTTGTTATTTCATATGAATCACCCCCGTACAGGACCATGACAGTCCCATGCTGGATGCCGATATCAATGGTGGAAGGAAAAATGGCTTTTACTTCTTCAGGGAGCGCGGAAGTAGCGATGTCAACATCATGGATGTCCCTGCCAAGAATATAGTCCCTGACAGACCCTCCGACAAAGACTGCTTCAAATCCTCTTGCCTCAATCGCTTTAAGCAGCGGCACTGCCTTCAGAAACAAATCATTCAACATTTCCCACTTCCGTTCCAGACAGCAAGGAGTGATATATGCCTTCATACTGTTCAATAATTCGGTGAGATTTAAAATGGTTATGGACACTGTCCATACATGCCTCTGAAAAACGGGCATGCATTTCTTCATCCATCAACAAACGTACCGCGTGGTCCGCAATCTGGTCTATATCCCCTAAATCACAAATGAATCCTGTGCGGTTATGTTCTATAACCTCGGGAATCCCGCCTATATCTGTTCCAATGCAAGGCACACCACATGCCATTGCTTCTAATAAAACAAGCCCAAAACTTTCTTTTTCAGAAAGAAGGAGCATCAAATCGGCTATACTGTATAATTCCTGTAAATTATCCTGCTTGCCCATGAACAATACTGAATCACGGATCCCCAGTTCATCGACCAATTCACAAACGGATGTCATTTCTGGGCCATCGCCAACGAGCATCAGTTTAGAAGGGACTCTTTGTTGAACTTGGGCAAAAACGCGGACTATATCATGGACCCGTTTCACTTCACGGAAGTTGGAAACATGTATGAGCACTTTCTCGTCGCTCATCCCAAGATCGGCTTTCAATGAGCTTGACGGCTGTTTCTTATAAACATTTTCATCAATAAAGTTATACACAGTATGTATTTCTTTATCAGGCTGGATTAATTCCTTTGTTTCTTCAACCAATGCATCGGATACAGCAGTCACATAATCGGATTTCTCTATTCCATATTTAATGAGCGATTGCATATTATGTTCAAGTCCAAGTACGGTAATATCCGTACCATGCAGAGTAGTTACAATTTTGAGTTCATGGTCCACCATTTGTTTTGCCAAAATGGCACAAACTGCATGTGGAATCGCATAATGGGCGTGAAGGATATCCAGTTCTTCACGCTTGGCCACTTCGGCAATTTTGCTTGCTAACGACAGGTCGTAGGGCGGATACTGAAAAACAGAATAAAAATTCATATCAACTGCATGAAAGAAAATGCGGGGATGCACTTTTTTCAAACGAAACGGCATCGAACTTGAGATAAAATGAATATTATGGCCTTTATCCGCAAGCAATCTTCCCAATTCTGTTGCCACTACTCCCGAACCCCCTACTGAAGGGTAACAGATAATTCCTATATTTAAACTCATTTGATTCCTCCTAATAAATCATTTGAAAGTAAAAGTGGCTTAGTACTGAAAAAACCCTCTGCATAGTTGACGCCTACTTCTTTTCCAATCATTTTTTCCCTCGATACGACACTATCGATATAATCGCCGACCAAAGGGGTTTGGTAACTGTTATCATTTATTTCAAATTGGCTTCTGAAGGATTTAAGACTATTGATCTTTTCATCTATATGTGCTGATATATCAATGGCAAAATCCGGTTTATGGAATCCGTTAATCATATAATAGTATAGGGCTTCCGCTTTATGAGGCGCTTGGTCTTCCTTGTCCACATATTTGCGCACTCCTGCCGAAAAGTAAGCTTCCTCCACAATTTTGGCGCAATTCCCGTGGTCTGGGTGGCGGTCAACTGTATACGGAACAAATATGATCTTAGGCTTATATTTTCGGATGACACTGGCAGCTACAGCTATATGATCGTCTGTCAGGAATAGCCCCCTATCCGGAAGTTGCGCATTGATCCGCTCCTCCACACCGAGTACATTCCGCGCCTTTTCCGCTTCCTCTAATCGGCGCTGGACTGTCCCGTTAGAGGACATCTCCGCCTTGGTCAAATCGCAAATGACCACTTTTTTCCCTTGTTTGGTGTACTTGGCGATCGTGCCAGCCATGCCGATTTCTACATCATCGGCATGCGCTCCGAACGCAAGGATGTCTATATCTGTATGCATATTCTATCTCACCTTACTTTTTAATCTGTCTCCAATCGATATCTCCCTCTTCCAAACCGCGGATGAGTACTTCAGCTGTCCCCATATTGGTCGCTAAGGGTACTGAATACACATCGCACAAACGAATAAGTGCAGAGACGTCAGGTTCATGCGGCTGTGCAGTCAATGGATCGCGGAAGAACAGGATGATATCCATATCATCCTGAGCGATCCTGGCCCCTATCTGCTGATCTCCACCGAGCGGCCCTGATTGGAACCGGGTGATTGGAAGTCCTGTGGCCTCCTGTATACGTAAGCCGGTCGTTCCTGTAGCGAATAAAGTATGTTTCTTAAAAATATGTTGATAGGCTGTCACAAATCCTACCAAGTCCTCTTTTTTCTGGTCATGTGCTATTAAGGCGATATTCATGAAGCTTCACTCCCTTGAATTAATCAATAATATTTTCAAGTCCGTAAACAAGTACCTGGATTTTCATTACTTCATTGACCGCAAGCTTGACCCCTGACATGAATGAAGCCCTGTTATAGGAATCATGGCGCAATGTAAGAGTTTGCCCATCGGCTCCGAACATAACCTGCTGGTGGGCAACCAATCCCGGCAATCGGACACTATGTATATGCATGCCATCTAAATTGGCTCCTCTTGCTCCTTTCATCAATTCCTTTTCATCCGGATGACCCTGCTCTTTCGTTTCACGCACTTCTGCAATCATTTCTGCTGTTTTGACTGCAGTGCCTGATGGCGCATCCAGCTTACGGTCATGGTGCATTTCGATAATTTCAACATCCGGGAAATATTTAGCAGCCATTTGAGAAAACTTCATCATCAAAACTGCTCCAACAGCGAAATTCGGCGCAATAATGCATCCTAGTCCTTTCTCTTCGCACAGAGCATCCAATTCAGCTAGGTTTTCCTTTGTAAAACCTGTTGTTCCAACAACCGGGCGGACTCCATGTGAAAGAGCTGAAACAGTATGCTTCATGCCAACTTCAGGAGTTGTCAAATCAATCAATACATCAGCATCCACTTCTGACAAGCATTGGTCGATATCACTGTAGATCGGTGCGGCAATTCCTTCGAAACCATTGATTTCAGCAAGATCCATTCCATTATTTTGCCTGTCGATTACTGCAGCTAATTCAAATTCTTCGGTATTATGTACGAGTAAAACCGCTTCTTGTCCCATTCGCCCTCTTGGGCCGGCCACAATGATTCTTACTGTTTCCACTATTAGCTCAATCCTTTCCCATCTTCTATTTTTGTCCATCTATCTTTGTCGCGTGTTCGAAATTTCTCCATGACAAGATCATGGGCTTCAGCCAAATCTATTTGAAGAGCATTCGCAAAGCAAATAAGAACAAATAGCATATCGCCTACTTCTTCTTTTATTTCCTTTTCACCTTCACTCTTTTTCTTAGGCTTCTCACCATAATAATGGTTCACTTCCCGGGCCAATTCACCGAGTTCTTCAGTCATTCGGGCTAGCATTGCCAATGGGCTGAAATATCCTTCCTTGAACTGGCCGATATATTCATCTACTTCTTTTTGTAATTCCTCCATGCTTTTCGCCATATTAAACACCCTTTTCAACCGGAAATAAAACCCAAATCCGGTGCATCTTATTCTTATTCGCATTCTCTATTCAGAATCCCTCTTACGAAAGAAAAGCATCCATGACCATTATAGCAAATCTTCACACCAACTTAAGAACGTAACGCATGAAATATGCAATAATCCTTAAACTATAGTAAGATTCTTTTTTCTATTTCTTCAGTTACATATGCATAAACTGCCCAGAAAGAGCCAAGCAGCGGCAGGCAATATGTATGGCGCCACAACCAAGTGACCCCTCGCATTGGCTATTTCATGTTTTTTCCTATATAATGATGATCGTATTGCATTGCAACGTTGACGGTCAGGAGGTAATGTCTATGGTATTTGGTTTACGATTCAAAAACATCTTTTTTATTATTTTGGGCGCCGGCATTTTTGGGTTCGGCCTTGTGCATTTCAACATGCAGAATCATTTGGCGGAAGGCGGCTTTACAGGGATTACCCTTATTCTGTATCAATTGTTTAAAATCGACCCTTCCTATTCGAACATCATACTGAATGTTCCGATATTCTTCATCGGATGGAAGTATTTAGGAAGGACTTCGTTTATTTATACCATACTTGGAACGGTTGGATTATCTGTTTGGTTATGGATTTTCCAAAAATATCAATTCCATATCCCGTTGGAAAATGACTTGATGCTTGTTTCATTATTTGCAGGAAGCTTTATCGGTATTGGGCTAGGAATCATATTCCGGTATGGAGGGACTACTGGAGGCGTGGATATTATCGCCCGGCTTGTCCATAAGTATGTAGGCTGGGGAATGGGAAAAACGATGTTTATGTTTGATGCATGCGTTATCACTCTCTCTTTGGTCACATACCTATCACTGCGCCAAGGCATGTATACATTGATTGCAGTATTCATCGGCGCCCGCTTAATTGACTTCATGCAGGAAGGTTCTTATGCAGCGCGTGGAGCGATGATCATATCTGAAAAGAACAATGAAATTGCTGATACCATCATGAAGGAAATGGAACGCGGAGTAACTGTCCTAAAGGGATATGGCTCATATTCCAAACAAGACCGTGAAGTGCTTTATTGCGTTGTCGGCAAGAATGAAATTGTCCGCCTTCGCAACTGCATCATGGCAGTTGATCCGCATGCATTTGTTTCGGTTTCGATTGTCCATGATGTGCTCGGTGAAGGATTCACCCTCGATGAAAACAAAAATCCGATTGAGCGGTAAATGCATGAACAAAAAAGCCTGCACTATCCTAACTTGGATGGCCGCAGGCTTTTTGCATATATACAGGTCTATTCGTCTCTAGTCATGCCGGTATAAATCAATACCAATCTCACTAATTCCAAAATGGCTACTGCTGCTGCTGCAACATACGTCATTGCCGCTGCATTCAGGACCTTCTTCGTTTCTCTTTCTTCGCGGTTCGAGATGATCCCCAATGAAACCACCTGATCCATAGCCCT
This sequence comes from Bacillus kalamii, assembly GCF_047238185.1. Classification (NCBI taxonomy): domain Bacteria; kingdom Bacillati; phylum Bacillota; class Bacilli; order Caryophanales; family Bacillaceae; genus Bacillus; species Bacillus kalamii. Next base: position 1,345,765 of record NZ_JBDFMI010000001.1, on the reverse strand, counting down.
GCTCGAAGCATTGAATTCAACAGGAAGTGTGACTACCTGGAATAACACTGCTGCAAGCATCGCAAAGATTCCCAGCAAAACCAATCCTGTAATGTTAGCTAAAAAGCCAATCAAGAGCAGTACCCATGAGATATTAGAGCCAAAGTTGGCTACCGGTACCATCGCTGCACGAAAACGAAGGAATGCGTAATCATGTTGGTCTTGGATGGCATGTCCGACTTCATGGGCAGATACGGCTGTAGCAGCCAATGAATGGCCATGGTAGTTCCCTGAGGATAGCCGTACTACTTTCGAGCGCGGGTCGTAGTGGTCACTTAAAAACCCTCTTGTTTCTTCCACATGAACATTGTAAAGGCCGTTTTCATCCAGTATCCTTCTTGCTACCTCAGCCCCAGTCATTCCGGTTGAAGAAGCAACCTTAGAGTATTTATTATATGTTCCTTTTACTTTAGCTTGTGCATAGATTGGAATCAAAATGATGATCGCCAAGTAAATTAGATAGCTACCCATTGTAACCTCCTAAAAAAGATATTAACACTATTCTAGTAATAAAGTATTCATGATGTCAATCATTCAAATCATTTTCTCCCTTAACCTTTTCCTTCGTCCCTTTATATTTTCTCCAACCTACATAAGATAATGTGGAAATGATGATCCCTCCGGTTGTGAAAATAACCCACCATAAAGATGGATCCGCATCATCTTCTTTCATTTTATCGAAAATGGTTTTCATATCATACTGTAACGTGCTCAGTTCCTTTTGATTTGGGGCCTGCTTTAACAATTGCGGCCGAAACGCATCCAGATAGGCAAACTGCTGGTCAAGGCTTTGGATGGTTTCTTTATTTAAATTCACTTTCATCCCATCATATATGAGACTGTATTGAAGCATCAGTGAATTAAGCGATTGATTGAATTGCTGCTTATTTTTTTCATCCAATGCTTGTTTCGCTTGGTTAAACGTTTCCATCATTTCTCCTTCCATTTCCGTCCATAATGGATGGCGGACAGAATGGGCAGCATCAGCAGCTAGCCGGAGGCGAGTAAGCGAGGTTACTTTTCCATCCATTTCCACATTATTATTTTGCAAGCTTTCAACCGCTTGAACATAAGCGGCATCCACAACTTCCTGCACCTCTTTGCTTAACCCTGCTTGCTTGGCAATTTTTCCGACAGATCCATCCGAATAGCTCTGTAGAACAGCTAGGCTATCTTCATACCTTTGCAATTTTGCCAATTGCAATGCTTCATCACTTTTTTTATCGAATATTTCCAATTGCGAAGAGGCACTGACATCGACTTTTGGCAATAACGTTAGAAAAACAAGCAAAACGACAACAATCCTTTTTTTGGGCATTTCTGCGTCCCTCCTCTTTCATTCTACTTATATGAAAGGAAGGACAAGAGTAGACCAAATCAAATGCTAGAATTTCAATTTCCAGCGTGGCAATTTCATTCCGACATAATAACAGATAAACAAGGAGACAATACTAAGCCAAAAAGTTCCATAGCCAATTTCCCTTAAATAGATATCCAAATCCCCATACCAAGGCATTTGTTGAAAAACATAGTCGATCATTTCATTATGTACAGTAAAAATGGCTGCGACAACCAAATGCCATGGCTTTATCCGGTAAAACGGCGCATAAAGCAACCCTTGTATAGCCATAGCCAAATGGGAAAACATCAGCATATAATTCATCCAATGCAGGGACCCGGTGACTTTTAACATCAATAGGTTCATGATTACCGCCCAGACCCCATACTTGAATAAAGAAGACAAAGCCAGCGCTTCGAACAATCCCCAATTCCGCCCCAGCAAAAATGCGATCAATACTAAAACAAAAAATAAACAGGCCGTTGGACTGTCAGGGATAAATGGCATAAAAATGCCCTTGCTGAAGGCTAATTGATCCTTATACCAGTAATATCCGTACACAGTGCCCACTATATTGATAACCAGCAACAGCCAAACTACTGATTTTTTCCTTAACACAGTATAAATCAACGTCATACAGCCAACCTCTTTCCACGAATTATTCCTTTCATTATTCCCCTTTAGATTTTCTCTCTTTCATCCTATACTCCTATCTAAGCCCCTAAATGAAGATTGAGCCTACTTGCATAATATACCAAATTAGTTCCATCGCCAACCGGAACCCGTTTGTCTTCGATTAAAAGGAGAAAAAAAGTGTGCTTTGAATGAATCAAAACACACTTTCACATTGTTTGGATTTTTATAAAACTTTCAATTGAAAGTTTATTTTCAACCAGCTGCAAGCTCCACCCCCTCGAGATCTCACCCTTTTCGGGAGTAGGCGCGCTTTCCGCTTCTGGTTATCTCTTTACTTTAATGCTTTTCTATTTTTTCTGGATCGTATGGTGTAAGTCGTCCATCTTCCATGTAAAGGACACGGTCGCATAAATCAAGCATACGATGGTCATGGGTAACCATGACTGCAGCTTTTTTGCTCCGCTTTACTTCCTGGGCAAGCATCTCCACAACATCTCGCCCACGTTCTGAATCCAAGCTGGCAGTCGGTTCATCCGCTAGAATGATTTCTGGATTATTCATCCATGCACGGGCAATTGCAACTCTTTGGCGTTCCCCTCCTGACAGCATTTCAGGGTATTGGTGTTGGCGATGGGCCAAACCGAGCCGTTGCATTAAATCATCAGCCCTCTTTTCAGCATCTCGGGATTTTTCCCCATCCAGTTTACTGATCAATAACAACTGATCCTTGACAGTCAGATATGGAATCAAATTAGCCGATTGAAAAATGAAACCAATTTGGCTTAAGCGCATATCGTTCAATTGTTTATCTGACATGTGCTGTATTTCCTTACCGTCCAATAGAACAGATCCTTTGGTAGGTGATAATAGAGCTCCCGCGATAGATAGGAATGTACTTTTTCCGGATCCGGATGGGCCAACCACCGCAATGAACTCCGCTTCTTTCACTTCAAGATTGACATCATTCAACACTTTGATGGTTGATTGGCCGTCGCCATATTCTTTCGTCACATGCTCCAATACTAATTTCGCAGACATTATGCAGCCCTCCCAATAGCTTCGATTGCATCAATTTTCGCCACTTTATAGAGCGAAATCAACGAACCGATTATCGATACTGACAAGAATAACAATGAACACCAACCGACTAGAGACAGGCCTAACTGGAAAGGCATGGATGCCGGCAGCAAGTATGCTACTCCATAGGTTAACGCGATACTGACAGCCAATGAAATAACAGTGACTAATAAAACCTGTGAAATCAAATTTGCAGCCAAATACTTTGTTTTTGCCCCAATCGCCTTCAAAACGCCAAACTGGTTTAATTTTTGGATCGTAATCACGTAGAAGAATACAGCCAGCACAAATGCAGCTATGACGAATAAAAAGGCAATCATCATTAATAGTGACCCTTGTTCTTCCGAATAACCCGGAATGCCCTTAAGTGCCTGATCCTTTGTAATGATTTCAATATGTTTATTCTCTTTCGCCAGCTTGTCGGCTTTTTCATCACTAATCTGAAGAACAACAGTGTTAACCATTTGATCCTGCCCTTGGACTGTTTGGCTTTGCTGTAACTGCTGCCATTCATCAAAGTTCATGAATATAACGGGAGAATGTGAAAAAGAGGCATTCTCTGTAAAACCGCTGATCATAAATTCCTTACCTGTTCGTTGATCCTTTATTTTATCGCCAATCCTTAATCCGGACTCTTTTAGAGAAGCATCAGCCACGACTTCCTTTTTGGTTGAATTGGTTATCCCTTCTCCTTCAGTGATTTTTGGCATTAAATCACTGTTCGTATCGATAGCAAAAAAGGTGGCATCCATTTTTTTAGATCCTTTTGTAACAGTTGTCATCGATACATTCAACGGTACCGCATTGTTTTTTCCAGCCATTTTCTCAAGTTTGGCTTTTTGCCCTTCTGAAATCTGGGAACGGGTTAAGCGTTGGTCGGCATTTTTATCCACCGCAAAGTGGCTTGCCTTCATTTCTTGAAGTGCGGATGCGTTATCTGCCGATAATCCATTTGCCAACCCAGTTACGAATAAGACAAGAAACGAAATCAGCACCATGATTAATCCGATTAATAGATATCGGAATTTACTATGTTTCATTTCTCTGATTGCCAGAAACATGCATATTCATCTCCATTTCTATTTATATACATTCAAGTAAGTGCACTGCTTTATAAAAAGTAGTATTTTCTAACTTGACTACAGTATATAAATTGAATATGAACGGAGCATGAACGGTCAGTTACATTTAGGCAGAAGGATTTGGAAGGTTGTTCCTTTGCCTAATTCACTATCAACTAATATTTGGCCGCCATGTAAATCGATGATTTTTTTGACGATAGCAAGCCCCAATCCACTGCTGTTTTCATTGCTTCGGCTCCTTGCCTTGTCTGCTTTATAAAACCGGGTAAATATATGCGGAAGCTCTTCTTTAGATATGCCGATTCCTGTATCCTTAATCACAACAGAGCAAGAGCCTTTGAGCGATCGGACAGCAAGATAGAGACTGCCCCCTTCATTGCTGTATTTAATGCTGTTTGTTATCAAATTCGCCCAAACCTGATAAAGCAATTGTTGGTCTCCCTTGTATGTGACGGGCTCCAAATCAAGTTCGAGCATCATTTCTTTATCCCGCCAAGCCCATTCTGTCATTGAGACTACCTGTTTGATCTGATCAGACAAATTAAATTCTCTTTTATCCAGATAATGATCTTCCTTATCAAGCGATGCAAGGACAAGCAATTGCCTGCTTAACTGTGACAGCCGGGCACTTTCGGACTCAATGATGGACAGATATTTTTTTCGGTGTTCATCATTGATTTGGTCATCTTGAAGCATATTTGCATACCCTTTTATGGATGAGAGAGGCGTTTGGATTTCATGTGAAACATTTGAAACAAATTCCTGCCTCATGGCCTCCACTTGCCTTAATTCATTGGCCATCTTAGAAAACTGTTCGCCAAGAGCGCCTATTTCATCATTCCGGTTTACTTGCAGTTGAATATCATACTGGCCTTTTGCAATTTTTTTTGTTGCAGCCGTTAATTTTGTGATTGGTTTGACAATGTACCGTGTATTCACTACAAATGCCATTATGCTAAAAATAGCTGTCAAAGCCATCAACAAAGCAAAAAACACGCGCAGCTCGCCAAATTGCACCTCTGTATCGGAGCGGACAAACAATGCATACTTTTGCCCATCGATTGTAATTGGTACGCCAACAGTATTTGCAAGCGTATTATCAAAGAAACCAGTAATAAAGACACTGGAAGGAAAATTAGCTATTCCATGGTAGATCTCTCCAGAAATGACTTTAGAAATCACCTTCTGGTCTATATGTTTTACCCTGAATGATCCTCCATAAAAGGTTCCTTCATTGTCTTTACCGGTCAAATACAACTGATAACCCAATTTTCCGACACTATCGAAATAATCACGGGGGGATACCTCTGGATTATCATGATAAAAATCAGCGATATCACTGGCCATTCTTGTAACCTTCTTATCATTCTGCGGTTTAAGATTGTATTGAAAATAGGCATTGGAAATAATAAATGCTAATGTCGAACTCCCCAGCATGACGACAAATGTCGTCACTATGATCCGATGGTACAGCGTCTTCACTTCACGATACCTCCATTTTATAGCCGACACCGCGAACGGTTTGAATTCTAAAATCATCATACTGTGCAAAACGCTCACGCAAGCGTTTTATATGTACGTCAACAGTTCGGTCATCCCCTTCAAAATCCTGCCCCCAAATTAACTCTATTAATTCTTCACGAGTAAAAACACGGTCTGGATAGCTTGCCAATTGATAGAGTAATTCAAATTCCTTCATTGGAAGCATTAAAATCCTTCCATGACAATTGACTTCATAACTTTTACGGTCGATAACCACTTGGTTCATTTTTATTTTTTCGGCGCTTGCCATTTCGTATCTTCTCAGCAACGCCTTAATCCGAAACAATAGCTCTTTTGGTTCGAACGGTTTGGTTAAATAATCATCTGTACCTACCAGATAACCCTTCTCCTTATCTATTAATTGATCCTTTGCCGTTAAAAGAATTACCGGTATATCGAAATCTTCCCTGATTTCTTTACACATTTGATAGCCATCTTTGTTGGGCATCATAATATCGACCACCGCTAAATGGACTGTTTTTTCCTCTAGAATTTCCATCCCCCCTTGTCCATCACTTGCTTCAAAAACGTTATATCCTTCACTTCTAAGGAATTGTGCCACTAATTCTCGGATTGGGCGGTCATCATCCGCTACTAAAATGTTCATCATTGCTGCATTCCTCTTCCTTTCAGGTTATCTTTATGTATTTCTCTCTTTTCAACTTGAAAATAAGAATTCTACATCCTCTATTCCATCATAAAACAACCATAACCTAAAAAGAAACTCCTCTCCGAATAAGTCCTAAGAATTCCTTCTTAAACCGTTATCCCCAACTCACTATAGAATGTCCCTTCCCGTTACTGGAAAACAACCATCTAACATATCAAAAAAGCCGATGACTAGGTAAACTGTACCCTTTGTAAAGGACATTTTGAAAAAAGCTAGGCAACTTCTAGAAGCTGCTGTCTGTATTTTGCAGGCGGCAGCTTTTTCAAGTTCCATTGCCCCCGATAATGATTGTAATAAATCATATAACTCTTAATTTCTTGCTTTACTTCTTCTAGTGTTTGACATTCTTTTATACTCGTTTCATCTTTAAAATGTCCAAAGAATGATTCTTGGGGGGCATTATCCCAACAGTTCCCGCGACGTGACATAGATTGTCCTAATTTCATTTTCTTCACAAGTTTTTGATAGTGTGGATTGGTGTAGTGGAACCCTTGATCTGAATGAATAAAGGCATCTTCTGTTAAATGGCGGTGTTTCTTCAATTTACGAAGCGTATCGAGGGCAATGTCCAAACTTAACGAAGACGACGTTTCATACGCCAAAATTTCATTCGTTTCTGCGTCCTTAATCGTGGATAAATAAGCACGTTTACCGCCTCCGTACGTTAAATACGTAATATCCGTCAATAATACTTTTCCTGCCACACCTTGTTTAAAGTTGCGTTGTAGTTCATTTGGACACGTGCGATGTTCTTTTGTCGCTTTTGCCATACGTCGCGCTGGATTTGCTTTTCGAATCGGACAGATGATGTCAAATTTCTTCATAATGCGGCGAATACGTTTTAAGTTATACGTAATCCCATATTGATTTTGTAATGTCATTTTTATTTGGCGTGTTCCTTTTTTACGTCCTCTGAATTGATACGCCTTTAAAATGATTTCTTTCACTGCTTCATCTGCTAATTCACGTTCCATCCTTTTTTGAACCGAGTGATTACTAAAATAATTGTAGTAGCCTGAACGTGATACACTCATTAGTTCACATAAATAATTAACGAGTCGTTTTAATTTATACTTTTGGATCGTTTTGTAAATCAGTTCAAACCTTAATTTTGTTGGGATTATGATTTCTTCTTCAACATCTGCCTTTCGAGTAGATCGAGCTTTTTTAAGAGTTCATTCTCTGCTTGTAATAATTTATTTTTCGCCTCTAATCGTGCAATTTTCTCTTCCAATGTCAATTCACGCTCAGATGGTGTGCCTGAATTCAATTTCCGTGTATCTTGTAAACCTTCTATCCCCGCTCGGCGATAAGCAGATCGCCAACGTTTCCCTGAAGATTGGATTCGTTTTATACCGATTAATTCAACATCTAAGCCGGCCTCTTCAAAAATTTCTCTTGGTAATCTACCTTTTTCATTTTCCGCAATAAAGTGACGTTTAAATTCATCACTATACGTAATTGCTTTCTCACTAACTGCTTGCACATACGGATTGCATTTTAATTGTTCTTGTTCTTTTTTAGTAAAATATCTCTTTGCCATTTCATCCCGCTCCGATATCTTTTTTCTCATTATAAACAAAAGTACCCTATAAGATAGACTTTTTTAAAGTGTCTATCTTATAGGGTACAGTTTAAGGCATCATCGGCTTTTTTTCTTATTTGTCTTTTAAGTTGGCAATAAACTCGGACAAGCTTTTCAATTCCTCATCTGTGCCTTTAAACTGATCTTTAGGCATTGATCCCTTACCTTCTTTGGCTATCTTAGCCACTTCATCGGCAGGCAAACCTGTGCCGCTTAGTTTCGGAGCCATAGCAGAACCTTCTAAATTAGTGCCATGGCAGCCAATGCAGCTCTGAGCCTGGAAGACTTGGTAGCCAGGATCATCTTTATTGATCTCTGGGCCTTTGACGATTTCACCCTGTTTTTTGGCAGCTGCCCAGTCATGATGGGCAACAGAAGACCAAGTTAGATAAAAAATCGCCACGATCGCCAACAGCATAAAGCCAGTTGCAAATGGCCGCTTGGAAGGACGCCGTTCCGGCCCCCGGTCCAAGAAAGGCGCAAGCATTAAGGAACCGAATGCCAAGCCAGGAATAATCAAAGTACCGACGATATTGTACGGTCCTGAAGCATACGAGTATTTCAACAACTGATACAAAAATAAAAAGTACCAGTCAGGCAGTGGAATATATCCACTGGCAGATGGATCTGCCATCTTTTCTAACGGAGGCTCATGTGCAACCGTCAAGCATAAAAAACCTACCAGGAAAACAGCTCCAACCATCCATTCTTTCAGTAGAAAGTTTGGCCAAAAAGCTTCCGTCTTCCCGGGATATTCCGAATAATCCTTTGGAATATTAGGTTTTCGTTCAACTGGGACACGAGAGTCCCCTACGAACTTCATCCCTTTACCGCGATGCATAGGATAATCCCCTCCTTTGTTCATAAAAGGTTATTAATTAAAATCAAAACATTCTAACATTTTACAACGGTCCGGAAATACCTTGTTTACGAATCATCAGGAAGTGCGCCGCCACTAAAGCAAGCAATGCTGCCGGCAAAAAGAATACATGGATGGCAAAAAACCTAGTCAATGTCTGGGCTCCGATAATAGTCGAATCGCCCGCCAGCAGGATCTTGATCTGCTCGCCAATCAAAGGTACGGAACCGGCAATTTGCAAACCAACTTTTGTTGCGAACAGCGCTTTCATATCCCAAGGCAATAAGTAACCTGTAAAACCGAGACCTAACATAATGAAGAAAATGAGTACGCCTACGATCCAGTTCAGTTCACGCGGTTTTTTATAAGCTCCTTGGAAGAATACACGTAAAGTATGTAAAAACATCATGACTATAACCAGACTGGCACCCCAGTGGTGCATCCCGCGGACAATTTGTCCGAATGCAACTTCATTCTGAAGATAATAAACGGATTCCCAGGCATTTTTGATATCAGGTACATAATACATGGTCAAAAACATCCCTGATAGTATCTGAATGACTGTAACGAAAAAAGTTAAACCTCCGAAGCAATACACAAAAGCAGAAAAATGGTGGGCTGGATTGACGTGCTCAGGTACCTCATGGTCAGCCACATCTCGCCATAACGGCGTAATTTCCAATCGTTCATCGACCCAATCATATATTTTGTTCAGCAAAGATTACACCTCCTTATTAGGGATGATCGGTCCTAAATTAAGAATTCCCTTTTTCACCTTAACTTCGTACATATCCAGCGGTCCGGTCGGCGGTGTACCAGGAATATTTTTGCCATTTTTCTTGTAGCGGCCATAATGGCAAGGACAAAAGAACTCGTTCGGGTTATTCTTGTCCGTATTCCAATCGACCGTACAGCCAAGATGCTTGCAGACAGGTGACAGCGCAACGATTTCACCATCTGATTTCTTATACACCCAAGCCGTCCGCGTTTCTTCGGATTCATACCAGGCATCCACTTGGTCAACCTTGAAATTCACACGCTGCGGCTCTTCAGTCAATTCGCTTTCCTTCAACTTTGTAGCCACAAAGCTTCCTTTTGCATCCGTTTTCAAAACGGGATCAACGGCGAAGCGAACCATTGGCATCAGCATTCCAGCAGCCATGAAACCGCCTACTCCAGTTAGAGTATAATTAAGGAACTGACGTCTGGAAACACGTTGTTTGCTCATACATTTTCCCCCTTCCGTCAAAAAACTAATACTACCCATCTTTACCAAATTATTCTATAAAACTAGGACATTACAATCTTATATCAATATGAATATTTGGTCAATATTCTGATAACACAATAAATGGCAAGAATGTGTCATATGTATTATTTTCCATAAATAATCAATTTGCCCAGGAGTCAATGATCGTATTCAATACTTTTTTTACCTGCCCTCCGATAAGGTCCTGCTTATACTCATCTTCCATCGTATCCAACGGCAACAAAGGGACTGTTATTAGATGATCTGACATGCCAGCGCTTACCTTCTTCCACTCTGTATCGCAAGTGATAAAAAAGATAAACGGAATCTCCTGTTTTTTTAATGTATCGAGCCACTCTGTGAAAAAGTGTATTTTTTTCACTTCGTCCCATTCCATACTATATGTCAATGGCGGCAGCAAGAGGACTCTTCCTTTAAACTGCCTTTCCACTTCCTGCACTATGATAGCGGTATATTCATGCATGGAGCCGCTCATGATGGCCTGTTCCTGAAAATCGATCCCGTTTAAGGGAATGATAGCGGTGTCTACGTATTCTTTCGTATTCAAATACAATTCCACGTCTTTTGCTGTCCATTTCATAAAGTTTCCCTCCTGACATTGTAAAACAATTCCATAATAACACTTTCTATCCAGAAAATATATTATTATCAAGAAAGAAAAATAGTTTTCCTTCTTGGTGCTATGCCAAAATAGTAAAAGAAAAAGAAACAAAAAATGAGCCCTTCATGCTGCCATGAAAAGGCTCATTACTCATTTATTTTGACTGGAATTGTTTTAGACGGTCGGTCAATTGTTTGAACGCATCAATATCATTACGGTCCAGCGCATCGTCAATTTGCTGCAATAAAAGATTTTGCTGATACTGTGTCAATGATTGCTCAAGCAATTGTTCCGCGATCATCTTGTCTTTTTCATTGCTTTCCGCCTTCTCTGGAAGGTAGGGATTCTTCTCCAATACTGCTGCATAGTGATATGAAGAATATGCCGAACGGAAATGCAGGGTAATATAAATATCTTCATCGCGGTTTAACCGGATATCATGGAAGGATTTCTCCGCATCTGTTGTCATGACATTCGATTTATAAAACTTGAACGGAGCTTCTTCTACACAATGAGCTGCCATCACAAGACCTCGTGGACAATATTGCGCATCTTCCACAAAGTGCACATTTTTCATCAACTGGTCATGGCTCATCAAATAGTTTAAAATCCAAACACATTCACGTCTTTTTAACTGGTAATGGTTGAGAAACCATCGGATAAATTCCTTTTTCTCATTAACAGAAACAGGGGCTGCCATTGTATTTCCCTCCTCTGCAGAATTAATTGGATTGGTATCCATGCAGCCTTGCCAGCTTTATTCAACCTTTTTTACCTATTCTCAAACTGTTCGATAACAGAAAGGTATTCTTCATTCCAAGGATCATTTTCAAGCAATTTCTTAAATAGTTCGAGAGTCATTGCCCGGTTTCCTTCTTCCATTGAAAAATATCCGTAATCACGAAGAAAATCATCATTTTCTTTATATGTTTCATAAGCTTCCTTATAACAACTTTCTGCTCGGCCGTATTCCTCAAGCCCGTTATAGCTCAACGCTAGCAGCCAAGCAAACTGAGGATCATTTTCACCATATTCCTGTACACTTTCAATTGTTTCAATGCATTCTTCAAACATTTCCTTCGCTATTAAGAATTTGGAAAGAGTAATGTTTGCTTCCAAATAACCTGGATCAATAGCAATTGCTTCACGGAAATAAGAGACCGCCTGCTCTTCTTTCTGCAGCTTCAATGACATTTTTCCCGCTTTAAAATAAAGTTCTTTATTGAATTCATCCTGTTTAATTCCTTCTTTGACGGTGTTGTATGCATTCTTATAATCGTTCAATTGCTCATATGAAGATGCAAGATATAAATAGAGGGAATGGTATTCATGATCCATTTCCTTCAATTCCGTAAACTTGTCAACAGCTGTCTGGTACTGACCTGCTTGGAATGCTGTCAACCCGTATTGGAACAAAGTATGCAGTTCCGTTTTCTGCTTCAAGCTTTTTTCATAGTATGGCAATGCTTCTTCAAATTGGCCCATATTGCTGTATGACTCAGCTATTCTCTGGTGAATGCTAATCCCGGCCACTTCTTTTTCTGTATTAAGAACATTTTGATAGCACTCGATTGCTTCTAAAAAACTTCCTTGCATATAACATTGTTCACCTAAGGCGAAATCAATCAACGGTTCATCGGGCATGATTTTTTTTGCTTCTTTTAATTTGTTGTATGCCACTTCTTCCATTCCAGTCAGAGCATACAGATCCGCCTCCAAAAGCAGGGCACTTGGATAAACAGGGTCTTCTTTTCCAACCTTCTTCACCAGCTCAAGCGCTTCATCCTCATGGTCCATTTCAATTTGTATTTCTGCGAGCGACAATAATAATTCGCCTTCATCGGGATGCGTTGCCAATAATTGCTCATAAAGCGCAGAGGCTTGTTCAAGAAATCCCATCTCGGAAAGTTTTTCTGCCAATACAAATATATCTTCTTCAAGTCCGCTGTTTTGTATTGTATGTATATGTTTATATGCTTCTTCAAATTCGCCATTATTTATTTTTTCTATTACTTTATCAACTGTTATCATATATATCCTTCCCTGCCATCGGCTTCTATTTTGTAGTGTTCAATTGTCGATCCCTGACCCAAACAACGGTTTCGGTTAAGCAACCGCCAAGGTTTCCGCCTGGTCTTTTTTCAGAAGATCAACAACCGCGGTTAACATATCTTATTGAAAAAAACCGGGTACGGCAATGTCCATTTGTGCACCTGGCTTTTCTGGGATAAACGTTTCATTGCCAGCCCGGATAACTTTATTGTGGAATACTGTATATTGTATATAATCATGATACGTCGTTTTCAATGGAATTAAACAATTCAGGTCATTTTCTTTGATGACATTATACGATATTTCTCCATTGTTGCGAATAATTCCTTTAAAAGGGTAGATGCCGAATTTTTTGAGCGCATCCTTTGGCAAATGTTCATTTAGTCTTAGCGGTTCTTGCAAATGCGGAAGCTTATCCTTTTGCATGCATGTCTGCCAATCATATTTCTGCTTGTCCGAACATACTGCATATTCAGGAACAAAAACCATTTTGTACGGAAAAATGGCTTCTCTCATTCTGCTCCAAGCCACTTTCCCTATTTCTCCCCCTGCTTCAATTGCTACAATTACAGCTGGAATATGGTTTTGTTTGCAGCGCCTTAAAAGAGAAGGCCTGACCAGTGCCATAGGCACCTTAGCGATAATGACATAGTCCAAAGGAAAGGAAGCCAGAGCTTTCCTGGTTTTCTTTAACAGATTGTCAAACTGGCGTTCATAGTCTATTTCCATAGCAAATATGACAGTTGTTGCCCCCATGCGGATACAAGCATCCGCATATCTGTTTCCTCCATGAAGCCATTGTTCCACACTTCCGAAGATTGTCTCTGCCGCAAGTAAAATGTGGTTGTCCAAATTTAGCCGCATAAAACTCATTCTATTTACCGGTATGTCTCTTGCGTATACCAAGTCATCCTTCATCACCAAATTTGTTTTTCTCACTTGGCCGTTTTCATAAAGAGATAATTGCTCAACAATATACGACATATGACCGCTCCCTTTCGGTTATATGTCAATATATGAACGTAGCTTTCCCATTATTCAAAAAAACAGGAATCCTATTCATTTCAATTATATCTGATTACGAAAAGCTTTTAACAGGATAACACTTTTCGGACAGGTTATAAATACCTAAAAACAGGAACTGCATAATGAAAGAAAAGAAGAACCCCTATTGGTTCTTCTTTTCTTCATCTGTAATTCGTTTTAGATCTTCAAAGAAAGTAGGATATGAAACTGCGATACTTTCCGCTCTTTGAAGATTGACATCTCCATCAGCAAACAACGCAGCGATAGAAAGCATCATTCCTATCCGATGGTCGCCATGGCTATCCACTTCCGCCCCGTGCAAAGGTGTCGGACCATTGATCACCATGCCATCTTCAGTTGCGGTTATATCAGCCCCCATTTTCCGAAGCTCAGAAACGACCGTATCGATTCTATTTGTCTCTTTAACCTTTAATTCTTTTGCATCAGCTATGACTGTCCGTCCTTTTGCTTGCGTGGCCAGCAAGGCAATAATAGGAATTTCATCAATCAAGCGAGGGATCAAATCTCCATTTATATCAGTACTTGTCAATGTGGAAGAATGTACGGTTATCGTTCCATACGGTTCCATTTCATTTTCGCCCGACATTTGTTGAACAATTATGTGGGACCCCATTGCCTTTAACACCTCTATAATGCCCGCTCTTGTATCGTTAAGACCTACATTTTCCAGCTTGATGGACCCCTTTGGCGCAATGGCGGCAGCAACCATAAAAAATGCAGCTGAAGAAATATCTCCAGGCACCTTAATAGCAGTGCCCCTCAATGTCTGCTTTCCTGCAAGAGTAATGGACTTCCCTTCTTTATGGACATCCACTCCAAAATTGCGGAGCATTCGTTCAGTATGGTCCCGGGTCGATTCTTTTTCAATGACTGTCGTCTTGCCTTCTGCCTGCAACCCCGCTAAAAGGATTGCAGATTTAACCTGAGCGCTCGCTACAGGCATCTCATATGTGATGCCTTTTAACAAACCTCCACGGATGCTGAGAGGCGTATACTTGCCATTCTCCCTTCCATCAATCAGTGCGCCCATTTCCCTAAGCGGGTCTACCACTCTAGACATCGGGCGTTTTCCGATGGATGAATCACCGATCAAGATAGAATGAAAAGGAAGCGAAGCCAAAATACCCGATATTAGGCGAATGGTTGTACCGCTATTGCCGACATCCAGTACCTCTTTGGATTCCTTCAGCTGGCCGAATCCTTTTCCGTTAATGACCACTTTCGAGCCTTCTCGTTCAATATCGACCCCTAATTTTTTGAAGCAGGATATCGTACTCAGGCAATCCTCACCCTCTAAAAAATGATCGACTACTGTTTGTCCATCAGCTAGCGAACCAAACATGATTGCCCTATGGGAAATCGATTTATCACCAGGGACGGACACCGTTCCATTGAGTTCTTTCACTCTTGTTTGTAGGACTTGATTTGTCATTTTACCCCAACACTTTCCTCAGGCTATATAAACGCCATAATTTGTATATTTTTCGATGCAGGCTTCCGCTTCTTTTCGATCATCCTCGTTTTGGAAAGAAATAACAAGCACTCCATATAGTTCTTCACGAGTCTCCAAAATACGAATATTGGTTATGGAAATATGCTCTTTCGCCAAGTAGCCTGTTATTTCTGAGATGACACCTGAATAGTCGGGCACATCTACGTACAGATCATAAAAGGAAGGAATAGCTCCTTGGGAGCGGATCGGCAGATCATCCCGAAAAGTCTTAGCATCTTCAAAAAAGGAATAGATGCTGTCGCTATCTTCTTCCAACAAATACCCTTTGACAGCTTGCATTCCGTCCACCCATTCGTCCATTAATTGTAATAGATTTTCTCTATTATGCAAGAGGATGTCTCTCCACATTTCAGGACTGCTGGAGGCTATCCGGGTAATATCCCTGAATCCGCCAGCAGCCAGACGAGTTACCAGATTATTTCCGATAGTGGTCTTTTTGGCCTGATGAACGAGTCCTGCTGCGATAATATGCGGGAAATGGGATATGACGCCAGTCAATTGGTCATGCATTTCTGGTGGGACAACCAAAAAGTTCGCTTTTGTACCGCGAAGCCATGCTTTTAATTCGGCTGTCTTTTTTTCTTCCACCTTTTCTCCCGGGGTCAATAAGTAAAAGGCATTTTCAAAAAGATGAGCCTTCGCTGCCGCAGGGCCCGTTTTATGGGACCCCGCCATTGGATGGCCTCCAATGAAAGTGGCCCCAGTCACTTCCAATATCTGTGCAGTCTCTGTGATTTTTTGTTTTGTGCTGCCTACGTCAGTGATTATGCACCGTTCCTTAAGGGAGCACTCCGCTAATGTGTTCAATATTTCCTCTGTTTGCTTAACCGGGGTCCCAATGATTATAAGATCTGCTTCTTCCGCACCTTCCTGGACCGTAGAGGGAATGAGATCGATTATACCAAGAGCTTTGGCAAGCTGCATACTGTTTTGGTTTATATCATAACCGCTCATGACAACATCACGATGGGTGTTCTTAATGGCCAGCGCCACTGAGCTGCCGATTAAACCAAGGCCGATGATAAAGACTCTTCCTCTCACTGAAGCCAACTCCTTTATTATGCTAGTTTGCTTGTTTCTGTTTTTCCAAAAAACCGCGAAGCTCCGATAAGAATCCTTCTGTCTCTTCCTCTGTCCCTACCGTTACGCGGATATAGGTCGGATAGCCGAGCGCCTGGCCGCTACGGATAATGAATCCTTTGCTCATAAGATATTCAAATGCTTCATTTGCGTCTTTTTTAACATCCATTAAAATGAAATTCGCCTGAGATGGAAAATAATGAAGTCCTTCTTCTTCACAGAAGGCATATAGCTTTTCCATACCTTTACGGTTTAAGGAGGAGCATTGGCTGATGAAAGACTGATCCTCCAATGCAATTTCAGCTACCGCCTGGCCAAGTGTATTGACATTGAATGGTTGCCGGACTGGCTCCAATTGGCTGATGATGGCTTCATTTCCGTAACCGTAGCCGACACGGAAAGATGCCAGGCCGTAGATTTTAGAAAATGTCCGGAGTGCAATAACATTTGGATATTGTTTGATTAATTCAAGACTATCCGGGTAATCATCCGCCACTACATATTCACGGTAAGCCTCATCCAATACCACAAGGACATCTTCAGGCACTGCTTCAAGGAATGGAATCAACTCAGATTCAGTGATATAGACACCGGTAGGGTTATTAGGCGTACAGACCCATACAACAGCTGTCTCTTCATCTATTGCTGCCAGCATGGCATTTAAATCATGCTTACCATCGATAAGCGGAATTTCTCTAATTTCGGTTCCTTCCACTAAGGCATTATGTTTATATTGTGAGAAGGATGGAGCTGCCATTACCGTATTATTGCCTGGTTGCAGCAAGCTTCTTGAAATAATGCTAAGCAAATCATCAGAGCCATTGCCCAAAATCAACTGGCTTTTCGGAAGGCCCGTATATTTGGATAGGGCTTGTTTTAGATTTGAAGCTGCACCATCGGGGTATAATTCGAAATGTGTAGTTCCTTGCCGAAGCGCTTCAGAAACGAGCGGCGAGTAACCATATGGGTTTTCATTGCTTGCCAGTTTACTAATTTTATCGAGGCCATACTCTTTTTTCACTTCGTCGATAGTTCTTCCTGGCTGGTAGGAATTCAAACCAATAATTTTTTGTTTCCATTTCATTTTCATCTTCCCCTTTTAATCATAGTTTTCAAACAACCATATAACTGCCCCTCTTAAGCGGCAACAAAAACGGATGTACATGTTGACTGAAGATACTAAATATTTTTTCTTTAACTATATAGCAAAACACCCATAAAGGGGTGTTTTATTCCTTCATTCATTTAATCAAATCAGGACGCAGTGAAACTGCTCTGTTTAAATATACATGGTTAATATCCTGCTGGCTTTTCTCCGTATTCCAATGCAGCATGATTCTAATGCATTTCTCCAATGAACCAGGCACTTCTATTTCACGTACGCACATAACCGGAACATAAGTCCAACCATCTATATTTCTTAATGCCTTTGCAGGGAAAGCTGCCGTCAAATCAGACGTTGCCGAAATGATTACAGAGCAGACATGTTCTGCTTCTATCCCGTTTTGCCCGATCAACTCCCTAAGCAGATCCTCCGTTTGTCTAACGATAACCTGCTCTTTGTCCTCTTCTACAGTTGTCGCTCCTCTAACACCTCGTGTCATGCGTTCT
Source organism: Bacillus kalamii (assembly GCF_047238185.1). Classification (NCBI taxonomy): domain Bacteria; kingdom Bacillati; phylum Bacillota; class Bacilli; order Caryophanales; family Bacillaceae; genus Bacillus; species Bacillus kalamii. The sequence continues at coordinate 1,327,762 of NZ_JBDFMI010000001.1, read as the reverse complement.
CCCCCTCTTCATCTAAAGAATGTCTGCAAACTATGTAACACTTCATCCTCCGGCAATGTCACCAGCACCGGTTTCCCTAATGCCTCCAGTAGAACAAACGTAATTTCTTCGCCCGTTGTTTTTTTGTCCTTTTTCATGCTTTCAACCAAATCTTCGAACCTGCATTCAGGCACCGACAGGCTGTATCCCAACTGTTTACTCCAATCTATAAAATGATCCAAGTCAAACTTAAGGCCTGTTTTTTCCATGCTTAAATGAAGTGCGAATAGCATTCCGATCCAAACTGCTTCGCCATGTGTCACCTTTCCATAACCTGCATTTGCCTCTATACTATGTCCCAGCGTATGGCCAAAATTCAGAAAAGCCCTTACACCCTGTTCTTTTTCATCTTGTTTGACAATTGAAGCCTTGATCGAAATTCCAGTTGTGAGAATATAGGCCAGGAAGCCCCCCTTCAGGTCATCCATTGCAGAAACATTATCCATCATTTCGTAGTAAAATTCTTCATCGAGAATAAGCCCATGCTTGACAGCCTCGGCAAAACCAGAGCGTAATTCCTTTTCAGGAAGGCTATGGATAAAACTCCAGTCATAAAAAACGGCTTCAGGCTGATGGAAGGCCCCCACCATATTTTTTCCGAGCGGATGATTGATGGCCGTCTTTCCCCCTACTGCACTGTCATGTGCCAATAGCGTGGTTGGTATGCCGATAAAGCGAATACCTCTCATATAAGTTGCCGCTACGAATCCTGCCAGGTCTCCGACTGCTCCCCCGCCAAAAGCCAGCACAACAGATTTTCTGTTAATTTGATGCTCTAAGCCTTCCTTATGGCAGCTTTCATACACGGCAAACGTTTTGGCATATTCCCCTGGCGGAACAATGGTAATGACCATTTTATCGCTATAGGCAGGCGATAAAACATGAATCAATTTATCCATATACAGAGATGCTACTTTTTCATCCGCTATGATCCAAATTTTTGAGGCATCTGCCATCTGTTCCTTCAAAAACGCAGGCAAATGACCCAACGCTTCCCGGCCAACAAAGACGGGATATGTTTTGTCGGATGTTTCAATGGCAAGTTCTTTCATCATGTTTAAAACTCCTTTTGCTGTTTTCTGTATACCTGCAGATAATCTCTCAAACCGTCAAAGTTGTCGCTTGGGAACTGTTCCATGATGGCATTCGCCAATTCCCATGCCACAGCAGCCTCCGCAACCACAGCAGCTGCCGGTACGGCACAGCTATCAGATCGTTCAACACTCGCCTGGAAAACTTCTTTTGTATTAATATCAACACTCTTTAAGGGCTTATACAGGGTAGGAATAGGCTTCATGACCCCTCTTACTACAATCGGCATCCCTGTTGACATTCCGCCTTCTATGCCGCCGAGCCTGTTGGAAAGGCGATAGTATCCTTTTTCCTCGCTCCACGCAATTTCATCATGGATTTCCGAACCAAAACGGTCAGCAGCTTCAAAACCAATGCCGATTTCAGCCCCTTTAAATGCATTGATGCTTAATATGGCTGCAGCTAATTTGGAATCAAGCTTGCGGTCATAGTGTACATAGCTGCCTACGCCCGCTGGCATCCCTTCAACAACAACCTCGACGATTCCACCGATGGAATCGCCAGCTTCTTTGGCTGCATCGATTGCATCCATCATCTTTTGCCCAGCTTCTGGATCAAGGCAACGGACTGGAGATTCTTCTGTAATTCGCTGCAGCTCCTCAATCGAACTATAAGCTGTCACATTCGACTGGATACCCCCGATTTTCACCACTTGCGAACCTACTTTTATCCCTAAATGGGCCAGCAAGGTTTTAGCCAAGGCGCCAGCAGCGACACGAACTGTTGTCTCACGGGCAGAAGATCGTTCCAGGACATTTCTCAAATCCCTATGTCCATACTTTAATCCTCCGTTTAAATCTGCATGTCCAGGACGGGGACGGGTAACAACACGCGCCATATCCTCCATGTCCTTTTCCTCAACCGGCTCAATTCCCATGATTTTCGTCCAATGCTTCCAGTCATTATTTTCGACTACAAGTGCAATTGGGGAACCAAGGGTTTTACCATGCCTGATCCCTGATGTAATCAGAGCCTGGTCTTTTTCAATCTTCATTCTCCTGCCGCGGCCATGTCCTTTTTGGCGCCGCACCAAGTCTTTGTTAATATCTTCAGACGTAACAGGAAGCCCAGCCGGCATTCCTTCTATAATGGTCGTCAACTGTGGTCCATGCGATTCCCCCGCTGTTAAATATCGCAAATTATCCATCTCCTTTTAGTGCTTTAAAGCTTTTATGTAACAATATAACATAGGTCTTTCCCTATTGTCATTTAATTAATATGTAATCCATTATATCTTTTTATAAAAAAAGGTTTCTTCACTTTCTAACTGATACTGTCCGGCATTAAAAATTTGCTCCGTGCTCCCAACAAAAAGGACGCCATTGCTCTTAAGAGAAGTACTGAATTTTTTATAAAGCATATCCTTAGCTTCCTCCGTGAAATAAATGAGGACGTTTCTGCATACTATTAAATCAAAATCAGACTCAAAAGGGTCACGTAATAGATTTTGCTTCTTAAACGTTATGCATCTTTTCACATCGTCATTTACGGTATAAAAATGGCCGTTTTGTGTAAAGTGTTTCTGCCTATATTCAACCGGCAGCTCTTTTAGCGATCGTTCATCATAGCGGCCAACTTTCGCATGATTTAGGACGATATCATCAATATCGGTCGCCAAAATACTGAATTGGGAGGGCGGCATGTATTTTAGGAGCATCATGGCCAAAGTATACGGCTCATCCCCTGTTGAACAAGCTGCACTCCAAATTTTCAGCTTTCGGTTCTCTTTCATAAGCCGAGGCAATATTTTTCGGTCGAGGACATCCCATCTCTTCCCGTTCCTATAAAACTCAGAGACATTGATTGTCATACGGTCCAAAAATTCATCCAAGGCTTTTTGATTGCCCTTAATATGGCGGTAATAGTCCATGAATGAAGAAAAACCGCGTTTCTCATATAGTGATGTCAGCCTTCTTTTCATTTGTGCTTCTTTATATAAATGCAAATCAATACCGGTCAACTGTTTAATATGTATAATAAACTCTTTAAAATCATTTGGCATTTGCACCCCTGCTCCCTATCTGGCTGAAATTCTTGTATCTAGTATAACGAATTCATCCATCACAAAAAATGGTTTACCGAAAAAAAGTAAAAGTATTTAAAAAAATCCTGCGATGCTTCGCAGGATTTCCATTCAAACTAAACAATAAGCAATTGAAGAATCAATAAACCCAATCATTGATTAGTTTAGTATATTCCACAAGCTCTTCTTGTTTGAAGAACAAACCGATTTCTCTTTCGGCACTTTCCGGTGAATCAGAACCGTGAATAATGTTTTTAGCGACTGTCACAGCATAATCGCCTCTGATTGTGCCAGGTTGAGAATCCTTAGGGTTTGTAGCGCCCATCATTGTGCGTGCTGCAGAAATGACATTTTCTCCTTGCCAAACCATAGCGAAAACTGGTCCGGAAGTGATAAAATCTACCAATTCGCCAAAGAAAGGTCTCTCTTTATGTTCGCCATAATGCTTCTCCGCTAATTCAGTCGGAATCTGCATCAATTTAGCGCCTACTAATTGAAAGCCCTTACTTTCAAAACGTGAAACTATATCTCCAATCAATTGACGTTGAACGCCATCAGGTTTAACCATTAAAAATGTTTTTTCCATCTTCTTTCACTCCTTCAAATATGTATGTCAGATTGCACAAATTGGACAATCCTAACAAATAGTATCACTTAATCAGAATTTTAGCAACTATTAAAGAAAAGCCGGTACCGGTGATTCTTTTTCCTCAAGAAAAAGAATCAGGGATGCGGCAGAAATAAGACAAGCCATACAGGAAGCGTTCCCCTTGCTTCCGAAATGGATGGGCTTATTTCCGAGCATGCCAGGCACAAGGCTGGACAGTGAAGAAAAGCAGAGGAGGCTTGATCAGGCCCGACAAGCTTAAGACGGGAATAGCTCAAAGGTTGATTTTTGCCTTTGACTATTCTCGGCTTGAGACCTCGAGGGCCTAGCGACTGCAGCTAGACAAGAGAAAAGCCGGTACCGGTGATTCTTTTTCCTCAAGAAAAAGAATCAGGGATGCGGCAGAAATAAGACAAGCCATACAGGAAGCGTTCCCCTTGCTTCCGAAATGGATGGGCTTATTTCCGAGCATGCCAGGCACAAGGCTGGACAGTGAAGAAAAGCGGAGGGGGCTTGATCAGGCCCGATCCTCGAGGGCCTAGCCGCTGCGGCTTGCTCTTTTCCAATAAAAAAAATGTTCAACGATTGCGCATTTCGTTGAACATTTTTCTCTTAAAATTTTCGTTTACCTATGAATTTGGCAATATCCTGCATATTTTTACGTGCCCTTACATTCGGCAATTTTTTTAATTCATCAAAAGCCTTTTGTAAAAAACGGTCGCTAATATCAATCGACTGTTCAATAGCCCCGGATGCCTTAATATCCTCGATGATCTCCTTCATTTCACCATCAGAGATTCCTTCGTGGACAGTGACGATTTTTTCCCTCAATTGTTCATGCTGCATGGCGAACAAAACAGGCATAGTAATGTTGCCCTGTTTCAAATCGCTGCCTGCAGGCTTTCCCAATACTTTCTCGGAAGCAGTGAAATCAAGAATATCATCCATGATTTGATAGGACATGCCGACATTATACCCAAATTTAAATAGCGTTTTATGCATGCTTTCCTCGACCCCGGAAACAATGCCTCCAAGCTGGCAGCTGGTGGCTATAAGAAGGGCGGTTTTCCTTTTAATCCTGCGGAAATAATTAGAAACAGTTTGGTCAAATATGTACTTATCGCGGATTTGTTCTATTTCACCCAAGCAAACTTCTACAATCGTATTGGATAAAAGCTTATGGGCTTCCGGATTTTTTACTTCCGTCATTAATTCTAACGATCTGGCAAAAATATAGTCGCCGGTATACATGGCTACACGATTATTCCATTTCGCCTGGACAGTAGGCGCACCTCTTCGCATCAGCGACTCATCTATGACGTCATCATGCACCAATGAAGCCATATGGATTAATTCCAATGCCATTGCAACCTTTTTTACGACATGGATATCATACTGACCGAATTTCGCAGCCACCAGCACGAAAATTGGGCGAATCCGTTTCCCTCCAGCCTGCAGCAAGTGGAGGGAAGCTTCTTGCAACAGAGGATCACTTGCCTGGATGCTGTTTGCCAACTCTTTTTCTATCGTTTGTAAATCTCCATTTAAAAAGGAGGACAACATTTTATATTTCATACGAACCACCCAGCTTTAATTTCATCAATTGCTTTCTTTACTTGCTTTTATAACCAATATGGGTTGCGGCAACACCGCCTGTATGCCCTTTATAGGAAACATTCATGAAGCCGGCCTTTCTGAACATATCGGCAAGCTCTTTCATGCCGGGAAACTCAGATGCCGATTCCTGAAGCCATGAATATTCGTTATAGCTTTTGGCAAATAGCTTACCGAATAAAGGCATAATATGCTTAAAATAAAAATAATATCCTTGCCGGAAAACAGGCATGGTTGGCTGTGATGTTTCTAAGCAAACTGCCATCCCTCCTGGCTTTAGGACCCGGTTCATTTCATTCAGCACTGTTTGGTAATCGGGAACATTGCGGAGGCCGAATCCGATTGTCACATAATCAAAGCTGTTGTCCTCAAAAGGAAGGCTCATAGCGTTCCCATGAATCAGCTTCACATTATGCAGGTTTAATTCCTTCACTTTCTCTTGTCCGACACTGAGCATATTTTCGCTGAAATCAAGACCGGTCACATGGCCTTCTTCACCTACCGCATTTGACAAAGCGATCGTCCAATCAGCCGTTCCGCAACAGACATCCAGTGCTTTTGAGCCAGGTTTAACATCCATGATTTTCATCGTCGCATTCCGCCATTTGATATGCTGCTGAAAAGAAATGACCGAATTCATCTTATCGTAATTTTGCGAAATATTCTCGAAGACTTTATGTACTTTTTCTTCCTTTGATGATTGCATAATTACCCTTCTTCCACGTATGACTTCATCTTATATCGTTCATGCTGCAATTGTTTTCTGTAAAAGACGGTTAACGGCGAATCCTGCAAAGAATTTTGCTGCAACTCATTAACACAGGCAGCATAGATTTCCTGCATTTGATTATCCACTTGTTCCATCAATCGATGCCTTTCATCTGAAGACAACACTTTTGTATCCTTTGAAAAAAGCAATCTCGAGAACGCTTGGTAAACAGGAGATTCTTTCTCTTTGATGAATGACTGTTGTTCCCTCATCAATCGTTCCAACAGTAGGATATTCCCAAGAAAACCTTTGTACCGGGGGATTGTAAAGCATTCTTCCACTTTTATAAGCAAGGACGCTTCAATCCATTTGACTGTTTCCAGCAAGGAGGATACATCCGTATAGTGCTTCTCATATAAAACGATTTTTTTTTCGTTGATATCCATAATTCCTTCTGAAAGAGATTGAATAAGGTCATTATTCTCCATATCAGAAAGGATGCTGTAGTATAGTCCACTGTAATAATCTGCTGCCAATACAGTAAGTTGTCTTAATTTCAAAGCATCTTCTTCAGCTTGCCCTTCAAAGGAGGTCACATCATTATGTACATCCAATGCAGATTGGACCAATAAAGTTGCACAAATATATTGTTTTTTTTCTTCACTGGAAAGTTTAAGCCCGTCCAGAATCAATAAGAGCAACAGAATTTTTTGTTCGTCAATGAATGGCTCATTCAAGTAGCGGCGCAAGTATGGATGATATGCTTTTGATAGGATATAATCACGCAATTCTTTACTATACGAAACAAGATTTTCCATTATTATCACCCTTGTACCCTGATTTCCATATAACAGCAATCACTTACTCTCATATGATCCGGCTTTTCATCCGAAAAGCCATTGTCATTATACCATAAAACCTTTTAGCATTCTTGCTTTCAAGCAGTTTTTATCATGACCTAAAAAAGGAAATACAGCTTCTTCCTCTTATTTTTTTTCGCTTTCCACTTCACCGAATGCTGTTAATATCTGGGCATGGCCGCGGACCTTTATGGCCGAAGTATGCTCTGTGAACTGGGCAATCATTACCTCGCCGCTGTCCAGCTTTTCAGAATGATGAAATCGCGTATCAGATCCTCTAGTCAATCCGATCACATTCACTCCATCTTCTTTCGCCTTTATAATGATAAATTCTTCATTCTTTTCGCCCATTTAATACTCCTCCAATCCATTATGCTGTATAGAAAGCTTATTTAATTAATGAAAGCACCTCTGAACGCGACCTTGCATCCGAAGCAAAAATCCCTCTGACTGCTGAAGTGATTGTCTTTGCACCGGGTTTTTTGACCCCTCTCATCGTCATGCACATATGCTCTGCTTCCACAACCACCATAACTCCATGAGGTTCAAGGCTTTCCAAAATACTGTCAGCGATCGTTGATGTAATCCGTTCTTGAAGTTGAGGCCTTTTGGATACGGATTCTACTGCCCTCGCCAATTTGCTCAATCCGGTTACTTTTCCATTGCGCGGAATATATGCCACATGGGCATGGCCGTAAAAAGGGACCAAGTGGTGCTCGCATACGGAGTAAAATGGGATATCCTTCACGAGTACCAATTCTTCATGCTCTTCACCAAAAATCGTTTGGAAATATTCCTTCGGGTCTTCTTGCAAACCGGAAAAAATCTCCTCATACATCCTTGCTACACGCTTCGGAGTATCAACCAAACCCTCTCTGGATGGATCTTCCCCCACAGCTTCAAGAATCATCGTTATTGCCTGTTCAATCTTGGCATGATCTACTTTTGTCATTCTCTCTTCTTCCTCCATCACTGAGACCATCTATACGCACGCTTTTGAGTGTACTCTATATGCATACTGATTATCATCTATTTTCTATAGGGTCCTTCTTTATCCAATTGGCAAAGGTTTTCCCTTTTATATTAATTTATCTTTATAAAAATTCATATTAACATATTAGCACAGATAGGAAAACACAATCAAAAAAAGGGCCACATATCGCGGCCCTTTTTTCACTATACATATTCAAATAGCTATATGTACCTTATTTTACAGCATCTTTAAGTGCTTTACCTGGTTTGAAAGCAGGTACCTTGCTTGCAGCGATTTCGATCTCTTCACCAGTTTGTGGGTTACGACCTTTACGCGCAGCACGCTCACGTACTTCAAAGTTACCGAATCCGATAAGTTGTACTTTATCGCCAGATTTCAAAGCGTCCAAGATTGTATCAAAAACAGCATCAACAGCTTTTGTTGCATCTTTCTTAGAAAGTTCGCTAGCTTCTGCAACTGCATTAATTAGTTCTGTCTTGTTCATGCCATTCACCTCCTCCCAAAAGGAATTTCATTTTCAACATTCATATAACACTACCCATGTTGTACAATGAAGGTTTACATTTTAAGTTAATAATTTATTAATAACTTCCGAACATAGGATCGTGTCAAAATTCGACTTTTATCCTACTCTATCTCCGAAAAGAAATCAAGTGGCAATTCTCATTTGACAACCTGTCCAGAAAGTTAAAAAACGAAGTAAAACCCAAGAATGGCAACGCCTTAACTGATTTACTGTATGTAGATTATCATAATCATTTCTCGTTATCAAGAGAATTCAATAAATAATGGTAATCTTTTAAGGATTTGTTGCAATAATTTCTGAATTCCAACGTTAATATGCCATTCTTCCCCAAAAAAGGGGTCATTAACCCTTTTTATTACTATTTTGTGACAAAATAGTTTTACATCCCCACACAAGACACATATCCCTAAAAATTCAGGCTGCACGTGGTTTTGGAAGCCAAAATATCCTCCGCAGATTCAACTCTTTTTCAGTCAAAAACAGCTAAAAGGCTGATCCGATTTTACATGGATCAGCCTATACATTTCATTAAAGGATAATGGCGATCAATCCACCCGATCCCTCATTTATGATTCGTTCCAAGGTTTCTTTCAGTTTATAGCGCGCATTTTCCGGCATTAGTGAAAGTTTTGCCTGGATGCCTTCCCGCACAATGCTGCTCAAACTTCTTCCAAATATATCGGAGTTCCAAATGGAAAGCGGATCATCCTCAAAATCTTGCATTAAATAACGGACAAGTTCCTCGCTTTGTTTTTCCGTGCCAATAATTGGCGCAAATTCAGATTGCACATCCACTTTGATCATATGGATGGAAGGCGCGACCGCTTTTAGCCGAACGCCGAACCGTGGTCCCTGACGGATTATTTCTGGTTCATCCAGGCTCATATCGACCAATGAAGGAGCAGCAATTCCATATCCCGTCTGTTTGACCATCTTCAATGCATCCGCAATTTGATCATATTCAGCTTTTGCATGGGAGAAATCCTGCATCAATTCCAGTAAATGATCCTTTCCGCGGATTTCGACGCCGACAATTTCCTTTAAAATGGAATCGTATAACTCATCAGGCGCGTACAAATCAATCTCTGCAACGCCCTGGCCCATTTCCATCCCTGCAAGGCTAGCATTTTCTATGAATTCAAAGTCGATGAATTGATGAACTACACGATCCACATCACGCAGCCGCTTGATGTCTTTTACCGTTTCTTTGACTGCTTCCTGATAACTTTCCCGCAGCCAATGATTTTCCCGAAGCACCATGACCCAGCTCGGCAAATTGACATTTACTTCTAAAACTGGGAATTCGTACAAGGCTTCCCTCAATACATTCATGACATCTGATTCACGCATGCTTTCTACACTCATCGCCAAGACGGGAATATTGTATTTTTCCTCCAATTTCACCCTTAAAGCCTCGGTATCGGGATGAAAAGGCTGTACTGAATTGATGATAATGATGAAGGGTTTTCCTACCTCTTTTAATTCTTCGATAACACGTTCTTCAGCTTCCAGATAGTCCTTTCGCGGTATTTCTCCTATTGTCCCATCTGTTGTCACAACCACCCCAAGCGTGGAATGGTCCTGAATCACTTTTCTGGTGCCGATTTCAGCCGCTTCATGGAAAGGGATAGGATCCTCATACCACGGTGTATTGATCATCCTCGGCCCATTTTCGTCCTCATACCCCTTAGCGCCTGGCACTGTATAGCCGACACAATCCACCAGCCTGATATTGACCTCCAGTCCCTCTTCCACACGGATGCTGGCAGCGGCGTTCGGAACAAATTTCGGCTCTGTCGTCATGATCGTTTTTCCGGCAGCGCTTTGAGGAAGCTCATCCATTGCCCTTGCCCTGTCAGCTTCATTTTCCATATTCGGTATGACGACCAATTCCATAAATTTCTTTATGAAAGTTGATTTACCTGTCCGAACTGCACCAACAACGCCAAGATAAATGTCCCCCCCGGTGCGTTCGGCTATATCTTTAAAAATATCTACTTTTTCCACGAGATTCCCTCCCGATATTAGAATGCTTGGAATATACTATCCAGATGTATTAGTTAAAACAGTATATATCTATGACGTTGTCCTATAGAATTATGCTTCTTTTTTCCCCCTCCACTTAAAAATGAATGGCATTCACCTGCATACCGACTACAAACTAGGTTATATGCCAACACCAGCGAAAACCAAAATGAATTATTCGGAACACCAATTAACAAATGTCATATAAAGTATAGCTATATCGGCTTATTGCTGTATGATAAGGTACTATGTCCGCATGTTACTCGTAATTTCTATAAAAAAAACCCTTCTCCTACAATATATTTTGCAGAAAAAGGGTTATTCCTACTTTATGAGAAAAATCGGCTGGTTTTTATCATTGACTGTATAAGGAAGGGAAAAGGCAGGTGCGTAAAAAGAATTCCCCATTAAAGCCGGGCGGATGTCCTCCCCGCTTTTGAAAGTGTGTTTATTCTTCTCAAGTACATTCAATAAATCAGGCGTATAATCGACATACAAACCACCTTTAGCATCGTAAATGATGCCTAATTTAGTATGGCTATAGGGACTCTCAACAACTGGGGCTTCTTCATAGCCCAATTTTTTATAATCGAGTACATAAACAGAATTTGCAAGCGTTTCCTTATACGGCGGGTATTTATGTTCATCCAAGTACATCCTCAATCTCATATTATAATCCTGAATGGCTTCAGCAATCCGCAAATCATAAATTTTTACTTTTGGCTGCTTTTCAACATCCACCAGCACATATTGAAAAACCCCTCCGCTTTCAAATGCATTGCCGGGAGGCTCCGCCAAATACTTTGCTTTTAATTTACTGAAATCAATTGGATATTTTTGGTAATATGGAACTGTTGCATCCATATTTTTTATGGGCAAAAGCCCCCCCTGGTCAGCCCTGAATTGATCAACAGCTTTTTGGACAGATGAAACCTGGTCCTCATATCCAATCTTATTCTCTGTCTTTTCGCTTTGGGGATACATGCATCCTGTTAAAGCAGCCATAACAATAATCAGTATTGCCGCAATGTATGTTTTCTTCATATGCATAACTCCAACTTCCCTCAGTTTGTCGGCCCGCTCAATACGACCACCGCAATTATAATTCCCGCCAATATCATCAGTATGTACGCTACAATAGCTGTTACAGCCTTAAAAAAGCCTTTCAGTTTATACCGGCTGAAATAAATGCTGAACAGTGAAATGATCATAAAGCCCATAGCTATGAACGATATCCACATTTTTTGCAATCCTGGTGTCATCTTTTAGTCACTCCCCAAATAATTACTGTACATCCATAAAAATACACATGTTCCATTCCATTATAGTACAAACTTTTCCATAATGAACAAGAAAAATGAATTTATAGCAGCATTCCCCATAGAACCGCGTATCCCAAGCCATAAAGATGAATGTTAAACGGCACCAAAAGCGGAAAGCTCCTGTTTACCCCCGACAAGCTTAAGCAGGGGCTCTGACAAAGGCTGCTCTTCGCCTTTGACAGTGGCACAGCTTAAGACCTCGAGGGGGTGGCGCTTGCAGCTGGATGAAACCAAAAGCGGAAAGCTCCTGTTTACCCCCGACAAACTTAAGCAGGGGCTCTGACAAAGGCTGTTCTTCGCCTTTGACAGTGGCACAGCTTAAGACCTCGAGGGGGTGGCGCTTGCAGCTATAGGATCAACAGTTATCCACCAATGAACCATTATATATTTTCCTAAATATCAAAAAAGCAGGAGGTAGCCACTGGCTACCTCCTGCTTTTGACTAAAATCCACATCCCACACAGGTCTGTCGAGTCTTGTTCTATTACATTGCATCATATGCGAAGCGATTCCATCAGGTGCCGCCAAACTATGCAGAAAACAACTAATCGCTTATTTGCTGGCCTCCAGAATGTTGACAAGGTCCTCCATCTCAGAGGTCTTATCGCGCGACATCAGAGAATCCACTGCGTCACGTACATTCTTCCCATCAAACAAAACACCATACAATGCCATCGTGATTGGCATTTTTACATTATACTTCTCTGCCAATTGGTAGGCTGCCTTGGTTGTCCGCACACCTTCAACGACCATTCCCATGTTGTCCAGAACATCCTCAAGCTTTTGGCCCTTTCCAAGCATATTGCCTGCACGCCAGTTCCGTGAATGGACACTTGTACATGTAACGATCAAATCACCGACACCAGTCAATCCAGCAAATGTCAATGGGTTGGCCCCCATGACAGTTCCCAGGCGGGCAATCTCAGCCAACCCTCTAGTCATAAGGGCGGCTTTTGCATTGTCCCCATAGCCGAGGCCATCTGTAATACCTGCTGCAAGTGCAATAATATTTTTTAGTGCTGTACCTATTTCTACCCCTATTAAATCAGGGTTTGTGTACACTCTAAAATTATGGTTAATGAACAGATCTTGAACTTCCTTAGCCGCCTTCATATTTTTAGAAGAAACTGTTACGGTTGTAGGATGGCGCAAGCTTACCTCCTCCGCATGGCTAGGCCCTGCCAATACGACTACATCCTTCACAATAGACGCATCGGCTTCTTCTTCGATCATTTCAGAGATTCTCATAAGTGTACCAGGTTCAATCCCTTTGCTTACATGGACAACAGTCAATGGCTCTTGGGCAGTTTCATTGATCTGTTTGACCACTTCTCTGATGGCCTTTGTAGGAACAGCAAGAATAACAGTGCCTACCCCATCTAGCGCTTTTTTAAGATCAGCAAACCCTTTAATGCCCTCCGGCAACGAAATGCCTGGCAGATAAGCTCCGTTTGTATGCTTTTCATTGATTTCTTCAATTTGGGCTGGCTTGTTTCCCCAAAGCCTTACATCGCAGCTATTATCAGCAAGAACCATCGCCAGTGCAGTTCCCCAGCTACCTGCTCCGGCAACTGCCACTTTTTGTTGTTTCTCCATGTTCATCACTACTTTCTTATTTTCTTTTTCTTGCATAGATTTTAATCGGTGTACCTTCGAAATCAAAAGCATCACGGATTCGATTTTCAAGAAATCTCGAATATGAGAAATGCAGCAGTTCTGGATCGTTAACAAATACAACAAATGTCGGCGGCTTCACAGCCACTTGAGTCGTATAATAAATCTTCAGGCGCTGGCCTTTATGGGTCGGTGTCGGATTCATCGCTACAGCATCCATGATGATTTCATTCAGGATGTTAGTCTGTACCCGTAATGAATGATTTTCACTCACTTTGTCAATCACTGGAATTAATGTATGGATCCGTTTCTTTGTTTTGGCAGACAAGAAAATAATTGGAGCATAATCAAGGAACAAGAAATGGTCCCTTATTTGCTGTTCAAATTCCTTCATCGTTTTCTCATCTTTTTCGATAGCATCCCATTTATTCACAACAATTATGACACCACGGCCGGCTTCATGGGCATATCCGGCAATTTTCTTGTCCTGTTCGCGAATACCTTCCTCCACATTAAGGACAACTAACACAACGTCGGATCGTTCAATGGCGCGAAGAGCTCGTAGCACACTGTATTTCTCGGTACTTTCGTACACTTTTCCCTTTTTGCGCATTCCGGCTGTATCAATGATGACATATTCTTTTCCATTGAACTTATATGGAGAATCGATAGCATCACGGGTAGTCCCTTCGATATCGCTGACTATGACTCTTTCTTCCCCTAGCAATGCATTCACTAAGGAAGATTTGCCGACATTCGGACGGCCGATCAAAGAAAACTTGATAACACTGTCATCGTATTCCTGCTCGCCATGTGCAGGGAAATGCTTGGCCGCCTCATCCAACAGGTCACCAAGCCCCAATCCATGTGTACCCGAAATCGGGAAAGGTTCTCCAAATCCCAAAGAATAAAAATCAAAAATTTGGTCTCTCATTTCAGGATTGTCCACTTTATTGACTGCAAGAACGACTGGTTTCTTGGAACGATAGAGGATTTTGGCCACTTCTTCATCAGCTGATGTTACTCCTTCACGTCCATTTGTCATAAAAATAATGACATCGGCTTCATCAATCGCAATTTCAGCTTGCTGGCGGATTTGTTCCAGGAAAGGTTCATCCCCTAAGTCGATACCGCCTGTATCAATTATATTAAAATCATGATTTAGCCACTCTCCGGAGCTATATATCCGGTCTCTGGTCACTCCTGGAATATCTTCAACAATCGATACTCTCTCTCCCACTATACGGTTGAAAATAGTTGATTTCCCGACATTCGGTCTACCCACTATTGCAACAACAGGTTTCGGCATGATCATCATCCTTTCGTTTCATCTATACACAATTTTCTTTTTTTGAAGGAAATGATTATTAATACAGTTTTAGAAAACACATATTTCTTTTCATTTAACTTCCTGCTCTGCAAAACAACCCTTCTTATAATAAGAAGGGTGCAACTATCCTATAGTACCAAATTTTTTGGTATGTAACAATAACATCACTAGTGTTATCGCAAACACAGACGTTAATGCTTGACGATTATGTATACATCTTCTGATAATTTGTGTGCAATTCCATCGAGAATCGCTTCCAGATTAACCGCAAACGTATCCATTTCCTCTATTGTACCACAATGGAAAACAGTCTGTGCAACAGGCACCTTTTCTTTATCAGTAGTCACAACAGCCAAAATGAATTTTTCTATGACCATTTACAGCAGTCCCTTCTCATCACTATCTATCTTACTTGGAAGACGAATGGCATTTTCCAATGCGGGCACGTTACCGATCACTTTCATCGCCTTTTCGATATCCCTTTCCTGCGGCAAAATAAAGACTCCGATCCTGCCGTCATCCAAATCCCTTTTGGCAAGCGGCACTAGTGCAGGCGTTCCGGAATCTCTATATACGCCTAGAGCAACCGAACAATCATGCAGAATGGCTTGCCTTTGGCCAAGGTTTGCAATGGTAGTGCGGACATTAAAGCTTTTAGGTTTCAAAATAAAGCCTAGTCCATGCCTCAAGATTTCCTCCTGCCGTGCAGGCAAACCAATATTCATAATGTAGATATTATCAATATATAAACCGGCACCATCAAACCTTAATTCACAATATTCAATGTCAACCAAATCCTTCAATGTTGCGCCTGACATTAATTTCTTCGATAAAATGATACAAATGATGATCGCTGCCAAAGAAGCCCAAATATTAACAAATAGATAGGCCGCCGTTACGAGCATCGATGTGAAAATCACTAAATAATTTCTTCCTTCAAACGCAATAGCAATCCCTTCAATATAGGTATTTCCTCTTTTTACCAACTCATATTCATCTAAGCCTGTCAGTGTATTCCGCTCCATATTCCGTACTTCTCTAAATTGGGATGCAGCCACTGTAAGAAACGTAATCGCTGTATACTCCTGAAGCAATAAAGCAGGCACTACAATACTCCCAAGCCCTGCCGCAATTACACCAAGCGCTAAATGTATGATTTTCCCATGCAAATATGTAGGATATTGGCGATAATCACTCTTTAGCATAAATAAACGGGTAAGGATACCCGATAAGGTTCCGATTGTTATTGGCCAAAAATAATCATGCATCTGCTTATACCTCTTTCTTATGTTGAATGACTTTATTATTTGTCAAATAGCCAATTGTTATCATTTGCAAAGCAGAAAAGCCTATATGGAACAGAGTCACAATAGCCAAATGGTCAAGCCAAGCAAGTGACAAAATCGGATAAAGAATGCCAAAACGGAAATAAATAATTAAAAAAAGGAGGTCGTGAATCACCATTCCCATGGTTAGGGCGATGATTCTCTGGCCTTTACTCTTCATCAGGAGAATACTAAGAAGCACAATTATTCCATATACAGACCAGTCAGGCAGCCAAAGAAAACCAATCGGCTCCATCGAGGAAAAAAACTCATAGCTTCCCAGGCATAGCGCTATAGTAAACGAAGAAATACCTACCCAGAATTGATCCTTCCACCGTAAGGATGACATATACACGCACGCTATTAATATGACACCGATGGCACCCATATTGATCGGCATTGATCCGGCTTTGATGGTGAATTGCGACATAAATAAGAGGCAGAGTAATAAAATTGTAAATAGATGCGGAATTTTTTTATAGAAGAAAAAAAAGAATACAAGTATCAAAAGCCAACTGCTCCAAATAAAGATAAGCCCTTCCATCATTTCAACACCTTTCACACCCATTATGGTCAGATTTTTACATACTAAAACAATAAGCGTATAAAATCCGCCGAATATTTTAAGAAGGATATGAGAAAGTAGTAAGAGGAGGTGCAGCAAAATGGGCAGAGATCGCCAAGAAAAGAAATTAAAGAAAAGCAAAAGAGTAGAATCCGACCGGGACCAGTCTCTTCATCATGATGGAGCAACCGTACTGGACACACCCGAGGAAGCCAGGAAAACGAACCAACATAATTAATAACAGCAAAAGAACCCTCGCCAATGGCAATGGGTTCTTTTTTAACCAACCATATTTCTACTATAAGCAACCAGTCCTTACCCATCGAAAAAAAGAAAGGACTTTTCAAAGCATACGCTGTTTAATCCATTGAAGAGTTTCGCCGGAAAGGACCGTATCAGCTTCTCTAAGCTCCTCTACTGTCCTCGCGCCTAAAGCCGTCATGATGACGGCCAAATCAAAATGAAATTCCTCGATGCTTTTAATCAAGGCTTCAACGCCCTGTTCCTTGCATACTTTCAGGAAATAACCAGCGACACCTACCCCTCTTGCTCCCAAAGCCAAGCATTTAGCTGCGTCCATCGCATTCTGGATTCCTCCTGAAGCAAGAATTTCGATATTCGGTACTGATGATGCCTCGATGACAGAAACAGCGGTAGGGATGCCCCAATCATTAAAATAGTGGAGCATCCTGCTTCTTCTCTCATTCTCTATCTGGGCAAAGTTCGTTCCGCCAAATCCTCCTACATCAGCAATGCTGACACCAACAGACGCTAACGTGGACACGGTCTCCTTACTCATTCCGAAACCGACTTCTTTCACAATGACAGGAACATCTAGACGGCAGCAAATAGCTTCGATAGTAGGCAATACTCGACTAAAATCACGGTCCCCTTCAGGCATGACCAGTTCCTGAATTACATTCAAATGGATCTGCAAGGCATCCGCTTCCAGCATTTCAACCGCTTGCAACGCTTGTTCAACTGTTGCCTCAGCCCCTATGTTGCCAAAGATGATTCCTTTTGGGTTTTCTTTGCGAACTATTCGATAAGAAGAACGTTGATCGACATCCTTTAATGCTGCCATTTGGGATCCGACAGACATGGCCACACCTGTTTCTCTAGCTGCAATCGCCATATTTCTGTTGATTATTTCAGTCTCGGGTCCGCCTCCTCCAGTCATGGCATTTATAAAAATTGGCGAACTTAAAGAAAGTTCGCCAATTTTTGTATGGAGAGAGGCTTCGTCAAGAGATATACCCGGCAAGCTAACATGGACAAATGATACATCATCCAGCCCTGTCTGTCTGCTTTGGCCAGTCTTTAGCGCATATTCTATATGTTCTAATTTTCTTTTCGTTCTTGACAAATGACATCACCGTATTAATTCTTAAATTTTTTCAGCTGGTCGCCGATTACATCGCTGAATGAGAATCCAGTTGTTTCTTCAGGCAATTCATAATCAGCATCTTGAGGTTCTTTCTCAAGCAATTCTTTGATGCTTAAAGACAATCGTTGTTCATCTTCATGGACATCCAATACTTTCACTTGCACTTTTTCCCCTTCCGACAGCACTTCATGCGGTGTGCCGATGTGCTTATTGGAAATTTGGGAAATATGGACTAATCCTTCCACACCAGGGAAGATTTCAACGAACGCGCCGAATGATACTAGACGGCGAACAATCCCTTCCTGAATAGAACCCTTTGGGGCCTTTTCAGCAATGTTATTCCAAGGTCCAGGCAATGTTTCTTTAATGGATAATGAAATACGTTCATTGTCACGGTCGACTGAAAGGACTTTTACTTCCACTTCATCGCCTTCGCTGACTACATCAGACGGTTTATTCACATGCTCATGGGATAGCTGGGAAACGTGCACCAAGCCGTCAATGCCGCCGATATCCACAAATGCACCGAAGTCAGTTAAACGTTGGACAATACCTTTCAACGTTTGGCCCTGCTCGATTTCTTCTAGGCGGCTCTGTTTATTCTTGCTTTTTTCATCCTGGACGACTGCTCTATGGGAAAGGATTAAACGATTATTTTCCTGGTCGATTTCAACAATTTTAAAAGTAAGTGTTTTCCCCTTATAGTCAGAGAAATCTTCCACATAATAATCCTCAACCAATGAAGCCGGCACAAATCCGCGAACGCCTAAGTCCACAACCAAACCGCCCTTTACGACGTCCTTGATTTCTGCTTCAATGATGTCTCCATCTTCAAATTGTTTATATAATCTTTCCCAAGCATTATGGGCTTCCACCTTGCGCTTTGAGAGAATAAGGCTCTCTTCCTCAACCTTAGTCACTTCCAATTCAAGCTCTTCACCTTCGGATACAACGTCGGATGCTTTTTCTACATGTAAGCTGCTTAGCTCACTAATCGGAATGATTCCGTCAATTTTACTATTGGCAACATCCACATAAACCTGTTTGTCTTCGACCTTCGTAACGATCCCTTTCACCTGGTCTCCAACTTTATAACCTTTTACTTCATATTCTTCTTCAATCATATGTACTCCTCCTTACCCATGACTGCTGAAAGTATAAAATACTACTATTAACCATGCTATATCCTTTTTTTGTTAGCTTCAAACCTAAAAATATGCATTTATTAATAGCCACCACATCTTCACTTTGGAAGCGGTCATAATTTGTTAGGAATAAATATCCTCACACTAAAATTCTTATAATTTACTCTTTTTGTCAAGGGATACGCCTTATTTATTATCCCTAATAAGCTTAGAAATATGTTCCATAATGATTTCTGTCGCCTGTTCCGCATGCATTTTTGTACCTTCTTCCTTATATTTGGAAAAATCGATCGGTTTCCCATAGACAACTTTCAACCGTTTAAAACGCTTATAGGGTCCAATAATCGCACAGGGCACAACAGCGGCATCCGACCGTAGAGCAAAAAATCCTGCCCCAGCAAGTCCTTTGCCCAACTCGCCGGTTTTGCTTCTCGTTCCTTCAGGAAATAGGCCAACCACTTTTCCATCCTTCAATAGCTTAAGGGCTGTCCTTAACGCATCGCGGTCGCTCATTCCGCGCTTAACAGGGAATGCATTGACATGCGGCAAAATCTTCTTTAGGACCGGCACTGAAAACAGTTCCTCTTTCGCCATGAAATGGACCGGCCGCGGGGCATTCGCCCCTACAACCGGAGGATCCAAATTTTCTATATGATTGGAGCACAGCAGTACTCCGCCTTCCTTCGGAATATTATCTCTTCCGATAACCTCAAACCGATATACCGGCTTTAACAATACATAGACAACATTTTTCGCAAAATTATAGAAGCTCATTCACAAAGCCCTTTCTTTTACAAGAGATATAATCCGATCTGCTGTTTCTTCTATATTCAAAGATGTCGTATCAATTTCAATGGCATCTTCCGCTTTCTTCAAAGGAGAAACTTCCCTTTCTGAATCATAACGGTCACGTGCTGCGATTTCCGCCTTTAGTGTTTCCAGATCGGAAGGGAACCCTTTTGCCATGTTCTCAGCATGCCTTCTTTGTGCCCGCTCCTCAACGGAGGCAATCAAAAACAGCTTTAATTCAGCATTCGGTAAAACATGCGTCCCAATATCCCGTCCGTCCATTACAATGCCGCCAGCCGCAGCCATCGCTTGCTGCTTGGCTACCATTTCTTTGCGGACAGAAGCATGCTTGGAAACAGCAGACACCGAGTTTGTCACTTCAGCCGTACGGATTCTTTCGGATACGTCTTCTCCATCCAGAAAGACTAGCTGCCCGTCTTTTCCCGGCTTTAATACAATTTCACTATTCATAAGCACTTTATACAGCCCTTGCTCGTCTTCAATATCTATATGGTTTGAAATGGCTTTTAAAGTTAAAGCTCTATACATGGCCCCGGTATCGACATAAACATATGAAAAATGTTCAGCTACAATTTTGGCTACAGTGCTCTTTCCTGCAGCGGCAGGCCCGTCTATTGCTATTGATATGTTTTTCTTGTCCATAATTCCTCCTGTGGCTTTTACAACGTAAATAAACATGCATTCTTTATTTTATCATAAAAAGCAGTCCACCATCAGTCCGATTGCCAATACGTTTTATATTTTTTGTTGTATAACGACTATAGATAAAGAGTAAACCCGGCATCCTTTACAGCGCCGGGTTTACTCTTGTTCCATATAAAGGGAAGATTGCTCTTTCAAAACATCGGCAATCCTATCGTAGTTATCCAAGTAAACACCTTCATATCGTGCCCATTTTTTCCATTCGGCGAATGCATCCGGACGGTGAAAAATGAATTGGCAAAACAATAAGAATGCCAATTGGATAAGAACCAGCTTCACCAAAAGCCTTTCTATTTTTTCCATGCCGTTGCCCCTTTTTTATGATATAGCATCGACGGGATCGACATGAAACATACATTAATCCCTAACCTTCCGTTGCTCCAATTGTTTCTCGAAACAGAAGCGGATTAATTGTTGGCGTTCTTTGTCAGGTATTTCATTAAACTGCATGGTCATCACATTGTACCTTCCAGCAGGCTGTTCGATCAGCCTCACCACCTGGCTGTCGACCTTTACGTAATGGATGCTTCCTCCCTTCGCCGGAAGGACAAGCCATATAGTTGCTCGGCTGTTTTCCTCGACTTTGATTTCCTTAGGGACCAGAATGGCAGCTCCGCCTGCACTTATATCCTCCGTAACGGTAGTGAAGGGAGGAAAAGCATGGTTAGGGCTATGTACTGCTGCATCGATATTCGTCTCGATCCGGACAAATTCACGCCTTTGAATTTTATTATGCGTTTCCTTTGGCGGCAAAGATAATTGGATCATCGGAATAGTTGATTTTCTTTTCCCTAGTACCTCTGTCTGAAACCAAAATGCATTCTCTGTTTCATCCACATATGACGCTTTCAATGTTATGCCGTCCGGCAAAAAAGCCGTCTTTTTCGTAGCCATATTTTGCGGGTAATCTATATAAACGCAGCCATTGGACATTTCTAAAATTTTCGATTGGTATTTCTCATAACTACCTGAGCCTTTAGACTCTAATACAAGCCGGTTACCGATCTTCATTTGTTTCTCCACACTTCCCCTAGAGTATTAAGTATTAGTTCAAATTATCCATCTATATTATGGCAGAAAATTTAAAAAAGGAAAAGTATTGAAATACTTTTCCTTTTTGGATTAAATAGAATTCCGATAACCCGGTTCTTTTTCAGACATTTTTTCTACAAGTTCTTCATCGCCATTGTCGGCATTGATGAAAAGGCGGTATGTTTCATTATCTAATACGCCCATGAACTCATAGCATAGAACCTCTTTGCCGCCTGTATCCGTGATAATGGCCAAGCGGTTTTCCATGATCTTCACTTTACTGTTTATTTTCTTTTTGGCTTCCTCTAGCGTTAACTTCGGTTTCGATAGTTGTCTTTCTTTATTCGTCTTAAGATAATCTTCGGCTGAATAGCCGATAATGCCTCCATTATCGAGTGCCACTTTTACCTTGATTGAATCAGTATATACTCTGACACCGTTTTCAACATGGACAAAATTAAAAACTCCGACCGAATCATATTGCGAGCTTTCGAATAGTTCCATCGATGTATAATGTTGCTTATCCAGTAATTCTTTCGCTTTTTTCGCGGCTTCGTTTAAACTGATTTTCGCTTCCTTTACTTCTCGGTTATTCATATAAATAATCGGATAGCCAACCTTTTTCGTTAAATCGACTGATATCATACGGTCTGAATCGCTATCTTTTAACGTTACACTGTAGAAGGGAAAATCTGAACCTTTACGGCTCTCAATCACAGTTGCCTTAGCAGACGGGCTATAAGGGACAAATTTGCGTGCAATTGCCTCCGCTTCCGCTTTTGTAATTTCTTTCCCCTTTATTTGCCGATACTGATCATCCTTTTGTTCATGGGATACAAAGCTTGGTCCAAATTGTGAAGCTTCTGCGTATCCGCCTACTTTTTTCTCAACCATATTAAAGCCGTCCACGATTGAATTGTCCTTTGGAGAATTCCCGCTCGCCATCGATTGCTGGACATCCGACCAACGCAGATTTTTAGCCATGATGGTATGCTGCACTTGCCTTAAATCATTCTGGATTTCTTTCGATTGTTTGTATAAACGCTGTAGCATGCTGTATTCCTCATCTGAAAGAGGCTCTTTTTCAAGGTCCCTAACAGCTGTTCGATAGCTGAAGTTTCCTATATTATTTAAAAACTCCTCAGTTTGGTTGAATGTCATCAGCGCTAATGGAAGCTGCCCTACATCTCCTTGTGCTTCGGAAGTAATTCTCCAAACATCAGTCAATGCAGGCGATAATGATTTCCGGGTATTCATCGCCAATGTTGTTCCCAACTTATCATTTAACAGGTCCATTTGATAGGACAAATCATGGAATGCTCGTTGGTAATTGTTCTCAGCCTGAATGATCACATTGTTTTTATCTCTGTGTTCCTTAAAGCCGTAATAGCTTGTTCCCGCTACAGCGACTGCCAGGAGAGCAATAATAATATTTTTTGCCATTAAAGATGCACCTCTTTACTTACAGAATATATGCTTTCCGATTTTTTTGATTTGCGGACGGGACCATATCCATTTGCTGGTTGCAGTCTCAGGATTAAAGTAATACGTCGCGTTTCCTGAAGGATCCATGCCGTTTATTGCATCAATGACGGCTTTTTTAGCTGTTTCATTTGGTTCCATATATATTTGGCCATCTGCTACAGCTGTAAAAGCCAGCGGTTCAAAAATAATTTGGGAGATGGTATTGGGAAAGGACGGACTTTCCATTCTGTTCAATATAACGGCTGCGACCGCCACTTGCCCCTCATATGGTTCTCCTCTTGATTCCCCATATACTGCTGAAGCCAATAGATTGATGTCGTTCTCCGAAAAACCGGCAGGGATATTCCCTTTCTTGGAAGCTGTCTGATTGCTGGCAGCTCCCTCTTGTTTTCCTTTGTTAGTACCGGTATTTGACTGTTTATTCGGTTTTACCTGCTTTTCGATCGGCACATTTCCGTAATACGTAAATGTATTGCCTTTATTGATTTGCTCATGCACAAATTTCTTATTGAAATTCGAAGCTTTCACTAATTTATTTTTAGTGGATTGCCCGGCCAAGCCGTCAATTGGAAGACCGAAATCGCTTTGAAAATTGCGCAGAGCCCAATATGTACCCCAGCCAAAAACACCATCGATTTTCCCATGGTAGAAACCAATGTTTTGCAGCCTTGCCTGTAATTCGACTACATCATCCCCTGTTGCCCCTTGCTGGATGACCTGTTCGGAAAAAGCATTTGCCGATTTTGGCTGATCAAATAAAATAACCGAAATCAGCATAATGCACGCTAAACTAATCTGTTGCCACATTGTCATTCTCACGAAGAACACTCCTAACTATAATTATGAATGGAAGTAATCCTATTTTTTTCAATGAAAGGTTATTTTATGCGCTTAATTATCCATAGAGCCATCTCGTTAAAAAGAGGGAGTCCCAGATAGCTTTATATTAGGCAAAGGGCTACACGAAGGAATGTAAGATTCGTGCAAGCATAGCGTGGCAAAGCCTCTGAAATCCGACCAGGTAACCGTTCCTACACAAAAAAGGAGCCTCCGTTCAAAACGGACACTCCTTTTTTCAGTCTATCTTTTCTTTCTTTATCTCTCTCATAAAGGAAGCGATCATCAGTACAATCACAAATGCAAACGGAAAAGCGCCGACAAGAGCAGTCGTTTGCAGAGCATCCAATCCGCCCGCACCTAATAAAATCATTGAAAGTGCGGAAATGATGATTCCCCAGCTTAATTTCAGACGGTTTGACGGATTAAGGGAACCGTTTGACGTTTGCATGGCAACGACATAAGTAGCTGAATCGGCAGATGTAATAAAGAAAGCTGCCACTAAAACCACGCCCAGCGCCTGAGTAATTTGAGCAAACGGCAATTGGCCTAGCAATGCAAATAACCCGACTTCCGGACCGTTGGAGGCAATTTCAGATGCGATATTCCCTCCGCTGAACATATCAAGATGCAGAGAAGTGCCTCCAAAAACAGCAAACCAAAATGTACCGATCAACGCCGGCACAAGAACAACGCCGCTAATAAATTCACGAATCGTACGCCCTTTACTGATACGGGCAATAAAATTGGCCACAAACGGAGTCCAGGAAATCCACCAACCCCAATAGAAAATGGTCCAACTACGGATATAGGAGGATTCGTCATGATTCAATGGATTCAATTTCAACGACATTTCCGGCAATGTCTGGATATACTTTCCGAGACTTGTCGTAAAAAAATCAAGGATAAATAATGTCGGCCCTGCAAACAAAACAAAAAATAACAACAATGCAGCCAACATAATGTTGAAGTTACTCAAATATTTAATCCCTCTTTTTATCCCTGTTTGAGCTGACAGAAGGAATACAACTGTAAAAACTCCAATTAAGATGACTTGAAATCCAGTTGTATTATGGATACTCGGAATGAGGTAACTCAGACCTCCAGCAATTTGCTGTGCTCCGATTCCTATAGTCGGAATTACTCCAAAAACAATGGCCAATACAGACAGTATATCAACAATACGGCCAATTACAGAAGAAGAAGATGTCTTAAATAAAGGAGTAACTGTAGATGAAATAGTGCCAGATTTGCCTTTCCTGAATGTAAAGTAAGCAATAATCATGGCAGCTATTGCATATATCGCCCAAGGATGGATTCCCCAATTCAAAAAGGAATACCGCATAGCAAACCGCATTTTATCGGCTTCGCTTTGGCCATCCGTTAAAGGCGAGTCCATGTGCGCAATCGGTTCAGATATTCCATAAAAAACCAAGCCAATACCCATGCCCGCAGCAAACAGCATGGAAAGCCACGTAACATATCCAAACTCTGGGCGGTCTTCATCTTTCCCCAGCCGGATTTTTCCGTATTTGGATACAGAAAAATAGATGGCTAGGATAACAATTGACGTCATCAATAGACTATAAAACCATCCGAATTTTTCAAGCAAAAAAGAATTTCCAGCGGACATAGTCCTTTCAAGTGAAAATTTTCCTGCTATATTTCCAGGAAGCAGCCCCCAAATAATAAATAGTGCAATAATAGAAACAGATACAAGTAATACAGTATGCTTTTTCTTGATGATACCACCCTTTCTTTGTTCAATGGATCATTTAATTCCCATTAAAATGCTATGTTTTATAGAATACACATGACTCTTCTATTATTCAAGCATAACGGTTCAAAGATCATTCCGGAACGTTAAAAAGCACGCTCGTATAGGCGTGCTTTCATTGCTGGGATATTTCTGCTGCATAAATATCCGATAGCTTCCTTGCTTTCTTGATTTTTCGCAATCCGAACCACCAAAGAAAAATCATGAAAGGAGCAATCGTATAAATCCAAAGTGTTTCTTTTAGTAAGATATAATCATAGAGACCGTGTAAAAAGAATGGCACGAGGAAAGCATAAAGCATAAATGATCTCTCCCTGTCGCTGGCAAACTTCCCCTTCCCTAAATAATAGCCCATAATAACACCAAAAAGCGCATGGCTTGAAACCGGGAGCAAGGCTCGTCCAAAAGCGAATTCGACTCCATTGGCAATCAAATAAAAAATATTCTCTGCACTTGCAAACCCTAGCGAAACTGCCGAACCATAGACAATCCCATCGTACGGTTCATCAAACGACACATGGGAATAAATGGTATAAATCAAAATAAACCATTTTACAAACTCTTCAAGAAACCCAGTAGCGAAGAAAGAATAAACCGCATCATTCGAAATCAAATGCTCCGTTTGAAGCACATATTGGATAAACATAATGGGGAACACAAGTAAGGCACCAAATAAAAAAGTCCTTATAACTACAAAGATCGGTTCAGTTCCATAATAATCTTTCAAATAGAAATAACTGAGCAATGCCAGTCCAGGTGCTAAACCGGCTGTAAAAATGACCAGCATCCGCCGACCTCATTTCTTTACTTATTTTGTCTTATCGTACCATGTTCTTAGTAAAAAATCAGTAATCGTTCCTTGCGGCTTTCTTTTTGGGACACATCAAAGAAAAAGCGGCCGGCCGGCCGCTTCTTCTTTACTTATTCTATGAAGTTCCATCCTGTTGCTATACTAGTAAATGGCACAACTACAATATTATTCATTTATTAGTAAGTAAAATCAGATTGCGTGACTTTATCCTTGGAGGCCAGCAATACAGCCAATTTAATACGGGCTTTTTTACTGTCGTAATCCTCCCCCAAAAGAACGCCTCTCTGTTTTAAATCATGCGCACTGCCTTCATAGCCATATGAAGGATACACCTTGCCTTCTTCAGCACTTGTCGTCATGACCACGGCAACGCCTTTATCCAAAGCATTCTGTATGGAATCGATCATCATCGGTGTTACTTGTCCACGCCCGACGCCTTCCAATACAATTCCTTCAGCATCCGCAGCAACCGAAGCATCAATAAAGAGCCCATCCTGTCCGGTATGGCATTTAATAATGTCCACCCTTCCCAATGGTTTAGTTAATTCATAGCTTTCTTTTCTCACAGGCTTTTGGTAAATGGACACAATGTCATTATCAATGATCCCAAGATATCCATAACCAAATGATTCAAACCCCTGAAGATTGGAGGCATGTACTTTTTTTACATATTTGGCGGAATAGATGCGTTCATTGAAAACAACCACTACGCCCACATTGTGCAACAGCTCGCTGGAAGCTGTGTAAATCGAATTCTTTAAATTTGAAAACACATCTGTCCCCACTTCCTGTGGTGAACGCTGAGAACCCGTCACTACGATTGGACGGTGGTCATTAATGGTTATATCCAGAAAATAAGCAGTTTCTTCCAGGCTATCCGTTCCATGGGTAACAACCACTCCGCTTACACTATCATCCTTGAGTTCATTTTCAATGGCTTTTCTGATTAAATCCATTTTAGAAAAATTTATATGCATGGAAGGAACTTGCATAATATCGACTATATGTATGTCGTAGCCATCAGGCAAATCACAAAGCGATGCCAATTCTTCACCGCTTATTGCACCTGAATCAAGCAGGCCTTTATTTATTTCCTTACTTGCGATTGTCCCGCCGGTAGTGATTAACGTAATTTTTTTTGTTTTCATATCGACACCTCCACATTATCATACTATATTTGACAGGAAAAGCGGAAGTCTTGTTCACATAAACCTTTTGTATTGATTGAGGACAGAAAAAGAGAACGAAGGTTATCCGTTCTCTCTCTCGCTTTGTATATATGCTGCAATTTGCGGTCCATGGAAACGGCCGTTCTCAATAAATATTTCATTGGCATTGTTTCCGGCCGCTATCACACCTGCAATAAATAGATTTTTCACGTTAGTTTCCATTGTTTCCGGATTAAAAAGAGGTCTTCCGCTTTCTTCTTCCTCTTTAACCCCCATTTCTTTCAGGAAGGCATGGTCCGGATGATAACCGATCATAGCGAAAACATAGTCGGCTTTAGTCCTTTTTAATTCTGTTCCGTCAACCACATATTGTACGCTATCAGCAGTAATGGCTTTAATGGAGGAATTGAACTCCATCTTGATTGTTCCATTTCTAACAAGGGCATCGAACTCAGGCAAAATCCACGGTTTGACACTTGGCGAATACACACTGCCACGGTATAGGACTGTAACCCTTGCGCCCGCTTTCACCAACTCCAAGGCGGCATCTACACTTGAGTTTTTCCCTCCGATCACCGTTACATCGCAATCAAAGTAGGGATGTGCTTCTTTAAAATAATGATAGACATGCGGAAGGTTTTCACCTGGTATATTCAGTAAGTTAGGTTGATCATAATAACCGGTTGCTACGATGACATAAGGCGTATGATATTCAGCTTTATCTGTTTTGACAGTGAATTTCTCATCCTCGCCCTTTGTGACATGCTGAACTTTTTCAAATGGATTTACCATAATTTCTTTCCGTTTCACGACTTCACGATAATAGGCTAACGCCTGGTTGCGGACAGGCTTCCTGTTTTCTGTGATAAAAGCTACATCTCCAATTTCCAGCCGGTCACTTGAACTGAAAAAAGTTTGATGGGTCGGATAATGATAGATGGAATTGACAATATTTCCTTTTTCAATCACTAACGGCTTCATGCCGATTTCCTGCAATGCAATAGCCGCTGCCAATCCACATGGGCCACCGCCAATAATAACTGCCTCTTTCGTTAACAAAATTACCACTCCTCATATGGCATATCTGCGGATAGACTGCTTACTGCCATAAATAAAAACTCCTATCTTTAAAGATAGAAGTTTTTCTACAATAATTCAAGAAATTACATTCCTTATACCGAATTTATTAAATCCACCCTCTAAAACGGGACGCCTCGGCCATTTTTCTGACGCCGATCATATAAGCGGCCAGCCTCATATCCACTCGTCTTGTCTGGGCTGTTTCATAGATCGCTTCAAATGATTTCACTAGTATCTTCTCCAGCTTTTCATCTACTTCTTCCTCTGTCCAGTAATACCCTTGATTGTTCTGCACCCATTCAAAGTACGAGACCGTAACGCCTCCGGCAGATGCAAGTACGTCCGGCACCAACAGAATCCCGCGGTCAGTCAATATCTGTGTTCCCTCAAGTGTAGTTGGCCCATTAGCGGCTTCAACTACAATTTTCGCAGCTATATTATGTGCATTTTCTTCGGTGATTTGGTTCTCTATGGCAGCAGGCACTAATATATCACACTCAAGTTCCAGCAATTCTTTATTGGTTATTGTATTATCAAATAGATTGGTAACTGTACCATAACTATCCCTGCGGTCCAGCAAATAATCAATATCCAATCCATCTGGATCATGCAAAGCGCCATATGCATCAGAAATGCCTACTATTTTTGCGCCTGCATCGTGCATGAATTTTGACAAGAAGCTTCCGGCATTGCCGAATCCCTGTACAACAACTCTTGCTCCTTTCAGATCAATCCCCTTTTTTTTGGCCGCTTCGCGTATGACAATGGTTACGCCTTTGGCAGTAGCGGACTCACGTCCATGGGAACCACCTAAAACAATTGGTTTACCGGTAATGAACCCTGGCGAATTGAATTCGTCAATTCGGCTGTATTCATCCATCATCCATGCCATAATCTGTGAGTTGGTGAAAACATCTGGAGCAGGTATATCTTTTGTCGGACCGACAATTTGGGAAATAGCGCGCACATAGGCACGGCTAAGCCGTTCAAGCTCCCCGAATGACATAGTCCGCGGATCACAGATTATACCTCCCTTTCCGCCACCATATGGTAAATCGACAATGCCGCATTTCAAGCTCATCCATATGGAAAGCGCTTTGACTTCACGTTCGGTCACACCCGGATGAAAACGGATTCCACCCTTTGTCGGACCTACAGCATCATTATGCTGCGCACGGTAGCCGGTAAATATTTTGACAGTTCCATCGTCCATTTTGACCGGGATTTTTACTGTCAACATACGCAAAGGCTCCTTTAGAAGCTCGTATACTTCTTCAGGATAGCCAAGCTTATCCAGTGCCTTATGAATCACTGTTTGGGTTGATAACAATACATCATTTTCTTTCACATCTGTCTGTTGAGTATGCTCTGCTTCATTTTGAGCTGCCATGTAAGGACCTCCTAGAAAGTCTTTTCTTAGTAAGATAAACATCTACATACAGTGTTAGTATACACCTAAAGACTTTTTAATCAAGCTATTACAAAAATATTCAGAATCAATAGAAACAATATACTATTCCTTTCTTTTTGTTGTCTAAAACATCCTTTTTTATTACCTGTCACCTAAGTGGAGGAAACGTCTGTCCAGCCATTATTCAGCAAAAATATCGACATATCTCTTCAATTCCATTCTTCATGCAAATCACCTTCCCATATTCTTGAAGGCGGCACAGGGCCATCGTGCTCGGAAAACCAAATTCAGAGACAATAGAGACGATTTCTTCACAGCAATTAATCGACCTATTATCTATATAAATATAATATCTATTTTCATAATAATAAATGGAGCTTTCAGCTTTCGCTTCTTTTCGGCGAAGAATAATGGCTAGTTGAATCAAACACTCAAAGGAATGGAAATAATATAAAAATTCTTTCTCTTCCGTATTATATAAACGCAAATCAAATAGGTCATCGTCTTCATCACAGCTAAGATCATCTTCCCGGCTAATTATCATCAAAACACCGTGCGCATGCAGTGAAAAAATTTCAATTTCCATATATCCTTTGAAGGGAAAGTTTTCTTCTAGGCAGACTGTTTCAATCATTCCTTTAATAATGGCATGCACCTTCAGGCTATTGCTTTTTATATCTTCCAAGTCCAAACCGTTCTCAAACAAATCATCCAGTGTGAGAAAGATCTTCAATGTATATAGATCCATTCGTTCAACCTTCACGTACAAGCCTCCCGTACATAATATAAATCCTTTCAGCGTGGAAAAACAGTGCGGCCGCTGAAATAAAATTGAATTCCTACATCATCATATGAATGGCTGCTATGGCTGTGCATATCCTATTCCCTCCTTTTTCATACGACAAAAAGGAACCCTTCAGCAGGAAAGGTTCCCTTCAGCGTTCTATTTGTGAGGTAATGTGAACAATATGTGTTTGCGATTTAGCGCCTAGTCTCAGGGGCAGGAGCGAAGTGCCGTAACCATTAGATGTTAGCATTACTGTATCTCCCTTATGGGTAATGCCGCCATGTGCATACCGGCCCAGCCCAAAAATCCGTATCTGCCCACCGTGCGTATGGCCCGCGAGGATTAATGATATTCCATCCTCCGGTTTAATTCTTCTAATGATACTCGGACTGTGACTGACAAGAATTTTAAAACTGTCTTTTTCACTATCTTGAAGAGCCAGATCCAGCCTTGCCCTTCCTCCATCATAATAATCGATCCCCATCAATGACAGCGAACCGCCATTATGCGATTCAAGGGCAACAGCTGTATTGTCCAAAATCTTCACACCCATGCTGTTAAGCAATGCATCCAGCTCATGATAATCAATTTCATAATCATTATTTCCCCATACAAAAAAAACAGGGCCAATAGATTTTAATAATTGTATATTCTCTTCTATGACACCTAATGAAACTCCGCCTTCAGCTAAATCG
Organism: Bacillus kalamii; assembly: GCF_047238185.1. NCBI lineage: Bacteria > Bacillati > Bacillota > Bacilli > Caryophanales > Bacillaceae > Bacillus > Bacillus kalamii. The sequence continues at coordinate 1,295,989 of NZ_JBDFMI010000001.1, read as the reverse complement.
CCGCCAATAATGACACATTCGGCTTTTCCCTTCACGTTTTCTATGATGCTTTTATGGACATGCCGTTTATGGATATCCGAAATAAAAAAGAAGGAGGCTTTACCGAACTCGGCAGGAAAATCCGCGAAGGATAAATGATGCTCCAACACATTGTTTTCATGGGCCAACTTCCACATATATAGCAACAAAGCAACTGCCGTAGCAACAATAACGGCAACAGCCACTAACACATATTCCATAAGAACTCCTTGTCTCCCGAAAAAATTTACAAAAACCTAACCGAATCATACCATAAATAACCTTATAATTATATGACATCAGCTCAGCACTTAAGAACCAAATTGATAAACAAAAGCGGAAGGGACCGTTTAGCCACGTATGAACTGGACCACTCATTCTTGAGATATAGGAAACACGAAGAGCGAAGCGATTCGATGTTGACTTATCGTAGAAGATGAGGGGGAAGTTCACTAGTGGCTGGTCCCTGCAGCTGGATGAAACAAAAGCGGAAAGCGCCGTTTATCCCCGACAAGCTTAAGGCGGGGCACTGACAAAGGCCGCCCTTCGCCTTTGACAGAGGCACGGCTTAAGACCTCGAGGGGATGGCGCTTGCAGCTGGATGAAACAAAAGCGGAAAGCGACTATTTACCCCCGACAAGCTTAAGACGGGGCGCTGACAAAGGCTGTCCTTCGCCTTTGACAGAGGCACGGCTTAAGACCTCGAGGGGGTGGCGCTTGCAGCTGGATGAAACAAAAGCGGAAAGCGACTATTTACCCCCGACAAGCTTAAGACTCTTTCAAGAAAAGGGAAAACCCTTTCCATGAATCGGAAAGGGCATATACATTATACTTCTTCAGTTATGCTCAAAATTCGGAAACCGGATTCTTCCAGCTTTTTCGTGAATTTTTCCAAATTGGCCGTCGGCTCAATTTTCATGACAATCCGGCGTACGAGCGGATCTCCTTCATCAAATGTAACAAGTGAAATGATATGTTCATGATACTGATGGGCAATATCCGTAAACTTAGCCAGGCGGCCTTCTGTTTCCACAGATGTAAACGCAATTCTTATCCCCTTCTTCTGCATACCGAAAGCACTTTGAAATTGGTCAAGAACATCATATCTGGTTACAATTCCATAAAACTCGCCCTTACCATCCAAAACAGGCAACAAAGGGAATTTCTTCATTTTGATTACGGTGTGTTCAAAAATTTCATCGCCCCTAAGAAATTCATCGCTGTAACCAGCCAATTCACCCGCAGTTTTTTGCTGCAGAAATTCGTCCCTGCTTCCCCCGTTCTTGAAATATCCCTCGTAAATCGTATACTGTGTCAAAATACCTGCATATTTATTGCCATTAAGTACGGGTACAGCATCAACACCGTTTTTTGACAGGACATCCATAGCTGTCTGAAGGGAATCAGTGCTTTTGACTGTATAGCAATCATGTCTTGGCTTCATGATACTTTTTACAAACATGGTGAACATCTCCTTTCAATTTTAAAACCTTGCGCAACCATACAATCTACTTATTCTGATGAAATAGATTAATATCGTATTGATCTTTCATTAATTGAAATATTTTATGCCGGTCCTTCCAGGCAGCTTCCGGCTTCCATAAATCCTTGCTGCGGTCGACAATTTCACAACGCAAAGCATGGAATTCCTTTTCTGCCTTATCCTTTTTCTTCTTTAACACTAGCATATACCCATAAGCGCCAAACGCTGCTGCACAATACAATAAGGAAGTGCTATGACCTACGAATCTAGTAAGCATGTCCAAATAGGAAAAAGAAAAGGGCTTTACGTAAAAGACATATACATACAGGATTAACAGGAATCCTAGCAAGAGCGTAACAAGAGTTGTCCTAAAGTGTTTTTTCTTCAGATAATCAAACTTTTTCTTCCGTTCTATCACGTTTTGAAGCATCCTCTTCGTTGCTTGATCGGTAATTGAATCATCCAATTGGATAATGGCTGGATCCATTTCACTCACACTCCTCACGTTATAGGAGGAGTATATGCGAAAAACGGCCTTTTCAGACCTACCTTTATTGTTTTACAGGTATTTTCAGTACTTGACCTACTGAGATATTATTATTGGAGATGCCATTCCAACGATTGATCAAATCAATGCCGTCAAGGGAACCGTAGTACTTCATAGCAATCCTAAAAACAGTTTCACTTGGCTGAACAGTATGTCTATAAATCTTATACCCATTTTCTATCGTATAATTCTCATTTCCAGAATTCGAAGCCGGCTTTTTTTCAGATTGGGAGCTACCATTATTATGTTGGTTGGAATTCTGCACAGATGAATTACTCTCATTATGGGCTTTTTCTTCAGCTTCTTTTTTGGCGGCTTCTTCTTTCTTGGCTTCCGCTTCTTTTTTAGCAGCGGCGGCTTTTTTGGCAGCTTCCGCTTTCTTTTGTTCGGATTCTTTTTTCGCTGCCGCTTTCTCAGCTTCAGCCTGCTTCTCTTTCTGCTTCTTCTCTTCCGCTTTGGTAGTCAGCGCTTTGTTCTCTGCTTCTTTTTTCTTATCATTTGAAGTGCTTGCTTCAGCAGAACTATTGTCGATGTTTATACTCTCAGAATATGGCTCTTTACTGCTGCTTTCTTTTTTCGCAACAGGCTCATCATCTTTTGTTATAAAAGAATAAATAGCAAAGGTCGTGACAATTAAAAGGATGAAAAAGAAGGCCAAAAATTTGACAAGCGGAAATTTGATTTTCATTTTTACCTTCTGCTTTTTGCGGCCATGCACTTCTTTCCTTGATGGAAGTGAAGATGTGCTGAAACCAAATTCCTCCTGATCGCTTTTAACCTGATCTCTCAGGCGGTCAGCTTGGTCATTTTTAGTAAAATCTTGTTTAGGCATGTGTTGAATCACTCACTTTCCGAATAATCATTCTGTGTGTCTTGCTTTTGTTTGGTTGACATCCATTTTATGTATAAACCCAGAAGAAAATCGATTGTAAAATGCATTGATATCGTCACAAGCAAATTGCCTGTATATTCGTAGATCCAACCAAATAGGAAGCTTAACAGCACCACATTTATAAATAAGTAAGGATGAAATAGATATCGATAATGCACTAATGCAAAAATAGCGCTCGCTATCCAGATTGTTGTATATGTTTGAATAGCTCCCCTGAACAATAGCTCCTCGCATATAGACACCGCGGCTGTCAAAAAAAAGATATGTACATAGGAAAGGCAGCTGAATATTCGTTCATTAATGCCGCCATCATCATAATAACTTGGCGGTAAGACCCTCATCATTAACAAATCGATGAACACAACCACCAAGCCCACCAAAAAGCCGATAAACAGAATGTTTGGATCCATCCATTGAAAAAGGCTTTGAAAATCTCTTATTTTATCAAACAAAAAAAAAGTTAATACCACTGCAATCAACAGGACAATTCCTTGTGTTAACCAGACATTCATTATCAGTACTCTATCCGGTACATCTTTTATGAGTTGAGCCTGCTTATTGTTCATAGCTTTCCCTCTCTGCCTTCAAGAAATAGGCAAGCTCTTTTTTCCAATCCATTTCAAGCCCTTCTAACCTGCCTCTCCCTTCCTCTTTTTCAAGTGAATAATAGAAAGAAATATCAGCATTGCAATTCGTACAACAGGGAAACGGTTTCTGGTTGCTCTTCTCTTCCTGAAAGTATTCCTTAATGCCCTCTCTATAACAGGATGTTGTATCCATCAACCAATGATAGTAAGACGTCCATTTCCACTTCTTTTTTTCAGAAACAGCCTCCATTACTGATTTGAGCTTATCGATTGCAGCCTTAAACGGCATTGTTCTATTAGTTAGATAGTGCATGACAATCCTTTCCTGCACCTCCGTGAATTGAACATGGGAGAAACCTTCTTTAAGCTGCTCGCTCGTTAGAAAAGCTATGTTTTCTCCATACTTTCCATCCATAAAAGCAAAGAAGGCATCAAGCTGCATATCCGAAGGGCGCTCGCTGTCTATTAAAAACAGAGGCAGCGATTCATCTCCAGGACAATACAAAAGAATGGCAACACTTTTCTTTCCATCCCTCCCAGCCCTACCAATTTCCTGCAGATAAGCTTCCATACTGGATGGCATATGGTAGTGAATAACAAAACGGACATTATCTTTATTGATACCCATTCCAAAAGCATTTGTCGCACAAATAACCTGAAGCTGATTCTGCAGAAACTGCTGCTGAATCAATATGCGCTGTTCCTGTTCCATTCCTGCATGATAGTACCCGACGCCTCCGATTCCTTTTTCCTCCAGAAACAAAGCCATGCTTTCCGCTTGTTTTTTTGAAGAAAAATAGATAATCCCAGGCTTTTTAAGAGATTGGGCCAAATGAAAGAGCCTTTCTTCTTTTTCTTTATGGGAAGAACACTGTTCTACAAATAAACCAATATTTTCACGATCAATAGAGCTGACCACTTCTTCAGCCTGGGCCAGATTCAGATAATGCCGAATATCTTGGCGGACTTCTTCAGTGGCTGTTGCCGTAAGGGCAAGCGTCAGCGGATTTCCAAGCTGCTCTCTCACTTCACCCAGCCTCAAATAATCCGGACGGAAATCATAACCCCATTGGGAGATACAGTGCGCTTCATCAACTGTGAACAAACCGATATCCAAAGTAGCTAAAGACTTAACGACAGAAGGAATGCTTAACATCTCCGGGGAGAGGAAAATAAATCGGTAATCTCCTATACTTTTTAATATATCGGCTTTTTCCCGATATTTTAAAAAGGAAGTTAATGCAATTGCCCTTTTCTCGCCCTTCATTTTTAATTGATCTACTTGATCCTGCATAAGGGAAAGCAAAGGAGATACAATCAATGTCGTTTTTCCTGACATATAAGTAGGCAGCTGGTAACATAATGACTTTCCTGTTCCAGTTGCCAAAGTGGCTATTGTATGACGGCCTTCAATGATGGATCTCACCGTCTCCTCCTGGCCCGGACGAAACGAATCATATCCAAAATAAGTCTTCAAAGCCTTTTTTATGTGCATATTATCCCCTCCTTTCCGCCAGAACAAGCCGGATTTGAAAATAAGTAGCTTCTTTAGACAATCGGCCTTTAATATTTTTCAATTGCTTTGTTTGGCTTTCTTCGGCAATCAATCTGATCTCATCTGCGAGTGATTCGTCTACAAATCTGGTTAATTGTACCTCGGAAGTATGAAGGGCCAATTCAACAATATGGTCTTCAATCGTGCTTTCCTTCAATTGCCTTACTACTGCTATCTCACTGATCGAATATCCTTTTTTTAAAAAGGACAGAGTAGACAAACTGCTCTGTGTAATAGGTGACTGCCTGTTTTTAAATAGATCTTCCGAAATTTCGGTTAGGACAGTATGCTCCTCTGTTGAATGCTGCAGGATCAGGTGTAGGGTGTCTAAAAACATGAAATGTACATAATACTCGTCTACCCCGAAGCGATTGCCGATTTGGCGATTGTTATATCCTGCTCGATGGAAACCGGTCAGTTTCAATACAAAAATGCTCGCGGCATCATCAGGGCGTGTGGATAGGATGCGTTGAAGTTCTTGATGAAGAGCGTTTGCTAGTTCTTGCATATCGTTATATTTGAATACTATTTTTTTAACCCATTTTTGAATAAATTCATCATGCTCGATACAATAATAAGATGAATTTTTATGGACTCCATTCGACACAACTTGAAAAAGAAAAGACAACCTTCTCCAAAAAGGCATCGCCACCATATGAAAGGCAAATCCATTCATGTAGGACGGAAAAGGATTTTTTTCAACATAATGCCGCATTATTTCCCTTCCTTTTTCCTCAATCCTATAATTCCCCTTTTCATTCAAAACATGAATGAATCCATTCTCATTCAGCTTATCGATGCATTGCTGGAAATGTCCCCGTTCAAGGGAAGGGAGAGTCCTGAAATATTTTTCTATATAAAAAAAGCGACTATCTTGAATTGTCTGTGATGACTTTTTTCCATAAAGGATATGATAAACAGAATATACGGTCCGTTCCCCTCCTATACGCAAAAGGCAATCCATGATAATGGCTTCTAGATATGAATGAATCATGCTTTCTCACAACCCCGTACTTTGTCGTCTTACTACTTTTATCTTATCAGAATTTAGCGTAATTTGCTGAAAAACATTTTTTGGACATTCCATGAAAATTTAGGGTCAATTTCTAGTCAATACCAGTATGATTCCCTTTAAACCAAGCAAATACTATTGAAAAGTTACAACCTCACATATACAATAGTAAACGTGACTAAATTATTATATCAGTACGATGAATGTACATAGATTAGGAGGTAAGATCATGGCTAAGTATACCATTGTTGATAAAGATACTTGTATCGCTTGTGGCGCATGCGGTGCTGCAGCGCCGGATATATACGATTATGATGACGAAGGGATTGCTTTCAACATCCTGGACGATAATCAAGGAACAGAAATCATCCCAGAAGTACTGGAAGAAGACATGATGGATGCCTTTGAAGGATGCCCGACAGAATCGATCAAAATAGCAGATCAGCCATTCGACGGAGACCCATTCAAATACGAATGAAATAGAAAAGCGGAAAGCGGCTGTTAGTCCCGACAAGCTTAAGACGAACACCACTCAAAGGCCGCTTTTGCCTTTGATGGGGTTTGGCTTAAGACCTCGAGGGACTGCCGCTTGCAGCTGGACAAATAGAAAAGCGGAAAGCGGTTGTTAGTCCCGACAAGCTTAAGACGAACACCACTCACAGGCAGCTTTTGCCTTTGATGGGGTTTGGCTTAAGACCTCGAGGGACTGCCGCGCTTGCAGCTGGACAAATAGAAAAGCGGAAAGCGGCTGTTAGACCCGACTTGCTTACGGTTTTAAAAGGTTGTCTTTTACGCCCAAAATAAAAAAACGAACCATATCAATCATTTGGTTCGTTTTTTTATTTTCCTTATTTATGGAGCTGATACATCGGCGATATTTTGGCGAGCCATGATTGAAGTTTACCGAACAGCAACAGCGTTATGCATGTCATTAAGATGCCTTTTATAATATTGAATGGAAGGATGGCGGTTGTTACCAATGATCTTGTCTCTGCTGAAGACATCACGTCCCAATGGGCGAACACAGTGTATGCCGGCAGGATAACGAAATAATTCAGCATCGCCATTAGTACAGCCATAAAAATGGTTGCGACTGAAAGGCCGACGACCAATCCTTTTTTATTGGTAAATTTATTATAAATATAATATGAAGGAAGCACAAATGCTACTCCTGCGATAAAATTAGCCATATGGCCGATAGGTATGCCTGTTTCACTGCCAGTCATTGCATAATCCAAAATGTTTTTAATGAGTTCCACGACGATTCCTGCCAATGGGCCAAAAATAACAGCCGCAAGCAGCGCTGGAATGTCACTGAAATCGATATTCAAAAAAGGCGGGAATCCCGGCATCGGGAAATTCAGCAGCATAAGAATATAAGCGATACTGCTAAACATGGCAATTGCAACAAACTTCTTCAAATTCTTGTCTTTCATTTTACTATCTCCTTCTTTTCTGATCTATTCACGAAAAGAGGATAGGCTCTGACGATGGCATTAAAAAACCCTTTAGCGAATAGAGCTAAAGGGAGAAAAATTCCAAGGTCAAATAAACGTTCCTTTTTTCTCAAAAAACAAAAAAAGTAAAACGCCCGAACCTCCACCTTCTCCCATCCAGACTATACTGTCGGCTTTGGAATTTCACCAAATCAACCAAGAACCAAAAAACAAGTTCAAAGTTCGCGGGCTTAGAATAAGAATAATCCATTCTTCACCGCCGGTCGGGAATTTCACCCTGCCCCGAAAGTAGATCATTTAATTGTATTTTTAACCTTAAGGCAAAACGTGAAAACCACTATCTAGACTATTCAAGAAATAGAAAAAGGTTTTTCCATTTTTCTTCTCTGTCTTTCCAAATAGAGATATTTCTTTCTGTTCTTAATGGTTGATTAAATTTTATCGTACTCTCTATTAAAAAACAAGAAATTAAACTTATCAGATTATTATGTTAGGTATATCTGATAAATATATTCTTAAGATTTTTTCAGTATATTGTAAGTGTTTTCATTATTTATAATTACGCTTTCACCTTAAAAATATTTTTGAAAAATATCTTTAATTAAGCGCTTTCATTGTCCTCGCTAAATTGACAGTTGCTTTTTTCGCCTGTAGAATTAACCTAATTATTAAAATTTTAAAACTATTTAGGATGGTGTTTAGCGGTGTATAAAATATTGGTGGCTGATGCAATAAAACCTGAAGGACTGACCCCTCTTCTTCATTCTTCCGAGATTGAATTAATTCAGCAAACGGTTGAAGAAGCAGCTGATCAACTGCATGAAATGGATGCAATTCTCGTCAGAAGTGCTACAAAAGTGACTGAGGAACTCATACAAGCCATGCCAAATTTAAAAATTATTGCCCGTGCAGGCGTCGGCGTGGATAATGTGGACATTCCTGCCGCCACTATGAAAGGGATCGTGGTTGTGAATGCACCAGATGGCAATACCATTTCCACCGCTGAACATACCTTTGCTATGATGGCTTCCCTGATGAGGCATATTCCCCAAGCGTATTCATCCATCAAAAGAGGGGAATGGAAACGTTCTTCCTTTGTTGGAACCGAATTGAACGGAAAGACACTTGGAATCATCGGCATGGGAAGAATTGGCGGTGAAATAACAAAAAGAGCGAAAGCGTTTGGTATGAACGTGGTTGTATACGATCCATTTTTAACTGCGGAAAGAGCCAAACAAATGAATATCATCCAGCTTTCTTTAGAAGACCTGGTCGCCAAAGCGAATATCATTACCGTCCACACTCCTTTAACTGCGGAAACGAAAGGCTTGATCAATAAAGACTTACTCATGAAAGCACAAAAAGGATTGTATGTATTAAACTGTGCACGCGGCGGTATTATCAATGAAGACGATTTATACGAATGCATTGTTCAAGGCCAAGTCGCAGGAGCGGCATTGGATGTCTTTGTCGAGGAACCCGCTGTCAACAATAAACTCCTGGAACTCGATTCAGTTATTGCAACACCACATTTGGGCGCTTCAACGAAAGAAGCCCAATTAAACGTTGCTACGCAGGTCGCCCAGGAAGTTCTGACCTACCTTCAAGGAAACCCAGTTTCCAATTCCATCAACTTGCCGGCGATCAGCAAGGAAGTATTCGAGAAAATACAGCCTTTCTATAGCCTGGCAAAACAGTTGGGGAGCATTTCCTCACAGGCGGTCAAGGAAGGCGTAAACGAAATCTCTGTTACATATGCAGGGAATGTGCTGGAATTCGATACAAGCTTGTTGACCAAAAGTCTCTTATCCGGTTTCCTTAATGAGCGCATCGACCATTCGGTGAATGAAGTCAATGCTATGCTGGTTGCCAAGGAACGCAGTATTACTGTCGGAGAAAAAATTTCCCAGAATACCTCCGGTTACAGTAATATCATTTCAGTGAGTGTCAAAGGAGAAAAAACGCAGCTTGAAATCAAAGGAACTTATATCGACCACTACGGTCCACGCATCGTCAGCTTGAATGGGTTCAGCATTGATTTTGTTCCGGAAGGGCAGCTTCTCTACATCCAGCATACAGACCGTCCAGGTGTAGTAGGCCGTGTAGGTAAGGTGCTTGGCGATAATAACATTAACATTGCCACCATGCAGGTTGGCCGTAAACAAGCAGGAGGAGAAGCTATTATGGTTCTCTCTTTTGATAAACCTTTGAAAGATGATATCTTCACGAAAATGCTTGAAATGGATGATATTAGTTCCATGCACCGAATCTCCATTTAATAATCAAACAAAAAAGACTGCGGTTTATATGGTTTTAAAAATGTTTGTATCACCGCATGACGGCATAGGTTGTTTAATCATGTAATAATCTTAAGGCGTATCGAGAATGTAAAAAGTTTTGTGTAATTGGTCATACTTACCAATAAGGAGATGATCTTTTATGCAAAACGAAAGAAACTGGTTGGCAGAAGAATTGGCAAAGGATTGCCGTACAGTGGAAGACATTCAGGAAAAGTTGAAACATTTATTCAAAGATACGATCCAACAAGTATTTGAAGCAGAAATCGATACCCATCTTGGCTATCAAAAACATGATAATCTAGGCGATCATTCAGGGAACAGCCGCAACGGTTATAGTTCGAAAACGGTGAAAACCAAATATGGAAAGGCAGAGCTCCAAGTCCCTCGTGACCGCAAAGGAGAATTCGCGCCTGCCATCATCAAAAAATATGAAACGACAGCCAACGGGTTGGAGGATCAAATTATTGGCCTTTACGCAAAAGGCATGTCCACACGGGATATTGAAGATCATATGCAAGATTTGTATGGAATAGATGTATCACCAACCATGGTCAGTAAGATTACCGATAAGCTGATGCCTCTGATTATCGAATGGCAGACACGCCCCTTGGATCCCGTCTATCCCATTGTCTTTTTGGATGCCATCCACTTTAAAGTGAGACAGGAAAACAAGGTCATCAATAAGGCTGCATACAGTGTTTTGGGTATTAACGTCTCTGGACACAAGGAAATCCTCGGCATCTGGATTGGAGAAAATGAGAGTGCGAGCTTTTGGCTTAGCGTTTGTAATGACCTTAAAAACCGTGGAGTCCAAGATCTCTTAATTGCCTGTAAGGACGGGCTTTCTGGCTTTTCGGACGCCATTGAAAGCGTCTTTCCAAGGACGACGATCCAACTATGTGTGATCCATCAAATCCGTAATTCCATGAAGTTTGTTTCCTACAAGGAACAGAAGGCTGTCATGGCTGATTTGAAGAAAGTCTATCAGGCACTGACACTTGAGGAAGCTGAACTGGCTTTCTCCAAATTTAAGGAAAAATGGGGCAAGAAACACCCGATTATCATTAAATCATGGGAAGCGAATTGGCTTGAATTGACGGCTTATTTCAGTTATCCAGCTGAAATAAGAAGGCTCATCTATACGACCAATACAATTGAAGGATACCATCGCCAATTACGGAAGGTGACCAAAACAAAGACCGCCTATCCAACAGATGATGCCCTGCGTAAAATCATTTATTTAGCCACCATGGAAATATCAAAGAAATGGTCTATGCCAGTCAGGGGTTGGACAGAATGTATATCACAGCTTGTCATTCTGTATGGGGAAAGGCTTGAAGCGTATTTGTAACATCGATACCATAAATAGGAGCCGGCTTGACATGGAGCCTCTACGGGCATGATGGAAGCGATGAAAGCGATACCTTCTGGTGAATGCGGTATCGCTCGGCAGCCAAGCCTATCATGCCCGCCACTCCATGTAAAGCCTTTCTAGAGGATTTAGCTTAAAACTAATTACACAAAATTATTTATACTCCCGGCGTATCAGCCAAAGTGTTGATACGCCTATTTTCTGTGTATATTTCTACTTTTTTTTACCTGTCAATGGACGTATTGAGGCTTTTATTGCTTCCTATAAACTTTCGCGACCTTTATTGCTACAATGCAACTTGGCTTTGTTAATGATTTTCTTGATGAACGAACATACCATTTATTTTAAGCACCTTTCTTTACAAACCAATAACATCTGTTTTTGTTTATTAGGTTTTTCTTAAAAATCCACTTTTAATTGTTTTTTCATCTCATTGAACAAGTCTTTGTGTTTTTTGATTGTAACCCACGTTTTTTGTGATAAAATGTTATCTTTATCTTCATAACTAAATACATAAGTACCATCGGTAAATACATAAAAAGCGTATGGCAGTGGTTTTCCAGAAACGATCTTGCCACCTTCAGCAAAGCCAAACGTATAATAAGCCTGTCTTACGATTGATGCCATCCTCTGTTTGCGGCTTTTTCACTCCTGACAAAGATAAGAGCGTCATCAGCGTATCTCACGAATGGAAGTTCTCTACCTTCTAATTCTTTATCCAATTCATTTAGCATAATATTACTTAGTAGCGGACTGAGATTACCCCCTTGTGGAGTTCCAATTGGAGTAGCTTCATATTTTCCGTTCACCATCACTCCACTAACTAAGAATTTTCTAATTAAAGAAATCATGTCTCCATCTTTTATGGTATTAGATATGATTCGCATTAGTTTATCGTGATGAACTGTATCAAAGAATCTTTCAAGGTCGACATCTACTACCCAATCGTATCCATCATTCAGAAATTCCAAGCTCTTCATAATAGCCATTTCACAACTTCGTTTGGGTCTAAAACCGTAACTGAATTCACTGGACTTCTCTTCAAATATCGGACTGAGAACTTGATGAATAGCTTGTTGAACAACCCGATCCACTACTGTTGGTATTCCCAACTTGCGCATCTTACCATTTTCTTTTGAGATTTCCACTCGTAAGGCAGCTTGTGGTTGGTATTTCCTTGTTCGGATGCGCTGACGCAACTCATCCTTATTCTCTTTCAGATATTGTTTTAATTCATCGACAGTTATTCCATCGACCCCACTTGCACCTTTATTCTTATAAACACGCAAGTAGGCTTCATTCATATTTCGATCGCTTAAAATTCGCTCTAAAAGTTCCACACTCGTTTCTCCTTTCCTCTCACGTAGTAAGTGATAGCTTCCTTTTTGGTTATCATTTGAGATACGCTCATACTTTCCCCATTAACACATTCGGAGTAATTCACTTACGCATTCGTGGCGTTGAAACACTATAAATTGTTCAGCCCTTCGTGATTTTTTTCACTACTATGGCTTCTGCCGACTTCTTGCGACTACCCTTTTTCGACTGTACGGGTGTACATCTGCAAGACCTCCCAGGGTAAGACAACTATCTTTCCTCTTTTACTCGCCTGATTTACTTTATAAAGTTGCGCACATCTTTTGGACTTTAACTTGTCGTGTAGTCTTATCCCTTTATAAAGCCTTTGTATCAGATTTCTGTTCGTCGAGCCAAGATTTTATTCCACGCTTCCTCCAGCCCTTACTTCACAATAAGTACCTTGCGCTTCCTTAGTGGTTGGTCGATGTGTACCCCCACAGTGGACTTTCACCAACCTAGATAATTGCCGTGCCTGGCACACACAAAAAAAGACTGCCCATTAAGCAGCCTTCCTTTCGAGTTATTGCATCTGGTAGCTGAATTAGGCACCCAACTTTTCCCCCTGTTAAAACCGTCTTTCCTTTAATATAAGTCTCTACATTTATTTTCTTATCTTTCAATAAACAATATTGGTCCATTTTTTTATTAAATGAATCTAATTATAGGGCTTATCTCAAAAGAAGCACTTGATTGGCATGGATTAAATCCGATTTTAATCGATTTAAAGAAACAAGTTTGTCCACAGATGTACTGAATTTCCTGCTTATAGATCCAAGTGTATCACCTTCACGGACAATATATGTTTTCGGGCTTGTTTCTTCTTGTTGTTTCATGACAGCGATTGTTTGGTCTTCCAACTGTCCTGTATCCAATACGAGCAAAGGATCCACCGCATTTTTCTTATCAAAGGTCCATTGTTTTTTATGGAGTTCAAAATGCAAATGCACTCCATCCGAATCACCAGTATTGCCCATTTTCCCAATCAATTGCCCCTTCTTAATCTTCTGCCCTTCTCCGACTAATCGATTTTGGAGATGGGCATAAACCGTTTCATAAGCTTCTCCTGTATGCCGAATAAAAATGACCTGTCCATAAGTATCCGAACTATAGGATTTCGATACAATGCCTGCCTCTGCAGCCACGACCGGTGAAAGATATTCACCGGCTATGTCCACTCCTTTATGTGCCCCGTCCCTGGAACCAAAATGGTCACTGATTTCACCATTGGCAGGCCAAATCCAATCTTTTGGCATGTCGATTCCCGCCGCTCTGCTGGCTGTGCCTCCAATAAACAACATGCCGATAAAAGCGGCAACGATCAAAACAATCAACAATCTTTTTCCATAATCAAGCATAAAATACGTGTGCCTCCTACCGAAATCATTCCTCCCTATCGTATGCACGCGGGAAATGAAATAGAACTGCTCATTCACCAATTGGAAAACTTTGCAACTGATTAACCATGTTTACTATCGTTCTCAATATCAGTAAAAATATACAAAAAGACCGTTCTGCCTTTTAGGCTAATTTTCTTGTGAAAAGCGTTTCATCCTCTCCAAAAGGAGAGGATGCATGGCAAAAAAAGATTCATTTATTGAAATAAGGGCAGCTGATTTAATTGATTACATTTGGGGAATCGGGAACTTCTATTTTTTCGTTTAAACGGTACTCTCCCATTTGATCCACCGTACTATTGCGGAATTGCACAAAATCGAATCCAAATTCATGTGCGGCCATCAAAATGGCATCTACTGCTGTCATTCCCTGCTCATCATTTTGAAATTGATAATCGTTCAAATATGTGACGACAGCTGTTTTCCCTTCCTCGCTGATTCGAAGTTGGGCATCTTCTGGGATACTAGGAGAAATACCATCAACAGAGCTGCTTATTTTCATTGTTTCAACCGCGCTTTTCAAATCAGGATAACTTTCACTGGTCGGTACAAATAAAGAAGATGACGTCATTCCTTTATCATAGACCATGATTGCCCTTTTGGGATGCGGATCAACCGGAATCGTTTCGCCCTGGCGTCCATCCTCTTGATTAATAATCAATTTTGGTATGCCCAAATACCTGAGTGTTTCAACCAATGAATCCTTCCATAATTGCTGCTGTTCAAGATTTTCATTATCCGTTTTTTCCTGTTGCCATTCTACTGCCTGCTCAGAAGGCACATAAGACAATGAAGAGATAGAAATGCCTTCGTTATTCAAACCGAAAGAACTCCACTCTCCTTCTGTTGGCTTATTCAAAAAAGCCTTCAATTTGGCCTCAATCGTATTTTCTTCAACCGGAACTGTAATCGGAACAACCAGACCTTGTTCTTTTAATGGGAATGCAATCGTCACATATCCCTCCCTACTTGAACCAGATATGTCTTTGTCCTTAGACACATCGTTTTCCCCTGCGATCGCTACTTTATTTCCGGGGTCTGCGGGCTTTTTTTCAACCTTTTCGTTAATAGGAGGATTAGATTGATTGGAGGTTGACTGTTCAGTTTGGGCGGCTTCCCTTTTTTTCGTCGCCGGACGATCTGTTCTTTGTTCTGTTGCCAATTGTTTTCCCGAGCTGTTTTCCATTTTCGATTCAGAAGGAGAATTTTGTATGAACGAAACAGTTGCAAGAGTGGCGATGCAAATGAAGGTCATTGAAGAAATGGTAACCGGAATCCATTTCCGGCGTTTCTTTTTTTTAATGCTAACACGCTTCACTTTTGCATAGATCCATTCAGGATCGCGCTTATCGCTGATTTTTGGCATATTGGCCAAGCTGTCTTCAATATCAGACTCACTCCATTGTTGATTTCCCATCCTCTTCTACCTCCTTTCTCCGTTCTTGCTCCATCACCTTTTTCAGCATTTTAAGCGCTCTATGCTGCGTTGTTTTAACCTTGGCAGCAGTCCACCCGAGCGCTTCCGCACTTTCAGCGATGGATAGCCCCTGAATATAGCGCAGAACAATAACGAGCCGTTGATCATTTGTACAATGGCCTAAACAGGAATAGATCAGCTGTGTATCTTCATTAGCCTCTGCCAATTCTTCGGGCAATGGCTGATCATCAGCGATGCTGTCTCTGCTCCAATCGAAATTTTCCAGCAATCGCTGTTTCCAGCTTTTTTGTTTTCTGAAATAATCGATGGCTGTATTCCTGGCAATCGAATAAAGCCATGTCTTTTCGCTGCTCTTTTTTTCAAATCGATGATAAGACTGCAGAACCTTAATATATACCTCTTGCATAAGGTCTTCTGCTGTATGCCTGTCTTTTACCATATAGAATAAGAACTGGAACAGTTCCTGGTGATATTTTTCATATAAATCCTGAAAAACGGAGTCCATGTCTTCTTCCTCCTCCGTCACTACTTTGTCGTATTTCAAATGAAAAAAGTTACACTTACGACAAATAATGAATTCTCTTGCTTTCCTCTGTGAGAGATGTAAAATAATCATTTTTCCCATTAAAATACTCTTCACGTTACAATACTAACCTATTCAGTTAACAGTTTACCATAATTAATCAGCCGATAACCCCTCCCTTTTTCTAGAACAAACGCCCCGGATTTATTCCGGAGCGCCTCTTTTACATATTCAGTCACAAAGAAATATCACTTGTATATACTTGCCCATCATAGACAATGCAATTACGGCCTAAGGATTTAGCTTTATAGAGATTTTCATCACCCTGTTCGAATAAGGATTCGAACGTGTTGCTAGTAGTAGGCTGAATCAACCCTAGGCCCTGGC
The DNA here is from genome assembly GCF_047238185.1 of Bacillus kalamii. Lineage (NCBI taxonomy): Bacteria > Bacillati > Bacillota > Bacilli > Caryophanales > Bacillaceae > Bacillus > Bacillus kalamii. Next base: position 1,279,665 of record NZ_JBDFMI010000001.1, on the reverse strand, counting down.
TAACCGTAACCTTCTTTGACACCTTATCTGTTCCGGCTTCCAGGTTCATTTTCTTCAATTCAATTTGAAGGGATATAGCTTTCTTCAACACTTGTTCAATAAAGTCGGCCTGCATGACTAAACAGAACTCTTCCCCTCCATATCTGCCGACAATATCACCTTCTTCGGTGACTGCCTGCAGGCATTGAGCTACAGCAACTAAGCAATTGTCTCCTTGGGCATGCCCGAACCGATCATTGTAATGTTTGAAAAAATCAATATCTAATACAATTAAGCCAATTTGTTTTCCCTGGCAGGCAAATTGTTCCCATAGTTGATCGATCCGATGCCTCGCTCCCCTCCTGTTCAGCAATTTGGTTAGAGGGTCAGACTCACTTAACAGCTCCAATTTTTCATTCAAAGATTTCAGCTCCTGGTTAGTCGCTTCTAATTTGGCAACTAATAAAACAGAAGATATGTATTGCGCTCTCTTGATGATGGATACGATAATAAACGCAATATTCGAGGTTATTACCTGATATAGCAACATGTCAGGCAATTTTAACATAATGATGGAACTGACCATCACAATCGTGCTTACACCGGCAACCAAAAGAACACATGTCCTTGATAACAAGGGAATAAAAGCATATATGAACACAAGCGTAGTAAAGTTCAACAGTCCTCCTGAATACATCAATTCTCTGATTGAAAAACAAAGAACAAATAAAAAGGAAGCCCCCCAAAAGACGGATGAAAGAATTCTTTTTACGTTCATCCCCTTCTTTTCAGTGATTACTACATAAATCAATCCAGCAAACCATAAACAAAGGACACTAATAAAGGAAATGCTAAATACAAGCACAAGACAAAAATAGCCATTTTCTCCTTTTGCGGCCATACCGAGTGCATCCACTATATTGATTATTTGTACAGTGAAAAAAAGAAAGAAAAGTGGAAGACTTCTCTCAAAGTTGGAATTTTGAATATTTATCTGTATCAACTTTTTTTCATCTTCTTTTAAATGCCCCTCCGCAAACAATAAAGTGAGCAGAGTTCTATAATAACGGAGTATCCTAACTTTTAGCATCATCTTAAGTTTTTTCATAGAACATCTCCCGGCTAGTCTGATATAGGTCAATTTAACTATACAGTATATACATCAATAATAAACTCTACATTTGAAATGTTCTTAATTCTGTTAAAAATATTGTTGAATAGTACGAATATTGGGCTTTGTTATGTACATTCACACAAAAAAGAAGAGATCGAGAAAATGTTATCTCGATCTCTTCTGACTCCATGCTGGTTCCATGAAAGAGGTCTATGGCGACCTATCTCTATTTATTTGCCTTATTACGAAGTTCCCCATGTAACAATATTATTCGGCAAAATCTTTCAGTCTTTATCTAAAACGATCATACTTTGCGGAATAATAAATGTAAATGTCGTACCCTCGCCTTGCTTGCTTTCGACAGTTATGTCCCCGTCATGTGCTTTGATAATATTTTGGGCGATTGCTAAGCCTAGCCCTGTACCGGAACGTCCCCTTGTTCTTGCTTTATCCGCTTTATAGAAACGTTCAAACACAAACGGCAAATCCTCATCAGGAATTCCTGAACCGGTGTCTTTTACCTGAATCATTAATCGGTCGTTGACAATATCCTGCTCAACCGTGACCTTGCCGGATTGCGGTGTATGGCGGATTGCATTATCAATCAGATTGGTAAGGACCTGTTCAATACGGTCAGGATCCATTACCCACACATAATTAGAATCGTGCAGCTCCGTTGCAACAGTTATCCCTTTTTCTTTAGCCAAGCCAAAAAATTTGGATGCAATCCGGTTCAAATAATCTTCAAGTTCCACTTCTTCATAATTCAGATTGATATAACCGGCTTCCATACGGGCAAGATCCAATAAATCATTCACAAGACGGCCCATCCGCAATGATTCATCATAAATTACCCTTGCCATCTCTTTCTTTTCATCATCTGTCTGGGCAATATCATCAATGATTGCTTCACTGTACCCTTGAAGCATCGAAATCGGTGTTCTCAATTCATGAGATACGTTGGCGATGAAATCATTTCTCATTTTATTCAGCTTTCTGTCTTCAGTCATATCCCGAAGAACAGCAACTGCGCCACGGATATTCCTATTGTTATACAACGGGCTGACAATCATAACCCAATAATGGTCGGATAATTTGATTTCCCCAATTTGCTCTGTTTCATGCTCGACAGTCTGCTGGAACAAGAGCTTCAATTCCTCTGGCGCTTCATTGATTGAATGCACAGACTTGGACTCACTTTTTCCCCAATAGGACAGAAAGCTATCAGCAGGCGGATTGGTAGCCAAAATGGTGCCGTCTATATGTATAGTCAAAACACCATCCGCCATCGAACTAAGAATACTTGACAGATTTTCCTTTTCCTGGCTGAGGGCATCCATATTGAACTTCAACTGCTTACCCATTTTATTGAATGCCTGCGCCAATTCACCGATTTCATCATTAGATGGGCTCGGTACTTTTGTATCGAATTTACCCTTAGCCACTTCGAAAACAGCCTCCCTCATTTTCCGGAGAGGAGCCGTTATACGCGTCGATAAAAAGAAGGCGAAAATGGTTGTCAGTATGATTGCTACGCCTGCAGCAAGAATAATGAATTTCGTCGTAGATTGTATGGTGGCTCTCATCGTGTCAAGCGATTGGAATACAAACACGACACCCTCTTGTTTATCGCCAGATTCCAAAGGAACCCCGACGATCATGACCGGCATTTCTTTATCCGTTGATTTGTTCAGCACTATTTCTTTTTTTACGGTTTTTCCGCCCTTGAAAACAGACGAAAGTTGTTTATCATTTTTAATCGTATGTAATGACAACTGCAGTTGCTTATCAGTAGAGTCAGAAAAATAGATATGGTCTTTATTGTCGACGATCATGATCTTTTTTGACCGCCCCAATAATTGTGATGATATTTCTAAGGTATAGCGCGGATCTTCGTGATCATCAAGGATCTGTACAATGCGGTTGGCCGTTACAAGCAAGTCATCCTCCACTTGATGAACCTGAAAATTTTGAAAAAACTCCAGAAGGAGCACCGTCAAAATGAGCAGTACAAAAGATACTAACAGCAGAATAGTAAGCCAGAGCTTACCTACGACGCTCCTTAGAAATATCATTATTCATTCACGACCTCAAATTTGTATCCTACTCCCCAAACGGTCACAATCATTTTTGCCGCTTCTTCAGACACTCGGTTCAGTTTTTCTCTCAGACGCTTCACATGCGTATCAACCGTACGAAGATCTCCGAAAAATTCGTAATGCCACACCTCTTTCAAAAGCTGTTCTCGGTCAAATACTTTATCCGGGGCTTTTGCCAAGAAGTATAATAGCTCATATTCCTTAGGTGTCAACGACACTTCTTTCTGGTCGGCCATTACTCGGTGCGCATCATTATCGATCGTTAAATGAGGAAGCACAATAACGTCCTTGGTCGTCGTATCTGCCTGGATATAGCTTGTTTTAGATGAGCGTCTCAGCAAGGCCTTAACGCGCAACACGACCTCGCGAGGGCTGAAAGGCTTAACGATATAATCATCAGTCCCCACTTCAAAACCTTGGACACGGTTAATTTCTTCACCCTTCGCTGTAAGCATTATGACAGGAGTCGATTTTTTTTCGCGAAGCTCACGGCATACTTCTATGCCATCCTTGCCCGGCATCATAATATCAAGCAGAATGAGATCATAATCATTCGCTACTGCCTTAGCCAAGGCTTCCGTTCCGTCTTCAGCTTCGTCGATCACATAATCTTCTCTCTCTAAATACATTTTTAATAGTCTGCGGATGCGTTCTTCATCATCCACCACTAAAATTTTTATTTCGCTGTCCATCTAATTGCCTCCCCTGTTTGCATATAAATTCATAATGGAATTTCACAGATCATGCATAAATGCAGTAAAAACAGATATCGTGTACGGTTTCAACTCTTTCATTATATATAAAAAGTGATAAAAGAGAAATAACCTTTATACATTCTCATAGAGTCCCATTCCTATTTTCACTACAATAACAGCTCTCTATTCTATTGTAATAAATTTAAATAAATATACAAGCGGTGCATAAGGAGTTTTTGCACAAATACGCTTAATCCACGCGATTCCTATAGAAAACCAACATCTTGAGTATATTTTTTTTCTATAATATCCTTTATCCCTTACACTGAGGTATCCAAAATGATTTTACCGGTGCTTCGCCTGCTTTCCAAATAAGCATGTGCATCTGCTGCCTGTTCTAATTTGTATTCGGCTCCCACATGAATGCGGAGGGCTCCGCTTTCCATAAGTGAAAACACCTTGCTTGCTATAGGCTTTAACATGGATGGCTTTTTCTTGCGTGTCGTTCCGAGAGAAAAGCCTCGTATAGACCTGCAGCTCGCATGTAGATCATTAGTAGAAATGAATCCTTCCTGGCCGCTGCTGTTGCCGAATTGCAGCAAAGTGCCATACTCTTTCAGACAAAGAAGACTTTCTTCAGATACCCTGCCTCCTACTGAATCAAGAACGTAATCTACTCCCAGACCATTTGTACATTCTTTCACCGTTTCTGCAAATCCTTTATCCCTTGACCAAACTACTGCATCAGCCCCGGCATCAATTACAACCTGCTCTTTCCTAGGACTGCTTACTGTCCCGATAATTTGGGAGGCACCTAAATAACGGGCTATTTGAATGGCAGTTGTACCAACCCCTCCGGCAGCACTATGTATCAATACAGTCGATTTCTTTTGTAGTTTAACAACTTCTGTCAACAATGCATAAGCAAGGAAAGCCACTGTAGGGCACGCGGCGGCCTGTTCCATGCTTATCCCATCTGGAATGGCGTAGCATAAATCTTCATTTGCTGCCACATACTCTGCATAAGATCCCTGTTTAGGAAAGGCAATTACTTCTTGCCCCACTTCAAATTCCGTTACATCGGACCCTTTTTTTACAATAATCCCGGCAGCATCAATTCCTGGCGTATAAGGAAAACGATTGTCACCTTTTGTACCCCTCCTTGTTTTGATATCTGCATAATTGACTGAACATTTATGTACGTGAATCAGCACCTCCTTTGGCATTATATCCGGCACCGGAACGTCACTGTTTAATACTAATACCTCAGGGCCGCCATGCTTACTGACAATGATTGCTCTCATATACATCATCCTTCCTTACTGCTTACTTACAGATTAAGGCAGTTGAGGCAATAAGAAAATGTAGAAAAAATAATCATTATCCATTCGCTTATCTTATCATGGTCCGAACCATATGAAGCTATATAATCAAACCATTGGGTATATGAACATTATTAGTAATGATTTGTTTGATGTTCGACAACGTATCTTTTTCCCTAGGCACTCCCTTCCTGCGTGATAGGAGTATCCATCTTAAGCAAGCAATTGCTTCAAAAATAGCCAATTCTTCTGCTGGAATCGGATAAGAGCCTAAATATGCCTGAGAAAAACAATCAATATATGAAGAATAGCATGGATACACACGCATCAATAAATACGTCCATGCAAAATCGTAACGGCGATCTCCCATTTGGATATTCGTCCAATCGATGATCGTCAATTCCCCATTCCTTTGCACCATATTTCCCCAGTGTAAATCGCCATGGATTGGACATGTATTTGTTTTATCAGAAAACCCGATTAATTGCTCCAATGTAACATGAAGATCCGGATATTCTTGAATGCCTGGGAAAAAATAAGAAGCAAGATCATATGAAGGTATATCGATAAAGAGCAAAGCATCATTATTAGCCAAGTGCAATTTAACCATGGTTTCCGCTAACATTTCCATACTCTGTCTCGAATATACGGAAGCGTGCTCCCCATCATAACTAGTGAGCAAAACAGAATGACCATATTGATCAATTCCCCATCCATATGGAATCGATACCGGCATGCTTGCCTTTTGCAAGGCTGTAAGCAATTGAAATTGGCAGGCAATATCCGGTTTGGATTCCTTATTCCATATTTTCAAAACCATCTCATGCTGATCTGTTGTTATTTTTACTACTTCTGCTTCAAATCCTTGATTCATCGACTGGAATTGTAATTTACCTTTAGTATTTATAATATTTTTTATTTTTTGATTTTTAACTATCCATCTTATCGATTTAAATACCATAATTATAGGTTCCTTTCGTAGCCTTACATAGATAATTTTAAGTATTACCAATACTGCAAAAATTGGTTTTTAGCAAAAAACAAAATAGAGCCTAATTATGGCTCCACCTATAAATATCTATTAAAATAACATATTATGGTTTGTAATTCCTTTTAATTTTTTTAATGTATGCATTACATCTTTCTGATTTATTCCAAAATAGTCATGTAACTTTAAATATACCTTATAAATTTGATCATACACTGGCACATAATTTGGATTAGGCACAAACCTTTGCACACTTATACTAGACATTTGTTTGCTTGCTTCTTCTAATGATCCATATCCTCCTTTGCCTGTACCTGCGGCAACTGCGGCATATATAGCAGATCCCAGTGCCATAGGTTGCTCAGACCCACCTATTTTTATTTCCTTCTGAGTTATATCTGCGTACATTTGCATCAATGTTTGGTTTCGTTGGGGGATTCCTCCACTCGCAACAATTTCTTTAATTTCAATACCGGATTTAATAAACGCCTCAATAATTCTGCGAGTTCCATATGCGGTCGATTCTAGCAATGCTCGAAATATTTCTAACGGTTTACTGTCCAGCGTAAGACCAATAATCATTCCAGACAAATCGGCATCAACTAACACAGATCTGTTTCCGTTCCACCAGTCAAGCGCAACAAGTCCTGTTTCTCCAGGTGCATAATGAGCCACTTTTTCTTCTAAAATACTGTGTATTGATTGTCCTTTTTTTTCTGCTTCATCCTTTATTTCTAACGGGGTAATCCGTTCAACAAACCAGTTGAATAAATCTCCCACTGCTGCTTGCCCCGTTTCATAACTATAATATCCAGGAACGATTCCATCTTCAACCATTCCACAGATTCCCTGGATATCTACTTCTCTTTTAGAAAGTACCATATGGCAAGTCGAGGTACCCATAGTCATAACAAGCTGCCCCTCATCAACTGATCCAACTGCCGGTACTCCCGCGTGAGCGTCAATACAAGCAACAGCCACGCTGATCCCGGGAGGAAGATTTAGCTTTACGGCCATTTCATCAGATAAAAGGCCAGCTTCTGAACCAATATCCATAATTTTACCTCTCATTTTTGTATCGATTATATTACCCAACAATGGATCTAATGACTTGAAGTACAAGTTGGAAGGATAGCCTTCTTTTTTACTCCAAAGCGCCTTAAATCCCGATGAATTAGCGCTTCTTATTAGATTTCCTGTAAGTTTATAGGTTAACCAATCTCCTGCTTCCATAAAAATGTCTGTAGCCAGGAATATTTCTGGGGCATCTTTCAGGATTTCCAATATTTTTGGAAACATCCATTCAGAAGAGATTTTTCCACCATATTGACGAAGGAATGGTTCATTTCTTTTCTCCGCTATTTTCGTCATAAACGTTGCTTCAGCCTGCGAAGAATGATGTTTCCATAATTTCACCCAACTATGCGGGTTTTCGCGGTACTCAGGTTGAAAGCACAACGGATTACCAGATTGGTCCAAAGGAAGAATCGTACTTGATGTAAAATCGATTCCAATACCAATAATTTTATCCATGTCTATCTTTGCCTTCCTCCCAAGTGCCGTTATAGAAAGGCATAAAGCATCGAGGTAATCCTGCGGATCCTGAAGAGCCCATTCATTACCAAGTTTAATGCCGTTCTGTAATCTTTTATCCATGACTCCATGCTCAAAAGAAGCTACTGAAAATGCAACTTCTTGCCCCGTAATAACATCCACGAGTAGCGCCCTAGCTGATTCAGTACCAAAATCGACTCCTATTGTATACTTTCGATCCAAATTGCATCCCTCTATTTCAATCGGATTATTTATACAGGGCCCCATATGCCTGACAAGCTCTGAAGTCGGCAGCTTCCAGATCATTAGTCCCGAACATACTCCAAGCACTTGGCCTAAAAATCTGCTTTTCAGGAACATTATGCATATTTACTGGGATACGGAGCATAGAAGCTAACGTGATTAAGTCTGCACCGATATGGCCATAACTCATAGCACAATGGTTGGCTCCCCAATTATTCATAACGGAATAAACATCCTTAAAACAACCTTTTTGTGTTAGATTCGGTACAAACCACGTTGTCGGCCATGTAGAATCAGTTCTTTCATCCAATGTGTCATGAACTTCCTTCGGTAAATCGACTGTATATCCTTCAGCAATTTGTAGAACAGGACCCAACCCTTTCACAAGGTTCAATCGAGCGATTGTTACTGGCATTTCCCCTTTTGTCAGGAAATCTGTTGAAAACCCTCCACCTCGAAAATATTCAGTGTTTGCAGGTCTCCAGCATGTTGCCTCCAAACAATCCCTTACCTCTTTCTCAGAAATATCCCAAAAAGGTTTCATCGCTGGTTTACCATCCTGATTCTGCTGCCCTGTTCCATCAAGAGCAGCTGGGCCAGAATTTATTAGATGGATAACTCCATTTTCTGCCCTGCCGGATAATCTATGACCTGTAACTCTATGAACAGCTTCAGGACTCCAATATGTCCGTACATCTGCAAATAGCTGAGCCGAATTGGTCAATAAATGGCCGAACAGCATAGTTACACCATTCAAGCTATCATTCTCTGTTGCCAAAATATACGGTTCGCGGATGCCATTCCAATCAAAGGAAGAGTTAAGAATTGCCTCCATAAAATCTCCGTTTGGAAAATGATCTGTCCATTGACGTTGCCCCTGGAATCCGGCAGCGATAGCATTGCGTCCAAGAGCTTCTTCCTCATATCCTAATTCTTTCAATATAGGGTTGCCAATCATTAAATCACGGGCAATCAGGGTCATTTTTACACATATTTCCCAATCACTTTTTTGTTCTTCTTTAGTACGTTTTACATTTTCATGATTTTTGTCTTCTCCTTGAAGACAAAATTCCTTCACCCATTTTAAAGCTTGATCAAACTCATATTTATCATAGATTTGTTGGTCTATCCTCCTTACGAATTCTGATAGATCAATATATTCATTTCTCATCCCAAGATATGTCTGAAAGAAATCTTCTTGAATCATACTTCCTGCAATTCCCATGGATACAGACCCCATAGAAAGATAGGATTTTCCTTTCATCTCAGCTACCGCTAATCCTGCCTTAGTGAACCGGATTAGTTTTTCTTTTACATCAGGTGGAATTTTGGAATCGTTTACATCTTGAACATCCTTTCCATAAATTCCATATGCCGGCAACCCTTTTTGGTTATGTGCAGCTAAGACAGCAGCTAAATAGACAGCCCCCGGTCTTTCAGTGCCATTAAAACCCCAAATCGCCTTTGGTATCTCCGCATTTATATCCATTGTCTCAGATCCATAACACCAGCACGGAGTAACAGTAATAGAAACCCCTACACCCTCTCTAGCGAATTTCTCAGCAGCCTGTGCAGCTTCAGCAACCCCGCCAATACATGTATCAGCAATCACACATTCAACAGCATCCCCATTCGAATGTCGGATGTTTTCCGATAGCAAAGAAGCTACCGCCTTAGCAAGATTCATAGTTGTTTCCTCTAGAGACTCCCTGACTCCCTTTCTTCTTCCGTCAATCGTTGGCCGTATCCCTATTTTAGGCATCATTCCTAAATATCTGTTATTTCCTGTCATTTTAATTTCCTCCCCTAATCATTTGAATTACTTGCAAAAATCTTTCAAAACCCTCTTGCCACATTTGATGATTTTCCGGCTCGAATATTACAGTTTTGAAAGAACTCTCTACAATTTCTCTAGCTTGATGAAGTGACGCTATTTCTCCCAGTGCTATCAATTGGGAAATAGAATTTCCTATGGCACTTGCTTCAACCGGTCCCGCATGAACAGGTTTGTTCGTAACGTTGGCAATAAATTGGCAATACAGATGATTATTACTACCGCCCCCGCCAATATAAATTTTTTCACATTCATACCCCGCAACTTCCTCCAATTGATCTGCAATAAGACGATGCTTAAAAACAAGGCTTTCTATAATACAGGCAATTAATTCGCCTTTCGTTGCAGGGATTTTTTGATTCGTCTTTTTGCAATACAAACGGATTGCCTCAACCATATTATCAGGGTTAAAAAACAAATCATCATCTGGGTCGATGAAGCTACGAAAGGGAGATACATTATTTAATAACAACCTTTCTTCCTCAAATGTCGGTGCCTTCCCTTCTGTTTTCCAAATAGATCTACATTGCTGTATAAGCCATAAACCCATATTATTTTTTTGAAGACGATACTCTCCATCCATGGTTCCTTCGTTTGTCAATCCGTATTCAAAGGATTCTTTCGTTATAATTGGATGCGGAACTTGCAGGCCCATTAATGTCCAGGTACCACAACTCATGAATAATGAGCTTTTTTCCTTCATAGGCAAAGCAGCTACGGCACATGCAGTATCATGACCGGACGCATTGATTACAGTAACGCCTTCCATAAAAAGTTCACTATTAATGGATGGTAAGGTCTTTCCTAGAATAGAACAAGACTCAACTACTTCAGTCAGAATTGATAAAGGTATATTTAATTCATTCAAAAGAGATGAGTCCCACCTCCTGTTCCTAAGGTCTAGCATCTGAGAAGTACTACTAATGGTAAATTCATTTACAGCAATTCCTGTAAATAGATAGTTCAATAGATTAGGAATAAATAAAAGTGTTTTAGCCTTTTCCATCAATGAAGGATTGTCTGCATTCAATGTAAACAATTGTGTTAAGGTATTTATGTGTGAAGGTTCAATTCCGGTTCTGAAAAATAATTCTTCTTTTGATTTCTTAGATAACATCCTCTTCATTCCCTCAGAAAATGAGGGATCACGATAACAATATGGATTTCCTAACAACACTCCTTTATTGGAAAGTAACCCGAAATCAACTCCCCACGTATCAATACCCATACTGTCAATTTTGGAATGCCCCATTCCTTTGCTTTTTTCCATCCCATATTTCATTTCTTGGATTATTTTAGGGATATTCCAATGTAAATCTTTATTCTTATGTATAGCTGAATTTTCAAAACGATGTGTTTCTTCCAAGTCCATGCGCTCTCCATCAAATTTACAGACCATTAACCTCCCATTAGATGCACCGAGATCGAAAGCCCACAATTTTCTCATATATACTATACCTCCTTCAATAGGCTATTGAGTATATTTACGAATCAGTCAATAATTTAGAACGATATTTTTCTGATGATAAATTGCGCAAATCTCTGCATTCCTGATCAGTCAGATTTCTAGGAGTTCCAACAGTGGAAGCTATAGTAAATACTTTGGCTGACTCTTCAATTAATTGCATAAAGAAATATGCCTCCTTCATCGTCCTTCCGATGGTCAGTACCCCATGATTGCGCATGACGACCACATCACAGTCTGCAATTACTTCGGCTACAGCATCAGATAATATATCTGTTGTGGGGATTATGTAATCTAAATAGGCAACTTTTCTTACCATTGCAGCCATATCAGGAAACAACATCGGAATATCCTTTCCTGTACTCGTTACTCCAACAGAATAGCTAGGATGAGCATGTAGAACGGCTTCAATTCCTGGTCGGGTCCGATAGCACTCTAAATGCATAAGGATTTCCGAAGATGGTTTCAATTCATCTAAAACCTTTCCTGTTTCTATAGAAACCTTTACCCATTCATGATCTTCAATTTCCTTTAAATCATAGCCGCTAGGCGAAATATACATGGTATCCCCTTCGCGCATACTTAAATTGCCTCCTGCACCGACAACTAGCCCTGTGTCGACAACTTTATTTGCATATTTTTTAAGTTCTTTGATCACCATGGACATAGATTTTCCCCTCCCTTTATCTATTACAAACTGGAGGCTGCCATTTAAAGGCAGCCTGCCGATTTTATTTATTCGTATATGGCTGCTTTGATTTCATCACTGTCAATATTTGATTTATCATACCAATAAAAACCTGTATCCAATTGTTTTTCCACTTTTTCTCCTTTAATGGCTTGGACTGCGGCTTTCACTGTTTCATAGCCGATACTTACAGGATTTTGAGTAATTGCCCCTGACATGGAACCATCTTCAATAGCATCAATTTGCTGCTTGCCTGAATCAAAACCGACAACAGTTATTTCCCCTTCTTTCTTCATTTCTTTGATGGCATTTACAATTCCTATAGCAGATCCTTCATTTGCTCCGAAAAACCCTTTCAAATCTGGATTTGCCTGCATGATGGCTTTGGCGAGATCGGTCGATTTCAAGTGGTCTCCTGCTCCATATTGAATATCCACAATTTTTATATCCGGATACTTCTTTTCAATTTCTTTTTTGAAACCATCTCGCCGATCAACTCCCGTTTTACTTGTTTGATCATGGACGATCATTGCAATTTTACCTTTTCCTCCAATTAATTCGGCCATTTTATCTGCAGCAAGAGCAGATGCCGCTATATTATCAGTTGCAGCTGTTGCAACAGGAATATCACTTTCTACACCGGAGTCAAAGGCTACAACTGGAATGTTTTTTTCATTCGCCTGCTGCAGCAAAGGAATGGCTGCCTGACTATCTAATGCCGCAAATCCTATGGCACTTGGATTTTTATCGAGTGCCGCCTGAAGCATTTCAATTTGCTTATCCACTTGTTCCTCGGTTTCTGGACCTTCAAAAGTTACTTTTACATTAAATTCCTTGGCCGCTTTTTCAGTTCCTTGTTTTACAGCTTGCCAAAATTGATGCTGAAACCCCTTTGAAATAATCGGAATATAGATTTCATCTTTTTTCTTTTCAACCTTTTCACCAGATGCTGAATCATCATTCGAATTGCACGCACTCAGAATAGATAAAGTCAGAATTCCCAGTAGCGCAAGAACTAATAGCTTCTTCTTCATTTCTTTCTCCCCTTTGAACTAAAATAATGTATTTCACTCTATAACCGAGAAAATACCCTGCTCATCATTGTTTTCTACGGCGCAATATATCTGTATAAACAGCTAATATAATAACAAAACCTACAACTACAGTTTGCCATTCCTGCGGCACAGACAAAATTCTAAGTCCATTAGTAAGAACACTCATAATCAATGCACCTATAACTGTGCCGACAATCGTTCCTTTCCCTCCGCTTAAAGAAGTCCCTCCAATTACTACCGCCGCAATCGCTTCCAGTTCATATCCTGAACCTAATGCAGGCTGGGCGGAGTTTAATCTTGAAGCAATCAGTACACCAGCAATACCAGTAAATACACCTGCAAGCATGTAAATGATAATTTTCCAACGATCCACATTAACACCTGACAGCCTGGTTGCTTCTTCATTGCTTCCAAGAGCAAAATTATAACGCCCAATTATCGTTTTGCTAAGAATGAGTGCGGCAATTATAGCTATTCCAAAAAAAATAAAAACGGCATTAGGAATATTGGAACCAGGCAATATGGAGCCCAATGCAATTTTTGAAAACTCAGGAGAAGCCGTAAAATAGATAGGTTTTGTACCTGAAATGACAAGTGCCAAACCTTTCGCGATCATCATCATTGCCAGTGTGGCAATGAATGGGGGTATTTTAAGTTTTGCAATAACAATCCCGCAGAGCATACCACAAAATGCACCTGTTAAAATGCCAAGGAGAACCCCAATTACAGTGGGAAGTTCCCACACCGTTATGTAAACACCCGTCATGACAGAACATAATGTCATGACAGTGCCTACTGACAAATCAATCCCACCGGTTATAATGACAAATGTTGCCCCCAATGCAAGAATCCCAATTACTGCTGTTGATACCAATATTCCCATCACATTTGAAAATTGCAGAAAATTGCTTGATGCTATCGAAAAAATAATTACTAAAATAATTAAACTTGCAAACGCTAATATTTGTTGCATCGCACCTGATTGAATCGAGAACGTATTCTTTTTTAAAACCTCGTTATTTGTAACCGTTTTCAATTTTCTCCCTCCTTTTTATTCTTTACGTTAATATAGCTGTTTATCTTGCTTACACCCAATCGGTTTAGATCTCTATTTTATACGGTTTGTGGCAAGTGCCATTATTTTTTCTTGTGTTGCTTCCATATTAGTAAGTTCTCCAGTAATTCTCCCTTCACACATAACTGTAATTCGGTGGCTCATCCTTAGAAGCTCCGGTAGCTCCGAAGAAATCATAATTATGGACTTTCCTTGTTTCGTCAGATCGTTCAACAATTTGTAGATTTCTGCTTTGGCACCGACATCTATTCCCCTAGTTGGTTCATCGAAAATAAGAATATCACAATCTCTAGTCAACCATTTCCCGATAACAACCTTCTGCTGGTTTCCACCTGATAAGTATTTAACCTCTTGGTTTGCACTAGGGGTTTTTATATTTAAAGAATCTATCATTTTTTCAGCCTGTTCTTCTATTTTTTTGTTATTAACCCATCCTGGCGGCTTTAAAAAACGATTAAAAGATGCAACAACAAGATTCGTTTTGACATCCATGTCAGTCATCAAACCAAATTGTTTCCGATCTTCGGAAAGATAGCCGATTCCTTTTTTAACTGCATCATTCGGATTCTTAATTTTTATTGGTTTACCATGAATATAAATTTGGCCTGAGTCAATTGAATCCGCACCAAAAACAGCTCTCGCCACCTCAGTTCTTCCGGCACCCATAAGTCCAGCAAAACCTAGGATTTCACCTTTATTTAAATGAAAGGTAATTTCTTTTAATTCTCTTCCTCTATTAAGGCCTTTCACTTCCAATACCCTTTCTTCATTGATTAGCCTAGTTTGAGGAGTTGCTGCCTGATAGACTTGCCGCCCTACCATTAGCGATATAATATGATCAATTGTTGTTTGTTTTGTGAATAGAGTATCCACATAATGTCCATCCCTCATGACTGTTATGCGGCTGGATATTTGCATTAATTCCTCCATTCTGTGTGAAATATAGACAATGGCTACCCCTTGTTTTTTTAATTTATGTATGATATCAAACAACATG
The DNA here is from genome assembly GCF_047238185.1 of Bacillus kalamii. Lineage (NCBI taxonomy): Bacteria > Bacillati > Bacillota > Bacilli > Caryophanales > Bacillaceae > Bacillus > Bacillus kalamii. The sequence continues at coordinate 1,264,557 of NZ_JBDFMI010000001.1, read as the reverse complement.
GCTATTTCCTTATCTGTCAAGGCAGCTGTAGGTTCATCCATTATAAGAATACTAGCATTAAAAGATAACGCTTTGGCTATTTCCACCATTTGTTGTTTGGCCACTGTTAAATTCCCTACTTTCTCTTGGGGATCCAAATGAATCTGCAGCCGGTCAAATAACTCCTGAGCCTTTCTATTCAATTCTTTTTCCTTAATCAATAATGAAAATGCATATCGAGGCTCTCGGCCGATAAAAATATTTTGAGCAACCGTTAAATCTGGCATTAAGTTCAATTCCTGATGAATAATATTAATTCCAATTTTTTGTGCTTCCTTGGTACTTGAACACTCGACTTCATTTCCTTGATATATAATACTGCCTTCATCTTTCTGATAAATACCTGTAAGAACTTTCATTAATGTGGATTTACCCGCTCCATTTTCGCCAATAAGAGCATGTACTTCTCCAGATTCAAGTTCAAATTGGACATCTGACAATGCTTGAACTCCAGGAAAGCTTTTGGATATACCTTTCATTTTTAACAAGATAGAATCCATATTTACCTCCAATTTAGCATGTGATTTTCTCAGAATAAGGAAATCTAATAAATGATTAATTATTCAGAATTATTTTCACACATATATTTCTGTTTAATTCCACATCCTTTGTGAATGTATGTTTTTATCTTTGTTTTTGTTTATTTGTATTGATTATAATCATTTTTGACAAATGCTTCAATATAAAAATACAAAAAATTCTAATTTTTATAAAAATTAGAATTTTGACGGTATACTAGTAAAATTATTTCTCTGATTAAAAAAGCGGCCCTTTACGGCCGCATTTTTAATCATATTTATAATGTTAATGTACCTCTTGTAGACTTAGAGCAAAGAATTGAAACAGAATCTATTTTATATTGCTGTATAACTTGATTATTTGTTGCAGAATTAGTAATCATGACGTCTATTTCACTCACTGAAGCAACACGCGAAAAAGACTTTACGCCAAATTTACTATGATCAACCAATAAATAGACAGTATCCGAAACGTCTATAAATTTTTTTTTGACAAGCGCCTGCATTTCATTTGAATCGCTTATACCCCATTCGGGATGCAGTCCTTTACATGACATGAATACTTTATTGACATGATAGGAATCTAAAGCTTTTTCGGTTAATTGACCAACAAAAGATAATGATTTGGATTGTAAACTTCCCCCGGTCATCACTACAGAAATTTTTTCTTTTTGCGCTAATTCTAAACCGACCTTCATAGAGTTTGTCAAGACTGTTAATGGGAAATCCGGTAGTATTTTTGACATATACCATGCAGTAGAGCTTGCATCAAGAATGATTCGATCATTTGGTTCAATAAATTGCAAAGCTGTTTTGGCTACTTCTCTTTTTTGCTCGACATTCATAATCTCCCGCTCTAAATATGAAGGCTCATAACTACTGTCATTTAAACTTACTGCCCCACCGTGGCTTCTGCAAAGCTTCACATCGTTTTCAAGTTTCTCTAGATCTCTCCTGATGGTTTCTTCAGTTACCTTAAACATCCTGCTTAGTTCCGAAACTCGTATACTTCCTTCCTTATTCACAATTGCTACAATCTTAGCATGCCTTTCTGCTACAAGCATATAATGGTGCCTCCTACTTATCTATAAAATTAATCATAGGTTAACTTGCCGACCCATTTACTAGTGCAACTCTACTTGCTAGCCTCGCCTCATCTCTTTTATGAAATTACACCTTTTTTCAACAGAATATTCGCATATAATGCTTTTTCGCTTGTGGCAATAATAGCATACGCTTTTCGGGCTCTTTCATAAAAAGAAAAACGGTCGACATAAGCAATAGCAGCAAGATCATCTGATAGCTTGCTAATAATAGAATGATATGCTTCCCATATAGGTGGCTGAGTATCACCATTTTCCACTGCCATTAAAATAGCAGGAGCGTTCACATATTCATCCAACGGGAATAGAGTTAAGATATCCTCCAACAGAGGAATTGTTCCATGTCCATCATGCCGTACTAAACGATTTGCGCAAGAGGCAGCAGGGAAATTTCCGTCTGCTATTACCAACTCATCTCCATGTCCCATTTCCATTAATATCTTCATTAAATCAGGTGAAATGGATGCCGGAATGCCTTTTAACATATAATCACTCTCCTTCTTTAGATATTTGCTTAAAAATGTTGCCCACTCCTACATTCATAATCGTCCAATCAAATTGAATAATTTTACATATATCCTCATCTTACATTATATTCTTATCCTTTTGAATATTTTTATTTAACTTTGTTTTTGTTTACTTTAAAATAGAGGTATATATTTTCAATTGAAAACTCAATGGACCATACAAAACCATTACCAACAACCCCGAATACAATTATTCAAAAAAAACCTGGACTCTTTTAGTCCAAGCATAACGCCATGAATAGGAATCTAATACAGCCTGCTAGTCAGCCAACTCCACCTTGGATACCCTTTTACCGACTTTCACACGGATCAAAGAATAGATCAATGCGGCAATAATAAAGAAGCCAAGATAACCGGTGATTGGATAGACCGTGCCTACTAACGTAATAAAGCCGACAAAGCTTGCCAAGAAAGCAACGATTCCCACTGCGACCACAGACCATTTGAACGCCTTTGTTTCAGCCGGAACAAATCTGGCGGTAAACGCATAAAGCATACCGACTGCTGTATTATAAATCATGCCCAGTAGGACAATTGCCAATAAGTGACCGAGCAATGGCGAGATTTCATTTGCAAGAAATAACGTCGGCATGCTGACGTCTTTAATTCCTTGTAAATCAGACAGCATCCCTATATTGATCAATAACAGCAATATCCCTAAACCAATTCCACCGAGGATCCCCCTCTGCCCGCTTCCTTCGGGCTTTTCAATGTTCCTCCCATAACAGCAAGCATAGAGATGCCGGCAGTGACGTTATAGGAGACATATAATAGTGATCCGATCAGCCAGTTGTCTGTTGCAGCTGTGCTTTTGCTGGATGAATGCATCATTTCCGTCAAACTAAGATCAGAGGAAAAAAAAGAAAAACAGGCTATAATAATCATGATGATGAACAAAAATGGAGTTACAGCCGATATGATTGTCATTATTTTTTTCACATTCAGCAATAGAGTCCCAATGGTCAATATAGTCATGGCAGCAGCACCCACAATAGAAGGAATGCCAAATTGTTCTTCAAAAATCGAGCCGGAACCGGCTATCATAACCACTGTCACTCCAAATAAAAAGAAGCTGATAGCAATATCGACTATCGGTCCAGCATATCGGCCGCATATGTGATTGATTATGCCTTTATGTGAAACAGCTTGAAGTTTGCTTCCCAATTGAGTAACCTGCATTCCCAGAAATGCAAATAACATGGCAGCGACTGCGACCCCTAATATACTGTAAGCGCCAAAGCTCGTGAAAAATTGCAGGACCTCCTGCCCTGACGCAAATCCCGCACCAATGATGATCCCAATATACGCTCCCGCTAAGTTGATACTGTTCTTCATGATTGCCCCTCCTGTCGGATAAATTATTGATTATTCTGACATTTTATAACGATAGCCCTTATAGGATAAGGCCTCCCATGTACATTCATCTGGAAGGCCTTTTTACTATGCCCGATATTTTTTGCTGAAGCACGTGAATTCATCTACAGCCCCATAATCCACTTCATAGCCAATGCCAGGACTCTGCGGCACTGTAATCACACCATCATCCACGGTTACTTCCGGCATGATAAGATCTTTATGCCAATAATTTGCCGAAGCTGCCGTATCGCCAGGCAAAACAAAATTGCTGAGCGTTGTCAAAGCTATATTATGCGCACGCCCTACACCGGACTCAAGCATGCCGCCGCACCAAACAGAAATTCCCTTTACTTTGCATAAATCATGGATTTTTTTCGCTTCTGACAAGCCGCCTACACGGCCAATTTTGATATTGATTATTTGACAGCTTCCAAGTTCAATTGCTTTTCTCGCGTCTTCAGCTGAATGGATGCTCTCATCTAGGCAAATGGGTGTTTCTAGTTCTTTTTGCAGTGTAGCATGGTCTATAATATCATCCGAAGACAATGGCTGCTCTATCATCATCAAATGAAAGCGATCTAATTTTTTCAATAAATCTGTATCCTTTAATCGGTATGCCGAGTTGGCATCTGCCATGATCGGCACTTCAGGGAATTTGTTTCTGACTTGGCGGATCACATCGACATCCCATCCTGGCTGTATTTTCATTTTGATCCGCTTATAGCCATTCTCTAGAGCATTCTCAATTTTTTTGATCAAATCCGGGACTGTTTTTTGGATGCCGATACTAATTCCGACATCAATTTTTTTTGCTTCGCCTCCCAGAGCCTCGCTGAGTGTAATTCCCTGTTCTTTGCTGTAAAGGTCCCAAATGGCTCCTTCAATAGCTGATTTCGCCATATTGTTTTTTCGTATATGCGAAAACAAGCCATTTACTTCATCGGGATGCTTGATTTCCTGTTCCAGAACGATCGGAATCAAAAAGTCCTCAAGAATTGTCCAATTGGTTTTGATCGTTTCTTCATTGTACCAAGGTGCAGCAAAAGCGACCGATTCAGCCCAACCGGATAGTCCTTCTTCATTCTTCACCTCAACCAGGATAAAATCTTTATCGACAAACGTGCCGAAGCTGGTCGTAAAAGGCGCGATCAAATCCATCTTTAACTGGCGCAATACAACTTCTTTAATCTTCATCTTCCATTCCCCCATTATTTGTTTGTTTGCCCAATATATAATAGAGCAGGCCTTCTTCTCTGCTTCTGTCGACATCAACGATCATATAGCCCTTTCGGAATAAGAATTGAAAGATGGCCCTTGTTTTCATACGCCAATCAATGGCTAGCTGTGGCTCTTCCTTCTTGATTTGTTGAAAAGCAGTCGGAATAGGTACAAGAACAGTCTCAAAATCCTCATTTAATTCAACATGAGTGATTTCAGGGAATCCAGCTTTATCCCCCACCTCTGCCGCCTTATAGGCATGTGCCTCATTTACATGGATACGCTGTTCCTTTTTGCCTATTTCCCATTCGACTAGGAAGCGGTCCGTTGCCAAGCCAGCGTTCAGTCCCTCCAATTTGCCATAGCAATCTTCCATATAAGTACGGCAAATGGCCTTTAGCTTCCCTATATTCAAGGTGGCATTTACACTTTCAAGAGGATCGTATGTCCATGTAATCAATCGATAGCCTTTCTTCAAGGCTTCTTCTTTTTGAGCCTGTTTCAACAGCCTGCCATAGCCTTTTTTTTGGTGATTTGGATGAATGGCAAGCATGTGCGAGCAAAGATAGGGCTCCCCATTCCGAAAACCGGGGAAGCTATATTGAAATCCAACTAATTCACCGTCCTTGAATCCGCCAAGCACTAGGCCGCCATTTTTGACAGCCGTCAAGGTCTGATGAGTCGGGATTGCGCCCATTCCCCAAACAAGCTGCTCTAGTTGCTGGACTTGTTCCAGTTCAGGTAAAGTGGTTAAGGACTTGATCTTGAATTCATTTTCCATTTGTACCATCTCCATACGTTTCAAATGTTTTGATGATGGTTCTAGCCAAAATTTCGATACCGTCAAAAAGCGCTTCTTGGTTAAAACTCATATTTGGATGATGCAACCCAGGAGCCAGCCCACATCCTAACCCCAACATCGTCGCTTTTAGTTCCGGACGTTTGAGTGTATAAAAGTGAAAATCCTCACCGCCCGTAGTGACAACCGGAGGGACCAACTGGCTATCCCCCATTGTTTCCTTGATGGCCGCAGCCATAAATGATTGGGCTTCTTCATTTGCTACAGCGGCAGCCACATACGCACCGGATTCTAGATGGATCTCGACACCATGGACCACCGACAGTGCTCTTGAAATCGAAAAAAGCTTTTCCTTAAGCTGCTCCATCACTTCATTGTTCTGTGCTCTGACATCCAATGAAAAAGTAGCCTTGCCGGGAATAATGTTCGTACTTTCCCCACCTGCCTGAAATTGAGTCATTTTTGCGGAATACGGTACAGACGGATCCAAATGGATGCTGTTTATCATTGTCATGAATTCCGCCCCGATTTCTATGGCGTTCTGTCCCTGATGGGGCCTTGCCCCATGGGCATCGGTTCCGATAATCTCCCCTTTTAGGAACTGAGCAGCTCCATGCAGGATTGCAGGGGCTGCATAACCATCAGGCACTTCTTAGTCTGGCCGCAGATGGACACCATATAAAAAATCGATATCATTCACAATTCCTTTTTCAATAAGCTTCAAAGCTCCAGTGCCCTTTTCCTCTGCCGGCTGAAAAAGGACTTTCAGCTTCCCATCTGGCTTGTACCCCAATCTGTTAAGCAACAGAAAAACGCCAAGAGTTATTGTCATATGGCCATCATGCCCGCAGGAATGGTTCGCTTTGAATGCACCATCCACTTCTTGCCATAGTGCATCCAAATCTGTCCTTATACCAATGGTGTATTCTCCATTGCCAAACTCGGCAACCGCACCGGTGCAGTCATCAAAAGTTTGGATTTGGCAAGGATATTGTGCCAATAAATCAACTATAAAAGCGGTTGTTTCATGTTCCTCCCAGCTGATTTCCGGATGCTCATGCAAATGCTTATAAATGCTATTAATTTCTGGTTTCAATGATTCCAGCCCTTTTTTTATGTCCATGCTCGCACCCTCCTTCTCTGCTAATAAAAAAAATCATCCTTATTAAAGGAATCATATTGTTCTTTCCGTTTTTTAAAAGCTGCCTCATCCTTGACTGATACACCGGCCACCATGCTGTTCAACAAGGAAAAAAGCGCAGGGGCCGTATCGATTGTTGACGATTTGGAAGCTTTGACAGTCAGCAGCGCATCACTGAATTCAGCAATAGGGGCCAATTTGGAATCAGTAATGCCGATGACAAATGCACCTGCTTCTTTCATCATTTCAGTCAGTTTCACCGTTTCCTTCACATATCTATGAAAGCATAAAGACACGAAAACGGTACGGTCATTGACAGCATCGAGAAAATGAAAAAAATCATCATAATCAGACCTGTATAATTGCACTTTTTCTTTCACCAAACGCAACGTAAATGAGAACCAATGTGCTGCCGCATACGATAATCGTTGACCGGAAATAAACACCTGATCTGCTTCCGCTAAATGATTAATGGCTTTATTGAAATCATCGACAGACAATTGATTGATCGTTTTTTGGATGCTATCCGCATCCTGCCCCATCACTCTTTCCAGGAAATTCGGGGATTCGGCTGCTTCCAATTTTGCGGAATGATAAACATTGAGCGAACTGGCACGTGAAAAAAATTGTTCGCGCAAATGCGCCTGCAGCTCACTGAACCGCTTAAACCCAAGGGCATAGCAAAAGCGGATAATTGTCGTTTCGCTTACACCTATTTCATTTCCAATTGCCTGAGCAGAGGCAATAGCAAATTTATGAGAATGATCCAACAGGAATTTAGCCACTTTTTTTTGGCTAGTTGACAATTTTGGATACATCTCCATTGTGATTGAATGAATATCCATATAAATAGCCATCCTTCCATAAATATGAAGTATTTACTTTATTTTTAATCAAAAGAAGGAAAGCCTTCATCCGAGAATGAACCAATAGTATCACACTCTTATTTTAAATTCAATAAATTTTCTGAATATTTAATCCCTTAATCAACCTGCCTCAACTAAGCATTGGGACGCAGCATCGATACGAAGACAATACTAAGTAACACTTGGTTAGAGGTACTCTCTTAAAGATAAAATATATACCCATTAAGGATAGAAATGTATTGATCAAACTGGATTGCCTCCTAAAATAAGGAATCACTTTTTTCTTTTGAATGTCATTAGTAGATTCGACGGACCGTATTATAAATAAATACATTTTTTAAGTAGAGATTCATCCCTATAAAGAATGAATAGTTTATAATGACCATTTTCGTTTATGATCAATATTCTTGAAGAATCGGATTCGTTTGTGCAACAAAAAGTAGCCTGTATCATAGATTACTAGGTAATCTATGATACAGGCTACTTTAGACAACTATAATTCTTATACCTATTTTAATGAACCAGTCTTTTTTGTTATTCAAGATAATTACTCAGTAATTTCGATTTGATTACCTTCTGGGCCTAATATGCAACTTTCATAATAGCCATCTCCTGTTGTGCGGGGCCCACTAATTGTTTCATATCCTGCTTGCGATAGTTGCCTTGTCAATGTGTCCACTTTCTCTTTACTGCCAACGCTAAACGCTATATGTATAAATCCTGTTCTAGTTACTGTTTTTTCAGGAGAATCCATTTCTGGACGTTTCATAATTTCAAGTCTTGCACCATCTTCAAATGATAAGAAATACGTTTCTAGCCCAGTTTTGGGATTGTGATATTTGGCGTTAGATGCGGCACCAAAAAACGTAACAAAGAAATCTTTTGTGGCGTCTAAATCATTTACATACATTGCAATATGTTCTACTTTCATTCCTATTCTCCTTACAAATGATTTATTTAAAATGATAACATATAACAACTTAACGCATGTGTTAGTTCAATAAGAAAATAAATAAAGGACTACACATATTAGATATATATTGCATGTGCAGTCCTTTATGATCGACTGCACAGTTTTCCAATCTACTCTATTATGCATAGCTAGCTTCTTTCTGTTTTATATCAGGTACCCCATTACCTTCACCTACATTCAAATAAAGAAATTCACTTGATTCATTTATTAATAGAAGAATTTACCGATTGAGTATGATCATCTGCCATTAACATTTATTTAGCCATCCCCTTTCCGTCTGTTTTCATAGAAGAATATTTTTTGCTAAGCCATCATTTTTGTCATCGTATCGGGTATAGATTCATAGGACATGTATAGGAAGCAAATATACGTTGGGAGGAATATTGATGAAAAAGATGATTAACAATCCGAATGAGGTAGTCCAGGATATGGTAAGCGGCATGGTCTTAGCCCATGGAAACAAGTTGAAACAATTGCCTAATACTTCAGTGCTTGCAAGAAAAGAAGCGCCTGTCAGCGGAAAAGTCGGATTAGTTAGCGGCGGCGGCAGCGGACATGAACCCGCACATGCAGGATACATCGGAAAAGGAATGCTTGATGCCGCAGTCAGTGGAGAAGTCTTCACCTCTCCGACGCCGGATCAGGTGCTGGAAGCCATAAAGGCAGTTGACGGTGGAGAAGGCGTCCTTTTAATCGTAAAAAACTATACAGGTGATGTAATGAACTTCGATATGGCCTCAGAAATGGCGGAAATGGATGACATTAAGGTTGAACAAGTCATTGTCAATGATGATGTAGCAGTGGAAGACAGTACACATACATCAGGCAGAAGAGGGATTGCAGGTACCATTTTTGTACATAAGCTGGCGGGAGCTATGGCGGAAAATGGAGCAACCCTTGAGGAGGTAAAACGAGTCGCTAAAAAAACAGTTGCCAATACGCGTTCGATGGGTATGGCTTTAACGCCATGTACGGTCCCTGCTGCAGGAAAACCTGGCTTCGAAATCGGCGAGGATGAAATGGAGCTAGGAATGGGGATCCACGGAGAACCGGGAATTAAGCGAATGCAGTTGGGTTCAGCGGACGACATTGCCAAAGATCTATTGCAGCCACTTTTACAGGAGGGTATCTATAAAGAGGGCGATGAAATCGCTCTCATACTGAACAGCATGGGGTCAACACCTCTAATGGAGCTATACATCCTAAATAATAAAGTGCAGGAAATGTTGGCTGAAAAAAAGATCCATATCTATAAGACATTTGTGGGTAATTATATGACGGCTATTGATATGGCCGGTTGTTCGGTCACAATGCTGAAGTTGGACGAAGAATTGAAAGAGTTGCTTGATGCCCCTTCAGATGCATTGCATTTCCGGGTATAAACACAAAGAGAAAAGGTGGGTTTTGAATGACTTTGAACGTACAACACATAAAAACATGGCTATTAAGCTGTAACGAAAAAATTCAAGAAAACAAGGTCAGATTATCCGATTTGGATCAAGCTATCGGTGATGGAGATCATGGGTTTAATATGGCAAGAGGATTTGAAGAAGGCAGAAAAAGAATAGCTCAGCAAGTATATGATACCCCAGCGGATATACTGAGAGATTTCTCCACGGTTTTGATATCCAAAGTTGGCGGTGCATCCGGTCCATTATACGGTACTGCCTTCTTGAAAATGGCAATGTCATTGAAAGGCATAAACGAAGTGGATTATACGTCCTTAAAAGCCAGTATCCAAAGTGCGCTTGAAGGCATCAAGAAAAGAGGAAAAGCAGAAGAAAATGAAAAAACAATGATTGATGTCTGGTCGCCAGCACTCGAATTTATGAAACAACATGATACGTTTGATTCTGCTGGATTCAATGCTTCAATTAAAGAAGCGATGGAGAGCACTAAAGAAATGAAAGCAACGAAAGGAAGAGCCTCTTATCTGAAGGAACGCTCCATCGGGCATTTGGATCCCGGAGCAGTTTCTTCCTATTATATCTTAAGCTCTCTCGCTGACATTATAGAGAAAGATGGTGCTTTATCATGAGCCAGGTTGGGATTGTCTTAATCTCCCATAGCGAACAGATAGCTCTAGGCTTGAAAGAGCTTATTTCACAAGCAGTCAAAAACAGTGCAGTAGCCATTGCAGCAGGCACAGATGAAGGCAAACTCGGTACAAGCTTGGAAAAAATCCAGCGAGCAATTGATGAAGTGCACTCATCTGCAGGTACATTGCTTCTTTTTGACCTAGGAAGCTCCCTTATGAACGCTGAAATGGCTGTCGAATTAGCTGATGATGATTCCATTAAAATTGCTGATGCCCCATTTATCGAAGGAGGCTATGTCGCCGCTGTCGAAGCCGGCATGGGAAAATCACTCGATGAGGTTTTACTGGCATCAGAAGCCACAAGAAAACACTCGAAGAAGCCATAAGTCTAAATAGTAAGTTCTTGAAACAACTGATAAATATCTACATGTTTTTCACTTTGTTCTCACAGTTGGTTATTACAATAATAACAACTACTATTTTGGAATGAGGTATTTGCATGTCCGTTAATCCCCGCACCTATAAAAAAATGACCAATGACCGCTTATCAGCAGGACAACGAATCGAAATGTGGAAATATTATTTTCCGGAAGACCATGTCGATGCACTCCTGGACCAATTAAGTATTTTATATTCAAATGAATTGAACAACCCTTATTTGAGAAAAAATCCAATTTTCCCAACTATACTGGATTACCTATACCCGCGCAATCCAGAACTTGCCGAATTGTTCATTCATTGTTTTTATCCGAAGGAAGTGTATGAGCAATTTATGCTTCACCAACAAAGCTGAACATTTTAGACAACGCAACGTAATTGATATTTTTAAAACAAGCCAATACTCAACAGGATTGGCTTGTTTGTGTATTAGTTGTTATTCAATTATTTATAAAAATCAAGAACATTTTTTGTGCCATGAATCACAGAATAACAATTGTTTTAGGATCATAACCATAAAAAGCTGCAATCTATTAAGAAAGCAGCCTTCCATCTTAACATTTAGGATAACTGATTATACTTTCCTCCAACAAATAATAGCGGCTTTCCTTCTTTCTGTTCCAACCCCGTCACTTCGCCGATATACAGTGTGTGGTCTCCCGCAACATGCGCTTGGACAACCTTGCAAGTAAGGCTGACGAGGGAATGGGGGATAAGCGGCAGTCCATCCTTCCATACAAAGGATATATCCCGTTCCTTCTTCAACTGTCCAGCAAACAGCATGGATATATCCCTCTGATCCTCGTTCAGCACATTGACGGCAAACAAACCGCTTTCATCTATATATCCTTTCATTTTCGCCTTTTCTCCGATCGATACAAGTACCAGTTTAGGGGATAAAGAGACCGACATAAATGCATTGGCCGTCATCCCGAATGGTTTATCGCCTATACTCGTAGTAATGACCGTGACTCCTGTTGCAAACTGCCCCATTGCTTTACGGAACATTTGATCATCCATTTCTTTCACGCACTCCTTTTCTGAGAGGCTTCCTGATGCAGGAGATCCTTTAGTTCGGTTAGGTTCTGCCACTTGTTCCATAGAGATCAGGTCCCTTCTATAATAGATAATGCCAACCTTAAATCACAAATATGGGTTTGTGCTGCTTTAATTTACCGGGCGCTGTTTCCACTTTGCCCCCGGTATGTACATCTAAGACAGTAGACGCTTCATTAAACCAACAGTCCGGCGCCTCCGCTCCCCAGAATGTTTGTCTCCTCTTGTCATTCAATTCCCAGCGTATTGGCTTGAAATCCGGATCGCTCGTCAAATAATCGCCATTATATAATTCGATTCGATGGCCATCGGGATCACGCAAGTAGAGAAAAAAGGCATTGGATAATCCGTGGCGTGCGGGACCTCTTTCTATACAGTGTGAATAGCCCAATGAAGCTAGTACATCGCAGCCATTAATCAAGCTCATTGGATCGCTCAGCCAAAAACCGATATGATGCAATCTTGGCCCCACTCCATTCATAAAAGCGACATCGTGTACACTCGGCTTGCGGTGGAGCCAAGCGGCCCATATTTTATCATCCTCATCCGCTGTATATTCTGAACAGGAGAAACCAAGCTCCTTTATATAAAAGTCATACGCTTTCTCAACATCGCATACTTGATTGTTGAAATGATCGATCCGCTGCACTTTAGCTCCACGGTATAGATCATAGCGCTGCAGCATTCTCTCGGCACCTTCCATTTCCACGAAAAATTCAAGCGGCAGCCCGCAGATATCCTGAACACGGAATGCCCGCCCCAAAGCATGCTGGCTTCCCTTTCCCATCCATTTCACCTTCATATGCTTTGCTTCAAAAAAAGACGCCAACGCATCGAGTTCTTCTTCTGAGCGGACCTTGTAGCCCATCGCTTCCAGCGCAGCCTCATCCGCCTTTTTAAGCACGAGTGAATGATGGCAATGCTCTTCCAGTCCTCGTAGATATAATGCATCTTCCGTTCTTTCTGTTTCAATAAACCCAAGGGCATCCACATAAAAAGCTTTTGATTCATCAAGGTCTTTCACATGCAGGACCGCCCGGGCGGCACGGATTATATCAGCGTTCATTCCCTGTTCCCCCTTAAACATTCTGGAAGGACGAACGGGTGTTGGAAGCCGCTTTCCCCAAGAAATCCTTCACTCTCGCCTTCAGTTCTTCCTTCGCGCTATAATTTTCGAAATAGGTCATCCCCATGCGGACCGGATCGCCAAAGAAGTAATATTCATAATGGGTTTGCCTGCTGCCGAAAGAGCTCATGGTCAAGTCCCATGCCAAACGAAAAAGCTGTACACGCTCATATCCCTGCACATTTTTGCCCTGGAGGCCGCGGTGAAGGATGTCGCCCAATTCTTCATGATTGAAATCTGCTTGGGTTGGAATGCCCATCAAGCCGGATGCACCCAAAATCCTGACAAGTTCCACCATATGCGGATATACGCGCGGATACCAATTTCTCGCGGCATCCAAAGCATCGAAATCAGGCGTCATTGTTCCCCATTTATCCAGTTTCGCATTGTGCTCCGCCCGGTACAGATGGGATTTCATCGTTTCTAGCGCTAGCATAATTTCTGTTCCTTTATCCTGCACATGCTGGAATTGGTCGATTCCGATGCTGTCCATTATGGATAGGGCGACGCCCAGAAGGAATTCTGTTTTTATGATATTCTTGGATACAACCTGATGTGACATATGGACAACCGCGTTCGTTTCACGGAATGTCCGGTTGCAAATAGAGGAGTTCCCACAGACAAATACCCGTTCCCACGGTACAAAGACGTTTTCAAATGAAACAATGGCATCACCTTCTTCAAACCTTGATGACAATGGATGATCCCATGCATTTTTTCCATAATCGAACGATTCTCGTGAGATGAACTTCAGACCATCTGTATTATTCGGAATAGCGAAAGCAATCGAGTAAGGGTCGTCAAGCTCTCCGGCCTTTTTTACAGTAGAAGGAAAAACAAGCAGTTCATCGGTGATGCCGCCTTGTGTCGCCAACAGCCTGATGCCGTCGACAACGATTCCGTCCGCTTTCTTTTCGACAAGATGCAAGGCAACGTTGGCATCCTTTTGTTCATGCTGGGCTTTTGCACGGTTCACTTGGGGATGGATCAATGTATGTGTAAGACTGATATCATTCTCGCGGGCAAATTCGTAATACTTCGCTGCATTTTCGGCAAACTTTGGATCTGCTTCGGCAAATAATTCATTGGAGGCACCCATCGCCATAACTTCTGCATTTAAATAATCCGGCGAGCGGCCCATCATTCCACCTGATGTCAACGCCCATTCCTGGATGGCATCACGGCGCATAATCAAATCATCAATTGTTTTCGGCTGCAGGAATGTCTTTCCTACTTTCGAGCCTGTTGTAGGAGACGTATAAAGCATTTTGTCGCTCTTTTCAAATTGGAGATCATACAGATCAGCCATCGATTGGACAACCCCTTTGAATGCGGGATGCTCAGTGACATCATCCACTCTTTCCCCATGGACATATATATTGTTGTTTGCTTTCTTCAGACGGTCTTTATACTCTTTCCCTGTTTTTGCTCCCATAACTGTTTCCCCCTATTAAGACTTTTTCTTGCCTACCTGTGGTATATGGTGGTCGCTAGTAGCCACATGGATTACGGATGGCTCGGTATAAAATTCGAAGGCATAATGCCCCCCTTCCCTTCCTATCCCGCTCGCCTTTGTTCCTCCAAAGGGGATGCGCAGATCCCTGGTGTTATGGGAGTTAATCCAGACCATGCCTGCCTCTGCTGCCTGGGCTACACGATGGGCACGTTTAATATCATTCGTCCACACAAAGGCAGCCAGGCCATATTTCACATCATTCGCCAATGCGATGGCTTCTTCTTCCTCTTCAAATTCGAGGACAGCCATGACAGGGCCGAATATTTCCTCTTGGCACACCTTCATATCGTTTTTGGCATTCAGCAAAACTGTCGGCGGAACGTAATTCCCCTGCTTGTATGCTTCAGGAACCGTTCCCTGATAAACAGCACAGCCTTCTTCCTTTGCCAGTTCAATATATGAATTCACTTTTTCATAATGAGCTTCCTCGATCAATGGCCCTAATTCCGTGTCTGGATCAAGCGGATCGCCTATCCTGATATGGTCTACCCGCTCCTTCAGTTTTTTGATGAATGTTTCTTTTATGGAGGTATGAAGGAAAACCCGGGAATTGGACGTGCAGCGTTCGCCATTAAAAGAGAATATCCCCCATAGGGCGGCATCGAGCGCCCTTTCCACATCGGCATCGCCGAACACGATAAACGGTGATTTCCCGCCAAGCTCCATAGATGTTTTCTTTAACGATACAGCGGCATTTTTTATAATTTCTGTTCCTGTTACAGTTTCGCCAGTAAATGAAATCGCCTTTACATCAGGATGTGAAACAAGTGCCGCACCAGCCTGTTCACCAAAACCGTGAACAACATTGAAAACGCCTTTCGGCAATCCAGCCTTCTCGATCAATTGAGCCAGTTTATTGGCTGTTAAGGGAGAAAGTTCTGCCGGTTTAAGCACCACCGTATTCCCGGTAGCAAGCGCCGGTGCCACTTTCCACGTTTCCAGCATGAAAGGTGCATTCCAAGGTGTGATTAAACCAACGACACCCAACGGTTTATAAACCGTATAATTAATGAATTCACTGTCAACCTGATAGGCCTCTCCATGAAGCTTGCTCTCCACCATCGAAGCATAGAAACGGAAATTGGCTGCTGCACGTGCCGCCTGCTTTCTCGTCTGGCTTATTGGAAGCCCTGTATCCAATGATTCTAAATAGGCGATTTCTTCGATTTCACCCTCAATGGCATCAGCAATTGCTTCCATATACGAAAGCCTCTTTGCAAGCTTCAAATGTTTCCAAGATTCATTAAAGGCTCTTTTGGCAGCCGATACAGCCTCGTCAATATCCTCCTTGCCGCCGCTTGCCACTTCATTGATCACTTTTTTTGAGTATGGGTTCCTGTTGCTAAAGGTTTCCCCAGACTTGGCCGGTACGAACTGGCCGTTTATATACATCTGTACATCTTCTGTTTGCTGATGCGATTTTTTATCGGCTGTCAAATGGTCTTGCATGTTTGCCACCTCTTTATTTAGGTTTCAGTTTTTTACGATTGGGTCATTGCCTTATCCGCCAAATGTACATGGGTTTTTAAGATCCGTTCGATTTCATCCTGGATTTCCTTCTTAGGGACATCCATCGGCATGCGGAGAACCGGCTTGATTTTGCCCATCATTCCAAGCGCTGCTTTCACAGGTGCTGGATTCGTATCCGTAAACAGAACATCATTCAATTCCATCAAGTCAAAATGAAGGTCAAGCGCCTTTTGGATGTCTCCTTCAATCCATGCATCATATATCGCTGCAACCTTGTCGGGAACAATATTCGCAGTTGCTGATATATGCCCGGCCCCTCCGATGGCAAGCATCGGGTAGCAAAGAAGCTCAATTCCCGAATAGAGGTTGAAATCCCTGCCGCATTTCAGGAGTACACGATTGACATGCTCGAAATCCTTGTTCGATTCCTTTACACCGATGATGTTCGGGCAGCTTTGTTTTAAACGTGCCATAGTGTCGGCTTCCAGATTGACACCGGTCCGCCCGGGGATATTATAGAGGATGATTGGCAATTCAACGGAGTCCGCCACCGCTTTGAAATGTTTGAAGAGTGCGTGCTGTGAAGGTTTATTGTAGTAAGGTACGATGACCAAGGCTGCATCGGCTCCCATTTCCTCTGCTTTTTTTGTCAAATGGAGTGTTTCCTGATGATTCGTAGAGCCTGTTCCTGGCACGAACGGAACACGTCCATTGATGGCTGCTTTAGCTGTTTGCATCACTTTAATCCGTTCCTCAACCGTCAAGGAACTAGGTTCGCCAGTCGTCCCTGTTACAGAGATACCATGGCTGCCACTCGCAATATGCCACTCTATCAATGCCTCAAAGGAAGGAAAATCAATGCTTCCATCCTCATGGAACGGTGTAATGACCGGAGCAATCGACCCTCTCAGTTTTTTCTTTGCCTCAGAATACCTTTCCATTTCACTTCCCGCCTTTCATTTGTTTCAAATATACAATTGTAAATTTTTTACTGAAAACCCTTCCATTATCAATGTACCATGTGATAAGGTATATAAAAAATATTGATAATATTCCTTTTCCATATGAAAAACATATGAAACTTTCAGGAGGATGATAAATGGACATTAGACAGCTTCATTACTTTTGTACCATTGTCCAGGAAGGGCAGATCACCCGTGCAGCGAAAAAACTGCATATGGCACAGCCCCCTCTCAGCCAGCAGCTGAAACAATTGGAGGCTGAGCTTGGCGTTAAACTGTTCGAAAGAATCGGCAGGAATCTGGAGCTGACGAATTCGGGGAGGGTCCTTTATGAAAAGGCGAGGTTCATTCTCGAGCAAGTCTCCGAAGCAAAATCAGAAGTAAAGGAAACGGATGCCGGCATACAAGGTGTTCTCAGTATCGGTGCAAGCAAATCCTGCTTTTCCTATCTGCCGCAGCGTATGAAAATCTTCCACGATCACTATCCTCTAGTCACCTATCGCCTGCGCGAGGGAGATACATCCTATATTAGCCAGCTACTGAAGAACCGTGATATTGAATTAGGCATTATCCGACTGCCTATCGAATTGGACAATCTCCATATGATTTCATTTCCCTTGGAGCCTTATATGCTGGTCATCCCGGCAGCTTGGAAGGATCATGCCCAAGGGAAGACCAGCATAAAAATGAACAGAATTAAACAGATGCCTCTATTATTGCTTCACCGGATTAATGGCAAGGGCCAATTCGAAGTTGTCGTGGATGAATGCAGAAGGCATGGATTCGAGCCCTCCATCATCGGTGAATGCCCCGATGCCTCCATCCTGCTTTCACTCGTTTCTGCCGGCATCGGTGCCACCATCGTCCCAAAATCGACCCTTCTTTCCTTCCAGCTGGAAAACACCATTGTTCTTGAACTGGAAGACGCCCACATAATGGCTGAAGCTGCGCTCGTTTGGCTTAAGGACCGCTACATCAGTAAAAGTACACAACGCTTTATTGAACTATTCCG
The DNA here is from genome assembly GCF_047238185.1 of Bacillus kalamii. Classification (NCBI taxonomy): domain Bacteria; kingdom Bacillati; phylum Bacillota; class Bacilli; order Caryophanales; family Bacillaceae; genus Bacillus; species Bacillus kalamii. The sequence goes on along the minus strand of NZ_JBDFMI010000001.1, from coordinate 1,246,399 downwards.
CACAATGCCTTCATCTTCGCTGTCCAATTAAATGTATATATAGCCCTAATGACTTTAAAAGGAGTGATTTTTTTGAGCAATGCATTTGTCCGCTTAAATGGATTCAAAGAAGAAAGATGCATAACCATTTTTCCCGGAACGAATGAACTGGCCCTTGAAACAGGTATGGCATCGGCTTCTGGAGTAATGCTGCAACCGCCTGTAGAGGGAACTGTATACGGGACACTATTAAACTACAAGGGAGAATATGAATCCCTCCAGCCTAAAATGGGTTCAAAGCCTTATCAGTCACCTCCTAAAGCACCCATCCTGTATATCAAACCCAGAAATACAGTAATCGGCCATAACTGTGATATTCCGTTGCCTTCCGATTATGAAGAAGTACAAATCGGCGCCGCTCTCGGAATTGTCTTCGGGAAAACGGCCAGCAAGATTAAGAAGGAGGAAGCGCTAAACTTTATAAAAGGGTATACGATCGTGAACGATGTCAGTATCCCCCACGATAGCTATTACCGTCCGGCAATCAAGCAGAAAGCAAGGGATGGCTTCTGCCCTGTAGGCCCTTGGATCATCGATGCACATTCTTTGGCTGATCCAAATAATGTCTCCATCACCGTGACGGTCAATCAAGAAATCAGGCAGCAAAACCATACATCCAATCTCATCCGTCCTGTTGAACAGCTGCTTGAGGACGTCACAGAGTTCATGACATTGGCGGAGGGTGACATACTGCTTGTCGGCATTCCTGAAAACCAGCCCATCGCCCGTGACGGCGACATGATTGAGATTGAAATCGAAGGCATAGGTACATTGCAAAACTATCTTTTGCATAAACAACCAATGGGCAACAAGGAGGCAAAAGGATGAAACAGGCAAGAGTTATGTATAATGGCTACCGTTATACAGCCATTGAAGAAGACGGCATGCTTCTTCTTCCTAATGGCAATAAAGTAAATGAGGAAGACGTTGTTTGGCTTCCTCCGGTTGAACCACGGACGGTTCTCGCACTTGGATTGAACTATGCCGACCACGCAAAGGAACTGGCATTCAATGCCCCTGCTGAGCCGTTAATTTTCTTGAAGGGCCCTAACACATTCATTGGCCACCGGGGAATAACATACCGTCCGAATGATGCGGCCAATATGCACTATGAATGCGAGTTGGCGGTTGTCATTGGCAGACAGGCACGCGATGTAAAGGCAGAGGATGCCTATCAATATATTGCAGGGTACACAATCGCCAATGACTATGCCATTCGTGATTATCTAGAAAACTATTATCGGCCGAATTTGCGTGTCAAAAATAGAGATGGCTGCACACCAATCGGTCCTTGGCTTGTGGATAGAGATGATATCGAAGATCCAATGAATCTTACTTTAAAGACGTTTATCAATGGTAAACAGACTCAGGAAGGTTCAACAAAGGATATGATCTTCACCATACCTCGCTTGATCGAATATATCAGTTCATTCATGACGCTGAACAAGGATGATATCATTTTGACGGGAACACCCGAGGGCTTGGCAGATACAAAATCCGGAGATGTTGTCGTGACAGAAATAGAAGGAATCGGTGCATTGATGAATACAATTGCTGCTGAATAACAAGGAGGTCACTATGCCCCATTTTATTGTGGAATATACAAACAATATCAAAACGGAAGCTTATATTCCGGAACTGCTCAAAAAAGTAAATCTGATCCTTATGGAAAACGCCGATATATTTCCGAAAGGAGGCATCCGTTCGCGCGCAATCGGACTGGAGGACTATTGCATTGCAGACGGAAAGGAAGACGACGCCTTCGTGCATGCTACGTTCAAAATGGGTGCAGGCCGGACCGAGGAACAGAAAAAGAAAGTATGTAATGAACTTTTCAATATGATGTGCACACACTTTGAAGGTCTGTTTACTGACAGGTATTTGGCCCTCTCGATGGAAATCGCTGAATTCAGTGAGTCAGGCACCTATAAGAAAAACAACATTCATTCACGTTTTTCCAAGTAAAAAAGACACACCTTTCTCAAAACATTCCATCAGCTTGGCTGCAAAAAGGCCGAGCAAAATCGCGGCACCGCAAAAGTTAGAATCCACTATAACTTTTGCGGTGTTTATTTATGAATGACTAAAGAGAGTATACTATTAGTTTCAGAATGAAGGATTATTTCTGACCTTTATATTTCACCCACCCCTTTTTCAAAATCACGATTAAAACAGCAATGAATGTAAGAATGAGAGAATATCTGATTAGCATAAAAAAATAGTCTGGATATGTATAAGCTTCACTTGAATACATGCCAGTAACATCTTTTGTCACTCTCACTCTATCTACCAAAACCAGCATGATTGAGAAAGAAACGACAAATGTATAGAGAGCTGTTTTTACCAAGAGTTTCTCCATTAAGATCCCCCCAAATAGAATGTATGTATAATTTTACCACAAATATCATTCCATCTTTTCCGGAACTGCCAAAATCATAGATAAAAGTCAAAAAGGCGACCCCATTTGAGGGATCACCTTTTGTCGTTTCGATATAAAACGAATCGTTACAAACATGAATACATAAACATGCAGCCGCCAGACAGTTGATTTACCTATCTGGAGAGTCTATCAGATGGCTTTTTTCTTATTTCAATCGACTGTCGGAACCATTGGAAAAATTCATTTGCCTCTTCTGCAGACAAATCTTTCAATTCGTTGACCCTGATCGGCTTCGCCCGATTGTTGAATTCAATAGTGGCTACATGAAACAGACGTTGAAGCCAGGAATGTCGGACCTCGATTTCCTGTATCTTTTCTACTCTTGTCAGGAACGTTTCGTTTGTAAAGCCGCCTTTTCTGATTTGCATGAATGCCCCATTCTGACTGTAACCCGTCCACATAAAATCAAGCACACGCGATATGATCGCTAACATGAATAACACACCCGGTATCCAAAGCCATGCCGGGAACCAAATCCCTGTAATCGCCAAAGCAATAAACGTCACATAGTACGGCCTTAATAGGCGCAGCCAGAGGATTTTCTTCGGCAGCGTCAACATATCTTCTTCTATTTCATACATGGGCAACAACTCATTGACGAGCTTATATGCCTCATTCTTCGGCATAAAGGGATATAAGGAATTTGTTTCATTGTCATCATTTCCCGTATTCCCTGCAGAAATCATTTTAATCTCAGCCATGCCGAACAGTCGCTTTAATAAGGATTGGCGGATTTCAATGGCCTGCACCCGATCCTTTTGAATCGAGAAAGAACTGTAGCGCAGCATCCCCTTTTGCAGGTAAATGCGCTCCTTATCGCTGGAAATCTCATAATTGCCATATTTGATCAACGTCTGCACAAAGCCGATAATCGACGATAACATCAATGCAATGATTGCCAACGGGACTAAAAACCAGAGATGCTGTCCAAAATAAGCAAAAACGGATTCAGCCTTTTGGTCTAAGTCAACGATGTCAGCCACCTTCGAATAAATTGCTAGAAGGATGGGGAAAATGGCCAAGAAGCTTAAGGAAGTAAACGACGCTTTCACATTATCCTTCATCGTCGACCTGAACAGGATGGCTGCTTCAGGCTTTTGAGGCTGATTTTCCACACCGTTCCCTTCAAGCATAAGAAGATATTCCATGATTTTTTCATATTCATTCTTTGAAATGACCTTAAACTCGATGGAAGATTCGCCTGCCGTCGTTCCTGTCTCAATCGTCAGCGATGTTAAGCCTAATAATCGGTGGAGAATATTCGTCTGGGTATGTTGGTTTTGGATTTTATCAATAGGCACTGTTCTTTCCTTCCGTACAAAAACACCCTCATAAAAAACAATAACCTGTTTCTTGAATGCATATTGCAGCCTTGTCCATTTCAGAAAGATGTAGATGGCCATCCAAAGAGACAGAAGAATATATCCATATTTAGCCCACAAAACCCACCCGGTATTTTCATCAAACCGGAAAATGAACAAAAACAGAATAATGAAGAAGGTGCCTTTCACGTAAGACCACATTTCAAACAGCATCCAAGCAGGATGGAATCTATGCCTTTCGTTCATCATGTTCAGCTTTCTCCTCTTCGAATTCATCCTTCACCTTCGCATAACGGGCAATCTGATGGGTAAGGGCAATGGCTTCCTCTTCCATTATGGCTGGAATGGTATGGATGGAAGCCGTTGTCCCGATATTCACATTATATAAGTGATACTTTCTCAAAAAAGGGCCTTGGGAAGTTGATACATACTCTACCTTTGTCATGGGGAGCAATGTATTTTCCTCAATCAGATGCCCGTTTTTCAGATGAATAAACTCTTCATTGATTTCATAACGCCACGTCTTATGTAAATAATAGGGCTTAAAAACAATCTCGTATACACCAAACAGACTATTAATCGCTATCGCGATATATATAATAATGCCAATCCAATCATACCAATGATACGTATGATCGAAGAATAATAATGCGCTAAGCGCGAACGTCCAAAGGATAAAAGAAAGGGTACCGGTAAGACGCCATACAGCTACTGCTTTCTTAGAAATTCGCCTCGTCGGCTCTGGTATGTCCAAATACATATATTGTCACCTCTTCTACTATTTACGTCTTACTGATATGAAAGTTTCATATAAAGTAAATATTTATTCTATTATTATAACGGTTTTTGTACAATTCCTTTTTCAAAAGAACCTATGAAAAATAAATATATGGCTAGAAGCATATTGATTAAATAGCCTTGCTCGGTTATGATGTGATTGAATTTCAAAAAATTCAAAATATCGGAAGAATGGAGGTTCAATGCATGGCAAAAAGAAAGGAGAGGTTATACAATGAATAAAAAATGGCTATCCATTCTGATTTGGGCTGTCATTTCCGTTGCCGGCGGCGCCGCATTTGCCCTTTTGGCCCTTGCGAACGGGGAAACGATATCCGCTGCTTGGCTTTTGATCGCTGCTGTCTGCACATATGCAGTTGCTTACCGCTTTTATAGTAAATTCATATCTTATAAATTGTTTAAATTAGATGACCAACGTGCAACGCCTGCAGAAATCAATGACGACGGCAAGGATTTTGTGCCGACCAATAAATGGGTCTTGTTCGGACACCATTTTGCGGCGATAGCTGGTGCCGGGCCGCTTGTAGGGCCGATCCTGGCCGCGCAAATGGGGTACTTGCCCGGCACATTATGGATCATTATAGGTGTTGTTCTCGCTGGAGCCGTCCAGGATTCAGTCATTTTGATGGCTTCTATGCGCCGAAATGGCAATTCGCTCGGCCAAATGGCCAAGGAAGAAGTCGGTGCATTTGGTGGAATCATTGCTTCCCTTGGCATCCTCGTCATTATGATGATTTTATTGGCTGTTTTAGCTCTTGTCGTTGTGAAAGCGCTTGCGGGTTCCCCGTGGGGTGTTTTTACTATTGCTGCAACCATCCCAATCGCCTTCCTCATGGGCATTTACATGCGCTTCATCCGCCCGGGCAAAATACTGGAGGGCTCTATTATCGGTTTCATTTTACTGATGCTTGCTTTATGGGGCGGCCAACATGTAGCTGAAACCCCTGAATTGGCAAAAATATTCACATTTACTGGCGCCCAGTTGGCGATCATGATCGGCATATACGGATTTGTCGCGTCTATTCTGCCTGTTTGGCTATTGCTTGCCCCACGGGATTATTTAAGCTCATTTCTGAAAGTGGGCGTCATTTTCCTATTGGCTGCCGGTATTCTTATTGTACTGCCCGATTTGCATATGCCAAAAATCAGTACATTCATCGACGGTTCAGGACCTGTATTCGCCGGAAATCTATTTCCGTTCCTATTCATAACAATCGCCTGCGGTGCTGTTTCCGGATTCCACTCGCTTGTTTCATCGGGTACAACGCCTAAAATGATTGAAAAAGAAAGCCATGCCCGCTTCATTGGCTTTGGGGGAATGTTGATGGAATCAGGAGTTGCCATTATGGCATTGATCGCGGCCTGTTCCTTGCATCCCGGCCTGTATTTTGCCATGAATGCTCCTGCAGCTGCCATCGGAACAGATGCAGCCCAAGCAGCTTCTGTCATCTCTAACTGGGGATTCACCGTCACTCCCCAGGAAATAACGAATGCGGCGAAAGATATTGGCGAAACGACCATTATGTCAAGAACTGGAGGTGCCCCTACCCTTGCAGTGGGGATGGCTGAAATCTTCACCAGCTTCCTTGCAGGAGCCAAAGCCTTTTGGTATCACTTTGCTATCCTGTTCGAAGCCTTATTCATACTAACGACCATCGATGCAGGCACTCGGATTGGACGATTCATGCTTCAAGATCTGGTCGGCAACTTCTATAAGCCTTTTGCCAAAACAAATAATCTGTTTGCCAACATCATCGCTTCCGCTCTGATCACAGTCGGCTGGGCGTACATCACCTACCAAGGGGCTATCGATCCATTCGGAGGCATCAACTCACTATGGGCCTTATTCGGGATCAGCAACCAAATGCTCGCCGCCATCGCTCTCGCAGTTGCGACCACAATCCTCATTAAGATGGGCAAGGCAAGGCATTCCTGGGTCACACTTATTCCCTTTGTCTTTCTTACCGTTACGACGTTGACAGCCGCTTTCATGAAGCTCTTCTCCAGTGTACCCGCCATCGGCTTCTTCTCACATGCAAAAATCTATCAGGATGGCATCGATGCAGGCAAAGTCGTCGCCCCTGCGACAGATATGGATGTCATGAAACAGATTGTATTCAATGACCGGATGGACGCCATTTTAACGATTGTGTTCATTGCAATCGTCCTATTGATGACCATCGCCTCGTTTAAAGTATGGTATCAAATCCTAGTGAAGAAAAAGAAACCAGTCCTGCACGAAACGCCATTCGTCCAATCACAAATGAACAATACAGGCATTGGAGGGTAAAAAATGCTGAAACTGAAGCAATTTCTAAAAAAAACAAGCTATAGCATAAAAGTCATCTTCGGGCTCCCTAATTATGAATTATATCTTAACCATCAAAAGAGGAAGCATCCCAACAAGTCTGTCATGAGCGAAAAGGAATACTATCTGTATGCCTTGAAAGAACGGTATGAAAGCGGCAAAGTGAACCGCTGCTGTTAATCAAGAAAGCCATCCGGATACATACGGATGGTTTTCTTCTGCATAATTTCACTTTGCTATAATCAATCTGGGATATATAATGAGGAAGTGAACCAAAAGGAGGAATAATAAATGAAACAAACTGCTCTCCATCAATGGCACAAAGAGCATAATAAACGAATAACAGAATTTCACACAAAACACGAAATTGACATTCAACGTGGTGAAAATGGGACCGGTTTGTTAGCTCAATGGGAACGTTTTTTTTATAACAAAGTACTTTCCCCTCTAAAGAATGCGAAATAATATCTGCCTATTAAATGAACTGTCATCCGAGTACAGTTCATTTTTGTTTCATAGTGTCTATTCAAATTAATATTATTAGAAAAAGACATAACTATATTTAAACAATTTTATCCAATCTTTATTGAACTTCTTGCCAAGTAGCTACATTAGAAAAAGACCATCAAATGATAGCCATGATCTACTGCTAAATAAGCTGATGGTTTAAAGAATTACGCCTGATACATCTCCTTTCAATACTTCTTTTTCATTCTGATTTTTACATATAAACGATGCAACGAAAGACGTTCTTTTATTATCTCGCTTTTCGTATTTCTCAATTTTAACTTTACAAACGATTGTATCTCCCGTAAAAACCGGTCTTAAAAATTCAAAACTGGTACTACGAGCTAGTACGTTATTATCTCCAGCTATTTTTGTTGGTAACGTTGCTGTTAATAATCCCTGAATGACAAGCCTTCCTTGTTCATCAGGGGTTATATGGTGAATTCCTTCATCACCTGAAATCTCCGTAAATAATTCAACATCCCTTACCGTAAAAGTTCGTTCAAATGTAATTATGTCTCCCACTTTCAATGACATTTTTACTCCTCCCGATTTCTATGTAAAGATTACACCACTATTAGACCTCAGATGGTCATGTATTCTACACTAACTTCCAAAACCCTTCTACTACTATCCTGCACCGTTAGCAGCATAAAAAAGAAACGGATTACAGAGTAATGCGAGATCTGTGTATCCTTATAGGATCATCGTTACTATTAGTTTAGGTGTAATTATTTTCAGTTTCTATTAATTATCTTTTTTTGATTTCATGAACTCCATCGTTTTTCTGAATAGAAGGGGTTGAATTTCCGCATATGTTAGATTCCCTGGGAGCATTTCAAAAAAACTCACTTCACTAATTTCCGATTCAGGCAACTGGTCTAACTCGATTATCTTTGAGAAAAATAGCCTTCCAAATAGTTTTTCAGAAGAATCATTTATACAATAGTCATAAAGTGGGATGATTTCTCCCCTTACAGCACCTGTTTCTTCAAACAACTCCCTTTTTGCTGTTTTCATAATATCTTCACCTATTTCTCTATGGCCACCTGGGATTTCCCAAGTCATTCGATCTTTATGCCTAACAAATACCCATTTATTCTGATAAATGGCACTAATGACCGCAAACCTAAGTTCTTCTTCCTTTATAGTACCTATCTCATAAAAAACAAGATTCATAAAAATTCACCTAATTTCGATTAAATTGAAGAGTTTTTGCACTTCCATTAAAAGGAATCAACTTAACCCTTATCAATAAAACAAAATGGTCCTTTCGGATGACATAAAGCCTTATGCCGCTGACTTGCACCGTTAGCAAGAAAAAACCGTCTAAAAAACAGCTCAGTTCGTATGCTATTGTGGATATATATAAGGACAGCTAAGACAATCGTATTCTTTTACGAACAATATAAAACCAGATTAGCTGTATGATAAGGATAAACACAAAGGCAATACCCCAAATAATAAATGTAATTATTCTTATTTCAGGAGTTTGAACAGCCCCTGCACCATCCTCTTGTCTTGTTCCAATAATGATAGCAAGTATAGTAAAAATGACTAACCAAAAAACATTTACAACCCACCAGATTTTCACTCTCTTACACCTCCTTTCTCCCATTCCTATACATATAACAATACAGTAAAATAATGGAAAATATCAATTTTCCCATTAAATATATCAATTTCCCGCACTGGTAGCAGCATAATAATAAAAGTAGCAAACAAAACACAGCTACGTTTACAGATCCTACTGCTCTGACAGCTTTTTCTTTGCCAATTATAAACGGCACATTCGTATAGGAATATGGGACAAAGCATTCCACACTCCTCACTGCTTGTTGAAATGCTGTTCCATTATACGTATAGGGCAATGTGAATATCTAAGTTAATATCTTAGATTAATTTCTAAATATAGAAATTGTTCTATTCAAGTCTTTATGAACTAGATGAACCACTCCACGATTACAACCTTTAAAACCATCCTGAATTAGAAATCAAACAATTCAGATAACAAAAAAAGACTGCTCAATGACAGTCTTGCACTATAATTCCATCTGTTACTTTTCTGATTATATTCATCCAACAACTAACTATTAGATTAGACATCAGAACTAATAGTTGGTTAATACGTTATTTATTTATAATCGTTAGTCCCATATCATAGGACGTTCAATACCCATAGTTCTAATATAGTCTAACAACTGGCCTGTATGGACAGATTCGTGGTAAGCAATGCGTAATAACATATCTCCAAGTGTTCTAACATAACCTACATTAGAGCGGTCTATTTCGATATTCTCTAAATCACTTATGCTTACTGTCTTAAGGTATTTCAAGAAATTATCTCGATATGGCTGTGCGAATGCAAGTTCATTGTCTACCGTTGTAAATGCTTTGTCTTCAAAAGGATTAGATAGATTAGCTAAAGCGTTACTGCCTCTTCCTATAAGAATTTGGTGATAAAGAAACTCTCCTTCAAGTAAATGCCTAATCATTTCAGCACAGGTAAGAGCATTTTCATCAGGTTTCCAATTTAACATTTCTTCGGGGATGGCTTTCCAAACTTTTATACTTCTGCGTCTAACTTCTTCAAAATGTAAAATGATTAAATCCATTGCATTCATTTTAATCTCACCCCCTTTGCTTTAAACAATAAGTAAATAGTATCCATCCTATTTTTATATATTTAATATCTTTACCTCAAGAGTTATAGGATCTTTCTTCATTTCCGAGAGACTCCATCTATATTTTTAATCGCCAACATCGAATTATCCTGTATGATGCCTGTATCTACGAAACCACACGCCGTGTATAATGCTTTAGCTTTGATATTACTTGTTCGATAAAAGAGGGTTATATATTCTGCTTCTCCATCAGGCATTGTTTCAATATCCTTCAACATTTTTTCAAGGGCTCGTTTGCCATATCCAGTCCCCTGATAACTCTTTTCAATCATAATATGCCAAATAAAATAGCTCTTCTTTCCGTAGAAAACTTCGTTTACAAATGATTCATGATTCAACGTATCATAAATATACATTATAAATCCAACCGCAACTTCATTATCATAAATGGCAAAGGGTTTCGCTGGTATTCCATCTGCGTTCAACATATGAGAGTCTGCAATGCTTCTGAGGTTAGTAGTATTTATTAAGTCTTTCTGGTTTTCTCCAACTTCAAGTGCTATTACTTCATCTATGTTATCTCCGGTTATTTTTCGAAATTCAATCATTTTTTTATTTCCTCTCCTATGACAAACCACTTCAAACATAAGCTATAAGATTCCAAATGTCATTTCCATTATTCCTAAAATAGGGTACTCAAAACAATTACTAAAGCTACACTCTACTACTCCTACTTCAATACATATATTAATTCTTTCAAGAATAGACAAATCCTTCTTTTGCAAATCTGCAACGGTGGCAAAAAAGAAACGTTAACTAACTATCCTTCTTATGAATCTTTTTATATATAATCAGACTTGCTAAGAAAAAACCAAGCCTACAACAGCGTGTTAATCTATTAAAATGAAAATAGACTATATACCAATAAAACGGCCATGCTCAATTAAGCGGCGTAAGCAAAGCAATGATTGGACAGATTGAGAGAGGAGACTCAAGCCCTACAATAACCACCATTGGAAAATAGCCAATGGGCTGAAGGTTTTAATTAATGTCCCCAAATCTGAAACTGAAGTCATTGAAAGAAGCAGAATACATCCCTTGCTCGACGATGGAGGAAGATACAGAGTGTATCCATCCTTTCCCTTTCAAGAAGAGCGACGTTTTGAACACTGTTATTCTTTTTAGACATTATAATTATGGATATAAACCGGACATCTTTCACGTTTTGGGATAGGCTAACAGATCCTTTTAATGGATAACCCAATAGACATTCCCTTCATTACTTCTAATTCATTGATTCTCTTTCGAAATATTGAGTTTTTTCATATGATATTGAAGGCTTTGCCTCTTAATACCTAGTAGTTTAGCTGCTTTTGAGATATTCCAATCACTTTGCTCTAACGTTGTTTTGATGAAATGCTCCTGGGGCTTTTTGAATAGTTCCTTGAATGGAGTGGTTACTTCTTTGCGGGGCACTGTTTGTCCGATGATTTTCCGCCTAATATATGCTGGCAGATGTTCCACTTCTATGACTTCATCATTCTCTTTAACGCGGATCATGATGTTTTCAACTAAATGTTCTAACTCCCGTGTATTTCCTGGCCATGGATATTCAATCAATAGGGAAAGTAATGGTTTTGACAGTTTCGGGATGAACTTGGAGAAAGTTTTACTATAGGTCTTAAGGAAATAATCCAAATAATAGGGAATATCTTCTGTTCTCTCTCTTAGTGGCGGCAAATAAAGGGTTGAATGAGCAATCCGATAAAACAAGTCGAGCCTCATCCGCTCTTCAGCGATTAAGACCTCCGGATCTTCATTGGTTGAACTGAGGACTGTACATGTAATGGGTATATCTTCATGCGCACCAATTTTCCGGATTGTTTTTTCTTGCAAAACTCTCATAAGTTTCGATTGAAGACTCATTGGCATTGAATTGATTTCATCTAAAAACAATGTTCCATCCTTAGCGTATTCAAATAATCCTGCTTGATTGATGGCTCCAGTGAAAGCCCCCTTAACAGTCCCGAATAATGTACTTTCCAGAAGGTTTTCAGGTATGGCCGCACAATTGATGGCAACAAAAGGACTTGCACAGCGCGAACTGTGATTATGCATGCTTTGTGCAAATAATTCCTTGCCGGTCCCTGTTTCCCCAACAATCAGGACATTCGTATTATGAACGGCAATTGCCTGAGCTTCCTGTATGACATTTTTCAGCATCATGCTTTTTCCTTTAATATGATTAAATGTAAAAATGGTTCCATTATCGATTTTTTTACCATCACTTTCTTCCTGCGTTCGATTCCTTTTCAGCTCAATAGTTTGATGCAATAAATCCTTTAATTTCGACTCGTTTGTGCTAATCGAAAAAACCGCAATCGTCTCCTCCTCTTTTTTTATAGGATAGGTGCTGTAATTAACATATCTCGGCACACCATTAATTTTGGAATGGGCCCGATACCGCGATAGGATGGGTTTGCCCGTTTTTAATGTGTGCTGGTGCTCCGAATATTGAGGATTATAATTATAGACTGACCATAAGTGCTTTCCCAATAGTTCCTGGCTATTCAGCCCTTCCATTTTTTCCTGTGCATTATTATATAAAACCATTCTTCCGCTATAATCGCTCATCATGACACCTTCATCGAGAGAGTCCATTATTCTTTCCAAACAGTATAGGCGGTTTTTAGCATTAACGGTTATATCAGTGGCATCCTCAATACATAGAACAATGAATCGGCCTTCAAACACAAATTCCTTCATTTCCACAAACATTTTTTTGTTTCCAATCGTAAGAGGTGTTTTATCATTGAACATCAAAGGCATCTCTATACAAGCCAAGATTTCATTTATCGTCTGCAAAGGAAGCTCCTCCGAGAGGTCATACCACATCACATCGAAATGCTCATTCAACACAATTACCCCATCTACAAAATCTCTGATCAATTGACCAATAGAAGATTCAAGCATGGTCTTACCTCCTTCTGCTTTGTTTATTCTCTTACTATATCACCATTTATAAATTAACTGAATATTCAGTATGCAAATTATATCTGCATGCGTTTCACCCTTCCACTGCTTTTCATTTGTAGCATTGGTCAGACAACATGCAAAATACATCTGCACTACTAATCACTTATTTACTAAAACAAGAAAAACCGAATTTTCATCCTTCCTTCCCAATTTACCCATTATTGATGTGCACTTTATTTTTCCTCATGCAAAATGTATCTGCTTTTTTTATCTCCCTTTTAATGAATGTTGCTTATCTTGGAGCTTTTAAGTGCTCATTACATCACCGATTCACCTACTATTCGAGGAGTACAGGTACAGCGTTGCATATTTGGCAAGGAACTTGCAATTACCTTTACAAGTGCCAAAAAAAGAATGCTAGGAGGAAAAACAATGACAAAGCCTGACATTTTATATTCAGTGAAAGCACAAAGAGGCAGTACGCTGCGCTGCAAGGGATGGAGACAGGAATCCATACTGCGGATGCTGGAAAACAATATGGAAAATGCAGAAAAGCCTGAAGAACTAATTATTTATGGAGGGATCGGTAAAGCAGCCCGAAATTGGGAATCCTACCACGCTATTGTCCAATCATTGAAAGATTTAGAAGATGATGAAACTCTAGTCGTCCAATCAGGAATGCCTGTCGCTGTATTTAAAACCCATAAATACGCACCTACCGTTGTAATGGCAACCACCAATATTATGAAAGCGGATTGGCCTACCTTCTATGACCTCCAAGACAAAAATCTGACGATGTATGCAAACTATACAGCGGCTCCTTGGGAGTATATTGGAACACAGGGGGTAATCCAGGGAACATTTGAAACATTATCCGCGATTGCCCGGCTTCATTACAATGATTCTCTTGCCGGAAAAATCCTTTTGACGGCAGGAGCTGGCGGGATGGGAGGCAACCAAACAAGAGCAATGACCATGCATGGCGGCGTTGCCATTTTGTGCGATTCCAATAAAGCGATTATTGAGAGACGTATCGAAAAGGGATTTATAGATGTATGCGTAGACTCGTTGGATGAAGCGATCAATATGGCGAAACAATATGCAGCGGAAGGTAAGCCCCGTGGAATTGCTGTTACTGGAAATTCAGCCGATATTTTTGAAGAAGCGCTCCAAAAGGGCTTTCTTCCGGACATCACAACATCCATGACGCCTGCTCATGACCCTATTTCCTATTTGCCTGCCGGCTATTCAATCGAAGAAGCGGAAGAACTTCGCCAATCAGACCGTGATTTATATTTAAAAGAAGCCCGTTCCACTATGGTCAGAGAATTAAAAGCGTTGATTCGCTTTATGGACCTTGGCGTTCATTCATTTGAATACGGAACCAGTATACGAAAGGAATGCATGGATGCTGGCATGCCTGCAGGCGAGGCTAAGCGATTGCCTGGGTTTGTGGCTGAGTACCTGCGCCCCCTATTCTGCGAAGGAAGAGGACCATTCCGGTGGATTTGCCTTTCAGGAGAAGCAGAGGACTTGCGAAAAATAGATGACATGATTTTAGCAAAATTCAGTGATGACCTGCTTGTCACTCGTTGGATCACACTTGCAAAAGAGCATATTCCGATTGAAGCCTTGCCTGCCCGCATCTGTTATATGGGATTCGGCCAACGGAAAGCTTTCGCATTGGAGGTAAATGATATGATCCGCCGCGGCGAATTATCCGGACCGGTTGCCTTCTCACGCGATAATCTCGATTCCGGATCAATCGTCAATCCAACATTCGAGTCGGAAAACATGAAGGACGGTAGTGATCTAATCTCTGATTGGCCCGTCTTGAACGGTCTTCTGAATGCTGTGGGAATGTGTGATTTAATTGCCCTACAAGCGAATTACTCCATGGGGGAAGCAGTCCATACGGGTGTGACGATGATAGCGGATGGCACTGCAGAATCGGATATGAGGCTAGAAGTGGCAATGACAGTCGATTCAGGAATAGGCGTTGTCCGCCATGCCCAGGCAGGTTACGAAACAGCCCGTGCTGTAGCAAACGGCAAAGGAAAACTGACTTCCGAAAGTATCAGCATTCCTTTATGGTGGTCGCCAAACGCTACATTCGGCCCGGAAGATCGTACATTGAAGAAGGTCAAGAACTGATTGAACAAGGTGAGCATTTACAATCGCTCACCTTTCCCATAAGGCTTAATGGATGGAATAAGACGTATGATGGATAGGAGTGTTGAGCGTGGATAATGGAAACACTGAGTTGATAGATAATCAATATAGTCAACTGGAACAGTTGCCAAAGCCCTCTATGAATTCAATACAAAATATACTCAAATTCCTGATTTATAGTTCAATTGGCGTCTTTATGTTTTTCATACCGATAGAATTCAACCAAAAGAGTTCTATTCCACTGGATCATTTTGTTACATGGATCAAAGATCATATTGGTTCCTTCGCCTCCTATTATGCTATTATTCTCGTGCTCTTAGGAGCGATCGTACCTTTTTATCATAAGACATGGAAGAAAAGCAAAGTAGATATGGCCATCACCTTTTTTAAGGTAATCGGAGCAGTTGCTTCAGTGCTTGTTTTATGTAACATTGGACCCTCCTGGCTCTTGGCTGATGATATGGGACCCTACTGGTTCCATCAATTGCTGATCCCAATAGGCCTTTTAGTTCCAATCGGCAGTGTATTTTTGGCTTTACTTGTCGGCTATGGGTTGCTTGAATTTATCGGCGTATTCATGCAGCCTATCATGCGCCCTATTTGGAAAACACCCGGCCGTTCCGCCATAGATGCTGTAGCTTCTTTTGTCGGAAGTTATTCGATTGGCCTATTGATCACTAACCGAATTTATAAGGAAGGCAAATATACGAAGAAAGAGGCAGCTATCATTGCAACCGGTTTTTCCACTGTTTCGGCGACATTTATGGTTGTGGTCGCCAAAACTTTAGATTTAATGCCGATTTGGAATCTCTATTTCTGGATGACATTTTTGGTCACTTTTTTGGTGACCGCTTTGACTGTCCGAATATGGCCGTTACGCAATATGAGCAATGAGTATTATTCTGGCGAGGGTTCACCGGAAGTAATCATCAGAAAGAAACGGTTTAAATTTGCGTGGGAACAAGCTATGATGACTGCTCAGCAATCTCCCCGGATCAGCACGAATATTGTTATGAACGTTAAGGACGGATTTATGATGGCGATGGGGATTCTTCCTTCCATCATGTCGATAGGTTTATTGGGGCTCATACTTGCCAACCATACAGTGGTCTTTGATTATTTCGGTTATCTATTTTATCCACTTACACTCTTATTGCATATCCCGGAACCTATGCTCGCAGCCAAAGCGGCCGCTATTAATCTAGTGGATATGTTCCTGCCTTCATTAGTGGTTTTAAAAGCAAGCCTGGAAACGAGATTCATCATTGGTTCTCTCTCTATTTCTGCCATCTTATTCTTCTCGGCATTGATCCCATGCATCATGTCAACCGAAATACCAATTAAAATCAGTGAAATCCTGGGAATCTGGTTCATAAGGACTGTATTGACTCTAATCATCATAACCCCTATCGCCTTTCTATTTGTATGAGAGTGCCTAGTAAGTTGAATCATGTATTCGCAACGTTGAATTTTATTTAGGAGGATGATCGCTATGGCCAACACGAAAACAAAGGTAAAAGTAGACTTACTCATTCAAAATGCCAATGAAATCATAACGTGCAAAGGAACAGGTCTGCGGGACATTGGTGTCTTGCATCATTCAGCCATCGCCATCCATAACGATGTTATAGTTGGCGTCGGCAAGGAGGAAAAACTAAGTGAGTTCTGCGATTTTTCCGATGCTAAAACAATCGATGCCACCGGGAAGGTAATTGCTCCAGGGTTTATAGATTCACATACCCACCTCGTCTTTTACGGTACACGCGTGGAAGAATATGCAGCCAAGTTGACTGGTGAAAGTCCTGAAAAATTGAAGGAACTTGGTATCACAACCGGGCCTTCCAGAACCGTTGAACTGACACGCCACACCCCATCTGAGGACCTATACCAACAATCCCGAAAACGAGTCCTTGCCATGCTGGACTGCGGCATTACAACCATTGAAAGCAAAAGCGGATATGGCCTGACTACTGAAAGCGAAATCAAAATCCTTGAAATTGGAAGGCAATTAGATCAAGAAACACCTTTAGATATCTTTAACACCTTTCTTGGGGCACATGGTTTTCCAGAAAATACGTCAAAAGAGGAGTATATGAAAATCCTACTCGATCACATGATTCCTGAAATCGGAAAGCGAAAACTGGCAGAATTTTGTGATGTTTGGTGCGACGAAGGATATTTTACTGCAGACGAATCCGAAACCATCCTTCAAGCCGGCTTAAAATATGGCATGCAGCCCAAAATTCATGCAGATGCCTATTCCTATATCGGCGGGACAGATTTGGCTGCCAAAATGAACATGGTCTCTGCCGATCATTTAAACTATACGCCCGACGAAGTATTGAAAAAGCTGAAAGAAGCAAAGGTTACAGGCGTTCTTATGCCTGCTCTTGATTTTGCCGTTCGCCATAAGAAACCTTTCAATGCCAGGAAAATGCTGGACATGGGCATGAGTATTGCCCTTGCTACCGACCTTTGCCCTGCTTGTTATACCACTTCCATGCAATTCGTAATCGTTTTAGCATGCCGTTTATATCAATTCTCCGTGGAAGAAGCTATTCTTGCAGCTACTTACGGGGGGGCTCAAGCTCTTGGTTTGAGCGACAGAGGCCGGATTGAAAAAGGGCAATTGGCAGACCTCCAGATCTGGGATGTCCCTGGCTACAAACATATTGCTTATGAACTGGGCACAAATATTGTAGAAACAGTGATTAAACGCGGGAAAGTGGTTGTACAGCATTAGTCTTTCAATATAAATAATGAGGTGATATGAATGAACATTAATCAATTGTCTAAAGCGTCGAAGCTGATCAATACTGATCGTTTAATGGATACATTCCTGGAATTAGCAAAAATCAACGCACCAAGTACAAAGGAACAAAAAGTGGCTGATTATTTGACCAATATGCTAACAGAGCTAGGGTTTTCTCTGCAATTTGATGAAGCACACCATCATTTCAATGGAGAAGTCGGCAATCTTGTTGCTTATCTGGAAGGAACCAACCCTTCCATTCCCCCATTATTCTTTTCTACCCATATGGATACGGTCCTGCCGACAGAAGGCCTTAAGCCTGTCATCAAGGACGGCGTGATCCATTCGGATGGAACAACCATACTTGGAGCAGATGACCGCGCTGCTTTGGCAGCATACTTGGAAGCCATACGTACCATTGTTGATCATAGGTTGCCCCATGGACCAATCGAATTCATTTTAACCGTCAATGAACAGCCTGGACTCATAGGAGCCCATTTCCTGGATTACAGTCTGGTAAAAAGCAAATCAGGATATATTTTCGATAGCAGCGGGGATGTTGGTCAGATTATCTTAAAAGGTCCATACAGCAGCCGGATTTTTTTTGAAGTTGAAGGAAACACTGCCCACATCGCCCTCAATGCTGAGGAAGGGAATAATGCCATTCTGATTGCTTCAGCTGGAATAGGCAATATGAAATTAGGTTCGATATCGGAAAACACAGTTGCCAATATCGGGATCATAAACGCCGGGGAATTGACTTCCATTATTCCAGGAAGTGTTCAAGTAGCCGGTGAAGTACGAAGCTTTTCCCAAGAGGAGCTGAATGCTCAGTTGCAGCATATGGAAGACGCAATGAAACATGCAGCTGAGCAAAAAGGCGGAAGCGTGAAGATTCGATTCGAAAAGAAATATGAAGGGTTTGATATTCCTTCAGAGAATATCTTAGTGAAGACGGTTGAATCAGCATGCCATTCCATTACAGTCCCTTCCTATTTAACAGAAACTTTGGGTGGGGCAGATACAAATAAACTGAATGAGAATGGATTAACCTGTATTACACTCGGGCTTGGTTTTCAAAATATTCATTCCTTCAGAGAATGTATCAGCATCGAAAATTTAATAAACACTGGAAAGCTGACCGCTGCCCTAATTGAACAATGGCATGATTCCCATAAATAATCAGTCATCCTGGTTTAACGGCTATTGCCAACCCGCATTCGTTATAAACTGAATTTTCAAAAAGGAGATAACCATTATGGCCGACAATCAACTTCTCAAAACCGGACTGCTGGAAATAGATGGGTACACATTGGACCGGTACAAGATTCAAAAAGTAGTGGATCACAAGATGACTATTTCAATTGCAGATTCAAGCTTGGTTCGTGTAAAGGAAAGCAGAAAAAGAATTGAGAAACAGATCCGTGAAGGAAAAGTCGTTTACGGTGTCAACACAGGGTTTGGAAAATTAAGTGATATTGAAATACCGCAGGATGATATTTGCAAATTACAATTGAATTTATTGCGCGCGGATGTAGTCGGCGTCGGCGAACCGTTGCCTATACCAGTGGTACGGGCCATGATGATTCTTCGGGCCAATTCTTTGGCGAAAGGATTTTCTGGAATTAGAGAGGAAACGCTTCAGCTGCTAATTGACATGATCAACAAAGGCGTCCACCCTATCGTTCCTTGTAAAGGCTCTGTTGGGGCGAGCGGCGATTTAGCACCCCTTTCCCACATAGCCATCGTTCTGGTGGGTGAAGGCAAGGCTGAATATAAAGGAGAAATCCTTACAGGTTCTGAAGCATTGAAGAGAGCCGGACTGCTGCCCGTAACGTTGGAAGCAAAAGAAGGCCTTGCCCTGATAAACGGAACACAAGCTATGTCAGCAGTCGGGGTAATTGCCTTGAATGAAGCAGAAAGGATTGGGGTCGCAGCCGATATGGCTGCCTCTCTTACTATGGAAGCATTGAATGGGGTGATATCTGCCTTTGATAAAGATTTGCTAGCAGTTCGGCCGCATCCCGAATTGGAAACAGTAGCCGACAGGATGAGAAACTGGCTTGAAGGGAGTAAAAGAATAACACGCCAAGGGGAGATCCGGATACAGGACGCCTATTCAATCCGTTGTATCCCCCAGGTACATGGCGCTTCATGGCAAGCATTCAATTACGTGGATGAACGCCTAGCGATTGAAATGAATTCAACAACAGACAATCCTATCGTCCTAGAAAGCGGTGAGATTCTGTCTGGAGGACATTTCCATGGCCAGCCAATCGCCCTCTCCATGGATTTTCTGAAGGTGGCTGCCGCTGAATGGGCCAATATCTCCGAACGCCGGACAGAACGGCTGGTCAATCCGCAGCTTAGCGGCTTATCTCCTTTCTTAGCGATAAATCCCGGCTTAGAGACTGGCCTAATGGTAGCACAATATGCAGCTGCCTCTTTAGTTTCCGAAAATAAGGTACTTGCACACCCGGCTAGCGTCGATTCAATCCCCACATCGGCAAATCAGGAAGACCATGTCAGCATGGGCACTATAGCAGCCAGACAGGCGCGGGATATCATCCATAATACCGCACGTGTTATTGCAATCGAAATGATCTGTGCTTCCCAGGCTATTTATCTTGAACAGGCTGAGAACCAGCTGGCGCAAGCAACAAGAAACTATTTGGAACGGATCAGGCACATATGCCCTCCCCTGCAAACAGACCGTGCTATAGCGGAGGAAATGGAAGAACTTGCACAGTTTCTATTAAAAGATCATTCGTTAATTCAATGGTCATAACAATCGAGGAGGTTATTGTATGGATCGGCAAAATGTTAGCCAAACCCTTATGGACCAAGTCATTCAATGGAGACGCCATTTTCATAGAAACCCGGAATTAAGCTACCAGGAGTTCAATACTTCAAACTATGTCTTTGACACATTGAAAACGTTCGGAAGCTTAGAAATATCCCGTCCAACCAAGACAAGTGTAATAGCCAGGCTAATAGGCGCCTACCCAGGGAAGACCCTTGCATTGCGGGCAGATATGGATGCCCTTCCTATCAAGGAAGAAGCTAATGTCCCCTTTTCCTCCAATAATCCAGGCGTGATGCACGCCTGTGGACATGATTGCCATACAGCTATGCTGCTAGGCGCTGCCAAAGTGCTGACAGAATATCGGCACCAATTGCATGGTGAAATTCGTTTCATCTTCCAGCATGCCGAAGAAATGTTTCCCGGCGGGGCAAAGGAGCTGGTCGCTGCAGGTGCCATGGAGGGTGTGGACCAAATCATCGGCCTGCACGTGTTCACCATGATCCCTGCTGGAAAAATAGGTATCTGCACCGGGCATTTCACCGCCAACTCGGATACATTCGATTTGACGGTTATCGGCAAGGGCGGGCATTCTTCACAGCCTCAGGATACAATAGATCCCATTGCCATCGGATCTCAGATTGTGACGAATCTCCAGCATATTATTGCACGCAATATCAATCCAAAAGACCAGGCAGTTGTGGGTGTTACAGAATTCCAGGCTGGAACTGCGAAGAATATTGTGCCTGATACGATTACAATCGGCGGGTCCATCAGAAGCTTTTCACAGGAGGTCCGACTGCAGGCATCCCGATTAATTGAACAGATTATCTCCGGATTGACAATTGCCCATAACGCCACTTATGAATATGAATACACCTTTGGATACAGCTCTGTTTTTAATGATGCTGTATTGACCCAAAAAATAGAAGAAATCATCATGGATGAATTCGGCCCAGACTACCTTCTTCATGTGGACCCATTCATGGGCGGAGAGGATTTTTCCGCCTACTTGCAGGAAGTTCCCGGATGCTTTATCGGAATCGGTGCCGCCCATTCAGATGAGAGCTTAAATTTCCCTCATCACCATCCACGTTTCAGCATCGATGAAACATCCCTTGAAATAGGGGTAAACCTTCTCATCGCCGCTTCTCTAAAGCTGTTGGCAGAACCGGTCAAAATGGCCTAATTAATATCATTGCTAAATACACTAAGCGAAGATGGGGGAAAAATAATGATACATGAACCAATCATTGCCACTATGGTTATTTTGGGATTGGTGGCAGTCGGGGAAGTTATTTCTATAATCACTAAAGCGCGCGTGCCTATGCTATTTATTGCATTAATGGGGTACCTTGTCTTAATATGGACGGGAATCATGCCCAAAACATTGATTGAAGACTCCACTTTCCTGACAGTAGGCGCTGTCTTGGGTACTGCTCCCATCCTGGTCCATATGGGCACTCTGATCCCAATCAAGATGGTCAAGCTACAGTGGCGGGCTGTTGTCATCTCGCTTATCGGAATCGTTATTGCGACCACACTCATCCTAACCACTGTTTCTCTCGTATTCGATTATAAAACAGCCGTGGCTGGAACAGGTCCATTGAATGGAGGCATCATTGCCGTCATGGTAACCTCCGAAGGTTTAAAGAACATTGGTTTTTCAGATCTCGTCACGATTCCCGCCTTAATTATTGCCTTACAATCGCTAGTCGGCATCCCATTAGCCTCTTTTGTATTGCGTAAATACGCATTAAAGATGCGGGCGGCCATAGACAATAAGCAATTCGTCGCAGCCACTGCCATTACAGGAGATTTGGATGACGAAGAAAATGGTCCCGCTAAAAGAAAAATGATTATCCCTGAAAAGTACCAAAGCAATCTTGTCCTGCTTTTCATGCTGTTTATTGGCGGGTCTTTGGCTGTTGTACTTGAACACTACACAAATATTCCGTACAGCTTATGGGGCTTGGCAATCGGGATTATCGGAAGGCTGATCGGCTTTTATCCTGAAAGAGTCATGGAGCGCTCCAACAGTTTCACAATCGGTATGGCGGGCATCATAGTGATCATCATTGCTATGATGAATGATATTACATTTGAAATGTTCATCGCCCGCCTTCCCGAAGTATTTATGATTTTACTGGTTGGGATTATCGGCCTGATGGCAGGCTCCTTTATTGGGGCCAAGCTATTCAAATGGGATCCTTTAAAGGCCATACCGGTCGCACTCACTGCCACATTCGGCTTTCCGGCGGATTATATTGTCTGTGAAGAAGTCAGCCGCAGTGTCGGCAGGACAAAGGAAGAAAAGGAACAAATTTTCAATGAAATCTTAACCCCGATGCTAGTTGGCGGCTTTTCCACCGTCACCATTGGTTCAGTAGTGGTAGCAAGTATACTGATCAAAACGCTATAGATGAACAGGAACTGTCTGTATTCCTTCAGAACAGTTCCTTTTATTTTGCCTTCCTATGCAGCAGGCCTGGACACATACAAAATGAGCCAATCGATCATAACGAGCATAGCAAAAACAATGGATAGCAGAGGCTTTCCCGCTGCCAATAAAGCACAGGTACACAGCCCAAACACAAGCAGTTCAAGCAACCATTTCACCATCCCCTTCACCGGAATCGCAGCTTTCGGTGAAATGAACATTCCCCATATGGCCGCCATCAGGAGCGGGCTTCCCATGCCAAGCAGAAGCTTCCACACATAACTGTTTCCAGTCGAAAATCCCCCGTAAGCTAATGCAGCAAGCCCGCACATTTCCAATAGAAACCGCAGCCCAAGCCCAATGCCATATACCATAACACGCACCTCCCATTCTCTACTTTCTTCTGCATACGGATAAGCTTCTCCTGTTTTCCAAGAAATGAATAAAGGCAAATACCCAAAACCTGGGGTATTTGCCTTTTACTATTGTTGATCGAGATGCTTCCTCAGCATCTTGACTTCGTTGGTCATAATCACGTCCACTTTGCCGTTCAACAGGTCAAGCGTTTCAACATCGTCCACTGTATAGACCCGCAGCTTTGTTCCGTGCAGGCGGAGCCTTTGCGCTTCTTCTGTAAACGGAAAGTCTGGCGTGCAATGGATGGCCTCGGCATCCAGCTCCTTTACCCATCGTTCAATGCGGGGTATCCGATGATGAAGAAGGATTCCGATCCGGGCATCCGGCGCCGCTTCACGCAATTCCTCGAGAGTTGTCAGGTTAAAGGAGGAGAATACAGTATGGTCGACCATATTGAATGCCTTCACCAGCTCATATGCTTTTTCAGCCATGCCATCGTATGGGATCAAGTCTGTTTTCAGCTCAATATTCAATGTAAAATCCTTCAGATCCCTTGCCCATTCGAGAACATCCACCAGCCTTGGGACATAGTAATCTTCTTTCCCGCCTTTAATGGTCAGCGAGTTGATGCTGTTATAATCTTCATCCTTGACCATTCCCTTGCCAGAAGTCGTTCTGTCTAATGTTTCATCGTGGATGATAACCAGCTCGCCGTCCTTGGACAGTTGAACATCGAACTCAATGCCTTCGGCGTATGGAACAGAGGCCTTGAATGCAGCCATCGTATTTTCAGGAAATTTAGCGCTATATCCCCTATGGCCGTATAGCTCCATCACTTTGCGCCCTCCCCCAGCGATTTCGTTGTTTCCTCTGCCGCACGCTTCAGTGCGTCTTTCACCTTTGTTCCCTGATATAAACTTTCCATCGCTGACACAACACTTTGCCGCGATTGCGGGAAGGAGGAAATCAATGCGCCCTGTGTCGCAGATGTTGCCTTCGTATCATGCAATTGATCGACTGTAACCTTCAGTTGCGGATATTTTGCCCACATTTCCTTTACGACAGCCTCGTCATACGCCTTCGGATTGATTGCAAAATAACCTGTCATTACATGCCATTTAGCCTGCGCTTTCGGCGTAGCTACATACTTCATGAATTCCCAAGCCCCTTTTTGCGTTTCCTCGGAAATGCCGGAGCCCATCCATAGTGAAGCCCCGCCAATCACGACTCCTTCCCGTTTACCTTCATCAGGTACCGGTAAATACGAAGCCCCGACCTCAAACGGCGAATTATCAGCTAGTGCACGGATCCCTGCAGAGGAATCAAGGAACATGGCTATTTTTCCGGATTGGAACGCAGCCCGCATATCATCCCAGTTCTGGCCGACATTCATGAACGTGCCTTCATCATACATATCCTTAATCAGATTGAAGGCATTCCTTCCTTCCTCGCCATCAAAGACAGCCTTCTTAGCGTCGCCGCTTCGGCCATTTTCCTGGTCCACATAAAGGCCGCCCTGTGCTGCCACCAGTTCCTCGAAGAACCAGCCATAATTAAGGATAGAAAAACCATATTGCTTTGTTGCCGATTTATCCTTTATGGTTAATGCTTTAGCCGCTTTTTTCAACTCATCATACGTACGGGGCGGCTTTTCCGGATCAAGCCCCGCTTTTTTGAATGCATCTTTATTATAGACAAGAATCGGGGTGGATGAGTTGAAAGGCATAGAGTATTGCTTGCCATCGACTTGATAGTAATTGGATATATTCTTTTCCCATTGGGACGTATCATAGTTTTCTTTATCAATGAAGGTCTGTACAGGGGTGATTTTCTTGCTGTTGATCATATATTTCGTCCCTACTTCGAAAGTCTGCATAATCGCAGGGGCATCCTTCGTTCCTGCGACGGCATTGAATTTAGTCAGCGCTTCTTCGTACGTGCCCTGGAAAATCGATTTCACTTCATACGTATCCTGCGATTCATTGAAATCCTTCACTTGTTCCTTCAGGGCCGTCTCGGCATCTCCGCTCATCGCATGCCAAAAGACAACCTCCGTCTTGCCATCCTTTGTCTTCGTGGCTTCCCCTTCCGTCTTCGTGTCATTTCCCGAGCAACCGGCCAGCATAAGAGCAGCACTGAAAAGACCTGCCAGAATCCTTTTTTTCCAACTGATTTTCATCATTTTTCCTCCAAGCATTTTTTGGTTATTGCTTTCCCTATTTAAGTGCACCTTGTGTCAGCCCTTGCTGCAATTGTTTTTGCCCTAAGAACAATAGAATAAGTGTCGGAACAACAATCAGGATGACAGCCGCCATAACAACACCCCAATCGGAGGCGATTTCATTCGACTGCATCTGCTTAATCCCAATTTGAACAGTGCGGGCCTGCTCTGTATTCGTCACAAGCAATGGCCATAAATACATATTCCATGTGGTGAGGAAGCCATAAACGGCCAATGTGGCTAGGCTCGTCTTCGATACAGGCAGCACTACATTCCAAAAGAAGCAGAAACGCCCGACACCTGCCACCTGCGCCGCTTCATAAAGCTCATGCGGGATGCTCTTGAAGTTTTGCCGAAGTAGAAATGTACCAAACGCCAATGTAAAAAATGGAACCGATAGACCTAAATACGTATTCGTCCAGCCGAGGCTTTGGATTGTCTGAAAGTTCGGCACCATCGTCGATTCCCACGGCACCATCATGGTCGCCACGAACAGGAAAAAAATCAGGTTCCTCCCCTTGAACGGAATGAACACAAAGGCAAAAGCCGCAAGACTGGATAATACCAGCTGCCCAATCATGACGATCAGCGACACCACAAGGCTGTTCAATAGATAACGAAGCAGCGGTACCCTTTCAAATGCCTTGCTGTAATTGTCGAATGAAAAAGAGCTGGGCAGCAACTTTCCCTGCAAAACCTCCCCGCTGTTCATGAAAGAAATGGACAGGGCATACACAAGAGGAAACATCACTAGGACGGCACATAAAACCAGCAACAGGTAGACACTTGTTTTTCGGACCATGCTCATTGATAATGGACCCTCCTTTCACCGATCTTGAACTGCAGCCAAGTCAGGACAAGGACGCATACAAACAACAGAACAGCCTGGGCGCTCGCTCCGCCGACATTATAATTGATGAATGCATCCTTATAGATACTGTAGACGATGACATTGGTCGCATCTGTCGGCCCGCCTTTTGTCAGAATATCGATTTGCCCGAAAGTCTGGAATGAATTGATCAACGTCACGATGATGACGAAAAACAAAGTTGGCGACAGCATCGGCAAAGTGATTTTCCGCAATTGATACCAATAGCCCGGCCCTGCAATCCTTGCACTTTCATAGAGTGTCCGGTCGATATTCTGCAATCCGCCGAGGAGAACGAGAAATGTGAACCCGAGATTCATCCAAACCGTCGCCAACGATACCGAAAAGAGCGCATACTTCGGATCCAGCAGCCATTGTATGCCGCTCCAACCGAAGAATTCCAGAAGCTTGTTCACAACTCCGATAGAAGGATTGTACATGAACATCCAAATAACAGAAGAAGCTGCGACACTCATTCCCATCGTTGAAGAAAAAAAGGTACGGAACAGCCCGATGCCGCGCAGTTTTTCATTGGCCAGTAATGCCAAAACAAGCGAAAGGACCACAGTCAAAGGCACTGTGTAAAGCACGAATCCGACTGTTGCCTGCACACTTTGCCAAAATCCAGAGTCATGAAAAAGCTGCGAATAATTATCCACTCCGATATACGACAATGGCTTGCCCTGCGTATCTGTCCGAAAAACACTTAAATAAAACGTACGGACCAATGGATAGACAAGGAAAATGCCAAACAGAACAATGGAAGGTGCCAGGTACAGCCACCCTGAAAAGTGGCTGAACAAGCTGGTGCGACCTGCTTTCATGGCTGGCTGTTTAGCGAATTCCGCCTTCATAGTGCATCCTCCTGTTTGTCTTCAAATTCCTTGCCGCTAGCAGTTCCGCGATATCGATCCCCATCCTCATCAAAAAGAATGATATGCTCAGGCGCCACATAGCAGGGCACACGCTGTCCCACAGAGAGCTTCCATTGGCCGGGCCAGCGGGCAATCCATTGTTCATCCCCCATCGCAAAGCTGATTAACGTTTCTGTCCCGAGCACTTCCACATTCAGGAGCTCGGCAAAAAAGCTTACATCTTGCTCAGCACGGACAATATGCTCGGGGCGGACGCCAAGCTTTCCGCGCTGCCCGGCCCTTCCGCTTGCCAAAAGTGCCTGTCCGGAGGGGAGCCGCCATCTCCCCTCCTCGAATGCTGCATCACTCAAATTCATTGGTGGGGAGCCAATGAACGACGCTACAAATGTATTGGCCGGCTCATTGTAAATATCCAAAGGCTTGCCCACCTGTTGGACAACCCCATGATTTAAAATCATCATCCGATCGGCCATCGTCATCGCTTCCACCTGATCATGCGTCACATAAACCATCGTCAAGCCAAACCGGCGTTGGATTTGGCGGATTTCCGAGCGCATTTTTGCCCGCAGCTTCGCATCCAGATTCGACAAAGGCTCATCCATCAAACAAATCGGCGACTGTGTGACAATCGCCCGGGCCAGTGCAACCCGCTGCCGCTGTCCGCCCGACAGCTGGCGAGGCTTTCTTTTCAGTAATTCACTTAAGCCCAGCAGTTCCGCCGTTTCCAAACATCGGCCTCTCTGCTCTACCTTTGATAAACCTTTCGTATACAGCCCGAACATAATATTCTGCTCCACATTCAAATGCGGGAACAGCGCATAGTTTTGAAACACCATCGACAGCTGGCGCTTATTGGCCTGAAGCTTATTGGCATATGTACCATCAATCCACAGGGAACCATCGGTAATCTCCTCAAGACCGGCAATCATCCGCAGAACTGTACTTTTCCCGCATCCGGACGGACCGACCAACACAAAGAATTCCCCTGCTTCAATCCTTACATCAATGCCCTTAATCACTTCTTCACTGTCATACTTCTTCCGCAAATTCTCCAAAATCAAAGACTTCATTCCTAAACACCCCTTTCAATTCAGGAACTATCTGCTTTCCTTCAATAGCTTTTCCATTCCCATACGTGCATTTTTTGCCTCCTTTCACCCCGAAACGGAGCGAATCTCCATACTTTATGATAAAGGGCTCATGTTGAGGCACTTTAGAGGTTATGTAATAATTTATGAACTAGTTGTTAAAATAGAATTTACAATTATCAGGAAAATAGTTGCGAAATAGTCTTATATGGGAAAAAATCAGGTCTGGCTCACTTGTTTAGAAAGGTCTAAAACAGTTGAGCTGCTAATAACATGAAAATAGAGTGACGTCATTTGCCTGACATCCCTATTCATTGTATAGCTGTAACCATACATTTCATTCATCTCCTTTTTAATGGGTTGTTGAGCAATTCTTTTCATCTATGTAGAACGAAGGAGGAATTCTATGCCAAACCAAGGTTCGATACCCGGCCATATTACAGAGCAGCAATATAATCAAATGTTAATTGCTCCAGAATCATTTGCCGCAAAGCCCGAATCACTCACCGAACAATTATTTATAGAACGATCACTGACTGAAAATCAATTCTGGCTGCGGATCATGAAGGAACATGCCTTATTCCTGGGGGAAGGATTTAATCAAAAAGACAAGAATCTGATTCAACAAGCACAGCGCTTTTACCACTATTTTGAGCAACAGGAAAAGAAAGCGTATAAGACAGCACATAATGTAGAATTAGTCAGAAAACTGAATGAAGAGAGCATCGAATTAGTATACGGTTTCCGCAATTTCAAACGAAATCTACTAATCCTAATCATCAATTGCAAAGTAAGCGGCTTTAATTTTCCTTTGCTTGTCGACCATATTGCCCGGGAAGCCGAGTACTTCATGAAAACACTTCAAAAATTCAACAAAGGCATCCTTGAGCCTATTCAGGATGCCATTATCAATGAAAATGTTTTCTGGTTGCGGATCATGATGGAACATTCCCGTTTTATCGGTTCTTTACTAGATCAATCCGAACGAAATCTAGTGAAAACCGCCCTCAAGTTTGGGGATGACTTTGAAACGTTATTAAATCAAGCAAGAGATGTAGAATCCATGCTATATCGAAAGCAGCCTACATACCCCATTATCGGCAAAATGAATAAAGATAGTGAAAATGCAACTACAGAATTACAGGAATTCAAGAAAGCAGGCTTGGAGTTAATCCAAACCTGCCAAATTAAAAGCGTCATTAATCCCCTCTTGGCCGACCATGTAGTAAGAGAAGCAGGGCATTTCCTTTATATGATCCAAATATTAGAAGATCGATTGAATACAAAGAGAGAAGCAGAACAACTGTAACCGTTTCAACGGTCAATAAGACAACACTACTTTCCTTCGACTTGAAGGTATTTTTTATCTGCTAATCGATTCGATTACTGAGCCATATGAATCCGCCCTATTTTTTCTGTACGAAAAAAAATCGCTATTCCATGAGCAGGCTAATCGCATCCAACAGAATCACAAAATCCGTCCCCATAAAAAACAAGAATGCCATAACATGCGCATTCTTGTTTTTTATGGATTCTTTATTTTATATAGTGGGATAAGGCTGATTATTACTCCGTATCGTGAATCCAGCGTGCATAGCCTCCCCGTTGATTCAACACGTCATGGATTCCATTGGCCTGAAGGATAGATGTTGCGATAGCTGAACGGACACCGGATCCGCATTGAACCATAAGCGGTTTATCGTGATTAACCGAATGAATCTGATCAGGCAAATCGCCAAGCATGATATGCTGCGCTCCCATAATATGTCCTTCATTCCACTCAGCCTTTGTCCGGACATCCAATACATTGATTTGTTGCCCATCTACCTCCTCTACCACTTCTTTAGGCTCCACATTGCGGTAGCTTTCGGCAGTTGGAGCAACGGCAAGCAGACGATCAATGTCTCCGAACGCCATGAATGTGTCTGCCCCAATAGAATAAAGGGCGGTGCGGACTTCCTCCAAATCCTGTACATGGCCGATTATACAAAGCGGTTTCTCATATTCAACTAGCCATCCAGCCCAATTGGCAAACCCTTTATTCAACGGAATATTGATGGTTCCATGAATATGCTTTTGGGCATAATCTATTGAAGGCCGGATATCTATCACCTGTGTCTCACCGGTAAGCAATTGATCGAGCTCCTGATAGGAATGGAAAAGATGTATCTCCGGCAGCGAGCGGATCAAAGCCGGACCTTCCTTATTCACTTTTTTCATTTGTGCAAAATAGTGCGGAGGCTCCGGCTGCCCATCCAAGAGTTTATCAATGAATGCTTCTTTTTGATTATTAAGAAATGCCCAATTGAATCTTCTTTCATAGCCGATCGTCGATGAAGGAACTGCCCCAAGGGATTTACCGCAGGCGCTTCCTGCTCCGTGCGCTGGCCATACTTGAAGGAAATCAGCGTATTCCTTGCTGTTCTGGATGGAACGGAACATATCTTCCGCCCCTTTGCGCGAGGAGTCCTTCACTCCTGCCGCTTTTTCCAACAGATCAGGGCGTCCGATATCTCCAACGAAAATGAAATCGCCTGTAAAAATGCCCATCGGTTCATCGGCTTTTCCTCCTTCGTCCGTTAAAAGGAAGGATAAACTTTCTGGTGTGTGCCCAGGTGTATGGACCACATCGAACTTCACCTTGCCGATACGGAATGTATCTCCATCCTTTAACAATTGCACGTTTAGACCATCAAGATTTTTGTAGGACCAATCCTCACCACCTTCATCCGATAAGTATAATGTCGAACCGCAATGATGGGCCAATTCACGAGATCCCGATACAAAATCGGCATGGATATGTGTCTCGACTGCACCAGTAATCTTAAATCCTTCTTCCTTCGCTACCTTCAGATAAGGATCGATATGTCTCATCGGATCGATGACCATCGCTTCGCCTGTAGCCTGACAAGCGACCATATAAGAGGCATGTGCCAGTTTTTCATCATAAAAATAACGCAATAACATAAGTAAGTTGCTCCTTTCACTTCACTAGTTCCATATTTATAGTAGATTGTTAATTTGATCCTCATTACATGTTTTTCATGTGGCTTCTAATACTCTACCCGGTATTCTATAGGCAAAACATATTCATAGGATCCATGTTAGAAAAAGACTGAACAAACGTATTCAACACCCTAAAAATACCATTCGAAGATAAATATGTTAATATAGTCAGAGACCCTTATTAAAGCACCCGCCCTATTATCGCTTTATATTTTTTGGATAATTATAGAATACAGTCTAAAGTGTTTATACATATAACCTACTTCATTCGCTAGCAAGTTCTAGAATTCCATACAAAAGGAGCATCTACATGCTTATATACAAACCTATTGCATTCATCCACTCTTTTGTGATGATCCTTTTCATCATCCTTTTTTTCTATGTTTATATGGAAGTTTTATGCATTCTGCCGGGAGGATACCGTATTGAATCAATTCATGACGAAGTGGTTAGCGTCCAACAGATGAATACGTTCGGTATGAAGACTCACCACTATACACTCCACCTGTCCAAATATGAATATGTATCGGTCGATGACATGAAGAAAGCCATAAATCAGGAAAAAGAGACGTATAGTCTTTTTTATACAATTGCAACATTCTGCACTTGGCTAACTATTCATCATTATCGGAATGGCAAAAATTTGTGGGAAGCCGTGTGGGAAAGCAGAATATGGCTCATCGTTTTGATGACTTCCGTTACGGTATATAACAGCGCCCAAAATGTTCATCGATTGATTGAACTAGCCAGGTAAAATAGCAGATTAATTGGAGAAGACAATACTGTGGAATCAGAAACGGAAAGATTTTCTATTCTATTGCTTTTGGAGGATGTATGAATCTAGTAAAACGTGTCGCCCTCATAACTATTTGTGCTTTGTTTCTAGTGAATTAGTTACCATAAAACAAAACCAGTAGCAGGGAAACATACAGATGATCGTTTCCCTGCTCCCTTTTTCTGATTAAAAGAATTCATACAATCCATTGTTAAAATAGGTGAACTCTTCCTCCGATACTTTATATCGCTTATATCCCTCATAGAAGGACTGCCGTTCCTCTTCACTGAATTTCCTGATAGCCAGTGACTCATCATAGCGTGGGTCGCCATAGGCCATTCCTGCGACATCAATAAACATCTTCACCTCACTATCGGTGACCAGGACGTTATCCGTATTACAATCACCGTGTATAACCGTATGCTTGACTCTCATTGGCTTGTTGGATTTTAATGTTTCCAAAAGCTCCATATCGCCATCTGCTTCGCCAAGCTGCACGTACTTTTCTGCCTTGGATAGCTGCTCTTCCAGCCAGTTTTCCTCCTGCGATAAAAGGTCAGTATCTGTTTCGTGAAGCTGCTGCAACAGGTTGCCAAACCCTCTGATCAATCTATGTCTTTCCTCAGGATTTTCTGCTATTTTTAAGGCTTCGGTCAAATTGGCGCCTTTTTCATAAGACATGATTAAATGGCTGCTATCGTCATCCTCGAAGTATCCATAATAGACCGGCGTGTTAATATCCTTCGATCCCCCCAATCGGTTAAGCACATCAGCTTCCTCTTTCAGCCACTCCCGATATTTTTGCTTATATGAGCTTTTCAGTAAGTAGGCCCCTTTTGCCGTCTCTAAGACTTGCACTACCGAAGTGCAGCCTTGCTGGGGCAGCATACGGCTTCCGGTTATATCTCCTATGATAGATACGATCGTATCCTTTAGTAATGGTTTCACGTTTTTACCTGCTTTCTTTTTTATACAACTTATTTGCGTTACCCTTCCAGCAGACCAATCAATACAAATAAGATAAAGACAAAAGTGATGAATACAATCGAGAAATTGGATTCTTGCTGAGTACTCTCCTTCTGCTTCATGCCCTGTCATTCACTGTCTTAATAACTTCCTTCTTCCTGTCATATTTTCCTGCATTTATTTATTAAAAGCAGATTATTTCGCCAAGCAAATAATTGTACAAATTCTGAAAAAGGCGCGATAATATAGTTAGAAATTCTAACTATATTACGTTGTAAATAACACTTACAAAAATAGGGAGGGAGCCGCTATGGATCTTTATTCTACTGTCTACCGTTTTAACAAGTGGTACGTTGTAAGGCTGCAGGAGATTTGTTCCGATTATGGAACAACGCCCGTCCAATGGCTGGTGATGTATCACATCTCCCTTCACGAAGGCTGCACCAGCAAGGATATCGTAAACGAATGGTCCGTTGAAAAACCGACCGTTTCATACTATGTCCGCAAGCTAAAGGAACAAGGCCTGCTCCAATTCACGAGCGGGCGTGACAAACGGGAAAAATACTTATCTTTGACTTCTGAAGGGGCATCTCTTTGCGAAAGAATCAATGAGAAAGTAAAAGAACTGCAAACCTTTGTCACTGAGCCGTTCACTGATAAACAAATCGAAAAATGGACCGAACAAGTGGAAGTATTGGGAGAACGAATGAAAGCATTCAAAAAAGGGTGAAGCAATCTGTTCAACCGTATTTTTGAACAGATTCTATATAAAAACAAAGGGGATAGAAATCATGGAATTCAAACATGTCACCATCGCAGGCAGCGGCGTACTAGGAAGCCAAATCGCCTTCCAAACAGCATTCAAAGGATTCAATGTGACCATTTATGATATCAATGAAGGAGCCATTGAAAAAGCGAAGGAACGTATTACAGGCCTTGAAAAGACATATGCCGCTTATTTTAAAAATGAGCAGGAAGCCGTTCAAACTGCTCCATCGCGCATTCAATATGCATCTGATCTTGCGGTTGCTGTCAAACAAGCTGATCTTGTAATTGAAGCCATTCCAGAAGTGGAAAAGATCAAACAGGACTTCTACAAAGAACTGGCAAAAGTAGCTCCGGCCCATACCATCTTCGCAACCAACTCTTCGACCATGCTGCCAAGCCAGTTCGCAGAGTATACCGGACGCCCTGAAAAATTTCTTGCACTCCACTTTGCGAACCGTGTATGGATGAATAATACAGGCGAGGTCATGGAGCATGCCGGAACCGATCCAAAGGCGGTCGAAGAGGTGCTTGAATTTGCAGCTGCTATCGGCATGGTACCGCTCCATATCAAAAAAGAACAGCCCGGCTATATCCTCAACAGCCTGCTTGTTCCGCTATTGGATGCCGCACAAGGACTATGGGGCAAGGGCGTTGCCGATCCGCAAACAATCGACAAAACATGGATGATCGCTACAGGCGCACCGATGGGCCCATTCGGCATTATCGATATCGTCGGACTGCAGACCGTCTATAACATCGTCAGCACCAAGGCCGCACAGCATCCGGAACAAAAAGGATACAAAGCAATCGCCGACCTTGTCAAAACAGAGTTCATTGACAAAGGCAAGATGGGAATAGCCTCCGGTGAAGGATTCTATACGTATCCAAACCCAGCTTATAATGATAAAGACTTCTTACAGCCTTAAAAAGGATAAAAAGGGTGGCTCCTGTTCTTCTTGGACAAGGGCCACCCTTTTAGTTTAATATGACATCTATTAAGAAGATAGTGGTTCCTCTTTATACAACGACAAATTGTAATGAAAACTCCTTACCTGTCACCTGATATATTACACTCAATAAAAGCTGCGTATACCTGCCCTCCAGCCAATCTCTTGCAAATTCATTCGGAGTGCCAAATGTCAGTTTATTCCCTTCTATAGAAACGAATGAAAGATTTGCCAGCCAGGTCTCATAACTTGGCTTGCTTACTTTCGTACTCATTCTTTCTTTCACTTCAGTCAAGAAATGGATGTGTTCATCCTTTTCAATATCGGTCTGACTTATTCTTTCTTTCTTTTCTTTGGTCGTCAATCCATCTTCGAGTTCCATCTGTAGGATCAATTCGTTAATCATAAGGCGGATTCGACTTAAATCCCCTTCAAGCGAACATTCTAGCTCTTTTAATTGCTTTAAAAGAGCTATTGTCGTGTTTTTGTCCATCTTCCCGTACTCCTTTTCTCATCGTATGAACATTTCATTATATCACCTTTCAGTTTCTAGCATTATTAGTTATTAGCATGGAAGATACGAGACAACTTCGGAATCAGAGGAGCAAATGAGACCCTGAAGGGCTTGCGGCAACTTAAAAACAACAATAAAAAAGACCTTATAATCTTCAAGAGCTTTCTATCAGATATAAGGCCTTCCTCTATTCGATTGCTTACAAAATCAATAGCTATTTTATTCTTCAGTTACAGAGCTTAAAGGAAGCATGGTTCATTGCTTTTGTCCTTTTTTATACATATAGACATCGTCGCTTAGCGGTGATACATAGGATTCACCATCTAGGCGTTCATTTAATTCCTGCTTCGCTTTTTCAATTATTTCAGGATGTTCAAGCACTTCCAATGCTGTAGCGGCTATTACCTTCCCGGCCAGCAGCATCCCTTTATGGGCGATTGAAGTGGTTCCGATGGCAACAACCTGCCAAGTATGGGCAGGCGTCCCCAAAACCCACGTGGAAGTATTGCATTGAGCTGTCGGGACTACCCAGCTGACATCGCCCACATCCGTCGAACCAAACATGCATGCATCCGTTTCCTCGAACGGTTCAACCATGTCGGACAGCGCCTTCATTCTTAGTTCTTTACATGATTTAATATCGAACTCCACATCTTCCTTCGATAAAGAAGATTGA
This sequence comes from Bacillus kalamii, assembly GCF_047238185.1. Taxonomy (NCBI): domain Bacteria; kingdom Bacillati; phylum Bacillota; class Bacilli; order Caryophanales; family Bacillaceae; genus Bacillus; species Bacillus kalamii. Next base: position 1,210,157 of record NZ_JBDFMI010000001.1, on the reverse strand, counting down.
AGCTCTCTAGCAAACTGTTGCTCCATGGCATTATAGGCCGGAGCACCATACGCATCCAATTGTGTAAACATCACTTGATTCAATACAGTGTTTGGTACAAGGTTCGATAATCCGCTAATAGAAGGAATAACCGCTTCCGTTCCTGTCATTAATGCTGCACCTCTGGCAATGTCGGCAACCCTTTTGAAAAGGTCTCTGGCTTGGGAAACTTTTGGGGCACGGATATAATAGAAGACTTCCGCTTCTGCCTGGACGACATTTGGGGAATATCCTCCCGCATTCGTGATTGCATAATGAATCCTTGCTTCCGGGATAATATGTTCACGCAAATAATTGACGCCGACATTCATTAATTCTACTGCGTCCAATGCGCTTCTTCCCAGATGGGGGCTTGCCGCCGCATGTGAGCTTCTCCCTTCAAAGCGGAATGTTCCTCCGAGACATGCCAATGAACTGGTATTCCAGATAAGGTTATGCGATCCAGGATGCCATGATAACGCAATATCAACATCCGAAAATAACCCTTCCCGTACCATATGGGTTTTGCCGGCGCCTGCTTCTTCTGCCGGGCAGCCATAGTAACGGATAGTGCCATTCATTCCATTTTCCTCCATGTAATAGCGCAGCGCGATTGCTGCGGCAAGGGCACCGGTACCAAGCAGATTATGCCCGCATCCATGGCCGTTTCCACCTTTAACAATCGGATTCGGTTCACTGACTCCCCCTTCTTGGCTTAACCCTGTTAATGCATCGAATTCTCCCATAATGGCAATGACTGGGTTTCCACTGCCATAACTTCCGATAAAAGCCGTTTCAATGCCGCCCGCTTCCCGTTCAACTGTAAAGCCCTCCTTTTCGAGCATATCGCAAAGCAAGGAGGCAGATCTTTTTTCCTCATAGCCTAATTCGGCATATTCCCAAATGCGATTGCTCACTTCAATGAGTTCTTCACGCTTATCTTCAATGATTTGCGCTACTCTTTCCTGAAAATACTTCATATCCATCACCCTTTTTATTTATTTTGAATCACTTGTCTGAATACTTCCCTCATGCGATGAGGGAAGTATCAGCGAATCTATTTAAAATCCCATTGGTGTATATCATAGAACATGCCGTTATCCTTTGGCATACCTGTAGCCACCGAATTGGAAACCGCGGTGCCTGCAGATAATGTAGAGAAGGTAAATGTCGGCATTTCTTCTTGGATGATGTCGACAATCTGGTTGTAAATGGCTTTCCGTTTTTCCGGGTTGACTTCTGCTTTCCCTTGTTCGATCAATGCATCCATTTGCGGATTGCTGTATCCGCTGAAGTTATTGACGCCTTTCGTACTGTAAAAAGCAGTTAAATCAGGGTCGAATTGGAACGGTATCCCTAACATCAGGATATCAAAATCCTTCTTCTTGGCCTGTTGTATTAGGGTAGGTAGATCATATTTATTAACCTGGACTTTAATGCCCACTGCCTTTAAATTTTCCGCGATAATATTGGCCGCTTGTTCACGTGTCGTGTTCCCTGATGGGATAGCTAATGTAAGCGCCTTTCCTGAATTCCAGCCAGCTTCTTTTAATAATTGCTTGGCCTTTTCCGGATTGAACTCATATTTCTTCGCTTCCTCATTATAATATGGATGCACCGGGCTATATGGGCCTTCAGAGACCTGTCCCTCTTTAAACAAGTCATTCGCTAGCATTTCCCGATCGATAGCATAGGCAACTGCCTGGCGGACTTTTTTGTCATGGATAATCTTAGTATTAAAGAACAAGTATTGTGTATATAAAGGTTTTCCCGAGACAAATTTGACATTTGTCATATTCTTCACTTTTTCGAAATCTTCAGTAGCAATCGGCCCAATAGACGGAATGTCCATTTGGATTTCTCCTGTTTGCAATTGAGCCACTATGTTTGCGGTAGGCATGATTTTGAAGAACACTTTACTTAACTTCGGCGCGCCGCGGTAATACTCTTTATTGGCCGCCAATTCTACGTATTGGTCCTTCGCATATTGGACAAATGTGAACGCTCCGTCCGTAACAGTCGGTTTTTGCATGAATGGGTCCTGATGCAACGTGGCAGGATCCTTGTCTTTTAAAACATGCTCAGGCAAAAATCGGATGCTTACCCCTAATTTATCCTTTATTAAATCCATATCGACTGGCTTTTTCGTTTTGATATTCAATGTATGGTCGTCTATCTTTTCAAGCCCTGAAATTTCTTTCTTGCCCTCTGGCAAATACCCATTGCTGTCCAAGCCTTCAATAACAGAAAGCGCTTGCAATCCTGTACTCACTGTGGCTGGGTTTGCCATAGTGTTCAATGTAAAGGTAATATCGTTTACCGTAAATGGCTTTCCATCCGTCCATTTCGCTTTCGGATCCAGTTTTATGACAAATGTTTGATTATCCGCTGTTTCTATACTCTTAGCCAATTTAGGAAGGAATTCCATGTCATCGCTTAATTCGAATAGACTTTCAAATAAGATGGAGCTGATATATTGTGAAGGCACATCTGTCGCATTGATAGGATTAACGCCTCCAGGAGGATTGACCATGCCGACATACATAATTTTCCCTTTAGAGTTCCCCTGCGCGGAATCGGAACCACCCCCACTTGTACTGCTGCTTTTGCAGGCAGACAGACTGAAGAGCACTAGAAACATCATGCAAATGATTGATAACTTCTTTTTCATTTTAATTCTCCTTTATTATGGATTTAAGACCCATTCTGCTTATTTCAAGCTTTTAGGATCGATTGCATCCCTCAGTCCATCCCCTATGAAATTGATTGAAAGGATAGCCAATATAATCATTACACCTGGCGGTACCCATAACCAAGGCTGGGAAGTCAATATGGATATGGATTGTGCACCTGTCAGCATATTCCCCCAGCTTGCCGTTGGAGGCTGGACCCCCATTCCAAGGAAGCTGAGCGATGCTTCCATCATGATGGCTCCGGCAATCCCGAATGTCGCCTGGACAAGAATCGGGGCAATTGCATTCGGCATGATATGGTTAAACAAGATCCGCATTGCACTATAGCCTAAAGAAACGCCGGATTTAACGAAATCCATCTCCTTCAAGGAAAGCACGCTCCCCCTTACTAACCTGGCTACCGAGGGCCAACTCAGGAAACCAAGAATTAGGACAAGATTCGTTAAACTCGGACCGATGATGCTCACGATCACGAGAATGACAATCAAGGCTGGAAAAGACATGACAATATCAGTAATACGCATGACCAACATATCGACCCAACCGCCATAATATCCCGAAATGGCCCCAACAATCGTTCCAATCGCTACATAAATAGCCACTGCTCCAATACCGACAATCAAAGATACTCGTGAAGCATAGATTAGCCGGCTTAACACATCCCTGCCGATCTGATCCGTCCCCAGCAGGTGCTCGTCTGAAGGAGGTGCGTTTAGTTGTCTTGAAATGGCATTTGAATCATAGGGAGCAATGATGGGGGCAAAAATGGCCATTAAAATGATTAAAATAAATATAAGTAATCCGATAACTGCTAAACGGTGCATCAAAAAACGTCTGATGATTAACCTCAGGTAGCTTTCCTCTTTGCCTGACTCTGCCTTATATCCTTCCGGAGCCGGCATATTGCCCGGTATTGTGGGCTGAAGTTCCTGTTCCGCCATCGGCATTTTGCTTCACCCCTTTCCTCTATTGGTATTTAATCCTTGGATCAGCAATGGAATACACAATATCCGTAACCAGGTTTGCAGCTAATACCAACACAGCCGACATAAAATTGATCGCCATGATTGTCGGATAATCCCTGGATACAATCGACTGGATCGTCAACTGGCCCATGCCTGGCCATTGGAAGATTTGTTCTGTTATGACCGCTCCCCCCAACAGCATTGGGATTTCTAAGCCAATGACCGTAATAATCGGTATTAATGCATTCCTTAATGCATGTTTATTGGTAATCATAAATTCTTTTAACCCTTTTGCCCGAGCCGTTCGTAAATAATCCTGGCCCAGCACCTCCAGCATACTGGCCCGGACATAACGGATGGTCCTTCCGACGATATACGTGCTTAACACGATAACAGGCAATGCCAAATGCTTTATCCGGTCCAAAAATCCCTCATCGAGACCTAATGTGACCATCCCTCCTGTCGGAAGCCACTGAAGAACTATAGAGAAGATATAGATCAATCCTAAGCCGAGAAAAAAGTTTGGGATCGACACCCCCAAAAAAGAGAATCCTGTGGCCAAGTAGTCGAACTTGCTGTACTGTTTCGTTGCACTGAATATGCCGAGAGGGATGGCAAGAACCAAGCCGATTAACAATGAGACACCCATTAATAACACTGTCGGCCCGATCCGCTCAGCGATCATGTCGAGGACAGGGGCGTAGGAGGAATAAGAAAACCCGAAATCCCCATGCAGCAAATTGCCAAGCCAGTGAAAATACTGGATATATATTGGATCATTCAACCCAAGCTGTTCCTTTCTTATCTCGATTTGTTCCGGCGACGTGTTCGGATCCACGAACATTTCGACTGGATTGCCCGGCGCCATGTTGATGATTAAAAAATTGAATATTGTGACACCCAATAGTACAGGTATGGCAATCAATACTCTTCGAATAATATATGACAGCATCCATCCACCTTCTTTCTATCTAGTTAGGGATCCGTTTTCAAACATAGTCTGTTGCTGCAAAACAAGCGATTGAATGGATTTCACCTTGTAATTGAGGTTCCTGCTGCCGGCAAATATCCTTAACAAGCGGGCAGCGAGTATGGAATTTACATCCGCTGGGCGGATTGGAGGCACTCGGAACATCTCCTTCAATCACAATTTTTTCTTTATTTCTCATATGTGGATTCGGGACAGGATAAGCACTGATCAAGGCCTTTGTATATGGATGCTTTGGATGCTTAAAGATATCCTCCGTATTCGCCACTTCGACAATTTTCCCTAGATACATGATGGCAATCCGGTTACTGATATATTTAATGGCGCCTAAACCATGGGCGATGAATAGATACGTGAGATGTAATTCTTCCTGTAAATCTTTTAAAAGATTCAGCACCTGTGCCTGAATGGAAACATCCAATGCTGAAACCGGCTCATCGCAGATTACGAGTTTAGGCCCTAACGACAATGCTCTGGCAATCCCAATCCGTTGCCGTTGCCCTCCGGAAAACTCATGTGGATAGCGATTCTTATAAGATTTCGGCAATCCGACAATTTCCATAAGGCGGTCGATTTGTTTCTCGGTTTGATTCTTTTCCACCACCCTGTGCACCCTGAGTGCTTCTCCAAGGATATCTTTCACCCTTTTCCTCGGATTCAAGGATGAATAAGGGTCTTGGAATATCATTTGCAGGTCTCTTCTCACTTCCTTCATTTGCCTTGTGGAGAATTGCGTAATATCCTGTCCCCGGAAAAAGATGCGGCCCTCCGTGACCGACTCCAATCCTATTAATGTTTTTCCGATTGTCGATTTCCCGCAGCCAGATTCCCCGACCAATCCGAGTGTTTCTCCGGGATAGATGTCAAAGCTGACGCCATCCACCGCTTTGACATGGCCAACCGTCCTTGACATAATGCCTTTTTTAATAGGGTAATAGGTTTTTAAATCCTGTACTTTCAGTAATGCAGCATCGGTTCCAATCCCATTCTGCCGGTTCACCTTCATGCGAGATTCCCCCTGTCCGTTTCTGCCATCACTTCATTGCCGGATTCCGACAGCCAGCATCTGGATGCATGTCCTTCACTGACGGAAAACAACGGAGGCTCCTGTCTGCAAACATCGGTTGCCAACGGGCACCTTGTTTGGAATCGGCACCCTTTCGGCATGTTATGGAGTGTAGGGACCATACCCGGAATGGAAGTAAGGCGGGTTTCTTTTTCATATTCCAAGTGAGGGATGGATTGGATGAGCCCTTGAGTATATGGATGCTTCGGATCATCGAACAATGTAAAAACATCCGCCTCTTCAACGACTTGTCCTGCATACATAACGATGACTTTATCGGCCATTTCAGCTACGACACCCAGATCATGCGTGATCAGCATTATCGCCGTATTGTATTCCTTGCGCAACTCCTTCATCAATTCCAAAATCTGCGCTTGAATGGTTACATCAAGTGCTGTAGTCGGCTCATCCGCAATCAACAATTTCGGATTGCAGGCAAGAGCCATAGCGATCATCACTCTTTGGCGCATCCCTCCTGACAAAGCATGCGGATATTCCTCCATAATGGAAACGGCACGGGGAATCCCTACTTTTTTCAGCATGTCAACCGCATATTCTTTGGCATCCTTCTTGGAAAACTTTAAATGGAGGCGGATTCCTTCCATCAATTGATTTCCGATTGTGAATACCGGATTTAAAGAAGTCATCGGCTCCTGGAAAATCATAGAGATGTCATTCCCCCTGATTTGGCGGAGCCGATGCTCAGATACTTGTGTCAAACTTTCATCGTTAAAACGGATATCCCCTTTTTTGATTTTCCCGGTTTCCCCCAGCAAGCGCATAATCGATAAGGACGTGACACTTTTGCCGCAGCCTGACTCCCCGACAATCCCAATCGTTTCACCAGGCTTCAAGCTAAAACTAACATTATCCACAGATACTACTTCACTTTGGCGTGATTGGAATACCGTCTGTAAATGATCGACTTCCAGCAAGTTTTTCATGTTAACCACCTCATTCATGTATGGGATGCATTATCTTTCAAGCTTTCGGAAAAAAAGGTAGAGATTAAGCGAGCGGGGATTAGCAGGGAGAACTTATATTTATTAAATAAGAATTCACAGCCTAATAAAAGGGATGTATGTTTGTATTAAGTATCTAAATTTAATTCCTTTTCCGGAAAACGTATCTTTATTCGATAATAGATTCATTTTTCTAAATATTTAGACAATAAATAAGATACATACTATAATAAATCAATAAACAGCCAAAAAAGGATAGATTCTGATCGGGGAGAGGGTGTAAACATGTATAACTTAATCATTGCCGACGATGAAGAAGAAATCAGAAATGGATTGAGCAATTATATACCCTGGGATCAAATGGGCTTTCATGTCGCTTTTCAGGCAAAAAGCGGCCAAGATGCATTGGATTTCGCCAATACCCATCCGGTTGATGTAATCCTTAGCGATATTCGAATGCCCATCATGACCGGGATTGACCTTGCGAGAGAACTATTCCTGCAAAGCTCTACGAAAAAGCTTATTTTATTGAGCGGCTATAAAGAATTCGAATATGCCCAGCAAGCCATCAAATACGGGGTCAAGAATTATCTGCTCAAGCCGACGAATTATGTAGAAATATTTGAAACCTTCACCGCCATTAAGGAAGAGCTGGATATGGAAAACAGCAAGGAAGATGAGATTGAACGGGAAGAACCGATTTTTGACGGAAAAATCATTACAGCCATCCAGCAGTATGTAATCGATCATTATAGGACGGCATCTCTGGAAGGTGCATCGGCAATCGTCCATATGAATGCCTCCTATATCAGTAAATATTTCAAGGATAAGACCGGAGAGAATTTCTCCGACTTTGCCACTCGTATAAAAATGAAGAAAGCAGCGGAATTATTAGGGGATTATACGTATAAAATCTATGAAATCAGTGAACTGGTCGGATACAGCAACTCCAAGAATTTTACCCGGTCCTTCAAGCAATTTCATGGAAAAAGTCCGCGGGAATTCCGCAATGAGAGGTAACGCCCTGTGCCAGGCAAAAACATCTACCGTGCGTTCCTGATCAAAAACTTATTGGTGTTCCTCCTGCCCATGCTGATATCCATTTCAATATTAGGCACTCTATCCTTCTTCTTGATCAGTCATTATACACAGCAAAACATCTATACGAACAACAGAGATGTACTGAGCCAAACAAAAGAAAACATTGAATTGATCTTTAATGAATCCGACTCGTTAAATCTATACATTGTGGCAAGCGCCAAGGAATTTGTGAATCTGCAGAGTATAATGGAAAAACCTTATTTATTGATCCATGACTATGAAAAACTGGCCTCGCTTAAGAGATTCATCGATTCCCCCGAAATAGCGAAGCCTTATATTGATTCGATTTATATATACATCGAGAATGACAAGAAGCAATTCGTCTCATCAAATATCGGCGGACTCGTCCAACTGGATGATTTTTATGACCGAGCTTGGTATGGAAGCTTCCAGCAGCACTTCAAGAAACAGCATATATGGACAGAATCACGACAAATAACCAAAACATACAATTATGCTTCTGCTAAACAGCAGAAAGTGGATGTCATCACCCTGTACAGGCCGATGCCGATTAAGCGGAATGGCGTCATCGTGCTGAATATTGAAGCGAATTACATTAAGGACTATCTTTCCCATTTATACAGCCCGGAGAAACAGCCTTTTTTGATCGTCAACAGTGACGGTAAAACCATATTCCAAAATAGCCACAAAAAGCCTTCCGAAACAGAAATACAACGTTTAGTGAATGAACGGAATAGCATCTCCACCGTCGATATCGACAAAGAATCATTTGTAGCCACCAAAGCTGATTCAAGCCGATACGGCTGGATGTACATTTCCCTTACGCCGAAATCATCACTGATGGAGGCTTCGGTCAAACTCACTATCCTGTGTTTTGTAGTCATAGGTGTATCGATTATAGCCGGCACCCTTCTCGCCTATCACTTCACAAAGAAAAACAACAAGGATGTCAAACGAATCATAACGATATTCCAAGCCGCAGAGGAAGGAAAAACATTGCCCTCTTATTCCTCCTATAATAAGGGGATCTATAGCTACATCATCCATCGCATCTTGAATAACTTCATGGAAAACAACTATTTGAAGGTTTTATTGTCGGAAAGGGCCAATAAAGAAAAAGCCATGGAATTCGCCGCGCTCCAGGAACAGTTAAATCCACATTTCCTGTACAACACATTGGAAACTTTGAATTGGAAGGCAATCGCGTTAACTGGGAAGCCCAACGAATTGAATGGGATGATCAGCCATTTGGCAGCCATTTTACGATATTCCCTGGATGGAAACAACAAAATGGTCACAATCAAAAAAGAAATCAGCCACACCAAGAGCTATATTGAAATCCAAAAAATCCGCTATAAGGAGCGATTCGAGGTGTTCTGGGATGTTTCAGATCAGATATCGGGCAATCAAGTCATAAAATTATGTATACAGCCCCTGATAGAAAATAGCCTTCAGCATGGCTTCCGTGAAGAGCTGGAAAAACTGGCACTAAAAATCAAAATACGAAAAACGGAGCAAGAATTCACCATTTCAGTCATCGATAATGGAAAAGGAATCCCTTCCCACTCACTTAAACAACTACAGCTTAATATGGAGAAAGGCCAGGAATCCACCAATCACATCGGATTAATCAATACCCATAAAAGGTTGAAGCTGACTTTCGGGGATCAATCGGGACTGGCCATATTCAGCAAATATGGCTGGGGCACTGTCGTACGGATTGTCATCCATTTATAAAAGTAGAAACAAATATCTCAAAGCACCCTGATACTCATAATAAAGGCTGCAAAGCAAGCTCCGATCTTGTCAAAACAGAATTCATGACCAAAGGTAAATTGGCTATTTCAGCGGGCTAGAGATTTATATGTATCCGAATTCCTCTATATGAGTAAGACATTTTTTAACCGGAAAACGGATAAAAGGTTGACTCTTGTCCAATTAGGACAGAAACCAACCATTTTTGGGGAGAAGAACAATCTTTTAATAGATGTAACTATCTGGTTAAATAAGGGTCAACCAAAGCAAGCAAAAAAAAGAAACCCATTATATATATGGCTGCATTCCCTTCCCTTCTGAACAAACTGAACAAAATACCGAGCAGTACTAAAGGTATTGAGAGTGAAGGCAAAATAACGGAAAGCGTTTGATTTTTAATGAGATAGTCGTTGATTAATTCAATAAAAAGGCATATAAACGCAATACTAAAACTTGCTGTCTTTATGTGATAACTCAAATGCTTCCGCCATTCTAGATGCTTCCCTCTCCACGATCCAAAAAGCAATTTTACATTTGTTTTTTTCAGCGGACTATGAATTCTTGGATAGATAGGCTGTAAAAAAGGGGCCTTCCCATCAAGGAATTCATAGCCCCAAGCAATCATTTCCCCATCGATACAGGCTTTTTGCGAAAAATAATTCATTTCTATATCGATGTTAGAAACAGGTGAAAGATCCCTAAAAGGTTCAATCGAAAAGGCAAATCTTTTTCCTTCATGGCTTCCGAAATATCTATCATTATTGGACATTGCTCCGTAAAAAATGGCTGAAGTTACATGAATAAACGGATGATAGAAAAGTTTCATCCTCCCCATGCTTGGATCGACCGGCACCCATCCCTTCCCCTGAATATATACTTCTGCCCATGAATGGGGCGAGAATTTCTTCAAGGTCCATGTGCCGTATAATACTCTTGCAGGTATACCGACCGATCTGCAATAGGAGGCAAATAAGGCAGCAAATTCACCACAATCCCCTTTTTTCTTTTTCAAAAAAGATTGGATCCCCCTTTCATTGAAATGAGTTGAATACTTGAAATGTGTAACGATATGCTTAAATATTTTCTTTGCTTTTTGCATTTGATCTTTTTCCTTATCGATGATGAGCAGAGCACTTTCTTTCGTAGATTCATTTACAGGGATTAATCGTGTAGAGCGAAGAAAAAATTGGCTTTCTTCCTCTGATATCATCCCGGAAGAACTATGTTCTTTACTTGTGCCATAATATCGTATGGTTATCTTCAATTCGTCATCCGGATTTAATTTATAGTAACAAATAGGATTTAAGAATGGATATTCTGTACTTGTATCCGGCTCCCTGTTTCTTACTATTTCAATATTTTTTTGCGTACTCGTTTCTATTGGTTTCGAAAACCAAACGTCAATCTCCTTCCCAGTTGTGTTCTTATATCGATAATCGATCTGAAAATTTTTCTTGTCCAATTTGCTGTACACTCCCTTTTACACAATCAGCACAATACATATATTTCCATACAAAACAATAAATCACCTTCTTCCGTACTAATTCCTTATGGGAATCCATAAAAAGATATCTATCTATACTAATTGCATTCCCTCATTAAATCGTGTACGATTAAATCATACACGATTCAAAAAAACAGAGGGGGAATTAAGATGGGGACTGTTCACGATTTTGAAGTGAAGATGGCAAATGGGGCGTTTAAGGAATTGAATGATTATGCAGGCAAGGTGCTGCTTATTGTCAACACTGCAAGCAAATGCGGACTGACACCGCAATTCGAGGGCCTTCAGGCATTATATAGCACATATAAGGAGCAAGGTTTTGAGGTTCTCGGGTTCCCTTGCGACCAGTTCAATCATCAGGAATTTGATACAATGGAAGAAACGACGGAATTCTGCCAGCTGAATTATGGCGTAACCTTCCCAATGTTCGCCAAGATTAAAGTGAACGGAGACCAAGCTGACCCTTTATTCGTCTTCCTGAAAGAACAAAGGAAAGGCATCCTTTCAAAAAACATCAAATGGAACTTCACCAAGTTCCTGGTGGACCGTGAAGGCCATGTAGTGGAACGCTACGGCCCGGCAACCGAGCCTGACAAAATCGAAAGCGACCTGCAAAAATGGCTCGCTTGACTTAAAAGGAAAAGGTGATCATCATTGACCGATTTAATGACATTGGACAAACAACTATGCTTCGCCGTCTACGAGACAGCGGGCGAATTCAATAAGCTTTACACAGGCGCCCTGCAGGAATTCGGCTTGACGTATCCCCAGTATCTCGTTCTGCTCTCCCTATGGGAAAAAGACGGCGTGGCCGCCAAGGATCTTGGCGCCTCCTTGCGCATCGGCACAGGCACACTGACACCGATGATTAACCGTATGGAAGCAAACGGATGGCTGCGGAAAGAACGCTCCAAACAGGATGAACGGAAAATTTCCATCCATCTCGAACCGAAAGCCAAGCAAACCAAGCAAGCAATCGCTGAGAAAGTGGCTGAAGCCGTCGGCACCTGCCAAATCGGGTACGAGGAATACGAAAAACTGCTCAGCATGCTCCATGAATTGAGCGAAAAATTAAGAAACCGCGCATGAGGAGGGTGTTCGTTCATTTTTGAATCATCTCTTGGTTTTATTGAACGTAAAGAATAGAAAGAAACACTAAACAGGACCTTATTGTCTGCAGGAACTCTCCGCCAGATAATAAGGTCCTTTCTCTTGCCAATTTTTCTATTCCTTCAGTCGGCCTACCCACAAACATTCAGCTTTACCAGGAGAGTACGTTTCCAAATAATTCAACGAATCAACACTGCTATGTTAAAATGGCCTTGTTTTCTAATTGAATAAGCCTATTTCCTTTTGAATCGCACAAGAATCATTTCCGTCCCCTTCTACCATTGTTAGGACTTGAAACAACTATGCTTTGGAAAAGGTGCCTGTTACGAATGGCGCATTCGGCAGGAATAAAGTCGCCTTTTGCTAGTTACAGAGGATGCAGGAGAAGGTACTATAATAACTGCCCGGCACGGAGGACAGCACGAAACAGAGTTTATGCATAAATTGCTAAAGGAGGGCCCTAGAATGACGTCACATACTCGCATTAAAATGCCTGCAGGATTCTGGGCAGGATTGAATCCAATAGGGATATCCGCACACGGACTGGCACGAAAAGCCGGACTGCCGCTCACTATTCTTACGGAGCCAGTTGTCACCATCCATCAATATTTCTCCATTTGGCAGGCTTATTCCGAATTGATTGATGACATCGCACAAGGAATCATCGAGCTTGCGACCGGCTTTGAAACAGCCCATTACCCGCCAACCGTCTTGGCAACGTACCATGCCCGCGACTATCGCGATGCTTTAAACCGAATGGCCCGGTACAAACCATTATGCCCTCCTGAACGTTTGTTTATCTCAGAAAAAGGAGAGGAATGCACGCTTCGGCTGGAATGGACAAATTCCGAACAAGCGGGGCCGCCGATACTTGTCGGCATTACACTGGCATTTCTTCTGGAGTTGGGCCGCAGGGGCACAGCACACCCACTTACGGCAAAGCTCATCGAATTTGCATATCCAATGGGCAACGTCCAAGCACTGGAGGCTTACTTCGGCTGCCGCGTTAAAACCGGAGCAAAACGCAATCAGCTGACGCTGCATCGAACTGACCTGGACCGTCCCTTTGCCACGTACAATGCAGAGTTGTTGGAAATACTGACTCCTGCACTGGACCATTCGTTGGACGAGCAAAAAAGGAGCATGTCAAGCACTGAGACGGTCAAATGGATCATGAAGCACCGCCTAACAGGAGGACGCCCCGGCGTTCAGTCTATCGCAGCCGAGTTGGGGATGAGCGACCGCACCCTGCAGCGCCGGCTTACGGAAGAGGGCACAAGCTTCAAACATTTGTTGGCACAAGCCCGGCATGAGCAGGCGCGCGAATATTTGGCAAGCCCATCGCTCGAATTGAAGGAAGTGGCTTTCTTGATCGGCTACGAAGACCAAAATTCATTCTATCGCGCTTTCCGCCAGTGGGAAGGTGTTACACCTTCCCACTGGCGAGCTGAACAATTAGGTAGAAAATCGGCAAATGAATGAGAGTTGTATTCTTAAAAAAGGATTTATCTCTGCATGCTTGGATTTTCAGGGCACCGCTTCCCTTGTACTAAGGAAGCGAATTGCTCTACACGCCTCTTACCGCCCATTACAAAAATGGAAACAGCTATACTCTTCAACATAATAGAAAAGGGGAAATGTTTGATGGATATGGGATTAAACAATAAAACAGCCTTAGTGACAGGATCATCGAGAGGCATAGGAAAAGCGATTGCCCTTGAGCTTGCCAAAGAAGGTGTGAATGTGCTCATTAATGGCAGGCATGATGTTGAGGTAGAGAAAACGGTAAAAGAGATCAAATCACTTTTCCCGGCTACTTCCCCTCAAAACGCCACAGCCGATATCGTGGATATTCACCAAAGAGAGGCTTTATTCGAAAAATACCCTGTCGTGGATATACTAGTGAACAATATGGGGATATATGAAATGATGCAATATGAGGACGTCACAGATGACGTGTGGGAAACCTACTTCCGGACCAATGTCCTCGCCGCAAATGGTCTATCCAAATTCTATTTGCCAAAAATGCTGAAGAATAATGATGGCCGCATAATCTTCATCGCAAGCGAAGAAGCCATTATGCCTTCGGGGCAAATGCCGCAGTATTGCATGACAAAATCGATGCTATTATCATTGTCAAAGACCATATCAAAGGTAACGGCAGGAACAGAAGTCACAGTCAATACAATCATGCCCGGACCGACACTTTCCGAAACTGTGCACCAGATCATTGATGGTCTATTCCCTGATGAAGATATGGATTTTTCAGAAAAGGAGAAACAGTTTATGATAGCAAATCTCTCTCAATCTGACATTCAGCGTTTTATCAAGCCTTTTGAAATCGGCAGGTTGGCCGCATTTCTGTGCAGTCCATATGCTTCCGCATTCAAAGGGTCGCCAATCCGCATGGACGGGGGACTAGTTCCGACTATTTTTTGAAAACGTACGAATAGGAGGCTCCACTCTTTTCATGCTGGAGCCTCCTACTTTATGTCAATCAGATTCTTTCCCGCTGCATCATGTACCGCAGTATGTCCGGTAAGGCTGATCGGGCGGTTCAGGCAGCTTCGCATATTCTTCCTGATCAGGAGAGTAAGCATAGGGATCCGCCAAAACAGCAAGGAGTTTTTCCATGACACTGCTGTCCCCTTCAGCTGCTGCAGTAAGTGCATCCTCCACTCGATGATTCCGAGGGATAACGGCCGGGGAGCTTTTTTTCATCAAAGCAAAAGACTCTTCCAATGATTCCGCTTGCCCCTTCAGTCTTTTTTCCCATCGATGATGCCAATCCGCACTTCCTTCCTTACCATACAGAGCCGTTTGCTCCCACTCGCCAAGTGCCAGAGACCGGAATGTATTCGTATAGTCCGCCCGGTGTTTTTCCATCCATTTAAGCAGGTCCTGGACTAGAGCTTCATCCTCTTCTTTGCTATCGAAAAGGCCAAGCTTTGCCCGCATGCCGTCAAGCCATTCACTCTGGAACTCTTCCGCAAATCGGGACAGCGCATCCTCCGCCAGCTTAACACCTTCTTCCTGGTCTTCAGAAAGCAATGGAAGCAACGCCTCAGCCAAGCGAGTCAGATTCCAGACCGCCAAATAAGGCTGGTTGCCATACGCATACCGCCCCTGCTGGTCGATCGAGCTGAATACAGTCGCCGGGTCATACGTATCCATGAAGGCGCAAGGTCCATAATCGATCGTTTCACCGCTGATTGCCATATTGTCGGTATTCATCACTCCATGAATAAAGCCGACAAGTTGCCATTTAGCAATCAACTTCGCCTGGCGCTCGATCACTCCCTTAAGAAGCGACAAGTAACGATTATCATCCTCCACCCTTTCAGGATAATGCCTTTCCAGTGCATAGTCAGCCAAAGCCCTGAGCTCATCTGTCTCTCCGAAACGGGCTGCATATTCAAATGTACCGACACGCAAATGGCTATCCGCCACCCGAGTCAACACAGCTCCCGGCAGATACGTTTCACGGGCGACATCCTCACCGGTCGCCGCCACTGCCAAGCTTCGTGTGGTCGGGATGCCGAGTGCATGCATTGCCTCACTGATAATATATTCCCTGAGCATCGGACCAAGCGCTGCCCGGCCGTCTCCACCGCGGGAATACGGCGTCCGCCCTGAGCCCTTCAAGGCAATGTCGACGCGCGTCCCATCAGGGGCAATCTGTTCACCCAGCAAGATCGCCCGGCCGTCCCCAAGCATCGTAAAATGGCCGAACTGGTGGCCAGCGTAGGCTTGGGCAATCGGGTCACCGCCCGCAGGAATCTGGTTCCCGGCAAATACATCGGCTCCTTCTTTAGTATCAAGCCGGTCCGCATCCAAACCTAGTGAAACCGCCAGCGGCTGATTGAACACAACCAGCTTCGGTTCCTCTACAGGTGTGGGTAAAACATTGCTATAGAAAAAATCCGGAAGTTTTGTATAACTATTATTAAAATTCCAGCCTTTATTATTCATATAATCCCCTTTCAATTTCAATCAGAGTGTTCTATCCATCATTCTATTTGCCAGTTACATAAGATTAACCGGTCTATGACAAAACGAAACCACCCAGGATTGAATTTCCAATACCTTATTATAAACGTAGTGAGGGCATTATATGTTAGTTGTTGACTTTCCTTTAATCAGACGAGTACGATTAATCCGCTAAATACCCCTCTTTCGGCACAACTCCAAATGCACTTGCCAAATCTTTTAACTGAGCATCTGTTAAGCACTGCTTCATACCGCCTTGTGCGCATACAGCTGTATACACCTGCGCTGCCTTCTCCACTGTTTCAATCAAGCCGAATGCTTCATCAATGCTGTTTCCTGCACCAAAAATCCCGTGGAAAGGCCATATGACTAAATGACAGTCTTTCATTTTATCAGCCGTTGCATTCCCGATATCCTCAGTTCCGGGAACCATCCAAGGAAGGACGCCAATCCCATCTGGAAAAACAACCAAGCACTCGGTGCACATTTTCCATAAAGTTTTTGTAAAGCTTTTCTCATCCAATTCATGAGAAAATGTCATTGCGATGATATTTGTAGCATGAGCATGCATGATGACACGATGTTTTTTGTCCAAGTTTAAACGTGAAATATGACTTAAGAAATGCGATGATAATTCACTCGTAGGTCTCCCTCCATTTGAAAAGCCCCATAAAACATCAATAGCCATTCCGTTAGAGGCAACTCGGATAATCCCGAGATTGGATTCAGGATTTGATTTTACATTTTTGAAATATTTCCCTGAACCAGTAACAATAAAATACCGATTGGCCAATTCAGTTACCGGACATTCAAGTTCAATTGTTCGCAGGACATTGAGTGGATCTATATAAGGGAGTACTTCTTCTTCTTTCAATAAAAAACTAATATTGCCGCCATTTCTTTCATCCCAGCCTAGTTTCCACATATTAAAAGTTGTTTCCATCATTTCGTTCACAAATGGTGCATTTAAAAGCATTTCTTTTTCCATTACTATTGCCATTGCCTTTCACTCCTTAAGAGATACAGCATCAATATACTTTTTCTAAGTATATTTTAAAAAATAAACAAAAATAAAACAACATTTATATTTATTTTTATTTTTGTTTATTGAATAAAAACAACAAAAAGGACACAGATAATATAAATCTGTGTCCTTTACTCGGCAACAACTACACTTATATCCATTTCTTCTATCTGTTTAAGAAGTGCCTCATCCATTTCTGAATCTGTGATAACTTTATCTATATCTACTAAGAAAGCAATATGAGAAAAGGATCTGACGCCCATTTTACTGGAATCAACCATCAAAATTGTCTCATCTGCAATTTCCATCATCTGCTTCTTCAATAGTGCCTGGGATTCATTGAAATCACTTAATCCTTTTTCCACGTGTACACCTTTGCATGAAAGAAAGGCCTTGTTCACATGATACATAGTCAATGATCGTTCGGCTAATGGGCCGACATAAGACATTGACTGAGCTAATAATGTGCCTCCAGTCGAAATAACCTTCACATGCTCCTTTTTACTTAGTTCGATTGCGACATTGATTGAATTTGTGAGGACAGTTAAGGGCATATCCGGCAATTGCTTTGCCATATACCAAGCTGTCGTACTTGCATCCAAAATAATTTGGTCTCCCGGTTCAATCAACCGGATTGCCTCTATAGCAATGGATTTTTTCTCGGCGGCATTCGTAATTTCCCGCTCTCGATAGGAAATTTCCTTCTCTTCCTGTTCAATACTGACCGCGCCTCCATGGCTTCTAGTAAGTAAGTTTTCTTTTTCCAGCTTTTCGAGGTCTCGCCTGATCGTTTCTTCCGTTACACTAAAAATGTTGCTTAACTCTGTTACTCTTATACTAAGCCGCTGATTAACCAGCTCTACAATCTTCCGTTGTCGTTCAGCCACTAACACGTTTGAATTCCCCTTCCACATTATATCCGTTTATGTATGTTTGTTTTTATTTATCATTCATTTCCCTATTGATTTCATTATACCATATTTATAAATCCAACTCTTTTATCTCACTGACAAATAAAAAGCGACTTCCTATACTATTAAGAATAAGAAAGTCGCTATTTCATCAAATTGTAAACTTCTAATTAACTAATCTTTGGTTTGGCGGACATCTCATCCTTGCCATACCGTTCTTCTTCAATTTGCTTCAATGTTTTCCCTTGGGTTTTCGGAACCATTGCAATGCCGATAACAGCATGTATGGCTAAGAAAGCAATCATGACAACACCTGCAACTTTGAATCCGAGTTCAAGCATGATGGTCGGCAGTACGAAAGACCATATGGCGATTCCAGTACGGACGATAAAATACATCGAGCCTTGAGCGCTTGCACGATAACGCGTCGGGAATAATTCACTTGTCCACAATGCATAGAATGCCTGTGCTCCGATTCCAGCTGATGATCCCCAGAGGATGACGAATGTAATCAGTGTAGGCCAAGTCATCGGCATGAATGTAAGCAGAATCCAGGCGACGACCCCCATAACAGCGCCAATGCCGAAAAGCAGTCGACGGCTGATTTTGTCTGCCAGCTTCATGAATCCAAAATAGGTGACAATTACAGTGAACATCCATAGAAAGGCCTGCAGCATATTTGCTTGACCTGTGCTTAAGCCACCAACGTTTTCATAAATATAAGGCATGAAATACCCCATAGCACCAGCTGTCAGATTCCAGAATAAATAAATACCGATCAGAAGCAATAAAGCTTGGCGGTTCACCTTCAATGTGAACAGTTCTTTAAAGGCATTCCCTTTCATTTTCCCTTGAGCAAGGTCTGCGTCATCTTTTGCTTTTTGCTCTTCCCATAACTTTGACTCATCCAGTCCTTGTCTCAAATACCAGGTAACCCCGGCAACAATCAGCAAATGAAGAAAAATAAGCCTTGATCCAAGTAATCCAAGCGGAGCCAAGGCTACAGCCAAGGCGAATGTAATCATCGGTCCGATTGACCAGGCCAGTTGTGCTGTTCCTACATGGGCAGCCCGTTTTTCCTTCGGTGATTCTTCAGCAATATAAGTCCATGATACAGGAACCCCTGCCCCTACAGCAATACCAGTGACAATGGTACCAATCAAAAGCATCGGGAAATTGAAGGAGCATGCAATCAATAAAATTCCGAGCATATAAAATAATAAATCATACGTAAAAATGAATTTCCGTCCCAGCTTATCTGTCAATGGGCCACCAATTAATGCGCCGATTGCTGCCCCAAAAGCATTTGCACTCAAAGCGCTCAACAGACCCACACCCATAGAGTCAATATTCAAGTAGGCTTGCCAAAGTGTCAGGCTGCTTGCCGCTGCAATGATTGAACCCGCTTCGATATAATTGGCCATCGCCACTGAAATCGTCGCTTTCCATCCTGTTGTGCGTTTGGCTCCCAAGTTGCTTATCGCCATTGTAAATCCCCCTTATCCATCGCGTTTTTACTAGTCCATATGAAAAACTTCCTTTAAATCCACTGTTACAGGGCTGTTATCCAGGTTTGTCTCCATGACAGGCTCCATGAACCGCCACCATTTTTGGTTGATGGATGTGGTAGTCATCATGCTCCACTTTTCTTCATCTTCAATTTCTACATAGCCGAAAAGCTTGCTTGTGTCTTTATCCAAAAAAATCGAATAGTTACTCCCCCCATGTTCATGCAGAGCTTCTATCATCTCCGGCCAAATTTCTTTGTGGAGTGTCTCATATTCAGTATGCTTATCGGGATGAACTTGCATAATAAACGCTTTTCTGATCATGATCCCCCTCCTTTCCAATTCGCATTGACAGCGCTTACTTTTCGGAATAAATACAACATTCATTTGGATTTCATAAAGCACCCGGAATTACTTTGTCCAGGCGCTTCCCTTCTCATGCAATCCACACCTTTACTCAAGGGCGTTTGTTCAGTACTTCTTTTTCGTACACTTTCACATCATTCAGCCATTGTTCCTTGACCGGCACACCCATCATTTTACAATAGTGGTCCCATACTGCACCAAATGGGTATGTCTTGAACTCCTCCATTAAAGCCAATCTTTCTGTAAAATTGCCTTCCTCCTGAAGTTTTTTCAGATGGCTGTTCGGCATTAACAGGGCATAAAGCAAGGCTTTGATCATATTGCGGGTGCCTATTGTCCAGGCAGCCACCCGGTTAATGCTCGCATCAAAGAAATCGAGACCAATGATGACCCTATGCAATGCTTCGTTCCGGACAATCTCAAGCGCAATTTCACGCAATTCATCATCAAGAATGACTACATGGTCGCTATCCCAACGAACAGGTCTTGATACATGCAAGGCAAGCTTTTCACTATATAAAAGCATAGATGATATCTTGTTTGAAACCGTTTCAGTCGGATGATAATGCCCTGTATCCAACAGGCATAACTTGTTATTCTTCAAAGCATAGCCCAAGTAGAATTCATGTGACCCAACCACATACGCTTCAGATCCGATTCCGAACACCTTGCTTTCAATCGCATCGAGATTATAGGACTCATCCACTTTTGCAGCAAAAATCTCATCCAATGATTCCTTCAATCTTTGTCTGGGAGTCAGCCGGTCACTTGGAATATCCTTATAGCCATCCGGAATCCAGATATTCGTTAAAGCCGGAGTTCCAAGCTCTCGTCCGAAAAACTCGCCAATTTTACGGCTCCCGATACAATGACGGATCCAAAAATCGCGGATTTCCTTATTTGGATGAGCTAATGTGAAACCATCTGCCGCTTTAGGATGGGAGAAAAGAGTAGGGTTGTAATCTAAACCAAGACTATTTTCTTTTGCCCATTTCACCCAGTTTTCAAAGTGTTTCGGTTCAAGCTGATCACGTTCTACTATTTCTCCATTTGTCTCGGCATAAATAGCATGAAGATTGATTCGATGTTTGCCGGGGATCAAGGATAGCGCTTTCTCCAAGTCTTGGCGCAATTCTTCAGGCGTTGTCGCTTTTCCGGGATAATCTCCTGTCACATCAATTCCGCCTGATAATTCACTGCGGTTAACCTCAAAGCCGCCTATGTCATCTCCTTGCCAGCAATGGATCGAAATGGCCACTTGCTTTAGCTTCTCTATGGCTTCGTCGGCATCGACTCCCCACTTTTTATACGCTTTCTTTGCCCATTCATAGTTTTCTTGTGTTGACATTCTATTCATCTCCATTACTAATTCTGCAATACACCTGCAGGTAAATATGTTTTCACGTCAAATGATTGATTGATAATGGAACGGGCTTCCTCAATGCCACCCAGTTCGCCTAGTGCCATCAATTGTGCGGCAATGTTTCCAATCGCTGTCGCTTCCACAGGCCCTGCATACACCACCTTGCCTGTTACATCCGCAAGCAATTGATTCAGCATCTCATTTTGACAGCCTCCACCGATGACATTAATCTGTTTGAACTCCCTTTCAAAAATTTCTTCAATTTCCACGACTGCCGATCGATAGCTTTCTGCCAAACTATCATATACACATTTGGCTACCTCGCCAGGTGTTACCGGCTCCAACTGCCCTGTTTCCCGGCAATAAGCGCGAATTTCTTCCACCATATGATCCGGCTTCAGAAAACGGCCGTCATTCACGTCAACAATTGACTTGAAGCTAGATGCTTTCCCTGCCAGCTCCACAAAATCGGCAAATGAGTACCGATTTTCATAGTTCTTCTTCACTTCCTGAATCATCCAAAGCCCCATGATATTTTTTAAGAATCGATACCGGTAATCGATGCCCCCTTCATTCGTAAAATTGTAGTCTAACGCTTTAGTGACACAAATAGGAAAATGATTTTCAACCCCCATAAGTGACCATGTTCCCGAGCTGATGTAAATGGAGCTGTTCTGTTCCGGAACGGAAATGACCGCTGATGCTGTATCGTGAGTTGCAGGGAGAATCACTTTCATATTAAAGCCCAGTTCATCCGCCAGTTCATCCTTCAGAGAACCTAAAACCGTTTTTGGCAATTTAATTTCCTGGAACATTTCCGTACCAATCTCCAAATGGCCAAGGATATTGTCATCCCATCTTTTTGTAAATGCATTCACAAGCTGTGAACTGGTCGCATTCGTGTATTCGTTCGCTTTCAATCCTGTCAGCAGGAAATTGAAATAATCCGGAATCATCAAAAATGACTTTGCTCTTTCCAAAACTTCTGGATTTTTCTGCTTTATCGAATATAACTGATAAATTGTATTGAATTTTTGAAATTGAATGCCCGTCTCCAAATACAACCGTTCCTTGGAAAATAGACCGAAAACCTCTTCCATCATCCCGTCTGTCCTTGGATCCCTATAGGATACAGCTTCGGTAATGCACCGATCATTTTCATCCAATAGAACGAAATCGACAGCCCATGTATCAATACCGATGCTATCTGGCTGAATTCCCAACGATTTGAATGCTTTAAGGCCCTTTTTGATTTCCTGAAAAAGCACATCCACATTCCAGCAAAAAGACTCTCCCTTATGTTCGATTTTATTATCAAACCGATGGATTTCTTTCAGCTTCAACTGGCCTTTTTCCAGAAACCCAAGGATCAATCTTCCGCTAGAAGCGCCGATATCAACAGCTACGCTATATTTTGCCATTCATCATCATCCTTTACTGAAAGCGCTTACGATATCTTTATATGTAATTCTACCTGAAATAAAAAGTTCTTCTATAACGTGATTAGACAAATTGACTGTCCTAATTTGCAAATAAGGTACACTTTTGTATTAGATACAGGCTAATGTGGCCATCTCTGCAACAAACATCCGTGCATGAAAAAAGAAACCATCCTAAATCGATGGTTTCTTTTATCCTCTCAGCTTTTGGGGTGTCAGACCGAATTTGGCTTTGAAGATCCTGTAAAAATAACTGGTGTTATCATATCCCACCATATTGACAATATTTGTGATTGGAAGTGAAGTCCCTTCGAGCAAATCCTTTGCCACCTTCAACCGTTTCTCTTGAAGCAGCTCCTTGAACGTATAACTAGTAGCTGCTTTAATTTGTTTACTCAGTCCATAATGGGGCAAGTGCAATTTATCAGCTAACTCATAAAGTGACG
This sequence comes from Bacillus kalamii, assembly GCF_047238185.1. NCBI lineage: Bacteria > Bacillati > Bacillota > Bacilli > Caryophanales > Bacillaceae > Bacillus > Bacillus kalamii. The sequence continues at coordinate 1,186,987 of NZ_JBDFMI010000001.1, read as the reverse complement.
CACTCTGATAATACCCATCAATATACTTCATGACCTCCACCATAATATACTGCTGGACAGGATCTTCTTTCTTCTGTTTCAGTTTATCTGTATTCTTAATCAGTTCAATCATCAAAAGACCCGTATAAAGCTTAATCGTTGAATCGGATAGGATTGAAGGATGCAGAAGCTCATGAATCAATTTTTCCATTATCTCCTGGATATCGCCGGCTTCCGACACGGCAAAATACAGGTATTGTCCGTTTTGAGTATTATCATATAAGCTATTGATCAGAAAATTACTAATTATATTATCAGTTGAAAGATAGGAAAAGATATATTCGAAAAACTCCGGCTGTATAATGAAATTGATGACAATATCTTCTTCTTCACTAGCTTCAATTTCATGGTAAATATGCTGATTCAGAAATAAGAGCTCACCTTTTTTTAAGATGATCGGTTCCTCTCCCACCTTTTGCTTGAGCTTTCCATTATATACATAATTTACTTCAATATAATCATGCCGATGCTTTGGAAAATCAATGAAACGAACATGCTTCCTTAACTGGATCAGCTTATTCATATCGAGGAATTTGCGGCTTTCTATGACAAAATGGGCCTGAGTCGTGTAAATATCCTTTGCGATTTCCCTTTTATTATTCAATACAGCATTCTCTTCTTCAGTCAGTTCCATCATTTGAATTAAAAGACCCTCATCCATAAGAGCACCCATTTTCAAGTTCAATTTTACGAAAATGCAACCATATTCCATATAAATTGTATTAAGCATAGCACAATTAGTTTTATCGGTAGAACATATACGCTTATTCAAAAAGAAATAAGAAGAAAGAACATCACCGTATAGGTGATGCACTTCCTCTCTTTGAATCTGTTTATCTAGTAAAGGCCGCAGGTACGCCGCCATCAACTGTCAGCATACAGCCGGTCGTTCTATCCGATTTGGACGATGCGAAGAAAGCGATGGATTCCGCAATATTTTTCGGATAAATATTCACTTTTAATGTAGTACGCTGGCGATAATGTTCCTCGAGTTGGTCAGGCTCGATTCCATAAGCCGCCGCCCGCTCCTCTCTCCAGCTTGAATTCCAAATAGCAGATCCCTGAAGGACTGCGTCAGGAAGAACCGAATTGACACGGATTCCGTATTCTCCTCCTTCAGCAGCTATGCATCTTGCTAAATGTGTTTCAAGCGCCTTGACAGAGCTATATGCTGCCGCATTTTTACCGGCATAAATGGAATTCTTCGAGCCAACAAACACCATATTTCCGCCGATGCTTTGCTGCTTCATCAGTCTGAATGCCGTGCGGGCGACAAGGAAATAGCCGGTTCCGAGGACATTCATATTCAAGTTCCATTCCTTCAAGGTTGTTTCATCCAGCGGGCTTCCGGAAGCGAGTCCGGCATTATTGACAATAATATCAACGCCTCCATAGGCTAGCGCTGTACGGTCAAAGGCAGCCTGGACCTCTTCTTCCTTCGTCACGTCCATTTTTACTGCCAACGCTCGGCCTGCCCCATACTTTCCATTAATATCCTCAGCAACCTTTTCTGCTCCATCCAAGTTCAAATCGGCGATGACCACATGTGCCCCTTCCGATACAAACCGGCGGCATGTTTCGCTTCCGATTCCACCGGCTCCCCCCGTCACAAAGGCAACCTTTCTGGAAAATTCAGCTTCAGCAGGCGCAAGGCTCAACTTGTATAACTCAAGCGGCCAGTATTCAATATTATAGGATTCATTTTCATTCAAAGAAACAAATTTACCTAAAACAGTAGTCCCCTTCATAACGGAAATAGCACGGTGGTAAAGGGCACCGCTCACCTTAGAATTTGCTGCATCCTTTCCTGTATTGACCATACCTAGGCCAGGGATCAAAATAACGCGGGGCGCCGGTTCAAACATTTGGTCGCCTTCATTTTTATTTCGTTCAAAGTAAGCAACATATTGTTCCTTGAAGCCTTCAACACCTGATTGAATACTTTCTATCAAAGCTTCGGCATTTTGCGTTTGCGGATCCCAATCAATAAACAACGGAACACGTTTTGTATGGACCAGATGATCCGGGCAAGCAGCACCCACCTGGGACAGCTCAGTGGCATCCCGGCTGTTAACGAATTCGAGAACGTCTTCCCCGCGGTCATAAGTAAGGATCATTTTCTTCTCCCCGCTTACTGCACCCCTGATGGATGGCATCACTTTGGCTAGGATGGCACTAGCTTCATCCTCTGCAAGCGCTTGATATTTTTCTCCACCGAAAATGGGGGCACCCTTCATTTTAGAATCAATATATTGCTCTGCTTCATTGATGACAGAGATTGTTTTATGATAGCTTTCTTCAGCGGTTTCCCCCCACACGACAAGGCCATGCTTCTCCATCAATACTAGCTCTGCCTTCGGATTGTTCTTAACACCCTCCGCAATCATTTTCGATAATTTAAAGCCTGGGCGAATATATGGAACCCAGACAAAACGATCCCCAAAAATTTCCTTAGCGATTTGTTTTCCATTTTCGGCACAACAAATACTGATGATTGAATCTGGATGCGTATGATCCACATGCTTATATGGCAAAAATGCATGCAGCAGCGTTTCAATAGAAGCACGCGGATGCGTATGATCAATCATACAGTGTGAGAGATAAGCAACCATCTCATCATCGGCCATCTCATCGCGTTCATACAGCGGCCGAATATCATCCAATTTCAATCCCGTAAAATTAGAGGCTTTCATTGTAGCAAGATCCGATCCGCTCCCCTTAACCCACATTACCTCGATGTCACGTCCAAGAAAATCCTTCTCCATCGTCTTCATGGAAGTATTGCCGCCGCCCCAGTTGCAAACAGCACGGTCGGAACCAATCAAATTCGATCGATATACCAATTCCCCGAGACCTTTTTCCACGTGTGAAGCCTTTTCAATATCCCATTTGTTCGTAACCATCCGAATCCTCCTGTTTGTTTATGTATTTATTTCTGTTTTCATTATAATACACTTTTGATTATTTTTGAAATAAATAAAATCAAAAATAATCAAAATGTTTTTTGCTTACTCTTCCTTAACTATTTCATTGAAGAGCCCCATTGCCTCTACGGCAATGGGGCTCTAGCGTTCAATTATGCTGAAAATTCATATTTAAATGTAGCTACTTACTTGATAGAATTATTACAAAAACACAAGCACTTACACTAAACTGGAGGTCCCCATGGAAATAGAGAGTAAGCTTTTCACTAAGCTTTATACTCAATAATCCCTTCTCCTACACATTCTCCTGCTTCAAAGCATCTATCATATTTTCCTTTTTCACTTTTGCGCTGGCATACAGCATTGTCGAACCGACAATCGCAAAGACCGCAACAATAGCGACTAGAAGGCTCATCCAAGGAAAATGGAAGCCATAGCTAAATTTGTTCAGCAACGCTTTATGGATCATGTACATGGCCGCAAAACTGATTGGAAGTCCATATATCAGCGACTTCATGCCGTAGAAGAGGCTTTCAAAATGAATCATTTTATTGAAGCTCTTCGGTGTCATTCCTATGGATTTTAGCATGGCAAATTCCCGCTTCCGGAGCGATATGCTAGTAGTAATGGAGTTCAATATATTCGCGATGGAAATCAACGACATCAACACAATAAAGCCATACGTAAATATAGAAACAAGGATCATCTTTTGTTCTTTTCCTTTTCTGTTTTGATACATATTGTATACATGAAGGTTCGTCACATTCATTTGTTCGATTTGCTGCTGTGTTTTCATCGGATCCTTGCTATTAATGTATAGGAATGCCTCTCGGTTATTGCCCGCCAGGCTATCGAATACCTGTTCAGAAACGATGATATTCAGCATTCCTCTTCCTGCTGGATTGATGCCCATCGGATGTTGGTCCGTCAATGCAGCAATCTTCACTTTTTCCTCTCTGTCTTGATTGCCGTTTGTAAATCGCAAGCCAATTTGTTGTCCCGCTTGCTTACGGATGGATTTTATTTTTGTATATTTGCCTGTGCGGTCGTCGCGATAACGGGTTGTATCAATAACGATGGCCGATGGATGTCCACGGTCTGCCAATTGCTTGTAGTGGACACCCGCCTTTTTGGCGAACTTGCACAGATTGGATGCATTCATCGAATGGATACTAATGTCGAATCGATATTTTCCTTCCTGAAGACTGCCGGAACCAAGCTTTGCTGAGCGGACCAACTCTTCGGCAACATCTTCAGTGCCAATCCATGCTTCGGCGCCCGCTACGTGAATCAGGCTTTCGGAAGTCACACCATCGAGGGCAGCAATCGATTTAGCCGCCTTCCCGTTTAATTCCGTACCTTCCTCAGCCGCCACCTGGATATCATAGTTCAATTCCTCCTGGGAAAGACCGAATGAATTTCTGACATTGGTGGAAAAAAATGAAACCGTCATAAAGAGAAATACGCTGAGAGTAATAGAAAAGACGGTTATATGGTATCTTTTCTTATTCCTTTTCATATTTTTCAACGCTATATCGGCTTCCAATCCAAACAGTCTGCTAATCCATTTGGGTGTTTTCACTGTTTTACCCGTTAGCTTGATGTCCGTATTTTGCCTGATTGCTTCTATAGCGGTCACCTTCGATGCTTTAATGGCAGGCAGATACGTTGAAACAAAAATGGTTACAACGGAAACGGCACAAGCGATGAAGAGAGATAACGGTGTAACAATCACCTCTAGCTTTTCCTCAACCCCGAAGACATCCCCCCTCATGGCATTCAAGTAATGGAAGGTAACGGCTATCCCCAGCACTCCACAAACTATACCGATAGGAATCGAAATCACGCTAATGATGAAGCCCTCGAAAAACACTGAATTCCGCTTTTGCCTTTTGGTTGCCCCTACACTCGCAAGCATGCCTAAATGGCGGAACCGCTCCGAAACGGAAATCGCAAATGCATTATAAATCAATGAGACAGAACCAACCATAATAACTGTAATCAAGATAGCCGCTAAGGAAACAATTGTTTTTTGCAAGCCGCCTTCCATAAGTGAGCCTTCGTATTGCAGCAAAGGGCTGTTATATTGTAAGGAGTCAATGTTATTTTTTCTGGCCAAATCCTCGGCGTGGGCGACTTGAGCCTCGTTTACATTATTCCACAGTACAGATGCATTCACGTGCTCGTTACCCTGCAGCATGGATTCGTCAACATAGCCAAGGACTGTATATCCAGGTGCCCATCCCGGTTCCCATGAAGGGCGTTTGATTATACCGACCACCCGATACGATTTCTTTTCTTTGTTTATGAACGTTTCCTCCACTTTTCCGTGAAGCTTCTTCAAAGGTTCCTCCTGTTCAAGCGGCTGTTTATTCCCGTTCATATACCGGTTTCCTATAAAGACCGTTAACTCCTCTCCAATCCTATAATGTACCTTGCCGTCCGAAGCGATTGAATCCGAGATGGCGACTTCATCCGCCGACTTCGGCAAGCGGCCTGAACGCAATTCAATCGGAAAATGCTTAAAACCTTGTAGATTATACGCCTTAATAAACAAATACGGTTTATTTTTATTGTGTCCGCCTTTTAAAGGAGCATATCCTATATCTTTTGATATCACGGTGGCTTGAGTTCCTTGATCATCTTTGATGGCGGCAACCTGGCCTTTATCCACATTCTTGTATTGGACGTGCCACTCCCCTTCCATCGCTATCGTTTGCCTCTTCATCACGTCAAAAAAGGAATATCCCAGCGTCGCCACCGCAGCCAGCATGGCTACCGAAATGATGGCGCCGATAATGGTCACGGACGTCCGCTTTCTGTTCTGAAGCAAATGGCGGATGGTCACTTTATTCATAACATTCACGGGCGGATCACCTCATCCTTGGCAATCCGTCCATCCTCAATGGCAATGATCCTGTCAGCCTGAAGTGCCAGTTGTTCATCGTGTGTGATGACAATCAAGGTCTGGCGGTAGGTTTTATTGAACAGTTTTAACAAATCCATGATTTCCCTGCTATTGCTGCTATCGAGGTTTCCGGTCGGCTCATCTGCCAGCAGAATGGCCGGGTGGTTGATCAAAGCTCTTCCGATGGAGACTCTCTGCTGCTGCCCGCCGGAAAGCTGGTTGGGCAGATGATTCAGGCGGTGCTCCAAATGCAGTGTCTTGATGATCTGGCTGAATTGGCCTTTATCGACCTTATGGCCGTCCAATAACAGGGGCAGCGTGATATTTTCCTCGACTGTCAGGACAGGTATCAAATTATAAAATTGATACACCAAACCGATCTGCCTTCTTCTGAAAATGGCCAGCTTTGTTTCATTGAGGCTATGAATGTCTGTCCGGTCAATAAGAATCCTTCCGCCCGAGGGCCGGTCGACTCCGCCCAGCATGTGAAGAAGCGTCGACTTCCCGGAACCGGACGGGCCGATGATGGCGATGAATTCTCCTTTTTGAACGGAAAAGGAAACATCATCAAGCGCTTTTACAGCATTATCCCCCTTACCATATGTCTTAGACAGATGTTCTACTCTAAGGATTTCCATTGCAATACCTCCATAAAATGTTCCGATAGTGCCAGTCTATCTGCCCAACATGACTTTTAAGTGACAGTGAACATGACAATTTAGTCACTTTCGCTTAAATGGCCTGTTTATAGAACTTAATCCGGAACTCTGTGCCGCTTCCGATGACGCTCGACACATCGATTACGCCGTTTTGCCGCGTGATGATGCTATAGGCCAAGGAAAGTCCGATGCCGATGCTTCCCTCCGCGGCATTCCTTCCTTTATGGAATCGCTTGAAGATATACGGAAGATCCTCTTTAGATATGCCTTCCCCCTTATCTTTAATAGCCAGTTCTGTATAAAGGGCATTTTCAGTAAAGCACACCTCGATTGTACCGCCTTCCCGAGTATGCTCCACACCGTTTTTTAATATGTTGACAATCGCTTCAGTCGTCCATTTGAAATCCCCATAAAAAGAAACCTTCTCCTCGCCTTTAACCAGAATATTCTGTCCCTTAATATCGATTGGAATCAATAATGGTTCTAATGCTTGCTGAATAAGCTTCTTCACTTCGATTGGTTCCCTTTTAAAATCAACTGCGCCGGCATCGAGTTTGGCCAGCTTCAGCAAAGAGGAAACAAGCCATTCCATCCGCTCAAGTTGAATCTGGATATGGCGGGTAAACTCCTTCCTTTTGCCAGCAGGCAGATCCGTTCCGCTCAATAAATCAGCCATCACCATCATCGATGTGAGCGGCGACTTCAGCTGATGGGAAATATCCGATATGGCATCTGTCAACTGGGTGTTGTCCTTCGTTACACTCAGCTCCCTCTCAGTCAGCATGAGCGTCAGTTTATAGATCTCATTCTTTAAAATACTAAGCTCGCCCTCCTCGTTATCACGAATGTCCAGCGAATAATCCCCGCCCTCTATCCGGTGCAGATAGCCGGTAAGCTTTTCAATATCACGGTATCTCCATCGCGTGCACATAAGGCTGATGCCAATAAGGATAAAAGAAGCAAAAACAAGCATAAGGGCAGCCGCGGGCCAAACAAAAGCGGCAGCTGCCGCCATAACCGCACTGCTGGAGACCATCAAAGCCAATTGGACACGTATCTCCCGGTTGCGCAGCATTCAATCACCCACCTTATAGCCTAATCCTCGTATCGTCTTAATCAATGTCGGATGCTGCGGATCATCCTCCAGCTTTTCACGCAATCTTTTAATATACACCGTCAATGTGTTGTCATTGACGAATTCCCCTGCCACATCCCATATCCGCTCCAATAGCTGGCTCCTTGAAAGGACCTGTCCAATGTGGCTGCCGAAAATGAGCAGCAATCGATATTCCAAAGCTGTCAAAGGAATATCGACTCCCTCTTTATAAACCTTGCCCTCCAACGTGTTGATGCGTATATTCCCGATTTCGATAAACGTCCTTGTATGCGGCAGCTTCTCATACCTCCGGAGGACCGATTTGATCCTTGAAAGCAGCTCCCTCACGCGAAACGGCTTCGTCATATAATCATCGGCACCCATATCAAGCCCCATCACCACATTCACCTCATCATCCACCACCGTCAAAAAAATGACCGGGATATCCTTACGCCCCTTCGCCAGCTTACACAATTCATAGCCGCTCCCGTCCGGCAGGGACAAATCGAGCAAGCATAAAGATAATTGGTCGATTCCCTCTGTAAGCACTTTCTTCGCAGAAGCCGCATCGTGGCAAAGGACAGTCGAATATTGTTCCTGCTGAAGAGAGAATTCAAGACCTGCAGCGATTGTTTTATCATCTTCCACTATTAAGATTTTCATATACTATTCATCCTAATCTCATATTCTTTCATTTCTTTCTTTACCAAAATATATCACAAAAGGAATATAAACCAAATGAAAGCAATTAAAGAGCCCTGAACAGGTTAGTTGTCCAGGGCATTAAAACACCATTAAACTACTATTATCAGTTAGGATACTCGCTTTCCATTCCCCTGATTTTCTCCAACAACTCCTCATTCACAGGTGTCGGCAACTCATGCTTTCTCCCTATTTCGACGACCGTTCCGGCAAATAGAGCCACCTCGCTGAATCTCTCTGCTTCAACGTCCTGTGCCATTGATGGCTTTCCGTTCGGGCTTAATGTACTTAACACGTATAACCAATATTCCAGGTCCTCCTCCGTCAGATAGACGCCTTCCTTTTCGGATAAAGCCATGACCTCCCTCATGGCGGCAATCATCGTATCCCGAGCTATCCCCTCCCTTTGCACCTCGCCATAATTGCTTTTATAGACCGCAGCAGTCTGATTGACACCGACATTAAGCATGAACTTGCCCCATTGGCGTCTGTACATATCGCGGTCCCATTCATGTGGAAGAAACTTTTCTTCAAAGAACGCCGCTACATCCTTCGCTTTTTGTGATGCTTCAGCAGGATTCTTGTCCCCGAAGCAAATCATCCCCATGTGGTCATACGTCAATCGATTCCCGACCTTTACCGCATCCATCCCCTGCGCCACGCTATACAACACCTTATCAAACCCAAAGGCTGCTCCGATCCTCTCCTCACTAGAAATGCCATTCAACAAAGAAAGGATGGCCGTATGTTCACCTACGTGGTTTTTTACTGCCCGGATTGCATCGTCCAACCCATTATCCTTAACGGCAAAAATGAGCAAGTCCGCCGGCTCGCACTTCTCCTCAGGCAACACATAGCGAAAGAAGCATTCTTCTCCGTTGCAATACACTTTATCCCGTTCATAACGTTCAATCCGTTTCCGGTCAGCTATGATTCTTACATCCTCTTTGTCCATTCTCTTCGATAAATGCTGCCCGAATAAGATTCCCAATGCACCTAGTCCTATGATCGATACCTTTTTGATGGCCATATGTATTACTCCCTTTATCTTTTAGAATGATTCTATCATAAAAACTGAATATTCTGTTTATGTTACGATCCTTAGTTAGTTGTAGGGACCCTATAGTTTAAAAAGCAAGGGCCATTTGAATAACACCATAATTACAAAGGCAGGCAGCCGGCAAATAAAGGCAATGCAAATTGAGCTATTGTTACCTTTTCTACTGAAGACATATGAGACAAACGTATTATTTTTGGCGTTTCCGTATACGTATAAAAGGGAGAGATCGAAGGAAAGTTCCTTTAAAGATTGCCAGAATCAATATAGTAGCTAAATCAAAGGAAGTAAGATAAATGAATAGGGTTGAAAAAAGATCCTGTACTCTTATCTCAACAAGAGATTCATCTAGAAATAGATATTATTTTTTTAAAGGGGAGAGAATTATAAAAGACCTTATCATCAACGGCTATGCAATACCTGTATTTATAATGATCATTTCTATAGTTTATACAAGTTACGTCTTCGCCTTTAGGACCGCTGACAATATCGAAGATTTAATTCTTGAAGAATCACCAAGAACCAAACGCAGAGTTAACCGTTACAGAAAAAAATGGTTCCACCCAATTAAACTAGTATTTAGAGGCTTTTTACTGCTTTTCTGTATCGGTCTGTTTATTGTTTCGATAGCAATGCTATGGGAGGCTATAAAAGTAACTCCGAGTATTATCCATGGAGATTCTGAATTTACTAGCGGACCGTGTTCGATTGAATATTACGAAGAATCTAGAGGCGGAAGTGACTTGTACATCCACTTAAAAAACAAAGAAGAGCAATCCTTTGTCGTTCCGGCAAAAGATTGGAGCTACGGATCACTTAAAAAGGCATACTGTGAAGTAGAATATTATGGTGATTCCGATTTTGATACGCATTATCGTATATTCGATAAGAAAGATGGGAAGCTGCTACAAAAGTACTGATATCGTCCAACCAAACCCTAACACGATAAAAAGCCCCTTTTCACTTAACAAGTGCCGTTTACTACGGTACATAGCGTTAAGTAAAAGGAGGTTTTTAATTTTTTGTAGACGACTCCATGTTCAATCCACAGGAAACATGATGGTAAGTATTGGTTTCTATTACTTCATATATCTCACAGTGGAGGTAAGATGATGGTTATAAAGGCGAGGACAAATGATTAATTAAGGTCTGATATTTTATTGCCCGTTATGATTTCAACCAGTTCTGCCGACCTCTTCTTATCCAATTGAATATACTCACTATCACCTCTTACAAGTTCAACTTGATCTTTGTTTGGGATAATCCAAAGTTCATAAACGATTGCTTTAGCTGCTATACCGGGATTCTTATATTGAAAGATAAACCGGTAGTCAGCTGGCCGTGCCATATCTACTTTTCTATGTTCCCATTCGCTCTTGTGCAATATGTCTTTCACCTTTTGAACTTCATCCTTATTAGTGATGTCATTGAAATCTTCGTATTCATTGCCAATACGCTTTTGAACGTTTATATATTGTTCTTCTTTATCTGACGAGTTGGAACAGCCTGCTATAAATATGGACATAATCACAAAGATAGCAGTTAAAGACATTATACTTTTCAGGATGGTCGCCTCCTATCAATAAGTAATCCTTTGTCATTTAGAAACACTTACAACTCCCTTTTTATAACAATACGTATGAAAAAGCAACCAGCTTTTGGTAGCCAAAATAAAAATCCCCTCCAAGCTTCATTATTTTTGAATGTTTGCTTGGAGGGGGTACTCTCACATTATTTCCTCTTCAATTTCATAATCCCACTCTCTGGGATTTCCGGACGATGATAGATGATAATCGCTTTGCTGAAGCGGTTCATATAGTCCGTGTCATGTGATTTCGGTGTCAGCACAATCATCTTTCTTCCTAGCTCTTGGACGTAGAGATCGAAGACCTTCACTTTCCTTCCTTCATCCAGTGCACTATCGAATTCGTCCAATACGATAAAACTTGGATTTGTTTGGATGGTTTGAAGAAGGGCAAGGGCGTAAAGGAGGGATACGAGTGATTTCTCGCCGCCCGATAGGCCGACACCGTGCTTGCCTCCCCTGGCCTTGACGCTGACGTCTTCCATCGCCATTTTATGTCCGAATTTCTTGGCGCGCAAATAAAGGTAATAATGCATGTTCCCTCTTTTTCCTTCGTGCAGGTCCCATTCCAGCTCGCCATCGAATCCGAATTGATCCATATAGGTGACAAAATGTTTGTTGATCAATAATACTTTCCCTTGGATACTCGTGTCCAAATCGTCGCGGAGAAGCTCCATCCGTTCACTATGCTTATGCAATAACGTTTCTGATTCCTTCACTTCTTCACTTGTCAGGTCATACTCCGTTTTCATTTTTTCATAGTTTTCCGGAGCGTATAGATCGATATCTTTTTCATTCAGCGCATTGTGGAAGGTGATGCTGCCGATTTCCCGGTTGTGGATGGCTTCCGGTTTTGAATATGTTTCTTGCTCCTTCATCTGTTCTTCTTTCACTTTATTGGGAGCGGTCTGTTCGAGTTTCAGAAGCTCTTCATTGTACCGGAAATAGGCATTTTGTTCTGTTTCTTTTTCTTTCCGCAGATTGCCTTTCTCTTTCTGCAGCCCTTCCATGTTCCGTGCGATATCTTCCATTTCCAGCTTCATTCTTTTTGCTTGCTTATCAATGGCATCATATTCATCGATTACCGAATCGTATTCTTCGTTTCTGGCATCTTCCAGCCTTTTTTGCTCTTTGATGCTCTTCGACAAATCGTCCAAACTCTTTTGCAGCATCTCCAATTGCTGGACCTTATCTTTCACACTGGCGAATTTCAGCCATATTTGTTTATAAGCGTTATAAAGTTTCATCGTCGCTTCAGATGCCGAAAGCTCGGCTGTCCATTCCTTCAGTTGTTCCCCGAGCTCCTTTTTGTGTTCTGTTTGTTCCATGATATGCTGTTCCAGCTCATTCAACCGCGTTTTACGCAGCAGCCGATGTTTTTCCTCCGCCCGGAACGCTTCTGCTTCCTTCACGTCACCGATGATATTGCGGAGATGGAGAGCTTGTTTCTCATTGGCTGCCAACGATTGCCGGACGGCGGACTGGCGCTCTTTCATAGCGGCAATCATTGTTGCAAGCTGCTCAAGGCGATTCGCCACCGCTTGTTCGGATAAAATATACCGGTTCTGCTCCTGTGGGCCGCGCACCCCTTTTTCATCCACGACCTTTCCATCCCTCAGGCGGACAGAAGCATTTTCCATGAAGAAAGAACGGATCCACCATAGCGCCTTAACGGCAAAAGGCTCGATGCCATCCGGCAAGTCATCCCGGACGGCGAGATGATGCTCAGGCAATCCCGTCCTGTATCCTTCCGGGACGATGGATGAAAGCGGCACATAATACAAATCATTGGGCGGGATGAATTCACGATCGTCCACAAACATCGTATATTTCAAGCTGTCGAACGCTTCTTCATCCGCCAAATTGGCTTTAGCATCCAATTTAATCAATTCACGCAGGGCGAAAGCGCGTATGCCCTTTTGCTTGAAATATCGCTTGGCTTCACGCTGCCTAGGGCTGTACATTTCGTTTTGCTGTAATTCTTTTTGCTCCGCTTCCGCCCCTTCAATATTCCGCTCTAATTCCCTCGATTCGTCTTTTTCATCCGCTATCATTCGGTCAAGCTGCTTGATCTGCTCGTCTACGCGATAGCTGCTCCCATACAACGCTAACAGTTGGTTCACTTGCTTTTCTTGATCAAGATCCTTATTTTCCGCATATTCCAGCCTCATTTTTTCATCCTTGGCTTCCTGGATGGCCGCCTCGGTGTTTCCGATTCGCTCTTCTTGGCTTGAGATGGCTGGACGCAATCTTTGCGTTTCTTCCTCTTGCTCCATAAGCACATGATCCACCGTTTCCTCACTCGGGATTTGGCTGACTTCCTGCCGGACATCCTCGAGTTCTTCCTCAAGTCTGGTGAATTCACTTTTCGTTTCATCATAGTGGTCCCGCAACGAAATGAGTTTTTTCTGGACGCTATGCAATTCGTCTTCCAGCAAGTTTCGCTTTTGGTCCAATTCCTGTAACTGTCCTATGAGTTTTTCTTTGCTTTCCGCAACTGATGCCAATTGGTCATTGGCTTCCTCATAGCGCTCATCAAGCAGAGCTTCGCGGTCGGTAAGCCGTTCGATCTCTTCCTGGCCCAGTTGGATCAATACAGATAAGGCGTGATAATACTGGACAAATCCTTCCTTCAAGCGTTTTTGATTATCCAGATACCGATCGAGCTTGCCCTTTTGGATTGATAATTGGAATTTCCTCCGGCTCTGTTGATCTTTGGCTTCCTTCAATGCTTCTTCCGCTTCCCGGACAAGCTCCTTGCTTTCTTCCCAGTTCTTCTGGATCTGATCGATGCCATGCATTTCGCTGAAAATGCGGAACCGCTCTTCCGGGGCCATTTCGGAAAACTGGTTCACTTCATTTTGGTACCAAATCAAGTAATAGTAATCCGGGTCGATGTGGTATTTCTGCTGGAGGAGCCGTTTGTAGGCCGGGAAATTATTCGCCCTGTCCCCGGATTTATACGTGGCGACCGTTTCCCACTTGTCAGGCTCATCGCCTTCCTTGATCTGGTATTCACGGGCGATGATCTGCTGTGCCGCCTGTTCCATATGAAGCTCGAACTGGACATAGGCCGGAGCATCCACCTTGATTTCCCCGGCGTTCTTGAAGAGGAATGAGATGGATGCTTTCCACACCTGGTCGTCATCCAGATTGGCGGAACGCAAGCCGGACAGATTCACCTTGCTGGAATATAGGACAGCTCCCATGCAAAAGGAAAGAGTCGACTTCCCCACACCATTCGGGCCGAAGATGCCGACATGCTCCCCTTCGCCGGATAAATCGATCGTCGTCGGCCGGAAATCACGGATACCGGCGATATTAAGTCTCCATGGAATCATCATCCAATCTCCTTTCCATGTTATAGCGCTTATAGAACTTAAGGACATCGTCCATATTCAATTGCGTGGACTGGCTAAATTCAGTGAACCGGCGCAGGAAGGAATCGGAAAACATATGCTTGCCGATCGCCGTCAATTGGTAGGCTTCCTCGGTCGAAGCCGCATCATATAATTCGATGGCACCGATCTTCAGCAGCACATCCAGATGATTATGCACTTTGCGGTTGGCCTGGAATGTCTCATGGCCGAAAGCCTCCAGCAGCTTCTCGAACAAGGTGAAAGGATGCTGCATCACCTCTTGTTCGTAAAAAATATACATAAGGATCGCCATCGCTTCCTTCGACAGGACACCACGCGCTTGCCTTGCATTCACCCTCATCAACACGACCACCTGGTCCCTTTGCTCGTCATAAATGCATTGGAAATAACGGCTGATCGCTTGATTCACCCGTGAGAGGAAGGACAAAAAGGCCTTGTCGTCACGCTCGATGCCCAGCTGCTTTTGCGGCAAGCCGAAGTTATCGCGGCGCACACGGGCAGACGAAGAAAAGAGGATATTCATAAATGTCAGTTCTTCTTGCTTGCTCAACACACTCGGCAATAACGCCAAGGATGCGAGCGGGTTAACGTTTTGGCTGTCTTGATCGTATTGATTTTCTTCCATGGCGATCGCCCTCCATCCATTCCCAGTCTGTGTCTTTTTTCATTGATGCTGCCTCTTTCTCTTTCCCGAACTCGGCTCTTTCATTGGAAACGAGCGCCGCTACGCCGAGCAGCGACTGGATGACGTCGCCCCATTCCCCGTCGCCGATTTCGAACAGCATCTCATCCACTTGCGATTCGTCCACTTCATGCAGATAAGACTCGATATGCTCAGTGGGAATCTGTTCTTTCGTCAATTGCCACTGGCTTTCTTCCATCACTTTCGCAATTTCCTCATCGCTCAATTCATCGGGTTCCTCGTATGCGACTTCTTCCACTTCATCTATATCAGCCGTTGCAGGTTCATAATGCTCGATGAAATCGATACCCTCATTGATATCCTCCGCCGTCAAAGGCGCCGCAAACTTCACAGGCATCCAGAGTCCGTCCATCGCTTCGTCCTCATACTGGCCCTGTTCCATGAAACTCAGGACCTGCAGGGCATCGGGATCATCGTCATAGTGATTATTGTAGCTTTTGATGATATAGCTGCGCACCAGCTCGGGGCGGATCATCCTGCTTTGTTCGGTTTGCTGCAGATTGGTGAATTTGATGATTTTATTAATGGTGCCGAGGCTGATCTTGACGCCTTCCGACATCGTGAAGACACCGCGCTGGATCACATTGGCCAAAGGCAGGCTCTCTTCAAATGTCTCAAAGGCCTCTATCCGCTCCTTCATCTTCATTTCGAGATCTTCCATCAACGTATTGATCAGCTGCACCTGCTGCAAGGCATGGCGATTGGAGAGGAATTCAAGCTCCCTCTCTTTCAACAGCCCGACTGCTTCCTCGACATTCCGGATCATGCTCGCCAGCATATTGCCTCCGGAAATCCCTTTGTCATCATACGCTTCGCTCAATTCCGCATCCCGCTTCGCCTGAAATAAGGAGCGGGTAATATCATCATGCAAGTGATAGGCCAGGGAATCATTCGCCAAGCGGATCAGCAGGTCCAAAAGCCGCTTGCCGAGGGAGCGCATCCGGATATTCGAAGGCGTCTTCATGAGCCAATTATATTTCATCAGGATAAAGACAAGCCGTTTGACATCATCAAGCGTCATATCCTCATCCTCTCCGTAAACATTGCGGTATCGGTAATACAGGGACTTCTCATTCTCAAGCTCGCCCTTCGCTAATCCAAGCGCCTCTTCCTGAAGGATATGCAGCAGCCTGAGCACCTTCAGCAGCTTAACCGGCGAACGGTAATAATCCTCATCGCTCAGATCCTTGAGGACACCCGCCAGCTTCACAATATCGCGCATCGCCTCATGAAGCTCGCTTGACGACGTGCTCTCTTTAAATATGCTAATCAGTTTTGAATCCACGTCCGCCATTCATCTCCTCCCCCCAGCTCTTCTTCTTGTTCGCTCTGCCGCAGCCGGATGTACGCCTCCATGGTTTCTGTATACGAGTTGAATTCCGTTACGATCCGGTCCTTGCCCGGCACGATCCACTTCCAGGCAAGCGCCTGTCCTGTTGAATTGATTGTCTCGTAAATGCTTTTGGCAATCTGTACGCCGGCCTCATCGTAATCCGTCCAAACCAGCACGGTTTGTACCGAAGGGCCATTGGACAATTCGCTGATGAAACGTTTGACGGCGCTCCTCAACTGGCCATCCACAGCGACCATGAGGCTATTTGTTTCTTTTAAAAAATCCTTTTCCGAAGCGAAACGGGTAAGGATTCCCCTGTTCTCCACTAGCCAGAGATTATGTGCATCTGTACTGAACGAATCGACAAACACTTCCTGGTCCGTCACCGAATGAATACATCCGTGCTGGAAAGAACTCATGCTACCTTGCATGCTTCCGCTGAAGGATATATGGGCGATGCTCCCGAAACTCTGCAATCCGGCCACCGATACCGGCGGGAAGCCTCGTTCTTCAAACATCTGCAGGAAATCATGCTTATAGGGATCGAATTGTTTCGAACCGCCAATGATCCCATAATACCTCGCTCCGATTTCTTTCCAATCAAACCGTTCTTGCGTTTTGATGATATGCAAATACGCGACGGCAAAGTGAAGGAACTGTATTTGCTTGTTCCAACGCCATCTATACAGGCTACCTTCCTTCTTGGAAGATTCCCCTTTCAGGTATGCCAGCAGCTCTTCAAACATCTCCTCAAGCATGGTGATATATTCGGTGCGGCCGGATATCGTTCCTGTATAAGGGATTCTACTAATCTCGGCATATCGCTCCTCCACTGCCTGTATTTCCGTATCCTTACTAGCTTTTTGCTCTTCCCTTTGCTGCTGCATATATGTATAAAGCGGCAATCCCATCACATAGGTTTGCGATTTGACGCTTTTTTCATCGCTTTCAAAGTCAAGCAGCTTCATCACTAACCCTTTTTCCAGATAGTGATCACCTTGCCCGGAAGGCAATTGCTTCTTCACACCCGGCCCTGTAAATAGCTTGCTTAACTGCTGGTATTCTTCACTTTCCGCCTTGTTTATGGTTTGAACCAACAACATGCGCGTCCTTTTTCTCCGTTTCGCCGTCCTCTTCACGATCGGCACTTCCCATAGGCCTTCCCACAATGCCGTTAATTGATATTCATCAATCGCTTCATTAGCCCTTAGATAATTGGCTTTAATATAGTTTCTATAATTCTGGTCCAACATGTATGGCCCACTCCTGTCCAAGCTATCTATACTTCCGATTATACATTAAGGGAAGGAGGATGTTTATGGAATACTATTAATCATAACGTGAAATATTTCACGATTAAAAGAAGGATATCATTGTACTTTCACTTTTCCTTTAAACACCACTTTAAAAAGAATTGATGGATAAGTTTTCACTGATTCTTCATTTTGTATGTTGATCATTAGATTTTCTCGGCTCAACGTTATGTATATATCATTATCTTATTTTTCCAATGAAACAATTTTTTCAAAAGACTAGCATAGTTTTTGAAACAGTTTTCCAAAACTATACAACAACTAACATTCACCTATTTAAATAATATGAAAAATATATAAAAATACAAGATTATAGGTTACTCTTATTAATGGAATTAAATAAAATAGAGGGAGAAGAAGTGAAATGAAAAACATAAGACGAATCATCATCGGTGTAATTCTTTTGATAATGTTACTCATGGGCCTAGTTGTTCCAATCTCTTATATTGGAACTATCGTATTTTTAATCGGTTTGTACTTGATGTATAGAAATAAAAAAGGAAAAGTTACTTTCAAAAAACCAGGTTGGTTACTCATAATAGGTTTTATATTATTTTTTGTTCTAGGAATTATCTTTGTAGACAAATCAGAAATAGAAGAAGTAAGCAATAATACTAAAAAAGAAAGTATCTCAGAAAATAACAAATCAAATGAAACTAAGCAAAAAGCTAAAACTGAAGAGAAAGCTAGAATTGCAGCTGAGCAAAAAGCTAAAGCTGAAGCTGAAGAAAAAGCTAAAATTGCGGCTGAGCAAAAAGCTAAAGCTGAGGCTGAAGAAAGAGCTAGAATTGCGGCTGAGCAAAAAACTAAAGCTGAAGCTGAAGAAAAAGCTAGAATTGCAGCTGAGCAAAAAGCTAAAGCTGAGGCTGAAGAAAGAGCTAGAATTGTGGCTGAGCAAAAAGCTAAAGCTGAAGAAAAAGCTAGAATTGCGACTGAGCAAAAAGCTAAAGCTGAAGCTGATGAGAAAGCTAGAATTGCAGCTCAACAAAGTGCGAATAACACTTCAACTTCTGATAGAGGAAATGAGTCATTTAAAAACTGTACAGAATTAAGAAAAGTATATCCAAATGGTGTACCATCTAGCCATCCTGCATACGAACCTAGACTCGACCGAGATAAAGACAATTTTGCATGCGAAAGATAAATAATTCAAATCTCTAATAAACGTTAAGAGGCCGGAACATAATTAGTCTCTAAATAATGTAAAAAGTGAAATTGGGGCATTCAATTTCACTTTTTTATATTTTTTGCCACTTGCACGTTATAGCCTGCTTTCAAAGTTTTGTGTTGCCATTTTATAGACAGTTATACTCTACACGTCTCTGCATTTTCCACTGCTGCATATCTTCCTTAGTTTTAAATAAAGCTTTGGCAGTGCTTTCACTTCCATTGGCTTTAACGTTACTTTAAATATTGTAAGCTATTCTCAGGAGTTTTATATTTGTAAAATTAGTTATTATTTCACCATTAAATAATTATTTACCCAGCATTAAAACTTAATAATCTTAAAAAACCTTTTCATTTAATTAGAACTATTTATGTTAAGATAACATATAACTTGAATTTAAAGGATTTGATACAATGAAAAAGAGAATAAAAGTAGTTGGGGCCGTTATATTAAGTGAGGATAATACCATCCTTTGTGCACTTCGTTCTCCTACTATGACCTTACCAAACCTTTGGGAATTTCCAGGTGGAAAGATTGAACAGGGAGAAAGCCCTAAAGAAAGTTTAATACGCGAAATAAAAGAAGAACTTGAATGCACTATTGAAGTGCAAGAACTTGTCGCTGATATTGTATATGAATACCCAGCTTTTATTATTAATCTTATAACTTATAAAGCAATAATTATTGAAGGGACTCCTATTGCACAAGAACATGCACAACTGAGATGGGTACCTTTACAAGAGATTCGTCAACTTGAATGGGCACCAGCTGATGTTCCAACTATTGACGCTTTAATAAAAGACTAGTTTATAATACAAGGAAAATGTCAATTGACACTTTCCTTGTATTCTCCTAATCTCTTTCTACAATATAATGGTACAAATTATATTCAATCGGTTGCTCCATTAATAAATTCATCGTTACTACAGGGAGTTCCTTACCATTTATATCAGGCATGGTCGTTTCTGCTGCTGTCTCTTTATCAGGAAAGGCTTTACCTAAATAATAAAAATCGCTACCTTCATCATCATCTTTTTTCACAAAAATATGTAAATTAATCCCTCTTTCTTGTGAATAGACAATTTTCTTTACTTCTTCAGAAGAGAGAGTCCGATTATTTTTTGTGAAATATCTTAATAGCTCTGGATTTTGAAATTCATCTCCATATTTCACACTAGCATCAACGTTATCATCTTTATGATAAGTTATAAAGATTGGGCATGTTCCATACTTTGCCTTATATCCATATACAGTGGAGCTTTCATCATTATGCCAATTTAATAATCTACAAGCATCTTTTCTCGTATATTTTTGATAGAGCGTCAACGGGTGATTATAGCTATACGCCTTACTCTTTTCATTTGCTGCTAATAATAAGTCCTTTACTAAACTTTTAAAATAAGAATGATTATGTAAACATTCATTTATTTCTTGATTAAAATAAAAATAACCCTCTTCATTGATACTTACTATAGGTTTTTCACCGTACTTCTTAATATCTTTACTATTAAAGAAAGACAAATTAAGTATTCGTTCTACGGAAGCAATTATATCATCGCTAACGGAACAATTTTGTTCCAATAATTTTTCTGTATATTCTTGATAGCTAATCCTTTCTTTTTTTAACAAAAGATCAAGCAAAATTAATTCATGCTTTCTTTTTCCGTTTAATAGTTCTAAGGAAAACATAGATAATACTTTATTCTCATATTTCATTAATTCAGGGAGACCTTTTTCCATTTTTAATAAAAATTCATGGATATTTGGATATTTTTTTGTATTTACGAAAACAATAGGATCAAGTGAATTTTGCTGTAGAAAGTCATATAGATATGGAATTCTACCAATTTTATTTTTTAAAGATAAATACGACTCTCTAAATTTTTTTAATGTAGATAAATTACTACTATTGATCGCTTTGAAGATTTCTTTTTTAGCGATCTCTTCAAAATTAACAGTCGAAATACCCTGTATATAACTTGTGTCCTTAGTCTGACGTCGCATATTATCTTTATTAAGTGATTGATCACCGCTTAATGCAATGGGAATAAGATAATTATTTTTATAATTACCAATAAAATCAATTATGGTTACGTAATCCTTCGATGCGTGTTTTCTCAAACCACGACCTAGTTGTTGAATAAAAATTATACTTGATTGAGTTTGCCTTAACATAACTACTTGATTTATACAGGGAATATCAATCCCTTCATTAAAGATATCTACAGTCAAAATATAATCCAAATCACCATCTTCTAACTTTTTCACCTGTTTAGCTCTATATTCTTGTCCGTCATTACCAAGCAAAGCCACTGTACGAAGACCTCGTTTATTAAATTCCTTTGATAATTCACTAGCTTCTTCTTTTCTACTACAAAACATTAATCCTTTTACCTGCTCACCGGAATACCCATAAAAATGAATTTTCTCTAATATATGATTTACTCTCTCATCTGTTACTAACTTAGAAAACATAACAGAATCATCGAGCAGTTTTCCTTCAAGGGCTATATCTGTTACCCCAAAATAATGGAAAGGACAAAGCATATCCTCGTTTAATGCCTCTTGAAGTCGAATTTCATATGCAATATTATAATCAAATAATTGATAAATATTAATATCATCTGTTCTTTCTGGTGTTGCTGTCATCCCTAGAAAAAATTTCGGTTGAAAATAATTGATTACCTTTTGATAGGAGGAAGCTCCTGCCTTATGCACTTCATCAATTAATATATAATCAAATTCATCCTTATTAAATGTGCTTAAAAAATCTTTTCTAGAAATTGTCTGAATCGTAGCAAATAAATACTTAGCATCTTTCTCCTGGCTATTTCCAGATAGAATACCAAAATCTTGATCAGGCCCACCTAATACTTTTTGATAATCAGATTTTGCTTTTTTTAATATTTGCTCACGGTGTACAATAAAAAGCATGCGTTTCGGTGCAAAACGCCTTACGTCAAATGCAGATAGATACGTTTTACCAGTCCCAGTTGCAGAAATAATAAGCCCCTTATTCTTTCCAGCATCTCGTAATGATTGAATTTGGGCTAATGCTGCTTCCTGCATTTTATTAGGCGTAATTTTTATTGCATTTTCTATGGAATTTACTTGGTAAGATTCCGAAAAATCGATTACGGTATTCAATTTTTGACTATTTACAACTGGTTTATAATTCACCTCATATTCTTTTATCCACTCTTCCGTTAATAATCGAGATTTCTCCCAGACACCTTCGAACTGCCTATTAAAATGATGAATCAGTTCTCCATTTTCATGTGAAGTTAACTTGACGTTCCATTCATAATTTACCTTGAGCGCATTTGCTGTTAAGTTGGAACTTCCAACAATCATAGAATAATGATCTTTATGATGAAAAATATATCCCTTTGAATGGAACCCACTTAAATCTGACAATCGTACTTCAATGTTTTTAATTTTCATGAGTTCACGAAATAATTTTGGTTGATTAAAATTTAGAAAAGTTGAAGTTAAAATACGACCTTTTACACCTCTCCTATTAAGATCCCATAGATGTGACTTAAGCATAGCAAGTCCGCTCTCTGTTATAAAAGCAACAGAAAAAATAAAAGAATCACAGCGATCTAACTCTTCCAACAGTGACCCCAATACATTTTCATTTTTCTTGCAGTTATTCACTAATAACTTTGGCCGATATGTACCCGCCACTTTTAACTCCTGATCAATAAAACCTTTACGTAATGAAGAGGCTAAATTATCTTTGAAATTCATTTTTAAATCACCTCGATGTTTTTTCATTTATTAATATGTAACAGCCAATTAAATATTTGTTATCCTTACTAATTCTTTAACTCTACTCTTTCCTCTCAAAATAACTATGCAATCGATACTCGCAAATCCACCTAGTAAACTCATAAACAGACTGCTGGTCTTCCTCGCTCACATCCAAGTTAGGAACGAACACTCCATCTTCAGACTTTAACATGCCCTTCGAACTGCCACTCCATTTTGTCATCGGCATAGTTTCTATCAATTTAGCGACTTTCCCTTCATCATATTTCCATAGTTTCTTGCAAGATTGATCACTGAAGTCAATACGTTTGCGGTACTCTTTCTCCATTAAAAAAGAATGGAAAAATGGTGCTACTTCTCTTGCTGTGATCGGCTTCATCCATTCACTTGGCCCCCGTTTCAGCATGGCGAGCAGAAGTATCATCTTGTAGCTTTTATTCATGCTTGTCCGCTCTACTTCGATGAACCAATCCTCATAGCACAAGAATATTTGTGATTCTTGCTCCGATAATTCACTGGACCATTGCAGGAATGCAATGTACGACTTGAATTCCTGTTTATAAAGTCGGCTATCGACTGAGCCTTTCATATGCACCTCGAGATAAGATGGGCGTCTGCCGAGTTCCAGTTTTACTTGCTGGTAACTGCGTTTAAGCATTTCCTTTCGCGGCATTTTCTTTTTTGCCAGTTCTTCCAATAGTTGTTTGGCTTCAAGTTCAAAATGAATATCGCAACCAATCGGCGCCATCTGTTGAAGGGCTTTGCTTTTCTTCTTCTCGTCAACCGGCACGTAAAACATCTCTTGCTTCACATCGGCATTGCGATAATTCGCAATAAGATCGATAATGACACACTGACTTTTCCCTTCCGCTAAGCGCAGTCCCCTGCCTATCTGTTGGGTAAAAACCGTCAGCGATTCAGTCGGACGGGCAAACAATAACGTATCGACTGCAGGAATATCGACACCTTCATTGAATAGATTGACGGTCATGATGCAATCTAATTCGCCTTCTGCCAGTTGCATGATAGCTTCATCGCGTGCTGTTGCGGAATGTGAATGCAGACTGATAGTCTTATAGTCGTGCCTGTTAAAATAATCTGAAAGGAAGTCAGCCTGCAAGATACTTGAGCAAAAGACAATCGTCCTTGTCTGGCGATGCTGTCGCCATGCTTGCAGAATCTTCTCCGCCAAGTCTTCCTTCAATTGCGCAACGGCCAACTCTTCGGCATCGTATCTTGTTCCCAGCCATCTGATCTGAGAATAATCGGTATCATCGTATACACCGTAATAATGGAATGGCGCGAGCCACTGCCTTTGGATCGCTTCGATGAAATCAATCCGGTAAGCTACATTTCCGTCGCAAATGCTGTAGATGTCACGATAATCGTTTCGGTCAGGTGTGGCGGTGATACCGAGTAGGAATCTTGGTTTGAAATAGTTTAATACTTTCTGATATGTATTGGCTGCCGCATGATGAAATTCATCAATGATGATTAAGTCGAAATCTTCCGGTGCAAATACATCCAGATGGCGTTTGCGGCTCAATGTTTGGATTGAAGCGAATACTACATCGGCTTCCGTATTTTTATGTTTGCCATTATAAATGCCCGTTTTGGCAGGCTGAATGACCTTCTGAAAAGAACATTTTGCTTGATGAAGAATTTCTTCCAGATGCGCGACGAACAAAACTCGCTTGAAACGTTTCGCGAAGAAAGCAGCCAAATAAGTTTTCCCAAGGCCTGTCGCCATGACGACCATTGCCTTGTCATATCCTTCTTCCTGGATATTTTCCAGCTCTTGTAGAGCATCAATTTGGGCGAAGCGCGGTGCTATCACATCATAAGACTGTTGGTTCTCGATTACTTTTTCAGGTAGAGGCCCATCCTCTTTCGCGTCCAGCAACGTCAGTTCAATTTCTTCGCGCTTCGTCCATGTACGGACTAATTGCGGATGACTTTTATGGAATTCTTCATACTCTTTGTGGTACTGTTTGACCGTTTCTTCGTTAAGCGGCATGGTGGATTCATCATGATACAGTATCAGAAATTCCTTAATTGCGGTCTCTACGATATCATTTTCTTCGCCGCCAGTAATAGATACATTCCATTCAACCCCATTTGTCAGGGCTGAACGGGACATGTTCGAGGAACCGACATAGAAGGTGCCATCATGGTCATTTTCAAAAATATACGCCTTTGGATGA
The DNA here is from genome assembly GCF_047238185.1 of Bacillus kalamii. NCBI lineage: Bacteria > Bacillati > Bacillota > Bacilli > Caryophanales > Bacillaceae > Bacillus > Bacillus kalamii. The sequence continues at coordinate 1,162,142 of NZ_JBDFMI010000001.1, read as the reverse complement.
AAGGAGATTCCTTTACTTTTCCAAAGACGCACTTCAATCGACTGATGGATGCGTATCAAGCGCTCTAAAGCTTCTGGTTGGGTGATGTAAAGATAATCCCCGGTGCAAATTTTAATATCACTGCCGTTCTCCGCCGCTTGAAGCAAACTTTCTTCCAATAGTTTCACCCCTGAGTTCATCACAAAAGAAGTCAGTATATAACAAGTTTTCGCCTTGTTGATACTGTCTTTCACACGGGTAGATAGATCTTGAGTGATCAGCTCGATGCTACTTGCCATCACTTACCTCGATCAGATAAATCTTCTCGTCGAATCCGCCTCTTTTAGCGGCTTTTTCTTTGCGCGCTTTATCCAATTTCTCAGGTGTAGCGCCATGGCAGCGGCTTAGAGCATAGATGACTTCCATTAAATCGGCAAGTTCTTCAATTGCACTCTCATCATCTTCCGCTTCCAGATACTCCCTCAGTTCCTCTTGGCTTTTCTTGCGCAACTCTAGTTCATACTCTTCTTTATCTAATATTCTTGTAGAGAATTCCTTGCCTGTCTTCTTAATTATATTCGGTATTAAATCACGTACTAGTTTATTATGAACTGGCATTACTATCATCCTTTCATAGCTATCTGCTTCAATTTTAAGTATGAAAAATCATTCATCATACTTCCCGGCATCCTCTGCAACAAAAGACACATCTCTAAAAAACTCATTCGCTTTATACTCGATCTGTATATCCTTCAGACGATTTCGGAAATACTGCTCCAGTTCTTTATTGGTACAATACACAAAACAACCTTTTTGCCCTCTGGTCAAAAGCGTACGATAAGTATTCCGTATAATTTCATCGGCAAGCTTCTTTGCTTTTTCAGGTTCCTCTTTAGCCATCTTTTTGATCCCTTTTAAAGAACTATCTGTTTTCGCTCTTTTCGTGAAATCCGTTTTCACATCGCCATCTTCTACATACAGATCATCACCGATGATCACACCCACATAATCAAATTCCAAACCTTGTGAAGTATGGATGCATCCTACTTCATTGACTGAGTTTTCATCAATTGCCCAACTGTCTGAATTAGCAAGATTCCAGCTCATACAAAAATGGTGTTCAGGCAATTCAATATCATGTATTTTGGAATTGCTCTTCCCTTCCTTCTTCCAATCCCAACAGTAACCCGCGAGCAGCCTTGCCTTATTGTTTGTCCGGTTCAGCTTGAAGATTTCATCCCTCATTTTTGCGGGGGCGCTGTATACCCTGAAGTCATAGTCGCTTCCTATATAGTCGTCGTTGGCTGTCTGCCGTATCTGCAGTACGTCATCGATCCACGCGAGATAGCCGTCGGAACCGCTGCAGCGGAATTGCGAGTCCAGCACAGCGTAGGAAACGCTTGCATTGTATTCATCGGCAAATTTTTTGATTGTTTCAATGCTTCCCGCGTCCTTCAGTGTCACCCGCTGGCGTTCGTCGATGAAGAAGATGGCTAGTTTGGATGCATGGATGATTTCCTTCATCTGGTTTTCGCCGAGGTGGTTGAACATGCCTGATTTTTCGTTTAGCCGGTGCGCTTCATCCACAATCAGTACATCGAAGGCATTATTGGCCGCTTCAATATAGCTGCCGGACCCCTTGAATAGGTTATCGATGTGGCCCTTGCGGAAATCCTGCTTCAGTTTCTTGGCGTAGATGGCTCTTGGAGCCGCGTTTTTCGTCACATACTGGCATACCATGTCTTTTGCAGTTAACTCTACTAATAAATTTATAGCCAACACGGATTTTCCGGTTCCCGGTCCACCTTTGACGATTAGAACCTGTTTCTCATTCTTCTGATACGCTTCTTCAGCAAGGGTTTTAGCTGTTTCATAAACCACTTTTTGTTCATCGATCATGACAAACTCTTTGTTTCCCTTGAGCATATTAAGGAGTGCATCCTGTAATGATTTAGAAGGCCGGATACGGCCATTTTCAATTTTATATAAGTTCTCTTTACGATCTCCATACTTTATATTCTGTTTTATAAATCCCCGAAGTCTAGTGGCATCCCCTTTCCGGAAGACGGGTGCTTTCTCAATATAGTATTGATAATAATCATCTATAATAGGGTCATCATTTTCTACTTTCACATAATTATGTAGATAGGCGCATGGGTGCAACTCAAAATGTTCGTTCTGGGCATTTTCATTATAATCTTGGATTAATGCGGCATAAGACCATGCCTGGTAGGAGGGATGTGTAGTTTCCCTTGGTCCTCCTCCCAAAAATGTTCTGACAATCGCTTCTTTCCCTTCCACCTTCTCCACATCCTGCCACTGCTTCAATTCGACAATGACGATGGACTGATTATGGTCGTTACTGCCCGAAATAAGAAAATCGACTCTTTTTGAAGTATTCGGTATTTTAAACTCAATTGCCACTCCAGCATCATTAGGTATTTCTGGATCCAATAAAACGTTATGCATATATTTCAAAGAGTTATCCCATGATCTTAACTCACTTTTATTAACTGCCCCAATCTTTGCGGAATAGTTACGAACAATATTATCTATCAACTGATCTTCATAAACATCTTTCAAAAACTCGCTTTTCAAAGCCTCATAAATAATCATAATTGCTCACCTTTTCTGTAATCTGAAGAAGACTAAAATAAATTGTCATGCCTGCAAATATTTTATTCGAATTCCCGACAAGCTAATCTAAAGGTAATTGTATAATGAATCAATATCATTAATACTATTTTACTATTAAACTCTTATCTAACAAAGAATTTATCATATATTGCATACTAAAAAAGGCAATCGAGGAAATGACTTTATCCTTAATTGCCTTTTTCGAATTCTCCCCCCCACTAAGAGCATGCCAAAAATGATCCTACCATATCCAATCTGAAATTCGTGGAATTCTACTTTTAAGTGTCGCCAAATATATTTAAATGCCGACGTTCAACGACCACCCATTAATCAGCGTGAGGAATTGGAGGAAGATCGACTCTCACATTCCGAGTTCGAATACGAAGTGGAAATCAAAACGGCCGACAACCGATTGAAAACCATGGATGTCAGCAGCCGCACAGGCACGGTGGACGCGGATGACGAAGAGTAACCATACAAGCAAGGCGCCAAGCATATAGCTGGCGCCTTCTCTCTCGTTGCCGCGGTTCATTTCCCCTCCACAATCTTCGCAAACTCGGCAATCGTTGTGGTATAGGTGATATACAGCCGTGGCAATGTATACTGTTCATCCTTGGCGCCTCTTTTCACGAAATACTCGGGCGTCGTCGCAATGCCGAAATCATAGTATTTTTTCGTTTCGGCGATGACCTTCTTGTTGAAAATTCCATATGGATAGGCAAGAGCGATTACCGGCTTGCCGGTTATGCGCGCGATCGCTTCCTTCGACCCTTTCAGCTCGTACTCCAAGTTATCCACCTTACGCAGATCGGGATGGGTCGCTGAATGGGATTGGATTGAAACCATACCTGATGTAGCCAGCATCTTCAGGTCGTCTTCCGACAAGCGGTTCGAACGGCCGATGAATTCGGAAATCACGAAGAAGGTGCCTTTCGGAGAGAAGGTATCCGTCTTCAGTTTCTTAAAAACAGCAAAGGCTGTCAGGTTGTTTTTGTAGCCGTCGTCGAAGGTAAGAAAGATCGGTTTGGCGACCTGGTCCATCTCCTGCCACTGCTCGAATGTCAGCGGGGTGAAGCCATGCTCGCGCAAATACAGCATTTGCTGTTCGAACGCATCCGGCGACACGTACAATTCTTGGGAGCCATGCCCCTTGAATTCGGCAATGGAATGGTAAATCAATATTGGTATTTTCCGCTCGGCGGAGGCATTCGCCGCCGGAAGGCACACGGCCAGCAGGCATATCAAAAGGAACACTTTCACTTTCATCTAACAGACCCCGCTTTTTGCTTGTTAGTATGCCTCCTTCGGCGAATATTATCAATCCCCCTCATGGTTCTAGGGCGGGCATCCTTATGGGAGAAAAACTATGGACGCCACCATATTTGCACTTTCCGCCTCCTGGATATTTACATGAATTTACCTAATTAATCCTCTTAATGGTCAATTATAAAATAGTTCCGAGGAGTGTTGTATTTGAGAATAAAGTACTTTGTATCGTGTTTCATCAGTACATTGTTTATAAGTGCTATGCTCTCTATAGGATGTTGACGTTGAAATGAACCATTACATGCAACAGCTTTCTAGAATCTTAACCAACCAAGGAATAGACGTTAATTCAAACATAGAAGACCATATCATAGCCAATGAAACGATGAAAAAAACAATTTAACCTATGAGGATATCACCATAATTTTTTACAATTGGTATTTCTTCACTTTCCACATGTTTTCTATCATGAGAAAAAGCCATCTCAATGAGAGCTCTTTGCGCTCTTTCACTAAATGGCTTATTTACTCCTGTATATTCTGGCATTGGATTTCCATACATTTCCTGGAAATATAGATATCAAACCTTATTTACTATGTGCCAACAGCCTTTTTAAATTGTCATCGATAAATTGATTATCGTTTCTATTGATTCCACGGCCGGCAAAATGTCCCCAGATGGATTGAATCGGATTCCATTCAGCGTTAGGTATAAGCTTAGCCTCGTATTTGTTATCTTCAGCCGTACAGAATAAATCAGTGCTTCCCGGCATGACGCAGGCAAGTGCTTTAATATTCTTAAGCGCTTCCTCAAAATCTCCATTATAGGCTGGGTTTGCACTAATATCTGCAAACTGCCCGGTCCATAACATGGCCAGGACATTGTGAGGGTCCATCTTCATAAAGCTATCTTCCCAGACTCCTGCCACAAAGTCTTCCAACGAATCAAATCCCATCTCACGATATAGTTCCTCTCTATAAAACGCCTGCGACAAGCCCCATCCAGCATAGACTCGGCCAACGGCACGCATATCTGCTGAAGTCAAATAGTTTGATTTAGTTGAATCGAAGCCGACTGCAGCCATCAGCGCAGCTTTCAAAGCGTCCAGAACCACAAACGTATGGGGCCAAGTCTTGGCACTTCCGCAGAAAGGTGCAATTCGTTCTACCATGTCAGGATAGCTTGCCCCCCATTGGAAAGATTGAATGCCTCCCATTGACCATCCAACTACAAGGGCTATTTTTTGAATGCCAAATTGTTCAGTCACCAGCCGATATTGGAATGTGACATTGTCATAGATGGTTACCCGCGGGAAATTGGCCCGGTCGAACGGTGGAGGCGTGTTACTGGGAGACGAAGATAAACCGTTTCCCAGTAGATTGGGAACGATAATGAAATATTTCGTCGGATCCAGTGCCATGCCCTCTCCTATCAACCATTCATTCTGGACATGCTGATCGCCAAAAGCAGTTGGATAGACGATTGCATTATCTTTCTGTTCGTTCAATTCCCCATACGTTTTATAGGCAAGAAAAGCGTCCGGCAACGTGATTCCCGATTGCAACGTGACATCCCCCAAATCAAATATCTCATAATCCATGTTAGTACCCTCCCTTTAAGATGAAACCATGGAATGATTCCTTGTGATTAGTATAGGCCTGTGGTAATCTCAAGAAAAGTGAATAAAATTCAAAGCAGTATTCAATAATTTTGAAGGTTAAGGGAGGAAGAACAATGGAATTGCGCCAGCTAAATACATTCCGCACAGTTGCATCTACTTTAAATTTCAGCCGGGCTGCCGAAGCTCTGAACTATGTCCCCTCTAATGTCACTATGCAAATGAAAGCATTGGAGGATGAACTTGGCGTCCGCCTCTTTGACCGCTTGGGAAAGCAGCTTGTTCTTACAACTGCAGGTAAACGCTTTTTAACCCATGTCCAAAGCATTCTGGATCAATTAGAAGAAGCACGCAGTGCCGTTCACGACCATGAAAGCCTAAACGGTACTTTAACAATAAGCGCCAACGAGGTTCTTTGCGCATATCGGCTTCCAGCAGTCTTTCAGCTCGTTCGTTCACGCCATCCGGGAGTCCGTCTCATCTTCCGCTCTGTTCCAAATCAGCAGCTCAAGCAAACCCTCTTTGAAGGAACCGCGGATGTAGTCTTTATACTGGACGAACCCATTCTTTCAACAGGCCTTCAAGTGGAACCATTGCTGGAGGAAACGTTTCGTTTTTTCGTCGCTCCAGACCATCCCCTTGCGAAGCGCGCTCATCTACAAGAGAAAGATTTTCAAGGAGAAGCGTTTCTAGTCAATGAAAAAGGCTGTCCCTATCGAACTATGTTTGACATGTCATTTGAAAAAAAGGGCATTGATCAAATTACTTATTTGGAATTTCAAAATGCAGAAGCGATTAAACAATGTGCCATTTCCGGCATCGGAATTGCCTTTCTCCCTGAAGTAACAGTCGAAGCAGAAGTTGAACGGGGCGACCTCGTTATTCTTCCATGGAAGAATCCGGACTTGCATGTCTATACACAGATGTTATGGCATAAAGACAAGTGGCTTTCGCCAATAATAGTAGCTTTCATAGAAGCAGCGAGAGAGGTTTTAGGCATGGAGGAGGAGCATAAAACTATTTAGCCAATCGATGATATTTCACTATCTTATGGTGGTTATTTAATTAGCAATATGAAATGATTATTAATATGGCATCCTATTTCAATAAATAAGATGCCTTCCACTTACCCCATCAAAAAGCTACTATATTACAAACAGAAAAAGGGACGAATCCTTTCCAATTCACGTCCCCGTTAAAACCTCTATTTACTTGTTCTTAGTTGATTCTTCGCCTCGTTCACGATAGTTGTCATTAAGAATGCCCTACTCAATCTCGAGCGATGGTCTCCATACCTAAAACATCTATACTTTCACTAATGGCATGCCATTTGTACCATACTTCTATGGATTCGGGGTCGTCATAATACTCCAAGTCACGAACTACCCATACATCTGATAAGCTATATCAATAGCATTATTTTCATTTTCAAGTATCTTTTCCGACAAATGTTTCATATACAATTCAGCACACTCTTTATAGGATGGTTCCTGTATGTCCAATTCAGTAACAGCGTTTCTAAAATAACTTTCCACCTCAAAGATATTTAACGGTTCTCTGAGAGAAGATAGGATATTCATTGAAAATGACGAGCGATCATTTTCCAACATCCTCAATGCCCAATTAATATAATCATAGTCTCAATATTCCCTTGATATTTCTTATAAAATAAAAGTAAGGTGTCCATATCATCCTTCTCCTATTAGCTTATTAGCCTTTTATACAAGAATATAATTGAATTTAATTATTCTTCATTTCTAAAATCGATCATTACTCCGACCACCTCTTTGGAAATATTATATTTTACATTCACTTGGTATACTCCATCACCATAACCTGACATTGATACCGCACCACCTGGAACAACCCCGCCTTGTGCATTTGAAGAGACCTTATCACAACAGGCAACAAAATATTTCATGCCTTCTTCATCCATATCAAGGTCATCAGTATTTTCCACTTCGTATGGAACCATTTCATCTCTGCCGAATGTTTCTAAATCGAATATGCCTGCTTTCGCAGAATCAATCCCGATCCATTTATCACAAAGGTGCCATTTCCCTCTTGGCTTCTTATCCCCATGAAAGGCAAGTAAATAATCAACTACTTCTTCATCTGAGTAAGAGATGGATGAGTTCCAAGTACCTTTTTTAACATTTTCAATTATGATTTGCATTTCTTGCTCTTCATCTACCCGATAACCAGGGTCAGTTATAATTAACTTTTCACTTTCAACAAGAAAAGTCCCCACTTTAACTGGCTTATTCTTTTTTGCCTTAGGTATATTTCTATCAATAATTTCACTTAATGATGATGAGGGATATTTTTTAATTCCGTTTTTTTCATTCCAAATAAAGATATATTCCTGCATAAATCTTTTTCTGACTCGGTAACACATTTTATCACCTTTCAGATTTTCACCAATACAGATCATATCGAGTGGCAAGTCTTTGGGTCTGTCATCTTTATTTCGAATTACAATATTTCCTAATTCACAATGTTCACTCGTTTTAATTGGGAACAAAGTCCAATCACCAAATTTCACTCCATTTGATGCTAAAAATAATTCCTTATATTCTTCTGGAAAAAGAGCACCTAGTGTAAATGTCAACATAAATATGTACACTTTCGCTTGGATAAGGATGTACAGAATTACTCGTTCTCTTTTGCTAAATGATCCTTTAATCGGTATGAATCACCTATCATAGGCACAACTGTCGCATGATGTAAAATGCGGTCTAATATGGCATTGGCCAGTTTAGGTTCCTGAAATATTTCATCCCACGCTTTGAAATTCACATTGGTTGTTAAGATGGTACTTCTTTTTTCATATCTTCGATCAATCAGCTGGAAAAACAACTTAGCGTCTTCGTGATCAATCGGTAAATAACCGATTTCATCGATGATTAACAGTCTGTATTTGCTGTAATGCTTCAAACGGCTCTCTAACCGATTTTCTAATCGAGCTTTCCTCAAATTTTGAATCAAGTCATGGCACTTAATAAAATAGGTACTCGTCCGTTTCTTTGCTGCCGCAATCCCTATTGCTGTGGCCAAATGGGTTTTACCGACACCACTTGGTCCTAAAAACACAATATTTTCATTCTCCTCGATAAAACGCAATGTAAGGAAGTCTAGAATCTGCTGTTGGTTAATCGATGTTTGAAAGGTAAAATCGAAATCTTTCACCTCCTTAAAATGAGGGAAAGCTGCGACCTTCACCATCGATTGCGTCATGTTTTTCTCCCGTATGTCTATTTCATACGCAGTCAACTTGATTAATGTGTCGATAAATGACATCTGATGCTTTACGCTGAAGTCTACGATTTCATTTAAATGTAAGCTCATTTGCTTTAACTTTAGATAGTCAAGATTCCATAATAATTGTTGATAGTTTGTAGTTGGATTCATTATTTATACACTTCTCCAATCGTTGCTAAATTCCGTTTTGCTAAATCGTCGATTTCAGGATAATGAGGGGTGGAAACAAGTAAGCTTGCCTTATAATGTTCCTCTTGATAATTAAGTTTAGCGTTACTAATTGGATGTTGGGCGATCAGTTTCATGTTATAATAAATCCACAAGTAGTCATCATACACCTGTAAGCCTACTTTTTTTCCTTGATATTCTGGTGGTACAGAGTATTGATTCGATTTGTAGGAAATCATGTTTGATGCATTGACTTTTACATGTGTATGTTTGATGCGATAGGAATCTCTTACTTTGTCAGTTGGTAGCTGGAGTAAGTGGTTCCTTTCTTTTTTGAATTCCATAATCGGTATTTTCCCCGTTCCTTGATGGATCTGGTGATTCATTCTATTCCCTAAATCCTGTATGAATAGATGAAGTTCCTCCATTGTCAGTTGACCTTGGTACGCATGAATTTCATCAAGGAGTTTCATTGTGGATTCAATTTTCCCCTTGGTTCTCGGTCGTCCTGCAATACATGGTTTGACTTTAAAATCAAAGTCCCTCGCAAACTGATCAAATTTCGCATTCACTTTCCCAGGTTGATAATCAGTCCTCGCTTCATCCATTACCGTTTTCATATTATCCGTAAGGATTTCAGCTGGAACTCCGCCAATTGCTTCAAAAGTATCTGTTAAAAAAGAAAGTAAGGTACTCTGTGACTTAGAAAGACTTAATTGAAATGTTCGGAATCTGGAATTTGATAAAATGAAAGCCGCCACATTGACTTCTATCTTTTCTCCCTCTTTGGTTTCGAATAAAATGTTTTCCTTCCAATCTAATTGGGCCTGCTTACCTGGTGGCGTTTCAAATCGGACTGTCCCTTTGGGTGAAGAAATACGTTTATCCTCTTCAAAGTAGGCATTAAATTCAGGTGTACGAGCTATATACGCACGGAAGGTTGAAGCTCCACATTCCAATCCATGATTGTCTTTTAGGTACTGCCAAAGCATACGACGGTAATAAAATACCTGTTTTGAATCTTCTGATAACAATGCGGCTATTATTTCATAATAAGGATCAATCTTTGAGGGCTTTTCCCTTTTTCTTTTTGGGATAAAGCCATTTAGATATTTATCAATTGTCCGCCGATCCACACCCAATTCCTTTGCTAGCTTACTTTTATTGATTTTCATTTTCATATGCTCCATAATCTGTTTGAATTTCGGTAAGTCTGAAAGACTTTTAATCTCAAAATCGATATCAATATTCATTGTTATGTACATACTAATCCCCCCAAGATTAGTATGTAGATTCATATCAAATTTGTACATATTTATTCGAGCAATACTGTACATATTTAAATTAGCATTTCTACACCTAGTTCTTTTTCCGTTTTTTTGATATCAAGCAAGGAGACTCCAGCCACCTTATCACTAGGTTCAATCAAATCGATTATTTTCATCTTCTCCCCTCCATCATGTACCTATATCAACCCGTTGTGGTCTTCAATGGCATTGCCTTTTTCATCGACCCCTAAAAATAGATAAACCTTTGTACCTTTTTTATAGGATCCAATGATTTTAAAATAACGTGCTTCATATATCTTTTGATCAATTGGCACTTTTGTTATCATTGGCTAGTTTTTAACTGGTTTTGTTGAATCCTTTTTCTGCAATTGGACTGATAGTAACTCAAAATTTCCATTAAAACTACCAGAACAATCACTGAGAATATATTTTTTTGTCTTTTTGTTAGTCTCAACTAATATGTTTCCGCAGCTATATTCTTGAATAAAATCCCCGTCAACACTGCTAGAAGCAGTCATTTTTTCTCCATCAAATGTTAAAGTCCGAACCATTCGTTGCCCCTCTATTCCATACTGTACAAAATCAATTTGATCTTCTTTTTGATTTTTTACGTTCTCAACAAATCTATCTAAACTCTCTATATTTTGTATATCACCGTGGTTATCAACCACTTCTTCATTTTTATTAAATTGACATCCTGCCATGACCAATAGAAGGAATCCAATCATAATTACTCTCATTTTTTCTCCCTCCCACTTATCAATATTACTCTTGAAACATTCTATAACCTTCTTTCACTATCCTGCTTCATTCGTCATATAAGAAAATAGTACGTGGACTGCTATATAGCTCCAAAATAAAAAAAGGATAAATATACCTTTCTATAGAATATATATAGTTGGGGGTGATTAACATGAACAATGAGGTTTTTGCTATTGCCGTTTATCCTATAAATAATACATATGTAGTTAGAAGTTGCTGTAGCCGAGGATACACACTGCATGCTACGGAAGGAGGATTCCACCGTTTTCCTGGTTGTACTTGTAAAGACTTAGCTACTGGATTAACAAAGGAAGAAGCAATTGACTTGGGACAAAAATATAGCAAGGAAATAAATGTTCCCTTTATTCTTGAATAACTGATTAACAATCATTTCACTTTCCTATACATTACGTTCTTGAAAGAAAACTATGCTTCTAATCCATCTTGACAATTAGATCTGCTTCGATTTGGGGTGGTAATGAATCCATTATTCCAGATCCAGAATACAATTTCACTTTATTGTTCTTCTGATATTCAGACTGAATGAACTTATTTATTTTTGGTATGTAAATATACGAAAGCTCAGATAATAAATCATCATCTACCTTATCTAATGTCATGCTTTCCGGCATCTTTTTGTTCAGTCTTTCATATCCGCTTTCAGAAATAATTAGTAATTCATCTTCATTTGCTTGCACTACGTAGCCTACCGTTTTATAACTATGATTCAAATAATAGGCGATTACACCAGCTACCATGAGAAATAATACTAAGATTGTAATGATATATTTTTTAATTTCGATTCCCTCCATCGATTATTATTAATAAGATATTCTATTTGTACTGAACTAGCCTCCCCTGATTGTGGATGTATCTAAATGAATCCTCGTTATTTAAACGAAGAAGGCCGCTTTAAAGATAACCTTCTTTATGGTTGAACACCACTTTCTATATACAATTTGATCCAACCATAAATCACATAAAGAGGAGCTACATTCACTATTCCTACTAACACTTTCGCCATGAACGGAGCATTTTTGTTTTTATATACATTACTAAATGAAAAATAACCAATTACTCCAAATACGGTTAGTTCCATAATTTTTTTTATCAGTGCGATTGGCATACTTATTAACCTCTTAAATTTTTATAATACAATAAATATACCACTAATTGGACAGTTGTTTCCATTAATTAGTGGACTAAACTGTATCGCTTATCCAATAGACTTCAACAAAAAAAGCGTTAATCCTAAGTGGATTAACGCCCCGGTAGTTCAAGAACATTATTTTACAAATTCAATCGATACATTGCAAGAATGCTGCTACGTCTATTCCCACTCAACCTATCTTGTCTAAATGGCTTCTGCTCATCACCCTTTATTCTCGTTAGTCATTGGAATGATCGTCAATCGCTTGGATAGCTAGTTCCAACGCCTTTATTCTTCTTTCTAAAAGCGTTCGTTGAGGACTGCCAGCCTTTGACTTACTATAGCTAGTCTCGATGGAAGGCAATAAACCAGCAAGAACATGGCGGGCTTCCGTTACATCTTCCCGGGTGTAAGAAGACGGGCTTTGATTCCAAACATCTTCCAGCATTGCTAAACCAACGCAAACAGCTTTGAGCCGTTTTTTGACTAAGGTAGTATTAACGCCTTTCTGTGTCATCTGAGACAAGGCTTTTTCGAGTTTACTGATTGTCGATTGCATCGATTTGATCGATTCTAATTGAACTGCATGTGATACGTTTTCCATAAAAGTACTGCCTTTCTTCGTTACTGAAATGGTTAGTTGATAAAAGAGGGAAGAAAAAGCTGCCTTAAAGACAGATCCGATCTTCAGCCTGTTCGTTCTCTAAGAATAAGAAAGCTTATTCAAGACTCGCGCTCAATTACTAAGCTTAAGTCGACGCTACCGAGGAAGCAGCTGCTTGGTCAGCCTTCACACAATCAATGGCAATAACGAGTGCAATCATAATGGTTTCCATCTCTTCATCTATGATGTGAACCTTATAGCTATCGCCCCAAGTGAACCACTCCTTGCCCACTTCACCTATGATATTACCATGCTGTAAAACTTGAAAATTCATATCCCACCAATTACCCTGCACTTCGATATCGGCCGCATCAATTGTGTATCGTGCTTTAAAGAAGGAAAAATCCTTTTTTATGGTTAATACCTCCCGGCCATTCACCTCGACGAAAAACTTGGGTAAAAAGCTGAACACTTTTTTCGTAATGAGTGCTACCTCATCTCCTGCTGTATCCATAATGTAGAAAGTCTTCGGGATTTTCATAAAACTTCCCTCTACATAATATATGTCCTTCTCCTGCTGGTCCTTCACCGTAAATTTCCCGCTAAGACTGAACACCTTCTGCTTTATATAAAGCTGCCTCATACATACGCCTCCCAACCTTACGTCTTTTACAATAATTACGTTTGAGATAGGCATTGGTTTCAGCCTTAAGCATTGAATTCTATATAGTAGCGCCACTAAATATGAAGAAAGGCCTTAATTGTGTTTCTTAAATCCTTCTTACATGATCATACCCCATTAGCTGCATAAAAAAGTGCTGAAAGATCAGCACTTGATAAAGAATCGTTCCTATTCGTTCAATGAGATGGTTCATAATATGAATGTATATACAATATAACCCACAATTAAAGCTACAATTACTATTCCTGTTCCTTTCCAGCCTAATCCACCAAACAGGTTTGTAAAATCACCGTTTTGAGCTCTATTCATACCATCCTTTAAATTACATCGTATATAAACAGATTTCTTTTTCAACCAACATGCCCCGTTTGTTCATCCCCGCTTCCCTTTCCAAGAATCCTTCAGCGAAACAATCCGATTGAAGACCCTCTTTTGATCTGTCGAGTATGGATCGAAGCAAAAATAACCGTGCCGTAAAAACTGATACCTTTCTCCCATATTTGCATCGACCACAGAGGATTCTATTTTGCAATCTTTCACAAGCACCTTAGACCTTGGATTGATTTTCTCATCCCACGTCTTTTCGCGGTCCTGTGCAATCTGCTCATCTGCGAATAATGGTTCAAATACGTTTACGTTAACTGAAACACAGTTATCGGCTGACACCCAATGGATTGTTCCCTTCACTTTTCTTCCTGTAAACCCTGTCCCGCTTTTGGTGATCGGATCATATGTGCACAGAAGTTCAGTGACCTCGCCTGTGGCTTTATCCTTAATGACGTCATTGCACTTGATGATATAGGCCCCTTTTAATCTAACTTCCCCATGTAAGGACAATCTTTTATATCCCTTTATCGGAAATTCCATAAAGTCTTCCTTTTCTATATAAATCGTTCTTGAAAAAGGAACATCCCTGCGCCCCAGCTCAGCATTCTCTATATTATTTTCTATAGACAAAAGCTCGGTCGCCTTTTCATCATAATTGGTTATCGTTACTTTCAGTGGTTGTAAAACGGCCATTACAGTTTTCGCTTTTGATTTCAGCTCATTGCGTTGTATGCTTTCAAGCAAAGCAAAATCCACGATGCTTTGGTGCCTGACGAAACCGATTTCCTGAACAAAAGCCCGTATGCTTTCAGGGGTGAACCCCCTTCTTCTGAGCCCTTTTAATGTCGGCAGCCTTGGGTCATCCCATCCATCCACAAATTGCCCGGCCACCAGCTCCCGCAGGTACCGCTTACTTGTTACAACGCCTGTTATGTTCACCCTTCCAAATTCCCTTTGCTTGGGCGGTTCCTTCACGTCCAGTTCCGATAGCACCCATTCATATAGAGGGCGGTGGTCCTTGAATTCGATGGAGCATAAGGAATGGGTGACGCCTTCGATCGCATCTTGGATAGGATGCGCAAAATCATACATGGGGTAAATGCACCATTCGTTGCCGGTTCTATAGTGGCTTGCGTGGATGATCCTATAAAGGATGGGATCCCTTAGATTCATGTTTGGCGAACGCATATCCATTTTCGCCCGTAACACCTTCGAGCCCGTCGGAAACTCTCCCTTTTTCATCCGTAGGAATGAATCGATGTTTTCCTCAATCGGCCTGTTTCGGTAAGGGCTGTCCTTCCCCGGCTCTGTCAAGGTCCCTCGGTATTCCTTTATTTCTTCAGGCGATAAGTCGCATACATAGGCTTTTCCCTTTTTGATTAAATAGAGCGCCGCGTTGAACAGTTGATTCGAATAATCCGAGCCATAGAAGATACGGTCTGCGGGGGAATATCCCAACCAATTCATGTCTTCTATAATGGCATCGACATATTCACTGTCTTCTTTCAAAGGATTGGTATCATCGAAGCGAAGGTTAAATTCCCCATTGAATTTTTTAGCAATCATATAATTTATATGGATGGCATAGGCGCTTCCAATATGGAGATATCCGTTTGGCTCAGGCGGGAATCTTGTACAAATGGCTCTATTGAAAATGCCATCCCTTGTGTCTTCGTCGACAATCCTTTCAATTGGGTTAAGCATGTCTCTGTTCTCTTCCATCATTTTTATTCCTCCGTTTATCATTGTTTTTGGACCAATAAAAAAAATCCCACCCCCAAGACTAGTTCAGTCTTGGGGGCGAGATTCTTCGCGGTGCCACCCCAGTTTATTAATATGTCGCCATATCAACCTCTTCAGGTACGGAACCGATCGATCCTTATACCCTAGCTCTATAACAGGAGCGCCTGCCACACTATCCCTTACGAAGGAAGTTCCAATGTGAATGCTCAGAGTCTTGTTTCAATAAGCCATTCTTGCTCCTTTTCAGCGCCCGGAGCTCTCTGTGAAGAATGAGGTTTATTTACTCTTCTCTTCATCGCGTTTGCATGTTTTGAATTTATTACCAACAATATTATCAAGGCCATCAGCAATTGTAAAGATGGAATAATCATAATATCCCCACTTGGTCTTAGCTTATTGTGTAATTTAGTCGCCCTTACCCTGTTTTTTTACTATAATAAGTTTAGTTAAACTTACTGCAGCAGTCGTGAAAGGCGTACATAAAAGATAGAAGAAATATAGTGCTGCAATAAAACATATTCGTAATGAAAATCATTACACGAATCAACTAATGATTAGGAGGCATTTATGACCAAACTCAACCCTATTTCTAAGCATAAAATAGTCCGCCTGTAAGGGATTATTTCCTTGGGCTCTTGCAGGTGGACGTTCCATTCAAGGGAGTGTGCTTAGATGAAAAATCGTTCAAGAGCTTATGTTAGACACCAAAGAAATCGTATTATTCGTAGTCGGTTCAAAATGTATTTCAATCATTTCGATGAGCCTTTAGAGGAGCTATTACCTACTATTCATTACCTGCGTGAGCCAGGGCGCTTATCGAAATATAATTTGAGTTGCAATTGTAAGATGTGTAAACACAACAAACATTACGATGTAAATACATTCCAAGATCGTAGAAGTCAGATATCTTTTAAAGAGCAGCTTGAGGAATACGAGCAAGAAAACCCGTATAAATACTAAATAGAGCTTTACCAGCCTTGAGTGCAACTATTCACTGTTGTTCAAGGCCCTATAAAAGCCGCGATATAACATTATGTATATCGCGGCTTTTTAGTACTATATATCAAATTTAAAGATGCTGTTCTTATTGTTCGCTTAGATAACCAATAGTCCAGGCTTATTTCAGACAGTCATCCGAACCTTATTTAGTTGCTAGGGCTGTATTTTTCCATTTCTCCGATCTCTTTCTTCAACCGCAATTAACAGGTCGTCATTCTGTGTACTTGCTTGCACTCAGCCAAGAAGCTTATCTGATGCAAAACGGCTCTCCGCAAAAACAGGTTTATTGGGAGTGACTGATACTCGAATCCTCATTTTATCGAAAAACGGTGCACTTACCCTAACTGGCGTTTAAATGATTTACTGGCAAAAAAGTAAGCAATAATCATAATACCGGCGCACCAGGCAAGTGCGGTCCATATGCCGTTTCCGACAGTCCCTTCATACAGGAGGGAGCGAATCGTATCCACGATTGAAGTCACTGGTTGATTCTCAGCGAACACGCGGACAATTTTAGGCATGGTTTCAGTTGGGACAAAGGCTGAACTGATGAACGGAAGGAAAATCAACGGGTACGAGTAGGCTGTAGCCCCTTCCATCGATTTCGCCGTCAATCCGGGAATAACAGCCAGCCACGTCAGCGCAAGCGTAAACAGGCTGAGGATACCAGCTACTGCAAGCCAATCAAGAATACCAGCGCTGGAACGGAAGCCCATCAAGAGAGCGACGAGGATAACCACCGCGACTGTCAGCGCATTGGAGACAAGCGAGGTCAATACATGTGCCCATAATACCGAAGAACGCTTGATGGGCATAGTAACGAAACGCGCCATCAACCCGCTTTTCACGTCGTTAAACAGCCGCAACGATGTGTAAGCGACGCCGGATGCGATCGCGATCAGCAAGATGCCAGGCAATAAATAATTGACATAGTTGTCCGTGCCTGTCTCTATGGCACCGCCAAACACATAGACAAACAGCAGCATCATCATAATCGGCGTAATCGCCACTGTAATGATCGTATCCGGGCTGCGCATGATAGTGCGCATTAAACGCCCTAGTAGCACCCTAGTTTGGCCTATCATTTACATCTCCTCCTTATTGCCGATGATTGCAAGGAAAATGTCCTCTAATGTCGGCTGTTTCTCAATATACTCTACTTTCGCAGGCGGGAACATCTCTTTGAGTTGTGCAAGTGTGCCAGTCGTGATGATTTTTCCGCCATGCAGGATGGCGATGCGGTCCGCCAGTTGTTCGGCTTCCTCGAGATACTGTGTTGTCAGCAAGATAGTTGTACCGCCCCCGGCAAGCTCCTTGACGGTATTCCAGACTTCAATCCGCGCTTCGGGGTCAAGCCCTGTCGTCGGTTCATCGAGAAAAATGACCGCTGGTGCCCCAATCAGACTCATGGCGATGTCCAGCCTGCGCTTCATCCCGCCAGAATACGTATCCGCCCGGCGGTTGGCGGCATCGGTCAGGCTGAATTTGGCAAGCTGATCGTCGGTGACTTGTGCAGGATTGGAAACTTTCCGCAGCTTGGCGATCAACATCAGGTTTTCCCGTCCGGTGAGCATGCCGTCGATAGCAGCGAACTGCCCTGTCAGGCTGATGCTCCGGCGTACATCATCCGGCTGGCGCTGGACGTCATAGCCGCAAACACTTACTTTTCCGCCATCTGCCTTCATCAGCGTTGAAAGAATGTTGACCGCCGTCGTCTTGCCCGCTCCGTTTGAGCCTAGCAAGGCGAAAATTTCGCCGCGTCCCACCTCAAAATCCACACCCTTTAGAACTTCCTTGTCTTTAAATGACTTTTTTAACCCTTTTACAGATAACACTGTATGGTTCATCCTTATTTCCTCCCTCTTAAAAACTCAGCTAGGCCTTTTGCGAACTCCGTAAACCACTTGGTTGCCCGTTGATTATACAAATTGGTGTAATAATCCGGCCGAAAAATCGCGAGCTATTCATTCTACTTAGTCAGACTAATAATCCGTATTACTTAGTACCGTCCTAAAAATATAACTGAATAGTGAAGGTGGCAACTTATATGTGTACCAGCTATTCAGTCGACCTTTTCTATTGGTTTCATTTTTTTCCAAATCGATTCATGATACTTTCATTCAAATCTTCACGATATTTGGCGATATAGGTTTTAGCGTTTGCCACTAGTTCATCGGCAAACGATGCCACATCCTCCCCGGTGATATCAAGCACTTGCCTTCCTTCCGCTGCACCTTCTTCGAACAAATCGATTAATTCATACTGCATGCGCAGCATATCCATCCCATTGCCTGCTGCAAAATTCCACATATAGTTCTGGATTTTTTTGAATACGAATTGGTAGTCCTCCGGCAGGGCATCAACCCGCGCCATCATCATCCTATATTCTTTTTTATCGCCAATCATTTTTTTGAACAATCCTAACATATATTTTTCCTCCTTTTTTATATAGCTGAACAAGGCATTCCAAACAGATCAGACGGAATATCCTATGAAGCTAGGTTGACTTTAAGACGTTGATTTTAGATGATACAAAATCCCATTTTTTCCAAAACAGATCAAGTTCCTCGCGGCCAGCCTCATTAAGTGAATAAAACTTTCGGGGCGGCCCCATATCCGACGGTTTCTTCTCTATGCTCACCAGTTTTTTCTTTTCTAATCGCACTAGGATGGTATAGACTGTTCCTTCCACGACTTCTGTAAACCCGAGATCGTTCAGGCGGCGGGTAATCTCATAGCCATAGGTTTCATGGCGGCTGATGATCTCAAGTACGCAGCCTTCCAGCGATCCTTTTAGCATTTCCGTAAGATTTTCCATGTTTAGATTCACCTCTATTTTGTCTGACTTATATTCAGTGATACTAAGTACTGAAGCACTTTTTTACTGAACAGCATTGGGGAAATCCCGCTATTCAGTAATGCTTACTACAGGTACATCGTAACACCGAGTAGCTAAGGTGTCAAATTGTTTTTGAAAGAATTTGCTGCTCTTATTACATGCTATGCAGAACAGCTATTACTTGCTACAGGATTTAATGGTGACCAATCTCATGAATGACTCGGGAACGGAGATTCCTCCATGCGGCTTTACTGTGATCATACACATTATGGAAAGCATGCCCCAGAAAATCATCCTATCGAAGTGACGACTGGAATAACATTGACTGTTGAAGATGTCAATAAAGCGCCGAGAAAATGGACAGAACGTACTTACATAAATATCGAGCGGTGGACTGAATTGCCTAGAGGCGGCCGCTTTGCTGCATTCAAGCAGCCTGAGTTGCTGGCCGAGGGAATTCGCGCCTTCTTACGGCCCCATTGCGTAAATGTTCCAAAGAGATTATGAGTGGTGCCAATCTAATCCAATCATGTAACGTTTTTTTCCGAAAAGATAAATAATTGTTAATAGACAAAACAAAGGGATACGGTCATCAAGTACGACTGCATCCCTTTATTCTTATTGAGGTATTAGCTCAAACGTAATATTCTTTTCATCCCAGCTGAAATTTGGCGTATAGATCAGTTCATACTTGGGGCTTGCAGGAACGTCGTAATAGACTTTTCCTGTAATCGTCTTGCCTGGATTGATATTTTCATTCATGAACGTATTGTCCATACCGAAATATTGGTCATGCTGGATACCGTCTGCAGATGAAATCTTCATTTCTTCAGCGCCGAAATATGCTTGTTTTTTGCCATTATTGGTAACGGTGAATGCTACTTCAAGCACTTTTCCTTTTTCGGCTGGTGAATATTGATTAGCATTAACAAAAGTCGCGCTGTTCAATGTCAGCCGGATATCTTTTAATTCTACGGTTTCACCCACTTTGTATAGGGATGGTTCATTGCTCTTTTCTTTTTTCTGTTCTGTCTTTCCGTTATCTGCCACTTTTTTAGGTGAATCATCATCCCCTCCACCTACAGCCAATGAAATAACGACTATGATGATAATGAGTGCGATTATTCCGAGACAACCGAACTTGAATGCCTTTTTCATGATTTTCCCCCTCTTTGATACGTACCGTTTAGTAAGCTGCTAGATACTATGCATTCTTTTATGTACATATCTTTTTTGTTGCTTTATATCTATAGCTTAACAGTCTATCCGGCACTATATACGTCACATAAAAAAGAGTAGAAAAAATGCGTTATTTTGTAATATTTCTGTAACTATGATTCATTCTGCGGCTTCTTTGCTAAGAGGGCAGAGTTTCACCAATCTAGCAAACATCAATAATATGAATCATTCTAAAAAAACAGAAATATACATATATTAACACTCACATATGGGTATAGTAACTGAACTACTAATAGTAGGAGGAATGCAAAATGAGAAAAGAATTAGGCAAGTACATGATTATCGGAGTTATGTCTCTATTCATGCTGAACATCGTATTTTTCTCTGGGACAGCCTTTAAAGGTAAACTTACAGCAGAAGCTTCGACTGCCTCTGCACCAAAAAAAGCATATGAATTATCCTATAGCTTTAACAAGAATGCCCTCCAAGTAAAAAGTCCGAATGGACGAACATCCAGTTATTCCATCGATCAACATGCTACTTTTCCTGGCTATGACTATTCACCATCCGGAGATAAAGTCGTATTCACTCAATATGAATGGGAGGAAGATGGGGCGACTCGCATTTTCTCTACCGATAAAGGTGTGGAAACAATTGTAGATTCCGCAAAAGCTACATCTTCTATTACACCAAGAGGAGCCGTTTGGTTGGATGACCGCTATATCCTGCTTGTGCAAGGTTCTAAGTATGGTACCATCATCTCTGGCAAACTATTTGTATATGATACAAAAATAAAGAAACTAAAACCGTTTCCTCTCTTCAAAGGAGATGCCATCACCAATATCACTCTTTCAACAATAGGCGATACACCGATAGTTGCCTTAATTGGAATTACTTTCACAGATGACAATTTAAACCTCAACAAACCGCACATTGAATCCTATCCAGTCGCAGATTTACAAAAAAAGATAAAGGCTCTTACATTCTGAAACAGCAAAATGCACTCTACTTTCGAGCAGCATAAAAAGGCCGAATACGGTGACCATTACTGCTTCGGCCCTTTTCCTTTTATACATATATCCCCTATTCTTCTAACATATATTTTATGATTAACAAACGACTAGCTGGTTTAGTTTTTCTTCATTCTCTTCTTTCTGAAAATCTATTAAGCATCGATAATCATCAATACTCCTATTATCAAAACGTGATACCATAGCCATTACACATTTACATCGAGTCGATATATTAACTGTCCCTACATAGATCCGGATTTATTCTTTACGTGATTTACCCACATTGTGCCTAATCTTTTTAACTGAAGCTCGGTTACAATGTCGCTTCCATCGTCATAGTTAACTACGATTGCAACAGTTGCTTTTTCATATGTAGCATTTTTTACGCTTTGAATCTGATAGCCTGTGATTGTCGGTTTTTCTTTTGCAGTCTCTTTGTACCTTTTTGCAGTCAATCCTGCATCACCATTATAATGGTCATCCAGTGTGTATACCGCAACTTTATCGAAGTCTTTAACTTTAATTAAATCGAGATACTTAACTGCAAATTGCTCCGGAGTCTCTTTTTTCTCCGCTTCTTGAAGTGCAGCTAGATCAGCCTTTGCCTCATCTTCGACAATCACCTTCCATCCCGCGCCTTTTTGTTGCTTAAGGTAAATCGGTGTTTCTTCAGTTGTACTGCCAGATTTATTTGTACTATCAGTATATGTTATGTCTGCAATAACTTTTATTTTTTTATCTGTCTCGTTTTTGACAGACTTAATTTTGTAGTCAATTACTTCCTCATCTTTTCCCATCAATTTATATTGTTCCACTTGTTCAGCCTTTGTTTTGAATCTTTCATCATCGGTTATCTGCGCCATATAACGATAATTTTCATTCTGAGCCGCAGTCAAATATCGTTCAACTAATTGTTTTGGTGATAATTCCTTGTCGACAGGCTGTTTTTGGTCATTTACCGCCTGTTTTGTTTCCGCATCAGCTTTCGTCATTGCATTGAAAGTAACTGGAACGGCAATGACCGCTGCTGTGATCCCCGCGATAATTAATTTTTTCATTGAGATTCCCCCTTTTTATATCTACATATTGGACGAAGCAAACCCTTAGCAGGTTTGCTTTTGGATCAGACTCCCCATCATAATGAAACAAAACTTATTGATAATACGTGACCAAGTTATGTAGATATCCAAATGATCTATTTATCTAATTTCGATTTCTTTCCTATTCATTCAGAAATAGGGGGAATGATCTTGAAATGGAAATTGTGTGGAAAGAGAGGATACTGTTTTCCGCACTTTTAGAGACGCAGAGCTATAGGCAATTTCTATTTCGAACAAAATGGACGGATGAATAACCTCAGAATATATTATTCCTGAATAAATATTTATCCACCTCTTTCTTTTGAAAACCTCGGCCTCTTGGATAGGCATAATGAAGGAATGAAAGGGCAAATGACCCGTTGAGACATGGGAGGGAAAGCTTCCAGGGGCGGCATGGAGCATGTGCATTGTATGGTAAAAAGTGGAGTGTTAATATACTCTTCTATTTCACTATGTCTCTACGATTCTTTTATTGGAACTGCCCCCATATTCTATCGTTACAAAATATCAGGTGCATGAAATCCTGCGAATAAGCGAGTA
Source organism: Bacillus kalamii (assembly GCF_047238185.1). Taxonomy (NCBI): domain Bacteria; kingdom Bacillati; phylum Bacillota; class Bacilli; order Caryophanales; family Bacillaceae; genus Bacillus; species Bacillus kalamii. The sequence goes on along the minus strand of NZ_JBDFMI010000001.1, from coordinate 1,138,986 downwards.
TTCGGGAGAAATTTCTATTAAACTGAGAGAGCCATCCATATAGCACAAAAACTAGCGCTACTACGGTGGGAAAGGAAAGTCGATAAACTATGTCGCCTTCGTCACTTTGTTATAAAATGTAAATGAATCCATTCTATCCCCCCTTTCTAATTGAATTTCCTCATTTTACTGTTAGGGGAAAGCAAAGATTAAACTTTGGACATGTACTTTTTATAAATCTTATGAATCTTTTGGGGAACCGGGACATTTATTTCAGCTAATTTCTCCTGTATAAATTCATAGTATTTTGAACAATTCTGTTTTTTATTTTGCTCGATTAAAAATTCTAATAGTAAAAACATGTACTGTTCATTGAATTCATCTAATTCAAGTAACTTTTGGAGACTGTTAAATTTTAGTAGAGGATTATCAGATGATGTATTCGCAATATACATTTCAAGTACTCGCGTTACCCCTTGCTTTAAACGTAGCTGTGTTTGATTAGCCCATGGATATTCCTCTTCTGCTAAAAAATCACCCTCATAGCAATTTAAAAGGAGTTGAATTGACGCTTCATCATGGTCTTCTTGTTCTAATAATTCTATGAGCTCATCGTAATCACTATCAATTTCAACATTTAATTGGTAGTGATTATTGACTAATTGAATCGAATCATTTATGCCATTTTCCTTTAGAATCTTTCTTAATTGATAAATAGACGTATGTAAATTACTTGCTGCCTTTTCAAAAATGAAATTTGGCCATAGATCATCTATGATGACGACATTTAACTTAGGCTTGTTTTTGTGAAATAATAAATATAAAAATAGTTCGCGCACTTTCCTTGTACGCCACTTCACTACCTCACGCTGAGCATCAAGTAAATAAAAGCTACCCATGGTATGTGCATATAAAAAATTCTCTTTGTTCTCTTTCGATTCCTTAACTTGTAATAGATATCGTTGATGTGCTTTTGTCAATGCTTTAATAAGTCGTTTCTCATGTACGGGTTTTAACAAATAATCTGTTGCCTCAACCTCAAATGCCTCCACCGCAAATCGAGCATGTGCTGTAACAAATATGATTTGTAAGGATGGTTGTCTTATTAAGAGCTGTTCTGCCACTTGTAAGCCATGCATATCAATCATTTCAATGTCTAAAAATATGATGTCAACAGATTCTTTTTCAAGATAGATAAGGGCATCTACTGCATTCGTAAATGTCCCCTTTATAGAAATCTGAAATTGTGTAAGTCGATTTAACATTATGCTTAATAAATCAATAGCCATTCTTTCATCCTCTAGGATAATAATATTCATGCTCAATCACCCTCTGGTAATAGTATAAAAATAGTCGTACCCTTACCTTCCTCACTATATAAGCGTAGGCTGGCATTTTTTATCAGTTTGAATTTTTTTAATGGATTGGTAAAACCAATGCGAGAGCTCTCTTCATTTAATAATTTTTGCATTTTTTCATCTGGCATACCTACCCCATCATCATATATTTTAATACGAACAAATTGTCCTTCTCGTTGAACACTTACCTCTATCATGCCACCCTCCTGCTTTTTGGATATACCATGAAAAACAGCATTTTCCACCAAAGGCTGAATGGATAGTGTAGGAATCATTAGCTGGATAGATTCATCAATATCGTATTTAACAGTTAAACGATCTCCAAAACGCATTTTTTCTATATAAAGATATGCCTTTACAAGCTCTATTTCCTCTTCAATGGAAACAAAACTATTACGATAATTAGCACCTAACTTTGCACGGAAATACGTTGCCAAGCAGTATAATGCTTCTCTCGTATTATCTATATCGGTATAGCTTAAACCAATAATTGTATTCAGGGTATTATAGACAAAATGTGGTGTTACTTGAGAATACAAATAATTCATTTCCACTTCAATAGCATCTATTGAAGATTGTCGAACAGCTAGTAAAGATTCAATGTGTATAAATAATTCTTCCATCTTAATAGGCTTCTGCAAATAATCATTAGCACCAACTTGCAATGTTAAGATTAAATCAGAATGTTTCATAATTGCCGTCAAAATAATGATAGGTAGCTCTAGCACGTCATATTGTTTACGTACTTGCTTACATAGTTCATATCTTGACATACCATTCTTCATTAAATCGATTAACATGCAATCCACTTGATTCGTTTTAATATAGTCCACCGCATCAAAACCGTTATCAACTGCTATCACTGTATACCCCTTTAAAGCTAATGCGTCAACTAAAACCTTAATATCGATATGGTTATCATCTACCACAAGTATTGTTTTATTATTCCCTTTATAGGTTAATGGTAAATCAAGCTTTAGCACTTCCGGAGTTAAATGCTTAATAATTGCGGATGACTGTTCATTGCTCATGTCCTCTTCTGTTGCTAGCGGCATCGTAAATGTAAATGTCGTACCCTTTCCTAGCGAGCTTGTGACATGAATTTCACCGTTTAATTTTTCAACAATATTTTTAGCAATACTTAATCCTAAACCGAGCCCTTCCTTATTATGATGATTATTTAATTGATAAAAGGCATTAAAAATATGCTCTAAATCAGATGCAAGAATTCCAGAGCCAGTATCACTTACTTGAATAACCATATGTTTTTGATACACATATGCTGTAACCTTGATTTCTCCTAATGTCGTATGCTTTATAGCATTATGCAATAAATTATAAAGTACTTGCTTAAAGCGTAATTCATCTGTGAACATGGCTGGCACTTCCAAGTCTACATCAGTTATTAGGCGTACTTGACTATCCTTTGGCATGACACTTCGAATTTCTTCTACTACTTCATTTATAATAGATATTGGCACTTTACTTGGTGAAACCTGTACTTCTCCGGTCATTTGATTAGATGAAAATAACAAATCTTCTACTAAATGACCTAAACGCTGTGTAATATTATGGATTAAAATTACTTGCTCCTGTTGAGCACGTCTCAATGGTCCCTGCAAACCTTCCATTAACGATTTTGATAGATTTAGAATACCATTTAACGGCGTTCGCAATTCATGGGAAGTTTTAAGTAAAAATTCATCCTTCATTTGGTTATGTAAAATTAATTCTTCTGATAGTGCTTGAATTTTTATGAATGCTACATTGGAACGATAGTTTAACAATGAGGCAAAACCTAATAATATAAGTAAAAACAACACGTATTCACTATAATCAATTGGAATTCCTGTAAAGAAGTTAAGAATTAATAAAATGGCATAACAGCAAATTGCCGCAAACACAATTAAAATATAACGAGCTCCCTCAAGTCGTTTCAACATAACACGTATAATAATCCATACGTTATACAAGACGACTGGAGCAGTTACCGCTATATAATCTACCTTTCTTTGATTGATTATCAGTGGAGATGTAGCTCTCTCATTATGGGTAAAAGGATTATAGATAGCATATATAAAGAAAACAATACCAAGTAAAATGATAATTAAGAAAACAATTCTTTTTTTCGTCAATTGTGGGTACATATAATAGATAAAAAGCGTTAAGCATATAAGTGCTATAGGTAAAATTCCAAGTTGCAAACGAACTTGATTGACAGTAAGAATTGGGGGACTTAACAGAAAAAACACTTTTTGATTAATAAAGGACATATAAATCCCTAATAATATCGTAAATAGTCCAAAGTACAACTCTTCCCTGCGCTTGCGATTTTGTCCGTAAGAAATGACATAAATAATACCAAAGATAATGTACCCTACACTGACAATTGTATCCGCTAAAACTTTTATCCTATATTGGTGTTGGATGACTTCCATTGTACCGAATTCCACGGGATAAATAATTCCTGCCTGCGGATAATTATAGTTGCCTGCATGAATGATTATATTGAGTTCTTTATTGTCGCTTCGTGCAAATACAGTGTATTTATCATCATTTTCAGTTTGATAATCACTCATGGTTGTACTTGGATTACCTTTTGCTCCAACCTCCACACCATTAATAAAAATGCGATTTGACTGTCGAATCGTACGTATATACAAGCCATATTGTCCTTCAAAAGGTACCTTCACTTTGATGTGATAAGTCCCCACCGTAATTCCTTCTTCATTTGGTCGCACATATCCATGCCAATTTTCTGGAACCTCAATGGTTGTACGTTGATTTTTATAAGTATCAAGTGACTCGCCAGGTGGTATTAAAACATTTGGATAGAAGGACCATTCCCCTTCAAGTTTAACAGGCTTATGTAATTGCTCAGAATCGATACTAACAGTTCCATCTTCAACTATCTGAGGGTTTTTAATCGAAAAATAATGCCAATTACCTAAGAAATAGGCGATAACAAACAGCGTAATAATGCTAACGATGATCAAGATATTTTTTTTCATTATCATGCCTCCCCCTATTGTAAATCTTTATGAGTTTTTATGTATGCTATATCCTATTTCTTTCTCCTTTTTAAATCATCTTTCATTGAAGATACTACCATAGTACATTTTAACAAAAACTGTACAAGGAATCATATGACTCAAGCATTCATCCGTCACTTGGAAATCTTATCGCAGTACTATTCGTCTGTTTGACTACCATATCCGTCTCGATTATGATTGAAAAAGGCTAAGGATTCCCCCTAGCCTGCTTTTGCTATTTCTTATTTTGAAAGCTGCTCATTCTTATCTTCATCGATAAAGTAAACATGTGATTTTGCTGCTTCCTCAATATCTTTAAATGCCCAGTGGTTACCTTTAACGTCAGGGAAACTTGGTGTTGTCACGCTATTTAATGGACCGCGTTCAAACATGCGGTTCATTATGACAACAGCTTGCGCTCGTGTTAGGTATTTATTTGGTGCAAAGCTTCCATCCTCATAACCGTTAATGATACCAGCAGTACGGTTCGCTTCGATAATCCATTGGGCCCAATGGTCTTTTGTATCGTTGAAAGTAATAGTTACACCTTCTTCTATCTGAAGCTGCTTATAGTTCGCAACCACTGTTGCCATTTGTGCACGTGTAATGTTATCGCTTGCACGGAAATTACCATTCATATTACCATTCATAATGCCTCGCTCTTTGATAAAAGCAATAGCACCCGCTGCATAATGATTACTTGGAATATCATTGAATGGTGCGTAGTCTACTGTTTGGTCATCTGTGTAGCCTAAGATGCGCGCAATCATTGTCGCTACTTGCACACGTGTCACGTTTTCTTCAGGACCAAATGTACCATTCGGAAAGCCATTAATATAAGCTTCATGCTTACCTACTGTTGATTTCTCGAATTGAATAACCGTAAATGTGCTGAATTTGTCCACTGTGAAACGTAAACCAAGTTCACCGTTCGCCATTGTCATGAATTCAGGGAATACGATCTTTTTCTCCCCATCCGAATATTCAATAAACACCGCAAGATGCTCTAAAAATACTTGACGCTCTGCCTTCGCTGTTGGCACTTTCACACCTTTCAGTGGCAGTGTCACTTGTACAGGACGACTTGGCATATTCGTTTCAATCTTCATTGGACGTGCCACGACACGCACATCATTGCTTTGTAGTGTTTCGTACACTAATTTTTCAACTCTTGCTCGCTCTTCAATCGCCTTGCGCTCGCTTTCCTTCTTAACTGGAAGAAAGCGGAAATGGAGGTTGTCGTTTACTCCGTCCATAGAGCTTACTGGGATTGTTATATACGCATTGTCCGTTGAAATTTCGAAAGATAAGCCATTCTCACGTAGCATTTGAATCGATTGTTTTGGCACTTCAACCGTTACTTTATCCACTTCATCATTGGCATCTGGAATTACAATACGCGTAATATTGTTGCCAATTTGTTTGGCTTTCTGTACAGCTTCCTTCGCATTCGCTTCTGTTAACGCGACAAAGTCAGTGATTTGACCGTTTGCGTGCTTTGTACGTTCAATTTCAACTGGTATTTTTTCCATCGGATTAGCACCGTCAATATCTAAATCAACTTTGATTTTTGTTGTTGTGTTTGTTTCAGTCATTGGTGGTGTTGATGTCGATGTTCCGCCACCATTGCCTGATCCCGATGAAGTATCTTTGGTATAGTTAACTGTAATAACGTATGTTTTTGATCCTGTATCATCTGTCACTGTAATCATAACTGTATTTTCTCCAACTGATAGCGGGAAGAAATCCCCCATGTTTACAGCTTGTCCGTTGGCTGTCATTGTCACCTTCGCACCTTGATTAAATGGTACCGCTTTGAATGATAGTTGAGACGTTGTGTGTTCAACATTCATAGTGTAGTTTGTGACTTCTGATGAAAAAATTGGGCTTAATGTACCTGTTGATGATGTAAGTGAGTCTAGGCCAGGTGTTTCGGCAGGTACTTTTACTAGCGTATTCTGTGCCGAAGTTAACTTTGTTAATACCGCATCTACTTCTCTTTGTGTTGCATTTGGATTTTTTAAAACTTCTTCCGCTTCTAATTTGGTAGAAGTATATGCTCCCCAGCTTGAAGGCGTGTAATGATTCGAAATTAACTTATTACCTTCATTTACTTTGATCTGTAGTTTTGACTTATCTACGGCTGATGTAAGTACTAAGCCCTCTTCCGCTTTCTTTAATACTTTAAGTGCTTCATTTACTTGTTCTTGTGTTGCATTTGTATCGGTTAATATGATGTTTGCATTTGTTAATGCGTCTTGTAAACCCTTCCAGCTTGCTGGTGTATAGTCAATGGCTTTTAGATTGCTTACTTCCGTTACTTTAGCTTCTAGTTTTGACTTATCTACAGCTGATGTAAGCACTAAGTCCTCTTCCGCCTTCTTTAATACTTTAAGTGCTTCATTTACTTGCTCTTGTGTTGCATTTGTATCGGTTAATTTGATGTTTGCATTTGTTAATGCGTCTTGTAAACCCTTCCAGCTTGCTGGTGTATAGTCAATGGCTTTTAGATTGCTTACTTCCGTTACTTTAGCTTCTAGTTTTGACTTATCTACAGCTGATGTATGCACTAAGTCCTCTTCTGCTCTCTTTAATACTTTAAGTGCTTCATCTACTTGTTCTGGTGTTGCATTTGTATCGGTTAATATGATGTTTGCATTTGTTAATGCGTTTTGTAAGCCCTTCCAGCTTGCTGGTGTATAGCTATTCTCTTGTAGATTTTCTTTTTCAATTTTATTAGTTAGTGTTTCTAAAGCTCTTTTATCAACTTGTATAACAAATGTAAAATAGCTACCATTCCCAAGTTCTCTACTATTCAGTGTTACTTTACCTGTCGTTTTATCTGTCGATTTCACCGTGACTGTTGATGTCGAAAAGTTTGGATCATCACTCATATAAAGATAGATACTATATTTAGTAGGATCTGCCCCGTCTACTTGTAAAGTAACCGGTAAGTCCGTCCAATCAGCACTTTTATCTACCTTGTAGATACGTGGCATCATTTTCACTTGTGCTTGTGTAGTTGGATTCGCATGCGCCAACGTTGCAGGTATATTATTGTCAGCAAGAGGGATTGTATAATCCGCTTCTGCACCATTATCACTAAAAGTTAAAAAGGTTTTATCTTCAGCAACACTACTGCTATTAGCCTTATTAGATGTTGCAATATCGTTTCCAAGTGCAATCGTTACATTGCCACTTTCTTCAGTTGATTTCGATTGCTTCTGCACCAAGTCACTTCCAGTATCCTTCCCAATGACTGTGATGCGATTGCCATAACCCTTATTGTTTTCTGCATTCCAAATTATTTTAGTTCCGTTAGAAGCAAGATAATTAGTCGGTGTTGTCTGATCGAGTGTGTAGCCATATTTTACAGCTAAGTAACTACTAATACGATGGCGTTCAACATCCGTCAACACTCTGTCAAATACAATGACGTCTGAAATGAGCCCATTCCAACTTTGGGTAGTGTTCTCAATCCTCGCCCCAATACGTGCCACTGCTTTTGGATTCGCGTTAGGATCCGAACTTGTATCCCAGCTAGTTATTGATTGCGAAATATTTGTCTTCACCTTCATCTTACTGTATATAGATGCTGTGTTGTCACCACTATCACCTTCCCATGTACCAGTAAGTTCATTTACATTAGCATCCCAGAAAGTGTTAATGACACCATTATCGGATCCATACCCTATCATTCTAGCTTGATCGCCATTCCTCACTAATCCAAACATTTTATTTGATACTTCAGTCCCCCAGGAAATAATTGTTTTTTGAGCAGTAACACTAGTTTTGGCCACAGCAACAACTGATCTTGCACGTTTACCAGTTGGGAGTTTGCTTACATCTAAATTCATGTAAGTATTTTTTCCGTCAAACTGTAGTGCTGGATTAAAGTTAATGCCATTTTCTAAATACGTTGGTTGAATACTTGCTGTATCAGCAGTTGCATGATTCATCTTACTACTTTGGTCTTGCCATAAAGTAACCTTGCCACTATTTTCATTAATTCCCTTATCTGGTCGAAGCCATAGCGTAGCATCCGTCACACCACCTGGTCCTAGAGAATTAGCTGCGTTAACTCTCTCAGGCACTCCTGTCATTGACAAACTACTCGTCATAAGCGTTAAAGAGAACATTGCTGCTAGTGAACGTTTCCACCATTTTTTTTGCTTTTTAACTTTCTGCATTTTTTCTTCCAACCTTTCTTTTAATACCCACATACTTTAATTTAATATAGTCTACCTGAACAAAATCTGAACAATGAACCATTTTACCTAAGCATTCTCTCCATTTGTCCAGATTGTTCACCCACTGAAGGGGTTGAATCGGAATAAAGCCTGATCAGAACCATTTTGTAAACCCTTATTTATTGAAAATTCAACTCTATAGTTTTTTGCTTGGTAAAGCCCTTCATTAAATGGATACTAAGTTTGCTGAAGGGCTTAATATATGAGAGTAACGCTAGACAATACGGGGTGCTTTTATTAAAGAAAACTCTTAATCATCACAAAAAGATATTTCTGAGAACCTAAAAATTGATTAGAAACAATGGAAAGCCATATTAATCGCATAGAAAGATAGGATTCTTAGAGAGAACAAGGAATCCTGTTAATATACTTTATTGTTTTTATTTTTCATATTACAAAAAAAGAGTACCCTATAAAAATGATTATTCTTATCATTTTTATAGGGTACTCACTTTTATTTGTTGTGTATATTACGTTCTGCGACTGCTTTTTTATTAGGCTTCATAGCTCCTTATCCCCTGGCTATTTCGTGAAATTTCTTCCCCAAGTCTATTAGTCCTAGTTCTACGAAATAAAGCACTTAATAATAACTCTGGAAATTGCGAGCTTTTAAATAACCCTTTCCTTTACACACACAATTCCTCTTCTTCCACAACCGGCTCAGTGAATTGGCTATTATACAAGTCTGCATAAAACCCTTGCTTAGCCAACAACGTGTCATGATTGCCGCTCTCGATGATGTCGCCGTCTTTCATGACAAGGATAAGGTCGGCGTTCTTGATGGTCGACAGCCTATGGGCGATGACAAAGGATGTGCGGCCAACGGTCAGTTTGTCCATCGCCTCCTGGATAAGCCGTTCCGTGCGGGTATCGACGGAGCTTGTCGCTTCATCAAGGATCAATAACGGTGCGTTTTCCACCATTGCGCGGGCAATTGTGATCAATTGCTTCTGGCCGGCGGACAGGCTGATTTGGTCATTCAATACCGTGTCGTAGCCCATTGGCAAGGTTTGGATGAAGTGGTCGATTCCGACGGCTTTGCATGCCTGCACCACTTCTTCATCCGTCACGCCTCGTTTATTGTAGATGATGTTTTCTTTGATGGACCCTTCGAAAAGCCAGGTATCCTGTAAAACCATGCAGAACAGGTCATGGACATTTGCACGTGTCATGGAGTGGATCGGCACACCGTCGATCAGGATTTCTCCGCCATTCACTTCGTAGAAGCGCATCAGCAGGTTGACCATGGTCGATTTCCCGGCACCTGTAGGGCCGACGATAGCCACTTTTTGCCCGGCTGCGGCATGGACCGAGAAGTCTTTAATGATCGTCTTATCCTCGCTGTAACCGAATTGCACATGCTTGAATTCCACGTCGCCTTTGACATATGTAAGCACTGTCGTCTTATGGCTTTCATTTTCCAGCTCCTGTTCTTCCAGGAATTCGAATACCCGTTTGCTTGCCGCCCCCGTCGATTGGAGTGATGTGGCAGCCTGCGCCATTTGCGCGAGCGGTTGTGTGAACAGGCGAATGTACATCATGAAAGCAACGATGACACCGAATGAGATATGCCCGTTCAGCGCCAGCGCGGCACCTACAACACACACCGCTACATATCCGAAGTTGCCGATGAAGGTCATGATCGGCATCATCAGCCCGGATAAGAACTGCGATTTCCAGATGTTTTGGTAGAGACGTTCATTAATCTCATTGAATGTCTCCCTTGCTTCCTCCTCGCCGTTGTATACCTTTACGACCAAGTGGCCGGCGTAGACTTCTTCGATATGGCCGTTCATCGCCCCGAGTTCCTGTTGCTGACTCAGGAAATACTTCTGAGATTTTTTGATGATAAGCCCCATCAGGCCGAATCCGATCAAGGTAGAGACGATTGCCGTCAATGTCATGGCGACATTCGTCTTGAACATCATGAATAGTGACCCCAAAAACAGCGCCGACGAGCTGACAAGAGTACCGATGCTTTGGTTCATCGTTTGGCCGATCATATCGACATCGTTAGTGATCCGGCTCAACACATCCCCGAAGTTATGGGAATCGAAGTATTTCAATGGCAGTTTGTTTATTTTTTCCGATATGTCCGTACGGAGTTTTTTGGTCACCTTTTGCGTGACAGTCGCCATGATGAACCCCTGAAGATAGGAAAACAGGGCGCTGAATCCGTAAAGGGCGGCCAGCAGGAACCCGATCTTCGCTACGGCATCCAAATCGATGGAGCCGGTCAGTCCTGCTGTGACATGGTCAGTCATTTCGCTCAGCTTATCCGGTCCGATGATCGTGAAGATTGTTCCAGTGATGGCGAGTGCGAACGCCAGAATGATGACCGGCAGATATGGTTTACAATAAGCAATTAACCTACCCCATGTTTCTTTGAAGCTTCCTGCTTGCTCCCCATTTGCGGAAGAGCCGTCCATTTGGTGTTTATTCTTCTTAAGCATGTTCCAGCTCCTCCTTTGACAGTTGGGAATAGGCGATTTCCTGATACACGTGGCACGTTCTTAACAATTCCTCATGTGTCCCCGAGCCAACAATTTTCCCTTCATCCAGCACGATGATTTTATCAGCATCCATGATGGTGCCGATGCGCTGGGCAACAATCAGATTGGTCGCGGTGCTTGTTTCATTCTTTAGCGCAGCCCGGAGCACACGGTCCGTCTTGTAATCGAGCGCCGAGAATGAATCGTCGAAAATGTAGATTTCCGGCTTACGGTGGATAGCACGCGCAATAGACAGGCGCTGTTTTTGCCCGCCCGATAAGTTCGAGCCGCCTTGGGCAACATGGGCGTCGTATGCACCGTCCATTTTGCGGACGAATTCCTCTCCCTGTGCGATGGACACCGCTTTTTCAACCTCTTGCCGGATATCTTCGGTCCGGTTGCTTCCATAGGCCACATTCGAAGTGATGCTGCCGCTGAACAATACATTGCGCTGCGGTACATAGCCCAGTTTTTTATGCAGATTGTTCTGGGCATGCTTTTTGACATCGATGCCGTTTACCAGCACCTCCCCTTCGGTTGCGTCATAAAAACGAGGGATCAGGTTGACGAGCGTCGTCTTGCCGCTGCCGGTCGCGCCGATGAAGGCAACCGTATCGCCCTGTGCGGCCGTAAAGCTGATGTCTTTCAGCACATACTCGGAAGAATCCGGATATTTGAAGCTGACGTGGCGGAATTCGACTGCCCCTTTTTCCTTCGTGGCCTCGTCATGGACAAAGCCATCGGTGATGGACAGCTCTGTGTCCAATACTTCATTGATGCGGTTTGCCGCCACGGCTGCCCGCGGCATCATGATGAACACGACTGTCAGCATGAGAAAAGCCATCACGACCTGCATCGCATAAGAAGAGAAGACAACCATATCGCTGAACAAGCCGATCCGGTCCATCATGTCGGCTCGGTCAATCAAGTAAGCCCCGATCCAATAGACCGCCAAGCTGAGTCCGCTCATGATCATCATCATATACGGCATCAGCCCGGCCATCATTCGAGTAGTGAACAAATGCGTTTTTGTCAGACTATCGTTCGCTTCCTCAAATTTAGCCTGCTGATAGGCTTCTGCGTTATATGCCCGGACGACGCGAAGGCCTGTCAGGTTTTCACGGGAAACGCGGTTCAAGTTATCCGTCAGCGACTGGATAACTTTGAACTTAGGCAACGCAATTAACCCGACGATCACAATAAACAGAAGCAGCAATCCGACAGCGCCTGCTGTCGACGCAGTCCATTGCCAGCTTTTCCCCGAAATCTTCACGATGGCCCAGACTGCCAAAATCGGCGCTTTGATCAAAACCTGCAAGCCGATGGTGACGATCATCTGGATTTGCGTGATATCGTTTGTCGAACGAGTGATCAAGCTCGCCGTCGAAAAGGTATTGATTTCCTTCATGGAGAACGATTCTACTTTATTGAACAGCATCGAACGAAGGCGGGCTGTGAATGAAGCGGCGATGCGTGCGGCGAAGAAGCCGACCACGACCGATGCCGCCAAGCTGCCCAAAGCGCAGAGAAGCATGAAGGCCCCCGCTTCCCAGATTTGGCCCATTGAGCTCCCTTTTGTTTGAACATAGCCCGTGATTTCCGACATATAGTCAGGCAATTTCAGGTCCAGCCATACCTGGGCTACGATGAATAGTAAACTGGCGAATATAAGCAGCCATTCGAACGGCTTCAAATATTTAAAAATTTTAACCATTAACGGTGAAGCTCCTTTACTTATTTGTTGGCTTTTTCTCGAAGAAGCATTGCCGGCAAATTAGCCAGCAGATGACAAAATGGAGAAAAAAAGCCTATTTGTTTAACTTTGTCAGTTGATTCCTTCAGTCACTGCTTGTTACACTGAATGATATTCATTATATTGATATAATTTACTAACTCAATAGTTTTAAAGGCAACTGTAACAAATAAGGAGGTTTTGTTACATGGAAAAGAAACGAAATGCTGTCAATATGTTCGCGAAGGACTGCATCGCCCTCGCTTTGTTCAAATTGATGAAAGAAAAACAGTATGAGGACATCACCATTACCGATATCGCCAAAACGGCCGGCGTATCAAGAGTCACCTATTATAGGAACTATAATTCCAAGGAAGAGATCATCACCCACTATGTGGATGAGCTAGGGTACCGCTTCGGACAGGAAACAAAGCACCTCGACCCTACTAAGGATATGTATGTATGCGTTTTGGCCTTCTTCCGTTATTGGATCAAGCACCGCGAGTTTTTATTATGCCTCCATGAAGCCAAGCTTGCCTATGTTCTGTTGGAGCATGCCAACAAAACGATATCCCTCTATACAACCACCGCAAAGAAAAAGTATGAGAGCCGGTTCCTGTTGGGCGCTATGCATAATATCATGTTTGAGTGGATTAAGGGAGGCGCCACTGAGAGCCCCGAAGAAATGGCCGCCATCGTCAGCGACCTCTACCGCTTAACTGTGCCGGTACCGATTCCGCCCGCGTAAAGGAAGCCATGTTCGATCGTAGGAACATGGCTTTTGGTATGTATGGAGTTGTCCTGCACAGGCCATTCGCCTTAAAACTGATTTTCTTCACTGACAATTCTGTTTACTTCTTATTTATAAGATACAATCCTTTATGAACAAAATAGTAGAATGATCTTTCGCTATGATAGACACTTTTTCGTTCAATCGAAGATTCGCAGGTTCAACTATTAAAAGAAAAGAAGATACCGATAATGCGACCTACTTTTGTGTATAGGTAACCTTCCATCCAATTCCTTGTTCCATTAAGAATCGGCTCATTTACTAGACATACTGATTACAACAAAAAAGAAAAAGCAGCTCATCATCATGAATAGCTGCTTTTTCACTCTCATATTACTTTAGACGGTCGGTTCCTCTACAACATAAGCTTGCTCCGGCTTGGGCATTTCCTTCAATTGCCTTTGCCTATAATAAGCCAGCTTTTCCGGCACCAAGCTCAACGCAACCGAAGCAATCACCCCCGGTATGGCAAACGCGATAAAATTCATATGAATCGGCAAATGCTGCGCAAGCAGAAAGCCTCCCATAAGCGGACCAATTATTCCGCCAACCCGCCCGATTCCTGAAGCCATGCCGAGGGCGGTCGAGCAGACATTTGGAGGATAATACTGGGAGACGTATGCCTGGACAAGGTTTTGCGCGCCGGTTGTACATGCGCCGGCAATCGTGACTAATACATAAATATAGATGGGACTCCCGCCGAATCCAAGGAGAATCAGGCTGACTGCTCCGAGTGCATACAAGGGAACGAGCATCTTTTTGGAGCCGTAACGGTCGCAAAGCCATGCGACGATCAATGTACCTGCGATGGCTCCCGCCTGCAATGAAATAAGGAAGGCAAGGCTTGAGTTCAGTCCGTAGCCTGCATTGATCATTAGCTTCGGCAGCCATGTGTTCAGCCCGAATACCATCAACAGGCACATGAAGAAAGCAATCCAGAACATGATAGTACTGCGTGTCCGCGTTTCCTTGAACAGGCCGGCAACCGGAATTTTCACTTCCTCAGCCGCTTCCGTCCACTCAACATCTGGACTGAGTTTTCTGTCAGGATTCACCCTGGACAGAATCGCAATCAGTTCTTGCTTCTTCCCATTCCGGAGAAGATGGCTAGATGATTCGGGAAGCTTCTTATATATAAGCGGTATCAACACCAGTGGCAAGCCGGCAAACCAGAAGATGGATTCCCAACCGAATGTGGGCATGAGGACGATGCCGAGAAATGGTGCCAGCATGCCGCCGACTGAATAGCCGCATAGCACAATGGATACAGCCATGCTTTTTCGGTTCTGGGGTGCGTAATCTGTCATGAGGGCGATTACATTCGGCATGATTCCTCCGAGACCGAGGCCTGCGATGAAACGGAAGGCTGAAAATGTTGTGGGACTGTCTGTGAAGCCGCATAGGAACGTAAACAAGCTGAACAAAAACAATGATACGGCAATTACTTTTTTCCTGCCGATTTTATCTGCCAGCATCCCTAAAAAAATGGCTCCGAACATCATGCCGAATAATCCGTAGCTGCTGAGCGCCCCAGCTTCGACGGATGTAAGATGCCATTCCTCGATTAGCTTAGGCACGACTGTCCCATAGACGACCAGATCATAGCCGTCAAAAATGATAATAAAAAAACACCAGGCAAGCAGCATGTAATGGAAGCGGTTAAATCGGCTCGTATTGATGATTTCCGCTGGGTTCACTCTTTTCATCCTTATTCCTCCAAGCTGTATGTAATACATGATTTTTCCCGATTGAAAATGGCCGCCGGCTGCTGCATTGTGCAAGCGGCTGGCGGCATTGTCTATTTATGCTTTTACTGCATGTTTGTTATAGCCATGGAATTGATCGACGAATGTGAAATCCTGTGAGGTGCGGTTGTTCATGATGATATTCCGAAGCAGGATGCCTTCGTGTGTAGTATTATGGATAATTTCCCCCCATGTTCTTGCCGACCCTTGTACATAGGCTGTACGAGGGATCCGTTCCTGCTGGTAGGCCTGGAATGCTGCTTCAATGTTTTCACCGTGTTCCTGAAGCATGTCTGATAAATAGCCGGCGTCCTCCAATGCTTGGCAGGCACCCTGTGCTAAATATTGCAGCATCGGATGGGCAGAGTCTCCAAGAAGTGTGATTTTTCCTTTCGTCCAATTGTCGATCGGCAGACGGTCGAACATTGGCCAGCGGCGTTGTCTGGAAATGAAGGAGATGGCATTTTGCACCTGTCCGCATGTGCCGGCAAACACTTCATCCATTTCCTCCGGTGTTCCCCATTGTTCGGTTGCTTCGATTTCTTTCGTATAGCTTTTGCTCTTGAAGACAACGACCTGATTGTATAATTCGCCGCGGCGGACCGGATATTGGACTAGATGCAGGTTAGGGCCGATCCACATGTATACATCGTCCATATTTCCTGCTGCACCTCCGATTTCCTCAATCGGCAGGGCTCCGCGATAGGCGACATACCCGGAGCATATCGCTTCATCCTCCGCAAACATAGGGCGGACCTTGGACCAGATGCCGTCTGCGCCTACGACAGCGCTTGCTTTGTGGACCTGTCCGTCTGCCGCTTTCACCGTTACGCCTCCATCTTCTTCTGTTGTTCCGATGATTCGCTGATTGGTTTCAAGGGCAATGTAAGGGTTTTCTTTACATGTATCGTAAAGGGCACGATGCAGATCACTGCGGTGCAGGACGATATATGGTGCACCGTATCGTTCTTTGTACACTTCGCCAAGATCAAGGGCAGACAGCTCTTTCCCGCTGAATGCGTCCATTAGGACAAGGCGCTTCGGAAAGACGGCTATTTCATTGATTTTATCCATTACACCAAGCCTTTGCAGGACATTCGTAGCATTGGCGGCAAGCTGGATGCCCGCTCCGACCTCTCCGAATTCAGGTGCCTGCTCCAATACCTTGACGTACTGTCCAGTTTGCGCAATTCCGAGAGCGGCTGCTAAACCGCCGATTCCACCGCCTATGACTATCATTGGAATTTCTTTCGTATTTTCCATCATAATGCCTCCTCTTATTGATTAACATGTTGTGCTGACACCTTCAGGAACCAGCCGGGCATGTTCACCTGGCCGGTTCAGCCTGTTTATCGCACTGCCTTGAACTCGCCTTTGACTTCTTGGTGGCCGTTTCCGCTTTCCAGGTTTTGCGACTGCTCCAAATCGAACCGTTCCATGATCGGCAGGTCATTGACCGAGAACAGATAGGATTCCTCAGAAGCGACATGCTCGTACCACGCCCAGTTCGGGATGCAGAAGTAGTCGCCTTTTTTCCAATCGAACCGGACACCGTTGATAACTGTATAGCCTGACCCCTGGTGCACCTGATAGATGACGGAATGGGTATGGCGCAATGCCTTTGTATGGAAACCTTTCGGCAAGTACTGCATCCATGCTCCCATTGTCGGATTGGCTGTCTGTCCATTGGACGGGTTGATATATTCGACCGCATATCCATGATTTTCATCCGGGTCGAATCTGGTCAGCCCCTTCAGTGCGTCTTGTGTACGGTTCCATTTATAATTGGCGAGGGGCGCCACCTGAGAGTACCGGTCGCTTACAGGGCGGACCATTCCCCCTCTGTAGCGCTGCTCTGAAAAATTGTCCGGTTTCTTCGGTGTTTCAATTTTATCCGGGTATGGCTCAAAGAAAGTGCCGCCGATCGAATAAATGGCAGGGATATCAAGAGCATCCATCCAGATCATCGGCTTATCGCCGACATGGCCATGGCCGTGCCATAGGTTTTTCGGCGTGATGAGGAAATCTCCTTCCTCCATGAAGATCCGTTCGCCCTGGACGATTGTATAAGCTCCTTCACCATCGGTTATGAAACGGAGTGCGCTTTGCGAATGGCGGTGTGAAGGAGCCACTTCCCCCGGCAGCAAGAGCTGGACAGCTGCATACAGCGTTTGGGTCGTGGAAGCCCATCCCCATGGCTGGCGGTACGTTAGTCCGGGATTTTGGAAATAAATAGCGCGTCTTTCACCGCCGCGGTCAGGCGTGAAAATTTGCGCGGCTTCATTCAATTTTCGCTTCAGCAATTCATCCGACCAGAGATATGGGACGGCATGCGGCTCTGGATTTTTGTTCATCAAAGCTGGAATAGCTTCCCATAAAGGCCCTAAATTATATTCCTGGATATCCTTCGTGAAGTCCTGGACGTCTTTATCCTGCAGATAAGCGTGTTTCTCTCCCATTAATGACAACCTCTTTTAGTTAGTTTGTTTTAATTTCGAAATATTCCGATTAATTTGGCCGAGATGTCCCTTCAAATGCTCCTCTATGAAATGGCCGATGATAAAGGATACAGGCTTGTTGCCGAATTTCGCAAAGTTGCGGTGCGGCGATTCTTTTTTCAGCTGCTCCTCGGTTAATCCGCCAAGCTCAACCTCCACTTGATTTTTCAGTTGCTTCACTTGTTCTTCCACTTTCTCGGAGGATAATTTTTCCGGCTCTGCAACAGCCGCAAGCCTTGCGGAATCCTGCATGCCTCTTCCCCACTCTGATCCCGGGTCTGCTACAACGGTTTTGATTTCACCGATCCAATAGGGAGTGGCTTCACTGATATGGGACAGAATTTGCAGGATGGACCATTCATCATCGGAAGGTTTCCAACGGATGGAATCCTCAGGCAGGCTTTCTACTGTTTCCACTATTTGATCCAACGTAGCCTGGATTGACTCGATGGATTGGTTGATTGTTTTTTCACCCATTATCAGTCCACCTCCACTGCGAATACTTTATTTTCCAAAATGCCGATTCGGTCGATTTCCACCGTGACAACATCACCATCCTTCAGGAATGCTTGCGGATCGCGTGCAACCCCTACCCCGCCCGGTGTCCCAGTAAGGATGATATCACCAGGCTCTAGTGTCATTAGGTTTGATAAAAATTCCACCAAGTACTTCACATCAAATACAAAGTTCTCCGTATTTGTCTTCTGCCGTTCTTCCCCATTAACGGATAAGCGGACGCCCAACCCTGAAGGATCCTTGATTTCATCAGTCGTAACAAGCCATGGCCCCATCGGCAGGCTGCCTTCGACCGTTTTTCCCTGCAGCCATTGAAGTGTACGGCGCTGAATATCCCGATAGGTTACATCATTGGCTATGGTATAGCCTGCAACATAGGATAGTGCATCTTCCTTGCTTACATTACGGGCCTGTTTTCCGATAACGAAGGCAAATTCCGCTTCATAATCCAGCTGTTCCGAAATTGGGAAGTGCGGAATATCATCCTGCGCACCGATGATTGTGTTTGCGAATTTCGCAAAAATAACTGGGAATGGCGGCAATTCACGCTTCATTTCGGCAATATGCTCACGGTAATTATGGCCCACACAAATAATCTTTCCTGGGTTGTTTACAGGCGCTTCAATTTTGACATCCTCAAAGGCATGGACAAGCGGATGCTTATAGCTGCCGGAATTATTCAAGGCATAATCGACCAATTCCTTCGCAATGGAAAGGCTTTCATTCCCACCCTGCAAAAAACCCTTCATTTCAGCAGGAACGTATGCTTCTGCAATTAGTGCCGCACGAAGCTTTCCTTCTGCTTCAAGCTTTGCCTGATAAGCATAATTCAAATCAATCACTTGCTTGTTTTCAGTTACTGCCCCGATGCGTGTTAATCCATTTTTGCTGAATGTTACCAATTTCATTGTATTACCCCTTTTCTAGTATGTTGTATTGCAGTCGGTCCGCATTCCACTCTTTTACCGAGTATTTACATTCATCATTTTGGTTCATTGGATGGCCGGAAACCAATTCCAGTTTATTTTCCAATGATGGAGCGCGGCATATAGGGCCACCTGTTCACTCCCTAAACCCGCCCGCTTCCAGAATTACTCCCTCTTGTCTCGGGATTCCTTCACCAGTAAACGATGGTTTTCTTTCAATGAACACGATATCCTTTTACAAATGTTCACTCCAAACGGCAAAATTTTCACTAACAGAGAACAATGTTCACTATTTGTATAAATAATAGTATAATATTCAAAAAATTGTCAAGATTATATTTTTATGGTTATTTAAAAATAGTATTTTCTACCTGTCATACTCATGGAAAACATGGGATTCAGATTGTTTCGCGTTTTCTGGTATACTTGTAGAAAAAAGGGAGACATATGCCGGATGCAAACTGCAAAATCATCGAACGTTATTCAATCGCTTCAAGTGGGCATGTCTGTGATCGACGCGATTTCGACAGCCGGGAAGCCTTTGAGATTCTCGGATATACAAGAATCCACCAGCATAACCAAAAGTAATTTATACAAATATTTAAATACATTGACGCAGCTTGACATGCTTTACCGCGATCCTATGTCCGGGATGTACTCGCTTGGTGCCAGGCTCATACAATATGGCATGTCTGCCATCGATCAGGAAGATGCCAGCAGCCGTGTCGCTCCCTACTTAGTGGACATATGCCAAGAAGCCGATAATACTGTGCTTTTTACGACATGGACCTATAAGGGACCGATTGTGGTCAAAATCCAAAGCCCTCCCCATAACCTGAATATCGGGGCGCAAATAGGGACGATTTTGCCACCTTTCTCTTCCAGCGGCAAGGTGTACAATAGCTTCCTGGAGGAAGAGGTGAAAAAAGAGTGGTTAAGGGAAAATGGCTTTCCAGCAGAAGGGCAGGGCGAACTACAGAAGGTCAGAGAATCCTGTATCTCCTTTGCCAGGGAACCGCTCGTCCCATCCGTCTCTTCTGTTTCAGTCCCGATCCTCAATTTCAACTCGGAATTGGTTGGATCACTGACAGTTGTCGGATTCAAGGAATCCATCCCTGATTCGCCGGACCATCCGCTTAGTATATATCTGCGCCAAAAATCATTTGAGATTTCACAGACCTTCGGTTATAGGCAACCATAAAAAGAGGCAGCTATGAGCTGCCTCTTTTACTTGCAATTATTTAAATTATTTGAAAAATAAAACAAAAGAAGCTACACTATTATCAAAATAGTGAAAGGAGTTCATTAATAGTGAAAAACTTACCAACAAACCTGTTAACGGACTTATTGACCGAAAAAATAAAGCGTGACAACAGTGTGGAATATATGAATTTTGTCAATCACCTCAACGATTTGGCATGCGAAGGAAATACGCTTGCGGATTTGCGTGAGCTTGGACAGCAACTGGATTGTTTCATGCCCCAATTGGATCTGATCATTTCCGTAACGGATGATTATGAAGATATCATGAACATGAAGGCAACCCTGCTCGATTTACTCGTAAACGATTTAAATGAGAAATCTATCTGCCTGCTCATAAGCGCCCTTTCAAAAAACAAGAAATGGACGCATTTGCATGATTTTATGGCCCCGATGGAGCACTGGGTCGTTGTCATCGACAGCCGAAAAGAAGTGGCAGCTTCCTAAATACAAAAAGAAAAGGGATCTTTGACGGGAATCCCTTTTCTGACTTGTCCTGTTTACTGCAGAAGCTGGCTAGAAAACGGTATGTTCATTCTCCTTCTGCCTCAATCAAAAAGAACCTCTCGTTGAAGCCGCCACGTTCCGCCGCTTTTTTCATACGGATTTTTTCTATGCCGGCCATATCGGTCCCATGCACTCTCGCAAGGGCATGGATGACTTCCAGCAGATCAGCCAATTCTTCAGTAGCATCACCATCATTGTCCGTGTTGAGATATTCATCCAGTTCTTCCTTGCTTTTATTTTTCAATTCTCTAACGTATTCATCTTCCACGAGCGTTCTTACTTTCAGCCGCTTTCCTTGCGCTTCCATAATTTTAGGAATCCGGTCGCGGACCAATTTGTTATAAACAGGCATTTGTCTCTTCCTTTCAAACTAGCGGTCTCTCTATAGCCCAGTAGTTGTAAAATTACAATCGTTTCGTTCCTTATTCAAAATACCAACTAATTAACGTTGTTTTGTCACATAGTATAGCTTCCCAATTCATCGATTGAACAATAGGATCCATATGTTCATCATTGGCCATGAATAGTATTCGGAAGTTGCTTTAAAATAGGTGACTCTTCATCAATCCAAACATAATCTATCAAAAAACGGACTCCTTTTAGGTACTTAATGTCTCTGTCATTTTACAAACAAAAGATGACTGTAGAAACTCTTTCCGATGGTGTTTAATGCTCAAATAGTTGTGTTTATAATAAGATGAATTTACTGTTTTATTTGCGGAAGGTGCTAGACTCCTGCGGGATCAGCGGGAGAGATGAGACCACGCAGGAAGAGGAGGCCCCGGAAAACGGGCATCCTGGAGCGGGAAATTAAACTATAGGATGAAAAGCTCCGAGCCTGAAATGGCATCAAGAGCACAGGGTACAATGACAAAACGGACAAGTCCATTTAAACATCAGTGAATCAACCTCTTAAAGTCGCAGGCATAATTGCCGGCTACCTGTATTAAACGTTTTTTCCTCAAAACTGACAGAAGCTCTCCATTCCCTTAAAATAAGAATAGGAGAAAAAAAGCTTAACAATCTATTTAATCATTAGGAGGAGAGTACATGAAAACCTGTATCTCATGCGGTATGCCCATGAAAGGATTGTCTGATTTCGCTGGTGGTGACCCTTCCAAGGATTATTGCATCCATTGTGCCAAACCGGATGGATCCATGCAGTCCTTTACAGAGAAAAAAGACCATATGACCCAATTTATCATGCAATCGAAACAGGTGGACCGACAAGCAGCCGAAAAACTCGCTGAGGACACCATGAAAGTGCAGCCTGCGTGGAAAGCATATTTCTAATAAAGAATAACTGATTTAAAAACAAACAATTAGGCAGCAGCCTTAACTAAATGAGCAACAATCTGCACAGGATTGTTGCTCATTTTGAAAATATCAGTATTTAAACGGACTCCGGCCTTCATTCCATACGAGTCATTCTCTCCACATATTGCTTGGCTTCAAACAACCCCAAACCTGTTCTTTGTCTGACAACTTTGATAATCGCTGGCTTTGTATAGCCGTTTTGCAGCATCTTTCGTACTTTACTGTTTATGGCATCTTGATTTTGTTTGAAACTATATGAATGCCGCCGTTTTTGATATATCTTCAGCTTTCTGATCAGAGTCCAAATAAGCATAGCCAAACCGGTGATGACAACAATGGCAGTCATTTTTAGAACCATTGGCTCCTCTCCCCTTTCAAGCGTCCTTAAAGGTTAAATAGAGGAGGAAGTAACTAAATCCGATTCGTTTACAGCAAAAAGCCATGCATATATGGGAAGGCCTGCTGTGATAAACGGATAAGCAAATAAATCTAAAATCTATTGTTTCTTTATTTGTGGACTTCCTTTCGTTCCATCTATTTGTTTATGCATTCTATCCTAGTTTGCACCTGAAATATAGGACTTTAGTGATATTTAACACATTTGTAGCATAAAAAATAGAATTGAAATAGTAAGGTAAAAAACACAAACATTCTCTACTCTTCAACAAGTCGGAGAGCCCCCTGTTTCCCTCTCTTTTTCAGGAATGCCCACTTTTAACTGCATAACGGTTCACGGGCCGCCCGATGCCCCCATACTGAATAACAATCTCCACCCTATCTTGCTTTTCCAGATAATCGAGATAACGGCGGGCAGTCACTCGTGCGAGCCCTACCCCTTCTGCCACCTCCTCTGCAGAAACGGGCTCATTTTGCATCTGGATATATGGCAGGATGATGCTTTCTCCCTCGTTCATTTAAGTGTAATGAAAACAACCCCAATCCAAGAAGCGTGGATCATCGTTACCGCTACGTATAAAGTAAAGCAGACTCCTACCAGCACCGTCAGCAGCTTCGATTGTATATGCTTCTCATACAAAATAACCAACAGCACAGGAAAAATGAGCTTGCAGCAATAAAAAACAATCTTGCTTTGCTCATATATCATCCCCATTAACGGATTCCCTTCTTCAATAAAGCCTGTCCGTATACCTATATCAGTCGCCACCGCATCAAAAAGACAGAGCAACAACAAGCATCTTACAATCTTTTGCATATGGCAGCCACCTACCTATATAGTGAGTGTATCCAAGACAAAATCCTATTGTCCGTTCTAGAAAATGGGTCTCCTTACGTTTTTTCCATTGCACGATCGCTCTAAACAAATCATTTCTTCTGCTAGATATCTTTTACACTAATGTGTATGCCAAAGCCAGTGGAGGGATGACCAATCTGTTACACTTTACAATCTCGTCATCTGATTGCCTCCCGAACAAAAAAGCTGTTCAATTTAAACAGCTTTCAAACAGCCAAGGGCTATATTAACGAACGTTGGATAATTCATCCAAAAACGCAGGCTTCATATGATATTTTGCGTGCAGGTGGTCGATGACTCTTTCAGCAAGTGCATCGTTGCATACTTCCCTTAATCGGTTAATATGCCTGCATACCATATAATATTGTTTCCTGTTGCTTGCTTTTTCTGCTGATTCCTCGATATGTCGAAAAAACAACTCTTCTACTTCTTCAGGGAAACGATCAATTAAATATGGGTAGGTATTTTCTATCAGCTTAGGATTCCTACTGCAATATTGAAGAAGCTCTTCTTTCAAATTTTCTTTTTTTAAAATACTTAAGTATGTGTAAGAATGATTTTCCTTGTGCAATCGTGATAAAATGTCTTTTTGCTTATGCTGCCATTCATCATGTGAATACATTTTTTTCAGTCTGCTATAGTATTTATATCCATCTCTTTCACGGAACAGCAATTCTTTAAGCACCTGTTTTTGCCCTTTTAAATCACCTAGCTTTATATAGGCTTCAAGAGCATCTTTTTCCCATTGGACCACTAATCCTGGCTGGTCCTTATCCCGCTTTTTTCCTTCCTCGCACAATTGAATGACATCTTCATACTGCTGCTTGGACATATAATATTGGATGGCCATTTCCCTAAAGCCGCTTACATCAATATGACTTTTGATAAACGAAACATAAGCCGTTTCCCCATCGAAGCGCTGAACTAATTTGCTGGCGACCAACAACAGCTGTTCTTTGTCATATCTTTTAGTCGAAGAATGTAATTCTGACAGCAACTCATTCAGTAAATCTTCAAGTTGTGCTCTTCTTTTCGGTGAATTGCACATTGGAATACAGGCGTGCAGCAAACTTGTTCGCCATTCATTATACCCGTCATATCGCTTATGCCCAGCTTCCTTCATCAGTTTTTTAAGCATACGGTTCATTTCTTTATCGTCCAATATTCGAATGCCCTCGACCACTGATTCCTGGATGATAGCCAAGCTCTCATAGATGGCAGCTGCTGGTTCACCATTTGAATCATCACAATAGGCTAGCATATCGATCACTGCTTGCAAAACAGCCAAAGACAGATCGACAGCTTGTTCAGGGTGTGAACGATGGATCTCCCAAGCATTCTGGATAGCCATTCCCACTCCAGCCAAAGCAGCTGGAACGTCTCTCCACTCAATGAATCCACGCCTCTTATAGGTCAAGATAAACTCCTTGATCAGCTTTTTAGCAGCCTTCACATGCATATCTGTGATAACGATGGAACTCTCTTGAGCAGGCTTCCTCTTCATCACAGCCTCTGACTCCTTCGGCGCTTCTTCATCTGCCAGCACCCTTCCGGAATCCTTCCAGTCGCATAGCGCGTAGAAGGCAGCTGCCTCATGCTTGCAATTTGGCCCGTAATCATAAGGGCATGTGCAGTTTGATGAGAGGATTTCGCCATGCTCGTCGACGCGGATGTCGACTATATAATCCGCTGTCCCACTTACCTCAAACACGAAATGCCCAGGGTTCGACTCCACCATGCAATCAATAGTGCCCCC
The DNA here is from genome assembly GCF_047238185.1 of Bacillus kalamii. Lineage (NCBI taxonomy): Bacteria > Bacillati > Bacillota > Bacilli > Caryophanales > Bacillaceae > Bacillus > Bacillus kalamii. The sequence continues at coordinate 1,113,576 of NZ_JBDFMI010000001.1, read as the reverse complement.
TTTATAATATTTCTGGCCCCTCGCAAGAATTTTTCTCGGCATATTTGTTTCAAAATCTGCTAAATTCATGGTTCAATCCTTTCTGCTAGAATTATTTCCTGTATTATACCATGCTTCGGCCTGCTTAACTGGTGTGCCGAAAATGCCCGACAAGCAAATGGCGAATAAAAAAGTCAGTTACTTGGACAATCATTTCCTTATCATGATCCATTGAAGCGACATGATAGGAGTTTGGCAAGGTGATGACCTCTTTTTGTAAGGAGCTGACAGCATTCAATATCATATCCGTACACTCGGGAGGAACTACATGGTCAACAGCAGATTTGAAGGCCAAAATCGGGCATTTGATATTCTTCAGCTTTTCCGGTGTCAAACGCATTAATTCTTGCAGTTGCCATATTGCTTGTATCGGCACTTTATCATATACGATTTCGTGTATATTGCATGCCTTTATATCAGGCTCGCCTTCATCAATGAATCGAAGCTCTTTTTCACCCATATATTGTTCAAAGATTGGTACAGATAATGCTGGGTTAATCAGTACGACAGCGTCAGCCGCGAGGTTTGATGCGAGCCATAAAGCAAGTGTGCCACCCATCGACTGGCCCATAACCACAACAGTCCGGCAATGCTTGTTTAGCTCTCTATAACCTTCTTTGAGCGTCTGATACCAATCACTGGATGTACACAATTCCAATTCTTTATAATGTGTCCCATGTCCTTTTAAGCGGGGCGCCATCACCGTATAGCCCCTATCTGCTAGTTGTTCTCCTAAAAACCGGACACTTTGCGGTGTACCGATAAAGCCATGTGACAAAAGTATACCTACTTCTCCTCCTTTATGGAAAAATGATTCTGCCCCTGGCATAACTGGATACTGTTCATGCATGTCCTCGCCCCTTTCTTTTTGTCTTTTCACCATTATATAACACACTATTCCGATTAATAAAGTATGAATTATATATATGCGTACTATACATAAAAGGATTGTACATAAATAGCCCGTTTACACTCCATATATTTGCGGCTGCGAATAAAAGGCGATTTCTTTCTAGGATTGCACAAGGTGCGGGTTTCTCTGCGGACCCTCGCATACACCATGAAGAAAGCAGCGTCCTTGTTATAAGAATCATGGTGCACTTACTCTTCAGCTGATTAAACATAGTAGCTAACTTGGCCCCTTTGAAGCTCCAATGGTTTTCATTCATAAAAAAAACAGGGATTGGTGAACAATCCCTGTACGTACCATACGGCTGTGATTAAGCACTGATCTTTGAAACCGATGCGGAAATAATGCCTCTTGATTGCAGCTCTTCCCTAGTTCGTTCATCTGCAGGTCTATACCCTTTTTCAAGCAATTCTTTAATATTGATTTTATTATATACAAATGAAAAAATAATACCTGGAATCCATGCGCCAAAACCAATTGTGAATGTGCCTACAACAGCTGCTGTAATAAACATGATAGCTGCCCATTTTAAATCTCCCCTGAAAAGTGCAGGGAAAAACCCAAAAAAGAAAGTAGTCCAACTAAATCCGATTTTGACATTTTTCGTTACGCCTGCTTCATTTGATAATCTTGCCTTCATTCTTTCTCCTCCTTTCATCCTGTGGTAAAAATGCCCTGTTTATTATACTATATGTTTTAAATTTTCATAACAAAAAGAACTTTTCCTTATCCCAATAAATACGCTACAGCCGGCAGCGTAATGATCGACAATAAAGTTGTCATGACGACATATTTGGATGCAAGCGGTCCAGATGCGCTGTATTGCTCGGCAAAGACGACGTTCATTGCGCCAGAAGGCATAGCAGAAGCCACAACTAGTACTCCGATGATCAGCGGGTCGTCTATCATAAAAGACAGGATTACATAGGTTATGGCTGGAATCAGGAATAAGCGGATGTTGGAAAAGAGATATACCTTGAAATCGATGAGAAAGGCACCGATTTTATTGTCGGCCATCATGCCTCCTGTAATGAGCATCGATAACGGAGCTGTCATGCCTCCCAGCGCTGTCATGGCGCCATGGACGGGAGCCGGCAGCGATATATTGGCTACAAATAAAAGGAACCCGATGAATGTCGCAATAACCGCCGGGTTCATGAAAAACTGCTTCAAACGAATGCTGTTCTCGCCCTTTTTGCTATAAATGGCTATGCCTAGCGTAAATAGTAGGAACATAGAGATTGTATTATAGCTTACGAGCATTAAAATTCCCTCGGTTCCGTATAATGAACCGATGATCGGAATGCCGATGAACAGGATATTGGAAAATGTGCAGCAGCCGATCCATACCTTGCGTTCAATATGCTGAATGTGGAATGCGCGAGCGAGCGCCAATCCTATTAAAAAAGCTGCTATCGTAATAACCAAAGAGACCACCAAAGTGATTCCTACCTTCTTCATCAGTTCAGGTGTATAAGGAGTCTGAAGGCTCATCAATATGGCCGCAGGCAAAGCGACGAGCGTCAATATTTTCGATAAACCATCCATATTGGGCGTATTCATCATTCTTCCTTTGCGCAAAGCAAAACCGATAGCCATAAAAATCAAGAGAACCGTATTCTCATTCAATACTTTCATAAACATTGGCAATTCATCCCCTAAGAAGCAAAAACAAGTATTCTGCTAAGATTTCAAGGTTTATTATACGCCATATATTGAAAAAGAGTATAAAATGCAGCGGGTACTCTTCCTTATATTGTTTCTACTAAACTCATAAAAATAAAAATATACTAAAAAAGGCAATCAAAGTAACTTTTGTATTACTATAGAGGTGGTTATGATATCCTATACCAATTCTAATCGTACGGAGAATTACAATTGAGATTACTATATTTTTTCATTTGCTTCTTAGCGAGCTGTCTGTTCAGTCTTGTTCTTAGCTTCATCCACCAGGAAATCACTTATACAAACTTTCAAGCCTTGGCTGCCCTTGAAATGAGGAAACCGATTTTCAGCCAATATTTCGACAATCATCAGGTTGAGTTTAAGAAAAAAAACGTACATATCCAAATAAAGGGCAGCGAACGTTTCGAAAGCCTGCCACACGAGGAACAATTTGTTGTCCTGTCTCTTTTCCACAAGCAACTGAAATACAAACTAAAGTATGGCCGTTTCTTTACAGCAGACTATCCCTATAATCCGCTTTATATGCATTCCCTACAACTTCATGTAAAGACAGGCAAACAGACATATACCTATTTGAATACTCATTCCAATAAAGGATTAATTTTCTCATCGCAAGGAAAGCTCGTATTCGGCAGCAAAGTCCTGACACAGCAAAAAGTCAGGACTTCCATGTGGATATACGAGAAATATATTGTTCCCATTCAAAATGACAAAACCTCAAATGGGCATTACGAAAAGGATGTTCTGGATTACATCATTAATTACGCTAAGCTTCTGACTAAAAATATGAAGAAAATTGACCTTGTTGATGACTTTCCTATTATTGAAAGATTGGTCCTTTCCAAATTCAATATTTCCAGACAGGAATTGTACAACATCTACTCAAAATGGACAGGCATCAACTATGGGGAGTCTATCGATTGACTCTAATTGGAAGGGTATGGGCATCTCCTGCCTGCCCTTCTGAAAAATCAGCATCCCTAAGCTGCTATTTATTGCCCACCTTCCATCGCATTGCCAAAATGGCTTAAACGCCTGCTGTAAACAACAGCTCTCTCATCGATCCGCTATCCTTTTATAGGAGATATCCTATCAGCCTATCCGGCACTATGAAAGCCGCATTAAAAATTATTGATAATACTCTATCGTTTTGATCAATTCGTCCTTCACCGCTTGTCTGATATGGGCCGGCCCAAGTACATGGACAGCGCTCCCCATTCCTAGAATCCATTTAATGATGGATTCTTTTCCGGACATAGTTGCCCGAAAAGAAACACTTCCATCATCTTGATCGATGATTTCTTGTTTCTCTCCCCATACCGCTTCAGAAATCGTATGGGCATACGGGGGAAACACATGCAATTCGATGTTATGCACATCATCGCATATCCCGATTTTGTCCTGGCGGATATTGAACTGTCCATCGCGCTCAAAATTTTCCTCTGTTACTTCCAGATGCTGAATGCGCAGCAGCTTGAATGTCCGCTGCTCCCCCCTTAACTCGCAAAACCCGCAGCAGTACCAGTTGCCGTCATAATGGACAAGACCATGGGGATGCACCTTCCTCGTTTCCTCTATTCCCCGCCACCCTTGATAGGAAAAGACTACTTTTCTCTTTTGGATGATGGCGCTTCTAAGCTCAAGGAAGTTTTCATTATCCTTTGTCAACGTGTCCCTTGGTTTGTATTTATGGATGAAATAGATATATGGATTCGTTTCTATGCTATGGTTATGGGTCGATGCAATCTGGAAATACATACGCTTGAACGCATTAAATTCCGCAAAGCTATGGTCATTCTTGATCAAATCATACGCCATATCGAGGGCATTCAGCTCTTTTTCCTGAAATTCCATATTCGGAAGCAGTGTTGTTTTTTCAAGATAATAGCCTCCCTCTTTTCCTCGCTTCGAACCGATATGTATGCCGGCCATTTCGATTTCATCCTTATATTTTCGGATCATCCGTTCATTCACTTCCAGCATTTCTTCCAGTTCCTGAATTTTAACAACCCCCCTACTATTGAGGCAATTCAGCATATGCAGGCAGTTGCTGACTTTACTCATTCCGCTCATCGCCTTTCCGTCTTATCTCTTTCTTATATTATAACGGAAGAACAGCATTAAGCAGGCAGCGTTTCATGCATTCTTTGTACAGCTTCATGCGGACTTTCACATCTTTTATAAAAGAGATACCAAAAGGCCGCGTAAATAATTTTAATATTGTATTTATTCAGAAAATAATATATACTTAGCACCATTATCGGTTTAACACTGCAAAGGATAGAGGTGCATAAATGAAAACATTAGAAAAAATCAGCTCGTTTTTCAGCAATACATTCGCTTTGTGGGTATTGCTATTCGCAGTCCTCGCTTACGTGTCCCCGTCTTCATTCGCATGGATTGGGCCTTATATTGTTACATTGCTTGGCATCATCATGTTTGGAATGGGTTTAACATTATCGGCGGATGATTTCAAGGAAGTTTTTAAGCGGCCCAAGGATGTCATAATAGGGGTTGTCGGCCAATTTTTGATCATGCCAGGTCTGGCATTCCTTTTGGCCAAAGGCCTGAACCTTCCTCCTGAAATCGCGGTAGGCGTTATTTTGGTCGGTTGCTGTCCGGGTGGAACATCATCCAACGTCATGACCTTCCTATCGAAGGGCGATGTCGCTTTATCTGTAGCGGTTACCTCCGTAACGACCGTTCTCGCGCCTATCATGACACCTGCACTCATCTATATGCTGGCCAGTGAATGGCTGGATGTAAGCCCGTCCGACTTGTTTATGTCCATTGTAAAAGTGGTCATTATTCCGATTGTCCTCGGCTTTATCGTGAAAAAACTATTCAGCCGCCAGGCAAAGGCCAGTGTAAAGGTACTTCCGCTCGTATCAGTGATCGGGATTGTCGCGATCGTGGCAGCCGTTGTGGCCGGAAATCAGGCACAAATCGCCAAAACCGGATTGGAAATATTCGCAGTGGTTGTTTTGCATAACTGTTTGGGCTATCTGATTGGTTATTTATTCGGCAAACTGTTTAAGATGGACCTTCCTAAAAGAAAAGCCATCGCTATTGAGGTAGGAATGCAAAATTCAGGACTGGGGGCAGCTCTTGCCTCCGCCCACTTTTCACCGCTAGCAGCTGTCCCAAGTGCTATTTTTTCTGTCTGGCATAATATATCCGGTCCGATCCTTGCGACGATATTCAGCCGGATGAAGGAAAAACGAAAAACAGCTGGCTCCACTGGACAAGAAAAAGCGGATATTGCTTGAACAACGAAAAATAAGACTCCTGCACAGGGAGCCTTATTTCCTTGGCTGGAGCTTAATAGACATTCCAAAAACGGGGAAATCCCTACAGCACATTTCAGGCATATGTATGTATATGAAAAGAAGGCTCCCAATAAAAGAGCCTTCTTTTCGTCATAGTTATATCTTCGATAATCTGTTTTTCCAGTTCCCTATTAAAATGGGAAATTCCGATATTTTGTCTGTACGGAAATCCATTTGGCTACCGTGAATTCATCGATGACCCAAGGATTGCCGAAACGGCCTACACCGCTCATTTTGTTTCCTCCGAAAGGAATATTAGGCGCATCATTGACAGATTGGTCATTGATATGGGTCATCCCGCTATTGATTTGCAGCCCGTATTGCTCCCCTTTTTCCAAATCTGTGGTAAAGATAGCAGAGCTTAATCCGTAAATCGTATCATTGGCAATATCGATTGCTTCATCGTCTGTTTCAGCCGGGATAATGGAAACCACAGGAGAGAATAACTCCGATTGGGCGATTGGATCATCATTATTGACATCGCAGAAAATAGTCGGCGTCAATACATTGCCGACCCTTTTGCCTTCAAGGGCCATCTTCGTACCGGCTTTTTTCGCTTCGGCAATTATTTTCTCGACCTTCTCTAGCTGGCGGCTGTTAATAAGCGGCCCGATCACTGTTTTCGGATCCATTTGATCCCCATAAGGCAATGCTTTTGTACGTTCTACGAATTTTTCAATGAAGCGGTCATACAGATCTTTATGGACAATGATCCGATTTACACACATACAAATTTGGCCTTGGTGAATATACTTGCCAAAAATGGCTGCATCGACTGCCCGGTCTAAATCAGCGTCTGCAAGCACGACAAACGGATTGTTTCCTCCCAATTCAAGGGCAACACGCTTAAGATTCTTGCCTGCAATTTCCCCGATATGTCTTCCGACTGCCGTAGATCCTGTAAAGCTGATCAATTGGGCAATCGGATTGGTGATCATTCCGTCGCCGATTTCGTCCAAATCTGCCAACACCATATTAAATATCCCTTTTGGAAGGCCTGCATATTCGAATGCTTTCGCAATGATGATTCCTCCTGAATAGCTGACCTGGATATCCGGTTTATGGACAACCGCATTGCCCAACGCAATTGCCGGTGCAATTGTCCGCATTGATAGATTCAATGGGAAATTAAACGGTGAAATGGAAGAGATCACCCCTAGCGGCAAACGGTACACATGGTTGACTTTATCCTCCATGCTTGAAGGCACTTCGTTCATTTTATTGACTTCATCTGCCATTTTGGCCGCTTCTTCCATGATTCCGATTGTCAGGTCAAATTCAAAACTTACTTTAATCAATGTTCCGCCATTTTCATGTGATAAAATCCCGATAATTTCATCACGGTGTTCCTTTAAGAATCCAGCCGCTTTCAGCATGATCTGGCGGCGTGTGTCAGCTGGCGTTTTCCCCCATTCTTTCTGTGCCTGCTTTGCTGTTTCAAATGCTTCCTCCAACTGCTTCTTTGAAGCAAGGCTTACAGTGGAGATGACTGAATCATCAAACGGATTCAAAATATCGTAGCTTTTTCCGCTTGCTCCGTCTGTCCACTCTCCATTTAAAAAACTTTTGTTCAAACCTTCAAATATCCCCATTATAAACACCCCTTTTAACTCTTTAATTCTATCACTCTATTATATATATTTAAAATATTAATATAATTATTAATATATAGTTTAAACATATATAATAGTATGGGGTGATCGAAATGGATATGAGACAATTGCATTACTTCAAGTCGCTTGCTGAAGAGGGGCAGATTTCCCGCGCGGCAAAAAAATTAAATATGTCCCAGCCGCCACTCAGCCAGCAGCTGCAGATGATGGAGGAAGAACTCGGATTGACGTTGATCGAACGGAAGCGAAATGGAAAAACTATGGAATTAACTGAAGCAGGAAAGCTTTTTTATGAGAAGGCGAAACTTCTAATACAGCAATTCGAGGATTCCTTGCTTGAAGTAAAGGAAACCGGAGCAGGGATGAAGGGAGTCCTGTCAATCGGCTCGGTCCTCGCCTATGTATCCTACCTTCCGGAAAAAATGAAGCAATTCAAGGAAAATCATCCTCTCGTATCGTTCAAGCTGTTTGCAGGCGACCCATACGAGATAGACAATTATTTAGAAAATAAAGATATCGAATTGGCAATCGTTTATATGCCTGTCCATATGAAGAATATTACAAGTATTGCGCTTGGCAAAGTGCCGAATGTGCTGGTGGTACCGGAGAACTGGCATCACTGGCATTCAAGAGACAGTATCTCCATAAAAGAAGTAGGAGAGATTCCTTTATTGATTGTACATAGAGAAAAAGGAGAAGGCCTCTACGAGGAAATAGTCCATGAATTTGAAAAGATCGGAATGAAGCCTAATATTCTGTGCGAGTGCCCTGATGTCAATGTATTGATTTCCCTTGTATCCGCTGGAATAGGCGGCGCTGCAATCGTTCCAAGATCATCCGTTCCCCCTCACATGGTTCATGGGGTCAAAGTCATCGAAATTAGCGACTCAGCTGTCTATTCGAACATTGCCCTCGTTTGGAGGAATGATCGGTATGTATCCAGGACCGCCATGGATTTTATTGAATTATTTAAATAGAAGCCTTCGCCACTATAGCGAAGGCCCCATTCACTCAAAACAGCTTTTGGGCACCCAGCCGACTGCTCCTTCCTTCTTTACAAGCATATACCCAGTACATTGGTCATCAACAATCGCCACTGCCTCTCCCCCATCAACAGGAAGAAGGGTGGTGCTTGTATCATCATTGGCATGCAGCACACCTTCTTTTTCCTTCAGATATTCATTCTTTATAAGCTGTTCAATGCCCAGTTTAACGTTTTCACAGAGAGTAAAATAGGTCCCCTCCCTTAACTTCCTCATTTCATAGTTAGGATAAGTAACTGTTCCAAGGGCTATCTGCTTGAGCTCATGTTTTTTCTTCACGACAGCCGATCTTTCCAATGAATCAACATAAGTATAGGAATAAACGGTTTTACCTGGATGGCATGTTATGATGAACGCATTCAATTGGCCATCCACCTTTAAACGATTGCCTCCATCAATTGCAATGATGCGTTTCTCTAAATCGATACGTGGGTTATGATGGCTCAATGTCTCTGCCCGATAATTGACGACAGGCCAATGGCCCACGACGACTATTTTTTCGGATTGATGCCCTTTATTATAAAAATCCGGGATGGAAACAGCTGATTCAAAACTTGTATTCCGCCAATCTGTGCGATTTTCGATTCCTGCATGGATAAAGAGGAAATCTTCCGTTTCCAGAGCGACCGGCAGGTTCAATAGCCAATCAAATTCCTTGCCGTAATAGGGCCGATAAAAAGCTTGCAGGTCTTCCATGCTTTTGAAATCAGCAATTGTTCTCCCCTGTTCTGCCAGACATTCATTCAAGATGGTAAATGGCCTTTTTTTCATGTATTGCAGGATATCTTCATCTCCTTCAAACACATATTTGACGAGGCCATCACAATTTCCTTGCGTAATATGTACATTTTGATTTTCTGCCATCAGCTCCATGGCAAAGCGGACGACACTTAGGCTATCGGGTCCCTTCTCACAGAGATCTCCGTTCAGGATCAACATGTCATCCTCTGTGAATGTTACTTTAGCCAGTAACCTCTTCAACAACGGCAGATCGCCATGAATATCGGATATAGCAATAACTCTTCCTTCTGCCGGCAATTTCAATTCCTGTATATCGAGCATATATATATATCACTCACTTCCCTGTATGTATTCCTCCTTCTATTTTAACGCATTTGGATGGCGCTGGTAATCTTAATCAACAGTGTACATTCCGGCTGCGATTTCCATAAAAAAAGAGAGATACAGATCGATAACCCATCCGTATCTCTAAATCAAAATCCACCTTTCTATACATAACGGGCTTGCTAAGAACACATCCCCTTTACATTCCTGCATTCTACCTTATTCTTTCCATTAATCCCGTGGAATCGTCTCCGATATCATTGCTGACGATGGTTCCTTTCTCAGTACATATGGCTAGCCCATTGAAGTGATGGATTGAATCCAGACTCTCCAGTATCCGCTTTCTATTCCTCGAATCCAGGCGGAATGAATCATCAAGGATCATTTCAAGGATTTCCTGCTTTTGTTGGAAGAGTATATCTTTTTCTTTCATTGCATTGCGGACATCTGCCAGGAAAATGCTGTATTCTATCCAAGATTCATCATAGTGGCTCTCCAATTCTTTTTTCAGCTTTCTTGTCAATTTCGGGCTGGCCCCACTGGAACTGACCGCAATTTGCAGATGGCCGCGTTTTACAGTCGCGGGAAACAGGGCATTTCCTTCATTATGTTCATCTACTACACAGCAAAGAATGTTGTGTGGAATAACGTTTGATAGCAAAGAATTGGCCTGCCGGTCATTGGTAGCGATTATGGCCAGAAAACAATCGGCGAAATCTTCTCCCTCCGCTTCCCGTTCAATCAAGAGGCATTTATTGTTTCTGGCATACTCCAGCACGCCGTCGGAAAAGGCCGGGGCTATAAATGTCAAAATGGGATTTTCATCACCGAGTACCATTGCTTTCCTCAATGCAATAGTACCTCCTCCGGCGATGGTCACCTTTTTGCCTTTCAAATCAATGACCAAGGGCTGCATACTGTACTCCTTTCCCTCTCACTTTCGCCACCACTAAATCCTTCATGCTTTTATGCCTCGATAAAGGCTCCGTCACCACTGTCTGATTGCCAGTCTGTTGCATTTCCTTCACCACTGAGAATACTTCAGACAACAATAGGCCCGCGAACAATAGATACGGGACTACGACCAGACGGCCTGTAGTTGTTCGGTTTAATTCAGTGATCGCTAATGGAAAGGCAGGTTTTGCTGCTGCCAAATAACAGGCTTGCACATTGTTTATCCCTGTCCGTTCACTTATACCAGCAGTTATTTGAGAAAAGTGATGTTGGAGAGAGGAATCGCTGCTTCCTCTTCCAACGATTAAGATGGCATCTTCGCCTGTTAAATTGCCTGCCGCCCTGGCGATTTCTTCGGCAATCGAATCGAGGATGGATTCTTGCACGCCAAAGGGGTTTGCCATGAACACCTGAGTCCCGGGATGCTTCTTCATCAGTGCAGTAAGCCTAAAAGGAATATCCTCTTTTATGTGGCCCGCTGCAAGAAGAAAAAGCGGGACTACATATATACTAGTAGCCCCTTGTGCAATGCATGCTTTAAAACCTTGCTCTATGGTCGGCTCAGCCAGCTCCAAAAAAGCATATTCCTTTATTGGATCAGTTATTTCCTCCATTAGCTTCTGAATGAATTCTTTTGCTTCTCGGGCACCCTCCTTTGAACGTGTACCATGCCCGATGAACAGAATACTTTCCATGATAGGCCTCCTTTTTCACTGGACGGATGGGATTTTCGGCTGCCACTGCTCGAACCAATTCAGCTTTTCCTGCAAAGTGACAACCTCGCCGATAATGATCATACTAGGATTTGCAATCTTGGATGCCTTCACTTTTGCTACAATGTCTGCCAAAGTCCCGCTGACAGTCTGCTGCTCATCGCAGGTACCCCAGTGGACTAGCGCTATCGGGGTTTGCTTTGGTTTTCCATTATCGATTAGATGGCGTACAATATCCGGCAGATGGGATACCCCCATATATATGCAGAGCGTATCGACACCGTTGGCAAGATGGTTCCATTGATGTTTCGCTTCTTCTCCGCCAGCCTGGTGGCCAGTGATGAAAGCAAAACTTTTACTTAATTCCCGGTGTGTAACAGGGATGCCTGCATAAGCGGGTGCGGCGATTCCTGCTGTAATGCCCGGGACGATTTCAAAAGGGACTCCATTTTCAAAGCAGGCTTCCGCTTCTTCGCCTCCGCGGCCGAACACAAAAGGATCTCCCCCTTTCAGGCGGACAACCGCTAAACCCTTCTTGGCGTATTTCACCAAGAAAGAATTAATGGTTTCCTGCTTCATCGTATGGTATTGGGGAAGCTTGCCGCAATAAATCAATTGTGCATCCTTCCTTGCAAACGTTAATAGTGCAGGATTGACTAACCTGTCATACAAAATGACATCGCATTGCTCCAAGCAGCGCATCCCCTTAATAGTCAATAAATCCGGATCGCCTGGCCCTGCACCAACAAGATATACTTTACCAGCCATCGGCTCACTCCCCTTCCTCACCATCAAGTATATAGCCGCTCCGTTTTCCTAATCGTTTCTTTTCTCTTAGAATTGCCACGACTTTTTCCGGTACTTTTAAATAATACTTTTCCAATTCGACATCGAGGTGGGTGAAGGCCGCATCATCATCTTCAGCATGGATGATGGCGGTAACCAGCCTGCTCCCTAAATCGACTGTAAATCTATATAGATAAGCCATCCAATTCCTTCTCCAAAATCCGGTCGTAGGATTGCTGAATGGCAGGAATGCCAAGTCGTTGGACATAATCAAAATAAGATTCCCCTGCTGCTTTTTCCTCTTTGAAATGCAGCAATAACTGCTCTAGAACGTCCGGAAGATGTTCAGTCGGCACTTTACCGTTCAATTTTTCGTTGAATTTCCCTCCTGCGTTCAACGTGCCTCCGATATAGACTTCATAGGCGTCAATCCTCTTCTTATCCTTCGTTCTGACCTGGATGCCCTGCAGGCCGATATCAGCAATCTGCCGCTGTCCGCAAGAATTCGGACAGCCGATCATGTGCATCCGCACAGGAACATCAAGACTGATTTTCTTGTCCAGATCCTCCGCAATCAACCTCATCCGTTCTTTTGTTTCGACAAGGGCAAGATTGCAATACTCGATTCCCGTGCATGAGACAGCATGGCCTATGAATGAATTCGGATTGATAGTAATCCGTTTGAACACCGGTTCTTTCAAAAGCGCCTCAACATGCGCGGCAGGGATATTCGGAATGATTAAATTTTGCGAATTGCACGTGCGTATTTCTCCATTTCCATATTTGCGGGAAATCAAGCTGATTTCGAAAACTTCATCGGCGCTGAGGCGTCCCACTGGTACATTGAATCCTAAAAAATTCAGCCCTTTTTGCTTCTGGTCATGTATCCCGTAAAAATACCCTGCATTCCATTGTTGGACGGGCTCGGTGCCTTTTGACGGCAGTTTCCCTGTATATTCCTCGATCTTTTCCAGAAATGTTTCCGGACCCCAATCGGCCATTAAAAACTTCAAACGGGCCAAATGCCTTTTTTCTCTATAGCCATAATCACGGAAAATGGTCGTTACAGCCACCGCTACCTCCAGTGTCCGTTCGGGTTCAATGAAGGCATCCAATGTTTGGGCTAAAAACGGGCGGGAAGATAGGCCTCCGCCCACTTTCAAATGAAAGCCTTTCTGCGTTTCTCCTCCGGTTTCTTTCAAAGCGGGCGTAAAGGAAATGCAGTTAATTTCCGCATTGGCAGCGTTTTTCAGATTGGTGCTGATGGACATTTTATATTTTCTCGGCAAGTTCGAAAAATCTTCATTACGCTGGAAATAATCATAGACTTCTTTCACAATCTGGGAAGTGTCGAATAATTCATCCGGATCTATGCCGGCAATCGGATTGCCGACTATTGTGCGTGTAATATCGCCACAGGCGCCAGCACTGGAAAGGCCGACGGCTTCCAAACGGGAAAATATATCCGGTATTTGTTCGATTTCAAGCCAATGGAATTGAATCGCCTGCCTCGTGGTGATATCAAAGACACCTCTTCCATAATCCCGGGCTATCCCGGCAAGCGCTTCTAATTGACGATTATCCAGAATGCCTGAAGGAACATTTACACGCATCATGAAATACCCGTCTTCCTTCGGCCGCTGCAAGTATAGGCCTGCCCATTTAAAGAGATCCCATTGGTCCCGTGGAATAGAAGAAAATCCATTCGCAGCATAATAGGGAATATCCCCTAAAATCTTCAATCCATCCTTATCCAATTTCATCAGCTCTGATTTATTCAATTTTTCATTATCAGCCCAATGCTTGATATATCCCAAGACTGCCACCCCCTATATAATCTTCTCATCTATTAAATATTGCCTAATCTGATATACCGCTTCTTCAACAGTTAGCTTCTCAGTATATATAGTGATCTCCGGGTTAATGGGCTTCTCATATGGAGAATCAATCCCTGTAAACTCCTTAAGTTCCCCCTTGCGCGCTTTTTGGTAGAGCTGCTTTGGATCACGGCGTTCACATTCGTCTAAAGGACAATGGATGTGCACTTCTATGAATTCTCCCGGTTCGAACATCGCCCGCACTGCATCACGGTCCTCACAGAAAGGAGAAATAAATGCAGAAATGACGATTGTTCCTCCATCGGCAAATAATTTCGCCACCTCGCCGATTCGCCGGATGTTTTCTTTCCTGTCGCTGTCGGAAAATCCCAGATCCCTGTTTAAGCCATGGCGGATATTATCTCCATCCAATACGTATTCAGATATGCCTTTCCGGTGCAAATAGCGTGAAAGGGCATTGGCGATTGTCGACTTGCCCGAGCCGGACAGCCCCGTGAACCAAAGGACACAGCTTCCATGGCCGTTTTGGCTGCATCTGTCCGCTTTCGTCACAGACGCTTGGTGCCAAGTCAAATGCTTCGATTGAGTCATTCCCTTCCCCCCTTATACATTCGCTTCTTCTTTTAATCCTTCTATCAAAATATCAATCACTTCCCTGCGGCTGAAGGTTGACGGTGGAACTTCTCCGTTCCTGAGCATTTCCCTGACCTTCGTCCCTGATAAGATGACACGTTGATCATCGCTATGCGGGCACGTTTTATCAGATGCCATCCCTTCGCACGCACGGCAATAAAAGCTGTTTTCAAAAAAGAGAAGCGTAATGCCAAGCTCTTCCGCCGTAAACTGGCTGAATATCTGCTGGGCATCATATGTGCCGTAATAATTCCCGACTCCTGCATGGTCGCGGCCGACGATAAAATGGGAGCATCCGAAATTTTTGCGGACAATAGCATGAAAGACTGCTTCCCTTGGGCCGGCATATCTCATGGCTGCAGGATATACGCCTAGCAGCACGCGATCCTTCGGATAATAGCCCTCCAGCAAAGCTTTGTAACTTTTCAATCGTACATCTGCCGGAATATCATCCGCTTTGGTTTCGCCCACCAATGGATTCAGGAATAAACCATCTACCGTTTCAAGCGCGATTTTTTGAATGTATTCATGGGCGCGATGGACTGGATTCCTTGTCTGAAATCCCACTACTGAGCTCCAGCCTTTTTCAGCAAACCATTTTCTGGACTTGGCAGGTTCATGCCAATATGCAGTAGCACTTCCATGGTCCGGCTTCTTGATCAGTGTCACTTCGCCTGCGATATAGACATTTCCTCTTTCAAATAATCTTTTAACGCCTGGATGGGAGACATCCTCCGTCTTATATACTTCACGCGCCTCTTTTTTTATGTCGGGCCGGAAAATCTCTGATATGTTGATAGTGCCGTACACCGAATTTCCATGGATAAGCTTCGCGCGTTCCCCGGTGGACAAAATGCTGGCTGTAGCTTCGTCCGTCGGCAAAGTTACAGGCAAGCTCCATACTGTTCCATCCGGCAAACGCATATTTTCAACAACGGATCTATATTCCTTTTCACCAAGGAACCCGGTGAGCGGACTGAATAATCCGACACCGATCAATTCGAGGTCACTCAGCGCGACAGCATCAATATGAATTTCTTTTGTGATCTCTGTTACATCCATCGCTGGATCGTACCTGTCTATGAGAAATCCTCCATGAGGTTTTGGCAGTGCCATTTTCCTTCACTCCTTTTGATTGGTTTCATTATCCTTGTTCCTGGCCGGATGCAATCCACATTCCGTCTTCATGCTTCCTTTCCAGCGCCCCGCCCTGCTGTCAGCCTCTCCTTCTGCTGGCTGAGTACAGGGGAAACAGCCTATACTCGGATAACCGCGGTCATGGAGACTGTTATAGGGCAAATCTTTTAAAGAAATATATTCCCTGACCTCTTTCCATGTCCAATGAATCAATGGACATATTTTTACATTTCGGAAGGTGCTATCGATATTTAAAAAATGAGTGAGTGCCCTGGTTGGCGATTGTTCCCTCCGAAGACCTGATATCCAAGCGGCTTTCCCATCCAGCGATTCCTTCAACGGTAGAACCTTACGAATATAGCAACATGCATTCGGATCGCGTTCCCACAGCGCAGGGCCGTGAATATCCATTTGCTCATCAATGGTTAGGGACGGTTTTTTCATTTCTATATTCAAAGCTGGAAAACGATTTCGGACAGTATCGATCACATCATATGTCTCCGGAAAATGAAGCCCTGTATCAAGAAACAGAATATGGGCATCAGGCTTGATTTCCTGGATTAAATCAATAAGAACGATTGCTTCAGCCCCAAAGCTCGATGCGTACGTAATCTCGTTTCCATGATAAAAGCCATATGCCCATTTGAGGACCTGCTTTGCGCCTTTGGTGCCACTTTGTAGTGAAAACGTATCTGATAATGCCGCCAATTCTTTTTCAGCAAGCTGTTTTCCCATCCTAAACACCCCCTCTCGAAATATTCAGCCGATAAAAAAAGGCAGTCTTTTCTACACGTAAAGTAAAAAAGACCGCCTCTAGTTTTCTAGTCAGCGCATTTTCGGTTGTTGAAGGCGAACCTTCTCATGCTTTTCGATTTGAATGACTCTTCCATCCTGGACAACTAACGTAATACTGCCAAATTTTACAGAATCAAGCATCCTTTCAAGTTGATCCATCACGATTTTCCTTTGAGATGGTTCCAATTGGGTTCGCCCTCCCTTATGGTTGTTTCACATTGATTTAATTGGTAAGAGTAAGAAATATTAAAATTAATCCTACCATACTCATAAGATTTGTCAATATTAATTCTACACGGCAGCTTCTCCTTTTTTCCAGTCTTTTTATAACCATGATAACTCAGCGCAAAAACGATGATTATTGTGGCCTGGCCTCCGATAAAGTTCACAGAGGTGCATCATTTCCAGCCTTATTTTTCAACTTACTGAACTCTATTAAAAACAGCCTATTTATATGACATAATCAAGAAACACCTTCACATCCTTCGGCTTTACACTGACATGGTCACCTTTCCTCAAACACAGCAAATCTGCCAATTCCTTTGTTATTTCTGCCTCTATGCTTTCCCCATTATCCAATCGCCTCATTTCCACGCGGACAATCGGGCCAATTGCATGTATACGGCCGACTACCGCTTTGATTGAATCATTAGCTTGTGTTTGCTTATCAATGATAAAGTCATGCGGACGAATAAAACCAGTGGCTTCACACTCCAACTCCCCTTCTAGATTCTCCAGTGCAATTGAGCAAGCCCCGGTCTCCAGCTTTCCGTCCTTTATCCTGCCTGAAAATGTATTCACACTGCCCAAAAAATCATAGACGAACGGATTGGCAGGATTTTCGTATACCGCTTCCGGAGTGCCGATTTGCTCGATTCTTCCCTCGTTCATGATCACAATCCGATCTGCCACATCCAATGCTTCCTCTTGATCATGGGTGACAAAAACACTTGTGAGCGGAAAATCATCATGCAATTTACGAAGCCAGCGGCGCAATTCCTTCCTCACTTTTGCATCCAATGCACCGAACGGCTCATCCAGCAGCAGCACCCTCGGCTCTACAGCAAGAGACCTTGCCAAAGCAACGCGCTGCCTTTGTCCACCCGACAATTCATTTGGATAGCGGCGGGCATATTGTTCGAGTTTAACTAACGCCAATAATTCACTAACCTTGGAATGGATGTGTTCTTTTGAAGGCCTCAGTTTGCGTGGGCGAACCTTAAGGCCGTATGCGATATTTTCATAGATTGTCATATTCCTGAAGAGGGCATAATGCTGAAATACGAAACCAACCTCCCTTTGCCCGAGCCCCAAATGAGTTAAATCGCGGGAGTCGAACAGCACATTTCCTTCATCCGGCTGCTCCAATCCTGCTATAATCCTTAAAAGCGATGTTTTCCCCGAACCGGAGGGCCCCAAAAGTGCCACTAGCTCCCCGCTTTGAATGGCAAGATTGATAGAATGCAATATCGCCGTATTCCCGAATGACTTTGATACATTGTTAATTGTAATCGCCATACCTTTTCCCCCTTCCTATCCTACCTTCTTCGAGCGGTAATTTCCTTTCCTCTCTACCATACTTTTGATTATCAATGTAGCAACGGCGAATAGCGACATGAGCGAAGCTACGGCAAAAGCAGCTGTGAATTGGTATTCATTATAGAGAATTTCAATATGGAGAGGCATTGTATTCGTCAAGCCCCGGATATGCCCGGACACGACCGACACTGCCCCGAACTCCCCTATTGCTCTTGCATTGCAAAGGATGATGCCATAAAACAAGCCCCATTTACTATTCGGTAGAGTCACCTTCAAAAAGGTTTTCAAGCCTCCCGCTCCAAGAACGATCGACGCTTCCTCCTCTGATGACCCCTGGCTTTGCATGAGAGGGATCAACTCGCGTGCAACAAAAGGGAACGTCACGAAGAGTGTAGCCAAGACAATTCCCGGCACGGAGAACAAAATGGCCATATTATTTTCCAGCAACCACGGGCCCAGTGCGCTGTTCTGCCCGAATAGCAAAATAAAGAGTAAGCCTGCAATCACAGGTGAAACCGCAAAAGGCAAATCGATAAGTGTAATCAGGATATTTTTCCCTCTAAATGAATATTTGGAAATAGCCCATGCAGCGGCAATGCCGAATAGTGCATTCAATGGGACAACAATGAATGTGACAAGCAAGGTCAGCTTGATTGCGGCAAGCGCATCCGGATGTGTAATAGATGCCAGATAAAGGCCTGCACCCTTTTCGAAAGCTTTCGCAAAAATTGCGATAAGCGGCAAAATGAGAAACAGAACTAAAAACAATACGGCCAGTAAAATCAAAACCAAACGGATACCAAGCGGCTCTGTATTAGAATATCGGCCAACCTTTGCCGATTTGGTCATTTCTGCCGAAACCTGCATCTTGATTTCCCCCCTTTTAGTGCATGAATTTTCTGCTGGCCGCCCATTGCAGCAGATTAATGGACAATAGAATAAGAAACGTGGCTATCAGCATGACAGCTGCAATCGCGGTCGCTCCTGCATAATCGTATTGCTCCAGTTTTGTCATAATGATCAAAGGTGTGATTTCTGTCTTAAATGGCATATTGCCGGAAATGAAAACAACAGATCCATATTCCCCCAAAGAACGTGCAAATGATAAAGCAAAACCAGTCATTACAGCTGGAAGCAACTCAGGCAACATCACTTTATAGAAAGTCCGTAAACGCGTCGCACCCAGCAGTGCAGACACCTCTTCCACTTCCTTATCGATATTTTCAAGTACAGGCTGCACAGTGCGGACAACAAACGGCAGTCCGATAAAGATGAGCGCGACTATTATGCCAAGCGGTGTGAAAGCGATTCTGAAGGAAAAGAATTGACCGATCCAACCATTTTCTGCATACAAGGTGGCCAAGACAATTCCTGCTACTGCAGTCGGCAGTGCAAAAGGCAAATCAACAAGGGCATCCATCACCCGTTTCCCCGGAAAATCATATCTCGTCAACACCCAAGCGATCAACACGCCAAATACCCCATTTACAAAAGCAGCAGCGAATGCTGTGCAAAAGCTTAACCCATAAGAAGCTACAGCACGTTGGCCGCTGATGGTTTCCCAAAATCCATGCCAGCCAAGAGATGTGGACTGAATGAATACCATGGATAAGGGGATTAATACAATGACGGCGGTATAAAGGACGGTGAATCCCATAGTCAAACCAAAGCCCGGCAATACAGAACGCCTCCGGCTTGTTTTCCATACATTTTTCATACTGGCATTCCTACTTTCCAAGCGGTCCCCACGTTTGGAACGGCAGTGGTTTCCTTATTTCTTATAAATTTGATCGAACGTGCCGCCATCATCAAAATGTGTTTTTTGAGCCTTTGACCAGCCTCCGAATGGATCATTGATTGTCACAAGCTTTATTTCTGGAAAGATGTCTTTATATTTCTTCAAAATGTCTTTGTTACGGGGGCGGTAATAATGTTTGGCTGCAATCTCCTGTCCATCATCACTGTATAAATAATCCAAATAAGCTTCCGCCACTTTTTCTGTTCCTTTCTTACGGGCCACTTGATCGACCACAGCAACAGGGGGCTCTGCCAAAATGCTGATCGAAGGTGCAATGATTTGAAATTGGTCCTTGCCAAGCTCATTGATGGACAAGAAGGCCTCATTTTCCCAGGCGATCAGAACATCTCCAATTCCCCTTTCCACAAAAGTTGTTGTAGCTCCCCTGGCACCGGAATCAAGGACGGCTACATTTCCATAAAGCTTCTTCATAAATGTTTGTATCTTCGATTTATCATCTCCATATTGATTCTCTGCATATGACCAGGCAGCCAGATAATTCCAACGGGCGCCTCCCGATGTTTTCGGATTGGGAGTAACAACCGATACATCTTTTCTGATTAGATCATCCCAATCCTTAATATGCTTAGGGTTTCCTTTCTTAACCAAAAAAACGATGGTTGATGTGTAAGGGGTTGAATGGTCCGGCAGCTTTTCTTCCCAGTTTTTATCAAGCAGGCCTTTATCAGCTATTTCATCGATATCATATGCCAGCGCCAATGTGACAAGATCTGCCTGCAAGCCATCTATTACTGCACGCCCCTGTTTGCCCGAACCGCCGTGTGACTGCTGCACCTCTACCTCTTGCCCTTTTTCTTTTTTCCAGTGCTTCGCGAATGCTTCATTGTATTCCTGATACAACTCACGTGTCGGATCATATGAAACATTCAGCAGCCTAACCGATTTATTGGAAGAATGATCCTCTGTGGATTGTTTCCCGCCCACGCTACCCGATGTACCGCAGGCTGATAACCCACCCGCCAAAAGAACGAGCACACATGCCAATCTCCATTTCTTCATTTTCTTCCCCCTATCTTCTGATTAATTGGTTATAAGCTGTGAGGTAAAAAAGAAAAGGCTCCGGACCAAGGGTACAGCAGCTTAAGCACACTGCTTCATCCCTGATCTGGAGCCTTCGGTTTACCGATCAGCCAGATATTTCAAACTTATACATTACTATATTATCCAGTATTCCTAGTTGTCAACTATGATTTAAAAATTATTCAAAATATCCGCATATTGTCGGAATTATTATTTTAATAAAAGTAGTTTATATATTATAATTTTATCAATCAGCAGTGTCACGTTCGACCATTCTATATCGGCGGGAACTCGCCAATTCAAGAGAAAAATGAGGGAAGAAAAAAATGACAGCACCGGAAGAAACCAAGCAGTACATACATAAAGATGAAGTACTGGCCGCCATTAACCGTACATTGGCCATGATTGAATTTGATACGGAAGGAAATGTACTCTGGGCGAATGAAAACTTTGCCCGTACCATGCACTACCGTGTCGAAGAACTGCCGAACATGCAGCACAAACAATTTTGCAGACCCGATTTTTACAATAGTCCGGACTATAAAGAATTCTGGAGAACACTCTTGAACGGCAAGCCGATTCAACAGAAGGTGGACCGCATCAATAAACATGGTGGCACCGTGTGGCTGGAAGCGACCTATACTCCCGTATTGGACAAAGCAGGAAACATGCTGGGAGTTGTGAAGGTGGCGACCGATATCACTGCACGGGAGCAGCACCTGTCAGATGTCACTAATCAATTGCTTGACATGTCTTCCCAACTTCAAAGCCGTGCAGCAGAAGGCATGGATAGCTTACAGGCGATTAGCCAAGCTGCTGATCAATTGGTCGGGCAATCAGAGAAAAACCTGTCTGGATTGGAGCACTTGAATAAACAGGCACATGATATTCATGCATTCGTAAAATCGATAACGGATATTTCCAAGCAAACGAATATCCTCGCCATCAATGCAGCAATCGAGGCGGCTAGGGCAGGTGTCCATGGAAGAGGTTTCAATGTGGTGGCCGATGAAATCCGTAAATTATCAGACCGGGTGCAGAATGCCATCCAGGAAATAAAATCGTTGGTGGACCACATTACAACAGAAGTCGATCATGTAAGTAGTTCCACCCGCATTTCCAAAGAAGGTGTCGTAGGTGCAAAAGCGCTGAGTGATAAGGCGATCATGGAATTTAAAGAAATTGATGAAGCCGCAAAAATATTGACAAAAAAGACGGATGAATTTAAGGATTTCCTATAACGGCATATACTTAAACCCCTCTGCACAAATTGCAGAGGGGTTTTCAGCCTTAATGGTATCCGTTTTGCCCATTTGCCGAGCTGGACGTTTTATGCTTCGGTTGGGATTTCCCTTTTTGTTTGTTCCCATTATCATTTTTTGTTTTTTTATGATTGGACATTTAGATACCTCCATAAGATGTTTGAGTGCGGCCTCTTGTATAGTATGGACGGATTAAATGTACTTATGTTAGGGAAAAAAAGGGTAACGATAAATGCTCTAGATTGTCTTTAATGCTTGTCTAGAGAATGCAATGTTCCTTTACTTATGCCGCCAAGCCTCCAAATAGTGATACCTTCAATCCCCTCTTGTTCTACAATCTTTATCCACTTGCTTACCGTTTTGTGATCGGCATACCAAATTGTATGGGAAGAACCTCGATTATCCTTATAATCAAAATATAAGCTTCCGCTATCCGGATCCCTTTTTGGCTTTGCAGTGCTGTTTTTTGCCCTTTCAATAGCTTCTTTTTCGGTAACAGCGCTCACTGATTCATCATCCTTATTCCAGTCAAACCCTCCAACCGATAAGGCGATAATTGGCTTTCCTGGGAGCTGATTCATTTTATTTGCCAATTTGATTAAGAAATCTTTATCCGCCTTTGGACCTGGACCGCTGTGGGCTCCATAAAGATTATACGCCATCATTGAATAAGTGGGACCTTCCGGAAGTGATAATGTTTCAATAGGCGCCTTGGATTCTAAGACAATTCTCAACATCTTTCCCTGTTCCTTCAAGACATCATATAGTTCATGATAAAAAAGGCAAACATTGTTCCAGTCGGCTTTTTCTATATTTTCATAATCAATTTCCACTCCGTCGAATCCATATTCTTCAGCAGCTGAAACAATTTCGTCAATATGCTGTTTCCTTGTGTCTTTAGATGCTACTAATCGGCTAATTAAATGGGGATCTTTCTGTATAACTGCCCCATCATTCTCAAAACGATCATTTACCACCGTCATATAGACTGCTTGCAGCTTTGAATCAACGGTACTTTGGATGATTTCTGGCATTGCCTCATCAAACTCCCTTGTGAACATGAGGCGATCCGATTCATCGAAATACCCTGCAAATAGTTGAATACTCGTAAAGGTATTAGGAACTTCAAGAAAATCTTTAAGTCCTGCTTTCCATTGCCAGTCGACCAACCATGCAGAAATTTCAGTGTTTCCTTTACCTCTACTAACATCTTTTTGCATAATAAGCCAGAATACAAAAAATATGACCAGAACGAGCAGGATGGTGATTGCAATGATATAGCTATTGCGCTTTTTCGATTTATTCATGACTATTGGCTCTCTTCCCCTTTATAGCAGGTTAGAACGTATCAATTGCCCAATCAATGGAACGATTATACCATTCTGTTATCTTACTAATGAATTTTTCCACTCCCGATGGCTTACTGTTGAATACTTCATACTCGTTTCCGTTTTTATGTGCCTGAATGATTAAATTATCAAAAACCCCGTCATATATATTATCTTCTTCACTTTTTTCATGGGCTTCAGATCCAAGAGCCACTCCACCCTTTGATAAGGAGGAATCCAATTTCACTGTTTTGGAAAGTGTATCGCCATCAACTTTTATGGTTACTTTTTGATTTTCGATATCAATCTTCAGATTTCTCTTTTTTTGTATATTTAGAGGATAATCCTCTTCCTCCCTCCGTACTCCAGCTACTGATTGTTCGCGAGTATACGTGGTTGCTTTTTCTAGGGCAAGGTCCTTATCCTCCCATTTAATTACGGGTAATTTATTAGTATATAAACGTTCCACCTTCTTGCCTTGCATTTTTTGATCAATTTCAATGACATTATTATTTAGCGTTACACGAAGGAATGAATTCTTTTTTCTATCATAGCGCATATAAATAGACTGTTTTCCAACAACATTGCCTATTAAATCGACGTTCAGTTGAAAATTTTTGAGGTCTTCCTTCTTTTTCAGTAAAAGGAGTCCTTCACTTCCAGGAGTTGACGTCAAAGCAATTTTGCTATTTTCAAACTCGGCAGCTCCTTTTAATTCATCCCACTTCTTCGCTTTATTGGGATCGCCATTAATAAACTGGACTCTTTGCTTAGTGTCTTTTTTTATCTTCATCAACAGATGATTTGTATACCAATAAGGTTGAGGCTGTACTCTCGTTAAATCGTATAAAACCCCTTTTCTGTCATTCAACATATTCCCTTCCCGATTGAAATTCATATTAAATGTAGACTTAATTTCTTCATTATTGACATCTTCAACTAAACGGTTCATGCCGTTATTCAAAGCGTTTGCATGCATAATCATATAAAGTCCCGGTACGGAACCTAAAGAATCTTTATAAACGTTTCTCATTGCTGAATAATCTTTACGAATTCTATGTTCCATTTCTTTTCTATTTTCAGTTGGAATCATATTCTCATCTCGGATAAAATCCATTAAATAATGATTATAGTGACCAATTTTAGTTTTATTGGATATTTCCTCCTCTGTCTTTTCACCTAAAAAATAGCCATCCTTATCGAACACATTTATATATGATAGACGGTAGCCATTAGTCCCCAATTCCCAATAGCCTGTCTTCTTCATCCTAAGCATTTCTTTTGCTTGTACAAATTTATTGTCCTTTACTCCCATTTTGTTGGCATAGGAGAGAAAGGTGGCTTTATAATTGAACTTTTCAAGCAAAGGGTAAGCGTAGAGACTTGAATCATTGCGTCCATCCTCAAAAGATAAGAACAGCGCTTTAGCAGGCAAAGGCTTCCCCTTATGATAAAAATCAAGAATATCCGATTGAGAAATAGTCTGATATCCTTGATCATGTAAGGCTTCCAACTGTTTCTCAAGCTGTTTCTTAGCGATTAACTTCGGTGAACCCGTACGATCTACTCCAAAATAAGATAAAGCAATGAAGCCATTCTCGTTATGCCAATTATTTTTATTTGGTTCCTTATACTTATTAGGATGAAACAAAGCTTGGAATAATAGATACCCAATAATAATCAAAATGATTATCTGCAGTATCACCTTCGTTTTTTTCATCCTATCCTTCCGGCGATAATCGAGAGCATCATCTATATGTTGTCTTGCCATTATATAGCTTCCTCTCTATAAGAAATCAAAGATGTTACGTTAAATCGACAATCCTTTTTTATTTTTTGCATTTTTATCAGCTTTTTTATTTTTCGCTTCAATATCCTGAGGCGTTTCCCTTGTACCCCATGTTGACTTCCAAAACGTAACCCAAGCGACAGGCATCTGCCATAGAAGCACAAATTCGTAAAAAATACAGAAAACAAATCCAAATACCCACAATTTGCTTTTCTTAAAGAATAAGTGAGCCAAACTCATTAATAGTGCCATTAATAGTAAACCCATCAAGAAGGTTTTCGGAAATACGTGATAAAAAATAGGCACATAAACTAAATTATATAAAACAATAACAGGGGCAGCGATTGGGACGATGAGTCCTATATAGAAAAACAGGGCCATAAAAGGTTCTTTTCTCCAAATAAAACTTCCTGCCCTCAATGATTCCCTTAACCATGAACGTTTCCATCTCATTTGTTGTTTGAGAAAAACATGTGTATCGGATGGTACAATCGTTGAACAAATTGCCGTGTCCTGATAGCCAGTCCTATGCTCTTTCAAAATATAATTAGTCATACTTCTGTCATCCCCAAACGTTGCTGAATGTCCAAGAAACGTTTGATTTAGCCAAGCTTCTTCATTTTCAATAATTAAATTTTTCCGATAGCATGATAATGGCCCTGAAAGACAAGTAACGCTATCAAAGTACGATTCGGCCGCTTTCATAATTCGAAACGCGATATAATACCGAACCGTTTGAAGTTTTGTCAATGCATTGGTATACTTGTTTTCCACATCAGTTCTACCAGCCACTCCACCCATCTTGGGATCCTGAAAAGGTTGAACCAAATTTTTGATAGCCATTGAATCCAAAAAGCTATCGCTATCCACGAAGGTGACTAAATCAAATTTAGCCATTTTGACCCCTTCCACCAGAGCAATACGTTTCCCTCCATTTTCTGGCAAGAGAATCATCTTTAACCGTTCTTTCGTTAAATATCTACCAGCCTCTTTATGGATTAAATCAACCGTTTTTTTAATCTCTTCCTGAGAACCGTCCGTAGAACAGTCATCAACAATAATCACTTCTAATTTATCAACTGGATAATCTTGATTTAAGCAACTTATAATCGTTCTGCTGATCCATTCTTTTTCGTTGAAACAAGGAATAATGATACTTACCCCTGGAGTATAATCAGGATTGATTGGTACATCTCTGAACAAAGCACCAAACATATAACGCGTTAATAAAAAGGCAGCTGCGATTAAGCTATACAGATACAGTAACCAATTGTATTTAAAATAGATAATACTTTCTGCCCTCATCAACATAACCAACAAAACGACAATGAATAAGAACGCGCTGGCAGTATAAACGGAATAACCCCAACGTTTCTTTTGAAAATACTCTGTTAAAGGTTTCACAAACTCGAATGCCAGCATATACTTTTCATTGTTTCCATCTCGTTCCGTATACACTCTTATTGTAAAAGCCCCTGTTTTTACTTTTGAATCGAATCCTTCAGGCATACTGCCAGAAGGTATGTCAAATTCTAATTTAACCTTATCACCAATATCAATTTCATTACTATTTTGGCTAAATTCAATTAACACTCCAGTAGATGAAATATCAACTGCCCTGCCTTGCAGACTTTTTTTTCGTTTAGTGCCTATCGTAAGTTTTACTGGAAAATCGACTTCGTAACGCATACTATTCATTCGCACTTGATACGCATCATTTGGGTCTGTCCCATTATGAAAGTCATTTGCTGATTGATACTTAATTCCTCTTCGATCCTTGAGGTTCCTTACGTGTTCCGGGTCGGGAACACTCGATAAAATTCTTCTATCTGGACGTGGATTGCTAAGTATTTCTTTATTTTTCTTCTTTTTCTTATTTTCCTTATTTTCCTTCTTTTTTATCACCGTGAGCTTCCTCCAATCCCTTGATTAAAGTCGCCAGTAATAATAACCATTCTCTTGAAACTCTTCTTTATTGTATGCCCCTTTTATATCAATCAATAGTTTTGGCTGCGTTCTATCAAACATTCTTTCAAAGTCAGCTATATCCATTTCTCTGAATAGCTGATGCGGAACAGCAATTACTATAATATTCATATTCTTCATATCTTCCATTTCGCATAAATCTATATCATATTCTTTTTGTACATATTCTTGATCAGCTAATGGATCCATTACCAATGGATGTATATTATATGCTTTTAATTCATCAATGATATCTTTTACTTTCGTATTTCGAATATCAGGGCAATCTTCTTTAAATGTTATTCCCAGAATCCCTACTTTCAAATTTGTACTGTCCATTTTTAGCCGAACCATCTGTTTAATGATATGTTGTGAAATATAAGCACCCATTCCATTGTTTATTTGACGGCCGGCCATAATGATTTTAGAACTATATCCATTCTCTTCAGCCCTATAGGTCAAATAGTATGGATCAATCCCGATGCAGTGCCCTCCAACTAAACCTGGTTTAAAAGGAATGAAATTCCATTTTGTTCCTGCTGCATTTAACACTTCTTGGGTATCGATTCCCATTTGGTGAAACATCATTGAAACTTCATTTAAAAATGCGATATTAATATCCCTTTGTGCATTTTCTACAACCTTTGCAGCTTCTGCTACTTGAATACTTTGCGCTTTAAAAACTCCCGCCCTAATGACAAGTGAATAAACGTTTGCAATCAAATCAAGCGCTTCTTCATTATTACCAGAAACAACCTTAACAATATTCTCTAACGTATTTACTTGATCACCAGGATTAATTCGTTCAGGAGAATATCCGTAGTAAAAATCCTTATCAGATTGTAATCCTGAATATTTTTCAAGGATTGGTACACACACTTCTTCAGTCACACCGGGATAAACGGTTGATTCATAAACGATTGTCGAACCATGCGGCATTTGTTTAGCTACCAACTCGCTTGCTTTTACGACATATGTAAGATCTGGTACATTGCCTTCCATTACAGGTGTCGGAACAGCTATTACATAGAATTTAGCTTCTTTCAAATCATTGGGATCCGATGTGAATACAACTGAGCAATTTTGTATTTCTTCATCATTGACCTCTCCCGAAATATCAATGCCATTTCTCAAGTCTTCAATTTTATTTCTATCAATATCAAACCCTATTACCTTTACTTTCTTAGAAAAACTCACTGCAATAGGTAAACCGACATATCCTAGGCCGATGACCGCCAGAGGTATGTTCTGGTCTAAAATCTGTTGATAAATCTCTTTTGTCATTCTGATCGACTCCTTATCTGTTATGGCACCTTAATAACATCAGTCATTTTAACAAACCGATAACCGTTTTGACGCAACTGTTCGATTGCCATCGGCAATGCTTCAATCGTATTTGTATCATCAAGAGTATGAAGAAGGATTACGCTTCCGTTTCTTGTCTGTTCCATTATAGAATTGACAATTTGAACAGCGCTTTTCTTTCTATCAAAATCTGTAGGTGTAACATCATAGTTTGAAATGGATGTATACCCTGTTGCTGCGATGATCTTTGCTTCCTTATCCGTAACAGCCCCGGTAGGCGGTCTAAGAAGCATTGTTGGTTTTGCCTGAATTGCTTCTGTAATCACACGGTGTGCTTTTACAATATCTTCTTGAATCTGAAGAGGTGTGCTTTTAGTAAATATAGGATGGCTATATGTATGGTTTCCTACATCATGACCACCCTCATAAATAGCTCTGGCCAAATTAGGATTTTTTTCAACTCCATCAGCTCTGAGAAAAAATGAAGCTTTCACATTATACTTCTCTAATATATTTAAGATCTTCGTTATTGTATAATCTGTTCCCCAGTCATCAAAAGATAGAGCTACTACTTTTTGACTAGTATTCATATGAGTATTTAAAGTGTATTGAACATTTTTGTAATTCAAATTGACCTTAGCGGCATCATAACCTGGAATTTGCTGCAATGGCTTTCTTTCATTTCCAATCGCCATTAAATTATCCACAGGTATAAATTCGTAACCTACATCCTTCGCCGCTTTAATAATCAAAGATAAACTAGCCAACAAATCTTTATTCTCTTCTGTATCAAGTGTAATAATGCCGCCTCTATTCATATATTTCCTTATGAAGTGTTGTTTTTCTAGAACAGTTTCATCTCGCCAGTTATGAAGAAATAAGCTATTCCCTATAACTGCTTTTTGGCCATTATGAGCAGTTGCCAGCTGAATCTTCTCATTATAATCACCTTCAACAGTCCGGACATATTTTGGTTTGACTCCTACTTTTTCTTCTATGACTTTATTCGCTAAGTGAATCTCTTTGTATATATCTTCATAACTATACTTACTCATATCCTGACCATTTAGAGTATTGTTCTCGATTTCATGTCCCCTTTTCTTTATTTCAAGAGCAATTTCCGGCTCCTCGGCAACACGCATCCCTGGTAAAAAGAAGGTGGCCTTAAGTCCACTCTGATCCAATAAGTCAAGTACTTGTTCCATCGTATCCGAATCTCCCATACCATTAAATGTAAGGGATAATACTGGCTTAGTCGTATACACCATTGAAACAGCTTTACTTTTATTTCCTTTATAGGTTCCAATAGATTGCTCAGGTTTCTTTTTAATCTCTTTATTCTCAGAAGACTCACTATTTTTTTGTAACATGCTACAGCCAGCCAATATAAATAGTACAAAAAAAATACATGTGATATTCAATACCTTTTTAATTGATGTCCGAGAAGAACCTTTCGCATTATTCCTTTTCTTTATAAACATACCTATTTTTGACCCCCTCTCTTTCATTAATCGAATGGGAAGCATATAAAAGCTTACAAACAATTTTCAAACGCGTCCCTAAGAACCAATACTTTTTACCTACCCAATATAATAGAACTTAAATGTTTTTTTTAATAATTCAGTTACTATTACTATTATTTTTGAAATTTACACATAATTCACACATACTTTTTTGGATTATAGCTAAATCCTTACAACCTTGTAAGGCAATTGAAACATCAATCGATATTTGATTTCGCCGAATAGACGTACAATTCAATTATCAAATTCAAAGGAGATTGATTGTGATGGGTACAGTCTTAACGGTGGACCATATCGAGAAAAGATACGGCAAAATAGGAATGGTTTCCAAGGCGATTGACAACATTAGCTTCACTGTGGAGGAAGGAGAATTTGTCGGGATCATGGGACCATCGGGAAGCGGAAAGACAACGCTGCTGAATTGTATTTCTACGATCGATACGGTCACAGCAGGAAGCATCCTCATAAAGGGCCAGGATATCACCAGGCTGAAAGCAGGGAAACTTGAGAAATTCCGCAGGGATGAATTGGGTTTCATCTTCCAGGATTTCAACCTTCTCGACACATTGACAGCTTATGAAAATATCGCGATTGCTTTAACCATACAAGGCAGAAAATCAGAAGAAATTGACCAATTGGTAAAAAAAACAGCAGAGACTTTAGGAATATCCGAAGTGCTTCATAAGTTCCCTTATGAAATGTCAGGAGGGCAAAAACAAAGAGTAGCCTCTGTCCGTGCAATAGTGACGGATCCCTCCATCATATTAGCGGATGAGCCTACAGGAGCTCTGGATAGCAAATCATCCACTCTATTGCTTGATTCCTTCGAGAAGCTGAATAAAGAATTGAACGCAACCATCCTAATGGTCACTCACGATGCGTTCACGGCAAGTTATGCACATAGGATCCTTTTCATTAAAGACGGCACGATCTACACGGAATTAGTGCGCGGAAACAGAACAAGAAAAGAATTCTTTCAAATGATCATTCAAGCCGTCAGCGAACTTGGAGGTGAATCCAATCATGTATTTTAAACTGGCATTCCGAAATGTAAAAAGAAGCATCTCTGACTACTTGATCTATTTTTTGACATTGACATTTGCAGTCTGTATTTTCTACAGTTTCAATTCCATCTCTGCCCAAAAGGCCATGGCAGATCTCTCGGAAAATAAGACCCAAACAGTGGACAGCTTAATGCTGCTTTTATCGTATGTATCCGTATTTGTGTCAGTCGTCCTCGGATTTCTCATTTTATATGCAAATAATTTCTTGGTAAAACGGAGAAAAAAAGAATTAGGGCTTTATATGACACTGGGGATGGGAAAATATAAAATTTCCCGCATCCTGGTAAGCGAAACAGTATTTGTGGGCATTCTGTCATTAGCTGCCGGCCTTGGCGCAGGAATAATTGCTTCACAAGGATTATCCTTTCTGACCGCTAAGATGTTTGAAGTTGATGTGACAAAGTATCAATTCGCTATTTCAAAAGAAGCACTCGGGAAAACCATTCTCTACTTCGGCATTATTTATGTAATGGTCATGCTGTTCAATACCATAACGATCACAAGATATAAGCTAATAGACCTTTTGACCGCTTCAAGAAAAAATGAGAGCTTGAAGGTACGGAAAACATGGGTATCTGTCTTATTATTCATTCTATCGCTCGCTCTTTTGGCTACTTCTTACCAGCAAATTATGAAGAATGGACTGTTTTCAGGAGGAAATACGGTTTTAGTTTGTGTCCTGCTTGGTGTGGCGGGGACATTCCTGTTTTTTATGTCATTATCCGGATTTGCTTTAAATCTGATTAAACGCAACAAAAAAATGTATTACAGTAATATCAATATGTTCATACTGCGCCAGATAAACTCAAAGGTGAACACTACCTTTTTATCTATGTCCGTCATTTGCATCATGCTCTTTTTCACAATCGGTGTCTTATCGACAGGATTCAGCATTAAGACTTCGATGGAAAAGGGGCTTGATGTCTCTACCCCGTATTCGGCATCTGTCTTTACGATTTCTCCAACAGAAGAGGCAGCCGCAAAAGACATTAAGGAAATATTGACGCAGTACAAGGTAGATACTGCAGCGTATGGCAAACAATACAGTTTCAATACGTATAATACAGGTATTAACCAAATTCCATTATTGGAAAAGTACCAGGATAAACTGGCCGGCCAATTGACGAAAGGCGTAACATCCATGCCTTTAATCGCCATTAAGCAATCCGATTATTAGCAACTGGCAAAACTGCAGGGCAAAAAACCAGTCAATATTCCAAATGACTCAGTATGGCTGTTTTATAATATGGAGAATTTCCATAAAACAGTCGACAAACTTGTCGATGAACAAAAAAGCCTGACCATCAATGGTAAGCCATTCAACATCATCAACAAACAGGCCGACACATTTTCATATACCAATAATTATACACCGACCGATTCGCTTGCTATTGTATTGCCTGATGACGCAGTAGCTGGCATGACTGCCTATCAATCCATTTGGAATGTAAACTATGACCAGCGCATAGAAGAGCATGATAAAAAGATTATGGGTACATTCGATGGGTTGAGCTGGGGACCTGACATGCAAAAAAGGGGATATCCGATTTATGGGATTACTAAAACCGCGGCATACGACAGCGCTGTAGGAAATTCAACCATCTTTGTCTTTCTTGGCATCTATTTAGGGACCATTTTCCTAATTGCATGTGCAGCTGTCCTTGCCCTCCAGCAATTATCTGAGGCAAGCGATAATGCAGAACGATATTTGATGTTGAAGAAGATTGGAGTACCGGATAGAACGATTAACCGATCTATCTTCAAGCAAATTGCCATCTACTTTCTGATGCCGCTTTCGTTAGCGATCGTACATTCATTTTTCGGCATTAAAGTTGTCAATGCAGCAGTGATGCTCTTTGGAAAAATAAGTGTGTTAGTCCCTTCACTCATTACAGCAGCTGTACTTATCCTCGTATACGGCGGCTACTTCCTGGCCACCTATGCAGGGTATAAAAAAATCGTAAAGTAACAATAGAAAAACCAGGTTCCTTTAATCAGGACCTGGTTTTTCCATTAAGCATAAGAATGCAATCCGGCAATGACCAAATTGACGAAAATCAAATTAAACATGATGATAGCAAACCCGATTACTGCAAGCCATGCGGATTTCTCTCCATGCCATCCTTTGGATAAACGAAGATGCAGGAACGCAGCATAGAAAAGCCATGTGATGAGCGCCCACACCTCTTTCGGATCCCAGCCCCAGAAACGTGTCCAGGCAATCTGTGCCCAAATCATTGCAAAGATCAACGCACCTAATGTAAAAACGGGAAAGCCGATCAGGACGGAACGGTAGCCGACCTCATCCACCAAATCAAGATTAATATTGCGTACCAAAGGCTGGAGTACAGCTCCGATCCGTTTGCGGAAGATAAGCCTTAACAAAATATAAAGCACTATGCCTACTCCGAATGACCACAACACTGTATTGACCTTCTTAGCGTTCAAGATGGATGGCAGCTCAATCCACGGCTCCATCACATCTTTGGTCGTCAAAACCCCTTCATGTGGAGAAACAAGCGGGGGCAACGTATAATGGGCAACCGCATCCTCACCCTTCTTATCGACATAATTGAAGTCCGCCTTATAACCATCGATAGCAAAAACAGACGAAATGATGATAAACCCTACTGCAATGACTAATGAAAAGACAACTGCCTCAAGCCAAAATGTTTTTTTGCTTTTTCTGGATTGGTCAATATGTTTAATCAAATACAATAAACCGGCGGCGAAAGAAATAGCAAGGATCGCCTGCCCTGCAGCTGCGGTCGATACATGTACTTGTAGCCAATAGCTCTGCAGTGATGGCACAAGCGGTGTTATGTCCCTTGGGAACATGGCTGCATATGCGATGATCAATATAGCGATAGGCAGCGTGATTAAGCCCAGTGCGTTTACCCGGTAAATAAAAAAGATGATGATAAAAGCCCCAACCAGCATCATACCGAAGAACGTAGTAAATTCAAACAGATTGCTGACCGGTGCATGCCCGGAAACGATCCAACGGGTGACGAAATACCCAAGCTGCGATAAAAAGCCAAGGATTGTCAATAGAATTCCGATCTTCGACCAATTATTCATTTTGTCGGAGACTTGCTTGCGTTTATCCTTAATGGCTCCCCCGAAAAATAAGGTCGCGACCAAATATAATAAAAATGCAATAAATAAAAGATTACCGCTCAGTTCCGCCATTCTGTATTCCCCCTATTTTGAAGATTCACTCTTTTGAAGGCGATCTTCCGGCTCATTCCATCCGAAACCATCGATTGTTTTGGATATATCCCTTTTCAAGCCATGCCAATTTTTGTTCGTATGCGCTGCAATCAACAATTTGCCATCTTTTTTCTGTATCCATATTCTTCGGTGATGCCAATAGGCTCCTTGGATGACACCTACCATAAAAATAAATCCACCGATGATGAGGAACGGAATCGTCAAATCCTTCCGGACCGTCAAAGCGGTTACATTTTTGGTATCGACGCCTGCAAAAGCCATTTTGTATTCATTATCGGCAGATCCTTCGATGGTTTTCTTGATGGCGACGAAGCTCACTTCGCCCTTCGGTTTATCTGGGGTGTACATTTTGAAGACAAAAGCAGGGTTGTTTGGCACTCTTGATTGTGTAGTTGGCTTTCCGTCATCCCCCATGATGAAATCAGGGAAATATTCAATCAACTCTACGGAATAGCCCTTGCCTAAATCGTACTTCTCTTTTGGATTATTCAGATCGACCTGAATCTGCCCGTATGAGGCATTGTCCGATTTTTTAGTCAAATCCAAGTACATCTTGTTCAACTCATTCAGTTTATAATTCACTTGATAGATAGCCAGATTGCCTATCTTCAGAGGTTCATTGACCCTGATGTTTTTCTCTTTGACTTGTTTCAGTTTCGGAGCTTCTCCGACGATTTCACCCGGTTGCCTTTCATATAGAATAGCATCGGTCTGAAAGTTTTTCGCAACCATTCCTCCACGGTCGATTGCTTTCGAGAAAACCTCTTTTTCTTTGTTTTTATCGTAGATTTCCATGATGAATTTTTTATTTTCGAGGAAGTATTGCCCTTTTGTGCCGGGGATTTGCTTTGTTTCCCCTTCCCTCAGCCATATCGATTTATCGAGATACATGCCCGGGACAAACCTGAGCATCCCCCCCACCAGAAAGATGATTAAGCCGATATGGTTTACATATGGGCCCCAGCGTGAAAAACGGTTTTTTTCAGCAAGGATGCTGCCATTGACCTCTTTCACTTTATATTTCGCTTGCTTCAGACGATCGGTAACTGCCTTGAAATCAGCCTCCTCCCCTTCCAATTCAGTGGAAGAAAAAAGCCTCTGCCTTTTAAGGAAACCTTCATTCCGGTCGGTCCGCTGTGTTTTTAATGCTCTATGTAAAGGAATGAATCGATCCAGACTGCATATGACAAGTGAAATGCCAATCGATGCAATCAGGATAAGGTACCACCAGGAACCATACAGTTCATGAAAACCGAGCTTGTAATAAAGATTCCCTAGGAACCCATATTCTTCTTTATAAAAAACACTCGGATCCGTATTCGGCGGTATGTACATTTTTTGAGGAAAAACAGTTCCCAATGCCGAAGCGATCAAGGTGACCACGATGAGCCAAACACCTACCTTCACCGAGGAAAAAAAGTTCCATATCTTATCGACGATTGTTTTTTTATATGTTTGGGATCTCCTCGCTGTGCCCTCGTAGCGCATATCCACAACTTCTGTTTCTTTTTGTTTCTCGTCCAGGACTCTCCCGCAGGATTCACAAAGGATCGTACCATGTGGATTCACATGACCGCATTCACATTTCACATCATTCATGTCTAAAACACCCCAATGTTATGGCTTTATCTTCTCAAAAAGCTCCTTCATATGATCAGGAAGGATGCCTCCCGTCTTCACATCGACAACCTTTCCATCTTTATTGATCAGATAGGTGGCAGGCAAATTATATACACCGTAAATTTGCTGGACCGCATCATCCTGATCCTTTAATATAGGGAATTGCAGCCCGAATCGGTCTCTGAAGTTTTTGACCGATACATCAGACTCCCCCACATTTACGGTGAGTACCTGCACCCCCTGCTCTTTGTACTGGGCATTCAACACATTCATGGCCGGCATTTCCTCTTCGCAAGGCTTGCACCAAGTTGCCCAGAAATTCAAAAAAACGCCTTGGCCTTTGAAATCTGACAATTTATACGATTTACCTTCCAAATCCTTTAATACAAAGTTTGGAGCCATATCCCCTTTGCTTACCTCTCCAGCTTTATCTTTGTTGAAATTCGCATATAGTGTGTAAGCAAGTGCAATCAATAAAACGGCAAGTATAACTGTCCTGACCGCAAGACGCCGTTTTTTCTTATCCATGTTTATCTCCCCCAGCATGCACTTTACCGCCATTATAGCATTTAACAACATCTGTATAATGTTTACAAAAATGAAAGTTGTGTGAAATTTATCTATTATTTTCCATTGGAGGTAGCCATCACTCTCAATTGCTTGACTTCATGAGGTGTAAGCTCCCTGGCATCTCCCGGACGAAGCCCTTTCAGAGTCAGGAATCCATATTGCTCCCTTTTCAATTTCATAACCGGATGCCCGATTGCATCAAACATTCTGCGGACCTGGCGATTACGGCCTTCATGGATGGTAATCTGGATGATGGACGTATTTTTCTTTTTGTCTGTTGAAATGACTTTGACCTTAGCGGGCGCTGTCATCCCATCCTCCAATTTAACCCCATAAATCAACTTCTTCAGTTGTTCCCTCATTGGGATGCCTTTCACTTTTGCTACATATACTTTGTCCACTTCGTTTTTGGGGTGCATCAGTAAATTGGCGAATTCACCGTCGTTTGTCATAATAAGCAGGCCTGATGTATCGTAATCAAGGCGTCCGACAGGATAAATCCGTTCCTCGATCAGCGGGAAGAAATCAGTCACTACTTTTCTCTTCTTATCATCCTGCACAGCTGAAATAACCCCACGCGGCTTATTCAGAATGAAATAGACAGGGACTTCGCTTTCAAGAGGCACACCATTAACCTCCACTTTATCATTGGGGCCGACCTTTGTTCCCAAAGTGGTGACCACTTGTCCGTTAACTTTCACTTTCCCATCTAAAATCAACTCTTCGGCTTTACGACGTGACGCGACGCCGGAGTGTGCTATAATTTTTTGCAATCTTTCCATAATTTCTCACCTCTTACATATTACTGCTTGTTTCACAAATAAACAAGCGATATACAATTATGTCATATTCCTGCCGAAAAGCAAAAACAATCTTTCAGCTTTTCGCAAATATAGACAATTACTGCTTTTATCAAGCTAACATAGGATAGTGTTACTATACAAGCATAAAAAAAAGATGGGACAGGAGCTCTTGTCAGAAATCCCGCCCAACCTTTTCTATTAATATCCAAATATAAAAATAACCGCCGTTATTGCTGCGATTAATCCGACTAAATCAGCTAACAGGCCTACTTTGACTGCATCACCCATTTTCCTGATGCCGACTGCTCCGAAATAGACGGTCAGCACATAAAAGGTTGTATCTGTACTGCCTTGTATGGTTGAAGCTAATCTACCGATTAAAGAGTCAGGGCCGAAAGCTGCCATCAAGTCGCTAGTCAGCCCCAAGGCAGCGTTGCCTGATATGGGCCTGATTAAGGCAAGCGGCACAATTTCTGAAGGAATCCCTATTATTGAGAACAAGGGCTTAAACAAACCAACCAGCGCATCCATTGCCCCTGAAGCCCTAAAAACAGATATGGCGGCCAGCATCCCAACCAAATAAGGAATAATTGAAAAAGAGATAGTGATCCCTTCTTTCCCGCCCTCTACGAAACTTTCATAGGTCGGCACTTTTTTATACGTACCATAGAGAAGGATTCCGCCAATCAACAATGGAAGGATAAATGTGGAAAGCAGCATTAAAGAATCCATCTTTATTTCCTCCTCCCTTTCCTGCTTCTTCTAATATAAAAATAACGGTCGATCAATATCCCGCCTATCATACTCACAGTAGTGGCGAGCAAGGTCGTAATGACTATATCGGTCGGATTGGAGCTATGGTGGGTCATACGCAGTGCAATAACGGTAGTCGGTATAAGGGTTATGCTAGATGTATTGATCGCCAGGAACGTAATCATCGAACGGCTTGCTTCATCTTTCCCTCCATTAAGTGCCTTAAGCTGCTCCATTGCCTTAATGCCAAGCGGTGTTGCCGCATTGCCGAGACCGAACGTATTCGCCATCATATTTGATAAAATATAGCCAAGCGCTGGGTGATCCGGCGGAACATCCGGAAATAATTTGCAGATAATCGGCTTAAAGAAAGAGGCAAGTTTATTCAATAACCCTGAATCCTCCGCAATTTTCATTAAACCCAGCCAAAAAACCAGAACACTCATCAACCCCAGTGAAATCGTGACAGCATCTCCCGCCGCTTTGAATAATGCCGTATTGACATCTTCCATTTTTCCGTTAATCAAAGCAAAAACATAGCCGATGATGAACATGGCTCCCCAAATATAATTAACCATTCCGCTTCAAGTCCAAAATCATCAGAAATGTTTTGCCCCATTCTTCAAGAAAACTTGTTTTCTTGTGGCGCTCCAACCCCCGGTAAAAAATATTCCTTGTACCGATCGGCTCTCCATTTAATTCCAATGTTGCTTTTCCAACTATCGAAGGCATTTGCCCTTCCTTTGACCAATCCTTCCTTGGCTTCAGCAATTTAATGTCAATGGAGGTCCTTTCTTGCTCGTCTGCCGTTAATGGATAATAAAATGGCTGCTTATAAACGACCTTTTTTTTATAATACGCGGAAGAGATCCCTTTAATATAGCCTTTTGACACCATCCTGGTCAGTGTATAATGCTTAAAACCATAATCAAATAAATTCATATGGTCCTTCCAATCATCTCCGTCATTCAATGTCACAGCAATGAGATCCATCCCATCCTTATTCGCCGTTGAGACTAAGGTTCTTCTGGCAAGCTTAGTGAAGCCTGTTTTCCCCCCGGTGGAATACCTGTACATAGTCAGCAGCTTGTTCTTATTTTTCCAGGAATAGTCCCATGCCTCGTTCGGATTGGGTGCACGGTGGTTTTTGGTTGAAGCAATCTTGGCATAGGAAGGGTTCGCCATCGCATACCTTGTCAATAATGCCATGTCGTACGCAGAAGAATAATGCTTCTCCGTATTATCAAGCCCGTGCGGATTGGAGAAAGAAGAGTCCTCCATACCCAGCTCCTCCGCTTTTTGATTCATCAAAACAGCGAAGCCTTCTATGCTGCCACCGATATATTCCGCAATGGCAGTCGCTGCATCATTTCCGGATCGCAGCATGAGCCCGTACACTAAATCTTCAAGCTTCATTTTTTGGCCGGGCTTCAAATAAAGGGATGAACCTTCCGCTCTCGAAGCAGCCTCACTTACCTTCACCGAATCATTCATTTTGCCAGATTCGATGGCGAGGATAGCAGTCATGATTTTTGTTATACTGGCAATTCGTTTTCTTTCATGCGCTTTCTTTTCAAATAAGACCCTTCCGCTTTTTTGCTCCATCAAGACCGCGTTCACTGCAGACACAGAGACGGCGGTTGGCTTGGATTTGGCTGCACTAGCATGGCTCAGGGGAACCAGCATCGAGGAAAGCAGCAAAACAGCAAATAAAATAAAGACCCATTTCTTCACAGCCATGAAGTACCTCATCCTTTTTTTCGTTTTGTACAAGTGTATGCGGCTGGACAAGTGTTA
Organism: Bacillus kalamii; assembly: GCF_047238185.1. NCBI lineage: Bacteria > Bacillati > Bacillota > Bacilli > Caryophanales > Bacillaceae > Bacillus > Bacillus kalamii. The sequence goes on along the minus strand of NZ_JBDFMI010000001.1, from coordinate 1,073,644 downwards.
TGACAAATAACAAGGCCAAGACGGAATCATACAGCCAACAAAAAAGGGATAACCGTTCGAACCGGAATCCCTCTTTACTGAAAAATCATGAAATGTACTAGCAGTCTTTTATTAAAAAGGAGGCCATTGGAGCTTTTGCGCCTTTTGGAACCTGTCAGCCACTCCCGGCCAATTGACAATATTCCAGAACCGGTCTACATAATCTCCTTTCTTATTCTTGTATTGCAGGTAATAAGCATGTTCCCATACATCAAGCACCAATAATGGAATGGTGTCCCATTGAGTCAAAATCATATGCAGCTGTGTCTGCAAAATTTCAAGCCGGCGCGATCTCGGTGACCAGACGAGGATGGCCCATCCGACTCCCGTCACTTGTTTAGCAGCTTCTGAAAACTGTTTTTTAAAGGCACTATAGCTGCCGAAATCCTTTACAAGCTGATGGAGCAATGGCCCATGAGGTTCTCCGCCGCCATTAGGGCTCATATTTTCCCAAAAAATACAATGTAAATAATGTCCTGACCCATTGAAAGCTGCTTCAGATTCCCAATGCTTCAGCAAAGAAAAATCGCCGCTCTCTCTTGCTTTTCTCATCATATTTTCAGCCTTGTTTAAGCCATCGACATATGCCTGATGATGCTTATCATGGTGAAGCCTCATAATTTCTTCGGATATATAGGGTTCCAATGCGTTATATGGATATGGCAACGGCGGCACTGTATGCTGGCCGATTGGAACGCTTAACTGCCTCGATTCATAGTCATCTATTTCTTCCCTGATCAGCTCTTCTATCCTCTTTACCTCATTTTGAAGCCCGACTATTTCTTCTTCGGTCGTAAACTCTTTCTCTAATGCCTTTTCAATGGATGCCAACTGCCCTTCAACAATACCGCCCGCTATGCTCCGCTCTGTTAAATACCTTTTGACATCCTGCAGCCACGTCTGTACCTGTTTGACATAATCAGTGAATACTGCCATTTCATCGCCTCCCTCTTCACTACTATGTAAAAGGTACCTGTCTCATTCCCCTAACTCCCATGCAGCCTTGATTTCCTAGCGTCCTGCTTATTCATTGATTTTTAGAAATCAAACCGCCACTGATAAAAAGAACGCATCCCTCTGCTATTGACCAACATTAAGAAGTGCCATAATTGTTCAAAGTTTCAAATAGATGGTTTCATTTCTTTATACATCTGGGTAAGCCATGCAGCTTATGGAAACGAGCGTATTGAAGCAGTTACAGGGAGCGATAGCAGAGTCACTGGACATATTGGTTGGCAAACCCATCAACACAAAAAGCAGCGGACCATCCGATCAGGTCCACTGCCCCTAAAAATTCTAGTAAGCTGCATTATTTTGATTGGAGCATTTTGGTACGGTAGTCCGTCTCATAATACTCCAGTTCCTCGCGGATATTCTGGAAACTGCCTTCTAAATCCTTAATGAGTGAAGAAAAGGAAGCTGGTACTGGATGATGATACTTAATGGAATTTTTTCCTGTGTATGCAGAACGGCTGTCTTCAAACCATGCATCATTTTTTGGAGAGAAGAATTCTTCAATACACTGATGGAATACTTTATACAGTGTTTTCTCAGCGGCTCCTTTGTGGAAGGGACTGTTGCTTAAAACAATTTTGCACGCGTCAAACCCTTCTTCACAATAAACGGCTAGCCTTCTTACCGTAGCCAGTAAACTCGTATAATAGGCTTCATCGCCGCTTTGTTCCTCAAGAAGCATATGAATGGTCGTATTATTTAAATAGCTGCCGATCCTTTCCACGCTTTCCCCCAAAAAACTCTTCACTTCTTCAAGCTGTAACTGTACCATACTATTTCCCACGTTTGGTCATCCTCCTAAATTTGTTTCCTTTCCTCCTGGATCTAGTAAACTCCCAGTTGGTAGGTCCGTTCTGTCTCAATGCAGCGCATCATATGCTCGATTTCCTCGTAATCCACTTTGGCGCAATATTCCATCAATTCTGCTTCCGAAAAGATATACATCCTTTTTCTAGTTTGGCGTTCACTATTTTTCAGCAAGCAAAGCAGTGCAACAATATCCCTGAAAAATATATCCCTCTTTCCGATTCGAAACAACGGGTTGCTTGAATAGGGGACAAATTGGCCAAAATTCTCTTCAAAGTAGCGAAGATATGTTACATGCAAGGTTCTTTCTTTGCTGCCGGTTTGAAAAACGACCTCAGACGCATTAAAGAATTCTTCAGGGGATGTTTGCTTGGCTTTGACTAACTCATATCCCCTGCATTGCTTAATCCACACATGCATTCCCCCATCACTATCATACTCTTTGAACAGCAAAACAACCTATCCATCCGCCCAGTTCCAGAGGAAGAATAATTCCTGGCAAGGAAACGGACATGTCATACGCTTTGACCTGTCGTATTCGTCCTTATAAAAAAAACGAATAAACGCATATGACAATCACTGGTAATTCATTCTAATAGTAACACAATTCAGAATGTACTGTCATATCAATTATTCGTTCTTTCCATATCCATTCAATTCGGCAAGCCGAAAAACAAATCCGCTTCATCCTGTTCAAGGCTGTCTTCCGAAACCTCTTCCAAAGGAGGCAGTTCCTTCAAGGTTTTCAAACCAAAACAATCAAGGAATTCTTTGGTCGTCCCATATAAAATTGGCCGTCCAGGCCCTTCTGCGCGGCCAGTCTCCTTAATCAGTGCCTTGGCGGTCAATGTCTGTAGGGAGCGGTCTGTCTTCACTCCTCTAATTTGTTCGATTTCCACGCGCGTAATCGGCTGTTTATAGGCTACAATTGCCAACGTTTCCAGTGCCGCCTGAGAAAGGGATGCATTATTCGACGATTCGACTAACTTTTTAAGATGGTCCGCATGCTCTTTTTTGGTAACCATTTGGAATACACCGCCAACTTCGATGATCGTTAATCCTCTGGCCCGCTTTTTATAGTCATCCCTAAGATTCTCCAGTAGTTCTGTCGCTTGCAAAGCGGTAGTTTCTAGTACCTCTGTCATTTGCTGCAGGCTGATTCCTTCGTCGCCTGCCGCGAACAGAAGCGCCTCCAGTATGCCTTGCATTTTATTGATATTCACTGCTTCATGCACCTTCCTTGTTAGCTATAAATAAATCGGCAAAGTTGTTCTCCTGCTCGGCATATATTTCATTCCGTTTAAGCAATTCCAATATCGCCAGGAATGTAATGACAATATGCTCTTTATTATAGAAGGGAAACAGCGAATTGAAGCTTACTCTTCCAGACAGCGATTTAATTTCCCTGCGGATCTCGTCCATCCTTTTTTCAATCGAAATTTCTTGTCTGGTCACTTTCGTATGAAGTGGCTTTTGCAGTTTTTTCCTTCTGAGAAGCTTATGGTATGCACCCAGCATATCATATAAGGTAATATTCAGATCTATCTTCTGAGGGCCCAATTCCTTCATTAAATGCGTTAGATCTGTAGGCGGCTTTGAAAACATAAGGCTTCTTTCTTGTTCAAGAGTATGCAATTCTTCCGCCGCTTGTTTGTACTTTTTGTACTCGAGCAGCCTTTCCACCAGTTCATCCCGAGGGTCTTCCTCATATTCAAAATCCGTTTCTTCTTCCATATCATCTTCATATTTTGGCAGGAGCATCTTACTCTTAATAGCCAAAAGTGTCGCAGCCATCACTAAATATTCAGAGGCAACGTCCAATTCCAATTCCTTCATCGTATGGATGTACATTAAGTATTGCTCCGTGATCTCCGCGACAGGAATATCATATATATCTATTTCCAATGTATGTATCAAATGCAGCAACAAGTCCAAAGGACCTTCGAAAGCATCTATCTTTACGTTATATATCATGTATGTTCACCATCATTTTATAATTACAGCTTTACCCATATTATAGAGGAAAACCGAAGGTAATCCTATATATTTTCGTTTCCGCCGGCTGCGTAATATTTAACATTTCCCATTTTGGACAAGCAGGCGGCATATTAGAAGCAATTAAACTTGCATGTTTTAGGCGCAAGCCTATACCCATTCCATTATTGTGTCATATGCTGACATTGAAGTAAACCTTTAAGGAGGTCATTGCAATGGGTGAAAGTAGTTGCGGCGGTGGTTACAATAATGGGTTTGCATTGATTGTAACACTATTCATTTTGTTAGTGATTGTTGGTGCGGCTTACTGCTGCTAGAAAAGGTGCCCGGCTTTAGCCCGGGTTTTTTTACATAGAGCTTCCCATTATGGCGGATTACCTCCTGAATTGCTACAATTGGGTAGGGAGTGATTACATGAACTATCCGGAGCCGTACGTCCTATTTTTAATTGAATTCCATGCAAAAAGGGATTACTTCGAATGCCACGAGCTTTTAGAGGATTATTGGAAAGAACAGGAGCCGGGCGGCAAACGGGAATCCATATGGGTCGTTCTGATCCAATTGGCTGTCGCCTCCTACCACTTCCGCCGGGGTAATCTCCTCGGTGCTTCTAAGATGCTGGATAAGGCATTTTCCAATTTGCATAGTGTTGATGGGAATATAGTCCATTCCATCGGATTGGATTTCGCCTTGTTGGAAAAAAGGATATTATCTGAACAAAGCCGTCTAAACGATGGCCTTCCATACAGGCCATACAATCTTCCCATTGTTGATACAGCTCTTTTGGATGAGTGCCGGCAACTCTGCGGGCAGCAAGGGATCGAATGGGATAATAACTGCCCGGTTTCCGAGCAAATTATGAATAAACATCTCTATCGGCATGGCAAAAAGGGCGCATATACAAAGAAAAGGACAAGCGAATGAAAGGGCTTGTCCTTTTCTTTGTATTCGAATGAAATGTAATTCAATGGCATTCTACTTATTGCTTGTCATCAGCTTTACGGCATTTATCCAGGAACGGTGCAATAACACTATTAGCCTGAACGCTCTTATCGGCATATAAAGATTTGACTTCCTCGTACATCTTTCGGCCGATTCCTTGATATCTGAAAGAAGGGTTTACGGTTAAATGCTGGATCGTAGCTGTGCCATCATCATCGATGACAAGGCCGATTAAACCGACAATATCTTCTTCTTCCTTCCACAGAAGCAAATTCCAGTTATCCTGAGTTTCATATTGCTTGATGGCCGCCTGCAAAGTCTTAACGTCTTTTTCGCCGGGCATAAAAGATAATAAACCCATCGCAATCTTTTCGACATTCTTTTTATAACGTATTAGCATATTCTTACCTCTTTGTATTGAAGAACATTTTTATTTAAACCAACCATATAATATACATCCTATTTTACAAGAAATCGATCGTTCTATCAACTTCTCTAATCGAACTAACATTCGCATCCAGTAAGAATGACACATTTGCCCTAGCAAAACTTAAAAAGCTGACATCCTATAATTAGTTCCTTTGTATCAAAATCAGGCTATGAAGACCCAATAGATGCATCCCCATATTATACAGAATAGAGCCAGCAGCAGAAATAAGTAACCGTTTTTTCTTTTCATAGATCCTCCTATAAAAAATAAGATATAACCCATTTTACCAAATATAACCACAGCACTGCTATTTATTCATATAGGGGGATCCAGTTGCTTGCACCGGTTTCACCTTCCATTGAGTGAAACGAATACGACTTGAGCCATATTGATTTCTAAGATTGGTTTCTTTATGCTATATAAGTGCTTATTCCCAGAATGCCTATATTTTTGTCATATTTCGAGAAAAATTGAATCCTTTTTCTTACGTATTACGTCAATAACCTTAAGGAGGTTAAAATATGAAACACATCAGTAGAAAAATTATGCTTGCATTGATTGCATGCAGCTTAATGATCATGCCTTTACAAGCTTTTGCCGATACGCAGGCCGGAGATGTCATTGTAACACTAGGAGAAAATTTGACACCCCAACAAAAACAACAACTATTAAATGAAATGGGCGTAAGCTCTGATGTCGATACCGTTACAGTATCAAATGCAGAGGAACATGAATACTTAGGAAGCTATATCTCGAAACGATTAATAGGCACACGCGCCATTTCTTCAAGTAAGATTACAATGGGAAATAAAAATTCAGGGCTTGTGGTGAAAACCAACCACATCAACTGGGTTTCAGATGAAATGTACATCAACGCCTTGGCGACTGCAGGAGTAAAGGACGCCGAGATTTATGTAACGGCCCCATTCGATGTTTCGGGCACAGCCGCTTTGACAGGGATCATGAAGGCCTATGAAATCTCTTCAGATAAAAAAATCCCTGAGGATGTCAAACAGGCAGCAAACCAGGAAATGGTGACAACAGCAAAATTGGGCGACCAGATCGGTAAAGATGAAGCATCTGCCTTGATGACAAAGATCAAAGAGAACATCTCAAAAAATCCTCCCCAAAATGAAGAGGAAACGAAAGATGTCATTCAACAGTCCGCTAAAGATGTCGGTGTCGATTTAACAGATAAACAGTTGCAAAGTTTAGTAGATTTATTCAATAAATTGAAAGACTTGAATATCAACTGGGATAAAGTCGGCGATCAATTGAATAATGCAAAAGATAAATTGAAAAATTACTTAAGCTCCGATGAAGGTCAAAGCTTCCTTGATAAATTAAAGGATTTCTTTTCAAGCTTGATCGATGCGATTAAGTCTTTCTTCAGTTAACCGATAAAGCCCCCGGAAATGTTTCCGGGGGCTTTTCTTTTTGATAAACATTTTACTTAATGGCAGGTTCACGCAAAGGCACATCCAGTCTGACAATGTCATGGATGGTTTCCCTTTTTACAACAAGCTGGTCTTCTCCATTCTCCACAAAAACGACAGGCGGCCGAGCAATGCGGTTATAATTATTCGCCATAGAATACCCATAAGCCCCCGTACAGAAGACGGCCAATACATCATCGTTCATAACCTTCGGGAGAGGAATATCCCAGATGAGCATATCTCCGCTCTCACAGCATTTTCCTGCAATTGATACGGTTTCTTCATTGGCGTCATTGGCTCTATTCGCTAAAACAGCATCATATTTGGCATGGTAAAGTGCTGGGCGGATATTATCGCACATGCCTCCATCAACCGCTACGTATTTGCGGATGTTCGGGATTTCTTTAGTTGAACCAATTGAATAAAGAGTGGTCCCTGCATCGCCGACCAGCGAACGGCCAGGTTCGATCCATATTTCCGGTACTTCCAAACCGAACTCATTCGATAGCTTTTTCACTTCAACCACAATTTTTTCTACATATTGAGCCGGAGGCAAAGGTTTGTCCTCCTCTGTATAACGTATGCCAAAGCCTCCCCCCAGATTAAGTACTTTAGCGTGAAAACCATATGTTTGATACCAGGTTTTCAATACCTCCAATAATTTGTCTGCGGCAAGCAAAAATCCGGCTGTTTCAAAAATTTGCGAACCGATATGGCAATGCAAGCCTAAAATATCCAAATATTCACTCTTTTCAGCGAATCGCATCGCTTTCTCGGCCTGGCCGCTATGTAAATGGAATCCGAATTTCGAATCTTCCTGCCCTGTTACAATATAATCATGGGTATGCGCTTCTACTCCTGGAGCCACACGTAAAAGAATCGGCATTTTTTTGCCATGCTTGAGACATATTGATTCAAGGAGCTCTAACTCATACTCATTGTCCACCACTACACAGCCGATTTCCTCGGTTACTGCCATTTCCAATTCATCTTTGCTCTTATTATTTCCATGGAAATGGATTTTTTCTTTTGGGAATCCGGCCATTATGGCCGTGTACAGCTCACCGGCTGATACTACGTCCAAAGATAACCCTTCCTCTTCGGCCAATTGGATCATTGCGATTGATGAGAATGCTTTACTGGCATATGCAACTTGCGCTGAAACGCCTAAATGGGCAAATGTATCTTTAAACCCTTTTGCTCTCTCTCTGATTAACGCAACATCATACACATATAATGGCGTTCCATATGTTTGAGCGAGTTCAACCGTATCTTTCCCGCCAATTTCAAGATGGCCCTGATTGTTCACTGTGCTGGTTCCGTACAAATGCATTGCCCTCATCCCTTCTCCTATAATGACATACTTGGTCTTAATGCAGAGATTCCGGACATTCATCCAAATGCCCGGAATCTCATCAACCTCTATTTCGACTATGTACCCATAGAAATGAACCGTGAAATTCCACTGTATTCACACTGCAGTCCGACAAAGTCTGAATCATTTTTAAATTATCACAATACACCTTGAACTTCAAGTGAAGATCAAGAATTTTTTGGTTGTTTGTAGCGATTTCTCGGATGGACTATACTCGGGCGGATTTTTGATCCCGGTATGGATTTTCTTACTAAAATCTGTAGGAATGCCGCAAAATTAAACGGGATGAGCGGCCATAAATACGGTGTCCGAAAAGCACGGATGCCTACTAAAAATAAGATATAAATGGTTGTGCCTACCACAAAGCCCGGCGCCTTGAAAATGGCGACGCATCCCAGCAAGAACAGCCGGGCTAATTTATTGGCGACACTTAACTCCAGACTAGGTGTAGCGAATGTTCCCATTGTTGCTGCTGCTACATATAGAATGACCTCCCCAACAAACATGCCGACATCAATCGCAATTTGGCCGATAATGACAGCAGCTACCAAACCCATTGCTGTCGAAAGCGGGGTAGGCGTATGTATAGCAGCAAGCCTCAATATTTCCACCCCAATATCGGCAATCAAGATTTGCACAAGGATCGGCATATTCGTTTGTTCATTAGGGCCGATAAAGGCAATTCGTTCCGGCAGCATAGATGGTTCCAAAATGAATAAATACCAGAGCGGCAAAAGAAAGATGGATATAAAAATGCCAATAAACCGGATCCATCTGACAAATGTGCCTACTGCAGGTGATTGCCTGAATTCTTCAGCATGCTGCACATGGTGGAAATACGTAGTAGGTGTAATAATGACACTCGGCGACGTATCCACGTATACAAGAACATGTCCCTCCAGGAGATGTGTGGCTCCGACGTCTGCCCTTTCTGTATACCGGACAAGAGGGTAAGGATTATATCCTTGCCGCACCATAAATTCTTCTACTGTTTTATCAGCCATCGTCAATCCATCGATTTTAATATCCTGTATTTTTTTTCGGACAGTCTCAATCAAATTCGGATTTGCCACATCTTTTAAATATCCGATTGCTACATCCGTTTTTGATCGCTCTCCTACTTTGATGATTTCAAACCTGAGACGTTCATCATGTATGCGCCTTCTGGTCAAGGCTGTATTGATGATGATATTCTCCACATACCCATCACGGGAACCCCTGACTACTTTTTCCGTATCTGGTTCACTCGGTGTCCTGCCAGGATAGTTTCTGACATCGACGACTAGTGCATGGTCCTCCCCTTCCATCACAAATACAACTAAACCAGTAAGAACTTGGTCTACCAATTCATCCAACGTCTTGATGACCGTTACAGATTGGTTAACCAACCGGTTTTCGATCAGTTCAAAAATGTGGGTATTCAATTTTTGATGCTCATTCAGCTCCACTAGTTCCTTCAATAGCTCTATGACAAATTCTGTATCGCACAGTCCATTGATATAATAAAGATTTAAATCTTTCTTTAAGACTTGGAATTTCCTGACGCCCAAGTCAAAACTGACGCCAAGACCGACTTTTTCCTTCATGAATGCTTCAGTCTGTTTCAGCTTTTTTGGAATCGGGACTTTTTCTTCACTTTTGGTCGTCATAAAATCCACTCCTTTCGAGAATGAGTTCAACGGCAAGCTTGGTAATCGGCGAGCCTATACTGTAATGATCCTTCATGGCCATTTTTCCGATATCACCGATACCGACGACAATTGGCACATTCAGGGAATCGATACTGTATACAGTGTCCCCAGTTATGAGACCGATATCCATCTCAGGCACTCCGAATTTATCGACGCCATAGGGAGTCAATTGACCGTCACGGTCAATACAGACATCCACCTTCGTCCATTCGCGATGCCTTGTTTTGGAGGCAACGGCAATGATGCCCAATATATCGATATCAGGATGTGTCGCTACAAACATCATGACTTTTTCTCCAGAACCCTTTCCGACAAATCCGCTGTCATCCACCATAACCAAGACGGGATCGGAAGCAGCTTTTTTGATTAACCTGACCAATTTAGGCCCTGTAATGACAGACGGATTGCCCTGTGACACCGATATACAGCGTCCGCCCACAGCCTTGGCAGCCAATTGGACAGACCTTGCCGCATATTCATCTCCATCTGTCACCAATATCACTTTACGCTTTAGATCCATGGGCGCTGATCCTTTCCTGTTTTACTGATCGACAAAATAAATCCATTGGAATAACGATCCACATATTTTCCCAATTACAATTGCCATTAATAAATAGATAATCTGTTCTTGTATGCCAATGCGCTTGGCAAGTAACGGAAGTACATTCAAAACCTCTGTCAGAGCTGCAGCCAGCATACCATTAAATATTCCGCTCAAAAGGCCAATGATTGAAAGGACTATAACAGGCGTATGAAATTGGTAATCATTCAGGCTTAGCCAGCCGCCGATTACGACTCCCACTATCGCTGCAGCTTCATAATGATGGATATTCCGTTCAGTTTTTGTCAGCTGGGTGATTCTAGGAATCACCCCAAGCACAGTTAAAAATGCGACAAAGCCGGCTCCTACCGCCAGCCCTCCGGCAAAACCGATAAAAATAAGGCTAATCGTCTGCACGATCATCTAAATCGACCATGCTTTCTTTGTTTTCATTCACCATGACATAATGGTCCAGATCCTGCTGGTAATTGAACATCTCGACTTCCAATGGGCTTGGCTCTTCATTGAAGCGCTTTTTGAAAAAATGATTAAAGAATAGCACCATGCCAAGACCCAATCCTACACTGTAAGGAATCTGAAGAATCAATGGTTTGGCCGACTCCTTGCCTGTCATTATCGTATAGATTTTTTGATGGACTGGCCTCATACTGACATCTTCATGGAAATTCATAATCGTCATTCCAGCTCCTACGAATAATAGGGACCAGACCAAGAGAAAAATAAGGGGTTGCCCTTTTTTCTGCTTTGGCTTCACTTCAATAATAGTCTGATTCGGGCCTACTGCCTGCAGTTCAACATGTCCAATGGACTGAAGGACCGTATCGATCAGCATGATCAGATCAATGACAATGATATTGCGGTCCTGTTTGGATATTTCGTAGATGAGCAGCTCATTCATTTGATTGACGAGCTTTTCGGGACCGATGCATTTTGCGATATCGCGGATATAAATCTTTCTCTTCCCTGCTACCTGGACTCGCTGTCTCATTCGGATATAGAGGATGCTATTCATCTCATCACCCCGTTCCTAAAATAACCCTCTCTTTCTAGTATGTTTATGGATTTCAAGTACATACCGGGATTAGGCCAACACCATCATTTACCAACCAAATTCTTCTTCACTTCGGCATTTTGAAACTTCTTCAACGTCTTTCACGTCAAATCCCATAAAGGAGGAGTGCCTTTGAAAGGACTTATGAAGTCATTTGCCATTATGCTTTTATTCTGTTTGTTGTCGGGCTGTTCCCATGAAAAAATGAAGAATAATTATGAAAAAACTCCATCATCCTTGCCCCATTTTATTTTTCATCAAAACGATATTCCTCCCTCTATATCAGCGATTGTTACTGCAGGCAACAATCAGTATGAAATGGCAAGAGGAAATTATACATGGACTACACAAAATAAAACCATAACAACCGATGCTGCCTCACCGATCCAACTAGCAAAAACCAGCACACCAATTTTAATGGAGCCTGGCCATACATTGGAGATTACGATTGAACAAGACCCTGAAATCGAGGTGTATTTATGGAATTCTACGCAAAATCATTTACTATTGGAGGATTATCACCAAATAACCGTTCCACTGGATAAAGGACATTATATTTATGAGGCCATCGCCAAATGGGCCAATGGTGAAGTCTCCTATACGTTTGTCGTAGAGGTACATTGAAGGCACACATAAAAAAAGAACATCGATTCCGATGCTCTTACTTTAATCAGAGAACATATATTTTTTCCTTTTCAGCGAAATATTCAACACGATACTAAGGCCAAGCATCGTACTCATGACTGAACTTCCTCCATAGCTCATGAGAGGAAGCGGAATTCCCGTAATAGGCAAAAGTCCGCTTACCATCCCGATGTTTTGGAAAATGTGGAAGGTAATATATGCAGAAATACCTGCACAAATATAGGACTCAAAGGATGTGGACATCATCCCGATTCTGACGATACGATAAATGATCAGGAAATACACTAGGATGAGAACCGTTCCCCCGATAAACCCATATTCTTCCCCGACAATCGCAAAAATAAAATCCGTATGGGCTTCCGGGATAAACACACTCGTTTGATTGAATCCCTTTCCAGATGATAAACCGGATCCAATCGCCATTATGGACTGCGACAGCTGATATCCGATTCCTTGGCTGAATTGGAAGGGATCCAGCCAAGAATAGATCCTGTTTAACTGATAATCATCCAAAAGGTGGAGCAATAATACCGGATTGATGATATATGTCACCACTAAACCAGCAATGACTAGCAAAAGGAATCCGATTACACCCCATATGAGCATCTTGTGGATACCCGAGACAAACAGGATTGCCATGACAATTACAAACATAACCAAAGTGGTGCCAAAATCATTTTGCAGTAATGTCAGTATCAACGGTAAAAAGGAGATCAACCCTATTTTCCATATTAACAGCACATCTTTTTTGACGTCTCCAATGTCATATTTCTTCCGATGTTTATATACACTATTGGACAGCATTAGAATTAGGAATATCTTCATGAATTCAGAAGGCTGAATGGAGATGCCCGGCAAGGAAATCCATGATTTTGCCCCATTGATTTCCGGTGTCAGCTTGGCAGGTCCAAATAACACGAACAGCAACAAAACGATGCCAAATGCATAAAGGTAGGGGGAAAGGTTCTGGATAGCTTTCATATCGAAATAAAAAATGATCGCCATAATCATAAAACCAATCGCAAACCATTGAAGCTGCTTTTCCATATACGGTATTGGGAATTGCGAATATTTTTGTGCGCTGTATAGACTAAAACAGCTAAAGATCATAATTAACAGGATAAAAAACAATAAATAGGAATCAAAATTACTTTTCAATTGCTTCATTCACATCACCATTTGACTTCGTATTTACATAAAAGCTAAGCATAGTCCGATAAATAAAAGGAAAAAGATAAACAAAAGGATGAATTTTAAATAATGGAGCCTTTTTTGAATAATGAGGTCAATCGGTGAATAATCGATCCGTTCCATATCATTTTCCACCTTTTTATATGTATTTATATATCTAAACTCCTCTGATACGGTATATTCTCCATACTAACACAAAATTTGTAAAATTAAGTAAATAAAAATAAAATAGCTGTATGGATTTGTTCTACTTTCACGTATACTATATGTGTAAAACTTTTATGAAGGTAGGTAATCACCGATGAAAAAGAAAAAAGCAAAAACAATTGGAGAAATGACAAACAGCAGAAGGACATGGTCATTCGATGCTTCAACCAGAATCGTAAAAAACCGAAAAGGAAAAGGCTCCTACAATCGCAAGCGAAGCAAACACTTCAGCGATCAGGAGCCTTTTTTTATTTGAATGGCAAGCACAACAATAATTGATAATTATTGTCATAAAACAGACTTCGCTTACATGTATTTTATTAAGGACTCCTTTTGAATTAGGCTGTTCTTTTTGTTTGTGCACAAACATCCTTACATGATTGCTATCAAATGAATCGGAGTGATGAAATGTCGATGAAGAAAAGAAAGACTGTATTATCCTTACTGTTTTCACTGCTTTTAGTCAGTTTAATTCCTTTTGAAAGCAGTGAAGCAATGCAAATCACAACTAGCAACGCAGAAGGAACAAATGAAACCATTTCTCCACAGGCTACTGCCGCCAATAAGCCTTTCCCTCAGCATACCAAATACTTTGCAGGTACAATTAAACCAAACCATGTGACCCAATCCAAAATGGATCAAGAAGTGAAACGTTTATATGGAGAATGGAAAAACCGCTATTTAAAAAAAGACCCTAATAAGCCTGACCGTTACTATGTATATTACAACCTCGAAAATTATTCAGAACCAGCCAACGCCGTTTCCAGTTCTGAAGGGCATGGCTACGGTATGCTAACAACAGCATTAATGGCTGGCTATGATTCAGATGCAAAGACCTATTTTGATGGATTATATCGCTTCTATAAAGATCATCCCAGCTCTATCGATCCGTCTTTGATGGCTTGGCAGCAAGTAAAGAACTCTTCCGGAAATATCATTACCAATCCTGACGGAGGAGATGATGCGGCAACAGACGGTGACATGGATATTGCCTATGCCTTACTCCTGGCGGATAAACAATGGGGCAGCAGTACTGGCATCCATTATTTGAATGAAGCTAAAAAAGTGATGAAAGCCATTATGTCAAAAGAAGTGCACCACTCTGAATGGATATTGAAGCTGGGTGATTGGGCAAGCGACACTGATACTAAATATGGAACAGGAACTCGTTCATCTGACTTCATGCTTGAACATTTAAATGTGTTCCGAAATGTATCAGGAGATTCCAATTGGCAAAAAGTCAAAGATAAAACATCCAATATCATCAACTCCGTATACCAGGCCTACAGTCCGAATACTGGTTTATTGCCAGATTTCAATATCAAAAAGAATGGAAAATACCAGCCTGCAGCCCCTTATTACCTTGAATCAGAAAACGACGGCAAATATAGCTGGAACTCCTCAAGAGTACCTTGGAGAATCTCGATGGATTTTATTATAAATGGAAATACTTCCGCCAATAATCAATTAAATAAACTCAATACATGGATCAAACAGAAAGCCAGCAACAATCCAAGCAAAATCATGGCCGGCTATGAGCTAAATGGGCAACCACTGGAAAACTATAACAGCATTGCATTCACCGCCCCATTTGCAGTAAGTGCGATGCTCCAATCCGGAAATCAATCGTGGCTGAATGCTTTATGGGATTATACTGTCCAATCGCCGACTTCTGAAAATGCCTATTTCGATAACAGTATACGTATATTATGTATGATTATTGTCTCCGGTAATTGGTGGAGTCCAAATTGATCTACTTGCTAAGCCAATACAAACCCCACAGTTGTGAAGTTTAACTGTGGGGTTTTCCAAAAAATAGGTTTGGCCGAGCGTTTCAAGAACTTGAAGCTGTGTATATGCAGGCCTACTGATTCTAGCGGCAGGAAACAACTTCAGGTAGCTCCCTTTGTGCTGAACGTACGATGGGCCCCCGTCTAAAAATGTACTATCAATGCGAGTAATACTTTTATTAGGAAGTAAATGTATTCGCCCTGTTATTTCAATAATTTTTGTGTGAGCAGTATATATGCTCTTAATCGTAGGACACCTACCTTTTATGACAAGCAGAGGTTTATTTAACCTTTTTTCCGACATAAGTTGCTTCCGGCCGGAAGAGGGCATTATCTTCTGACTGCTCCAATACGTGTGCAGTCCATCCGACAATTCGAGCAGCAGAAAAGGTAGGTGTAAATAAGGTGCTTTTCATGGAGAGTGTTTTCATTATGGCTGCCGCATAAAATTCGACATTTGTATATAATTCTCTGCCCGGCTTAGCTTCTTTCAGTATCTCTATGGCCTTTTCTTCAGTTTCCATTGCAAGATCCAGCCATTCATCCTCACCGCTGTAAGAGGTAAGTACCCGCTTTAAGGCTCTGGCCCTTGGGTCAACCGTTTTATAAACACGGTGGCCGAATCCCATGATCCGTTCCCCTCTTTCCAGCTTCCCGGAAATAATAGCTTCTGCAGATCCACTTTCATATATCTCATTCAATAAATCAATGACTCCGGATGGCGCCCCTCCATGCAACGGCCCCTTCATGGTGCCAATTGCTGATGTGATGGCCGACACCAAATCTGATTCGGTGGAAGCCGTCACCCTTGCTGCAAATGTTGAAGCATTCATCCCATGCTCCATTGTAAGGATCATATACATTTCCAACGCTCTGACCTGTACGGCATCAGGTGCCTTTCCCGTAAGCATGAATAAATAGTTTTCTACATGGCCAAACTCTTCATTTGGCAAAACAGGTTCTACCCCATCCAAGATACGGCTGCGGAAAGCAATAATGGCCGGTATCATTGCCGTTAGCTTGACCGCTTGCTCAATGTTCGGCTTCCAAGCGTACCAACTGGTTCCGGAAGCTGATATGACAGTTCGAAGAACACTCATTTCATCCATATCCATTGGAAGCTCTTTAAGCATATTCACCATATAATCCGGCAGATTCCTACTATTGATTAATTCTTTTTTTAGCCATGCCAGCTCATGATTGTTGGGAAAATGGGAAGTCCATAATAAGTAAGCTACTTCTTCAAACGACTTACCCTCAGCCAATGTAAGCATGTCATATCCCCTATAAATCAGTTCCCCTTTTTTTCCATCGATAAAGCTTATGGCCGTTTCAGCAGCTACAATCCCTTTCAAACCGCGATGAAACATGTTCAACACCCCTTTTCTTCTTATTGTTCAGTTTACAAAATATTTAAAATTAATAAAATTAAATATATTTCAACTAATCATTTAATAATATTAATCAATTAATATAAACTTTTAAAAAGGGATATGATCATTGCCTCCATTTATTTACATATAATTCATTTTCTTCTACTATAATGATATACGGGCATTCAGAATGTACAAACCTGAATGCCCTGATCGTAAAGGAGGGATCTCATGAAAAAGTGGTATATAATCGTTAGCCTTTTAGCCATTGGCAACCTATTTTTAATCCTTTACATTACATTCCACCAAATCAAATTGGATGATGGGCTGCAAATCTATTCATTCAGTGGCAGCAATAGCCTAATGTCCGTGCAAGATGGCATCATTGCCATTACACCTTATAAGCAAATCATCTACGGAGGGAATTTCCAATACAAAGGGGAAGCAGTAAAAGAACTGGAAAGGGCAAATACTAAGCTTTATATCTCATTTCCAAATAAAAAGAATAACAGCTTTTGGAACGAAAGCCATATGTTGAATGAGGTGGACAGTTCCAATAAAAAACAACTTGCATCCATGTTGAACGGAACAAACCCTACCATCGCAGGAAAAAAACTGCTCTGGGCAAAAGATAGGAAAAATATGCATGATCATCTTTTTTTCCAAATGGAATTCCAGACAAAAAACGGTGACCGCATTACTTTTCCGCCATTAAAAATGAACGTTCAAAGAGTTATTGAAGAAAACAGTTCTTTTTGACAAAATCCTTAAAAATCCAATTTTGTTCAGGAAAGCCAAACATCATTTCCTTTGATTAAATAATGGACAATTCGGTCAATTATAAATATACTATTCTATTATGTCGGATTGCCATTATGAGTAGGTTCTATTGGAGGGAACATAAATGGAGTTTAGTTGGCTTCATACCTTTTTAACAGCCGCCAAATGCGGAAATTTCCGAAAGACGGCTGAATTATTATTTATCTCTCAACCTTCCGTTACTGTCCACATTCATAACCTGGAGAAAGAACTAGGCACCCCCCTGTTCAAAAGAGAGGGAAGAAAAGTTACTTTAACGGAAGAAGGAAAACGATATATAACGCATGCTGAGCAATTATTGGATGTGTATCGGCAAGGATTGACCGATTTGCATTCTTTCAGCCAGGGCTATACATCAGCCTTTTCTCTGGCCATATCGCCTGTCTTTGCCGATACCATACTGCCATTTGTTTTAAAACAGTTTATGGCAACGCACCCTTATATCGAGGTATCTGTTCAGGTACTGGAATCGAAGGAAATGGAAGACGCCGTCCTCAATGACAGAATAGATATGGGGCTATCTTGTATACATAGCGGCCATGCCGGCCTCTATAGCGAATTATTGTTCAGCAGCGATATTAGGCTAATTATCCCCCATGACGGCTTCGATGAAGAAAGTGCCCCTCCTTTGGATGAAGAAGAAATTTTGATGAACTCCATTTTAATTACGGACAACCATCCCGTTTATTGGGAGATTATCAAACGGAATGTGAAAAGCCGCTATCCCGGTGTCCGTTTTATGACGGTTTCCCAGATACATATTACAAAACGCTTTATTGCTGAAGGGCTAGGGGTCTCCTTTTTGCCCATTTCGACCGTCCGCCGCGAGTTGCTAGAAGGCAGGTTGTTAGAGGTACCTGATACTGCCATTCATTTGCCACAGGCACATTTTTATGCGCATATGAAGCATAAGCATCGGATCCAGACAGATTTTATGACGTTTATCGAACAGTATAGACTATAAAAAGAGAGCGATGACATCGCTCTCTTCCTATTATACTTCCATTACATAGCAATCCTCATATTTCCCCTCGTGCCATTCATGCCCGTGAAGCTCTTTCACGATCCGAAACCCGCATTTATAATAACAGGCGACAGCTCTTTGGTTACGGATTTGTGGATCCAGCACTACTTTCACCGCTCCCTTTTTTTCTTTCAAAAAGTCGATGGCGGCCTTTACAAGCATTTGGCCGATACCGCGATCCCGGTAATCTCCTTCTCCAATGAATTGATCCATCCCATAGATTATGCCATCGCTTCCACTGTATCCATATGCCGCTCTTTCTTCTCTATTTATTGGGTAACACTGGAAATAACCGACAGGTAACCCATCGTATAGAATAAGACAGCTGTCTTTTCGCCCTTTTACTTCTTCATAAAAGACTTTCAAAATTCTTTCTTCATTAAATGGATTGTCTCTTCCTTCATAGAACTCCAGTAGTTCAGGATCGGAAAGCCATTTAGCCATATAGGGAATATCCTCTTTTTCCAAATGTCTGACCATTAGTCCATCTCTCTCGAATAATATATGTTCATCGCTCATATCGGCACCTACCCTTTCTATATTATAATAGCAAAATCAATCTTTCCCTCTCCGTTTTACGGTATGATACTAATAACAACCATTGAGGAGTATGCTTGATGTCGAAGCCAATACAATATATCATTTGGGCTATGGCCCTGATTGCCTTGAACATGGCAGCGTTCCCAGTCGCATTGGTCTCCCTTTTTGCAAGCAGGGATTTTTTTTCGCTCGACGGGCTTATCGCTTTACTGATCATCTTAATGCCAAACCTGATTTCGTTGCAATAATTTATTTCTATCAGGAAAAGCGAAGAAGCATTATATCATAGGATTATGGGCCATGCTGGTTATGATTCTTTCATACTTTCTCATTGCCCAATTTATGTATGTTCTTATTTCATTGATTTTATCGGTCATCAGTCTAAGCATATCGCTTATTCTAATGGATTTGGATTTTAAGCAGAATAGCAGAAAACTTCCTGGAAAATAGGTTTTTTCACAAGTACGTATAGGAAGCATACGATGCGAATCGAATAGTGAATGTACCCCGCCGTTATTTTACAATTTCCAGTAAAATAAATAGCTTACTGTTGCAAAAAGGACTGGAAGCTTTAGCTCCAGTCCTTTCTTCCAGCGCTATTTCAGGCTGTATATGCGATTTTACCCACTGCGCTCATCATCCATTCATATTGGCGCAATCGAACTTCAAATAATCGGACTGCATCATGGTATACTTCCGGATTTTCTTTCATGATCGCCAACAATTCTTCTTTTTCACTGATTTGTTCATGGGCTTCTTCCACACGGTCTTCCAAGGCTTCCACTGGCGGGTGGAAGAACAGGTGTAAATCCCTTTCAATGGCTTGTTCAAACACATCGAAAGCAAGCATGAATTTGGACACGATATTATTGGTCGTTTCAACATAACTCTCACTTTCAATAAATTTCTTGTATTGGTTATACAGCATTGTTTTATTTTGCGCCAATACATTGAATAGCTTTCCTGCGCTTTTCAAAATGAATTGCTGCGGAGTATGGCGCAGTAGAATATTTTCATTCTCTAATCTGACACCGCTTGTCATCCGGTGCATATCGCGCTGCCAGTCATCAAGGATGCGGAAATCATACTGGAACGAAACCTTCTTTTCCCCATACAAAGCATTCAAACTTTGAGCCATATCATCCAGATTTTGCTTGGCCGAAATGAGTTCAGCATTTGAGTGCTGAATCCATTCTTCCAATGAACGGTGGAACTTCGGTAAAATATCCTGTTCGATATATGTCTGGATTTTAATGTTCATTTCATTATTCAGCTGAATGTGGACTTTCCTGAAGTCACTGTCTTCGCTTAATAAGGAAGAGCAGCCTTTAAGCATTCTTGGTATATCCCTTATCATGGTTGCCTTCATATCTTCTTTGATCGAATGATAATCCCGAGATATTTTATCACTTTTATCACTTTGCATTTCATGGATTTCTGCAATCGATGCATTTAGTTTTTTGACCATATCCTGATTCCAGGCAATACCCTGCTTATATTTGTTTTTCTTCTCTACACGGCTTTCCAATAAGAAGGTGATCGTTTTACGGATGACCTGCAGCATTTTGCCTGCTCTCTTTTCCAGCCTGCTGTCAGTTGACGAAACCTTGCGGAATAATGATTGGATCGCTTCATCCTGTCCTTCAATATCATATTTGGAAGAAAATGCTATCACTTCTGTATTCGGGACGTATTCCACAATGCGCGCATATGTTTCATCGACGATGCGCTTAGCTTCTTTTTTATTGTAGATGGCATCGAGTTTTGTGATGACAAATGCAACTGGGAGATGCGGCGATTGTTCTGTCATCTTTAACAGAATATCGCGTTCCTGATCCGTAAATGGATCCTCCGCATCCAACACAAATAACAGACAATCGGCAAGCGGCAAGAATTCAATCACTTCCTGTTCATCTTTTCGTCCTCTAAATCCTGGAGTGTCTATTAGAGCAATATGGTTCTCCGCCAAAATATCGGACGGGATGGCCACATCTGTCAATGATTTAGGTTTCGTGCCCTCTTCCGGATTCAAAACATTCAGCACATCGGGCGTGTCGATTTCAGAATGCAGATCTTTATCGGAGACAAACGTCACTTGCGGAGTAATACCCGCCTTGATGCGAACCGTATTTTTTGTTGCACCCTCAAAAAGAGGCGTCTTCAATATCGTATTGATAAATGAAGATTTTCCGGTTTCATTCACACCGGCAACAAGAATATTCTGTTTATCCAAATCGAGTATTTCTTCCACAAACCAGCGCAGTTTAGCACTTACTTCCACATCGTTCTTGCTGGCCCAGCGCACAAGTGAATCGAACAGATTCAAGCTGTCTTCCAAAAGGCTGGGGTTTTGCTCACAATCCCATATATTCGTTTCTGCTTTCTGAGCATCGCTTGTTTGGATACTGCCCGGGAAGAATTCATTCCAAGCGAGCAGTGCTGAATAGGACGCCAACGCCTTTGCCTCATTCGTAATGGCAGCCCAATTCATCAGCAGCTCAGGGATGACATCCTGAATGTCCTTCAGCTCAAAACGGCCGTCTGCCAACTCCATGAATGCTGACTGGTATAACTCAGATAATTGCTTCCAATGCTTTGATTGTTTGACATCCAGCCCGCGTAAAAGCTGGTCAAAGCTGATAATCCATTGTAAATAGAAAGGACCGTCATGATATGTGTTCCAAAGCGATACAGCCATTTCCTCGAATCGTTTACCATCAATGCCATAAAGCACTTGCAAGGCGTAGGAGAAATAATCCGGCGACATTTCTTGGGTATATCCTTCTTTTATATATGTGTGCAACGTATCGAACCAAGCGGCCGATTCTGTCCGCACCGCTTCATTGACAGCAAGTTCAATGGCATTTGGCCAATCTTTCTTTTGTTCAAAAAAGGCACGTGCCACTTCCGTGATTTGCTGATAATCGGGGTTGATGGAAACAGCTTCTTTTATATAGTAAACTGCCTTATCCTGATTTTTTTCTTCTATATAGATTTCAAACAGTTTCAAAGCGATTTCCGTTTGCAGAATCAATTGGTCTGTCTTAATCGATTTATACCTTTCAATCGCATCCGAGAACAAGCCTAGTTCGAAATAGGCATCTCCAACATTTTTCTGTGCCCAAGGCTCCAATTCATTTGAGATATTATCCCATTTAAAAACGGCTGTTTCATAATCCTGATAAAGAAAATAAACCTCGCCCTGCGCAAAACGAATATACGATAAATCCGCCATATCCTTCGAATTTTCTTGTTGGAACATTTTCCCCAATGCTTCGACAGGTTCTTTTATCGGTTGTTCCGATAAAAGCGATTCATAATATGTTTTTTTACTTAAATGGTTCTCGATCGTCATAGTAGTCTCCTTATTATATTTATTTGAAAATATAACTTTATGTACTCAAGCGTATTCTTCTTGAAGCGCTTGTTAAAATGTATACCCTATATATCTATTTTAACAAACTTTTGACGCATACGCTTTTCAATTTCCTATCATTTCGACAACAACCTCCATAAAAGCTGTAATAAGAGCAAATACTAGAATAAAAGGAACTATTCTTAAAAAGAATCAACCAAGAATAAACCCTTTCTAAAGCGCTATCATCACTAGGGGTCATATGGATGCTTGACAAAATAATCCGTTCCGTACATACTGTATATATCATATATATACAGAAGATACACAGAGGTGTTTATGTGAAAATCATTATTTCAAATACTGTCGGGCTTTCCATCTATGAACAAATCGCCGCACAGATCAAGACACAAATTATGAACGGCACACTTGTTGAAGGAGAACAGCTCCCATCTATCAGGAATTTGGCCAAGGATTTGCAAATTAGTGTCATTACGACAAAACGCGCATACGAGGAATTAGAGAGAGACGGATATATCAACACGGTCCCAGGCAAAGGGTCCTATATCGCACAGCAAAACACCGAGCTCCTGAGAGAAAAAAAACTGCAGGATCTGCAAGACCAGTTACTGAAAAGCATTACGATTGCAGAAGAAATCGGATTTTCGAGAGATGAAATCGTTAAGTTGCTAGACCTTTTATATGAGGAGGAATAAACATGACATCAGCGCTAAATATACAAAACGTGCAGAAAACACTGGGGGAATTCTCCTTGACCGACATTAGCTTCACCTTGCCGCAAGGATATATTATGGGATTAATCGGTGCTAACGGCGCCGGAAAAAGCACTACCTTAAAAATGATCATCAATCTCATCAAGCCTGATAGCGGCGACATTTTGGTTTATGGAGATTCCGTGCTGGAGAAAACGGTAGAAACGAAGCAAAAAATCGGTTTTGTATTTGATGAGAGCCATTTTTATGAGCATTTAAACATTGATACAATGAAAAAAATTATAGCGCCCTTTTATGATGAATGGGATGAAGAAGCATTCAACATGTATATCAACCGCTTCAAACTTCCAACCAAGCAAAAGATCAAAACATTTTCAAAGGGAATGAAGATGCAATTAAATATTACTCTAGCTCTTAGCCATCACGCTAAATTAATCATTATGGACGAACCGACTGCCGGATTGGATCCAATCATACGAAGAGATGTACTGCATGTCCTTCAGGAAGTAGTATCTACAGAGGACGTATCCGTTCTATTTTCAACTCATGTTACGACTGATTTGGAAAATATCGCAGATTATATTACCTATATAAAGGATGGGCGAATTCTTTTTAGTGATGAAAAACACAAGCTTGAATCTGCTTATGTTCTGGTTAAAGGGGATGACAAATTGCTGGATGCCGAGGCACGGAATCTGTTTGTCGGATTGGAAAAGAACCCCTATGGTTTTGTTGGCCTTTCCGATCAAGCTGAGGAAGCCCGTTTTTATTTCGGTTCCGAAGTTATTTTTGAAACTCCTTCGTTAGAGGACATTATGTATTATACAACCAAGGGGAAAATATACACATAAGGAGGACTTGCTATGAAAATGTTATTCTTAATGGATTTTTATCTTTATCGAAAAACGATATTGATCATCTCCGTTATCGATATCGTTTGGGCATTGGGCGCCATGCTCTTCAGTGCCGCGCCCGTTGCCATCTATATTGTCAGCCAGCTTGTTCTTTTCTTTATGTTTATTTTCGGTGAACTGCTAGGTTCACAAGAAGAACGCTCTGTTCCCTTTGTATTGTCGTTGCCCGTCACAAAACAGCAATACCTGCTGTCTAGATACATAGAAGTGATTGCCATCACAGTGGCGAACTGGGCCATGATATCCATTTCCATCTGGTTTTTCGATAAGATAGGCATACATCTAACCGGATTAACAGGAGGTTCTTTTCTTTTTGGATTGGGCATTACTGGTTCCATGACTTTGATTATTCTAGCTGCTGCTTTTCCTTTATTTTTTGTATTCGGCAGACGGGGCATCCAATACCTGACTATGATTGCCATTATCATTTCAACCCTGGCCCCCGCTTTCATCAAAAAGGATAAGCTCGCAATTATGGCAGAATTCTTCGATCGAATCGGCATGGCTATGTCCACCATCCTGATTGTAACAGTTTGCCTTCTTCTCTATATAGGCAGTTTCTTTCTATCCTTATCTATTTTTTCATCAAGAATAAAGCGAGGTGTCTAAGATATGGTCCATCTAATCTCTAAGGACTTCAAAATACAAAGTCGATCCGTTATCCAAACGTTGGTAAGCATGATTGTAATAAGCTGCCTCTATCTCTATTTAGGGCTATCAATCGAAGCAACATTTACGGTTTGCTGTTTATTAGGTGTCAATTCAATGGTTTTCGGAAGTATTGGTTATGATGAAATGAATCAGTCAGATTTGTTGCTCCTTTCACTTCCGGTAAAAAGAAAAAATATCGTTATGGCAAAGTATGTAGTTGCACTCTTGTTTTTACTGCTGTCATTGCTGGTCGCTACTTTCATTACAGCCATTTCATATACCGTTTTCAAGCAAAGCAGCCATATTTCACCCACTGTCATTATGTATAGCATAACTATGCTTATCTTGATGCTTTCTATCTTATTGCCAGTTTATTATCTTTTTGGCTACAAAAACATCCGTTATGTGAACAGTGCCTTCATCATACTAGTTGTCCTAAGCTTCTTCCTGCACATGCAATCAAATGTATTTCAACCGGTTCTTACGCTGATTCAGGCAACTTCAGCACCAGTGTTACTGTTGATTGAGATCTCTTTGTGCTTGATTGCCTATTTAGCATCAATGGCCTTTTCTTTTAGGATCATGGAAAAACGGGAATTTTGATTAGGTACCCAAAATGGCTGACCCGATATACTCGGTCAGCCATTTTTTATGAAGAGGCATCCACGGCAGCATGCAAATCCTCCTTCTCAATGCCTTTCTCCATTTTTCCGAAAAGCATCAACATGCTGATCGAGGCCGCCAGCATCATACAACTTAATATTACTGTACAGAGAACAATGATTCCTAGTGATACTAGCTTTGTGAACAAAGCAATCAACATCATTCTGACCAACAGCCCGTATAAACGGAAAACACTGTCTACTCTGCCCATAATATGGTTGGGCACTTTTTTCATCATGTAAGTATTTCGTGCTACCCTTGTTCCTGCATTCCCTAGCGCAATAAAAAACATGAGACACAAATAAATGGGTAGATTTGAAAACAGAATGGCAGCAAGAGCCAAAAAGGAACAGCTTACCCCCATGACCATTATCTTTTCTTCGCTATACTTTTTAATTGCGATTGGAATGAATAGTCCCGCTGCCACTGCACCAACACTATAAATCATTCCTTCCATTCCGTATGCCCATGCCCCAGCATGCAGCACCTTCTGAAGATAAATCGGAAAAAGATAGTTCGTCACCATTACACCGATGAAAGGCATGTAGGATGCGAACAAAAAGAAAAATAAAATCGGTGTTTTGTGCAAAAAAGTAAAGCCTTCCTTTAAAGAGGCCCTTTCCCTATTTGCCATAACTATGCGCTTCTGATAGGGAATACTTATCAAGAGGCAAAAAGCGACCCCATAGGTAATGGCATCCATCAGCAAAATAGCGTCCAAAGGCCAGGCTGTTATTAAAACACTGCCCACAGCACCTGCAACCATGCTCGAAAACTGTCCTTGGACTTCCATCGCCCCATTCAGGGACTTATACATATCTTTATGAAAGGTTTCTTGTATAAAAGCAAAAATTGCCGGGTAAAAAAGGGTATTATATAGGCTTCCACTAAAGATAATCACTATATAATGCCAAGTCGTGTATTCGATTCCTAACCAGCCCATGACAACAAAAGAGCCAATAATGAGTATCCCGGCAAGTTCTCCGTACATGAGCAGCTTCTTCCTGGAAAACAGGTCAACTACTTTCCCGACAATCGGTGTGACAAAAAAGCTGATTACAGTAATGGCGAGCATCACATAACCATATATTTCATTACCTTGCTTCTCGGAGATCAGCATCCATGGGATACTGATCATCGTAATGCCAGAACCGATGGCCGATGCGATATTTGCACCTGCCAACAACAGAAATCGCTTGTCTTTCCATAATCCATTCAAATCCCTATCAGTGAAGTACCATGCAACTCAATAGTATGTTCCATATTTCTTCCCTCCCTGACTACTATTATAGAAGCCTCGCCAGCACTCGAAATCAGGCTGCACTATGATTTTTCACAGCCTAAAGGAGGGAATAATCGCTAGCTCTTCTACTCCAATAGTCGTAGAGTCTGTTAAAGAGCATCCTTCTTGTTCGTCAAAGCATATATGGCTGCTTGTGTCCGATCCTGCACATTCAATTTTCCCAATATGTTTGAAACATGCGTTTTAACTGTTTTTTCTGTTATGTATAAAGCTGATGCAATTTCTTTATTGTTCTTTCCTTTTGCGATTTCAGCAAGCACTTCCCTTTCGCGCTTCGTCAAGGCTTCATTGTCATTTCCTTTTATTGGAATCTGTTTTCCTTTCATAAGGGAAAACACATGGTTGGTCACTTTTGTATCGAGCATCTGATCGCCATTCGATAATCCTCTCACTGCATTCGCAATCGCTGACGGATCATTTTCCTTCAATAAATAACCGTCCGCCCCCGACTCCAATGCCGGTATGACAAAATCCTTCTCTCCATAGCTAGTAAGAATCAACACCTTCACTTGCGGTTGCATGCTTTTTATCTGCTTGGTCGCTTCAATTCCATCTAAATCAGACATGGTCACATCCATGACAATGACATCAGGCTTCAGTTCCGATGCCATCACGATTGCCTCTCTTCCACCGGATGCTTCCCCGATAACCTCCATATCCCTTATACTCTGTAAAAACACAGATAAGCCCTTTCTTACAATAGGATGGTCATCTACTATCACAATAGTGATCATGGACATTCACTTCCTTCCATCGGTATCCAGACAGACAAGGTTGTCCCTTCTCCTACTCGTGAAAAAAATTCGGCTTTCCCGTTGAGCCGGCTGGCCCGATGTTTTATGTTCTCTATACCAATCGATTCCTTATAATTAATCAGCTTCGGATCAAAACCGCATCCATTATCGCTCAGATTCATGACTGCCTGCCCATTTTTAATGGATAGCCCTACATCAACGGATTGTGTACCGGAATGCTTCTTTACATTATTAATCCCTTCTTGCCCTATTCGGAACAGTGTCTTCTGGATATCATTGTTTAATTGGTTTTCACCGCTAGTGAATCCCGTGACATCCACACCAATCGTTCTTCCATAATGCTTGAGAGCTGGCAAAACTCCTCTCTCCAGGATAGGAGTACGCAAATGCCAAACCAATTCTTTCATTTCTTCTTGAGCCACTTGTGCAATTCCCTGTATATCAGCCAGCGTAGCTCTTAAATCCTCCCTCCGTTCCATGCCCCCGCCGGCTTTTGCAAGTAGATTGATAGAAAACAGAAGTTGATTGACCGAATCATGCAAATCGCCCGATAATCGGTAACGTTCCTCAAAAATCGCTCTTTCCCGCCATTCCTCTGTCAATTGGATTCTCTTTAACGTATTGCCTATAAGCAAAGCGATTGCTTCAAGCTGTTCCAATTCAGCTTTTTGAAAGTACCGCTCGCCTTTCGATGCAATATTCAGAATTCCGAATAACTCATCCTCTGATCGTAAAGCAACAGACGCGTGATGGGTCAATCCATTCGTTTCTTCCTTATTTTGAATAGATTGCTCAAGCCTTTTACAATTTACGACATTCAATGCCTTACTTAGCCTTCCATCATGAAACCGTTCGATGCAATAGCAATCCTGAGAACACATTGCCTTCTTTTTTCCACTCAGCAAGGCAGGAGGAAGCTGCCTGTCTGCATATAATGAAAGTGTGCCTTCCCTATTCCGCAAAAAAATCCAACCAGAATGGAAGCCTGTCATCTCCAGAACTTTACCTAGGACCTTTTGTAAAATATCCTGTTTCTCCATACCCTTATTCAACGTTTGGGCGATTTCCTTATAAAGGATTGCCTGCTTAAGGCGTTGTGCCTGTTCATCCATCCTCATCCCTCATTTTATATACATTTATATCCACTTTACCCTCCAATCATTGTATCCCATTTTCCTTTGCCATCCAAATCACTATACTATTATCCAATCTACTACCGAGAGAAAATGCCCATTTTCCCGTTGGATGTTAGGGGAAAATAAAAGAGATTTCCCTTGCAAACACAAATAAGATTTAAAAAACCATCCAGCATGTAGCCGGATGGTTGCAACAATATTAATGTGCCGGGAAAAAGACTAACTGAATCAGGAAAAGCACTCCGAAAATATAAATGATTGGATGTACTTGTTTCCCTTTGCCGCCAGCCAATTTCAAAATAGGATATGTGATAAAGCCAAAGGCAATACCAGTCGAGATGCTTGATGTCAGAGGCATCGCAAGAATGGTCACGAATGCCGGAAATGCATCATCGAATGATGGCCAGTTGATTTTTGACAGACCTTCCATCATGAAGCAGCCGACAATAATCAGTACCGGCGCTGTAATCGCAGGTAGATTAGAAATCGTGGCGATGATTGGCGAGAAGAACATCGATACAATAAACAGCCCGGCTACAACCACAGAAGTCAAACCTGTACGTCCGCCCGCTGTAACGCCAGTAGTCGACTCTACATATGCAGTAGATGGGCTCGTTCCGAACATGGAGCCGATTGTAGTCGCAAGGGAATCACCCAGGAAAGCTTTCTTCGCACGCGGTATCTTGCCGTTTTCCATCAATCCTGCTTGTTCTGTCACCGCCACTAAAGTACCGGTTGTATCAAAGATCGTCACTAATAAGAACGCGAAAATGACAGCATACAAACCATTGGTAAACACGCCTGCAATATCAAGGTCAAAGAAGACAGGAGCAGGTGGAAGGCTGACAAAGCCAGTGAATTCGAGCATTCCACAAAATCCTCCGATAATAGCTGTAATGGCCATTCCGATGAATAATGCCCCTTGTACACGGCGTACCATCAATATCAATGTAACAAACAAGCCTACGATGGACAGAATGGTTACTGGTGCAGTTAAATCGCCGATCGCAATCATCGTGGATTCATTCGCGACAATGATGCCCGATTGTTTGAAGCCCAGAAAAGCAATGAATAATCCGATACCTGATGTTATTCCATATTTCAAAGTGGAAGGGATAGCTTCCAGAATCATTTGCCGTAAGTTGCTGACACTCATAAGAATAAAGATAAGACCAGCCACAAAAATGGCGCCGAAAACCGTTTGATAGCTTAAACCTTGCGATGCTACAACCGTAGCAAAGTATGCATTCAACCCCATTCCTGGCGCTACAGCTACCGGATACTTGGCTAGCAGCCCCATAATCAAGGTACCTGTTACAGCAGCAATGATGGTTGCCATAAACACTTGATCAAATGGAACGCCCACCGAAGAAAGGATAGCGGGATTGACGAAAATTATATAAACCATTGTGAAGAACGTTGTAATCCCTGCTACAACCTCTGTTTTCACTGTTGATCCATGTTGTTTAATACTGAAAAATTTGTCTAGCAATGTGTAACCCTCCGAAGTAGTCGTCAAATCTTCCAGCCGAAGAAATAACGAATGTTTTTAACGAACGTTTTTTATATTATTCGTTTTTAGGTTAAATAGCAAGAGGAAATTATCAGTTTTATAGAAAAAAATAACCTATTTTCATTTGGAAACGCTTTTTTTATTCTTATCATTCCAATATATCCCTAATAGGGACAATGGCCATTGATCCAGCATGACGAACTTTGTATGTATCGAAAAAAAGCCCATATGAATTAATCATTCATACGGACTTTGATTTGCTGGAGGATTTTCTTCTCCAGCCTCGATACCTGCACCTGGGAAATACTGAGCCTTTCAGCTACCTCGGATTGCGTTTGGTCTTTGAAATAACGCAAATAAACAATGAGTTTTTCCCGTTCTTCCAATTCTTCTATCGCGTCCTTCAAAGCCATCTTATCGAACCATTGATTTTCGCTTTGGTCGGCAATTTGGTCGAGGAGAGTTATAGGATCTCCATCGTTTTCATAGACTGTTTCATGAATGGATGCCGGTTGCCTGCTCGCTTCCTGTGCAAAAACGACTTCCTCTGGTGTCAATGTCAAATAATCCGCAATCTCATTGACTGTAGGGGTACGGCCATATACCTTGGACAGTTCTTCCTTGGCACGCCGGATTTTATTTCCTTGCTCTTTAATGGATCTGCTGACCTTTACAGTCCCGTCATCCCTTAAAAAACGCTGGATTTCACCAATGATCATCGGTACAGCATAGGTGGAAAATTTGACATCAAAGGAAAGATCGAACTTGTCGACCGATTTCAAAAGTCCAATACAGCCGATCTGGTATAAATCATCGGGTTCGTATCCCCTGTTCAGAAAACGTTGGACTACGGACCATACAAGCCGTAAGTTGCCACTAACAATAGAATCTCTAGCCTCTTGATCTCCATCTTGGCTGCGCTTAATTAAGTCCTTAACATCCTTATCCTTCAATTGAGCACTATTCTTATTGTGTTTGACCTCTACGTCCATACGCATGTCTCCTTATTCACACAAAGCTCTTGCTCTTTGCCACATGTTTTTTTAAACGGATAATCGTTCCTTCGCCTCTATGGGACACAATATCAAGCTCATCCATGAAGTTTTCCATAATGGTGAATCCCATTCCTGAGCGTTCCATTTCAGGCTTAGTCGTAAACAATGGCTGCCTAGCTTCTTCGATGTCATCGATCCCATCGCCTTCATCCTTGATGGTAATTTCCACCACTTGGTCTTCAATGGCAGCTTCAATCGTGACGATGCCATCCGGATCATTGTTATATCCATGGATAATACTGTTTGTAACCGCTTCTGAAATGACAGTTTTAATCTCAGTCAACTCATCCAGGGTCGGGTCCAGCTGGGCGATGAAGGCAGCAACTGTTACACGGGCAAAAGATTCATTTTGGCTTTGTGCTGAAAATTGTAATGTCATTGAGTTTTTCATCATCAAGCAACCCCCAATCTTTCTAAAGCTACATTTTCGGATGCCTCTTCTTGAATGATTTTAAATAAACCTGACATTTCAAATAACCGTTTGACAGCGGGTGAAATCGCACAGACGATCATTTCTCCTTTATGCTGTTTTATTTGTTTATAGCGGCCGAGGATGACTCCAAGCCCAGAGCTGTCCATAAACGTCAAATCTGCCAGGTTTAGAACAATATGAGTAATATGGTTCTTCTCAATTGTACGAGAGGCTTCTTCCTTCAGGCTCTCGGCATAATGATGGTCCAATTCTCCCCCTAATCGTATACAAAGCACATTTCCTCTTGTTTCCATATTCACTGTAAGGCTCACTTATCAATACAGCTCCCTTCCTCATTCTGTACAGCAAGAATTCTATACAGCAGATAGGAAGTCCTTCACCATGACAAAACTAGTGCCATTTCGCAAAACTTTTTCACGATTCGAGTTATTTCCCGCCATGTGTGAACATACCCATGGACTTTTTGAACAATTGCCACCAGCTTGCCTGGTCTACCGATTCAGCAGCTACGATAGGTGAAGTTACTATGGTTTTACCTGATTTAACAATATTCAGTGTCCCGATTACATCACCTTTCTTAACAGGAGACGGGACTTTTTCTTTTGTTTTGACTGTCACTTTATATTTCTTAATGTCTTCGCCTTTTTTCGTCAGGATTGAAATCGGCTCGCTCGTTACGGCTGAAACCGTCTTCTCAGTGCCTTTTGAGATCATAATATCTTTCAATTTCTGATCCTTTTTATACAAAGGATGCGTTTGATATTGGGAGAATGCATAATCAAGCATCTGTGTCACTTGTGCATTTCTCGACTTTGGATTTTGTGCTCCGAATACAGTTGCCACAACCCGCATATCGCCTTTTTTGGCAGTTGCAGTCAGACAATATTTAGCTTCATTCGTGAAGCCGGTTTTCAGGCCGTCCACTCCGGGATAGAACTTAACCAATCTGTTCGTGTTCACCAGCCAAAACTGCTTCTTTGTCTTTTCTCTTAAATAAGCTTCGTAGGTGCCTGTGTATTTGGTAATCTCACTGTATTTAAGAAGCTCCCTGCCCATCATAGCCATATCATATGCCGAGCTGTAGTGGTTCTTGGCAGGCAATCCTGTTGCGTTTACAAAATGCGTATCTTTCAATCCTAATTGCTTCACTTTTTGGTTCATCTTTTTGACAAACGCTTCCTCTGAACCTGCCAACCGTTCAGCCATAGCCACTGAAGCATCATTACCGGATCCGATAGCGATTCCCTTCAGCATCTGACTCGTCGTCATCTCTTCCCCAGGCTCAAGGAAAATTTGTGATCCACCCATTGAAGCAGCGTATTCACTTGTTCTGATATTTTCGTTCCAGCTTAATTTTCCTTTATCGATTGCTTCCATAATGAGTAACATGGTCATTATTTTCGTCATGCTAGCAGGCGACAAGCGCTGGTGTTCATTTTTTCCATAGAGGATTTCGCCTGTATCTCTTTCAATTAAGATAGCCGATTTCGCCTCTTCAGCCAGCTTTACATCACTCTTAGCTGCATAACCAGGCTGTGCAACGAAACCTCCCGCAAAAAGAAAAATGGTCAATATCCCTATAATCTGCTTAATTTTCAAGCCAAACCCTCCTATCTATATAGATGTATCTTTTCCAAAAGATTTATTTTTATACAAAGAATACCAATTATGGATAAGCCCAATTTATTTATTCAAAACAGCTCTTTTGGGAAAATAACGGGTATATATAAGAAAAAGGAGGTTATAATCATGGAATCATGGGCAGAAATTAGGATTAAAGGAGAGAGAATCCAATATTTCCTTTCGGAACATGCCATACATATTATCAATGATGCCCCGCTTGTCAGGACGATTCTTAAACATGACGGAGCAATGGACATTGCCGTTCAAACAAAGAAGAAATTTCACAGCCAGTATGGCAGAGAAATTGCCATTAGCGATTATTCCGTTGCATTGGAAATATACGGACATGTTTTTCCGGATAAAATGGCTTCTTTCTTAAAACAATATCCGCTTCCTGAATTTTTGCAGGCGCCACTCGATTTTATTTTGAAACATACCGATATTATTGATATTGGTGAATCAGAAAAAGATATAGACCGGAAAATATGGGATACACTAGCGCCGCTGTACAAATTTGTACATGCGGAATGAACATAAAACGCTCTACACTTAAGGTGTTCCATTTACTTGCGCAAATAGGAAAAAGGCAGATTGCATCTTTTTTAATTCCTTTTAATTAACCATCGATCCATAATAAAAACGAGCTTGGATACGATCTCCTAGCTCGTTTGATTTTCTTATTCAGTAAAGGATTTACTCTTCTTTTACTTTAATGATTAGCGTATCAAATAACGTTTCATCAACATACACAAGCAACGCCCATACACCTGCTTTTGGCAGCATGACATTAGAAGCCATGCTTGAATCTGCTCCGTTAATCTCACTGAAGCTGAGTGACATGGTCCAGTTAGAAATGTCAGCGTTCTTGAAAATGGATGTTTTAGTACCCGTTTCTTTATGATAAGCTACAACGGTTACCTCTCCTTTTGTTTTGCCCCAGAAATGCCATAGCCACTTATTTGTTTTCCCTGCCGTTAAATCTGGACCTATATAGCCCACTTTGTTTGGATTGCCCATAATATCGCTAACACCATTCGAGCCGATTTTCGTAACGCTTTTATTCCAATCAATATGTACAAAAGCAGCTGCTTTCACAAAACTAGGCATATCATTTGAATCCTTTTGTGCAATCGCTTTAGTTTTATCTTTATCAATCCCCTGTTCCACTTCTTTTTCAGACACGCAGCCAATCATCAAAAATATACATAATGAAAAAAATAAGATGAAAGAAATGTGAACTTTCATTTTTCCTCCTTTAATCTATAGTAATTAAGAGATGCACTGTCTTGATTTTAACATATTTTTCCATAATTTTATTATGAATCAACTCTCAGTCAAGATGATTTTTTATGTACTCTTTCTCAATAAAAGACATGTAAAATGGCAGCCTTATTCTTTAACCTGCCTTCTTTTTTCCGTTACATATACGGTTAAAAGAAGCGCTGGTGTATCTGGCGATAAAACGATAGAATAGCGTGCACTGCCAAAAGAGGAAGGATTTCTGTTTTTTTCGCAGAAATAGATTCATAATAAGTACCACTCTTTTTTATAAACCACCTTCATGATAGCAAGATAAGCCGATCCATTTATTTTCTTCGAGCAGTCTAATAGAGAATGGGGATGATTTATTTCACCAACGGTTCTTAAATGAAGGAGAAAATACAAATGAATTTTTAAAAAGGGAGGAAAAACGATGGCTACGAAAGAGCACATTTTTAAAGATATCCAAAAATGACGGGAAGAGATTATGCAGGTTACATAGATAATAAGCATTTGAATCACCCTGAACGTTATGTGATCTCTAATGATATGGGTGATCAAGCCTTCGAAGAGACAATTATGGTTTACTTCTAAAAACTCATATCGCCCATATGTAGGTTTTTCTGTTAGGCGTTATCATAATGGCTTATATGTCACGGAATCGCCACAAGATAATCGCCTCACAGCAGGAGATAAAATTGTGCAAATAGATGGCGAAGATATTACAAAGTTAGCTGTCCGCTACCGGAAAAACTTGAAGGAAGAATTACCTGAACGCCAAGAATGGGATTCTATTATTCGCAGGTCAAAGATGGTATGCGTAGAAAGAGAGGAAAGGCTATTCGAGCTTTCTCTTTCTCACTATGAGGTGCAACCGTATAAGCCATGTCACATCTTTAAACACATAACAATGAAACTGCTTATATCAAAATAACAGATTTTGCCGAGGAAAAGCCGATTCAAATGCTTATTGCTGAGAATCGGGAAGCTTTAGAGAAAATCAAAAATGGAAAAACACGGCCCATAAGTAGAGCCGTGTACTTTTTTATTCTTCTATTTTCATTTCAAAATAATCCCAAGGCTTGATGTAATCCAATAGGAACACTTCTTCCTCAACGATCTGTCCGACTATATTTTTGCGGCCGTCGTTTTTCATCGGAAGGCGGGCGATTTGCAGTTCCCCTTTGTATTGACCGAAATCATTGTTTCCGACCAATACATCTCCCTTTTGGATATCGATTGCATCGTGGTTAGGGAAGGATTCCGCTTTATATTTGACCCGGCTTTGAGTGGAGCGGATCAGATAATCGGATACATCCCCCCGGTTGAAGTGGACTTCTTTTTCAATAATGATTTTTTCTAAATCGGATGTTTCTTTGTTCGTTTTGACGCGGAAAGCCAATTTATTCGGGTTAATGGAACTCAATTGCTTTAATTCCTCTTCAGAAGCATATGCATTTCCGATCAAAACGTCATCGATCAGATTTGTGGCAAACAGATGCTTGGCTTGTGTGACAATCGGCAGCTTACGGTGCTGCTCCAACGTGCATAATCCGTCATTCACCGGCCAAGGGCCGAATGTGGCATCCTTGGAAGAAACGAATGCAGCAGTGCGGATATTGTGTTTTTTGAATAACTCAGTTGTCTCGATGAAATGGGCATAAGATAAACCTGTATATTCCTGAGGATAAAAGTTGTGGCAGCCGATCAGATTGTCCGTATTCGGGCCATAGCTGAGGATTTGCTCCACATATTTCGTACCGCTGGAAATATTGATTTCTATTTTTAGGCCATGCGGATTGTGGGTCATAAGCGCTTCTTTTTGTCCGCCAAAACCTTCATCCAATCGGATTCCTACCGCTCCCATTTTAGCGAAAACGCTTAAGTCGTCATATGAAGCGCCGATTGCCGGAAATACATGGGGAGCCACATCAAAAATGACTTCCATCCCTTCCTTGTTGGCGTGTGAAATAATGTCTGTGAACTCTTCAATGATTTCTTCCTTATCTCCTGTAACGGATAACAAGCAAGTAAAAATACGTTTGAAGCCATATTTGGCCGCTAATGAAATATACGCTTTGTCCTTTTCTCTCGTACTATGCTCCGGATAAATGGAAATCCCCAATTTTCTCATGGCACACTCTCCTATTTTAATTTCTATTTAAAAAAGGCGAAGAATGAACCCTTCGCCTTCTTAAATTTTACATTTAAGCAACTCTTTTGTATAGTTCTACCATTTCTGCAGCAAGATCTTTTACAGACATAGCTGTCATTAAATGATCTTGAGCATGAATCAACAAAATGCTGATTTCGGATTTTTCCCCGCGCGCTTCCCCTTGGATCAAATCCGTTTGTGAACGGTGCGCCTGGCCTAAGGCTTGTGTGGCTTCTTCAATGTGCTTTTCAGCCAACTCGAAGTTCCCTTCCTTAGCTTCTTTAATTGCTTCCATAGCTAAGCTTCTTGCATTGCCGCTATGAAGGATAATATTCATGATGATTGTTTCCATTATGCGAAACCTCCTGTTTGCTGCTTATTGCTGTTGTTCTTGTGCTTTTTGGGCTTTCAGCGCCACATCATCCTGGACTTTGACGAACGGAATGTATAGGGCTACAGCCACTAAGAAGTTAAATACCTGCAATGCAATCCCTTGCCAATGACCGCCGGATACAAGGTAACCGGAAATGATTGGAGGCATGGACCATGGCACCAAGGCGACTGTTTTTGGAACAAGTCCCAAGGAGATGGCAAAGAAAGAAGTACATGTCAGTACAATTGGAATTAGTACGAACGGAATAACCAAGATTGGATTCAATACAATCGGTACACCGAATAATACTGGTTCATTGATGTTGAAAAGTCCGGCTGGCGCAGTCACTCGGCCGATACTCTTATATTGGGCACTCTTCGCCACTAAGAATATGGCTACGATCAAGGCTAATGTCGCCCCTGCTCCACCTAAGTGGACATACACATCAAAGAACGGCTTTGTAATGGTTGCTAGTTGATCGCTATAAACATCAATTCCAGATTTGAACGCTTCAATATTTTTCTCAATGGACGGAAGATAAATCGTTTCCATAATCGGTCCTAAGATGTTTGTACCGTGCAATCCGAAGAACCATAATAAATGGATCAACAATGAGAAAATGATCGCTGACGGCAATGTGTTAGAAAGACCTGTCAACGGTTTTTGGATACTTTCAAAAATGATTGAATGCAATGAAGTTCCCGCATGTGATAATAGCAAGAATACTAAAGCAAAGATGATGAAAACTACAGTTGCAGGCAATAATGCGGCAAATGATCGTGCAACCGCCGTCGGTACGCCATTCGGCATTTTAATGGTAAAGTTCTTTTGGATCAACCAGCGGAAGATTTCCGTTGCGACCAGAGATACGATCAAGGATACGAACAAGCCTTGTGCGCCCATCCAACCGAAATCCAAACCGCCTTCTGTCGCAGTAACTGGTGTCATGATGATCAAAGCACCGAATGTAACTAACGCTGCAGAAAGCCCGTCAACCTTATAGGATTTTGCCAGGTTGTATGAAATGCCGATTGAAACGAGCAGCGACAGGATGGCAAATGATCCTTTCCAGATGTTCCCTCCAAGGTCCGTCCAGCCTTCCCCGAATACATTAACCATGAAGTTTTGATATCCTTCAAAAGGAAGATTGTTAATCAAAGTGGCAAATGAACCAAGGATAATAAGTGGCATGATTGCTACGAAGCCATCACGGATGGCTACTAGATGTCTTTGACTACCGATTTTACCAGCGAAGGGAACAAAATATTTTTCTAAAAATTGAATGAATTTATTCATAATTTTTCTCCTCTAATTATGCTGTCAGTCGTTGCTATTTATTATTTTTTCATGT
This sequence comes from Bacillus kalamii, assembly GCF_047238185.1. NCBI lineage: Bacteria > Bacillati > Bacillota > Bacilli > Caryophanales > Bacillaceae > Bacillus > Bacillus kalamii. Next base: position 1,035,439 of record NZ_JBDFMI010000001.1, on the reverse strand, counting down.
TAAGCGCTTGGTCTAAAACAGCTTTTCCATTTAATGCGCCATAGTTCATCATATCGATTACTTCTACTGGAATACCTTTAGGTGTAGCAACTGCTTCTACCTTTGATTTAAGGAAACGAACTTGAGGCCCCAATAGAACGACATCGCACTTATCGATTTGCTCTGAAAGCTCAGCCTCTGGGATTGCCCAGATTTTTGTATCCAATGATTGAGCTGCTGCTGCTTCCTCCATTTTTGTCACTAACATACTTGTAGACATTCCTGCTGAACAAACTAACATGATATTCATTTATTTCATCCTCCAAATTAAGTAGTTGTTAACGTTTACAAAAAATATCTTACAATAGAAAAAAGGATAAGTAAACGTTTTCTCGTTAAATTCACATTTTAGACACATTTAACTAATGGATTTCATTTTACCAAAATAGTTTGTTAACTCTATTTTGAAGCATAATAAAAACCACGCCTTATCGACTTTTAGTATTCGATAAGGCGTGGTTTTTATTCGTTCAAATGAAATAAAATTTCTTCAACATCCATTTCAACACTATAATAGTGGACAAGCAGCCCTTTATCCTCCAACAGGGCGAATGAAGGGTCGCCACCGAGTGAGGCAATGGTGACGTCTCTTGGTATACGGATTTTTTGCTTATTTAATTCTGCGATGGCTCCTATTGTAAAATAAGGATGCAAAGATAATATTGCCGTTGGCCTTTTCGGCAAAGACAGAAAACGTTTCACAGCTTTCCTGCCGCTTTCTATGGAATAAGATCCTTCAAACGTATACGCAGAATCAAGGACTTCCCCTCCTGTGTACATGGCTTTCACATATCCAACATATTTTTCAATGGCATTTGGCGATGTTTTGCTGCCGTTGATGACTCCGATCAACTGGTGCCCTTCATCAAGGAGCATCGTTGTCAATTTGCTGGAATTCGCTTCTTCGTCCTCTGAGATTTGCGGTATTTTGATATCATTGACTTTAATTTTTGTATGGAAGAGCACCACTTGAATGCCCTTTACCACTAATTCCGCAATCCCCTTCTCATTGCCCCCTGCACTGGCAATCAATATCGAGTCGACACGTTTGGCTTCCAACTGCTGCAGAACTTCCCGTTCTTTTTTTTCGTTGTAAAACGTTTCAGCAAGGATTAAATGGATATTCAGAGGTTGAAGCTTTTGTTCCAGCCGCTGGATAACCTGCAGAAAATACGGATCCTGCATATCAGGTACAACCATGCCGACCAGATTTGTTTTTTGGTCCTTTAACCCTTTCGCCAATTGATTGGGAACATACTGAAGCTGTTCCGCGACATCCAGCACCTTCTTGGCAATCTCGGGGCTCACATTTCCTTTCCCATTCAAAACTCTGCTGACTGTAGCAATGGAAAAATTGCTGACGCGAGCCACGTCTTTAATGGTTGATTTCTTCATATGTACCTTGGCCTCTTTCTACTGCGATGCCTTTCATTCTACATTTTTTTTAAGAAAATGAAAAGACCGGCCTCACAAATTCGAGCAATATAACTCTATGCAAAAAGACCGATTCCCCCGCATTTGGCAGGAAACCGGTCTTTTTAACCTTTTATTCAGTAATGTGAGTATGGATCAACTTTGGTGCATCCACATGGTCAGCACTGATGATGATACTGTTATAAAGCATCTCTTTCACTTCATCAATCTGTTCCGAATTGCTATGGATTGTCAGCAAGGATTCTCCAGCCTTTACATAATCACCGATTTTTTTATGGAGAACAAGCCCCACAGCCAAATCAATTACTGATTCCTTCGTTTCTCTTCCTGCCCCCAATTTCATGGCAGCAGTACCGATTTCATCAGCAACCAATTCTTTGATATAGCCGTCCTTCTTGGCAAGAAGCTCTATTTTATGAGCAGCGGCCGGTAATTTGGACGGGTCATCGATTAGTGACGCATCGCCGCCCTGTGATTCAAGGAATAATTTGAATGTCTCCAAAGCCTTTCCATTTTGGATGGCTTCTTCAAGCATGCTGCGCGCCTCTTCCAATGTGCCTGCCTTTTGCGCCAGCAACACCATATAGCTTCCCAATGTCAGGCAGAGCTCTGCAAGATCTTCTGGACCCTCGCCCTTCAATGTATCGATCGCTTCCTTGACTTCAAGTGCGTTCCCGATTGCATACCCAAGCGGCTGGCTCATGTCAGAAATAATGGCCATCGTATTACGGCCGACATTATTGCCGATATTGACCATTGCCTGAGCCAATTCTTTGGCATCTTCCGGTGTTTTCATGAACGCTCCCGCGCCTGTTTTCACATCCAGTACAATTGCGTCTGCTCCGGCAGCAAGCTTCTTGCTCATAATGGAGCTAGCGATTAACGGAATGCTGTCAACCGTTGCTGTTACATCACGGAGGGCGTACAGTTTTTTATCCGCAGGAGTCAAATTGCCCGTCTGCCCGATAACAGAAATTTTATTCTTATTCACCAGTTCGATAAACTCTTCTTTTGGAATTTCAACTGAAAAACCTTTTACGGCTTCCAACTTGTCAATTGTTCCGCCAGTGTGGCCTAACCCCCGTCCTGACATTTTCGCTACTGGCACGCCAACAGCTGCAACTAAAGGACCAAGTACAAGAGTTGTTGTGTCACCTACACCGCCAGTCGAATGTTTATCCACTTTAATGCCGGAAATGGCACTAAGATCAATTGTATCGCCCGATTCCATCATGGCCATAGTCAAATCAGCACGTTCCTGTTCAGTCATTCCATTGAAATAAATGGCCATCAGCATGGCGCTCATTTGATAGTCGGGGATATCGCCTGTTGTAAAATTCTTAATCATATATTGTATCTCTGCAGTTGTCAGTTCCTGGTGCTCTCTCTTTTTCTCGATTAGATCTACCATTCTCATCTCTATGCACCGCCAGTTTGATTACATTTTTTTCGTCAATTCTTTTACAAAACGTAAAAATTCGCTTTTTACTTTTTCCGTGGTTTCAATGACTTCTTCATGATTTAACGGTTGGTCCAAAATACCGGCTGCCATATTTGTAATGCAAGAAATGCCTAATACGCGCATGCCGCTATGATTCGCCACAATCACTTCAGGGACAGTTGACATGCCAACCGCATCTCCACCCAATATCCGCACCATACGGACTTCGGCAGGGGTCTCATAAGTAGGGCCTGTCAAACCGAAGTAGATTCCTTCTTGAATGCTTAATCCAAGCTCTTTCGCTGTTTCCCTTGCCATAGACGCATACTCCTTATCGTACGCCTGGGACATATCAGGGAAACGAGGGCCGAAGCGCTCGTCGTTACTGCCGATCAATGGCGAGGTGCCAGTGAAATTAATATGGTCAGTGATTAGCATAAGGTCGCCCGGATGGAAAGTCTCATTGACTCCGCCGGCTGCATTTGTCACCAAAATCTTTTCTATACCAAGAAGTTTCATGACTCTAACCGGGAATGTCACCTTTTCCATCGGATAGCCTTCATAGAAGTGGAATCTTCCTTGCATGGCTGCGACTGTTTTGCCGGATAAGGTACCAATGACAAACTGTCCGGCATGGCCTTCAACCGTCGAAACAGGAAAATTCGGTATTTCATTATACGGAATGCAAACCGCATCTTCAATTTCATCGGCAAGAACACCCAAGCCAGAACCTAAAATCATGCCGATTTCAGGTTTTACCTTTGCTTTATCCAAAATAAATTGGGCTGATTCCATCATTTTTTCGTACATATTCATATCCACCTTATTTTAATAATTGCAGAAAGCTTTGTCCGTATTCAGGAAGCTTCACATTAAAGTTATCCGCCACAGTTGCCCCAATCGATGCAAATGTTTTGCTTAATGGAAGTTCTTTAGGCTCTTTCAACTTCTTGCTATACGCAAGCAATGGAACATATTCACGTGTATGGTCAGTTCCTGCATGAACCGGATCATTTCCATGGTCTGCCGTTATCAATAATAAATCGTCCTCTTTCAGTTCGGCAAGGACTTCTGTTAATCTTTCATCATATTCTTCAAGTGCTTTACCGTAGCCGATCGGATCTCTTCTATGTCCATAAAGGGCATCGAAATCAACAAGGTTCAAGAAACTCAAGCCAGTGAAATCCATGCGGATGGTATCCATCAATTTATCCATGCCATCCATATTGGATACTGTGCGCAATGATTCAGTAACTCCCTCGCCATCGTAAATATCTGATATCTTACCGATTGCGATCACATCATAGTTGCTGTCCTTCAATTCATTCATCACCGTTCTGCCGAATGGCTTAAGGGCGTAATCATGTCTGTTAGCGGTCCGTTTGAAGTCTCCCGGTTCTCCGATAAATGGACGTGCGATGACGCGGCCTACCATATATTCTTCTCTTAATGTGATTTCGCGGGCGATTTTACATATAGAGTACAATTCTTCCAACGGAACGATATCTTCGTGTGCAGCGATTTGAAGGACAGAGTCAGCTGACGTATACACAATCAATGCTCCTGTCTTCATATGCTCTTCACCCAATTCATCCAAAATGCCCGTTCCGCTAGCAGGCTTATTGCCGATGATTTTGCGGCCAGTGCGTTCTTCCAGCTCAGAAATCAATTCAGGCGGAAATCCATCCGGAAAGACACGGAAAGGTGTTTCGATGTTTAGGCCCATGATTTCCCAGTGTCCCGTCATTGTATCTTTTCCATTAGAGGATTCTTGAAGTTTCGTATAGTAAGCTAGCGGCTTTGCTACTTTTTCAACACCAGGAATCTCTTCAATGTTGCTCAAGCCCAATTTGCCCATATTAGGCATTTTCAATCCGTTCATTGCTTCCGCTATATGAAGGTATGTATGGGCGCCTTTATCGCCGAATTTTTCTGCATCCGGTGCCTCGCCAATTCCTACTGAATCCATTACTACCAAGAAAATACGTTTAAAAGTGTGTTCTTTACTCATTCCTGTTACCTCCTGTACAATTCACAACCTATTCGTTCAACAATCTCAAATATGAGGTTAACCATATATCATATATATGGATTACTTTACCCCCATATTTAGGAATTACTCTTCAATGGTTGTGGAAAATTCCCCTTGTCTGATGTCAGACCTCTATGATTTTGGCATATATTTAAGAAGTGAATCTTCTACTCCCTAATCATACACCATCGTTGTGAAAACGTCATCAATTTCCTTTTATGAATCTAGCATTCTTTTACGCTCTTGGATGAAATTTGGTATATACATCCTTCAGCCTTGTATTCGTTATATGCGTATATATTTGTGTAGTTGAGATGTCCGCATGCCCGAGCATTTCCTGCACCGAACGCAAATCAGCCCCATTCATAAGCAAATGAGTGGCAAATGAATGCCTCAATGTATGCGGGGTGAGCTCTTTCTCAATATTAGCTTTGGCGGCTAACCCCTTGAGGATTTTCCAAAATCCTTGGCGCGAAAGCCTTCTTCCATGATGGTTCAGGAACAGGGCATCGCAGGCTTGTTTTCGGCTGGCGAGCTTTGGTCTGCCTGATTCCAAATACATATCGATAGCCCTTAACGCAGTCTGGCTAATCGGTATAATCCGTTCCTTGCTCCCTTTGCCGACGCAGCGGACGAATCCCATGGTACCATGAACGTCGGACAGATCAAGCGATATTAGTTCGCTCACCCGCATACCGGTTGCATACATGAGTTCCAGCATCGCCTGGTCTCGCAAGCCGAATTTATCATCACCTTTCGGGGAATCCAATAGCGCCTCCACTTCATCCATGCTTAATACTTTAGGCAAGGCTCTTTCCTTTTGTGGTGTATCGATATGCACAGATGGATCCTGGCCAGCCCTTTTTTCACGCAATAAAAATTGATGAAGGGAGCGAATCGATGCAATATGGCGGGCTATCGTCTTGGAGGACTTGTCCTCTTGCTTTAGCTTCGCAAGAAATGCAACAATATGCGCCCTTCTTACTTCATTGAGATCGGTAGTTTGTTCCACTTGCTGCAGGAAATGGATATAGGACTTCAGATCACGCTCATATGAAACAAGAGTATTTTTAGCCAATCCTTTTTCCACAGTCAAATAATGGATGAAATCTTTTAATGCATCTTCCATAGTACATTACTCCCCGTTCAAATAAAAAAGCTTTAACCGCTCAAACCAGTCAGTATGTTCATTCGCATGCTCTGTAGCTGAAACCTTCAGAGAACTTCCCTGTGGTTCATCATAACGGTTATAATCCTGGTATTCTTGATTCAACCATACCATTCCTATATAAAAAAGAATAGTGAAGCAGACAAATAAACAAAAAACTTTAAGTGTATGAAAAATGGTACGCAGCATAGTGCCCATATCTTGTCCTCCCTATCGATTACGCTACTAACAATCTATGCCCGAGGACAGCTATTCTATACATTCAATATCAAGAATATTGGATCATTTCTCCATTTGTCGTTCGATGAACACAAACGGATTAACTGCCTGTAGCGTAAAAATGAGTGTTTTAAGATGGCCACTACATCGCATATTCCGCATTGGCAAAAGGCATAATAGCGCTTATACCTGGCTCCATTCCATGTGAACCCAATATCTCACTCCACCGGCTACACCTAGAAACTACCATCCTATCTATTACTAATAAGCAAAAAAAAGATGCCATGAAACAGAGTCATGACTCCTGTCCATCAGCATCTTGCTTATTTTTATTTGTTTCTTCTTTTGCTTGGCATCTATAGCATATTCCGTGAAAAGTCAAACGATGGTCTTTGATTTTGAAATGCCATCTTTTTTCTACTTCCATCTCTACCTCATCGAGCAGATCTTCCTGGATTTCATCCACAGCTCCACATTCCATGCAAACTAGGTGATGGTGGAAATGTGCTGCGCCTTCCTGGCGTAAATCATAGCGCGATACTCCGTCGCCAAAATTAATCTTATCTACAATTTTCAATTCTGTTAATAATTCAAGGGTTCTATAAACAGTCGCCAAACCGATTTCTGGCGATTTTTCTTTTACAAGGAGATACACATCTTCAGCACTTAAATGATCCTCTTCGTGTTCCAGGAGGACACGGACAGTCGCTTCCCGTTGAGGGGTCAATTTATAGCTTGATGAGTGCAATTGCTTCTTTATTCGATCGATTCTCTCTTCCATACGTTTTCCTCCCTGCCACTTTCATCTTACATTATAACAAAATGGCGTTGAGAGTCAAAATAGAATTATTATATTCTAGAAAAATAATGATTCTTATTTAATAAATACTATTATTTATTTTATCAAACTAACCATATACTTCATAAAAGCCGGTGACACATATGCTTCTATCATACCTGCACAAGAAATGAAAAGAATACAAACAATAAGGGAAGCTACATATTTAAATAAAATCGGCTTCAACGGAATCCTCGCTTGCCTGTTGAATATTCTTTGAATGATTTTGATGCTGAGCGATAATGATAGGACGGTTATAAATATCGTAAGCGGAACAAGAATAATATTTTGCGGCAGAACGGACACAAAAGCAATCCGAAAGCCTCCCCACCCCATGCTATTGACTAAAAAACCGACTGTAAATCCGATTACAACCCCTTTGATAAACAGGAGGATCAGGATTAACGGAATACCGATAATGCTAATTCCCAATATCCAAATCAAAGCCATATATTGGATGTTATGAGAGATGCTTCCTTTAAACATATGGTAGGAGGCAGTGATATTGCCATCTTTAACCTGGCCGAAAAAACGCGTTAGATAATAGAGCAGATCTTCCTTTTGGTTGATACTCAAACTATTGACAATAATAGCTCCACAGATAATGCCCATCAAGAAAAGGATGATAATGAATACATACAAAGAAGAGTGTTCGCGGATATGATTATTTGCGGCATATTGAAAGGGATACTGTTTCTTCATCGCTTAGTCCTCCTATGATTCTTTTACTAGATTCTATGAAATGGAAACCGGGCTTATGACGTTTTTCATCCTTTTTTTCCTAAGTAGGAAGTGAGCCTTATTTATGACAAAAAATTCATTTTTTTGTTTTCTAACAGAAAGCTCTACTGTATAATTACAAATATCTAAAAATTCTGATAGTTGTTTATTAAACACGACTCAGAAGAAAGCAGGTGCGATTAAAAATGTAAGTGCTTACAAATTATCATTCGAAAGGGGCTTGCTTATGGAAATGCCGCAAATGCAAGAAACAGTTTCCAAGAAACTATCTTCTGAAGAGTATGCTGCCATTGTACAATCACCATCCTTCCAAAAATTACTTCATGAAAAGAAAAAATTCATTATACCTTTTACCATCTTCTTCTTTTGCTTTTATTTTGCTCTTCCCATTATGACATCCTATACTGACGTCCTTACTAAATCGGCCTTTGGCAACATCACTTGGGCATGGGTATTCGCCTTTATGCAATTTGTAATGACCTGGGCTTTCTGCATGATCTACTACAAAAAAGCCAATACATTTGACAGGCTATCTCAACAAGTCATAGAAAAACAAAGGAGGTAATTTATGAACACATCCGCTTTTATTATGTTCTTGGCCATTGTTGCAGTCACGCTATTCATTACGTACTGGGCCTCCAAAAAAACAAATAATGCCAGTGAATTCTATACGGCAGGCGGCGGCCTCACCGGATGGCAAAACGGATTGGCAATAGCTGGCGACTATATGTCCGCCGCTTCTTTTCTCGGAATCGCAGGTACCATTGCGCTGGCAGGCTTTGATGGCTTTTTCTACAGCATTGGGTTTCTTGTCGCTTATTTGGTAGTCCTGTTTCTAGTCGCAGAGCCATTGCGCAATTTGGGGAAATATACATTTGCCGATATGATCGCCGCCCGATTCCAGGCAAAAAAAATACGCGGGTTCGCCGCTTTCAACACGATTGCTATTTCGATTTTTTATATGATAGCCCAGTTAGTCGGGGCAGGGGCACTTATTAAATTATTGCTTGGCATCGATTATACGACTTCCGTCCTAATTGTCGGCGTTTTGATGACTGTTTATGTGATTTTCGGCGGCATGCACGCAACAAGCTGGGTCCAAATCGTAAAGGCATTCCTTTTGATGGCGGGAACATTTGTAATTTCAATCATTGTTCTGGCTAAATTCAATTGGAACATCATGGATATGTTTACTCAAATGAAAGAAGCAACTCCTCTTAAGGAAGGATTCCTTAACCCTGGAGTCAAATATACAAACGGGCTTGATACACTATCGCTGACAATGGGGCTTGTGCTTGGGACAGCGGGGCTTCCGCATATACTGGTCCGCTTCTTTACCGTTAAAGACGCCAAAACAGCCCGGAGCTCCGTTGTATATGCCACGTGGATTATCGGCATTTTTTATGTAATGACTATTTTCCTTGGATTCGGAGCGGCAAAATTCGTAGGAAACGCCAATATTATTGCGGAAGATAAAGCCGGGAACATGGCGGCTCCATTGCTTGCAAAAGCGATCGGCGGCGATATGCTGTTTGCATTTGTTTCCGCTGTGGCCTTTGCTACTATCCTTGCTGTCGTTGCAGGTCTGGTATTAACGGCTGCCACTGCCTTTTCACATGATTTTTATAACCAAATTGTCAAAAAAGGAAAGGCAACGGAAAAGCAGCAAGTATCAATGGCTAGATACGCATCGATCGGCATTTCTATTATCTCCATCATTTTGGCTTTATTTGCCCAAAACTTAAATGTTGCATTCTTAGTTTCGTTAGCCTTCGCCGTTGCGGCTAGCGCAAACCTTCCTGTCATCCTATATACCATTTATTGGAGAAAGTTCAACACGACCGGAGCGATTTGGGCGATGGCTGTAGGCCTTATATCAGCTGTCGGACTGGTTATTGTCGGTCCTAACGTGTTCAGTCCGGAAGCAGGAAAGGCCATATTCGTTGGTGAGCCTCTGTATCCGTTTACTACTCCTGGCTTGGTGTCCATCCCGCTGGGCTTCATCGCCGGTTATATCGGTACCCTTTTGTCATCCAAGGCTGCCGTTACTGAAGGCGACGCAAGCTTTGATGAGATTCTTGTCAAATCCAATACAGGTGCAGATACCATTTAAAAAACGTCTAAGAAGCCATCATGAAGATGGTTTCTTTTTTTACGTTTGCATAAAATAGCCCCTCTAACTCCAAGCTAATAATGTATGTATTTTTTGAAGGAGGTTTCCTCATGAAGCCATTAACAGCAAAAGAATTGGAATACATCGCCGATTCAATGTCCAATGAAGACTTACTTATTAAACAATGCCTGGCAACCCTCGCTCACTCGCCCAATCAGGCAACCATCCAATTATGCGGGCAAATGCTTAAACAGCATTCACAGCATTACCAAGGATTGATGGCTCTATTGCAGCAGCATACCTCTGTTGCACCTAAAACCCCGCAGGAAGCCACACAAATGGCGCAAGCAGAAAAAGCGCAGGCGATGCAGCATCAAAGCCAATTATTCTCTATGCAGCAACCGCCAACTAGTCCTGGCATGCAGCAACAACCACTTCATTAAGGAGGAAAATCGATGAATAAACAACAGGCCATTTTATCGGAAGAAGATTTATTATACAGCATTTTATCTGACTTAAAACGGACTTGCCGGGAGTACACAACAGCTGCCACAGAATCCAATTGCCCTTCTGTCCGCCAGCAATTCCAATCACTGCTCCAGAGCAGCCTGACACTACAGGGCAATTTGTATCAGTTCATGTCACAGAACGGAATGTATAATACATCTGCTCCTACCCTTGAATCGGATATAACAACAACTTCGACCCAATATAGCCAGACACAGATGAAAACCAATCAGCTCGTTCAGCAATATGTTAACTAATCGCCGGCAAAAAGCGCTTTTCCTTCATCTGGAAAAGCGCTTTTATTCATCTTCTATTGTTTGAGTGTAAATTCTTCCGCATATGCCTTTGCCTCAGCATTGACTGCTGCCATATCCACACCTTGCTGCTGTGCTGCAAAGATGCACCCGCAATAGCATTGTCTGTAAACATTATATTCCTTGCACATCTCGATGGATCGTTGATAGCCATTGTTTTTTTTGAAATCCGACGGCAAATAGCGGACATCAAAAATCTCTTGGACAGTCATACCCAATTCATTGATAACTGATGCATTTTTCTTCGGACTGAGCGTCAGTGCGCTGCCGAAATAATCAAACCCGAGCTCCTTCGCCTTCAGCGCGGTTTGGTCTAGCCTCATTTGAAAGCACACACTGCAGCGCTTGCCGCCTTCAGGTTCCGTCTCCAATCCTTTTGTCTGGCAGAAAAAATGCCGCGGCTCATAGGATCCGCCCAAAAATTGGACATTATGATTGGTTTGTCGATTAAAGGCCTCCACGAATTGTTGCTGTACTGCTTTTCTTCGTTCATATTCCTTTCGGGGATGAATATTGGAATTGGCGAAATAGATGGTGATGTCAGCATATTCTGCCAGGAATTCAAGTGTATATGTACTGCATGGTGCGCAACAGCTATGTATTAATATTTGCGGCCTTAGCCCCTTCATTTCCCATGACTGGATCATTTTTTTCATGACCCTATCATAGTTAATTTTTTGATTTGGATCCATTTTTTCGAGAATTTCTACCGAATGAATAAACATAATAAACTCCTATATTCCTTCTATCCTTACAATTTCCCACTAGCCTTCAAAACCTGCAAATACTGGATGGCGTACACTGTTTTGGCATCTGCAATTCTTCCTTCTTCGATCAGCCGTTCCCCTTCTTCAAGCGATATTTCCATGAGTTCAACAAATTCATCGTCATCGGCAGCTGCTGGATTGTCGATTTTTTCCAATCCTTCAGCCACATATACATGGAGGATTTCGTCAGCGAATCCAGGCGAGGTATAAAAGGAAACCACCTTTTTCATGCTTTTACAGCCATATCCTGTTTCTTCCTCTAATTCTCTATGTGCAGTATGTAAAGGATCTTCTCCTTTTTCAAGCTTTCCAGCCGGGATTTCAATTATGGAGCGTTCAAGCGCTTTACGGTATTGCTCTACCATCAACAATTTACGGTCTTCCGTCAATGCCATTATTGCCACTGCACCGGGATGCTTCACAATTTCACGCTTACTCATTTTTCCATCAGGCAATCGGACTTCATCGACTTGCAGAGTGATTACCTTCCCTTCAAAAATTTTCTGGCTTCCTACCGTTTTTTCTTCGAATTTTTTCATTTTTTGCCTGCCTCCAGTTCTAGCGTCTCTATCTTTTAACATACATTTTACCATACCGAATGCGGGAGGGAACCTTATTGAAAATTACGGTTGGCACTGCCGGATTGTCGATTAGCGGAAAAGCATGGGAAGTACGCCGTATATTAAAGGAGTACAGCAAACGTTATACGTACGTCAGCGAATGGATTGAGGATTGCACCCATACTCGGCATTCATCTGAAAAGGGACAATAATATTCTTTTGCCGATTATTCCATTACAATGGGATTAAACAGATACATAGAGGTGAAAAGAAATGAAAAAAAGAAAAATAGGAAATACCGATCTACTTGTTTCAGAAATAGGACTCGGCTGCATGTCGCTCGGCAAGGACGAAAAAAAAGCGGACCATATTATCCATACTGCTTTGGAGCAAGGCATTACTTACTTTGATACAGCTGACCTGTACGACTTTGGCGTCAATGAACAAATAGTCGGGAAAGCATTATCTTCCGTCCGCGATAAGATCGTGATTGCTACAAAGGTGGGAAACCGCTGGAACGAACAAAAAGATGGTTGGTCTTGGGATGCCTCAAAGGACTATATCAAGGAAGAAGTAAAGGCCAGCCTTAAACGCTTAGGCACTGATTATATCGACCTCTACCAGCTGCACGGAGGAACAATGGATGACAACCATGAAGAAATTATAGAGACATTTGAAGAGCTTGTTTCTGAAGGATATATCCGCCACTATGGCATTTCTTCCATCCGTCCGAATGTCATCCGATCATTCCTTCAAAAATCCAATATGGCCTCTGTCATGATGCAATACAGCCTGCTTGACCGCCGGCCGGAAGAATGGATGGATGCACTGAATGAAAAAGGAGTGAGCATCATCGCCAGAGGTCCAGTTGCCAAAGGCATGCTTACTGACGCAATGCTTAGCAAGGCGAGCCAGGCAGTCAAGGAAAATGGCTTCCTTGACTACAGTTACACGGAACTGGAAAATACGCTGAATAAGCTTAAGGAAGCAATCCCTTCCCATAGCATGCAGGAACTGGCGCTTCAATATGTGCTTAGCCATTCAACCGTGGGTGCCGTGATCCCGGGAGCCAGTTCGCCTGAACAAGTAATTGCCAATGTAAAAGCGGTCGAAGCTAATCACTTAACGGAAAAGGATATTTCCATTTTGAAAGACGTAACCAAACAAAATCAATACAAAGACCACCGGTAAACGCCAAAAGAGCGAATGCAAGGAAATGTCCTTCATTCGCTCTTTTTACGTTTAAAAATCATATGCCTCTTCTTTTGCCTGCTTGACTATTCTCATGGCATTCACCAGATCGGCTGTATCGTCCACCAGCCTATCCAAGCGAAATACGACATCATCATTGACAATTTTTCCGCGATGATAGTCCTGCTCTTCAATAAATACATAGGTCGGCACGATCGTCGCCTTCATATAGACCAGAATGGGCTTCAATTGTTGCTCAGCCATGAGGAAATGCTTCGGTGTCCCGGCTGTTGCGATAATGCCCGCCACTTTGTCCCTGAATGCATTCACAGGCAATAAATCGAACACATTCTTCAAAACTCCGGGGATGGATGCTTGGAATGTCGGAGTTCCGATAAGCAATGCATCAGCCGACATGACCGTTTCCGCCACGTATTTAGTATCTCCTTCATAATCCATATAATTACGACCGTCACTGTAGCCAACCTGGTATTCACCTAAATCGATCAGTTCCACTTCCGCATCGGGATGCTTTTCACGCATACGCTCCAATGCATATTCCATGGCAATTTTTGTTTTCGTCCCGACGATGGAGCCGGAAATGCCGATGATTTTCATTTTGCATCCCTCCTATTGCTTCGCTGTCGCTTTTTTGACAGCCGGGATAATATCCGTTGCCAGCAATTCGATATTTTTCATAATTTGATTGAAAGGCACTCCTCCGGCATCGATCTCTGCCAGAAAACGCTGGTGGCCATATAATTCATATTGATACAGCATCTTTTCAATGATCTGCTGCGGACTGCCTACCATTAAGGCATTGCGTTCGCTCTTTGCTTCTGCAAACTGGTCTTTCGGATAACCGCCGCCTTTCAGCTGCAGCATTGTATTATTGATATACGGGTAATATTCCCTCATCGCCGTTTGGGTATCTTCCGCTGTGTAAAATAGGCTTGTCGTCGTGATCGGCAGAGCAGATGAATCATGGCCGTAATCCTCCGCTGTCTGACGATACATATCAACAGACGTTTTAAATGCTATTGCCGGCCCTCCGAGAGTCGTCAGCATCATTGGAATGCCTGTGCGCCCTGCCTTGATGGCGCTCGCGGGCGGCCCCCCTACTGCGCGCCAAATTGGCAGGTTGCCAGTCAGCGGCTGCGGAAATACATAGGCATTCTTTAATGCAGGGCGGAATTGCCCGCTCCAATTGATTCTCCGCTCCTCATTCAATTGCAGAAGCAGCTCCAATTTTTCCTCAAACAGCTCTTCATAGTCGCGGACATCATAACCGAACAGTTCGTAGGCCCCAAGGCGGGAACCGCGCCCGGCCACTATTTCAGCGCGGCCGTTTGAAATCAAGTCCAATGTCGCAAACTCTTCATAAACACGAACAGGGTCAGCAGTACTTAAGACAGTAGCTGAGCTGGCAATCTTTATCTTTTCGGTAGCCTGTGCGATCGCCCCTAAAACGACAGTATGTGCCGATGTCACGAATTTAGGCTGATGGCTCTCTCCGACAGCGAACATATCGAGCCCTGCGTCCTCCGCCAGTTTAGCGGCTTCGATCAGTTCCTGTATGCGTTGCTGCTCGCTTATCTTGCTCCCTGTCAACGGATCCAGCAGATGGTCGCCTATTGAATATAAACCGATTTCCATTCCGTTTTCCGGATGCAAACGATATTGTTCCATTCATATAACCTCTTTTCTCTATGTATATGACTCAATGAACGTTAATGCTCGTTAATATCAATTTACTAATAAACTGATAAAATATCAAATGATATGCCTATTCTGTTTCATTCCGCAAAAAAGCATCCACATATAGGCGAAATAACGTGCCATTTATAAAAAGGCAGCGAAAATTTGCGGCTATAGGCAGCTTGCGTTACAATCAATTGCAGACATTAATAGTCTCTAATCATTTTCAGTTTGAGGTGCATCAATGAAATATTCAAAGGCAACTAATTATGCGCTCCACACGATGGTGCATTTAACGATGGAACCAAAAGGCCAGTCAGTGAGCGTTGAACAGCTGGCGTCCATGCAACATTTATCTCCTACGTATCTGTCGAAAATTTTGACGAAGCTGGTAAAGGCAGGATTGATAGAATCAGTGCCAGGGGCAAAAGGCGGCTACAGTATTTCACGCCATGCGCATGACATTTCATTTTTGGATGTCATTGAAGCTGTGGAGGGTCAATCGGTGTTGTTCAACTGTGCGTTTGACCATGACGAAAGTGAATGTTTAATTGAGCGTGTGATGATCGAGGCGGAAGGCAACATGAAAAAAGAATTGGCCGGACGAACCATTCAAAGCATTGCGGAGCACAGCAAAAAAAGACATTGCCAGGGGACAAAAAAAGAAAAGTAATGCTTTCTCTACATACAGGCATTGGGGAGCTTGTAGGGTTCTAAACCGCACACATCACGGATTTAGTTGAGGTTGCACACCTATATGTCCCAATGTATAAAAACCGTCTCTCTATGTATTCCTTTAACCGCAAAAGAGATCGATTCCGCTTTCCTCCGATCTCTTTTGCCAACAATCCGAGGGGCATACACATATGCTCCTCATACTATTTATTTAAAGTTATGCCAATCCTGCTTGTCTTCACTAAGCAATTCAGCGAACGATTTATTCTTTTCCGCTTTTCTGCGCTCTTCTTTCCGTTTTTGTTCAGCAGCTTCCTTCTTCTTCAGCTCTTCATCCATCAATTCTCTTTGTTTATTTTTTAATTGATTGACCAAATCCTGGTCCAACATGGAGGAAAGGGTCATCTTCTCCTCTTTTGGCGCTGAAGCCTGGGATTGGCGTGATCGATTCTTTTTCATTGCTGGTACCTCCTCGTTCTTCATTGTCTTATTATAACATGATACAATACTCCGTAATACAGAATATGGAGGCGTTCATGCATGAAAAAGTTCATTCTGCCGCTTATAGCCCTTCTATCCATTTTAGCAGCGCTCGGCTTCTACTTTACCAATATATTAATGTTCATGAAAAGAAAAGATGAACTAACCATCAGGGAACGTGAGATCAAAGCGAATCGATGGAATCCCGAGGATTTCGATGCGCTGCCGAAAGAAAAAGTAGCGATTGCTTCTCCCCTTGGATACAGATTGGATTGTCTATTTATTTCTCCTCATCCAACAGACAAATGGGTGATTTTTTGCCATGGCATTACTGAAAATAAATTCAATTCGATTAAATACATGACTGTTTTTTTAGATCACGGCTACAATGCAATCTTATATGACCATCGCCGCCATGGCGGTTCCGGAGGCCAATCAAGCAGCTATGGCTATTATGAAAAAATGGACCTTAAGGCCGTTGTAGATGAATTAAAAAAACGATACGGACAGGATGTCTGCTTCGGCATCCACGGAGAAAGCATGGGGGCTGCAACTGCCTTGTTATATGGCGGAACCATTCAGGATGATGCGGCATTTTATGTGGCAGACTGCCCTTTTTCCACATTCAAAGGACAGGTTGCATACCGTCTGAAAGAAGAGACCCCATTGCCCTCATGGCTAATGCTTCCACTCGGCGATGCCTTTTTGAAATGGCGCGATGGCTATCAGTTCAAGGATGTTTCCCCGCTTCTGGCCGTACGGAATATCGAACATCCTGTATTATTCATCCATAGTGAGCAGGATGCCTACATACCGGCAACCATGTCAAAGGAATTATTCGAGGCTAAGCCCGGCAAGAAACAAATATGGATTGCCCCGAATGGAGGCCACGCGCAATCATACAACGAAAATCCTGAAGCCTATAAGAAAACAATAGCATCCTTTCTTGAAAGTATCTGAATTATTTGCTATTTTTTATTGAAAATCAGCCCCAGCAAGCTTACGATGAACTAGTAACAATGAAAGAGGGGGGCATGTAACATGTCAAAAGTTCAAATTAAAGTGCTAGATAACGGATCGCTGCGCGTCACTGGAGAATTTGAAGTGATCGATGTTGATGGCAATATCTTTCCTACCAAAGAAACTGTATCTCTTTGCCGCTGCGGTAAATCTTCACGGAAACCATATTGCGACGGCTCACACAGGGAAGGATTTAACTCCGTCGAGCGTGCAGTACCTGCCGAAGGAGAATAACGATATTCTTCTCATCCAAAAGGAAAGGAAGAGCGCTTTTGCTTTCTTTCCTTTTTTACTTTGCATCTATTTTTTTCCTTATCAAAGCATACTGCTTCGTTTATACTATTACATATAATTCCATCCTATAAGGAGTTCTTTTATGAAAATCATCCCCTGGCAAGAAGATAGAATAGAAGAAATCATTTCGTTGTGGAACAAGGAAATAGGCAAGGACTTTCCCATCACCAGAGAATTGCTTATCCAGAACAGTATGCTGGATAAAAATATATTGAATGAAGGCACTCTTTTAGCACTAAATGATGCCAATAAAGTAGTGGGCTTCATTGTGTCAAAGATGTGGAAAGAGGATCTGATGCATGATATCGAACCAGAAAGCGCCTTCATTCAAGTATTGCTTGTCGATACGGAGGTACGGAATAAAGGGGTGGGCAGCTCGCTGCTGTCGAGTGCAGAAGAGATATTCAGCAGAATGGATATAAAACGGATCTTTTTAGGGAGCGACCCCTTTCACTACTTCCCTGGAATTCCTGCACACTATCAGGAAACGGAAAGGTGGTTCCTCCTGAAAGGCTACACGAAAAAAGAGCGGGTAGCCGACCTAATGCGCCAGTATACATCTGCAGATAAATCGGTTAAGCCCGAAATTGCAGGAGCTGAAGTTTGCCTCCTCCAGCCAGTTGACAAAGAACCGTTCCTGCACTTTTTACATCGCTGCTTCCCTGGAAGATGGGCATATGAAACGATGAAGTACTTTGAAAAAGGCGGCAGCGGACGGGAATTTGTTCTATTAAAAAAAGAAAATCGAATCATTGGTTTCTGCCGGATTAATGATTGTCCATTTCCTTATATTGCCCAAAATATCAATTGGTCCGCCTTATTCAGCGATGAAGGCATCGGGGGCATAGGCCCACTTGGAATTGATCCCGCAGAAAGAGGCCATGGATACGGCTTGGCCATTGTAGAAAGCGGCATATGGTTTTTGCGTCAGCGAGGCATATCAAGAATCATTATCGACTGGACCAATTTAATCGCATTTTATCAAAAGCTCGGCTATGCGGTTTGGAAAGAATATGATTTGTTCCAAAAAAACTAAGAGCAGAATAGGTTTTTCTATTCTGCTCTCCCTTTATTCTGCGCTGTTTTTACATACAGCCTATTGATAAAAGTCGCTTGGCCATTGTATTTCGATCCCATCCTTCCTGATTTGTTCTTGAAAATCCGTTAAAACCTTATCATTCTCCCAGACTTCCAATGGCGTCTTATCATTCAGAATGCAAAATGCAGAAAGGGCTCCGCTTGCCTCCCCAATGTTCCACTCGACCGGATGTAATCGGTAGCATCCATTTGTAATATGTGTGGTGCCTAAATTTTTGCTCCCCGCCAATAGATTTCCTGTATCTTTGGGCAATAATGCCCCTAGCGGAATATGGAAGGGAAGGGCGGGGATGTCCAAGTAATTCCTTCCGTTCAAACTAGGATGGAGATCGATGCTGTATGAACCGACCCCCACTGAATCCCTATACCTTTTACCTGTCTTCCCTTCATGGCATTCAGGGGATACGTCCATTTCTGTAATGGTATAATGCGCCCTTATTCTTCTGGATTCCCTTATATAGATTCCTTTGGCCAAACCATCCGCCGTTCCCAATACATCTCCTCTCAAAGCTAATCCAGGATAGCCGAAACCTCCATCCGGCCGCGGCGCTTCCGTCTGCAGCCAATAAAAAAGGGATAAACTCAACTGCTTCGCTTGGTGCAAATGCTTCTTTTTTTCTTCACTTGTTACATCATATACATTTCCAAGGACATAATCATTCTGCGGCCAATTCAGCAATGAAATATCGCCGGCATCCGCTATATTGAATTGTTCAGCTGCAAAAATTCTTCTGTAATTCCAAAGTGGGAAAAATTCTGGATGGGAAAAAAGCTCATACTGCCTTTTTTGTAGTGTTATCGGATGGGGACTAAAGAAACTGAGCATTTTGTCCGGCCAAAAATCTATTTTATATTCCTTCCAAAATGCATACATGTCGGGTTCAGGGATAATATGTTCTTCACCTGGCCGATATTCCATCGCCAGCACATGTGTATGCGCCTGAATATTTAACGGTTCACTCTCTTCAGTTGCATGCGGTTCCCCTGTTTCCGATTTTGATTCAGAACCAGTGATGTACGGGGTTTGGGATAATGCCAATATCTCACCTGTGTCTGTGGCGTCGATTATATATTTGAATGTAATCGTTTCCTTTTGCTCTGTCATTAAATTTTTGATAAAGGCATGAATAACCTGTTTTCCAGACCGTTGCACCTTCTCCACTTCTGTTTCAAGGCGCAGAGTCAATTTTCCGCTTATCATATATGGAAATAGCATTTCTTCTAACACATTGACCGACACCCTCGGATCATGGCAAAGGAGGCTGACCATTCCTTTACCCGGATTGATCGGTTTTTCGAATGGTATATGAGGAAAATTCCTCGTATAGTAGCCTCTTATCCTATTGCGGTATTCCCGATAACGGCCCGTACATCCAAAATCCTCGATCCACGGATGTTCGTCCGGCGGCACTGCTTGTGTGGAAGATTGGCCGCCGATCCAATTTGTCTCTTCAATTAAGATTGCCGAAAGGCCTTTTGAGCATACTGCCATTGCAGCTGCGCAGCCTCCCAATCCTCCCCCAACAATTAATACATCTGCCTGCACTCTTATAACCTCCCTTTCTGACATTATTTTTTATAAAAACTATAGACAGGCCACAGCGCTTCATCTAACCCTCTGGATGCCAGCCCTTGCCTGCTTCCGGCAGAATTGCATCTAAAACGGAGGGCTTATGGTTACACCCTATACTAATAAGACCGGCTTGGATGTTTTACCGGATTGATAGGCTGCAAGAGCCACTTCCATAGCCTTGAGGCCATCATATCCTGTTATGGAAGGCACTTCTTTCTGTTCAGACACTGTCCTGATAAAATCTTGTATTAATGCCCGGTCGATATCATTTCCTGTATAAACGTATTCGAGTGGTCGATCCCCGGAATTCTGATACACATTTACGGCAGAACCAAAAGCATTAGCTTTCACTGATTTTTTAGTCCCAATGACTTCAATGGCAGCATCCCCCCAAGAAGGAAAACCTGTAAACCGGGACCAACTAGTGTCAAGGGATGCAATCGTACCATTTTCGAACTCGATCATAAGCAAGCCTGCATCATCAATATCTTCCTTTAAAAAATATTGATATCCTACCAATGCAAATACCTCTTTCACTTCTTTATTCAAAAACCAACGCATGATGTCTATCATGTGCACCGTATGGTCGAGGATGGCTCCCCCTCCGGATAAATGATTGTCAATAAACCAGCCGCCCGGATTTTGGCCGCGATTGACAGAACGGATCGCCAATATATCCCCCAGATCTCCATCATCTATTTGTTTTTTTAACATGGTGATAGACTGGCTGAATCGGACGGGAAACGCCGTTTGCAACAACACATGCTTCTGCTCGCATTGCTGGATCATTTCTTTGGCTTCTTCCATACTAGTCGATAGGGGTTTTTCGCATAAAATATGTTTCCCTGCCTCAGCAGCCTGAATGACATGCTCCTTATGGAAGGCGTTTTCACTGCAGATGATGACCGCTTCAAAGTCCTTCGCTAGAAAGTCTCCCAATTCGTTAAAATAGGAAGTGGAAAATTGCTTCGCTGCTTCTCTTCCCCTTTCCTCATCCTGATCATAAACACCGATGAGCTCCACTCCCTGTATGCCTTGCAAACTCGAGGCGTAGCTATAGGCGTGCATATGGGCAAAGCTGATTATCCCCACTCTAATCATAAAGTAGCTCCTTTATTTTTTTTATTTCTTCATGCAATCCGGCAGTCAACGGATAGCCTGCGGACCCTAACGCAGTTAATGAAAAGGACAGCCTTCCATCGTTATTATCCTCATGGTTTGTTTGGGATTCGGTCGAATAACTAATTATTTTTTGCTGGCCCGACCATTCCAGCTCTAGCGATTCATCATCACTGAATGTTTTCTCATATTCGATTTGTGCTAAAACACCTTCACTGAACCTAACCGTTGCAATACCGTATTTTTTTCCACTTCCTGGATGCTCTACGCTTTTTTCAGCTGCATATTCAACGGCTCCGAATGATCGGCATAAAAAACTAACGTCCTCTACTATTTTTTCTTTATTCAGTCTTTTCACCCTTCTTTTCATTCTAAAGACTCCCTTGCTTTGGAGCTTTTCTCTCGTTAACAATGTAAAGAATTGGCTGCTTTCTCTGATTACGCCCAATTCATAGAAGACCGACAGATTCTCTTGGTACGGCAGAGATTGCACGAGATAGTTCTGTACAGAAATAGCTTTCAGTTTCGCCTCTGTAAACAAAGCTTTATGGCTGCGATACAAATCGTCCGAAATAAAATATAATTGATCTGCTGGTTCAATGGAAATGGACCCTATATTCTGGGATGTGATATGGACGCCGTCATTATATAAATCATCTATGGCCTTTCTGCTATCATTTTGATAGATGATCAGTTTCATTGTTTCTCCTCCCTAGTTATCAAACCTGATTTCTTTTCCTAGCTTAGCGGATTGATAAATGGCAGAAAGCATCTTAAGTACTTCCACGCCGTCTTCTACTGGAGCAATCGTTTCGTCGCCCGTCATACAACATTCGATAAAGTGGTTCACTTCTTTTTCAAATGCCAATTCAAAGTCGAATCCTTTAAAATCAATTTGCGGCTGCATATTCAGTATGGTGTCATGTTTTTCAGCAATCAGCAGCAATTCGGGCTCAACCTCTGCCCCGCCTTTCTCTCCATAGATCTTTACCGCCATTTCATCTTCTTTTGCATGGAGTGTATAACTGACGTCCAACAGCAAGGAAGATCCATTTTCAAAGACAATCATTGCGTTCGCCAGGTCCTCAACATCATTTATATCGGCATCATAATCTGCCGCCTTATAAAAGCTCAAGTTTTCTATATGGCTCCTATTCCCTAGAAGGTGATAGGTATTTCCTGTTACGGATACCGGCTTCGGTTTACCCATTAAATACCAGCATATATCCACAATGTGTACGCCTAAATCAATTAACGGACCGCCGCCGGAACGTTTGCTGTCAGAAAACCACCCGCCTGGATTCCCCAGTCTTCTTATAACGGAAGCTTTAGCATAATAGATGGTTCCTAAATCATCATTTTTTATAAATTTATCTAAAATTTGGACATTGGAGCCAAATCTACGGACAAAGCCTATTTGAGCTACTTTATTTGAAGCCCTTGCTATTTTTTCCACCTGGAGAGCCTGCTCTACGTCAACACTTATTGGTTTCTCGATCAATACATGTTTTCCCGCCTGCAAAGCGGCAGTCGCTATCTCCGCATGTGAGTTGTTCCATGTACAAATACTGATTGCTTCTATATCCTTATTTGCAAGCAAATCCCGGTAATCCGTATACCTGTGAGGAACTTTATATTCATTCCCTCTCTCCTCTAATCGCTTTTCATTGATATCACAGAATGCCATGAGCTGCACCTGCGGATTTTTTTGATAAGCGTTTATATGGAATTCAGAAATGGAGCCTAAGCCAACAACACCTACTTTAAACATGTAAACATCTCCTCCTTTTATGGTTGGAACGAAATAATATTCGTCAGTGTGGATGAATGCTTGTTCTCCAGACGTTTGTACGCTTGTGAAATCGATCCCAACGGAACCCTTTCTTTTGTATATGGTGATACGTCAATTCGCTTTTCTTCCACAAGCCTTAAATATTCATGGACATTCCTTCCTTCCGTCCACCGAATAAAGCCTAAAGGATAATCGATTGCTTCCCTTTCATAGGTAAGATCATAGCGTCCCGGCCCCCCGGCACGGGCAATCATCACTTCTGCTTCCTTTGCAAACATCGCTTCTCTAGGGAAACAAGGTTCAATATCGCCGACAATCACAATTTTCCCTTTATCCCTCAGCCACGTTAAACTTTGGGCTGTTAATTTCGAATGTCCGCCCCCGGTGCATAACAGGACAGCATCGGCGCCTTTCCCCAGTTGTCCGCTAAACTCTTCACTATTGTGGAAGCATTTGATCGTTCTTCTTGGTTCCAAAATGGCCGTACGATCTTTTATAATATCCAACGCATATACATCATACGCAGCTGCATCTGCTATTTGGGCGATCATTTGCCCGATGATGCCCAATCCCACAACCGCAACTTTTTCCCCAAATTGCAGTTTGGCTATCCGTAAAGCATGGATGGCGATGGCTCCGATCCCCCCCATAGATGCTTCGAGATCTGTTACGGAATCAGGTACTTTCGCACATAATGTTTTTGGGACAAGTATATACTCTGAATGCTCTACATAGGGGGCCCCATAACAAGCAACCCGGTCCCCGACAGAAAATCCAGCGGTATTACCTCCGCACTCTTCAATTATGCCGAATGCACTGTACCCAAGCTTTACGGCTTTTTCTTCGCTCATTTTGACCATTGTCAGCTCAGTCCCTGGACTGATGACCGAATACATAGTCCTGACCAATAGATAGGAAGGCTTTATCACTGGCTTTTCTCTATTTATCAGCTGGATCGATTTATGGCGTGCGACTACCGTTTTCATCAAAACACCTCCATTTATGTTATCTCTTCCATCCTGGCCGGCTGTGATAATTTCATGTTTAATCTCTCATAAAAGGAGTCATTATCGGAGGCCCCCGCCAGATGCAAGCGCAATTCATTGCGGACTTCCGCCAATTCCGTAGAATTTAATCCTAAATCGGTATACAGGCAAAAAGAGGGAATGATCTCTCTGAATAACTGAAATCTCGACGGTTTATATACTTGTTCGCCCCCCTGCCTCTCAGCGACCCTTTTCACTGCTGGCAGGCTTAATGTATTGATGCGTATGTATTCCTGTACCTTCTCTCCATTCATATAGGAAACGAACTGTTCTGCCGCATGCTTTCTTGTGGAATGTTTATTGACCGCAAACCCTATTATTAAAAGGAGCGTCTTTGGATATTGGAAATAAGGCAAAGGCGCAATATCATATTCAATGGAATGTTTTCTAATTTCATTCAACGTAAAATAGGAAGCTATTATCATAGAAGTCTTATGTTCCACAAACAGTTGCTCTGCGTCCCGGTTATTATCAGATAAAAATGTTTGTTGAATATTCTGTTCCTCGAACATCGTCCGTATAAAGTTGGCGCTCTCCAATAACTCCCCATATGGAAACTGGATGGTTCCATCTTCGCCCTTTTCAAACCGGACACCATTCTGCATCATAAAGATAGGCCATCTATTCAACGAAAATGGATGGAAATATAGTCCGCACACTTTATCATCATGATCCTCTTCCATCAGTACCTTTGATGCTCCAAGGGCATCCTCCCATTTCCAGCTGCTATCCGGATAAGGGATATGGCCATTATCAAAATGGGCCTTATTGTAGCAAAAAATAATCGGGGAAAATACAAATGGGCAAACAAACACCTTTTTCTTCGTATGTTCCAAATCAAACGATTTTTGCAGGAAAGGGTAGATTTCCGTATTGTATTCCATCGGTTCAAACAATGATTCGCCCATATCCTTGAATTCATAAAAATCCTTAAAGTTTACCGTTATTACATCAATCATGTCATTTAAGAAGAAATCACGGACAGTCAATTGATAATTCTCATAGGGCAACGCAATTGTTTTCACTTTTATGTTTGGATGATCCAACTCAAAGAGCGAGATGAGATCATTAAATTTCACTTCATTGATTAGTGACGGATAATATCCAACTCTTAAGATCATTTGATCACTGGGTTTAACGGCAATGACCTGATTTCCAATTCTTGATTTTTTGACGATTAAACCCTCTCCAACCAAATCTTCGAGCCCTTTTCTGACTGAATTTTTGCTTAGCCCGTACGTTTCTGCCAACACTAACTCGGACGGAAGATATTCGCCAATTTTATATGTCCCCTCCAAAATTTGTTCTCTTATAGATGTTTTCATTGTTTGAAGCTGTTCCCTAAAGATGTCCCTGCTTTTTTTTCCGCTCATCAGTTATTGATTCCTCTCCTTCTTATAGCTATTTAGTGCCTGTCAATGCGATACCTTTAACAAAATACCGCTGGAAAAAGATAAAGATTAAAAAAGTCGGTATAAAGGAAAGCACTGAACCTGCCATCTCAACCCCAAAATTCCCTTCCTTCGTCAAAAGCGACGCAAGCCCCACAGTCACCGGGTACATTTCATTACTCGTTGTGAATATCAAAGGCGTTAATAAGTCATTCCAATTGGAAATGAAACTAAATGTTCCGACGGTTGCAATCACTGGCCCGCAAAGCGGTAAATATATCTTAAAAAATACGGTGAAATCATTTGCTCCATCCATATATGCCGCTTCCTCCAAATCCTTTGGCAAAGTCATCATATATTGCCTTACGAAAAAAACGCCCATAATCCCCCAGATTTCCGGAACAATCAGCGGCAAATATGTATTGATCCATTCAAAATTACTGAACATGATATATCGGGGAATAATCAGCAATTGACTTGGAATCATGACGACCGCCATCATTATCCAAAACAGCGAATCCCTAAAGGGAAATTGCTTTCTTGCAAAAATATAACCAAGAATCGCCGAAAAGAACATATTTGTAAATACCGGAATGATTGTAATAATCAATGAATTCAGAATCCACCTTCCATAACTTGCGTTGGTGAAAATATAGGTGAAATTCTTGATGGAAACCTCCTCATTCAGCAGCCACTGGAAAGGATTTCCGATCGGGAATCTCAAATTGACGATGGATCCCAACAGCATAATTAGAAATGGGGTCAGGAAAAGTATACCAAGGAAACATAACGGAATATAAACTATATTGCCTTTCAATAACCTTAACATCTGCTCCCTCCTTATTTATAGGTCGTTTCCTTGCCCAGAAATTTTTTCTGTATGATGGAAATGATGAATATAATGAAGAACAAGACATACGCCAACACACTTGCATATCCAAGCCTTAGCGATACAAATCCTTCCTGATACAGATAGTAGACAATAGTAGTAGTGGCATAATTGGGGCCTCCTGCAGTCAATAGGAATGCCGAATCAAAAATTTGGAAAGAGCCGATTGTTGTGATGATCGCAACATAAAAATGGATGGGCAATAGCAGTGGAAAAGTAATCTTCCAAAATATTTTCCAAGATGATGCCCCATCGATTCTGGCTGCTTCATATAACTCTTCCGGCATCGACTGCAATCCGGCATAATAGTAGATCATTGTGCTGCCGCAAACCTTGAAGATTGACAGCCCCGCCAGCACAATCATAGCCTGGCTGGAACTTGAAAAGAAGAGCTGCGGATCTATCCCGAATACGGACAGCAGCATATTGATCAAACCGGACTCCGTTCCTTTGAATAGCCATTCCCAGATTCCTGATATGACGACAAAGGAGGTGACGACAGGCAGAAAGAATAGCCCTTTGAAGAAGCCTGTGCCTCTCTTCCCTGTATTGATCATGAGAGCAAGGATTAATCCTATGACCATGGTCGGCACTATATAATAAAGGGAAAAAATAACTGTATTCCAAAGCGCTTTCCATGCCAGCGGATCTTTAAATAGTGCCAGCCAGTTCTTTAAACCAATGAATTTCGGCTCACCAATGACTGGCCAATTGGTGAATGTCAGGATAAAACTAAATAGAATCGGAAACAGTTGAAATACAGCAAAGTGGATGATAATTGGTATCAGAAAAATATAGACTAAACCGTATTTATTCCAGTTCCTTTTGAATTTTTCTTTTCGGGTTTCATTCGATATCCTTTTATTTGCATGCATCGGATTTATTTTAATTTCTCCCGCCATCCGCTCACCTTCTTAAAAAAGTAAAGCTTCCACTTTATGGCTTTTGCTTAGTTCGCAAAATCGATTCCATGGAAGCTGTATTATTTTCTTCTAGTATGGTCGTTTCGCTTTTTACCCAACGTTGTCTGATTTCACTTTATTGTTTATCTATTTCTCCCTGTATGGCTTCTGCGGAAGCATCTGCAGCCTCTTTCGGCGTCTTGCTTCCCTCCATCATAGCCTGAAGCTCAGCCTGGACTTTCGGCATGATTTCACGCGCTACCGGATGTATGACTCCCGGCTTTGTATACTTCAGCCATTCTGTCATTTGCTTCATTTCCGAATCATCATTATAGATATCCGCAGCCGATTTCCGGGCTGGTATATACTTGGTCAATTTGTTGAACGCCTTGGAACCTTCTGTATCTGTCATTGCCTTGACTAATTGGGCTGCCACTTCTTTATGTTTGCTGTTGGAAGGGACTACAAACATACCTGTCGTTCCGAACGTCAATTGTTTTTCACCCTTTAAAGGAGGCCCAAGCACATAATCCTTAAATCCTCTTTCCTTTAAGGTGCTTAATGTTAAGCCCGTGGCTGTGGTGGAGAACGCCTTCCCTTCCAGGAAGCCTGTAAAATGATCGAGTGCCGTTGTCGAATCCTTTGGAATCCAGCCTTTTTTATACCAATCATGAATCATCTCAAATACTTTTACGCCTTTTTTATTATTGATCACTACCTTGCCGTCTTTATCGATAATGTCACCGCCCGCCTGCCAAATCAATGGATAGAGAGTGGAATTCAACGTATTTGCACCTTCAAAGTTTCTGGCGAAATAGCCTTTTTCCACTGCTTTTTCAGCAAGCTTATCGAATTCCTCCCACGTTTGTGGAAGTGCATTTTTATCTCCGCCCACCTCTTCTAGAATTTTTGTATTGTAGACCATTGACTGTACTTCATGCAGGATTGGCACTCCATACATTTCTCCGTCATAGGTTACTGCGTCCAATGAGCTCTTAGGAAAATCATCTTTATCAAAATCATTGCCAATTAATTTAGTGATGGGCGTCAGCACATTTTTACTTGCAAACTGCGCCATCATATCAGGTATTAAATAAAACACATCAGGCCCTTTATTGGCTGCGAGCGCAGTCAAAATTTTTGTCTCACGGTTTGCCCATGGAATTTCCTCGAACTTTACTTTTGCCTTCGGATATTTCTTTTTAAACTGTTTTGCCATATCTTCAAATACCGCAGTCTGTTGATCTTTTAAATCAGATGCAACAAAGGGATGGGTCCAGACTGTTAAGGTTCCCGAAAAGTTCTTCCCTTCCCCATCAGATGACGTTTTCTCATCCTTATCTGAACACGCCGTTAAAAGCAACAAAAATACCAAGGCCAAAATTAGATAAAAACTCTTTTTCTTCTTCATGAAAACCCTCCTCTTTTAACTGGTTCATATCTGGTTCATACAACTCACGGTAATCAGATTAACAAATTTCGTTAATTTATTTTTTTAAAATTCAGTTTAATTTTTCGCCAAGAGATCTTCTTTTTAAAAACTGGGCATATGCCCCGCTCAATCCATTGATTCTGTTCAGCATTCGGATGATATCCAAAGTCTCATCATTAGCCACGGGCGACTGGCCACTTTTGAAAAAAGACATAATTTCCCTCAACAAACCTGTATATATAGGTTCACTGCCAGCATCTAACGGCATGGAATATCCATCCATATTCAACCGAAAAGGACTTTGGCTTTCAAATATCATTTTTATCAACTGATGATCATAATAGCAATTCACAATTTCTCTATTTCCATCCTGCTCAACAGCCATTTCATCCGGCAATCCCTTCTTTAAAGACACTACCATTTCCGCCAGATGGATTCCGTACCAAAAATACCCGGGGACGGCCGCATGAAAGCTTAGGGGACCGTTAAGCCTTATCGTTCCCTCCTTTCCGCCCATCGTCTTTTTAAAGGCCTCGAACGGCGTTACAAACCGCAGGGCTGAAGAACTCATGATGGGGGTTTTTGCTTCAAAAATGCAGTTCGCTTCTTCAACAGATAATGAAATAGGTTTATCAGCAAATATAGGCTTTCCATAGGTCAGCAGTTGTTTCAGCTGTGCCCTTTTTTCACATGGATCTACCGTCAATACTAGAAAGGCGTCACACATTTCTGCTATGTCATGAATACGATCGATAGGCTTCACGCCATGTTTATTCGCTAGCTTTCCCTCTATTTCCATTTGCCTTTCATGAAGTCGGGTACCAGCAGGGGAACGTGACGGATAAAAGCCGATTACAGTCCCTCCAGGGATGTGATAAGGATGGAGTGTATGATTCAGCTGTTCAGTAAAAGAAATGGCATGTGTAGAGTCGGTTCCGATTATTCCTATTTTGGACAAGGGGTCTCTTTCCTCCAACGCTCTAAGTTTTCTGCGATAAATGGATCGTCATTCATATAAGGGTAATCCCGGTATATCCTACTGATTGCCTCTGATTGCCCTGGGCTCAGCTTCTCATTGGGATTTAGGCACCAATTTCCCCGAAGCAGGCCTTGCCGTGACAACACTTCATTTATGCCGGCAATACAGCCCTTAAAATGATTGCTTGAATCAAATAACACTGCATTCGCATCGGTTATTTCTGTTGCTTTCATAAGCCACTCCACAGGAATGGACTTTTTTAACCTGGCTGCTTTCACATTCTCGAACAATTCAACTGCCTTCTTTGTCCAGACTGCCCAATGCCCTAGCAATCCGCCAACTATCCTTTTTTCAATCCAGTCCCCATCAACATTGACCCTATAAACGGAAAATAGATCCTGAATGATCGCATCGTCATTCCCTGTGTAGAGGGCTATCTCATCCCTCCTTGGCGATTGGCATACGGCCCTTACCACTTCAAGTGTCTTATATCGATCGAAAGGAGCTATTTTTATCGCATGCACATTCTCTATTTTTGAAAATTCTCTCCAAAAATGGCAGCTTAATGTTCTTCCTCCAACGGCAGGCTGAAGGTAAAACCCGAACACAGGAAGAATATCCGCCACTGCCCTCGCCCGCTCCAACAATTCTTCTTCTGAATAGCTGTCCAGATGCCCCATATTGAGAAGTCCCATCGAATAACCAATGCTTTCGGCAAATGCCGCCTCTTTGACGGCTTGCTCAACCGGTCCGCATATACCGGCCACCTTTATGAACGGTCTTTGCAAACGGGCATTTTCTACTTCTTCCATCGCTAACTCCAGGACTTTTTCGAACAGCTGAAAGGTAGGGTCTCTAATTTCAAATTGTGTCGTATGGACGCCTACTGCAATGCCGCCGGCTCCTGCATCCATGTAATACCTTGTCAGCGCCCTTTGGGATTGTTCGTCCAACCCTCTCTGTTCTGTCAATGCCAGAGGATGGGCCGGTATGACAGTGCCTTCTTTCAACAATTTCTTTTCCAGAAGATCCATCATATTAAAAAGCCCCTTGCCTTTCCTGGAAATGTGTCGGTTTTTCATATACTGAACCTTCATGACTCACCCAGCCAGCAGTCCAATCAATCATATCCTTTAGAGTAACCCGGGGATATCCAAATAATTGGTGGGCTTGGGATGCATTATTCAATAAGGCAGTCATTTCTTCTTCAGAAGTAAAGCGGGCTTCTTTATTGAATCTCTTCCCGAACTCGTTCGCCAGCCAACGGACTGATATTTTTTCGGGTCCGGTTATATTCAGCACTTTCGGCGGCGTGCTGCAATGCAATAGCGAGCGAAGTGCATATTCATTTGCATCGCCTTGCCATATAACATTTACTGCCCCCATTTTCAAATCGATTTCCTGCCCGCTGTATACTTTTTTAGCAATCTCTAAAACCACTCCATACCGTAAATCGATCGCATAGTTCAACCTGAACAATAAAAGCGGGGTATTATTCATTTGTGAAAAATAGGTCATGATCCTTTCTCTCCCCAGGCAGGACTGGGCATATTCGCCGATCGGATTCACTTGAAATTCTTCACTACATTCTTCGCCCTTCAACGATGTAAGCGGATACACATTTCCGGATGAAAAAGCCACTATTCTTGAATGTTTAAAGCATTCTGCCACCCTTCCCGGCAAATATGTATTCATTGCCCATGTAAAATGTTCATGATCCTTTGTTCCAAATTTTTTGCCGGCCATAAAAATAATGTTTTTAACCTTTGGCAGCTGCTTTAATTCTTCTTCGTTCAATAAGTCTGCACGAATGGTTTCTATCCCTGATGCTTCCAGGTCTGCACGCACTCTTTCGTCGGAGAACCGGGATACGCCTATTACTCTTTTGGATACTTTCGCTTCATCTATTGCCCTTTTCGCCATTTTTCCGAGAGTCGGGCCCATCTTTCCTCCTATGCCTAAAATCAACAGGTCACCATCCAATTTTTTCATATCTTCAATGAGCATTTCGGATGGTTTCGACAGCAAATCTTCCAATTCTTCTATCGTTTTCATATCTTCCTCCTTATTTCAAAAGAATATTTCCCTGCCTGTTTCCGCCGATTCATAGATAGCGCTAATTATTTTCATGAGTAACAGGCTATCACTGGCAGAATGCCTGGGATCACTTCCTGATATACAGCATTCTATGAATCCTTCAATTTGCTTCGTATAGGCAGTCAGTAGATTTGAATGTCCATTATCAATCTGTGGATAAGCATTCAGAATGAGGTTATTCCGATCGGTTGAGATAATAAACTCCGGCTCTACTTCCACCCCTCCTTTATCCCCAAATAGTGTACATGACGTTTCATCCTTGCTTGCATGCAATGTATAACTGGTTTCCATAAGTAAACAGGCACCATTCTCAAATCGAATCAGAGCTGCGGCCAGATCTTCAACCGTATTTGTATGGTGTGTGTAATCGGCTGCTGTATAATAAGATACATTTTTTATATGATGTCTGTTGCCAAGCTTATTATATGTGGCACC
The DNA here is from genome assembly GCF_047238185.1 of Bacillus kalamii. Lineage (NCBI taxonomy): Bacteria > Bacillati > Bacillota > Bacilli > Caryophanales > Bacillaceae > Bacillus > Bacillus kalamii. The sequence goes on along the minus strand of NZ_JBDFMI010000001.1, from coordinate 1,003,155 downwards.
TCTAACTGTCTTAACCTTAGGGGATCCCATAAGGTATATGCATAAATCCAGCAAATGGATTCCGACATCTATTATTGGCCCTCCACCGGATTTTTCTTTATCCGCAAACCATCCGCCTGGATTCCCCAATCTCCGCAGAGCGGTCATTTTGGCGTAATATATGTCTCCAATACCGCCGCAATCAATGATTTCCTTTATCTTTTCTACCTTTGAATCAAATCTTCTGACAAAGCCTACCTGAAGTTGTTTTCCGCTTTTCTTTGCAGCCGACTCTATTTGTTTAGCTTCTTCATAAGATATGCATAAAGGTTTTTCCACAAAGACATGCTTTTGGCTTTCTAATGCATCAACCGCTATTTGAGCATGTGTGGCGTTGTATGTACAAATAACGATTGCATCTATATCTTTACGGGCCAGTATGTCTTTATGGCTTTGATACCAATGGGGAACCCCATATGTTTGCGCCTTTTCCCTTGCTCTTCCGATATTCTGATCGCAAATGGCCATTACCTTCGATCTCTTATCCTCCTGATAACCCCTAATGTGGATATCTGATATGGAACCGGCTCCTATTATGCCAATCCTTACTTGTTCTTCTCCCATATGCTACACCTGATTCCATATCCGTCGAATATGTTTGAGGCCTTCCGTGACTCCAAGCATGCAATCCTCTATGCCTTCAAATTCCAACGAAAGAGCGCCCACATAATTTGATTGTTTAATCAAGCCCATGATTGCAGCCATATCCATATCTCCAGCTCCTGCAATCGCTCCCATTAATGAATGGCCACTTTTAGATTGAAACCAGCCCTCCCCCATTTCCGCATTTGTTTTACGATAATAAAAGTCTTTTATATGGATAAATGAGGCAAATGGAAGATTGTTCATCACCGCATGCACAGGATTTTCATCCACACATAGAAAGTTGCCTATATCAAGGGTTGTTTTAAAATTTTCTCTATTGACTAGCTGAACTAGGAGCTGGACCCGATCACTGGCCTGCAAGTAATACCCGTGATTCTCCACACTTGTTGTGATGCCGAATTGCTTAGCATAATCCGCTACTTCCTGGCAGGCCCTGACCAGCAGGGGCAAATCTTCATAATATTGTTGAATATGCGTATCACGAATTGGCCTTGATGCCACATCATGCCTCATATGATGGATCCCCAGCTCTTTTACTGCTTCCACATGCTTTTTTACTCGATTGATTTCCTCTTTATATGCTGATTCAGTGGGCTGAATAAAATTGGCTCCAATTGCATAATTAGATAGTTCAATTGCTTCACTTGCCGCTTTTGATCTTATAGACGGGATTAATTCAGGCTGCTCAACTAAGTCAAAATGAATAGGAACCACTTCAAAATGATCTCCGCCATTCTCTTTAACCCATGAGATTGACTCCAAAAATGTCATTTCTTTTTTAAGCATAGCTTGATGCAGACTGTAAGAACTTACTCCTAATTTCATCCTGGCCTCCCCCCTCCTCTTTGGTTCATATCTGGTTTATATAATACTAGCTTTTCTTCAAAAAAATTACAATTATTTTTTGAATATTTTTAAAATTAACTCCATTTTCCTAGTTCAACTCATACTTTTGTTTAATTTTTATACATTGCATGCAATTTTACTCTCATTTATGTAGGATTTATGAACCAACAAAGAACCAATACTCCTTATGTTCTTTTAAAAAACAGGAAAATGGACCGCCTAATTTACAGTGCGGTCCATTTTCCTGTTTGAATTATATGTTATTTAACAGGGCGGGAGAGCAAGCTGCCTCTTTACATCAACAGCCTATCGACTGTAAAAAGGCAGCTCCATAATTCCCCATCCTTTCATATCCTCTTGCATTCGGATGAAGGCCATCGATTGTGAATTCTCTCATTGTTTTTTCTGTAAAACCACTGTTCCCATACATATCACACACAGGAACACTATACTGATCCCCTATTTCTTTTATTGTTTGTACATAGTTTTTTAATGTATAGCCTGCTTGATTGACATAATTGACATCATAAAAAGCCTTATTTCTCTGAAGAGGTGTAAACAAAACAATTCTGATACCGGGATTTTTATCTAGAATATACTGCATTAAATCATGGTATGCGCCTTGAAACGTGTTTGTATCAGCCTCTCCTTGCTGTTCATGTCCAATAGGCACATCCAATCTAAAGTCATTTGTTCCTGCAGCAATTGTGACTAAATCAAAGTTTGTATACTCTATTGTTTTACCTGTTGCATTGGTTCCAGGTCCATTTTTTGTGCCATTGGCCATCGGCCTTCCTGAAATCCCTTTATTCAGCACTTCAGAAAACCCTAGTTGTTCCCGTATAACCGTTTGATATCCTCTTGCTATCTTTGTGGTTTCCGGATATGGATGCCCATCCTGCCATGTGATAGAGTCGCCCAGTGTAACCCATTTCTTATTTAACCATACTGACTGAATCATCATCATCTCCCTTTGAGCCGACTTACTAATTAATTGGCGGTTCGAGCTGAATTTCCTTCCCATGATTATCCAAAAATATGAAACACATGCTTCTGGGACCGTTTACCCACATATGAACTGGCCCTAAGGCTGGGGTTTGCCTTTAACAGAGATTGGCTTAAGACCTCGAGGGGATGGCGCTTGCAGCTGGATGAACCAAAAGCGGAAAGCGCCGGTTATCCCCGACCAGCTTAAGGCGGGCTCTGCTTAAAGGCTGGGGTTGCCTTTAACAGAGATTGGCTTAAGACCTCGAGGGGATGGCGCTTGCAGCTGGATGAACCAAAAGCGGAAAGCGCCGGTTATCCCCGACCAGCTTAAGGCGGGCTCTGCTTAAAGGCTGGGGTTGCCTTTAACAGAGATTGGCTTAAGACCTCGAGGGGATGGCGCTTGCAGCTGGATGATAAAAATAGAATCTGCTATCCACTCTTTTTCATTTTCTAAACAGGAAAATAGCCATCCCTCTTTTGAGAAACGGCTATTGTTAACTGCTGATCTATTAATAATAATCAAAGAAACACGGGTCGGAATCCGGAATCAGTTCTTCAAGCAAGGCGATCATTTCTTCATTCCCTGTCAATCGTCTGATCGTGCTTAGGAATTTCGGCCGTTTATAGCTCAGCATCATCGTTGTCAATGTTTGGATGGATAAATGGACGCCTTGTCCTCCATCTCCACTCCACATGATCGTAAGGTTTCCATTTTCATCCCATCTCAATGTAAAGGTTCCACTATTCCACTCAAGAAGCGGATCTTCAACAGACATCACAATCTGCTTATTTTTCGTTTCCTTGAATGGGAACTTGCTCAAGAAGCCTTCTACATCGACAATTCTTCCCATGAAATATGGAGAGATCGTTTGCTTGATTTCACCATCTTCCAGAAGAAAAGCAATCGGCTCATGCACGCATGTTTTGCCGTGCACATAATAAACCATCGAGATATGGGCGGATATAAAATTCCATAGCCCACGCCTTGCTTCATCATTTAAATAAATGATTTCATCTATATAAAAGGTTTCATCCATGATGCGGTAATACATATAACCCTCTGCTTGCCCATCATCATTGTAGAAAATGGCACTCTGCATATCCACTTCATCTTCATAGAATTTTTCTTCCCAGAAATCCTCACGGAATTTTTCATTCCATGCAATTTCATTTCGGATCATCGCACCATTTGTCCGGCGGGCAAACATATCATAGACCTCTTTAATATCACTATGGTGCATATCCACCCTTTCTACCCAGCCGGATACGTGCTTATATGTGGTGAACTGGGTATCCTTTATTTTGTATTCCACGATATCGGAAATAATCTCCCAGCCTTTTTTTCGGTAATAAGGAATTGAATACGGATAAAGATAAGAAATATATTGCCCTGACTCTCTCATATTCTTTAGGCTTTCCTTCATTAATTTATGCAGCAATCCGTGGTTGGCATACTCGGGGTACGTCCCAACGCCGGTCACTCCGCCCATATCATACATTTGTCCATGGATATTGACTTGAAATGGCAAGGTTACAATTTGGGAAATCAACTGATCTCCATCAAACCAGCCAAGGGCCGTTCCCGGTTTCAATTGATGGCTTTTCTTCTTGATCATTGTCCGTTCATCATCAATCATTTTTTTTGAAACCTGGAATACATACTTCATTAAATCGGAAAACTGGTCTACCTCTTCTTCTTTAATTGGTCGCATCGTTATCTTTTTCTGATGCTTCGTACTCATCTTCATTTCCTCCTAATTTTGGCTTCCCTTTTTCAAGGAAAGTAAATGAATGACTATCATTCATTTTTTGTTTGTAAAAAAACAGGTTCTTCAAAAAGTACCTGTCTCCCATTCTAAGTTGTTTTTACTTCTTCCTATTGAATGCCTAATGCGCCATGTATAAATCGCTTCAATTCCTGTTTTTGTTCCGCCAGCGATTCAACCCGGTCATTCCCTAAATAATACCGTTCAGCTGCATCTTCAATCAAGCCGATCAGAATTTTCCCTGTCCTCTTTATATGGATATCCGCAGTGATTTCCTTTTGTTCGACTGCGCGCTGGAGCTGCTCCTCAAGCCATGTATAGTATGGTTTATAAATCTCTTCCCAGCGATCGAACGAATTATCAAAAGCAAGGCCTGAATAACAGAGCGCAATAATCCGCTTATTTTTCTCTGTCAGCTTGAATGTCTCTTCTATCATACTGTTTACCACCATGCCAATAGTCGTTTCGCTATCTTTGATGGCCTGTTGGATCCCTTTTAGCGTGTTATCCAGCAATTGCTCGGCAATCGCAGGTATTAAAGCGCTCTTGGAGGCGAAATATAAATAAAAGGTGCCTTGGGCAACGCCGCTTTCTTTAACGATATCGGAAATGGATGTTTTCTCGATGCCTTTCTCAGAAATGACCTTTATCGCAGCAGAAAGGATTAATTGATATTTCTCTGCTTTCTTTGCCATATTTCCCTCCTTATTGCTGTCCAAAAAAATGACTGACTATCAGTCATTTTTTTGATTTTATCAAATCACTTACTTTCGGTCAAATAATCGATTTGTCAAGCTGGACGGATATCAACAACTGCCTGCATCTCTATATAGTGGATTTCTTCAAAGGAATCCACTATATGTAACTTTTTATCCCATTCATTCACATGATGGATTCTCCCGATCATGAACTGGTGCTTATGGCTCTTATAATACGTTATAGCTACTTGCGTGCCATATTCCATCGCCTCCGCAATATTCTGGTCAAGTTCTTCCATTTGCTGCTCGTCAGGAATGGCCCGCTTTTCATAGGTATCCTCTTCCGCCCACTCACGAAGCATTTTTACGTGCTCCGGAAGCATCAAAGATACCCATTTTATACTTCCACGATCTCTGATCATATCCTTCATATCCCCTTCTCATCAAGCCTTATGCCCGCCCAGCAGTTTGCTTCGGTATACAGCCGTCCCGCCGGCTGTGTACGAAATAGCGCGAAGCAGCGATTTAGAGCCAAATCTTCCCCGTATGCGGTCAACTACATAGCCCAAATCTCGCTGGGCCGGTTTTTTCGGTTCAAATAAGGTCAGCTGCATGCATTCGTCATCACTTACATTCGAAAGCGAAACAGATAGCTTCCTTACCGTTTTTCCTTCATAATTCTCATGGAACAGCTCTAGGCAGACGTTATACAGTTCCATCGTAATGTTGGTCGGTGACGCAATTGATCTAGAGCGGTTGAATCCTCCGCCGAATTCATCCTTGCTGTAGCCGACGCCCAATGTAACCGTCCTTCCCGCCTTCCTGGAAGCCCTTGCTCTTCTCGCTACTTCTTCGCATATCTCCAATATGACATGCTTGATTTCCTGTTCCTTCTTATAATCACGCAAGAGAATTTGGCTCTTGCCGAAACTGATTTGCCCTTCCATGCATGGGGGGCCCATCTCTGAAAGATCAACGCCCCAGGCATGGTGGTATAGTTGATTGCCCATCACGCCGAATTTTTTCTCCAATAGCTCCAACGGATAATTGGCCAGCTGCTCCACTGAAAAAATCCCCATTCCGTTCAATGTTTTTTCCACACGGCTTCCGATTCCCCACATCTCTCTCAAGGGAGATAAAGGCCACAATTTCTCAGGTATATCTTCATAGGTCCATTCAGCGATCCCTTTTTTCTTTGCATCCAAATCCAGGCACAGTTTAGACATAAGCATATTAGGCCCTATGCCGATTGCACATGGGAGCTGAAATTCCCTTTCGACTTCATCTTTAATCTTAGCTGCAATATTTTGTGCGCTTCCCCACATGGGCAATGTCCCATCGACTTTTATAAAGCTTTCATCCACACTGTATACATGAATGGCATCCTTGGGAACATATCGATTAAACAAACGGGTAATCTCAGTGGATATTCTCATGTACATAGCCATTTGCGGTTCCACAATGTGAATGCGCGGATCGTTCGGGATTTCAAACATCCTCGCGCCCGTCTTAATGCCGAATTCTTTCTTCATCAAAGGTGAAGCAGCCAGAACAACGCTGCCCATACGTTCCTTGTTCCCGACAACCGCTAAATAGCAGTTCATCGGATCAAGGCCAAGCATGACAGCGGAACAGCTTGCATAAAAACTCTTCATATCAACGCATAATATATGATTATGGGGCATTGTACTGTAATCCATTCCTTCCCCTCCAAAAGAACATTTGTTCTGTTTTTAGTATACACTAAATGATATACGAATATGCGTTCGTACACAATATAAATTTATTTCCAAGAATAAAAACGGAAAACTTCTTCTAAAAATTCATAAAAAAAAGAGCCCTTAGAGCTCTTTTCAAATCATATTATTTTTAGGATGCAACCAAAATCGTCCATTATGTAAATAAAGATATTGTTCTTGGCATATATAATTATTATCGGAATACTGCAAGGCGACACAGTCTACCTTATCAGTTGCAGACACTTTCACACCCCATATTGAAGTATAAAATATACCATGATCTCCTTTTATCCGTCTATAGTTTAAATGATACGAGTGCAACCATCCTAATTCATAGTCCTTTTCTTTGTGTACCCAGAAATCAAGAAATCGGGTGCTTTTATACTGCTCCATTTCCCTCGATATTAATCTTTTGCTTAACACTTCATAGGCTCTGCAGTTTTCACTTTTAAGAAATTGATCAGCTTCCTCATAGGAGGCTGTACTGAAAAATACATTTGGATCATTAAATTCCACTCTCATTCTCTCCACCCGTTCAACTTTTAAAAGCCTAACTGAAATAATCCCTCAAGCCCCATTTAAAAAAGCTTCTCAAAAGCCACCCGCTTGCCTCCGTTCGCTACATAGATGATGCCGCAATACATATACCCATTTTTTTCAAGAAGTCTCTGCATCGATCTGTTTTGTTCATGCGTATCGACTTTAATACTGTTGATCCCTTTTTCAAGGCACATCTTTTCTGTGATTTGGAATATACTCGACGAGATGCCTAGCCCTTTAAGAGTGTTGTCTACAGCAAGTCTATGAATGACGGCACATTTCCCATCGCTAAGCCACTGGCCATCATAAATCCGCTTATAGTTCGGTTCTTCATCAAACGAAATGACCGCCGTAGCTGCGACTGCCCCTTTATCCAGCAGGACATAACTATTTCCATTCAAGATATCATTTTCTATCGTTTGACTGGTCGGATAGTTATCCTGCCACTGGTCAATATTGTTTTCTTTGAAATACTCCTGAGCCTGTTTAATGATCTCCATCACATGTTCTATGTCTGTATCGGTTGTTTTCCTGAATTCCAAGCTTCCTTTTTTCAACGCTATCATCCTCCCAATGAATGGCTACAGTTCAATAAACGTCCAGCTTTTATTGGCAGGATTTATCATACATCTTCTAATTTTTTTTGTCGAGAGCTCTGTTCAGCCTTGCCCTCTGCAACCAGTAGAAGAAAATAATAAAAAATCCAATTTTTGTGAACATTAAGGTAAAATGGAGGATAATATCCTTTAAACATAAAAAGGAGGAAATAATGGACATAAGAATTTTGAAAACGTCAGATGCGGAATGCTATCGGAAGTTGAGATTAGAGGCTTTACAGAACAATCCAGAATCATTTGGCTCAAGCTATGAGGAAGAAAAGGCATATTCTGTTGACATGTATAAAAATAGATTAGACAGTAACTACACTTTTGGTGCATTCAAAAACAAAGAACTAATCGGCATCGTTACTTTGTTTCAAGAAGGTAGACACAAATTAAAGCATAAAGCTTCTATTTTTGCTCTATACGTTTCTCCTGAAAAAAGAGGCCTTCAAATAGGTAAGCATTTAATGGATGAAGCAATAAAAAAAGCAAAGGGTTTAGACGGTATTGAGCAAATTCAATTATCTGTAGTGGCAAGTAACGCGCCCGCAAAAAAGGTATACGCTTCATTGGGCTTTCACACTTTTGGCAGAGAGAAAAAAGCATTAAAAATAGATCAAACCTACTTTGACGAAGAGCATATGGTGTTGTTTCTGTAAATTAGACATGCATACAGCTAATAGCCGTCCACCATTTATTACAATAGAATAAAAAGTGCATTTCGTGCCATATTGGTTCATTTGTCATTTATCACCACATCCATTCAAGCTTATTTCTATGAGAGATAACCGATCATAAAAAAACCTTCCCACTTAAGGAAAGGCATCAATAATAACGATATCATCATGATTTGATATAAACAATATACCCGAACTCTTTTTCCAGTATCGCCTTTGCTTTTTGGGCACTTGCCAGTGAAGTAAATACTCCTGTCGTGAGGCGGAGACCTCCAGACTTATAAGGATAAATAATCCAACCGGTCTTTTTACGCACAGCATCGGCAGCAGCTAATTGTGTTTGTTCATCCGGAAACGTTCCTGTCACCAGGCGGTAAAACCCTTTCCCATTTCCGGTATTGGGGTTATTGACGGGTGGCTTTTCCGTTAAATGAAACGCTTTTGCCAATCCGTTCACATGGCCAAGGGCAATCTTGTCCAGATATGCGCTATTTTTAAGCTTGACTGCATCTTCTGCCTTATCGATGAATCCATTTTCCGTAAGGATGGCCGGCATCCGGGACTCACGAAGCACATGCAAATTTGATTGCTTTTTCCCGCGATCGACAAAATCCACCTGCTTCATAATTTCTGCATGGATTGTGTTTTGATAAATAGACGTTGGAGCTCCACTGCCTGGAAAAATATAATCCTCAAATCCTGTCCCGCCGCCGGAATTAATATGGATAGATAGATAAAAATGTGCTCCCCATGCATTGGCTGCATTTGTACGGTCAGATAAAGATGGAAAAGTATCTCCTGTGCGGCTCATCTTTACTTCTACATTGCTGTATCTGCTCAAAAGAAGATTTTTTACCCGTATAGCAACAGCCAAGGTGATATTCTTTTCCTGAATACCATTTCCGATGGCCCCTGAATCGCTGCCTCCGTGGCCTGGATCAATAAAGATTTTTACCATTTTGCTCACCTCTTATTATTCTATGATTATAGAAGGACAAGCGTGATTTTCCATTGCCATTCCCACAGCCTATTCTTTCTGATTAGCCACCCCGCGGGCCAATGCAGCTTTTTCATCCAAGAGTTTTATTCTAGTTCTTTTATTCATTTACCATGTCCTTTAACGCAAAAAAAAGACCCAACCATTGGTTGTGTCCGCTTATACTATGTTAATCGTTCCACTTTAATCTCCATGCACACATTCCTTGTTCATCAGCCAGATGGTCAAGGTTTTTTTCAAGATACTCGCAGGCTTCCTTAGCAGAACCACTATTATTGAAAACGGCTTTTAGCCCGTATGGGTCTTTACATGGAATATGCTCTTTCTCTAAAACCGCCAAAACATAGGGAATTACAGGCAAATCTGGACATTCAAAGTGTAACCGGCTGCCGTTTTTTAAATAAAGGACCAAATCGAACTTTAAGACAGCTGCCAACATGCCCAATGTACGCGGCCTTGCCCTTTTAACAATCGCTGCTTCAGCATGGGATATTTCGCCAAACAGAATTCTTTCCGTTATGTCTCCCTTTTTGCCTCTCAACGGCTGGCCAATAGACATATCCAAACCTTCATTTGTAACAGTCATATAGCAAACAAGGGGCAGACGCTTGGAAAAGCGGACACGATCCTCATGATCATTGTCGACTTCAATCAGCACTTCCTGTATTTTCCCTTTGGTGTACTCAAAGAAATCATACATACAATCCTTCTCCCTTACATTCCAATTTAAAAAACTTAAGGCTATGCATATTATTTTTCATACTACTATTTATACGTTTGGAACCCAAAAAAAGTTTCACCCAACAAAAAGGCGCTGCCGCAACCGGCAGCGCCCATCTTTTTTATATCTTCTTCACCATATAAGCATACGTATGGTCAATGATTGTAATTTGTTTCTTCTCTTTAAAGCCTAAACGTTCATAAAGTCTTCTTGCCGCAGGATTATCTTCATCGACATTCAGTGAGATCGTATGGTGGCCCAGTTCCTTCCCTTTTTCCGTAATGGCTTCAAGAAGAGCTGTACCAATTCCGTTGCCTCCATATTCAGGGTTTACACTGACTGTGTCAATATAATAATCCTCCGGATCGGCTTCTGAATCCAACTTTAATTCCTTATCCGGATATTTTTTGTTCAGCACATCCAGAATGGCTGCATCCAATTCATCTGCATCTTTGCCGTGGTAGGCAAGAACTAAGCCAACCGCTTTCCCATCCATCATTTTCACCAGGCAGTTTTCGTAGCTTAAACGATTTCCCTCCGAACGGAAATAATCTTCAAGCTGCTCCAGCACAGCATTATCTTCAGTTTCTCCTGTAAGAGAATGGGCGATTTCATGAATCGCATCGTACATGAGGACAGCTGCTTCCTTTGCATGTTCAGGTCTTGCTTGTTCAATTGTCATTTTGTAACAGAATCTCCTTTTCCTCAAAAAACTCTACACATAGCGTAACACATTTTTAGAAAAAAGAATCCATGCATGATTATAAATGTGGTTATATATGAAAAGGAATATCATGAAAAAGAGAGGTTTCTGTAAGAACAAAAAGGATAGGCGGAGCCCCTTATTCTGCCCCGTCTATCCTTTTTCAATTGTATCTTATATTATTCTCATTGAATCATACAACGGGGAACGGATATTGCCTTTTTTATGAAGGCAATGACGTTTTACCCGATAATTCTTCTGCCGTTTTTCCGTGTGGCTTCAACAGGACAAGAAGGAAAGCAATGACGATAAACACACTTGAGATTTGAAAAATGGTCGCAATCTCAAAATAAGTTGCCAAAAAGCCAAAAATCAGGCCGCTTAACCCGATGCCAAGATCAATGGCTGAAAAGCTCATTCCATTGGCAATGCCCCTTCTTTTGGGAGGCGTGATAGATAGTCCCCACGATTGGAGTGTCGGCAAAATTGAGCCATATCCCATTCCAAGAAGCGCCCCGGCGATGCCAATATGCCAGCTATTATGCGAAAGAGACAGCACCCACAGAGCTGCAAAGGTCAGAACCGAACAGACAAGAATGATGCCGCGCGGACCATTGCGGTCGAACCATTTACCTGTAATAGGGCGCGATAATGTCGCAAACACGGCATTTACAAGATAAAAAACAAAAATATTATCAATTCCCCTGTCATTTCCAAAAATAACAATGAAGGAAACAATGGAACCGTACCCGAATGCAATCAACAAAGTAAGGACAGCTGGAAACCAGGCCGCCTTTTCAATAAGGGACCCTGTATAGGAAAACTTCAGATCAGACCTCTTCGTCTTGGCGACAGATTCAGGCATTTGATAGGATACAAGCGCCAAAAGAACAATTGCTATGACACCAAGGAACCCGGAAACATAAATAAGATTCGTAAAGGTTGTTGTCTGGTAAAGCAATAGTCCAAGGCTCGGTGCTACGATCATTCCTAGCGTAATTGAAAGCCCGTAATAGCCTGTTCCCTCACCCAATCTTGAATTCGGGATCAAGTCCACCGACGCAGTTCCGTTGGCGGTAGTCGACCATCCCCAAGCAACGCCGTGCACAAAACGGAATGCCAGAAGCACAATGACAATGTTCGTTAATGGATAGATCATTGTCACGGCCAATAAAGCAATCGCTCCGATAAAAACGAGCCAGCGACGTGCTTTATATTCAAGCATAAAGCCGATGAATGGGCGGATAATGACTGCTCCGATTGAAAATAAAGCTGTCATCAAACCCACTTCCAGTTCAGAAGCGCCGATTGATTTAATATAGGGCGGCAAAGTCGGAATTAACATTTGAAAAGACATGAATGTAAATAAGTTGCCCAAAATGAGCATAATATAAGACTTTGTCCAAAGTCTTTCCTGATGAACCACAAATATCTCTCCTACTCTACTTAAACTTAAAAAACGATACAATTATTTCGCATTACTAAATAGTATCATAGAGAATAGAGAAAAAATAGTCGAAAATGATCGTAAAATATTGAATCAATTTGGTTGAATTATCAAACTATTCCATCTATCATTAGAAACATAGTAATGAAATCGCTTACAAATTTTGCAAACCTCATAGAATCATTACCAAACCGAAATTGAGGGAGGTAGATGTATGGCCCAAGCTTTAGGAGAATTGAAACAGGGTGTACAGGAATTTTTACGAGGAACAAAAAAATTATATATTAATGGTGAATTTGTCGAAAGCAAATCGCAAAAGACATTCTCCACCCCTAACCCGGCTACTGGAGAAACATTGGCGGATGTCTACGAAGCGGAAGCGGCGGATATCGATGCAGCTGTCAAGGCTGCAAGAACAGCATTTGATAAAGGCTATTGGTCCAAGATGAGCGCCTCCCAAAGAAGCCGATTGATGTATAAATTGGCGGATTTGATGGAAGAGCATAAAGAAGAACTAGCACAATTGGAAACGCTTGATAATGGAAAGCCAATTTCAGAAACAAGCAATGCCGATGTCCCGCTGGCCATTGAGCATATGCGTTATTATGCAGGATGGTCCACCAAAATTGTCGGCCAAACCATTCCGGTAAGCGGTAAATTCTTTAATTATACACGCCATGAGGCGGTCGGCGTTGTCGGACAAATCATCCCATGGAACTTCCCGCTGTTAATGGCGATGTGGAAACTGGGCGCAGCACTGGCTACAGGGTGTACAGTCGTGCTTAAGCCTGCTGAACAAACTCCTCTTTCAGCCCTGTACCTTGCAGAGCTGATTGACAAAGCCGGATTCCCGCCTGGCGTTGTCAATATTGTGCCCGGCATGGGTGAAACGGCCGGCCAAGCACTTGTCGACCATCCTCAGGTTGATAAGATTGCCTTTACAGGATCGACAGAAGTCGGTAAATCCATTATGGTGAATGCAGCTAAAACACTGAAGCGGATTACCCTTGAACTGGGCGGAAAATCGCCTAACATCATCCTTGATGATGCCGACCTTTCCAAAGCGATCCCTGGCGCATTGAATGGGGTTATGTTTAATCAAGGTCAAGTCTGCTGTGCCGGTTCACGCGTTTTCATTAAAAAGAAAATGTATGATAATGTTGTAGCCGATATGGTGTCACGCGCTAAATCGATTAAACAAGGCGCCGGCCTTGACCCAAGCACTCAGATGGGTCCGCTTGTATCAAGTACCCAGCAAAAACGGGTCATGAATTATATCGAATCCGGCGTCAACGAAGGGGCGGAAGTGCTGGTTGGCGGCACAGTCCCGCGCGAAGATGGATATTTCGTATCTCCTACTATTTTCAGCGCTGTTAAAGATGAGATGACGATTGCCAAGGAAGAAATATTCGGCCCTGTCATTGCTGCAATGCCATTTGACGATCTTGATGATCTGATTGACCGCGCCAACGCCACCGAATACGGCCTTGCAGCCGGATTATGGACAGAGAATCTATCCAAAGCCCATTATGTAGCAAGCAAGCTTCGTGCCGGCACTGTATGGGTAAATTGCTACAATGCATTTGATGCTGCCTCTCCTTTCGGCGGCTTTAAACAATCTGGCCTTGGCCGGGAAATGGGCTCTTATGCATTGAACAATTATACAGAAGTGAAAAGTGTCTGGATAGGCATGAGTTAAATAGCTTCTTACTAAAAAACGATGGGCCGCCTTGAAGGTCCATCGTTTATTTATAATTTCTGTACAGCTATTTCCCTTCAGCATATAAGCTTGTTAACGTATATACATAATTATCACTTTATAAAGGAGAATGGTCATGGCAACCTGCACACATTGCACACACAAATGGAAACCGAAAGAAATATGGGCACTGGGCTTTTCAAAAAAAGGCAAATGCTGTCCATATTGCGGAACGCGGCAATACATATCAGGTGGGACACAAGGGCTGCTGACATTGGGATTCATAAGCCTTTTGTTCATTCTATTGTTTCCATTCATCATTCAATTAAGCGAAAAAGAAGAACCTTTATGGTAGCACCGCTAACCCCCTAAACCAATCATTCACTTTTTCAATTCAAAAAAGATGAGAGCTGAATACTCTCATCTTTCTACATGTATCCTAGTTTTTATTTTTCAATGAAATAGACACATTCTGCATGCAATGTCTTCCCTGCTTCAAGGAATACTGCCCCATCTTCCTTGGTCAATGAACCAGGGCCAGCCATCCATGGTTCAAGGCAAATGTATTCCTCCGGAAGCTCTGACCAGAGGACTCCATTCTGATACACATCGCTGTATTGGATATGCAATGTACGGCGATTATCCTTAATGCACATTTCCGGGTCTGACAGGTGTAAATATACTTTTGCATCATCAATGGCCAGCTCAGCTGTCGGCTGGGTGCGGCTCTTCACCTGCTGATCTCCATTATCCAAATAACGCGCTGCAGGTATGTTATATTTGCTCAATGTATGATTGCCTAGGAAATACGGATGGAATCCGGCATAAAACGGCATCGTCTGGCTAGATCTATTTTCATACGATTGTTGGATGGAGAGTTTTCCATCTTTTAATTCATAAGTGAATAGCAAATGGAAGGAAAATGGATATTGCTTAAGTGTCTCTTCATCTTCTTTCAGCATTAAAGTCACTTTTGTATCATCAATGGAATGCACGTCCCATTCTTTATTTCGGGCAAAACCATGCTGTTTCATTGTATATGTAACGCCTTCCCAAGTGAATTGGTTGTCCGGCAGCGGCCCGCAAATTGGGAATAGGACAGGGTTGCCTCCGCGAATATTTTTAGCAGGATCGGCAAATGTTTCTTCCTGTAAATATAAAACATCCTCACCTTGAAGGGTTAATTGAAGAAGGATGCCCCCGCGCTCTGGACAAAGGACAGCCTTGGATTGACTTTTATCATCAGTAATCACAATTACATTAAAACCTGACATTGTTTGTTGCTCAACCACGTCATAACCTCCCATATACTATTGGTCTATACCGTATTATACACATAAACGCTATAGATAACATAATCCCTGAAAAAGTTCACGTTTTGTTCCAGTTTTCAAAGGAAAAATTGAAACAGTTTTGCCACTTGCCCTTTAATACAAACAAAAAGCCAACCAGTTTATCCGGCTGACTTTTTATTCAGAAACATACATTGTCTTTTAAGCTTTTTTCAAATGGGCGAGCCTGTAAATCAGGGAAGCAATCAAATTTGCCGGAAGAAACAGCAGGTTTCCCTGTGCATTACCATGAAGAACCAGTTCTTCAAATTCCATCGCTTCAAACATGTCCTCTTGCTCTTTAAATTTCTTTTTTTTCTTCATTTCTTTTAGTACCTTGACATACTGGTACTGAAAGGGAATCACACCTAATGTGAATAAAACATAGAAGGCTATAATCCAACCAAAAACACTCATAGCGATTCCTCCTAATGAATGTATGTTTCTTTCTATTTATTACGATTATAAATGGTAAAAGTTACATATTCATTAGAATTTCAATATATTCTCCCGATCCTTACAGTTCGCTTATTGAAGATTGCCAGAGCTCTCACTGCCCGGTTGAATCCTTTTCTATTTCACATTTTTATTCATATTGCTTAAAAAAGGCCAAACTTTGCTCAATGATGACAGGCTGGTCATAATCCAGAGTCGCCACGTGGTAGCTATTATGAAGTCTGGACAGCTTTTTCTCTTCCGAGGTGATATGCGTAATGATTAACTCAGAATTAGTGGGAGGAACTGTATGGTCTTCATCCGACACAAGAACAAGCACCGGGCAGCTAATATTGGGCAAATGCTCACGGACTTCTTCCATCAAGGAAAGGATTTCCCTAACCGAACGTGTTGGCGTTTTTTTATAGGCAAGCTCTTCGACTCCCGGTTTCTTAATATCTGAGCCTATTTCATCAATGAAACGGGGTAAATCCTGTTTTGCAAGGTCTTCCATTTCAGGCAACTGGACTGCGGCGTTGATTAAAATAATTCCTTGTACTTCTGGATGATTTTCGGCCATATACAAAGTCAATGTACCTCCCATGGATTGCCCAGAGACATATATTTTATCGCATCGTTCCTTTAGCCAGCCCCAGCCTTCCTCTACGGATTCAATCCAGTCTTGGTAGCTGGTTGTATCCATATCCTCAACTGACGTCCCATGGCCATTCAATCGCGGGCCGCAAACTGAATACCCTGCTTGGTGGTATGCTTTTCCAAGATCCCTCATACTATGCGTTGTTCCTGTAAATCCGTGCACTAACAATATGCCTGTCGAACCTCCTTCGTAATAAAAAGGCTCTGCCCCCTCCATAATTGGACAAGTATGCTCCATAAAGCTCAACCTCCTCATTTGAATTCAACTGAATGTCCTTTTTTAAGGCTATTTTAGCAAGTGGCATTGCCTTTAACGAGCGTAAAGCACTCATACTATTCGATTCTTTCCGAAAAATAAACATACAACGCTCCTCTCGAAGATAGCCATCAACAAAAGACTACTTTCCATTTACCCTTAATAGGCAAAGAACTACCCAATAGTTCATAAACAAAGAAGGAATCCTTGAGGATTCCTTCTTTGTTTACATAACAGCACTGTTTTAAGACGACAATTTCTTCTTATTGAACGCCTTCCCGTTTACGCTCTTTCTGCCGTTGTACCATTTTCATCAAAATCTGATGCAGCACCTCTGAAAAGACAAGGCCAATGGCAATGCTGCCTGATATTAGAAATGCCTTAGCAGCCAGTGATAAAGCAGCACTATAATCATTCTGGACAAAGTGCCTCATCGCATTATAAGCCATTCCTCCCGGAACAAGCGGGATAATGCCGCCGACGGTAAAAATAATCATCGGTGTTTTATAGATTTTGGCAAACCATTGTGAAATAACAGCAATCAGTGTAGAAGCAATAGCAGTGGCCGGTATAATTTCCATCCCATTCTGAGTAAGGGAAAAATATGAGATCCATCCTAGCATGCCTACAAGGCCGCATTTCAGGATGGATTCCCTAGGAGCATTGAAAAGAATGCCGAATGCGGCAGAACCAATAAAACTTGTCACAAGTTGAGCTAAATAATCCATCCAACCCCTACCCTTACAATATCGTTAAAACGATGGCAATGCCGCCACCGATCGCAAAAGCCGTCAGAAAAGCATCAGCGCCTTTGGATAAGCCGGATACCAGGTGCCCCGCCATCAAATCGCGGACCGCGTTAGTAATGAGCAATCCTGGAACAAGCGGCATTACGGATCCAATAATGATTTTATCAATTTGATGCCCAAAACCGATTTTCACAAAAAAATAAGAAACCAATCCAATAATAACGGATGCTGAAAACTCAGATATAAACTTAACCGATACTAAACGGCTGAAAAATAAAAAGCCGATATAGCTCAGGCCTCCTGTTATAAAGGCCGGAAGAAAATCATTCCAATTGCCAAGGAACATAATGACGAAGCAAGCGCTTGAAATCGCAGCGGCGAATACTTGGACAGCAACCGAAAATGCAAACTTCGCCCTTTCTATTTCCTCCAATGCACCGTGTGCCTCGCCAAGTGTCATGCTTCCCTCGCTCACAGCCCTTGAAACACGATTTACGCGCGCGACCTTCAATAAATCGGTTGTCCGTTCCGATACACGGACAAGCTTGGTCTTTTGGTTCTCAAACTCGCCGGCTGAAAAGATGATGCCTGTTGGAATGACAAAACTCTCACATTTATCAATGCCGAACGCTTTCGCCATCCTAATCATTGTATCTTCTACCCTATGGGTTTCCGCTCCGCTTTGAAGCAATATCTTTCCAGCCGTTAAACAGAGTTCCATAACTTCAATCTCTAATTGCTTCTGCATCCATGTACCTCTTTCAAACGTATCTCATATATGTATGTAGTAGTTATACCTCACTTCTTCCCTCATTCGCAATACAAAAACCTAAAACGGCTGAAAATGATGCGCTCTTCCGCTTTAGGTTCTTCTCATTTCAAGCTGTTAACGCAAGCCAAGAAGTATCACAAAAAGCAATTCATCAAATTCCCATTTTCCTCCGAACGTTTTGCTTTACTGGCATATCTCGAATGCACTGCCGCATCAACACTTTTAAGAAACCAGGCCTTATTTAATGCGGATTTTCACATGGTCTTCAATCCAGAGCGGGTAGGCAAAAAGATCAATCTTTAATGGGTCAGTGTACGTCTGGTTTGGTTTCAATTGAATCCGGAATGTTTGATTATATCCACTTTTCCCACCAGAAGATGCTTCTTTCCATTCGCCTATTTCTCCAACCATTTCAATATTTCTCCCTTTTGCGTCGGTAATATCTCCAAACACAGAATATTGAAATTTCTCTTTAAGTTCCTTATCAAACGAGATCATATCCTTTTCCATATGCCATTGCAGATGGCCATCCGGACCACTCAGAATTTTCTTGTTGGCCGTATCAATTACAATGGCCGCTTTGTCCCTATCGACTGCCTGCATCCTGTCAAACACAATATACAGTTTCTCTGCATGCTTGAAATAATTGCTTTGCAAATAAATATGATATTCATTCTCTTTTATACTGCCACTTCCTGAAATACCATTTTGTTGAATACTCCACTCTTCTCCTTTTTCATCTACAATCCGAAGATGATCGTACTGCAAAATCAATTTTGGATTGGCCGGATCTTGCTTTAAATAAATATCTGCCCTTAATGGATTAATGATCACGGATTCAAGTGTGATTTTTTGACCGGCGAAGGAGAACGTTTTATTCATTTGATACACTTTGCTCTTTGCCTTGCTTTTTTTTAATGCCAGATGGAATGTAAAGTGCTCTTTTAGTCCTTCACCTGTTACGGTGAACGGGAGGTAAAAATCGTTCATCTTGAATGGTTCAATAAATGAGTACGCTATCTTTTTCTGATATTTTTTATGGGCATTCATTTTTTTTAGTTCATTCCCAGTTTCATACGAACTTTCAATCTCTTTACGATTGTGACTCAGCAATTGTCCGTTTTCTATTTTTATAGCGGTGCGGTATTCATCTGAAGCGACCGAATAGAAAACAATAAGGCCACTCTCATCCTTGATGACAGAATCAATGGTCAATTCGATGCCATTCTTCTTCTGTGACAAACCGATTATCTCCTGGTAATCATGCTTTACTGCATCCGTCAGTCCCTTATCCAGTCTTAGATAGTCAACAAATGCTTCCATGCCTGGAATCTTGGATATATAATCGGCAAAGACCGGAGAAGTGTAAATCAAAGAAGAGAACCCCACAAAAAGGATAGCCGCCGCCACGAGGCCTGCCAGCCATATTTTGTGTTTATGGCGCTTCCTTTTCTTTACTCTTCCTTTCTCCATCCCTGATATAATGGCCTGGTCCAATAAAAGGTCTGCAGGAATCATGGAATCCAATGCTTCATTCAGTTTCTTTAGCTTTGCTTCTTCTTGGGGCATGCCGCTCTACCTCCTTCCCGGTCTGCCAAAACAGTTCTTAAGGATTGCAGCGCCCGATTAAGCCATGTCTTGATTGTCCCTTCTGGCCTATCAAGAAGCCGGGCGATTTCTGCAATTTTTAAGTCCTGGAAATATTTCAGCGATAAAACTTCCTGGGATCGCTTATCAAGAGCCTCCATTGCATCGAGCAATTCCATATGCTCATAGGAAACATCTCCGGCTAAGGAATTGGCCAGTTGTTCATTGATAACGACGCGCTTTTTGTTCCTGGCATGGTCATGGCAGTAATTCATCATGATCCGCAGCAGCCATGTCTTTGCAAAAGCAGGCTCCCTCAAGGAAGAGATATGGATATAAGCGCGGTAAGTCACTTCCTGCAGTGCTTCCAATGCTTCGTTCTCATTGCGTAAATAAGCCAGCGCCGTTTTATATAAGGTTTTTTTATGCAGTTGGAGCAATGCCAAAAAGGCATCTTGATCTCCTTTCACGGCTCTCTTAGCCAGCTGTTCTTCCTCCATCAAAAGCCCCCCAATTTCTCTGTTATCCTATAGACTACAGGAGCAGGAAAAAGTTTCAACTTTTTTTAAATGCCTCTTTCAATGATTGAATAAGGAAAAATCAATCTATAAAATAAAAATAAATGGAAAAAAATAAACAAGACGGAGGTGGCCCATGAACAACTCTTTACGAGATGCCATAATGAATCTTTCTGAAAGAGAGGCAAAAATGAAGCTTTACCAACTATTGCAGCCGATCGATAAACATTGTGCGCCAGACCAAATTGCTGTCTACGCACAGAAAGCCTATCAATTGTTTCTAAGGAACCATATCCATGAAGCTACACTTTCAGGTGAGGAAAAGGTTTGCCATATTTTGTTCAACCAACCATCTGCAGGGGCACTTAAACAAGCGCTATCTTCAATGGAGTTGCATATGAAGGAAAGGGTACTTACTGTACCGCAGCTTTTCTCCGTCGGACCGTTAGAGGAAATAGCGCAGTCTGAGGGACTGCAAAGCCGGTATGAATGGCTTCAGGATCATTTAATCCACATGCATGATGTACAAAAGGAACGGAGAGAAACAAGTGAAGCAATCAAACACATTCTCAAATTGAAGGAGAGCATCCCCATTATCATATGGACAGGCAATAATGCCCAAGAACAAATAGGCACGAGATGGATCTGTTCGTTATTAATAGAGAAGCAAAACCCGCTTTTACTGATTAACGTACCTGACATCTTCTCGCAGCTTTATTATGCGAATGAAGAAACCGATCAAATCGAATCCAGCGGGGAATTATCGCCTGAGTGGATGAAGCAGATCTACCAAGCCAGTGAAATGCACCGCTGCTTGACTCAAGAAGAAAAAGTGGCATACCGTAATGAATGGGCGATTCTTATCCAATCGGCAAGCGTGCTTCGCACATGGAAAAACGGGCAAATAATCGATGTTCAAGAGAATTATTATGACTATTCGCTCATCCAGTCGGCACGAAAGCTCCAGCAGGGCAGCGCGGATTACATAGCCGCTGGCCAGCTTATCGGCGAGGCCATATCCCACTGTAAATCCATTGACAGCTCATACCTAGAATATCGATTACGAATGATGATCTTGAATGGTCTTTTTGAAATGAAAGGAACGCCTGTCTCCATGTATGCTTATCGGGTTCGGCTTCAGGATAATGTTTCTAAGCATAAAGAAACCAAGCCCCTATAAAATGGCTTGGTTTCTCGTTTTCTAGTTCTTATACCAACCGGCTGATGCTCTTCTTAAGAGGCGGCATATCGAATGAACCCTCAGTGAAGAATTTTTTCATTGCTGCTTTTGAATAGCCCACTGCTTCAGGAAGAAGGATCTTGCCTGGGATCGGCGGCACTTCTTCAACGCGCACGTCAATGATGACAGGCCGTTTTGCCTGTTTCGCCATAGAGAACGCCCCTTCCAATTCTTCGTATTTTTCTACGCGGAATCCTTCTCCCCCACATGCTTCAGCAAATTTTGCGAAATTGAAATCCTGAAGGTTAACCACGTAATTCAAATGCCCTTTAACCGCTTGCTCTGATTTAATCATGCCGAGCATATCATTGTTCAAGACAACAACGGTGATCGGCAAATCGTATTTGACTGCTGTAATGAAATCCTGCATGACCATAGCGAAGCCTCCATCGCCGCAAACCGCAATGCTTTGGCGATCTGGATAAGCAATGCTGGCTGCAATAGCGCCTGGCAGGCCGCATCCCATCGTTGCCAACCAACTGGAGAAAGCAAACGTTTGGTTTGTGGCACGGAAATGGCGGGTCGTCCAAACAGTGACGTTCCCTACATCTACGGAAAGGACAGCGTCGTCATCGGCATATTTCTGTACAAATGGAATAACTGCCTCAGGCTGGATAGGGGTTGACGCATTTTGTTCATCCTTCTCGATTTGTTTCCACCAATTTTGCATATTTTTACGGCATTCTTCCAGGAATGTGCGATTGTCCTTTTGCTTGCCGTGCTGGTTGAACCAGGCCAAAATTCCGGCTGAATCCCCGATAAGGCCAAGATTCACCGGATATTTATTCCCGATGACTTCCGCCTTCAAATCAATCTGGATCGCCTCCACACCATCAGGCAAATAATCTCTATATGGATAATTGGTGCCGATCATAATTAATAAATCTGTTTCTTCCATTGCTTCATAAGCCGGCTTGGTTCCGATTCTCCCTAAGTTGCCCAAATTGCTTAAATCTGTATCAGGCAGTGCCCCTTTACCTGGCAACGTCACGACAACAGGAGCGCCGAACGTTTCAGAAAACCGTTTCAGCTCAGTGCGCGCATGTCTGGCACCGAATCCTGCCAGTACAACTGGGCGCTTGCTTTTTTCGATTTTATCCAAAGCCAGCTGCAATTTCTTTTCTTCCGGAAAAAGGCGGGGAATACTATAAGCGTTCGATGTATTCTCTGTTGCTTTATCGATTTTAAATGTAGGGATATCATCCGGAATAATAAGGACTGCTGGCCCTTTTTTTGCATAAGCTGTACGTATCGCTTGATTGACCAGGTCCGGCAGGCTTTCTGCACTTGTAATCTGTTGATTATAGACTGCTACATCTTCAAACACACTTTCAAGCTTGATTTCTTGAAAATCATGTTTACCGACTTTATTTGATGCTACCTGGCCTGCGAGGACAAGCATAGGCACTCCATCCATCTTCGCATCATACATGCCGTTCAATAAATGCACTGCCCCAGGTCCGGCAATGGACAGGCACACACCGATTTTGCCCGTCATTTTTGTATACGCGGCGGCTGCCAGCGATGCTGTTTCTTCATGCCGCACTTGTATAAAGGAAATGGCCGATTCCTCTTTACGGAGCTCCTCCACTACATTATTGATTGAATCTCCAGGTATTCCATATATATGGTCGATCCCCCAATTTTCCATTGTTTTTACTAAGGCTTTACCAGCCGTCACTTTTCCCATATTGTAGATCCTCCCTTGTTAAATAACTGAACTACTCTATATCTTCCCTAGCCAGCAGACCATAAAACGCCTTTTGATGGGACGAAAGACATAATCAAGTTGACCGAAAAAAATAAAATAGATAAATTATACATATATGGAATAAAAAAACACGCACAAAAAATGTACAGCATAAGGAGGATTAAAATGTACAGCGATCATTTTTTGCAACAAATAGAAGAGGCAAAACAGCCTTTTGATGGCTGGGACTTTTCCTATGTAGAAGCAACAGGCCGCATTCAGTATGAGTTACTGCCTTGGTCATACGGCAGCATGACCCATTCAGCGGCAAATAAGGCCGGAAGCATTCTTGATATGGGTACGGGAGGAGGTGAATTCCTTTCTATCTTTAGCAAAAGCTGTAAATCGGCAATAAAGGCGACGGAAGCCTATGAACCGAATGTGCCGATTGCAAGAAAACAATTGGAACCCTTAGGGATTCAAGTTTCACACATTAGCGATGATCATTCCCTGCCATTCCTGAAAGGCGAATTCGACCTCGTCCTGAACAGGCATGAGTCATACGATCCGGCAGAAGTTAAACGAATCATGAGCGAGGGCGCTATTTTCCTGACTCAACAGGTCGGAGGAACTGATTGCAACGGAATAAATGCGGCATTGGGCAAGCCAGCCAATCTGGAATTCAGCCATTGGAATATGGCATTTGCCGTAGAAGAATTGAAGAACAGCGGCTTTACCATTGTTGATTGCAAAGAAGCATTCCCGGTCCAGCGATTCTATGATATCGGCTCTCTTGTATACTATTTGAAAGCCATCCCATGGCAAGTCCCTGATTTCAGTATAGAAAAAGACCTAGATTCCCTTTATCGCATTCATCAGCAACTAACTGAGGATGGTTACTTTAATGTGTATCAGCACCGCTTCATCATTAAAGCTCAAGCAAAGGTTTAAACAAAGCGGGCGGCTTATTCTGAGGCTGGCCTCTTAGCCATGAAAAAGGCAAACAGCGCTTATGCAGCTGTTTGCCCGTCAGGCTTCCATATAAAGAATTTCATAGCTATGTTCATCAACCGTAATGGTAGAACCGATATCGACATTTGATCGCCTCATTACATTCATTATGTAAGCATCCTCATCATCTTTATGGACCATCTTGGTTATAATAAAATGTTCATCTTCATTGTGTCGCAATTGTCTCAAAACATTTATGATCATCGATGTTTCTTTTAGGCTTTCTGGATCATTTTGGATCAATAGCAATTTGGCATGGGCCCTTGAAGGGAAAACCTGTTCTTTTTTCCCTTCATAAAAAGGCTTTATTTTCATCCCGAGCTTTAAATCTTTTTTCTTCAGCCGATCGCCGTCCTCCGTCTGTATCTGTGTATCATGATCGATTTCATAGATCACGTCCCCGATCAGCAATCTGTCATCCTTTTCAAATTGAGTAATAAAACCTTCGGTGCCGCTATGAACCGTTTCCTGTTTACAACCGGCCAGAATTAGTGCGGCCAATAAAACAGCCAAAACTTTTTTCATTCCGTTCACCTCTATGTTAGGTGCATACCAACCTTCTACATTGCGATTGGCTGCCTGTCATTTCATATTGAATTTCTTACCGGCTATTTTTTCTGTGATCGTCGGAAAAAGATTGTAGAGCGTGCTGCCAAGATTCATCCAACCGGGCAGATTCAATTCACGTTTTGGATGCTCCATTAAATGGACAATTCGGCCAGCAACATGATCGGCATCCATCATCATTTTCTGGGCCTTTTCCTTATACGTTCCCGATTTATCGGCTCTGTCAAAAAAATTGGTTTCTATAGGGCCTGGATTCACCGTTGAAACGGAGATTGCCGTTTCAAGCAATTCTAGCCTCAAGCTGTTTGTAAATCCCAGTACAGCATGTTTAGTGGCCGAATAGCCGCTTGATTTCGGTGTAGCAACTTTTCCCGCTTGTGAAGCGATGTTAATAATATGGCCCCGATTGTTTGCCAGCATATCCGGAAGGACAGCTTTCGTACAAGCGATAACCCCAAAAACATTGACTGCGAACATCTCCTTATAATCATCCATATCGGCATCAGCCACCAGGTCATATACCCCGAAGCCTGCATTATTGACTAGGATATCCACAGATCCGATATTTTCCTTGATATCGGCAAATACAGCGGCAACCTCTTTCTCCACTCCGATATCCGCCTTGTAGTAGACAGGTTTGATTCGATAAATCCTGTTCACTTCTTCACTAATAATGTTCAATTTATCTTCTGAACGGGCAATCAAAATGGGAAGTGCTCCTTTTTCAGCCGCCTTATAGGCCAACCGCTCCCCGAGGCCGGCAGATGCCCCTGTTATGACGATACGTTTATTCTTTAGTTTAACCACCATTTCACCTCAAAATCGCTTATACTATTAGGCTGTTTTCAACAAGCTTGTTGTTTTGAATAAGTCTAACGGCGGAAAGCGACTTTCTTGAGCGCCCATTGTCCGTCTAAACCAAACTATATGTGAAAACAGCATACTATTAAAAAAAGATATTCTCTATCATTTTACCATCCTCACCCCGTAAAAAACATTTTATTCGCGGTCTTCATGTCTAGGAGGTAAAAACTCCTCGCGCAGCGGCCAAACAAAAAGAGCGCCCCTAAGTATGAAGGAGCACTCCCTTTCCAATGATGGTCACTTTATTTTACATGGTATCGAATGCCCGCTGCTTCCTGCACGCCGGCAATCTCATTGCGGTCCAGCAAATAATCGAACTGGCCCAGCGTCTCCGATAAGGTTAAACCGAATTGCTTTTCATAGATTTTCGGGAACAGCTTCGTTGTTATTTCAAAAACGGTTGACGGCTGTTCTTTAAGGTATGTATACACTTTCATTGCCCTTTCATGCTGTGATTGAAGCCGTTTTTCTATGAGTGGCTTCGGTTCGGCAATAGGATCCCCATGCCCTGCATATACGATGCTTAGAGGAAGTTCATAAATCCTGCGCAATGATTCATTCAGAAGAAGCTGCGATTTGGGGCGTTCCTGCCCTTTTTCCATTGGCGGCTCGATAAGCGGATTCGGCGAAACTTTAGATAATAAAAGATCGCCGCCAATTAGTGCACCCTCACTTTCTTTATAGAGGGCAATGTGGCTTTCCGCATGGCCTGGTGTTTCAAGCACTGTCCAGCCAGGATGGCCCGGAACAGAATCGCCTTCCTTTAAGCTCTGGGTAAGCGGACGATTGCTGCCATATCCAAGATTGCTCTTCAGCTTTCCAAACATGGACAAGTAATGTTCGGGTACTCCCATTTCCTTAGCGAGCTTCAAGTAAAAATCAACATATTCTTCAGCAAACTGTTTTGAGCCTCCTAGCCAAGGCACATTATACGCATGGCCCAGCAAAGGAACTGCCTCATCGAAAAATGAAATGCCCCCAACGTGGTCAGGATGGTGGTGCGTAATAATCATCTGTTCGATATCATCCATGCTAAGTTTCAGCTCCGCCAATCCAGACTGGATCGCCTGCTTGGCTTCTTGTGTATTAACCCCTGAATCTACTAATGTTAAGGCTTCCCCTTTTAATACGAAGGCGTTTACATCTCCTACTGCAAAGGTCGTAGGGAGCGTAATTTGCGCCACATTATTATTCCATTCAGTCATTTTCCTCACCCGTTTGTCATAAATTATGAATAGCTATTCATTGTATTATTTACAAGTTTACTACGATGGTGCAGAAAAGTCATGTTATATCGGCTCTGTTTCCCGATAATAATGGCAAGAAGCCCGGAAACAATTACGCCTTAATGGTTGACACCAATGTCTGGTTGCGTCATAATCTATAAAAAGTCTTTCATATAGTAAAGCGATGATTGAGAATAGTAAATGATACAAGGCATAAAGAGAATGAGTCCACCGGCTGAAAGGCTCATGATGCCCGCTGTATGATTGAACCTTCCTCATGAGCTGTCAGGAAAACTTGACCGCAGGCATCCAGCGATAATGGAGCACAAGTGCATTTGGCTTTATAGCCGGATGAACAAAGGTGGTACCACGGAAGCAGAGTCTTTCGCCCTTTTTACGGGCGGAGGGCTTTTTATTTTTATCTATTAGAAGGAGGCTTACATTGTTATGAAACTATCCTTTATAGGCAGCGGCTCAATGGCGGAAGCCATGATTTCAGGAATTACGGCCAAAAAAGTTGTACAATCCAGCTCCATCCATGTCATCAACCGAAGCAATCCCAAACGCCTATCTTTCCTTCGTGAGCAGTATGGCATATCGCCAGCCTCATCCTACCAAACACTCATTCAAGAGTCGGATATAATCGTGCTTGCGGTTAAGCCAAAAGATATTTTCCAAGCTTTATCTACAGCAAAAGAATATATGTCTTCACATATGCTTATTATTTCCGTTGCAGCAGGCGTATCCATTGATAGCATTTCACGCATTCTGGATATGAATAATCCTATTATCCGCTGCATGCCCAATACCTCTGCAGCTTTAGGGCGGTCCGCTACCGCATTGGCGCATAATTCATTAGTGACCGATCGGGAGCTACAGCACGCACTAGGCTTGCTGCAAACATTCGGCAATACATCCATCGTCAGCGAAGAACAGCTGGACGCCGTAACCGGACTTTCAGGAAGCGGCCCCGCCTATATATATTACCTGGTGGAGGCAATGGAATCATCGGCCAAATCAATCGGCCTCGATCAGAAAAATGCAAAGGAACTCATTTTGCAGACTATTATTGGAGCAGCTGAAATGTTGCTGAATACAAGTAAAACACCCCAGCAATTACGCAAGGAAGTCACATCCCCAGGCGGTACGACAGAAGCGGGCCTGAAAGTCCTTCAATCAAGGGAAGTCAAACAGGCGTTCATTGATTGCATAGTGGAAGCGACAAACCAGTCCAAAGTAATGGGTGAACGTTTAAGCGAAGAAATAGATCTGAGGCTATTGAAAAAATAACCATAAAGGAGCGGAATTTCTGCTCCTCCTACATCTACATCCAATAGCTAATTCCTTTTATTAATGACTGCTTTCAAATTAAAGGAGAATCTGCTTCTCCAAAGGAAAAAAGCAAAACACCTCACGTTGATTAACAGGGAATGAATACCCGTTTTTCAACGTGAGGTGTTTTTGTTTCTCTAAATTTCCCAGGTCATTCCCCCTGAACGCTTAGGGATGTCCGGGTTTTATTTATATCCTAATTATAATGATATAAACAAAGGCGGATGCTCTGCCCATTCCAAGTAACGTTCAAAATCCGCAAAAGCCATTATAAGTGTGGTTGTATTTATATTCGGATGAAAACCGACAGTATCCTGTTTATCGATACAATCATCCATAACCACTTGGATGCGCTTTTCCTCATCATGGTGCAATGCAAGGGGAGTCACAGAACCAGGCTGCAAGCCCATCAACACATCCAATTCTTCCGTTGAGGCAAAAGAAAGCCGGCTAATATCAAGTTGAACAGCCAACTCCTTCAAATCCGCACTTTTTTCATCCGGTAAGATAACTAAATAATATTGTTTCCCTTTTTTAGTTTTCAGCAATAAATTTTTTACCTGGGGGCCAGGCAATACCGCGTCATAATGCTTTACTGAATAGATAGGTTCATGATCCACCCGCTGATAGGGAACTTCCAATTGTTTGAGGATATCATAAGCCTCTTGTTCTGTAGGTTTCTCCATATTTCCCACTCCTTGTCCAGCCTTGTTGATTGCTATATGAAAAGTATAACACCCTTTATTGCAATCCACGAAACAATACAATAGTTGCATTTGATCGACCGCCCTAGTTTTCATAAAACGACAAAAAAAGAAAGAATTGAAAAAATAGACAAGATACCGTCGAAAATATGATAATATTGGAAGTAATGAAAGAAATAGGGAGGTAACAAATGGAATGAAGGCTGTATTAAAACTTTGTCTAAGCTTAGCGGTCATTGCCTCGGGTATCCTTTTGTACGGCCATAGCGCCACAAAAGCGGCAGAGATATTCTCTGACATACCGGCGAGCCATGCGGCGTATAACGAAATTACATACCTTGCCCAAGGAAAAATTGTCAGCGGTGACACAAGCGGGCACTTTAACCCAAAATCCAGCGTAACAAGGGCAGAAGCCATTGCTATGGTTGGACGGGCATTGAATTTGGATGGGAAGCAGAGAGTGACATCCTTTAAAGACGTGGGAAGCAAAAATTTTGCATCTGGGTTTATCCAATCGGCAGTCGACCGAAAGATCATTTCCGGCTATAATGACAAAACATTCAAACCGAATGGGTATGTCACAAGAGGAGAAATGGCCATCATGATTTGTAAAGCGTTTGACTATAGCTTCGGCAATTCTTCTTCTGGAGCAGCAAAAGCATTGATTACAAGAGGAATTGATGCGGGCCTCGCTGATGGTACGTTCGGATTCGACCAAAAAAGCGACCGGGCCACAACAGCAACCTTCCTGGCCAGAGCCATCAATTCGGAACTCCGTACGAATCCAAGTGTATCCTACAATCAAGTAAAATATGTAAATACGAATGCATTGAATGTCCGTAAAGGGCCAAATGCAAACTATGCATCTATCGGCAACCTGCCGAATCAAACGAGAGTAAATGTAGGTTACAAGGTTGGAACATGGGCTCTGGTGAAATCAGATACAGGTTTAACCGGTTTTGTCTCCTCTACGTACCTATCTGATTCCCAGCTTCCTTCAGCCGGAGGAAGCAGCGATGATACATCAGACAATGGCAGTCCGACAGGGCCTTTGGCTTCCCAGACGATCGTGCTTGATGCAGGGCATGGCGGAAAAGATCCTGGCAACATAGGTTTAAATGGAATAAGGGAGAAAGATGTTACATTAGAAGTAACCCTTCGTTTGAAAACGTTATTCTCACAAACTCCGTTTAATGTAAAATTGACACGTGAATCCGATGTATATCCTTCATTAGGAGATCGAGTAAATTTTGCTCAACAAGAAAAGGCGAATATCTTCGTAAGTATCCATTGCAACGCATCGGATGTTAAGAACAAAGGTAAAGGTACAGGCACAGAATCCTTTTACTATTCAAGCGCTGCCAATCCCAATGTATCTGAGAGTAAATCGTTGGCGAAATTCGTCCAAGACCGCTTAGTATCTGCATTGGATATGAGGGACCGAAATGTGAAAAAAGGAGATTTGCATGTTCTCCGCGAAAATACAATGCCGGCGATTCTAACAGAATTAGGATTCCTAGACAACAAAGATGATTACGCCAAATTAAGCAAACCCGAGTACCGCACAAAAGCGGCGAATGCTATTTTTGCGGGAATCCTTGATTACTATCAAAACAAAGGATATGATGTAAAATCCTTTTATTCGATCGCAGGCTATTAAGCAGAAATAGCCCCCTATCTTTATGGAGGGCACTGAAAAAGGCTGAAATTTAATGACAAAGGAGTCCGTAATCTTACAACATCCAGATTATGGGCTCCTTTTATATTGCTATATATAGAGGTTAATCCTGCTTTTTTTCATCCTTAACCACTTTTACAGCGGTCTGGTTTTCTCTGCCTTCTTTTACAACCTTAATAAACTCTTAAGATTTTAGTACATATTTTGTCATATTTATCTAGTAGAATAGATAGTAATAGAAAATGAGAAACGGAGGGATAGCATATGCTGCAAAACACATTCTATTATGCTTTGACGCTAATCAGTTTATCCAGTCTGCTTATGATCCTGTCCGCACCGGCAGGAGCCTTATTTTTAGGTCTATCGTTCATAACCATCTTCGCGAAAAAGGTAGTTGATCGAAAATACGGATATATGCTTGATGAGAAAAAAATGGTCCATGAATAACCGAATCAAAAAAAACCATACATAATTGGTTCTTTAGCGCTTGCAGCCATTGTCTGCAAGCTTTTTTGCTTTCAACTATCTTCCTCTCTTCGTCACAAAGAAACAATATTTCATCCCTAATCAACTCACTTATTATTATAAAATAACAGTAAGTACCGATTAAGTGAGGAAACTGCCATGAAGAAAACTGCTATTTTACTTGTAAATCTCGGCACTCCGGCTAGCCCAGAGACCCGTGATGTAAAAAAATATTTACAGGAATTCCTGAGTGATCCTAGGGTTATTGATGCACCTCGCTGGAAGTGGATGCCGATACTCCATGGCATCATTTTACGTTCGCGTCCCCAAAAATCAGCTGCTCTTTATCACAGAATATGGACATCTCATGGATCGCCTATCATGCATTACAGCTTAAAGCAACGGGATTTGCTAGAGAAACGGATTGGCGGCAAAAATATAAACGTCGCTCTCGCCATGAATTACGGGGAACCTTCCATCCCCTCCCAATTACAGAAGCTGCAAGAATGGGGAATGGAAAAATTGGTTGTTCTCCCGCTCTTCCCGCAGTATTCGTCGACAACCACAGCATCTATATTCGATTCAGTGTACAGCTTCCTTCAAAAAGGCAAAAGCTTGCCTGAAATGTGTATGATTCGTGATTTTCCGGACGATCCGCATTTCATCGACTTATTAGAGAAGCGTGTAAAAACATGCAGTACCGAAAATGGCAAACCGGATACATTGATTCTCTCGTATCATGGCATTCCCCAAAGATATGCAGATGAAGGCGATGACTATCCATTGCGCTGCCGAAAGACAACAGAGGCTTTAAGGAAAAGGCTGCCTGATTATGAGGTGGCCGAAAGCTTTCAAAGCAAATTCGGCAAAGAACCATGGCTGGCCCCCTCCACAAACGATGTATTGACATCATTGGCATCGCAAGGAAAAACGCATGTCCAGATCATGGCGCCTGCGTTTACGGCCGATTGCTTGGAAACGTTGGAGGAATTAGAGGAAGAACATCGGGAAATCTTTATGAAAGCTGGCGGAAAAAACTACCACTACTTAGCGGCAGCAAATGATGACCCTCTCTTCATCGACTGCCTTGAAAGCCTTGTTCGCACTTACATATGATCAAACAGAAAAGAGCGCTCAATTAATTGAACGCTCTTTTCATCATTTGGCTTCTAATTCCATTTTCAAAAAATCTTCTGCAATGATTGTGCATGGAAAAATACGTTTCGCTTCTTCAAGCAGCGACGGGATCTCGTCCGGCAAATAGCGGGAACTAATATGTGTCAGAATCAATTGTCTAACGTTTGCCGCTTTTGCCGTCTCGGCTGCCTGCGCAGTGGTCGAATGGAAAAACTCCCGTGCCATTTCGCCATTTTCAGCAGAGAAAGTCGCCTCATGCAGTAGATAATCACTATTTTCAGCAAGCCTTTTTGTATTCGGGCATGTCCGTGTATCGCCAAGGATAGTAATAATCCTCCCTTTTTTCGGTTCCCCGACAAAATCCCTGCCGTCCAGGATGGTTCCATCGTCCAATTGAACCTTTTCACCATTCTTGATGGAACGGTATATAGGCCCGGGTTTAATGCCCAATTGTTTAAGGCTGTCTACTTGCAGTTCACCTGGTTTATCTTTCTCCACAATCCGGTAGCCGAAGCATTCAAGGCCGTGCTCCAACTTTCCTGCCTCCACTGAAAAAGTTTCATCTTCAAAAATGACGCCTTCTTCAATTTCTTCGACGATCAAATGATATTTCAAATGGGTGCCGCTGACTTTCAGCGAAGTCATAATATAATCCTTTATTCCTTTTGGGCCGTATACTGTACACTCATTCGTCCCTCCCTGGAACGATCTGGAACTGAGCAGTCCCGGCAATCCATAAATATGGTCGCCATGCAAATGGGTAATAAATATTTTTTCTATTTTGCTTATTTTCACGTGAGTGCGTAGAATTTGATGCTGCGTTGCTTCCCCGCAATCAAACAGCCAAACCGCTTTCCGTTCTTCTAATAGTTGCAATGCTACTGAAGAGACATTGCGCATTTTGGAAGGAACTCCCGCTCCCGTTCCTAAACATACAAAATTCACGATTAGTCCCCCTGACCCTGTTTAACGGTTTCATTAGTATCCACTATTGCCTAATATAGGATAAATTAAGCTTTCATACCCAATTTAAAAGCATACCTGCTTCCTTTTCCTCATTAATTTCATTGTAGCAAAGAAAAGTTAAGGGATGTAAATTTCTTTTCTGCCGACAAAGCGATATAATATGAGTGAAATGTTTCACATCCAACCTTTAATGAGTGAAAAAACGGACATGGAATCATTCCTTATTGAGCCATTCATTCAGCCATTTTTGAAGAAAAGAGGACTTAATTTGAATACTAAACAGCCACCAACATCTTTACTTATGCTATTCGGTGCGACTGGGGATCTTGCAATGCGCAAGTTATATCCTTCCCTGTTCCGCTTATATAGAAAAGGAAAAATCGATGAACATTTTGCCGTCATCGGCGTAGCAAGAAGACCGCTCACACAAGAGCAGTTCCAAGAGAATATAAAAGAATCTGTCCAATCGGCGCTTGGCACTGTACCGCAGGAAGAATTACAGCAATTCGCAACACACTTCATTTATCATTCCCATGATGTTTCCAATACGGAATCCTATGCGGAACTAAAAAAACTAGCCGAACAAATGGATGAAAAATACGAGTTGCAGGGCAACCGCCTATTCTATTTGGCCATGGCCCCTGAATTCTTTGGCGTGATCACAGATCATCTGAAATCAGGAGGGTTGACAGACACAAATGGTTATAAACGAGTAGTAATCGAGAAACCTTTCGGCCATGACTTTGAATCTGCGCAGGAATTGAACAATATGATCCGCAATTCGTTCGAAGAGGATGAAATCTACCGGATTGACCATTACTTAGGAAAAGAAATGGTACAGAACATTGAAGTAATCCGCTTTTCAAATGCCCTATTTGAGCCATTATGGAATAACCGCTACATATCCAACATCCAAATTACATCAAGTGAAACGTTGGGCGTTGAAGAGCGTGGACGCTATTACGATAAAAGCGGCGCTTTAAAGGACATGTTCCAAAACCATATGCTGCAAATGCTTGCCTTGCTGGCTATGGAGCCGCCAATCAGCCTTACGACGGAGGAAATCAG
Source organism: Bacillus kalamii (assembly GCF_047238185.1). Taxonomy (NCBI): domain Bacteria; kingdom Bacillati; phylum Bacillota; class Bacilli; order Caryophanales; family Bacillaceae; genus Bacillus; species Bacillus kalamii. The sequence continues at coordinate 968,835 of NZ_JBDFMI010000001.1, read as the reverse complement.
AAGTGAAAAAGTGCGTGTTCTCCGTTCCCTCCGCCATTATAACGAAGAGCAATTGAAGGAAAACTTTGTTAGAGGGCAATACGGACCAGGAACGATGGATGGCGAACCGCTTCCGTCCTACCGCGAAGAACCGATGGTCGACCCTGAATCCAATACTGATACGTATGTTGCCGGAAAGCTAATGATCGATAACTTCCGCTGGGCGGGCGTTCCGTTTTATATTAGAACCGGTAAAAGAATGACCACAAAATCGACTAAGATTGTTGTACAGTTTAAAGATATTCCAATGAACCTGTACTATAATCCTCAAGAAGAATTGAACCCTAATCTGCTGGTCATCCATATCCAGCCAGATGAAGGAGTCACTTTGCACTTGAATGTTAAAAAATCCGGCAAACAAGGCACTACGCCGATCAGATTGAATTATTGCAATAAAAGCAGCGATAAAATGAATACGCCAGAAGCGTATGAAAAACTTTTATTCGATAGCATGCTAGGTGATGCCACCAACTTTACACACTGGGACGAAGTAGCGTTATCTTGGAAATTCGTCGATAACATCTCCCGTATTTGGAAGCAAAACACCGAACCCGACTTTCCTAACTATGAATCAGGAACAATGGGACCTAAAAAAGCCGATGAGCTTTTAGAGAAAGACCGAAACATCTGGTGGCCAATCGAAGACTTCGAAATCGAAAGCTGCGATTAAGAAGAAAAGCGAAGAGCGCCGGTTATCCCCGACAAGCTTAAGACGGGGCTCTGACAAAGGCCGCCCTTCGCCTTTGACAGCGGCACGGCTTAAGACCTCGAGGGGATGGCGCTCGCAGCTGGACAGTGAAAAGCGAAGAGCGCCGGTTATCCCCGACAAGCTTAAGACGAGGCTCTGACAAAGGCCGCCCTTCGCCTTTGACAGCGGCACGGCTTAAGACCTCGAGGGGATGGCGCTCGCAGCTGGACAGTGAAAAGCGAAGAGCGCCGGTTATCCCCGACAAGCTTAAGACGGGGCTCTGACAAAGGCTGCCCTTCGCCTTTGACAGCGGCACGGCTTAAGACCTCGAGGGGATGGCGCTCGCAGCTGGACAGTGAAAAGCGAAGAGCGCTTATAAACTCGATGAACGTCTGAAACTCCACAACATGAACCCATTAAAAAAGGATGCCAGTCCCAGACCGGCATCCTTTTTCTATTCCTGTTTTCCAACTATCTTATCGTCTGATTGGCTTTTAACCAGCTTTCTTTTAGCTCTGTTTAAAAAAATCGAAACAGTCGTTTCCACCAGAACATAAAAAGCGAAAAGAGCGCCGGCACTTATCGCTACTTTCATTCCTTAACACTCCTTCAAGGTTTCCTTCTCTTTTCCCTCCACCCTATCAATAAAAACATCACATGAAAGGGACCATTCTTATAATTATATATAACTATATTAGAATAGCAATTATTGATCTAAGAGTAAACTGAATGAAGAGAGATGGTGTACTCTGTCATGTATAGGATATGTATGCCACTTTTTCACATGGTCATTATTTAGGCCGACAAGATAAATATCAGTTTCATCATCCATCAGCAAGACCAATTGCAATAGCTGATCAATCAAAATAATGCCTTCTGCCGAAATGATCCCTGTTGCGGAAAAATCAAATGCAATCGATCGAAATTCCCCTTCGTAAAGACGATTGCAGACGTGGCAAGAGATATTCTTCATTTTCCGTTCATTTATATCACCAAAAATAGGAATAAGGGCAAATCGAGTTGATAATGGGATAAACGGACCGGACAATTCATCCAGTTTATATAATGTATCTTCTAATTCTTCTTTCTTTTTGAATAAATCCAAATCTGTTTCTTGAAGCCTTTTACTGATGGAAAGTAATTGATTTTCCAATTTCCCTAAATGACCATTTACTGGAATAAAACAATGGTGGATACAATCGCCGCTGTATGAAATATATACATCATACAGTTCTATAATGTAGGAACCCTTACGGATGTTTACCTCCATATTCCCTTCATGCCTATTCTTTATAAACATTTTATACTTCTCTAAACTGCCTTCATCAAGGAACTCATCCATACATTCGGCTTTTCTGGCAATAGTCCGTTTGGCAATAGATGAGCAATATAAGATTTCCCCTTGTTCTGTCGATTTAATATATGCAATAGGCAGATCCATGATGTCCCGATTAAACATTTAATCGGACCCCTGCCGTTTGATTTGATATCCACTCTTCGAGCTGATAAAGGTCCTCCACCACATGGCCAGGCTCTAAACCATATCCGTTCAAATCAAGCATATGAGATAGCCGGCCCCCTATAATTATAGAAGGTGTGGAAGGAAGCAATGATAATGATGAAATATAAGAAGGAAGAGAAGGCAGATGATAGGCCATAGTCACAGACAGACAAATCACATCCGGTTCCAATTGATTAGCATAGTCCAGCAAATAATTGATAGGCATATTGGGTCCCATATACCTCGTTTTCCACCCATTCTCCACAAATAGAAGCGAAGCCATTTTCGCTCCAATATAATGATTCTCTCCCTCCAAGCATAATACTAGAGCTTTCTTTTCATTTTTCTGGAGCTGATCCGGATGAAATCTAGTAAGAATATAATCGCAAATAGCAGTTGCCACATGCTCATCTGCCACACTGATTTTGTTTTGTTCCCATAATAGGCCTATATGCCGTAATGCAGGGGTGATGATCTTTTCACAAATATCAATTATTTTCATTGGTCTGCCTTTTACTATTGCGTCAAAAGCTTTGTCCTGATCTCCCGATAATAGAATTTGAGCAAATTCCTGCGGATTGATTGCAGTCATGCAAAAACCTCCCTTTTAAAGAGAATGTTCCAAAATCTCCAATTGTTCGATGCTCTCTCGCAAGCACTTTATATAAAACAAATTCTCTCCATTCGTGTCATCAATGTGTTGGTCTTCAAACCGTTTTTCCATTAAACGAAAATTTTCTTTTAAATATACTGTTTCCATACCTCTCGCTGATAAAATACCATTCAGCCACTCACTATATTGGGTAAATATAGCCTTGTCCTTCATTGCAAAAGCTGTCGACAAATGCCTGTAATGGTGTTTATTATCCTCCACACATTTCTGCCGTCCCTCTTCCCCATACCTGCTCTCAAGTTCTGGGAAACGCTGATATAACCGATCCGTTAATTGTTCACTTAACTGGCTTATTGCTAATTCATTCATAACGGCTTTCTCCTTTCCGAATAGAGGGAATTGTATCCGTAAAATATCTCTTTGCCGCCCAACCCATATTTTAACTATTTCATTATCATATCATTAATGCCTACAAAAAATCAGCACTCCCGATTACCCAACACATAAAAAAACCGCGGTTTATGCATCCCGCGGTTTTTTCGCTATTTATTTATTTCATCCATTCAGTATGGTAAGTACCTTCTTTATCAACACGTTCATACGTATGCGCACCGAAGTAGTCGCGTTGGGCTTGCAGCAAGTTTGCCGGCAGACGTTCAGAACGGTAGCTGTCATAATATGAAAGAGCTGCCGAGAAGCAAGGAACCGGCACGCCATTCATAACTGCTAACGCAATTACTTCACGGAGAGAAGTCTGGTATTGCTCAACAATGTTCTTAAAGTATGGATCAAGCAATAGATTTTTCAATTCAGGATCACGGTCATAAGCATCCTTGATGCTTTGAAGGAAACCGGCGCGGATAATGCAGCCTCCGCGGAAAATCATGGCTATTTCGCCATATTTCAAATCCCAATTGAATTCTTCTGAAGCTGAACGCATTTGGGCAAAGCCTTGCGCATATGAACAGATTTTACTCATGAATAATGCTTTGCGCACTGATTCAATCAAAGCCTTTTTATCTCCATTAAACTCTTTTGGAGATGGACCGGAAAGAACTTTGCTGGCTGCAACACGCTCGTCCTTCATGGCAGATAGGAAACGGGCAAATACAGATTCCGTAATGATCGGAAGCGGCACACCTAAATCTAGCGCACTTTGGCTAGTCCATTTACCGGTTCCTTTTTGGCCTGCACGGTCGAGAATTACGTCAACCATCGGCTTGCCCGTTTCATCGTCGTATTTCTTGAAGATATCTGCTGTGATTTCGATCAAGTAGCTATCCAGTTCGCCTTTATTCCAATCAGCAAATACTTCGTGCAACTCTTCCGCAGAAAGATTCAATACATTTTTCAACAAGAAGTAAGATTCAGAAATCAATTGCATATCTCCATATTCGATTCCGTTATGGACCATCTTCACATAATGGCCAGCGCCATCCGGCCCAATATATGTTGTGCAAGCATCCCCTTCTACCTTGGCGGAAATTTCTTTGAAAATAGGGGCCACCAGTTCATACGCTTCTTTTTGGCCGCCAGGCATGATTGATGGGCCTTTCAATGCGCCTTCTTCGCCGCCGGAAACGCCTGTGCCGATGAAGTTGATGCCTGCTTCGCTAAGCTCCTTGTTGCGTCGGACAGTGTCCTCAAAGAATGTATTCCCTCCATCGATGACAATATCGCCCTTATCAAGGAGAGGTTTGATCTGTTGGATCGTCGCATCAGTGGCAGCGCCTGCTTTGACCATCAACAAGATTTTACGGGGCTTCTCCAATGATTGAATGAATTCTTCAATCGTATATGTAGGGACAATTTTCTTACCTTTGGATTCTTTCATCATTTCGTCTGTCTTTTCACGGGAGCGGTTGAAAACAGATACAGAATATCCTCTGCTTTCAATGTTAAACGCCAGATTTTTCCCCATTACAGCGAGACCAATAACACCAATTTGTTGCATATCGTTACGTCCTTTCTGTAAAGCATATGTGTATTTATTCAATTATTTACTGTACCAATGGTAATGAATTTGTGCAACCATTAACATACATTTATTCTATACCATTTCGCTCCGTAAATCATACATTACTCATTATTTCATAAAATCATCGAAAACATCCTTGCTGAAACTAGTTTCAGCCATCTTTTTATGATCCAATCCTTTATCGGATGTCTTCAAAAAAATATCATTCCCATACTTCCTTTTCAGCTCCTCCACCGTTTTTAGCAAAGGCTCCTGCTTGGCATCCTGTTCAAATGAAAAGAGGTCTAATTGTTTGATTGCCAATTGTTTTTCTACCACATCATATGCCGTTACTCCCAATAACCGGACCGCATCCCCATTCCAATGCTTCTTGAATAGAGCTTGGGCCTTTTGATAAATATCGGCGTGTTCAACAAAAGGATTCTGCATAGTTTGGCTGCGTGTAATGGTTCTTCTATCTTGGTAACGGATTGTGATGCCTATCTTAGTGCCAAGAAGCTGCTTATTTTTTAAACGGGCGGAAACCTTGGCGGACAACATATCGATGATTTTCAGCAGGTCTCTTTGATTGTTTACATCTCTTGGCAGTGTTGTGGAATTCCCTACAGATTTATGGTCGAAGATAGATTCCGGATCAACAGGCGACATGTGGATGCCATTTGCCTTGTCCTTCAGTTTCAATCCGTTTATTCCCAGCAGTTTTTTCAATTGGAGTTCATTGGCATGAGCGAGGTCTCCTATAGTCTTTATGCCGATTGTTGTAAGCTTTTGTGCCGTTTTATCCCCTATTCCATGCATGTCACCTGTCGGCAGCGGCCAAAGGACAACAGGGACATCCCGTTTTCTTAGGATGGTAATTCCCATGGGCTTCTTCATGTCCGAAGCCGTTTTGGCCAGGAACTTATTGGGCGCGATCCCCACACTGCAGGGCAAACCCATTGTTTCATAAATTCTTCTTTGGATGCTTTCAGCAATCTGGATGGGAGAGCCGAGATGCTCGCATTCTGTAATATCCATGTACCCTTCATCGATTGAGACAGGCTCCACCAAAGTCGTGTATGAACGCAAAAGCTCAAAGATACCTTTGGAAGCGTTTCTGTATTTTTCGAAATCAGGCTTCATGACAATGAGGCCAGGGCAGAGTTTTTTGGCTTCCCAAAGGGGCATCGTTGTTTTGATCCCATATTTACGCGCTTCATAGCTGCAAGTCACGACAATGCCTCTTCTTTCTTCCGGATTTCCGGCAATCGCTAAAGGCTTTCCGATCAGCTCCGGATTGAAGGTGGCCTCGACGGATGCATAAAAGCTATTCATATCAACATGTAAAATGACGCGGCCTTTTGTTGGATACATACTTTTCATCCTGCCACCTCCCATCAAAATAAGTTAGAATCATTGTATCAAAAAAACGAACATATGTATTCATTTTCATTATGGTTGGAATTTCTATATTCATTTTGAAAAATATGGTACTATTTAATTGCGAATCTTCAGATATTTACTCCTCACTGTATACACCCCCATAATCAGGAGAATCCGGCAGATCGTCTTTAAAGGAGGGAATCATGATTAAAAGAAGATTTGGAAACAGGCCTGACTGGAGGCGCATTTTGAAAAAAAGCTATGCACAAGCCTATTATGAAACAGACGCATTTTCCGGCTATTCCTCATTGATTCAACTACATTCTGTGACTGAACCGCTGATCGTCAATCAACAGCAAAGAACCGTCTGTATTGCCGATAATGGCTATCAATGGCTACAGCTGTTCCCAAACGATAAAAATCACGCAGCGACAACGATGTACAATGAAAATGGCGATGTCATCCAATGGTATATCGATATTTGCCAATCAATCGGTTCTGAAAAGGACATCCCTTATATGGACGATTTATATCTTGATATCATCGTTTTTCCAGATGGGGAAATTATGCTTGTCGATGAAGATGAATTGGAGGAAGCATTAGCTGAGGGAACTATCGACAAGAAGCAATATCAATTGGCACGGAATGAAGCGAATAAAATCCTGCGTGACATCAAAGCAGGTACATTCCGTCTCATCGAATTGAGTCATCAGCACAAGAAACTGCTTGAACCTCATTTAACGATTTGTAAGTAATAACATTATACAATCGAAAGGAAGATGTTAAATGATCACGTTTCCGAAACCACATGCAGAACAATACTTAAAGGGAATCAATATTAATAGCTTCACAATCAGCAAGGATGAAAAACAGCTCGTATTCTCCACAAATATGAATAACCATTATAACCTATGGGCAATGGACCTTCCAAACAGCTATCCCTATCCGCTTACATCCATCAATCAGGTCTGCCAATGCTTGGCTTATGATCCCAACGGCCGCTTCCTCATCGCCGGATTCGATCAAGATGGCGATGAAAATACCCAGTTGTACGCTCTTCCGCCCGAAGGAGGAGAGTTGCAGAAAATAGTTTATCAGGAAAAAACAAAAAACGGGCATCCTTTCTTTTCTAAGGATGGCAAAAGGCTTTATTATACATCATCCAAAGAAAATCAGACATTCTTCAACGGCTATTGTATCGATCTGGAAACAGAAGAAGAAACGATTGTCTTCAAAGGAAGTGATACCGCTACCTATTTGTGGGGCACAAGCCCGGATGAAACAGCCTTCCTGACATTAAAAGTGTTTTCAAATACACATATTTCTTTGTTCATGAATAAAGGCGGAAAAGAAAGGTGTTTGATCCCTTCCAGCACTGAATCCTACACAGTAGATGACGGTTTATTTGTATCCGATTCCATGATTTATTTCCTGACGAACTATCAAGCCGATTTCACCTATCTTGCTTCGTATGATTTACATAATGGCACATTCCAAAAAGTATATCAGATGGACCAGGAAGATTTTAAATCATTGTCGTTCGATCAAACGAATCAAATCCTCTATATTTCATCCGAAAAAGGTGTCAAAGATCATTTATACAAATATCAACTGCAGGAAAAAAAAGGCGAGGCCATCGAAAAGCCTTGCAGCACCATCCTTCAAATGAAAGTGTCCGAGTCGGGTGTACTTTATTTACTGGGCAGAAGTGCGACCGAACCAGCTAATCTCTATAAATGGGACAATGGCAGCTGGCAAAAAATCACAAACCATAGGATACCAGGCATTCGAGAAGAGGAATTGGCAGCGCCCTCTATTGTTCACTACCCTTCGTTTGACGGCCTTAAAATTGAAGCACTTTTCTTTCAGCCAAAAAAAGAGAATGATACCGGCAGGATGATTGTATGGCCGCATGGGGGGCCGCAAGCTGCCGAAAGGGAAACGTTCAGGGCCATGTTCCAATTTTTCCTTAATGAAGGATATAGCCTATTTGCCCCAAATTTCCGCGGTTCGACAGGCTATGGCCTCGAATTCATGAAGATGGTGGAAGGAGACTGGGGGAACGGTCCCCGTTTGGACATGTTGGCTGGAATAGAATGGCTGATTGACAAGGGACATGCAAAAAAAGGCGAGATAGTGCTTATGGGCGGAAGTTTCGGAGGATATATGTCCTTGTTGCTTCATGGCCGCCACGCAGAATACTTTTCTTCAGTCATTGATATATTCGGTCCGTCGAATCTGTTTTCCTTTATCGATTCAGTCCCTGAAGACTGGAAGCCGATCATGGACCAATGGGTCGGAAACCCTGAAAAAGACCGGGATAAGCTAATTGAATTCTCGCCGATCACTTACATCCAGGGCATGGATAAACCGATGCTGATTATACAAGGGGCCAATGATCCACGAGTTGTCAAACAGGAATCCGACCAAATCGTTGAAGCTTTAAGAAAAGAAGGGAAAACGGTTGAATATATGGTCCTTGAAGATGAAGGGCACGGTTTTTCCAAGAAGGAAAATGAAATTGCCGTATATAAGGCCATTCTACGGTTTATGGAAAAATACAGTATTGCGTTAGTTGATTCAAAATAAGCAAAATAAAGAGCCTGCTCCCTATTGGGAACAGGCTCTAAGCATACAAATTATTCAGCAACGATTGAAACAATTGCTACAACCATTTCAGCCACTTTTTCCAATTCTTCAATTGGCATTCTTTCTTTCGTTGTATGGATATCTTCATATCCAACAGCCAAGTTGACTGTAGGAATGCCAAAGCCAGCAATTACGTTGGCGTCGCTTCCGCCGCCGCTTTGCTGCAAGGAAGAAGGACGGTTGATCTTAGCTGCCGCTTTTTTGGCAACCTCAACCACATGGTCCCCATCTCCATATTTAAAGCCGGGATACATAACTTCAACTTCCACAATTGCTTCTCCGCCCATTTCTTTGGCAGTAGATTCAAAGGCTTCTTTCATTTTGCTTACTTGCGCTTCCATCTTTTCACTGATCAACGAACGTGCTTCAGCCAAAATTTCAACATGGTCGCATACGATATTTGTTTGTTTTCCGCCTTCGAAACGGCCGATATTAGCAGTTGTTTCTTCATCAATGCGGCCAAGCGGCATTTTGGCAATCGCTTTAGCTGCAATTGTAATAGCACTTACACCCTTTTCAGGTGCAACACCGGCATGCGCTGTCTTCCCTTTAATAATGGCGTTCACTTTAGCTTGCGTAGGTGCGGCTACAACAATTTCCCCTACTTTGCCGTCGCTGTCCAAAGCATAGCCAAATTTGGCTGTAATGCGTGAAGAATCAAGTACCTTGGCACCAACCAAACCTGACTCCTCACCCACTGTAATAATGAATTCGATTTTGCCATGAGGGATATTTTGTTCTTTCAAGACGCGGATTGCTTCAAACATAGATGCTAATCCTGTTTTGTCGTCTGCTCCAAGAATGGTAGTGCCGTCTGAAACGACATACCCATCTTTAATAGAGGGCTTTACACCGTTCGCAGGGACTACTGTATCCATATGGGAAGTAAAGTAGATGGTATCTACTCCTTCTTTTGTAGCCGGCAGCGTACAAATCAGGTTGCCCGCTCCGAATCCTGTCTTGGCTGCAGCATCATCTTCATACACTTCTACGCCAAGAGAAGAAAATTTCTCTTTCAATACTTTAGAGATTTCTGTTTCATGTTTTGTTTCAGAATCGATTTGCACTAATTCCAAAAATTCATCAAGCAATCTTTGTTTATTAATCATTGATTTTCCCTCCATGTATGTACTCTTTCATAGTATACCCACTCCATTTGCAAAGTGGCAAATCCATTTTTTATTGTACTCCTTTTTCTGAAAAAAAGGGGTCTTCACACTATTTACCCTAACTGGACCAAAAAGATTCCACACGCATTTAAGGCAGCCTTTAAACGTACTGGATATCTTATTTACATTGTAGCACTCACAGAGACAGCCGTAAAAAGCCAGGTTCCTATTGGAGCCTGGCTAACCATTATAATGGGATGTTTCCATGCTTGCGGTACGGTCTCGATTCCTGCTTGTTCCGGAGCATTTCCAGCGCCTGGACAATTTTAATCCGAGTTTCCCGGGGGTCAATGACATCGTCAACCATCCCCTGGCTTGCTGCCACATAAGGATTGGCAAACTTTTCACGGTATTCCTCAATTTTTTTCTGGCGCGTCCCTTCAGGGTTTTCACTATTCTGAATTTCGCGGGCGAATATGATATTAGCTGCACCTTCAGGGCCCATAACGGCTATTTCTGCATTCGGCCAAGAATAAACGATATCGGCACCGATTGATTTACTGTTCAATGCCACATAAGCACCGCCGTAGGCTTTGCGCAATATGACCGTCAATTTAGGGACGGTTGCCTCTGAATATGCGAACAGAATTTTTGCTCCATGGCGGATGATGCCTCCATGTTCTTGTTTAATGCCCGGGAAGAAACCTGTTACATCTTCAAATGTCACAATGGGAATTTGGAAGGAATCGCAAAAGCGGATAAATCGGGCAGCCTTGTCGGATGAATCGATGTCCAATCCGCCGGCAAGGACCTTAGGCTGGTTGCAGACAAGCCCGACCACTTCCCCTTTTATGCGTGCCAGCCCGATCACAATATTCCGGGCAAAATCCTTTTGGATTTCCATAAAGCTGTTTTCATCGACTACTTCTTCGATGACCCCTCTGACATCGTATGGGCGGACACTGTCCACAGGGACTGCATCTGTCAGTCCAGGACGATAATCATCTTCCGGGGAATACTCTTCTACTGGAGGTTTTTCCCGATTGTTCTGCGGCAAATAACTGAGCAGTTCCCGTACTTGCCGGAGTACTTCTTCTTCAGATTCCGCTTTGAAATGGGCATTGCCGCTGATACTATTATGTACTTTTGCCCCGCCCAAATTCTCCGCACTAATCTTTTCTCCAGTAACCGTTTCAATAACCTTTGGGCCTGTTATGAACATTTGGCTCGTTTTTTCCACCATGAACACAAAATCGGTGATGGCCGGCGAGTAGACAGCTCCTCCTGCACACGGCCCCATAATGACTGAAATTTGCGGGATCACTCCTGAATAAATGCTGTTCCGGTAAAAGATATGGCCATACCCATCCAGAGAAACGACCCCTTCCTGGATCCGTGCCCCGCCTGAATCATTCAATCCTACAAACGGCGCCCCATTCTTGGCGGCAAGATCCATCACGTTTGCGATTTTTTTGGCATGCATTTCTCCTAATGCCCCACCGAAGACAGTGAAGTCCTGTGAAAACAAATAAATGTCTCTGCCATTCACTTTACCATAGCCAGTTACAACACCATCCCCCGGCCCATCGACTTCATCAAGGCCAAAATCATTGCAGCGATGAGCGATGAAAGGGCTGAGCTCTACAAAAGAACCCGGATCAACCAGTAACTCAATTCGCTCTCTTGCCGTAAGTTTTCCTTTTTCATGCTGTTTATCGATTTTACTATCTCCGCCGCCAAGTTCCACTTCTCTCCGTTTATCATACAATTCGTTAATTCGATCATAAATATCGATCATTCTCCTTTATCCCCCTTTTGTACCTGTTCGCATAATTCATACAGAACTCCCCCGGCTGCTTTAGGATGGAGAAAGGCCACTTGTGCCCCATGGGCCCCTGTACGCGATTGGCCATCAATCATTCGGATGCCATTCGATTTCAGTTCATCGATGCGCGATTGGATGCTTTCCACACCCAAAGCGATATGATGGATGCCTTCTCCGCGTTTTTTGATAAAGGCAGCGACAGTGCTTTGCTCCGATAGTGGTTCAAGCAATTCCAGCCTTGTATTCCCGGCATTCAAAAAGCAGACTTTTACGCCCTGGCTTTCTACTTCTTCCATCCCTTCAACTATCAATCCAAGTGTATCTCTATAGAAATTGAGCGCCTGCTCAATCGAAGAGACTGCGATGCCGATATGATCGACCTCTTTGATCATTTTGGACTCCCCCATCCCTATATGTATGGCATATAAAACGGCAATATATTCATAAAATTCCTTCTTTAACTTATATTGTAAACGAAATCTATGATGAATAAAAGAATTGTACACGCTTTCATCACCAGTATACTTGAAAAGCATTCTTTTATTCTACCTATAGCCTTCCAGCTTACTATCGTTCTTTTAAGCCTATCCGGGAATGACAGTCTTGTCATTCCACTCTCATGCATGTAAAATGTAACTAATCAAATCTCTTGATAAAGGAAGATTCGAAATGGGTAAAAAAGCGCAAAAGATTGCTGTATATGTAATGATCGTTATTATGCTAATGTCAACCCTGCTTACTGGCGTGGCATTTCTATTTTAAAAAATGTAAACAGGCCCTGATCAGCTTCAGGGCCTGTTTTCTTATAGCATTGCTCCGTATTCCTTCGCCAGCTTTGCAAAGCTTTTACTGGACATGGTAACGAGTATTTTACTGTCCAAAGGGATCAACTCATATAATGTTTCGACATCTTTATTATGCATGCGTATGCAGCCATTTGAAATGTACCTGCCGATCGACCAAGGCGCATTGGTTCCGTGGACTCCGTATGTCCGCCCATCCGTCCCTTTTGCATCAAAGCCGATCCAGCGTGTTCCTAAAGGGTTTCTCGGATCCCCGCCTGGTATATCTTTCTTTCGGTAATATGGATTTTTCGCCTTCACCACGAACGTGAACAGGCCTTCCGGTGTCAATTCATTGCTTTTGCCTGTGCCTACGTTATACATGCCTACCATTTTCCCATCCTTGAAATAAGCTAGCTTATTATTGGCCTTATTGACAATAACCAATGAAGGTTCCTTCAAAGGTGCCGCTTTTCCGGCTCCTGGGAGCATGGGACCAAGCAAACACAGCACTATACAGATCAACCCTATTTTTTTCATCAGCTTCACCCTATACTTTTTTCTTAGTTTAGGTTGCAGCTTCCTTTTTCATACGCCCCTTTTGCCGTGAAAAACCTTTATAGATACTTTTCAGGATCAGGTATTTTTCCATCTCTTTGATCAATCCGATCAGCGAGGATTGAATATCAAACTCTTCCCTGCTGGCAGGAAGATCCATTTTTTGGACATGCGACATTAATTCATCCAATTTCTTTAGATAAATATGCGAAGTATTATATGGGTGCACATGGTCTGCCAATTCTTCCAAAAACTCAGCAAGGACATGGCAATAATCAAGATCCTTTGGAAGCATTGCAGCTAATGGCAACATCCGTTCTACAATTTCAAACTGTTTTTCCCGCATAATGAAATATTGATAATAAAGGTCTTCCTTATTTGTCACATGATTCTCGACATCACGGAATGCCAATATTTTTGCCTCTGCAATCGTATCGCTGGCCCTCATCAGTTCTTCGCCATTCCAATCACTGTGGTTCGTCCGCAAATAAAGCGCCATTTTTTTAAATATAACAGAAAAATCGCTTTCCAATTGCTGGCGGGCCTTCTTCAGCTTTCCATCAACACTCGGCATATACAGATTCATCAGAAGAGCCACTGTAATCCCAATAACCAAAAGGCCAACTTCATTCAATAATAGCCCTGCTGTCACATGGCCAGCCGAATAAATATGAAGGATAATGACACTGCTGGTAACGACACCTTCCTGTACTTTCAAAGCTACGACAGTCGGAATGAAGACCAATAACATCAGGCCGATGACAGCCGGATTGAATGCAATCCCTTCAAAAAACAGGGCACTGTACAACATGGCGATCAAACAAGCAAGCAAACGGCTGAACGCCGCTTTCAACGATTTCTTTTTTGTTACCTGTATACAAAGAATCGTGATGATGCCTGCTGAAGGAAAACTGTTCAATTGGAATAATTGCGCCAAGGAAATGGCAATCGTTACACCGATAGCTGTCTTTATCGTCCGATAACCAATCTTAAACATATGTTTGTAAACCTACTCTCTACTTTAGCCATTTTTTCGACATTCCCTATAGAATCATTAACAGTATCGCATGTAGGCATGCTGTTTTCAAGATATCACCGGCAAGAGAAAAGCTACATCCGGAATGGATAGGGCCATTTTTTGAGCTATGATACAAACCCAGGGATGCTCCTTACTCTATTATAGGGTTACACTTCCCATTAAATCCGAAGGAGAAATGTGCTTCTTCCCCTTTTTCAGCAGGAAGGAATGCTCCCCCCTTGATAAACCCGACTTTCCAATACGTAAAGAAATGAAGAGTTTCTGCATCAAAAATAGGAAACACTTCCCCTTTAAAATAGAATGGAGGGCTTTGGTTGCGGACCTTTCAAATGCGAAAGTAAAAACAGGAAACATAACCCATAAATTGGATTTTTGTGTATAATTAATCTTCTAAGAGAAATGTAAAATGATGCCATTTACCAATAAAAAAACGAACCGGCAATGAATTCACCTACTGCTCCTTCCGCCAACACCCCTAAAGAAATATATTCTTTTAGAATCAACATTTATTAAAAAGCTGGATTAGCTTCTAAAAAGAGAGAATAGGAGGATTTGAATGGGATCACGTGTCATGCATTATATCATTGCAAAGAAGCTGGCTTCCTTGCTCCCCCTTTCAGACAAGTCAGCTTTCTGTATTGGTGGAGTTGCCGTTGATGCAGGGCAGCCAAAAGATAAAGCCCATTATTATAGGGGGGCATACGAAGATTATACAAGGATCATCGATTATGAAGGGTTCATTAAAAAGAAGCTATGCAATCAGCATAAAGATTATTTTCTCGGCTATTATGCGCATCTTATAGCAGATGACCTCTGGCTGAACGGTTTTTATATGCCTTGGCTGCGAAACCGTATCAACGATGATCCTTCAATGGCCAGCCTGTACCACCAAGATTTTGTCACCTTAAACCCCCTATTAGTAAAGCATTATGGGCTTTCAGCGGACGATATTTGTGACCGGATGGAAGAAATGACGCTACCTGATCTTCCTTTTGTGCCTGGCACAACTGCCAAACAGTTTATGAAAGAAATAAAGAAAGATATGGAAATACTGGAGCACCAAGGCGTAAATTCTTTGAATGTTTTTACCTTCGGGCAAATCATCGGTTATATCGAGACATCCATTGACAAAGCCCATGGGCTCATTAAGCCCTATTTATAAGAAAAGCGGAAAGGGGCAAGTTAGATGAAATCTTATATTATTGCTGGTTCTATTGTGTCATTGGCCCTCTGTTTATTGATGGGATGCTGGATGATCAGCCATGCCATTATTGAATATGCAGAGGTTCATGCCAAGGCAATAGCAAATGAACGCCCAAAAACAAAAGTCACTTCATTAATGACAGAAAAAGAAGCCGCTTCCTACCTAGGCATTTCCGAAACGGAGTTAAAATTGCTTGGACCAAACCGAAATTCCACCGGTTCAAGCGAAAGCTATTTGCCCTATCTGCAGATAGGCAATAAAATCTACTATTCGCTGCCGGCTTTGAACGAATGGCTGTTAAAAGACAGCAGCCTGACCATATTTGGAGAGTAACCCATTTTAGCTTTTCATCAGCAATCATCATGGAATAAAGAAGATTCTACAAAAAGGGGAACGAAACGTGAGGAAATGGATGATTACACTTTCTACTATGCTTATTGCCAGTTTAATGACAGGATGTGCAGCAAGCAACGATAGCTATGTGACGATTCAAAAAAAGGGGAAATCCGGTTATACATTCTTCGCCTATAAGAATAGGATTGACGCCGAAGACGCTTCATCCATGACGAAAGTCTTAGCAAAAGGCGAGTGGACTGCACAAAATAAGTGGATCTCCAAAAGCAGGGCTAAAACCCCCGATTATAGATTTTATTTCAATAACCGCCCTTCAGGCAAATCAATGGTCATGTATCATATATGGGCCAGCGATTATCGCCTAATAATAAAAAAAGATGGCCAATCTCTTTATCACCCATTGAATAAAGAGGATTCTGAACAGTTACGCTCCTTCCTTGCTAGCTTTGAAAAATAGGATTCCATAAAAAAGCACCCTGCCTCAACAGACGGGATGCTTTTTTTTATTTCTTATACTTCTTCGCAATATTGATCGAAATGCTGCTGTAGTTTATTCACAACAGAAACAGGATCGTGGCCCTCAATTTCATGGCGTTCCACCATTGTACAAACTTTTCCATCCTTTAAAAGGGCAAATGATGGAGAAGATGGAGGATATTCTCCGAAATAGCTTCTTGCTTTCTCTGTCGCTTCTTTATCCTGTCCTGCAAAAACAGTTACTAATTGATCCGGTTTACGGTCATAGTGTACCGCATAGGCTGCCGCTGGACGGGCAATTCCGCCGGCACAACCGCATACGGAATTGACCATTACAAGTGTTGTACCTTTTTGGGACAGTGCTTCCTCAACTGATTCCGGAGTCGTTAACTCTGTATATCCAGCCGCTTTGATTTCATCACGGGCTTGTTTGACAACATCATTCATGAAAAAATTGAAATTCATACTCATGTTCATCTCTCCTACTTATGTGGCATTTCATTTATCATATCAAAAGGAAATGGGATTGTTCAACTGTTTAGGATGTTTATTATTCACTGATTTGGGAAATATACCGTTACACCTTAGATCTCCCGATACTCCCATTCATGGGCTGCATGGAATACATCACTTCCATGCAGCCCAGTCTTTTGTAATAACCTCTCATCTGGAACCATCCAATTGCTTCTTAAAAGCCTCCAATGCCTCCTGTACAGCAAGACTGACCGTTTTTTCTCCTTGCATGACCATTTTTTCCAATACTGGCAAGACTTCTTTCATATGGGGTTCATAATAAAACCATCTATTAAGCTGGTACGTTAAAGATTGCCTCATCCACTCCCTGACCTGCTCTCTTCTCCTGTCCAGAAGACTTCCCGAATCCGAGCCAATCTCAAAGAAACGGAGAATCATTTTCCACACCTCGTCCATTCCAGTGCCAGTATGCGATGAACATGTATGGGCTTTTGTTTTCCAGCCCTTTGTTGCAGGCTGCAAGAAGCGCAAGATCCTATTATATTCAATTTTTGCACCATTTGCTTGCTGTTCATTCGATCCGTCCGCTTTGTGGACAACGATAGCGTCTGTCAATTCCATAATTCCTTTTTTCATCCCTTGCAGTTCATCCCCGGCACCGGTTATGACCAAGAGCATAAAGAAATCACACATACCGCGGACGACTGCTTCACTTTGTCCAACCCCGACTGTCTCTATAAAAAGAATATCGTAGCCTGCCGCTTCACATAATATAAGGCTTTCCCTTGTCTTCCGATGCACTCCTCCCAATATTCCTTCCGACGGCGAAGGGCGGATGAACGCCTGCTCGTGACCGGACAAGCGTTCCATCCTTGTTTTATCTCCTAAAATACTCCCCCCGTTGATTGAAGAAGATGGATCAATTGCCAGCACCGCTAAACGGTGTCCGTGATCGCAAAGTTCTGTTCCCAATCGTTCAATGAATGTACTTTTACCTGCTCCTGGTACACCGGAAATGCCAATTCTTTTTGCGTTTCCGCTATATGGAAGGCATTTTTGCAAAAGAGCTTGAGCCGGCTCAAAATCTCCCGCTGCATTGCTTTCAATTAATGTAATCGCTTGTGCCAGGCTTGCCCGGTTTCCCGATCGTATTCCAGAGAATAGTCCCTCAATATCAGTGTTTTTTTCCCTTTTTCGGATATACCGCGGACGATCAGCCATCACGCTTCCTCATATCCCAATGATTTATAGATTTCTGCTAGGATTGTCTTGGCTGCAGCCGGTATTACAGTACCCGGTCCAAATATGGCGGCTGCGCCATGAGAACGGAGGAATTCGTAATCCTGCTGGGGCACCACTCCTCCAACGATGACTATGATATCTCCCCGTCCAAGCTTTTTCAATTCCGACACTAATTGCGGCAATAGCGTTTTATGGCCTCCTGCAAGCGAACTCATGCCAACAACATGGACGTCATTCTCGACCGCTTGCCTTGCCGTTTCTTCAGGCGTCTGGAATAAAGGGCCGATATCGACGTCAAAACCGAGGTCCGCATAGGCCGTGGACACTACTTTCACACCCCGGTCATGGCCGTCCTGGCCCATTTTTGCCATCAATATACGCGGCCTTCTTCCTTCCTGCTCCAGAAAATCAGCGTTCATCTGAATGACTTCGGCAATCTCTTCCTGCTCATTGTATGCGGAACTGTAAACGCCTGAAATTGATTGGATGGCGGCTGTATGGCGGCCAGAAACAGCTTCGATGGCTGATGATATTTCTCCGAGCGTCGCTCTTTCTCTTGCCGCATCAACGGCAAGCTGAAGCAGATTTCCTTCTCCGCTGGCCGCTGCTTCTGTCAAATGCGCTAATGCTTTATTCACAGCTTCCTCATTGCGGCTTTTCTTTAAAGCAGCCAATTTAACCAGTTGGTTTTCCCTTACGGCACTATTATCAACTTCAAGGATATCCAACGGCTCTTCTTCCTCAAGCCGATACCTATTCACACCTACAATGGTTTCTGCTTTTGAATCGATTTTTGCCTGGCGCTTTGCCGCTGCTTCTTCAATCCTCATTTTTGGGATGCCTGTTTCAATCGCTTTTGCCATCCCTCCCAATGATTCAATCTCTTCAATATGCTTCCATGCTTTCTCCATCAATTCATTCGTCAGGCTCTCGACATAATAGGATCCTCCCCATGGATCGATCACATTCGTTATGCCAGTCTCCTCCTGTAGATAAAGCTGGGTATTGCGGGCGATGCGCGCCGAAAAATCAGTCGGAAGGGCAATCGCTTCATCCAATGCATTCGTATGGAGCGATTGTGTATGCCCCATTGCAGCTGCATGCGCCTCAATAAGCGTTCTGGTCACATTATTGAATGGGTCTTGCTCCGACAAGCTCCAGCCAGATGTTTGCGAATGCGTCCGAAGCATAGCCGATTTTTCATTTGATGGCTCGAATTGCTGCATCAGCTTGGCCCACATCAATCGAGCCGCCCTCATTTTGGCAACCTCCATAAAATAGTTCATGCCAATCGCCCAGAAAAATGATAAACGTGGCGCAAAGGAATCAATCGCAATGCCTGCTTTCAAGCCCGTCCGCACATACTCCAGCCCATCCGCCAATGTGTACGCCAGTTCAATATCAGCAGGTGCCCCTGCTTCCTGCATATGATACCCGGATATGGAAATACTATTGAATTTCGGCATATGCTTAGATGTATAGCTGAAAATATCGGCAATAATCCTCATGCTCATATCAGGTGGGTAAATATAAGTGTTGCGAACCATATATTCTTTCAGAATATCATTCTGGATAGTCCCAGCCAGCTTCTCCTGGCTGACACCCTGTTCTTCCGCAGTCACAATGTAAAAGGCCATAATGGGCAGAACAGCCCCATTCATCGTCATGCTTACACTCATGACATCAAGCGGGATATGATCGAATAATTGTTTCATATCAACCACTGAATCGATGGCTACCCCCGCCTTCCCGACATCTCCTACCACACGCGGGTGGTCTGAATCATAGCCGCGGTGTGTCGCCAGATCGAAGGCCACAGACAAACCCTTTTGGCCCATAGCAAGATTGCGCCGGTAAAAAGCATTGGATTCTTCAGCCGTTGAAAACCCAGCATATTGGCGTACTGTCCAAGGGCGGTTTACATACATGGTCGGATAGGGCCCTCTTGTAAACGGTGCCAATCCGGGGACGTGCCCCAATTGCTCGCTTCCTTCAATATTTTCATAGCGATATAGATTTTTTATCGCAATCTCTTCATTACTTTCGAACGTCTTTTCTGGCATATCTATATTCAGCCGCTGTTCGTCCTTCGTGCCACTATCCAATTCAGACAGTTTATTTGAAAATCGATGTCTTTCAGTCATTTTACTCCACCCCCATATCATTCAGCAGCTTTGAAGTAAAAGCGCGTATATTATCGCCTTTGGCAATGGAACCTTGTAAACCAGCTTGCTTCAATTGGCGCATCGCATCCTCGCCCATATTGCCGGCCAGATACAAATGGACTTTCGGCAGTCGTTCAGCTAAATCTTCCACCAATGCTTTAGCCTCTATTTCGTACTGGTCATTCGTGCCGCAAAGAATACAGTTGGATAACTGTGATTTCTCCAGTACCTCCACTAAGCTTTCTACATTGCTATATTCCATGACAATGCCCTCAATGCCTGCAGTCGCCAACGTTTCCTTACTGAAATCAGCTCGTGCCTTATATGATTTCAGTGTACCAAGGCATATTAGACCTACTTGGGGAAGCGAACCCATCCGTTCTTTATATCTCGAAGATCTTACCCGAATCCCCTCGAATGTCTGCGCTAGCCTTTTGCTTTCAAGAGGCATGATTGACTCAGCAGCAGCCTTTACATATGTATCACTATCAGGCATAGCGATCTGCTTTTCATCAATATCAGCATAAGCATTGATCCCGATTAGACGGTCGATGCCGTGCTCCAAATGATGAACCCTGTTATCCCATGTACGATTGATCTGGCCCTGAAGCCACCCTGTTTTAAGCGTCTCTATTAATCCGCCTCGCTCTTCAATTTCAACAAAAAGCTCCCATGCTTTCTCCGCCAAATCTGACGTAAGCTGCTCTATATAATAAGAACCGCCCCCCGGGTCAATAACCTTATCGATAGACGTTTCCTCCTTCAGCAACAGATGGATATTGCGGGCCAATCTTTCCGAAAATGCCGTATTCTTGTCTCCAGCTGCTTGATTGTAACGTCCCACCTCTAGTGATTGGGCTCCTCCAAGCACTGCTGCCAACGCTTGATTGGCATTTCTCAATATATTGACATAAGGATCGTAAACAGCCGAAGTAAACAACGACGTTTCACAGTGTATATTCATCTTAAACAACTCAGGATCTTCCTCCAAATCCTTCCCTAGGCAAGCCCACAAACGGCGAGCAGCCCGTAATTTAGCAATATTGGTGAAGAAAATAGAATCAATCGAAAATGTAAACAAAGAATGTTTTGCAATAAAACCCGCATCCAATCCATTCTGTTTAGCTAGATGGATATATTCTGAAGCCGCTGCCAACCCAACTGCTAATTCCTGCACAGCATGGCCGCCGGCATTATGGACAATACTTGTATCGATCAGAACAGTCCTCATATTAGGCAACGTGATGGCCGCTTCTCTTAAAGACTTGAACCAATTGGCGAAGGCACCTTTTTCAGGCAAGGGCTTTCCAGCAGAAGCAGCCGTTAAAATAGGGTCTGAAGCCATAGATCCACTTATTTGTATGCCCTCAATAGATGATAACCATTGCAAACCGCTAAAAATCTCCGCAGCATCCTCTATCTTTGTCAAAAAGAAATCATAATCTTTGTTTTGGGCAAAATGAAAGAGTTCCTCTTTTTCAGCTACCGTAAGAATGTTGAATTGTTCAGCAGTCAGCACAATGGTCTTCTGACCGCGGCTGCTTGCCTCCTTTAAAGAATCCTTAATGGCAGCCCATGTATCACCTTTTAAAGGCTGTATCATTTTCCACGGTTGTTCATTATATTCCTTATCGGCAATACCGCGCGTGTAGGGTTGTAGCCCGGGTCTTTCGTTCTTCACACACGCATGCCCCGAATAAAAAGGCTGTAGTGTAATGCCTTCATACGTGGGTGTATAAAGATTTTCCAACGTCTTTCCCTTCAGACTCAGAGCAGCTTTCTGCTCCCAATCCTGCTTAGTCGCTTTTGAAAATAATATTTCCTTGGTCTGTAGTACGTTCATACGTTAACGCTTCATCCGCCTTCAAGATAACGCTTACATTATCCTAGAAACGAAAGAAGCCCCCACCTCCCTATGTGGACTGCTAATCTCGAAGTCTGAACAACAGATGCGATATACTAATACTACCATTCTAGTATAGAGCTGGAAAAAAGAAAAGTGGAGAACGATGGATCAGCCCCGACATGCTTAAGATGAGTGAAGGGCTATGGATGTTTTTCAATGGGTAAAAAGAGAAAATCTTAATTTAGTGTACTCATCCACACATGTATATAGGATTTACAGCCATTATTACCATTCTTTTTACGTTTGAGCTTACATATGGACTTTTTTTAAAAAGGATGATTTCTATTTACAGTTGATGGTCGGCTTATCCTATGATAGCGGAAGGCGCGAGACTCCTGCTGGACCAGTGGGACAGGCGCAGGCGCCGAGGAGCGATTATCGCGAACTAAAGCACGTTACCTTGAACAGACCTTATTTTCGGGTGGCAATACAATAGTATAAGAAAATGAAATCTTCTAAGCTTTTTTTGATCCCCTGGCCAAGGCTCTGTTAAAGATAAATATTGATATTTGAAACCTAATCGAATTCTTTGTATAATCTGCACAAGAACAGATGTTCACGAGGTGAAAATTGAGCAAAGCGTTCAGTAATCTGTTAAAACATAGCGGAAATTTGTCACATACAGAAAAAGAGAGAGTGTTTCAATGGATAAAAAGTTATGTTGAACCTACTTCCTCTGTCGGTAGTCGTTTAATCAACGAAATGCGAGAAACTCGTTTCAAAGAAGGATTTGAATGCCCTCATTGTACATCTGACCACGTTGTAAGGTTTGGAAAGTATAATGGTCGTCAACGCTATCGTTGCAATTGTTGTACTAAGACATTTACTGATACAACAAATACTGTTCTTTATCGTACTCGAAAAGGCGATGAATGGATTATATTTGTCGATTGTATGTTCAAAGGCTATTCTTTACGAAAATCTGCTGAAATCGTAGGGTTACTTGGGTCACGCTTGTATGGGTCGTGTTATTAAAACCAAAGTGGAAAGCATGATTGGCTCTAAATTAACACCTGATAATGTACTTGTTATAGATGCTCGGAGAGCCTATAAAACGTATGCAAAAGAAAAAGGAATAGAGCATTATCGTATTAAATCAAATGATGGTAAGCACGTTATAAAGGGTTTGTATCACATTCAGAATGTAAATGGTCTTCATTCACGAATGAAACCCGATTTAAGGGTGTAGCTACAAAGTATCTCGACAATTATCTTGCCTGGTTCTTGTTTGTAGATAGTCGCAGTAATGAAAGCACTAAACACTACATTAAAGAGTTCTTGCTTACATCTTTTATATTTGAAATGACCGATACTTATGATAGTTTGCGTTTGTCAACATTTAATGTTTAGTCCTTAGTCTTTAGTATGATATAAAGATTTATTTTTATGAGGTGTTAGAATGAATTTAACTGAATTTATGCACAAAACATATCCCAATTTAGAGCTTAGACCCCCTTTGTTTTACAATTGGGACATTAGGATACGTTTTGAACTTGGAGTAGAGTGGAAAAGAGAATATGATTATCCTAATAACCCATATGTATTGGGCTGTTATAAAAGGGCGATTACTTTATTTGAAGCTTTGCATTCTCCTGCGGATGATATCTTTGTAGTGATGGATGTAAATGATTTTAATAAAGGGAAAAGCATTAAACGTGAATTAAAGAACTTTTCACCTTATGTTGAGAAATCGTTATTGTATAGACTAAAGCACCAATCAATGCCTTATATTTCCCCAGAAGATGATGAAGAAGAAACATATAGAACACATAGATTTATTTTGAAGTGTAAAGCCAATGAATTTAGATTCAAACCTTTGTTAAAAGCATTATGCAATCAGGATTTAGGAATAAGACCACGTATCTATCATCGGGTTTATTTCATAAATATTAACAAAAAAACTATCTTTCACGTTTACGATGACAGGGGTTGTGATATCTTGGCGACTTCACCTGAAACAATAAGATATATATATGAAACTTATAATGATTGGATTTTGGATTATGACAAATTTGAAATTAACAAGGTATTTAATTGAGTTTGAAGAAAGGGAAATGCCATTTTTGGCATTTCCCTTTAATATAAATAAAATATACATTAAATTTTAACAGAGCCTATATAAAAAATAAAAATGGCTCTATCCCCCTAAACTAGGAATAGAGCCATTTTTCAAATTAGTAAATAGGCGTATTGTCTTTAGTTGTATTCTCGATAATTTCTTTCACACGCGCCAAGAATCGGCCGCAGACTAAGCCATCCAGCACACGGTGATCAAGTGATAGGCAGAGGTTGACCATATCCCGTACAGCGATCATGCCATCAATGATGACAGGGCGCTTCACAATTGCTTCCACCTGTAGGATTGCTGCTTGAGGATGATTGATGATGCCCATGCTTTGGACGGAACCAAATGAACCAGTATTGTTCACGGTGAATGTACCGCCTTGCATATCATCCTGCTTCAATTGGCCGCTTCGTACTTTGCCGGCAAGCTCTGTGATTTCCCGTGCAATTCCCTTTACAGACTTTTCATCAGCATGTTTAATGACAGGGACAAACAATGAATCTTCCGTTGCAACAGCGATATTCAAATTGATATCGTGCTTTTGGATGATTTTGTCGCCAGCCCACATGGCATTCATTTGCGGGAATTCCTTCAAAGCTTGAGCCACTGCTTTTACGAAGAACGCAAAGTAAGTCAGATTATACCCTTCTTTTTGTTTAAACGCCGATTTTTCCGCATCACGGTAGTTGACCAAATTTGTAGCATCCACTTCCACCATCATCCATGCATGGGGAGCTTCTTGCTTGCTGCGCAACATATTGTTTGCGATTGCTTTCCGTACCGGCGTTACTGGAATTTCTACATCCCCCGCAGAAGCAACTGGCTGAACACTTGGCTGAGCTGGTTTTGCTGCTGCTTCTTTAGTCGTTGAACCTGTTGCTGCAACAGGAGTTGACTCAGTTTGCTGCGCTGGTTCCGCTTGAACAGCAGCCGATTGGCCCTTTTCAACCAATGAAAGGATATCTTTACGGGTGATTCGTCCACCAGCCCCTGTACCTGCAATAGTGGTTAAGTCAATATTATGCTGTTGGGATAAGCGAAGGACTGCCGGTGAATAACGGCCCGCATTTTCTCCTTTTCCAGATGCAGCAGCCGTATTTCCTGCCGTTGCTGGCTTGGATTCGGCTGCTTCTTGAATCGGAGCTGAAGCAGCATTTCCGGTTGTAGTTTCCGTTTCGATCGTACAAATCGGCTCGCCAACTGCCAATGTTTGATCTTCTTCAGCCTGTAATTCTTTGATGATACCTGTAAAGGAAGAAGGCACCTCGGCATTCACTTTGTCTGTCATGACTTCGGCAATCGGGTCATATTTATTGACTTTATCTCCGGGAGCCACCAACCATTTACTGATGGTCCCTTCCGTTACACTTTCGCCCAATTGGGGCATCTTCATCGTTTCAATTGCCACAGTTTAAACCCCCTTAACTACATTCAGATTAATACTCAGCTAATTCTCTCATTGCTTTTTCCACTTTATCGCTGTTTACAAGGAAGAATTTTTCCATGGTCGGCGCATAAGGCATCGCCGGAACATCAGGGCCGGCCAAGCGTTGGATTGGCGCATCCAGGTCAAACAGGCAATTTTCGGCGATAATGGCAGCCACTTCGCTTATTACGCTGCCTTCCTTGTTAGCTTCCGTAATCAATAGGACCTTGCCAGTCTTGGAAGCCGCTTCAATGATTGCTTCTTTATCAAGCGGATATACAGTTCTCAAGTCAAGGATATGTGCAGAGATGCCGTCGCTGGCCAATTTTTCTGCTGCCTGAAGGGCGTGGTGTACACATAATCCATATGTAATGACTGTAATATCATCCCCTTCACGTTTTACGTCGGCCTTGCCTATAGGAAGTACATAGTCGTCTTCCGGCACCTCGCCCTTGATTAAACGGTAAGCGCGTTTATGTTCAAAGAACAGGACCGGATCAGGGTCGCGCACAGCTGCTTTCAAGAGCCCTTTCACATCATAAGGGGTAGAAGGCATCACTATCTTCAATCCTGGTGTATTAGCAAACATCGCTTCGACCGATTGTGAATGGTACAGCGCCCCGTGGACACCTCCGCCATATGGTGCTCGGATAACCATTGGACAAGTCCAATCGTTATTTGAACGGTATCGTATTTTTGCAGCCTCAGAGACGATTTGGTTTACGGCAGGCATAATGAAATCCGCAAATTGCATTTCGGCAATCGGCCGCATGCCATACATGGCAGCCCCGATCCCTACACCGGCAATAGCCGATTCTGCAAGGGGCGTATCCAATACACGCGCTTCTCCAAATTGTTCATATAAACCATGGGTCGCTTTGAATACCCCGCCTTTTTTACCTACATCTTCCCCTAATACAAATACACGTTCATCACGTTCCATTTCTTCTCTGATTGCCATTGTAACAGCATCTATATATGAAATTACAGCCATCGTTTTCCCTCCTTACTCTTCACCATATACATATTTCATTGCGCTTTCAGGTTCTGCGTAGGCTGCATTCTCAGCATAATCCGTAGCTTCATTTACAATCTGCATAATACGGTCATTCATCGCTTTCTCCTGTGCGTCATCCAGTATTCCGAAGTGCTTCAAATACTCAGCAAATGTAACGATTGAATCCTTCGATTTGGCTTCCGTCACTTCATCCTGTGCACGATAAACCCTGTCGTCGTCATCACTTGAATGGGCAGTGAACCGATAGGAAACTGTTTCTACCAAGGTTGGCCCTTCGCCTCTTCTGGCACGGTCGACCGCTTCCTTCACAACTTTATAGACTTCAAGAGGATCATTTCCATCCACAGTGATGCCAGGCATGCCATAGCCGATGCCGCGGTCTGAAACGTTTGCACATCCAAGTTGTTTTTCAATCGGGACTGAGATGGCATATTTATTATTCTCACACATGAAGATAACAGGCAGCTTATGCACACCCGCAAAGTTCGCCCCTTCATGGAAATCCCCCTGATTGCTTGAACCTTCTCCGAACGTAACAAATGTCACTAGGTCTTTTCCTTCCATCTTTCCGGCAAGTGCTAATCCTACCGCATGAGGGACCTGAGTCGTTACCGGCGATGATCCAGTTACAATACGATTTTTCTTTTGTCCGAAGTGGCCGGGCATTTGGCGGCCGCCGGAATTTGGATCTTCAGCCTTGGCAAATCCTGAAAGCATTAAATCGCGTGCAGTCATGCCGAATGTTAGGACAACACCTACGTCTCGGTAATAAGGCAGCGCATAGTCCTTTTCAGGATCAAGCGCAAATGCTGCGCCTACCTGTGCTGCTTCCTGCCCCTGGCACGAAATGACAAAAGGGATTTTCCCCGAACGGTTCAACAGCCACATACGTTCATCGATGCGGCGTGAAAGCAGCATTGTTTCAAACATGTTTAACAGTTTTTCATTTGAAAGACCAAGGTCTTTATGTCGATTTTCCAATATCGTTTCCTCCTCTTATAGGAAAATGGTAGATAGCAGATTTACAGGTCCAGGCCTCTATTCAGCCATTATGAAAAAGGCCCTTATTGTATTCTTCCGCCTTTTTTTATGAATGGATAGCCATTCCCTCAACCGCTAAAGCAACCTCGCCCATCGCTTCAGATAAAGATGGATGTGGATGGATTGTATGGGAGATTTCCCAAGGTGTAGCGTCGAGAACCTTCGCCAATCCAGCTTCGGAAATCATATCAGTCACATGCGGACCGATCATGTGCACCCCAAGCAGGTCTTCCGTTTCTGCATCTGCAATCATTTTGATGAAACCATCGCTTTCACCCAATACCAAGGCCTTCCCTACTCCTTTGAAAGGGAACTTCCCTATTTTCACAGAGTATCCTTTTTCTTTGGCCTGTTGTTCAGTCAATCCAACACTAGCAACCTCTGGATGGGAATAGACACATTTAGGCACCTGCAATGCATCCAATCGATGCGGATTCTCTCCTGCTATATGTTCGACTGCAGTGATTCCCTCATGGGATGCCATATGCGCCAGCTGCAAGCCTCCGATCACATCACCGATTGCATAAATATGTGATTCCTTCGTTTGATAATAGTCATTTGTTACAATGAACCCATTCTCAGTTTGAATCTCCGTATTTACAAGGCCGATGCCTTCAATATTCGCTTGTCTTCCAACACTGACCAGCATCTTATCAGCAGTGAAGGTTTGGATTTCCCCCTTCACTTCAGCCTGGACCGTTACGCCGGAGTCCCCTCGTTCTACAGTATCAGGGAGTACCTTGGCATTCGTTACCACTTTTATTTTTTTCTTTTTGAGCAGCCTTTGCATTTCCTTACTGATATCGTGGTCTTCTGTTGGCAAGATTGCAGAAGCATATTCGATAACAGTGACTTCCACGCCGAAATCATTGAGCATGGAGGCCCATTCAATGCCGATTACCCCGCCGCCGACAATCATCATGCTTTTCGGCAATTCTTCAAGCGAGAGCGCTTCATCTGAGGAAAGGACATATGTACCGTCAATATCCAGGCCAGGCAATGAACGCGGTCTTGAGCCAGTAGCAATAATGACATTTTTCGGAATCAGCATTTCATTTTCGGAGCCATCATTCATTTCAACCGAAATCGTTCCCGGCATCGGAGAAAAAATGGAAGGGCCCAAGATGCGTCCAATTCCATCATAAACATCAATCTTGCCCTTTTTCATCAGGTGTTGAATCCCATTAAACAGAGTTGTGACGATGCCTTCTTTACGTTCCTGGACTTTGGAGAAATCAAGTGAAGGGTCACCGGAGATAATTCCATAGTCGAAGCTATTTTTCGTTTGTTGATACACCTCCGCACTTCTTAGTAAAGCTTTTGAAGGGATGCATCCTTTATGTAAACATGTTCCGCCCAGCTTTTGCTTTTCGACTACAGCAGTCTTTAAACCTAGCTGTGAAGCACGGATTGCCGCTACATATCCACCGGGACCGCCGCCGACAACCACAACATCATATTCCTTTGCCATCCTATTTCCTCCTTCGGGTTGGATATATGGTTTCCCATGCAGTACAGGCAGTTTAGGCACATCATTCTTTGGACCCAAAGAAACAAATGTGCCTGAGCTGCCTGAACGTGCACTTCTATAATTCTACCTAAAAAATCGCTTTGTGAAAAACTATTCAATCATTTTTTGTATATTTTCGCTTTTTCGGATCCGGATAATACCCGGATAGCCCCTTCTGCCAACGCTTGAAGTTCATTCTCCCCCGGATGGACGATGACGTCGGCAATCCAACTGATACGGGAGGAAATATCTTCAGTGAAGCTTTTGCCATAGGCAAGCCCCCCTGTCAGGATGATGGCATCAATATTCCCTTCCAGCACGGCTGCGGCCGCCCCGATTTCCTTAGCGACCTGATAAGCCATGGCGGAATAGATCAGCTTTGCCTTTTCATCGCCATTATTGATCATTTTTTCCACTTTCACGGCATCATTGGTTCCAAGGTATCCGACCATGCCTCCCTGCCCGACCAGCTGTTTCATTATTTCTTCACGGAAAAAGTCGCCTGAAAAGCATAGCCGGACCAAATCTCCTGCTGGGACTGTGCCAGCACGCTCTGGGCTGAAAGGGCCATCCCCATTCAATCCATTGTTTACGTCAATGACTCGGCCATTTTTATGGACCCCGACCGTAATACCGCCGCCCATATGGACAACAATCAACCGAAGGTCTTCATATGCCTTCCCCATTTTTTCAGCTTCCCTGCGGGCAACCGCTTTTTGGTTTAACGCATGAAAAATGCTTTTTCTCTCAATTGAGGCAAAGCCAGAAATCCTGGCAATCGGCTGCAGTTCATCCACGACTACCGGATCTACAATGAAGGCGGGAATATTTAAACCAGTGGCAATTTCATAGGCAATGATTCCTCCAAGATTAGAGGCATGCTGCCCGTTGTATCCTGCCTTCAAATCCTGTAGCATCAAATCATTCACCCCGTAAGTGCCGCCTTCAATCGGACGCAGCAACCCGCCCCTTCCGCATACAGCACTTAATTTTGATATGTTTATCCCTTCTTCATGAAGCGCTTCTAGAATGGTCTGCTTTCTGAATTCATATTGGGATATGATGCTTTCAAATGCATTTATTTCACTGGTTTCATGGCGTATAGTCTTTTCCAGGACAGCGTATTCACCATCGAACACACCTATTTTGGTGGATGTGGAGCCTGGATTGATTACTAAAACCCGATGTTTTTCTCCTTGCAACTGATAAACCTCCGTTTAATCGTACAGCTAAATGAGATGATTTAACTGTGCGTAGTAATGATTGTGCTGCGTTCCTGGAATGCATCTATATATATTCCGCTGACAATTAAGATGGCAGGTCTACCCTTACAGCCATTATTACTTTTTCATATTGAGTATACTTTTTGGATTTTGCAAAAATTGACTGCGTGAGTTTCGCATTCTTTCAATTCTTTCTTCAACCATGCGATCGGCAGCAACATATGTCGGTACACCATCGCGTTTTGCGATGTTAATGACCTTCTCAATGCTCTGGTAAACGCCCTCTACCTTTTTCATGGCACGCTCACGGTTATAACCGTATAGCTCATCGGCTACATTGATGACACCGCCTGCGTTTATCACATAGTCAGGGGCATATAGGATGCCCATTTCATGGATCAGGTCGCCGTGCTTCGGATCTTTCAATTGATTATTAGCGGCTCCTGCAATAACCTTGGCTTTTAGATGAGGAATGGTTTCATCATTAATGACGGCTCCTAATGCGCAAGGTGCATAAATATCACAATTGACCGAGTAGATTTTTTCCGGATCTACAGCTTTTGCGCCAAAATCATCGACCGCACGCTTAACCGCATCTTTATGGATATCCGTAACGATGATGGAAGCACCTTCTTCATGCAAGTATTTGCATAGATTATATGCTACGTTACCTACACCTTGAATAGCAATAACTTTTCCTTCCAGCGAGTCGGAACCGAATGCTTCCATGGCAGCTGCTTTCATGCCTCGATAGACGCCGTAAGCGGTCACAGGCGATGGATTGCCTGAAGAGCCGAATGCAGGTGAAATGCCTGTTACGAAATCGGTTTCCTCATGGATCAAATCCATATCAGCCACGGTTGTGCCCACATCTTCAGCTGTAATATAACGTCCATTCAATCCTTGGATGAATCTGCCGAAAGCCCGGAACATTTCTTCATTTTTGTCCTTGCGTGAATCACCGATAATGACCGTTTTGCCCCCGCCAAGATTTAATCCTGCCGCCGCATTTTTATATGTCATTCCTTTTGCAAGTCTCAAAGCGTCTTCAATCGCTTCATCTTCACTTTTATAGGACCACATGCGCGTACCGCCCAATGCAGGTCCAAGTGTTGTATCATGGATTGCGACAATCGCTTTCAACCCTGATTGTTCATCCTGGCAAAAAAGAAGTTGTTCATAATCATATTTCTCCATATATTTAAAGACTTCCATGTGTAATTCCTCCCTGTTCCCTATCTGTTCTTTGTATATTTTCTTACTTGGTTGAGCAAACAACTGCCATCGCCAACGAATAAAGCTTTGTTTCGGCACTGTCCGCCCTTGA
This sequence comes from Bacillus kalamii, assembly GCF_047238185.1. Taxonomy (NCBI): domain Bacteria; kingdom Bacillati; phylum Bacillota; class Bacilli; order Caryophanales; family Bacillaceae; genus Bacillus; species Bacillus kalamii. The sequence goes on along the minus strand of NZ_JBDFMI010000001.1, from coordinate 937,260 downwards.
TGTCAAAACAATCGGCGCTTTTGCACCGGCAATAACGGCTGCAGCCTTGGCGCCTGCAAAATAAACTAATGACTTATACAGGACATTGCCTGCTTCAATAGCTGGGACGATGAGGATATCTGCTTTTCCCGCAACTTCTCCCTTGATCCCTTTATGTTCCGCCGCATGTCCGGAAATACTGATATCCAGCGCAAGCGGCCCTTCTACCACACTGTCTGCCCATCTTCCGTCCCTATTCATGGCAGTAAGCGCTTCAGCATCCAGTGTTGCCGGCATGGCTGGATTTACGGTTTCTACTGCAGCAAGGCAAGCTACCTTGGGCCTTAAAACCCCAAGGGACTTAACAGTTCTCACACTGTTCGTAATAATGTCTGCTTTTTGCTCGAGGGTAGGCGCGATATTCATCGCCGCATCACTGACAAATATCAGCCGTTCATATCCTGGCACCTCGAACGCTGCAATATGGGATAGGACGCCATCTCCCCGCAGCCCGTATTCCTTATTCAGCACTGCCTTCAAAATGACTGCTGTAGGAACATTCCCTTTCATGAGGACATGGGCCGTTTGATCATGGACCGATTTTACCGCTTGCCGAGCCGCTTCTTCTGCTGACTCGCAATGGAAAATAGCGACAGATTCGGTTTCAAGCCAAGAAGGGTCCAATTCCTTCATATAGTTCTGGATTTCACTCTGATTCCCGTATAGGCGGAAATCAGCAATATGTAGTTCTACAGCATGCTTAACCGCTTCCAAAACATCCATATCCCCAGCGGCAGCAACAGCAACAGTCGTCTTTTCTTTTTGGGCAGCCTGCTTCAATAGTTGTTGTAAGTTCATTGTATTTCAACCCTTCTTTTCCACGTTGACACCTTTATTATATGCAAATGCCATGCCAACTTTAAATATATCCAAAAAAACGATGTATTACATTCTAATATCAACAAATAGTACACACTTTGCGGAAAAAAACTTCAATGGATGCATGCAAAATTTTTCATACCATGAAATTTATTGCATGCTATTTTCTTCAATATGCCATTTTTCCATCTTGTAATATAAAGTACGGACAGATATCCCCAAGCTCTTGGCAGTAGCTGTCTTATTTCCTTCATGTTTGGCCAAGGCTTCTTCAATCAAGTCTTTTTCATACCTTTCTAGCTTTTCCTGTAAGGTGCCGGCTTCAGCAGACTCCGCCTTATTGGGGCGAAGCGATTTTGCGCCTGCTCCCATGTGCATGAAGTCAGGGATATGGCGCAACCCAATTTCCGTTTCATTATAAGCCATAAAAATGATGGCTCTCCCTAAAATGTTCTCCAGTTCACGCACATTTCCCGGAAAAGGATACGCTTCCATCTTTTCCAGCACTCCATTTGAGATTCCTTCTACATTTCGCCCATACTCCTGGTTCAGCTTCCTCAATAAATAGTCAATCAATAAAGGAAGGTCGCCTTTTCTTTGACGTAAAGCAGGAATAAAAATAGGCATCCTGTTCAGGCGGTAATAGAGGTCTTCCCTGAATTGCCCGTTCATGATCGCCTTTTCCAGATTGACATTTGTAGCAGCAATGACGCGGACATTTAAAGGAACCGGCTTGGTTCCTCCGACCCGGACAATTTCATTTTCCTGAAGGAAACGCAATAATTTCACTTGAATCTGAAGACTGATTTCTCCGATTTCATCCAGAAAAATACTGCCATTGTTCGCTTCTTCCAGCAGCCCTATTTTCCCGCCGCGTTTAGCTCCCGAAAACGCCCCCTCTTCATATCCGAACAGCTCGCTTTCCAGTAGCGGTTCAGACAGGGCTGCACAATTGACCCGAATGAATTTATTGAATTTCCGGTCGCTTTCATTGTGGATGGCATGTGCAAATAATTCTTTCCCGGTTCCTGACTCTCCTCTCAGGAGAACAGTCGCCGGTGTGCGTGCACTTAACTTCCCTTGTTCAATGGCAAGGAGCATTTCCTGCGATTGGCCGATTATATCGTCAAACGTATACTTAGCCTCCAGTGTCCTGATAATCTGCCTTGCACGGTGCAGTTCCTGGGTCAATTCCTGTATTTCCGACATATCATGTATAACACCGACACTTCCCTTAAGCTTCCCATCCACAATAATCGGCGCTACATTTACGATTACTTCTTTTCTGAAAGGGCCTACGAGCATCTTTACACCTCTTACAGGCCTGCGTGTTTTTAAGACTTTCATATGCATGCTTTCGCCCTCATAAATATCGGTGTTTGCCGGTTTATTGATTACCTCTTCCTCGCTCAAGCCGGTAATCCGTGAATATGCCCTATTGATCATAATGCCCCTGCCCTCTTCATCCACAACGGATATAGCATCATCGCTTGATTGGATAATGGCTTCCAGCATTGTTTGGATCTCTTTCATATCCGTTATTTCTTCGGCCAGGCTGACCACTTCGCTTATATCCTTAAAAACAGCGAAAGCACCTATCACCGATTGTTCCTCATTCATCATTGGAAAACGGGTTGTGATGATTTTCAGGCCATTTTCCAATATTTGCTCCCTATTGGATTCGATTTTTCCTGATTTAATTACCTCCGGCAGTCGGCTATTATGGATAACCTCACTAACCGGTCTGCCCATTGCCTCCTCCCGCTTCTTTCCGATCATTTTTTCAGCGCTGCGGTTAAACAGGTTGATGATATTATTTCTATCGATCCCAACCATTCCTTCATCCGTAGAGTTAAATATGAGGTTTCGTCGATGGGATTCTTTTTTGAGTGTTTCAATTAATCCTTCTTTTTCCTCCAACAGCTTCGATAATACATGGGCAACCGTACCCGGAATCAAGACTGTGCGTTTCCCTTTAGAAGTCCTTATTTCTTCGTATGTAGCTTCATCGCCTGTTACGTCGATGATGATATCGAAAGTGCTGTCCAGCAACAATTCCCACTTCTGGCCATTGGAAATGCCCAATTGATCAGCGAGAATCATTCCCTGTGCAGTAGGATTCAAGTCGACCACTGCCCCAACCTGCAGAAAATCGATTTCTAGCAATAATTTCAATATAGCTGTACCGCCTTTTCCCGCACCGACAATCATTACTTTTTGCATAATTGCACTCTTCCTTTCCCAGCTGTTTCGTACCAATATACACACTACGCTCAGGCAGCCTGCAAATTCATGCATAGTTACCGTGCAATTTTTTTCACGCTTCTCCTATATAGTACGATAAATGGAGACTATTGACAAATTTTCATAATATTCTATTCTACAAGTAAGGGTTTAAAAAAGGGGATGCGTATATGGTAAGATTTCTGGCATTTTTAATTTTATTTATTCCAGGGGTTTTCGCTGCAATCGGGATAAAATTAATGAGGGATATGGTGTTCGGACTGTTGAAAACGCCTTTCCCTTCACTCACCATCCAATTCATCTGCGGATTCATCTTCATGGTCGCAGGAGTGGGATTTATAGCTGGCTTTATTCTCCACCGCGACCGAAAAAGAAGCAAGGTGCAAAAAAGGTTCAGCACAAGAAGAAATGTTTGATCCACTTTCTGTTAAAACAAAATAAGCGGTTGGCATCATGCCTTCCGCTTATTTTTTATTCCGCAGCTCAACCGCTTTTTTTGGATAATCCGTAATAAAGGCCGTACATCCGATTGCAAACAACGATTCCATTTTTTGCGGATCATTGATCGTGTATGGGCGTACCGCCATTCCTTCTTTCATTGATTCGATAATGATCGGGTCAGGTGCTGCCTTTATAGACGGATGCAATCCTTTTGCACCGATCGCTTTTCCATACACCCATGGCATATAGAGGCCATCCCTGTACAAAGGGGCTGTTTCAATTTCAGGAGCTAACCGGTAACAGTACACCAAGCTGTAATGATTGAAGGAAGACAGGATTACACGATCTTGCATACCATATTCCCGTATGAGTGAGATCACTCTTTCCTCCATGCCCGGATAAAGAAACACACCATTTTTCAATTCGATATTAAGCAATAATCCAGTTGGCTTCAAAAGACCCATTACATGTTCCAGCGTCGGAATTTTATGCCCTACATCCTTTTTATATGTATACGAGGCATTCAATGTAAGAATTTCTTCCAAGGTCAAATCCTTCACATAACCCGTGCCGTCTGTTGTTCGATCTACTTTTTCATCATGGATCACTGCTAACTGGCCATCTCTCGTCAATTGCACATCCAGTTCGATTCCATCGGCTCCGACTGAAATCGCTTCCTCGAACGAGGCCATCGTATTTTCCGGCTGTGTTCCTGCCGAACCTCTATGCGCAAAAATAAGTGTCTGTTTCATCCTTACCTCCCTGATCCGTATACTTTGGCAAAAGCATTTATTCTCACTGTATGATATATATGAAATCAGGCACCTATTTCATGCCTTGTTAACTTATAATGATTTGTGCATTTCCTCCCTGATCCTTTTGCGGGCTTCGTCTGTTAAAGCCGGGCAATTATAGCACTTCTGGCCATTCTTCCGTTTATCATACATGCAGCATGACGAGCGCAGCATCATTCGTTCACCATCCACTAATGGGTGGGGGATATAAACAGGGGCATGCACAAACGGATTAGCGTCTCTCTTAAAGCAAGCTCCCGGAAGGCCCTTTAGCTGGTTAGCACCGTTAATGAAGGCTTGTTTAACACTATCTTTGAAATCACCTTGCAGGAATGCCTGCTCAAGCATGGACATCCTTGCTCCGTATTGGTTATAGACCAAGCTTGTCCTGACACCCGCCATGCTACAAATCATCTCAATAGGTTCTGCTATATGGGTTTCCAGTTGCTTGGACAAGTCCTCTTGCAGTGAGGCATTTCTCCAGCATAGCCGATTGATTTTCAATGCCAAATAAGGCATTTGTTTATTATATAAAGCAATTTGCAACGAATAGTGCTTCAAATCCATTGAAAGCGAGGAAGGCCCATGGCAAGCGGATGTATATAAATGGGCACCGCATAAGCCGAAAAGAGATAGCCCTAAGACTGAAACCGGCAATAAGGGACTCGTAGCTTCGTATGCCTGTTCAAGTTCTGCCATTATCCGCCGCAGTGTTTGCGGATCTGTAAGCTCCAAGGCAGGCGCTTCAAATAGAACATCCGTTTCACCTTCCAGTGAAACGGAACAATATTGTTTTAGAAAAGAAAAATCAATTACTGTCATAGGGACATGCTCCTTATTGTCTGCAACTATAGTATCACCGTATTATAGTATAGTTTACCATACCGTTTCACGATTTTTTTGACATATGGGAGCAATCCCCTGGCATTAACAGGCGGTTTTATCGGAGTTGGTTTCGGCACAGGTCCGCTGTTTCCCTCACAAATCCTTTAAACGCTTCAGGCTCTTCAATAAATGGGTTATGATTGTTTTCATGGAATGCAAACCATCTTGCAGATGGGATCAATTCAGCGATTTCCTCTGAAAAAAAGTATGGGCATTGAGCATCATGAATGCCACAGTAAATAAAGCCAGGAACCGTTACATTCACAAGCGCAGAGATTATTATCCATCCTCATTCCGTTCGTATTTTCGGTTACCCTTTTTTAGATAAAGCAATTAAGACATAATCTTTCCTTTACTACCAATAAAACAAATTGTAAATGTTTTGTAAATGCTGAATAAACACATAGACGAACGATTTATAACCATAGTAATATCATTTGTTGAGAGTGTTTCCGTAGAGGATGAGTCTTACGTAAAGAAAAGAAAGACAAAAAACATCTTATTAACTGATTAATGAGAAGGGAGAACATAAGTGAAAATAGATACAGTCAAAAGAAAGAGGAATAGCACTGAGCACTCTTTAATAGACATTTTATTGGTTTCGATGAAATTAGGATTTGTTTCATTTGGCGGACCAGTTGCACATTTAGGATATTTTCATGAAGAATATATCAGAAGAAGAAAATGGATGGATGAAAAAAGGTATGCTGACTTAGTAGCTCTTTGTCAATTTTTACCTGGTCCTGCTAGTAGTCAAGTCGGTATCGGAATAGGAGTATTCCGGGGAGGAATAGTAGGCGGTATAGTGTCATTTTTAGGATTTACAATGCCGTCAGTGATTGCCCTTATTCTATTCGCATTGATCCTTCAAGGACTTAATATTGATAACGCTGGATGGATACATGGTTTAAAATTGGCGGCAGTGGCAATCGTTGCTCATGCTATTATTGGGATGGCCCAAACGTTAACACCTGATATACAAAGAAAAACAATAGCATTATTAGCATTAATTTTAACCTTGTTATGGCAAACCGTATTTACTCAAGTGGGAGTAATTTTACTTTCTGCATTTATTGGTTACCTTCTATATAATCAAAACAAAGAAACTATCCACTCTAAAGCCCAATTTCCTATTACTAAAAAAGGAGGAGTCATTTGCTTATCCTTATTCTTTGGATTACTTTTCCTTTTGCCTATTGTAAGAGAGGTTACAGGCAGTCCATGGGTTGCTCTGTTTGATAGTTTCTATCGCTCGGGATCGCTTGTATTCGGAGGAGGACATGTAGTATTGCCCTTACTCGAAAATGAATTTGTACCAACTGGATTACTTAGTCAAGAGGCATTTCTTGCTGGATATGGAGCAACCCAAGCTGTTCCAGGACCCTTATTTTCATTTTCCGCTTATTTAGGAACAGCCATGTATGGTTGGATAGGAGGCTTGACAGCTACAATCGCAATATTCTTACCTGCTTTCCTTTTAATTATTGGCACACTGCCATTTTGGGACAGTCTTCGTAGAAATCCTCAAATCAATGGCGCGTTATTAGGAGTAAATGCTGCAGTAGTAGGGATATTAATATCTGCATTTTATCATCCTATATGGACTAGTGCCATTATTGAACCCATCGATTTTGCTTTTGGTGCAGTTTTATTTAGTATGATCGTGTATTGGAAGTTACCTCCTTGGATGATCGTTATGACAGGAGCGATTGGCGGTTCACTTCTATCTCTAATTTAATTGATTGGTTTTTGAACATCAGATTTTCTGCCAATTATCAATACATTAAAAAAAGGAGCCTTTTTGATATAACAGTCAATAGCGCTCTATCCTTTTTAGACAACAAAAAAAGCACCAATGAACTGATTTAGTTCGTTGGTACTTCCTCAACAAATTCGTCGGTTTATTATAGACGTTTCAGCGTACTTTTCTAAAAGTGCGTTGTTTTTTTCACAAAGTCTCATGAATCCTTGTCGTTACAAGGATTCCCTAGCCCTTTCAAGAAGCCTTATGTTCAAGTCTTAGCTTATCAGCGACCATCGCGATGAACTCTGAATTGGTAGGCTTTGCTTTCGACATGGAGACGGTATAGCCGAATAAAGAAGAGATGCTTTCAATGTTCCCGCGACTCCAGGCAACCTCAATGGTATGGCGGATGGCGCGTTCCACACGGCTTGCTGTCGTATTGTATTTTTTGGCGATATCAGGATACAGCACTTTCGTAATCGACCCCAACAGCTCAATGTCGTTATAAACCATTGAAATCGCTTCTCTTAAATACAGATAACCCTTAATATGGGCAGGGACGCCGATTTCATGGATAATGCTTGTAATGCTTGCATCCAAATTTTTCGGTTTTTGCTCATATGAACTGCGATAATTGGAATTCGAAGGGTTTTTATGGGCGGCAGGAGATGATTGGCCGCTGACTTGACGGATGGTGCCGCCTAATTGTTCCATATCGAACGGTTTAAGGATAAAATAACTCGCTCCCAGTTCAACTGCTTTCTTCGTGACATCCTCTTGTCCGAATGCAGTCAGCATAATGACATTCGGCATATTGCTTCTGCTTCCGTCACGCACTTTCTCCAACACGGCCAATCCATCAAGATGAGGCATGATGATATCAAGCAAAAGTACATCTGGATGTACGGTTTCAAGCATTTTCAAGCATTCTTGTCCATTGTATGCTACTCCTGACACTTCCATATCTTCCTGAGAAGAAATATAATCGTCGAGAAGACGAACTAATTCTCTATTATCATCTACAATACAAACTTTGACTTTCTTCACCCGGTTTTCCTCCTTGTTCCAATTGCAGTTCTATTGACTTCTTCTCAATTGAATTTCGACAATAGCAAAAAGAATCCCTTTTGTTTTTTTTATTTAATTCGCCTATTCTTCATAAATGTGATTATTCTTTTATATCCTTGTTTTTTCGACTATATTTGCACCATCTACATATTGTTTTCAATATTTGAATATTATAACACAGATTAGAGGATGTGTATTTTTTATATAAAAAAGCAAGGCTGGGTCCAGCCTTGCTAACTTGCTTTCCTTCCGGAGTGGTTTTTCTTATATATATCAATTCCGGCTTCATGGAGCATCCATTCTATATGGACACCGTATCCGCTGGTCGGATCATTGACAAACACGTGGGTTACAGCGCCGATGAGTTTCCCATCCTGGATAATAGGGCTTCCGCTCATGCCTTGGACAATCCCGCCGGTTTTCTTCAATAGCCTTTTATCAGTGACCTTTAATACCATTCCCTTAATGGCAGGAAATTTTTGAGGGATCGTACTTAGAATTTCAATATCAAATTTCTCCACCTTGGTCCCATCCACTACAGTAAGAATCTGGGCTGGACCTTCCTTTACCTGGTGGGAAAGAGTAATGGGGATCGCTTTATCCATCATTCCATTTGGAACCTCGTTTTTTAGCGAGCCAAAAATGCCAAAAGGGCTATTGCGTTTAATCGTACCAATAATTTCATTATTGCTGGAGAATCGCGCTAATTTTTCTCCCGGATCTCCGTTGCTTCCTTTTTCAATCGAAGTAACAGTTGATGAAACCACTTGGCCATCTTTTACAACAATCGGTTTTTTCGTATCAGAATCCGAAATAACGTGGCCGAGAGCTCCGTATTTTTTGGAGTCAGGATGGTAAAATGTAAGCGTACCGATTCCTGCTGCCGAATCACGGATATACAGGCCGAGCTTAAAAATTTGTTCATTTTTATCCTTCATAGGGGTCAGCTTTGTGTTGATGGTTTCGTTTTCTCTCTTAAGAACCAAATCCATCGGTTTTCCTTCTTCACCCGATTCTTGGACGTACTGTGATACTTCGGACATTTTTTTGATGGCATGCCCGTTTATTTCCGTGATTATATCTCCAACTTTAACGCCGGCCACTTCTCCCGGCGAATTTTTTCCATTAGTTGTCTGAATTAAATGATGGCCGACGACCAGGACTCCGACAGTATTCAGTTTAACCCCTATGGATTGCCCTCCAGGGATTACTTTAAAATCATCAACTATTTCTACATCTACTTTTTTGACAGGAAACCCCGCTACATCCAACAGTAGCTGATTGGAGCCTGCCTTCTGTCCATCCAACATGATGGAATGACTATTTTCTTGCATAGACAAGTTCCCTTTACTGGCCAGGGATGCACTGACCGGGAATGCCCGCGGTATTTCTATAGATTGGCCTTCAAATAGGGTGATTTTTTTAGGAATATCGACATACTGCTGAAAGGGTTTGCTAATGCTTATACTTATAAACGAAACAAGGAGGATTGTGCCTATAATCAGTCTGATTGCGCTCCACTTCAATAACATCACTCTCCTCGTTTCAATTCCTTTTTCGTTAAATGGCTACATGTTTAATGTTGCCTTAGATAGAGGCATTTATAACATTTGCCTAAAATAAAAGCTATCCTTAATTGGATAGCTTTACATTCTTATGTTCCCTTTAGTTTTTCAGCCTGGAGCAATAATTCTTCAGCATGGTTTTTAGTAATGCTTGTTATTTCCACTCCCGATATCATCCGGGCAATTTCTTTAACCTTATCATCATAATTCAGTGGGTGAAGGCTTGTTCTCGTCCTGCCATCCACTGTTTGCTTAACGATAAATAAGTGGGTATCAGCCATGGCAGCAACCTGTGGGAGATGCGATATGCAAAGCACCTGCGAATCGACAGAAACCCGGTAAATCTTTTCTGCGATGGCCTGCGCCACCCTGCCGCTTACACCTGTATCAACTTCATCAAAAATAATGGATGTAATACCACTATGCTTGGAAAAGATATTTTTGAGTGCCAGCATAATTCGGGAGAGTTCACCGCCGGAAGCCGTTTTAGCCAGAGGCTTAAGCGGCTCGCCCGGATTCGTGCTGATATAGAACTCGATTTCATCCATGCCATTCTTTTTGATATCGCGCGAAGAAATATCCGTCCCTAAAACCGGTTTCTGCAAAAATTCGACTTCAAAGACTGTTTTCTCCATATACAGCTCTTTCAATTCCTTCATAATATCCTCTGTAAGGGCTGATGCATATGTTTGCCGGATGTTTGATACATTTAGAGCTTCCACTACGAGGTCCTTCTTAAGGCTGTCCAATTGAGCCTCCAATTTGGCCAAATGGGTCTCCCTATTTTGAAGAGCCTCTATTTCCGCTTCGATATCCGCGTAATACTCAAGAATTTCCTCGATCGTTTTTCCGTATTTGCGTTTTAAAACATTCAATTCATTCAATCTGCTTTCGATCAAGTTCAATCTTTCAGGATCATACTCCAGCATTTCGAAGGAACTCCTTAAAGAAATCGATGTTTCCTCCAATAAATAATAACTGGAAGAAATGGTTTCTGACAATTTCTTCACGTCTTCATCCAACTCACTGAGATCATCCATATTGTTCATGGCTACAGAAAGCCAATCCAATGCCTTTTGGTCTCCACGCAGCGCTTGGTAGGCAGATTGAAGTCCTTCATAAATCTTTTCGAAATTATTTATTTTTTTCTTTTCTTCCGTCAATTCTTCATCTTCATGCAGAATTAAATTGGCATTTTGGATTTCATTATATTGGAAATTCAAAAAATCAAGCCGATGGACCGTTTCACGCTCGTCTTTATTCAAACTGTCGAACTGCTTTTGGACAGTCATATACTGTTCATATACATTCCCATATTCATCCAAGGCTTGTTGGACTTCTTCCCCGCCAAACTGATCCAATAATGGCAAGTGAAAATGGGGGTCCATTAATTCCTGGTGTTCATGCTGGCCGTGCACGTCAATCAATGTACTGCCAATTTCCCTCAGGATGCCGATTGTAACCATCTTTCCATTTATGCGGCAAACGCTTTTCCCGTTTTGCGAAATATCTCTTCTTAATATGATGGTACCTTCGGATACATCTATTCCCAGTTGCTGAGACTTTTCATAAATGGGATGGTCATCATCGTTAACGACAAACATGCCTTCCAGTTCAGCTTTTGCTTCTCCATGACGGACAAATTCAGAGGATCCTCTTCCGCCGGAAATCAGGTTGATCGCATCAATAATAATACTTTTCCCTGCACCTGTTTCCCCGGTTAGCACAGTAAGGCCGCTATTGAACGAAACAGTCAACTCCTCGATTATGGCGAAATTTTTAATGGAAAGCTCAACTAACAATGATAATCACCCTTCTCCCTTTATAGCATATCTAAAAATCGCTTCTTAATCTTATCTGTATCTTCTACTGTTCTGCAAATGATCAGGCAGGTATCATCGCCACATATTGTACCCATAATTTCCGTCCAATCAAGATTATCAAGCAGGACACCTACTGCATGCGCATTGCCAGGCAATGTTTTCATGACGACCAGATGGCTGGTCGAGTCGATTCTGACAAACGCATCCATCAATGTCCTTTTCAGTTTCTGAAGAGGATTGAAGCGTTGGTCAGCCGGAAGACTGTATTTATATTTTCCATCTGTTAATGGAACTTTAACAAGATGCAATTCCTTAATGTCTCTAGAAATAGTTGCTTGTGTTACATGAAAACCGGCATTCTTTAATTCATCCACTAAGTCATCCTGGGTTTCAACATCATTTTGTGCAATAATTTCACGTATCTTAATATGGCGCTGTCCTTTATTCATAAATACACCTCTGTCGCTTCTGCAATTTGGCTTATTCAAACATGCAACTATGAATAAGACTTCTATATCTCAAATCATAGACCATTTTATATGGCTTGTACATGTTTTACTACTAAAAATGTGTATAAAAATATAAATTCTATGTATATCTTGGTAAGTAATATGCATCCTATTTACTTTATACATATATTAATTTTGATGTGTAAAGTTTGAAAAAGCATTACTGCAAAGGACTTCCAATGCCATTATACCAGGATAATTCCGACAGTTTTTTTCTGTACAACTGTATTCAACATGCATAAAATCCCCTATAGCTGACGCATTAGGGGATTTTTGATTACTTTTTTTTCAGTTGTGCATGAGCTTGTACGACAATGTCTTCCGGGCTGACGGAAGAATGATTGGCACCCCGATCTTTCTCGCCTTCCCAGTATAGATGGATCAGGAATTCAATATTGCCGTCTCCTCCTGTAATGGGAGAAAAGGTCAGTGCCATGCAGTCGTAGCCTAGGTTAAGGGAAAATTCCACAATGTCCTCTATTACTTGCTTATGGACATTTGGATCTCTGACAATCCCTTTTTTGCCAACCTGCTCCTTGCCTGCTTCAAATTGCGGTTTAATCAATGCCGCCACATGGCTGCCCGGCACAAGCAAAGTCTTCAATACAGGCAATATAAGTTTCAAGGAAATGAATGAAACATCGATGCTGGCGAAATTAGGCATTTCACCTTCAAGATCAGCTGGCGTCACATAGCGGAAATTGGTCCGTTCCATGACCACTACCCGTTCATCCTGCCTTAATTTCCAAGCCAGCTGATTATAGCCGACATCCAGCGCGTATGACATCTTTACACCGTTTTGAAGGCCGCAATCTGTAAATCCTCCTGTCGAAGACCCAATATCGAGCATGACGCAGTCCTTCAGATCCAACCCGAAAGATTGGATGGCTTTTTCAAGCTTCAAACCGCCACGGGACACATACGGCATCACTTTGCCTTTTATAGTCAGTATGGTATCGGCAGGTATTTTTTCACCTGGTTTATCGAGACGTTCTTCATTGGCATATACAAGCCCCGCCATAACGGCACGTTTTGCTTTTTCTCTCGTTTCCGCTAATCCTTGTTCTACAAGCAATACATCTATTCGTTCTTTATTTATTTTCATACTTATGCCCTTTTTTGTTTTTGAGGTGTTATTTTCTTGATGTTACTAACAGCCTGGTCAGCCGTCAATGAAATTTCTTCCAACAGCTTATCCACATTGCCGTGCTCTATGAAATGATCCGGGATGCCCATTCGATCTATTACCGCTGACTGGTAGCCATGATCATGCGCAAATTCAAGGACTGCACTTCCGAATCCTCCTTGAAGGATTGCTTCTTCAATCGTCAATATCGGCATATTCATTTTCAGTAAATCATGCAGCATCGCTTCATCCATTGGCTTTATGAATCTTGCATTCACAACGCGGACTGAAATACCCTGCTTCTCCAGCGTTTCTGCTGCTTCAAGCGCCATCGGAATTGTTGTCCCGAACGTAAGTATGGCAGCATCATGGCCAGGGCGCAGCACTTCCCAGCTCCCGATAGGGATTGATTTTAATTCTTCATCCATCTTAACGCCAAGGCCGTTGCCTCTCGGATAACGCATCGCAATTGGACCATCATTATAGTCAATCGCTGTATTAACCATATGCTGTCCTTCATTTTCATCCTTCGGCATCATTAATACCATATTCGGTAAACTGCGGAGGAAAGAAATATCAAAGACACCCTGATGGGTTTCACCATCTGCACCTACTAGGCCCGCACGGTCTATGCCGATGAATACATTCAGGTTCGGACGGCAAATATCATGGACTACCTGATCATAAGCCCTTTGCAGGAACGTTGAGTAAATCGCAAGGAACGGCTTCATTTTCTGTGTAGCCAAGCCGGCTGCAACGGTTGCCGCATGCTGTTCGGCTATGCCGACATCGAACATCCGGTCCGGAAACTCAGACGCAAATCCCTCCAATTTGGAGCCTACAGGCATTGCCGGAGTAATGGCGACTATCCGTTCATCTGTGCGGGCAAGCCGGCGAACCGTCTCACTGACTAAAGAACTCCAAGCCGGCGCTTTGCTGACAGCCTTGATTATAGTTCCTGTATCGATTTTATATGGGCCGGTCCCATGCCAGGTTCCGACTTTATCATGTTCAGCAGGCGTGAAGCCTTTTCCTTTTTTCGTAAGCACATGCAGTAGGACAGGACCTTTGGTTTTCTTTGCATACCGGATATTTTCCAATAAGGCATCGTAATTATGTCCGTCTACAGGCCCCAGGTAAGTAAAGCCAAGTTCTTCAAAAAAGACACCGGAAACAAGCAAATATTTCAGGCTATCTTTTACTCTTTCAGCAGTTGAGGCCAATTTCCCTCCGACTGCCGGTATTTTCTTCAGCAAATACTCAAGTTCATCTTTTGCACGGTTATACTTTCCGGCCGTACGCAGTTGGGCCAGTACATTGTGGAGCGCACCGACATTCGGGGCGATCGACATTTCATTGTCATTTAACACAACGATCATATCTTTCTTTTCATGGCCGATATGGTTCAATGCTTCCAATGCCATTCCGCCAGTCAAAGCGCCGTCTCCAATGATCGGAACAATATGGCTTTTTTCTTTACGCAAATCGCGTGCAATCGCCATCCCCATAGCTGCAGAAAGGGAAGTTGAACTGTGCCCTGTTTCCCAGACATCATGTTCGCTTTCCGCCATTTTAGGAAAACCGCATAAGCCCTTGTATTGTCTAAGCGTATCAAATTGGCCGGCTCTGCCGGTCAGAATTTTATGGACATATGATTGGTGGCCTACATCCCAAAGGAATTTATCCTGAGGGCTGTTAAATTCCCTATGCAGCGCAATGGTCAATTCCACTACGCCCAGGTTAGGGCCGATATGTCCTCCCGTGACTGATAATTTTTGAATAAGAAATTCCCTGATTTCTTGGCTCAGAGATTCCAATTCCTGTTTATTCAAGTTTTTTAAAAAGGAAGGGTCCTTTATCGCTAGAAGATCCAACAGGATCACTCACTTTCTATCGGATTCGTCCGTTGATTTCTTTACAAAAAGCCGTTAACACTCATGTGATAACGGCTTGCTTTTTCTGATCATCACCAGTAGTAAAACGATTTTCCATCCTATTTCCATGCGTTTTCATAACGCTTCCAAGAGTCATTGTATTATACGTCAATATACCATAAATCCATCTTCACTACAAATTCAGTAGCTTAGAAAATAGGAGATTACTTATTTCTATATGCCACAAGCTTGGTAATATCGAACAGATAGCCCTCCATCATATCAAGCTTTCCTAAAACGGATATTGCTTGTTGGATTTCCTCCTGAAGCTTAGCCTTGGCTCCCTCTAAAGTCAACAAGGCCGGATATGTATTCTTTCCATTCGTTACATCACTTCCGACAGGTTTGCCTATTTCTTCTTCGCTGCCCTCAATATCAAGGATGTCATCACGGATTTGAAAAGCAAGGCCCAAATGATGCGAAAATCTTTCCAGCTCTTTCTTTTCATCGGTGGTGGCACCGCCAAGAATGGCACCGGCTAAAACGCTGGCAGTCAAAAGGCGGCCGGTTTTATGCTCATGGATATACTCCAACTCTTCTAGCGAAACAGCTTTCCCTTCGGCTTCCATATCGGCAGTTTGTCCGCCTACCATGCCTTCTGCCCCAGCACAAGAAGAGATAACCGCAATCAACTCAAGCAATTGTTCTGGTTTAACATCTTTATATACCTTTTCAGTAAGCAATGTAAAGCTATACGTCAGAAGAGCGTCACCCGCAAGGATTGCATTTGCTTCGCCGAAGACGATATGGTTTGTCGGCTTCCCTCTTCTCGTATCATCATTGTCCATACTGGGCAGGTCATCATGGATTAGCGAATAGGTATGGATCATTTCAATCGCACAAGCAGCCTTCATACCGATGTCCATATTTCCCCTGAAAGCATCCAGCACCGCAAACACAAGTAACGGCCGGATTCTTTTGCCTCCTGCCCTTAACGAATAACTCATCGCTCCTTTTAATACGGATGGTGCATGAATTCGCTCGACTTCCTGAAGCAAAGCGTGCTCCACTTTTTCTTTTTGCTGTTGCATAAACTGATCGAACGGAAGTTTATTCATCGGTGACTACTCCTCCTCTTTCAATTGAAACGGCTTGAGTTCACCATTCTCATCGACAATTTGGACGAGTTGTTCCTGTGCAGACTGCAATTTGCCGTTGCAGATTTTCGAAAGATCAATGCCCCTTTTATAAATATTAATTGCCTCTTCTAAGGGTACATCCCCTTCTTCAAGCAGTTCAACGATGTGTTCCAACTGCTCCATTGCTTCCTCAAATGAAATTTCATCCTTCTTAGCCATTAAATTCACTCTCCTTCAAATCTTTTACTTCACAGATCATTTGCCCGTCCTTCAGGACAACTTTTATAGAGTCGCCTTGTTTAACCTGCGTCTTGCTCTTTATGACATGTTCCTCTTTATTAAAAGCTATGCTGTAACCTCTTTCCATGATATTCAATGGACTGAGTACCTGGAGCTTGCTTACCGAGCCTCTGAAGGCCTGGTCTTTGGCATGGATGGTTGATTTCATGGCTCTATACATCCTTCGGCTGAACATATTCAACCGTTCTCTTTGTTCTTCTAATTGCTGGTTAGGATGGAACATGCCTATTCTTTTGACAGCTCTTTGAAGCTGGTCATCTTTTTTGCTGAAGTATCGCTGGCTCTCCTTTTGCAGCCTTTCAAATAGGTGGTCCAATTGTTCCGCCTTCTGCTGGTACATTTTCTCAGGATAGCGGAAGGCATATGATTGAACCAATCTTTGCAATAACATTTTTCTTTGCTGAACAATATGCGAAAGGAGAGTGCTCAATTTGGAGACATGCGCATCGAGCGCTCTTTTCAACTCCAATATATTTGGAACAGCCAATTCAGCAGCAGCTGTCGGCGTGGCCGCACGTACATCCGCGACAAAATCGGCGATGGTCGTATCTGTTTCATGGCCCACTGCCGAAATGATGGGAATACGGGAATCATAAATGGCCCGGGCCGTCTTTTCTTCATTGAATGCCCATAGCTCTTCGATGGACCCCCCTCCCCGTCCTACAATCAGCACGTCTATTTCTTCATTTTCATTTGCCCTTCGAATGCTGTCCACAATGGAGTCAGGTGCATTCGGCCCCTGTACAAGAGCAGGGTACAAGAGTACCTTCCCCATTGGATAACGCCGTTTTAACGTAATGATAATGTCCCGCACAGCAGCGCCTGTTGGTGAAGTGATCACACCGATGGTCGATGGATGATGGGGGAGAGGCTTTTTGTGTGCAGGGGAAAAATACCCTTCTTTCTCAAGCCTTTCCTTCAATTGCTGAAACGCAATAAAAAGGTCACCGACTCCATCCGGATGCATCTCACGAACATATACCTGATAATTGCCGCTCTGTTCAAAAACAGACACCTCGCCGCGCACAATCACTTTCATCCCATTTTCCGGCACGAAGCGAAGAGAAGCGTTGCTTTTGGCAAACATAATCGCAGAAAGGCGGGCCTTGTCATCCTTCAGCGTAAAGTACATATGGCCGCTGGAATGCCGCTTATAATTCGATATCTCACCTTTGATGTATATATCTCGAAGATGGGGATCATAATCAAATTTCCGCTTGATATATTTAGTTAAAGCTGTCACGGTTATATATTTTTCAATCGACATATAAATCCCCTTCTTAACACTTGTTTACGATTCCTTTATTTTTCGGTATTTTTATGTAAACGATTATTGCAACAAAAAAACTGTCATATTGCTATTATAAACAAAATGACAGCTTTCTTTAAGTGTTTATTCTTTTAGAGCGGCACCCTTCAACTATTATAGGATGGAATGAATCATTTTGGCAGCCTTAACTGTATTGTACATAAGCATTGTGATGGTCATAGGGCCGACCCCTTTCGGAACAGGGGTAATGTAGGATGCTTTCTCCTTCACCTCAGCGAAAGCGACGTCGCCGCATAACTTTCCCTCATCATTGCGGTTCATGCCTACATCAATGACTACAGCGCCCTGCTTCACATGCTCTGCCTTAATCAAATCCCTTACACCGACTGCCGCAATAAGAATGTCGGCATCTTTCGTATACTTAACCAAGTCTACCGTTTTTGAATGGCAATATGTAACGGTGGCATTTTTGTTTAACAAGAGCTGTCCGACAGGTTTCCCGACGATGTTGCTTCTGCCGACTACCACTGCATGTTTACCTTCGGGATTGCAGCCGATTTCTTCAAGCATGACCATGATCCCAGACGGAGTACAGGGATAAAGTGTATCCTGGCCTGTCAGTAATTTGCCGATATTGACTGGATGAAAACCATCAACATCCTTCTGCGGATCAATAGCATCCAGGACCCGGGTTTCGTCAATATGCCCTGGAAGCGGCAATTGGACCAGAATTCCATGAATATGCTCCGCGTGGTTCAAGGATGTTATGTTCGACAGCAATTCTTCCTCTGTTACTGAATCAGGCAAGGCAATTAATTCAGAGTGCATACCGAGTTCACGGCACGCTTTTTCTTTATTTGCCACATATGTCTTAGATGCCTGATTGTCCCCGACTAGAATAACGGCAAGGCCAGGTGTAATCCCTTTTTCTTTCAGATGCTGCACCTCTGCTGAAATGCCTTCCCGCACCTTCTTCGATATGGCTGTTCCATCAATAATAGTTGCCGTCATACCCATCTCCCTTTCCGAATGTTGCTTCTCTTTTTATAATTGCAGCTGGACTTTAATTTTGGAAAGCACAGCATTCACAAACTTGCCGGATTGGTCGTCACCGTACATTTTGGCGATTTCAATGCCTTCATCCATTACCACATTCACTGGCACTTCAGTCGACTTCAACATTTCAAAAGTGGAAAGGCGCAGTAAATTGCGGTCTATGTTGCCAAGACGCTCGATCGTCCAGTTTTCCAGATTCCCTTTGATAATAGAGTCAATTTTTTCAAGGTTGTCCACTGTTCCTTTAACAAGGAAATCTAAATATTCGTCTCTAGGGGATTCTTCAAGGACAGCCGTAATCGCATCCTCTACATCGCTTTTTGATAAATCTATTTGAAATAGGGCTTGCAAAGCCTTTTCACGCGCAATTCTTCGTTTCATTTTCGTACTCCTTTAGTGCTTTCTTTTTACCTAGCATTTGATTATTTCCCGTAAGAAGAGGCGGAAGCCTCCTGCTTCAAGGCTACCCAAGATGGATGGAAGATATGCCGGAAGCCATCTGCCTCATTCTATCCGAATGGCGAACCTTCCAATAAATGTGGAATTATGCCCACATTTAACAAAGTTTCACTGTTATAGAAAAACTATAGCATAAACGAACATTGAAAGGTAGTGTTTAGAACAATATTAAGAAATTGAATAAATAATCTGTCAATTACAGGGATTTCAGCCTTTTCCTTTCCTTTTTTACACCTCGATTGTGAAACAGGATGGCAGGTTGAGGAAAAAGAATGAAAAAAACCCCTGCTCCGCACTCCTCGGATGAGGCAGAACAGTGGGTTTTATTCCTATATCAAGCCGTATATACATCCCTGATGAATCCGGGCTAAACAGCCAATTACATTTCTTGCATTACTTCAGGTTCTGCTTTGGCATTATCAAAGACAACGCCTACGACATGGATGTTCACTTCTTCAGCTTCTATCGCAGTCATATTTAGCAAAGCCTGGCGGATATTGTCCTGTACTTCCTGCGCCACCTTCGGAATGGAAACGCCGAACTTGACCATACAGTAAATTTCAACCTTTACACCATCTTCGGAAAGTTCTACTTTCACGCCTTTTCCGTGGTTTTTCTTGCCTAATTTCTCGACAACTCCAGTTGCAAAATTGCCTCTCATTTGGGCAATTCCATCTACTTCAGAAGCAGCGATGCCTGCAATCACCTCGATAACCTCAGGTGCGATTTCTACTTTCCCCAAAGAATTGCTGGTTTGTGCCATTTCTAACATATTGTTTTGCTCAACCATTCAAAACACCTCCATTTATACTACTCATTCCTCACTCATAATATGATGAGTTTCGAGGAACTTTGTATTAAAGTTTCCACTTACAAAATCTTCGTTTTGCAGTAATTTTAGGTGAAACGGAATCGTTGTATGAATACCTTCGATTACAAATTCGTTCAATGCTCTTTTCATTCGGTCGATTGCCTCCTGGCGTGTTTTGCCATAGGTAATGACTTTTGCAATCATACTATCATAAAAAGGCGGAATCGTATAGCCGGGATAAGCGGCGGAATCAACTCGGACACCGAGGCCGCCCGGCGGAAGGTACATTTCGATTTTCCCTGCTGAAGGCATAAAGTCCTTATAAGGATTTTCTGCATTCACACGGCATTCAATCGACCATCCGTTAAATTCAACCTCATCTTGAGTTAAACAGAGTTTCTCTCCGGATGCAACACGAATTTGCTCTTTAATTAAGTCAACGCCCGTTACCATCTCAGTAACAGGATGCTCCACTTGGATTCGGGTATTCATTTCCATGAAATAAAATTGCTTTTTATGGTAATCGAAGATAAATTCTACCGTACCAGCACCTGAATAATCAACAGCTAAAGCTGCCTTCACCGCGGCATCGCCCATTTTTAGGCGAAGCTCTTCATCAATGACAGGAGATGGCGTTTCCTCAAGCAATTTTTGCAATCTTCTTTGGATCGAGCAGTCGCGTTCGCCCAAATGGATGGCATTGCCGTGATTATCAGCAAGAACCTGGATTTCAACATGGCGGAAATCTTCAATGTATTTTTCAAGATAGACGCCCGGATTTCCGAACGCAGTCAAAGCTTCCTGCTGGGTTATACGGATGCCCTTGACTAAACTATCTGCATCGCGGGCAACACGGATGCCTTTCCCCCCGCCGCCTGCAGTCGCTTTAATGATGACCGGATAACCGATCTGGCCAGCCAGCTGAAGGGCTTCCTCTTCATCTTTGATGATTCCCTCTGAACCAGGGACAATCGGTACTCCTGCAGCCTTCATCGTTTCACGAGCTACGTCCTTCGTACCCATCTTGTTAATGGCTTCTGGAGAAGGCCCTACAAACGTAATGCTGCACTCTCTGCACAGTTCGGCAAAACTTGCATTTTCAGCCAAGAACCCATACCCAGGGTGAATGCTGTCGCATCCAGTAAGCTTTGCCGTACTGATGATATTCATTGTATTCAGGTAACTGTCTTTTGAGAGAATTGGCCCTATGCAATAGGACTCGTCCGCCAATTGGACATGCAACGCTTCACGGTCGCCCTCTGAATACACAGCAACCGTTTCGATGCCCATTTCTTTACACGCACGGATAATCCGGACAGCAATTTCTCCTCTGTTTGCAATCAATAGCTTTTTAATCATATGCTCCAGCTCCTTATTCGGCTTTTACTAAGAATAATGGCTGACCATACTCTACCAGTTGGCCGTCTTTCACCAGAATCTCAACAATTTCCCCATTAACTTCGGCAGTGATTTCGTTGAAGAGCTTCATTGCTTCCACGATGCAAACGACATCGTCTTCAGATACCTTCGATCCTTTGCTGACAAATGCAGCAGCTTCAGGAGACGAAGAACTATAGAATGTTCCCACCATTGGAGATATGACTTTATGTAGATTTTCGTTTTGCTCTGAAGGAGTCTCATTTGCTGGTGCGGCTGCTTGCGAAGGTGCCTGGCCTTGCGGTTGTTGGGCATTCATCGGTTGAACCGGAGCCGCTGGGGCTGCTGGGATTTCAGCAGGAACTGCTTGTACAACAGGCTGTTGAAAAAACGTCACTTCACTTGATTTTTTCATTTCTATTTTTGTTCCTTCTTGTTCATATACAAATTCTTGAATGCTTGATGCGTCAATTAATTTAATGATTTCTCTAATTTCTTGTACTTTTAACACAGTACGACACCCCATTCCCAATTTTTTATGACTAGCTTCTAATATCATAATATATTACCAAGTAAAAAGACAATCTCTATCATTATTTAATTCAACCTTACTCTTATATTAAACTTTTATTTCTCTTTTTTAAATATTCGAGATTTATTTCTTTTTCTCAAGCGGCCTATACAGAAGCGGAACTAGTTATACACTGCAAATAGAGACTTACGGGTATGCACCGCATGCCATCCCTCAGCGATTTTTATAGAGATAATAGATGCCCGGCAGTGCCACAAACAAACCAGCCAATACATACCCTTGCCTGACATCAATGAAAGCATTGGAGGCGGAAGCACAGAGAATCCCTGCCATTGTACTTATTCTCATAAAAAATAGCCGAATAGAGCTCAATTGGCTCAATCGATCTCTCGGGGCATATTTTTGGAATGCCGCCGCACTTTGTGCATTAAATAGAGGAAACAGCAGTCCACCTGCCCATTCGCAAATCCAGGAAAGCGGAACGGATGAGACAGCCGACAAAAGGAGAAAAGACAGTCCTCCGCCGATTAAACCGGTGTACATACTATTCCGGGCTTTTTTTACTTTATTTAAAAGAATCAAGCCCATAGCATAGCCTAAAGGGAAAGAAGCCGAGAAGATGCCATACTGCCACTTAACGCCTGATAAAACATCCATTATAAATGGTATATTCAGCACGATTGTCATTCCTACAGAAAATTGGACACATGAAGAAAGCAGCGTAACATGTAAGAGCATGCGTTCAGAAAGAAACAGCGCATATCCTTTCTTCATTTCCTGCCACCAAGAAAACCGTTTCCAAATGGATGGCCTTCCCGGTTTACGGCTGGACAAAGTCCAAAGTGTACAGCTGCTAATGAAGAATAGAAGCGATGACAGCGCATATATAGACTCCGATGGCAGAACAAAGAGAAGAGCTGCTGACAAACCCGGGCCTATAAAGCTCATTACCCTGATTGTTGCATCAAGGAGGCCGTTCGCCTTAACCAAATGCTGTTCGCCACAAAGATCAGGCAATATCGAAAAAGAAAGACTGGCATATATAGGCTGCAAAAGCCCAAGCATAATCTGCATGATTATCAAGCTTGCAATGAGACTAAACGTGCCTTCGAATATAACCGCCAGCAGCGGAAACAAATAGAGGAACGACCGTAGCAGCTGGATAGACGGAAGCACGATTTCCTTTCTGGCCCCGTTCAAAAAAGGAGAGCTCATTCCCTGTAGAATCAACGATGGAACATAATAAACAATCCACATAATACCGATCCACTCTCTCGAACCAGTAGCTTCATATAAAAGAAGGCCATTGACCAACCCTCCTGCTGCACCGGCCAGTTCAGAAAGTGTTTCTCCCATTAAAAGGGCATAGAAAGCCTTTGAGAGCCTTCCCATTAGTCTATTCCTAAAAAATGCAACAGCTTACCCTGTAAATGAATGATTGAATCCATCCGCAGTTGATAGATGCCCTTTTCCGCTTTAACGAATTTGGCTGCCTTCAATAAAGAAAGCTGATGATGAAGGGTCGTCTTTGACATTTGCATGGCCGCACTTAAATCTTGGAGAGAAATGGGTCCCTTTTGCAGCTCGTAAACCAGTTTCAGCCGCAATTCGTCCCCTAATGATTTAAACCCTCTCACCAATTCTTTCGGCGGGTCTCCCGGCTTCAAAAAATAGTCATCCTTCAACGGATAAAAGAAAAGCTTTGTATCAGCGGTTCTCTTTTCCAGTACCCATGGACGGTAAGCTATATGCGGAATCAGTTTGATATTCCATATGGATGGTTCAGGAAAATAGCGGACACCCCCGGTAATCCGTTCAATATCTTCTATAGGATGTCGAAATTCCGTGCGGTTATATAGTTTTTGCTCAAAATCCAGCATTCCCACAATCTCATTCCATCCAACCTTATTTGAAACCCACTGTTCATATTCACTGACAGCCGCTGCCAGCAAGGACAAAAGCTCGTTATATGGCTTTGCCGCTATTTCTCGAATATATCCGCTTAAATACGGATGCCCTTCGAATAGCCCGCAATAGGCATCGATAGCAGCTTGGTTATCCATGTTTCCAAGCAAATCAATGCGGTCTTTTTCTGAACTCCGGTTTTTATACGGCAATAAAATATCATAAAACCGCCGTTTAGGAATCAGGCTTACGTTTTCAATGAATTGCACAGACGTTTTTGCTTCGACTTCATTCTGCAGCATGATCAATGCATGCCATAGGTTGGTTTCTTGGATGCTGGTTATTATTTCTTTTAATTGAACTGGCATACTGCCGCTATCCTTCCTCCATTCAGCATCTTGATCAAATGTATGGCGCAATTCACGGTATGTGTATCCGGCAATCCCTAAAATCACTTCCCATAAAGGCGATGAGACAACTTGTACAGAAACTGTTTCAGGCTGTTCGGGGACATAATTCACTTCCATAATATACCTCCTTTTCTACATTCTACATTTTTAGAATTTTAAATTCAATATATTTAGAACTTTTTAGACCCTATTTCGTTTCCCTAGAGTTAGAATAAATAGATTCACTTTTCATTTTTTTAAAACCCCAATAGGCATCAAGTCGTCTAATACATAGAACAAAAGGAGGCAACAGCGTGGAAGAATACTTCTCAGAGGGAATTGAATCCCTCGGGCATGAAGAAATGCTCGGGGAAATCATGGATTTGTACGGGCAGTCCATATTGGAGCTAGTCTATTCTTATGTCAGGGATACTGCGCTCGCCGAGGACCTGACACAGGAAATCTTCGTAAAATGCTACCGTTCGCTCCATACCTATAATGGCCAAGCGAAGCTAAAAACGTGGCTGTGGCGAATCGCCATCAACCATTGCAAGGATTATTTAAAATCCTGGTATCACCGTAAAGTCTCAATTAATGAAAAAATAGCAGATGTGGCAGGTTCATCCACTGTCAACATTGAAAAAATGGTTATGGATAACGAGGATGAGCAAGTTTTGGCGAAAGCAGTCTATCAGCTTCCCCTTAAATTTCGTGAAATCATCTATCTTCATTATTTCGAGGAACTTACATTAAAGGAAATTGGACAGATCATCAAGGTAAAGGAAAACACCATCAAAACAAGATTGCGGCGTGCGAAGCAATTACTACGAAAAGAGCTGGAGGGATTGTATGATGGAAGATAAACTTCGTGCTTTAGGAAAAACGATGAAAAAAGCCGGGAAACAGCAACTTCAATTCACATCTGCCCATAAATCCGCTGTGTTCAATGAAATCAAAAAAGAAAACACACTTGCACATACATTACAACTGCTCACAGAAGCAAGGACCGGAGTTGAATTAATGGGTTTATTGCGCTCGAGGGGCATCACCAAGTTCGATCATCAAGAGGGGTTTCTATATACAATGCTCCACCAACTGGAAAAAGAAGGATTTCTGGCAAGTTCGTGGAACGAGGAAGAACAAAAATATTATCGCTTAACGTCAAAAGGGGCTAAAACGCTGCAAGCAATGGAGAAAAATACTTCAACTGTCTCCTTGACTCTGCAGGCACTATTGGGAGGGGCAAGATGAGCATTCGAAACCAATTTTTGGAACAGGTAACCGCCAATATCAAAATGAAGGAAACAAGAGCTTCGGTCCAAAAAGAGCTGGACCAGCATATCGAGAGCATAGCCCGAACACTGGAAAAGAAGGGGCATTCAAACGAGGAAGCTGAACTGATGGCGGTCAAGCAAATGGGCAGCCCCCTTAAGCTAAGCAAGCAATTCAATAAAGTATACAAGCCTAAAGTTGACTGGATATTGGTTTTGGGTTTTGCTTGCGCCCTAATGATCGGTATGATTGCGATGTATGTTATGACAACACAAACTCATAGTTATTTAAGTTGGCCGATGAATTTAAGTTGGCCGATGAAAATCTTCGGTACGCTCTTAAGCATTTTTGTTGTCTATTGTCTATTTAAATTCAATTATCGTTTATGGAAAAAATCTGGTAAAAAGATGGGATTGATTTTTTACGCGTTGGGAACGTTTGGTTTATTATTATATACCATAGCCCCATATCCACTAGCGGTTGTAATCAATGGATATAAGAGTTTAAGAATCTTTTCCGTTTCCGTTGACTCCTCGCTTTTTATAGTTTTCTATCTAATCTCTTGGGCATTATTGCTTGATTCACCCAAACGAAAAGCATGGAAATTAATAGTATTTGTTGGAGTTTCATCATTTTTATTTATTGTTGTCTCTCCTATTCCTACCATCATGATGTATATCTTAATGCTAATTGCCATGTATATGTATGAGGGAAGACATACTTGGAAGCGAACTGCGGCAATTGTTGGATTGTGGCTCGGAACTTTTTTCATGTTTATTTCATCTACTTGGAATGAATATCGCTATGCACGTTTAATGTCACTTATGCCAATCAGGAATAATCCTGGTACAGCTTCTAGCTATATATCCATCCAAGTAAAAAAGTTATTGGAGAATGCCAAATGGCATCCACAATCACTGGCTGACAGCCACATAATTTTACCAGAGGCCCACACCGACTTTATTTTCGTTACACTGACCTATTCGCTCGGTTGGATTTTTTCGGGGATTATACTACTTACACTAGGATTCCTCCTCATCCGCGTATTGCTTATGGTGCCACATGTTAATGACGCCTTCGGCCGGCTACTTATCATCGGCGGAGTCAGCATCTACGGCTTCCAGCTGATTTTTAACGTCGGTATGGTCTTCGGCATCTTCCCATATGCCGGGTACTCACTGCCCTTCGTTTCATACGGGACATTGCCGACCATGCTGAATTCGATTATGATTGGCCTATTTTTAAGTGTGTATGCGCGAAAAAACGTCCCGCTCGGCTTAAAATCCGCACAGGATGCTCCACAAAGATGCTCTAAATCCCAAAATTAGGATTGTCATTTTCTGATAACGGGTATACTATAAATAGTAAGAAGGCATATAAAAAAGAGGGAAAGATGTTGGTCGCATCTCCCCTCTGTATATAGCTGCAACCGCAAAGCAAGATCGCGGCGGCAAAGACAAGGCTAAGCTTCCTTTACCTGGCTAGGGTGGGGCTTAGTCTTTTTTGCAAGCAACGATAATTGCCACGACTAAGGACGCGAACGCAATAATAACACTCAGTATATCTGTCGTAATATACATAGGCTACACCCCCTTTCCGTCCCTATAGGGAATTAAAAAAGGGGCCGCCGCGCCATACCCTGCCATTGCAGCTTCTTTATATCATACCATATTTTACCTTAACCCATCTTGCTTACCTTTTATAATAATTGTTTCTTTTTAAAATAACGCCACATTCCGATTGTCAATATAATCAATGAAACCAATATAACAACCGTTGTGTAAGGCGAATGCTGGTACGGAAGCGGTACATTCATTCCGAAAAATCCAGTCACGAATGTCAAAGGCAGCATGATTGTAGAAATCAACGTCAGTACATTCAATTTTTCCGACGACTTGGCATTAATGATGGAATAGTACGTATCGAGTGCACTATTCACTAAATCCCGGTACGTTTCCGTCGAATCGACAATCCGCTCCAGATGGTCGATCAAGTCCGAATAAAACGGCACATTTTCTTCCTGGATCGCAAACTTCCATTTTCCGTCGACTGTAAGGAATATTCTGCGCTGGGGCAGGATAATTTTCCGGATTAAGATAATGGTTCTCTTTAGGGCAAGGAATTCCTCCGTCACACCGCGGACCCCTTCATCATATATTTCATCCTCCAACTCATCGATCCGCATGCTGATGCGGTCAAGGATGGGGAAATATTCATCCGTTATTCCATCTATAAGCGTATATAGCAAAAAGTCCGCGCCTTTATTCATGTATTTAGCGTGCTTTGAACAAATGATGTCCATTTGTCTCAGCCACTTCAATTTATGCTTATGGATGGTTACAACATAATTAGGTCCGAAAAATACATCCAGCTCCATCGTTGTGATCTCATTATCGCTTTCCTCGTTATATTGCGGAGCGTGAAAAACAAAGAATTGATAATCTTCGTAATTATCCACCTTCGCTCTAGGGCTGTCATGTAGGCAATCCTCAATAGCCAAATGGTGAAAATCGAATAGATTGGCTATTTGATATAGTTCATGATTGCCAACATCATATAAATCAATCCACACCAGGTTTTCGGTATTGGAGAGATATTTTGTCGCTTCCTTCATATCAAGATTGGTGATCACTTGCTCTTGATCAGCTTGATATACATATGTTTTTATCATGTCATACACCTCGTTTCCTTATTTGACGAGGCATCAAAAGGTAGATCGAACTCTTTTTAGTGACAAGAGGAACAGGAACACTTTTTTCTGCCTCATTCTTTGGTAATAACTCACGGTCCTTATCGGATTTGGATCATCAGTGCTCATGCTTCCCTCACCTCCAAAAATAAAAAGCCCCTTTCCAAATGAAAGGAGCATATACGCATAATAAGCTATACATGTCTCCCCTTGTCGAGTTTTAGCACTGTATAGCATAGGTTATAAACCAGCTGCATTAAGAAAAACCTTAGTCCGATTTTTCCTGTTGACCCATTGGCGTCTTTCGACGTTTCTGGGCAGCAGCATATATCAAATACAGGAGCCTCACCTAACAGAAGACCATATTGAACTACATTTACTATATGCAAGTATAAAGCATCTGTCAATGCCGCACTCTATTCACTACATTGTTGTACAGTAAAAAAGGAGAACAGCAACCATTATAGGCAGCCATTCTCCTTTTCGAGTTATTGATGAACGCCAAACTGCGTTTGACGCCAAAAAAACGTGATTCCCAAGCCGATCACCAAAATGACTGCCGAAAAAAGATAGGGGAAATGAATATTGACATCAAATAAAATGCCGGCTATAGACGGGCCAGCTATATTCCCTAAACTTGTATAGGCCGAGTTCATTCCGGCGACAAATCCTTGTTCGCTGCCTGCCATCCTTGATAGAAACGTCGTCAAAGCAGGACGAAGTATATCGAACGCCAGGAAAATAATGCAAGTAATCAGCAGGACCAACCAGAAATGGCCAACTACTGTTGAGATTACCGCACATATAGCGCCTGTGATCAAGCATAGTTGAATCAGCTTTTTTTCCCCTAGCAAGTTGACCATTTTATCGAATAGGAATACTTGGGCAATGACAGCGATGATGGACGATACCGTTATAACTGTCGCAATATCCTGCGGATCGAAGCCGAACTTATGGTCAGAGAACAGGCTGAAAACTGTTTCGTAGGCTGATAGGCCGAATGACAGAACAAACACGATAACGAAAGCGATTAAATAAAGCGGCTTGAACGATTTCTGGATTTCCTTAAAGAAATTGCTTTGCTTGCTTTCCGCAGCGCGCTCTCTTAACTGATCCTTCGTTAATGGCTCTTTCAGAATGAAGAACGAAATGACCGCAACAACGCCAGAAATAATGGCAGCAAAATAGAATGGTGCACGTACGCCCAGTCCAGCTATGAAGCCGCCCACACCAGGCCCGATGATAAAGCCAGTGCTGATGGCAGCGGATATATACCCCATCGATTTCGGGCGCTCTTCTATTGTGGTGATGTCGGCCATATAAGCTGTTACCCCCGGCATGATGAAAGCAGCGCTGACACCGCCAAGTATCCGTGACAAGAACAAGACCCATACATTTGTGCCCAGGCCAAAAATCAATTCGGAAAGCGAAAAGATAAACAAGCCGATGACAATTATTTTCTTCCTTCCAAATCGGTCAATCCACTTCCCTGCAAAAGGCGACATCGCAAATTGCGTAAGTGAAAAGGCAGCCATCATATACCCCATAATGCTCCCCGTTAAGTGCATTTCTTCCATAAAGGTCGGCATAATGGGGATAATCAAACCAATACCAAGGAAGACAATAAAAATATTCAATAAAAGCATGATGACAACAAATTTTTTATTATGCATAATCTACTTTATTAATCTCCTTTTATCACAAAATATCATGAGTGAATGTATGAAAAGCGTTTAAATGAATTGTATCCCATGTCAGATTCAAATATCAATTATATCTGTAGAATCACAGTAAAAACAATTCTTTTTTTTAGAAAAATAAACCTTCGCACTCTCAGGCATATAAAAAGTGCATTGCCTTTACGGGCAATGCACTGACACATATTAATTGGCTTTTTGGACTTCCACACTGATATCTTTGGCAGAAGGCAATTCACTGCTGACTAATCGGATAATATCATTGGCAGTCGTTTTGGAATGCTTGGCTGTTTTGATTGTCACCTGGACATTATTATCATTATCCGTACGGACAAGAGCTGCTTTTGTCCCTCCGATTCCTTCAATTACCCCTTGGAGCATTTCTTCCTTTTCACTTCTAGTATTCAATGTATCTATCGCATTTTTCGCATCATTTCTTTCCTCAGCTGACAGTTCTGTATCGGAAAGTTTTGTATTCAGTTCATCAATTTGCTTGCTCCGTTGATCTTGGATATCCATTCGGATTGTATCAAACGTTTCATCACCGGCCATATATTGCTTCACGACACTCTTATCTTCTGCCTCTTTCTTCGCCACTGTATTCGTCTTGGCATCCTTGGATGCTTCATCGTTTTTCTGTACGGTTGTTGCCATATTATTTTCTTTCTTTGGAGGTGTTGTGACATAGTAGACTGACAGGACAATCACCAAACTTAACATCGTTAATAGCCACACTGTTTGTTTTTTTAATAACATTTTAATTCCTCCTTATTTTTTCGGGTACACCGCCACTTTATAGCTAGGGACATCCAGTGCCCTTGTCACTGCTTCTACTATCCATTTCTTAACCGTTATATTTTCAGCGCCTTTAGCGACGATTAATACGCCTCTAATGGCAGGTTTTTTCGTTTCTTGGACAATCGGCACCTCTTTGTCGCCGCTTTTTATAATGACCATCTGATCATCCTTTGATGTATCATCTACTTTTCGCTTGCCGCCTTCCCGATCTATCTCTTCGGTAATTTGCTGCTTGCTGACATGATTCCTCATGTAAATTTTCTTCTCGGTGGCATCCACGTTGACCATCACAGACACATCCTTAACCCCTGCCATATTTTCCAGTGCCTCTTTTATTTGATTTTCAAAGCTGCGTTCATAATCCTCGATCGTAACATTCGCTTTCCCGCTTTTACTTCCGAATGTTTCAACCGTTTCACCCTCATTTCCATTATTGGAGGAAGCAGGAATTGATTCAGATGTAGAAGCAAGGTTGTCCTTTTTATTCAAAAACTCGCTTCCCATCATAATGACTACACCAAAGACAAGAACGATTAACATATAGAGATAGAGGGAAGGCTTCTTATTCTTTCCGTCATTTGCTTTGTTGCCATTCTGCATCAGTTTTTGGATCCATTTAGTTAAAGGGTTCTCACCTTTCATTTTATGTGCCCCTCCTTTCAAAGCCGATTTGGATTTTCGCCTCGTCCACTCCCCACTGTTTTCCCAATAGTTTTTTAATATTTTCTGTTTCTGCTGCAT
Source organism: Bacillus kalamii (assembly GCF_047238185.1). Taxonomy (NCBI): domain Bacteria; kingdom Bacillati; phylum Bacillota; class Bacilli; order Caryophanales; family Bacillaceae; genus Bacillus; species Bacillus kalamii. The sequence goes on along the minus strand of NZ_JBDFMI010000001.1, from coordinate 905,894 downwards.
CCTCATCAGACGTCCGATTCTTTGCATCGATCTCAACTGGTTCAATGACAGCGACCGACTCTGATTGCTTCGGTTTCAGGACTACATGTATTCCAGTCAAGTCCTGGGGCATTTGCGGGGCATCGACGGGCTTAACGGACACGTCTATATGTTTAATTTCATAATTGTATTGATTGATCAACTCCCCTTCTCCTTCTTTCTTTAATTGGACTGCCATTTCATCTAAAATATATGCATCGGTGACAGCTTGTATTTCTTTTTTCTTGTTTTCGAGAGCACTTTCCATTTGATTATTTTCGACAGAATCTTTATATGTGGCTGAAGCCAGCAAATCCTCGACATTGGTAGACATCAACTTGAAAATAGGTGCAAGCAGCACGGTGATGAGAAGCAGCCCAATGACCATCTTTGCGTACTTTTGCATGGCAGAGCTTGGAAGGAGCATGTCCATCACTGTGGCGAGCAAAATGAAAATAATGATATTTTTAATCCAATCCGTCAGAATATCCATCTTTTACGACTCACCTACCTGACCATTAATGTGACGTTGCCCGCAGCGATAATAATCGTTATGCTCAAGAAGAACATGACCGACACAATGGCCAATGCAGCAAAAATGTACATCATGCTTTTGCTGATTACATCGAGGCACTTTATCACAGTGCCCCCTCCAAGAGGCTGAAGAATGGCTGCTGACAGTTTATAAATAAACGCTATGATTAATATTTTCAAAGCCGGAAATGCCACAATCATTAGGAGTATGACTACTCCTGCAATACCGACTGTATTTTTCAGCAAAACAGAGGCGCTGAAAACAGTATCTGCCGCATCCGTGAACATTCTGCCGACAACTGGGATGAAATTGCCCGTAATGAATTTGGCTGTCCTTATCGTTATGCCGTCCGCGACTGCCGATGATGCTCCCTGAACCGAAATGACTCCCAGAAACACCGTCATAAATGCCCCGAGAAGGCCAATACTCCAATTCTTGATCATTCCAGCCAGTTGCGATACTTTATAATGCTCGCTTAATGTACTGACAATGCTGAGCAATGATGCTAGAAAAAGAAGCGGCAAAACAACTTTTCCAATTAAAAGGCCGCTTGTATTCATCAGGAAGATGAGAACCGGATGGAAGAAAGCGGCGGATACGAGCCCGCCAGAGGCTGCAATCAATGCTAATAGTAAAGGGGCCAACGCCATAAAGAAGGAGATCATCGTATCAATCGTTTCCTTTGTATATTGGATGGCCACATGGAAACTATTCAAAGCGATAATGATCAATACCATAAACACAATACTGTACGCCACCTTGGAAACAGAGCTTTTCTCAAACGCATTCTGCAGCGATTGCAGAAACATGCTGAACACAGTCAGAAGAATCAAGGTACCCAGCAGCTTGCCGTTTGCCAATAGTTCATGAAATATATATTTTAGAAATCCTATGGCCCAGCCTTTAAGAGAAAATGTTTTTTCGCCACTGAGGTAATCCATTAAACTGCCTTTTTGCCCTTCTGGTAAAAAGCCCCCATATTCATCCAGTATCTGATCCCAAAATTGTTTCAACTCATCCAGGTTCACTTGTTTAATGCTCTTTTTGACTAACTCCTCTGATAGAGTTCCGCCATCCTGGATCCCTTCATCGGAAGGGCTGCTTCCTTGGTTATCTTCCACATTTCCCTCTGGAGCCCTTGTATCGGCCCCTTCAGTGAATGGCTCTGTTTGTTCTATCCCATTTGAGGAATCATTCGGTGAAGCTTGTACAACGATAGGCAGCATACATACTAGGAATAGGGCAGCCGAAAGAGCTAGGATCATGTGCTTCATTTCTTCACCTCTTCTTGCACCGATCAGGTCGGAATTAAATTCAGGATCGTTTCAATTAAAACGGTCAGGATTGGAATAGCCATCGAGAGGATCAGAATTTTGCCTCCCAGTTCAATTTTAGAGGCCAGCGTCCCTTGACCCGCATCTTTTGTAATTTGTGAGGCAAATTCAGCTATATAGGCAATGCCAATAATTTTAAGGATGGTTTCCAAGTAAACCATATTCACTTTCGCCTGTTCGGCAAGAGCTTCAATCATATGGATGATGTTATAAATTTTGTCCACCAGCATTAAAAAGATCGTGCAGCCTACGAAGATCACTAATAAAAAGGCGAAATTGGGCTTTTGTTCTTTAAGAAGTGTTGCGAGGAAGGTCGCCAGCAAGGCAATGCCGACTATTTTTAATATTTCGATGGCAGCTCCCTCCTTCTAGCCTTGAAACAAAAAGACAGACTTGATTTTATCGAATAGTTGATCGATGATTTGTGCCACCATGAATAGAATGTAAATAAAACCGAATAGTGTAACCCATTGTGAATACTCTTTCTTATTGATTTGTTCCAACAAAGTATTGATGAATGCGATGACAATGCCGACTCCTGCAATCTTAAAGATCAATCCTACTTCTATGCCCATATTGATTTCCCCCTGCTAGTGTTTTACAGTAATAAAACGATGAATAATAAACCGGCCAAAAATCCAAGCCCTTTTGCCATCTTTTCATATTTGCCCTGCATGGATAATGCTTCATCCTCAGCACGCTCAAGATGCGACATCGTTAACAGGATTTGTTTTTGCTGCTGGTAACGGTCATGCCTGCCTAACGTTTCACCGAATTGCAATAGGATTTCCATTTCCTTGTCCTTGATGGACAGCTTTCCCCGGATACTCTCCAATGCTTGCCCCCATGCTTTCCTTGTGTTCGTTTCCTCCTCCTTGAGGCTATCGGAAAACAATATGAAGAAATCGGAAAGAGGTACGGGAAATTGCTTAGCCAATCGCTGTGATGCTTCTCGGAGGGGCAAATGGCCGAACATGATTTCAGATTCGAGCGCCTGCAAAGCATTGCGGAATGAACGAAGCTGTATAGGGCGAAGCCCCAAATGGCGGGCTCTCTCGAAGCCTATTACGGTAGTGGCGATTAAAATACAAGCAGCCCCAATCAGTTTTATCATCATCTCACGCTTCTTTCCCCGTCGACTTCAGCGCCATGTTCATCGAGAATACGATATGAAAACATCCCGTCAAATGTCCTTCCTAAAATGACAAAGCGATTGAACACATTCAGATTGATTATTTTCTTCACCGTCGGCCGCTTCATGACATCTTCCAACGAAGATCCATGAAGGGTGATCAACAGGTGGATGCCTGCATTTACAGCCTCCAGAACAGCGTCCGCGTCTTCCTCCCTGCCTATTTCATCCGCAACAATGAGATCAGGGGACATCGAGCGTATCAGCATCATCATTCCTTCTGCCTTTGGACAGGCATCCAGCACATCTACACGGGTGCCGAATTGAAGCTGCGGCACTCCTCTTACGCATCCAGTAATTTCTGACCGTTCATCGACAATGCCTGTTTTCAGGGCGGGTACGTGAGGATTGAGCAGCCCCTGTGAAGCAATCCGTGCCAAATCGCGCAGCAGAGTCGTTTTTCCTGTCTGGGGCGGGCCGATAATCATTGTGTTTTGCCAACTGTTCCGATATAAGTAAGGAATTAAATGATCTGCGCAGCCAATTTTTTCTTTCGCAATCCTTATATTGAAAGAAGATATATGGATGATTGCCTTTACGTGGCCCTGATCCAAAATCACCTTGCCCGCCAAACCGATCCGATGCCCTCCCTCAATCGTGATATAGCCTCTTTTCAATTCCTCTTCCATCGTATACATAGAAAAATGGGTTAATTGGTTCAGAAGTTGATGGGCCGCTTCTTCATCGAAAATAAAAGGAAGCAGCATATAATCACGTCCGGAAGACACCTCCACCGGACGATCGATCCGAATCCGAATTTCCTCGATGCTTTCATGTTTCTCAGGAGTCAAGTCTTGCAATAACTGCGTAAGTTTTTTCGGAAGAAAGGAATAAATGGTTTCCATACAAGCCGCCTCCTTTTTAGGACTGTTTCCTTACAATGTATGCAGGCATGTACACTTTATGACAGATGTATAGATTTTATAAGCATGATCATGAAGGGCATTGGCATTCCCGTTCAAATAGTAGGCAACCCCATTTATTTTCCGCTTACATATAAAAAGACCAAGCCCCTATTTAAGGGCCTGGTCCTTCAATGCTTCCATATCTATTATCTTGTCGCACATTTTCCGGGCTAACGCTTCATTATGGGTAATCAACAGAATGCCGATGTTTCTTTCATTTTGGATGGACTTCAGAAGCTTCATTAGTCGAGCTTGTGTTATAGCATCAAACATGGCGGTCATTTCATCGGCGATCACATATTTTGTGTCCCGATTAAGCGCCCTGGCTATACAAAACCTCTGCAATTCTCCGCCTGATAATTCAATAGGGTATCTGTCCAGCCATTCATTCTTTATTCCGACCAGTTCCAATATATCCTGATTGCATACCGGATCCATTCCCGTTTCTTTTAATGCATTCCCCATTTTCATACGTTCATCAAAAGCTAGCTGTGGATGCTGTCCTACTAATTGGACTGGGCAGAACCCTTTCCTCGGCAACTCCTGCCCATTGAGCAGCACTGTCCCGCTTGATGGTACTTCATATCCGGATAATAAACGGCCGATTGTTGTCTTTCCAGAACCGCTGGGGCCCAATATACCGATGCATTCCCCGGCTGACAGCCCGATATTCAATCCTCGGAACAATTCTTTCCGGTGGTAAGAAAACGCTACCTGCCTGGCTTCCAGTCTGTTCATCCCCCTCCTCCTTCCTTATTCTTCCGCTGATAAAAAGGCATTTTCAGGAAGGGAATTCCATAGCATACCTGTAAAAGAATCCTTCCAACGGCCCGATTTTAGGCATTCGACACTGACTGTTTCGATTGTTCTTCCTTCATATAGGACAGTCACTTTGTCTACAAACTGTGAAGCCAGATATAAATCATGGGTGATTAACAGCACTGCTTTCCCTTCATCAGCCAATTCACGGAGATGCTTAACAGTCTCACGTGCCAATTCATCATTTAATCCCGCTGTCGGTTCATCTGCAATGATCAAACTTGCATCGGTACTGGCTGCGCAAGATATGAGGACTCGGCGCGCCATTCCTCCTGACAACTCATGGGGATACATTTTCTCCACCTCTTTGTCCAACCCGTACCGTTCAAATAGGGAACATGCTTTATTTCCAGCAAATTTCCCCACCTTCATCAATGGATTTAGGCATGAAACAGATTGCGGGATAAAAGCGATTTCCTTTCCCCTCCACTTCTTAATGGACATGGCGTTCATCTCTTCCCCTTTAAAAAACAGATTGCCTTCAACAGTCGCATTCGATGGAAGAATCCCAAGCAGCGCATGCGCAAGCAAACTCTTTCCGGAACCGGAGGCACCTGCCACCGCCATCATTTCACCACTTTGCAATTGCAGGGCTAATCCTTCGACCGTTTTAGCGGTCCGCTGGTGCAACCCCTGGGAGTAGGTTGTAAATGAAATATCCAGTTGTTCGATATCTAATATAGGTTGATTGTCTTTTATCGCCATTTTATTCCTCACTCTCTGGATTTACGGGGATTCATCAATGCTGATAACTGTTCGCCCAATGCATCGAATAACAGTATGATGCAGACGAGCATAAGGCCCGGAAAAAAGGCCAGCCACCATAAACCACCCGTTATGTATTTTAACGACTCGGACAGAATGATGCCGATTGCCGGCTGTTCCGGCGATAGGCCGAATCCCAGAAAAGTAATGGAAGCTTCATGGAGAATGGCGTGCGGAAAGATTAACAATGTCCCTGTAATGAATTGCGGAAACAAATGCGGAATCATATGTTTATAGGCAATGCGCCATTTCCCCATCCCCAATTTTCCGGCATATTCGATAAAGGGGGCGTTGCGGATCGACAAAACTTCAACACGGATAATCCTGGCCAATGCCGGCCAATGGGTCAGTGCTACGCCGGCCACAACCCCCGTCACTCCTTTGCCGAGCGCAATGGAAATCAGAATCAAAAGAACAATATGGGGAACAGATAAAAACAAGTCGATCAGCCAGCTAATGGCCGCATCCGCTTTTTTCCACATGGCTGCCAGTATGCCGAGTGCCGCTGCAATAACGGAACTGATCATAGCTGCGGACAAACCGACTACCAGACTGACTGTCAACCCTTTCCACGTACGAAAAAACATATCTCTCCCCATAAAATCTGTGCCAAATGGGTGCTCCAATGAAGGGCTTTGATTTTTCGAGGAAAAATCGGCATCGTATCCACTTTCAGGAATGAACGCTCCACCCGCCATAATGAAAAGTAGAATGCTTAAGGAAGCAAAAATGAGAATTAAGGTTTTTTTACGGCGATTCACTCGTTTAAGCATGCCTTTTTCTCCCTCCCCTTCTCCTTATCCTTGGATCAATCAACTGGGTTAATAAATCCCCGATCGCATTACCCGCGAATACAAATAAAGCACTGAACAACGTGATGCCGAGAAGAAGCGGCATATCCCCCCCGGCACCGGCAGCTACTGCAGCATTCCCTAAACCCGGATAAGAGAATACCTGTTCAACAAGGACCGACCCGCCAAACAATTCAGAAAAGGAGGCGAATTGCAGCATGATAGCCGGTAAAATGATGTTGCGTAAGCATTGGTGCAGGACAATTGAAGATTCTTTCTCACCCCGTGCACGGGCAAACTGTGCATAGTCACTCTCTAAAGCATCCATTAACTTCGCTCTTGTATGCAAGGCGATACTTGGCATGCTGACAATGGATAAACAAATAGCCGGCAGCACCATATGCCTGATCCGCTCGAATAATGTAACATCCTCCTCCAGCACACCGATTGGGCCAGCCAGCCCAATCGGAAACCAAGCCAAATAAACGGCAAAAACCATCAACAGGATGATCCCTAAATAAAAGGATGGTACAGCCGTTAATGTATAACAAATCCCCTTCAATATCCTGTCGATCCATTTGCCGCTATTAGCACCCATGACCAAACCGGCAGCCAGGCCGACAAGGCCGCTGATTGACCAAGCAGCGATCATAAGCACAATGGATTTAGAAAATTTATCAGCTATTACATCCATCACATCTTGGCGGTAAACCATTGATTTGCCCAAGTCCCCGTGAAGCACATTCCATCCCCACTTCAGGAATCGCTCAATCGGCGGATCATTTACACCCCAATGCTCAGCTATTTGCTCTCTTTGCTCAGGGGATATAGCAACTCCAGCGCCTACATACGACTGGATAGGATCAATAGGGGATATTTCCAAGAGAGCAAAAGCGAGGATGACAACTGCAATAAGCAGTGTAATCCCGCGGATCAAGTAGATACATATATGTTTAGCCATTATTGTTTCCAGTGCCAATCCTTCAGATTGCTCATTATATCCAAGGCATGTGAGTGCGGGTGGATTGGTTGGTCGCCAAGACTCAGTCCATCTTTAACAAAATAAAGATGGTCCACATTCACCAGCCATGCCCAAGGCAGATCCTTGATGAGCGGCTCCTGCGCTTTCTTCCAATCCTCCATATCACCGCTCACAAGCGCCCGGTCCAACATTTGGTCAACCTGTTTATTGCTATAGGAATTTGTATTGTAATAATCAAAGCCTATATTTGATGAGTGGTATAAATAATATAACTCCATCGGATTTCGGTTTCCCCATCCGAATAAGACGGCATCACTGTACATCTTCTTTTCGATATCATCCCATGATCCCCCGGAAACAGATACGTCAATGCCGATTTCCTTCAGTTGCTGTTTTACAGCCATAGAGATAGCTTGTCTAGTGGAATCTCCAGCGTTATAAATGAGGTTGAACTTTGCCTTTAATCGCCCCTTTTCCAAAATTCCATCGCCGTCCTCATCCTTCCAGCCGGCATCCATTAACACTTTTTTAGCCTTTTTGGGATCCTGCTGAATGACTGTATCCTCATTCCACCAAGGCAGATGGTCACTATTGCTAAACGCCGTTTTGCCGTAGCCGTCCAGTGCCTGATCCACAATTGCCTGCCGGTCAAGTGCAAGATTAATAGCTTTACGGATGGCAAGATCGCTTGTGACATCATTGCCCGCCTTCTGTCCATTGACTTCAGACCCTTCGGGAATCGTAACGAAGGAAATGCCTCGATTATCTACTGTCCGGTATGATTCTAATGCCATTCCAGGCACCTTTTCTTTCGAAAAAGCATAAGAAGTTTGGGCAACATCCACCTGGCCTGCCTTTGCTGCGGCATACGCCTGGTCTTCGCTCATAAACAAAACCGTGACTTTTTTGAACTCTCCTTTTTTCCCGTAATACTCTTCATTTCGTTCAAAGATGGCTTGCTGTCCCTGTTTCCACTCCTTCAATTTGTACGGCCCTGAACCAATTGGAGCATTCCGGTACGTATCACTGTATCCATGCTTTGGAACGATGCCAATTGCAGCAGCTGTATACAGGAAAGTAGATTGCGGCCTTTCCAATGTAAATTGAACTGTGTATGGATCAAGTGCTTTCACTTCCTTCATATGCACTAAATCAACAGTCGAGCCGCTATTTTTTGCTGTTTCATATGTAAAGACTACATCATTAGCCGTCACAGGTTTTCCATCGGTAAATACCGCATCTTTTCTAAGCTTGAACACTAATGTTAATTTGTCTGGGCTTAGTTTATAGTCTGCCGCCAGATCATGGGTAATAGTTGAATCAGCATCTGTGGCCAATAAAGTGCTCTGTATTAATGGCGATCCGTAGGCAGCATATCCTTGAATGGGATCAAAGCCTCCATCCGGTTCACTCGTTAATGCTAACACCAGATTATCCTTTACCTTTGCACCGTTTGCTTCCGGAATCTTTTTTTGTTCACTCTTCCCGCATGCTGCCACAGTGAAGCATAGGGCCAACACTGCAATAACCGAAATCCATTTTTTCATGTTTATCCTCCGTTCATCATATAACCTTGTTTTTAAGGATATTAGTATAATTGCCACTTCATTTCCAAAGCTCATTTTCTCCAAAACAAACGCTGGCAGGCGCCCGATTCCCGAAAAAAAAGAAGACAAATACACGTTGCTTCTGCAACACATATTTACCTTCTTGGCGAATAGTATCCTAATATGTAGATTGATAACATCAAGGTTTTTTAGCTAATTCAATTCTTCATGAATTGATTGTCAAATTTGATTATAAGAATGGAGTCGACCGTTGTCTATCGTTTCCTTGAACATTCAAAAAATGGACAAATAAAGCACACCCTTTTTACTTAGGCTCCAAAATGATCCGATGGTCAACCAGCTTCATTTCCTTAACTGCCGCCTTTATCGTTTTGCGCTCGCCATAAATACTCTCGATATATATGTGGTCGTCCTTAGGGATGAACGTATCCACAGATTCCAAAAAAAGAATTTCTTCTCCACGTTCATTCAATACGTATACATTTTGCTCACACATAACAGTCGCCTCCTACATATTTTTTCACTATTAATATGACATCATCCACATACTGGGGTAGCGGCTTCTGATTCATACCGGCAATTTCTATATCCCACTTGCAGAGAGGTACTACAATTTTCTTTGCGGTGCTTTCTGATAGAGCCTGTGCCATTTTTGGCGTCCATTCGCCAAGCATTGTGTTCGGGGAGATGATTCCGATGGGCCCAATAATAATATCGACTCTTGGTGTGTTCCATAGTATTGCATCTTCCCCTGTTGCCCCCATATTTGCGCCGGCCTTCAGCATAATGGACGTAGCCATCGTATTTGTTCCCAAAGCGATTATTTCCACTTTGTTTCCGAAGGTTTGGCTGACCTTCTCGACAATGACCCGGCCGATTCCACCGCCTTGGCCGTCAATAACTGCAATTTTCATATGATCACACTTCCCGACAAAGTAATAAATCCAATGTCTATCTTAATCGGAAATGAACCAATATGTACATTATGATTGGTATTGTCAAAGAATAGACAAATATGATTGTTAGCGCCCCCAATAAAAAAAAGCAGTCCGGCCCAATCATAGATTGGGCCGGACTGCTTATCAAGGCTAGCTTGCCTTTATTCACAACAGAAACTTACTTATCCTCTTGATACGTATGATCCGTCTGTTGTATTGATCACCAATTTATCTCCTTGGTTTACGAAGAAAGGAACTTGCACGATCAAACCAGTTTCAACTGTTGCAGGTTTTGTTCCGCCTGAAGCAGTATCGCCTTTAATGCCTGGTTCTGTCTCCGTTACTTCAAGTGTAACGGTGTTCGGAAGTTCAACACCGATTGTTTCTGTGCCGTACATCATAATGTATACTTCCATGTTTTCTTTCAAGAATTTCAATTCGCGTTCGATTTGGTTTTCGCCCAATTCGATTTGCTCGTAGTTTTCGTTATCCATGAATACGTGTTGATCGCCACTCGCATAAAGATACTGCATTTTGCGGTTTTCGATATGCGCTTTAGCTACCTTTTCACCGGCACGGAATGTTTTTTCCTGAATAGCGCCAGTACGCAAGTTGCGAAGTTTAGAACGAACGAATGCTGCACCTTTACCTGGTTTTACGTGTTGGAATTCGATAACCTGCCAAATCCCATTGTCTACTTCAATCGTTAATCCTGTTCTAAAGTCGTTCACAGAAATCATTGTATTTCCTCCCAAAAATTACAGTATAATAAGTTCTTTCGATGAATGAGTCAACGCTTCATTACCTGTTTCCGTAATGATTGTATCATCTTCAATACGAACGCCGCCAATACCAGGCACATAGATGCCCGGTTCGCATGTGACAGCCATTCCCGGTTCAAGCACAACATCGCTCTTGAATGAAAGTCCGGGTGCTTCATGGATTTCCAAACCGATTCCATGCCCTGTCGAATGGCCGAAATTAGGGCCATAGCCTTTTTCTTCGATAAAGTTACGCGTCAAAGCATCTGCTTCCTTGCCCGTCATGCCTGGCTTGATTCCAGCCATTCCACGAAGCTGCGCTTCAAGCACGATATCATAAATGTCTTTTAATTGATCACTCGGCTTGCCTACAGCAACCGTTCTCGTAATATCAGAAACATAGCCATTGTAATAGGCGCCGTAATCCATTGTCACAAGATCTCCTGATTCGATCACTTTATCGCTGGCAACGCCATGCGGCAATGCAGATCGCACACCAGAAGCAACAATCGTATCGAATGAAGAAGAAGTCGCGCCTTGCTTTCTCATAAAGAACTCTAATTCATTGGAAACGGTCAGCTCAGTCATACCAGGACGAATAAATCCTATAATATGTTCAAATGCTGCATCTGCAATCTTTGCAGCTTCCTTTAATATCTTAATCTCTGAGTTGGTCTTAATCAAGCGTAATTTCTCGATTAAATCAGAAACGGGGACCAGTTCCCCTTTAATCAGCTGTTTATATGTAACAAATGAAGCGTATGTAAACACATCCTGCTCAAACCCTAGTTTTTTGATCCCCATGGATTCTGCTTGAAATGCAACTTCTTCGGGCAAAGATTTCGTATGCTTAATGATCTCATAGCCCTGGCATTGCTTAGCTGCCTGCTCCGTATAGCGGAAATCTGTAATGAAATATGCCTTATCCATTGAAATAAGAGCTACACCGGATGTGCCGGTAAAACCTGTCATATATCGAAGGTTATATGGGTTGGTCACCAAAATACCATCGATTCCCGCTTGATCGAATTTTTCACGTAAACGTTGAATTTTATCCATTATTTATTCTCCCCTCAACATATAATCTAATGCCTGTAATGCTAATAGGTAACCATTGCTGCCAAAGCCGACGATCTGGCCAGCTGAAACACCCGCAAGGACGGATGTATGCCGGAATTCTTCTCTGGCATGGATATTGGAAATATGGATTTCCACCACCGGCAATGAAATGCCCGCTATACTGTCACGGATGGCATAGCTGTAATGAGTGAAAGCGCCCGGATTAAGGATCACTCCGGCCAAGCCGTCATCTTCCGCCTTATGCAAAGCATCCACCAGGTCACCTTCATGATTGGATTGCAGGGCGGTAAGCCCATATCCTAATTGGTTGGCGCGCACCCTCACTTTTTCTTCGATATCAGCCAATGTCTCATGACCGTATACATCCGGTTCCCGCTTGCCAAGCCTGTTCAAATTCGGCCCATTCAGAAGCAAAATAGATTCCATATTATACCTCGATTCCACCCGAATGGATTTTATCCCATTCTTGCTATACATCAGTAAGAACATTCTAACATAATTCAAAAGAATCGAACATGTTTAACGAAGAGATGGGCGAATAGAACAAACACAATCATATGTTAAGGAAGATTACAGGGAAGAATTCGATTAAGATTGCACTTGCGGCGATGCCTCCTCCATTTCCTGCTTCATTTTTCGTTCGGATTCATCATAGGCGATGCTTACGCCTATAAAGGTTCCGTATACGATATACAGGCATGCAGTGGTTATCGCAGTATTTATATCCGTTTCCTTTATCCCTTTCATATCGGGAAAAAGAGAAACCAATCCGAAGTGGACAATTGCCCACAAAGCAGCGCCAAAAAGAATGGAAACATACAGCTTCTCTTTCTTTCTCAATACATAATAGTAAATAAAAGCGACCAGTATGGAAATCAATCCATATAGCAGCACCGTCACTACAAAGCCAAGCAACCCATTCGTCCAATTATCCGGAGCCCAGCTGCTGAAAATGACATTGGGTTTAATCTCCATAAAGTGAAAATAATACGCTAGATAGGCCACCGCACTAAAAAGGAAACCGCCAAAAAAACCTACCATGGCAACATTGGCTTTTTGGGAAATCGGCCTTTCCTGCTTATTTTGATCAAGTTCATGCTTATTTCCATCGTTATTTTGCTCACTCATTGAGTCATGCACCTCCATTCCTAGTATGTCCGGAATAAAGGGAATATTTTCTTTCAAGTCATTTTTTAATAAAAAAAGTGGAAAGAATGCATCTTTAACTAGTCCATCCTCTCTTTTTTAAGTAAAATAAAAGAACGTCCCTTTTAAATATGCCAATACTTTTGAAATGAGCAAGTCAAAAGAGTATAGTTAGGGCAAACAGCAATTCCAAATTTTATCAAGCATAGGTTGGTGTATAAAAATATGTCTCAAAACAAGCCCATTTACGGAGGGCAGGCCGTTATCGAAGGCGTTATGTTCGGCGGCAAAAAGAATACCGTCACAGCTGTCCGTAGAAAAGATGGATCCATTGAATATTACCATTTGCCCCGTACCCCCAAACCTGCATTGAATGCCATAAAAAAAATCCCTTTCCTGAGAGGGATTGCTGCCATTATTGATTCGAGCGCCACGGGTTCCAAGCATCTGAATTTCTCCTCTGAACGCTATGATGTAGATCCTTCAGAAGACCAGGAATATGTCGAAGAAAAACCGGCAAGCAAATTTGGAATGGTATTAAGCGTCGCCGTTATCGGAGTGCTTTCCTTTCTGTTCGGCAAGTTTGTTTTTACTTTGGTGCCTGTTTTCCTTGCAGAGGCAACAAGGCCCATCATCCACTCGGATATCGGCCAGGTTTTGATTGAAGGAGTCTTCAAACTGTTCCTGTTGCTAATCTATATTTCTTTTGTATCGATGACTCCGTTGATCAAACGAGTCTTCCAGTACCATGGCGCAGAGCATAAGGTAATCAACTGCTACGAAAGCAATAAAGAACTTACTGTCGAGAATGTTCAGGCCCAATCCCGATTGCATTACCGGTGCGGAAGCAGTTTTATTTTATTCACCGTTTTCGTTGGCGTATTCGTTTATATGCTTGTTCCGACAGACCCTCTTTGGCTTCGTGTAGTAGACCGTGTGGCCCTTATTCCAGTTGTCCTCGGCATTGCATTTGAAGTATTGCAGCTTACAAATAAAATGCGAGATATTCCAGTGCTCCGTTTTCTTGGTTACCCAGGACTTTGGCTTCAACTGGCAACGACAAAAGAACCCAGTGACGACCAGGTTGAAGTAGCCATCGCTTCCTTCAAGCAATTATTGGTATTGGAACAAGAAGATGAGAAAATGGGTTTAAAAAAGGAAAGTATAGTGTAAAACAAAATAGAGAGATTATTTAGGTATGCTTCTCCGGAAGGAAAGGCATAATGTTCGGTAGCATGCCTTTCCCCTTCCTAATAGATTAATCGTTTTTCTAAAAACCCAATATGCTTTAATGAGGCTTGTAAGGAGGTCATTCTTATGAAACGTCCAGCTACTTATATAGTATCGGGGATTATTCTTCTTGCTGTATTTGGATTGGTGACCAAGTTTATGGCAAACCCAACCGGGATGCTCACTGGCATTCTCATCTTTGCCATAGTCGCAGCCATCGTTTTCTTTGCCTATAAAAAGTTCTCTGCTTCTTCCACTTCTGCCCAAAGCAGCTATAACAGAGCAGTCAAGCAATCAAAAAAACATTTACAGCAAAAAGGGAAGGCAGCCCCACAAAAAACAAATGTGGTCAATTATTCTGCCGCCCATCATAAAAAGAAGGCAAGAAAAAAATCAGAAGCTCATCTGACTGTAATTGAAGGCAAGAAAGGCAAAAAGAATCGGGCATGAAACGCTCGATTTTTTTATGTCCTAATTGTCAAATTCAACACTTAGTAAGACCATGCTGCCAAGAAAGAATTTGCAGACACTCTCCCTAAATCAATTAATTTAATCCTGTCATCCAAAGATAAATTGAATTCGGTGCTTGGAATATGGTCGGAAGGGATGAAGATGATATTTTTTTCATGTCTACGGGAGATGTACCTATTATCGTGCGCGTCCTTCATCGATTCAAATAAGCTTCTGAACATCCCGATTGCATCGCGGATATCCCTTGGAGGCATTTCTTCCTTATTGCCATTCAATCTTATTCCGATTACTGGCCTCGTTTTCTTTCCTTCCTCATGATCGAACAGCCACATAGGAAAATTGCTGAGCACCCCTCCATCGACCATATATATCCTCTTTTTGCGCGTCCCTATATTTATAGGTTCAAAAAAATAAGGAATGCTGCAGCTCATCCTTACCGCTTTTGCAACAGGAAAAAGCAACCCATGTATCCCATAGTTATCCAGTTCATCTGGAAGAACGACTATCTTTCCGTTTGTAATATCAGATGCGATAATCCGCAAGGAACCTTTGGGCAGATCGGCGAATGTCAAAATCCCCTTTGCAGCAAGCAGCTTTGCGATCCACGCTTCAAGCGCATCCCCTTTATACAGCCCCAGCCGCCAATAGAGAAGAAGCCATTTCACAAATGGAAGGCCTGTTCCCTTCCGCTCATCCAACAAACTCTTTCCATCAAGCGGCAAAAATAAATCCTCCATTTCTTTTCCTGTATATCCTGCTGCAATAAGAGCTGCAATGATGGAACCGGCACTCGTCCCAGCCGTATTTTTCATGGTAAAACCCTGTTTCTCCAAAACCTGATAAGCGCCGATCAATGCATATCCTTTCATTCCTCCACCTGAAAATACACCATCGATAAGCATGTTTCACCTCCTTTTCTTTCAAGAAAGCAAACCGCAGCAGCTCAGGGGCATGCCATCTATATAAAACACTCCCCTTTACATCTGTAATCAACGGCAACGCTAATTAGTACCCAAAGAATGAAAATGGTCCTGTGGCAATTCCGGGTCAAGTACCGGCAATACCTTGCCATAATTGCCCAATTACACTATGATGAATGAAGACTATTTCCACTTTACAGAAAGGCGGGGGTGACATTGAATAATGAAGAATATTCAATCACAGAACATCTTGACGAACTGCGGAAAAGGATTATACTAGTCGCCATCTCTTTTATCGCATTACTGATTATCGGTTTTGTATTTGTAAAACAAATGTATCTTTTTTTTACATCGGCACTTGATTATAAATTAATGATATTGGGACCGAGCGACATTATGTGGATTTACTTTCATATCGCCGGCATATTTGCCATTGCCTGTACAATTCCGATTGCTGCCCACCAATTGTGGCTGTATGTAAAGCCGGCACTCGAAGAGCATGAACGGAAACTGGCGCTTATGTATATACCTGGTCTATTCCTGCTGTTCGTCGGCGGATTAGTATTCGGCTATCTTTTTATTTTCCCGAATCTGCTTCATTTTCTGACCGATCTTGGTAAAGGGATGATGGTTACCCAGTTTACCGCAGACCGTTACTTCACTTTTCTCATTAAAACTACGCTTCCCTTTGCATTTGCCTTTGAGCTGCCCCCGGTCATGATGTTCCTGACATCTATTGGCATCATAAATCCATACAAGGTAGCTAAATTGAGAAAGTATGCCTATTTCATCCTCGTAATTATTGCCTGTATGATCTCGCCTCCTGAGTTCATCTCGCATATATCCGTCAGCATTCCTCTAATCGCTATTTTTGAAATTAGCGTTGCTCTTTCAAAAATAGTGTATAAAAAGAAACAACACAGACTTCAGTTCGTTGACATGGACAAGCAAGTTCCTCTTTAAATCCCACAAAAACAAAGAAGGATGGACTTAAACAGTCCATCCTTCTTACGTGAAATACAATATATTCGCTTGCGGGAAAAAATGGGCAATATAGCTTGACAGCGTTTCTTCCAACTCTTTCGCTTCATCGGTCGGATATACATACTTCCCGATCCCATATTTACCCCATTTATATTTACGTTTGCTTTCATCAAGGTCAAGCTTTGTTTTAGGATATCGCTTCTCAATGACCTTTTTCGCCGGCTTGGTGAACCTGTGCTGGATCATTTCAAAGGATAAATCCGGCAAGTCCACGCCAGCTAAAGCGGAAGAAAGACGTTCAAACAGTTCAAAATATCCTTCCTTCCAATCAGTATGCATATAGATCGGAGCCACGATAAATCCAAGCGGATAACCCGCATTTGCGACTTTTTTGGCCGCTTCCAAACGCTCGTCGAAAGAAGATGTACCCGGCTCAAAATGTTTAATCACATAACGTGAATTCACAGAAAAACGAAACTGTGTATGGCCATTATGCTTTGCATCAAGCAAATGGTCGACATGGTGGAACTTAGTCACAAAACGAAGCATGCCATATTCGGTGCCCCCCATAAATTCAATCGCCCTTTTTAATGAATGGGTTAAATGGTCGATTCCGACAATATCGGACGTACAGGCTGCCTCAAAACGGGTGATTTCCGGTTTTCTTTCTTCGATGTACTTTTCAGCCTGGGCAAATATTTCTTCAAGGTTCACGTATGTCCTGATATATGGTTTGCTGCCAAGCGTTGTTTGTAAATAACAATAATGGCAATGGCCCATACAACCCGTTGCAAGCGGAATCGCATATTCCGCTGAAGGCTTTGAAGTATCGAATTTCAACGTCCGCCTGACCCCGACAACCATCGTCGATTTCGCCACGCGGTATTTCTGGAGTTCATTTTCGCCAGGCAAATCACGGATTTGATTGTGCGAAGTGGTTTCTCTTATTTCGATGCCCAGTTGTTCAAATTTTTCCTTCAACTCACGGCCGAGCGGGTATTCCAGCGCCTGCGGTTCAATATAGACTAATTGCGGCATAAACGGTTTCATCTTTTCACCAAATTTCTATATGGTTCTTTCAATAGCTTCCGCAATAAAACTGAAAGGTTGCATACGAATATTTGGCAGTATAAAACGAAAGAGCAACTAGTTTATCTCATGAAATTCCATGCTTCGCTTTCATATTTTTCCTTGCTTAATGCCTGAATGGCCTGCTCCTGTTCATCAGTGAGCACCAACGCTTCAAGGTCGACATCCAGCCCTTCTGCAAATCCCTCTCTAAACGCCTGTTTCGCTTCCTCTAATGTGACCTTGCGTTCGGATAAATCATTGATAGCCACGGCTTTACTGCTGAAGCTTTTCATCATCCGTTCTTTGATCCGGTCATTTTTGAATAAGAATAAATCAAAAAGTTTGTCTATTTCAAGATCAAGCAAAATAGAACCGTGCTGCAGAATCACCCCTTTTTGCCTTGTTTGTGCGCTTCCAGCCACTTTGCGGCCTTCTACCACCAGCTCATACCAGCTTGGCGCATCAAAACAAATCGATGAACGGGGATCTTTTAAACGCTGATGCTCTTCTTCTGTCTTCGGCACTGCAAAATAGGCATCAAAATCAAGATTCAAAAACCCTTTAAGGATGCCTTCCGAAATGACCCGATAAGCATCGGTCACATTTTTCGGCATTTTAGGGTGTTCCTCTGTCACAATGACACTATATGTAAGTTCATGCTCATGTAAAACAGCCCTGCCTCCGGTAGCTCTGCGGACAAAACCGAGGCCTTGGTCTTTCACTTTCTGCAAATCGATTTCCTTTTCAGCTTTTTGGAAATATCCGATGGATAAAGTTGCAGGATTCCAGCCGTAAAAACGAATGACTGGAGGTATTTTCCCTTCGCTATGCCATTGCAATAGCATTTCATCCATTGCCATATTGTAGCCCGGCGAACAATTGCCAGAGTCGATAAATAACCACTTTTCTTTTGTCATCAGTTCAATATCCTACCTTCTGCATTTTCTCTCCATATACACTGGCACACGTTTTTCTACGATAACACTGTGCCTATTCCATAATGGAACATTCCTGTTAAGAAAATCAACCTATTTATTTTGAGATTAATCTTAATTAGAATAACAAAAAAGGGTCTTGCTGGAAAAAGAAACGCTTTTCCTTCTCAATCTCTGTAAATTCCTTTGATATTATAATGAGACACTATTATAATAAAACTATCTGTACTGTTTTAGTTTGAGAGGAGTTTTCACATTGTTGTATTTTTTAATCGTTGTCATTGTTGCGATCCTAGCATACTCGGCATATAACTGGTTTATGCAGCGCCGAGTCGTTAAAACATTGACTCAGGAACAATTTATCGAGGGTTACCGTAAAGCGCAATTAATTGATGTACGCGAACCAAATGAATTTGATGCGGGCCATATTTTAGGTGCACGAAATATCCCGATGTCCCAGATGAAAACTCGCCTGAAAGAGATACGCCCGGACAAGCCAGTTTATCTGTATTGCCAAAGCGGACTCCGCAGCGGACGCGCAGCGCAAATGCTGTACAAAAAAGGCTATCGCGACCTGTACCATCTTCAAAAAGGATTTAAGCACTGGTCAGGTAAAATCAAACGTAAATAATCATCTTCATCCAAACAAAAGAGGCGTTCCAATAGGAACTGCCTCTTTCTTTATACGTCCATTACGATTCTTTCATGTAACGCAGCACCGGTTTTCGGGCTGCAAGTGTTTCATCCAGACGCTTAATGACCGTTGTATGCGGAGCTTCCTGCACCAATTCAGGCGTTTCTTCGACTTCCTTCGCAATCTGGATCATTGTCTCAATAAAGCCATCCAAAGTCTCCTTGCTTTCTGTTTCAGTCGGCTCTATCATCATGCACTCTTCCACGTTAAGCGGAAAATAAGTGGTAGGCGGATGATAGCCAAAATCAAGCAGACGTTTAGCAATATCGAGTGTACGGACACCCAGCTTTTTCTGTCTCCGTCCACTTAGCACGAATTCATGCTTACAATGGCGATCATAAGGCAGATCATAATACGGAGCCAGCTTTCTCATCATATAATTGGCATTTAGAACTGCGTTTTCTGTAACAGCCTTCAAGCCATCTGGCCCCATTGAACGGATATACGTATAGGAGCGGACGTTGATGCCGAAATTTCCGAAGAAAGGCTTTACACGCCCGATGGATTGAGGGCGGTCAACATCAAGTCCATATACCTCTTCCTTTTTCACAACAAGCGGCGCAGGAAGGAATGGGATTAAGTCTTTTTTGACTCCTACTGGACCAGATCCCGGTCCGCCGCCTCCGTGCGGGCCAGTGAACGTTTTATGGAGATTCAAATGGACAACGTCAAAGCCCATATCCCCTGGGCGCGCTTTGGAAAGCACCGCGTTCAAATTGGCTCCATCATAATATAATTTGCCGCCAGCTTCATGGACAATTTCCGCCATTTCAAGAATTTGCTCTTCAAAAAGGCCGAGTGTATTGGGGTTGGTCAGCATTAAGGCTGCCGTGTCAGTACCGACCACTCTCTTTAAATCCTCAAGATCGACCAAACCATTCTCATTGGATTTCACTGTGATCGTTTCCAATCCTGCAACAGTAGCTGAAGCAGGATTCGTTCCATGGGCCGAATCAGGGACAATTACTTTCGTACGCGCAGTATCCCCATTTTGTTCGTGAAAGGCTCTGATCATCATTAGCCCCGTCCACTCTCCATGCGCACCGGCAGCAGGCTGAAGTGTCACTTCATCCATTCCGGTAATTTCCTTCAGCGATTCTTGCAGATCGTACATCAACTCTAGTGCTCCTTGGACAGTGGAAGGGTCCTGTAAAGGATGGATATGGGCAAATCCATTGTACCGGGCAACATTTTCATTGATTTTCGGGTTGTATTTCATCGTACAGGACCCAAGCGGATAAAAGCCTGAATCCACACCGTGATTACGTTTGGATAAAGCCGTGTAATGGCGCATAATATCCAGCTCGGATACTTCCGGCAAATCCGCAGGCTGTTTTCGGATATACGCATCCGGGATAAGCTCTTCCATGCCAACTGCCTCAATCTCCAACTCAGGCAAACTATAACCGATCCGTCCGCTTGTGCTCTGTTCAAATATCAATGGCTGATTTTTCTTATTCATGGCGATCCCCCAATTCTTTCACCAACAAATCAATTTCTTCTTTCGTACGCAGCTCTGTCACTGCCACAAGCATATGATCCTTCAATTCAGGGTAATCCTGGCCTAAGTGGTAGCCGGCGATCATCCCTTTATCCAAAAGGCGGGCGCTGCACTCATTATAGGAATAAGGCAATTTCACCACAAACTCATTGAAGGATGGTCCATCAAAAACGATTTCGACCCCATTCTCCTGCAGTCTCTTCTTGGCATAATGCGCTTTTCGGATATTTTGCAAAGACATTTCCTGGACTCCGACCTTGCCAAGAGCTGTCATAGCCACAGATGCTGCAAGAGCATTCAATGCTTGATTGGAACAGATGTTGGATGTCGCTTTATCACGGCGTATATGCTGCTCACGTGCCTGCAGTGTCAACACAAATCCGCGCTGCCCATCTTCATCTACCGTTTGGCCGACAAGCCTTCCGGGCACTTTGCGCATCAATTTATTGTTAACGGCAAAATAACCGCAATGGGGGCCGCCGAATGCAGCAGGAATGCCAAATGGCTGGGCATCCCCAATGACGATATCGGCCCCGAATTCTCCCGGAGGCGTTAATGCCCCAAGCGCCAACGGATTGCTGCAAACTATGAAGTGCCCTTTATGTCCATGAATGATGCCTTCCATCTTATCCAACTCTTCAATTCGTCCAAAGAAATTCGGATATTGGACAATCACGCCTGCCACATCGCCATCCATTTGCTGTTCCAGGGCGCTTAGATCCGTTAGTCCATCACTGTAAGGAATATCGATAACTTCAATATATTGCCCCTTAGCATATGTATCCAGAACAGCACGGAATTGCGGATGGACAGCACGGGATACAAGCACCTTCTTGCGTCGGGTGCTGCCGCAGCTTAGCATGGCCGCTTCAGCTAAGGCTGTTCCGCCATCATACATGGATGAATTGGCAACATCCATTCCGGTAAGCTCGCAGATCATTGTCTGGAATTCAAAGATTGCCTGCAATTCTCCCTGTGATATTTCCGGCTGGTAAGGGGTATATGCTGTGTAAAACTCAGAACGCGATAGAACATGGTCCACAATGATAGGCGCGTAGTGGTCGTAGACTCCTGCACCTAAAAAGGATGTATAGCTTTTTGCATCTTTGTTTCTTGCAGCCAGAGCGCTTAATTCCTTTGTCAGTGCAGATTCAGACTTAGCGGCTTTTATCTGCAGCTCTCCTTTAAAACGGACACTTTCCGGAATATCTTCAAATAACTCATCGATATGGGAAACACCTATTGCATCCAGCATTTCCTTTTGGTCGTTTTCAGTCATCGGCAAATAACGATGTTTAATCATAGCATGATCCCCCTATTAGTTCTTCGGTCTTTTATAAAATGGCGTGCCTACCACTTGCGCTTCCACACGCTTCGAGCGGATTTCAACATCGACGGTTGAACCCAGCTCGGCGTATGCCGCATCGATCAATGCATAACCGACTGCTTTATTCAAGCTCGGCGACTGTGTGCCTGTCGTCACTTCTCCGATTTCTTTTTCGCCTGAATAGACTTTATAGCCGTGTCTCGGAATACCTCGTCCAACCATTTCCAGACCCACCAGCTTTCTTGGAGCCCCGTTTGCTTTTTGTTCTTTCAGTACAGCCTTGCCGATAAAATCTTCTTCCACATTCGTTTTTACCGCGAACCCGATGCCTGCTTCTATTGGAGAGATGGTTGCAGACAGCTCTTGTCCATATAGGGCAAGACCCGCTTCAAAGCGAAGTGTATCCCTTGCTCCCAGCCCAATAGGGGATACATCTTCCAATTCGAGAATAGCCCTCCATACTTTTGATGCTTCCTCACTTTTGCAATATATCTCAAATCCATCTTCCCCTGTATATCCGGTTCTGGAAACCAGGGCATTCACTCCGGCAACAGAAACATTCTCGACAAAACCGAAGAATGGCAATTGTTTTAAATCTATATTTTCAGTCAACTGACTCAAAGCTTGTTCAGCCAATGGACCTTGCAATGCCAATTGAGCAATTTGATCCGATTTATTTTCCAAAGTAACATCTGCATCGCCTTTATGTTTTTTCAGCCACTCAAAGTCTTTTTGAATATTAGCGGCATTTACGACCAGCAAATAGCGGTCCTCGCTTCTTTTATAGATGATAATATCATCCACAGTTCCGCCATTTTCATAGCAAAGCGCGGAGTATTGAGCCTTTCCGTCTTTCAATTTGGACACATCATTGGTTGCCATGCTTTGGAGATAGGAGAGGCTGTCCTTCCCCTCAACTGTGATCTCCCCCATATGCGAAACATCAAACAAACCAGCTTTGGTGCGGACGGCCATATGCTCTTCCTTAATGCCGGAAAATTGGACCGGCAGATCCCAACCGCCAAAGTCAATTGTCTTAGCGCCAAACTGGCTGTACTCATCAAATAAAGGCGTTTTCTTTAATCGAGTCATGTTTTACCCCCTGAATGATTTTTGTCGACATAACCGCTATTCAAACCCATAAGCAGGCAAAAAAGGACAAAGATGCCCGTTCGCATTGGGTCATCTCTGTCCTTTGTACCTGAGAGTTTACCTTCATATTCAAGGCTGTCCCCGTTGGTGGTTCAAATAGAACGCTCTCCAGAGGTGCGTCCAGCAAGAGTTCTTTTGCCTGAGAGATTCACATAGCTACGTTTGCTCCTTCGGCGCTGTTTTATACAGTCTCTCCCCTTGCCTTCAATCGCTTATATAATACTTAAGAATGGCCATACTAAAAGCAAGCAGAATACATAATGCTTGTTTTCCCCACAAATAATTAAGAAGAAACATAGTATTCCCGATGTAAAAAAATCGGTGCTTTTTATACTTAACTTCATCCTACCATTAACTATAATTTGGATGCAATTCTTTCTTGTCGCATTTTTTAAAAAACTTACATTTAATCAAAAATACCTAAATAACGTTCGTTTTTAGAGGTTATTTTCTTATATTCCCTAAGAGGAGAGACATTTTATGAATATAAAAGTGAATTATGATGAGACTTGGGAGAATCAATTTACCCAACGTCTAGAGGAGGACGGCCCCTGGACCAGCTGGGAATTTTATTGTTTGGCTTTGCAAGTCGAAAAAAGCCTTCAAATACCAGAATTTGAAGGTTTGCAGGCTCCCAGCCACCTCCATCAACTAAAGCCGCTCCCGCATCAGCTTGAAGTGGCTAAACAGGTCGTTGAAAACATGAATGGAAAAGCCATACTTGCTGATGAGGTCGGGCTGGGAAAGACGATAGAAGCAGGATTGATTTTAAAAGAATATATGATTAGAGGCCTCGTAAAAAAAGTGCTCATTCTTGTCCCTGCCTCACTCGTTTCGCAATGGGCATATGAGCTGAACAGTAAATTCTTTATTCCGGCAACCGTCCAGCGGAAAAGCTATGTATGGGATTCCTGTGACGTCGTCGTCTCGAGCATCGACACAGCCAAACGAATGCCGCATAGAGACATCATTTACAGCCAGCAGTATGATATGGTGATTGTCGATGAAGCACATAAGCTTAAAAATAATAAAACCAAAAACTATGAATTCGTCCAGAATCTGAAGAAAAAATTCTGCTTGCTCCTTACTGCGACTCCCATCCAAAACAAAGTGGATGAAATCTTTCACTTAGTATCCTTATTGAAGCCGGGGCATCTTGGCAATTCATCGCTATTTTCTAAACAATATAAAGGAAAAGGCCGGGAAATTTACGATGATACCCACCTGAAGGAATTGGTCAATGCCGTTATGCTTAGAAACAGGCGCCATGAGACAGGCATTGAGTGGACGAAGAGAATTGTTGAAACAGTCCTGATTCAAATGACTCCAGCAGAGAGGGCTTTATATGAAGCAGTTTCACACTTCCGCATCAACGAACAAGCCAACAGCGGATTTTCTACATTAACGATGCAAAGAGAGGCATGCAGTTCCAGGGAAGCTGTATTCTTCACACTGCAGAATATGATGAAACGGCAAGAGCAGCCAAGTACAGAAATGCAGCAAAGAGCCCAGATCATCACCGATAAAATCAATGCCATCAGCTCTAATTCAAAAGCGCAGAAAGCATTGGAAATTATCCAGTCAAACAATGATAAAGTCATCATTTTCACAGAATATCGCGCCACACAGCTTTATCTGCAATGGTACTTAAAGCAGCACGGCATTACGTCTGTCCCATTCAGAGGGGGCTTCAAACGCGGAAAAAAGGATTGGATGAAGGAACTGTTCCAAAACCATGCCCAGGTGCTCATCGCAACCGAAGCCGGCGGTGAAGGAATCAACCTGCAATTCTGTAACATTATTATCAATTTTGACCTTCCATGGAATCCGATGCGGCTTGAGCAACGAATCGGGCGAGTACACAGGCTAGGGCAGGAAAAGGATGTACTGATTTATAATTTTGCAACTGAAGGGACAGTGGAAGACCATATTCTGACACTACTCTACGAAAAAATCCAATTGTTCGAAAAAGTGGTCGGCCAACTGGATGATATTCTGACCAAGCTAGATATCAGCAATATTGAAGATTATTTGGAGGATGTAGTCAGCGGATCACGAAGTGAAGGAGAAATGAAAATCAAAATGGAGAACTTAAGCAGTATGATCGCTTTGGCCCAGGAATTAAAGGAGCGTGAGCACCGTGCAGCAAAATGAAATCCATCAATTTTTGCTCCATTACTTCAATATAAATGGAGCCACTCTATTGAACAACCACCCTACCTATATAACCGTTCAATTGACCATCGAATTGGACAAAATGCTCATGAACAGGCCTTTTTATTGGCACTATCTCGAAAAGACAGGAGGCATACCAAACCCGGCAGCATTGACACTCATTACCGACCCTGCCAATGCACCAGAAGAGGTAAAAGGGGAAATCATTCATTTCGGATCTCCCCGGCTTCATCAAATTTTCCAATCGACGAACAGCCTGGCCAAATATATCCGCCTTTATGAGCATGTACACCAACATGTACAGCAGCAAACACCTCTTCATCCATGGCTGGTCTGCAATATAAAGGCGTCCTTCGTGTCCGACCGGAAAAAAGATGTATTGTTTTCGATCGGTCTTCATTTATTGACCGGAAAAATGGTCAATGATTTTCATGATAAATTGGATTCTATCAGACTGACACCAAAAATCCCCGACTTTTCATTTACCCTGTCTCCTATCATCATGCCGAAAAGCGGGATGGGGAGAATCGACCGCTATGTAAGAATGCAACTAGCGGAGGAGGACCATGAATGGGCGGAAAGGGCGATCCATAAATGGGAAGCGGACCAGCGGTTACTGGATCATTTTTACGAGGACCGTGAAGAACTTGATGACAGCTACGAGCTTGAAAAGGAAGCGCTGAGACAGCAATACGAGCCGCATATCGATATTTCGGTCATTAATGGAGGGATGTTTTATTTGAGTGAGGGGGCGGTTTAGGATGCTAGCAGATAAATATAATATACATAAAAGGACCCGACAGTGTATGGCTGCCGGGTCTTTACATTCACATTATTTAACTGGTTTATCTTTAGTAACTTCCCATGATTCTGATCCATCCATATTGTCATATGCAATATTTAAATTTTTCATACGCTTGTTAGCTGCTGATAATTGATATTGGAAATCCATTGGGATAACTGGCGCTTTATCAAACATATATTCTTCCCAATTCTTAAACGCATCAGAACGGTATTTCGCATCCATAGCTTCTGGAGAATCAATAGCTGACAATAATTTAGTCATTTCTGGATCCACATAGCGCATCATATTAAATTGAGCATCTTCTGAATATGTTCCGGCAGGTGAAGGGTTCGTACCTGTTCCCCAAGCTGCCATATACATATCGATATCTTTATCATTCGCCTGTACTTTGTCGTAGAAGCTGTTTGATTCAATCAAGCGACCTGTAGATAATGTAACCTTTAATCCTACATCTTTAAAGTTTTGAATGTAGAATTGAGTGGTAGCTTCAGCAACCTCACTATTGTCGCGTGCCGCCAATTTGATTTCTAACGGTTTTCCATTAGGATCTTCTCTGAAGCCATCATTATTTGTATCTTTATAGCCAGCTTCATCTAGCAATTTTTTCGCCTTTTCTGGATTATACGTAAATCCTTTCATATCTTTTTGGTAATAACTACCAAAAACTGGTGGCATAATAGCATTTGCACGGAAGCGCAATCCATTATAATACTGTTTTGTTACTTCTTCAATATTCATAGCGTAGCCTAGAGCTTTGCGCAAATTGATATTATTCATTTTTGCATTTTGATCCATTACATTTTTTCCTTTGGCTGCATCCCATTTTCCAAGATTAAAGCCTAGGTAACTATAATACAAATCTGTCCGGGCGAGGATGTCTATGTTCTTTAAATCTTTCAAAGATCCATACACATTATTCGGCACTTGATTAATAAAATCAACATCTCCTGATTTCAATGCTGCAACAACTGAAGATGTCGGAACAATTTTCACAACGATTTTATCTAGTTTTGGCTTACCTTTCCAATAGTTTTCATTCGCTACAAATTGGACAGATTCACCAGGAACAATTTTATCATACTTAAATGGCCCTAAAGTGACAGGCGTTTTACGGATTTTTTCTGATTTCAATAAGTCTTTAACAGGAACATCTTTCAAATCATGTTTAGGGGCTGCATAACCCCAAATCCCATCCCCACCTGTGTAGATAGCAGGAGATACCTTTTTGAAAGAGATTTCTAGTGTATTATCGTCGATTTTTTTCAACCCTGAGATAGTACTAGCCTTGCCATCATGATACTCTTCAGCACCTACAATATTCTTCAAGTCCTGGTCATAACGAACACCAGTATAGTCTTTATCCGCTATTATTTCATAAGGATAGATTACATCGTCAATTGTCAACGGCTGCCCATCCGACCATTTAACGCCTTCGCGGATTTTGATGGTGGCCTTATTTTTTTCAGGTTCAACCTTCATAGACGCTATACCTGTATCTGTAAATTTAAAATCTTTGTCGGTATCAAACAATGTATTCGTTGCATAAGCCATAATTTCAGCGTCATTGTTATCCTCGTATAGTTCATAGCTCCAGATTCCTTTAAAAGGTGAATCAGCAGCGAGTCCTACCGTAACAGTTCCCCCTTTAATTGCCTTATCTTTATTGTCCACTTTCGTCTTGAAAGCCGATGCATCCACTTTTTCTTTGTTACCAGGTTTAGCAGTGGTTTTCTCGCCTCCATTCCCATTGCAAGCCGCTAGTACAAGCATAACAATTAGCAGAAGCGAAAATAATGACCATTTTGTTTTCTTCATCCCATTTCCTCCTTTTATCCTAATCTTTGTTTAGAGTCTGCTGCACGGCGAAGCGCCTGTCCAACATAATTTATTCCAAGCATCAAGACAAGAATAAGTATTGATGCAGGTAACCAAATCCACCACTTTCCGGAAATAACTTCTGGATTCGTAGAATAACTAATCAACGTTCCTAAGCTTGGTACATCAGATGGAAGTCCAAATCCAAGAAAAGATAATCCAGTCTCAATCCCGATATTTCCAGCAAAGTTCAAGGTAAGCTCTACAATAATCAATGAGCTTATATTCGGCATAATCTGTTTAAATAGTATGACAAAGTTACTTGTTCCCATCGTCTTTGAAGCACTGACATAGTCCCTGCGACTTTCGGTCAATGCTTTACTTCTTATTAACCTCGCAGTGCCCACCCAATAGAATGCAGACATAATCAAAACAAAACTGAAAATATTATATTTAGGTATAATGGTTACAAAGACGATAATAATCATCAATGTAGGCAATACCATAATAAAATCATTTATTCTCATTAGGATATTATCAATCAAACCACCAAAATAGCCCGTTACTAAGCCAAAGAGTATACCAATTATGGCTGTTAGAATTGTAATGGAAAAACCTATGGCTATTGAATTTCTAGCCCCAATTATTAATTGCCCCATAATGGATCGTCCACCTTGATCTGCGCCAAGTATATATCCATCTCCTGGAGCGGCATAGGTGCCCAGTAAACTAACTCTCATGATTTCTTCTTTATCGATAAATAGAGCCCCGATAAAAACACCAAGGATTATAATTACCAGCCCAATGAGCGAGCCCATTGCCAGCTTGTCTTTTATAAATTCTCTCATTATGACACGAAAGCCGGTCGGAGCCGTACTTTCCGACGCAGTAGGCACTGTTTCAGCAATCAATTCAGTTTGATTTGTTTCCATAATATTCACCTCTATCCTATCTTCTGTTTATTCGACTCTGATACGCGGATCAACGATACTCATTATAATGTCCGATAACAGGCTTCCTAACAACGTTAGTATTCCATATAACATTACTAATGCTGTTATTACACTATAATCCCGGCTAGTTATTGAGCTTACGAATAATTGCCCCATGCCTGGAAAGCCGAATATTGTTTCCACAAAGATAGAACCGGTTAATAATCCGGTAATTGTAAAACCAAAGAAAGAGGCAATCGGTAAAATAGAATTTCTGAATATATGTTTAGAATAGACTTTTTTCATAGGAAGCCCTTTACTTCTTGCAGTCTTGACATAATCCATCCCTTTCGAATCGATTACTTCATTCCTTAAATATTGAACGACACTCGTTGTACCAAGGATGGCAAATGTAAATGCAGGCAATAATAGATGGTATATTTTACTCCATACATATGGAAATGTGCCCGGGTCAACATTCACATCAACTGTTCCACTGGTCGGGAACCAGCCAAATGAGTAACCAAAAATAAACAGGAGAATTAGCCCAAGGACAAAGGTAGGGATTGCATAAGTGACATAGCTGTATAGAACAACAAATTTATCTAAAAACGAGTTTTGATAACGTCCCGCCAACATGCCAAGCGGTATAGCAATAGCATACATGAGCACTCCACTAAGCAACGAAAGCCATAAGGTGTTCAGCGCGCGGTCCCCTATCAATGATGCAACGCTAACCTTAAAAGAATAACTAAGTCCAAAATCTCCATGGATAGCATTGGAAAGCCAATGATAGTATTGAATATACCAAGGATCATAGAATCCGGAAGCTTTTTTCAATTGTTCGATGACAGCTGGGTCTGTTTCAGGGGTAATCAATCCCGTAAATGGATCTCCCGGCATAAATTTTGCTAGAACAAAAATCAGTAGACTTAACAAAATAATTTGAGGTATCATGACCATTACACGTCTAACTATTGTCTTCCACATATTAGATAACCCCCTCGTTAACATTATTAATAGCAACAAAATGTGTATTTGAGAGCGGCTTTAAATCAAAAACTTTACCGTTTCTGTCATAATACAAAGATTCATTTTCACGATAAAACGCTTCTTCATGCTTTCTTAACTTCATGTTCTGATCACGTAATAAAGGATTCACATTTGGAATGGCTGAAATCAATCTTCTCGTATAAATATGTTGCGGATTTTGATATATTTCTTCACGTGTTCCAGTCTCAACAAATCTACCTTTATACATAATAGAAATATAATCGCACATATGCCTCACGACGCCTAAGTCATGGGAGATAAATAAATAACTTAAGCCGAATTGCTCCTGAATCCTTTTCATGAAATTCAAAACCTGAGCCTGTACAGACAAATCAAGTGCAGACACTGGCTCATCAGCTATGATTAATTTAGGATTACAAGCAACTGCCCTTGCTACCCCGATACGCTGCCTTTGCCCGCCAGAAAACTCATGCGGATATTTATACAACGCATCTTCTGGCATTCCCACTATATCAAGCAATTCCAACACTCGCTTGCGCTCTTCCTGATCGCTCATCCGCTGGAAATTCCGGATTGGTTCAGCGATCAAATCACGCACACGCTTGCGTGGATTCAAGCTGCTCATGGAATCCTGAAAGATCATCTGTACATCTTTATTAAAGGAAGAGCGTCGGCTTCTGCTTTTGCCTGCGATATTTTTGCCTTCATAGATGATTTGCCCTGACGTAATTCTTTCAAGGCCGATGATCGCTTTTCCCGTCGTCGATTTTCCTGAACCGGATTCGCCAACAAGCCCGTATGTCTTTCCTTGTTCGATGACCATATTCACACCGTCAACCGCATATACATGGTCAACAACTGTATTGAAAAAACCTCCACGGATCGGATAATGCACTTTTAAATCTTTGATTTCGATAAAACTCATTTTTGCGCCTCCTCTTCACCTTCAAAATGAAAGTGCTGCCAGCAGGTGCATCTGACGAAATGACCTGGTGCGATTTCATGCAATTGTGGGTGTTCTTCATGGCACTTATCATTGATCCAAGGGATACGGGCTGAAAAACGGCAACCTGTTCTTGGCATTTTCGCCAAGGAAGGCACAACTCCCTGGATGACATTCAACTCATCTTCTTCACTATTCATCTGTGGAATAGAATTAAATAATGACCTTGTGTATGGATGCTTCGGATTGCCGAACAGCTCGTTGACCGGTGCCTGTTCGACGATTTCTCCTCCATACATGACAGCTACACGATCGGCCATTTCAGCTACTACGCCTAAATCATGTGTAATCAGGATAATGCCTGCTTCCGTTTCTTCCTGCAAAGATTTCAGCAAATCCAGGATTTGGGCCTGAATCGTCACATCCAATGCTGTCGTCGGTTCGTCAGCAATAATAATGGAAGGTTTACAAGAGAGGGCAATCGCTATCATAACCCGCTGGCGCATTCCACCTGACAGTTCATGGGGGAACTGCCTTGCCACCCGTTGCGGGTTGGGGATTCCAACTTGGTTCAACAATTCAATTACTCTTTGCTGTTGTTCAGATTTTGATAGTTTAGTATGGTAAATCAATGCTTCTTTAATTTGATCCTCAATTCTCATAAGAGGATTCAATGCAGATAAAGGATCCTGGAAAATCATGCCGATATCATTTCCGCGCACACGGTTGTATTTATCTTCCTTCAAATTAATCAAGTTCATATCCTTGAACTTGATTTCACCACTGACCTTAGTATGGAGCGGATTGTGCAATCCGACGATTGAAGTTGCCAGCGTACTCTTCCCACAGCCTGATTCCCCTACAATGGCAAGGATCTCATTCTTATAAAGAGAGACAGACACATCATCGACTGCATCATAATACGTGTCCTTAATTCGAAAACTAGTATGTAAATGATTGATGTCCAGCAATTGTTTTTCTGCATTCACTACTATGTTTCCCTCCTTATCTACATTTTCCTGAATAAACACCGGATATTTATAACAAACAACCGCTGCCTTAAAATGTATAATTTTTTTAAAAAAGTATATATTCTGATAATTTTTTCTGTAAATGAAGAGGAATGCACAAAATACCTCTTCTCTCTTTAACAAAATATTACAATATATACTAATTCTTAACATATTTTACACTCGTATTACTTTTTCTGTCAATAAATATTTTTATATTCTTAATTTTTTAAATATAACAATTTATTCATTTTAGCTATCTATATATCCAGTATTTTCAATAAAAACAGTGGCAACTCTGTAGAAAAATAGAACCGTTCAGCTTAATTAACTCTATATTTTCCAAAAGCATGTCCTTGCTTTCATCATATTCAAGATATTCTTACATTATTATTACATTTTTTGTCATTGTCAATATATTCTTTCTTTTTGATTTACTTGTAAAATATTCCATACATGAATAGCGGAAATAAAAAAAGAAGCCTCTTTGCTGTAAAAGGCTTCTTCTCTTATCTTTTCCCTTTGAAGAACATCATCAAAGCAAAAGGCACTAATCCGAACAATTGGGTTGAATAATGCTTTTTTTGTTTTCGTTTATGTTGACGATGTTCATGGCGCACGTCTTTCGGTTGACTGAAGTATTTCACAATTGTTTGAGTCAAAAAGGTTATAAAATCGTTTTTTTTCATATAAATCACCATTAGAAGTATACACAAATCAGGATGGATCTATACGTTCCCTCAATAACTCAATTACTTCTTCCGGTTTTGCTTCTGTAACATCTATTTGAATGCTGGCATCTTCATATAACTCTCGGCGGTCTTCAAATAGGCTGCGGAGTTCTTCTTCAGTTCTTCCGTTTGCCAAAGGCCTGGTCGTATCATTTTTTAATCTTCTGTATACTTCTTCGATTTCACAATATAAGTAAATGAGTTGGCCGTTTTCCTTCATCCATGCTCTATTTTCGTTATCAAGAATAATGCCTCCCCCCGTCATGACGATGGCATTTTGAATGGGCAAAGAACGGAGCAATTGTTTTTCCTGTTCCCGAAAATAAGCTTCCCCTTTTTCAGCGAATAGTTGATTGATTTCAATTCCTTCCTTTTCCACAATCAACGCATCGACATCATATGGAATAAGGTTGAATGCTTTGGCAGCCATATGACCGATTGTTGTTTTTCCTGACCCCATAAAGCCGGTTAAATAGATGGTCCTCACTTTTTTCACTGCTTTCATTTTTCTAACCATTGTACCATTTTGCCTTGGATACTGCTATATAGATAAGCTCCTTCGGCACGTCCGCCTGACTGGTTTTCGGCATAAAGAGATACCTGTATGGTTTCTTCATCTATACTTGCCTGAACATACCGAACAGTTCCCTTACTATAATATAAATAGCCTGATTGCCGATTCTCAGGATATTCCAGCATTCTCTGTGTATCATTCAGAGCCAGCCACAAAAGATGGTCCGATTGGTTTTTTTCAATGACTTCCATTGCAAACCGTTTCTCTGCCAGCATCTTATTGCTTTCAGCCACAACCAAAAACAAAAGAATGCCCAATACAAACAAGACAGGCAAATAGACAGACCCCCGCTGCTTACTTCTTTCCATCTTGCTGTCCATTAAGGAACATGAAGGATGCCCGAAACTCTTTATTCATCAAATCAGTAATAATAATTGATATCCTCCGCCCTTCTTTTGCCACTTCAAATTGATTGATATTATAAAGAAAAAGCTCATGCCCTGTTCCATCTACTCTTCTCCTTATGACACTGCCATACGGCTCAATTGAAATGATTTCATTCTTATTTTGCAAATATAATTTATTGTTTTTGATAGAATAGCCAGTTGCTTTTCTGATTTCTCTTTTGACATTCAATTGAAAAAGCTCCCATTCCATTTGATTGACACCCTTATACGTATGAAATGCCGGTTTAACAGTCATTAGCGCCTGTAAAAGCAAAGAGGCAACGATCATAAACACAACTAAGCTGGCTAACATTTCAATCAACGTGAAACCCGCTTGGTTCTTTGGCGAAAAGATCGCATATTTCCTGTTTCCTTCCTTTATTGTCTTTATATCGCACACATCCTTCCTTATATAAAGGATTTCCTTTGGATGCCTGGATGGCAAATGTAAGGCGGGCATCTCTTTTCCTTACGTCCGGTTGGCCATTTGCATCTACATTTGCTTCCAATTTTTCATATAGATAGTGATTTGCCTTCAATTGAAGTTCCCCATTCTGTCTCTCGCGTTGAAGTGTTATAGCACTCGACAGAAGAAATAGACATACTAAAAGGGTGACACTTAATGCCCCGAGCGTATCCAGCAAAATAAATCCTTTAGTATTCAACGTAATAATGCCTTCCTCTCCCAAGCATGACTGTAAATGAATATTTGCTATATTTCCCGGCAAACAGCCATACACCTGATTTCGACACGTTGCCCACTGAATTGAAATAAATTCTTTTGCCAAGCGTAGTTTCCCTATGCTCGACTGACTTAGGAATAGGTTTAGTGTAAAGACGCTCTTCGGTATCCAATTGGGCAAAATAGAGGCGCTTTGCTGGATCAATCGTAAAATAGACGGTTACACCATGACTGATTGCATAGGCTTGGGCATGAAAATAATCGCTTGAGAATTGGCGCAAAAAGAAGTGCATCTCCTTTTTTTCCTTGTACTTCGGTATATAAGAAAGGGTGACACTCACAAGCATAAGGAAGATACTGAGAACCACGAGCATTTCCACAAGTGTATATCCGGTCTGGCTATTTACTTTCATTGGCGGTAACCTTGCCTTCCGCATCGATGGATACTTGTGAACCATTCGGGCATGTCGTTTTTTCGATATATCCTTTTGCTTGCATATCCGCAAGGCTGACAGGCAATGCTTCATGGTCGATCTGATAGGCTTCAGCCTGTGCTTGGACCATTTTCACGAATGCATCACAGCCTTTATTGCGGATCGATTTCTGGTGCTTTACGATATTTGGGACTGTAATTGCCAGTAAAACAGAAATAACCAACAAAACAATCAGCATTTCAATTAGGGTAAACCCTTTTTGTTTCAATGAAAGAACCTCCTTCCAGTTAAAAGCCTACATATAATCCATCATGGAAAACATAGGAAGCAAAACAGACAAATAAATCGAAACCACCACTAACCCGACGGAAATAAACAGCGTAGGCTGTATCAGCTTAATTAGCGCCCCAATTTTCATTTCAAGACGGGCAATGACCATTTTGCTATATTGATATAATTCCATATCTAATTTTCCGTTTTTCTGCCCATTCTCCATCACTTCGGATAGATGCTGTTCAAAATAGGGGAGCCTGCCAAATACAACAGGAAGGCTGTCGCCTGACGATAAATCGCGGTGTATTCTTTTGCAGACTGCCTGAAAAAAAGCCTGCTGGTTATGCTGGGAAAATAATTGGATGCTATCATTTATGGAAAGTCCACCTGTTAGAAGGGCGCTTAATTGATAGGAAATGAAGTAAGTGTCATACATACGGAGATAACTGCCCAAAACGGGGAAGCGAAGCAAAAATTGTTTCTTTTTTTCAGCAGTTAATGTTTTGTACCATGTTTGCCGAAGCAAAATACATGCAGCCGCAAGCATTAGGCATACATAAGGGATATAGGTGGACACAGCGGAGAGGAATAGAATATTTTTCATAAAAAATGTTGGTTCAAGATTCATGCTTGAATACAGCTCTTCAAATTTGGGCAATAGCATTCCCTGCAGCATAATGCCAATCACCACTGTCATGAGAATCAGCATAAATGGGTAAATCATTATTTTGAAAAATTGCTCCCGATCTTTCCCCCTTTTCTCCCAAAAGGCTCCTCCATCCATTAATGCCTTCGGGACATCCCCATAATATTCGGCATAATAAACAAATTGCAATAATTGGGCATGAAATCCAAGGTATGCCAACACCTCATATAGGGTTTGCCCACCCTTCAGCATGTTCAATCCTTCAGTGATCGCCTGTTTTCTCGGCTTCGATTCCTGGGATTGCAAAAAGACGAGGGCATCTGAAAGATGGTACCCTGCATACAGCAGCTCGCCTAATTTCAAAATAAAAGCGGATTGCTCTCTTCTTTTCCATTTAACCCGTTTATTTATAGACCCATCGGCTGTATTCTTCCTCCCGGACAAAGCCCAATGCAATGGCTTTGTTAATTTCGTCTTCCAGGTGCCTGTAGGTAAGCTCATCTTCTTCTCCTTTCATTCTTTCATCGAGCAGCCGTGATAACGCCTTTCCATGAAGCAATTCATACACGCTTGCCCTTTTACTTCTCTTGGAATAATGGCAATAAGGCGAACATTCGCCTTCACATATGGGGCATTTCAGTTCCAGCAGCCTCTGTGCAGATACAGCAATCAGCGTTTGCTTTATTTCGCTGAGATTAACACCAAATTCTAGCAGCCTCTGAATAGCTCCTGCCGCATCGCGTGTATGCATTGTGCTCAAGATCAAGTGTCCCGTCAAGGAAGCGCGGACCGCTATCTTGGCCGTTTCAGCATCGCGGATTTCGCCAACCATGATGATATCGGGGTCATGCCTTAGCACTGCCTTTAATCCTACTGAATAGGAGATTCCCGCTTTTTCATTGATTTGGACTTGCAATACATCTTCGGAAACATTTTCGATGGGGTCTTCGAGCGTGATAATATTGCGGTGGATGAAATTTTTTGCATAATGGAGTAAAGAATATAACGTGGTTGTTTTACCGGAACCAGTTGGACCAGTAAAGATGAAAAGGCCGTGGGAGTGTTTCATTAGAGCTAGAATTTTACTCGCGGTTGAAGGAAAAAGGGAAAGCTGCTCGATAGGAAGGATGCTTTTTTGAGGGATTAAGCGTAGGACAAGCGTCTCTGTTTCGGCCGAGGGAAGCGATGATAAACGGAGCCCGACCATTTGCTTGCTGATCATAAAATTCATGGAACCGTTTTGTGGCCTTCGTTTCTCTCCAATGTCCATTCCGGACAAAAACTTAAAATGGGAAATCAACCGTTCCGCTTGCTGTCGCTCCATCATTTTGAAGGGCACTAGCTTATTATCGACACGGAACTGGATTAATGTTTTTCCGGACTTCGGAACTATATGGATATCCGAAGCTCCAAAATCGACAGCCCTTCCGAGAATTTTCTCTGCAATATGTTCAATTGTATACATCTTTGTTTTTCACCTCCTTATTATCATGTATAATTCGACAGGCAATTACATTCTCCTTCTTTATTCTCCAAAATCTAATAATTTCTGTCGACAACACAGAAATCTCACTTTTCTTCATTCAAGCATATTTTCTTCATTAGTCTGCGAAAATTCCATATCAAAATAGAGACGATTTTCTTTCATATTTGTGAACTTTTCAGATATCGCCTTTATTGTCATTTAGATAACATTCCAAACCAACAATAACTGTATTACAATGGTAGTAATTATGATTCCGAGGTGATTTTGGTGGAACAAACATTAAAGATTACAAATGTACTAAGCGATCCAACAAGATATTATATTTACCAGCATATTACGAAAAATCACAACGAAGTGACTGTACAGGAAATTGCCGATAAATTCAATATCCATCCTAACGTTGCCCGTTTACACCTATCAAAACTGGAAGACATTAACATGTTGACCTCTGAAACGAAAAAGACCGGAAAAGGTGGCCGGCCAAGCCGTCTATACCGCTTATCCGACGAAGTGATCCAATTGCATTTCCCATACCGCGACTATCAATTGCTTTCAAAAATCGCAATTGAAACGATGATGAAACTTGGCGAAGTAGGGAAGGAAGCACTTTATCAAACCGGGAAAGGATTCGGAAGAGAGCTGGTAGACGAAGAGCTTAAGAGAAATCAAATGACAATGAATGACCTATCCTTCCAGGATAAAGTTCAAATCATTAGGGATGCAGCTACTTTCGCTGGCTTCTATCCTGAATTCCATGCTAATGAAGAAGAAGGAAAAATCCATTTCCAAATTTTCAACTGCCCATTCAAAGAGCTGGCAGCCCAGCAAATGGATTCCGTTTGCGGCATGCACAAGGCTTTTCTTCAAGGCATGTTCTCTTCCGTATTCGATTCAGTGGAGCTTGTGGAATTGGAAAATATGATCACAGGCTGCGGTACATGCAGCTATAACGCAACTGTCACAAACTAGAAACAAAAACAAATCTTTACAGTTCCTCTCCTTTTAAACTATAATTGTCTCGTATGGACATGATGGGGACAAAGGAGGGATACATGATGGAACGCATGTACAGAGTACTTGGATTCTGGACTGGTATATTTGCCGTTATGTTTTATTTAGGCGACATGTATACGGCTTCATTATTGTTTTTCGGTCAAACAGGATTTTTTATTTTACTAAGTTATCTGAAGCTGTCTGAACGTATGTACATTTATGTATTCGGTGCCTATTTAACTGTATTCTTTGCAGGTTTTACCTACTGGACTACATTCATGATGGTACCAGGGGCAAGCGGACAGTAAGACCCGGCAGCTTTGCAGAACATCATTGGCTAATAACATTGCTCTATAGAAAAAGAACCTTTCAACGCTCCGAAGAGCGGGGTAAGGTTCTTTTTTCTCAGAATGGCAATCGGGAAGGATTTATCCCTTTGCTTTGAATCAACACCTGGAAAAACGAACTGACACCTGATGGATCGATCAATGATGTGATAGCTCGGTTCCTTTTATGTCCGGAAGAAAAAGGGTCGGAAAGGCTGTGCTGTTGTTGAAGAAGGTTAAGAATTCCGCAATTCAACAGGAATTGGCGCTGTGCCATGAGAGGCAACTCTAACATCCCATAAGTGCGTCCCAATTGAAGAAGGGTATCCCAATGGATATGGGCGGTTATATCAAGTTTTCCCGGCTGCTGCAGAATGTCATTGTACATCCTGTGCAAACGGTATCCTCTCAAGCTTCCTTGGAAGAGGTGCGGCTCCGACCACTCTATTTGTCGATAGCCATAATCAATGGTCAATAACACGCCCTTATGGCATTGTTTATAAATCTGGGCGGCGGTTTCTTCCATCTTAATCGGTATTTCGATACGCTGCCCTTCACACATCTGAATCCCGTATTGTTTAATGTATTGCTTTAAAGATAATTGATCCAGGGAGCGGTTCACTTCTCTGAATTTTCCCTCTTTTTCACCTATCATTATTTCATAGAATTGACCATGATGTTTCTCGATCACGTGGACCGGCAGTGCATCAAAGAATTCATTGGACCACATAAGCCCTTGCCATTTCCGGATAATAGACCAATCATCCGTGATGATTGCATTCGTATGGCTTTTTAGCGTTTCTTTCTGGATCTTTCTATGATGGGGGCTGGATTCTATAAGGATATAAGAGAGGGATTGATACAAGTCCTGATTTAATTGCGAAATAGCATTCAGTATATCATTGGCTGCTTTACCGGTGCCTCCCCCCAATTCCAGTATGACAGGTGCTAACTTCATCTTCTTCAGCACCAAGCAAAACCACTGTCCGATGATTTCCCCAAATACTGAACCGATGTTGCTGTTTGTATAAAAATCCGCCTTCCTGCCAATTTTATCTTGATAGGCATTATAATAACCTTCCAATTCATCATATAATGCCAGCTGAATAAATTCCTCATAACTGATCATTCTGTCTTTGCTTTGGAGAATTCTGTTTTTAATCGTCTTTTCCATACGAATCTCCTAAAAAATGTTTTTCACTATTGACATGTTGGAAAATATATACTATATTTTGGATAGTAGCTTACCTATATCCCCTCCCATTATTAAGTAGAATATCCCCCAGAAAAGCCTTCTCTAACGAGGAGGCTTTTCTAGTTGCCTGGATTAAAAACCATTCAAGAATGGGTTGCTGTCCATTTCATCCTGGATTAACGTCACAGGGCCATGGCCAGATAACACAATCGTATCTTCGGGCAATGCCAAAACTTTATCGTGGATCGACTTCATCAGGATATCCATACTTCCCCCTGGAAGATCTGTTCTGCCGATGCTCCCCTGGAAAAGGACATCCCCCGAAAATAAGTAACCTTCCTCTTTCACATAATAAGAGACACTGCCTGGTGAATGCCCGGGTGTTTCCATGACTTCCAATAGAAAGTCGCCAAATGCCAATTTGCCTTCTTCAGAAAGAATGTGTTCAGCGGGTTTTTGTATGATGCTTTGTCCCATCAAAAAATGCTTCGAGCCATTCAGCATTGGATCTTCCAGCCATTTGGCTTCTTTTTTATGTACATATGCTTCGATGCCATACGCATTCCTTACATCATCAACAGCCCCAATATGGTCGAAGTGGGCATGAGTCAATAAAACAGCCAAAGGTTTCAATTGTTTTGTGTTTATATATTGGATTACCTTTTGGCCCTCTTCACCTGGATCGAATATAAGGCATTCTTTTTTATCATTGCTTAAAATATAGCAATTGGTTCCTAAAGGCCCCAGTGGCAATTGATAATAATTCATATTGTTTACATTCCTTTCTATCCATTCATAATCCATTTTTCTTCTTTAATGCCATAAAATTGTAAATTTATTAAATCTCGACAAATATGGAAAAAAGAATTAAAATATGTACGAATGCTATTTTACTAAATTATAGTAGAACCTATGGATAACATCAAAGGAAAATGTAACATAACAACCGTGAACCATTAAAAAAAGGGGGATCCATTATATGGGTTTAGTCGTGGTTTTTGCTCTTGTGGCAATCCTTGCAGCCGTTTCCACTTTGCGCATGTTTAAAGACAAGAACGTACTAGGCATTTTGTTTGCTGGCGGTTCATTCGTTATCTTTGGTGCTTTTGCCCTTATGACAGCCATAACTGGCGGAGTGCCGCTCGCACTTTAAAAAGAAAAAATCTCCAGTGCCTGGGCACATGGAGATTTTTCAATATTCAAAACTATTTTCGAGTTTATTTCCGTATAAACACTTATTTCCCTGTGGAGAACATGATAGGGCCGCCGAATCCAACTTTTCTTTTAGAACGGTCTTTTTGCCCGTCTCCCAATTAAATGCGACTAACTGATACCGTTTCTTATATTGGTCCATTAATGCTGATTCATAAGGGACGAAGGTGATTAGCAATTTGCTTTTATCCACCAAGTCAAAAGGTTGGATAATCCAATCAGAATAAGATCCGATAGCTGGAGCCTTCATCTTTGATATGGTCTTGCCTTCCCAATCATGTATTGTATATTCGATTGCCATAGAATCCTTCTTATGCTGATTAATGGTTAAGAGTACATCCTTATTTGCCTTAAATACAATGCTTTCCTTATACAGGCTCTTTGAAGAAGCTGTCAATAAATCAAAACTCTTAAGCGGTGTCGTCAGCTGAGGTGTCTCATCATTCCAATCCAAGTACAATAACGAATGCGGGCTTTGCCATTGCGCAAAAGGTTTCGGCAGGTCAACCTTTTCCATCCTGTTTAACCCAATATAGGAGATATAGGACTGAAAGGACCAATCTTCATTAAAACTATCAATCAACAGCATATCCTCTGAAAATGGATTCCACGAAAAAGAGATTTCATTGGCTGGAATAGCAAATGAATATACTTCATGGCCGCTCTTGGTCAGAATATGGATGCCTACTTGATTGCTGCCTCCATTGGACATATAGACAAGGATATATTTTTTGCCCGGGGAAATCGAAACACCGCCGATTGTTTCTTTGGTGGAATACAGTTCCTTTTTCTCCTTTGTTTCAAAACGGTATGACATAAGCACCGTTTTCTGTTTGTCATCCTTTGTCGCACTGAACAAAATGGTATCATTGGATAGCCAGCCGTACGCATTTTCGAAAGTATGGTTCTCATCAGACAGGGGTAAGGGTTTAACTGTTACATCATGCTGCTTAGGTTCTTCATGCGATTCTTGGTTGTTTTTTTCTTCACAGCCGGCAAGGGTCGTAACAAGTAAACAAAAAAATAAAAACAAAAACACCTTATTCCAGGTTTCTGTTTCCTGCCTTTCCTTCAAACATTCTCACCCCAATAAATAGTAAAGCTTGATTGAGATCATACCTCACTACACTTTTTCTTCCTTGCACATACGACTATCATAGTAAATAATACCGAATTATTAAAGTCATTCAAGGCAAATAAATGAATATGGACCTATTTACCTAGAAAGAGAGCTCTATCCAATATAGGGAAGGTATCGCTAATAATGCTTCC
This sequence comes from Bacillus kalamii, assembly GCF_047238185.1. NCBI lineage: Bacteria > Bacillati > Bacillota > Bacilli > Caryophanales > Bacillaceae > Bacillus > Bacillus kalamii. Next base: position 863,871 of record NZ_JBDFMI010000001.1, on the reverse strand, counting down.
TAATTGCGATAACGGCAATGGATTGATTCCTTTTCCAAGCTCCAATGTAAAACCGGCCTTGCCGTAGCAATAGATAAACCAGTCCCTGAAACCCGCAGAGCTGTTCACGTTCCTGATCGCCCTGTAAACACTTGTCTCCTTCAATTCAGCAGCATATTGTTCCGCTTCTTCAGGTTCAAAGCCCTTATATCCCCAATAGAATTCCTTCCCTTGCGTATGGAGAGCAATAATATGATGGAAGTCACTGCTTTCGACTAATTTCTTCATGGCTATCGCTTCAGGCTCAGTAAGTGGAGCCTCCCCTGGAAAATCACGGTAATAAGGGGTTTTTATATTCGATTTGCATTTGTACTCATCCCAATGCGCTGGAAATTGTTTATTTAGATCCACTCCACGGGCATTTGCTTTCCAACTGTAATAATCCGGTTTCCCATCATTCATTTCTTCAACAGGATATGGATTGCCGCGTTCTTTTCTCCCCAAGGCCACCATTTCGACACCATCCGGATTGACCATTGGGACTACAGAAAGTTGAAACAATTGGGCTTTCGGAAAATCTGTTCCAATACGGGAGAGTATCGTTTCAAGCCATTCCATTAATACCAGTGATGTAATCCATTCATTCGCGTGGAAAGCGGCATTAAAATGGACTGATCTGGTTCCGCTTCCAAAGCGTAGTTCATATAAGTTCCTTCCCAACACACTCTTTCCGATTACACGGCATCTAACTTCCGGAAATCCTCTCAACAGTCTTCCTATATCCTGTTGGAGTGTCTCATATGTATAAACAGACAGTTGGATCCTCTCCTCTTTTCATATATATATAAATATATATGAAAAATGCGTAGGAACATGATGAATCTCTTCCTTTGCCATACAGAAGGGGGAAGGGCTATATTGACTGGATGAATGCAAGTAACCAAGCCCTCCACCTCTTTAATAGTAACCTACCAAAACTCAATTAGTATCAATTCGCCTTTGCGGCCATACACCTTAGCCCAATCATACGATCCATAGGATCCTATGTTATTCCAATAAAAAAAGAAACTGCTTTTATTATATGGAAAGCAGTTCCTTTATGTGACTTTATTGAGAGGTTTGTGTTTTTACCATCCAGGCCGCACCGATTACACCGGCATCATTTCCTAATGTGGCTATTGACAATGAGGTTGATTCCCTGACACGCAGGAAGGCATATTTCTTAAAGTATGCGTCTACTGCATTCAAAAGTAAATCTCCCGCCTTTGAGACCCCGCCGCCAATAACGATTTTTTCAGGATTTAGGGCGTTTGCCACATTGGCAAGTGTATATCCAAGATAATAGGCAACCCGATCCAGCACCTTTAATGCATACGGATCCTTTTGGGCCGCACAATCCAATACATCCTTAGCTGAAATGGCGCCGTTTTCGTCCAACATCTTAGCAAGTTGAGAATCAGGATGATCCTTGATTTGCTCCATGGCTGTTCTGACAATCCCTGTTGCGGAGGCAACTGTTTCCAGGCATCCTGTTTTACCGCAGTTACAAGCGTATCCGTTCTCAGGTACAGCCGTTATATGCCCAATTTCACCTGCTGCGCCACTGACTCCCTGTACCATCATGCCGTTTGTAATAATGCCGCCGCCAACTCCGGTTCCCAGTGTTACACATACCATATCCTTGGCTCCCAGGCCGGCACCCTTCCACATTTCACCGACAGCAGCTACATTGGCATCATTATCAATCCAAACAGGCAGCCCAGTGTCATTTGCTAACTTCTCCCTTAAAGGATAATTTCTCCACCCTAAATTTACCGCTTCATAAATGACACCGTTTTCTGCATCCACAGGACCAGGCGCTCCCAAACCAATACCGGCGATTTTGCCCTTATTCTCACCAAGTTCGGCCAACTTAGCATCCAGCGCCTTATTAATATCGCGTGTGATATGCTTGCCTTGTTCAGAAATATCAGTAGGGACTTCCCATTTATGCAAAATATCTCCGTTTGTATCGATAAAAGCCAGCTTAATTGTCGTACCGCCAACATCAATGCCCATTAACCATTTATCCATTTTGAATTCACCCTACAATCTCTTATCTTTTTCAATCTCTATTTCTCTACGCAATAAAATCATCGCCATTTGAAAATCTTGGATAGGCAATAATTGCGATTTATATAACTCCCGGACTTCATCTTGCATTAATTCAAGGTCTGCCAAACGGTCGCCAACATAAATAATCGTACCGAATTTTTTCAATAACTGTTGAATGTCATATATCGTATTCATAATTTCCCTCATTCAGTTTGTTTACAGGTAAAGTATATCGAATTAGGAACAATCCCACAAGATACAAACAAATCAAGGAAGTATCTTTTTACAATAAAAAATAGCTATGCACATAAATAAAAGCAGCCCATTTGAAGCGGCTGCTTTTGCCATATCTAACGGTCGGGATCTTTAGGATGCAGCGCTTTCGGCCTCCGGTTCTTCAGCGGAATAGGCGATCTGATGATTACATCGCGCAATGCACGGTAAGAGAAGGGAATCATCGGCCAAAAGTAAGGGACACCCAACGATCTCATATTGATCAATAGAAGAAGGAACAGTGTGGTTCCTATTACTAAACCAGGCAAACCGAAAATAGCGGTCGCCAATAATAAACCCAGGCGGATAATCCGATTAGCCAGCCCCAATTCATAGCTTGGCGTTGCAAAAGTCCCGATGGCTGCCAAAGAAAGATAAAGGATTACTTCATTCGATAGCAGACCGACCTCCACGGCCACTCCACCGATCATGAGAGCAGCAACCAGGCCAAGGGCCGTAGCCAGTGATGAAGGTGTATGAATGGCTGCCATCCTAAGCATATCCAAGCCTACTTCAATCAGCAAAAACTGGACAAGCAACGGAATATGCCCCATCTCATTAGGCCCGACGTAGGAAAGCCCTTCAGGCAGGAAGTTTGGATGCTCCGCCAAAAAATACCAAAGAGGAAGGATAAACAAAGATGCCCACACAGCAAGAAAACGGACAATCCGTAGATAAGCGCCAATCAATGGCTTATTCCGGTATTCTTCGGCATGCTGCAAATGATGCCAGAAAGTGGATGGGGTTATTAGTGCACTTGGGGAACCGTCCACAAATATGATGACATGACCGTCATATAGATGTGCTGCTGCCGTATCTGGCCTTTCTGTATATCTCATAATCGGATACGGGTTCCAATATTGTCCGGAAATAAATTCATCAATGCTTTTCTCAGCCATCGGCAAGCCGTCTGTATCGATTTTTCCAAGTGAAGTCTTAATGCTTCTGACAAAATCGGTATTGGCTACATCTTCTATATAACACACAACAACATCTGTCTTGGATCTTCTGCCGATTGATAGATATTCCATTCTTAGCGTCCGGTCCCGGACCCTCCTCCGTGTCAAGGCTGTATTAAAAACGAGCGTTTCAACGAATCCATCACGGGCTCCGCGGACGACCCTTTCCATATCTGGCTCTTGGGGGCCACGCACCGGATATGTTCTGGCATCGATTAATATGGCCTGGTCTAAACCGTCGACAATAAGAGCCGTTGGCCCTGCAAGAACGGTATCCGCTATTTTTTCTAAATCATTGGTCGCTTCCACTTCCACATAAGGTATGTACGTTTTCAGCAGTTTTTCCAGAGGATCGGGCAAAAGGTCCTCTTCTTGCAAATCCAGCAAAATCTTCATCAAATAGTGAAGAATATCATCTTTCACAAAACCATCTATCAAATATAATGCCATCTTCCGGCCCGCATACACCACATCGAGGCGGATTACATCAAAGCTCTTGTCGACACCGAGTGCTTTGTTCAAATAAGCGGTATTTTTCTCTATATCCGTGGAAACGGACTGCATTCTATTTTGCACCCATCCAACAACTCCTTTCTATCGTTAATCTTGGTCATAAAAAAAAGGAAACATACCCTAAGAAGGGCGTTTCCTTTTCTGGAACACTGTATCAATTGTTCTGATTCAAATAATCATTAATCTGGTTATTGAGCTTTTTATAGGACTCCTCTTTCGGTTCAAGTTCCAAAGCTAGATCACTTTCTTTTTTGGCTCCCTGTATGTTTTGCTGATGAAGATATGTCAATGCCAAATTATAATGTGCCTGGTGGAAGTCAGGATTCATCTTTACCGCCTTTTCGTAATGCAGCTGTGCCTCTCCATACTTCTTTTCATTGATGCGTAAATTCCCGAGCAGGAATTCTGCATCTGCAGAATCCATATCGTACTTAACAGCTTTAGTAAGAATGGCTTCCGCTTTTTTGTTTTGCTTGTTGCTGATATATTCCTGTGCTAGAGCAGGCAATGGAACATCCTGAGCTGACGATCTTTGTGTTTCATATCCATGGTTCAACAATAAAAGGCTTCCGGCAACCGTAACAACCAATGCGGGTATAGCGTACATAAGTTTGCTTTTTTTAGGAAGCCCTACAACCGCAGCTGCCAGAAAACCTCCGATTAAGCCTCCTACATGGCCGGAATTATCGATACCAGAGACTGTAAAGCCCAAAGACAGATTGATTAATATCAACACAATAATATTCATGCCCATCGTCCGCAAAAAAAGTTTGGGCTTCATAATTCCAAAAAACAATAGCGCACCGAAGCAGCCAAAAATAGCTCCGCTTGCCCCTGCCGATAAAGTCGGCGACATAACAAAACTGGCAAGCACACCGGCAAAACCGGCAAACAGATAAATAAAAATAAAACGTATGCTGCCGTATATCCGTTCCACCTCTGTGCCAATGTAATAGAGGGCCAAAGAGTTCATTAAGAGATGCAAGAAACCGATATGGACAAAAACAGGCGTTATAAAGCGCCACCATTCCCCGCTCAAGATTAAAGGCGTATATTTAGCACCAAACTCAATCAATGTAATCGTCGAATTACTGCTGCCGAAGATTTCCATCGCGATAAATACAAGGATTTGAATAGCAAGAAATACTTTTGTGAAGATGGGCTTGCCATACTGGAATGTTTTCTGTTCATTCTGCCTCTGTTCTATGCCTGATGCAATCGCATCCTCTTTCAGCCTGTTAATATCTTGTTCCTGGATTGCCTCTGCTTCAGGAATTTTTTCCTCCTGCCAGAACGGTATGCCCATTAGGCCTCCAATAGACTTCAGCTGTTCTTCTGCATGCTCCGAATCAACGATTTTTGTGGTGATTGTCGTCTTATTCGCTGTGATGGGCTTGGCAATATATGCTTCGAATTCATCGACCGGCATGAACTCTGTTATATATACATTAAGGACAGAGATAGGCCTTTTGAATAATTGCTTCCGTATATTTTCTCCATTCATGGCTGTTCTGTTTAAATCCTTTTTCAAGCCATTTGCCCAGTCAAAATCATATCGCATAAATCGGATGACAGGATAAGCATCCTTTTTTTCATTATGTTCAAGCCAGATTTCATTCTGGTTATCCGACATTGTAATGAGACTATAATTGTACTGCCTAATCAGCATATTTATTGATTTCCAGAACAAATAATCTTCTTTAAAACCCACTGTTTCCCCTACTTTCGCTTAACAATCTAATCCATTTCATAATTCCTATCGGCACCCATTCGATCGGCTTACTACGAGCCTCCTTAAATAAGCGCCTATCTATACTTTATCAAACTATGCTTATATTGACAGAACAAATTTAAAAAAAGAAGCAGTTATCCTAAAATGGGCAAAAAACACCCCTCAATAGCTTCCATAAAAAAAGCCGGCTGGATAAGCCGGAATTGATCGTTCAAGGACGGAATAATGTCTGCATCATATAATCGCCCATAAAAGGCATTTTCATTGTTTTTGCAACGACAAAACGCCTGATGACTGGGTTTCCCAGAAGTTGATTCATCCATTTATATCGATATTTATAGGCACTCAACAGCAATAAAACCAGTGTGGCTATTTTTATTAATCGCATCATAATAAAATCCCTCCTAATGCTATTTTGCAACATTGGAGGGATTTTATCCGCGAGCTTGTTTGTAAGCCCTATATAAAAATGCGTGAGTGTAATAAATTTTATGCTTCTAGAACTGGAGCCATTGTCGTTTTAAGGACATTTACTGAATGTGCGAATTTTGCTTTTTCTTCTTCGCTCAATTCCAACTCGACAATTTCTCTGATTCCTTCGCGGTTAACAACACATGGCACGCCGATGTAAACATCATTATGGCCATATTCGCCTTCAAGCAATGTTGAAACAGTCAGGATGCTGTTTTCATCCTGAAGGATAGCTTTTGTGATACGTACAAGTCCCATAGCGATTCCATAGAATGTCGCACCTTTAGCATCAATAATTTTGTAAGCTGCATCACGGACATTTACGAACATTTCATCAAGGTCCCCAGGCTTGTAATCTTCCTTGATTTCAAGTGCTTTTGCAAGAGGTTTTGCCCCTAAGTTAACATGGCTGTATACAGGAAGTTCTGTATCGCCATGCTCGCCGATAATGTATGCATGGACATTACGAGTATCAATATTGAAATATTCTCCAAGCTCATAGCGGAATCTTGCTGTATCCAAGATTGTTCCGGAACCGATTACGCGCTCTTTAGGCAGACCTGAGAATTTCCAAGTTGCATAAGAAAGAATGTCAACCGGATTGGCAGCAACAACGAAGATTCCGTCAAATCCGCTCTCCATGATTTCGTTGACGATCCCTTTGAAAATAGCTGTGTTTTTGGCAACAAGGTCCAAACGAGTTTCTCCCGGTCTCTGGTTAGCTCCGGCAGTAAGTACAACGATGTCAGCATGGTTGCAATCTGCATATGTACCGTTCCATACTTTTGTTTTTGAAGGGGCGAATGGTAAACCATGATTCAAGTCCATAGCATCGCCTGCAGCTTTATCTTTATTTATATCTACAAGTACTAGTTCCTCTGTAATTCCTTGGTTAAGCAAAGCAAAAGCATAAGAGCTTCCTACGAATCCAGTTCCAACTAATACGACACGATTAACTTTCTTTTTCATATTACAAACAATCCTTTCAAATAGCGACATTTTGACCTACTGCAATAGTGTAATATATAAACGGTCTTCTATGTTTTTTAGAAAGCGTTTTATATATAGAGAAATTGTGACAGATTTCACAAACTACTTAAAATATCTTGAAATCCATGAAAAATATAACAAACTCCCCCACTAAACTATAGTATGTACGGATTTGCCAATCATTATCCGTATATCAGGAACACAGCTAAAACAGCCACAAATATAGATAAAACATTTACTGCATCGTTATTGCACCAAGCCATGCCAGAATACAATTTGGTGCTTTTGCCGCAGTGGCTCCTTTTTTCCGTCACTATTCCGCAAGCGGTACATGAATATTTGGCTTGGATCGTTCCTCCAAGAATCGTATCAACAACACTTCCGCAAAATCCCATTGATATGATGATTGCTGCAGAGGCCGCATTGATCCCAGAAAAGAGCATCCAACCCGCACATCCGATCAATAAAGCCCCGCCAAAAGAAGCAGCCGTCCCCAATATGGAAACTGCGCCCGATGTCCCTTTTTCGACAAATTTTCCGCGAATCAAATGAAACGGCTTTGTTTTGCTTAATACGCCAATCTCTGATGCCCATGTATCTGCGTTCGCTGCCGCAAAAGCTGTAAGGAAACAAACAGTTGCAGCCATATCAGGCTGGACCGCGGACCAAATAGAAGCAAGGCCCGCTATACCTCCATTGGCAGCAACCTGCACCCAATCCCTCCTGTCTCCCTTTTCCAGCATATCTTCGAGGCTTTTTTTTCTTTGTTTTTTATACTTTGACCAACTGCTGGAAGAAACAAAGAATAAACCAAGAATGATCAATCCCTTCCATTGGAACCCAATGAAAATCAATAGGCCTACGATAAAAGATGCCAAACTGCCTGACTTTGTCAATGAGCGGACATGGTATCCTCCCAGAGCCGCACATAAGATGAAAAAAATGCCTGCACTATAGGACAGCATTAGTGTTAATCACTCCTTTAGGCAAGACGAGCCATTGAACGGGCATGTCATATTCATCTATTGGCAATTCATGATACAATTGCCCTTCAGTTAGCAATGATACCGTTACACCCTGGAATCCGGCTAAATATCGATCATAGTAGCCTCCACCATATCCGATTCGGTAACCGGCTTCCGAAAAAGCCAACCCTGGAACAAGCATGAAATCCAATTCATTTCGGTCAGCTTCGATTGTCTTCTCTACTATCGGCTCCAACAATCCGCTATAAACAGATTCCAATTGGTTGAAATCTGTCAAATAACGGAAGGCCATACTATGCGATAATGGGTTGCATTTTGGGACTGCCACTCTTTTTCCCTGTTCCCATGCCGCTTTAATCAACTCAGTCGTATCTATTTCTGTTTTTGTAGAGATCGTAAGTGCAATGGTTGATGATTGCTTCCACACTTCCATCATCATGAGTTGCTTCACAATGAGTTTGCTTTGTGCCAAAAGGTCATCAGAGCCTAAAGTTTCTAAATATTTCTTTACTTCAAGTCGAATGCTTTGCTTTGTCATTGACATAGCCCCCTTCATAACCATCCTATTCTGTACTAAATATACCATGAAGTCATACAGGGACAGTAAGCCAATTGGCTTGAAATTAACATATTTTTAGGCAAAAAAAAACAACAGGAGCAAATCCTGTTGTTTACTTTGTTTCACGGTGCAATGTAGCACGCTTTTCTCTTGAGCAATATTTTTTAAGCTCAAGGCGATCTGGATTGTTACGTTTATTTTTCTTAGAAATATAGTTACGGTCTCCACATTCAGTGCAAGCCAACGTAATATTTACACGCATTATATAATTCCCTCCAAACATCAAGTCATCTTCACATAGGACTTTTCTATAATATCATTTTTTTTTTAGAAATGCTAGTATGATTTTACATTCCGATGAATAAGATGTGTTGTGCGGGTTTCGCTATGCACCTATTTTACTGGCAAGACAGCGAGATACAAGGTTTCAGGCAGCTAGAACATGATTGGCAATTGCAATGCTTTCTAAGCACCTATCTAGTAAAATTATGTCTGCTTTGATTAACCCATAATAGAAACCTTTACCGGCAGATGGCTCAAATCATCTCATTTTTCAATTTACGTACGATTCCTTCTGATTCAGAATGGAACGACCAAATGATTCCTTCTTGTTTTTCTCCTTTTGCCAATTCTGCCTCCAAGATAAATGTGGAGCATATTTCCCCTTTAGCCAGCCATGATAACGGCAAGCAACCAGTCTGCAAACATTCCGTCCAATTATTTTCACTATAGGCATTCACATCGTGGATACAATACTGCGACATTCCCTTACCTTGCAATTGGCCGCCGAGCATTGTCACATGCTTCTCATAAAAACAGATGATCGCTTTTTCTTGCGGACTGTAAAACGCAGTAGATCCTTTTTCAAATATATTATGGTATTGCACCATTATTTTCACTTTCTTTTTTAAAGCGCTTTCATTACTTAATTGAAACCTAATAATTTCATGCTCCTTCGTACTATTCATCGCTTTTACGGAAAATAATCCAGAATGGTCGAATTTCATTTCTTCACCGTAAGGATACTCCCACGTCAGAGATTGTTCATCCCATAGAGCGATTCTCATAGGATTGGATAGAAGCCTTGTGATAAGCGATGGGGAACCTTCTGCATTATGGTCTTGATTATATTGGTTAGGCACAGCAAAACTATTCATATCAGTTCTCTCCTTTTATGATGTATTTATATATGGACAGGCGATTCGCTACAAATGATTTAGTTTATTCATACTCCTTAATAGTGTATACCGGTTAATTATTAAAATTTTCTTACTATTATGTTAGCATTTAATGGAATTTCATACAATAAACGCAAATTGTCGAGAATTGTTTCTCATCTGCAAATGCAGACTGCAGTAGCCATTCCTTATCGATATATTTTTCAAATGGCTTATAAAAGGTGAAAAAAGCTTTATTTCGACAAAGCCTCGCAAATTTCTTTTTCGTTTTTGCGCAATTTATGCGAATAATGGATGTTTTTTCCGACTAACTGCCCTAAAATATGAATTGTAGATATTTTTTTAAAGTAAAGCAGCAAAAGGCGGGATAACAAAATGATCACCATTATTTTAATTAGTATTGCAATAATATTGTTCCTTCTTTCCTTTTTCGTTCCTGACCGGTTTAAGCAACTGGAAAAGAATGTAGAAGAATTATCCTTACAGCATGTACAGGACATTTATCAGCTCAAGAAAAAAATGCGCATCCTTGAAGAGGAATTGATGGCACCTGAAGCACTCGGTTACGGAAACAAGATGGTAGATACGTCACCGAAAATCAATGAAATATTAAAGAGCCAGGTACTTGCCCTGTATGCGCAGGGCCATAGCATAGAGGAAATTTCAAGCCGGTCCACTCTTTCCCACAAAGAAATTGAAAACATTCTTCTAATGGCAGAAATGGAGGAAAGATGATGGCAAGATCCACCATAAGAGGCATTGCGATCGGCTTTCTTCTTGCTGGCATTCTAACACTCTTATTTCATCAACCTAATTCACAGGAAAAAAAATTCACTTTGGCAGAGCTAAAGAAAGCAAGCCATGAATATGGGTTTGAATTAGTAAAAGAAACAGTGCCCAAGGTTTCGAAAGATCCGGAAAAACTTCCCCTGAAAAAGAATGAAAATCCGAATTCAGCGGCTGAGTCAAAGGGATCAGCTCCGTTTACCTTGCAGATTACTAAAGGAATGACCTCTGAAAGCATAGGAACAACACTAAAGCAGGCAGGCATCCTACAAGATTCAGCAGCTTTCATCCATTATCTCGAAAGCAACGGCCTTTCTTCACGTATTCAAATCGGCAGCTTTATCTTAACGAAGGAAATGACGCAAATACAGATTGCCAATACGATTACAAAATAAAAAGGATGGGCAATTTGTTTGCCCATCCTTTTTCAGAGAATAGTAAGTATCTATTTTTGCCAGTTCCTGCTCCATTCCTTCGATGTCTTAAGCTGCTACGTCACGCTTCGTAAACACCAAGAAAGCAATTAGATGGAATATCACGAAGTAGACGACTAACATGATAATTGAGAACGACATGGTCATTCCTTCTATAAAAGGGGTGCCATCCAAATAAGAGTTCAGATTTAAATTGGCGAACAGGATATACTTTGCCCATTCGAATTTCATTGCCAGGAAACCAGTGATTGTGGATCCCATCAGCAGCAAGAAAATAGAAATTCCGATAGCCAACGAGCTACTTCGGAATGCAGCCGAAATCATGAACGCCATCGTAGTGAGCATAAATAATCCAATTGAAGAAAGCAAATAGGCAAACAGTGCATGAAGGAATTGCGAAGACTCCACTACTGCCCCGTCCCGATAAGATAAATACGGTCCTACATCACCTGTTCCAAAGAAGATTAACCCAACCAGCAACGAAACAACAAATGTCAATAACAACATGAAGATTGAAAACAAAATGACAGCCGCATATTTGCTCAGCAGTATTTTCACCCTGCTTGCAGGCCGAATCAACAACAGCTTAATTGTTCCGGTCGAAAACTCACTTGCGACAATTCCAGCTGCCACTATGATGGTTAATATGGCGACAAAATCGATCACGGGCACCATCGTATTGATGAATGACCAAGCATTATCCTCATTCGGCTCTATATTGTGCTGAATGTGGTACTCATTCAGCGCAATTTGCTGTTTATAGTATTCCTCTCCGGAAGGGTCCTCTTTCATATTCTGTGCATATGTTGCATTTTGTGTTTGCAGTTGTTCTTTCCATTGGGCATTTGTTCCCTCATCCGAGCCATTCATCGCATACTTCATTAATGAACCAGCTGCGATAATGATGATGACAGCAATCCCAATCATGATATAAGTGCTTACTTTCTTAAAAATCTTCATCATTTCGTTTTGAATCAGCTTCATTGTATTTGCCCTCCCGCTCCTGTAATCTGAAGGAATTTCTCCTCTAGAGAAACGGTTACGGTTTCAACTCCATAGACTGCGCAGTCCGCCAGAACGAGGGTTTTAATTACCTCCGGTATCAAATCGTGGTGGATTTGCAGTTGCAATGCTTGACCGCTTATTTCTGCCCGGCACTCAGGATAAGCCTCTTGAATCAGCTTGCATGCTTTTTTAACTGGCTCTACTGATAGTTGCACTGTCTTGGAGACTGTTTCTGAATTCTCATCCTGCGTATTCTGAATATCGATCAGCTTGCCATTCTGAATGATACAGTAACGGTCGCACATCATTTCCATTTCGGACAACAAATGGCTTGAAACGATGACAGTCATCCCTTCATTGCGCGACAGTTCCTTCAAATAATCCCTGATTTCACGGATGCCCTGGGGATCAAGCCCGTTTGTCGGCTCATCGAGTATGAGCACTTTCGGTTTATGTAATAAAGCTTGCGCCAATCCCAAACGCTGCCTCATTCCTAAAGAATACGTTTTAACTTTATCGTGGATGCGTGCCTGTAAGCCGACCAGTTCAACCACTTCATCTATGCGTGCTTTGTTTACTCCCTTCGACATCCGAGCATAATGCTTGAGGTTATCATATCCAGTCAGATATTTATACATTTCCGGATTTTCGACAATAGCGCCCACATGTCCAATCGCCTTTTCAAACGAATTCTTTACACTATCGCCACAGATGAATACATCTCCATCGCTCAGCTTCATCAATCCGACAATCATTCGGATTGTCGTTGTTTTCCCGGCTCCATTAGGCCCTAAAAATCCGAAGATTTCCCCTCCAAACACATCAAAGCTCAAATGGTCGATAATGGTTTTGTTCTTTATTTTTTTTGTAACGTTCTGCAGCCTTACGGTTACTTCCATTACGCTGACACCCTCCCAATCATAGTCTTCATTTCTTTTTCCTCATTTTCACGTTCAACAAACACAAAGTGTACTTACTATTTCTAAAAGTCAGTATTTTTCCACCTACCTGTATTAGTAAACACTATCTTTCTGAGAAACACAAGAATAAATACCATATTTTTACTATTGCTTATGTACTATATTCATCGTACCTTTCCTGTACAAAGTCGGACAGCAGCTCAAGGTTTAATTTTCCATAAGACCTGAGGCTTACCGACATTTTGTAACATACATCCATTTTCAGGGGGCAAGCCGAGGAATTTAGAATCTTACTCTTCTTTATGCCAGACAACGTGAAATGAGGCTGGGACAAAACCCTCCTCTTGAATAGAAAAAAAGTGAAATTGAGAGCACTCAATTTCACTTTTTCATTATCTGACTAGTTTTGTCCCAGCCTCATAGGTTATTTATTTAAATCTAAATGGCGGCCGCGCACTAAATAGTATATATTCTCCGCTATATTGGTCGCATGGTCTGCCGAGCGTTCGATGTGGCGGGCAACAAAGGAAAGCTGGCTTTTTTGCTGAAAAGTCACTTCTTCAGCACTAATGATATTTTTCATGCATATCCCGTATAGATGATCGACTTGATCATCCATTGCCGCTATTTGTTTCGCCGCTTGTGTGTCTTCATCCTCATATGCCTTAATCGCCAGCTTAAGCATTTCCAGCATGATTGCATGCATATGTTTCAGTTCTGTTATGGGGTGAAGATGGGGCTGTTTCCCTATACGAATCGTCGCTTTGGCTATATTGACAGCATAATCTGCCATCCGTTCTATATCTGCAGCTATCTTGATGCCTACTATGATCCTACGCAAATCGATTGCAACCGGCTGTTGTTTGGCGATTAACAAAAGTGCAAAATCATTGATTTCCTCTTCAAGCATATTTACCTGTTCATCGCCTTCCAGTACACGCAAAGCAAGTTCGCAATCCTGTGATTCAAAAGCCTTAAAGGCTTGATCCAACGATTCCTCAGCCAAATCGCCCAGTTGCACCAGCTTTTGGCTCAGAATCGTTAAGTCATAGTCGAATTTTTCTCTTACACCCATTCTCTCTTCTCCTTTTAACCGAATCGTCCCGTAATATAGTCTTCCGTTCTGCGATCACTCGGATTAGAGAAAATCACATTTGTATCGTTGCATTCGATAATTTCCCCATTCAGAAAAAATGCTGTCTTATCAGAAATCCGTGCAGCTTGTTGCATATTATGTGTCACGATAATAATGCTATATTGTTTCTTTAATTCCTGTACTAATTCCTCCACTTTTAGCGTGGAAATCGGATCAAGTGCAGAAGTAGGCTCATCCATCAAAATGACATCTGGTTCGACTGCCAGGCACCTTGCAATGCATAGACGCTGCTGTTGCCCACCTGACAAGCCATATGCATTTTCATGGAGGCGATCCTTGACCTCTTCCCATAAGGCTGCTTGGCGCAGACTCTTCTCTGCTATTTCTTTAAGGATTTTCTTATCTTTAATTCCATGAATCTTAGGGCCGTATACAACATTTTCATAGATTGATTTCGGGAATGGATTCGGCTTTTGAAAAACCATCCCTACCTTAGTCCGCAATTCTTCGACCGTATACGTTTTGTCCAGGATATTGCGTTCCCGATATTTGATTTCACCTGAGGTCTTTACGATGGGAATCATCTCGATCATGCGGTTCAATGTTTTAATATATGTCGACTTTCCACAGCCTGAAGGTCCGATAATAGCCGTCACTTCATTTTCATAGATATCCAAATCAATATCCTTCAATGCGTGGTTTTCCCCATACCAAAGATTCAATTTCCTCGTTTCATAAATCTTATTACTTGTTGAAGCCAGCGGATGGGCCCTCTTTTCCGCCTTCATCGTTTCATGCATCTTTTCCATCACTGCGCTCATGTTTCTTCCTCCTTTTGAACGACTGTACCCGTTCTATTTAATATCGTTTCTGGAATTTATTCCGGATAAATACGGCGATTGAATTCATGGCGATCAGTAAAACCAGCAATACGATAATTCCTGAAGCAGCTACATATTGAAATTCTTCCTGCGGCCTTGATGTCCAATTGTAGATTTGCATCGGCAAAACGGTAAATGTGTCGAATATGCCTTTTGGCAGAAACGCAATGAACATAGGAATCCCAACAACAATTAACGGGGCTGTTTCCCCGATTGCCCGGGAAAGTGCAAGAATTGCCCCGGTTGCTATGCCAGGCATTGCAGCCGGCAGCACGACTCGGACGATTGTCTGCCATTTGGTTGCACCCATGCCGTAAGAAGCTTCTCTCAATTCTTTTGGAACCGCTCTGATTGCTTCCTGCGAGGCTACAATAATAACCGGAAGTACGAGTAAGCTCATGGTTAGTCCTGCTGCGATAATAGAGTTGCCCAAAGCAAGCGCACGCACAAAGATGGTTAGCCCTAGTAATCCAAATACAATACTCGGTACTCCAGCGAGATTGGATATATTTATTTTTATGAAGGAAGTGAATTTATTCTTCCCTGCATATTCCTCTAAATAAAGAGCCGTTCCTACACCAAGAAAAATAGAAATGGGAGCGACAACCACCATTAACCAAATCGTTCCGATAAAGGCGGCTTTTATTCCTGCATCCTCTGGTCTTCTCGAAGCAAAGTTCTGGAAAAAAGGAATGTCCAAATGTTTGAATCCCTGAGAGAAAATACGGTACAGCAAGATAGCCAATATAAGCAACCCAAACATAGTAGCAGCGAAGAAAATCGCCTTGCATACTTTGTTTTTCATAATACGCTTCTTCATTTTGCCCATCACTGCTTGATCATCAAGAAATTTCATTTTAATATTCCTCCCTGAACTTGCGAGAAATGAATTGAGCCAGAAGGTTCATTGCTAAAGTAAATATAAAGAGCGTCATTCCCACTGCATAAATACTGTAATAGATAGTTGTGCCATACCCCGCATCGCCTGTGCTGACTTGGACTATATATGAAGTCATCGTCTGGATGGAAGATGTCACATCCCATCCCATACTAGGAGTCGCTCCCCCGGCAACGGACACGATCATTGTTTCTCCGATCGCCCGGGACAAAGCAAGTACAATGGAAGCCATAATGCCTGAAACAGCTGCCGGCAGCACTACCTTGAAAGTCGTTTCCAGTTTTGTTGCACCAAGTGCATAGGCACCTTCACGCATACTTTTCGGCACGGATGACATGGCATCTTCGGACAAAGATGCAATCATTGGTGTAATCATGACACCTATGACAATTCCCGGGCTCAGCGCATTGAATACTTCCAGGGATGGAAAAATACTTTTCAATAATGGTGTAACAAATGTTAAAGCAAAAAAACCGTAAACAATTGTAGGCACTCCTGCCAAGACCTCCAAAATCGGCTTAATGACTTTGCGTGCCTTGTCTGTCGCATATTCACTTAAATAGACAGCTGTCGCTAATCCGATTGGAACCGCCACTAATGTGGCTATGCCCGTCACCTTCAACGTACCGGAAATCAATGGCATAATTCCGTAGCTTGGATCTGCAGCCGAAAAAGGATACCATTTTCTGGATGTGAAGAATTCAATGAGAGGAACTCTTGTGAAAAATTCGAAGGTCTCAAAGAGCAGTGTGAATAGAATACCTACAGTTGTCAGCACAGAAATGATGGCTGTCAAAAGAAGCAGGCCAGGAATAATCCTGTCCGCTTGCAGTATTTTTTTCTTTTGTTTGTTTTGCTGTATCAGTTGGCTCACTGACACTTTTTCTGCAGTCGCTTGTGACATGGTAAAAGACCCCTTTCTTCCAAGGAACAGCTAGCAGAGAAGAGTATTCTTCCCTGCCCGCCTTTTATTCAAAAGCTGTTATTTTTTTAACTCTTCCAATTTTTTTAGATCTTCTTTATATTTTTCTTCAGGCATTTGTACATATCCAACTTCCTCAGACATTTCTCCGGCGTTTTTCAGAGCGAATTCTAAGTAATCGGCAACCTGTTCTTTTTTCTTAACAGAATCATTTGCCGCATATAAGTACAACGGACGTGATAATGGAGCGTAGGATCCATCTTTAATGGTTTCATGAGTCGGTTCCACTGCGCCACTGCCATTATCTATTGGAACGATTTTCAACTTGTCTTTATTTTCATAATAGTAAGCAAATCCGAAGAACCCTATCGCACTCTTATCGCCGCTTACTCCATTTACAATTGTATTATCATCTTCAGAAAGAGTGGCTGTTTCTTCAATTGGCTGTTTCTCAAGAATGACTTCATCAAAGTAATCAAATGTTCCAGAATCTGTACCGGGAGCATAAAACTTCACTTCTTTTTTTGGCCATTCTGGTCGGATATCACTCCAATATTTTGTTTTTCCTGTGTTCAGCCATAGCTTCTTCAATTCATCCACGGTCAAGTGGTCTACAAAATCATTATCTTTATTTACTACAACCGATAGGCCGTCAAAAGCGATTTCGAAGGCAGTGTAATCAATGCCTTTCTTTTCTAATTCAGCTTTTTCCTCATCTTTTACCGGACGGGAAGCATCGCTGATATCCGTTTCGCCAGCAATTAATTTTTTGAAACCTCCACCAGTACCGGAAAAGCCGACTGATACTTTAACATCTGGCTGCTTGGCCATATATTCTTCTGAGACAGCTTCCATGATTGGGTAAACAGTTGAAGAACCGTCAATAGCCACTTCACCTGACAAAGATTTATTTCCCTCGCCGCTATCTGCTGCTTTACCATCTGAGTTGGATCCACAGCCTGCGGTAAAAGCCAGTAATCCCACCGTTACAGCTGATAGTGCCACATGTTTAAAACCCTTCATTCTCTAATTCCTCCTAATGGTTTCAATATGATTGCTTTGCTTTACAATTTAAAGATACAGCACCTCTGTTAATCCGGTTTTAATGGAGTGTAAAGGATATGTAAAGGAAGGTTATCGTTTTGTAAATACGGAATATACAGGCTCTCCAAGGGGCATTAAAGAATCAAAAATCGATCATCTCCATTAAATAAGCAAAAAAGCACATCCCGTATTTCGGAATGTGCTTAGTGTTTATATCAGATTACAACCTTCATTATTCATTGTTGGCAGAAGTATTGCCTTCTTCTTTACGTTCTTTCTTCAATTCAAAATACTTATCCATGACTTTTTTGGCAATATCCATATTCATACTATGTCCTGTGTTTCCTTGGTATGCCCAAGGAACAACGACTGAGATGGCCACCTCGGGGTTATCCGCAGGTGCGTAACCAACCATGGATAAGTTCATTGTTGGTACCGGACCATATTTGTCCTTTTTAGGGCCATCATAGAATGACTGGGCTGTCCCCGTCTTGCCTGCCATATTATATGATGCGCCTGAAAACTTGCTGTAGCCAGTCCCACCTGGTGATTGCATGACTTGCTTAAAGCCTGTCTGCACACGCTCGATCCATTCTTTTTTCATGTCAACTCGGTTGAGCACTTTCGGAGTAACATCTTGCAACAAAGGACCGAGTTTCTTTGGATCATTGGTTGGTTCGTGTATTTCTTTAACGATTTGCGGCTGGATCCGGTTACCGCCGTTAGCAATCGTCGAGACATATTGAACCAATTGCAGCGGTGTATACGTATCATATTGGCCAATTGCCAAGTCAAGCAGTTTACCGGCTATTTTCTCTTGACCCTTATAGCCATTCATTTCATTCGGCAGATCGATGCCTGTCGGAACACCCAGGCCAAATTGGTTATAATAGTAACGCATTGTATCGAATGCCTCAGGGTTTATATGCAATGATCGGTTTTGGACATATTGCCCTCCGCCAATTGCAATCGCCGTTTTAAACATATATACGTTTGATGACATCTTCAGAGCACTCAAATCATTGATTGGGCCCATATTTTTCCAAGAACCCTTTTTTGGCGTTCCTTTAATATATAGAGGGGAATCAAAGATAACCTGTCCTGGGCGCAAGGCACCTGTTTCATATCCGGTTAAGACAGTGGCTCCCTTAACAACGGAACCCATTGCATATGATGTAGTGAATGTCCCTAATGAAAAATCGTTATATTCGACTTTACCTGTTTTTTTATTCGTATCATACTGTTTCCCTGCCAGTGTCAGTATTTCCCCTGTCTTCGGGTTCATCATGACAACAAAGGCGCGGTCAAGCAAATAAGTGCCTCCCATTGCCTTTTTTTGGCGAAGCTCTTCTTCAATAATTTTTTCGGTTGCCACTTGCAGGTCCATATCAATGCCCAAAACGAGGTCTTTCCCTCTTTCGCCTTCTGATATTACCTCTGACTGAATGACGTTTCCACTCTTATCGGTTACATTTTTTACTTTCGCTTTTTGTCCGTGCAATAAATCCTCATACTGCATTTCCAAATAACTTTTACCGACCCGGTCATTATTATTGTAATCACGGGCTTTATAGTAATCGAGTTTTTCTCTCGGAAGGCCCTCTGACGATGAAGACACCTTGCCGATCACTGAATCCAGTGTTTTATCGAATACGTTTTTCCGATTCCAATCAGTCGTTACATCCACTCCGTTTAATGATTCCAGATTTTCACTGACAATCGCAACCTCTTGTGGAGTTACATCCTTATTCTTAATAATTTGGGGTGTGAGTGCTCTTGCACTCGCAAATTCACGATATATGGCAAGTACCTGCAGATCTTTCGCCGTCAAACTCGCCAGATCGTCTTCTGTAATTCGTTCCAGTTGCAGCTTATACAAATCGCTCTCTTCAAGCTTATGTTCTTCGACTTTTTTAAGGTCTTTTTCTGTAATCAACTTCTTGGCAAGATCTGGATTCTTCAAGATCCAAAAATCCTTTTTGTCTCTTTCGGTAATTTTCTTTGTATCCATTTTTACGACCTTAGC
Source organism: Bacillus kalamii (assembly GCF_047238185.1). Classification (NCBI taxonomy): domain Bacteria; kingdom Bacillati; phylum Bacillota; class Bacilli; order Caryophanales; family Bacillaceae; genus Bacillus; species Bacillus kalamii. The sequence continues at coordinate 844,125 of NZ_JBDFMI010000001.1, read as the reverse complement.
CAAATTTTCTGCCGTCTTAAGCATTTCTTCCGTTTTGGTCCCTTGTACCCTCGTGTAAGTGATGGCATCAACTGGTGTATTATCAATAATCACTTTATGGTTCCTATCATATATTTTGCCGCGGGGTACCGGATTGTTGACAGTAATATCCTCTGTCCGTTCTATTTCACGGCGATAATCGTCGCCATAGACAATCTGGACGACTCCTAAGCGAAGAATTAGCGCTGAAAACAAGATAAACACAACAAAGAAAAGCAAATTTAAGCGAAAAGGAACGTGCGTCTTTTTCTTTTTTGACTTTATTTTCTTCAAATGAGGCACACATCCTTCTGTTGTAAAAACTAGGTCCTCATCTATTGTATATAATGCACATATATTTTTCTACAATAAAATAAATCTTTATGAATTGGAAATGCCCGCCGCTTTCCAAACCAGCTGCCACATTATTCCCCTTTCGTATTAAGCGGTGGAATAATAGGGATATTATCCATATTTTCCAACCGAATCCCCTTTACGCAAAAATAGATGATGCTGTGCCCCGCACCTAAAACAACAATGAGTAATGGGAGGATTTTCTCTATTTGGAAATAATAAATACATACTAAAAATAACGAAATCGACATTACTCTCCCGACATTTAAAAATACTTCACGGACGACAATATATTCTATTCTCATTTCCGCAGCCTTCCAGCTGCGCCCGATTACATCGAAGGTCATGGATAGATAGGGAACCAGAAGCATGGGATAAAAAATAGCAATTGTTGCTCCATATATGAGCAGGCTTGCATATGAAACATGAAATACAAGTAAAAAGACCGATAAAAATAAGCCGATGCCACCAATTAGAATAGCTTTGAGCCGATGTGTTTTTTTGATAAAACGGGAAGCTGCGTAATATGTAAAAAGACCTAAGCCAGAGTTCACCAATCCGAATGTCCCTAAGGATAATTCTGTCCCGGTGATGACAAACAAATAAATAGAGACGATAAATAAAAAAATGCCTTCCCTTAAGCCTTGAAAAAAATGGGCTAGTGTAATACGCCTCCAATTTTTATTCGTTTTTCTTTCTTTAAGGATCTTCAAAAAATAATACTTTCCTTCCGCTCGCCTTTTTTTCAAAAAAAAGCTGACGACAACAGATACTGCGAAAAGTAGCATGGAGCAGGCAAAGATGATCATATATCCTTTATTATCCGTAGCCTTTGTAATAATAAAACCGGCCAGAAGCGGTCCTGACATACCTCCCAACGAGCTTAGAACCCCTAAAAAACCATTGAAGAAATCCCTGTTTTCAGGCTCTGTTATTTCAAATGTCAGCACGTTGTATGCAAGCCAGTAAAATCCGCTGCCAACACCTAATAAAGCCCCCAAAAGCATAATATACTCGCCTGCCTGATCCCCACTTACTAGTACGGCCATATAAAATACGGCAAGGCAGACAACACCCATCCGCAATACAATCACCCGGTCCATTGCCTTGGTTAATCTTCCCGCTACGATAAAGGTAAGTGCCTGCAAAAGAACAATCATAAAATTATAAAGCCCGATTTCAAAAAAACTCTCTGACTGTTTCCATAAATAAACATTCACGAACGTATTCGATAACGCTACCGAAATACTATATAAGCCGCCAATGACGATGAGCACGATTAGATCTCTTGTCAAAGGGGCATCGCCCACTATTTTCCTTACAATCATAAGCCGACTCTCCTTTATAACGTATAGCTTTCGTTAAAGGAACAGTCGCTATGCACTATTACCGAGAGAAAAACCAGCTTAATCAAAAAAACAGAAAAAGGGCAGATATCAAAAGATATCTGCCCTTTCCAAATCGTGCTGCTTATTTAGCTGCTTGATAACGTTTTTCTACTTCATCCCAGTTTACTACATTCCAGAAAGATGTAATGTATTCAGGACGACGGTTTTGATATTTCAAGTAGTAAGCATGTTCCCAAACATCCAAACCAACTAAAGGAGTCTTGCCTTCCATGATTGGTGAATCTTGGTTAGGAGTGCTATATACTTCCAATTCTCCGTCTTTAAGAGCTAGCCAAGCCCAGCCAGAACCGAAACGAGTTGTAGCTGCTTTAGCGAACTCTTCTTTGAATGCTTCAAAACTGCCGAATTTTTTAGCGATTGCATCTGCAAGTTCGCCTTTTGGCTCTCCGCCGCCATTTGGAGACAGGATTTGCCAGAAGAATGAATGGTTTGCATGGCCGCCGCCATTATTGCGGACTGCTGTGCGTTTTTCTTCAGGAACTGCATCTAAGTTAGCGATCACTTCTTCAACGCTTTTTGATAGAAGAGCTTCGTTTCCTTCTAGAGCGTTATTAAGATTTGTTACATATGTGTTATGGTGCTTCGTATGGTGAATATTCATTGTTTCTTTGTCAATGTTAGGCTCTAATGCATCATATGCATATGGCAATTGTGGCAATTCAAATGACATGGACAATCTCCTCCTATATGTAGACTATTTTAGTAGCATATACGGTTCGTTACACCATATATGCCCGATACCTCTAGATTATCAAATATTGAACAGCCATACAAATAATCAGCCTGCTTATCCCCTTAAATTTGGAAGTAATTTTTACCAAGAACAGAGGCTGGCCAATTCACTGTTAATCGTATTTTTATACTACTTTTATAAGAAAATAAGCGACCATGACTGCTTGAATGACAAATTTAGCAGCAACGCTCGTAACAAAGCCGATGACAGATCCAAAACCGATTTTAAGGGACTGTTTCATGCCTGTACGATGCACGATAAACTCTGCTAAGACAGCACCCAGGAATGGGCCGATTATAATGCCGAAAGCAGGAATGATAAATGGTCCTGCCAAAAGGCCAATTGTACTCCCCCACATTCCGGCTTTCGTGCCGCCGAATTTTTTCACACTCCATAAGTTGGCGATTGAGTCGGCGCCGAATAATAGAATGACGAACAGAAGCTGGACAGTCCAAAACAACCAGCCCAAATCGCTGAAACTGAATAAGAGCCCATACACAACAAAGCCGCCCGCTATGAACAGGACACTCGGTATAATCGGATAAATCAATCCGGCAAAACCGATAACGAATAAAACACTAATAATGATCCAATATATCGTTTCCAACATTCCTTTTACTCATCCTCCACTCTGTTCACTCTTCATATACCATTTTACCAGTTGATTAAAACCAATATGTGAAATCCGATGTCAAGCGAGCAGTGCTATGCTGCATAAAAAACAAACCTCCTTATAGAAGGAGGTTCGCCGATGATTATCTATATTTATACTTGCTGTCTCCAAGCACCGTCTCAGCAATGTTCACAGCATGGTCGCCTATCCTCTCTAGATTAGAGATGATATCGACAAAAATGATGCCGCCTTTAACACTGCATGAGCCCTCGCTTAAACGGCTGATCGATTTTTTCCGCAATGATTTTTCGAGGCCATCGATGTTGCGTTCTTTCTTTAACACATCGATTGCCAGTTCTTTATTGTTATGGTCTAATGCATCAATCGCTTCTTCTACCGTTTCCCGTGTCAATGTAAACATCGTGGTCAAATCTTCCATCGCTTCTTCTGTCAAAGTCACTTTCCCATTGATTTGGGCATTGATTTGTTCCAGGATATTCTCAAAGTGGTCGCCTATCCGTTCTATATCACGGACTGTATCCACTAGGACCGCATGTCTTTCGGACTCATGCGGCGACAATGAAGAAGAGCTGACTGCAACGAGGTAAGCCGTAATTTTTCCATCCAGATTATTTATAGCGTCCTCGATTTGATTGGCTGTATCTGCATGTTTTTGATTTTTTGTATTCAGGAATCCTTGTGTTTCTTCCAGCCCCTTAATCGCAAATTTACCCATGCGGATTACTTCTTCCTGCGCGGAACCAATAGCGATTGCAGGCGACTGTTCAATAAAGATTGGGTCGAGATGTTTTGTTTTATACTCGATAAGCGAATCTTTCCCTGGTATCAGCTTTGTAACCACCATAGCGAGAAGGCCGATGAACGGGAATTGAAGCACTGTATTGCTTATATTGAAAATACCATGGGCAAATGCAATCGTCATAGCCGGATTTAAATGAAGCCATGATTGCAGCGATTCAACAGCCATTGTGTAGAATGGCAATATTAATAAGAAGATAGCAGCACCTATTAAGTTGAACAAGACATGGGTGGCTGCCGCCCGTTTGGCTGCAACAGAAGCCCCGATTGCTGCAAGAACAGCTGTAATGGTCGTTCCGATATTATCACCGAATAAAACAGGCAACGCTGCATGGATATCGATCAAGCCCTGCGAATGCAATTCCTGAAGAATACCAATCGTTGCGCTTGAACTTTGGACAATCAATGTAAAAATAGTCCCGATGGCCACTCCTAAAATCGGATTGTCACTCATGCTGACCGTCAAATCATGGAATGATTCCAGAGTTCGCAACGGTTTCATTCCATCACCCATTAATTCAAGCCCGAAGAATAAAGCCCCAAAACCGAAGACAATCTGCCCCAGGTTATGTATTCTGCGGTTTTTGAAGAAAAACAATAATACTGCCCCCAATGCAATGATTGGCAGCGAATAATCCGATATTTTGATACCAATGATGAAAGCTGTGATGGTTGTACCAATGTTGGCTCCCATAATGATGCCGATCGCCTGGCGAAGATTCAGGAATCCGGCACTGACTAGGCCGACAGTAATAACAGTCGTACCCGAACTGCTTTGAATGAGACAGGTTACTACGATCCCCGTCAATACACCCATGAACGGGTTTGTCGTGAATCGGTCAAGGATATCCCTTAACTTATCACCAGCCGACTTTTGCAAGCCGTCACCCATGTATTTAATTCCAAATAGGAAGATCCCTAGACCTCCCAAAAATTGAAAAAGCATTTCCTGTACATTTAACTCCACTTAATGTTCAACCCCTCAAACTAAGATTCGACAAATTTCTACAAACTAAGACTTTGTTATTATGTAAAAGATGATCATTTATGTAAAGAAGTTGGGAGGTAAATTTACAATACCTTTACATTAGGTCTTTATATCTACAATATATTACAAACAGATTACAACGTTTGTTTCCTCCCTCTTAATTAGCGTGCTTTAAAATAATTGTATTATGTAAGCAACAAAGATAAAATAAATGGGAGAAATCTGATACAAGGTGCTGACACAATGAATATTTTTAAACAATTTTGGAAAAGCCTTTATTCACCTAAGGATATATCCCGTTTCAGATTCCAAGGTATCGGGAAAACCATTCTTTATGTGTTTATGCTTGTGCTACTTTCAACCATTCCTACCTTTATTTATTCCACATCGACAGTGAAAGATGGGGTTACAACTTTTAAAGAAACAGTCGATGAAGACCTGCCTTACTTTGTTATTAAAGATGGTAAACTTGAGACCGATGAAAAAAAACAAATTGAACATTCAAGCGACCATTTTAAGGTGTTTTTCGACGGGACAGGCCACCTGACGGCAAAAATGGTGGAAGCACAATCCACCAATGCATTTGCATTGCTTGAATCAGAAATGGTCATAGTTTCGAATGGACATATGCAAACCCAGCCCTACACGCTATTCCAAGGCTTCTCGATCGATCAAAAACAAATCGTCGATTTCCTAGACAGTATGGGCAGCTTCCTATACGTGATTATGTTTATTTTTGGCATTATTAGCTTCATTTTTGCAGCCGGAATTAAATTTGTTGAAATATCATTGATCGCCTTAATTGTGAAGCTTTTGGCTGCCAGCTATAATCCAAAGCTTGAATATCGCCATTTTTGGAGAATTACAGCCTATTGCACCACTTTGCCCACACTATTCTTTACGGTCATGTCATTCTTAAAAACCGATGTAGTCGGCGGTGTATTCGTTAATTGGGCAGTGACGTTGACAATGGTTTATCTTGTAATCAAAGAAATCCCCATCCCAAAAAAGAAACAAAAAGCATAAAAAAAGAGGCAGGGGCAAAAGCATTATAGCTAAAGAAAAATCCGAACGATGATTTGAAATTCTTAGTAGAGTTTCATATCAGTTCGGATTTTTTTTATGCCCCTATTCATGTAAGATGATTTGTCTTTAAAACGAGACAATTGAGTGATGTCCCAGCCTCTTTTTCAACCAATCGCCCTCCCTTTTCTCCATAAAATGCAAAATCAATTAACACTTATCGGACAATTATGTGTATATTTGATATATAAGTAATTCTTTTCCAAATTCTTTACATAGTTTGCTGCATTCCTGCAGTGCAGACCTTAAAGGGGGTGATGACATTGGAGCTAAGCACCATCTTCCTTATCATTTTTATTAGTACCATTGCCTTTCTGTTTCTAAATATGCTGTTGGGCGATATTTTCAACCATGCCATCGGGCTTGACCATGATTTTTTTAATATGACTACTTTTCTCTGTTTTATTGGTGTAACTTCAGCAATCGGATATTTGCTGGAGAAATTCAGCACATTCTCATTTCCGATAATGGTCACATTAGTGATCAGCGGAGGCATTTCACTTATTTTGACTGTCATTCTTAATATTTTTGTTTTTATTCCCCTTTCCAAAATGGAAAGTACTACAGGCTACCGGCTTGAAGACATGGGAGGGCAGATAGGCGAAGTGACACTTACGATTCCGCCTGAGGAAATCGGAGAAATAATGATTTCACTTCCAACCGGCTCTGTCGTTGGTACCGCAAGAAGCTTTAAGAAAAACAAAATTGAGCAAGGCGAGAAAGTGCTCGTAATGTTTGTAGAAGATTCCATTTATTATGTTCAGAAGTACGATCCTTACGAGCTTGGGCAAGACTAAATTATAGAAGAAAAGAGGGCATTCATGGGAACGTTAAGTATTACAGTGTATATCGTAATAGGAGTGATCATACTTATACTTGGGCTGACATTATTCCTGATTAAACGCTACATCACCGTCGGATCTGAGGAGGCGCTCATCGTAACAGGAAGCGCTTTAGGTTCTGGAGAAAACGTGTGCCAGATGGGGGAAGGCCGGAAAATCAAAATTATTTCCGGGGGCGGTACTCTTGTACTGCCATTCATACAACAATCACAGCGCATGAAATTGACTACTTATGCTTTAACCGTAAAGGTAAGTGAAGTGTATACAAAGCAAAAGGTACGATTAGGAGCAGTAAGTAATGCTGTTGTCAAAGTCGGAAGCGATCTTTCAGCTATGGCTACAGCCTCTGAAAACTTCATGGGCAAGACCCATGATGAAATTAGTGCAGAAATCACGTCCATACTCGACGGCCATTTGCGCTCCATTCTCGGGAGCATGACCATTGAAGATGCTTATAGCGACCGTGAAGCATTCGCGCGCCAAGTAAAAAATGTGGCTGAGCCGGACTTGAAAAAACTTGGCTTTGAAATCCGTTCTTTTAACGTAAAGGACTACATTGATTCCGATAAATATTTGGAGTATCAATCACGCAACAGGATTGCAGAGGTTAAAAAAGAAGCGGAAATTGCGGAATCCAAATCACAAAAAGAAAGCCGGATTGAAACGGCAAAAAACGAACAGGAAGCCAAGCGTGCCGAGCTAGAAAGAGATACACTTGTAGCGGAAGCAAGCAAAGAAAACCAATTGAAAATGTCCGCATACAAACGGGAGCAGGACAGTGCAAAGGCCGAAGCAGATATGGCATACGATTTACAAAAAGCAAAAATTGCACAGCAGGTAAAAGAACAGGAGATGCAAATCTCCATCGTTGAACGTGTTAAGCAAATCGAATTGCAGGAAAAAGAATCTGAAAGACGCCAGCGCCAATATCAAGCAGACATTAACTTGAAAGCCGATTCAGATGCTTACGCAATCGAGAAGGCGGCGGAAGCGAATAAAAAGCGGGCTCAACTCGAAGCGGAAGCAAGACAATATGAGGTCACTACACAAGCGGCAGCAAATGCTGAACGTGTTAAACTAGATGGGAAATCACAGGCTGAAGCACAGGAAGCAAAAGGGTTGGCAGAGGCGCATGTCATTCGTGAAATAGGGCTGGCCAAAGCAAAGGCACAGGAAGAAAAAGCACGAGCATTTGAACGGTATGGCGAAGCGGCAAAATTGGAAATGATCCTGAACATCCTTCCTCTATTTGCAGAAAAAGTAGCAGCTCCGCTTGGAAATGTCGACAGCATAAAAATTATCGATACGGGCGACGGCAAGGGAGTTCAAGGATTGACAGGCTCTGTTACGGGATTAATGACTAACCTGCAGGAATCATTAAAAGAAACGACCGGTTTGGACTTAGTTGAAGTAATCAATAATTACTCGGGTAAGCATGCGATCAAAAATGACCTTCAATCGATTGCAGAAGCCGTTACTTCCAATAAGGAAAAAACAGAACCGCCAGCAGCGGATCCATCCTGACTGTTAGGAGAGAGGGTTAATCCCCTCTCTCCTTTTTTAATCATCCTAAAACCTATAGTGGCTTAATAGATGATCCAGTTTTTTTGAAAGTCTGCTTAATCCAGTACCGATTGATTGATATTCGTTCATCTGCCTATACATTGTTTTTGTTTCTGATGACATCAGATTTATAAAGGATTGGGTTTCTTGCGAAAGTGCTGCATTTTTATTCGCTATATCCTCCATTTCAGGGACTCTGCTATGCAATTGCAGTATCTGGTTCTGGATGCTATTCATTTTATCCTCAAGCAACTGCACGTATGAGGTTAGTCTCTCAACCGATTGTATAGAAATAGTAACCGTTTGCCAGTGCTCGTCCATCCTGGTCATCAAGGAATCAAATTGGCCGGCCACTGTTGCTGCCAATGCTCTAACCATATCTGCATTGCTCGTAATCCGCTCGGCCGCAATCGATGACTGATCCGCCAATTTCCTTACTTCTGTGGCAACAACTGTAAAACCTCTTCCGGCATCTCCTCCTCTCGCAGCTTCAATCGTAGCATTCAATGCCAGTAGTTTTGTTTGCTCGGCCATTTGTTTGATCATAGTGACGACTGAGCTTATTTCATGTGAATGATCCTGTATTCGGTCCACAGAGCTGGACATATCATTCATCTCTTCCTTATAGATAACAAGAGATTGCAGCATAAACCCCATTTTTGCAGAGCCAATTGTCGCTGCTTGGCTCATCTCCGAGGATAACTGGAATAGCTGGCGTATTTCATCTGCATTAGATTGTATATCTTCCTTTAATTCTTCAAAAATATGTATACTTAATGCTGAACTGGCTGAGGTTTCCTCTGCTCCTATTTGTATGCGCTCCATCCCATCCACCAGCTCTCTATTGCCCCTCAATAAAGTTGCTGATGACCTTTCCAACTGTTTTCCTCCGTTATTCAATTCATAAGAGGTCTGCATTAATTCTTCTAGAAGCATTTTCAAGTCTATTATTAACTGCCCATAACTCTTCAACAAGGAATGAACTTCTGCTGAACGCCCCTTAAATGTCACCATTTTGGTAAAGTCACCTTTTCTCGATACCTTCATCAGGTTCCTTAATCTACTTATAGGGGAAATATAATACCTGACCAACATACTCAAACAAATAGTCATAATAGTGACTACAGCCAACATCATGACGATGATCGTCTGCTTCATGTCTTTAATTGAGATAAGATAATCTTCTTGAGGAACGATCAATACAAAGATTCCCTTCATTTCCTGAATTCTTTGAAAACCCACCATATATTTCATTCCACCGTATTCAGCAGGAATTACCCCTTCCTGCATCGAACTAATGGAAGACTTCACATTCTTATCTAGTTCAATCGGTTTTGCATGTTGTGTACCTAAAGGTTGCAAAGTATGATTTTTATCCAACAGATACATCGAGCTGTCAAGACCATCCTGCTGCATAGCTACCCCTTGTTTTCCAACGAATCTTTCCATACTTTTGTAAAAGTCATCCGTCTTGCCGACATTCATAAGCATATTATTTTGGGCCACTTGGTAAAAAAGATCCACTTCCCTTTCAATCCTTTGTTTCATTAAATGTTCTACAGATGATTTGGCAGCTTTTATAGAAAAAGTCCCTATCATGCCGATTGAAATGAACATAAGTAAAATAAACACGAAAGTTGCCTTGGCCTTTAAACTCCACTCGCGCTGTCTCAAAAACACCAAACAATTCTTTATACCTAGAGCTTTCATCCCATCCCCTCCTCTTATTTATTATTGAGGAACCATGTAAAGACAGAATGAAGCCCATGTAAATATTCATACATGACAACGTTTATTTTTAGTCTGAATAATGTAAAAAATGCCCAATTTTCAGCATATTCATTCCGAAGGATCATATAATGTGATATAGAGACAGGCAAGGAGGTTCCGCTGTCATGAAACGGATCATTTTTCTCGTGTTGCTCCTTATATTCGGGTATAGCTCTTACTACGACCTTACGATAGGAACCTTGCCCCGCATGTCACTTCCAGCGGCGCAAACAGAACAGGAAAAGAGCTCCATCCCTTACGTAGAAGTAGAAGTACAGCCTGGCGATACACTCCTAAGCATAATGGAAGACCAGGAAGGTACCTTATCTAAACCAATTGAGACTATTATGGAAGATTTTCAAACACTTAATAACGGACTTTCCCCGAAAAAACTCCAAATCGGTGAAACGTATAAATTTCCTGCTTATTTGTAACCATTTATACAGCTGTTGCGTCTAAACAAATGATTGAACAAGCATGCCCATTCTCAAAATGTTGTCAAAAACTCACAATGATTGATACAATAAGAATGTTAAAAACATCTAAATTAAAGACACTCTATATAGAATGCATGATTAAAGGAGAGAAAACACGTGAGTGAAATTATACATCGTACCAAAACCCGTCCGGTAAAAGTCGGCAATCTGACGATCGGGGGAAGCAACGAGTTGTTCATTCAAAGTATGACTACAACAAAAACGCACGATGTAGAGGCAACTGTGGCCCAGATCAAGCGTTTGGAAGAGGCCGGTTGCCAGATTGTGCGTGTAGCTTGTCCGGATGACAGAGCTGCAGATGCAATTGCTGATATTAAACGGCAAATTTCTATTCCACTTGTTGTTGATATCCATTTCAATTATAAGCTTGCTTTGAAGGCTATCGAAGGTGGAGCAGATAAAATCCGGATTAACCCGGGTAACATCGGCAGCCGCGAAAAGGTAGAAGCGGTTGTACGCGCTGCAAAGGAAAAAGGAATTCCAATCCGTATCGGTGTCAATGCCGGTTCCTTGGAACGCCATATCCTAGAAAAATACGGCTATCCGACTGCAGATGGCATGGTTGAAAGTGCATTGCACCATATTAAGATTTTAGAAGACTTGGATTTCCACGATATCATCGTGAGCATGAAAGCATCAGATGTCAATTTGGCAATCGAAGCATATGAAAAAGCCGCCCGTGCATTTGACTACCCATTGCATTTGGGAATCACTGAATCAGGCACTTTATTCGCAGGAACCGTAAAAAGTGCTGCCGGACTAGGGGCCATTTTGAGCAAAGGGATCGGCAATACATTGCGGATTTCCTTAAGCGCTGATCCTGTTGAGGAAGTAAAAGTGGCCAGAGAACTCCTGAAATCATTCGGGCTTTCCTCTAACGCAGCTACACTTATTTCTTGCCCGACATGCGGCCGTATTGAAATCGACTTGATTTCAATCGCCAATGAAGTCGAAGAATATATATCCCACATTAAAGCGCCAATTAAGGTTGCTGTCTTAGGCTGCGCTGTCAACGGTCCCGGAGAAGCACGAGAGGCCGACATCGGCATTGCAGGAGCACGAGGAGAGGGCTTATTATTCCGCAAAGGAAAAATAGTCCGGAAAGTGCCTGAAGATATCATGGTGGAAGAATTGAAAAAAGAAATAGATGCCATCGCTGAAGAATATTTTGCGAAAAAAGAAGCGGAAGAAAAGGGAGAAACATCTCTACAATCGTAAAATCGCCTTTCACGCGATGAAGAGGAAAAGAAGAAAAGAGCCTTCACATCGAAGGCTCTTTTCTAAAACAGCTAAAATATAAACATTTCAAGAACAATAGCCAGCGCACCAAGGCAAATGGACCAAGCTCCCAGAGTGATTTCACCTTTCCGTTGGGCAATAAAGCCGGCGATAATACTAACCGGTCCAAGCACATACGGCCAAATGAAAAATGAGAGTATGGATAGAACAAATGCAATATAGGCCACTACACGGACCTGAACGCGGTATTTAGTTACTTTTTCATGTATTTCTTCATTTTGGGCATTATAGGTGGCATTGCTCTTTGGCTTATATGCAGCGTTGCCTTTCATTTCAGGTTGGGTATACACATTTTTACGTTCTTCCATGATACGTTCCCCGCTTTCCTTCAGCAAACCTTATCCCAAATTCTATAATGGTGGGTGGAGGCTTACGAAGTGAATAATGAATGTCTTACTACTTATATAGACGTAATCACAAGAAAGAAAACCTTTATTTTAGTATAATTTATATTCTTTTATACTGTTTAAAAAGCTATTCAACGTATCCCTTTATTCCTTTATGGCGGTAGCTATTTTTCCCCTGAAATGATTGACATAATTTTTTTGAAGCAGGTGACTTTATTGAAACATTTACGCTTTGGAATTGATATTGATGGCACGGTCACCCGTCCTGATTCGATTATTCCGTACTTGAATAAAGACTTTAACCTACAATTAACTCTTACTGATATTACTGAGTATGATTTGTCTCCATTTGTACCGGTGGACAGCCAACAATTAGCGGATTGGTTCACCAAAAATGAAGCCTTGATTTATCGGGAATCTCCGATTATTGAGGGGGCACAGCAAGTATTAAACAGATGGAATGAGCAAGCCGAGCTATACTTCATTTCAGCTAGGCATGATTACTTAATGGATATCACAAAAAACTGGTTCAAGCAGCATAAAATTGCGTACCATGCGATTGAATTAATTGGTTCACACGATAAGATTAATGCCATAAAGAATCAGGAACTTTCTCTTTTTTTCGAGGATAAGCATGACAACGCTGTAGCCATTGCAGAGGAGTGCCATATTCCTGTTCTCCTTTTTGATACTCCCTACAATCAATCAAGTATTCCTGATAGTGTAATAAGAGTGCGGACCTGGAGGGATGCTGACCAATGGGTAGCAGATTGGCTGGCAACAAACAATGACAATAAAAGCAAAAAGCCGTGAAAAGTGCATCACTTTTTCACGGCTTTTTTACTTTTGGCATTCTGGACAGCGCCCGTACACTTCAAATTTATGGCCAGAGATATCATAGGCCTGTAAATCCTCATTAATATTGGCCATTGGGCAGGTTTCTAATTCTTTTGTTTTCCCGCAATCCAGGCAAATAAAATGATGATGGTGTTGATGGGTACTGCATGTAAAACGGAAATGCTTCTCACCTGAAAGGTCTGTCGTTTCAAGGATGCCTAAATCGGCAAATAAGGATAAGTTTCGGTAAATGGTGTCAAAGCTTAAACCCGGATGATTTTCCTTCATGCTTTCGAGCACGTCTTTCGCAGTCAGATACTTATCGCATTTCGAAAAGAGAAGCAGCATCTCTTCTCTTTTCCCCGTATATTTATATCCGCTATTCTTCAGCAGAAGTAAAGCTTCATCGACTTTCATAAATGATCAACTCCAGTACAAAAATTAAGCTATGTGCACTTTCATTTTCTTAAACCCGATGGCAGCCAGAAGAATGGCAATAGCAATCATAACAATTGTACCACCTGGCGCTAAATCTAGATAGAAGGAAAGAAATAATCCTCCCACTACAGAAATCTCGCCGAAAATGACAGAATAGATAATCATGTTCTTGAATCCTCGGGCAAATCTCATAGAAGCAGCTACAGGAAGAGTCATCAATGCAGAAACAAGCAACACTCCGACAATTCGCATACTGGATGCAATTACGAGGGCAACCAGCACGATAAAAATAAAATGGATCTGTTTCACCGGAAGACCGGAGGCTTTCGCATGTTCTTCATCAAATGAAAGCAGGAATAATTCTTTATATAAGAAAAATAGGCAAAAAAGAACAATGACAGCGACGCCTAAAATAATATATAAATCCGTTCGTGAAACGGCGCTGACACTACCAAAAAGATAACTGAACAAATCGGTATTAAAACCGTCAGCCAACGAGATAAAAATAACTGTTATTCCAATGCCTCCCGACATAATAATCGGAATGGCAAGATCCTGATAATGTTTATACACGCCCCGAAGCCGTTCAATAAATAGGGCCCCCACGGTAGCAAAAGTCATCCCCATATATAATGGGTTCAATCCGCCAAGCGTGGTGAAAAACTTCTTTTCCAAAAATAAGCTGAACGCAATCCCGGCAAGTGTTACATGGCTCAATGCATCTGCAATCAAGGATTGCCTTCTTACTACTACAAAAACACCCAATAACGGCGCTATTGCACCGATAATAATGCCTGTAAGAAAAGCGTTCTGCAAAAACTCATATTGAAATAAACTTGTAATCATGGGAAACCTCCCGAATCCACTTTCTTCTATCTAACTAAAATTTCATTTTTTCATTTCCATAAAAACAGGATAACTCCACATCCGACAAATTCTGATATTCGTGTGTATTTCCATGGAAATGAAGATGTTTATTCAAGCATGCAACCTGGGTCACTTTATCGCTGACTGCTTCCAGGTCATGAGTGACAAGGACCATAGTAATCCCTAACTTCTTATTCAACTGCTCGATCATATCATAGAACAGTTTTTCATTTTTGGCATCCACACCAACAGTGGGCTCATCAAGAATCAGCAAAGCCGGATCGCTTACAATCGCCCTGGCAATAAATACACGCTGCTGTTGCCCTCCTGACAGTTCTCCGATGTTCCGATTAGCATAAGCATCCATACCAACAGACCGCAAAGCTTCCATTGCCTTTTCCCTGTCTTTCTTTTTCGAAAAATGGAAAAGCCCGATTTTCTTGGTCAAGCCGCTTAATACGACTTCAAACACAGTTGCAGGAAAACCGCTGTTAAAGCTGTTCGCTTTCTGCGACACATAGCCGATCTTATCCCAATCCTTAAACTGCTGGATCGGTTGCCCGAATAGTTCAATACTGCCTTTTTGCAGTTTAAGCAAACCGAGCAAAAGCTTCAGCAACGTGGATTTTCCTGACCCATTCGGACCTACGATTGCCAAGAAAGACCCCTTCGTAATATGAATAGTAATATGCTCGAGTACCGCTTCTTTTTCATATCGATACGATACATCATTAATTTTAATTAAAAGATCTTTCAATTCCATCACCTAATTTAAGAATCATTACGATTTACTTTTTGTAGTATACTCCTTTTGCAATTGGAAGTAAAGTTAATAATCCGCTTCACGAAAATGCAGTTCACTAATGGGCTCCCTCCTCATATGTTAAGAATGAGGAGGGATGTTGTGAAATTTTTAGAAAGTATCATTAACATGAAGTTAAATTCAATCCAATCCAACGAATTAATGGGGCTTGCCGGCCAGTATGGCGTTTCCTTGACAAAGCAGGAAGCTGATCATGTCTGCCTTTTACTGAGAGGGAAAAACTATAATCTTTTTCATACCGGCCAGCGTAATATGGTCATTCAGCAGATTGCCGGCATTATCGGCCAGCAACGCGCCGAACAAATCGAGCAGCTTTTCTTGTCGCTCACAGGTAGGTAACCATCGCCCATTCATAAAAAGACATCGCCATAAAAAGGCGATGTCTTTCTTCCCTCATTACGAGTTCATAACCGTTTCTTTCAGGTTTTCTTCAAATATACCGGTTCTGAGCATTTCAATTTCATATTTATACGGCGGCTTTTTATTATTCTTATCTGTACCCACGTATGGCGTTTCCAAGATTTTTGGAACACTTTCCAATTGTGGATGGTGGACAATTTTATTCAATGCTTCATAACCGATATGTCCGAATCCAATATTTTCATGACGGTCTTTCCCTGCTCCGCGTACATTTTTGCTGTCATTGATATGAAGGACCTTCAAGCGGTCAATTCCTACAATCTTATCGAATTCATTCAATACGCTATCAAAATCTTCAGCTACATTATATCCCGCATCATGTGTATGGCAAGTATCGAAGCAAACAGATAACCGCTCGTTATGTGTTACCCCATTTATAATCATAGCCAACTCTTCGAAGCTGCGGCCGCATTCAGTCCCTTTTCCAGCCATCGTTTCCAATGCTATCTGGACAGTTTCATCGCCCGTCAGCACCTCATTCAGCCCTTCGATTATCTTCTTAATGCCCTCATCGGCTCCCGCACCAACATGGGCCCCGGGGTGGAGAACAATTTGTTTAGCCCCGATTGCTTCCGTCCGCTCAATTTCCATTCTCAAAAAGTCGACTCCTAATTGGAAAGTCTCCGGTTTGATCGTATTGGCTATATTGATGATATAGGGTGCGTGAACGACAATATCGGAAATTCCGTTCTCTGCCATATGCTTTAATCCGGCCTCGATATTAAGGTCTTCAATCGGTTTCCGGCGGGTGTTCTGCGGTGCGCCTGTATAAATCATAAAGGTATTAGCTCCGTATGATAAGGCTTCTTCGCTCGATGCCAATAGCATCTTCTTCCCGCTCATTGATACGTGTGAACCGATTTTTAACATAGTGTTTCCTCCCCCGTTTATTTTTTATTTCGCGCTTCTATACGGCGTTGGCGCTTCTTGTGTTTCTCAAGCTCCGCCTGCTGGCGCTTTTTATAGCCAGGTTTGACTTTATTCGGTTTCTTGACAATAATCTTTGCCTTATTATCAAGATCTTCTTTTTTCTTCTTACGGTTTTGGCGTCTATTGCGTTCTTCAAGCTCAATCCATTCACCATTTTGCAGATCTTTATTACTGAAGGAAACCCCCATTTTTTCCAATCTGTTCAATGCATCCTCATCAGACAATTCATAAATGGTGGCAGCGATGCCTGAATATCCAGCCCGCGCTGTGCGTCCTGCTCTATGGATGTAAAAATCTAAATCAGAAGGCAACTCATAATTGATGACATGGCTTACTCCTTCAATATCAATGCCGCGTGCCGCTAAATCAGTGGCCACTACATATTGGAATTCGAGCTCATTGATCTGTTTCATCATCTTCCGTCGTTCACGCGGAGATAAATTGCCATGCAATCTGCCGACACGAAGGCCTTTCTTCATCAAGTCATCTGCAACATGGTCAGCTGTTTGTTTTGTATTTGTAAAAATGATCGCTAAATAAGGGTTATAGGCAGTGACTACATCATACAGTGTCTTTTCCTTATTTCTGTGGCGCAATGGGATTAATACATGTTCGATTTTCTGCGCTGTCACATGCTTAGGGTCGACTTGCACATATTTAGGGTTTTCCATGTATTTTTGCAGGAATGGTTTCAGCTTTTCCGGAATGGTCGCTGAAAAAACAAGCATTTGCAATTTTTCTGACATGCGGGCCGCTATATGATCGACCTCTTCAATAAAGCCCATGTCCAGCATCAAGTCGGCCTCATCTACCACCAGCGTATCAGCAGTAAACACCTGCAATGCTTTTGCTTCCATCAAGTCTTTAATCCGTCCCGGAGTACCGATAATCAATTGGGGCTGATTCTTAAGTTTATCAATGCTGCGCTGTTTATCGGTTCCACCAATAAAACAGCGGACATTGATTTCTTGCCCCTCCGGAAAATGCTCAGCTATCTTAAGCGCTTCTTTGTAGATTTGATTCGCAAGCTCCCGTGTCGGTGCAGTGATGACTGCTTGCACTTCTTCTCTTTCAGCTTGGATTCTGTTCATGATCGGCAAAAGATAGGCATGCGTTTTTCCTGTGCCCGTCTGGGACTGTCCTATGATGCTCGTGCCTTTCAACGTTGCATTAATAACACGTTCCTGGATGTCAGTCGGCTTTGTGAAGCCTCTTTCTTCTATTGCTTTTAAAATATATGGATGAAAGGAAAATCTTTCGAATTGGTTTGCCATATTTATAATTACTCCTTAGGTTTTCTGCATTTTTCAACTATTACTGCTTGTCTTATCTTACCCTCTTTACTTCATTAACTCAACAATTCCATTCACATTATGAAAATTCTTTTAATTACTTCCTTCAATATAATGGACTCTTTTCCGGCATTTGCATACCCTAAATAAGAAGATGCCTGCGTATATATCAACAATTCAGGATAATAAAAGTAACCTTGATCGAAAACCAAGGCGTTCAGTAGAGGTACTATTCAAAAAGGAGGTGCAGCAGATGGATTCACGTATGGATTTTCAATTCAGAAACAGTTTTCCGCCATCATTCCCCCAACAACCGCCCATGGTCCAACAACGCGGCCCTTTTATGCAGAATGGTCCCCGACAGCCTGGTCCCCAACAGCCCTTTTCCCGCCGCAGCAATCAAATGAACCCTTTTATGGGGCAAAGACAAATGCCGCCTATGAATATGCCACAGCAACCCTTTAATGGACAAATGCAGCCACAGATGAACGGAAAAGGCGAAAAAAAGGGAGGTCTTCTTTCCAAGTTATTAAGGAAATCCGACCAAAAACAGACAGCCGCACCAGCTCCGTCCATGTTCTCCTTGCCAGGAAACAACAACAGAAGCGCTGCCTCAGCCGTTCAGGGAGCAGCCGCCTCCAGCAGCGGCGGGATTCTGCAAAGCATCATGAATCCCGGCAATTTAACAACAATGCTGAATAATACACAAAGGGTGCTGCAGGCTGCCGACTCTTTCGCTCCCTTAGTGCAGCAATATGGACCGCTCGTCAAAAACATACCGGCTATGTGGAAATTATACCGTGGCTTAAAGGATACAGATACAACTGCAGATGCAACCGAATCTCCAGTTACCGCAGTAGCCAATCAACATACTGGCAACGCTGAAAGCGGAGATTTCCTTCCGGATATCCGCATGCAAAGGGAGGAAATAAGTATCGCTGCGGACAAGACAAACAAGGACCGATCTACCATTTCACCCACAGCCCATATAAAACCTAGAATAAAGGCTGCTAAGGAAAGGCGCATTGGCCCTGCGCAAGTAAGAAGGCCAGGAGAGTCTCTTCCTAAACTTTTCATTCCGAAAGAATAATTGTACAGTCAGCCATCCCAATGCCCTTCTTCAATTGTAACTTCTTTGTATTGTTTTTAAACCTTCTATATAATGATATTATAAGTACTCATGTACCTATTGAAGGAGGATATTATGAAAGTCATTAAAGTATCGCCGCGCGGCTATTGCTATGGCGTCGTGGA
Organism: Bacillus kalamii; assembly: GCF_047238185.1. NCBI lineage: Bacteria > Bacillati > Bacillota > Bacilli > Caryophanales > Bacillaceae > Bacillus > Bacillus kalamii. Next base: position 824,929 of record NZ_JBDFMI010000001.1, on the reverse strand, counting down.
CGCTATGGTCATTGCTAGAAACGCAGCTTTAGATAAAACATTGCCCCGGCCTATCTATATTCTGGGCATGCTTGTCCACAACAGCCATGTGACAGATGCATTCGAAGAGGATGGAATCATCACTTTGGACGGACAAAATAGATTTGATATTATTAATCAAGTAGACAAAGGAACTGTTATTTTCACTGCCCATGGCGTATCGCCAGAAGTTCGCCGCCTAGCAGAAGAAAAGGGGCTTGTGGCAATCGATGCAACTTGTCCTGATGTGACAGCCACTCATAATTTAATCCGTGAAAAGCAAAAAGAAGGCTATGAGATTATTTATATAGGAAAAAAAGGGCATCCAGAGCCTGAAGGAGCCGTCGGCGTTGCTCCTGATATTGTCCATTTAGTAGAAAGCAAGGACGATGTGGACGCTCTATCCATTCAAAGCGATAAAATCATCGTGACGAACCAAACCACTATGAGCCAATGGGATGTGCAAGAGCTGATGGAATTTGTCCATGAAAAGTATCCGCAAACTGAAATCCATAAAGAAATTTGCAATGCGACACAAACGAGACAGGAAGCAGTCGCCCAACAAGCTGGGGAAGCAGACCTCTTAATCGTAGTCGGCGATCCACGTAGCAATAACAGCAATCGCCTTGCTCAAGTATCGGAAGAAATTGCCGGCACGAAAGCGTACCGCGTTGCCGATGTATCGGAAATTGATCCAGATTGGCTGAAAGGCATTGATACGGTAGCAGTTACATCCGGAGCATCGACTCCGACACCGATCACTCGGGAAGTCATTGCCTATCTGGAAGCATTCGATGAAGCAGACCCGGAAACGTGGATAGGGGTAAAGGAAACTCCATTAAGCAAGATTCTTCCTAAGGTAAGGCCGAATACGAAACCCAAAAACAGATAAACGTTTATTTAAAGAAAAAAAGAGAGGCTGAGTTTACATTCTGCCTCTCTTTTTGTTTATACAGTAACCTTTCCACGTAAAAGTGAAAAAAATTCCTTCATGAAACTCGGCAAATCTGGCCAAGCCTGTCCGGAAACAATATTCCCCTCTACATGGACCTGATTTTCGCTATAAACCGCCCCAGCTGCCTCTACTTCCGCTTTACAAGCCGGATAGGCTGTCAACTCCCTCCCATGCATATAGTTTCTAACAGGTGTTAGAACCAAGCTTCCATGGCAGATGACACCAATAGGCTTTTCCTCCTTTAGGAAGTGTGCCGCCGCTTCGACCATACTCTGATTCATCCTTATATATTCAGGTGCACGCCCTCCTGGAATAATGAGTGCATCAAATTGAGATGGATCAATTTCAGCAATGGCTGCATGCGATTCAAGTAGATATCCCGGTTTTTCTGTATATGTCTCTATACCCGGCAAAAAATCATGGACAACTGTCTGCAATTGCTTTTTCGTAGGGGAAGCGATCGTGCACGCCAAACCCTCCTCCAAACATCTGTAATAAGGGTAAAAAATCTCTAACGCCTCCACTGCATCTCCGGCTACTATTAATACTTTTTTGCCCAACCCAATCCAACTCCTCTCTACGGATTAATTTACTGATTTTTCAGAACTTTACATCTATTATACAAGTTTGCCACATAATTCTTCAAGCAAAAAAAAAGAAGCCTATTAACAAAGCTTCTTTTTTTGAAAGAACTATAAACTACTGTTTATAAAAATGTAAAGGGATCTGTATGAATGGATGAAGGAATGACCTCCACTTCCCAATTTGCTTTTTGGCTAAATGCTTGCAGATATTGGCTCACTCCGGCTTTCATAACCTTTTCTATGTTATGGCCGGGATCTACAATATTCAATCCAAGCATCATCGCATCATGGGCAGTATGATAATACATATCACCCGTTACATATACATCAGCACCCTGAAATTTGGCAGAAGTAATATATTTGTTGCCATCTCCACCCAAAACGGCTACTTTTCGTATTTTATCCTCCAAATTGCCGACAACCCGTACTGACTTAAGATCAAAAGCTTGTTTAACTGCCTGGGCAAATTGCTCGAGCGTCATTTCCTCGGGAAGTTCCCCGATACGGCCCAGTCCTAGCGACTCTCCTTTATTTTCAAGAGGATAAATATCATACGCCACTTCCTCATATGGATGGGCTTTGATCATAGCCGACAACACTTTTTTCTCTAGTTCTTCCGGATACACCGTTTCGATACGTATCTCATTCACTTGCTCCAGCTTTCCTTGGGTGCCAATATACGGATTGGTATTTTGTCCCGGAAGAAATTCTCCTTGCCCTTCTACAGCAAATGAGCATTGACTGTAATTGCCGATCGTACCTGCTCCGGCATTTCCTATTGCTGCCCTCACCTTTTCAGCTGCTTCTATCGGTACATAAACAGCCAGTTTTTTTAGAGGGACATCGTATGTGTCGACAAGTACTTTTGTATGTTCGAGCTGAAGTGCTTCTGCAATCCAGTCATTGACCCCGCCTTTTGTAACATCGAGGTTCGTATGGGCTATATAGACAGCAATATCATTCTTGATCAACTTTTCTACAATTCGGCCCGGCGTGCTGCTTGTATCAATTTTTTTCAAAGGCCGGAAGATAATCGGGTGATGTGCGATGATCAGTTCCGCATCCATTGCGATTGCCTCATCGACCACTTCTTCAAGAATATCCAGTGCGACAAGCACTTTAGAAATCGGCTTATTCAATGTTCCTATTTGTAAACCGATTTTATCGCCTTCCATAGCCAATTTTTTGGGCGAAAATTGTTCAAATGCTGAAATCATTTCATATCCGTTCGGTGTTTTCTTCATGAGTGAAGAACCTCCTCTACAAATTGAATATATCTCTCTAATTGCATTCGCTTCTCTTGTGAGTCTGTCTTGCCGCTTTTTTGCAGCTGTTGGATAATTTGGTTCCAATGATGCTGTTCATGATTCCATTTTTTTCGGAACACCGGATTGCATTCCTTCATCAAAAATGGCCCGAGTAGCATTTCACGCTCTTTATCTTCACTATAGGGTGCTTCTGCGTTTCCTCTCTTCGCAACAAGCACTTCATAAATCTTGCCGTCCTCCTCAAGGATTTCTTCATTTGTAAGCTCCCAGCCGTTCTCAAGCAGCCACATTCTGATGTTATTCGCCTGGATATTTGGTTGGAGGATTAAGGTCTCTACACCCTCAAGCTTTTGTTTGCCTCTTTCGAGAATGGAGGCAATCAACGTCCCTCCCATGCCGGCAATCGTAATGCATGTTGCTTCTCCGGCACTTTCAAGGACATCCAATCCGTCTCCTTTTCTTACCGAAATAATCTTTTCATACCCTTCTGCCTTCACCTGCTTTTGAGCGGATGACCAAGGCCCCTCACTTACTTCTCCTGCTATAGCCCTGTCAACGATTCCTTTATGCACCGCATAGCAGGGCAGATATGCATGGTCTGATCCAATATCGGCAAGGACGCTTCCTTTCGGGATAAATGATGCAACTGTATGTAATCTTTGTGATAACTGTTCGCTGTTCATATTTGCCACCTATTTCATATTGTTTACTATTACAGTATAAAGAAGATTTTACTGTATATGCAACCGAATAAGGCTGTAAAGTACGGATTTAAAAAGAATTATTAATTTGGGCAAAATCTTTTTTTCTCATTATTTGGAATGATATAGTTCAGGAAAGGGGGCGTTACAATGATTAAGGGTTTGAATCATATTACCATCTCAGTCTCTTCTTTAGAGAAAAGTATTCTTTTTTATCAACATATTTTTAATGCCCAGCTCATTATGAGAGGGGAAAATACAGCGTATTTCAGCCTCAACGGAATATGGCTGGCTCTGAACGAAGAGCGCCTCATAGAAAGAAATCTGCCTAATACGTACACACATTTGGCATTTACGGTGGAAGAAGCCGACATTCAGGTATTGGAGAAGATTCTAACGGAATATGGTGCAGAAATTGAAATCGGCAGAAAACGGGCTTCTGAAGAAAAAAGCAGCCTCTATTTCCGTGACCCTGATGGCCATCTTTTTGAATTCCATACAGGAAACTTGGACGACCGGCTGCAATTTTATAGAAAAAATCCCAACATGACATTTTACTGAAAACAACAAAAAAAAGGTAAACAGCTGTATTCCTAGCCGTTTACCTTTTTCTTACAATTTAGATAACCAAGTTGCCATCTCATCTAGTTTATCGTCCGGAACCAATCCGGCAGGCATTTCGCCTTTATCGCCTTTTTTACCGTTTTTCAGCACATCTTTAATCTCATCCACTGACATTGTTTTTCCGATGCCTTTCAATGCCGGACCAACAACGCCTTGATATTGGTCGCCGTGGCAACTAATGCATCCGCCTGCACCTTTATAGAACTCCTCTGGCGAAGCCTTAGCTGTTTCTCCAGACTTGGCTCCATCCTTGCCCTTGTCCTCTCCCGCGGCTACATCTTTTGCATCACCGAGCCCTTTAAATGAGAGAGCAAAGATTAAAACAATGCCTGCCACCATAATCATTACAAAAGGAATAATTGGACTACGATTCATACTGTATACCTCCCCTATGTACTTCTATATCGGTCTAAAATAATTACAAACAACACCTATTTTACTTGAAAATGGAAATAAGGGGAAGGGTTAACTATCAAGTTATGGTATATTTTCGGAATTTAGACAAATATTCAAAAATTAACCAATTAATTAAATTAATTTAAAGTAAGCGCAAACAAAGTATAGTATCACGATGGAGCCTAAACCTCCAGCGACTGTAAAATAAATCATTTTTAATTTTAATCCAACAAACATCCACATGGCACAATTGGCAAGCAATCCGCAGTAGAGAACAAGGTAGTGCCCAGGCAGCATCCCCTTCCAAAGGTTTACTGTACCGATCACTGCGGTAAACGCCAAGGCCAAAAGAGAGATGATTTTTACATCTTTTTTATTTCTCCCATAATATAAGATCCAAATGATTAAAGAAATACATAAAAGATAAATAGCCATTTGCATTACGCCAGGAAATTCTGTAAAATAATTTACAATTAATACAGAAATAAGCAATCCGGCCGTAAGATAATTGATCGGCGAAAAAACGCTTCTACTCCTAGGTGGAGAAGTCTCAGCCCCGCCTTCTAAATAAAGAGTCATCAAGAAATCGCAATATGTCTCCGGAAGCATCTTTGTTTTTTTCCAATATTGTATCTCATTCAGAATTATTTTCTTACGCGTTTCATTCATATCACAAGGCACATCCTCCGAAAGGTCTTTACTCATATATCGGGTTATCGAAGGCACTTTTCAATATCCTAAGCGAAAAAGAGGAAAAGAGTCTGGCAGACAGGAAAGATGGCCTATATCTACATTCAAGAAAATTCCATGCATACTAAAAGGGCCCATTCATCCACAGATGTAACGGGCCACTAATTGTATTCTATTCCAAGAAATCCTTCAGGCGTTTGCTTCTGCTCGGATGTCTTAATTTTCTAAGTGCTTTCGCTTCTATTTGGCGGATACGTTCCCTAGTGACACCAAAAACCTTGCCCACTTCTTCAAGAGTGCGCGTACGGCCGTCATCAAGGCCAAAACGAAGTCGCAATACATTTTCTTCTCTGTCTGTTAAAGTATCGAGGACATCTTCCAACTGTTCCTTTAACAGTTCATAAGCTGCATGTTCGGAAGGGGAAGTCGCATCCTGATCCTCAATGAAATCACCCAAATGGGAGTCATCTTCTTCACCGATCGGCGTTTCCAAAGAAACCGGCTCTTGTGCAATCTTCAATATTTCCCTTACTTTTTCTGGCGTCAGATCCATATCTTCAGCAATTTCTTCTGGAGACGGCTCTCTTCCCAAGTCTTGAAGGAGCTGGCGCTGTACACGGATCAGCTTATTGATTGTCTCAACCATATGGACAGGGATACGGATTGTTCTTGCCTGATCGGCAATCGCACGGGTAATGGCTTGGCGGATCCACCAAGTGGCATACGTACTGAATTTAAATCCTTTACGGTAGTCAAACTTTTCAACAGCCTTGATCAAGCCCATGTTTCCTTCCTGAATCAAATCAAGGAACAGCATGCCGCGGCCTACATAACGTTTGGCGATACTGACAACAAGTCGGAGGTTCGCTTCTGCCAGACGGCGTTTAGCTTCCTCATCCCCTTCTTCAATCCGTTCCGCAAGGGCGATTTCCTCTTCTCCGGAAAGAAGGTCCACTCGGCCAATTTCTTTAAGGTACATACGGACTGGATCATTAATCTTAACGCCTGGGGGCACGCTTAAATCATTGAGATCGAATTCTTCTTCTTTTTCCAGTTGTTTGATGTTTGGATCGTTATCATTATCTTCTTCCTCTGCAAGGACTTCCACACCTTGTTCTCCAAGGTAATCGAAGTATTCATCCATTGCATCTGAGTCTAATTCAAACGTCGATAATTTTTCGCTGACTTCCTCATAGGTAAGAACTCCGCGTTTTTTGCCTGCCTCAAGTAATTGTTCTTTTACCTGATCAAGTGTTAATTCATTTACTGCTTCTTTGGAACGAGCTGATTTATCAGCCATGTGTTCCCCTCCTTCCAAACTTTCAAACCACTTAAGATGTTTTAGACTATTTCACAATAATTAATTAAGATTGCATCTTTATAATTTCAAGGCCAATCTTAGCAGCAAGGATATGGTCCCCTTTTCGGACAGCCTCTGCCTGATTGTTCTGCTTTTCCTTTATCTTTAACATAATTTGTTGTTTCAACACAGCTCCAACATAATCTTTTAATTCTTGATCCGATGGTTCGGAAGAGATAGACATCATTTGGATTTGAGAAACAATTTTTCTAAGCTGCTGATCAGGGATGTACGAAAGAAACATCGATATATCTGATTCCTCGTTTTCTTCATAAAATCCAAACAGATAGGTGACTATGGCCTGGTGCTCATCAATCATCAATGGATTGCCATCTAACAATGAGCGTATTTTGAACGCTGTCTCCCGATCTTGCATCATATGGGCCAATAATTTCAATTCAGCATTAATGTGGGCCGGCTGCAGTTTTTGATTATACTGAAAAGCCATTCCGCTCACTTGTTGGCGACTGTTTGTCTGCGGCAAATTTCCTCTTTTCTTTTCTGAGTAAAAAATGCTCTTCTGCTGTTCGCTCAAAGCATCCATCGATAGTGAAAACTCTGAAGAAATTTGGCGCAAATAATGCTCGCGTTCGATTGCGTTTGGAAGCTTGGTGATTTCTTTCAGCACTTCTTCAATATAAGAAATCCTGTCTCCTTCATTCTTCATATTGCGGCCTTTTCTCAAATATTTCATCTTGAAGGCAATATAAGTATGGCTATCACCAATGACATCCTGCATAAAGCTTTTTGGCCCGTATGTCTTAATATATTCATCCGGGTCCAAGCTGTCAGGCATTATCGCCACTTTAACAGTGAGATCTTGCTTCAATATCATTTCTGCGGCTCTATTGGCTGCTTCCATGCCCGCTTTATCTGAATCAAAACAAATGAGCACTTCATTACAGTTTCGCTTCAGGATATGGAGATGTTCCTCCGTAAGGGAAGTTCCCATCGTTGCAACACCGTTATCGACTCCTGCAACTGCAGCAGAAATAACATCCGCGAATCCTTCGAACAAAACCGCTTGTTCTTTTTTCCTGATAGCCGGTCTCGCACGGTGAAAATTAAAAAGCAATTTACTTTTATTAAAAATAGGCGTTTCTGGGCTATTTAAGTACTTCGGTTCATCACCATCAAGCGCCCTCCCAGAAAAAGCGACCACGTCTCCATGATGGTCTCTGATCGGAAACATCACACGATTACGGAATCGGTCAAACCGCTTCCCGTCTTCCCTGCTGACGATAATGCCAGCTTGGTCGAGTATGCCTAGATCAAATCCTCTTTTCCCCAAAAATGTTTGGACAAAATCCCAGGAATTGAGCGAATAACCGATTGAATAGGCCTCAATCGATTCCTTGGTGAAACCCCGTTCCAATAAATATGTTAAAGCAGGCTCGCCTTCTTTTGTATTCGCCAGCAAATGATGGTAGAATTTAGTTAATAATTCATGGGCTTCAATCATTTTCTTGGAAGCCGCCTGCTGCGGGCTTTGACTTGATGAGTCCGGACTTTGTATGTCCAAAGGTATATTGCCCCGCTCTGCAAGATCTTTAGCAGCCTCCACGAACGAATAGCCTTCAATGTCCATTAAAAAAGTAAAAACATTCCCACCTGCCCCACAGCCAAAGCAATGGAAAATCTGCTTATCGGGAGAGACCGAGAAAGAAGGAGTGTTCTCACCATGAAAAGGACAAAGACCGAAGTAATTGCGTCCTTGCTTCTTTAACTGTACATAGTCGTTGATGACATCAACGATATCGACAGAGCTCTTTATACTATTCAGTTGTTCTTCGGATAATCTGTTATTTGACATTGGACTACACCTTTTTTCTTTAGGTGATAATCTATTATTCGATAGATCTTTTTATTTTCCTGCAAGTTTCGACAAATTTTTTAATAAACTTTCACGAAAATGGTCACGATCGTTTTTCGTAAACGCTTTAGGACCCTTTGAGTATACACCGCTTCTTCGTTTTTTGGCAGATACATGCCTCATGAAGAGCAAAGAATCAATATTGTTTTCATCATACAATGTTCCCCGTGGAGAAAGGACGTGTACGCCTTTCCCAAGCAGGGCGGCGGCAAGGCCGATATCAGCTGTAACAGCAATATCCCCTTTCTTGGCAGCGTTCATCATATAAAGATCTGCAGCTTCTTTGTCCCAGTCAACATAGATCCATTTGGCATCCTGATCGTCGTTGACCTTATTCTTAATACTGGCAACAAAAGTCAGGCCCACCGAAAATGCTTTGGCGGCAGAAATACATTCTTCTTTGACGGGGCATGCGTCGGCGTCTACAATGATCGAAGGTTTGTTTGTCATATGTTTTTATTTCTCCATTTCCCCTCAATTTCCTTCTTTCGAAAAGGTAACTTTAAAAAGAGCGGCCATATGTCGAATTTTTTTCCGAAACAAACTTGACTTTCTTATAAATATAGTTTATTCCTTCAGGGGCAAGTCTAAACCTGTTGTTTATTCTTTTTATCACAATTTTTCATTATAGTATATAAAAAAACAAAAATCTATAGCCTTTAAAGATCATTTATAGCGAAAAAACGAATTTTCACGCTAAAAAAGCACCTCCAAAGTGCTTTTTTAGCGTAAGTTTTATTTTTTATTCTTTTTGATGGTTTCAATAATAGTATTGGCAGTCTCTTCGATCGCTTTATTGGTCACATCAATCACCGGACAATTCAATTTATGAATCACCTTTTCAAAATATGTCAGCTCTTCTTTAATTCTTTCGAGGTTGGCATAGATGGCATGGTCGCCAAGGCCGAGCGTTTTCAATCGCTCTTTCCTGATATTGTTCAGTTTTTCCGGACTAATTTTCAAACCGATGCATTTCTCTGGGGCAACCAAAAATAATTCTTCCGGAGGTTCAACTTCAGGAACAAGCGGTACGTTCGCAACCTTATATCGTTTGTGCGCCAAAAATTGGGACAGCGGTGTTTTGCATGTTCTTGAAACACCCACCAATACGATATCTGCACGAAGGATTCCCCGCGGATCGCGTCCATCATCATACTTAACCGCGAATTCTATGGCTTCTACCCTTTTGAAATAGTCTTCATCCAACTTGCGGACTAGCCCAGGCTCATAAACGGGTTCCAGCTGGAATTGCTCCTGAAGTGTATCAATTAATGGGCCGATAATATCGTAATATACAATCCCTTCTTCTATTGCCCGTTTAATCATATATTCACGGTCTAAAGGCCTTACCAATGTAAAAGCAATGATGCCATTGTTCAACTTGGCTAATGAAATCACTTCATCGATATGTTCCGGGTTTTCTACATATGGTATTCTCTTAATTTTTACGTTTATATTCGAATTCATGAATTGGCTTACAGCGGCCTTTGTTACCAGTTCTGCTGTTTCACCTACTGAATCAGATACAACATAGATAATTGATGCACTCATAAATGCCCTCCCCCAGCAAATAATTATTCTTCCGTCGCTAGTGCAACAAGCGCTTTTGTAATATTCGTTTTTGTGATGCGCCCGACTACTTCATAGCCGTTGTCCTTTTGTTTGACAACCGGAAGAGCATCTATTTGCTTCTCGATTAGTTTTTTAGCAACCTCAAGTATTTGGTCTTCTTTAGTACACATCGCAATATTAGGCATGCGAGTCATAATGATATTGACTGGAATCGTTGAAAGGTCTTGTTTGCCTAGACTGGCACGAAGTAAATCTTTTCTGGAAAGGACCCCGACTAACATTGATGTTTTGTCTGTGACGAAGAGGGTTCCCACATCTTCCAGGAACATCATACAGATGGCATCGTAAACGGAGATGCTGTCATTGACGACGACTGGGATGGATTGATAATCCTTGACGTACAATTTGGCTAAATTATCAGTCAACAACTGTGTGCCTGATTTTCCACTGTAAAAATATCCGACACGCGGGCGAGCCTCGAGGAATCCCGCCATCGTCAGGATTGCTAAATCAGGACGTAGCGTTGCCCGTGTCAAATTTAAACGCTCTGCAATATGTTCCCCGGTAATCGGGCCATTTTCTTTTACTATTTGCAAAATATGCTCTTGGCGTTTATTAAGTTCGATTGTACTCACCACCCTACTAAATTATACAGAAAGTAAGTCATACTATATGTGAATATTATAACTTACTTATCCGTTAATAAAAAGTAAGACATACAAATGTACGTCTTACTTTTTCAGTTACCAGTCAATGTTAGGTAAATGGCATCTTTATATGGATAACACTTTATTCATATAGGCAAAGCTTCCGATTACGTCGCTGATCTCCTTCATTAAGGATAATCGATTATGCCGCAGAGCTTCGTTTTCGTCCATGACCATCGTATGTTCAAAATATGGCTGGATGTCCCCTTTCAATGAAGCCAGCAATTCATATTGCGCTTGTGCATTTTGGCTCATGCTGTATTCTTTCTTAACCGATTCAAAGGTACGGTATAAAGCAGTTTCCCACTCATTTTCAAATAGAGCTGGGTCGACACTTGCTTCACCATCAAGCTTCACAGCAATATTCATGATTCGGCTCAATGCCTCCATCGTTTCCTTGAAATCAGGTTCATTCTTTGCTTTTTCAAGGACTGCTGCACGATGGACCAAGCTTGATACATTGCCGATCCCCCCTGAAAGAACTGCGTCAACTAGATCATGTCGAATGTTCATTTCAGCCAATAAATGTTTAACGCGTGCAGCAAAGAATGTAAGCATATCTTCACGGATAACAGATGCATCCTTTTTAGCGATGCCTTGGTCAACCACTAAGGCAAGAGCCATATCAACCAACTCTTCAAGTGTAATATCCCAATTTTTCTCCAACAGAATCTGAACGATCCCGCTCGCTTGTCTACGCAATGCATAAGGATCCTGAGAGCCGGTCGGAATAATACCAATTGCAAAGCATGAAGCGATGGTATCCATTTTTTCAGAGACGCTTACAAGAGCCCCAATTTCACTCGCCGGCACAGAATCCTCTGCATGGCGCGGCATATAATGTTCATTGATAGCTTGCGCTACTCTTTCATCTTCCTTCATAATGCGCGCATAGCGTTCCCCCATATATCCTTGCAGTTCGGGGAATTCATAAACCATGTTAGTAACAAGATCGAATTTGGCAATTTGGGCTGTCCGGTCAGCCAACGCTGTGGTTTGCTGATCTTCTTCCAACTCAGCGCCAAGCTGATTGGTTAGTTTACGAACGCGTCCAACCTTTTCAGCCAGCGTACCGATTTCCTCTTGGTAAACAATGGTGTCCAGCTTTTTCAAATACGTATCGATATCTTTTGTCTGGTCTTCCCTATAGAAGAACGCTGCATCGGCAAGGCGTGCGCGAAGGACCTTCTCATTGCCGCGCGCTACGATTTCAATGCCTTCCTTATTTCCGTTCCGTACAGTCACAAAATGAGCCAACAATTGGCCTTCTTTATTCATGACAGGGAAATATCGCTGGTGTTCCTTCATACTTGTAATTAATACACGGTCAGGCAACTCCAGGAACTCATCCTCGAAGGAACCAAAAAGGGCTGTAGGATATTCTACAAGGTTGTTCACCTCTTCCAATAAATCTTCATCGACTGGAATAACCCAATTTTGGTCTTCTTCAAGTTGCTTCAACTGATTACGGACCAATTCTTTTCTTTCAGCTGCATCGGCAATCACAAATTGCTCTCTCATGATTCGTTCATAATCAGCAGGCACATTGATTTCGACTTCACCGCCAAGGAAACGATGCCCTCTTGACATTTTTCCGGTTGCCACATCTGTAATAGAGAACGGTATGACTTCATCGCCGAATAATGCGACTATCCATTTGATTGGGCGGACGAAACGCAAGTCATAATTTCCCCAACGCATATTTTTCGGGAAAGACATAGATTCAATCAGATCTTTCAATTGAACCAATAGATCCTTTACATGTTGGCCTTTAGTGAACTTTTCAACATGGGCATACTCTACGCCTTTGATTTCTTTAAAGTAAATGTCTTCAACGCCCGCCCCTTGGCCACGTGCAAACCCCATTGCCGCTTTGGACCAATTGCCTTCAGCATCCAATGCGATTTTCTTGGCAGGGCCTTTTGCTTCCTCCTGCATATCTTCCTGCATTTCATTGACTCCGCTCACAAGCACAGCAAGCCGGCGAGGTGTAGAGTACATGTTTACCTCTTCATAGGCAATATTATTCTCTTTCAACCAGTTGACTATTTTATCGGTTAATTGGCGGATACTGTCTGTTACGAAACGTGCCGGCAGCTCCTCCAAACCCAGTTCAAGCAATAAGTCTCTCTTATTCATGATTGTTTTCTCCCTTCCCTTTTAGAATTGGGAAACCAAGTTTTTCACGTTCCTCGTAGAATGTTTTAGCTATTTTACGGGCTAGATTACGGCATCGCGCAATATAACCAGTCCGTTCCGTCACAGAAATAGCACCTTTTGCATCAAGCAAGTTGAACGTATGGGAACATTTCAATACATAGTCATAAGCTGGATGCACCAACCCTTGCTCCATTTGTGCATGTGCTTCTTTTTCGTACATATTGAATAATTCAAACAACATTTCCGTATTGCTTGTTTGGAATGTATATTTTGAATGTTCGAATTCCGGCTGTCCGAAAATATCGCGTACAGTAAATCCTTCTGTCCATTCTAAATCGAACACGTTTTCCTTGTCCTGAATATAAGATGCCAAGCGCTCAATGCCATATGTGATTTCCACAGAGACAGGCTTGCACTCCAATCCCCCTACTTGTTGGAAATAAGTGAATTGGGTGATTTCCATCCCATCCAACCAAACTTCCCAACCTAATCCTGCACAGCCAAGCGATGGGTTTTCCCAGTTATCCTCTACAAAGCGGATATCATGCTTTAATGGATCAATTCCTAACGCGCGCAAAGAATCCAAATATAACTCCTGAATATTATCTGGCGATGGCTTCATAATTACTTGAAATTGATGGTGTTGATACAATCGGTTTGGGTTTTCGCCATACCGGCCATCTGCCGGCCGTCGTGATGGTTCAACGTAAGCCACGCTCCACGGCTCGGGTCCTATCGCTCTTAAAAATGTGTACGGGCTCATAGTACCTGCACCTTTTTCTGTGTCATAAGCATTCATCAAAATGCATCCTTGTGCAGACCAATGCTTTTGTAATGTGACAATCATATTTTGAATATTCATCGTGCACCTCCAATTAATATAAAAACAATTGCTGACCTTTCTATCATCAAGAATTTTTTCAAGAACACAAAAAACTCCCGCCTCTATGCCTGTCAGCATAGGGACGAGAGTTACCCGCGGTTCCACCCTAATTGCTGTTTTACAAGAAAACAGCCTCTTTTCGTTACACTCCATTTGCTCCGGAACGCCTTCTCTGCCTATTTACAGCCCGGCTTCCACCAGTTCCGGGTTCGCTATGTATAAAGGGAGACAGATACTATTTTCCATCACAGCAATATTGCAGTTTATGATATATAGCATTTTATCCAATGTAAACCCCTATTGTCAATAAGGCACTAGCATTTTTTTAATTATATGTACCGACTAAATAAGCCCATCAAGTTTATTCAGCTGCTTTAAGAATTTTTTGGATTTCAGGGTGATCCCTGAATAATTGTCATAATATAAATCAATCACCTGACGGATTTCCTTCTTTGTTTCCTCTTTTAAAGAAATCGTCCCCAGCTTGGCCAGGTCAAAATAATAAAAAAGCCGAAGCAGCTTTAATGTCTGAAGGGACAACGGAATTCTATAAGGATCTACGTCCTTGCAACGGTGGCATAAAAATCCACCCTCACGGACTGAAAAAGAAAACTCCCCTTCCCCTTCGCCGCAATGGGCGCAGCGGTCAAGAATCGGCGGGATGCCAAGAACACTTAACATCTTCCACTCAAATACAGCTGTTATAACCTCAGGATCATAGCCTTCATCTATATGGTTCAGAACTTGATAGAGCAATTCAAATAAATAAGGATTTGCTTTTTTTTCATCCGTTGCTTTATCAAGCAATTCTATGACATATGAAGCATAAGCTGTCGCAACAAGGTCTTCACGGATATGGCGGAAAGAGGATATGCTTTCCCCCTGTGACAGACTGCCTAGACCTGTTGAGGTCTGCACAAGAAAGTATCCATAATAAAAAAGCTGGGTGACGGCAGAGAACCGGCTATTCGGTTTATTGGCCCCTCTTGCCATCACACCAATCTTCCCCCATTCACGTGTATAAATGGTTATGATCTTATTATTTTCCCCGTAATCGATCCGGCGAATGACAATGCCCTCACATTTTTGTATCAAGACAAGTCACCTTCTTTGGACAGCCCGAAGATCGTCAGGAAATTGGAAAGTTCAAATCTGCTAGTTCTTCGGTTACATCATCAACAGGTTGATGCTCATACTGAATCTCTTTAAACAGAAGATACGTATCGATGCTTCCGGTCTCTTTAAACACATTCCAGGTAAAATCCAACATTTAAATCCCACCTTCATTGTCTTTGCTAGCAAGCTGATATCCAACTACCTTCTTATCTTCACCATCCTCATATTTTTAATAAGCTGTAAAAATTGTTAATTACTCAGAAAAGCGGAGAACGCCTGGTAGCCCCGACACGCTTAAGGCATGGACAGATCAAAGGCCGCTCTTTGCCTTTGTACTGGCCTTGACTTAAGATCTCGAGGGGCTGGCGCTCGCAGCAGGACCACAGAAAAGCGGAGAGCGGCTCAGTAAGGTCCGACAAGCTTAAGATAAAGCTGCCTCAAAGGCTGTTGTTGGCCTTTGAGCAGATTTGGCTTAAGACCTCGAGGGCCTAGCCGCTGCAGCTGGACTATAGAAAAGCGGAGAACGCCTGCCTACTGCCCTTATATCTTAATACTCATCATCACGAAAACCGTAGTCCCTTAAGACAGTGGCTTTATTGCGCCAATCTTTTTGGACCTTGACCCAAAGTTCAAGAAAAACCTTCGACCCCAATAAAGATTCGATATCCGCACGTGCCCGCTGTCCGATTTCCTTAAGCATGCTTCCTTGCTTACCGATAATGATTCCTTTTTGAGAACTGCGTTCCACGATGATCGTCGCCATTACATTAATAATGTCTTTATCTTCTCTTTTTTTGATGGAATCGATCATGACAGCGATACTATGAGGCACCTCTTCGCGCGTTAAGTGCAAAGCCTTTTCGCGTATTAGTTCTGAAATGATGAATCTCTCTGGATGGTCCGTCACTTGGTCTGCAGGATAGTATTGCGGCCCCTCAGGCAATCTTTCCTTTATGGCAGCGAGCAAAGCTTCAATATTATTTCCCTGCAAAGCAGAAATAGGGACTATTTCCGAGAAATCCATTTTGGCTTTGTATTTTTCAATTAAAGGCAGTAATTCATCAGGATGGACTTCATCAATTTTATTCACTACTAAAAAAACAGGCGTTTTCACTCCCTGAAGCTTTTCCATAATGAATTCATCGCCCTTGCCGATCCCTTCGACTGCATTGACCATGAACAAAATGACGTCTACTTCACGAAGAGTATTGGTTGCCACTTTCATCATGAAATCACCAAGCTTATGCTTTGGCTTATGGATCCCCGGCGTATCAATAAAGATCATTTGGGAATCGTTCTCGGAAAGAACGCCCTGAACCTTATTTCTTGTCGTTTGGGGCTTATCGCTCATGATGGCAATCTTTTGCCCAATAACCTTATTCAAGAAGGTGGATTTCCCGACGTTCGGTCTCCCTATGATTGAAATAAACCCTGATTTAAAGCCATTTCCACTATAATTATTCATGTAAATCCTCCGGTGAGAAGGCGCCCGGCAATAATTCCGCTACTGTTGTTTCCTGTACATCCCCTTTTAAATTGGTCAATATGACCGGCATATCCTTGGGGCATAGTTCAGAAATAACCTGTCTGCATGCTCCGCAAGGTGAAACAGGTCCAGGAGTATCAGCAACGACTGCCAGTGCCTTAAATTCTTTTTGACTATGCGCATATGCAGAGAATAGCGCAGTTCTTTCGGCGCAATTGCACATGCTATATGCTGCATTTTCTATATTGCAGCCATGAAAAACAGTACCGTCTTTTGTCAGCAACGCTGCCCCCACTTTAAAAGTAGAATAAGGAACATATGCTTTTTCACGGGCTTTATTTGCTTCAGCTATCAATTGGTTTTTATCCATCGTTAAAATTCCTTTCCTAATGGGCTGTTTTCAAAGAAACTGCATATCAGCCATGCGGCACCCTTGCAGGATCACCATGTCCCTATATTTTTTAAAGGAACGTGGAATAACAGTATATCCCTATTAAGCAACGATGCTCAACACTTTCGGAAAAAAAATGATGCAACCTACCACAAATGCATACAAAGAATAGACAAGTACTGCCCCGGCTGCCACATCTTTAGAGATTCGCGCTAATTCCCGATATTCTTCGGTCACTAAATCAACCGCCGTTTCCACGGCTGTATTCATCATTTCCAACGCTATGACACCTGCGATGCTAGATAAAACAAACAACCATTCAACTATTGACAAAGAAAAATAGAACCCGGCTAAAATAACAAGTACAGCCATCGAACAATGGATTTTCATGTTCCGTTCCTTCATAGACCAGAAAATCCCAGCGGCTGCAAAGCCTACACTTTTTCTAAATGTATGTTGTTTATCACTCTCTGGATAGGCCATAGTTTTCTAACAGTTCTTTCTGTTTAGTAAACATAATGACTTCTTCTTCTTTTTCCATATGGTCATAACCCAATAAATGCAAAAATCCGTGAAGGGCAAGGAAACCAATTTCCCTATCGAAGCTATGGCCGTACTCTTCTGCTTGTTCTCTGGCCCGGTCTACAGAAATAATCAAATCTCCAAGCATTCTCGGCATGTCATCGCCGCCGATAATTTCAATTTCTCCTTCGCCCATTTCTTCCAACGCAAAGGAAATGACATCAGTTGCCGAATCCTTATGCCGGTATTCCCTATTGATTTCGCGTATGGCATCGTTATCGACAAAAGTGACGCTTAATTCACTCTCTCCCCCAATCCCTTCCTCTTTTGCTGCAAATTGCAGCAAACCGCTAATCAAATCGGTTTCTTTTTCGCTTATTTCGGCTGTTTCATCTATAAAATCAATAGACAGCATTCTCAACACCTACTTTGATTCATTTTTACTGTCAGGATATTCAATCCGTGAATGGAAAAAGCCATTCATTGTTTCACAAAGTGTCTTTTCTACCTTGTCCAATTCTTGCATGGTTATATCACATTCCGTGAACTGATCATCATTGATCCGATCATGGATAATGCTTTTCACAAGAGACTCGATTTTTTCCCTTGTCGGCTGTTTCATCGAACGTACTGCAGCTTCCACGCTATCCGCAATGGAAATGACAGCAATTTCTTTTGTTTGCGGCTTAGGGCCCTTATAGCGAAAATCATCCTCATTCGCCTGGTCATCCATTTCCTTAGCCTTATAATAAAAAAACTTCAAAAATGTAGTGCCATGGTGCTGCTCGGCGATATCAACAATTTCCTTCGGCATTTTTTCTTTTCTGAGCATTTTCGCACCGTCAGTTGCGTGCGCAATAATTATGTCCCTGCTGGTTTCCGGGCGCAGTTTATCATGTGGGTTATCCATATTCATCTGGTTTTCGATGAAGAACTGCGGGCGCCTTGTTTTCCCTAAGTCATGATAATAGGAGCCGACTCTTGCAAGCAATCCATTGGCACCGATTGCTTCACAAGCTGCCTCAGAGAGATTGGCCACCATGACGCTGTGATGGTAAGTCCCTGGGGCTTCCGTCAGAATTTTGCGCAACAATGGGTGGTTAGGGTTCGATAATTCGATCAACTTCATTGTCGATAAAATGCCGAATCCCGCTTCAAAAAACGGAAGCAGTCCGATTGTCAATACAGCAGCCGACAATCCTGATACAAATGCAGCAATTACATAGAATAGATAATCCCCCCTGGACATCTGGACATCCATGATAAAGGATAATGAAAAAATGATCACGACATGGATCAACGACAGCAGTATGCCCGCCTGAAATATTTTAGAGCGAAGATTCTTTGTGGAAATAATCAATATGGAAGCTACGCCGCTCAATAAAATATAAAAGGCAATTGTCACATTAAAACTCGATGTTAACGTATCATTAAATATTACCGCCCCAAATATGCTCAAAATCAAAGTCAGTGTGATCGCATACCGGTCATCCAATAATATTTTTAGAAGCATCGTGCCCATTGCGACAGGAATAAAGTAACTTAGATCACGCGTTTCGATTCCGCCCAAAAGCGATATCATTTTAATAATAAACAATGTAATGATATAGACCAAACTAAAAATGAGGATATGGCTATGCCTATGTTCATTTTTCTTCTCAAAAATACGATAAAAATAAAACATGAAACCAAAGACAAAAGCCACAAGCATAGCTAGTCCGATATAGGGCATGAGCGATTTATCAGAGTCAAGCACACCGGCCAATTTCAGATTGCGGTAAACATTTTGGTCAATTAACTGCCCTTTCTCTACAATGATGGCTCCCTGCAGAATCTTAACCGGCTCAACATCTTCCACAGCCTTGTCCCGCTTTTCTTCAGTCTTCTGAGGGTCGAAGAAATAATTCTGTGTGACAGCAAAGCGCCCTAGATCGATTGCTCCTTTTTTCGCATCACTGTTCATGGAAGTGAACTGCAGCTCATTTTCCACCATTTTTTTGGAGTTTTCTACTTCATTTGCTGGAATTTTATTGCTCATAATTGAGTTAATGGCTGTCACAGTCACATCTTTAGCTACCTTTAATTCATCGACATTTGCCTTCAATAAATTCCTATACACATCATCGGATAGTTCATTATTGACATCATCGGTCAATTTTTTCTTTAAGAGGGAAACTTCTTTCTGCAATAATTTTGATTTTTCTTCTGCCGACATGGATGCACGGTCTTCTTCTTTTCCTTCACTCTCCTTCTTCACATCTATAACACTGTCAAAAATGGAAGAAATAAGATCGACTCTATTTTGTGCATATTCTTTTTTCAAGGTGTATTCATCAGGCACTTGCTTACGGGCTTCTTCTTTTTCCTGGTTTGTCTTTTCCGTATCTTCTACGGTTTTCGGAGACCGAATCGTCTCATCCGACACCTTAAAAAGCTCTACATCGATTTTTTCTGGAATTACATTCGATAGCATGGCAAGGTACGAAACCAAGCCTAAAATAACAAACAGCAAAACTTGAAAAAGCGTATGTTGAAGCAAGGATTTCATTTTTGACATGAATTGATTGATATCCATAATTATTTATTTCCTCCGAATCATACCATTAGCCATTCAGTGGCCGGACGATTTGTGAATGGACAACCTTTTATACAAAGGATAGCAGTTTTTATCAGAAGTTTCACTATCGTATTGCCCAATATGAAGAAAAATGACCAAATGCCCCCTTTTTCCGAAAAAGGACATTCCGATTCCGGCAAATAACATAAGCGGAATGTGCCCGCTCCCCTCCCTCCGACAAGCATAAAACCTTTAGGGGGTGGCGCTTGCAGACGGAAAAGAACAAAGGTATCCACAAGTCGAGAATTTGATTATTGCTTAATAAAAAAGAACCGTTGCTGCCTCAAACAGCAGACGGTTCCCAAAAAGTATGTATGGCAAGCATGTTGGTACCTGCTGCCGGATACTTATGTAATACAGAAATAGTTAATCAGCAATTACGCCTATTCTTTATCTTTTGGGGACTGGTCTGAATTGTACTGTTCATAGGCTGTTACAATTCTACCCACTAATGGATGCCTTACTACGTCGCTGCCATCCAAAATGGTAAAGTTTATACCCTTTACCCCTTTAAGGATGTTGGTTGCCTCCACAAGGCCTGATTTAGCCTTATGCGGCAAATCGATTTGTGATACATCTCCAGTAATGACCATTTTCGATCCGAACCCAAGACGTGTCAAGAACATCTTCATTTGGGCCTCTGTTGTGTTTTGTGCTTCATCCAGGATGATGAATGCGTCATCCAGCGTCCGCCCCCTCATATAGGCAAGAGGCGCTATTTCTATGATGCCTCGCTCAATCAGGCGTTGTGTATGTTCTGAACCCAAAATATCATTTAATGCATCATACAGGGGACGAAGGTATGGATCTACCTTTTCTTTTAAATCGCCAGGCAGGAATCCCAGGCTTTCACCAGCTTCCACTGCAGGGCGCGTCAGTATAATTTTATTGACCTTGCCACTCTTCATTGCCGATACGGCCATCACAACCGCAAGATAGGTTTTACCAGTGCCTGCTGGACCGATTCCGAACACAATATCATTTTTCTTAATAGCTGATATATAATCCTTTTGGCCAAGCGTTTTGACACGGATTGGTTTCCCTTTGACCGTCTTGGCTATCTCTTCATCATACATTTCCTGGAAATACTCAAGTGTTCCCTTCTTGCTTAGCTCAACAGCGTATCCGACATCTCTTGTACTGATCTTAATTCCCCGCCTAATGACTGCAAGGAGGGCCCTTATAATAGCAAAGGCATTTTCCACATCGTCAGAATCTCCACCTACAGAAATGCGTTCTCCGCGCGTTATGACGGATACGTTCAATTCGTTTTCCAATACTTTCAGGTTACTATCCGATATTCCCAACAAAGCAATGGCTTCATTCGGATTTTCTAGCTGAATGTCTATCATTTTTTGATCTTCTGTCATTCCTTAGTCTCCTTGAATAATCGGTCGTTCGATCGCAATATTTTCTAGTACTTGGTAATGTATATATACTATAACTGTACCATTCTCAATTCCTTCACGCAAAACTTTTTGGCCAATTATCCTACTATTTTTAGGGATTTCTTTTTTTAAATCATTTAGAGCGATTTCCTGCGCTTTTTTCAATGCTTCTTTTTTTGTATATTCCCTGACTATGTCATTTTTATCCCGGTAGGTGACCGTTTTGTATGTGAATGGCAATTCCCATCCTAAAAAATAGAGGGGCTTATCCACTTCTTCTTTTACCTTCTTTTTGTAGTTCGGCGTCTTAAAGCCCCAGAACGGTAATGCCGCTTTGCCTACCCCTATAAATCTTTTCGTATATTCTTCCCCTGAAAAGATGGAAAAATGTGTTTTTAAAGGGATTTGAACATCTGCTTTATACCACACTTCCCCCATCACTTTTCCTTCAGCAGGAATAAGAACATGATTTTTTTCTGTATTCGGATTCGTATTGATATTACCCTTTACAAGCAGCTGGCCTTTTTGTACAAAGTCGTTGACTTGGACAACAGCTTTTCCTTTTTCTACAAGCAATTGCTTCACAATCGCTTTCTTCCCCGCCACCAAATTTTGCCTATCCTTTGCAGGCAATCGTTTCGGCTCCTTCTTTTCCACTACTTGCAAATGATAGGTCGTCCCTTTCAGCTCCACACCTACCCAAGTAAGAGCTCCAATCTCGTGCGTCAATTGGCGTTGAATATCATCGGATCCCCCCACTGCAAACTGGAACTTTCCTTTCTGCACACCCATTTTCGTCAATTCTTTCCTGATCAAATGCTCCGTTTCTGGTTTGGCCCCTGCTATCTCAATATTCCAGATTACATTGGACAATAAAAACAAGCACAGAATGAACAGGAGAAAGCCTATCAAAAAGCCGCTATTCAATAGTAAGCGCCTAAACAAAAAAGGCAACCCTTCCCGCTTCATGAACGAAACTTTGCACTCGTGCCTGCGAAGCACAGCTCTCATTTTGCCAATATGGGATAAATTCATTTTGAACATAATAGTATCCCCATTAATCCGTTTCATTTCCCAAATAAAAATGTCTCTGCGGACTAAATCATTTACGAAGCGTTCAGCCCCTTTGCCAGTAACCTTTACTTCCACATTTCCGGCATAAAAGTGTATCCATTGGTTTTTCACTACGTTCACCCTTCCTGGTTTTCCGGATAACTTGTCCAGTTTGTACGAAAAAACAGAGTGCCTCTTAACCGGCTATGCCCTTCGTTTCTTACCGGCAGGATGCGCTCCCGATTGGTTATTATTTTATGGAAGCTCCTCCTACTCTTGTAGAGAAGCCAAAAGCTCCCTTTTTATCAAGGTAAAAAGGCAACTGACTGAATGGTTCCTTCAAGCATGATTTCTTCAGGCAATATTGCTTTTATGACTAAATCCTGCCCTTTTATCAATAATTGGCCCTGTTTCAGAAGAAGCCTTATTTCTTCCTCTGAAAATGCGATTAGGCCCCGATGGTTTTCAATATATATATGTAATTGGCCTATCATGGTAATGCGCGGGAGATCCATCATGACATCATTTGGAAGATTAATGGAGTCCGAAATCATTTGTTTTAGTTTTTGCTTCCACTTATTGGCCATAAAAAAAGAACCCCCTTTCTACTCAAATGTATGAGTAAAAAGAGAGTTCTAGCACTTCTTTTTCTATAAAACAAGCTATTCCGGATGGAATGGCTTACTTCATTTTATGATACGGCTTTTTAGCACGGGGCGGGCCCAAGATTTCCGACATAACGATGCCATTGACCAATTGATTCTGGCTGAATCTGCCGTCACTTGCATCCTTTTGCACTCGAATAGACGCCGAAATACTTTCAGACCGGGCAAGTTTCTCCTCGTAAACTCTAAGCTTTTGCTGCAAATCCTCCATCTCATCATGGAAAACTTCCTTTACCTCTTCCGCTTTTGGCGCGGGGGCTTTATGAGTGTAGGTTTCCGCCATCTGTCTGGCCTGTTCAATTTTCTTTTCAGCCGCCTGCTTCAAAGTAGTTCTCGCCTGTTCCATTTTACCGGAGGTCCGAGGACTATGGGATGAATGCGGTTGGTTCTTCCGGGTATCCGCCCGATGATGCTGGCCAGTTGATGGACCAGTACGATGCGTCGTTTGCGCAGGACCTTGACGGTGCTGGGTGCGGCGTGATTCTTCTTTCTTCTTTTCCCTTCCAAACAGAGAACTCAAAACTCCGATCAGTATAATGATCAAAAAGGGATTATCCGTTAAAAAATCAAGCATAAGGAGGAACCTCCTTTCCTGGTAAACCTCATTTCATGCTATGAACGCATGGAGTATTACTTTTTCTTATCATCATGTTGGGACATGTTTGAGATAGATCCACGCATTTCAGTATCTGCATTGATATTTTGGTAATTCATATAATCCATAACACCAATATTGCCATGCTTCAAAGCATCCGCAAGCGCCAACGGCACTTCCGCTTCAGATTCGACCACTTTGGCTTTCATCTCTTCTACTTTCGCTCTCATCTCTTGTTCCTGGGCGACAGCCATTGCACGGCGCTCTTCTGCTTTGGCCTGGGCGATTTTTTTATCCGCTTCAGCTTGGTCAGTTTGTAGCATAGCACCTATATTCTTGCCCACATCAACATCCGCAATATCAATGGATAAGATTTCAAAGGCAGTGCCTGAATCCAATCCCTTCGAAAGGACTGTTTGAGAAATGCTATCCGGATTTTCCAGCACTTGTGCATGGCTTTCTGAAGAACCGATTGTTGATACAATCCCTTCACCGACACGGGCTACAATCGTTTCTTCACCGGCACCGCCGACTAATCGTTCGATGTTGGCACGAACCGTAATTCTTGCTTTCGCCTTCACTTCAATACCATTCATCGCAACACCGGCAATGAATGGTGTTTCAATTACCTTAGGGTTGACGCTCATTTGTACGGCTTCCAATACGTCACGTCCGGCCAAATCAATGGCAGCAGTACGCTCGAAGCTTAATTCGATATTTGCACGCTGGGCAGCAATCAAGGCATTGACAACACGGTCAACATTACCGCCAGCTAGATAATGGCTCTCCAGTTGATTTGTCGATACATCCAAACCTGCTTTATGCGCTTTAATCAACGGATTGACAACACGGCTAGGGATTACACGGCGAAGCCTCATCCCCACTAATGTAAAGATACTGACCCTGACACCCGCAGCCAATGCTGAAATCCACAGCATTACAGGTACGAATGTAAAGAATACAGCTAATACTACGATACCGATAAAAATTGCCACTAACAGCAATACTGTTTCTGAACCCATTCCTATACTCATCCTTCCTCATTCTTCTTTATTTCTCTTACAACTATACGCGAGCCTTCCGTTTTAACAATTTTCACTTCACTGCCTGTCGGAATGAAACTGCCTTCTGTTACAACATCTATGCGCTCCTCATCAATAAATGCAATTCCAGAGGGTCGGAGCGGCGTGACAGCAACACCGGTTCTGCCTATTAAGTCTAACCGGTTGATATTGGAAACATAACCGCTTTCACTATTTGTCGAATCTGTTAAAATCATTCGTCTGAAAAATTTCATTTGTTTACCAAACACCTTTACCATTAGGATTGATACTGCTAAAGATACCACAAGCGCTATAAGTATGGATATAGCCATATGCGTATTGCTCTCGCCGGCTATAAACAAACTGCCCACAATCGCCGCAAAGCCTAAGGTCCCGACCACTCCTCCTGGTATAATGAGTTCTAGTAAAATTAACGCGATCCCTATGACGAATAAGACAAGAGATTCATAACCTGTCAAGCCTGCCACTAAGTGGCCATAGAAAAACAGAAATAATGAAGTCAATCCTGTTAAGCCGGGCAAACCGAAGCCGGGTGAAAACAGCTCAATAACCAAGCCCAGGCAGCCAATAGTCAACAATATCGGGATGACAACAGGATTTGTCAAATACCTTGCCACTTTTTCAGCAAAGCTTTCATCCACATAGCGGACATCCGCCTGATCATATTTAAGCTTATGGAGCAGCTCTTTTTGATTCTTGACAGTCCCTTTGCTGTAGTCTACCTCTTGTGCCTGCTTATCAGTCAGAGTCAACAGCTTCCCTTTACCAGCGCCATATTGATCAAGCGTGTTATTTTCATCCGCCATCGCCAAGGCAAATTTTGGATCGCGGTTGTTTTGCTCTGCCGCCGCTTTCATGGCAGCCTTCCAGGCAGACTCAGCCTTCTTGCCTGCTGCATTTCCTTTTTGGTCAATAATGGCTGCCGCACCCATAGTTGCGTTCGGCGCCATGTATATTTCGTCTGCATTTAAGGCTAGATACGCCCCTGCAGAAAGTGCGTGGTTATCAACCCAAGCAATTGTTTTGAGACTCGTCTCATTGAACAGCTTGGCGATTTTCCAAGCGGACTCAACCGATCCTCCCGGCGTATCAATCTTAAAGATAATTGCCTCAGCTTGATTTTCCTCAGCCTCATGGATTGCTCTCTTTAAAAACGCATGAAGGCCGTCTTCGACTGTTTCTTCAACAGGTACTATATATACTTTTTCTTTACTTGCGCTTGCCTGCGCTGGTAAAAAGGACACGCCAAACAAGAGCAGCAATAGAAAAAGGGGAACCCACTTGCGCACAACCATTCCTCCTTTCCTGAAAATCATGCATGTTACCATTTTATACGATTAAACAACGTAAAGGTTTCATTTATCTTGTTTATTTTTTGCCAATTATCCTCAATTCATGAAACGGCGCTTTTGGGAACAGCAGCACTCGCCCCATTGGCTATATGCCAGTTTGCGCGGATATCAGCCTACAATCATTATACTTGTTTTAAGCACTCTTTAAAACGGACTATTCAAAAAACAAAAGACCGGGAATTCCCTTTACGATTATTGGGTAATTTAAAAACCGCAAGGTATCCTTGCGGTTTTTAAACGAGTTTAAGATAGATGTTGTTGTACTAATTTATTCACAAGAGAACCATCTGCTTTGCCTTTTACTTTAGGCATCAATGATCCCATTACTTTACCCATATCAGCTTTTGAAACAGCTCCAACGCTTTGGATCGTTTCAATCACGATTTGTTCTACTTCTGCTGCTGTAAGCTGCTGAGGCATATATACTTCTACGTATTTGATTTCGGATTGGACTTTTTCAACTAGATCTTCGCGATCTGCGTTTGAAAACTCTTGGAGAGAGTCTTTACGTTGTTTCAATTCGCGAGAAAGGACTGTCAACTCTTCCGCTTCCGTCAACTCATCAACTCTAAGTGCATACGCTTCATTCTGAAGTGCAGCCTTAAGCATACGAATGACAGAAAGCTTGTCTTTTTCCTTGTTCTTCATCGCTTGTTTCATGTCATGGTTTAAACGATCGAGAAGACTCATACTACCACCCTCTCTTACCATTTACGTTTTCTAGCTGCTTCAGACTTTTTCTTACGTTTTACGCTTGGCTTTTCATAAAATTCGCGCTTTCTTGCTTCTTGTAAAGTACCTGTTTTAGATACTGTACGTTTGAAGCGGCGAAGAGCATCTTCAAGTGATTCGTTTTTACGAACTACGGTTTTAGACATCTCTATCCCTCCCTCCGAACACAACACACTAACTCAAGATGTAACTTGTGATTACACCAGTTACTTATCGATTATAATATAAGGATAATAT
This sequence comes from Bacillus kalamii, assembly GCF_047238185.1. Lineage (NCBI taxonomy): Bacteria > Bacillati > Bacillota > Bacilli > Caryophanales > Bacillaceae > Bacillus > Bacillus kalamii. The sequence goes on along the minus strand of NZ_JBDFMI010000001.1, from coordinate 797,920 downwards.
AAGGTCAACTACTTCTCCTAAAATCATGAAAGTAAGTTTCAAGAAATAAGACATTCAGACTAAAAAGAGCCTTTAAGCCCTGCTTTCTTTTTTGTTTTATGCATGTCCCGGAATCCCCGAAATAAAATGGTACAGAGGGGTGATTCTTTGCGGGAAATCTTTCTGTTCATTTTATATATCCTATTATTTTTATGCAGTATGGTCTTATTGAGGAATGGGCTGTTCAAGCTTACAGGACAAACACTGCACAGGCGGCTTCAGCAATTGACCGATACGCCGGTGAAAGGATTTTTTACAGGGGTTATCTTTACAGCTCTCCTGCAGAGCAGTTCTGCAGTTATGGTCATGACCATTGGACTGGTTTCAGTTGAGGCGATAACCTTCAGGCAAAGTATCGGTATTATTTTAGGGAGCAACATCGGCACAACTGTTACAGCCGAATTCATGTCCTTCTCTTATGGCCCCATCATAGGCCCCGCCCTATTGATCGGCTTCATCATGATGCTTTTTAATCTTCCGAAAATACGGCATGGCGGCATGGCTCTTTTTGGACTCTTTATGATTTTTTTCTGCATCAGTAAATTCACAGCTCTTTCTGTCCCACTAATGAATATTGACGGTATATCTGCCCTATTCCACAAAGCCGATCAACATCTCTTTTTAGCTATCCTTTTGGGCGCCGCCATAGCAGCTACTATTCATTCCGGCACAGCTACTATTGCCATCGCTATGGGTTTCCTTTCATCAGGCCAATTGACTGCTGAAACAGGGATAGCTATCATGCTGGGCTCTAATATCGGCACATGTATTACCGGGTATATTGCAAGCCTTGGAGCTGGACAAGCGGCCAAATGGACGGCCTATGCCCACATATGGCTTAATGTTCTCGGAGTCTTGCTGTTTTACCCTTTTATTCACACACTTCTTCATATGGCGATGTCGCTCACTGATGATCCGGCAAAACAACTGGCTCATGCAGCTGTTATCTTTAATGTTATCTGTTCGCTTCTTGTCCTTCCTTTTACTCGTTTATTTTCTTCATTTATTACAACGGTTCACCGGAAACGAGTTTAATAGCTGCAACAAAAAAACAGACATCCATTCAATGTCTGTTTTTTTATACTTAATAGTCGCTGTCTGCGGTCAATCCATTGATGATCGAGACCCCGGCACTGGCGCCGATACGATTAGCTCCAGCTGCAATCATTGTTTCAGCATCCGCAGTATTCCGGACACCGCCCGATGCTTTCACTCCGATATGCGGCCCAACTGTTTTTCTCATCAAAGCGATATCTTCTTTTGTCGCTCCTCCAGTGGAAAAACCGGTAGACGTTTTCACAAAATCAGCGCCAGCCTTCACAGCAAGCTCACATGCACGGACTTTTTCATCATCAGTAAGCAAACAAGTTTCAATAATAACCTTCGTCAATGCCTTACCTTTAGCGGCGTTGACAACCGCTTCGATATCTTTCTGCACAAACTCATCCTGTCCATCCTTAAGAGCGCCGATGTTGATAACCATATCTACTTCAGTCGCCCCATCAGTAATCGCCTGTTTGGTTTCATATGCTTTCACTTCAGATGTGGATGCCCCGAGTGGAAAGCCGATGACTGTACATACATCCACTCCTGAGCCTTCCAACAATTGTGCGCATTTCTTCACCCAAGTAGGATTAATGCAGACAGAGGCAAAATGATATTCTTTTGCTTCCTCGCATAAAGTGGCAATTTGACTTTCTGTCGCATCTGCCTTCAATACTGTGTGATCAATCATTTGTGCAATTTTATTGCTCATTGACATACTCCTTCACTGACTATTATTTAAGCTTCTAATAAAGACTTTTCTTGAGGAAGCATTACTTTAACGAATGTACCTTTATTATAAGGATATCCCGCTTTCGTAATTTTAACCTTTACCATTTCCCCAATCATTTCTTCACTGCCTGAGAATACCACTTTCAGATAGTTGTCAGTGTAGCCTACATATGAATTTTCAGTGTCACCTTCCGTGAAACGTTCCTCAGGAATAACCTCAAGGACTTCATCTTCAAATTGTGAAGCATATTCCTTGGCCAACTGGTCGCTTAATTCAATTAAACGGTGGACACGCTCGTTTTTGACGTCTTCATCAACCTGATCGGTCATTCTGGCAGCTGGCGTCCCTGTTCTCTTGGAATAAGGGAATACGTGAAGTTCACTGAATTTATGGTCTTTAATGAAATTGTACGTTTCCATAAATTCATCCTCTGTTTCACCTGGGAACCCGACGATGACATCAGATGTAATAGCAAGTCCAGGCAATGCTTCTTTCAGTGCCTGAATCCGTTCGCCGAAGAATTCCATCCGATATTTTCTTCTCATGCGCTTTAAGACTGTGTCTGAACCCGATTGGATAGGAATATGCAGATGGCGCACTACCTTTTTAGAATGTCTAAGCACTTCAATGACTTCATCAGAAATTTGGCTGGCTTCAATGGAAGAAATGCGGATTCTCTTTAAGCCTTCAACCTTAGTTTCCAAATCTTGAAGCAGCATAGCAAGATTGTAATCCTTCAAGTCTTCGCCATAGCCTCCTGTATGGATTCCTGTCAATACAATTTCCTTGTAGCCAGCATCGACTAATTGTTGTGCTTGGTGGACTACTTCTTCCGGATCTCTTGATCTCATTAATCCGCGTGCCCACGGAATAATGCAGAAGGTACAGAAGTTGTTGCAGCCTTCCTGGATTTTCAAAGAAGCACGTGTACGGTCTGTGAATGCAGGAACATCCAATTCCTCGTAGACGCGTGATTTCATAATATTGCCCACGCCATTGATCGGCTGTCTCTCTTTTTTGAACTGTTCAATATATGGAATCATTTTGGAGCGATCCTGGGTACCTACAACAACATCGACTCCTGGAATAGCCAATATTTCTGCAGGAGATGTCTGTGCATAACAGCCCGTAACACAAATGACAGCATCCGGATTTTTCCGTATTGCCCGGCGAATTACCTGGCGGCTTTTTTTATCTCCAGTATTTGTCACCGTACATGTATTAATAACGTATACATCCGACGTATCTTCAAAATCGACTCTTTCATAGTTCTCCGCTTTGAATAGCTGCCAGATGGCTTCAGTTTCATAATGATTTACTTTACATCCCAATGTATGGAAAGCAACAGTTGCCATTCTCTTCACCCCATTAATTCTAAATGATACGAAACAGCAGATAATACATAAAGTGGCGCTGTTTCAGTCCGTAAAATTCTTGGTCCCAGCCCGCATGCCGTAAAACCGGCATTCTTTAAGGCTGCCACTTCTTTTTCTGTCAGCCCGCCTTCAGGCCCAAAGACTACTATAACAGAAGCGCCAGGCTTCATCATCTCGAACGATTTATGCAAAGCGCTTTTTTCTCCTTGTTTCGCTTCTTCTTCATAAGCTACAAGCAGGAAGTCAAAATCGGCAGCTGCATCTAAAAGCTGCGGAAGTGCCATTGGAGCTTCAACTGAAGGCACATGTGTGCGATGTGATTGCTCCGCCGCTTCCTTCGCGATTTTTTGCAGTCTTTCCGTTTTTTTCTGCGCCTTTTTATGATCCCACTTCACAATAGAACGGTCCGTTATAAAAGGGATAAATGATCTTGCTCCCAACTCTGTTCCTTTTTGGACAATATACTCCAATTTATCCCCTTTAGGCAAACCGCTCACAATGGTCACATGGACAGGCAGTTCCTTTTGTTCATCAATCCATTTTATTACTTTTCCCTGGATCGCTTCATTGGTAATTTCTTCTATTTCCACTAAAGCAGTTCTTTCATCGTCGAATGTGCATAAGACCTGTTCATTAACAGTCATCCTCAATACATTTGCGATATGGTGCCTGTCGTCGCCCATAATACTTACCGTTTGGCCGCTTAATTGGTTCGCCGGTACAAAATAACGCTGCATCTCCTCAATCCACCCATACAAAAATAATGTCCACCATAGTTCCTGCAGTAATACACATAAAAAAGAGCCACGCCCGATGCTAGAGAAATTCATGTCCACTAATCAGTATTAACGGCCAGGAACGTGTCCATACATGGGATGCGCGGCGTTTTATAGCTATAGGGCCCTTTGCTCTTTCAGCAAACAGCCTATTTATCTTTTTTGGGCAATAAATGCGACCCAGTCTTCCATCTCGATCGTTTCAATAATGTCGAAACCTGAATTGTGAAGAGCTTCCTTCACGTCATTCTTTTTCGGCTGAATAATTCCTGAAGAAATAAAATATCCTCCAGTTTTTAGTGCACTTGCCACATCATCTGTAAAGCGCATAATCACTTCAGCTAGGATATTGGCTACAACGACATCTTGGACGCCGTCCACTCCATCCAGGAGATTATTCTGCGATACATTGACAACATCTTGCACTTTATTCAGCTTAATATTCAATTTGGCTGAACGGACCGCCACTTCATCAAGATCCAATGCTTCAACATGGGATGCCCCAAGCATGGCTGCAGCAATACTTAACACACCTGAACCGGTGCCTACATCAACAACTGTATTGCCTTCCTTGACAATTGACTCAAGCGCCTGAATGCACATGACAGTAGTTGGGTGCGTACCTGTTCCGAATGCCATTCCCGGATCCAATTCTATAATCAATTCATCACTCGATACCGGTTCATATTCCTCCCATGTAGGAACAATGGTAAAACGTTCAGAAATTTTGACCGGGTGATAGTATTTTTTCCAGGCAGTCGCCCATTCCTCTTCATTTACTTCAGAAATACTGACATTATTCAATCCAAGATCAATATCATAAATCATCAAATTATTAATCGTTTCTTTAATGCCTTCAACCGTTTCTCCAAGGAAGCTGGTGACAGGCAAGTACGCTTTCATCACAACGCCTTCTTCAGGATAATCAGCAGGATTCAGCTGGTAGATTTCCCCGAACTGATCTTCTCTTTCTTTAAAAAGGTCTTCCCGGTCTTCAATTACGACGCCACTTGCCCCCGCTTCATGAAGAATATTCGATATCGGTTCAACCGCTTCATTTGTTGTATGGATTGCTATTTCAGACCACTTCATTGTACTACCAACTCCTGTAAGATTTATTCTCCTTTGAAAGCACGCTTCATTTTGGCAAAGAAGCCGTCTTCTTGCTCATCATACGCTTCTCCGCTGATTTCTGCATACTCACGGAGCAATTGTTTTTGTTTATCGCTCAATTTCTTCGGTGTAACCAACTTTACAATGATATGCTGATCGCCTTGACCATACCCTCTCACATTTGGAACACCTTTCCCTTTCAAGCGGAAGCGAGTTCCCGTTTGAGTGCCTGCAGGTATTTTAAGGGATACTTTTCCATGCAACGTCGGAACTTCAATTTCATCTCCCAACGCAGCTTGGACAAAGGTCAAAGGAACTTCACAATAAACATCGTCGCCGTCACGCTCAAAGAATTCATGTGATTTCACATGGAATACGACAAATAGGTCACCTGCCGGACCGCCATTCACACCAGGTTCACCCTGTCCGGAAACGCGTAATTGCTGACCATCGTCAATGCCTGCCGGAACCTTGATCGAGATTTTCTTTCTCTTTTTGACTCTTCCTGTACCGCCGCAAGTTGAACATTTGTGAGGGATGATTTTCCCGGTTCCTTGACAGTGTTTACAAGTAGTTCTATTGACGATGCGGCCGAAAGGCGTATTTTGCTCAACGTTGATTTGTCCGCTTCCGCTACAGTATGAACATGTTTCACTCTTCGTTCCAGGTTTCGCCCCGGACCCATGGCATGTATCACACTCTTCCTCACGGGGGATTTCAATCGTTGTTTCTTTACCGAAGACAGCATCCTCGAAGGAAATAGTCATCGTATATTGTAAATCCGAACCTTGGCGAGGAGCGTTAGGATCGCGTCTTCTTCCGCCTCCACCGCCGAAGAAAGTACTGAAGATATCTTCAAAACCGCCAAAGCCACCGCCGCCGAAATCGCCGCCGAAGCCTCCACCGCCAAAGCCTTGATTAGGATCGGTATGTCCAAACTGATCATACTGTGCCTTTTTCTGGTCATCGCTTAGGACTTCATACGCTTCCTTGATTTCTTTGAACTTATCTGCAGCATCTTCCGCTTTATTAATGTCCGGATGATATTGCTTTGAAAGTTTACGATATGCCTTTTTTATTTCATCTTTAGAAGCAGTTTTGCTGACGCCCAACACTTCATAATAGTCTCTCTTACTCATAAGCTTTCAACTCCCGATTCTTCACATAAATGTTATTTTATCATTTAGCCCTTATTGGTTGCAATATGAAACCTGCCCATCTTCCCCTGTATATGAGAATGCAACCGCAAAGAACTTGAAAAAAGTCAAAGCCTGTAAATAATGACTTTGACTTTTTTCTGCTTCTCTATCTTATTTTCTAACGATCAAGATGCTTACTTCTTATCTTTATCGTCCACTTCAGTGAATTCTGCATCGACTACGTTATCATCTCCGCCAGCCTCTTGGCCTTCCGCGCCTTCAGCAGCTTGCTGTGCTTTGGCAGCTTCTTCATAAAGTTTCACTGTAAGATTTTGTACGATTTCATTCAAAGCATCTTTCTTCGCACGGATATCTTCAATTTCATTTTTCTCGATTGCTTCTTTTAGCGCATCTTTAGCTTCATTTGCTTTTTCAACTTCTGAAGCATCGACTTTGCCTTCAAGTTCTTTTAGTGTTTTTTCTGTAGCGAAAACAAGTTGGTCAGCTTCATTGCGAAGTTCCACTTCTTCTTTACGCTTCTTGTCTGCTTCAGCATTCTCTTCCGCTTCTTTTACCATGCGGTCGATTTCATCTTCAGATAAACCTGAAGAAGATTTAATCGTGATTGCTTGTTCCTTATTTGTTCCAAGATCTTTTGCACGTACATTCACAATACCGTTTTTATCGATATCGAATGATACTTCAATTTGCGGAATGCCTCGTGGAGCAGGCGGAATATCCGTCAATTGGAAACGGCCCAATGTTTTGTTGTCTGCAGCCATTTGGCGTTCACCTTGAAGCACATGGATGTCAACTGCCGTTTGGCTGTCAGCCGCAGTAGAGAAAACTTGTGATTTGCTTGTTGGGATCGTTGTATTGCGGTCGATCAACTTAGTGAATACGCCGCCCATTGTTTCGATACCTAATGATAAAGGTGTAACGTCAAGAAGGACAACATCTTTCACATCACCAGTAAGTACTCCACCTTGGATAGCAGCACCCATTGCTACTACTTCATCCGGGTTTACGCCTTTATGAGGCTCTTTGCCTGTTTCCTTGCGCACAGCTTCTTGTACAGCAGGAATACGGGTTGAACCGCCGACAAGGATGATTTTATCAATTTCAGAAGCGCTTAAACCAGCGTCTTTAATCGCTTGGCGAGTTGGCCCCATTGTGCGTTCGATTAAGCTGTGTGACAGTTCTTCGAATTTAGCTCTTGTTAAGCTTACCTCTAAGTGTAAAGGACCGGCTTCACCAGCAGTAATGAACGGCAATGAAATTTGAGTGGATGTTACGCCAGAAAGATCTTTTTTCGCTTTTTCAGCAGCGTCTTTCAAACGTTGCAATGCCATTTTATCTTTTGAAAGGTCAATGCCGTTTTCTTTTTTGAATTGTTCGACCAAGTAGTCAATAATCACTTGGTCGAAATCATCTCCGCCTAGACGGTTGTCTCCAGCAGTTGACTTCACTTCGAAAACGCCGTCTCCCAATTCAAGGATAGATACGTCGAAGGTACCGCCTCCAAGGTCAAAAACAAGGATGGTTTGATCTTCATCTGTTTTATCCATACCATATGCAAGTGCTGCTGCAGTTGGTTCATTGATGATACGTTCAACATCCAACCCGGCAATTTGCCCTGCATCTTTAGTAGCTTGGCGTTCCGCATCGTTGAAATAAGCTGGAACTGTAATAACCGCTTTAGTCACTTTTTCCCCTAGGTATTCTTCAGCATAGCCCTTCAAGTGCTGAAGGATGATAGCTGAAATTTCTTGTGGAGAATAGTCTTTGCCGTCGACTGTTTCTTTATGGTTTGTACCCATATGGCGTTTAACGGATGAAATTGTATTAGGGTTTGTGATAGATTGGCGTTTTGCTACCTCACCGACCTGTCTTTCACCATTTTTAAATGCTACGACAGATGGTGTTGTGCGATTGCCCTCTGGATTAGGGATTACTTTCGCTTCTCCGCCTTCCAATACTGCCACGCATGAATTTGTAGTACCTAAGTCAATACCGATGATTTTACTCATTTTATATTACCTCCTAATAAAGTATGTACTCTTTATTGATTCACTTTTACCATAGATGGTCTAAGGACACGATCTTTCAATCTATACCCTTTTTGCAGCTCTTCGACTACTGTATTGGATTCATATTCTTCATCATTCACTTGAAGGACAGCCTGATGAAGGTTCGGATCGAATTCTTGCCCTACAGCTTCAATCGCCTCTACACCTTCTTGCTTCAATGCAGTGACAATCCCTCTGTAAACCATGTCCAATCCTTGAAGAATACTCTTGGTTTCTTCATTTTCAGTGTTGATATCAAGAGCTCTCTCAAAGTTGTCCAATGATTGAAGCAATTCGGACGCCAAGCTTTGGACGCGGTATTTCTGTGCAGATTCCAAATCCAATTTAGCTCTTCTTCTTGCATTATCAAAATCAGCTTGCAGTCTCAAATAACGGTTTTCCCATTCCTCAACCTTAGCCGATAATTCTTTAATGGTTTCATTAGCTTCATTTAATTGCTGTAAAGTTTCATTTGTTTCAGGCTGAGTCTTTGCGCTGTCATCGGCTTTTTCGCCTTCAGCAAAAATCTCTTCAACCTGTTCATTGCCAGTAGCTGTTGTTTCGTCTTGAAGTGTGTTTTTCTTTTCTTCTGACATGCGGCTCACCTCCCTATAAAAACCTAAAATCTATTTATAATTAATAAAATGAATAAGAATGGAGGGGTGGCTGGCACCCTTTAATCAATATCTCCACTTCTATCCTTTTTGATACAACTTGGTAAGCACCATGGAAAAGTCATGGGAGAATGATTGTAGCAATGAAATGACTCGTGAATAGTCCATTCTCGTCGGACCGAGAATGGCGATACTTCCAACCTGGTCATTCGCAATTGAATAAGTCGCAGTGATCAGACTGCAGTTTTCCATTGCCGGATCATTATTTTCACTGCCTATTTTCACTGTAATCCCGCCTGGGTTCTGGACCATGAGTCGGTACAATTCCTTTTCGTGTTCAATCATGCCGAGCAAAAGCCTTACTTTTTCGATATCATGAAATTCCGGCTGTCTCAGCATATTGGTTTTTCCTCCGAAGAAAAGCTTCTCATCAGGGGATATCGCCAATGTTTGTTCCAACGATCTCAACATATGCCCGTATTGGTTCACATGTTTAGCAAACAAGTTGGCCACTTCATTCTTAATTTTATTCGGCAACTCGATAAGCGGTACGCCTACAAGCTGATCATTCAAGATATTGACAATTTTTTCAATCTGACTGCCGTCCATATTCGGCGGCAACGTAATAAGTTTGTTCTCTACATGTCCGGAATCAGTCACTATTAAAGCAACTGCTGTTTCCTCATTAAGAGGTACAAGTGAAATCTTTTTCAGCTTGTTATCCAACACTTTTGGGCCAAGAACAATAGCTGTATAGTTGGTGATTTCCGATAATATTTGGGCCGACTTCTGGACAACTTGTTCCAGCTCATAAATCTTATCCGCAAATAGGGAATTCAATTTTTGAAATTCGTTCCCGGTAACCAACTTAGGTGTTAAAAGATGATCGACATAATAGCGATATCCTTTTTCAGACGGGACCCTACCGGAAGAGGTATGTGTTTTCTCGATAAAACCAAGTTCTTCCAAGTCAGCCATATCATTGCGAATCGTAGCGGAGCTAAATGTGATCTCGCTCTTTTTCGATAAGCTTCTAGAACCAACTGGTTGCGCCGATTGGATAAAGTCATCTACAATTACTTGAAGAATCAACAATTGTCGTTCAGTTAGCATGTATGATCACCTCTGTTAGCACTCTTCTTCGTCGAGTGCTAATTCTAATTAATAAGTTATCAAAATGCACATGCATTGTCAACGTTTTTACCCAATTCCAATAAAGGATTGAAAGACTTCATTGCCCAATAATTTGCCCTGTCTCGTTAACTGTAAATACCCGTTTTCAAATCTGACCAAGTCCCTTTTTAGCAATTCTTCTAATTGCTGATGAAAAACATCCGACATATCCATTTTATAGCGTTTCAAAAACGTTTCCCTCGAAACGCCCTGTATTTTTCGCAAACCAAGAAACATTTCTTCTTCCATTTGCTCGTTCATGGGTACGGGATGAACTTCAAGCCTCGGCAATTCCCCAGCCTCAAGCGGAGTCATATATTTCTTTAACGGCCCATGATTAGAGACCCTATCCCCTACAATATACCCATGCGCTCCAGCACCAAACCCATAATAATAATCATTATTCCAATAGGTCAGATTATGCTGGCTTTCATATCCAGCTTTGGCAAAATTGCTGATTTCATATTGATGCAGGCCATGCTTCTCCATTTCATCCATTAATAGTTCATACATTTCCGCTTCAGCATCTTGTGTCGGAAGGCGAAGTGCATCTTTCTGCATTAAATTATAAAAAACGGTTTTCGGTTCAACAATTAACGAGTAACTCGAATAATGGGGCAGTTCGAGCTCGAATGCCTTTTGCAGGGATTCCTTAAAATCCTGCATCGTTTGTTGTGGCAAACCATACATTAAATCGATTGTTATATTCTCAAAGCCCGCTTTCCTCGCTTTTTCAATCGAATCGTATACCTCGCTCACTTTGTGGGTTCTCCCTATAACTTTCAAAAGGTTTTCTTGAAAGGACTGCACACCAAAACTAATGCGGTTGACACCGTACTCTTTCAGTATTTTCATTTTTTCCAATGACAAATCTCCAGGATTCGCTTCAAACGTATACTCTAGCCGGTCTCTGTCAAAGGGAAGAACCTCTTCAACGCTCTCGCACAAATAGCCCAACTGCTTTTCATTTAAGGATGTAGGCGTTCCGCCACCGACATAAATCGTCGTCAAACGGGATGTAGGCACTTTCGCTAACGTTAATTCCATTTCTTTCTTCAATAGTTCCAGATATCGATCAACAGGTTGCCCCTTTAAAAACATTTTATTAAAATCACAATAATGACAAATATGCTCACAAAACGGAATGTGAATATATGCACCTTTTATCATCGAATCACTCCTTTTCCGTTCTATCAGTCTATACGAAAACAAAAACGGCATACAACTCAAAAGCCTGCTTTCCTGCTAGGCCGTCTTAATCGAAACTGGATTATTGCGCCGTATATAAAAAAAGGCTAGCCAAGGAGACCCTTTTCTAGCCTTTATGATCGTTTTATTTTTTTGAACCTGAATCATCCATTTTCAGTACAGCCATAAATGCTTCCTGGGGAACTTCGACAGATCCAACTTGTTTCATACGTTTTTTACCTTCTTTTTGCTTTTCAAGCAATTTCCGCTTACGGGAAATGTCACCGCCGTAGCATTTAGCAAGTACATTTTTACGCATTGCCTTGATGGTGGAACGGGCGATGATTTTTTGCCCGATTGCCGCCTGGATAGGCACTTCGAATTGCTGTCTAGGAATTAACTCCCTTAATTTATCAACAATTACTTTGCCACGGTCGTATGCGAAGTCCCTGTGGACGATAAAGCTTAAAGCATCGACTGTTTCCCCATTCAGGAGGATATCCATCTTCACAAGCTTCGAAGGCTTGTAGCCGATCATTTCATAATCAAATGAAGCATAGCCTTTTGTCGAAGATTTCAATTGATCAAAGAAATCGTAGACAATTTCAGATAGCGGCATTTCGTAGATGATGCTCACACGGGTTTCGTCCAAATACTGCATATCGATAAAGATACCGCGTTTTTCCTGGCAAAGTTCCATAATGGCACCTACATAATCATTCGGAGCCATCATCGTCGCTTTTACGTAAGGTTCTTCAACTGTTTCAATTTTTTGCGGATCCGGCATATTGGATGGATTATCGACAATAACCGTTTCCCCGTCAGTCATATTGACATGGTAGATTACGCTTGGCGCCGTCGTGATCAAATCAATTTTAAACTCGCGCTCAATTCTTTCCTGAATAATTTCCATGTGAAGCAGTCCTAGGAAGCCGCAACGGAAACCAAATCCCAACGCTTGGGATGTCTCTGGCTCAAATTGAAGCGCAGAATCATTCAATTGCAGTTTTTCCAGCGCTTCACGCAAATCATTGAAGCGTGCGGAATCAATTGGATATAAACCGCAATAAACCATCGGATTCAACTTCCGGTAACCAGGAAGCGGTTCGGTAGCACCATTTTTAGCATTCGTAATTGTGTCGCCGACCCGAGTATCGCCGACGTTTTTAATAGCTGCTGTCAAGAAGCCGACATCCCCGACATTCAATTCATCGACAACAGTCGATTTAGGTGTGAAAACACCCACTTCGATGACTTCGAATTCTTTGCCGGTCGCCATCATTTTAATTTTATCGCCTGCTTTAATGCTGCCGTCAACCACCCGAATATAAGCGACAACACCGCGGTATGCATCGTATAACGAGTCAAAGATCAACGCTTTTAGAGGTGCATCGGGATCGCCTTCCGGTGCAGGAACTTGCATAACGACCTGTTCAAGGATGTCTTCAATACCGATGCCTGCTTTTGCAGAAGCCAGCACTGCTTCAGAAGCATCAAGGCCGATTACATCCTCTATTTCTTTACGCACCCGTTCAGGATCTGCGCTTGGCAAGTCGATTTTATTGATAACAGGAAGGATTTCCAGATTATTATCCAGAGCCAAATAGACATTCGCCAGCGTCTGCGCTTCTATTCCTTGGGCAGCATCCACGACAAGGACTGCTCCTTCACATGCAGCAAGGCTTCGTGAAACCTCGTACGTGAAGTCGACATGCCCTGGGGTATCAATCAAATGAAAAATATATTCTTCACCGTCTGAAGCTTTGTATTTCAATTGTACGGAATTCAGTTTGATGGTAATGCCACGTTCCCTTTCAAGATCCATCGAATCCAACAGCTGCGCTTTCATCTCACGCTGTGCCAAAGCATTCGTCTTTTCCAGGATACGGTCGGCTAACGTAGATTTCCCATGATCAATATGGGCGATAATGGAGAAATTACGGATTTTCGATTGTCTTTTTAATTTATCTTCTCTATTCATTCATTTTCACTCCTGTAAGTCGACACAAATACACTATTTTTCATTATAACAATGAAAAAAGCAAGATTCAATATTTTGTTGAAAGGCGCAGAAAAAGAAGGGCTCTGCTCTCCATGTGAATGCAGACATATAAAAAACAGCCTCATCAAGGCTGTCTTATTTAATCACGGACTATAAAGCCGATAATTCGCTCTGTTACTTCCTTCGTTCCCTCCGTCGCCTTTTTCCCCAAGGTTGAAAAGGCGTTGAACGCCTTCATTTCCTGCATTTTTTTCTTTTTATCCTCTAGATCATGGCTATTAAACTTAGTCCCCAGCAACCGGGCATCTATCTCCCCGTCCTTTTCATCTATACTTGCTGCACTGTATAATGAAGGATCCTCATATCCCCTCATTTGAACAAGGCCGGTATTCGCTTTTTGCATGCCGAGTATAATGCCCACGAAAAAAAGAAGCATAATGCAAAAACTCTTAAGGAAAAAACGGATCATAGTATTCATCCTTCTTTCTACTTCATTCGTTACAGTCTATTACTTCTGTTACTAGATTATGAATGTGGGCCCTTAGAAAGAACAGTTAATTCTTCCAACTCTATCAACGGGTATAAAATCCGGTATTGTCTTGGTCGATTGCTTCATGAAGGGCAGCATTCAAGCCGTTGGCCACTAAGTTGGCCATATCCTTGACAAAGATGTCCACTTCTTTAGGAGTCACCATTAGATTATGGCCCAATGGGGTCAACACTTCATGGATGAATTTTCTTTTTTCATCCTCTGGCAAGGTTCCTATCAACCCCATGAATGTTTGCCTCTCTTCATTTCCTGGCATATCTTCATCCGAAAGCTCTTTTCTCTTTCCAAAATTCATTCCTGCCGGAGCGAGTGCCCTGGATGGCCGGTCTCCTTCCTTCAATTCTTTCCCAAAGTGCTTCAATATATAATCGATTGTATCGGAAGTAATCGTAACCGCATCAACAACTGTCGGTATGCCGATGGATAAAACAGGAATGCCCAATGTTTCTTTACTTAGTTCTTTCCTTTTATTCCCTACACCTGAACCGGGATGAATACCAGTATCGGAAATTTGGATGGTTGCGTTCACTCTATCCAGCGAGCGGGCGGCCAATGCATCAATGGCAATGATAAAATCAGGTTTTATCTTTTCGACAACTCCGGATATGATATCGCTCGTTTCCACCCCTGTCATCCCCATTACGCCAGGGGTAATGGCACTAACAGACCGGAACCCATCCTGTACCGATTCAGGCTGCAAAGCGAATAAATGCCGTGTAATGATCAAATTCTCAACTGCCCATGGGCCAAGAGCATCAGGGGTAACCTGATCATTCCCTAATCCGACCACCAATACAGAGCTATCCTTGGAAATGTGGAGGGATTGCAAAAAATAAGAAAATTCCTGGGCGAATACTCTTTCCACACGCATTTGTGTCTCGCTGTCGCCCGAACGGATACCCTGTACTTCAATAGTCGTATAGGTACCAGGTTTTTTGCCGATTTGCTTTGCGCCTTCTTCAGTCACTTGAATGAGAGAAATGTTGATATCCTCCACCTTTTTTTCTTTTATAATGACACCTGCAATATTGGATTGGTCTTTTTCTCCTGACACTGTTTGGTCCTGGAGAGTAAGCTCTCTAGCTTCAATCGCAAGATCCGTACGTACTGCATATTGGCTAAGATCTAATTGTCCACTCATCCTTATCCCTCCGATTTATGCCTATTTAGGATTAGGTTTTCTCCCTTGCATCTTCTTTATTCCCTTTTCATTAAACTTCCGGCATGGAAGCAGCAGCCCTAAGAATAGCTTAATAACGACCTCTCATGCTTTTCTAACATATTTTGATAAAAATCCTTTTACATTCAAGGTATCCATAGTGTACAATCATTATTAGTATTGCAATATAAAAGTCACTCTGTTAAAATGATTTTTGTTGCTTAACTAATGAATTTGAAAAGTCGAGTTCATATATCTCGATTCCTAATATAGGAGGTGACACCGGAATGCCAAACATTAAATCTGCTATCAAACGTGTAAAAACTGCTGAGCTAAGAAGAGCTAACAACATTACTGCTAAATCTTCTATGCGTACTGCTGTTAAAAACGCTGAAGCTGCAATTGCAAACAATGATGAAAATTCAAAAGATGCTCTTTTAGCAGCTGTAAGAAAGTTGGACAAAGCTGCTTCTAAAGGAATTATCCATAAAAACGCGGCTGCCCGCAAAAAATCTCGTTTAACTAAAAGACTAAACAGTCTTAACGCATAATAAAACGATCCATAGGATCGTTTTTTACTGCCGATAACGAACGAAAAGCCCCTTTCCTCGAAAGGGGCTTTTTTGTATGCCTTCTCCAAAAGGGCTATTGGCTATTCGTTCTTCCTATCTGAAAAATAATTAATTCCAACAGCAATGCCTTATCCATTTGTCCCGTCTTCATTTTGTAATCAGCATCCGCAATCCGGTCGAGCACACGCATCATTTCTTTTTGGGAGAACGACCGTGCTTTTTCTATAGCCAATTTCACACGGAACGGATGGACCTTTAAGTGAGAGGCAATTTTTTGCTGCCCGTACCCATTCCTCGCCATTTCTTTTGAAACATACATAATACGTATCTGCGAGGCCATCAAAGCCAGTATTTTGATTGGTTCCTCTTTCTGCCTCAACAACGCCTGCAGCAACTCAATTGCCGCCCCGGTCTTTCTGTTCATGATAAAATCAACCAACGTCAAAATCGTTTGCTCCAACGATTTTGATGCCATTGTATCAACTGTCTGCACCGAGATTACTCGTTCATCCTGAACGAAAAGAGCCATCTTCTGCAGCTCATTCGATAGAAGCAATAAATTATGCCCCGATATGGCAATCAAATGGTCCACTGCCTCGCCGTCTATCTCGGCTCCGAATGCTTTTGCCTGCTGGATGGCCCATTCACGCAATTCCTGGTCTTTCAATCGTTTTGCTTCAACAACCGTACATTGCCGTTTTAATTGTTTCGTTATCTTTTTCCGTTCATCCAATTTTTCATAGGGCGCTGAAATGACCATAATGCTGAAAGGGGAAGGATTATCTATATAATCCAAAAGAGCCTGAACATCATGCACCACTTTTTCCTTGGTTTTTTCCGCCGTTAAAAACGTCGGATTATGTATGATAATCAATTTCCGTTCTCCCATAAAAGGGAACGTCTCCGCTTCTTCTATCGCAGCCTGAACCGGTGTTTCTTCCATATCAAAGGAAGAAACATTAAATTCGAGCTCATCTTCATTCAATGCGGAATCCTTTAATTTCGCAATCGTTTCCTGACTCATAAACTGTTCTGGTCCATATATTAAATACAAAGGAGCAAAATCCTTTTTTGTTATCTGTCTCCAAACATTCAAAACCACAAAATCGCCTCATTTTACCTTTAATACCATTATGGTAGCGATGATTACTGCATTAATCAAGAGAAAACGAAACAGCTGATGACAATAGGACAGGGGCCAACGCCTTTAAGCCAGGCTTTATGGCCCCTTATCTATATGAACGCAGATTTATAAGCCCCGGGTGCCCACGCATCTACGGTAAGGCGAGTATTTCGCACAACGCTGTACTTATAGAATTGCCCCTTAGGTATAAACTATTTGTGACAACTCTTACTAGTAGTGGAAAACGCCCTCAGCCTTTATGGATTTTTTTGGTATAATAGCTTATACTAGTTATGAAAAAGGAGGGATGGAAAATGAATACATTTGAAAAAGATGTTCAATCCAAACGTAATGACCTGAATGACTCAGGTGTAGCCTTCGTCGTATCCTTCGGCTTCTTCGCAACTATGTTCATTATTGCAACCGTGATTAAATATGTGGGATCATAACAGGGTACATAGACCTTCCATTCTTTAGGGGGGTCGTTTTTGTTTCTATGCTACTTTCCTTACATGGGTATACTATGGCGACATGACTGAAAAGGTTCCTTTATGCTGCCCGTAACGGAAGGAATACGTAATAGCCCCCTGTTGATCTGTCCTAAGAAGCGGAATTTTTCTTTTGTCCAATTCGTTCAGCACAGATGCATGAGGATGATGATAACGGTTGTTTTTTCCAACGGATACACAGGCTATTTTTGGCATAAGCGTATCTAAAAGCAAAGGTGAGGTGGATGTTTTGCTTCCATGATGCCCAATCTTTAATACATCCGCTTTTAATTGCGGATAGCTCCGTAACAATTTAGCTTCCCCTTCCATTCCTAAATCGCCTGTCATCAGCCAGCTTATCCCGCCTATTTTAGCCCAAAGGACAATCGATGTTTCATTAGAATCCCCTTCATATTGGCTAGGATGCACAATGCGGAACACGTCTCCGCCTTTCCTCCATCCATACCCGGACTTTACTGCCTTTATCGGTATCCTCCTCTTCACCGCTACATTCCATACTGCCGTTGTTTGAAACTGTTGCAGCAATGCTTCTGGAATGATTAGTTCCTTTACTTGAATATTTTCCAATACGGCCAAAGCTCCCCCTATATGGTCTGCGTCATCGTGTGTGAGGATGAATGCGTCCAGCGAACGGATGCCTTTACTCAATAAAAACGGGACGACAATTTCTTTTCCAGGATCAAATGCTTTCCTTTTCTTCATCCATTCCTCCTGGCTAAATGAAAGGATTCCGCCCGCATCTACTAAATATATCCCTTTTCCAAATGGCCTTTTCATTAATATACTGTCTCCTTGCCCGACATCAATTAGTGTCACCTCACCATAAGGGGACAGGTATACACTAAAGTAAAGCAAAAGATGAAGAGCAAGAATGAAGATTCCAACCTTGCGAACCAAACGATATAGACGTTTCTCCCAAGCATAAAAGAAATAGATGAATAAAGCTAACAGCAAACATATACATAAAATCCCTGGTTTTGCAAAGGAAAGCTGTATCAGAGGGGCATCCTTCATCCATAAGGCAACTGAATTGCTATAATGGAAACTGTAATCCGTTAATGCGATAATGTTTCCTGCGAAAGGGAAACCCACAACCGAAAAGAGGAATGACACGAAGGATAGGGGCAAAAGAAAGAATGTATATAAAGGAATATAGAGGACGTTCCAAATGAACCCCCATAGTGCAATGTTTTGGAAATGATAAAGGATGATGGGCAATGAAGCCAACTGGCATATACAAGTGACCAGAAGCGATTGAACCGCTTTATTTTTGAATTGGGCGTAGCCGATTATCTTCCAGCTCATCAGGAGGGAAAAAGTGATGAAGAAGGATAGCTGAAAGCCGGCCTGATACATGGAGAAAGGATGGATAATGGCAAACAATAAGAAAACAGTGCAAAGGACGGTAAGGGAAGAAATTCTTTTTCTGATTATGGATAATGACAAGAATAGCATGACCATGAGACAAGCACGCACAACGGAAGGGGCACCCCCGGCTAAAATAGCGTATATGGGCATAACCACGATTAGAACGATCTGGACCGTTTCCCTTGCAGCTCCCAGTCGGATGCCCAAATAGAACAAAGCGGCAGATACTAATGTTACATGAAGGCCTGAGATAGCCAGAATATGGACTAAAGAAAGCCTTTTATAGGCGGAATAGGTTTCTTCGTCAATCCATCCGCTCTCCCCAAATAATAAGGCAGCCACAAAACCGCGCGATTCTGATGAAAATGATTGTTCAATATGATTCAGCCCTCTAAGCCGGATTTCCTTCACTTTATCAATCATTGTCTGTTTTGGTTGACTGCAAGACTGCAACGGAAAAGCTTCACTTTTAAAAATCCAGTGAATCCCTTCTGTCTGCAAATAAAAACGATAATCGAACCCATTAGGATTATGGCTCTTTTCTGGCCGGATAAATGTCCCCTTAAGCGAGCAGCGCATCCCCAACCTGTATCCACGCCGCATCTGTTCCTTCTCTTGCAGAGACCGGAATGTATACTGCAGGATGACTGATTCGCCATCCACATTAGCTGCCGCCTTAAATGAATATCCATCAATGGAAGGGACATCAGTAAAGGAAGCTAAGATAGCTGCATCCCCTTCCGATAAGCGTGTAGCCTGCAAATAATGATGAAAAAAAGCCATTAGTAAGAAGAAATAAAAGGCGGAGAGAAATAAGATAATGCCTTTTTTATGATGGGAAACACACAACAGAAGAAATACTGAGGCAGTCACAGCGGCAATAAGCCACTTGAAAAGGAAGGCCGCTGTACCCATTATGGCTCCAGCGGCCAGTAGTAAAATCAATGAATCACCTCCGTCATTTGAACAGTTCTTCAGACTTAAGCTGTAGAAGCTTTAAATCCTCTTCTTCAATATGGTTTTCACGCAACTTTAACAATAGCTCGTCTACCAACTGTTTTTTCTCGATCTCTGCAGCATCGTAAAAAATCGGTTCATAAGCAACCTTATGAAGGGCAACGCCTGATTGGCGGAAAAGTTCCAATGCATACTCATGGTTCTTGTAATCTTTCGCATAATGGACCGTTTTAATGCCTGCTTGTATCAAACTTTTGCAACACTGCAGGCAAGGAAAATGAGTCACATAAATTTCTGCTCCATCACTAGGCACACCAAATTTCGCACACTGAAGCAACGCATTCATTTCAGCATGTATGGTTCTTACACAATGGTTGTCGATGACATAACAGCCTTGATCTATACAATGGACACCGCCTGCTATCGATCCATTATAGCCGCCGGCGATGATCCGGTTGTCCCTGACAATTGTTGCACCAACTGTTAGGCGTGTGCATGTACTTCTCAAGGCAAGCAAATGGCTCTGTGCCATAAAATATTGATCCCAGCTAATTCGCTCCATACTCATTCTCCTCTTCCCTCTAGTATGATCTTTGAAGAAACATCTCGAATCCATTCTACCGCGTTTTTATGGATAAGTGTAGGCGCCCTATTTAAATGCTGATCTGATCTTTAATCTTTTCAAAGGTTTTCTCTCCTATACCGCTCACATTCTTCAAATCTTCAACAGATGAAAATGAACCTTTTTCTGTTCTATATTGGATAATAGCTTCCGCTTTTGAAGGGCCGATACCAGTTAACTCCTGCAGCTGAGTTTGATCGGCAGTATTCAGATTGATTTTTCCATCCGTTTGTTTTCCTCCGGCGGCTGCATTCTGGCCAGTTGTTGAAACAGCAGGAGCTGGAGCAGTTTCCTCCCCTACCACCGGTACATAAATGGTCATTTGATCTTCAACCCGTTGGGCTAAGTTCACTTCATTGGCATTCGCCTCTTTTTTGAAGCCACCAGCTTTTTCAATGATGTCGAGGATACGGTCATCCTTTTCAGCAATAAATACACCAGGAGCATGGACAGCTCCTTTTATATCTACTTTAATTACCTTGGGAGCTTCTACAGGTGTTGATTCTTTCGCTTTAGGCTCATTGGAGACAGTTTGGGTTACAGTGTCCCAAGGCTGCTGGGCATCCGAGCTGCTACCGGATTGGCTGAACCAGAGCAGCCCCCCCACGGCTACTGTCAAAGCCAAAGCAGCTATAGCCATATTTTTCTTATCCGAAAGGTATTTCATTAGGAAGCCTCCTTTCTTTGAAATTTACTTTTGCATGCAGCATATACGGTGGATATAAGGCATAAGGATAAGTAAGTGTGCGAAGGGAAGGGGGAGGATCAAATGAAAGTGGGAATCATTGGCGTTGGGAATATGGGAGCCATACTTGGAGAGGCAATGCTTGAATCAAATACAATCGCCGAAAACGAGCTTTCCATTTTTAACAGAACCTACGAAAAGGCCGCCGCCTTTCAAAAACGATATCCTGACGTATCAATCAGCTCCAACCTGAGGGAAATAACCATTCACAGCGATGTGCTATTTGTATGTGTGAAACCGGGTGAAATGTATCCTGTGTTTCTTGAAATAAAGAAATGGACGACTGAACAACAGGGAGTCATTTCCATTACAAGCCCCGTTTCCACTGAACAGATGGAGTCTGTCCTTCTTTGCCAAGTCGCAAGATGGATCCCAAGCATTACAAACAAGGCCCTTTCAGGGGTATCCTTGTTATCTTTCGGAGAATCAAGTTCAGAGGAATGGAAAGAAATCGTCAGGAACTTGGCGCATTCCATATCCGAAAGTGTAGAAATTGATAATTCCATTACACGAGTTTCTTCGGATATTGTTTCATGCGGCCCTGCTTTTTTCAGTTTTTTGGCCCAAAGGTTTATCGACGCGGCTGTAAAGGTGACGGATGTGGAAAAAGCAACTGCCACCATTTTGACAGAAAAAATGTTGATTGGGTTTGGGGATTTGCTGAAGAGCGGATATTATTCTTTGCCTACATTACAGGAGAAAGTGTGCGTTAAAGGCGGCATAACCGGCGAAGGAATACAAGTCATGGAAAAAGAGCTTGGAGAGGTTTTTACTCATTTGTTTGAGGCGACGCATACAAAGTTCGAGGAAGAACTTCAAAAGATCGAAAGAGAATTCAACCATCCATATTGATATCTTTCGGCAACCTTACCTAAAATCCTTCTTAGATGCAAAAAAAAGATGACATTCTTTGTCATCTTTTTTTTGCATCTGTTTATTTGGATACAACAAACATAATTCGTTCACTTTTCCCATCCGGGGACTGATCAGTGAAATCAGCAGTTATCCTTTCAATCTTGAAGCCAGTATCTGTTAGCCACTGCTTATAGGTATCAATAGGATAGGTGCGCTGGTAATGGTCTTCCTCAAAGCGTTCATATACATCCTTGGTAGGATCCTTGACGAAAAATGTCAGCTCATGCTCCACACTGTGCGCCTCTTCTCCCGAAAAGGAATTCCATATATATGAAACATCCTCTCCTGCATCTGCGAATGTTGCATTTATAAATACATCTTCGATTTTATGGACACTATGGACGTCAAACATAAAAACTCCCCCGGGCTTAAGGTGTCCATATACAGCAGCGAATGTTGATTTTACATCCTCAGGAAATTGGAGGTAATTTAACGAATCGCAGAAAATGACTATTCCGTCATACGTTTCTCCTGTCTCCAATTGTGCCATGTTCTGATGATACAGATTAAGGGTGACTTTTTGTTCGCCAGCTTTTTCCCTGGCGATTGAGAGCATATCCTCCGACAAATCAACGCCGGATACTTCAAACCCTTCCTTAGCCAAACGAACGGAAAATTCCCCGGTTCCGCAGCCAACATCAAGTACCGCTTTACCGCTTGCCCCTGCCCGCTGCATTTCGCCAATAAACATCGAAATCCAGCGATCATACGGCACATCCTCCATCAACGCGTCATAGACAAATGCAAAACGTTCATAACTCATTGCTGAAGCTCTTTTTCAATCGGGACTACCGGTGCATCTCCCCATAAGCGTTCCAGGTTATAATAGCTTCTTTCATCCCGGTGAAATACATGCGCGACTACATCGCCAAGGTCGACAAGAATCCATTTCGCTTCATCGAAACCTTCCATATGCTTCACTTCAAATCCTTTTTCATAGGCTTTTTCTTTCATTTCACGTGCGATTGCCTGCACTTGCTTATCTGAATTACCGTGGCAAATCAAGAAATAATCAGCTACAAGTGAAATCCCGCGCATATCCAAAACCATGATGTCTTCTGCTCTTTTATCGTCAGCTGCTTGTGCAGTCGCTACTAATAACTCTTTTTCTTTTAACAAACTTATTCCTCCGATTTCTTAACAAGATCATTATAAGCATGAAATGTATCGGGATATATAGTCGAACGTTTGGACATTAAGAAAGCTACTGTATTTCTTAATGCCATAAAAACCGCTTCATCCAGATTATTTTCAGCTGTTTTCCTTACTTCATCCAAACCAGGAAATTGCCTTCCAGGCTCTATATAATCTGCCAGGAATACTATTTTCTCTAACTGGGTCATGCCTTTGCGTCCAGTGGTATGATAGGTGATCGCCGATAAGACGTCTTTATCCTCTATACCGGCTTCATGTTCCACAAGATAAGCTCCCGCCGGGGCATGCCATAGTTCAGAATGGAATAAGAGCAAATCCCTAGGCATATTGTTCTCTTCTATTATTTTTCTCAATTCTTCCTGTGGGCGATATTTAGCGTAATCATGAAGGATGCCAGCCATTTCTGCCTTTTTGGTATCCACACCAAATCTTTTTGCAAGTTCAATCGCTGTGTCCATTACACGCACGGAATGTAAATAGCGCTTTTCTGGCAGTTGATCCTTCACTATCTTCATTGCTTCTTCACGATTCATATAGTGAGTTCACCTCGATAAATTTTTCTACATCCGGCAAGACCAGATACTTTATTGATTTACCCTGTTTCACTTTATCTCTAATCATGGAAGAAGATAAATAAATCTGTGGTGTGTCCACAAGAGTGATTGGATAGTCGGATTCCGAATGGTAAGAAGGCCTTTTCACACCGACAAATGTCATCAGTTTGATTAATTCTTCTATTTGATACCAATTCGGCAAGTATTCAATCATGTCAGAACCAATAATAAAATAGAATTCTGTATCCGGCTCACGTTCCTTCAGCTTTTTCATTGTGTTGTACGTATAAGATGGCCCTGGCGATTCTAATTCAATATGTTCCAGCTTAAAACTTGGTTCTCCGCTGATGGAGAGCTCAAGCATTTTCAATCTTTCATCATTAGAAATACTCTCCGTTTTCTTCTTGTGGGGAGGAGTATGATTGGGCATGAAACGGATTTCTTCCAGATCTAGGGCATTACGAACCTCATTCGCCAAAATAACGTGTCCAATATGGGGCGGATCAAACGTCCCCCCTAGTATGCCTACTCTTTTCATTTTTTCGCAGGCAATTCAAGTTGTTTATTCTCTTTGGACTCTTTATAAAGAACAACGGTATGTCCAATCAACTGAACTAATTCTGCTCTTGTTCCTTTAACCAATTCCTCTGCAACTGTATTTTTATCAACATCACAGTTTTGAAGGATACTGACTTTTAAAAGCTCACGCGCTTCCAATGCCTCAGAAATTTGCGTAATCATATTTTCATTCACTCCACCTTTGCCTACTTGAAAAATAGGGTTCAAATGGTGAGCGGTAGAACGTAAAAATCGTTTTTGTTTTCCTGTTAACATGGTTAACCTCCTAATTTCTTTAAAACAATGCTTTTCATCCGTTCTGGATCGGGTGAAATGCCTGTCCAGATGTTGAATGCTAAAGCCCCCTGATGAACAAACATAGGTAAACCATTTTGGGTTTGGCACCCTTTTTGTTTGGCAGCCTGCAAAAAGGCTGTTTCCAGAGGATTATATATAATATCGCTGATAAATGCGCTCCTCCGGACATTGTCCAGCCTGATTGGCATGTCATCGGTGTTGGGTTTTAAACCGATGGAGGTCGTCTGAATAATCAAATCGTATTCAGAAAGTGACTGCTCTGCTTCTGATAACGAAATGCCCTTGGATTGCACTGATTGGTTTTCCGATCCCTCCAGCAGGCTTTCAATCCTTTTGACCGTCCGATTCGCTATATCGACACGCTTAGCCCCTTCATGTACAAGCGAATAATAAATGCCTTTGGCAGCGCCGCCTGCACCTATAAGTAAAATCCGCAGTTCTGAAAGGGGACGATCCAACTGTTCACACAACCCTTTCACATAGCCAAGGCCGTCCGTGTTAAAGCCGACCCATTTTCCATCTATTAATTTTACTGTATTGACAGCCCCGATCTGTTCGGCCAAAGCATCTAGACGATCCAAAAAGGGGATAATAGCTTCTTTATGCGGCACTGTTACATTAAACCCCTTCACACCGATCGCTTTCATTCCCATAACAGCGTCTTCCAAATCCTGCCCATCCACCTTGAAAGCGTGGTAATCCGCATTTATGCCTTGATGGGCAAATGCGTCATTATGCATGTCCGGAGACATGGAATGGGCGATTGGATTACCGATTACTCCATATAATTGTTTCATATCGGCACTCCTCTCCGTCGAATTACGCCCTGTTTTTAGATAAGTGACTGCCTTACCATAACAGCAACACCCTTCGGTACATGAGCCACCACTTTTGCTCCTGGTTCATTGACTGTAATCCAGCCCAAACCAGAAAAAACGATATCCACTTTATCATCTTTGATTGTGAATTCATGCGGCACCAGTTCCACTAACTCTCCATCTCTGTGGATGCTTGGATTCAATAACTCTCCTGCATGTTCTTTATATAAAGTATCAGCTTTTTCGATCTTGGTACGGTGGATACCCAATTCATTCGAAAGGTAACAAGTAAATGACTTTCTGCCGCCAGACACATAATCAAATCTGGCAACCCCTCCCAAGAATAGCGACTGCCCTTCATTTAATTGGTAGACCTTTGGTTTAATCTCTTTTTTAGGGGTAATATATTTCAAATCTTTTTTGTCCACATAATGAGCCATCTGATGATGGTTAATAATTCCCGGAGTATCCATGAGTGCATGTCCATCGTCCAAAGGAATTTCAATTATGTCAAGCGTGGTTCCCGGGAAATGGGAAGTGGTTATGACATTGCCCTCTCCGCTAACTTCCTTAATGATCCGGTTTATAAAAGTTGATTTCCCCACATTTGTACATCCTACCACATAGACATCTTTTCCATTGCGGTACTGTTCAATGGCTTCGACAGCTTCCGTGATCCTTGATCCTTTTGCGGAACTGACAAGCATAACATCCACTGGTTTAAGTCCCAATTCTTTCGCGCTGTATTTCATCCAGTTAATCAGCTTATTCGGTTTTACCGATTTAGGAAGCAAATCTACTTTATTCCCAATAAGCAAAACTGGATTTTTCCCTACAAATCGGTGAAGGCCAGGAAGCCAGCTGCCATTGAAATCAAAGATATCAACAATCTTTACAATCAAAGCATCATTTTGCCCGATTTCATGTAAAATTTTTAGGAAATCATCATCTGTCAATGAAATATCCTGCACTTCATTGTAATTTTTCAGCCGGAAACAACGCTGGCAAATAATTTGTTCTCTTTCCAACGCTGATTTAGGCGCATAGCCCATTTCATCCGGATTGTCTGTCTGTATCTCAATTCCGCATCCAATACACGATACTTTTTCTTCTGCTGTCAATTTTGATCCTCCCATACAAGCAACCCTTTCTTTTTGAAGGAAGCTAATATTCTTCGCTCTACTCTGCGGTTAAAGCGTGTAAAAAAACCGTCTGATTGGGCAACCGGAACTACCAATATGGTATGGAACCCGTTGCGGTTTCCTCCAAATATGTCAGTCAACAATTGATCGCCTATTACAACTGTTTCCGATTTTTCCGTGCCCATTTGCTTGATTGCCTTTCGGAATGCCTTTCCCATGGGCTTGCGGGCCCTAAAAATGAAAGGAATTTTCAGAGGGTCGGAAAAAGAACCTACCCTTTGCTCATTATTATTCGAAACAATAGTGACTAGAATTCCTTGCTCACGCATATTATCGAACCACTCAATCAATTTCGGCGTGGCAGCAGGACGGTCCCACTCTACCAACGTATTATCTAAATCCGTAATAATTGCCTTAATGCCCTTGGCCTTAAGTGCTTCTGGAGTAATATCAAAAATACTCTTAACATGTTCGCTCGGTAAAAAACCCTTAAGCATATTTACACCTCTGCCTATTCTTTAAATTCATCGTTATCCATCATACCGAATTTTAGCCAGCTTTCACAGTAGCTATATCAAAAACAATCATTATTTTTGCCAATAATGCTTTTAAAACCGAAAACAATTCGGTTTTAAAGAGCTTCAGCCTCTCTTTTCATACTATTGGAATAAAAAAACTTTTCGACAAATTGCAACGGCCTCTCCAACTGTGGATAACTTTATGCACATTATTAACGGTGAATCTTCCCACTAAATGGATAATACTAACAATTTAATCACAACTTATCCACTGAAACATGTGGATAAGAGAACGATTGTTCTAATAGTTTGTTTTTGGTAAAGTAAGGTTATTAACCATACAGTAAGTGAATATATGTTGCATTCCACATAAATAGTACACTTTTTTTGTTGGAGGTGAAAAGCGAAAGCGCTGAATCATATGAATAAATTATCGGACGAGTTATTGATCGAATCCTATTTCAAGGCAAAAAAACTAAACCTAAGCGCTGATTTCATTACCTTAATCGAAATGGAAATAAATAAACGCGCTCTTACAGCCAAAATTAGAAAAACCTCATAACACCCACCGCTGATCTTTTTTCAAGCCTCATCGGGAGCATAAATAGGCCTGATTGTGCACATGCAAATCAGGCTTTCCTTCTTCCATGGCCTACTTGATAAGATGCCCCAAGCATTCTCCTACTTTCACTTCACGGTGCATGCCTGCATCACGGTCCAGCTGAAATGTACCCTTTTCAAACAACAGCACAACAGTCGATCCAAAACTGAAATATGAAAATTCCTCGCCTTTTTGCAAATGGTCATGTCTGTTTGTCATTTCTATACTATTAACAAACATAGCACCTACTTTGACGACGGCAATATGGCCTCTTTCATTCGCCAATTCCGTTACAACCCGATAATTTTTGGAAAGGGGGGCTTTTCCATATTTCAGGCCCATCCGGTTAACCGGATATGAATTTTTCCCGAGAGACCAACGGCCTGTTACATTCCCAGAAATAGGAGAATGGATGCGATGGTAATGGCTCGGGCTTAAGTAAATAATCATATAACTGCCGCCAATATATTTTTCCAGCTCCTTTTTATTGCCTAACATTTCTTCTATTGAATACCTTTTTTCTTTTACAATGATATTCTTATCTGCTTCAATTGTGCCATAATCCTCCAAAATTCCATCAACAGGGCTTACTACACTTGCGGGATCACTGCCGACCGGCCTCATTCCTGGCAGCAATGTCCTTGTAAATAAATCATGAAGCGTTTTGTAATCTTCTTTCTTTCCATTCGCTTCTTCCATTTTCAGCTTGTACACCTTCATGTAGGATGGAATGATATGCCTGCTTATTTTGCTTCTGCTGAATTTCATTAAAAGAGTCGAAATGGCCTTATTATTCGTTAATTCAATTAACAGCCTGTACATTGTTTTTCTCAAGAAAAATCCTCCAAAATGTAAAAATAATGCTAGAATGACTTGCATAAAGTATCAAGAATAAAATATTATTATACAATAAGCAAATAGATTATGTCTCTTCCAATCGTGTTAAAAAGGAGGGAGAACAATGTTCTTATCGGAAGTATTGGACCATACCATTAAGAAAATCAAATCACAAACAGCTAACTTAATGACGCTCACCAATATGTCACTTGGTGGGTTTGCTATATTATCGGGAGTCAATGGAAATTTAGAAATGAGCTTGTTATTTATATTTATCGCTGCGCTTGCAGACCGTTTCGATGGCGCTTTGGCGAGAAAATTTAATTGCGAGTCGGAATTAGGAAAACAATTGGATTCAATGAGCGATATTATATCGTTTGGAGTGGCGCCGGCAGTCCTTATATACCAATCGGTACTTGTCCATTTTGGAGCTCCAGGCATGTTTTTTACAGTCTTCTATATCGGCTGCGGTGCATTCCGCCTTGCCAAGTTCAATATTACGGAAAGCAATGGCTATTTCACAGGCCTTCCCATTACGGCTGCCGGATGCCTTGCTACTCTAAGCTATTTGGGCATACATGCATTCCCGCCGGTTTTCTATATTTTTTTAATGTGCCTTTTAGCGTTATCAATGATCAGCCCATTCAAACTGAAAAAAATATAATCAGGTTCATTTTCTTGCTATTACTATTCCCCATTGGGAAACGTAGCAATCATAGCCTGCCATTATTTAAAAAAGCAAAATGCAGCTGCATTTTGCTTTTTTCATTGAATGTTTTATTTTCCTGTCAGCTCAAGGAACGCATCGATATCTTTCATACACGTATCGACTGCCTTTTCCCAAAAGCCTTTTGCAGAAATATCCTCCTGCAAATGTTTTTGAACCAAATCTTCTACCGTCATGCTTCCTGTATCCTTAAGCAAGGCCATATATTTCTCTTCAAAATCCCCTTCGGAATGAAGCGCTTTTTCATAAATGCCCAAGGAGAACAAATAGCCAAAAGTATACGGAAAGTTATAGAATGGTGTATCGGTTATATAGAAATGCAGCTTGGAGGCCCAGAAAAGCGGATGGTATTCCTCCAAGGAGTCAAAATAGGCATCTTTTTGAGCCTCCACCATCAGCTCATTAAGCCGATCAGCCGGAACAAAACCGTTTCTCCGTTCTTCATAAAACCTGGTTTCAAAAAGGAAGCGTGCATGGATATTCATTAATAGCGCTATTGTCCGTTGAATTTTATCATCCAGCATCGACATTTTTTCTTCCTTTGATGCTGCTTCATTGACAGCAGCATCCGAAACAATCATCTCCGCAAAGGTGGAGGCTGTTTCAGCGACATTCATCGCATAGCTCTGGTTGAAACGGTGGACATCCCGCATAGCAAATGAATGGAAGGCGTGGCCCAGTTCATGCGCCAATGTCGATACATTGTTCAAAGAACCCGAATACGTCATAAAAATGCGTGATTGCTTGCTTGCCGGAAAATCTGTGCAAAAGCCTCCAGGACGTTTGTTCGAACGGTCTTCCGCTTCTATCCAGGCATCTTGAAAAGCGCCTTCTGCAAATGATGCCAATTTACTGCCGAATCCCGCAAAATGTTTTAATATGAACTGCGCTCCCTCGTCATAGGACAATTTTTTCTGCTCTTCTGTACCAAGCGGTGCGTCCAAATCATAAAAGCTCAACTTTTCAACCCCTAGCAATTCTGCCTTTCGCTGCAAGTATTTACTCATATGCTCTTTTTTGTCAGAAATGGATTCCCACATACTATTCAACGTTTCTTGTTTCATACGGTTTATTTCAAGAGGTTCTTTCAAGACATCCTTCCAGCCTCTGCTTTCATATACACTCAACCGGAAGCCTGCAATATGGTTTAATGCATGGGCGAATAGTTCTTCTTGCTTTTTCCATGCCTTTTCCCATTCCTCGAACATTTTTTTGCGGACAGCACGGTCAGGATGCGAAAAAATATTTTGTGCCTGGCCTACTGAAAGCATTTTTGTTTCTCCGTTTTCTTCAAAAGGAATTTCAATCGAACCGACAATGCTGTCATACAGATCGCTCCAGCCATGATACCCGTCGACTGCCAGTTTCTCCATTAATGATTCTTCTCGGACAGATAGTTTTTCCTTCGCCTTATTACGTGTTTCCTGAAGTACGAACGCGATTTCTTTAAATGGTTCCTGCTCCAGCAACTCCGAAAAGAATCCATCCTCCATTTGAATAAGTTTTTCATCAAACTTCGCGGATATTCCTTTAAATTCCGCTATGTATGCCGTAAACTGCGCTCCCCATTTTTTTGCGCCCTGGTCTTTGACATTCTGTGCAGCCAAGCATTCAATAAATGCCCCCGCTTGGCTTAAGCGGACCGTTATATCGGATATTTGCGCCACGACTTCCGACAATTGCTTGCTATCGTCTTGCGAGGATGCCATACTCCAGGTGGACAAACGTTTGTCCAGTTGCTCTATATCCTGTTCAAGCGCATCCATGTATTGGGCAAATTCATGAGAATTACTGCCACCTTCAAAAAACACATCCAAATCCCAAACTGGTGAAAAATCCATTCTCTTCTCCTCCTTTTCATACAAATAGTTTACCATTTTCAGAATACTATTTCTATTCCCGGTGTTATAACCTTACCGCTTAGAAAACAAGCCCGTTTTAAAAAAATCGTACATGTACAGACACATAGAATAAGAGGGGCACATAGACTTCATTATAGGCAAATGTCCATAAAAGGAGATGGTGATACAGTGAGCGGATTATTGGCGGCATTCGGTTATGTAGTGAAAGAAATAGTGCTCCTTGTTTCATATGTTAAAAACAATGCCTTCCCCCAGCCCCTATCTTCCAAGGATGAAAAAAAATACTTACAATTAATGAGCGAAGGCAATCCAGAAGCCCGAAACTTATTGATTGAGCACAACTTGCGTCTTGTGGCACATATTGTAAAAAAATTCGAAAACACCGGGGAAGACACCGAGGACCTAATATCGATCGGCACTATCGGGTTGATCAAAGCGATCGAAAGCTACTCCGATGGCAAAGGGACCAAGTTGGCAACCTATGCAGCCAGGTGTATTGAAAATGAAATACTCATGCATTTGCGGGCGACCAAGAAAACGAAAAAGGATGTATCCCTCCATGATCCGATCGGCCAGGATAAGGAAGGGAATGAAATCAGCTTAATAGATGTACTTAAGTCTGAATCGGAAGATGTGATTGATACTATACAATTAAATATGGAAATAGAGAAAGTCAAAAAATACATTGATGTCCTCGATGAAAGAGAAAAGGAAGTCATCGTCAATCGGTTTGGACTCGGGCTGTTCAAAGAAAAGACACAACGGGAAATCGCAAAAGAACTGGGCATTTCACGCAGTTATGTATCCAGGATTGAAAAGAGGGCACTTATGAAGATGTTCCATGAATTCTACCGTGCCGAGAAAGAAAAAAGGCGGCAATAACATCCATCGTCTAAACACTCTTTTCAAAACTAACCTAAATGGAACTGCCTGGATTTCAACCGCCCTTTCGTATTGGCTAATTGTCATACCAAACCAATAAAAAACTCTTCCCGTCCATGAAGGAACGGGAAGAGTTTTTTTAATCCTTAAGCTTCATTACTGATTTCAGAAGAAATAATAACACCAATGACTGTTGTACAAACAAATGCCATAACCACCATAAACACGATAAATACCCCCTTGAATTTACCATATTTTCTTAATTTTAACACCATGCGGTCCTTTGTTCGCGGGAGGTATTTGAACATTTTGAGTCCAAATGCTTCGTTAGTCGGAATCCTTGTAAATATAGTATTTATTCATATTTCTTGCCTTCATTGTCATTGTAATCTCCACCTTTCAACTCAATACTGTCTTGATTTTATAGATAATGGCGATATTGAAGCATTTTTACAACTTGCTCTTCATGGCGCTTTTTAGATTCTTGATAGCGGATCGCTTCATCAACTGACGTTTTGTTCCGTTTAAGAATAACGGTAAAAAAGACTAAATTAATGGTCATACATATCACTTCCTTTCTGCAATTGTATTAGGTATAGTCCTCTCCGTGATAAATCAGCACAAAAAGCCGCAGAAGATCCTCTCCCCTGCAGCGATGCCATAAAAATGGCCGCAAAAAGCCGCAGGGGATACATCCACCTGCGGCTATAATTTATTAGTTAGAAAAGGCTACTATCCCACTAACAAATTACTGTCTTCCGTAAGGCCGAATGTACGTTTATCAAATTGAAATGAACGAACTGCAACAGACAACATTTGAATCAATTTGTTCATCTTCTTCGACCTCCTTTTCTCCAGTAATTTATTATATGGTAAGTATATCCAAAACCCATCATAAAGTAAACCTCTTTTTTATAAAAAAGGCAAAAAATGGACTTTCACATTAAACCTTTCCTTCCTACAGAGAAAGATTTCATTTAATATGCATTCCACATCAGTAGCAAAAAATGGATCATTATTATTCCATTTCTTGTTGATGTTTCTTTTTATAATTAATGGCCAAGGTAAAAAAGACGGATGAAACAGCCAACAGGGCCACCGTCAAAAGCGGCAGAACAGGCGAATGGCCTCGGCCTTCATGCATGCCAATAAGCGTGCCAAAATAAGTGAATACCGCGATGCATAGCAAGCTGTAGGCAAATCGCTTGTAATCAATCATTTTTTCCCGGTTTATGTTTATGTTTCTTTTTGTTCCTTTATCCATGTTATTTCCCCTCCACCTTGAAAAATATCACTATCTTACTCTAACACATCTTTCAATTCTTCACCTTTCCATTTTCATGGGAAAAATGGAAAATGAATAGCGGAGGAGAGGCTTCGATTCTTTATTTTTTGGCTATTTCCTTTAAGAAGGAAATGACCATTTTAGAGGAGTTCACTGCAGCAGTTTCGAGGAACTTGTCAAATGAAATATTCGATTCTTTCCCCGCAATATCCGAAAGAGCTCTAATAACAACGAATGGTTTATTGAACTGGTAGGAAACTTGAGCAATGGCCGCTGCCTCCATTTCGGCTGCTTGCAAATCAGCGAATTTATTGCGGACAAACCCTACCCTTTCCGGATCATCCATAAAGGAGTCACCTGTTGCGATCATTCCTTTCACTACGGTCGTCCCCTCAATTCCTTGTGCCGCTTTTTCAGCGATTTCTATCAGTTTTGCATCCGCTGGATATGCTGCAGGCATTTGTGGTACCTGCCCGTAGGCATAGCCAAAAATGGTTGCGTCTACATCATGATGGACAACCTCTGTAGAAACAACAACGTCCCCGACTTTCAAATCAGGCGAAAAACCGCCCGCTGAACCAGTATTGATGATTGCATCGGGGTTGTATCTATCAAGCAGGATGGTAGTTGACATCGCGGCATTTACTTTGCCTATACCGGACTTCAATAGAATTACATCCACTCCTGCAAGCAATCCGGATGTGAATTCACAGTTAGCGATTATTTCCTGCTTCACATGTTCCATTTGATTTCTCAAAATCGTTACTTCTTCTTCCATTGCTCCTATAATTGCGATTTTCATATGTGTAACACCTTTCTCTTCGTTTATTGGCACTAGTCGGCCATCTCATCTATTTACTGCGGCATTCTATACGATTAAGACAATACTCGCTCCATACACAGTTGGCAACTATCTGGTCTTGGACATTTGTTTCAATAGCTGCAAAGACTATTCTACCACCTTTAACTAAAAGCATGCCAGAACGTTTTGCAACGAAATGGAAAAGGGCATCTTATTCCTTCGTCCACCATGGTATAATCCATTCAGAGATACAATTAGGAGGTTACAAACTGTGGATTTTTCATTGGACTTAATCGAGGATAAAATCGAATTTTTCGAAAGCACTTCTTTAAAAGGACTGGAACAAGACATCCAGAGGCAAATCGATCATAACAAGGCCATCCTGCTACAGGTTGAATCCGTTTCACATCAAATGCATGTCAGTGAGCACGGGGACCGGCTATATAGCGCAGTCGTTCATTTTAAACAGAAAAAAGCATAAGCATCCTTTTAAAGGGGGCTTATGCTTTTCTATTGCCTTGCCATACGCACTAGTGGAACGGGTAAACGTTCAAGAATTTCCGCTTCCTAGGGGCTTGCAGTGAGCCTGAAGGAGTATTTCATCCTTTCATGTAGACAACTAATTTATTTTCTCCACTTTGACCGGTTTCCAGCCTGAACCATCCACCCAATCAATATACACTTTATACTTTGCAGAGTTATCTTTTGTGGAAATAGTCCCTATCGCTTTATCTGTTGCTCCGCCATTTCCCAGCCAAAGAACAGTCATATTGCTTTGGTCAATCCCGGCTCCAGAGGCAAGGGCTTTCTCCATTGCATTCCAATCCTTTGAACCCTGTGTATAGTCAGCAACGTGCTTGCCTGAACTTGTTTGGTTGGCATCGCTATCCTCAGCTTCATCCTTAGCTGCGTTTTTATCCTTTTCAGGTTCCGTTGAATCATCTGAATGATGCGAGTCCCCATCTTCAGAGCTATCGACCGTAGAGTCATCGTCTGAATTTTGCTCGTCATCGGATGAAGAATCCGAACTGCCGTCAGAATCGGAAACGGATTGGTCATCTTGTTTGTCTTTCTTGCCGCTCTTATCCTCTTTTTTATCATTCGCAGAAGATTTATCATTTTGGCTGCTGATTTTTTCGTCTGGAGCAGCTGTATTGTCGTCCTTTCCGCCAAGGAAAATGCTGGCACCGACTATAACAATAGCCAGTACGACTACGACAAGTAATATATTATATATTTTATTTGCTTTTCGTTTTTTGCCGGCTTTGGCACTTCGAGAAGTATATCCTGAGGGTCCTTTGTCTCTCATTTTGTATCACCCCTGTTTTTTATTCACTCCCCATTGTAACATGTATACTTCTCACATTAGAAGCGATAATATAGACTGATTGCCATGTTACAAATATTTACTACTTATTCACCAGTTAATTCCTCTTCCTGAGACAGCTTCTGTAAGAAATCACCGACTAATCGAGTGGCGCTTTTTTCCTCAGAATGAGCATTTAAGCGGACTGCTGCAATGGCGTACTTTGGGTGATCGGCAGGGAAATAACCGGCAAACCACATGTTCAACAATCGCTGCTCTTTATTCGTTTGTGCCGTCCCTGTTTTCCCGGCCACTTTAAAAGGCAGCGCACTCAGAAGGGCGGCCGTTCCATTCGGATCCTCTACAACCTGTTCCAGCAGCATTTGAAGTTTTTTGGCAGTGACGGGAGAAATCTCTCCGCCGTGAATATCATGATCCTTGAATAATGCCGCGGTTGTACCATTCGAAAAATCTATGCTGCTGACTGCCTTTACTTCTTTTCTTTTGCCTCCCCTCGCTATGGTGGCCATCATATTGGCTGCCCCAAGCGGTGTTGCTTGCACATCTTGCTGTCCGATTCCTGTTTGGGAAACCAGATTTGCATCTTTCCTATTTTCACCGTTAATCCATATTCTGCCGGATTCTTCTCCATATAGTTGCGTTACAGGAGAATGATAGATATCGCCGGTCCATCCGGATTTCCCGATCAACTGCAACTTTTCAGCGTACGTTTGCAAAGAATCAGGATTTTTTTTTGTCACTGCAACAGCCAGGTCGCCAAATGTTCTATTGCAGCTGCGGGCAAAGCTTTCCGTGAAGTTCAATAATCCCAATGGACGCTCCTGTTCAGGGCTTCCTTTAATAGTTTGATTACAATCGAACACCATCGTATCGTTCACTTCCCCTTCCTCTAATGCAGCTGCACTTACAACTGTTTTGAATACGGAGCCAAGTGTTGCTTGCTGCACCATCCTATTTTTGGCTCCATCCCCTTTGTTCGGATCGCTGCCTTCACTTAAAGATGGCCTTGATACACTGGCGCGAATTTCGCTGGAGTCAATATCTATTAAGATAAGCCCTCCGCTTTTGATTCCATTTTCATCGACCGCCTCTTCAGCCGCCTTTTGAATGTCCATATCAAGTGTGGTACGCACTTTGACAGGATACAAAGGATTTCCTGGAGCTAAGTACTTTATGTTGACTCCGAACAAGGGGCCGCCCATCCCGTCTACATGATACACAAGCTTTGTTTCGCCATCTGATAAAAGGAATTCATCCAGCTGTTCCTGAAGTCCTTTGTCCCCTACTTTTACGTTTGCGGCCAACTGCCTGTCCCCATACCTGTCCTCTTTTATTTCTTTCGACATGGTTAGTCCACCTAGCATTTGCCTTGCAATGCCGTTATTTACAGGAATAAATCGGACTGCTGCAAAAACGCCCGGAATTTTAAGCTTATTCAATTCATCCATCTGGCTATCAGTGAGTGAAAAAGGCTTTCCATTTCTTTGAAAGACAAATGGGCTTTTTGCAGAATCCAACTGTTTTTGAATCTCAACAGATTCAATGCCCAATATGGCCGTAACTTTCTCAATCGGCCATGCCATTTTACTCAAGAAAGGGAAAAGAATAAGGGCAGGCACCGGCTGATGGTCGATGGGCGTTCCAGCCCTGTCATACAATTTACCGCGCCCATCATCCAGCGTAATGCTTTGCATTCTCTGGTTGACACTTTCAGCTATTAGATTCACATGGTGCCTGGAAAAAGATTCTGGACTGATTAATTGAATTTGTATTAATCGCAGCACCAAGCATACCAACAAAATCAAAAATAGGCTTGCAGCAGCAATTACTCGTCTGTTCCGTAACATAAAAACACCTCGTCTTCATTGTCGACGAGGTGCGCTCTTTTAAAACATGTTTTCAGTATTGTCTTTTTATTTCACAGATGTGATGCGGACATTCATATCTCCACCAGGTGTTTGAACGACCACTTCATCTCCGACTGCTTTACCGATCAGGCTGCGGGCGATTGGTGAATCATTTGAAATCTTCCCTTCAAATGGATCCGCTTCCGCACTGCCAACAATCGTATAGGTTTCTTCATCGCCATTAGGAAGCTCGATGAATGTTACCGATTTACCCAATGATACATGGTCGGAATCCATCTCGTCTTCTTCAATGATCTTTGCATTGCGGATCATGTTTTCGATTGTTGTGATTCTTCCTTCAACAAATGCCTGCTCTTCCTTCGCGGAATCATATTCTGAGTTCTCTGAAAGATCCCCGAAGCTGCGGGCGATTTTAATTCGTTCCACAACTTCCTTACGTTTAACGGATTTTAATTGTTCTAGTTCATTTTCTAATTTTTCTTTACCCTCTTTAGTCATAGGAAAGACTTTTTCGATTGCCAAGACCCTTCACTCCTTCTTCTTAATCCAACGGGCTTATAGCCTGTCTGTTCTTTGCTGCAAGCACCTGTATGGGAGCTCTCGCTTTTCTTAATATTATGTAAAATACATAATTGCGCGTCCTTTGTAAAAAGGGCGCGCATTTTTTCTTATTCAATTGATAGGATGAAACATATTTCCAATTTCAACCTATATTCTATTATACATTATACAAGTCATGTTATTACAAAATTGTCTTTTGTTCAAGGATTGTTTTGATTTTTGTCACCATTAAATCAATTGCAACATGGTTTTGGCCGCCTTCAGGTATGATTATATCTGCGTATCGCTTTGTCGGCTCAATAAATTGGTTATGCATCGGACGCACAACAGATACATATTGGTCCACAACTGATTCAATCGTACGGCCTCTTTCCTGAATGTCTCGGACAAGACGGCGGAGGATACGGATATCTGCGTCTGTATCGACAAATAATTTCATGTCCATCAGATTGCGAAGCCTTTCATCCTCCAATATAAGAATCCCTTCAAGGATAATGACATCTTTCGGCTCAACCGAAATAACCTCCTGGGAACGGGTATGGAGCGCATAATCATATACAGGCTTATCAATATACTCATAATTCAATAGCTTCTCGATGTGTTCAATCAATAAATCATTGTCAAAAGCCAAAGGATGATCATAGTTCGTTTTCAGTCTTTCCTCAAAAGGTAAATGACTTTGATCCTTATAATAATAATCCTGTTCCAGCATTAAGATGGAGCGCCCCTTAAAGCTTTCAATAATGGCTCTCGTTACGCTTGTCTTTCCTGAACCGGAACCTCCTGCAACTCCTATGACAATCGGCTTTTGTTTCATAGTGCTAGTTCTCCTTTCGCATCATGTTAAACGGTTGTACTGGTTTCGTCATCTTGAATTTTACGATTTGCAGCGGATGGCGGGCTGCATCCAATTCATTGCCCTTTTCATCCCAGATCTTATCGATCACATACGTAAAATTATCTATATCAGGGCCGAAGAATTCCACTTCATCCCCAGGTTTGAAGTAATTTCGCTGCTGTAAAGTCACCATTTCCGTTTCTGCGTCATAATCCAGAACAAGCCCTGCGAATTCAAATGTTGTCTTTTTGCTATGATTCCCAAACATTTGCTCCTTATACCCAGGAATTCCCTCAAAGAATGCCGGAGCAGTGTCGCGGTTCGCGCATTTATCCAATTCCTCCAGCCATTCTTTCTTAATGCTGAAGTTTTCTGGATCTGCACAATAGGCATCGATCACTTTACGGTATAATCCTACAACAGTGGCGACATAATGGATCGATTTCATGCGCCCTTCAATTTTCAAACTGTCGATCCCTAGTTCTATCATTCTCGGAAGGGATTCAATCAGCTTCAAATCCTTGGGGCTCATGGCAAAATGCTCATCTCCCTCTTTAAAAAGAGGTTCTTCTCCTTGATCGGTCAACTGGTAAAGATCATAATCCCAGCGGCACGATTGGCAGCATCCGCCTCTGTTTGAATCTCTAGCTGTCATGTGATTGGACAGTGTGCATCTTCCTGAATAGGCGATGCACATAGCTCCGTGGATAAATGTTTCTATTTCGACATCTACCTTTGCTTTCATTTCACGGATATCCTCCGCGCTTGCTTCACGTGCAAGCACAACGCGGTGCATCCCGGCTTCTTTCCAGAATTGGACTGCTTTCCAATTTGACAGCGACTGCTGGGTACTTAAGTGCACTTCCACTTCAGGAGCCACACGGCGGCACGTTTCAATAATCAGCGGATCGGCAACGATAATACCGGATACGCCTGCTTCCTGCAGCCCTTTTAAATAGTCTTCAAGCCCATCTATATTCTCATTATGAGCATAAATATTGGTCGTCACATAGATTTTAGCTCCGTACTTCTTAGCGAATTCGACACCTTCCTTCATTTCTTCGAAGGTGAAATTGCCTGCGTTTGAACGTAAGCCATATTCTTGCCCGCCAATATAAACAGCATCTGCTCCATAGCGGACAGCAATTTTTAGTTTTTCCAGATTGCCTGCCGGAGCCAATAGTTCCGGTTTCTTAACAATCACTCGTTTTCCATCAATTATTTTTGAAATTTGTTCAGTAATAGCTTTCAAGGCTATACCTCCATTTCATGTATTCATTAATATACGGTTTCTTTAAAGAAGAAGCCTGTGTCTATACCTCTGTTTGCCGGCTGGATGTTTTCAATCTCGGACAGCAGGCCGTCTTTCATCTCATCATAGCGGTCAGGGTCTTCCACGCAGCTGTCTATAGCCAGTCTGTATAGCTTAGTTACATTCACCATGTACTCTTGGTCCTTCAGGATTCCATCAATCTTAAAGGAGGAAATGCCGGCTTCAATCATCTCCTGCAATTCATCAATAATGCATATATCGTTCGGGCTCATAATATGGGTCCCATTGGCATCCTGGAAAATAGGATATTTATTGTTGCGTTCATCATCATGTAGAAACATCGTTTTATTGGCACGGATTTCTTCCAATGGCAGTTGCTTGCCCTGGTATTCAAAGTAGTTGCCTACTAAGGAACGGCGTGATTGGAACATACATGTCATGCCATGCACCTGTACTTCTAGTTCCACTTCACTGTGTTCAGCCATTTCAACAATGGCATCCATATTGATTTCCCGCGCGAGGACAGCTCTTTTTGCCCCTTTACTGCCCCAGTAGTTGCATGTGAACCAATTCGTTGCGGTCGTTTCCGTGTTCCAATGCAATTTCATTTCAGGAGCCACTTCTTTGGCTGCCATCAAAACAGCCGGATCTCCGAAAATGACAGCATCTGCGCCGGCTTCCTTCGCAAAGAGCATATAGTCGGACAATTCTTCCACTAAATCATTGTGGAAAATAGCATTCATTGCGACATATACCTTTTTACCCTTGCTATGAGCCAGCTTGATGGCTTCACGCACATCCTCCCTGGTAAACTCACCCGCCAGGCGCAAGCCGAATTTTTGTTCACCGACAACAAATGCATCTGCTCCCGCTTCTATTAAAGGAAGGATACTATCCACACTTATCGGTGTAACCAAGAGTTCAGGTTTTTTCATATTTAACACCTCATCGATTTTTCTTCTTTTTGGACACAGCCATTCCGTCCCCTATCGGCAGGATGACTGAATCATATTCTTCATGCTCCATGAGCCATCTGTTAAAATGCTTGATCTTACGGACAAGCGACCTTTTTCTTCGTGTCTCAATTTCTTCTTCCGGTACGATTACTTGTTCTTTGAATAAGACATTATCGGATATTATAATCCCTTCGGGTGCAAGGTATGGTTCATATAATTCAAAGAAACGGCTATATTGCCCTTTTGCCGCGTCGATGAAAATAGCATCGAATGGGCCGAATTGCTGTACCTGGCCGGACAGTTCCAATGCATCACCTTCAAGCAACGTAATACGGTCCTCCTGGCCTGATTCTGCCAAAAAGGTTCTAGCTGCCTTGATTCGTTCCGGATGTCGTTCCAAAGTGACTATGTTTGCTTCAGGCAAGGCAAACGCCATACGCAATGACGAATAGCCGATGGCACAGCCTATCTCCAAAATGGAAGAGGGTTGATGAAGCCTCAATAACTGCAACATTGCCTCGATGCCCACCAGCTCCATAATCGGGACATGATTCTCTTGAGCATAGTCTTCCATTTTGCTCAATAATTCA
Source organism: Bacillus kalamii (assembly GCF_047238185.1). NCBI lineage: Bacteria > Bacillati > Bacillota > Bacilli > Caryophanales > Bacillaceae > Bacillus > Bacillus kalamii. The sequence goes on along the minus strand of NZ_JBDFMI010000001.1, from coordinate 756,662 downwards.
TTTCTCGGCGGTATTAATTTCTCAAGATATTCATTTATTGCGTCATTCATCGATTACCACTCCTGCCTTATAAACTACTCTATGGTCAATATGCAAGGTGTTTCTGCACATTTCTAATGGTTATTTCCTCAAAAAAACTCGGCAAAAGCCGAGAAAACGAGTTTACATACGTTTTTTTCTTTGGACAAACTTTCTACATTGTATCACAAAGATATCATATAAGGAAATTAGTCTTTATTTTCTTTATCTTTGTCTTTTTTTGCCGTGATATGCTCGGCTTTTGCTTTATTATGCTCTTCCAAAGTCTTTGTATAGATCACTTGGCCTTCTGGTGTAGCAAGGAAATATAACGCATCTGTTTTCACAGGGTTCAGCACGGCCTGGATGGAGATTTCCCCCGCATTGGCAATCGGGCCGGGCGTCAACCCTTTGTTGACATACGTGTTATATGGATCTTCCACTTTCAAATGTTTGTATAGAACTCTGCTTTTATGCTCGCCCAGTGCATACAGAACGGTTGGGTCTGTTTGAAGAGGCATGCCGACTTTGATTCTGTTATAGAAGACTTGGGCTATTTTGCCACGGTCTGTTTGCTGGGTAGCTTCTTCTTCCACTAAAGAGGCCATTGTCAGCAGCTTATGGATTGTAAACTTCTTCGCCGTCATTTCCTCCTGGTATTTGGACAGGACATTGCTTGTTTTACGGAGCATATCACTCACAACCGTATCCAGTGGAGGTGTTTCATCATATTCATACGTAGCTGGGAAGAGGTACCCTTCAAGCGGGTATTTAATATCTTTCCCATAAATATCCTTTGTTAATAAATCCGGGAATTTATCCTGCATACTTTTTATGAACTCAGGGCTGTTCAATTTGGCAAAGATGGCTTTGTCATCTCCACCCGTTTTATCTGCTATGATCTTTGCAATTTCTTTCAATTGCTTTCCTTCCGGAATCACCAATTTAATGCTTGCCTGCTTGGCCAGTTTGCCCGATTGGATCGTTTTGATAATGTCATCCAAGGTCATGGATGGCGACAGCTGGTAATTGCCGGCCTGGAAATCGCCCTCATTCCGGAATTTAATATAGTACTTGAATACTCGTGCATTTTTAATAATGTCATGCTCTTTCAAAATATGCGAGATGCTTGAGGTGGACGAACCGATCGGTATTTCGACTGTTGTGAATTTATCGTTATCTGGATCAGCCGGCTTCAAGGCAGAATTCACATAAAAGAATAAGCTAACGGCAATGATCACAATGACCGCCAGCAGAGAAAGGACAGAAATAAGCACAATTTTACGGACTGTCTTTGCCTCGCCTTGCCGTTCGGCTAAATTCTGAATCATTATGTCTTTCTTCGACTTCTTATCGCTCATTATGTTCCCCCTACAAAACTAAGGACGAAATGCATTATGCCATCTAATTGTCCCTCTTGATCAGAAGCATGTTTGCTTCAAACGCTTCAACGAACATTATACTAAAAAACATACAAAATTACACAGCATTCAACAATTTTTTCAATCGCCCCCTCTATTTAGAGGAGGAGAAACATCAACCGATATCCATCCATCACGCAGTCCAATTGAAAAACCGTCGAACAAAATCGGATAGCATCCGCTTACTCCCGACAAGCTTAAGACGTGGCTCTTTGCCATTGACAGAGGCATAGCTAAGGCGGCAACAAGAGGAGGATGGCGTATGCAGCTTGATGCCACCGCTTCCAGCTACACGATTGAAAATGGCATCCTTATAATCAAAAAAAGCCTTGCCGATTATTGCGGCAAGGCTTTTCTTTTTATTCCTCTTCTTCTGCGTTCTTTTCTTCAACGAATGTATTATACATTTCTTCGACTAAATCCCACTCTTCTTCTGTTTCGATTGGCATTAATTCGCCTTCGTTTTCTTCATCGCTTGGAATGAATGCTGAAGCATGGACTAGAATTTCACCGTTTTCATCTTCTTCTCCAATTGGATAATACAGTACATAGCTTTTATTGAATTCTTCAGATGGGAAAGAAAATAAGATTTGGCATAACTGCTCATTTCCTTGCTCATCAACGATTGTAATTTGTTCTTCGTTCATCCTTAACACCTCTATTAGTTAGTTTTGGCTATCCAAATAGCCTTGCAGAATCATGACAGCCGCCATTTTATCAATGACTTTCTTGCGTTTCCCTCTGCTGACATCCGCTTCAAGCAACACACGCTCGGCAGCCATTGTAGTCAGGCGCTCGTCCCAAAGAACGACAGGCATTTTAAATTTTTTCTCAAAATTTCTGGCAAACTCCTGGCAGATTTCTCCGCGGGGGCCAATGGTGCCATTCATATTCTTCGGAAGTCCTACTACGGCTTTTGTGACTTCATGCTCTTTGATGAGTTCTTTCAGTCTCTTATAGCCAAAATCCTGAATTTGCTCATTGATTTTAATTGTTTCGATGCCCTGGGCCGTCCAGCCCATTGCATCGCTTACTGCCACTCCAATTGTCTTGGAGCCTACATCTAAACCGATAATACGCATTTACTGCCCCTCGCGATTATGTTTTAAGTAAAACTTAACAAGTTCTTCAATAATCTCATCTCGCTCGAGCTTGCGGATCATGTTGCGTGCGTCCTGATGTCTCGGTATATAGGCAGGATCTCCTGAAAGAAGGTAACCGACAATCTGATTGATCGGGTTATACCCTTTCTCCTGCAATGCGCTATACACTTTCATCAGTACCTCTTGCACATCCCTTTCAAATGGCTCTTCTTGAAAATGAAATTGCATCGTTTTGTCAAAGGAACTCATTTGGACACCTCGCTTCTCGCGTTCTTGGGGAAACCCCTAAGATTATTAAGCTTATTGTACAACAATACGTTCAGCATTTAAATTGATTTTACCCATTCTTCCACATATTTAAGCGCATTATCCACTTCAGATGGATTTTTTCCGCCTGCCTGGGCCATGTCTGGACGGCCTCCGCCGCCTCCACCACAGCGTGTAGCCACTTCTTTGATCAATTTTCCGGCATGGTAGCCTTTAGGGATTAAATCTCCTGTCACCGCAGCGATAATATTGACTTTTTCACCTTGGACAGCTGCCAAAACAATGACACCTGATGACATTTTCTCCTTCAGCTCATCTGCCATTGAACGAAGATGGTTCATATCGGAGGCTTGGACCTTCGCAGCCAATACGTTCACGCCATTGATTTCTTTAACGGACGTAATTAGATTTCCTGCTTCAATGTTGCCCAATTTTGTTTTTAATGATTCATTTTCACGATTAAGTTCTTTCAACTCAGCAAGCAATGAATCAATTCTTGAAGGTACATCCTTCATATTCGTCTTTAATTCGGTTGCTGCCTGCTTCAATAGAGACAACTGGTCATTCAGCGTATTGTATGCTGCCGCACCTGTTACTGCCTCGATACGTCTTGTGCCTGCACCGATGCCGCTTTCTGAAACAATTTTGAATAAGCCGATTGTCGCTGTATTGTCTACATGGCAGCCGCCGCATAATTCTAGGCTGTAATCCCCAACAGAAACCACGCGTACAATTTTTCCGTATTTTTCTCCAAACAGCGCCATTGCACCCATTGCTTTTGCTTCTTCAATAGTTTTATCTTGAATGACGACCGGAATGCTTTCCCAAATTTTTTCGTTCACGATGTGCTCGATTTTTTCCAATTCTTCCGGTGTAATTTGGCCGAAATGAGAAAAGTCGAAGCGCAGACGGTCTTTCTGGACTAATGAACCTGCTTGGTTTACATGTGTTCCAAGAACATCCTTCAAAGCTTGGTGCAACAAGTGTGTAGCTGTATGGTTTTTGGTGATATGGCTGCGGTTAGAAGCATCGACTTCTGACACGACAGAAGCTCCTTCTTTTAATGTTCCGTTTTCAATTTTCACCCGGTGAAGATTTTGTCCATTAGGCGCTTTTTGGACATCCAGCACAGTTGCTTTCATGTCTTCATTCACTATAAAACCGCTATCTGCAATCTGGCCGCCGCTTTCTGCGTAAAATGGAGTTACATTTAGGATAACCTGCACTTCTTCACCTTCAGAAGCTTCCGCTTGCTTTTCACCGTTTTTGACAATAGCCAGAACAGTTCCTTCCGCTTCCAATTGTGTATATCCTACAAATTTGCTTTCATCTTTGATTTCCCCAAGAACTCCCCCCTGCACCTGCATGGAGTCGACATCCTGGCGGGCAGCACGTGCACGCTCTCGCTGTTCTCCCATTTCTTTTTCAAAGCCGTCATGGTCTACGCCCATGCCTTCTTCTTCAGCATATTCTTCTGTCAATTCAACAGGGAATCCATAGGTATCATACAATCGGAATACATCTTTTCCTGAGATGATCTTGCTTCCTTGCGCTTTTTCCTTGGCAATGACAGTGCTTAGAATTTGCAGGCCATCATGAAGCGTTTCATGGAAACGGTCTTCTTCATTTTTAACCACTTTTGCAATGAAATCTTTTTTCTCAAGCACTTCCGGGTAAAAATCTTTCATAATTTCGCCGACAACAGGCACTAATTCATGCATAAACGGTTTTTCGATGCCGATGTGCTTGGCATATCGGACTGCTCTGCGCAATAAACGTCTCAATACATAGCCTCGTCCTTCATTGGAAGGCAATGCACCATCGCCAACAGCAAATGTCACTGTTCGGATATGGTCAGCGATTACTTTAAATGCCGTATCATAAAGTGGGTTTTCACGGTATTTCACACCTGAAATTTCTTCCGTTGCACGGATGATCGGCATGAAAAGATCTGTATCAAAGTTCGTTGGCACGTCTTGGACAACCGATGCCATACGCTCTAGCCCCATGCCTGTATCAATATTTTTCTTTGGCAGCGGAGTATATGTTCCATCTGGATTGTGGTTGAATTGTGAGAATACTAAGTTCCATACTTCCAAATGGCGTTCATTTTCCCCGCCCGGGTATAATTCCGGATCGTTAGGGTCATCTCCATATTCAGGTCCGCGATCATAGAAAATTTCTGTATTCGGCCCGCTTGGTCCCTCACCGATATCCCAAAAATTTTCTTCCAGACGGATAATGCGTTCTTCCGGAATGCCTACTTGTTTGTTCCAGATTTCAAACGCCTCATCATCTTCCGGGTGGATAGTTACAGCAAGCTTTTCTTTATCGAAACCAATCCACTTGTCATCTGTAAGGAATTCCCATGCCCAAAGGATGGCTTCTTCTTTAAAGTAGTCACCGATGGAAAAATTCCCAAGCATTTCAAAAAAAGTATGGTGGCGGGCTGTTTTCCCGACATTTTCAATATCATTCGTACGAATGGATTTCTGTGCGTTTGTAATACGCGGGTTTTCCGGGATAACACGGCCATCGAAATATTTTTTCAATGTAGCGACACCTGAATTGATCCAAAGTAGAGTTGGATCATCATGCGGGACTAAAGAAGCACTTGGCTCGATGCTATGCCCCTTTTCTTTAAAGAAGTCTAAATACATTTGGCGTATTTGAGCACCTGTTAATTGTTTCATTTTATTTTTCCTCCTTAAAATAATCATCACTTGTAAAAGAAATGGCTCTGGAACCAGTCAACGGTTATTGCCTAGCAGCAATTGGTACATGCTGGCACAAATAGTTTTGGACACAAAAAAACCCTCATCCCAAAAGGGACGAGAGCAAGCTCGCGGTACCACCCTAATTATGAAAGGATTCTTACATAATCCATCCATCACCTTAGTCGCCTTAACGCGGCAAACGGTAGGGATTAGCTACACTCCAGACTAGCTTTCTGTTATCCTTTTCCCCAGATCCCTTGCAGCCAACGGGAATCCCTCTCTATCAGCACGGAAATGTGCCTTCAGGCAGTTGATAACATACTTGTTCCTTCAACGTTTTATTTCAATTCTTCTATTATTGGATTATAGGGACAACTTCTTCTTTTGTCAAATGGTTTTGGTCCATTACTCTTTTTGCAATTGCTCGCGCTGCCGCTCCTTCACACGATAAGCCTTTAGCTGGACAATGGCAACCTTCAATATGGCCAAAATAGGAACCGCTAGGATCAAACCGATTACACCGGCTATTTCTCCACCGATAAAAAGGCTGAACATGATAATTAAAGGATGCATATGCAGACTTTTCCCCACAATCATTGGCGACAATATATTTCCTTCTACAAATTGCAGGCCGAATACTATTAATGCCACCCAGATCATTTGTTTAGTACTTGTTGCAGCAGCAATCAATAGCGCTGGAAATGCTCCGATGACTGGCCCAAAATAAGGGATCACATTCGTAATTCCTATGATGACTCCAAGTAGCAGGCTGTACTTCACGTGGACAAGCCAGAGAAGCAGTGCCGATACCATCCCGATAATCAGGCAAACGATCAATTGCCCTCTTATATAATTTCCGATTGACTTCTCTGCATCCTTTAAAAAGGAGATCCCCTGCTTCCTCATAAAAGGCGGAGTAATATACCAGGCTGCCTTTTTTATTTGCGGCCAATCCTTCAAGTAATAAAAAGCAATAAATGGTATGATTGCGAACAAAACAACAAAATCAAACACTTTCATCAAGGATGATAAGGCTTTGGAGAGAAGAGCCTCGGCCTTTTTTTCCATAAAAATGATCGCATCCTGGATTCTCTCTTTATATTCAATTGGCCAGCGTGAAGTTTTCGCATGGATTAAATCCAGGAAATGCTGGTATTTTTCCGTAAACATGGGTGTCGCTTGCACCAACTCTTCCAGTTCCCTTATCATGACAGGGATTCCCCGATATACCGCAAAGCCCGTTGAGCCAAAAAAAATGACATAAATAAGCAGGATGCTTAACCCTCTATTCATTCCCTTTTGATGCAGTTTTTCCACTAAGGGATGTAATAGGTAGCTTATAAAGGCAGCGATTGCGAATGGAAGGATGGCAGTAAGCAAAAGGTTAAGAACCGGCATCCAGACCGGTTTTATTTTTAAGAAGAGAAAGATAACAATAAACAAAAGCAATAAAATACTTAACGTTGAAATCCATTTAGATTTTTGCATGATATTCACCTGCCTGTTCTTATCTTTGGCAGATTGGCCTTTTTTATCCAATCATCTTTCAGAGCAAAAAGAAAACCCAAAAAGGATTCTCCTTTTTGGGTTTCTTCTGCCTATATGAAAAAAGGGCTAGAAAAGCGATTTTACTTTTCTTTTCATTTTTCTCATAGACTTTTGGGAAAATTTCTTTGAGTTGATCATTGAAGCGGCAACCATGCCAGCCCCAAAGCCGACCATTGAAGAAATAGACATTTTGCCCATCACATACACCTCTTCCTTTTTCCGTGCATACACGGCTTCAGTCGAGAGCTAGCGATAACCGAATGGAGCTGCCGGTATGGAAGGGACTGGCCTTCTGCCCATTCAATGGCAGAGCCGGCAAGGAAACCCCCTGTACACCTATCAGCCATCACATAGTATAGCGTCTGTCATCCTCGGAGAATAAATCGTCCAAGGAACTTAAACTGCCGTCTTCCTCCACTTGATGTGTATTGATTATTCCTTTGGAAACGGACATTTCGATCAAACAATTCCAGCAGTAATATTGGTTTACACCAATTTTACCGATATCTTTACTTCCACAATTGGGACATTTCATTATGGGAAAGCACCTCATTTTTCAAGAGTTGAAATTATGATGGCATCTTTCCCTAATGTTGGAGGCTTTCGCACATGAATAAGCTGTTTTCCGTCTCTCAAATCGGAGAAGAAACCATTGGAAATTTCATATGCTACGATTGTTCCCAGTTGCTCCGTAAAGTATACATCTTCCAATAATCCCATTTCTTCGCCATAATCATTAATGATTTTTTTACCGGTTAAGTCTCGCTGATGTCGAAGAGTATATACTTGGTCATGGCTATACGGGATCAAGGATTCAGTCTTGGCAGTTAATCCGTCCCCGCCAAAGGAAAGGACATCGCATAAAGGGAGAAGCCTTGCTTTCTTAAAAAGGGAATCCATGTCCATGAGCAGGCCCTTTACAGAGCCGCCATCGGATATCACTAAATCTGATACGTGCCCGATGATTGTTCCATTGTCATACACAGGCATCCCCTTCAGTAAAGAGAGTGTTCGCAAAGTACACCCCGCCTTTCCGAACATTACTATTTTGGCCGTTTCCCTTGCAATTATAATGACGTTTCATTACCATCTATGGAACTTTGTGGTGGGCTTTCGTGAGCGCAAAAAAATAGGAAAGGCTTTATACTCTGTGCCTTTCCGTATACATTAAGATATTTTTTCTTGATCCATGAAATCGAATGGAGTCAGGCTACCCATTCCGATCATCGGATTGATACTCATCATATCACTATAAATATCCACACCGGCAACCGGCAATTCATTGTTTTCTTCCTCATCCTGCCTCTCTGCTTCCATCAAAATGATAGAGCGCAGATTCTGTTGGAGAGTTGTATTGCGATCATGGTCCTGAGTACGCTCAACTCCGGTCCTGAGGGCTTCTTCTTCACCGCAAAGAATCAAGAATTGTTTACTTCTTGTAATCGCCGTATAAATTAATTTTCTTCTCAGCATGCGGTAGTAGCTTTTTACAACCGGCAGGATGACAATAGGAAACTCACTGCCCTGCGATTTATGGATCGAACAACAATATGCATGGGTAATTTGTGTAAGATCCTGCTTGGTGTAGGTGACTTCAATTCCATCAAAGGAAACGTAGACAAGATCTTGTTTTTCTGTATTCTCCTTTGCAAAAGAAATAGATATGATTTCACCCATATCGCCATTAAAAACATTGCTCTCGGGCTGATTGACCAATTGAAGGACCTTATCCCCGACACGGTAAACAACATCTCCAAACGGCATCTCCCTGCGTGTACCATCTTCATTTGGATTATATATATCCTGAATAAGTTTATTTAGGGCATCAATGCCGGCTGGCCCTCTATACATAGGTGCCAGCACTTGAAGGTCCTTTGCTTTATATCCTTTATTTTTGGCATTTCTGACAACTTGTTCAACGACATCCATGATCTGGCTTGTACGGCAGGAGAAAAAGGAACGGTCCTTTTGTTGGGTGGTGATATTGGCCGGAAGTCGCCCTTTTTTAATTTCATGCGCCAATTCTATGATAGAAGAACCGTCTGCTTGTCGGTAAATACTCTCCAACCTTATAGTCGGAATGCACCCTGATTCTAGAAGGTCCTTCAAAACTTGCCCTGGCCCCACCGATGGAAGCTGATCTTCATCACCAACAAATATGACCTGCACATGCTTCGGCAAAGCCTTCAAAAGCTGATGCGCAAGCCACGTATCAACCATTGAGACTTCATCAATAATGACAATCCTGCCCTCAATCGGATTTTCTTCATCATAGCTAAAGCCTTCACTCCCATTCCAGCCGAGCAAACGATGGATGGTGACAGCCGGCAAACCGGTCGATTCAGTCATCCGTTTGGCGGCGCGGCCTGTAGGAGCAGCAAGAACAAAGGGAAAAGGATCATTATCCTTGTAAGCATGAGGGTCCATGCTTACGCCATGAAGCTCGCTGTATAGTTCAACAATCCCTTTTATGACCGTCGTTTTCCCTGTACCCGGGCCGCCGGTCAAAAGCATCATTGGAGACATCAGCGCTGTTTCAATCGCTTCTTTTTGGGCTGATGCATACTCGACTTCAAGCCTTTCCTCCAATTCTCCCAAAGCCAAAAGGAATTCCGACTTTGGAAATGCTTCTTCATATTCAGTCTGTTCAAGAATCCGTTTTATATTGGTTGCTATCCCTCTTTCGGAGAAATAAAGGGATGGCGAATAGATACGCTTCTCTTCAATGATGACCTTCTTTTCCTCAGCCAGTTCAATTAACTCGCTTGAGATGGATTGAAAATCGATTACATCCCTTTTATTTCCTTCCAGCAGTTCTTGCACTTTCTGCAGAAGCTCCTCAGCCTCTACAAATACATGCCCTTCCTGCTGGCATTGGGTCTCAATCGTATATAAGCAGCCCGCTTTGATCCTGTCACTATGGCTGCCGCTGATCCCCAGTTGAAAACCAAGTTCATCCGCACGCCCAAATCCAATTCCATCGATATCCTCCACCAGCTTATACGGATTGCTTTGGATAATGCTTAACGTATCCTGCTTATACATTTGATAGATTCTCATGGACAGCTGTGGGCCGAAACCATATTGATTCAACGCAATCATTACTTGTTCTAGGCCCTGATGTTCAACAAGCGTATCATAGATTGATTTCGCTTTTTCGGGAGAGAGCTTTGGGACTGAATCAAGAAGAGAGGGCGTCGCTAATATCTTTGAAATGGCGTTTTCACCGATCGTTTCCACTATACTTTCAGCTGTTTTTTTCCCGATGCCATGAAAAAGGCTGCTCGACAAATAACTGACTATGCCTTCCTTTGTCTGGGGCAGGTCCTTTTGGAATTGGTCAACAGCAAACTGCATGCCGAATTTCGGATGATCTTTTAGCTTCCCGTAGAATATATACGTCTCATGTTCGTGGATCTGAGGAAAATACCCTACGATCACTGCTTCTTTTTCATCATATGGGGCATTCGTTTCATCAACTCGGATCCGGACAACAGAATATAGATTTTGCTCATTATGGAAGATAGTGACAAGATGCCTTCCTTTCATAAACAACTTTTTCGGTTCATCGAATAATTCCAGTTCGTTCTGCTGCACCGTTATCCCCTCCTCTGGCCGTTTACTGGTTTAAATATTGTTCCATTACATTTTTTCCATTCGCTGCCAAAACATGGTCCTTTTGTATCTCTAATGCTTTTGTGAAATAGTCTAATGCTTTTTCGGCATCTTCTTTGTAACCGGCATAGGCTACTCCTAAATTATAATAAGCATCTGCATGTTTTGGATCCTGCTCCACTACTTTATTGAATTGGTCGATCGCTTCTTCAACCATTTCTTCCCCTGCCATGCACAGGGCATATTGGAAACGTGCATCGCTGTCATCAGGGTTCAGTTCAATGCTTCGTTGCAGGTAAGGAAGGGCCAGCCTAGGCTGGTCCAATTGCAGCAGGGTCATTCCAAGCATAAAGTATCCATCACTGTTTTCCAGCCCAGCCCGGATTGCCTTTTCAAGAAAGTCCTTCGCTTCCCTATATTGTTCGCTTTCATAATATAGATTGCCAAGTGCGTAATAGGCAGCACCTGCATTAGCGTCTATAGTCAGTGCTTTTTTGAAAAAATTAACGGCTTTTTCCCGTTCTCCGACAGCTGTCAGGACATTGCCGAAATTGATATAAGAAACAGCATCATTCGGGTTTTCTTCAATCGCTTCAGAAAACGCTTTTACCGCTTCCTCCCATTTTCCTTCCTGCATGCATTGGATTCCATATTCATTCTTAGTCATATTGTTCACGCTCCATTTTCTATTCCAAAAGTATACCATATACATACCGGACATTTAAAATGCATGCCGCAGGATCCTTTGCTCAAAAAATCCTCAGCCCGCAAAGGAGCTGAGGATTTGTAAAAGATGCCATTAGCCTACATACGTCAATTGCTCGCCATTTTTAAACACTTTATCGATTGTGCCTCCGCCAAGGCATTCTTCCCCATCGTAGAAGACAACCGCCTGACCCGGAGTGATCGCACGTACAGGTTCATCAAAAATGACCTCTGCACGCTGTCCTTCCAAGATTCTGACTGTTACACCGCTATCCGTTTGGCGGTAGCGGAATTTAGCCGTGCATTTGAACTCAGAAGGCTTTTCACGATCAGAAACCCAGCTGATGTGGTCTGCTTCTAATGAAGTAGAATACAAGGAGTCATGGTGGAAACCTTGTTCAACATACAGCACATTCCGTTTGAGGTCTTTCCCCACAGCAAACCACGGCTCACCGCTTCCACCGATACCCAGTCCATGGCGTTGGCCGATTGTGTGGTACATCAAACCGTCATGCTTTCCTTTTATGTCGCCTTCCATCGTTTCCATATTGCCAGGCTGTGCCGGCAAATAACTTCCAAGGAATTCTTTGAAATTACGTTCCCCGATGAAGCATATACCTGTTGAGTCTTTCTTTTTTGCTGTAGCAAGCCCTGCTTCAGCTGCGATTTCCCTTACTTTTGTCTTAGGCAAATGCCCTAGAGGAAACATGACTTTCTCCAATTGTTTTTGCGTCAATTGGTTCAAGAAATACGTTTGGTCCTTGTTATCGTCAATGCCGCGAAGCATTTTATATTCGCCGTCCCGGTATTCTACCTGTGCATAATGGCCAGTAGCCAAGTAATCTGCCCCAAGATTCATCGCATGCTCAAGGAACGCTTTGAACTTAATTTCCTTGTTGCACATGACATCCGGATTAGGGGTTCTCCCTGAACGGTATTCATCAAGGAAGTAGGTGAATACTTTGTCCCAATATTGCTTTTCGAAATTAACCCCATAATAGGGAATGCCAATTTGTTCGCAAACTTTCATTACATCTTCATAATCTTCCGTAGCTGTGCAGACTCCATTTTCATCTGTATCATCCCAGTTCTTCATGAAGATGCCAACTACATCATATCCTTGCTGCTTCAGAAGCAAAGCAGCTACGGAGGAATCCACTCCTCCTGACATACCAACCACAACACGGGTGTCTTTTGGTGATTTTGTCATGCCTTCACCCCATTTAAAATTCTTATTTAGTCAAACGTTTTATAATATCCGCAGTTACAGCGGCGGCTTTTACTATTTGCTCTTCCGTATTATTCATCCCGAAGCTGAATCGGATAGAATTTGTGATTTTATCATCCTCTTTCCCGAACATAGCAACGAGCACATGGGAAGGATTGATTGATCCGGCGGTACAAGCAGAGCCGCTTGATGCTGCAATGCCTGCCAAATCAAGGTTTGCCAACAATGCTTCTACATGTGCACCCGGAAAGGAAAGATTGCATATATGGGGCAGAGAATGCTCTGTTGCTCCATTCCGTTCAAAATCAATTCCTCGTTCCAGCAATACGCGACAGAATGTTTCTTTTAGATTCGCCAGTTCTTTCTGCTTTTCGCCCATTTTTTCCTGGACAATACTTGCAGCCTTAGCAAATCCAGCAATGGCAGGGACATTTTCTGTGCCTGCGCGCCGTTTCTTTTCCTGCTCTCCACCGTAAAGAACAGGCTGAAGCGCTATACCTTCCCTGCAGTACAAAAAGCCGACGCCCTTAGGTCCATTTATTTTATGTGAAGAAGTAGATAACAAATCAATCTTCATGCTATCCACAGATATTGGTTCGACACCGTACGCCTGAACCGCATCAGTATGGAAATAAGCATTCGTTCCATCGACTATTTCACTTATTTGTTTTATATCCTGTATCGTCCCTACTTCATTATTCCCATACATAATCGACACTAAAATTGTGTCTTCACGCAAAGCTTTTTTCAGCTCATCCAAAGAGATGCGCCCTTCGCGGTCCACTGATAAATATGTCACGTCAAAGCCTTGTTGTTTTAGATAGTCAAACGTATGCAAAACAGCATGATGTTCTATGACAGAAGTGATGACATGCTTCCCTTGCCCAGCCCTTGCTTTCGCAACGCCGACAATCGCCTGATTATCTGCTTCTGTGCCGCCGCTTGTAAAAATAATTTCATTTTCTTTGGCACCGATTGAATGAGCCAGTGTTTTCCGGGCGTCGTTGACTATTTTTCGCGCATCCCTGCCAAAAGAGTGGATGCTTGATGGATTTCCAAATGTTTGTTCCATCACTGTCATCACTTCTCGTACAACATCTTGATGTACGGGAGTAGTGGCAGCATGGTCAAGATAAATTCTTTCCACTACCTTTCCTCCTCGTTCCATTACGTTCACTCTTATACCTGTTCTAGGATGGATGAATTAAATATAAAACATATAAGATCCTGGAGCATTATCATCATTATAATTCGCCAAATCTTCCAATGATGTTTTATCCAGGACATCCTTTACAGCATCGCTGATACGCTGCCATAGCTCCCTTTTTGCAGGCTCTTCATTCTCTAATCCTTCTACGATTGAAATAGGGCCTTCCAATACGCGAATGACATCGCCAGACGTGATTTGGTTCGGTTCCTTTGCCAACACGTATCCGCCATAAGCGCCTCTAATGCTTTTAACTAAACCGGCATTCCGAAGCGGAGCGATTAATTGCTCCAAATAATGCTCTGATAAATCGTTGTTTTGAGCGATTAGCTTCAATGATGTCGGGCCCTCGCCATGCTTTTTTGCCAATTCGATCATAATGGTTAACCCATAACGCCCTTTTGTAGAAATTTTCATATCGTACACCTCTATTTTCAAAATCCTTTTCGGACGATTCCATCACAGATTATTGAAGTGAGCAAAAATAGATACACTGCCACTGAAGATAGTAATCTTGTTCCGAATGAGGGTTTGCCTTTCTATAAAAAAAATCCATCCGAATACTTGTCCAATGGAAAATTAACTTTTGAAATTATAGCATACATATACTGCCTATGCATATATTCTTTCATTATACAGCATTCTAGCATAGTTCAAACCCTTTCGACTTCAAATAAAATGTGGTATTGCATTTATTTAATAGAAAAACCCTCTCCAGCTGCAAGAAGCAGGCAGAAAGGGCTTTTTCATTCCAAAATGACTCTATTGAACCATTCCTTGTTTTTGCATCGCTCTGTATGCAACGGCTGCAAACTGAGCTCTTGTCGTTTTACTGTATAAATCAAATTTTCCTGCAGAGCCGAGCATTAACCCGTTCGTAGCTACTGCTTGTACACTGTTATAGCCCCAATACGTTTTAGGTACGTCTTTAAATACTGCTAATTTCCCGCTTGCCTTCAACTGATAGGCAGAGCTTATAACCTTCGCTAATTGGATCCTTTGCAGAGCAGCATCCGGATTGAAGGCAGGCGCTTTGGCAAATACGCCCATTTCCGTCAGCTTGGCAATAGCCATGTAGGCAGGATGCGATTCTGGAACATCGCTGAATCCGGGATTGGCCGGGACTTTTTTATCCGTCATCATTGACTTGAAAACGACCGCAGCCACTTCCGCTCTAGTAATCGGCTTATCAGGATACATTTTTCCGTTTTCGTCAACAGCCATCAACATATGGTCAGCCATATATTGCAGTTCTTTTGCCGCCCAGCTTGTTTGGATATCGACAGGCTTGGCCGGTGTTGGCTCCGGATCAGGTGTCGGCGCAGGTTCCAATTGCTTGGATAACTGCTCCAACAATGCTTCGCTCATCAGTTTATAGCCGGCTGCATTCGGATGGATGCTCTTTGGGTTTGGAAGATAAGGTTTTGTATCATCTCCGAATTTGCTATAGACGTCAACAAAATGGGCGCCATTTAAAGTTGCCAGGCCTTTGATCAACTCATTCAGCCCTTTTTCGAGCTTAATGATCTCAGGTTTTTGCTGATCACTCATGTATGGGTAGGGAAAATAATACCCCATGACATAAACCGAAGCAGACGGATTCAATTCCTTGATCTTTTTCAGGATGGCCGTATAGTTCGCTGTTATGGTTGACATAAGAGGGACAAGCTTAGATGAATCATATTCCAGCATCCCTGTTGACTCATTCATTTTTCCTAAAGCCAACAAATCATTCGCACCGGCGGATAAAGTGATTAATTGGGCTTTCTTCACTTCATCCTGGATGTTGGCATTTGTTTTTGGATCGCTTTTATTATTGTTTAAATCGTTTAAAACCTTTTCTGTCGTATAGCCAGGCACTGCAAATGCCTTTGAATATGTTCCCAAAAGGTTCTTGTCCTTCAGGTATTTGGCTGTCAAATCAGAAAAGCCATTGTCATCCACTTTATTGTCGGAATTCATTCCTGCTGCCAAAGAATCTCCTAAAGAAACATAGTTGATTGTTTTCGCCGCGCTGTCTGCTGCAGCGGCCGGACTTGCCATCAATCCGATCATAAGGGCTAGCATTAAGGCAAAACTGACGAGCTTTTTCGAAACTTGCTTCATACTTTCACTCTCCCAATTCTTTTTTCCGTATCTATCTGTAGAAATCTAGGAGTATATGAATCTGCCAAATACCGTAAAACATCTCTTCACACAAAAAAGGCGCACGATTGCAGCAAAAAGAGCAATGATGTCGCCTACTTGTAAAATAGTTATTTTATGGTATTTTCCCAATTTTAACACAAATACTGATTAACGTGCAATAAGGCTAGGATTGATTACGCAAATCTTCAAGACGCTGGTGGATAAGCGATAATTTCTTTTCTTCACCAGCATTTTTCGGTTCATAATATTTACGCTCCTTCAGTTCGTCCGGCAAGTACTGCTGTTTTACCCATCCGTTCGGATAGTCATGCGGATATTTGTAACCAATGCCATGGCCAAGATCTTTAGCTCCCTGGTAATGGGCATCCCGCAAATGGTCAGGTATGGATAAGCCCCGGCCTTTTCGCACATCGGCGATTGCAGCATCAAGTGCTTTATAAGCAGAATTTGATTTAGCGGATAAACAGAGCTCGATAGTGATGCTCGCCAAAGGAATTCGCGCCTCCGGAAGCCCAAGCCGTTCAACAGTCTGGATGGCTGTCAGCACCCTTGCGCTTACTTCCGGATTGGCGAGCCCGATATCTTCATAACCGATTACCAATAATCTCCGGCATATTGCCGGAAGGTCACCGCCCTCAAGCAAGCGCGCCAAATAATGCAATGCTGCGTCAGTATCGCTTCCCCTAATGCTTTTCTGGAAACTCGAAAGAAGGGAATAGTAGATATCCCCCTTTTTATCATGGGTGAATCCTTTATTTTCAATGCTTTGCTTAACTGTTTTTTCCTCGACTATGACTGTGCCCTGCTCATTTCGATCAGAAGCCATTACGATATCTTCCAGCAGGTTCAAGGCAGTCCGCCCGTCACTAGTTGTCTGCGAAATCAAATCGATCAATTCATCAGGAAACTCAATAGAGGTTTTTCCTAATCCTTTATCGCCGTCCTCGAGAGCTCTGCGGATTAAGACTGATATATCCGCCTCAGTCAAGGGCTTCAATTGCTTGATTTGCCCGCAGCGTGAACGGATGGCGCCATTTACGCTATGAAAAGGATTTTCAGTAGTTGCTCCGATGAGGACAAATACGCCTTCTTCCAGAGCCTTAAGCAATGAATCCTGCTGGCTTTTATTGAATCGGTGGATTTCATCCAGGAAAAGGATCGCATTCCTTGTCATTCTTGCCTCTTCAATGACTTGCTCCACATCTTTCTTTCCTGCCGTCACAGCATTCAAGGCGTAAAAATCCTTCTTCGTACTGCCTGCTATGGCATAAGCAAGCGATGTTTTTCCCGTCCCGGGTTCTCCATAAAAGAGCATGGAAGGGACATGGCCATTCTTTATCATTTTATGCAGTGCAGAATCGGGCCCGATAATATGCTGTTGTCCGACTACCTCTTCAATCCTTGCTGGTCTCATCCGGTGCGATAACGGTTCCTGGTACATAATATCAAACCTCCTTCTAAACTTTCATTATTGTTCCTTTTTCTCATCGCTCATTCGCGTAATGTTTACATCGCTCACTATTTCCCTCACTACCCAACTGGCTGCAATCAACCCTGCAACAGAAGGAACGAAGGCATTTGAGGAAGGAGGCATTTTCGCTTTTCTGATTTCAGCCTCATCGTTGCCGACTTCCTTGCGCACGTCTTCACGGATGACAATAGGGCTTTCATCAGAAAAGACAACGGTGATTCCTTTTTTGATTCCCTCTTTCCGAAGCCGTGTCCGGATCACCTTCGCCAATGGATCTGTGTGAGTCTTCGAAATATCCGTTATTTGGAATCGGGTAGGGTCCATTTTATTAGCCGCTCCCATACTCGAGATAATTGGGATATTGCGTTTCAAACATTCCTTCATCAAATGGATTTTATAAGAAATCGTATCAGACGCATCAATCACGTAATCAAGACCATAACTGAAAAATGTTTCGTACGTTTCTTCTGTATAAAACATCTTCAGGGAAATAACCTCGCAATCTGGATTAATATCGGCTATCCGTTCCTTCATCAAGTCGGCCTTGAACTGCCCGACTGTCGACAGCAAAGCATGCAATTGGCGGTTAACATTGGTGATATCCACATCATCTTTATCCACCAACAAAAGGCGGCCCACGCCAGAGCGTGCAAGCGCTTCTGCTGCATAAGAACCTACTCCTCCTACGCCGAGCACAGCTACTGTACTGTTTTTTAGCGCATCCAAACCTTCCTTGCCGATTGCCAATTCATTTCTAGAAAATTGATGTAACATATCTTTCAACTCCATTATTCGTAACTTTTCCGGATGTATCTGTCCGCTCCGGGAATATACGTTCTAATAACCATATGTATTCTCCATTATATACTAAACCCGGTACAGAACAAATAAAAACGGAGCACCTCCATTGTATGGAAAAGGTGCTCCGTCCGTAATTGAACAGTCTGTTCAATTGTCCAGTCGATTTAGTAGTAAGTAGTCCCGATCATGCCGTTTATCGCCTTCGTTTTGAACCCGCTCTCCGCAGGTGGGTGCTCGGTTCGCTGTTTCTGTAAGTCCACATGACGAGGCATTTACGCAACAGTGAAACTTGGGGCTCCCGTAACTATAAGTAAGTGTTCGGTCAAAACTTATAGGTGTAAGCAACGAACACATCAGGACTCTTACTTGTTGAATGTATCATATCATAGGATTTCTTCCTTTTTCAAGAAAAGCCATATAGGAAATTATTCCTTTTTTTCTCCTTTTAAAGAAAGCTTCAACTCATCCAATTGCGCTCCGCTTACTGGGCTTGGCGCATTTGTCAGCAAGCAGCTCGCACTTGCTGTTTTAGGGAATGCGATTGTATCGCGCAAATTACTTCTTCCTGCTAAAAGCATAACCAAGCGGTCAAGTCCTAGTGCAATTCCGCCGTGTGGAGGTGTTCCGTATTCAAAAGCATCCATCAGGAATCCGAATTGGGCTTTCGCTTCTTCAGGGCTGAAGCCAAGGACAGCAAACATTTTTTCCTGGATGTCTCTTTCGAATATACGCAATGAACCGCCACCTAATTCATAGCCATTTAGAACTAGGTCATATGCCTGGGCTCTTACGTGCTGCGGTTCTGTTTCAAGCTTGTCCAAATCTTCACGGAAAGGCATCGTGAATGGGTGATGGGCAGCGTAATAGCGGCCTTCTTCATCATCGTATTCAAGTAGCGGCCAATCAGTCACCCACAAGAAATTAAACTTGCTGTGATCGATCAAATCAAGTTCTTTTCCGAGTTTGGAGCGGAGAGCGCCAAGGGCATCTGCTACAATGCTCTTTTTATCGGCAACAAATAATAACAGATCTCCCTCATTTGCTTCTAAAGCAGCAATGATTTGCTCTGCGTCTTCACCGGCAAAGAATTTGGCGATAGGTCCCTTTAGGCCGTCGCTTTCCACCTTCATCCAAGCCAAACCTTTAGCTCCGTAAATAGAAGCGAATTCGCCTAGGGCATCAATGTCTTTTCGTGAATAGTTGGCTGCTGCACCTTTTACATTGATTGCTTTTACCTGGCCGCCGTTTTCTACTGCGCCGGCAAATACTTTAAAGCTTGAGTCTTTAACGATTTCGGACACATCGACCAATTCCAGGCCAAAACGGGTATCCGGCTTATCAGAGCCAAAGCGGCTCATCGCCTCTTGGTATTTCATGCGCGGCAGCGGCAATGACATCTCAACGCCTTTCACTTCTCTCATGACTTTCGACATCATCCGCTCTGTCATTTCCATAATATCATCCTGGCTTAAGAAGCTAGTCTCAATATCGATTTGAGTAAATTCCGGCTGGCGGTCGGCACGCAAATCCTCATCACGGAAACAGCGGGCAATTTGATAGTAACGTTCAAAGCCGGAAACCATCAATAGCTGTTTGAATAATTGCGGGCTTTGGGGAAGGGCGTAGAATTCACCTTCATGCACGCGGCTAGGGACTAAATAATCGCGTGCGCCTTCCGGAGTGCTGCCAGTAAGGATAGGCGTTTCAATATCAAGAAAGCCCTCGCTGTCCAAATAGTCGCGTACTGATTTTGTGATACGGTGGCGCATATTCAATGTTTCAAACATTGCTGGACGGCGAAGATCCAAATAACGGTATTTCAGACGAACCTCTTCAGACACTTCACTTTTGTCATCGATTGTGAATGGAGGCGTTTTTGCTTCATTGATAATTGTAACGTTCTCAGCCTTGATTTCAATTTTACCTGTTTTCAGGTTAGAGTTGACTGTTCCTTCCTCACGGGGAACAACAGTGCCTTCCACACTTAGCACAAATTCATTGCGGATTTTTTCTGCCTGCTCCAACGCTTCTTTTGAAACATCCGGATTAAAAACAACCTGTACCAATCCTGAACGGTCGCGCAAATCGATGAAAATCAATCCTCCAAGGTCGCGGCGCTTTTGTACCCAGCCTTTCAGCGTTACCTTTTCACCTATTGCTTTTTCTGACACTTCTCCACAAAAATACGTTCTGCCAAACATCCCTGTTTCCTCCCTTATTGTTGCTGTTTCTTTAATGTTGAAATCAAGCTGTCCAATGCCACTTCCTGCTGCTCGCCGGAATCCATATCCTTTAGCGTAATGGTTTTATTCAACAGCTCATCATCGCCCAAGACTGCAACATATCGTGCATTCGCGCGATCAGCTGCTTTAAACTGAGCTTTCACCTTGCGATTGTTGTAGTCCCGATCAGCAGAAAAGCCTTGAAGGCGCAAATCGTTTACCAGCTTTACGCTATAATCTTTGGCTGCATCACCCATTGCCACAACATACACATCCGTTTTTGACTCGATCGGAAGATTAATTCCTTCGGCATCAAGCGCTGCTATCAACCTCTCAATGCTCATCGCAAATCCGATTCCCGGTGTTTCCGGCCCTCCAAATTCTTCAACAAGGCCATTGTAGCGTCCGCCGCCGCAAAGCGTAGTAATCGCTCCGAACCCTTTAGCATCGCTCATAATTTCAAATGCTGTATGATTGTAATAATCCAGCCCGCGGACTAATGTTGAATCCACGGTATAAGCAATGTCCATTGAATCCAAATGTTGTAGTACCTTCTCAAAATAAGCTTTTGATTCGTCATTCAAATATTCTAAAATCGAAGGGGCATTTTTCATCAATTCATGGTCATGGTCCTTTTTGCAATCAAGAATCCGCAATGGATTTTTATGGAGGCGATTTTGGCAATCATGGCAAAACTCTCCGATGCGAGGCTCGAAATGCTGAACAAGTGCCTCACGGTGTTTAGTGCGGCTTTCTTGGTCGCCCAATGAATTAATGACAAGCTTTAATTCATTCAACCCCATACCTTTATACATATTCATTGCCAAACTGATAATCTCAGCATCGATTGATGGATCTGCACTTCCTAATGCCTCGGCGCCAAACTGGACAAATTGGCGGAAGCGGCCTGCCTGCGGACGTTCATAGCGGAACATCGGACCGTAATAGTATAGCTTGACAGGCTGTGTAGGCCAGCCGAACATTTTATTTTCCACAAAGGAGCGGACAACAGCAGCCGTTCCTTCCGGGCGTAACGTGATGCTTCGGTCGCCTCGGTCTTGGAAAGTATACATTTCTTTTTGGACAATATCTGTCGTTTCTCCGACACCGCGCTGAAACACCTCTGTGTGCTCAAAAATAGGGGTGCGGATTTCGTTGTATTGATATCTCTTGCATAAATCTCTTGAAACTTGTTCGATATATTGCCATATAGCGGATTGTTCAGGCAAAATATCCTGTGTTCCTCTCGGAATTTGCACATTCATGGAATGCTCCTCCTCCATCTGTATTTATAAGAAAAGGCGGACCACACAAAAAACTCCCGCCTCTTGTAAAACTTGTTTACAAGGGACGAGAGTTGTATTCCCGTGGTGCCACCCTAATTTAAAATGCTGACGCATTTCCTCCAAACAGTTAACGCCTGTCTACGTTCATCCCCTACTAAAAAGCTCAGGCTTTCGTTCAAGGCGAAACCTACGGAGTGTTCATTCATTAAGGACCGTTGTAGGAAAGCTTTCAGCCCATGGCCTTCCCTCTCTATACGCGGCAATCTTAACTACTGTTCTCCCTCATTGGTTTTGATGGATATGTAGTATTTTATTTTACTAATAATAATTGTCCAAACAAGTATTGTCAAGATGTTAAGCAAATATACTTCATTGCGGTAAAGTTATTTTTCGTTTTATTACATGTGGCGAACTATTGTATACTGGTTTAAGAGCGGCCCAACCTTTTTTTCAAATGTTTGACATCGCGCACATGCAGTCCGAACTCACTGGCCAGCTCAACCATATTGTTCGTTTGTTCCTTTTGGATGAAATCATGGAAATCCACTCCAAATATTTGATGATAGCCGCTTTGGGTATGATTGTTTTTATCGCTGAATTTCATTAGGACTAATCCTCCCGTTTGGATAGTTGTATTTCTATTAGCTTTACCCAAACGGCTCATTTGTTTCATGTAAATAGTAAAAATCACATAAAAAAGATTGGAGGACATAATGAAAACAATCCGTTTCCTCACAGTTGCAATAATGGCTGCCGGTTTGCTGTTTTCCGGCCACACTGCTTCAGCCAAAGAAAAAATCGCCATCAAAGATGGGAGCATTAACGCCCGCAGCGGGCCTGGAACTCAATATGAAAAAGTAGGCCGAGTGCATAAAGGCGATGAATTCTCCATCCTGCAAGAAGAACAAGGCTGGTACAAAGTAAAGCTGGATTCCGGAGAACTCGTATGGATTGCTTCATGGCTGACTGAAAAAGCAGAAGTACAAGATAAAGAAGAACCCAAAATGCCCTATGCCGAAATAACGGCTACAGAATTGGCCGTACGGAAACAACCATCTCTATCTGCGAAGAAAATGGGTTCAGTAAAAAAAGCCGATACATTTTCCATCCTGGATGAGAAAAACAACTGGTACCGCATTGAATACAAAAATGGAAAAAAAGGGTGGATACCGAGCTGGTTCTCTATAAAGATCTATAAACCGGAAGCAGTCATACATAAAGATAATGCCGTCAAGGCGACAATGGAGGATGCCCCTATCCGAGAAAAAGCCAATGCAAACGGAAGCATAAAAAAACTGGCTTCCAAAGGCGATACCTATGATCTTATTTCCATCAAAGGGGATTATTATAAAGTGAAAACCGGTTGGGGAAAAACAGGCTATGTGAGCAGCCGGTTAGCGTCCGTTTCCCGATCAGGCACGCCCGCCTACGCTTATGACCTAAGAGGCAAGGTCATTATTATCGATCCCGGACATGGCGGAAATGACAGCGGCACTACAGGAAAGGAAGGCACTCTAGAAAAAAATTTAACGCTGTCTTCGGCATTGTTGCTGAAAGAAAAATTGGAGCATTCCGGCGCAACCGTTTTACTGACAAGATCGGATGACAGATATATAGCCTTATCGGAGCGGACAAGCAAATCGTTTCTTTCAGAGGCAGATGCATTTCTCTCTCTGCATTATGACAGTGCCGAGCAGAACAACGTAAGAGGGATTACTCCGTATTATTATCATTCTTTCCAAAAACCGCTTGCCCAAGCGATTTACTCGAACTTGGAAGCACAGGAATCATTGAAGATAAGGGATAAACGTTTTGGCGATTACCATGTACTCCGCCAAAATAGCCAACCGGCGGTGCTGCTGGAACTTGGTTATCTCAGCAATATGGATGAGGAAGAACTGGTAACCTCCCCCCGTTATCAACATGATGCGGCTACAGCCATTTATAATGGCCTCGGCTCCTATTTAACCGGCACAAGGCTAAAATGACCGATTTGATCTCAGCCAGAAAAAAAGAAGAAACGCCTATAAAGTGGCATTTCTTCTTTTTTTATTTTTCAAGTATCAGTGTAACCGGTCCATCATTGACAAGCGATACATCCATCATCGCACCAAATATGCCTGTTTCTACACGAATACCTTTTTTGATTAATGATTCATTGAAATAATGATATAATTCCTGGGCAAGATCCGGTTTAGCGGCTCCCATAAAATTTGGCCTTCTGCCTTTCTGGCAATCCCCGTAAAGCGTAAATTGGGACACGGATAAAATATCCCCTCCCACATCGAGGAGGGAATGGTTCATTTTCCCCTCCCCATCTTCGAAGATACGCAAATTCACCACTTTATCAGCCAAAAAATCCGCTTTTTCTTTAGTGTCTTCATGGGTAACACCAACTAATAAAACAAGTCCCTTATCTATACTGCCGACCGTTTCATGGTCTACTGTAACAGATGCCTGCTTCGATCGCTGCAACACAATTTTCATATAGTACTCCTTAGTTCATAATTCGGCGAACAGAATACACGTCAGGAATTTGTTTAATTCGATCCACTACTTTTTGCAGGTGGCTGACGTTATGGATAGCAATGGACATATTGATCAGAGCCATTTTATTACGGTCCGTTTTGCCTGAAACAGCCGATATGTCCGTTTTGGTTTCATTGACTACCTGCAATACTTCATTCAATAGGCCTCTTCTGTCATAACCATTTATCTCAATATCCACATTGTATTCTTTACTTTCGTTATAGCCAGTTTCCCATTCAACCGGAATCAGCCTAGCCTCTTCACCCGCAATATTAGGGCAGTCCTGCCTGTGGACGGAAACGCCCCTGCCTTTTGTGATGAAACCGACGATATCATCTCCAGGCACTGGATTGCAGCAACGTGACAGACGGATGAGCAGGTTATCCGCACCGACAACACGGACGCCGGATTCCCGTTTTCTTGAGTTGCTTACAGATTTCACTTCTGAAGCCGCATCGGCAATTTTCGTCAGCTGCTCTTCCTGTTCTTTCTTTTTCCTCCATTTATCAGTCAGGCGATTGGCAATTTGCAAAGCCGTGATTCCGTTATAGCCAACGGCTGCATACATATCATCCAGATTGGTGAAATTGAATTTCTCGGCCACTCTTTTGATATTCTCATTCGTAAGTACTTCCTTCAGATCAAAGTCCATGTTCTTGATTTCTTTTTCAACAAGCTCACGGCCCTTCTCCACATTTTCCTCTCGCAGCTGTTTTTTGAAGAATTGGCGGATTTTACTTTTCGCTTGGGAGGTTTGGGTGATCTTTAACCAGTCCCTGCTCGGGCCATATGAATGCTTGGATGTCATGATCTCGACAATATCGCCAGTTTTGAGCTTATAGTCAAGGGGCACCATCTTGCCGTTCACTTTCGCACCGATTGTTTTATTGCCTATTTCAGAATGGATTCTGTACGCAAAATCAATCGGTATGCTCCCTGCCGGCAATTCGATGACATCCCCTTTTGGAGTAAAGATGAAAACCATATCGGAAAATAAATCAATTTTGAGGGACTCCATGAATTCTTCGGCATTGGATGCTTCATCCTGAAATTGCAGTATTTCCCGGAACCAACCCAGTTTTTCCTCTAAAGGTTCGGCCTTGTCCGCTTCCTTGCCTTCTTTATATGCCCAATGCGCTGCAATCCCATATTCAGCAATTCGGTGCATCTCGAATGTACGGATTTGCACTTCCAACGGATCGCCTTTTGGGCCAATTACAGTTGTATGGAGCGATTGGTACATATTCGGCTTCGGCATAGCGATATAGTCTTTGAAACGTCCAGGCATAGGCTTCCAGCAAGTATGGATAATGCCAAGCACCGCATAGCAATCTTTAATGCTGTTTACCTGTATGCGGACTGCCAGCAAATCATAGATTTCACTGAACTGTTTATTTTGCAAAGCCATTTTGCGATAAATACTGTATATATGCTTTGGCCGGCCGGATATTTCAGCTTTGATTTGTACTTCATCCAGCTGTTTCCGCACTTCCGCCACTACATCTTTCAGGTAATCTTCCCGTTCATTCCGCTTCTTCTTCATCAAATTGACTATCCGATAATACTGTTGAGGATTCAAATAGCGCAATGCAATGTCTTCAAGTTCCCATTTGATCGTGGAAATACCTAGACGATGCGCCAATGGTGCAAAAATCTCTAACGTTTCATTGGCAATTCTGCGTTGCTTCTCAGACGGCAAATGCTTCAAGGTCCGCATATTATGAAGACGGTCAGCTAGCTTAATAAGGATGACGCGGATATCCTGCGCCATGGCAACAAACATTTTGCGGTGGTTTTCCGCTTGCTGTTCCTCATGCGATTTATATTTAATTTTTCCCAGTTTAGTTACGCCGTCGACAAGCATGGCTACTTCTGGAGTAAAAGCTTCTTCAAGATCCTTCAATGTTACGTCTGTATCCTCAACAACATCATGAAGAAAACCAGCTGCAACAGTGGATGCGTCCAATTCTAAATCTGCCAGGATACCGGCAACTTGAATAGGGTGAATGATATAGGGCTCACCCGATTTTCTGAATTGGTCCTTATGCGCCTTTTCTGCGTAAAGAAAGGCTTTCTCCACCATTGCAACGTCTTGAGGCTGCAAATAGGCTTGTGTTCGTTCGATCACTTGTTTTGAAGTAAGTATTTGTTCGTTTGCCATGAAACCACCTTAGATATAGAGTAGAAAAGATATCGGCCAAATTCCGAATAGGATTGATATTCATTTCCGGATCAATCAATCCTTCTTTTTAAAAAAGTCCAATTATAGTAGATTGTATTGTTTCCATTATCGAAAAAAAAGAGAGAAAGTAAAGTGGTTAATCCTTCTTTTTAACCAGTGTATTAACTCTTTCCCTATAGTGTATCAAAATATTCTATAAAGTGGAACTATACTTGCACTATGTGAAATGCAAGCCCGTTATCGCGGTATAAGAAAGCTCTGTCTTATTACATAAGACAGAGCTGTTTATGATTAGTAATTCATCAAAGTCAATACATCATAGCCGTCCAATTTGCTGCGGCCATCCAAGTAGGATAATTCAATCAAGAAAGCGATACCTGCAACCACTCCACCCAATTCTTCAACCAATTGAATAGTAGCTTCGATTGTTCCGCCTGTTGCAAGTAAATCATCCGTAATAAGGACGCGTTGCCCTGGCTTGATTGCATCTTTATGAATAGTCAATACATCTTTCCCATACTCAAGGCCATATTGCACTTTAATTGTTTCCCTTGGCAGTTTTCCTTCTTTACGGACAGGGGCAAAGCCAACTCCAAGAGAATAGGCAACAGGACACCCGATAATGAAACCGCGAGCCTCAGGCCCAACAACTAAATCGATTTTTTGCTTTTTAGCATATTCAACGATTTGGTCTGTTGCATAGTGGTAAGCTTCACCATTGTCCATCAGTGTTGTGATATCTTTGAACGTAATGCCAGGTTTTGGCCAATCCGGTACGATAGTAATGTATTTTTTTAAATCCATGACGTTGTTTCCTCCTTGAGTTCTTCACCGCTTAAATAGGACTGCATATGATCATACAGCTGTTGATATGAAGAGTAAAGAAGCTCATTTTCCAATTTTAATTGCTGTTGTTTTTTTATATAAGACGGCGCTTCTTTTACATCACGCTTCTTCGGCTGCTTAATAATGGAAATTACTCCATCCTCTATTGTAACAAATTCTAATTCGAAAAACACCCGGCAGATGAAATCCACTGTATCGCTAGTCCAGCCTTTATGTTTGGCAATGTCTTCACGATGGCGTTTTAAATCAAAAGAACCTTTCTTTACAATAAGTGCATAGACCCATTTGAAATGGTCTCTGTTAGGCAGTGTACTGAAGAAATGTTGTTGTTTTTGATAGAAGTGCGCATATACACGATTTGGTTTTTTTCCTGATAATAGCTTTTGTAAGTAGGATTCTTTCGGTGGAATATCGATGAAGACAATGTTTTTGCCCTCTATATCCAACTCCGATGCCTGCTGTTCATCCTGGATAAGGACAGCATGTTCTTTCCAGCCACTCGGCAGTCTATCTGCTAAATCATCATTAAATAATATAAACATAGTCTGTTCTAAAGGGATAGACTCTAATAACTGGGATATTTTTTTACTTCCCCTTATATCAAAGAGCTGCCAATGATCCACAAGCATATCCTGCAAAAAGATTTGCGGCTTTCGGATATTGTTCCATTCATTGATGGACAATTCACCGACAACCGATACAGTTGCATAAGGTGAAATGTCTTCGCTAATATGGCCCATACCAAAACCGATACCATCCAACGTATGCTCTCCATCTTTCAGCATCGCCTTTAGATGGGTTCCGTCCCCGCCGATTTTCTTTAAGCTGCCGAGTTTTACATCCTTAATAAGGACACGCGGCTTAGGATTTCCCATGCCAAAAGGAGCAAGCTTTGCCATCTCTTCTATTGTACCCAAATTTGCTTCGCTCAGGTTGATAGAAGCATCGATAAGGGTAATCGGCATGAAATCTTCTTCTGTTAGGACCGTTTCTGCCTGCTCATTCAAGCGCTTGCGCAGTTCATCGACATCCTGGATCGCTAAAGTCATTCCAGCCGCCATTGGATGGCCCCCAAAATGAGGAAGCAATTCACGGCATTGTGACAGATTTTGATAAAGGTCGAATCCCGCGATGCTTCTTGCCGACCCTTTTGCTAAACCCGTATCTGTATCGTAGCTTAATACAATGGTAGGGCGATAGAATTTCTCGACAAGTTTAGAGGCGACAATTCCAATTACACCAGCATTCCAGCCTTCTGCACCTACAATCAGCACAGAATTTTTCTCTGGCGGATACAGCTCCTCCACTTGCTTAATAGCTTCCGCGGCAATTCCGGCGACAATCTCTTGCCTTTCGACATTAAGCGCCTGTATTTCCTCGGCAATACTATCAGCAAGGATAGGATCATCCGTCAAGAGCAATTCTACGGCAGGATCGGCATCCCCTAAACGGCCAGCCGCATTAATCCTCGGGGCCAGGCCGAAGCCAACACTTTCCTCCGTCACATTGGACAAGTCAACTTTTGCAAGCGAAAGTAGCTTTTTCAACCCCGGTCTCTTAGTTGCGCCGAGCCTCTTCAAACCTCTCGAAGCAATTAGGCGATTTTCGCCCAGTAAAGGAACTAAATCTGCGATTGTACCGATAGCCGCAATCTCCAAGAGCTGTTCAGGTATTTCACCTAACAGTGCCTGCGCCAACTTTAAAGCAACGCCGACTCCTGCCAAATCCTTGCAAGGGTACTGGCTATCCTTCAATTTAGGATGTATGATGGCGAGTGCATCAGGCAATTCCGGACCCGGTTCATGGTGGTCTGTAATAATATAGTCCAAGCCAAGTTCTCTTGCAAAATCCGCCTCTTCAAGGGCCGAAATTCCAGTGTCTACCGTTATGAGAAGATCGACACCTTGATCCTTTGCCAGTTGAAAGGCACCTTTATTGGGACCGTAACCTTCCGAGAAACGATTGGGAATATAAAAATCAACATTGGCGCCCATCGAGTTCAATGTTTCCATCAAAACAGTAGTTGAGCTGACGCCATCTGCATCATAGTCACCAAAGATCAATATATGTTCACCATTTGAAATACTTTGCTTAATGCGTTCTACAGCTTTTTCCATATCCTTAAATAGAAAAGGGTCGTGGAAAGACTGCTGTTCTAAAAATAAAAAGGACCGTGCTTCTTCTACAGTTACAATGCCACGGTTCACTAGTAAGTGTGCAACGAATGGTGTGATATTCAATTGGTCCGTCAATTCTTCAATTGTTTGCCGGTCTGCTTCTACCACATTCCAGCGGGTCTTTGACTGTAACATAAAATCACCCCTCAACCTTCCCCATTATACAGGAGGAGTTGAAGGGTTTCAATTTATTTACGAACATCATTTTCATTTTTACTATTTAATATATGTGTTTGCCCTTTTTCTAATTGCTTAATCTTCCTTTTCAGCAAGGATATTCTTCTTATACTGAGCGACCAGGCAACAAGGCTTCCGATGGCCACAGAGCCGATAATAATTAAAATTAATGGCCACTCCGCATGGCCAAAGACATAATTCACTTTCACTGCATCCACATTCAACACCGCAAATACGCAGACTATAATGGCTCCTATCAGGCCAAAGATATAGATCCATTGTGTTTTCATCTCAGGTCTCCCTCCTCCTTATTCTTCCCCTAAAGGGTTTATATGTACAAAAACATCTTGTATTTTAGGTTCCCTTAATAGGGATTGTTTAACTCTTTTTCCGATTGCATGGCCTTCCTCCACCGTCAAATAAGGATGTACAGAAATTTTTAAATCGACAATGACGTAATGTCCATGCTCCCTCGCAAGAAACGAGCCTATTTGAAGCACATCTGGATCAGCAAGCACAATTTCCCTATAAGGCTTAATTTCTTCAATCGGCAATACATGGTCCAATGCGGTATGGATAGCTTCTTTCCCTAGTTGAAAGGCCATTCTTACTACAAGTAAAGAAACGAATAAACCAGCAAGAGGATCTCCGTACACGAGCCAAGGAATGCCTAAATAAGAACTCATTATAGCCGCTCCAACTCCAACCAATGCAGCAATGGATGAATATACATCTGAGCGGTGTTCATAGGCATTAATGATTAACGCTTGGCTCCCTAACCTCTTTCCCAATTTATATTTATATTGAAACATGGACTCTTTCACGATTATTGATAAAAGGATGATATAGATGGCTAATACTTTCGGGGGAGTAACAGGTATAAAAAAGGCATGGA
The DNA here is from genome assembly GCF_047238185.1 of Bacillus kalamii. Taxonomy (NCBI): domain Bacteria; kingdom Bacillati; phylum Bacillota; class Bacilli; order Caryophanales; family Bacillaceae; genus Bacillus; species Bacillus kalamii. The sequence continues at coordinate 726,099 of NZ_JBDFMI010000001.1, read as the reverse complement.
TGGAGCCTGTACCGATTTTGATCCCCACCAAAAACAACAGGACGGCAACAATAATGGCTGCAATCGACTCTGCTTTACCATGCCCATAGGGATGATCCTGGTCCGGGGGCTGCTTTGCCGCCTTCAAACCAATATAAACGACAAATGATCCCACTACATCGGACGCTGAATGAACGGCATCGGCAATCAGTGCGCGGCTGTTGGCGAAAATGCCAGCAATCCCTTTGACCAATGCCAGCGCAATATTGCCGACAATACCAACCATGGCAGCAAATTCAGCCTGTTTAAAACGATCCTTGTCACTCATTGCAATTCCTCCATTAAAAAAAACATTCTCGCCTATTAGTCTTTACAATCAAGGAAAGAGCTAAGAATGAAGTTTAAGGAAATAACTAAAGCGGAAGGCGCCTGTTTATCCCCGACTAGCTTAAGACGGGGCTCTGACAAAGGCTGTTCTTCGCCTTTGACTGAGGCTTGGATTAAGGCCTCTAGGGGTAAATTTTTTTGTATTTTCTTACAAGAAAATACAAAGAGCTGCGGATAACCGCAGCTCTTTGTTTTAAACTAAAGCTTCATCTGTTGATTTTTTCTTTTCTTTTTGCGTCTTCAATGAGCCCTTCTTCTTCAATTCCTTTTCTTTAAGGTCAAGCCAGAATTGAGAAGCAATGAAGATGGAAGAATACACACCGATAATTAATCCGATAAACAAGGCAATCGAGAATGTTCGGATTGATTCGCTTCCGAAAAGGACTAATGCAATAACAGTAACTAAGACAGTCAGCACTGTATTCAATGAACGGACAAGTGTTTGGCGGATGGAAATATTAACAATTTCCTCCAACTCGGATATATGCTTGATGCGCGTTTTCTTCTTCATATTTTCCCTGATACGGTCAAATGTAACAATCGTATCGTTGATTGAGTAACCGATGATTGTCAGGACAGCTGCGATGAATGTCAAATCGACTTCAAACCTGAAGACACTGAACACCGTAATAATGAAGAATGCATCATGCAGCAACGCTACAACAGCAGGCAATGCCATACGCCATTCGAATCGGATCGATACATAGATAATGATACCGATTGATGCAATCAATACTGAATAGAATGCATTTTTCGCAAGCTCTTTCCCGACTGTAGGGGAAACTGTGCTGACGTTTGGCTCATGGCCGTATTTCTTATTAAAGTACTCTTTCGCTTTGCTGATTTCGCCTTTATCCATTACCCCTACCATACGGGCAACAGCATTTTTATTATTTTCGCCGGACAATACGACATCATCAGCGGTAAGGCCTAACGTTTTGAAATCATCCTTAATGGCTTCTGCAGTGACCGGTTTGTCGCTTGTCACTTGAACACGTGTACCGCTAGTGAAGTCAATTCCGAGATTCAGCTTGAACACGAAAAGGAAGATGATGCCGATCACCGTAACAGCAATCGAGAGTGTATAGAACAATTTACGCTTCTTAACAAAATCAAGTTTATCGAAAGGCGTCGGCAAATGTAATGTATCATTGAAATCCTTCAATTTATGGATTTGTTTTGATTTTACATTGAACCAGCCGGCACGCTTATTCAGGAATCCGCTGTTCACCCAGAGGTTCAGGAACAAACGAGTTCCAAACACATTCGTAAGCATTCCCATAAAGATCGAAATGATCAGCATGGTTGCAAATCCTCGTACTGAGCTTGTCCCGAAATAAAATAGAACGGCTGCAGCAAGCAAGGTTGTGATATTTGCATCAAGGACCGTAGCCAATGAATGCTTATTACCAGTATGATACGCGGATTTTATGCTTCTGCCGACACGGATTTCATCCTTGATCCTTTCAAAGGTGATGATATTGGCGTCAACCGCCATACCGACCCCGAGAATCAATGCCGCAATACCCGGCAGCGTCAGGACTGCATTCATCCAATCGAATACCAGCAAGATCAAGAAAATATAGATGGTTAATGATACAGTGGCTATGAAGCCAGGCAATCGATAGAAGAACCACATGAACAGATAAATGACTGCAACACCGATGATTCCAGCAAAGATCGTTTGATTCAATGCTTCTTCACCGAACTTAGCGCCAACCGATGTGGAATAGATTTCTTTCAAGTCTACCGGAAGTGCACCTGCATTCAGCATGTTGGCCAATTCCTGTGCTTCCTTAATTGTAAAGGAGCCTGTAATCATTACATTATTTTGATTAAATACTTGGCTTACTCTAGGATCAGACACTAAATTTTCATGTTTGGCAGGATCTTTATAAGTATCTTTGCCTTCTTTAAAGTCCAACCAAATAGCCAATACGTTTTGGCCCAGTGGTTTCTGTGAAATTTCCTGAGTTACTTTTTTGAACTTCTTCGCATCTTTCAGCGTTACTTCAACGACAGGCTGGTTTGTCTTTGAGTCAAAGGATTGCTTGGCTCCGCCTTCCTTCAAATCTTTACCTGTCATCATTTCTTTGTCATTGTAATCTCTGAAGGAAATCTTAGCAGATGTAGATAAGATTCTACGGGCATTGTTTTGATCTTCAACTCCCGCTAATTGGACACGAATCCGGTCGTTCCCTTCAATTTGGATGATAGGCTCGTTGACACCAAGGACATTGACACGGCGGTCCAACGCGGCCACTGTGCTATTCAGCATTTCCTTGGTAACCTTTTCGCCTTTTTCCGGCTTCACTTCATATAAAACTTCGAATCCGCCCTGAAGGTCGAGCCCGAGCTTTATATTTTTCATAATACCTGATGCTGTCGTTCCCATGACTCCGAACAATACGATCACAAGCAGGAAGAACGCAGCAATTCTAGATCTTTTTACCATTATGTAAAAGCCTCCTTAAAACTTTTAGGCCTGATCTTGCAGTATGATAAATGCGCATTTTTGAAAACAGTATTCACAAAAAAAACGACTTCATATACGAAGATATGGCGCGAATGAACTTATAGACAAGTTTACCAGACGGATAAACAGCAAAGAACATAACACTTCCTGCTGTTAGAAAGCTCCATTCCCATTATGATGGAATTCTTAGACACTGTCAATTTCAGATTCGAATATTTGACAAATACAGGCAATTCATGCGGTTGATTCTATTAATCTGTTCATGAAAATAAATCCCTGAATGCATCCATATTTATTTCCTCTTTCTTTTCGGCCTTTTTAAAGCCCTCAATCGTTGCATAATTCATGTATTCACCGATTGATACCCTCATTATATCGTTAAATAGTTGGTGAAGGTGTACTTCACCTGCCCTTTTCCTCCATTTTTTCTGGATCATGAACATCCAGAGCGCCTCTTCGGTGACTTCATGATAACCAAGGATAGCAAATTCCTCACACTTACTGAGTAAAGCCGGCAACAACTTAGAACGTTCTTTCATGATTGGATTCATATTATCCATTATCATTCAAACTCCTTCGCCTTCCAAGAATATTTGTTAGCTTGTCATGCTTTGTCCACCTTAGTGCATATAAATGATTGTAGAGTATTATGACAATTTTGAGAAGGCGGGTCGTTAATAAATGTCTAAATTTTTTCGTGGAACTCTTATATTACTTGCCGCTGGCTTTGTGACGCGGATCTTGGGGTTCATAAACCGCATTGTAGTAGCCAGGGTAATCGGCGGTGAAGGGGTCGGGCTTTACATGATGGCAATGCCTTCTCTCTTTCTCGTGATAACGGTCACCCAATTGGGGCTGCCTGTCGCGATTGCAAAATACGTAGCCGAAGCCAATACAGCCGGGGATGAAAGAAGAATCAAAAGAATTCTAGTTGTTTCATTAAGCATTACACTTGGGCTCTCCATTCTTTTTACTCCTGCTTTAATCCTGGCGGCGCCATGGTTATCACAGACGTTATTTACAGATGAACGAATAATGTGGCCTTTGATCATTATATCGCCAATCATACCGGTTGTCGCTGTTTCATCCGTGATCCGGGGCTATTTCCAAGGCAAGCAGAATATGAAGCCAGCTGCCTTTTCACAGGTATTGGAGCAGATTGTCCGAATCGGCTTAATCGCCACAGCCACAAAGGCCTTTTTGCCATACGGAGTCGAATATGCCGCTGCCGCCGCAATGGGAGCATCGGTTGTCGGAGAGCTGGCATCCTTATTCTATTTGTTGACCTTTTTTAAACTAAAAAAACACTTCCGCTTCAGAAAGGGATTTTTCAGTGCCGTCAAAAACGGAAAAGGGACATTGGCACAGCTGCTTGGAATTGCTTTGCCCTCTACCGGAAGCAGGATGATTGGAAATGTATCCTGGTTTTTCGAGCCAATTGTCGTAGCCCAAAGCCTAGCAATTGCCGGAGTAACAGCGGAGATGGCCACAAGGCAGTATGGGGAATTGACAGGCTATGCCTTGCCCTTGCTCATGCTTCCTTCCTTTATAACATTTGCGTTATCCACATCCTTGGTCCCGGCCATCAGCGAGGCTTCTGCTTCGAACAATCTGACACTTGTCACACACAGGCTGCACCAAGCATTACGTGTCACATTTATTACAGGGTGCCTGGCAGTTGTAGTTTTATTCGTTTTTGCCGACCCGATTATGACACTGATGTATGGAAAAACAGAAGCTAGCATTTATATCACCTACCTGGCACCGATTTTTATATTTTCTTATTATCAGATGCCCTTACAAGCTGTTTTACAAGCATTAAATTTAGCAAAAGCCGCCATGTTCAATAGCCTGGCAGGCGCATTGATCAAATTGGCATTTATCTTTGCCCTTTCTTCACAGCCGCAGTTCGGCATTATGGGCACAGCCATCGGATTCGCCGCTAGTATTGTATTGGTCACTTTCCTGCACTTTGCCACTATCTCTAAGGTTATTCCGATCTCACTGGATATCACGAATTATGCGATGACTTTGCTTATAACTGTCCTGTCAGGCTTCGCTGGGCATTATTGCTATACGCATGTGGAGAGCAGCTATTCCCTATACCTCTCTATCGGGGTCATCTGCCTTATTTTCCTGACTCTCTGCCTATTGACAAAAGTGATTACATGGCGTGAGCTGCAACTCTTTTTTCCATCCCGGAGGAGAAGGTAAAACCTCATTTGTCTATCTCATCTATGGAAAATCGGCCATTTTGAAAAGAGCAAAATGAGATGTTGCTGACATCTGCGTATCCTCTTTTGGCTAATTGCTTAATCAGCCAATCATATGAGATGTCCAATTTCTGAAGGTTCTCCTCCTGGATGGATCCATCCAGGACCAATGGCAGCGGCAACTGCTGTTCTTTTGAATTGTCAGCATTTTCCTTTTTCATAACAGAAAGCTCTCCTGTGGATTCAAGAATGGCAAAAGCTACTTCCTCGACTGAAAAAATGTCTTTTTCCCGAAGTTGCTGCAATAAATCATCAAAATTATAACGTTCTTTTTTCATAGCTTTTTCATCAATTTTGCCATTATAAATAATAATTCTTGGTTTGCCGTCAAGCCATTGGCGCACTTTTCTACTTTTTAGTGAGATATAAGCGAGTGTCATTTGTATCACCAAAAGGATAACCATCGGCCAAATGACTTCTAATAACGAAATCTTTGTATCTTCGATTGCAACTGCCGCTAATTCTGCAATCATCATAAAAATAATTAGGTCCAGTATTCCCAGTTCGCCGATCTCCCGTTTGCCCATCATCCTGAATATGAACAAAATAATAAAATACATAATAATCGTCCGAAAACTGATATATCCGATCATTTCCATTCAAAAGTCCCGCCTTTTGTTTCACATTAACCGCCCTTATTGGCTTTAAAAAGTTAGTATGCCCTCCCGTTCTATTATTCATGCAAGTCACATATGCTTGTACAAAGCCATTGCGAGCCAGAAAGGGGAATTTTATGGAGACACGCAAACTAGGTTCCGCCATTCTGTACGGAACCATCAGCATTTTTATAATCGCCTTAGCCTTTAGCCTGATTTTCTCAATACTGTTACGTTTTACTTCCTTAACAGAGTCATCGCTTTCTTACATTATTCTTATCCTTTCTTTCATAGCCATATTTATCGGCGGTCTTATTTCAGGAGGTAAAGGAAAAAAACAAGGATGGCTTCTTGGCGGAGCTTCAGGATTGCTTTATACAGTCATTCTTCTGCTATTTCAATATTTGGGGCATGACCAGGCTTTTACGGCCAGGGAATGGATTCAATCCCTTTGTTATATTGTGGTTTGTATGATGGGGGGCATTCTAGGAGTCAATCTGTCCGGTGGATCAGCAAATGATTAAATTAAAAAACCTTCCAGAACGGAAGGTTTTTTTATTGGATTATACAACTGTCGTACCTTTTTCGACTACCTCGCGAATCGCTTGGCGGTCGTATGTAAGACGGCTACCATCTCCACAACGCAATACTACTTTGTTTTCATCGATTGCATCGACAGTACCGTGCAATCCACCGATTGTCACAATCTTGTCACCTTTTGACAATTCATTTTGCATAGTTGCCACAGCTTTTTGCCTCTTTTGTTGAGGACGGATCAACAAGAAATAGAACAAGACGAACATTAATAATAATGGTCCAATTGTGCTAAGAAATTGCATTCATTTCAACTCCTTTCAAGTAAATTTACTTATCGTTAGTTTTAGAAATTCTTCGCATTAGGCTTATTGAAACCATATTGTTCGAAAAACTCTTCTCTGAAGTCGCCCAAACGATCATCCATAATCGCTTGTCTGACTTGCTTCATTAAGTTTAACAGAAAATAGAGGTTATGATAAGTAGTAAGTCGAATTCCAAATGTTTCTTCACATCGAATCAAATGGCGAATATAAGCCCTGCTATAATTGCGGCAAACATGGCAATTGCAGTTTTCATCAATTGGGCCGAAATCACGGGCATATTTGGCATTTTTCACAGTTAAGCGGCCATTGCTTGTCATCAATGTCCCATTACGTGCAATTCGAGTCGGCAATACGCAGTCGAACATGTCCACTCCGCGAATAGCTCCATCAATCAATGAATCAGGAGAGCCTACGCCCATCAAATAACGAGGCTTGCCGCTTGGCAATAATGGAGTGGTGTATTCAAGCATCCGGTTCATTATGTCTTTTGGTTCCCCAACAGACAATCCGCCGATGGCATAGCCCGGGAAATCCAACGAAACCAAATCCTTAGCGCTTTGTTTGCGCAATTCCTCAAACTCACCGCCCTGGACAATGCCGAATAACCCTTGATCCTGAGGGCGTTTATGCGCTTTAAGGCATCTTTCTGCCCAGCGAGAGGTTCTTTCTACCGACTTTTGCATGTATTCATAGGTAGCCGGAAACGGAGGGCATTCATCGAAAGCCATCATTATATCAGAGCCTAATGCATTTTGGATTTCCATTGCTTTTTCCGGGGAAAGAAATAACTTGTCCCCATTTAGGTGGTTTCTGAAATGGACGCCTTCTTCTTCGATCTTACGAAACTCGCTCAAGGAGAATACTTGGAAGCCGCCTGAATCAGTCAAAATAGCGCGGTCCCAATTCATGAATTTATGAAGGCCGCCGGCTTCTTCGATAATATCATGGCCTGGGCGCAGCCATAAATGATAGGTATTACTCAATATTATGCCCGCGCCAAGCTCTTTTAAATCTTCAGGGGACATTGTTTTTACAGTTGCCAAAGTACCGACTGGCATAAAAGCAGGCGTATCGAAGGATCCGTGCGGAGTATGGACACGTCCAAGCCTAGCACCTGTCTGTTTACAAGTTTTAATCAATTCATAGCGTATAGCTGTCAAATTCGTTTCTTCCTTTCTTTTTTGCCTAGATGATCAACATAGCGTCACCGAAACTAAAGAAACGGTATTTCTTTTGGACGGCTTTCTCGTATGCTTCTAGTACATGCTCTCTTCCGGCCAAGGCAGAAATCAGCATCATTAACGTCGACTTAGGCAAGTGGAAATTAGTAATCATCCCATCAATTGCCTTAAATTCATATCCGGGGAATATAAAGATATCGGTCCAGCCGCTTTCGGCCTTAAACACTCCATCGTATTTGCTTGCGATTGTCTCCAGCGTACGTGTAGAAGTCGTCCCGACTGTAATGATCCGTTTGCCGTCACTTCTTACTTTATTCAATAAAGCAGCCGTTTCTTCATCCATATGATAGTATTCCGCATGCATGTCATGGTTGTCAATATCCTCAACACTGACAGGGCGGAAAGTGCCCAATCCTACGTGTAAGGTAATAAATGCCACATGGACACCCATCTCCCGGATTTCATCAAGCAGTCTCTCGGTGAAATGGAGGCCTGCTGTCGGCGCAGCTGCCGATCCTCTCTCTTTAGCGTATACCGTCTGATATCGGTCCTGGTCGTCCAGCTGTTCCTTAATATAAGGCGGCAATGGCATTGTTCCAAGATGGTCAAGCACTTCATAAAAAATGCCGTCATAATTGAACTTCACAATTCTTCCGCCTTGCTCAAGCTCACCGATGCATTCCGCTTTCAGCTCGCCATCGCCAAACGTGATGATAGTTCCCTTCCGCACTCTTTTCGCAGGCTTAATCAGCACTTCCCATACATCTTCTTCATCCTGTTTCAAAAGAAGCATTTCCACCTTGGCGCCTGTATCTTCCTTCATGCCGAACAAGCGGGCCGGCAATACCTTTGTATCATTTAAAACAAGGCAATCGCCCTCATTCAAATGGTTGACTATATCACTAAATACTTCATCTTTGGTTTCGCCTGTTTTTTGGTCCAGGACCATCAAACGGCTGGCTTCCCGATTCTTCAAAGGAGTTTGAGCAATCAATTCCTCCGGTAAATGGAAGTCAAATAAATCGACTTTCAATGCTGTCACATCCTGTTATAACTATTATTTTCATCTTTCTTGATGATATTACTTCTATTTGCCAAGTACATATTAAATGGCAGACAGAACAACACTAACTATTATACTCGTAACGATCGGAAAATAAAAAGGACTGGTTCCTCTTTTTATATAAAATATCCACCAGCAAGCTTCATGGCTGCTGCGGCAGCTCCAGCCCAAAATGCTCGTAAGCTGCCATCGTAGCCAGTCTTCCCCTCGGTGTACGCTGCAAAAATCCAATCTGCAATAAATAAGGTTCATATACGTCTTCTATAGTTGTAGATTCTTCACCGATGCTTGCAGCGATCGTCTCCACCCCGACAGGCCCACCCCTAAATTTTTCAATGATTCCCATAAGCAGCTTATGATCGATATGGTCAAGGCCCAGCCTATCGACCTGCATAAGCTCAAGGGAATAACGGGCAAGGTCGATAGTAATTTCACCGTCCCCTTTCACTTGGGCAAAATCCCGGACACGGCGCAAAAGGCGGTTAGCAATCCGTGGCGTTCCCCTCGATCTTCGGGCAATTTCTAGGGCTGACTGTTCGTCCATTTCAGTCTGCAATATCTCTGATGTACGGATGACAATGCTCTGCAGCTGATCTTCCGTATAATATTCTAAACGGCTCAATACACCAAAGCGGTCACGGAGAGGGGCTGAGAGTGAGCCTGCCCTCGTGGTGGCGCCTACAAGCGTAAACGGAGGGAGATCCAAACGCACACTTCTCGCCTGCGGGCCCTTGCCGAGGACAATATCAAGGCAAAAATCTTCCATTGCTGGATACAGCACCTCTTCGACAGCACGGGGCAACCGATGGATTTCATCAATAAACAATACATCTCCAGGCTCCAAGGCCGTAAGAATGGCGGCCAGGTCCCCCGGCCGTTCGATTGCCGGTCCGGAAGTTGTCCGGATATTTACGCCCATTTCATTGGCAATAATGGCAGCGAGTGTCGTTTTTCCTAATCCCGGAGGGCCGTAAAGAAGAACATGGTCCAATGTTTCCTGACGCAGTTTGGCCGCCGCAATAAAAATTTCAAGGTTCTCTTTCACCTTGCTTTGACCGATGTACTGCTTTAATTCCATCGGCCTCAAGCTCTGCTCGAAAGATAGTTCCTCTGTCTCCGCCCCACTTTGAATAATGCGTTCTTCCATACTGTACACCTCCTACTTCAATAAAAGCTGCAGGGCAGCCTTAATATATTCTTCTGTTGTTTTTTGTTCTTTTTGCAATTGCTTCTTCACTTTCGAAACTTCACGGTCAGAATATCCAAGCGCCTTCAACGCTTCCATAGCTTCCTCCAAACCGGCATTTTCCCCGGAAGCAGCAGCCTCCAATACATCATTAAATAGATTCGGAAAATAGTCGGGCACAATATGCTCAAGTTTCCCTTTCAGATCCAAAATCATCTGGCGGGCCGTTTTCTTGCCGACACCAGGGAATTTGACCAAAAATGCCTCATCCTCATTCTCGATTGCCTGGACCACCTGGTCGACCTTTCCGGATCCAAGGATGGCTAAGGCGCCTTTTGGTCCAATACCCGTCACATTCAAGAGTTTTTCAAACAATGCCTTTTCCTCCTGAGTGCAAAACCCATATAAGGCAAAAATATCTTCACGGACATAGTGATAGGTAAAAACCTTCACCTCTTCTTTGTTTACTGAAAAAACAAAAGGATTAGGTGTCATAATGCGATACCCGATCCCGCCGTTGTCAATCACTATATAATGAGGTCCGACGAACTCTACATTTCCTTTAATATAATCGTACAAACTCTTTCTCTCCCATTCTAAACAGTAAACATTTTAACATATGGAAAACGGAAACGCCCGTTTAGCGCCCGCATCCAAATGCAAACAAATGTTCACTTTCGCTATCCTTATTATGACCTAAATGCCTTCATATGTACATGGGATAAACCCATTCTTTTTGATACGGAAATTTTTCCTATGAAAAAGAACTGGTGGCGATACTCCCGCTTCCAGTTCTTCTTTATCTGCTGTTTTTATCTGAGCCGTTCATCCTTATACTGCTTAAACGTTTCCAGGACCGATTGGTACCGTTTTTTATCCTTTACTTTAATACCTTCAGCAAGTTCATCCCGTTTTTTTACCTCAAGCAAATCTACATCCAATTGAAAAAAGGTTTGAATGACATCTAAATTGGTCGGTTTCCCGTTAAAAATAGATAACGTCCCGTCTTCCGTTATGCCGAAATAACCATGGGCCTTCAATAAAGGAGAAATATCATTGATATGCTTCTGATAAACCAATTCTTTATCTGATTCAAAGACTAGGTTCCAATTATGGTATTTTACATGAAGTTCTTCAATTGATTTAGTTTCCTTTACGGCTGTTTCTTCTGTCACTTCGCCATCTAAATAAATCTTCTGTAAAGTGACCTTTCGAATTTCATCCGCTTTGGCAGTCGCGGATCCTCCCTTTCCCAGTGATACTGAAGCATATAAAAGAAGCAGGATTACAAGAAGAAACGAAATATATCCTATTTTGCCGATTCGTCTTTTCATTTAAGGGAACACCTCCAGGAATGCTATATACAGGTAGCCTTCCCAAGATTGTTTCCCTTCATTCTCCTTCCGTCCCTCTATTTTTATCACTATCCTACATGGACAAGGATCCGGTTAACGGTTTATCCTCTTATAAATTTCCTTGTATAAAGCCATACGCTGTTGGAATTGTTCAACTGTTATTTTCCAGATGGAATGCATGTATTCATTATTGTTATACAGATTTTCGCGTATCAGCCGATTCCACTCTCTGAATATATCCGCCGGATACAGCATTGCATAAAGAAACGCAGGATTATTCCGGTACCGTTTTAATTGCGGATAGCTAAACAGCTCAGAGCTGTCTTTTACAAATGGCATGATTCTATTGGCAAACTGGATATAATCGATGATTGGAGTCGCCCGGTGAATCAAATCAAAATCAATTATATTCAACTGCCCGTTTTTAGCGGCGAAAAAATTATGGTGGGCAACGTCGCCATGTATGATGCAGGTCGGTTCCCTATTTAGATATTCCTCATATTCCCCGAGGCCCTTTAACGATTTTTCTCCCCATTCAATCCACTGATTGATGTTTTTCATCGAAACATACCCTTTAACAATGCCGATGTTTTTCTTAAACGTATATAATCGCTCTTGCCATTTGTACACCTGGTCAAAAGAGCTGGCCGGGATGTCATTATAGAATTTCCGGGTTGTTTCGTGAAATTGCTGCAGAAGTTCCATACCATAATACCTGTTTTTCTTTGTATAATAAGAAAATTTTTCGCTGGAAGGCTCTAAGTACTCGATCCAGGCATAGGTCATTTTTCCATAAGGGATATCCGGCAAGGATGATAAAAATCGATAGGTTTGCCGGAATCCGTTTTTTCTTAATTTTTTTGTCAGGGATCTTTGCGCTTCCAGTTTGTTTTTGCTGGAAAACCCTTTCAGCACGTATTTCCCTTTATCTGTTCCAATTCTATATACATTCGACCTCATTCGCTCAAACATCTGCAGCTTCTCCCTGTTAACAGCGAGGCTCGCAGCCACTTGATAGCGTATGCTGCCGGATTTGTTACCCATTACTCTCATCCGCATAATTCGGCATATCGAACGCTTGAGGGGCATTCCCCATCGTTTGCCTTGTAAAAGTACCTTCTGATTGATTAACGAAAGGAGCATTATTCAGAAAGGGAGGCTGAATATCATGCCTCATCATTTGCTGGTTCATTTGAGGCATCATTGCGCCATTTCCCGCCGGCATTTGTTCCGGATAGGCCGACTGCATCGGAAATTCCATTTGCTGCTGGAATGGCTGATACATTTGCGGCTGGTTCATATAGGGCGTTTGCGCCTGACCCTGGCTGAATGGCATATTTTGTTGTGCAGGCATCATTTGTTCTTGCATTTGTTGCTGTGGATAATAAAAGGGATTTGATTGTTGGATAGGCATGGAAGGTTGATTCATTTGATACGGCTGGTAATATGGCTGGTTTGCAGGCTGCATAGGCATAGCCTGCGCCATCTGCTGGTTCATTTCATTGCCCGCAAATGGATTCATTGCATGGTAATTAGGCATGCCTTGATGGTGCTGCATATGGACTGAGGAAGAATCCTCGCAGCCGCAATCTTCTTCCTGATTAGGAGAAGCGTACTGATTTGACATGCCGTATGCCGGCGGCCAATTTGCCGGGTGAAGCTGTTGATTCTGCTTTCCCATTTGCATTTGATACGGATGGGAAGAAGATTCCACCATATGATGTAAATGATGCGGCGGTACTTCAGGCACTTCAAGGACATCATTTTGCGATGCTCCATATGATGGCGCCATCTGTTGCTGATAGGGCATCATATTGCTATTAGAAAAAGGTTGGTATGAACTGTCCTCGTATATTGGCTGGACCATATTCCCCTGAGCTGGCAAAGGCGTATAATAAGGCTGCGGAACCGGCATATACGGCGGACAAAAGCCAGCGCCAGGCATAACAGGTGTCATCGGCATACACTCTGTTGCGGAAGGCATAATCGGATAGCATTCATTTACAGGTTGTTGGACAGCAACCGGCTTTTGAGCAGCCGGTTTCAAAGTCGGTTTTTCTTGCGGTACCGGTTGTTGCTTGGCGGCAGGCTTTTGCACATTCATGTTCGCCATATTGACCATATAATAATTATTGATATCGACTTCAGGGATGACAGGCTGCGGCGCCGCAGGCATTTCCTTGATTATTATTTTTTCTTTTTGGACGATTGGCTGCTGAGGCACTGGCTTCGGCATTTCTTTGATGGGAGCTGCTTTCACTGGTTTCGGCATTTCTTTTATCGGCATTGGAGCCTCTTTGATTGGTTTAGGAGCTTCCTTCACCGGCTGTTGCATCTGTTGGACTGGCTGCATTGTTTGTGGTTGCGGCATGGGGGCTTCCTTCACTGGTTTCGTGAAATTAGGTATCGGCGCTTCTTTTTGGGTCCCCATTGACATGTTCACGGATTGTGAACCTGACCCCCCTGGTATTTTTATTTTCATGCCAGGCATAATCATGTCAGGATTGCTCAATTGCGAGTTTGATTTTTTTAATTCCTCAAATGATACGCCATATTTCTTTGCTAGTTTCCATAACGTATCACCCTTCTGGACAATGTGTATCTTCAAGGTGTTCCCCTCCTATGCAAATGTCCATATATACTATGAAGAAGTGGGCAAAGTGCTAATCTTTTTCAAGAAAACTTATGCAGGGTACAAGTCAATTATGAATGCATCTTCCTACATTTATTCTTGTACTCTATCTTCTGCGTTACAATTGGTATAAAAAAAGGACAATAGATGATCTATTGTCCCCTTTTTCGTTTATGACCGTTCAAGCATCCGGCCGATAGCCTGTTTTGCATCCCGTGCAACCTCCGGATGAACCGTAATGACATTGACAGGCTTGCCCTCTATGATACTTTCCAAACTCCACAGCAAATGCCTATTGTCGATCCGGTTCATCGTAAGGCAGGGGCACATGTACGGATTTAAGGAAATGATCGTCCTATCACTATGTGCAGCCATTAAACGTTTGACAAGATTCATCTCTGTTCCAATCGCCCATTGGGTCCCTGCTTCAGCTCTCTCTATGCAATCAATGATATACTTTGTACTCCCATTATAATCGGATAAAGCAACCACCTCTCTGGAACACTCAGGGTGCACCAAAATATTCATTTCAGGATACCGTCCCCTGACATCTTCAATATTTTTCACTGTAAAATTTTCATGGACAGAGCAATGCCCCTTCCAAAGAATCATTTTGCATGCATCGATGGATCCCCCAAATTCTAGAGCAAGGTCATTTTGATTCCAAACAGCCATTTCTTCCAAAGGAATCCCCATATCATAACCTGTATTTCTGCCTAAATGTTGATCTGGAAGGAACAGAACCCTTTCCTTTTGTGTAAATGCCCAACGCAACATGCTATGGGCGTTGGAAGAAGTGACCGTTGCTCCTCCATGGCGCCCGACAAACGCTTTAATGGACGCTGTGCTATTGACATAGGTTAAGGGGATGATTGTATCCCCGAATATAGTCTGCAATTCATTCCAGGCTTTTTCCGTCTGATCCATATTTGCCATATCAGCCATGGAACAGCCTGCCCGCATATCCGGCAGCAATACCTTTTGATTGGCAGATGTGAGTATATCAGCTGTCTCCGCCATAAAATGGACTCCGCAGAACACAATGTATTCAGCTGCTTTCTGATTGGATGATACTTGTGCCAATTGCAGGGAATCTCCCGTTGAATCGCAATGCCTGATCACCTCTTCGCGCTGATAGTGATGGCCTGGTATAAAGAGTGAGGGCCCTAATTCTTTTTTGATTTCTTCAATTCTAGTATGTATATTTCGATCATCCAGTTCACTGTATTTCACCGGCAGTTGATTTTGATTAAGTACGGTTTCTAGTAATCTCATTATTGTCCCTCCAACATATTCACTTTAGCGCTTATATCAAGCGCCTTCACTGAATGGGTCAAGCACCCTAAGGAAATATAATCCACACCGCACTCTCGGTATGCAGCCAAATTGTCCAGTGTAATCCCCCCGGAAGCCTCTGTTACACAATGGACCGGCACCAATTTCACAAATTCGGCCACTTGCTCCGGCGTGCAATTATCAAACATAATAATATCCGCTCCAGCTTCTACAGCTTCCACAACCTGTTCCTTCGTTGAAGTTTCGACTTCAATCTTGACCATGTGGCCATTGGCTTGCTTAGCTTTTTGAACTGCAGCGGCAATGCCTCCCATAAAGGCGATATGGTTATCTTTAATCATCACGCCATCATATAAGCCGAAACGGTGATTGCTTGCTCCGCCGCATGCTACAGCATACTTTTCCAGCATTCTGAGGCCAGGGGCCGTCTTACGGGTATCACACGGTTTAGTAGAAGTACCTTGCAATATGGCGGCCGCATTGTGAGCCATTGTTGCTATCCCGCTCATTCTTTGGATTAAATTAAGAATGACCCGTTCACCCATCAATAAGGCCGGTATAACTCCTTGAATATCCACAATTGGCTGACCCGATTCCACAGGCTCTCCATCACGCACATGAAATCGGAATTCAGCTTGCCCATCAAGCATTCTGAATCCGCGGATGATCACCTCTGTTCCGCAAAATACTCCGTTGCTCTTTGCGATAAAGTGGAATTCGCCAGCTTCATTTCCTTCGAATAATGCCGTTGAGGTCATATCTCTTTCTCCAATATCCTCCATAAAAAATACCTTAAGCATTTCTTCAAGCTTTACTGTATTCATGTATAACCTTCCCTTCCATATCCAGGCCGCTAATAACGATTGAAACCCTTTGCCAATCAGCAGATTCTCCACTGAAGTCCTCCCTCAAATGGGCACCGCGGCTCTCTTTCCTTAAAATCGCAGACTGAGCGATGCTCCATGAAGTCAGCATCATACATGCAGCGGTAATGTCCTCGTCATCGCACTCGTCCAATGAACCAAGCAACAAATCAGTCAACCGGAATTGCTGCAGCCAATCTAATAACTCAGACAATCCTTCTCTGTTACGGAGAATTCCAGCATGATGGAACATTTTTTCTCTTATTGCCATAAGACTAGGCAATTCCAATCCTTTTACATAAGGCGGTTTATTCTTTTCCCGCAAATCCAAACGAGGCATCTGCCTATCTGCAAGATAAAGACCTAATTCCTTGCCGAATGCCAACCCCTCCAACAAAGAATTGCTGGCAAGCCGATTGGCACCGTGAACCCCTGTACAAGCTACTTCACCAACAGCATATAAACCCGGCACCGACGTAGCGCCTTCTGTGTCGACTTCGATTCCTCCCATCATAAAATGGCTGGCAGGAGCGACTGGAATTCGACCGTTTTTCAAATCGACTCCATTTATTTCACATAAAGAAGCAATTGTCGGAAACCTTAGCGGGAAACCATTGACATTTCCTATATCCAAAAATATGTTCCGGTCTTGGGCAAAGTGCGAGAAAATCGTTTGAGAAACGATATGGCGTGGAGCGAGATCCTCCAGCGGATGGACATTCCTCATAATTCTGCGCCCATCTTCAGTTATTAAAACAGCACCTTCACCTCGAACCGCTTCTGATACCAGCCCTTTCACTTCCCCCTGGCAATAAAGCCCTGTTGGATGAAATTGCATGAATTCCATGTCCTTCAAGGCAGCACCTGCTTTCAATGCCAAAGCAAAGCCATCCCCGCAAGCATTTTCATGGTTGGTTGTATACGGATATAATTGGCCGCAGCCTCCTGTTGCCAAAACAGTAGCCGATGCATAAAAATAGCAGACCGTTCCTGCAGTGGATTTGGCCGTCACTCCGATGCACTCTCCTTTTATGTTTTTGCGTAATTCTATGATTCTGTAATCCTCCAAATATTCAATTGTTGAAGAAATCACTTTTTCCCACAGAAATTCTAGGAGTGCTTTCCCTGTAGAGTCACCTTCGCAATGCAGAATCCTTCTTTTGCTATGTGCTCCTTCCAGCCCAAATGCAAGCTGGCCCTGCCGGTCACGATCGAAGTTCATCCCTTCACAAACTAATTCATGCACTGCCTCGACACCTTTTGAAGTCAATCGATCCACAGCTTTTGCATCATTATGGAATCTGCCGGCATTCAACGTATCATTTGAATGGCTTTCTACATCATCCTCTTCAGGTAGTGCAGCAGCTACTCCCCCTTGGGCGAGATACGTATTGCAGCTTCTGATCTTCGTTTTTGTAATAAGCAGCACTCGCTTAGTCCTGCTGGCATGTAGTGCAGTTTGCAAAGCCGCAATACCGCTGCCGATCACAATGACGTCATATGTATCCATTATTATATGTACCCTCCAGTTTTACAGGTGTCTTGACACATATATTTACACAAATCATCTATTATGACAAGTTTTTTAGCCTTTTTTATCAGAAAAAATAATCGATATCTGATTGATAGTAATCTATGGATCCAAGAAACTAAAAAATGCCTGCCGAAAACCGGCAGGCATTTTTTATGCATGATGAGTTTGGTTGGACACTTTGCGGCGATTGACTGTCACCCAAACCGAATTGATAATCAGTAAAGCGGCAGAAACGATGAAGACATAAGGGATTCCAAATGCACTTGCCACTTGGCCGCCCCATAATGGACCGACCACACTCCCCATATACTGGGCAGTCTGATTGTAGCCGTATGCTTGCCCCGTTACCGATTCAGGAATGATTTTTTTCAGGTAGGTATTGATGGCAGGCAATAATCCGCCGAGACCGAAACCAAGCAAGAACCGCAGCACGATCAAGAACCATATAGAATTAGCCCAAGCGTGTATGCCAAGGATTACAGCGACGAAAAGCAATGATATCTGCAGCACCCGCTGCGGTCCTACTTTATCGCTCATCCGCCCTAGGAAAGGAGCCGATAAAATATTCGAAAACCCAGAGACTGCAGTTACGACGCCCGCAAGCAATGCAATATAAGATGTATTGCCGGCAAGGTCTTCCACATATAGAGTCAGTACAGGCTGGATCGATAAAATGGCAGCCTGCAAAATAAATGTGGTTATTAAGATATTGGCGATTTTTTTCAAGAGAATCTTATTGTCGACAGGAATAGCTTTGCTGTCATACGTTTCTTTCTTGACCGGATTAAAATCTTCACGGATATACAGAGTCAGGAAGAAGGTAATGAACAAAACAGTCCCTGTTATCCAAAATACTTCCCTAAGACCGATCAAGTCGCCCAGCAATCCACCGATGACCGGTCCGATCAACGTGCCGCCGACTCCGCCTGTAGACAAAATCCCCAATGCTCTCCCACTGACGTCCGAGGGAGTTTGCGAGGCTACCAGTATAATAGCGGCTGGAATAAATCCGGAAACAGCCCCCATGGCAAGTCTGAGTGCCACCAAATAATAGACATTTGGTGCGAAACCAATCAAAATCATAATAATGGCCATACCAAGGCTTGCACGCAAAAGCATCGTTTTCCGTCCGTATTTATCCGCCAATTTACCCCATATCGGAGAGAAAATGGCCGCAGTCAAAAACGTGCTGCTAAAGGCAAAGCTTGACCAGACCTCGATATGGGAATGCTCACCAAGTTGGGAAATGTACAGTGGCAGGAAAGGAATCACCAGATTCATGCCAGCGGCAGTCAAAAAGGATCCAAACCAACAAATATACAAATTCTTTTTCCAAGTTGTCACACCAAAGCCTTCTTTCTTACATTACCATTGACAAAGAACATGTTGGATAACGTTTTAATGTATTTACATTTTCCCTAAACCGTCCCTTTTGAAACGCCTTCCACTTCTTAATAATGGATGGAGGCAAAATCAAAAGCAGTTAAAGTTAAAAGTCATCTATTATATTACGACTTCCGAAACATTATGTAAATAATAGTGGTTTTATCTGAATACATAGAAAAAGAAAACAGGAACCTGTGCGGTACAGGTTCCTGCTTTCGAAGCATTCTTTTATTTCTTGGCGTTAATGTAAAGCAAGCCGGCAGCTCTTTGAGTGGTGACATTTCCATTAGAATCTGTCACTTTCACTTCAATGGCTGCTCCAGGCGCTTTTACATTGGAAGTAGCCGTGTAATAGCCGACATAATGCCCGGCAGATGTTTCTTTCATTGGAAGATCTATTGCATTGTTTACGTCGCCCACATTTGTAAGAGGCATTAGGATTTGGAAGTCCGCCTGCAATCCTGGCTCACTGTCAAACTCAATTTTAACAGATTCGCCGCTCTTCAATTCTTTATCGTTTTCTGGCACTAAACCGCTAATGACAGGAGCTGTGTATTTAGCGTTGATTGTAACCGTCTTTTTCGTTTTGTTTCCGGCTTTATCCTGAGCAAGTACTGTAATTTCGTTGGCTCCTTCAACTACCATAATGCGTTGGTCAAACTTTCCGTTTTCCACAGCTGTTTTTTGGCCGTTGACTTTGACGAAATCAATATAGTCGTCTACAACTGTTCCCGTTACATGGATCGTTTCTTTATTTGTTTTAGAACCATCTTCAGGAGATGTAATTGTAAGTTCAGGCTTATCTTGGTCAAGTGTAATGGTAACTGGTTGAGAAGCATCTGTTGAACCGTTTGCAGTTCTTGCTTTAGCGGTCAATACATTCTCACCTTTATGAAGCGTAATAGCTTTAGAGAATACACCGGCTTCATTCGATTCGGTGCTGCCCACTTTTTCATCGCCGTTAAAAATGTCGATGGCGATTTTCGGCGATGAGGTTCCTTCCACTGTAAATTCTTGTTTGTTTGTGAATTCGCCATTTTTCGGAACGTTAATGACAGGGCTCTTCACTTCATAGTTTACCGTTGCACGGATCATGTAATTGCCCTCATCAGCCGGAGATTGCGACCATGCTCCACTCACTCCCTGCCAGCTGCGCTTCGCGTTCGGCCCATCTTCATCCGTCGCAAGGCCTGGAGAATTAGGATTTGCTTTTGTTTGTGTATACACAACGTAGAAATCGCCTTCAACCATGATGCCATGCTCGCTTAAATCAATATTTGTCCAGTTGCCGTCTCTTAAAGCTGTTTCATCGAACGGACCTGCCAGCTTTTTGCCAGGGCTTCCATTCGTACCGCTCGCATCATAAATGGACACCTGGAATTCAGTTCCGCCCGGTACCGGCCATTCGGTATTCCAGAATAAGAACTGTGCTCCTGTTACGTTTGCCTGCTTTTGGCCATCTGCAAGTGACATTCTTACCGCCCAGCTATTGCCGGCCTGATTGAATGCACGTGCATTCTCTGCTGTACCGTCATCATATTTGATTTCTCCTGGAGTACCGATGAACGGCTTCAATTGAATATCCTTCTCGAGCGAATCTCCGCCCTTAAGAGTTACTTTTACTTCCGTACTATAGAAAGAAGGGGCCAAAATCTTAAGTGTATAGCTTCCTTCATATGCTGTTAGGCTATAGTGGCCGGTTGCGTCAGTCAATGCCGGCTGAACAGCAGCATCTTCCACTACTAAAACAGTAGCTCCTTCAATCGGTTGGCCGGTTGCTTGATTGATCACTGTTCCGGACACTGTTCCCTGAGGGATTTCCTGAAGAGTGAAGTTAGCAGATACTGACCCGTCCTGTGTTACATGGACCGGCTGGGATTGTGAGCGGTATCCGTAGGCTTCGGCCTTTACCGTATAATCTCCGGCAGCGTGTGATAATTTATAGCTTCCATCCTGCGGTTTCGTATAGACGGTCTTGCCTGTTTCCAATACACTTACCTGTGCCTGGATAGGAAGCAATGCTGGAACGGCACCGCCTTCGCCTGGCTTCGTGTCTAGTTTTGCACCTTTAGAAGGCTTAATCTTATCAGGGTCTACTTTCGGTTTAGCCTGCACTGAAGGTGAATCCTTTCCTACTGTTGCACCCAACTTTGCTTTTTGGGCCGGCTGGGTGGCTGTATTGGATAATTTCACATCATCCAAGTACCATCCTGCCTTGTTTACAGAGCCATCACTTGTCATATTGAATGCAATATAAATCCGTTGGCCCCCGTATGCGCTAAGATCTACTTCGCTGCTGATCCAGCCATTCGATTTATCGTTATAACGGGCCATTTGCGTCCAATTGGATCCATCCGTTGAAACGAATACATGGCCAAAATCATAGTTTTTCTCTAATTCATACCATTGTTTGAACTGTAAGTAGCTTGCTCCTTCAGGTAAATCTACTGGAGGCATTTGCAGGCTCATATTGGCTTTGGCCGAATAAGTTCCGGTCAAATTCGTAGCATATACTTTTTCCCCTGAGGCTGCCGCTTTCGGCCCGCTTTCAGGTTTGCCCCATGCCCAAGTGTTATTGTCACCATATGAAGTCCATCCAGTCACGTCTTGTTCAAAATTTTGCTCATAACCGACTGTGATTCCTGGCAATAATGCAACAGTATAAAGAGATGTTTCTTTGTTATTGCCGCCGAAGTCAGTAGCAGTAAACTTGTATTGTAGCTGCTCACCTTTTATATCTGCTGCAGGGATGGTAGCCGAATACGTGCCAGATTTGTAATCGCCGTCGACTCTTTCAGCATTGATTGTTGCCCAAGAGCCATCCTCTTTCTTATAAGACACCTTAACAGTTGTAACAGATACATCATCTGTAGCAGTCGCTTTCAACGTTAAATCCATGCCTTTGTATGCAGTAGAGACGCCTTCATGCGAAATGCCAGGGGCTGTTTGGTCATCCCCTTCTTTCGTTACAACACCCTCAATTGTTCCGATACCGCTTACGACACTTGAAACAGCATCAAATGCATTCACTAGGCCGTGGCCGTATCCGTTGTTCGGCGAACTAGGGAAAGTGCTGTCAGTCAATGGTGTTGCTGTATCTTCCAAAATGGATTCAATTTGATCGACCGTCAGTCCAGCGTTTGCTTCCTTCAATAGAGCTACTACCGCTGAAACGTGCGGACCTGCCATAGATGTACCGTTCCATCCGCCTTCATAAGCGCCGCCCGGCACAGAAGAACGGATATTCACGCCAGGAGCTGATATTTCCGGCTTTTGTTCTCCATATGGAGAGGGCCCCTGCAAGGAGAAGCTTCCCAATTTATTGTTGATATCAGTTGCCCCGGTCGCAAATGATTCAGGATAGTTTGCTGGATTCGCTACAGATCCCGGTCCGCCCGGATTCGTCAATGTTGTATTCCCAGCTGAGAATTCAGGGAAAATTTCCGCTGCTCTCCATGTTTCAACCATTGGACGGAACCATTCATCCAGCCCGGCACCGCCTCCCCAAGAGTTATTGACTACATCCGGCGCTTTTTCAGGATGAGGGTTGCCAGAGTTGTCTTTCGGTGCAAGGACCCATTCACCGGCTTCCAATATATCGGCATCTGTTCCGCCATCATCCGTAAATGCTTTTACAGATATGAACTTCGCTCCAGGAGCGACCCCGATTTGATTGCTGCCATTCGGCTCTGAACCGACCATTGTACCGATGGTGTGCGTTCCATGCCCCAAATCATCATACGGCGTTGCACGGCCTGCTGTCGCATCCAACCAGTTGTATTCATTATTGGGTGTATTCGGGCTTGCAGGATTGTATCCACGGTATTTTTCTTTCAGAGCCGGGTGATCCCATTGCACACCTGTATCAATACTTGCAATGACAGTGCCGGAACCATCAATGCCCATATTCCATACTTGAGGCGCCCCGACTTTATCGATATTCCACTCTGTTGCAGTTGTTTTTGCTTTTTCTCCTTGAAGAGAACTGCCTGCCGTGCTGTTTTTAGATTGTACTTTCTCTTTCGACGGTGCTTCTGTAGCCACCGGCTGTATCAATTGCCTTTTTTCATTAGGAAGGATTTTTTCAACCTCAGGGAAAATAGCGATCTGTTCCATAACGTCTTTTGTCGCCGTTACTGCCATGGCATTCACCACGTAAAATGATTGGATATCCTTTGCTTTCCCCATTTTTTCTTGCTTAGTTAGATAATCGTTCAAATGATACTGCGTTTCCAAAGCTTTTGCACGCAGGTTCGAAACGATGGATGAACGTTTCATCAACTTTGCCTGTGAAGAAGAAAGATTTTTCTCTTTTGCACTATCTGCCGCCAGATTGGCTACCTTTTGGGTATTTACCTGATCTTTCAATTTAATAAGGAATGTTACTTGATCGGATTGCTGAAATTGTTTCTGCAATTTTTGAGAGATCTTTTTAGTGCTCACATCCACTAAAGAAGTTTTTGCTGAGGAATGAAGCGAATTGGATGCCTGAGCATTCAAGCCTGTAGGGAAAAACAAGGTTGGCAGCAAGACAGAAACAGCCAATAAAGACGTCATTTTTTTAGTACGTTTTTTCAACATATTTCCCTCCTAAACTTATTTTTATAAAACTGAAATCTGGCAACACACAGCCCCCCTTATTAAAAGTACATTTGGTGTTTTTCCTGTTGCTATAACAACCTTACACAAATAGAAAAGGCGAAAGTGGTCACTATTTGTCATGTGCTTATTGGGAAAAATTAAATAAGACCTTCGCTTTAATGCAGAAACTGGGGGAGATAAGCACTTCAGATTAAGGCATCTATGTTTTTTACATCTCTCAAGCTATGAAACAGTGACACAATAGGCAATTTGGTTCAAACGGCCATTTCAAAGGATAGGTAATAAGTCTTTTTACTTATTTCATAGCAAAATAGTTTTATAGACACTTTATCCGAAATAGGTATTTACACTCATAATAATAGGTAGCAGCCTTACATGTCTTGACATGTGTAAAGAAGGTTCATAGACTTATCATATCTATTTATTCAGGAGGGCGAATTATGCGCTATTTCGATTTTGCAGCTACGGCTCCCATGTCACCTTTGGCGATTAAAGGCTATGCTGAAGCAGCGGCCGGTATAATCGGCAATGCAAGCTCTCTTCATGATGAAGGCAGCAGGGCTGCTGATTTGCTTGATTGGTCCAGATGCACGGTAGCCAAAGCCTTCCATGTTTCCGATAAATCGGTCATATTCACAAGCGGCGGCAGTGAAAGCAACCAGTTGGCCATCCAGACTCTGCTTTCAAATATAGATAAAGGAAAGAATCATATCATAGCGTCACGCCTTGAGCACGCTTCCATCTTGCAGGAATTGGACTATTTATCCAGCCAAGGATATCAAATTGATTTCCTTCGGCACCATGAAGATGGTTCAGTGGATCTTACCCATTTGCAAAAACTAGTGAATGAAAAAACTGGGTTGGCCGTCATCCAACATGCCAATTCAGAAATCGGGATCATCCAGCCATTAGAGCAAATCGCGGCCATTACTAAGAAAAACAACTGCCTTCTTCATATCGATTGTGTACAATCATTCGGCAAAATTTCTTGCAGGGAAGCAGCTGCATATGGTGACAGCCTAGCTGTTTCAAGCCATAAATTGCATGGTCCGAAAGGGGTCGGTGCGCTCATTCTGCCTTCCTCTCGCACCATTCACCCTGCAAGAACAGGCATATCCCATGAATCTGGATACAGAGCCGGAACAGCCAATGTTCCGGGCATCTATTCCTTTGCCTTGGCAGTTCAAGAAAGCCACGATTTATTGGAAGAAAATTGTGCCCATGTCCAAAGGCTCCGGAGCTTTTGCCAGCAAACAATTTGCCGGCATTCCACGGCTTTCGAAGTGATTCAAGGACAGAGGCAGCTTCCCCATATACTCTGCCTGTTTTCTTCTGATCTGGCAGGGCAATATGTTATGATGGAATTAAACCGAAGAGGGTATTATATATCGTCCGGCAGCGCATGCCAAAGCGGCTCCAAATCTCCATCAAAAGCAATGCTCGCCATTGGCAAGAATGAAGATGAAGCCAGGGGCTCTATACGTATTTCACTGAGCAAACAGCATACTCTAGAAGATTGTTCCGGGCTCATGCGCACACTGATGACTATTGTACATACTTAACGTAGACAACACACAAGAAAGAGATAGGAGATTGACGATGAAAAAGGAAACAAAACTGTTGGGTGAAGAACGGCGGAAGGAGATTATGCATATTCTGAAAAACAGCTTATCACCTGTAAAAGGCGGAGAACTTGCCAAAATGGCCAATGTAAGCAGGCAGGTAATCGTCGGCGATATCACCCTGTTAAAAGCAATGAATGAACCGATCATTGCCACATCCCAAGGCTATCTATACCTTCAGCAGCAAGAAGAAACGTATCAGGTTGAACGGACAATCGCATGCTTCCATTCACCCGGAGATACGGAAAAAGAACTGCAATTGCTTGTCGATACAGGCGTACTCGTCAAAGATGTCAGCATCGAACATCCTGTATACGGCGACCTTGTCGCCTCCATCATGGTCAGCAACAGAAGAGAAGTCAAGCAGTTCATCGAACGGATCACTCATTCTAATGCGGCCTATTTATCACAGTTGACAGATGGCATCCATTTGCACACCATTGCCGCAAATTCCGATAAAATCCTCGATGAAGCAGAAGAAGCCCTTCGGGATGCAGGTTTTCTTATCACAGAAAACGATTAAAAAAAAACGGTCTGTTTATGGAGATGCCCACATAAACAGACCGTTTTTTCTTATTTCAGACCTTCAATCACAAAACTCCGGTAGCTCCCAAGGATAGTGACTTTACACCCTAATGCCTCGAGCTCCTGGATCGTTCCCGGAATAAGTACCTCATCCAATTCCATCTCAATATCCACTAAGAAGAAATAATTTCCCAATCCTGTTTTCATCGGCCGTGATTCAATTTTAGACAGATTCAATTTTCGCCAGGCAAAAGCAGACAAGACTTGATGCAATGCTCCTGCATGATCCTCGGGCAATTCAATCATCAAAGTAGTCTTCATTCCCTTTTCAACAGCCTGGGCATCAGAAAAATGGATGCCGTTTTTGGATACTACAATGAACCGGGTCATATTATGTGAGTAATCCTGGATATTTGGCCTTACAATAGATAGGCCATATTCCTCAGCCGCCACTTCACTTGCAATGGCAGCAAGCTTTTCATCCGGGCGATTCTGCACATATTGGGCCGCACCCGCTGTCGAAGTATAATTCTCACTGGGCACGCCTTTTAGCTCTTTATGTAGAAATTTGTGGCATTGCGCGATTGCATGGGGATGAGACATGACCGTATGGACATTCCGCCAATCCTCTTCCCAGCGCGGATGCACCATTAAATGCTGTTGAATCGGCGTATTAATTTCCCCTTGTATGGGAAGTTTTGCTTCA
This sequence comes from Bacillus kalamii, assembly GCF_047238185.1. Lineage (NCBI taxonomy): Bacteria > Bacillati > Bacillota > Bacilli > Caryophanales > Bacillaceae > Bacillus > Bacillus kalamii. Next base: position 699,577 of record NZ_JBDFMI010000001.1, on the reverse strand, counting down.
TGGACCAAATAATCAATCGTAATCGTTACAGAGCCCTCCAAAGCATTTTCCAAAGGAACAACTGCAGCCTCTGCAGAACCTTCCAATACAGCATCCAAACACTCTGGTATAGTCATCAGAGGCACCACTTCATCCCCTGGAAATGCTTTCGTTACGGTGAAATGGCTAAAAGTTGCTTTTGGGCCTAAATAAACGATTCTCACTATCATCACTGCTCCCTTATGTATATATGGCTGTAGGTTAGATTATTTAAAACATATTCTATTCTGATCAATTGGTTGTCCTATCTTTGTTTGCTGAATGTACGTTTAAATATTCTAAATATTTATGTATTATACAAGGTAGCCTCTCCATTGCCAATAGATACACATCGAAAACCATACAAAAAGGCAGGCAACTGAGTCTTCCGACAAGTTGCCTGCCTTTGCAAATACGGTATTTAAGCTCCAGATCCAAGCACTTCGACCTTATCGATAAATTCCATTTTCTTCAGATTGGACAATAATCCGTCAAGATCGATTTTCATCGAGCTGACATTCAATGACATCGTTACATTTGCCCTGCCCTGAATGGGGATCGTCTGGTGGATTGTCAGGACATTACAGCCCGAGTCAGCCACAACCTGAAGTAAATTGGACAATGTCCCAGAGCGGTCTTCCAAATGAAAGAAAAGGCTGATAATCTTTTCCTTCACAATCGTATGGAAGGGAAAAACCGTATCTCTATATTTATAGAAAGCGCTTCTGCTCAAATCCACTTTTTGGACTGCTTCCCAGACAGACTCCGCTTTTCCACGCTGGATCAATTCCTTCGCATCCAAGGTTTTTTGCATTGCTTCCGGCAATACATCTTCACGGACAAGATAAAATTTATGGTCGCTCTTCTTCACAGCATTCACCCCACAAAATTACTCGACAAATTCAAATTCGAATTCCAATATCTTAACGATATCCCCGTCTTTCGCTCCACGCTTTCTAAGAGCTTCATCCACGCCATATGAGCGCAGCTGGCGCGCAAATCGGGCGATTGAAGCATCACGGTTAAAGTCTGTCATTACAAATAAGCGCTCGATCTTATCTCCCGTCACGACAAAAGTGCCGTCGGAATCACGTGTAATCTCGAATTCCTCGGTATCTTTTTCAAATTTATAAAGGACTCGGTGTACGCCATTCTCTTCTTCCATTTCATGCTCGAGAGGGAATTCAGGAGTATCTTCAAGCGTATCGGCTACTTTAAACAATAAATCGCGCACCCCTTCCCTTGTAAAGGAGGAGATTGGGTAAATTGGATGCTCGTCCCCGATTTTTTCTTGAAAGGCTTTCAAGTTTTCTTCAGAGTCCGGCATATCCATTTTATTGGCTGCAATGATTTGCGGGCGTTCCGTCAAACGAAGATTATATTCCTTCAGCTCGTTATTGATTGTCACGTAATCCTCATATGGATCGCGCCCTTCTAATCCTGACATATCGATTACATGGACAATGACACGCGTTCTTTCAATATGGCGAAGGAATTGATGCCCAAGGCCGATTCCTTCCGATGCGCCCTCTATCAGACCAGGTAAATCAGCCATGACAAAACTGCGGTTATCTTCTGTTTCCACTACACCCAAATTTGGTGTAATAGTTGTAAAATGGTATTCAGCAATTTTGGGCTTGGCTGCACTCACTACGGATAACAATGTCGATTTCCCAACACTTGGGAATCCGACAAGACCGACATCCGCAAGCAATTTCAACTCAAGGATTACGTTGCGTTCCTGGCCAGGTTCACCATTTTCTGCGATTTCTGGTGCAGGATTGGCTGGAGTAGCGAAACGCGAATTGCCGCGTCCTCCCCGTCCGCCTTTTGCGATGATTGCCTGCTGGCCATGTTCTGTCAAATCGGCAATGATCTGGCCGGTTTGTTCATCCTTAACGACCGTGCCCGGCGGAACTTTAACAATTAAGTCTGCCGAGTTCTTTCCATGCATGCCTTTTGACATGCCATGCTCTCCGCGCGGTGCTTTAAAATGCCTTTTATAGCGGAAATCCACCAGCGTACGCAAGCCTTCTTCTACTTCAAACACTACATTAGCTCCCTTGCCGCCATCTCCGCCGGCAGGGCCGCCATTCGGTACATATTTCTCGCGGCGGAATGCAACCATTCCATTACCGCCGTCTCCGCCTCTTACATAAATTTTCGTTTGATCGACGAACATCTAATCACTTCCTCTATTGTCTGTGTCTTTAGCTGATAGCGCTTCTGACTTTTTTATTGTCCATTCCAATCCATATGAAAGACCAATTCTTCTTCGTTACATCTTTCTACAGTTAATCGTTCCGCTTCCATTGAACCATTCAGGAAGTCGGAAATAATGTCTATTCTTTTTATCTTACCCTGCAATTCAAAGGTAAATCGTAAGGATTGATCTATTTCACCAATCATGATCCGCAATTCGTTTTCATCCAGTATATCCAGTTCAGACGAGAGTACTTCCACAAACTCTACCAGCCACTGATGCATACGCCGGTCGATGTACTCTGTACCTTTCACCGCTGTCAATACTTCATACTCAAGGATAAAAGGCATTGCCAGCCATTTGCTTGTGATCAGCCATTCAGCGACTGTTTGCAAATTGCAATGGGATAGCTGGGCCTCGTTTTTTGATTCACGGATACACTCATCAATGATGGCCTTTACATTGTCCATTTTGCCCAATTCAATATTCCCTTTGATGAGCTGGATTTTATTAAGCCAATCATGGCGCGTACAACTAACTAGTTCAATGATACCCCATTTTTTATCCATAAATAAAATCTCCCAATATCCTTTGCCTTCCGTGAACAACGCCACCATCCTTATTAAGGATGAGAAGCCCGCATTATAACGTTAGCCATTGTCCGCGTCAGGGTGTTTAATACGGCCAGCATCTATTGTTTGTATATTTAGACGGCCGGAGGGAAAGACAGCTCTCCCTTCAACGTGTGTATCTCTTTATGCATCTATTGTTTAGTATAGCAGAAAAGAAATGAATGTTAATGATTATTATAGGAGGTCTTAAGTGCGGAAGAACGGTTTGGCCTACAGCCTGTCCGATAAAACCGGCCGCCATCTATTTTCCAACCGGTATGGCATCATTTAGACCAACTGCCTTGGGACAGCCTGCACTCCATAAGCGTTCCGGTATGTAAGGACAGGAGCGGGATGGGGACCTGCCATATGGGCGAGTAATACTTCTGATTTCAAAATTCACCCGCTGATTCCGGCAGCCCCATAACAATAAGAAAACCCTAACCTAATAGGTTAGAGCTTTCTTTATCGATCATTAAGCTTCTTGAGCTACAGGGTATACGCTAACTTTTTTGCGATCGCGTCCGAAACGTTCGAAACGAACAACTCCGTCAACTTTTGCAAATAGAGTATCATCTCCACCACGGCCAACGTTTTCACCTGGGTAAATCTTTGTACCGCGTTGGCGGTAAAGGATTGAACCACCAGTTACAGTTTCACCGTCGCCAGCTTTAGCGCCTAGGCGTTTAGCTTGAGAGTCACGTCCGTTCTTTGTAGAACCTACTCCCTTTTTAGAAGCGAAGAACTGAAGATCTAATCTTAACATAGAGTCCACCTCCTATTTTTTAAGGGTTACTTTTATATGTTTTCCATAATCTCTTTCAATTGTCTGTAAGGAAACACGCATTGCTTCGAGAAGCAATTGCACCTTTTCCTGCGAATCCGCTGAAAGATCAGCAGGGATTTCACAATGAAGGTAGCCTCCGTTGCCTTTTGTATCAAGTATCGGCTTCACATCTGTCAAGCTCAAAATACTGTTGACCGTTCCGAATGAAACGGCTGATGCTCCGGCACAAACAATATCCTGACCACGTTTTGCAAAATCAGCATGACCACTCATGGTGAATGACGAAATCATTCCATCATGGGTATAGTCGATTTTAACGGTAATCATAGCCAAACCTTACGCATTGATTGCTTCAATAACAACTTTTGTGTATGGTTGACGGTGACCTTGTTTCTTATGGTAGTTTTTCTTCGCTTTATATTTGAAAACAGTGATTTTCTTTTGACGGCCTTGTTTTTCAACTTTACCTGTTACAGTAACGCCTTCAACTAGTGGGCTGCCCACTTTCACATTGTCTCCACCTACGAATAAAACTTTATCAAATGTAACAGCTTCGCCTTCAGCAGCGTTTAGTTTTTCAACGTATACTACATCGCCAGCAGCTACTTTGATTTGCTTTCCACCAGTTTCGATAATTGCGTACATACTTGCACCTCCTCATAATGACTAAGACTCGCCTATCACAGGTGAATTGCCCCGAGGCAACTGCTTAAAAACCTGATCCGTGCGGTTGTAGCACGGTGCGCTACAAACATAACAAATGAATGTTATCATATTTTGAAGGAAAATGTCAACGTCTTTATGTTAGTTATTCATTTATTTCTTCTAAATTGGATTGGCTGCTTCGCTAGCTTTACCCATTTATAGGCACTGTCTGTCGGCAACCGCCAGTTCCCGCTTCGGCAATAGGCATGGGATCTCTCTGCTATTTCCGCCATGCTCATAAAGCATCAACTCTAGAAAATGCCAGTTAAGACAACCGCTTGATCTGGAAATAAGGGATTTTTGAATCTACGGGCGTAAAGATCAATTCACTTCCCGTTTCTTGCTGAAGCCTCTCTTTAAAAATGGCATTTTCCCCCGAAAACCATTGGTTGACATCTGCTGAAAGGTCCACTTCAATCATTCCGTACCCTTTATAACGGTGCCCATATAATTCTCTTTCAAGACGGAAAGCCGCCGATTGGCTGCTTTCTACCCTGCCGGTGCCTCCGCATACCGGGCATTCCTCCGTTGTCAGTTCCCTCAATGAAGGCGAAGTCACTTTACGGGTAAGCTGGAGAATGCCCAGATCCGTGAACCCCATTATGTGTATACGCGTACGGTCCTGCTTGGCAATACGCTCAACTTCCCTGATGATTTCTTGCTGATTCCCGCCATTTATCAGATCTATTAAGATCATCCCGGTTATATTGCGGAGCTTCACTTGGCGAAGTGATTCCCGTACAGCCAGGAGGTTCGTACTTTGGATAGTCTGCGCTTTATCTCGTTTACCTGTGAACTTGCCTGTATTCACATCGATGGTCGTCATGGCCTCGCCTTCCTCAATCACGATAAATCGGCCATTCTCCAACCAAACGATTTTCTTATACAAACGTTCAATTTGGTTTTCGATATTCTGTGCAGCGAATAGGTTTTCAGCTTTGCGGTGGAATATAATTTCCCAGCTGTCGGGAGCCAGCGACTTTAATTGCTGAAACATCTCGAACTCATCGACCACGCACTCTCCATCTCCCGCTTTCATTTCTGCAAGGAGCAGATCCAGCATGTGATTCTTTTCGAAAATAAGCTCCGGTGGCTTAGCCAGTGATGCTTTCTTCAATAATCGCTGGTATCTTTCCCTGCAGTCAGCCAATTGTTCAACAAAATAGGCTTCATCCTTCTCTTCCATTTCTGTACGAATGAGCATGCCTTCGTCTTTTTGGCGATACTTATCCGCCAACCGTTTCCAGGCTGTACGCTTTTCAGGAGCCATTTTTTTGCTGGCGGCTGCATACCCCTCACCTGCAATATAGACGAGTGCAGGTGTGGAGATTTCAATATGCCCCGTTACTCTTGCCCCTTTATGTTCATTTTCATCACGGACGATTTGAATAAGTATTTTTTCCCCTTCTGTCACAAGTTTATTGATTGGCAGCCCTTCTTTAGCTCCAGGCTTAGCAATATCATCTTTATGGAGAAATCCATTTTTATAAGGACCGTAATGGACAAATGCAGCATCCATTCCCGGCACGATTTTTTCAACGCGTCCAGCATAAATATTGCCTACAAGGCTGCTCTGTACGCCATTCCATACATCAAACGATAGCAGCTCATTCCCTGACATGACCGCTATACGCTTTTCTCTGCCTATGCTATCAATTAAAATTGTTTTCATTTCATACCTTCTTTCAGGATAGACTATCCTTTCAGGCTTTCATTTGGCCTCTTAATGAAACCGGCAAAAAAAAGAACCATTGAATATGATCGTAATGGCAGATTTGCCATCCATCACTATACAATGGAACTGAATACCCAATTGATTGTATCCATCGTACTTATGAGTAGGCGTTTGCAGCTGCCTAACCCATGCAAGGATACCATACTTAATAACAATATAACAGGTCGCCCACCTTGTCCTTTGTGCGCTTTTCCGAAAAATAAGCATGAAGGATTTCATTTTCATCTAAAGAGCCTGTTTCCTCCCCTCCATCTGTGACCACTACCGGATGCTTGCAGCCCCTTTGAAAATATTGAAGAATCGCATATAATGGTTCATTTTTATCGACCATAATCGGCTTTAATTTGACCAACTCATCCCGTTTCCCATAATGACGTTCCAAAAGGAAACGCATAAATACAAAATGGCGTTGCTTCCACTCCATCCAGATTGATACTAAAAGGAACAAGCATATAATAATGATATTTAATGAAAACTGGTGAAACCATATGATAGCCGGGAGCAGTAGGCCGATACACATAAGTGAAATCTTCAGGACCCATTGGTGGCTTTTCAAAAATGTAGTATGTTGCGACATAAACAGGAACAGAAGTTTTCCGCCATCCAACGGCCAAATAGGCATTAAATTAAACAGGCAAATGGAAGCATTCACAAAGCTGAAGTCGATAAACGTATTTTCTGAAATAACCCCTGACCATAAAAGGGCATAGGCCAAACCGAGCATCCAGAGATGCTGCAATGGGCCGGCAATAATGACATGCATATCCTCTTTGACAGATCTATTTCCATATTCTTCTGTTTCCATCATGCCTCCAAATGGCAATATGGTTATTGATTTGATCCTCCATTTATAATGGGCTGCCATTAATGCATGTCCCATTTCATGAAAAAAGACAACGAGCAACAACATGGTCAACGGCTGGAATTGAGCAGTCAGGACAGCAATCCCCATCACCAGCCAAGTCACAGGATGGATTTGAATCTTCCCCAATACGTGCATGTATCTACTCAAATGGTATCACCTGGCTCGGATCAACAAATACTTCATTTTTTTTCAAAGCGAAAAACATAGTTCCTTTTCCTTCTTCTTTTCCGTCAGAGACAATTCCAATTTTTTGTCCTTTTTTAACCTCATCATATTCCTTTACATTCAAGCTTTTTAAGTTTCCATACCAGGATTCGCTCTGATCGGCATGCTGGATAACAATAGTGTTGCCGGTCTTTTCTTTCTTGCCTGCAAAAAGGACTAAACCTTTATCGATCGCTCCAACCGCGACATTTTTATCGCTTTCAAGAATAATGCCATCTCCATTCTGTTTAAAATCCTCTGATATACTGGCAGAAATCGGGATAGCATAGGAAGAATTGACAAGTTCCGTTTCACCTTTCCCTAGTTTCTGGTCGGAAGGCAAAAAAGCAATAGGCTTGCCGAAAGTGTCTTCATACCATTCCTTTACGAATGCAAATTGCATCTCTTTTTCAAATGTTGAAGCCACTACTTCCCTTGCCGTATCCAGTTTTTCTACGGGGTATTTGTACATAAGCGCCACACCGGCGAACAAAAGTGCAGATCCAAGCACTTTCAATAAAAATAGATCTTTACGGAATAAGGGAAAACGGCTTTCATCAGACCGCTCATAGGAGGAAGAATAGGTTGAGGAATAGGATTTCGGAGTAAAATCATCCGGGTTATCCCTCTCTTTTTTCATTTCCTTTATACGTTTATGAATTTCTCTCCTTCTTTCATCAGTCATCATACAAAACATGCTCCTTTTTCAAACAGATTGGTACTAACACTATATGAACCCCTTGTCCAATCTATACCGATTAAATCTGATTGAAAAAAAGAGCGTCCAGCATGATGCTGAACGCTCTTTTTGAATTATCGACCGCTAAATATTTTTTTCAGCCTGCTGAACATGCCAGGCTGCGATTGTTCCATTTTCTCCAAAGGAACAGATTCTCCAAGAATCCTCCGGGCAATGTTGCGGTAAGCAATAGAAGCCGGATTTTTAGGATCCAAAGCAATCGGTTTACCTTGATTTGATGCTTTAATCACATTATCGTCATCCACAACGATGCCAATTAATTCCAGGTCAAGAAATCTTGTGATCCCCTCAATATCAAGCCGTTCACCGTTGTCACGGCTTTCGACGTTTTCCTTGTCCTTCATCATATGAGGGCGAATTCTATTGATGACCAGCATCGGTTTCTTGGCAGGCAAATGCTGCTGCAAAAGTCCCACAACCCGATCTGCATCACGGACAGCAGCTGTTTCGGGCGTAGTGACCACAATGGAATGATCTGCACCCGCAACGGCATTTTTAAAGCCTTGCTCGATGCCTGCCGGGCAATCAATAATGATATAATCGAAATCTTGCTTTAATGTATGAATCAATTCGGTCATTTCTTCCGGAGTTATAACTGTTTTATCAGTGATTTGGGCTGCCGGCAGAAGAAAGAGCAAATCATCGAAACGTTTGTCCTTGACAAGCGCCTGATGCATTTTGCACCGTCCCTTGATCAAATCGACCAAGTCATAAATGATGCGTTGGTCCAGACCCATTATGACATCCAGATTTCGCAATCCTATATCCGTATCAACCAAGCACACTTTTTTCCCTTGTATAGCAAGGGCAATACCTAGATTCGCAGAGGTCGTCGTCTTTCCGACGCCGCCTTTGCCTGATGTAATGACTATAGCTTCACCCACGATTAGAGTCCCCCTTCTAATCTAGTTAAATTAGGTCTCAAATCCCTCAATGTGCGAACTTGTTCAAACTTCATCTCTTGATGGTCGTCCAAATAGGCGCAGTGAAGATTCAAAGATTTTTCTGGCACGGCTGTAACCGTAGCGATATGTACGTCGGCAATGCTAATTTGAGCAGTCACAATGCGGCCAGCCGCCACAACGGCCTGCTTGTCCCCTTTGCTTCCCGCATGGGCTCTACCCTTGATAGTCCCTACGACAAAAATATTACCTGTCGCTCGGATTACACCGCCGGAGTTAACGTCTCCTATGAGAAGAAGATCGCCGGTCACTTCTATAACCTGCCCCGACCGGATTATGCCGACTAAAGATTTAATTTCACTTTCATTTAAGAGATTGCTTGCTTCTTGAAGAGAAATGACATTTGAATTAATTTTCTCAACTTTAAGCTTATGGTTGTTCTCGATGACGGATATCAGATGCTGTTGCTCTTCTTCAGAAAATTGCCGGTTACCTGTATGCACATTGACTCTTAATTTTTCATCGCCTTTTTGCATCCGGTATGAACTGGACAGTTTTTCTTTTAATTCAACAATAATATCCTCAAAAGAACTAGAATTATCAAGATGGAGGGTCAGTCCATCTTTCGTGCCTTTAATCATAACATTCTGCATGTTTCTATTATTTATCACGAACATCCACCTCAACAATTCTATATTCTACATTAATGAAGCATAATCCTTTAAAACACCCTTATAGCGCTATTTATTGAAGATTGAATCCCCATTTTCTTCGGTTGCATACTTAAGGAAAAGCCGTCTGAGCGGGTAAGCAAAAATGGCCAGTACCACCAGATTAAGCAGCAATGTCGGAAGGAGTCGAATCGTCAGAAAGTCCTGGACTGAAATATCGGTGAAGCCCAAAATCAAATTAAAGCCGTACACAATGAATTCCAGTATAACAATAGCAACCAAAGACATGATTGAAACGATTATGATGTTATTTTGCAATATTTTCATTACCTTGGAAATAAGATAAGTAACGATCGGAAACATAAATAGGTAAATCCCTAAGATTTCCGTATAAGTTATATCATAAATCAGCCCCATTACCATTCCATACCACAGTGCAGGCCAATATTTGCCGTAAACAGCATAAAACACTAGGAAAATCAGGATGAAGCGAGGAACAAAAATCCAATCGCCATGAACTATTTCTCCAGAAAAGATACTTGAGAACAGGCTTTCCGATATAAACAGGAGAACGGCAACTAATGGGATTGCAAGCTTTCTCACAGTCCGTCCTCCTCCGTATCCGAATTATCCTTGCCGAATTTTTTGTCAAGTGCAGGATGGACAACCATCACATTCTCGATTTCACCTAAATCAGCAAAAGGCTTCACATACGCTGTTTGGGTCAAGCCGTATTGGTCCACCTTCACACTTTCGACTGTACCGATTGGCAAATCTTCAGGGAATACAGCCAATCCGGACGTCGTGACGACAGATCCTTTTTTCACCTTAATATCTGTATCTATTTTTTTCAACAATAATTGTTTCTTCTTATTGTCATATCCTTCAATAAACCCGTATGCATTCTTCTTACCCACTTGGATCTTAGCTGAGATTCGGTTCTTTGGATCCATGGACGTCACAAGCTGGACTGTAGAATGGAAAGGGGTTGTCGTCTTCACTTTCCCTATCAATCCTTTAGCCGTAATGACAGCCATATTTTTCTTAACGCCATCCTGGGTCCCCTTGTTGATTTGGATAATTTCCTGCCAACGGTCAGGGTTTCTTCCAATAACGATTGCTCGAATCGGAGTGTACTTCCTTAAATCATCTTCAATTTTCAAATTGTCCCGCAATTCTTCGTTCTCATTTTTAAGCTCCTGGACCTGCCCTTTCAGTTGGACATATTCATCCAGGCGCGCCTTCAACTTTTCATTCTCATCATATGTTTTTTGCAGATTGCGTAAATCCTCAAATGAATTGGCAATAAATTGTGTTGGTGCATGAAACAATTGCTGGAAAAAACCGGTTGTATCTTTTACGAATTGCTCTGGCCAACTAACATTTTTCTTATCCTTTAAAGAAAAGCCAATCAATGCCACGAGAATGATGATACTTACAAGAAGCACGATAAGTTTTTTGTTCAGAAAAAACTGTGGCATGACTACACCTCAATACACTTTTAAAATAGTTAGGAAATTTTTTGCCGAAAGGTCAGACAAGAATAATAAATCTCTTCACATTCTCCAGTATACAGGAGAATGTGAAGAGATTTAAGTCTTATTTATTATAATTTTGCACGACTTCTGAATTCATGGATATGGTCAAGTGCTTTTCCGGTTCCGATTGCTACGCAATCAAGCGGATTTTCTGCAATGATAACAGGCATTTTCGTTTCATCTGAAATAACTTTATCCAGATTGCGAAGCAATGCGCCGCCTCCAGTAAGGACAATGCCTCGGTCCATGATATCAGCAGCCAATTCAGGCGGTGTCTTTTCCAACGTATTTTTCACTGAATCAACAATAGCATACACTGTATCATGAAGGGCTTCGCAAATTTCTTCTGCAGTGATTTCAATTGTTTTCGGCAATCCAGTCAATAGGTCGCGACCACGGATTTCCATATTGTCAATACCTTCAAAATCGCCTGCTGAACCGATTTCTACTTTTACAGCTTCTGCAGTGCGCTCACCGATCATCAAGTTATATGTTTTGCGGATATAGTTGACGATCGCCTCGTCCATTTCATCTCCTGCCACACGTACTGATTGGCTTGTTACAATACCGCCCAATGAAATGATGGCCACTTCCGTTGTACCGCCCCCAATATCGACAACCATGCTTCCTGTAGGTTCCCAAACAGGAAGGTCAGCACCGATTGCAGCCGCAAACGGCTCTTCAATCGTATAAGCGTCACGAGCTCCCGCTTGTCTGGTCGCATCGATTACAGCACGTTTCTCAACAGCAGTAATGCCAGATGGAACACATACCATAACGTATGGATTTCTGGCGAAAACGCCTTTCTTTTGCGCTTGGTTCATATAATATTTCATCATTGTTGCAGTTGTTTCATAATCCGCAATTACTCCGTCCTTCATCGGGCGCATAGCCACGACATTTCCAGGTGTACGGCCGATCATATTGCGGGCATCATTACCAACTGCCACAATTTGTTTTGAGTCCGTTTGAAATGCTACAACAGAAGGCTCTCTTACAACGATGCCTTTTCCTTTAACGTATACTAGTGTATTAGCTGTACCTAAATCTATTCCAAGATCTTTTGTTCCAATTCCAAACATGAGTGTATCTCCCTTTCTAAACTTCGCTCAAGTTAAAGTGATTTACAATCATTAGTATAAACCACTGTATGTTTTTCATTATTTTCGACACTATACTAAAAAATCATAAATAATATTATATTACATCGTCAAATATTATGATAGTGTCATAAATATCCTTTTTCTTTTAAACTGACATATTTTTTTTCGCCGATAATTAAATGGTCCAAAATATCTATGCCGATCAGCTTTCCGCATTCTATTAATCTCTTAGTGACATCTATATCCTCCTTGCTCGGGGTAGGATCTCCCGATGGATGGTTATGGACACAGATTATAGATGCCGCCGAGCGCCTGAATGCTTCTTTGAATACTTCTCTTGGATGTACTATGGAAGCATTCAGGCTGCCGATAAAAACAGTTTGCCTGTGCAACACCTGGTTTTTTGTATTAAGAAACAAGCAGACAAAGTGTTCCTGCGACAGGAAACGTAAATCATTCATGCAATAATTCGCACAATCCTCAGGAGATCGAATGACATATCGGTCTTTATAACAAAGATTCGAGATCCTTTTGCCTATTTCGACTGCCGCCAATAATTGGATGGCTTTTGCCTCACCCATCCCTTTTATACTCGTCAATTCCTCGATCGACGCATCCTGAAGCAGCCGTAAGCCGTCAAAAGTACTTATTAATCGTTCCGACAATTGAAGTACCGACTCATTCCTTGTGCCTGTCCTGATCATTAAAGCAATCAGTTCTTGATTGGAAAGGCTGCCAGGCCCTTCTCTCAGGAAACGTTCACGGGGCCTTTCACTATGCGGGAAATCCCGTATCATCATAGTATCGCTCAAAAATATCTTCCTTCCTATATACAATGGTATACGGTGGAAGGCTTTTAGCCGAATACTTTCAGCGAAATGTTGATAATTCTCGAGCCAGGCGGGAAACGGGCAGGCCGACTACACTATAATAGTCTCCTTGTATGCCCTTGACAAACAATGCGGCCTTCCCTTGGATCCCATATGACCCCGCCTTGTCAAAAGGCTCGCCGCTGTCGATGTAAGCCTCAATATCACGGCTGTCCAGTTTCCAAAACGTGACCATTGTTTTTTCATAAAAGCAAGTATAGGTTTCATTGGTCATGATGCACACGCCCGTATAGACAGCATGCGTTTGGCCTGAAAGCATGGATAGCGTGCGGAAAGCATCCTTATGATCTTTAGGTTTGCCGAGGATTTGCCCGTTATGCACAACTATTGTATCACAGCCGATCACAATTGACTGCTGGTATACGCTGCTGGCTGCCAAAGCTTTTTTGTACGCAAGCTGTTTAACAGCTTCTTCGGGGGGTGTACCGGGCTGGATCGTTTCATCAATATCTGAGGAAAATGTTCGGAAGGGAAGATCCAGTAAAGCCAGAAGTTCTTTTCTGCGGGGGGATGAAGAAGCTAATAATAATGATTTCATGTAAGTCACCTGAACCTTTGCATTATATAAAAGAGAGATACAGCTTAATCGTACCAAAGTTTTACAGAGTTCACAATAAGGCTTTCGACAAATTTTTCTCTACTCATGCAGACGTATGGGCAGCATAAAAAGTTTCTCCTTACACAAAAAAATCCCATTCAGGCCATAGGGATGCCGTAGGGATTTTTCACTTTCATTTGATAAAAGACTGATATGCCAGCAAAAAATCGAGCAGCTCTCCCTGCACCTTCAATGCCTTTTTCACTGAATCACCCGAATCGTTTACTTCAGCAGCCTTGAGAAGGGCCGCACCCATATCAGACGGCTTCTGCCTTTTAGCTTCAATCTCTTTTAATTTCGCTGAAGCCTCCTTCACTGCCGCCTCATTTACTGCCTTTTCCCCCAACATCATGGAAGTAGAGGAAGAATTCAGCTCCCTGTATAAAGCCCTTGATGCTTCCAATAATTTCGCATCAGCCTGATTGATTTTTTTATCGGACGGAGCCTCAAGCGTAAAGGACTTCCAATAGGAATCCATGCCTTTCTTCCGGTATTCGCCAGCAACCATTTTGGCTCGGTCCAAATTTTCGCTAGCAAATAGCAAAACGTAATACTTGTCCTCATTATGAAATACAATGGAAGGAATCTCTTTAGACTTGAATAATTGCTGTGACTTTTCAGCTCTTTCTTTATCGCTGAACACATCCCCCTGGACGACGGAAATATCCAATGGGGAGATGGTAATGGTCTTCGCCCCTGCTGATTGCGTTACAGCTCCTTCTGGCAGAGGAGCTACGATTGGCTTGGCGGCGTTACCGTTGGTGGAGATTGTCTGCAGCGCAATATATGTAAATCCCGCCCCAATCATGACGGCAATGGCAACGACAATAAAGAAATGCTGGATATTCCTTCCTTTTCGTTGGATTTTCTTTTTCTGCAATGAATGGGAAAAAATAGACTCGCCACTATTGCCGTCCTCCCTTTCCTCCACCTGCTGGGGAAGTTTCCATTCGAACATCTCTTCCGTATTCCCGGATTCACTTAGGGAAGCTAAAGGTACTTCCTGACTCTCCCCGCTTCCAATCTCCTCCACTTCAGGAGGGCGGATAATGGCTTTCGCCTTTCTTTCAGAGGTTTTCTCCTGTTTTTTCTTTTTTTGCTGGTGCTCCTGATCAAATGTGACCGTTATTGTATTTCTTCGGCCTAGCTTGTCCATCGGCAGCCTCCCCCTCTCGACATTTGCTTCATCGTATCATAGGCGAAAAAAAAAGAACAAGACTTTTGTCGTCTCATTCCCATTAGCGTTCGTCAAAATTCGCTTATTTATCAATGACATCTTCTTTGTCCATTCCATGTATGGCCACTGGCGTTTCCCCATTCTTCCCGCACAGTTTCCGTTTATCGCCCTGCAAGCATACATGGGATACCGTTTCCCCTTCTGTCGTCAGATAACTCGCATTTGTGATCTCCCACATTTTTCTTGAATCAGGATCTTTTATCCCTTCGATATAGCCATGGGAAAGCAACATTTCATATGTGATTTCTACAGGGATTTCTTCTTCATGGACAAGCAGGTCCTTCACATAAAAGGTGGCTGCATCTTTCAAAGCAATTGCATTTGCCACATACGCCTGTTTGCGCATTCCATCGATCGTTTTAAGGAAGGTTGGAACAGCAATTCCCGCTAATATGGCAAGAACGGCTACAACAGCCACTACTTCAATCAGAGTAAGCCCTTTTTCATCCATTGCCTTCATCTCGCCAACAACCCCTTTTAAGAATACCCCCCACTTTATCTGTCACTGCCTTCATGGTTATTGAAAGGATTAGCTTTACCGGCAGGGGTTTGGTCAGCCATTTCAGGCACATCCTTTTGTAAATCCTGAAGCCCGGGGGCATAATAAGCCGACAGATTGACAGTGAAATCAAGCGGTGAAGCGGACTGTTCAACAGACGTTGTTTCTTCTTCCCCCGTAAAAGTCAGTTGATCAATCGTCAATAACCGCTGCATGCCTTCAATAGTATCCAGGAAGTCATTTAACTTTTCATAGGTAGGAGATTGGACATTCAAAGAGATAGATACCTTTTCCAGCCCTTCAGCGCTAGTTGCTGCGGAAGGAGGATTATCGCCTGCTTCACCTTCACCAGAGCCCTCCTCAGCAAACGACAGATTCTGCACGAAGCTTCCTGAGATTGTTTCCGCCTTTTCAATATTCAATATAAGTTGCTGCGTAAGCGGCTTAACCGGCAATTTTTTCTGCAGCTCCGTACTCTTTTCGAAGGATACTTCTTTAACAGGAGCTGCTTTTAATTGTATGGAGGTTAATAGTCTTTCCTGGTTGGACAGTTCATCTTGTTTCATCCCAATCATTGATTGCAGCGGGTATACCTTCCAGAAGAATATACCGGCAATCAGCCCGGCTGCCGCCAAAGAAAAGCCAACGACAATCAGCATGTGTTTTTTAGAAAGAGAATTGTTCATTGGGCATCATTCCCCTCTTTATCCTTCGGTGCATTTTCTTTCGCTTGCTCCTGTTTCTGCATGAATTCCTTATTAAGCGCAAGCTCAAATTGAGCCGTATATCGCGGAAGATAAGGCTCATTCCCAAGGAGCTGCGATTTTTTCTTCTTTTCTTCGGAATCACTGTGCTTGCCAGTTAAGGAAGATTCTGCTTTATCAGACTCATCCTTCTCTCCTTCTGGCTTCTCATTCGATTTCGTTTCAAGAGCGCTATCCTTTATCGCAGCGGAAGTAGAAAGAGAAGAAAGTTTGGCATCGGCTATCCACTTCGAGTGCAGCAGCTCATTCAAATACTGTGCGGATTGGCTGGATGAATCGAACTGAACAGTCAGCTGAACGCTTCCATCTGCAGTATAAGAAAAGGCCATAAAAAAGCCACGCTCAGGCAATAATGCAACAAGTTCCCGAATAAGCGGCACTGTTTTGACTGGATACTTTTCAGACCAATCAATCAGAGCCTGCAGTTCGGACAACGAATCCTTTTTTTGCTCCTCCCCTTGCTTTTTCTGCTCCAATACCGCAAGCTGCTGAACAGATTGGATTTGGTGCTCAAGATGTTCAACCTTTTGCTGATTGTTATTCAACGTCCAATACAGATAAACACAGCCGGCGGCAAAAAAAAGGCCTACAACAGCAATCAGAATAGCGAATAATATATTCTTAGGTTCCTTCTTAGGCAGAAGGTTGATTTCTACCAACATCTACTGCACCCCTCTCAAACCAAGGCCGAGGACAGAATAATAGGAAGAAACTTGCTCTCCATCCGCCAGAATGGACAGTGCGTGATCATCGATTATTTGCAGCTTCACCGGAAACCGTTCAGCCAAATCACGGCCAATACGCTGCATAAATGGGTGGTCGCCGCAAAGGACAATAGAAGTCACCTCGTTTAAGGAATTATTCATATTGTATTTATAAAACGCAACAACCCGTTCAATTTCTTTGTATGTATCTTCAAACTGCTGGAAATAGGCTTCCTCTCCTCCCTGCAGCACCCAACGGTACTTCCCTTCACCGGCCAATTCCCGCTCCCACTGGTCTTGTTCAGATGAAATGGGGACATAACGCATATAAAGAGGCTTATGGTCAAAGAAAATGGATATCATGACACCGTATAAATCGAACTGAAGGAGCAGGAAATGTTCATCCTCTTTCACTTTATCCAAATAGTGTAACAGGCGGTAGGAAGCTAAAGGAGAGACATCCGCAACAGCAGGGGAGAGTTTACATGAAGCCAGCAGTTGTTGTTGCTGCTTGATAATCTCCTCTGATGCCGCAAAAAGAAGAATCTCTTTTTGACCCTCATTCTCCCCAAGGATATACGTGTCAAAAACAGGTTCTTCAAAGGGCAAATGGATGGAAGTCCCCAATTGCAGATACAAATACCCCTCTAACTCATCTTCATTCACTTCACTATCGATCGTTATCTTTTTCATTACGACGAATTGGTCGGGCACAATAAACCGCACCGTTCTCCGATGGATGCGCCAATCACCGATGCACTCTTCAAGAATGGCTTTTAACGTTTCATGCTCAATGATCCGTCCGCCCTTCACAATCCCTGGCGGCAGCAGAAACTCTCCGGTTGCATGGAGTGCGGGCATTTTCCCCGGCCTCAATTCAGCATAACGGATGCTATGGTCATTGATTTCAAGATTGATGGTTTTATTGCTTCGATTAAAGAGGGATATTGCCATAATGTGTCTCCTAACATATGTATTGCTTTTATAACAGGACGCCGAAATACCAATGGACGATGGCTTCCCCGAAATAATAGGAAGTCAACGCGCCGAGCGCGATAAACGGGCCGAATGGGACAGGCTGCTTTTTTTTCACTACGCCGGCCAGCATGAGGATGAGCCCAATCACCGCTCCATATAGGACAGAAAAAAATAGCGCTAAAAGAGTCAGCTTTACACCAAGCGCAAATCCAAGCACCGCAAACAGCTTTATATCGCCGCCTCCCATGCCGCCGTTACTGGCCAATGCAATCAGCAGCAGAATGCCGAATCCGGCCACAGCGCCCAAAATGGAATCAAGCGGATGCAGAGTATCCAGAAAAAACATCAATAGCAGAAAGATAGCTGCAAAAACAAGCAGGATCTTATCTGGAATAAGCATATAAGCCAAGTCGGATACAGTCACAATGACAAGAAGCGAAATAAGCGCATAAGCAAAAAGAAGTTCACTACTCCATCCAATCAACAAAGGGGAAATAGCAAACAACACACCCGCAAATAGCTCCATCAACGGATAAAGCGGGGAAATCGGCGCTTTGCAGCTCCGGCATTTCCCCTTCTGCATAATATAGGATACAACCGGAATCAATTCACCTGCATTCAGGACATGCTTACACTTCGGACAAGCCGACCTCGGCTTCACAATCGATAGCTTCATAGGAACCCGCAAACCTACTACATTATAGAAGGAGCCGAGGGTTAGGCCGAGGATGAAGAGATATAGAAGCCCAAAAAACATTAACTTGGATCTTTCTTTTCATTAACATCTTTTCTAGTCAAATCATGCGCTTTTTCTTCTGTTGCAGGTTTGTTCCCACTTCCTGTTGTGGCAGGATCAATTAAAACTATTGGTGCACCACCTTCAGTTTGAACCCCACGAACCTTTTTACCACCTTTATTCACTAACTTCACAGCTGTAATTTGTCCACCGTCAACTTCTACATAAGATCCACTTTCTGGTTGTTTAACTGGTACCTCTTCATCTTTTGTATAAGTTCCTTCATCATATGTTCCTTTATCAGGATCTTTTATTTTTTCTAAATACTTCTCATCAATTAACCTTTTTAAAGAGTAATAATGTTTTCCAGTTGTTAATTCTTGATCAGCAGTAACAGCCATTCGAGCAGCACTAATCATCTGCTCCGCGTTCGCCACGTGTGCATCTTTTTTCGTATTATCCATCAGCCCTCCGATGCTCGGAATGGCAATCGCTGCGATGATGGCAAGAATAACGACGACCGCCAATAGCTCAATCAGCGTCAATCCCCGTTCATTATTCAGAATATCCCTTAGTTTTTCTTTTAACCTTTTCATTTCTTTCCCTTCCTTCTAGTTCGTTTTACTTACTTCTTTTTACTCATTAATTATACAATATAATGGAAAAATTAACATATATTTCTCGAGAAGAATAGTATAATTTATTGCTTGTTCACTTGGTTGAATATATCGAACATCGGCACCATGATGGAGATAACGATTGTGCCGACAAGCGCAGCCAAAATAACGATCATGAGCGGTTCGATCAGCGATTTCAATTGGTCGGTGACAACCTCCACTTCCCGCTCGTAGAAATCGGCGACTTTATTGAGCATCGTATCCAGCGCCCCTGTCTGCTCGCCGATTGCAATCATTTGTGTGACTAACGGAGGAAACGCCCAGTGCGCCTTCATCGGAATCGTAATCGACTGCCCTTTCTCCAAGGCATCGCGCGATTCTCTCACAACATTGCCGATGACTTTATTGCCGACCACTTCCTCGACAATGGCCATTGATTGCAAAATCGGGACAGAAGAAGAAAACAAGGAGCTTAACGTCCTCGTCATCCGCGCCAGTACAGCTTTTTGCATCATCTTGCCGAAGACCGGCATTCTCAAAATGAACAGGTCCCAGTAATATTTGGTCGAGCTGTTCTTGCTGATAAACGAAATAAGGGCGATAAACGCAATAAGGGCGATGACAATGACATACCAAGCCGCTTGCATAAAGTGGCTTGCCTTCAAAACGAATACCGTTATGGCTGGCAAATCACCGCCAAAATCGGCATACATATCGACAAAAGTAGGGACGATGGCCACCAGCAGGAAAATCAAAACGGCAATCGCCATGATGCCGACTACAACCGGATAGGCTAGTGCGGAACGGATTTTTTGCTGGGTCGCATGCTGCTTTTCATAGTGGGCTGCGAGCCTGTCCAGCGACTCATCCATGTTCCCTCCCGCTTCCCCAGCGCGAATCATATTGATGAACATCGGTGCAAAGATTTTTTTATGTTTGGCGCTGGCTGCCGAATACGGGTTGCCTTCGCGTAAATCCTGTTCAATGTCGAGAAGGGCGGAGCGCAAATGCTTATTATCGGTCTGGTCGGCAAGAATGCGTGTCGTATCGACCATTGTCACTCCTGCTTTCAGGAGTGTGGAAAACTGGCGCAGAAAAATGACAAATTGGTGCAATTTGACCGGATTTCCAATCATAATGTTTTTTGACAGGACCGATTGCTGCACTTCTTCGATTGAAATGACCTTGATGCCTGTTTGGCTCAGCTTTACGACTGCTTCACGCTTGGATGAGGCTATGAGGCTTCCTTGCGTCTTACCTTTTCGATCGCGGCCTGCATATTGGAATTTAGCCATTTAGTCCACCTTTTCCCCGATGAACGGATCGGCTGTTTCCTTCGTAATGGCCCCTTTTCGGACGAGTTCTTTAATACTGCTATCCAATGTATGCATTCCTTGGGCTCTTGATGTCTGCATAATATTAACAATTTGATGGATTTTTTCATTGCGTATCAAATTCGATACCGCCGCATTGTTAATCAGAATTTCTGTGGCAGCTGTCCTTCCTTTTTTATCAGCGGTCGGAAACAGGCGCTGCGACATGATCGCCACCAGAACAGATGCCAGCTGAATGCGGATTTGCGGCTGCTGGGCAGGCGGGAATACATCAATGATTCTATCGATCGTGGATGGTGCACTCGATGTATGGAGCGTCCCTAACACTAAATGCCCTGTTTCAGCAGCCGTGATGGCTGTATGGATGGTTTCCAGGTCGCGCATCTCCCCGACAAGGATCACATCTGGATCCTGCCGAAGCGAAGCGCGCAGGCCATTGGCAAAATTATTGGTATCGAAACCTACTTCCCGCTGGTCAATGATGCATGTGTTATGTTTGTGCAAATATTCGATTGGATCTTCCAGAGTGATAATATGCTTGCGCATGACGGTATTCATATATTGAATGACAGCGGCAAGCGTTGTACTTTTTCCGCTTCCGGTCGGTCCGGTCACAAGCATAAGCCCCTGCGGTTTTTCGGCTACCCTTTTCAGAATAAGCGGCAGATCAAGCTCTTCAAGCGTCGGGATTCTTGTCGGGACAATCCGGACGGCCATTGCGATGCTTGACCGTTGCATATATGTATTGACCCTGAATCGCGATATGCCCTTCACCGCATAGGAAAAATCAAGCTCGCCCCTTTCCCTGAACACATCCCACATTCCTTCCGGTATCATGGCACGCGCCATTCGTTCTGTGTCTTCAGGGAGCAAAAAATCCTTTCCATACTTCTTCAATTCTCCGTTCAGCCGCATGATTGGAGGCACGCCGACTGTCAAATGGACATCCGACGCCTTCAATTCATAGGCGGCCCTTAGTATTAAATCTACAGAATGCTTCATAATACCCCTCTATTCCAAAATCGCAGCCCGCAAAATTTCTTCTGTCGTTGTCAAGCCTTGCTTCACCTTCAGCAACCCATCATCAATCAGAAAAACGGTTTTATTCTTTTCGGCAAGCTCCCTCAGCTTCGTAAAGGCTTCTCCGTTAATGATGGTTCGTTTCATTTCATCATTTATGACCAATATTTCATGTATCGCGATTCTGCCTTTATATCCGGTCATATTGCATGATGCACAGCCTCGTCCCCTTGTGATCCGGTCGATCTTCATGCCTCGTTTGGCGAATATTTCAACCTCGCGCTTCATTGGTTCATGGATTTCAGCGCAATCGCGGCATACTTTTCGGACCAGCCTCTGGGCGACCACCCCGCTTAATGCAGATGCTACCAAAAAAGGCTCCACTCCCATATCCATCAGCCGTGTAATCGTGGATAGCGAATCATTCGTATGGATCGTGCTGAGCACAAGGTGGCCGGTCAACGATGCCCGTATGGCTACTTCAACTGTTTCGCGGTCACGGATTTCCCCAACCATAATAATATTCGGATCCTGCCGAAGAATGGATCGCAATCCGGTCGCAAAGGTCATCCCGACTCCACTGTTCACTTGGATTTGATTGATGCCCTCCAGCTGATATTCAACCGGATCTTCAACTGTGATAATATTGACTTCCTCGCTATTCAGCCGGTTGAGTGCCGCATATAATGTGGAGGATTTTCCGGAGCCGGTCGGGCCTGTTATCAGAACAATACCTGTCGGCTTTTCGATCATCTCATTAAAGCGCTGCAGGTTCAGCTTATTGAAACCTAAGCGGTCAAGGTCATTCAATGCAGCGGACATATCGAGGATCCGCAGAACTATTATTTCTCCATAAATAGTCGGCAGCGTAGAGACACGGATATCGACCGGGCGAAATTCGAGCATCATCTTAATGCGTCCATCCTGAGGAATACGGTGTTCAGTAATATCAAGCTTGGCCATGATTTTCAGCCTTGCAATCAATACATTTTGCATATGCCGAGGAAGGATGCGTTCAGTCCGTAAAACGCCATCAATTCTGTAACGGATCAAAAGCTTTGTTTCATGCGAATCGATATGGATATCACTAGCTTTTTGTGTAATGGCGTTTGTGATGATTGAATTGACGAGCCGTACGATAGGCGAATCCTGTTCAGCCGCCTGTTCTTCCTTGTTTTCCACAATGGTAGGGGCACTGGACAAAATCTCATCTATGCCTTCGTCATCATAATATTTCGTAACTGTACGGAGAATATCATCTTTGGTCGCGATTGCCGTCTCTATTTCAAATCCGGTGGACAGGCGCAAATCATCAATGGCATAAAAATCCATCGGATCCGCCATGGCGACGTACAGCTTATCACCGTCTTTTTTTAACGGAACGATCAAATTCCGCTGTGCAATCTGCTTCGGCACTACATTGAATAATGACGTATCAAAAGGATAGCGATATAAACTGACATGGGGGACGCCCAATTGAAATTCAAGCACCTCAATCAACTGCTGTTCT
Organism: Bacillus kalamii; assembly: GCF_047238185.1. Taxonomy (NCBI): domain Bacteria; kingdom Bacillati; phylum Bacillota; class Bacilli; order Caryophanales; family Bacillaceae; genus Bacillus; species Bacillus kalamii. Next base: position 676,588 of record NZ_JBDFMI010000001.1, on the reverse strand, counting down.
GTAATAAATCCTTTTTGCACTAATGCATCGCCCAGCTTTTGCTTGGGCGATTTCCCTTCAAGGGCAGCCTGCAGCTGCTGTTCCGTAATGATTTGCGCTTCGACAAGCAGATCCCCTAGCCGCTTTCTTATTTGTGGCATTGTATCACCCACATCTTTTTAAAATTCGTTGGCCATTCTTCTTTTTCCGTTTTATTACTCTAATCATTTTCAGAGCTTTCCTTGTTTTGCTCACTATCTGCATCCTCGTTCCCTTCCGGTTGCTTTTCCTCTTTCACCCCTCCATTGTCAGGGTGCTCGCCGTCCTCGCTTTTTTCAGCTTTTTTCTCTTCTTTTCCGGTATTCTCCTCCGAAATGCCATCCGTTTCATTGCTTATGTCTTTTTCAATGACCGGTACAGTCAGCCCGTGGATTTCAATTCGATGGACAGGTGCATAGAAATCATCGGCAATCATTTCTCTTTTCAGCTGCGAGCCTGACTCATCATATATGATTCTATACATCTTGATTCTTTGCCCCTTCTGCCCCGCTGTTTTCAATTGAACCATCCCTGGTGGAAAGGAAGTATCAAATTGGACAATCGTTTTTGGCTCGAAGGATTGGCTGCCTTTTTGTTCCACTTTATAACGATAAAGAAAAGGGCTTCCTTTTAATACTGCATCAAAGGCACCATTTCTATAGGTGAATGCTATCGTATATTCCGAAGCGTTCGTATTGGCAAATACCAAATCTACTTTTGCATCTGCGGTTACCTTTGCTTCATAGCCTAATTTGGCGTAAGAAGGCAGGGATGCTCCAATATTTCTTTCCAGAATTGTGAAATTGGTAGGCAAAATAGCTTCATAGATAGCCGAAGCAACCTGGCTCAAAGTCTGATCAGTAAAAGCGTTTGTACCGCTTTTCATAAGAAATTGGCCAAATGAAAAAGTACTGTTTCCTTTCAATTCAATAGTTGGGACAGCCTTTACGAAACTGGTTAGCTCCTTGTTGATGCCTGTTGCGGTGGCTGTGCCTTTAGAAAGGATAGTTCCACCACTATTCTTGTCGATTAAAAAACGCTCTAGCTGATAGGAATGGCTCCCTTTTTCAAGATGCCCGGCACTGGAAGCTAATTGATTCTGTAAATCTTCAAGTTTAAATGCATCTGGTTCAATGGATAGCGAAACATTCTTCAATTGGTCCTTTAAGGATTCTTTATTTACATGTGCCTGTAAATCATTGCTGTTGCCCCCAGTTATCCGGATAAGCGTTTCCGGTATATTGAACTGAAAGATTCCATTATCGACTACGTACGAACGTTCCTTATAACGAAAGGTGAACACGGTGTTTTTCTTCCAGTCAGAAACGGCTGTCTGCAGTAGTGATTCAGCCTGCTGTTTCGTCTTTCCCTGCAAGTCAAAGCCTGCAACATCAGTGTTCTCTATAAAAATATCATCTTCTTCAACGAAATTCTGATAGGCTTTTACGCCAAAGAACGTAAAGGAAAAAATGAATGCCGTCGATGCAAACATTAGTAGAAATATTCTTACAACATGTGCGGTCCTCAACTACAACGCCCCTTTTACTGGTTACGCTTCAACATGCATCGACAAGTCCACTATGATACTCGGATCACCGTTTTGCGCTTTCTTAATATCTTCTGACTTTAAAACGGTCCCTTCTTCAAAAAGAAGTTCCCCGTCCTCATCGATGATATCTTTCTTAACCCGCTTTCCTTCTAAAAGAGTAATTTGTTTCACTCTTAACGCCTCTTCCGCATCCATTGGCTGTGCCGAAACTGTGATCGTTGCTTCTTCCATTTGCTCTTCTGCCATAAGACCGTTCAACAGGCTCTTTGAATCGGGAAAATAATGGCTGTCCGCATCGTCGCTTACAATGATGATGTCACGGCCGTATGTCAATACAGCTTCTGAAGAAAGGACCACTTCACGATCAGCCAGTTTCATGCATGCCCCCATGATGTTTCCATTCTCTTCATCTACAAAAAACTCCGTTATCTCACCTAATAGTTGCCCTTTGCGCGTAATGGCTTTTGTATTGATAATTTTGATTTTTTTATTGACTAGCTGATTGGCTATCGGAATTTCATTTAAATCAATGACTGCTCCTTCATTATTGACCGTCACGGCATACTCGCCTATACCGATGATTTTCTTAAACGGGATGGCTCTGATGCTCACTTGCCAATCTTCATGATCGACCGTTAAAAAATCAACCGTCCCTTTTTCTGGATTGATGACCAATGACTTCACTTTCCCAACCTCAGTGCCATCCTGAATGCTGATAATAGGCAACTCTGTTATTTCTGCACTTTTCTTCATTCTCTCCACACCCTTAATCCACTTTTCGTTTTTTAGTTGCTACTGTCTATTAATTGTTGTTTAGTATATTGCAATTGTTCCATGAGCAAAGGATATGCTGATAATTCAACCTTCATCTCGGCAAGGGCTTCTTCCAGTTTATCCAGTTGCTTTGAACGGATATATAAGCCCATTAACTCCTTGCTGAACAGATAATACGCACTTTTGTATGTGTATTTGTCCATATATGCTTTAATCAGCTTTTCCGCTTCCAAGCTGCTTTTGTTGGCGACTGTCCATTCAATTTGCTCGAGGAAGGTCTTCAGCATTCTCTTTTGCCAAGCCGTTTCCTCGAGGGACCGGCTATGTAATTCCTCCGCCATTACCAGAGGCACATCGGCTTCCAAGTCCATCATGCTATCCAGATGGAAAGAGTCCAGCTCACCAGAGGGCACTGAAACGTCTTCTTCCTGTTCCCCCGTCAAGGATTCTTCAAAGGATAAGCCTACCTCCCCATCATGGAGAACAGGTAAATCGATTGAGATTTCTTCTATTTCCGAAGCGCTCTCTACTATTGGCCCGCGCAGTTCCTTCCACTCAGAAACCCCATTCTCTGTATCTATCAGAGTATGGCTTTCTATCTCACTGGGTCCATCCATTTCAGCCAATAGTTCTTCCAGGGGAGAAATAAACATTTCAACTTCGCTTTCATCTATCGATTCTTCTCTTTTCTCCTGTCCCCCTGGATGCGGCTCAGCTTGGCCCGCGCTATGCTCCTGCAAGTTTCCCTCCAAAAGAGCAACCTCATCCTCTGGATCACTCAAAATGGGCAAATATTCTTCTTTTGCTTCAGGTAGACCATAAGTGGATTCATCTATCTCCTCCAGTTTCTCTGGATGCGGCTCAGCTTGGCTGGCGCTATGCTCCTGCAAATTTCCCTCCAAAAGAGTACCTTTATCCTCTGGCCCACTGAAAACCGGCAAGTATTCTTCCTCTATTTCAGGAAGAATATAATCAGCTTCAGCTTTCTCTTCGTGGGTTTCAATAGGCTCGGCTGTTCCTTCCTCTTCAGCATCAAGCAAAGCAGAACCCTTCTCTTCCGCTAGTTCGATATCAGCTTCAGCCGACCATTCCAATTGATCCAGGGGAGGTGTGATATCCGCCAACTGACTTTCTTCTTTTTTTGTTCCGACAAACAATTTACGGGATTCTTTCTTAGGGTTTTCATACAAAAAATCTGTGCCCTGTTCAATCCCATTAGAATCAGAGACAAATAGCATTGGCCCCAAACGATTGGCCAAGATGTATGAAAGCAAAAGCAGCAGCATAATAAGAAGCCCCGAAATTTCCCATAAAGGGACGATATCTATAGAAAAGGATGCCAGCGAGGCCATGAGAACGGAAGATCCGCCTAGTATCCATTTTCCTTTCCAAGTAAGTTTGCTTGGCATGAAAAGTAAAAATAGGACTAAAAGAATGGATGCGATCGCTGTAAACATAATTTTTTCGATTGTCTTCACCCCGTATCTAAAAAAATTGCAAAAAATGAGACTTTCGTCATAATTTCCGCTACGGATATTGTATAATAAATTAACAAGATTGGAAAGAAGTGACTTTAATGAAATTATCTGCATTAATTAGAAATGATAAGGCATTCACTTTGCTTGAGGTCCTTCTTGCCGTGGCATTGCTCGGAATTGCGACTATAACGATCATGGGCTTTTTTTCACAGTCCTTTTTATTCGCCAAACAAAATGAAAATCGGACCGTTGCCGTTAATGTCGCTAGAAATGTATTGAATTATGTAGAGAGCCAGGATTTTGAAGACATGAATAAACTGCTTGCCGCACAAGGCACCTTGGGCAAGCAAGGAGAAAAAACAATTGAAATCACAGCGGATAATTGCCGAATTCTTCATCTAGGCGGAGATTATTGCCAAAAGAGAATCAACTCAAAGATTAATGACGTCATTTATAAAGGCACTATAACCATTGCAAACCGCCAATATACAAATGACAGCTCAAATTCTTCCCTTTATAAATATCTTTTGGATGCAAAAGTGGAAATAGAATGGAATAAACAAGAGATGACAGTCGAGGGAGTCATTAAAAATGAATAAAATACTGCATTCACAAAGAGGAATGACATTGATTGAACTGATGCTGTCCATTGTACTTTCCTCCATTGTCCTTGCGATTGTCTATTCTTTATTCGCTACTGGTTTCGGGCTATACCAAAAAGTGAAAGTCGAAGCGGAACTGCGGGACGATGCCGATTATATAGCTACAATGGTCATGAATGAATTCTATCAAAATTCACCTCGGACAATCGAGAACTGGCAATCGGCAGATGGAGATAAGCTCGGGATCGAACTTGTCAGAGCTGGCGAAAAACACATTGAAGAGTATATAGTGGAAGACCAACCCCAAAAAGATATGCTGATAGACGTTTATTTTACAAAAGAACAACCGAATCGGAACACACTGCATATCAGAAGGAAGGGCAGCAGCATTGACCGCACTGTAGAAATTGAAGCCCCGCACTCTTCCATACTGGGGGAAGACCCAAAGGATAGCCTCTCGAAATCCAGTATAACCATCGGCAGCTCTGGAAAATGCAAGGAAGGTAAATGCTCATCCGGCACTATCGAAATGACATTGATCCTTCAATCGACTAAAAAAGGGATTGCAGGCTCATTCATTAAAAGAGAACCCATTACTTATAAGAGCTCATTTGGATTTTAAAAATGGAGGAATCCCATGAATAAGAATGAAAATGGATCTTCTTTATTAACCGTTTTACTGATGCTTCTCATTTTCACCGTGCTTGGATTGGTCTTATTATCCGTTACAATACAAGGCAGCAAACGCACAGAATATCGTGAAACAGAAATAAAGGAAACGATTGTACATATGACTTCCCTTAAGGAAGCGATCGCCCAAATCAAGAAATTTGTCGATGAACATAATGAACAGCTGAGCGCAAAAACAACCGAGGATAAAGTTCTTGGCGAATTCCTGAAGAAAATGAATGAGGAATATAGTGATTTTTATACAATTACCGATGTTTCCAACCAGCCGCAATTTAATGTGGGAGAGAGCCAGACAAGGGTTCTTTTGGCCAGAAGCAAAAAGGATGCCTTTGAGCAGCTCGTTTATATTACAGCCATGCCCAGCTTCATGAAGTATGCTGTCGGATCGCAAAGCGACCTGTACATCAACGGAGCCGCTTCGATAGATGGAGACATCTATGCCCGAAACAAATTATTTGTTAGCCGTGAGGCCAATTATATGTACAGTGGGGAAAAATTGAGCGTGGCCACCGGCACCCCTTCCCTTTCTGCTGAAAGCACCATTTATCTGGAGGACAATGGTTCGTCACATTATCGGCACTGTACTTCCGGCTGCTATCAGGTGAATGAAAAAACAGAGCTTCCTTTCCTTCTGCAAGCTAGCCATTGGCAGGACAAAAACAAGGCAATACAAGCATTTTCGCCTGATAAAACACCGGTGGTCAATAAAGATCCTTTTGTGGATTTAAAACTGGAACAGTCATTTCTGGATAAATTATCCCAGGCAGGCGCTGATATATCCGGACTGACGGAAGACAGCAGCAAAGAAGAAATCATAGATAAATTAAACGAGGAGACATCCAGCCATCTTATTAAGATAAACAGCTTCTCCGAAATAGCGAAAAAAGGTCCGGGCAATTATTTTTATAATGGTTATGAAAAAGAGGTAGACACCTATATTGATACGGACTCATTGGACATCGGGAAGGATCATTGGCTCATCATTAATGGAAATGCCCACTTCTCGAACGAAATGACGATAAACGGCAATATTTTGGTCACCGGCGACGTATTTTTCGAGGGCTCGCTTACTATTGACTCTGTCATGTATTCCCTTGGCAAGGCAAGTTTTACCAACACGAATATAATCAACCCGCCCACAATGGACCAGTCGCAGCCAACAGGCTTCATTTTGATGGCGAAGGAAGGGCTGCAGCTGGCCATCTATGATAAATTTGCTTCATCCAGTAAAAATAACACCATCAATGGGTTCCTGTATACTGACAGTTCAGCCGATATTTATGGCGTAGGTTCCCTTGTCCGTGTAAACGGGAGCATTTTCGCGAAAAAAGATCTGACTCTTAACGCTTATCGAGGCGAAGCAAGTGAAAACAGCAATCAGATTTTCTTCACACCAAGTTCAGCGGAGAGCGCTTCCCGCTTAAAAGTAAAAAATAATAAACGGCTGTTCATCGGCAAATCAAACGCTTTACCGAAAGTATCCAAATTTGATGTGATTACGGATAATATCATCGAAAAGTAAGGACATAATGAAAGGACGCAGATGGATGTCTGCGCCCCTTCGTTTAGTCTTTATTTCCCTTGATTTTCAAATAATCAATCGTACCCCTATCCCCAAGAATCATTGCCACATCATAGGGTGTCTCGTTGTTTTTGTTCACTTTCGTCAACTGGCGGCTGTCTGCCTGCAACAAGAGACCATATATGTCTGCGCGTTTATTTTCAATCGCTTTTACAAAAGGTGAGTTCCCCTTTTTATCCACTTTATTGATTAGGATAGGCGCTTTCTTTAGAATAAAGGCAACTGTTCCTCTGTCCCCCCGGACAGCTGCACTATGAAGAATTGTTTCCTGTTGTTTATTCACCGCGCGGATATTTGCATGGTGTTTGACCATGAGGGCCACGACGTCTTTATCTCCACGCAGCACAGCATAGTGAAGGGCTGTATTCCCCTGCTGATCTGTTGCTTTTACCCACTCTTTATTGTTTGTTATAAGCCGCTCAAAGACGTTTAACCGCTCCGCAACTTTTTTATCGTCCCAAACGGTTACGTGGATATGGTCCACCATAAGGGCAACAGCTTCCAATACTGTTTTATCCCTTACTTTGGCATGGTTGTCCAACAGGATTGATGCGATTCGGTATTGCTGGTCAGCCAAGGCTTCCTCTAAAGGGTAGATTCCATCTTTCTTTTCATTGGCCAGTTCTTCATTGTTGGCGAGCACTTCTTTTACGTCACCACTATTCCCATTTTGTATCGCAATAAACAATGTTTTTTGCAGCGAGGCTATCTCTTCGTCGCTTGGCCCCCGCATAGAACATATAAGTAACGCCAGAACTGCGGCAATGCCTATTAAAAGCGCCATTCCTTGTTTCACTCTTTTTGTCATAACTCCCCAACTCCCTCGACCACGGAAAGAAAATAGGCTGAATCGGCATTCAAGCCGATTCAGCACCCTTTCAATTAATACAAATCCGTTTCCTCTCTATTTTCGCCTTTTCCGACAACCGTGATTTTAGTATGTGCGGTAAAGGTTGTTTCTTCGGAAACGACAGTTGTGATCATAGTGGTTTCGCCCAGTTTCAATCCTTCTAGTGTTCCGTCATTTAATACAGCAACAAAAAAGCCATTTTTCACTTCAACATTTGTAGAAACAACATCGGAAGCATCTGCCGGCACCAATTCAATCGGCCATTTTATTTTTTCGCCTTTTTCGATCGTGATACTCTCAGGTACTCTAATGCCCTCCAATTTCGAACCTACTGTGACTTTAATGATGTCCTTGATGGTTCGGTCAGGCGAATAAACCACTACTTCGGTTGTTCCTGTCCCTACGCCTTTTATATTCCCTGGCTTTGTGACCTGGACAATACTGTTGTTGGAGGATTCCCAAATTAGGTTCTTTTCAGTGGCATTCGCCGGTTCAATTCTAATAGTGAAATCCGAATAAGAATCTCCTTTTTTGATGTTTATCTCATCAGGAGAAATCATGATTTTGGAAATTAAGACTGGGACTACTGTAATTTTCACCGTTTTTTCGATCATTTTCCCTTCGCTGTTATAACCGAATAAAGTAAGAAGGGTTTCACCCTCCTTCTTGCCTAGTACTTCAAATGAATCTTTATTGAATGAAGCCATTTCCTTGTTGGCAAGTGTATATTCAAGCGTCGGTTTTCCATCGGCAGGATCGGTTGATACCCTTAATTCCTTTTCTTCGCCGACATGGATACGTAAGTCTTCTGCCGTTAGTTTATTAATCGGAATCCGCACCCTTACCGTGGCTTTTTTGGTAAAGACATTTCCGAAATGATCGGTTACCTGCACCTCGATCACCGTTTCCCCTGCTTTTAATGCCCTTCCGGCACCCGTTGCTGGATCCAGCTGTAAAACAGTGCCGCCACTTGCTTCTTTCCATTTGATCTCTTTAATTCCTGCATCGACAGGAAGGAATTTCAAGTCGAGTGAAAAGTTTTTGGCCGAATCTCTGCTGACCACATATTGGTCGGGAAGTTCAATTCCCTTTAACGCTAAATCTGCTACTATGGTCAGTGTATTAAATGGACCTTCCGTCATTTTTCCATTTTTCGCATTGAAGTCCTGGTATTTTATTTTTGAATCATCCAATACAAATGACCCTTTCCGTTCCGGTGTTACAGCTAATCTGAACGTGATTGGATCGGCAACAAAACGATTTCCGCTTCGTTTATACGTAATGGCACCCAAATTATTTGTAACGGTTATGCCTGATTTGCTGTCGCCTTGTATGGCCATGCCGTCAGTGGAATGCGCAAGGACAACATTCAGATCAGACGGCAGATGCTCTTGGAACACTACATTGCTGATCGTTAACGTATCGCCCTGCACATTGCTGACAGCGGAGCCAGTAATGTCTCTTGGAGTGATGGTGTAATCGATGGATACCGGTTTCCCGGTTTCCGTTGGATTTTTCGCATCGGTAGTCCGCTTCACTTCAAGGTTTACGTCCAGTTTCTTCACCTTTACATTCACTATTTTTTCCACTTCAGCACCACTGCTGTCGGTAGCTACAATTTTAATTTCAAGAGATCCACCTTGAGGCAAGTTGTGCTCCAATGATTGGGTTATCGTTGTTCCGCTTGTGACATCATGATTGCTAAAAACTTCTTTGCCGTTAAAATAAACGTTTGTTTTCAATTTTGTATCCTTCAAGTCATAGTCATCAATAATGTAGGATAGGCCGATTGGTTGGTTGGAAGGGATTTCTGCCCCCTCTGCCGGCGCCAATACAGTAATTTCCGGAGCATGGTTGCTTCCTAAAAATGCCCGGTACATCGTATTCACGAATAGTTCCTGTTCCGATTGCGGGAAATTTTTCGGAGTGTGCCCAGTCCCTGAGTACGTAATATTTCCTTTTGAGTACATATAATAATGGTTATAACTATCATTCACATCGCGGTTGCTACCTACAATGTTATACCAAGGAATGACATCTGGATCTTCCAGATTCAATGTATAGTATTGATTATGGGTATTATTCACTTCAAGGTCTTCAGTTAGCTTGAATGGATAATTGGTCACTAAGCCTTCATTCACTCTTTTTGTATTCTTAGAAGTATTAGGAGCCCCATAGCCAAGGTTCGTCCGCGGGTCCATCTGGCCTGTATCCTCTTTAAAATTCTTCACCCAGACATTATTATTTTCATCTTTTTTATTTTGGTCAGAAGATTTATTAAGCTGATCATTGCTTAGGAATACCGTATCATGAGTGAACATAATACTTTGTTTGGACGAGATAAACGTCTTTAGATAATCGGCTGACACCTGCGTTAAAGCAGCGTTCACATTGTAGGAATCGGAAAAACCGAAAATGACCATATCATAGTTTCCGTTAATGATTTTAGCATAGCGGTTATTAAAGTCATTCATTGAAACAGGTGTGATTTGGATGTCATATTCGCCGTTCCTTTTCAGGTAAGACTGATTCATATTATCATTGACTTTTAACGATGAACCACTATCTGAATAAACCTGCAAAACCTTTACAGTGACCATTTTGTCCTTAAAATAGACTCTGCCACTCTCGTAATCTTTCAACCGTGTTGTATTATCGACCAATTCCACTTTCCAGTTGCGGATACCAGAATAGCCTTTCGGAAACGTATAGGATAATGCCAGCGACTGGCCAGCCACTTTTTGTTCGGCCACCACTTCCGAATCAGCGTATTTGTCATTAAAATCCGAATCGATGTACAGTTTTACTGTCATATCCCTGTCTTTTGCATCCGCTGGCTTCAAAATATTGACTGGTATTGAAAGCGTATCGCCGGCTTTATAGGTAGGAGCATTTTCGAGAGTAGGCTTGGATGAATCCGGTATACTCATGCGCGGCCTTTCAGTATGATCACTATAGAAATTTTTCATAAACTGTTTAATTTGATCATTAGTAGTGTAAGTTAATATATTCTTTAGCTTACTGTCTTTATATGCCTCAAAATTGGCTTTCATCTTCCCCTTGCCAATACTGCCCTTATGAATAATAACCATTTGCCCTTTGCTTATATAGTTATCAATAATCTCTTTTGCTTTAAGATTGGTAATATCATTCATCCTTGCGGTCGTATTATGCTCTTTTCCATTTACGCCGTCGGTTGTATAATCCCCCTCCATAATAGCTATGCCATCATACTCTCCATCCAGTTCATTACGCTGTGCGACAAATTTCTTCATAGAAATCGTCTGCACCTCATACGTTTTTTGGAGGATATTATTAGAGTCGATTATTGGTTTTAATTTTGACATCTGTTCTGTTATGTCTTGAGGAATTCTTCCATTTTTCTCAGCTGATTGTTTAGTCTGATCGATTATTTCCAAAATATTGAATTTAGGCATTTCTTCCGCTTTTGCGGGTGTAGGGTATAATTCCTTGAGATCAGGAAGCAAAGGAAACAGCAAAAGCATTATAACGAAAAAGGAAACTCTTTTTACATACTTTTTATCCATAAAAAAAATCACACCTCCATGATCACAATAGAAAAAATCAGACATTTTTCCTATTTATTATACCAAGAAGGTGTGGAAAGTCGTACTATAATTGTTAAGTTTTTCAAATTTTATTTTTCATAGACCGCTACTCGGTTGCGGCCTTCTTTCTTCGCGCCTATATACATGGCACGATCTGCATTGCGCAATAGCGACAAAGAGTCATCCTCTTGGCTGTCAGCAGTTGCAACACCGATGCTCGCTGTGATAGAAACAAAGTTCTCGTGTCCCATGCTCAAGGTTTCTTTGATAGAAAAAGGCGTTTCTTCCACTGCTTTTCTAATCCTTTCCCCTAGGGCAACAGCATCTTCTTCATTTATTCCAGGCAGCAAAACAGCAAATTCCTCTCCGCCATATCTTGTCACTATGCCTCCCGGCCCAACCGTACTCTGTAGCATTGAAGCGAACTGGCACAATATCCGATTGCCGCTTTCATGGCCATACGTATCATTGACGGATTTAAAGTGGTCAAGATCGATCATTAGCATCGACAAGTAGGAGATAGAGCCGGACAGAAGCTGTTCGAACATTTCTTCAGAACTAGTTTTCAGGTACCTGTAGTTATAGACACCTGTCAGTTCGCAATGCTCGCTGATTCGTTTCGTTTCTTCATAGTGGACGGCATTATCTACCGCAATGACCAGATAAGAGGCTAGGATCCCCAATATATTCTGATGGTAGCGCTCGTATATACGTTTCTTATTAGAAGCGACAATAAACACGCCTGCATGCTTGTTATTATGTGTGATCGGGACAACCAACAGGCTTTCAAGGTCCCCAATGATAAATTGCCCGATATCTGACCATTCACTTTTGCGGCCGAAGCGGATCGCTTTATTTTTGGAGAGGGATAATTGGGCAATGCCTGTGAAGTTCGGGCATACACTATCAATTTCATCGCTGCCCTTTTGATAATGCCTTAAGAGCTTCAGTTTTTGGCCCTGTTCTATATTGTATATAAATAAATGTTTCAACGTGAATAGCTCGGAAACCTTATCAACAAACAGATTTAGCACTTTGGCTACTGTCTGCCTTTTCCCCAGTTGTTGGCCGATATCACTTACTTTCTGCAGCTGTTCGTTCAATTTGACCGAAGCTGAATATAATTGCATGATTGCCGCAATGCTTATAAATGGAATGGCCACAATCAAGACCGCAAGGACCTGTACTTCCTGATAGAGGAGAAAGAGGATTACCCCTATAGGAAAAACAACAACAGAAGAGAGGAGCTCCCAAATAAGATCGGCACCGAAAAATCCGCTCCTTTTCTTATGGATGGCCACCAAAATGCAAATAATCAACAATTGATTAATACAAAAATAAGCGATGCCATAAGCGAGGACAGGAAGCACATCTTCCATGCGCGTAATATCAATCGTGCCGTGATTTCCTCCGAAGGCATAATAAACCATTGCACTGCCTATCGAAATGAGAAAAAACATCAGGGAGTTGATCGGGATTCGGTAAAGGTCTTTTTTGCCGATCCTTATTTTAATGAGAAGTGCAATGACCGCAATTTGCGTCAGCAGAATCTCTATAAAAAGGCCGAATATAAGGAATGCAGCCATACTAATTCCCTGGAGGATAAAGAGCGGTGTTTCATTAATGAATATCGGAAATGCAGCTACCACAATCATAAGTAGCATAAATGCCAGAATATCCGGATTCACCCCTTCATAAACAGGCGGGAAAAGCTTATGAATCAGCAAGAGGCCAGCAGGGAATATAGCTAGCCACGCTAATGCAACTGTTTTAAATGTTTTATTTTCAGCAGCCATACTCCATCCTTCCTCTCCTATAACGATATTCAACTGATTATCGGCAATTATTCTGCCATTCATGATCTGCCAGCTAACATGTAACTTTCGTATGACTTTTAGACTATTATCATCCTATTTTTAGATTTTTTAGTCAATTATTTTTTTGTAAAAAGAATAAAAAAAGCATACTCTGCCAGCAAGCAGATGCATGCTTTTTAAAATTATATTAAATGTTCAGGCGTTGGGCAAGGTAAGGTCTTGCGTAATAAAGGAAGTAGAGGGATCCCGTTACTAATAAAACGGTATTCCCATCGGCCATTTCCAAGCCCCGCTCAATCGCTTTATCCCACTCCTTAATCACGATGTGCTCTGTACCCGAGCTATATTTGGACATCGATTCCGCATCCAAGGCCCGATCCATTTCGAATTGAGTAAAGATTATATAATCTGCAACCTGCTTCAGCATGCTTGTCATCATTCTTACATCCTTATCCTTCAAGGCAGCTGTTACCATGATGATTCTTTTGCCTGCAAAACGGCTATGGAGTGTATTGACAAGCGTGCGCATTCCATCCTCATTATGCGATCCATCAACAATCACGTATGGAGAAGACGACAGGACTTCAAGCCGCCCTTTCCAATTGGCATGTGCAAGGCCTCCCCTGATATCTTCTTCCTGAATCCTAAAATCAAACGCATGACGCAGCAGCAAAGCAGCCGTAATCGCTAGAGATGCATTCTCGGTTTGGTGTTTTCCAAGCATGGATAAGTGTACGTCATCCATATGGATTGCCTCCCAGCTGTATGAAAACAACTCTCCATCCGGCAATGGTTCAAGGTTTTCCATATTGAATTCCTCTCCCATAACAAACAGGCGGCTCGATTCTTTCTGTGCTTTTTCCCTGATGACGTCCAATGCGTCAGGATGCTTAGCCCCTGTAATTACATAACTTTCCCTTTTGATAATGCCAGCTTTTTCATAGGCTATTTTTTCAATTGTATCACCAAGTATATTCATATGATCATATGAGACATTTGTAATAATTGAAAATAGAGGGGTAATGACATTCGTAGAGTCCAACCGTCCTCCAAGCCCTGTCTCCATTAATACGATATCCGGACGTTTCTCCACAAAATACATAAGTGCAATGACAGTCAATATTTCAAATTGAGTAGGAAAAAGATTATTTTTCTCCATCTTTTCAATATAGGCTATGACTTGGTTGAATAACCGCAAAAAGTCGGCTTCTTCAATGCAGGTATCGTTTATCATTATCCGTTCCTGGACACTTTCAATATGCGGTGATGTAAATGTCCCGACTTCATAGCCTGCATGTGCCAGAATTTGTTTCAGATCATGCAGTGTTGAGCCTTTTCCGTTGGTACCTGCCAAATGGACAAAACGAATGCTTTGATGGTCGACACCAAGCCCTTCCAAAAGCTCATGCATTCTCTCCAGGCCAAAATTCATCCCAAGCTGTTGTTCTCTTTTTGCCAAATATGTATACATATCATCTATCTTTGTAAGCATAGCCAGTCTCCTCTTTGTTCATTTCCTATCTACTATCATAGTCTATTGCCTGAATGCTGTACAACCATCCAACTTTTCGGAAATAAACGCACCCGCGTTCTTCTCTATATCGTATTGTATTTCGCAAACTATGCTGTTTTTTACAAACAGGAGCTAATCCTCCCGCTATTATTGATTTGGCCTTTCTATAAATAAAACAAAGCGCCCGCCCGGAGGAACCGGTCAGGCGCTGTTGCTATTATGATAATTGCTGAAGCTCCTGAATTCTTCTTAGGACTGCTTCACGCTTTTCACTGTAATCTTTTTCCTTGGCACGCTCTTCTTCTATGACCTTTTCAGGGGCTTTCTTAACGAAGCCTTCATTGCCAAGCTTTTTCTGAACACGTTCTACTTCTTTGTTCAGCTTCTCAACTTCTTTTTCCAGACGTTTGATTTCTTCTTCAACATTAATCAATCCAACGAGCGGAATGACTACCTCTACTCCAGTAATGACAGCTGTCATTGCCTGGCTAGGCTCCTCGACATCTGTACCGATTGTCAATTGTTCAGGATTACAGAAGCGCTCGATATAGCCGCTATTTTCTTTCAGGCTGGCTTCAATCGCTGTATCCTTCGCCTTCAGGATCAGGTTGATTTTTTTGCTCAATGGCGTATTCACCTCTGAACGGATATTCCGTACAGAACGGATAATTTCCACTAGCATCTTCATTTCGTCTGCAGCTTTGCCATCTGACAACTCAGCCTTAACGACAGGCCAAGCAGCCGTGGTAATGGACTCCCCTTTATGCGGCAGGTTTTGCCAGATTTCTTCAGTAATGAAAGGCATGAAAGGATGCAGTAATCTCATTGTGTTATCCAATACATAGGCAAGGATACTGCGGGTTGTTTTCTTGGCCGCTTCATCTTCACCGTATAATGGCAATTTAGCCATTTCAATATACCAGTCACAGAAATCATCCCAGATGAAGTTATATAGTACACGGCCAACTTCACCGAATTCATACTTATCCGCTAATCTTGTCACCGTTTCGATGGTTTCATTCAAACGGGTAAGGATCCATTTATCCGCAACGGATTTTTCACCGCTTAAATCAATTTCTTCATATGTCATGCCATTCATATTCATTAAGGCAAAACGAGACGCATTCCAGATCTTATTTGAGAAATTCCAAATCGATTCTACTTTTTCAATAGAGAATCGCAAATCCTGTCCAGGCGCACTGCCAGTGGATAGGAAGTAGCGCAATGAGTCCGCACCGTATTTATCGATAACTTCCATTGGATCGATTCCATTTCCGAGGGACTTACTCATCTTGCGTCCTTCACTGTCACGGACTAATCCGTGTATCAGCACATCTTTAAACGGGCGTTGGTGAGTAAATTGGCGGCCTTGGAAAATCATCCGCGATACCCAGAAGAAGATGATATCATAGCCGGTTACGAGCGCTGCAGTCGGATAATAGCGTTTGAAATCATCATTATCAGCATCCGGCCAGCCTAGTGTAGAGAAAGGCCATAAAGCAGATGAAAACCATGTATCCAACACATCATTGTCTTGTTTCCAGTTTTCCGGATCTGCCGGCGCCTCTGTGCCTACATACACTTCACCAGTTTCTTTATGGTACCAAGCAGGGATTCTGTGCCCCCACCACAGTTGGCGGGAAATACACCAATCACGGATATTTTCCATCCAGCGCAGGTACGTGTTTTCAAAACGGTCAGGGACAAAGTGGACCTTTTCATCTTCATTTGACTGCAGTGCAATTGCTTCCTCCGCAAGAGGCTTCATTTTAACGAACCATTGTGTAGACAGGTAAGGTTCTACTACTGCACCACTTCGTTCTGAGTGTCCAACCGAGTGCATATGTTCTTCGATTTTGAACAGTACGCCAAGATCCTGAAGATCCTTAACGATTTGCTTACGGCATTCAAAACGGTCCATGCCTTCATACTTGCCGGCGTTTTTATTCATTGTGCCGTCTTCATTCATAACAAGAATGCGTTCCAGGTTGTGGCGATTGCCTACTTCAAAGTCATTAGGGTCATGGGCAGGAGTCATTTTAACGGCACCTGAGCCAAAATCCATCTCCACATAATCATCGGCAACAATCGGAATCTCACGGCCTACGATTGGAAGAATGACACTTTTTCCGATCAAGTGCTTATAGCGCTCGTCTTCTGGATGTACGGCTACTCCGGAATCGCCAAGCATCGTTTCCGGACGCGTTGTTGCGATCTCGATAAAACCAGAACCGTCAGCAAGCGGATATTTCATATGGTAGAAAGCTCCCTGGACATCTTTGTAAATAACTTCGATGTCGGATAGCGCCGTTTTCGTTGACGGGTCCCAGTTAATGATATATTCGCCGCGATAAATAAGGCCTTTATTATAAAGCGTAACGAACACTTCGTTTACCGCTTTGGACAGCCCTTCATCCAATGTGAACCGTTCACGTGAATAATCAAGGCCTAATCCTAATTTAGCCCATTGTTCACGGATATGGCCCGCATATTCATCTTTCCACTTCCATGTTTCCTTCAAGAAGTTTTCACGTCCAAGATCATAACGGCTCTTGCCTTCATTGCGCAGCTTCTCTTCAACTTTCGCCTGTGTCGCAATACCGGCATGGTCCATTCCTGGAAGCCATAGCACATCATAGCCCTGCATGCGTTTCATCCGGGTTAGGATATCCTGAAGAGTTGTATCCCAAGCATGGCCCAAGTGAAGTTTCCCCGTTACGTTCGGCGGTGGAATAACAATTGTATACGGCTCCTTGCTGTCATCGCTTTGCGCTTTAAAAAATCCGCCTTCAAGCCACCAATCATAGCGGCCTTTTTCAATGCTTTGTGGATCATACTTTGTCGGCATTGATAGTTGGTTATCTTCCATCATTTTTTCCTCCCAAAAATCAGATACTTTTGAACAAATAAAAAAACTCTCTTCCTGTAAAAAGGACGAAGAGAGTCAGTTCGCGGTACCACCTTTATTCCAATCAGGCTGTATCAAGGCATGATTGGCGCTTAATCAGTTAACGGCTCTGCACCGGCTTTTACTACTCCATTGTTCGTAAAAGCAGCTCACGGGCTACTTCTGTGCGCTCTTGCTTAAAAAGCCTCCCAGCTAATGGCTTTTCTCTCTTAAAGCAGAAATCGTACGTACTCCTCCCGATCATCGCTATTCCATTTATTTAATTAACCTTATAGTACAGAAAAACATAATCTGTAGTCAATCATTGTTTCCCATTTTTCATAATTTATTCTGCTATTAAGAAAAGGGTGTAGACTCCTTCACATAACATGCCTTTCACCCATAGACTATTGCAAGATATCCAATTATCCCCTTCTTATAGTATGCATGGTTTTTATACATGAAGGAACACCCTTCTATTCTTGAATGAATCCATAAGAAAGAGTGAGTTTGATATGCGAAAAAGATATAATCCTTATAATAAGCCGCCATGGCTGCTGAATGTCCGCGCAGTTTGTTGCCAATTCATCGTACCGATTTGTATATTCCAGGCAGTGCGCACCTTTTTCTTCCCGACCGTATTCGACATCTTCCTCCTCCTCGTACTAGTAGCCGCAGCCTTCAGCCTAAAATTCAATATATTTTAACACGAAAAGCGGAGAGCGCCTGTTTAGACCCGACAAGCTTAAGACGGGGCACTGACAAAGGCTGCCCTTCGCCTTTGACAGTGGCTTGGCTTAAGACCTCGAGGGGCTGGCGCTCGCAGCTGGACAATGCGAAAAGCGGAGAGCCATCGTTTAGCGGCGTATAGACTGGAGCCTTTTTTCCACGAAGAAAAAGAACATGGTCCGTGCGCCATGCTCTTTTTCTTCGTGTCAGGATGATTGACTTTGTTCTGCAGCCTGTTTTGCTGCCTTTTTTTGCGCCTCCCTTTCTTCTATTTTCATCACCATGTATTCAATATTTTTCAATTGCCAATAATTGCGCTGCAGAAGGGACACATAGGCCATTTCCGATTTTGCATCATACTTCTTCTGATGGTATATTTCCACCGTTTGCAAAAAGGAAGTCGGATAGGCAAGGTAACTGGTGAATAGCATCATTTCTTCTTCCCTCATCGGATAATACTTGTAATAATGATACAGCCATTCTACGCATTCATCGCATTTTACGGGGTAGGTCTGGCAATATCTCGTGAAAAAAGGCAATAAATCAAAATGGGCAGGGGCCGGCATGGCATTCTCGAAATTGATGAAATAGCCGGCTCCCCTTTCATTTAACAGAAAATGCTTGATGGACAATTTCCCATGGACGACGACAGTCCTCGCTTTCTCATCATCTTTGGTCTTTTCATACCATTCATCCAGCTTTTTACTTGAAAAGGATAGGGCTTGGGAAACATCGAAGTAATAGGAACAAAACATTAATTCAAAGGGGGACATATACCATTTCCGTTCCGCCCGCTCCAGAAATTCCTGTAAGAATTGCTGTTGCTGCTTCCACGAGTCCTTTGTCTTTTCGTAGTGTGCTTCCCTTTCCTCCGCATCAACCTTGATATCTTTTACAGTCAATGTGTGCATCCTGGCCAATTCCCTGAACATTTGCTTATGCTTCTCGTTCCGTTCTCCGCTTTCATCGTTGTTCATCCACGGCATGAGGTAGTAAAGTCTTTTGTCGTACAAGACCCCATAACGGCCATCATGTGTCGTATAAATAGGGACCACCCGATTATATCCTCGTTGATAGAGTCTTTGAACATGCTTAATGAAGTCCATACTATGCTCGGGAGGGATGCTTTTTAAAGCATACACCCCATGATTGCTATAGATTTTGTGAATGCGTCCGATTGCTTCTGAATAGAGGACACGAAGCTGATAATGACTCATAATATCCTCAATATGTTTTGGAATCTCTTCGCTCCGTTCCATTCTATCCCCTCGCTTTCATGGCATAGCCCGATTCACCGATCTACTTATGGACCGTTTTTTTCGGAATATATAAAACCTGCCCTTCTTGGATGTCCTCTTCTTCTTTCATATTATTGCAGGCGATAATATCATATTTATTCAAGGAGTATCTGCTGGCGACATCCGTTAACGTTTCCCCATTCTGGACTATGCACACACGGAGCCGTGCCTGTGTCTGCGTTTCTTTTTTCGCAAAAAAATCGGTAAGGCTCACAGATTTTTTGGCTGTCTCGACAGTTGTCTGCGAAGACGATTCAGGCTGGGCGCCTACCCGATCGATCGGTTCCTCGAGCGGTGATTCCGGGCGTGAAGAAAATGTCGGTTCAACCCCTTTTCTGGCTCCAGATGATTCATAGATTTGGTCTTCCCTGCTTGATGCTGGTGGCGGAGGTCCATTGAACGAACTTTCTATCCTCTCATGGATGGCTTGCTTTTCTTTTTGTTCCAATAAGGCATGGATACTTTCCAAAGGAGACTCATATATGCTGCTTTCTTCCTTCCGCTCCGCAATTGATGGCGCTTCAGCATC
The DNA here is from genome assembly GCF_047238185.1 of Bacillus kalamii. Lineage (NCBI taxonomy): Bacteria > Bacillati > Bacillota > Bacilli > Caryophanales > Bacillaceae > Bacillus > Bacillus kalamii. Next base: position 656,703 of record NZ_JBDFMI010000001.1, on the reverse strand, counting down.
CCCACTTTCAATAAAAGCAGAAGGGGCATATATTTGGTGATGGGATTGGGATTCAGTGGCTGTTAATTCTTCTTTTCTCTCCGAAGAAATGGTCTCTATTTCTTCAAACACGCTTTCTTTCTGATAGCTGGAAGAATCCGCTCTTCCTTCCATTTCTGAAAATGCCGGAAATGGAATATCCAACAGTTGGCTTTCATCTTCCCTTGTGAAATTAGGCATTGGAATATCTTCATATTGAGAAGAAATATCGGAAGAATGATTCCAATCGTAGCTTTCTGGCAATCGAGCAGATTCAACCAGCCCGGATTCACCCAGCAGTTCTCGTTCCGCTTCAACCTTGCCCTCTTCTATCTCTTCTTCCGTCTCCTCTTCTTTCCGTATGAATTCTGGAACTTGTATGTTTTTGCCTTGTATAGGTTCACTCATTTCTTCTTTATCATCTTCAGGAATTGCATAGGCTTCCACCGTAAAAGATTCATACTCACCATTTCCGTCCTCTTCCATTCTGCTTGCACTTTCCTCTTGGGTGAATTGGATAGAAATCGGTTGAATGGCATCATACTCTTCTTCTTCCATATCCTGCAATGGCTGCTCTTCCGTATAATCCGTTTGAACAAGTGCATCGTCCCGTTCACCGTCATAAATGCCTGTTATGACGAGTTCTGCCATTAATTTCAGGCAGTTCTTCTCCGGCAGATGATAATCAAATGAGGCTATATCAACTTCAACAGCGTGGCGGTTATCGACTCTGCTCGAAGGGATGGAAATATCCACCGGAAAATGATGCTGGAATACGAATACGCCATCGTCTTCACGCCTCATGACTCCATGCACCGTATGCTGCTGCAGGTCCTGCACCTCTCCCGTTTCCTGGTTCCACACCTGGCTTTCCCTGTTTCCGCCATACTCCCCCGTCACTTGCAAGGATCCTTCTATCACTATATATTGATTCCGCTCTGATATCGTCACCTCGGGTTCAATCGCTAAAGAATACAATTCTTGAACCTCTTGGCCTTTCCGGAACCAAATCGACTCTTCCAAGGCAAATCGCAAGCATGATTGATTTTGATTCGACAAACCCTTTCCTCCTCTCTATCACTGCACGAAAACAGTAACTATCCATACCATTTTATGAAGCAGCCTATACGTTTAGTACAAAAAGGGAACAATCGGAAATATCCGTTTTTCCACACTTTTGAATATCAGACCGAGCTTACGGTTATCTTAGTCACAACAAAAAAGATGGAGCTGGGACAAAAGTATATCTAATAAAGAAAAATCCGGACGATAATATGAAATCCTTAATAGAGTTCCATATTAGTCCGGATTTTTTCAGTTTTTGAATCACTTCATGTAAAATGATCCGTTTATAGTTATTCTCGTCTACTTCCTTTACGCTAAACGCTTGGAGGAAAATTGGCTATTATATAAGTCGGCGTAAAAGCCGCCCTGCTCCAGTAGTTCCTCATGATTGCCCTGTTCGATTACACTGCCTTCATTCATGACCAAGATTAAATCAGCATCCTGGATAGTGGAAAGGCGATGGGCTATAACAAAGCTGGTTCTTCCTTCCATCAATACATTCATTGCCTTTTGAATCGACATCTCCGTCCTTGTATCCACAGAACTTGTTGCTTCATCCAGGATTAGTATAGACGGATTGGCCAAAATGGCCCGAGCAATGGTCAATAATTGTTTTTGCCCTTGTGAAATATTCGTCGCATCTTCATTCAAGACGGTATCATAGCCTTCGGGCAATGTCCGGATAAAATGGTCGGCATGCGCTGCCTTAGAGGCTTGAAATACTTCTTCATCACTTGCCCCAGAACGGCCATACGCTATATTTTCTTTGATGGTGCCGTTGAATAGCCATGTATCCTGAAGCACCATACCGAACATGCTGCGCAAATCACTGCGTTTCATTTTAGTGATATCCACTCCATCAATTAGGATTGAACCCGAATTGATCTCATAAAAACGCATCAACAAATTGATCAAAGTCGTTTTCCCAGCGCCTGTCGGACCGACAATGGCGATCATTTGGCCGGGCTTTACCGATATATTCATATCATGAATAAGCATTTCGTCTTTTTTATAGCCGAATGAAACATGCTTAAATTCCACTTCGCCTCTTGGATCCATAATCTTAACCGGCGCTTTTTCTTCTGGCACTTCTTCCGGTTGGTCCAATAATTCAAAGACACGTTCTGCCGAAGCAACAGTTGATTGAATAATATTCATGATATTCGCTGTTTGGGTGATAGGCTGCGAAAATTGGCGTGCATATTGGATAAATGCCTGTATATCACCGACAGTGATCGCTTTTTGCGTGACCATAATGCCACCGACCACACTAATCAAAACGTAACCGATATTGTTAACGAACGACATGAGCGGCATTATAATGCCTGATATGAATTGCGCTTTCCAGCCGGATTCATACAATTCTTCATTGATGGCATCAAATTTCCGCTTCGCTTTTTCTTCATGGCCAAAAGCTTTTACTATCTCATGGCCTGTATACATTTCCTCGACATGGCCGCTCAGCTGGCCTAATGTTCTTTGCTGGCCCATAAAGTGGCGTTGCGACCTCTTGGCTACCACACCTGCAACAACAGCGCTTAATGGCAATGTCAGCAATAAAATAAGTGTCATCACAGGGGATATAGTGAGCATCATAACAATAACCCCGACCAACGTAACGACAGAGGTAATGATTTGCGTCAGACTTTGCTGTAGAGTAGTTGAAATATTATCCACATCATTGATGACTCTGCTTAGAGTCTCACCATGGGTGGTTGAATCAAAATAATTCAAAGGCAGCCGGTTGATTTTGGCATCGGCTTCTTTTCTTAACGTATAGACAGTTCGCTGTGCCACTCCTGCCATGACAAACTGCTGAATGAAACTGAAAAGCGAACTGAGTACATATAGGCCAGCCAACAGAATTAAAATATTGGCAATATAACCAAAATCAATCGATGCACCGGGTGCGCCGGACATTTTCATACCAATGCCCTCAAAGATTTTCGTAGTGGCTTTCCCTAGTAACTTCGGTGATAAAATGGTAAATATAGTGCTCAGGATTGCTGCTATGAATACGGTCAGCAATCTGATTTTATGGGGAGCCAAGTAGCGGATCAAACGCTTCAGCGTCCCTTTGAAATCCTTCGCTTTCTTTGCTGGCATTCCGCCTTTGCCATGGCCGTGTCCCATGCCCCCTGGTGCTTTATTCGGCATTTTTTCATGCTTACTCATGCAATCTCCTCCTCTGATAACTGAGAAGATACGATTTCTTTATAAACATCGCAGGAATCCATCAATTGTTTATGAGTCCCTATGCCAGCCACTTTTCCTTGATCCAGTACAATAATCCGATCTGCATCCATAGTCGTACTGACACGTTGTGCAACGATGAACATGGTAGATTCTTTCGTTTCGCTTTTTAGTGCTGCCCTCAGCTTGGCATCGGTCTTAAAATCCAATGCAGAGAAACTGTCATCGAATAAATAGATTTCCGGTTTCCTTACCAATGCCCTCGCAATCGATAATCGTTGCTTTTGACCACCGGATACATTTGTCCCTCCTTGGGATATGTCAGAGTCGAAACCATCTTTCATAGCAGAAATAAAGTTGGTCGCTTGCGCAATATCCGCCGCATGCTTCACATCTTCCATTGATGCTGCTTCATTGCCAAATCGGATATTCTCTGCAACGGTTCCCGTGAACAAGACCGCCTTTTGCGGAACAAGCCCCATTTTTGCCCGTAAATCATTCAGTGTGTACTGGTTGCTTTCCACTCCGTCTATTTCGATGCTTCCCCCTTCAATTTCATAGAAACGGGGAATCAACTTGATGAGCGTAGATTTACCGGAGCCTGTACCTCCAATGATAGCTGTCACTTCACCAGGCTTGGCACTGAATGAAATATCCGTTAATGCCGGCGCCTCTGCACCTGGGTATCTGAACGTAACGTTTTTGAATTCCACATAGCCTTTCTTAACAGCGTTGATATCCATTTTCTCTGTCTCTTTGATGACAGGGCTCATTTCCAACACCTCATTTATACGGTCTGCTGATGCGGAAGCACGGGGAATCAGTACAAACATCATAGAAAGCATGACCATAGAAAACATAATCTGCATAGCATATTGGAGCAATGCCATTAGGTCGCCGACCTGCATATTGCCATGATCTATTCGGATTGCCCCGAACCAAACGATTGCTATACTTGTTATATTCATAATGAACATCATCGCCGGCATCATCACTGCCATGATCTTATTAACTTTAATCGAAATATCCGTCAAGTCGCCATTTGCTAAATCAAACCGCTTCTTTTCATAATCAATGGTATTGAATGAACGGATAACACGTACACCAGTCAAATTTTCACGAAGAACTCTATTCACCTGGTCCAATTTAACCTGAACCTTTTTGAAAAGAGGCATCCCTTTTTTGACAACGAACAACACGACAGCAAACAAAATCGGTACAGCAATTAAAATCACTACTGATATTTTGCTGTCTCTTGAAAAAGCCATAATAATACCGCCGATCGCCATCATCGGTGCAGTCACCATAACGCGAAGCAATAAGTTCAAGACCATCTGTACCTGAGTGATATCATTGGTTGTTCTAGTAATGAGGGAAGCTGTACCCACTTGATCAAATTCCTGAAGCGAAAAAGCTTCTACATGAGAGAAAACATTCCCCCTTAATCTCTTTCCGAACGACATTGATACTTTTGCGGAATAATAGCTGGCAGCAATCGCACAAATGGCTCCCAGTGCGGCAACTGCAAGCATGAAGCCGCCAATTTTCCATATATACGGTATATCTTCCTGCACTACTCCTTTATCAATAATATCCGCCATTAATGTCGGCAAATATAAGTCTGATAGAGACTGCAGAAACACTAATATCAAGACAGCTAAGATTATCCACACGAATGGGCGCAGCTGCCGGAATAGTTTTATCATAAAGCGCCTCCTCTATAGTTTTCTTTGATTAAAAAAGGCAAAAACCTTATTCATCAGTTCTGTCAATTGTCGGCTGTCCTTTTCCCCCAAATAGCCAACCAGTTCCTCAAAGACCGCCGCTATACGCTGCCTCCCCTGGTCTGCTGCTTTTATTCCTTCATCGGTCAGCGAAACAAGCATGGAACGCCGGTCCCGTTCTGACATTTGCCGCATGAGCAGACCATCCTTCTCCAGTTTATTCAGAAGCTGGGTTACGGAAGAAGGGGAAATATGCAATATTCGGCTTAATTCAGCGGCTTTTACATCTTTGCCTCTGTGCCGGTTCACTTCAAATATGCTGATTAGTAGCCTCATCTCACTCGGATTATGGTCATCAACTGCACTTCTCTGCCAATTCAGCTTATGGAATTGCATAAAAGCCAAAATCAATTCTGCAGTGCTTGACCTTTCTATTTCTTCATTCAATGAGTTCACCCCGCTTTGCGTACAAATTACTTAAGTTACTTAATAATTAAGTAACTTAAGTATAAAAATTTCTTTTATAAAAGTCAAATTCCTCTCAATCTTCAGATAAAAACCCTTCATGACAAAGAAGGGCAAAAGGATTATAACGTTAAAGTATGTGTAATATGCTCTCTCCAAGATACCTTTATTCATCCGGCAAAGCCATTGCATACGTTTATTCCTTAGAATGTTTAAAAAGGATCCTATCAGGCAGGATCCTTTTTCCGTTTACATATTTCGGCATCATCCATTCAATGCCCGCGATGTTTCTTCTTTCTTTTCTCCATTTTTTTCTGCCATATAAAGGCCTTATGCTCTTCTTTCTTGGCCTTTGAATTCGTTTTTATCCACTCTTTTCGGGCAGCCATTGACTCCTTTACAATTTCCTGCGATTTTGTGCTGATCCCCTTCTTTTTCATTTCCTTGGCAGCCTCACGTGCAGCCCTCTTAGGATTATTTCTGCTCTTTTTCTTTATATCAGATACAACATCGACCGGAATCGTCCTGTCCATACAAGACTGCAGGCGATCGTGTACAAAAAGCAGGATTTCTTCATTGCTCGGTTCCACGCCGAACAGATGGCGATGGACCATTCATTTGCCATCTGCAGTCCATTCTAAAATGCCAACCCAAAATTGGCCATCGTAATACACTGTCAGCTTCATGCAAACAGCCCCCTCTTTATGAATATATCAAGTGCCGGACATCCCGAGGGGGAAGGTTACTGATATGAAGAATCCTCCATATGCCTGGACTACCAACCAGACTGTGTTTTTACACTCATTACTATTATACTGCCGAATAACAATTTTTGGCACTCTGATAAACAAGCAATACTATATCATTCAAAACATTCAAACAAATGATAAAATGGAATATACTACTATATTTCCAGATAACTAGGAGGAGACATTCATGGATAAAGCAATTATAGACTATATAGTAAACTGTATGATTCATGGAGAGGATACAAGCATTCAAGAGATTCAAACAGAGCACAGGCTCAAACTGGCACATTACTGGGGGATCAAAAAAGGAAGCAGGATTTTGGAAATTGGTTGCGGGCAGGGAGACATGACAGCCGTGCTTGCATACGCCGCCGGGAAAGATGGCTTTATCCATGCAGTCGATATCGCATCACCCGCCTATGGGGCCCCATTTACATTGGGGGAAGCATCAACTTATTTAAAGGATTCTCCATTAGGGAAGACCATTCAATTTTCGTATAATCTCGACTTACTATCGCCGGACGTCCAATTCGAGAAGAATGAATTCGATTATATTATTTTTTCCCATTGCTCTTGGTATTTTTCATCTCCGGAAGAATTACAGAAACTTTTCCACAGGACACGGAGTTGGGGAGCTTCCTTATGCTTTGCGGAATGGGACAGTCGAATAATGGATATAGAGCAAATGCCCCATCTTATGGCGGCCCTTATCCAGGCGCAATATGAATGCTGGAAGGAAGAAAGCCAATCTAATATCAGGACGCTATTTACACCCAATGACATTAGGAACCTCATTGGGCAAGCAGGCTGGGAAATAGAAAGAGACAGCCAAATCTATTCCCCGATGCTGCAGGATGCTAAGTGGGAAGTGGATTTTGTTCTTTCAGAATACGAAAATGAATTGAAACAGATTACTGGCTTACCGTTAAAGGCGGAACGATTACTGCGATCGCAAATAGATCTATTGATGCAATCAAGCAAAACTAGCATAAAGCCTATGTCCGCGTATGTTTGCAAGGCATATTGAACAGAGACTCTATCCGGCAAGGTATCTGGATATAAATGGTTACTTCTATTTGTATGATGTTTTGATATACTAATAGATGGTGTTTAATTTTTTGGAAAATAATGAAAAACATAAATCATTCTTTTTTCATTATTTTTCAGTCAACAATCATTACATAGTTAAAGAAGGTGTTTCATAAGAAAAAGGGAATGTTGAATCTAGTTAATGCCGCCTTCAGCCATATTGAACCAATAGGAGCGGTCTTTTGATCGTGAACCATCTATTGGAACTAAAAAGATATATGTTTTGTAATATATCAATCTGCAAAGGGGAGTTATACAAGAGAATGAAAAGAAAAATGATTGTTAAAATGGTAATGGCACTTGCCATGGCCATCAGTTTATTCGTTGGTGTTATGCCCTTCCAAGGCAAAGCGGCAGGAAATGCCCAACCCAAAAATGAAATGCGCGCTGCCTGGATTGCGACCGTTTCAAATATCGATTTGAAAGCCGGTATGACAAAAGCACAGTACACATCATGGGCACAAACTACTTTGGACAAGCTGAAAGCGCAAAAATTCAACGCTGCCATTTTCCAGGTAAAGCCGACGAATGATGCTTTATATCCGTCTAAATTAGCTCCATGGTCTTCCTATATAACCGGAAAGGCACAAGGCACCAACCCTGGTTATGATCCTTTAGCGATTATGGTCGATGAAGCGCATAAACGGGGCATGGAATTGCATGCCTGGATCAATCCTTATCGGGTCACTATGCCAGGTAAGCCATTAACAAGCCTTTCGGCCACTAATGTTGCGCGGACCCATCCAAGCTGGGTAGTGAAATACGGCAGCCAATACTATTTGAACCCTGGCCTTCCTGAAGTTCAGGATTACCTAGTTTCTACTGTAAAAGAACTGACAGCCAATTATGATATAGATGCCGTCCATATGGATGATTATTTTTATCCTTACCCTATTTCCGGACAAGCCTTCCCTGATAGTGCAGCCTACAAAAAATATGGCACAGCATTCAAAAATGTGAAGGATTGGCGCCGTGACAATGTCAATCAGCTGATCAAGAAACTGTATACTTCAATCAAAAACACGAAATCACATGTGCAGTTCGGCATTTCGCCTTTCGGTGTGTGGAGAAACAAATCCGTTGATTCTACGGGAAGCAATACAAAAGCATTGAGCAACTATGATGATCTTTATGCAGATACAAGACAATGGATCAAAGCGGGAACTATTGACTATATTGCTCCGCAAGTCTATTGGTCAAGAAGCAGTACGGCGGCCAATTATTCCATTCTGTTAGATTGGTGGAGCAAGGAAGTCCAAACGTATGCAAAAGTGCACCCAGTCAATTTATATATCGGCATGGCAGATTACAAGGTTGGCAAGGATACCGATAAGGCCTGGAGCAATAAAGCGGAACTCCCGAACCAGGTCATTGCAAACAGAAATAACCAAATAGCCCTTGGCCAGATGCATTTTTCTCTAAAAGACATTCAGGCTAATCGATTAAGCTATGCCACCGCTCTTACACAGCAACTATACAATTACACAGCCGTTACGCCTGGCGTACCTTGGAAAAATACTGCTCAGCCTGCTATCCCCACTTCCGTACAAGTAACAAAGGATGCTTCAGGGATGAAGCTGACGATTAAAGACCAAAACAGCATACAGGCCAGAAAATATATTATCTATCGATATGAAGCAACTACCGGGGGATCTCGGCAAAATCCCGCCAATATAGTAGATGTAGTCTACAATACAAACGGCAATACCGTTTTTGCCGATAAAACTGCATCGGCAAGCAAAAACTATACGTATGAGGTTACCTCTGTTTCTGCCACTGGTGTTGAAAGCACTCAAGCCTTTGCCGTTAAATATGGGATTGCCACTGATAAACCTACAGATAAGCCAATTGACAAGCCAGGTACCGAGCCATCTGTTTTTTCTGATCTCTCAACTAGTTACCGGGCATATCAAGAAATTGCTTATTTAGCCCAAGGGAATATCGTAACTGGGGATTTAAACGGCAATTTCAATCCTGACCGGCAAGTAAACAGAGCTGAAGCCGCTGCAATGATCGGGCGCACGTTAAATCTGGATGGAGCGAAGAGAACCACCATCTTTAAGGACGTCGGCTCGAATTCATTTGCTTCCGGTTATATCCAATCTGCTGTGGACAAAAAAATCCTTTCCGGATACAGTGACGGAACATTTAAACCCGATGCTAGCGTAACACGAGGGGAAATGGCCCTTATGATCAGCAGAGCGTTTGATTATAGCTACGGCAATTCTGCATCCGGTGCAGCCCAAGCACTGAAATCGAGAGGAATTGCACAAGGATTAAAAGACGGTTCATTCGGTTCTGGTTTAAACATCATCCGTGCTGATTATGCTGTCTTCCTGGCCAGAGCCATTGACTACAGCCTCCGCATCGACAGCCCGGCCATTTCATTTGTGGGAGAAATGGCGGTCAGTACCGATTCGCTGCCATTCAGAAAAGGGCCTTCTGTCTCTTATGGACAAATAGGCCTTCTGAAAAAGAATGACCAAGTAACAATCGGCTATCAAGTAGGGAACTGGACACTCATTAAAACAACTTCGAATGAAATCGGCTTTGTTCCGACATCTTCGCTGACAGCGAACTAAAGCTGGTTGATATTAAACGTATCAACAAAAAACCAGAAGAGAGTTTACTCTTCTGGTTTTTTTACACCTTTTTATTTCTTCAGTACAGAAAAAGCATGCTCTGCAGCGGCAATGGTCTTTTCAATATCTTCATCGCTATGTGCAGCAGACAGGAATAAACCTTCAAACTGAGAGGGCGGCAAGAAAATGCCTTGATTAGCCATCTCACGGTAATATTGGCTGAAAAAGTCAAGATCCGATGTTTTGGCACTATCATAATCGACCACATGTTCATTTGTAAAGAACAGGCCAATCATGCTTCCTGCACGATTGAAGGTATGGGGAATTTCATACTTTTTAGCTGCTTCACTGATTCCCTTCTCTAGCATGTCGCCTTTTCGCTTGAATTCTTTATACGTATTTTCATTCAATAGGCTTAACGTCATAAATCCGCCCGTCATGGCAAGTGGATTACCGGATAATGTCCCAGCTTGGTAGATGGTTCCGCTTGGCGCCACATGTTTCATGATTTCTTCTTTTCCGCCGAATACACCGACAGGAAGTCCTCCGCCCACTACTTTTCCGAGGCATGTTAAGTCAGGATCAATTCCGAAGTAGCCGCTTGCACAATGGTAATCGACACGGAAACCCGTCATAACTTCATCGAATATCAATAATGACCCATATTGCTTTGTCACATCGCGCAACCCTTGAAGGAATCCCGGAAGCGGAGGGACAACACCCATATTGCCGGCAACTGGTTCAACGATGACACAGGCAAGATCCTCGCCATATTGCTGAAATGCCATTTTGACTGCTTCAAGATCATTATAAGGAACCGTTATCGTATTCTTGGCTACACTTTCAGGCACCCCTGGGCTATCCGGCAACCCCAATGTAGCGACACCGGAACCTGCCTTAATCAGCAATGAATCTCCATGGCCATGATAAGACCCTTCAAATTTCAAAATTTTATTTCTGCCTGTATAGCCTCTTGCTAAACGCAATGCGCTCATCGTTGCTTCAGTACCAGAAGAAACCATGCGGACTATCTCAAGAGAAGGAACTCGTTCTATGATTAGCTTGGCTAATTGATTCTCGAGTAAAGTCGGCGCACCGAAGCTTGTCCCGCTTTCCACTACTTTTTTCAAAGCCTCCACCACTTCAGGATGAGAGTGCCCTAAAATCAGCGGTCCCCAAGATAACACATAATCAATGTATTCATTGCCATCAATATCATAAATTTTCGATCCTTGGCCGCGTTCCATAAAAATGGGATCCATATCGACCGAGCGGAAAGCGCGGACCGGGCTATTTACGCCGCCAGGCATTAACTTCAAAGCTTCCTGAAAAGCTTGTTTGGATTTTTCATAACTGCGCATATAAAGGTCTCCTTTTAACTGGAAAGTTTATTCATTACAATAGTGCTTAACCATTGCATGATTGTTCTTTAAGCCAACCGGCCACGTCCTTAGCAAAATAAGTAATGATTAAATCTGAACCGGCACGCTTTAAGCCAATCAATGTTTCCATCACAATTTGCTTTTCGTTGATCCAGCCGTTGATGCCTGCTGCTTTGATCATACTGTATTCCCCGCTCACATTATAGGCGACGATGGGCAAGTTGAATTCATTCTTCACATCGCGGATGATATCCATATAGGCCAGTGCAGGCTTAACGATCAAGAAATCAGCTCCCTCCGACACGTCTGAATGTGCTTCACGCATTGCTTCCAGGCGATTGGCCGGGTCCATTTGGTAGGTCTTGCGGTCTCCGAACTGCGGTGCCCCATTGGCTGCATCGCGGAAAGGACCATAAAAAGCGGATGCATATTTGACTGCATAAGACATAATCGGCACATGCTGGTAACCGGCTTCATCCAAACCAGCGCGAATGGCGGCAACAAAACCATCCATCATATTGGATGGAGCAATAATGTCTGCTCCTGCTTCCACTTGGCTGACAGCAGTTTTGACCAAATAGCCGAGCGATTCGTCGTTCAGTATTTCTCCGTCTTTTACAATGCCGCAATGCCCATGGTCTGTGTATTCACAAAGGCATGTATCCGCCACGATTAGAACCTCGGGATACTGTTCTTTGATCATTCTGATTCCCTGCTGGATTAATCCATCATGGCTAAAAGCGCCTGTTCCGCATTCATCCTTATCATGCTCATAAGGTACCCCGAACAGAATGAAAGCCTGAATGCCGAGCTCTACCGATTCTTTCACTTCTTCCATTAGATGATCAAGCGATAATTGATAGATTCCAGGCATGGAATGGATTTCATTGCGGACATCTTCTCCGGCCGCAATGAAAATAGGGTAAATTAAATCTTCGGTACGAAGGAATGTCTCTCTTACTAATGATCTCATCGCTGCATTCCGGCGCAGTCTTCTATGGCGTGCAAATTGCATTTTTTCCATTTGTTCAGTCTTCCTTTCACTGTACTCTTTATTGTATATAATCATCGAGCATGCTTAATAGCCCTTCTGAAGTATAAGGTTCTGCAATCACAGCAACTGGCAAACCATAACTTCCAGCCGTTTTGGCTGCTATCGGGCCTATGCATGCGTATACCATCCGGCCTAGCTGAAGCTGGTTTTTGTTTACTACCTCCATGAAATGGCGGACAGTGGATGATGAAGTAAACGTCACAATATCGATTGTCCCTTTTTCCAATAAATTCTTCAACCTTTTTTCACTGGAGGAAGGCAGGCTGTTCTCGTAAATCACTATTTCATCACATAAATGGCCTTCTTCTTCCAACTTTTTGGCGATCATATCCCTGGCCAGGTTCCCTTTGACAATCAAGATATTGGAATGATTGTCCAACTGTTCCGGAAACTCTTCAGCAAACCTTTCGGCAACAAATTGAGAAGGAATAAATGCTGGCTCCATTCCGTGAAGCCTTAATGAAGACTCTGTCTTTTCCCCAATAGCTGCAATCTGGGGCAAGTTATTATTCGGGACAAGCTTACTGAAATACTCCACCCCTTTTTGGGAAGTGAAAATGAGCCAATCATACTGTTTAAGATTAGACAGCTTATTCATTTCACTTGCATCTAAAGCAGCTGGGCGGAAACCGATTAATGGTACAGATACCGGAATTCCTCCCCGCAGCGCTATTTGCTGTGAAAAGGCAGGTGCATCGTTTTCGCTGCGTGTTACCAACACTGTCTTGCCTTCAATGAATCCCCCGCCTGTCATGATTGCATCGATTCGGCTTTTACATCGTCGATCAATTTCTGGCCGCCGCGCGCTTTGATCGCATCAGCCGCTTTTAAGCCTATTTCCCGAGGATCATTTCCGCTGATTTGCTCTTTCAGGATTGTTTTCCCATCCGGTGTCCCTACCAATGCAGTCAGCGTAATTTCACCTTGTTCTTCAACCGTTGCAAAACCTGCAATCGGCACCTGGCATCCACCTTCCATCGCATCCAAAAATGTCCGCTCTGCTCTAACAGTTCGATCTGTTTCACTATCAGCGAATTGGGACAACCCTTTCAAAAGCTCTTCGTCATCGCTTCTGCATTCAATGGATAAGGCACCCTGGCCGACTGCCGGGACACACATATCGCTTTCCAAAAATTCAGTCACTACATCCGAACTCCAGCCAAGGCGGGAAAGCCCTGCAGCAGCCAAAATTATCGCATCATATTCCTCATCCTGCAGCTTTTGAAGCCGTGTATCAATATTTCCTCTGATCCACTTAATCTCCAAGTCGGGCCGTACAGCCAATAACTGTGCACTTCTCCTTAAACTGCTTGTTCCTACAATTGCGCCTTTTTTTAGCTCTTTCAACGTTTTATGCCCTTTGGAAATCAAGACATCACGATGATCCTCGCGCTCCGGGATACATCCGATCGTCAATCCACTAGGAAGTACGGCCGGCATATCCTTCATACTATGTACAGCCATGTCGATTTCTTTCGTTAATAAAGCATGCTCGATCTCTTTAACAAACAAGCCCTTTCCGCCAACCTTCGACAGTGTCACATCAAGGATGCGATCCCCTTTCGTCACAATTTCCTTCACTTCAAACTCAAACGGCAATCCTAAATCCTTCAATTGCTGGATAACCCAATTCGTTTGGGTGAGGGCCAATTTGCTTCGTCTGGAACCGACAATTATTTTTCTCATAATATCCTCCTATGCGTACCAAAAATGAAATCCCGATAAACTACCAAATAAAAAGAAATTGATTAATACAATCATGAAAGCCAGTATATTCAAGTAAGCCAGAGACCTGCCGTAAAAACGTCCCCGATGCTTAGCATAAATATAAAAACCATATAGAAGAATGACAACAAACGAACCAATGATCTTAATATCGAACCAGGAAATCCCCGGCAGTTTCAGCCTTGCCCATTGCAACCCAAGGACAAGGGCAAAAAATAAGAGCGGCAAGCCGATAACAGCCAGAAGATAAGACCATTTCTCCAGCTTCGACAAATCCCCTAAACGTCGAAGCCGTTTCCCCCATTGTTTCCTTTTCAGCAAATCATACTGAATCAGATAAAGCACCGATAAGACAAATGAAAGGGTAAAAGCTCCATATGCCAAAATGGCAATAGTTACATGGATGAACAACAATTCAGAAACAAGCTGTTTTGCCATGATCTGCGTAGACATTTGCTCAGGAGCGAACGTATGGATGGCCATCACTATAAATCCAAGGATATTTGTAAAAAACACAATAAATTCAACTCGGAGCCATCGTTGGAAGGCCAAAGAAAATGTGATGAGCACCCATACATAGAAATAAAGCCCTTCAAAAATAGTCAACACAGGAAATCGGCCTGTCTTATCCACATAAAGAAATAAAAAGATTGTTTGAAATAACCAAACAATCGCAAGCAGCCAGAAGGCAAGTTGATTTGCCTTCCGTTTTGTATGAAGAAAATCAATAAAATATAAAAGAACACTTAAGGCATATAGAACGACTGTGGCTTCTTGAAGCCTGGTCATTGAAACATCAAGCATGTTTTCTCCCTCTTAAGCCCTGACTGCAGCAGTTGTATACTCTTGATTTGCTGCTGACTCTTCTTTTATCGGACGAAGGCTTGCCTCCCGGTTCAAAGGCTCAATATTGAACGTATTCATAAAGGAAGCGAGCGCCTTTTCCCGATCCTTCCGGCCTGCAAGTTCTTTCGCATAAAGGATAGGGTCTTTTAACATTTGATTAATGATGCTCTTTGTATGCTTTGATATAATTTTGCGTTCACGGTCTGATAAATCCGGCAGTTTCCGTTCGATGCTTTCCATCGTATCCGCCTGGATTGCAAGCGCCTTTTCCCTTAAGGCAGAAATGACAGGAACAACGCCCAACATATTCATCCAATCATTATAGGCGGCAATTTCCTTCTCGATCATCATCAAAATCGCTTCGGCGGCAATTTTCCGTTCCTGCAAGTTCGCTTCGACAATCCCTTCCAGGTCATCAATATCATAAAGGAATACACTGTCTATATCAGCCAAAGTCGGGTCTAAATCCCTCGGCACCGCAATATCTACCATGAATATCGGGCGACCCTTCCGCAATCCCGACACGGCTCCCATCAATTCTTTCGTAATGACGTATTCCTTTGATCCTGTTGAGGAAATGACGATATCCGCATCAAGCAAGGCACATTGCAATTCACGAAGCTCTTTTGCCTTGCCGGAGAATTTTTCAGCCAGAACAACTGCTTTTGCATGCGTCCGATTGATGACAGACACTTTTTTCGCACCTGCACTGTACAAGTTTTGAATAGCGAGCTCACCCATTTTTCCGGCACCGATGACTAAGACATTTTTATCATTCAGATCCCCGAATATTTTTTTAGCCAACTCAACTGCTGCATAGCTGACGGAAACCGCATTCGTATTGATTTCTGTTTCGGAATGAGCCCGTTTTGCCAATGTGACAGCTTCCTTGAATAAGTGATTAAACACCGTTCCAATTGTTTTTTCTGATTGTGCCATTGAATAACTTGATCGCACCTGGCCAAGAATTTGGGTTTCCCCCAGTATCATTGAATCCAATCCGCAACTGACCTGGAATAAATGATCCACTGCACGGTCCCCTTCATGGATAAAAAGATAAGGAGAGAAATCTTCAGCAGGCAAATCAAACCATTGAGATAAAAATTCTTTAATATAATAGCGTCCTGTATGGATTTGATCGACAACTGCGTATATTTCAGTCCGATTGCATGTAGAAATGATGACATTCTCCAAAATGCTCTTCTTTTGCTGCAACGCCTTCATCGCATCAATGAGTTCGGCTTCATCAAATGACAAACGTTCACGAATCTCAACAGGGGCAGTTTTATAATTTAAACCAACTGCAAGTATAAACATCCCTTTGTCCGCACCCCCACGAAAATTACATAGTTTTCTAACATAATTATAGCATTAATAACCCTTAAACTCTCTAAAAATTATGAACATATATTGACATACCATATTTTAGGACAAACAATATATGTTGTCCTTTCCCATAGAAAAGCCATACTGTTTTATGCCGGAATAAATGATAAAATAACAATGGCCCCATCTTGATGGAAAAGACCTTTTTATATAGTCTATGAACATGATTCCACCAAAAAATGGCAGATTACTAATTTAGAATGATTACTATCTAATAACGTAACAAACTAAAAATAGATTCTCAAGTAATTTGTTCTTAAGAGGAAGTGACTAAAAATGAAAAACTTATTTTCCCCCGTATTGCTAATCGGATTCGGCTTGTATTTTTTATTGAGCCAATCCAATATTTCTTTATTTTCAGGAATGTACACATGGCCATCCTTGCTTTGTATCATTGGTATCGCATTCCTAGTCCAGGCGTATAAAGGCAAGCAATATGAACAAATTCTTCCGGGTGTGGCTTTTCTAGGATTCGGTATCCATTTCCATGTCATCAATACGATACATCTATGGTCGAATAATGTAGGAGTCTTTATACTGATCATTTCCCTTGGGGTAATGCTGCAGGCTCAAAAGACAAACAAAGGAATGGCACACGGCATTGTACTTCTGGCCGTATCCGTTTTTATCTTATTCAATGATTCTTTCATGAAAACCATCCATTCAGCCGGCATATTAGAAAACATTTCCTTTTCTCTTGTTCCCGTCGTCTTGATCGGGTGCGGCATCCTCCTTCTATTTATTAAAAATAGGTGATAACCGACACCCAATTTGATAATATCCATTCGCTCCTGCATCTGGTACGAATATACATATAATACATCCAGAAAATAACCGATCGCCGCTTTGTTTCATGGGACATGCCGTTACGATCGGGAATAAGGAGATTCGTCTACCGTGTGCAGGCTACGAGATTTTTGGTTTATCGCCATAACCCTAATCGGCATTTGTGAATGGTTTATCCTTTTTACACTTCATCCCATGCACGGGAATTTCATCGCCATGTTTCTGATTATTTCTTTTTTCATCCTCTTTAACAGTTTATTCTTTATAGACGCAAAAAAATCAGCATCGCCCTACTACGGCCGCTTAATATGCGCCCTCATCCTGGAGATTGCCGTAATCTTTTTCCTCCTATAATTGGTTGCCATGCAGGGTTTCTCTTGGAATCCTGCTTTTGTCCTGCGCCCGCAACGAGCATGCATCCGCTTTTTGTCGTTTATTTACTCCTTTTAGTGGTAGAAGTGACTAAAAAGAACAATCAGGGAAATTCTTTCCTGACTGTTGGTGCTGAAAGGAGAATACAATGAACGCTCACACCCTTGTAGAATTAATCGCAGTTGTCCTTGTTTTATTGATTATTGTAATCCCTATCGTCTTAATCGCTTCCCTTTGGCTTTTTGATACCAAGCAAAAGGAGCATGCTGTTTTAAGAAATTATCCAGTCCTCGGAAAAATCCGTTATATTTTCGAAAAAATGGGTCCGGAATTACGGCAATACCTTTTCTTGAATGATACAGAAGGCAAGCCATTCTCCAGAAAAGAATATACGCAAACTGTCCTCTTTGGAAAGTATAAATCCAGAATGATGGGATTCGGATCCGAGAGGGATTTTCAAAAACCGGGATACTACATCGCCAATACGCTCTTTCCCAAACAGAAAGAAGAATTAAAAATCCAACAAAACCCTAAAGTGAAAACAAAAGTATATGTCATTGACCATGAAAAACTATTTTCCCGCAAAGAGCATCGGGAGGAAGCGGAAGCGGATCCATATTTACTCACTGATGAAAACGCTCCCGTTATCGGAAAAGATTCATGCAGGCAGCCATTCCAGCCTAAAGGTCTCGTTGGCCAATCTGCCATGAGTTACGGAGCACTGGGGAAATCAGCGATCACTGCACTGTCAACCGGCCTCGGGATGGCTGGCGGAACTTGGATGAACACTGGGGAAGGCGGTCTCACTGACCATCATTTAAAGGGTGGAGTGGACATCATCAGCCAAATTGGCCCTGGTTTATTCGGCTACCGGACGAAGGATGGAAACTTCTCATGGGAGGAATTTAAAAAGAAGAGCAAGATCCCTGAAGTAAAAGCATTTGAATTAAAGCTGGCACAGGGCGCCAAAACAAGGGGCGGACATGTAGACGGCAAAAAAGTCACACCTGAAATCGCCGAAATCAGAAATGTAGAAGCATGGAAAAGCATAGATAGCCCGAATCGTTTCCGTGAATTCGGAACATTTAAGGAAATGTTCGACTTTGTAGAACAGTTGAGGGAAATAGGCGGGAAGCCAGTCGGCATTAAGCTTGTTGTCGGGCATACTGAAGACATCCGCTCGCTGGCGTCCTATATGGCACGTACGGGACAACATCCGGATTTTATCACGATTGACGGAGCAGAGGGGGGCACAGGGGCATCGTTCCAGGAGTTGGCCGATTCTGCTGGAGTTCCCATCCTATCTGCATTGCCTTATGTCCACGATGTGCTTCAAGAATTTGGCGTCCGTGATAAAGTCCATATTTTTGCATCAGGAAAACTGCTCACCCCGGATAAAGTCGCATTGGCATTGGCGTTAGGAGCCGACTTTGTCAATATCGCCCGCGGAATGATGTTTTCTGTCGGCTGCATACAGGCTCAAGTTTGCCATACGAATACTTGCCCAGTAGGGGTCGCCACTACCGATCCAAAGCTACAGAAAGCCTTGGATATAGAAGAGAAGTCCAAGCGTGTATGCAATTATATATTGTCCTTGCGCGAAGGAATTTTTACACTTGCTGCAGCAGCAGGCATAGACAGCCCGACAAAATTCACAAGAGACCATATTGTGTATCGGGATTCTTCCGGCATGCTCATTCCTGTCAAAATCAAACAAACGGCAACCGAAAGGTAAAGCAAAAGAGGCAGACTGCTATGTCTGCCTCTTTTAAGATCCTACATAAATGCCCGAATGGCTTTCCACGCTTCTTCTTTCCCCAATCCTGTTTCAGATGAGAAAAGAATCAACTGGTCGCTTTTTTCCACCTGCAACGTCTCGCGGACAACTTTCAAGTGTTTTTGCCATTTTCCCTTCGGAATTTTATCTGCTTTTGTTGCAATAATGATGCATGGAATTTCATAATGTTTAAAGAAATCGTACATCATGATGTCATCCTTGCTCGGCGGATGGCGCAAATCAACAATTTGGATAGCAGCACGAAGCTGTTCCCTTGTCGTTAAATATGTCTCAATCATCTTCCCCCATGCAGCACGTTCCGTTTTGGATACTTTCGCAAATCCATATCCCGGAACATCGACGAAGTGAAGCGCCTCATTAATGATAAAGAAATTCAGTGTCTGAGTTTTTCCGGGCTTTGAAGAAGTCCGGGCAAGGCTTTTCCGTTGAATCATCTTATTGATGAAAGATGATTTCCCTACATTCGATCGTCCTGCCAATGCAAATTCCGGTAAATGTGTGTCCGGATACTGCTCTGGCTTTACAGCGCTAATAACAATATCTGCGCTTGTTACTTTCATACTATTTTCCTCCTGCCAATGCAATAGCTAATACTTCGTCGACACTTGAAACAGGATAAAACGTCAAGTCTTTACGGATACTTTCCGGTATATCTTCAATGTCTTTTTCGTTGTCTTTAGGAAGAATAATGGTCGTTAAACCAGCACGGTGTGCACCGAGCGTTTTTTCCTTTAATCCACCGATTGGAAGTACTCGGCCTCTTAGTGTAATTTCGCCGGTCATGCCTACCTCTTTCCGGATTGGTTTGCCGGTTAGAGCCGATACAATGGCCGTAGCCATCGTAATTCCCGCAGAAGGCCCATCTTTAGGGACAGCTCCTTCCGGAACATGTATGTGAATATCATTCTTTTCGTAGAAATTTTCCTCAATGCCCAGTTCAGCAGCCTTGGAACGTACGCATGTCAAAGCGGCCTGAGCCGATTCCTTCATGACATCGCCAAGTTTACCGGTTAAAGAAAGCTTTCCTTTCCCCGGGGATAATGTCACTTCAATCTGGAGAGTATCCCCTCCGACAGTCGTATAGGCAAGACCAGTCGCAACTCCTACTGTATCATCTTTTTCAGCCTGTCCATAGCGATATTGTTTTTTTCCTAAAAATCCCTCGATATTCTTTACAGTGACTATGACCTTTTTCTTTTCACCTGAAACAATGATTCGCGCTGCTTTGCGGCAAATGCTGGCCAACTGGCGCTCCAGGCCCCTGACTCCCGCTTCTCTCGTATGGTAACGGATAATATACATCAAGGCATCATCTTTAATCTGAAGCTGCGTTTTCTTCAAGCCATTCTCTTTAATTTGCTTAAGCAGCAGATGTTCCTTGGCGATATGCAGTTTCTCATATTCCGTATACCCCGCGATCGTAATGATTTCCATCCGGTCGCGCAAAGGGCCAGGTATAGTGGCCAGGTTATTGGCAGTGGCAATAAACATCACGTTCGATAAATCATATGTTTCTTCAATATAATGGTCGCTGAATGTATGGTTTTGTTCGGGATCCAGTACCTCAAGCATAGCGGAGGATGGATCACCCCTAAAGTCATTGGACATTTTATCGATTTCATCCAATAGGAAAACAGGATTCGAGCTTCCCGCTTTTTTCATTCCTTGGATAATACGCCCCGGCATAGCGCCGACATACGTGCGCCGATGGCCCCTAATCTCAGATTCATCTCGGACACCGCCAAGCGATACACGAACAAAATGGCGATTAAGCGAAGTGGCAATCGATTTTGCCAAACTAGTCTTACCAACACCTGGAGGTCCTGCCAAGCATAAAATAGGACCCTTTAGGGATTGCGTCAGCTGCTGGACTGCTAAATACTCCAATACACGCTCCTTGACCTTTTCCAATCCAAAATGCTCTGCATTTAAAATGCGTTCTGCCTTATGGAGATCATGGTCATCCTCAGTCTTATAATTCCAAGGAAGCGCCAATAGCCAGTCGAGATATGTCCGTATCACTGAACTTTCAGCAGAGCTTGCTGGGATTTTTTCATAACGGTCCAGTTCCTTTAACGCCGTTAGTTTTACATGATCCGGCATGGAAGCTTCTTCAATCTTTTCAGCCAGCTCACTAACTTCACCCGTTTTCCCTTCTTTTTCACCCAATTCTGTCTGGATAGCTTTCATTTGCTCCCGCAAATAATATTCTTTTTGGGTGCGCTCCATCGAACGTTTGACACGTTCTCCGATTTTCTTCTCCAATTGCAGGATTTCTTTCTCATTGTTGATATAATCAATAACAATCGATAAACGCTCTTTTACATCGATTGCTTCCAACACTTCCTGCTTCCCTTTCAGTTGCAGCGGCAAATGGGAAGTGACAATATCCGCCAACCGGCCAGGCTCGGCAATATCGGCAGTCGCGCTGTATATCTCATTGCTGTTCTTCTTGGCAGTGGTTATGTATTGCTTGAATGAAGCCAATAGAGTTCTCATTAACGCTTCATGTTCGGCATCTTTTTCAACCGGGTCTTCATATGTTTTTAAAGAAGCGGATAGATACGTATCCTGATCTATAAATGAAACAGCCTCAGCCCGCTTTAAACCTTCAACCAGCACACGGATCGTACCATTAGGCAGCTTCAGCATTTGCTTTACTTTTGTTAAGGTTCCCATCTTATATACATCTTCTTCGTTCGGTTCGGCAACCGCTGTATCTTTTTGGGTCGTCAGAAAAATAAGATGGTCATCAACCATAGCCTTTTCCAATGCTTGGACAGATTTATCCCTTCCCACATCTAAATGCAAAACCATGGACGGATACACAATCAGCCCTCGTAGCGGCAGGAGGGGAACGATGTATTCATTTGTATTTGTCATGCCTAGACACCTCCAAATCTATTCTATAAAACGATGCAAAACGTATGGAATACGGTCTTTTTTCAATTCTAACGCATTTATTAGTTAGTGTCTATTACATACCATTGGCACTATAGGCTATTGCCTCCGGATACCCGTAAAGGCTGCAAGAAAGACTGACCCGATAACGAATCAGCCTTTCTTCTTACATCATATTTTCCTTCGGATAGGGGCTGCCCTCTTTGTTAAGGTCGAGAGTCTGCTCGATCTTTCTTTTTAGGGCATGTTCAATCACTTGTTTAAAGGACGTGACAGGCACAATCTCTATATCAGTGAACTCCTTTAGCATACTCTGCATATTTTCAGCAGGGATAATCACCTTCTTGACGCCTGCCTTCTGGGCTGCCTTCACTTTCGGATAAATCCCTCCGATTGGTTTTACTGCCCCTTGAACGCTGATTTCCCCTGTCATGGCGACAGTACGGTGAATCGGTATCTTATAAATGGCCGAGTAAATGCAAGTTGCCATGGCTATACCCGCTGATGGACCGTCAACTGGCCCTCCTCCTGGAAAGTTGACATGGATATCATATGAATCAGCAGGGACTCCCATCGAACGGAGTACCGTAACTACATTCTCAATGGAGCCTTTTGCCATACTCTTACGGCGGATAGATTTCCCGTTGTTTCCTATACTTTCTTCTTCTACAATCCCCGTAATAGTAATGCTTCCCTTTTCTTCGTTGGGTATGACCGTCACTTCAATTTCCAGCAAAGAACCACTATTGGGTCCATAAACGGCCAAACCATTCACAAGGCCGACTTTTGAAATATCCGCAATCTTTTTATCTATCCTCGGCGTCAATTGGCTGCTATGGACAATCCATTCCATTTCGTCATCTTGGACATTTTTTCGTTTATTCGTAATAGCTAAGCCTGCTGCTATCTGGACCATATTAACAGCTTCCCGCCCGTTGCGGGCATAGTTAGCCAAAATATCCAATCCTGCATCGGATATCTCCAATGCCACTTTCTCAGCAGCGTTACTCGCCACAGACTTTACTTCTTCATGCTCTAATTCGCGAAAAAACACTTCCATGCAGCGCGAACGGATTGCTGGCGGAATTTCATTCGGCGTACGGGTAGTCGCTCCAATCAAACGAAAATCGGCGGGCAGCCCATTCTTGAAAATATCATGGATATGAAGCGGAATCTGCTGATTTTCCTCCGAATAATAGGCGCTTTCAAAAAACACCTTCCTATCTTCCAATACTTTAAGCAGCTTATTCATTTGAATTGGATGCAATTCCCCTATTTCATCTATGAACAGGATTCCGCCATGTGCATTCGATACAGCCCCCTGCTTCGGCTGGGGAATGCCTGCCTGTCCCATGGCTCCCGCTCCCTGGTAAATCGGATCATGAACGGAGCCGATGAGCGGATCAGCGATTCCACGCTCGTCAAATCTGGCAGTCGTCGCATCAAGCTCTATAAAAACTGCGCTTTTCCTGAATGGAGATTGTATGTATTTCTTTGCTTCTTCGAGCACTATCCGTGCAGCTGCCGTTTTACCGACTCCCGGCGGCCCATATATGATGACATGCTGTGGATTCGGACCGCATATCGCCGCCTTTAGAGCTTTAATTCCATCTTCTTGCCCAATGATCTCATTAAAATTGGAAGGCCTTACTTTTTCGGCCAAAGGCTGCGTCAAAGACACATCCCTCATCTTCCTTAATTGTTCCATTTCTTTCTTTGACTCACGGTCTATGGTTACTCTTTGCGCCCGTTGGCCCCTAAGTAAATTCAAGAAATATAATCCGATGATAATCCCAAAAAACATTTGTACGATGATCAATACAGTCATCCAACTCATATTCTTCCCTCCTGAACATGGCTATTGTGTGATTTATTATGTAGTATCACCTTTAAATGGTAAAAATAATCGTAGTTAGAGGGAAACTTTGGAGATATAAACCAGGCTAACTATGACACCTTGAAAGGAATAGCAAAAGCGGAAGGCGCACGCTTATCCCCGGCAAGCTTAAGAGGGACCATAGCATAATTAAAAAAAGGAGAGCCTAATTGGCCCTCCTTTGCTATTCTTTCAATTATAGTCAGGCAGAAGTTTTCTTTTCTTCTTCCGGTTCTACTGTGCCATCCTTCAAAATCAGCTTCGGCAATTTATTTTCCGCCACTGTTTCTTTTGTGATGATACATTTCTGAATATCGTCCCTTGAAGGAAGGTCGAACATTAAATCGAGCATAATGCCTTCAATAATGGAACGCAAACCACGTGCTCCGGTTTTACGCTCAATCGCCCTCTTAGCGATTTCTTTCAATGCTTCTTCTTCGAATTCCAATTCAACATCATCAAGTGACAGCATTTTTTGGAATTGTTTAACCAAGGCATTTTTAGGCTTCGTCAATATTTCAACTAGTGCACCCTCATCCAATTGTTCCAAGTTGGCGATAACCGGAAGACGGCCGATGAATTCAGGAATTAGGCCAAAGCGCAATAAATCTTCTGGAAGCACTTTTGACAATAAATCCTTTTCAGAGATAACAACATTTTTATTCTCAGATCCGAAACCAATTACTTTTTGGCCAAGACGGCGTTTGATAATAGGTTCGATTCCATCAAAAGCCCCTCCGCAAATAAACAGGATATTAGTTGTATCAATTTGGATGAATTCCTGATGCGGATGCTTTCTTCCACCCTGCGGCGGCACACTTGCCACTGTTCCTTCGAGGATTTTCAGCAACGCCTGCTGTACGCCTTCTCCCGAAACGTCTCTTGTAATAGATGGATTTTCAGATTTACGTGCCACTTTATCTATTTCGTCGATATAGATAATGCCTTTTTCTGCTTTTTCAACGTCATAATCCGCAGCCTGAATAAGCTTTAATAGAATATTTTCAACATCCTCACCCACATAGCCTGCTTCAGTCAAGGAGGTTGCATCTGCGATGGCGAACGGTACGTTCAATAAACGTGCCAAAGTTTGGGCCAGCAACGTTTTACCGCTACCAGTAGGCCCGATCAGACAGATATTACTCTTGGAAATTTCGACATCGTCGATTTTACTGTTGGAATTGATTCTCTTATAGTGATTGTATACAGCCACAGCCAACGATTTTTTCGCCTGTTTTTGACCGATTACATACTCATCCAAAATGTGCTGGATTTCTTGCGGTTTCGGCACATCTTTGAATTCCACTTCCTCATCAGTGCCCAATTCTTCTTCAACGATCTCAGTGCACAGCTCGATGCACTCATCACAAATATATACGCCAGGTCCGGCGACAAGCTTTCTAACCTGCTCCTGTGTTTTGCCACAGAACGAACATTTTAGATGGCCTTTTTCATCATTAAATTTAAACATTAGCTTCACCCCTTCTAAATACTTGGAAATTATAGTGTAATCAAGCTAAAATCAACCATTACAGAACACGCAATATGTATTTCTTTTTTCTATGTGCTTTGCATTGTATCATTTTATCCAATAAAAAAAAAATAAAATGACTTGCAATAGAAAAAGTCCTTGTTACTTTCTCATTATATATGTATATTGCCCTTAAAAATACCAATCAAACTTAGTAAAAAGAGAAAGTAGGTTTCAATAAAAGAATTATTAAAAATAATCTACACTTATTATAATATAAAATCAATAAAGAAACATTGCAAAAATTCCCTTTTTAATCCTTTATGCAAAATTCCTCCGGTTATGATAAAACAAGGCACGATAAATCGTGCCTTGTTCGGTAAGGTTCTCATTTCAGAAAAAGTTGAAATTAAGCTTGTTTGCTGTTGTCCACTAAGAAGTCAACTGCTTTACGAACGCTTAAGTCACCCTTAACGCCTTCAAGACTTCCAAGAGCTTGCTTGATTGCTTCTACTTCCATGTTGTACATGTCAGCCATTTTTTGGATTTCAGCATCCACATCTTCGTCAGTAACTTCGATGTTTTCAGCTTTAACGATTGCTTCAAGAACAAGGTTAGCAAGAACGCGTTTTTCAGCGTCTTCTTTCATTTGTCCTTTAAGAGCAGCTTCGTCCTGTCCAGAGAATTGGAAGTATAGATCCAAGTTCATACCTTGCATCGATAGGCGTTGTTCGAATTCTTGAACCATACGTTCAACTTCAGATTCGATCATTACTTCTGGAATCTCAACTTCAGCATTTGCAGAAGCTTTTTCAACTACTGTATCGCGTACAACGTGCTCAGCTTCATGCTTTTTGCTGTCTTCAAGATTTTTCTTTGTTTTTTCTTTCAACTCAGCAAGTGTTTCCACTTCTTCATCTGCATCTTTTGCGAATTCGTCATCAAGAGCAGGAAGTTCTTTTGTTTTGATTTCATGGATTTTCACTTTGAATACTGCAGGCTTACCAGCTAGTTCAGCTGCATGGTATTCTTCTGGGAATGAAAGTTCAACGTCTTTTTCTTGTCCAGCTTCAAGACCAACTAATTGTTCTTCGAAACCAGGAATGAAAGAGTTAGAACCTAGTTCAAGAGAATAGTTTTCAGCTTTTCCGCCTTCAAATGCTTCTCCGTCAACAAATCCTTCGAAATCGATGACAACTGTGTCTCCGTTTTCAGCTTTTCCGTCTTCCTTCACAACTAGTTCTGCAAAACGCTCTTGCATTTTAGCCAATTCATTGTTTACATCTTCTTCAGTTACTTCAGTATCAACAGCTTCTACTTCTAAACCTTTGTAGTCTCCTAATTTAACTTCAGGTTTAACAGTTACAGTTGCTTTGAATACTAACGCTTGTCCTTTTTCCATGTTTTCCACATCAATTTCAGGACGGTCGACAGGATCGATTCCTGCTTCTTCAACGGCAGTAGCGTATGCTTCCGGAAGAATGAAATCCAATGCATCTTGGTACAATGATTCTACACCAAAACGTTTTTCGAACATTTGGCGAGGCATTTTTCCTTTACGGAATCCAGGTACATTAATTTGTTTTACAACCTTATTGAAAGCAGCGTCCAAACCTTTGTTGACTTTATCTGCTTCTACTTCAACAGTTAGAACCCCACGGTTCCCTTCTAATTTTTCCCATTTTGCAGACATGAGTTTCCCTCCAAGACATCTATTTAATAGTTCTTTTACACAATTCCACGTAAAAATGCCAAAAGCCTTATGTAAGGCAGCTTAATCGACCATTCGTAGATTCACTAATGGTGGCATTATTTGTAACTATTCTATTACAACCATTACATTATATCATAGCTTCACTTTCTTTCAACAGCTTAACCTTAAATATTATATAGAAGAAATTTCTTCTATCTGCTCGATAAACGCGAGGGCATCTAGCGCCTCAGCCTCTCCGCACCCATATAAACCTGCTATTTCGTCCATATCGCACTCAGTTCCGAAATAGTTTAGCGACATCATATGATACGCGGCCGCAAATTTTCCAAATGGTTGTTCCGGCTCCATAGGATACAGGATGAACTGCTGCCTTTCCACTAATTGAATGGCTAATTGGGCAAGTGATGGATCCATGCTTCCAAGTACATCTTCCAGGAGAGACGTTATTTCCCTATAAAATGGGCGCTCGTGAACATCATCCAGCGATAAAGGGCTGACCGTTTTCAATTCTGACCATTTATGGACTTCGAAATCTCCCTGCACTTCCTGCTCTCTAAGCAGCAGCAGCATGATTGTTTTAATAAAAGGATGCCCCTTCTCCGAACACAGATATTCCCTTATCTCCGGTATATGTATACGGATATTTCCATCTTTCCATTGCTGTACCAACAGCATTTGCTCCTGTAAAGAAAGATCTGCTAGGTTCGTTCCTTCATCGGAAAATAGCGGTTCCTCTTCTTCATGAGGTATTTGCGATGCCATTTTCCTGCTGAATTCCAGCATACTTTGAAAATGTTCCTCTTTATCAGTTGGCACATGGCCCTCATCCAGGAGTGCAGCAATTATGCCTTCCATTTCTTCGTATTCCTGTAGTTGCAGCAGAATCATAATATACATTTCAACTGTTTTGAAATAATCCCCTAGGCCATTTTTCAGTAAAAACTCGCAATGCTGCCTAGCTTCGAGATATTGCCCCATTTCCAAACTGGCGACAATTAAACCAAATCTGGCGTTATAATCTTCCGGATTGAATTGCAATGCTTCTGATAAAAGCGGCTGGGCTTCCTTGAACCGTTTTTCAACGATGGAGTCTAATCCTTTTTCGACCAGCCTTTTTTCCAAGCCGGGAAAAGGAATAATATTACCGGTCTCTTTCTTATTTTTCATGACTGACATTCCGCCTTGATTCTTCTGAATTTACCATACAGTTTAACATGTTCTATTCCTTAACACAAAAACACCCTTTCAAACCTTATTTTTCTTTTTTGCCACAGTTTAAAACATTTCATCTTCATCCCCACTGGCCTTTCCGCCATAGCAACAGCAGCCTGAAAGCCTTCAAACAGAAAAAACACCCTCAATAATTGAATTGAGGATGCTTTTTTATTGTCCGTACAATTTATGGAAATATCGGAGATCATCTACTCCCGATTGCTTGCTCATATTGAGTAATTTGTTCATCATACTGCAGAGTAATCGATATTTCGTCCCAGCCATTTACCAGCATTTCCTTCCAATAAGGATGGATATCAAACGATGCAGAGAACCCTGCTTCATCTTTAACGATCTGGCCAGGCAAATCAACGGATAGTTGATAATCCTCCACCTGTTGGGACCGTTTAATGAGATCTTCCAATTCCCCCGAAGATAGTTTAATAGGCAGCAACCCATTTTTAAGGCAATTTTGGTAAAAAATATCGGCAAATGACGATGAAATGACAGCTTTGAAACCATAATCCGCCAACGACCATGGCGCATGCTCTCTTGATGAACCACAACCAAAATTATCGCCGGCTATTAAGATGCTGGCCCCCATGGCATTCGGCTGATTCAGCTCGAATTGCTCATTCTTGGTTCCATCTTCATTGAAACGCCAATTATAGAATAAAAATTCTCCAAAACCAGTCCGTTCAATCCTTTTTAAGAACTGCTTTGGGATAATTTGATCGGTATCGACATTCACCCGATTCAATACCGCTGTTTTTCCATTATATTGTTTAAACGGCTCCATTCCTGAAACCTCCTATTCGTTTGATCATTTCAAATTGTTTGTTCAGACTGGCCCAGCAACTCTCTAACATCTACAAAAGTGCCATGTAAGGCTGCCGCCGCTGCCATAATTGGACTAACTAAATGGGTACGGGCTCCCTGCCCTTGCCTGCCTTCAAAATTCCTATTGGAAGTGGATGCGCAATGCTCGCCCGAAGGAACAACATCTGGATTCATACTCAAGCACATACTGCAGCCTGATTCTCTCCATTCAAATCCAGCCGCAGTAAAAAGGTCGGCCAACCCTTCTTCTTCAGCCTGTTTCTTTACCTGCTGTGAACCAGGGACCACCATTGCCCGTACTCCAGCTTTTACTTGTTTGCCCCTTACTACTTCTGCAGCAGCTCTTAAGTCCTCGATACGGGAGTTTGTGCAGGATCCTATAAACACATGCTGAACTGGTATAGATGAAATAGGCATGCCTTCTTGCAATCCCATATAAGCTAGGGCTCGTTCCAGCTCCGAACGTTTCCCCTCCGACGCCTGCTCAGACAAGGTCGGCACATTCTTGCTCACAGCGCTGCACATGCCTGGATTTGTACCCCAGCTGACCATCGGCGCAATTTCCTCACCATCAAGAGTGATGTACGTATCATAGGTTGCATCGGAATCGCTCTTTAAATGCTTCCATCGTTCTGCAGATTGCTCAAACTTCTCTCCTGTAGGGGCATATTTCCTTCCTTTTAAATAGGAAAAAGTCGTTTCATCCGGCGCTATCAGCCCGGCTCTTGCGCCTCCTTCAATCGACATATTGCAAACAGTCATCCGCTCTTCCATCGACATTTGCTCAAAAACACCGCCACAATACTCAATTACATGGCCTGTTCCAAAATTCACACCAAATTTAGAAATGACATAAAGGATTACATCTTTCGCACTGACGCCTTGACCAAGCTCCCCATTTATTTCAAGCTTCATCGTTTTGGGCTTCGTTTGCCATAATGTTTGAGTTGCCAAGACATGCTCCACTTCACTGGTTCCAATTCCGAAAGCAAGTGCCCCGAAAGCTCCATGAGTGGATGTATGGCTATCTCCGCAAACAATCGTCATGCCAGGCTGGGTAATGCCCAATTCAGGTCCGATCACATGGACAATTCCTTGCTCCGGGCTATCCAGGTCAGCCAATGCAATATTGAATTCACTGCAATTCGCCTCTAAGGCCGCCAGCTGATTCTTGGCTATTTCATCATGGATCAGATATTTATTGACTGTAGGTACATTATGGTCCATTGTGGCAAATGTCTTGTCCGGTCTTCTTACCGTCCGTTTTTTCAAGCGGATTCCTTCGAAAGCCTGCGGCGATGTGACTTCATGGATATAATGCATATCTATATATATAAGATCCGGTTTTTCCGCTTCACTGCTGACTATATGATTCTCCCAAATTTTTTCGATAATGGATTTCCCCATAATTCCCCTCCTATATAAACATACATCCGTATTCGATTTTTACTCATTTGAAGAAAAAGGCACGCAGCATGGATCTTGCGTGCCTTTCTGCATTTAACCCACAATCATTATGCATATGCTCCCATAATATGAGAAATAGCTTCATGGTCAAGAATAGTAGCTTTCACTTCCTGAACCATTTCATCCGTACTGACCACTCTTGAGCCGGTATGGGCGATATCCCGTGTCCGAATCCCCAGTTCCAGCACCTCCTGCACAGCCTTCTCTACCTCCTGCGCTTCTTCATCAAGGCCGAATGATAATCGAAGCATCGAAGCGGCAGAAAGAATGGTTGCCAACGGATTCGCATAGCCCTTGCCCGCAATATCAGGAGCAGAACCGTGGATTGGCTCGAACAGATTTAATTGCCCAGTAGAAAGGCTTGCTGAAGGCAGCATTCCTAAAGAGCCTGTCAATACAGAAGCTTCATCGCTTAAAATATCTCCAAACATATTTTCAGTGACTACCACATCAAATTGTTTAGGATGGCGGATCAATTGCATAGCTGCATTGTCGACTAGCATATGCTCCAATTCAACATCCGGATATTTTTTGCTTACGTCTATGGCCACTTCCCGCCAAAGCTTGCTTGAAGCAAGAACATTTGCTTTATCGACAGATGTCACTTTTCCCTTCCGTTTACTTGCCAGCTGAAACGCCAATTCCAGAATGCGTTCTATTTCTTCACGCTTGTAGAATAATGTATCGACTACCGCCTCTTGCCCTTCACATTCTATTCGTTCACTCGGTTTGCCGAAATAAATTCCGCCTGTCAATTCACGGACAATCATCATATCGACACCCTCAATAAATTCTTTCTTCAAAGGCGATGCATCAGCCAAGCTTTTAAAAAAAGTGATCGGACGAAGATTGGCATACAATCCAAGTTCCTTTCTGATTTTCAACAATCCTGCTTCAGGCCGCAGATGGGACGGATTCTCATCCCATTTCGGCCCTCCAACGGCCCCAAGCAGAACAGCATCGCTTTTTCGGCACATTTCCAACGTTTCATCAGGAAGCGGATTGCCTGCCTGATCGATGGCAGCACCCCCGATTAAGCCATACTCAAACTGAAAGGAGTGCCCGTATCGCTGCGCTACCGCTTTGAGAACTTCAACAGCCCCCTTCGTTACTTCCTTGCCTATTCCGTCACCCTGCAATACAGTAATCACTTTTTCCATACGGAACATCTCCTTTGTTTGAATTATTCATCGTTAACTACAGGCCGGAGCGAAAAACGAATGATTCGAATAATTTCACCCGGCCATCCAGAAGGTCAAGATGTTACGACTGCTTTATTGCCTTCCAGATAAATCACTCTATTAATAGCGTTTAAATAAGCTTTGGCAGATGCTTCAAGTACATCTTGGGCCAATCCTCGGCCGCTTGTTTCCGTACCCATATAGTTCATTTTCACATAGACTTGAGCTAAAGCATCACGGCCGGCACCAACCGACTGAATGCGATAATCCAGCAGATCCACATCGCCTTCGATGCTTTTTTGCAGCGTATTGTAAAGAGCTTCGATACTGCCAGCTCCTGTTCCAGCTTCCTGGATGATTTCATTGTTGAAACCAGACAATGTGACTGTCGCTGTAGGCACTTGGTTCGTTCCATATTGGATCTGAAGAGAAACCAATTCAATGAATTTTTCTGTGTTGCTTGATCGCTCCTCCAGTACAAGCGCTACTAAATCGTCATCTGTCATCTCTTTCTTCTTATCCGCCAATTCTTTGAATGTTTTGAATAATTTATTCATTTCTTCTTCATTTACCTGCAATCCCAATTCTTCTAGCCGAGTTTTAAAGGCATGTCTTCCTGAGTGCTTACCTAGCACCATATTATTGAGGCTAAAGCCTACCACTTCAGGTGAAATAATTTCATAGGTTGTTTTTTCTTTCAAAACGCCATCCTGATGGATCCCTGATTCATGTGCATAGGCATTATTCCCGATTACTGCCTTATTCGCTGGAACGACCATCCCTGTCAGCTTACTGATTAGGTCACTGCTTCGCTTAATTTCTTTTAATTGAATATCAGTGAAAGCTTGGTAATGGTCCTTCCGGGTATAGAGGGCAAGGATGACTTCTTCTAGTGCAGCATTCCCTGCTCTTTCACCGATACCGTTGAATGTTCCTTCAATCTGTGTTGCTCCCGCTTCAATTGCCGCTAGTGAGTTTGCTGTCGCCATTCCCAAGTCATCATGGCAATGGGTTGAAAGCTGTACCTTATCTATAGAAGGAACATGCTCATGTAAATATTTGAATACATCGCCATATTCTTTCGGCGTAATGTAACCGACCGTATCTGGTATATTGATGACCTTTGCACCTGCAGCTATGACTTTTTCCACAATTGTGGCCAAGTAGTCCAGTTCAGTCCTGCCAGCATCCTCCGCTGACCATTGAACGATTGGGAACCGTTCAGAAGCGTATTTAACACAATTTACAGCTTGCTCTATCACTTCGTCTTTTGATAACTTCAATTTATAATTACGATGTATTGGTGATGTAGCTAAAAATACATGTATTCTTGGTTCTGCACTTTCCTTCAACGCTTCCCATGCCGCATCTATATCTTTCGTCACACAACGCGCCAGCCCGGTGACAGATGATCCCTTTACAACACGTGCGATTTCCTTCACAGACGCAGCATCGCCTGGAGAAGCGGCAGGAAAGCCCGCTTCAATGATATCGACTCCTAATCTTTCAAGTTGTTTTGCTATTTCAAGTTTTTCCGAGAAATTTAGATTGACTCCTGGCGACTGCTCTCCATCCCTAAGTGTGGTATCGAAAATATTAATCTTGCGCAACACCGACCACCTCTTTCTTCTTATGGGATTGCTGTACAAACGGCATCATTTTGCGAAGTTCGCGGCCCACTTTTTCGATTTGATGTTCATTTTCCCTGCGGTTGATTGAATTGAACTCTGGACGATTTGCCTGATTTTCCAAGATCCAGCCTTTTGCAAAACGGCCTTCCTGAATATCAGTCAATACATTTTTCATTTCTGCTTTTACTGAATCGGTAATAATCCGCGGACCTGAAACGAAATCTCCCCATTGCGCTGTATCGGAGATGCTATATCTCATATTTTCTAAGCCGCCTTCATACATAAGGTCGACGATTAATTTCAGTTCATGTAGACATTCAAAGTATGCGAGCTCAGGCTGATAGCCAGCTTCCGTCAATGTTTCAAAACCGGCTTTTACAAGTGCAGTCAATCCCCCGCACAGAACAGCTTGTTCACCGAACAAATCAGTTTCTGTTTCTTCTTGGAAAGTAGTTTCAAGAGCACCTGCGCGCAATGCGCCGATTCCATATGCATAAGACAACGCTAAATCACGCGCTTCCCCAGTCACATCTTGATAAATCGCGAACAGTGCCGGTACGCCCGCTTCCTGTTCATATGTACGGCGCACTAGATGTCCTGGACCTTTAGGGGCAACCAGCAATACATCCACATCGCTCGGAGGCACAATTTGTGAGAAATGAACGTTGAATCCATGGGCAAACATCAATGCTTTGCCTGCTGTCAAACTTGCTTCAATTTCTTCATGGTACACTTTAGGCTGCATTTCATCCGGCAGCAGGATCATAACAACATCCGCTTGCTCCACCGCTTCTTTAACAGAATACACATCAAATCGGTCTTCAACTGCTTTATCCCATGAACGTCCTTTGCGGAGGCCGATCACAACATTCACTCCGCTATCGCGCAAATTTTGTGCGTGCGCATGTCCCTGTGAACCATACCCTACAATTGCAACTGTTTTTCCTTGTAAATAATCTTTATTAGCGTCCCCGTTATAATACATTTTTGCTGTCATCTTCATCAAACTCCCTTTTTATTATTATTTTTACATTGTTTTTGACAATGGTTATACAATTGACAATGTGTTTGCTGCATTGGAATGTTTCTGCATGCCTCGCGGGAAGGCTGTTGTACCTGTTCTTGCCAGTTCTTTTATTCCATACGGCTTCAACAGTTCAATAAAAGCCTCCACTTTATCTGATTCCCCGGTTATTTGGATAACGAGGGAATCTTTGCTGATATCAATGACTGAAGCTCTGAAAGGTTCCACCAGCGAATATATTTCTCCCCTTGTAGGAGGAGTAACTGACACTTTAATCAAAGCCAATTCCCTGGCAACAAAGCTTTGGTTTGTCATTTCAGTCACCTTGATGACATCTATTTGTTTATTAAGCTGCTTTGTGATCTGTTCAAGGATTCTTTCCTCATCCACATTAACCACGACAGTCATTCTGGAAATGCCTTCTTGTTCAGAATGGCCAACTGTTATGCTTTCAATATTGTAGTTCCGGCTCGAGAACAAATTAGTAATGCGGTTCAACACACCAGGCCTGTTCATAACAGTCAATGTAATAATCCCTTTCATGCCTTAAATCCCCTCCATTTCATGCAGGCCTTTGCCCGGAGCAACCATAGGATATACGTTTTCCATCGCTTCGACCCTCATATCAATCAACACCGGTTCAGCAACAGAAAAGGCTTCTTGAAGAGAAACTCTTGCTTCTTCTTCTGTGGATGCCTGGAAAGCTTTAATTCCATATGCTTCAGCCAATTTGACAAAGGATGGTTGGCTGGTCAACAAGCTATGTGAATATCTTTCTTTATAGAAAATTTCCTGCCATTGCCTAACCATTCCTAGCGCTTGGTTATTGACAATAATCATTTTGATCGGCAATTTCATTTCCGCAATTACGCCTAACTCTTGCGATGTCATCTGGAAGCCTCCGTCTCCCGCAATCGCTACAACTGTCTTCTCAGTTGCGGCCAATTGGGCGCCTATTGCCGCCGGCAAACAAAATCCCATTGTACCGAGACCGCCTGATGTTACCCAGGCATGCGGCTTATTGAAAGTATAATATTGGGCAGCCCACATTTGATGCTGGCCAACATCCGTCACGACAATTGCATCTCCTTCTGTAAACTGATGCAAAAGTTCGATTACTTTTTGCGGCTTCAGGTTTCCCTTTGATGCAGAGTCGTATTGAAGCGGATGGGTATTCTTCCACGCAGAAATTCTTTTTATCCACGCTCCGTAATCTCCCTTTACTCCTTCATTTTTTATGAGTGTTTGCAATGTTGCTTTCGCATCTCCTACAACAGGTATAGCTGTCGGTACATTCTTACCGATCTCAGCGGGATCAATATCAACATGGGCGATAGTTGCAAAAGGAGCAAAGGTTTTCAAGTTGCCTGTCACACGATCATCGAATCTGGCACCAATAGAAATTAATAGATCGCATTCATAAAGAGCCATGTTGGCTGCATACTCACCATGCATACCCGCCATTCCAACAAATTGCGGATGATTTGCGGGAAATCCCCCTAAACCCAGTAGTGTATGGACTACCGGCAACCCTTGCTGCTCCGCGTATTCAAGCAATTCGGCTGATCCCTTGGAATGGAGGATACCGGCGCCGGCCAGTATGACTGGCTTCTCGGCAGCAGAAACTGCGTCTATCAATTTGCGAATCTGCAATTTATTAGGCTTGATGGTCGGCTGGTAGCCTGGCAAACATAATTCTGGATCTTCATCACATTCATCCGCCAAAGTAGCCATATCCTTCGGAAAATCAATTAGCACAGGTCCAGGCCTTCCGGTTGAGGCAATATAGAATGCTTCTTTGACAATTCTTGGAATGTCTTCCACTCTTCTGACCTGGTAATTGTGCTTAGTGATTGGTGTCGTTATCCCAAGCACATCCGCTTCCTGAAAAGCATCTGTTCCAATGACGCCAGTCGCTACTTGACCTGTTATCACCACGAGAGGCAATGAATCAATCATTGCATCGGCTAATCCGGTGACAATATTGGTTGCACCGGGACCTGAAGTAGCAACGACCACACCAGGCTTTCCTGTAATTCTGGCATATCCCTCTGCCGCATGAATGGCGCCCTGTTCATGGCGTGTCAAAATGTGGACAATCCCGGCATCATACAGCGCGTCATAGATAGGAAGAACCGCCCCTCCCGGATAACCGAATATAAGATCGACCTGCTGCTTCTTCAAAGCATTCAATAAGTAGTCGGCTCCTGTTTTCTTCGTCGCTGCCTTATTTTCAACTGGCATCACTGTTTCCTGTGTCATTCCCTTAACCTCCCACAAAAATTGTTGACCGCAAACAATCGTCCTTCCTCCCCTGAATTGCATTTTCAATATTCTAACTATTTTACCTGCCTTTGTTTCAGGAAAACAAAAAAGCCCCACACCCACATACGCCTATCTTTAGAAAAGGCTAAGGGGTGAAGGGGCTGTTAGAACGCCATTCCACGGTACCACCCTTATTCGCACATAATTGTGCGCACTAGTTGTTTTGGTAACGGGTGCTGGTTGCCACCCGTTCAGCTTTACTCCATTAACGTTTCGAGCTGAAGCTCAGAGGTGAGTTCGCTTTATTCAGCACGTACCGGTTTCCACCCTCCCGGTTCTCTGTTCCGTCTGTCCATAAAGGTAATTGTCCTCTTCATCACTTGTGTATATTTATTTGAAAATGTAAAACGTTGTCTTATTTGTCGCTTATATTACGCTGATTATTCTTGCCCGTCAATAGCTATTTTTATAATTATTTGACAATTCAGTAAAATGAATACGAGTTGTATCCGCTTTCATTATTGCTGTTTATATATTCTTCTAATTCTACATACAACGGAAATATTTTTTTATCGTCCAAATAATATCTTGATTTAAATTGTTTTTTCTGAATAATAAGACTTAATACATATAAAGGGGTGGCTTATTTGCGTTTACTTGCCGATTTTTTTTCGAAATACCTTAGCCTTTTAATTCCGATTGTTGCGGTCGCCACTTATTTTTCCGCTTTCGTTTGGAAAGTTCCCACATGGGTCCCCAGCCTGTTTCTCGGTTTTGTTATTTTTTTCACAGGACTCTCCATGAACACCGCTGCATTGAAAGAAACAAGATATAAGAAAAAAGAACTTTTTATCACTGTACTACTCAAATGGACTATGTCTGTACTAGTCGGGATTATCTTGGCATTATTATTTTTCCAATCCGTTCCCGAGATAGCAGCAGGCGTTATTTTAACCGGAGCAGTCCCAAGCGCAACAGCAGCAACACTATATACATTCATGGCCGGTGGCAATATCTCGCTCGTAATCGCGTCGTCCCTATTGGATGTCGGGCTAAGTCCATTGATTGCACCACTGGCAATGAACACAATAGATGCCGGCACGATTTCTATTTCATTCTTAAGCCTGTTACGCTCATTTGCAGTCATTGTTATCATACCTTTGGCAGCAGGGATCACCCTTCAAAGATTGTTTCCTCAGCTGCCTCATCGGACCGTTTATCTGACCAAGTTTTTATCGCCTCTATCCTTGCTGGTCGTCATCCATACACTGACTGCTAGTGTCAAATCCTTTTTTGCGGAGGAAATGCACCTTTTCCCATTATTGATATTGGCTTGCATTCTTCAAACAGTTATCCCCATGGCCAGCAGTTATTATATTGCAAAAAAAGCCTTCTCATCAAAGAACGATGCCATCGCAGCCATGTTTCAAGTCTCCCTTTCAAATTCAGCATTGGCGGGCATTCTCGCCTTTCAGTTTTTTGGAGGCTTAGGAGCGGTTGCACCCATATTAAATTTGATCATCAATCTATCAATCGGCGCCCAAGTATCCAACTACCTTGCCTCAAAGCAAACGCCGCTGCCCAGAAAACAAATCGCCTAGAAAAAGCCTTCTAAACGGAGGCTTTTTTCTTGATGCGATTATGATTTTTCAATAATTCGATTATTATTTGGACAGCTTTGGTCTGGAAAGTCCCTTTCATAACTATCGAAAATTGCCTGCTAAGCCTAAAGCCTTTTCCCGGAATTTTAATCAAAGTCCCCAACTCTAACTCTTTCAGAAAACTGGATTCGGACAGAAAAGCAATACCCATCCCTGATTCGACAGATTCTTTAATAATTTGCGTGCTGCCAAAAACTAATTTATCCAGCGGATTTATCTGTAGCTGCCGAAAAAGGGTTTCGGCGGCTTCTCTTGTCCCCGATCCGCTTTCCCTCACAATCCAAGTTAATGTTTCTAAACTCTCGGGTGTAATGCCTTCACCACCTAATTCCTTGTACAATGAAGGTGCGGCAACAATATGCAGCCTATCTTCCTGAAAGCTTTCAATAGTGAGATCCCCATGCCCCTTTTGCGATCCTTCGATGATTCCAAGATCCAAACTGTTCTGTTTAACGAGCTCCATAATCTCCTTTGAATTCGCAATTTGTACACCTGGTGAAATGTGCGGATATTCCTTCTTTAGATCTGCCAAAATCCTCGGCAGTATATACTCGCCAAATGTATAACTAGCGCCTATTTTAACAGGTCCGTTCGCATGATTGGTCAAATCGTCGATCAATGTATACATATTATTATAAAGATTGACAATTTCCTTTCCTTTCACATAAACGATTTCACCGGCTTTCGTCAGAGATAACACCTTGTTGGTCCTTTCCAGAAGCTTCGTCCCGAAACTTTGCTCCAAAGATTGTATATATTGGCTGACAGCAGGCTGGGACATATAGAGTTCCTCGGCCGCCCGCGAAAAGCTCTTCAATTCTACTACTTTTAGAAAGACGTATAATTGTTGTTTCATTATGTACCCCCACTATAAGTAATTACTTATGGTCACTATACGAATTATTTATTTTTCTTATAAGTAAAAATCACTTATCTTTAAGATACTGGAATATGAAGGAGGATACAAGATGTCTATAGAGAAAGAAAAAGCCGCCCGTAAACCACTGAGCAGCCCTGCGGAAATGGCCGGCGGCATCGCATTTACATTTTTAATTGCACTTATCGGATTTTTACTTGCAAAAATTCCTGGCATATCAATGATTGGACAAATGGGCTGTTCCATAATCATTGCGGTTATTTACCGGCAAATATGGGGTTATCCAAATTCGATTAAATCAGGTATTCAATTTTCTTCAAAAATACTGCTGCGTTTAGCGATTATTTTATACGGACTTAAACTAAACATAGCCGTTTTACTTTCTGAAGGCCCTCTTCTTTTATTGAAGGATATCTTCGTTATTGCCTTTGCCATCCTGTTTATGCTTTGGCTATCCAAATACTTTAAAGGAAACAGCAAAATTTCGTTGCTTCTTGGAATTGGGACAGGTGTTTGTGGCGCTGCAGCTATTGCAGCAACTGCCCCCATCGTGAAATCGGATGATGATGAGACTGCCATTTCAGTAGGGATTATCGCATTAGTGGGAACTATTTTCGCTATTGTTTATACACTATTAAGACCTATTTTGCCTTTAGATGCGACAGAATACGCCATATGGAGCGGTCTGAGCCTTCATGAATTGGCACATGTCGCTCTTGCTGCTGCGCCTGCAGGGGAAGATCCGCTCGCCATGGCTTTACTTGCCAAATTAGGGCGTGTCTTTTTCCTTGTTCCACTTTGCTTTGTTCTTATTGCCATTTTTAATCGGAAACAAGACAAAGCAGAGAAGCAAAAAATCGCTTTCCCTTACTTTTTAATCGGTTTTGTACTAATGAGCTTAATCGGCACTTATGTATTCGGCACGTATATTGATGTACCGCAGAAAGTCTTTGATGGGACGGCTGTATTTACTACATGGTGCTTAACTTCAGCAATGGTCGGCCTTGGATTGAACATCCACTTGAACGAAGTGCGCAAGAAAGCATTTAAACCATTAGTAGCCATGTTGATCACGTCTGTATGTTTATCCATTTTAAGTTTTTTCCTTGCATAGACCTGAATTTGTCACCATTTGCACTTTGTGAATAAAATCATTAGGGATTGTGAGGAATCTGTGATATACTTACGTTACCATTTTATTTTACTTGTTGTATATGGAAGGCAGCTGTACTTCGATGGCA
Source organism: Bacillus kalamii (assembly GCF_047238185.1). Taxonomy (NCBI): domain Bacteria; kingdom Bacillati; phylum Bacillota; class Bacilli; order Caryophanales; family Bacillaceae; genus Bacillus; species Bacillus kalamii. The sequence goes on along the minus strand of NZ_JBDFMI010000001.1, from coordinate 616,108 downwards.
GCCAACTTTTCTATCCAGCATACTATGAACGACTCTGTCTATATAAAAAACGGTTCCGAACCTTGCCGATTCGGAACCGTTTTTTTATTGCATCAAACCGCCAAACCTCATGAATGAAACATTCAAATATGGCCATTTATTTAACATGCTTATATGTTGCTCCGTATAGCCGCAACCTGCCTTCAAGCCCTAAGGCTACTCGCCTGTTTCTTCCTATAAGAAGGTTACGTACCTTCTCTCTTTAGCCACAGAACCAACCAATGCGTTCTATCCCTACAATCACCATTTTGAAAAACGGTCTTCCACTTAGCCATCATTATACATTCAATATCAACAAAAAAAGAACAGGCCCAAGAGAGCCTGTTCTTTTTAAAGCATTAATTATAATTTCACTACGTTAGTAGCTTGTGGTCCGCGTTGTCCTTCTTCAACTTCGAAAGAAACTTCTTGACCTTCGTCTAAAGATTTGAAGCCTTCAGATTGGATTGCTGAGAAATGTACGAATACATCGTCTCCACCTTCGCGCTCGATGAATCCAAAACCTTTGTCTGCATTAAACCATTTTACTTTACCATGTTCCATATTTGTTGCCTCCTACGTGTGTACCCACACATGTTAATACTATCCTTGCTCAAATCTATAGACGAGCTACTATGACTTATCAATCTAAACCGAACAAAAATAATTCTCCATTAGAATAACAGATTTTTTACAGCAATGCAAGACTTCTACGAAATCAGTATTCTTTTTTTCATTTATTAGCTAATCAGCAAGCAAAAACTATAGTAATCAACCTGAAAAATCCATTTATTTTCCATCAAGTTAGAATTGTGTAAAATAATAGTAGATAAAAAACAGATCAGAAATGAGGCTAATTGAATGGATTTGCTTATTGTTGGCGACGTGCATGGATGTTACCACACATTTAGACATCTATTAAACACATACTGGAATCTTTCAAAACAAATATTAGTTCAAATCACTAATTATATATGAAAGGAAGGTGAATGGAATGGCTATTATAAAGAACATAGGCAGTATTTGCCCCACGGATGGGACAGGAACAATCTTAAACGATTCCAGCTTATCAAAGGTGCCGCACTGCTTTATGCAAGCCATCGAACAGTTGAAAGCTGCTTATTTGGAACATATGGCCGAAACGATCCACAGTATTTACATAAGAGGATCTATTCCCAGGGGGTTTGGGATTGAAGGTGTTTCCGATTTGGATTCCATTTGTGTAATCAATAAACCATATACGGAGGTAAATACAGCATGGAGACAGGAAACAGAAGAGAAGCTTGTACATAATAATCCTTGTATTACTGGAATAGAAATCCAGTTTGTCCAGGTTGATTTGTTAAAGAAACAATCACATTTTCATATACTTCCGTTCATGATCAAGACCCATAGTATTTGCGTTTATGGAGACAATCTCATTCCAGAACTGCCTCAATACGAATGCGATTCACCAGTGGCCAATTTTCATTTAATGTCGATCGGCACTAACATCCAGCAGGCAAAAGATGATGTACAGGGAAATAACGATGATGATGACAAAAAGGAGTGCTGCCAATGGATAGCAAAACAGTTGGTCCGTGCAGGTATGGCCTTAACCATTCCGATTGAACATGCTTATACACGGGACCTTTTTCCTGCTTACACCTTATTTTGCAAACTATATCCCGATAAATCTGAAGAAATGATGGCTGTCCTTAAGCTTGCTATCGATCCTGTTTCGGATGAAAGACAACTGATTGACCTATTGAACAGCATCGGCAATTGGCTTATTGAAGAGGCTGAACATTGGATTCAACTCTATAATCCTGAAAAGATGCCCGCTCTTCCTATTTCATATCCATAAAGGAGATGCCATATGTTTACTTCACTCGACTATTTGAAGAATGGTACCCGTAAGCAGCAGCAAGCATTCGAATGCTTGCAAGGCCTCTGCATCATGGAAAATCTGGTTTCCTACCAACCCACATTATGCGGAACAATCCCCCTCAACATTGATATTGAAGACTCTGACCTTGACATCATTGTGGAGGTAAACGATCTGCAAGAGTTCAGCATTCTTGTTTCACAATTATATAGGCATAAACCGGATTTTCAATTAAAAAAAGAACAGGTGCGTAAAACACCGGCAGTCACTTGTTCCTTTGCCCATAAAGGTTTTATTATAGAAATATTTGCGCAAAACCAGCCGGTGACACACCAAAATGCTTATCGGCATATGGTAATCGAACATGAAATTTTAAAAGAACAACCAGATATACGCAACAAAATCATTGAACTTAAACGACAAGGTTTAAAAACCGAACCTGCTTTTTGTCTATTACTTGGGCTTGATGGAGACCCGTATGAAGAGTTGCTCCAATACGGAAAGCACCGAAAAATAATCCCGTTCTGACTGGATGGGCAAACAAAGACAGAATGAAATCCAAGTATCCCATCACCTCTTTTCTATCGATGAATATCAAACTATAATAAAAGGAAGACGTATTGTAAAAGGAGTGCTTTTAATGAAAAAAGCCTTGATTAATGTAGATTATACAAATGATTTTGTGGCTGAAAATGGCGCACTGACCTGTGGTGAACCAGGACAGGCTATCGAAGATGCAATAATAGAAATCACAAAGGATTTCATAGAACAAAAAGAGTATGTGGTATTTGCCATCGACATGCATAGCGAGCAAGATCCCTATCATCCAGAAACGAAGCTGTTCCCTCCACATAATATTGCAGGAACAACCGGAAGGGAATTATATGGCCAATTGAATGACGTATATAAAGATGCAGTAGAATCAGGCAACAACCTCATCCATTGGATGGATAAAACCAGATACTCTGCATTTGCAGGCACCGATTTGGATATACGCCTGCGTGAAAGAGGAATCACCGATCTTCATATTGTCGGAGTATGCACGGATATATGCGTCCTGCATACCGCAGTTGATGCCTACAACAAAGGGTATACTATCACTATCCATGAACGGGCTACCGCCAGCTTCAATCCGGCAGGGCACCAATGGGCAATCGAACATTTCAAGCATTCATTAGGGGCAACTGTCCTGTAAAAAGGTTCTTCTGTCTCCCTAACAAAGAAGAGAACCATTCCTCTTCATTCATAACATGACGACAAACAAGGCCGATTGGAGCAATCGGCCTTGTTTCGTTTGGGTCAGTAATGAACATTTTCCTGTTCATTATGCGAGCGGAGTATCGTTTATATGTATTCGATTATACGTGAACCATTGCATATTAAGACAAATAGTTACAAAATAATCTGAAATATTACATTTGTGTTACACAGAACACGTTTTTATTACATCCTTCTATTTTCATTGTTTTTCCTCTGAATTAACAATAAACTAGTAAATGGATTAAGAACAGTGTATATAAATTATTTTTAAGAACAAGGAGAATTAGTATGCAGACTTCGACAAAGAAAAAAGTGGTGGCAGCTGGATTGTCACTAGCACTACTTTTTCAAGTAACTCCTACTTTTGCAGCTCCAGCTACAGACACGGTAACCTCTAACCCTAGTACATACAACCAAAAAATAGAAGAGTTACAAACTAAAATTCAAAAAATGGATGACAAGATTATTCAATCAATCGAGAAAGTAGATAAATTGAATAAACAAGTAAAAGATGCGGAAGCTAGAGTAGAAACAACTAAAAAGGATATTGTGGTTTTAGAAGATTCATATAAACGCACTCTTGAACTTTCAAAAGAACGTTTAGAAAATATCCAATCGAACGGAACAGTACAATCTAATATCATCGAGATCCTTCTTTCTTCTGAAGGACTTTCAGATTTCTTCCAAAAGACAAATGCTGTTATGACAATCATGGACAGCGATAAACAGTTATCTGAAACACTAGAGAAGAAAGATCGCGAGTTAAAAGCTAAAAAAGCGGAACTTGACCAAGATTTAGCAACAATCACTAAAAAGCAAGTACAAGCAAGCAATGAGAAAAAAGCAATTGAACAGCAAAAACAAGTGATTCAAGTAGAATTGAAAAAAGTCAAAGAAGCTCAGAAAAAAGCAGAAGAAGAAGCAAAACGTCGTGCAGAAGAATTGCGCAAGCAACGTGAAGCAGCTGCAGCTAGACAAGCAGCACAAAGCAGAGCTGTAACACAAGCTTCTGATAATCAAGCTTCACAAACTCAGGCAACTGAACAAACATCAACACAAACAAATAATACAGCTTCTTCAAATCAAAGCAATTCCAGCAGCAATAATGCACCAAGCACGTCTCCTTCACTAGGTGGATCCGTGGCTTCAGGCAGTGCATCTGCTATTATTTCAGAAGCTAAAAAATACTTAGGTCTCCCTTACGTTTGGGGTGGAACTACTCCTAGCGGTTTCGACTGCTCAGGTTTCACAAGCTATGTATTCCGTTCAGCAGGAGTCAGCCTTCCACGTGTTTCAAGAGACCAACAAAATGTCGGTAAGCAAATTTCTACTAGCTCTGTACAACCAGGTGACTTAGTATTTATGGGCAGACCTGCTTATCATGTAGGCATCTATATTGGAGGCGGACAATACATCCACGCTCCACAAACTGGCGATGTTATTAAGATTTCTTCATACAGCCCAGGAGCCTTCTCAAGTGCAACACGCGTATTGAATTAATGATACTTATTCCTTACCCGTTTCTTTATGAAACAAACCAGGAAAATAACAAAAAGCGATGATTTAATCATCGCTTTTTATTTACGAAAAAAATGTTTCCAATTCACGGGAAATCCGGTATAGCTCCTTATTTTCTTCACTTAAAACCCTCAATCCCTTTTGGGCTTCTTCGTTCATAGGATCAACCCGCAGTTGCTCCACGATAACCAACCGGTCCTTTGCATTGGATAACTGGTCTTTAATTGCCTTTTCAAGGTTTTGCAGCATTTCCATATGGTTTGTTGTTGCCATGCTTATCTCCTCCAATTTGTAATGTGTAACCTATATGTTCATTACCCATATCTGCCTATATATATTACATAAACGGCAATGTAATAAAAAAAATCCCTTTTTGTCTAACTGACCTCGCTATATGAAATCCATCATTAAATACATGTCAGCAGGTAATTCGAAAGCAAAGTATGCTTACTTCGAGGATACATAAGATTCAATAGCATCAACCCATATTTGATAGCCTTTTTTATTCAGATGCAATCCATCGACTGTCAACTCAGGATTTAATTGATTATCGCCGCTTACTTTGCGGTTAATATCAATATAGGTGATCTGCGGGCCCTCCAAGCTTTTCAGCTGTTTATTTAATCTTGGCACCATTTCGTTAAGATTGCTGGCATCTTTATAAAAATGCTCTTTATATTTCTTCACATTCACCTGCATTGTGCTTTGTATATAGATGTGGGCTTGTGGATTTTCCTTGAGAAGACTATCAATGATTGTTTTATAATGGAGTAAAACAGTCTTTTCTTTTACGCCCTGCTGTAAATCATTAATGCCAGCCATAATGAATATTTTCTCAGGCTGAAGCTCATTTACCCCATTCAGCCTCTTCACCATATTAGAGGTAGTGTCCATTGCCACTCCCCTATTCGCAATACTTTTTCCATTGAAATATTCTCCCCACTCAAAATAATTAGTATGGCTGTCACCTAGAAAAACTATCTTTTTCTGATGGCTTCCCAAGAGGCTTAAGGCATCGTCCCTGATCTTTATTTGTGGAGGGCTATACTTTTTGGATGTCAGATGGTCTTTTATATATGGAATTCCCCCTACATTAATAAACCAGTATACGGCTCCTGTAACCAAAAACAAATTGAGCAAGATAGATATAATCAGTATCTTTTTCTTTAACAAATGCCTGTTCCCCTCTTCCTCTCTATGAATTAATCCAAACGAGATGTTTATGTAATAGAATTAATAGCCCTTTTAACTCCCATTGAAACAAAGACAATAAAAAAACCTGCATCCCATCAGGAATACAGGCCATTAACTGAACACTTACTTTCTTATGCGGATTGCTATTTGATCAAAGATAAACATGATAGCTGTAAAAACAATTGAAACAACCAGCATATCAAGCATTGTGGTTCCATGGTCGCTGCTGGCAACAAAGGTATAAAAGAACCATTGTATAATCAAAAAGATGACAAACATATAGATATATTTTAACGCTTTCACTAGTCAAACTCCTTTTTAATCTAATCCATTCTTTCATTAGGTTACCATGATATTCAAATTCCACCAATAGCAACGTATTTTACATCCGATTCTCTTCCCTCCATTCTTATAGCCGCAATCACTGTTTCAGTTTATTCAGAAAATAAATGCTATACTGGTGTTGATGCGGTTATAGGTGTTTTCTTTACTCTGATTCCGATTCTTAGCAGGATTGGTGTTTTCTATCATTCAGAAAATAACACATGTAAAACCGAGAGGGAAATGAAAAACAGAGACGCTTCTGAGTGCTTTAAATAAGAGCATTCAGAATGACAGATGAACGGGAGTGGATATTATGAACGATGCAGATGTCATTATTATTGGAGCCGGACATAACAGCTTAGCAGCTGGAATGGTATTGTCGAAAGCAGGATTAAAGGTACTGGTCCTGGAAAAAGCAAGCATTCCCGGCGGAGCTTCTAAATCGGCCGAAATTACAAAACCCGGATTTATCCATGATTTGTACGCTACGAATGTAGGCTTATTCATGGGCAGTGAACTGTATGCCAATTACGGGGAAGAGCTACATAAAAATGGATTTGAAGTGATTAATCACGACAAGCCTTATTCGAATGTTTTTCCGGATGGGGATGGCCTTGCCATCTATCGCGATGCAGACAAGACAGACCAGCAAATCCGCAGGCACTCCGAGCATGATGCTGAAGCCTGGAAGGAACTGATTGCTTACTTCAATAAAACAGCGCCACTTTTTCTGCCTTTAATGCAAAAAACATTGCCTTCAGGCGATGCAGCAAAACAAGCCCTTAAATTAGTGCAATCATTGAAAATGAAAGGCGCCTTTGATTTAGCACAATTGACTTTAAAATCGCCCCGTGAATTCACTGAATCATGGTTCGAGAATAAAAAAGTCCAATCCCTTTTCATTCCTTGGGGATTCCATCTGGATTACGGCCCGGATGTTTCAGGGGGCGCCACTTTTGCATTTGTAGAAGCGCCAAGTGATTATCAAAATGGCATGCCGATCGTAAAAGGCGGGATATCCAACTTGATCAATGCGATGGTCAAATCGATTGAAGATAATGGAGGCCTTGTCCTAACTGACCATGATGTCAAGGAAATCATCGTTAAGAACGGCCGTGCAGTCGGGGTTGAGCTTATGGACGGCAAACAGCTTTCTGCAAAAAAAGCAGTTCTCGCCAACGTAACGCCTACACAGCTGGTCACCCGCTTGGTCGCAAAAGAACATTTACCTTCCCAGTTTGTCCAAAAAGCAAAAGAATATCGCTATGGCCCTGGAACGATGATGATTCATTTGGCGTTGAATGAACCTCTTAAATGGAATGCTGGAGAAGATTTTTCTAATTTTACTTATGTCCATATCGGGCCTTATGTGAAAGAAATATCAGAAACATATACAGACGCAATCAATGGTGTATTGCCAAGCTCCCCAATGCTTGTGATAGGGCAACAAACAGCATCCGACCCATCGCGTGCACCAGAAGGAAAGCATACTCTATGGGTACAGGTACGCGCTCTTCCTTTCGAGCCGACCGCCGACCGCGACGGCAAGATCCGACCTGGAAAGTGGGCTGATATGAAAGAAGCCTACGCTGAACGGGTGATTGATAAAATCGAAGAGTATGCGCCTAATATTAAACAAAGCATTCTTTCCCATACCGTTCTATCTCCTGAAGACTTAATGAATGATAATATGAATCTCTGGAAAGGCGATAGTGTATCCGGAAGCCATCATATCAACCAAAACTACGTTTTCCGCCCATTTTTTGGCGCTTCCAAATATGATACGCCAATTAAAGGGCTTTATATCAGCGGAGCTTCCACTTGGCCTGGAGGCGGCATGAATGCAACATCAGGCTACTTGGCAGCTAAACGGATTCTTGCTCAAAAGTAATGCCGGCCAAAAGGGAAGAGGATGGAAATAAGCATTCCATCCTCTCTCTTCTATAGACTACGCTGTCTGATCTGTTCAGATATTCGCTCAATAAAAGAGGCCAAGTCAACTTTGCTCGATTCCTTCTTACCATAAATTCGTACATTCATTGTCTTTTCTTTTTCCTCTGTATCACCAAGAACAACTGTGTACGGCACCTTTTGCATTTGCGCCTCCCTGACTTTATAACCCAGCTTCTCATTCCTCGCATCCACTTTCACCCTAATGCCGTGCTGCTGCAATTCCTTCCGGACCAAAGTGCAATAGCCCTCATGGACATCAGATACCGGTATCAATTGCACCTGTACTGGAGACAGCCAAACAGGGAATGCCCCCGAGAAATGCTCAATCAATATGGCAAAGAAACGGTCAATTGACCCAAAGATTGCACGATGGATGACAACAGGACGAACTTTTTCGTTTTTTTCATTCACATAAGTCAGATCAAATTTTCCCGGCATCTGAAAGTCCAATTGGATCGTTGCACATTGATGCCTTCTTTTCAAAGCATCCTTTATATGAAAATCGATCTTCGGTCCATAGAATGCACCATCACCTTCATTAATCGCATACGCTGCCCCTAAGGAATCCAATACATTTTTCAACGCTCCTTCCGATGCTTCCCATAATGAGTCATCGCCAAGAGAGTCACCTGGACGAGTCGATAGCTCTACAGAATACTCAAATCCGAAAGTACGGTATACCTCATCGATCAAATGAAAAATCTGTTTGATTTCTGCTTCTATTTGGTCTTCGCGAACAAACAGATGGGCATCATCCTGGCAAAAAGTCCGGACACGAAGCATCCCATTCAAAGCTCCGCTGAATTCATGGCGATGAACCTGGCCGAACTCAGACAATCGGATCGGGAGGTCACGATAAGAATACAAAGAATTCTTAAAGATGAGCATATGGCCAGGGCAATTCATCGGCTTCAATGCGTAGCTTGTTTGGTCCACCTCTGTAAAGTACATTTGCTCCCTATAATGGTCCCAATGGCCAGATTTTTCCCAAAGCTGCTGATTTAACATAAATGGTGTCCTGACTTCCTCGTAATAAGCTTGACTCTGCAGTTCACGGGAAAAATTCTCTAATTCATTCCGAATGATTTGCCCCTTCGGCAAATAAAACGGCATTCCGGGAGCTTCCTCGGAGAACATAAATAAATCCAATTGCTTTCCTACTTTCCTGTGGTCCCGTCTGGCCGCTTCCTCCAGGAACAGCAAATATTCATCCAAATCCTTTTTTTGATAAAAAGCGACACCGTATATTCTCTGCATTGCTTCATTGTCGCTGTTCCCTCTCCAATATGCGCCAGAAACCTTAGTCAATTTAAATGCTTTAACAAAGGAAGTAGAAGGAAGATGAGGACCTCTGCATAGATCAATAAATTCTCCCTGCTGATAAAAAGTGATAATCTGAGTTTCGGGAATGGACTTAAGAATCTCCGTTTTAAAATGGTTCTTCTCCTTAAGATAATACTGTTCTGCTTCTTTGTAGGACATCTCCTTCCGCCGAATTTCTAAATTCTCATTGATGATTATTTCCATTTCTTTTTCGATATCCAGTAAATCGTCTACAGTCAAATGGCGCTCCATCTGAAAATCATAATAAAAGCCATCCTCTACCGCCGGACCGACTCCCAGTTGCACCTCGCCATATAATCTCTTTAAAGCCTGTGCCAGTATATGTGCACATGTATGGCGCACTATGCCAAGCCCCTCCTCTGAGTCCTTTGTAATGATTGATAAGGAAGCATCCTTATCTAAATTGAAGCTTATGTCCACAAGCTTCCCTTCCACTCTTCCGGCAACAGCTTTCTTCGCTAGCCCTTTACTGATGGATGCAGCTACTTCAGCTACACGAATGCCCATTGGAAAATCCTTTATTTGCCCATCAGGAAATTGGATCTTAATCTTTTTTTGTACCATTCTTTATTACACTCCTTTTTAGTATAGTGAACGCTTAAAGGAATGGTTTGAATCAACAAAAACGCACCCGTCCCTGAATAAGGGACGAGTGCGTTCAAACCCGTGGTTCCACCCAATTTTCCATAAATGAAACATTTATGGCTTTGGTGCTATAACGCAGCATGGACGGCATTGGATACTTCAGTTCCCCAACGCAGCTCAAAGGCGGTGAATGATTTTCCTAAGCCAAGGAGTTTCCAGCAATCCTCCCCTCTCTGTAGACCGTAAAAATAATCCATGTCCTTATCAAAGCAATAACGGTATGGTAAAAAAAACACTCTGTTCAAAGGATTGTCTTTTTTTAAGTTTGGTAATGCACTCAGACATGCCCTCATCCGATGTGAATCTTTTGCTTTCCGCTTAGTAAGCGGTTATCCAGTAGCAGTTCTATAAACGACAAAGTGTATGAAAATAGCCTAAATAAAAACGCATCCATCCCTCAGAAAGGGACGAATGCGTCATATTCGTGGTTCCACCCAATTTCCCATAATGAATAAAAACATATGGCTTGGAGCTGTAACGTAGCTTTACGGCACTGGATACTGTCATTCCCCAATGCAGCTCAAAGGCGGTAAGATACTCTTCTGCGTTAGGAAGTTTTCAGCTTTTCTTCCCTCTCTGTAAACGTTTCAAGCAGCCCATGTCCTCATCTTTGCTTTACTGAATATTTATTGTTTTATACAATATACTAAATTAAATCACTTTTCAATACTTTATTTACCTATTCTTAATTCTTTTTTATTCAGGGATTCATATTCCTATTAATTGAATTCAGTCTGCTCCATTCACATTAATACTATTCATTCTATTGTATGGGTCTTTCGGCATACATACACCATTTGATAGCAATCGTTTGATAAGGCTGACTCGTTCCACCCATTGTATACATGGACAATCTCAAATCCATGGTTTTTAAGCAGCCTTTCCATTTCCTTAGGATACGTATACCTGAGTTTTATAGACGTTCTCGATTCCCGCAATATCATCCCAGCTGCATCGCAATATTTACGGATTGTTATATAATGCTGAATTTGCTCAAGGTCATCATACTCGCTGACCGTATATACATCTACTGTCATTCCAGCATCAGTGTATGATTTCCAATATTCTTCCGTAGGCGGCTGCATTAATTCTTCTCTGCTTGGAAATCTAGTATCAAATATAAAAGTGCCATTCATATACAAATGCCGGTTGACAGATTTCAATAATTCATCCTGGTCATCATTTGTCAAGAAATGTTGAAATGAATTGCCAACCGAATACATAAAATGGCTAGGGGCAGTCAAGTGCAATGATGTACAATCTTGCCGGACCCACTCGATTGCGAGTCCGGCTTCCTCCGCCTTGCTTTTCGCTGCCTCCAACATTGTTTTATGTCTGTCAACGCCGATTATCCGGTACCCAAGCGAGGCCATCGGCAAAGTCATCCGGCCAGTTCCACAGGCCAAATCAATGATAGCCCCTTCTTCCTCTTTCTCAGCCCATTTAAGCAATAAAGGCATTTCTGGCATGTATCCCTCGTTCTCTTTATCATATAAAATCGGATCATTATATTCTTCACAATTCATAAGCTTTTTTATTATCCCTTCCCCTTCTCATTGCCCTAATGCACATATTGGATATAGTTTGCCGGTATCTCTCCATTCCGATTGCTTTATTCCCCGGCATCCTTTTCATCTTTGAGATTCCATCTCTCCTCTGCTTTGGCCACTTCCCTTTTATGGTTGCTTCCCCTCTCCTCATCGGAAAACAGCATGGATTGATTAATAGCATTCTTTACAGCCCATTTGACCACAAAATAAAGCGCACATAGGAATATGAACCAAATAAAAAATTGAAAAAATAAAGCTTCTCCAAATGTAAACATACGAAAACCTCCAAAATCCATATCACCTATATATATTCTACAGAAAGTGGATGAATGCCTTTGGAGTAAAAATATTCTTATTGAAAAAACAATGAAAACAAAATAGGAGCGCATTGAGGGATCTATGATTATTAACAGACTATCCTTGAATAGAAGGGGGCTTTTCAGTACTCATTCAATTGGCAAGTTGGCATTAATCCATTCCGATAGGGATGATTATCCATTCATCCGGCGGAAGGCTATTGACCAAAATAGGGATGATGGAGTGTGCTTCTTCCTCAGTGCAAAATGTAATCTCCTGCCCTTCCTTTTCTTTTTCAATTGAACCAAGAATGGCCCCGCTTTTGGATCGGATGACAAACAGGCAAACTCCTCCTTTATGTGTATAGCTATCATTAGGCGATCAGGGATCCCTCTCTTATTATAGGCTTTGAATTATGTAGGGCGGATGAATGCCATGTAAAGTTTATGTATGGATTTCCAACGCTGCAGTAAAGTGTGAAATAAGAGGTTTCAGAGTGCCGTAAAAGAGACCGAGTGGATGCAGCCCGGTCTCTATTCTACACATTTTATTGGGTCCTAAGTCGAGCCACCCACATACGCTTCCTGGCTTGCTTTTTGCAAAAGTGTCTCCCTTCCATTTTTAACCACTGCTATTCATTCTATCTATTCTTCTTAATGGATGGCAGAAATTGAAGTTGACACCCTTTATGGCGAGCCTTTTTCCACGTTACATTTCTTTCTGATTCTGCTCGGCCAATTCTGTAGAAATTTTCCAGGTAACGCCATACTGATCTAACACTTGTCCATACGCCGGGCTCCAAAACGTTTCCTGCAATGGCATAATCACTGTACCGCCTTCCTCCAGGTTGCCGAATAGTTGCTGTGCTTGGCTGGCATCATCAACTATTATAGCTATAGTAACTTGAGAACCGATTTGATAAGGATTTCCAGGGAATTCATCCGATAGCATGAGTTGGGCTTCCCCTACCTTTAATTGCGCATTAAGGATAAGATTCTTCATCTCAGCAGGTGCTTCTTTCCCTTCAGGGCCGGGCATATCGCCGAATGTCTGGGCATTCAACACTTCTGCATGCAATGCTTTTTCATAGAACGCAATAGCCTCCTGGCCGTTTCCATTCGTAACTAAATAGGGCACAAGACCTTTTATCATATAATAACTCCTCTCCATCCTTCACATGTAACAAAAAGTCACTTTTCCAATTCGATATATTCCCTCAATAACTTCCAGCCTTTTTCTTCTTTTCTCCATAGAAACATACATTGGGCGTAATGGGGAACACCATCAATGAGATTCTTTTCCCTTCCGGAAACGATATACTCATTACCTCCATCGCGTTCAGCAATTAGGGCCGCTTCAAAACTCTTTTCCGCCTTGCCATATTGAACCAGCACACGTTCAAGGTCATACTGGTAGCCATATTGCTCTGGCAGCACCAAACCTGAATATGACCAATAGCCTATAAATTGCCGGGACATCCAGTACCTGATTGGATCCGGATTCTTACTTATGAAGCTATCATTCCAGGATGTAAAATACTCATTCACTATTGTCTTAATATCCGTCAATATCATCCCCTTTCTACTGCAATAGGTTCTATACACTGCTCTTGCAATCCTGCCCCAACAAATTTATTCCTACTAAATATCCTAAAAAGGATGGCTTCCAAAAGAAAACCTTTAAAAATTCCTTTATTTGTTAATTTATATAAGGATAAATGATAAGATTAAAAGAAAACTAGATGGAGGTATTTATGAAAAAAAGGACAATCGCATACACACTATTCATAGCCGGCACGGTTGGAATAACTTCTTTAGCCGGCAGCTTCGGTTCTGCACCCCCGGTGTTTGCCTCAGAAAACACGACCATTCATTATGATGACCAAGCAAAGGCTTTCTATCAAAAGATGCTTGAAGAAAAATATGCAGAAGCCTATCAAACACTGAACGCTAACTTAAAAAAGAATCTTCCAGCCGAGCTCTTGCCGATCATATGGCAGCAACTTCTTGCCCCCTATGGAAAACCACAAAAGATAGAAAATGTACACATAAAAAAAGATGGAGTTCACACGAACGTTACACTCATTTGTGCGACTGAGGCAACGAAAGTGAATATTATTCTCCGATATGACGACAAAGGGCTAATAGACGATTTTAACGCAACCTTTGATTCCACTGTATTTCCCTATAAAGCACCATCCTATGATCAAAAAACATATACCGAAAAGGAACTTGTAGTAGGCTCTGGCGAATTTGCGCTGCCGGCAGTTTTGGCCATCCCGAAAGGAAAAGGGCCTCATCCAGCAGTTGTACTCGTACACGGTTCAGGTCCAAACGATAAAGACGAAACCTTTTATTCCTATAAGGTATTCAAGGATCTTGCAGCTGGCCTGGCAAGCAAAGGAATTGCCGTCCTCCGATATGATAAGCGGACAAATGCCCATCAATTCAAGACGGTGCTCGACCCTTATTATTCCATTCAAAAAGAAACGGTTATGGATGCCAATGCAGCTATCAAACTATTAAAAACACAACCCGGCATTGATCCTCAACAATTATTTGTCTTTGGGCACAGCCAGGGAGCTTTCGCCATGCCGCTCATTCTCAACAATGATACAAGTGATGATATTAGAGGTGTCATCAATGCTGCAGGCCCTAACAGTAAATTTCATGAGCTCCTCTTGTGGCAAACTGAACAAATTTTAGAACGGGCCAAGAAAGCTAACGCTCCTGCGGAACAGATCAAACAAGCGGAAGAACAAGTAGTTATTTTGAAAAAACAAACAGCACTCCTTAATGACCACAGCTACACAACAGAACGCTTGCCAACCGAATTCGCCCTTGGAAACCCTTATTGGTGGTTTGATTTGCGTGATTATATCCCAACATCATTAGCCAAAAAGCAAAATAAGCCTATGCTGATCATACAAGGCGGCAAAGATATTCAGGTGCCTCCCACAGAATTGGATAAATGGAAAGAGGAATTAAAGGGAAAATCAAATGTCCTATATAAGCTTTATCCGAATATGTTCCACACCTTAGGAAATTACAGCGGGCAACCGGATGGCATCACTGAATATGTCACCTCCGGCAACGTATCTGAAGAAATGATTAATGATGTCTATAAATGGATCCAATCATTACAGCTTCCACCGTCCCATAAGGTTGATCCATCCACTTTTACCGATTATAAAACCGGACAATACTGGTCTGTCCCATTCGCCTGGGCATTGGATAAAGGAATCATCCTTGGCTATTCTAGAGAGAAAAAACTGAAACCAGGGCAATCCATGACTGAGTTGCAGTATTTGCACGTCTTCTTCCGCTATATTCTGGGCGACTCTTTTAAAGACCAATCACAGAAAACCGTCTATGCTCTCGCAAAAGAAAAAGGGCTTTCTATTAAAAACAAACCCTATTCGACCTTGACGCGCGGAGAAGCTGCCATCATGCTCGCAGAGGCTTTCACCCAAAAAAAGCTTTCCCAAAACGATGCCATTCAATGGCTATATGACCAAGGAGTAGTGAGAGGCTATTTGAATGTCTCATCCATTGAGTCTTTCAGGCCGAATGAAGCAATTACACGGGCGCACTTAATGACTATGTTCTATCACCTTGACCGAATATGGGCTAACGACACAGAAGCAGCCAAATAGTGCCAGGCATCCCCGCTTCGTCCTGTTTACCCTCTGCCATTCAGGGTATAGAGTGTTAGCAAAGAACATCGAACATGAGGTTGAATGAACCAGGATAGGAGAGAGTTACAGAATGAAAGCAATCATAGTCAAACAACCTGGCGGGCCGGAGGAGCTCTCCATAGCCGAACGGACAAAACCTTCCATCAAACCGGATGAATTGTTAATACAAGTAAAAGCAGTATCCATCAACAGAGCAGATATAGAAAAAAGAAAAGGAAATTATCCGGGCAACTCATTAAATGAACAGCTTTTGGGCCTTGAGATTTCGGGCATCGTAGAAAAAGTGGGAAAAGACGTTGCCGATTGGAAGCAGGGCGATAAAGTATTTGGCCTTTTAAATAACGGAGGATATGCGGAATTTGCCGCCATACAAGCTGCCAGAGCCATGAAAATCCCTGACGGTTGGACATTCGAACAAGCAGCCGCCGTTCCGGAAGTCTTCCTTACGGCTTATCAAACCTTGCATTGGATCGGCGCTCTAAAACAAAACGAGTGGGTGTTGATTCATGCTGGTGCAAGTGGTGTTGGCACGGCAGCCATTCAATTGGCCAAATTGGCGGATGCCCAGGTCATTGTTACAGCAGGTTCCGATGAAAAACTGGCTTTCTGCAGAGAACTAGGTGCCGATTACACCATTAATTACAAAACGCAGAACTTTGACGAAGAAGTTGCAGATATCACACGCGGAGAAGGGGTCCAACTCATCTTGGACTTTATTGGGGCATCCTACTGGAAACAGAATATTTCCTCGTTATCTCTCGATGGAAGAATGGTTTTAATTGGATTTCTCGGGGGATCGTTAATAGAACAAGTGGATCTCATGCCCCTTTTCAGCAAACGTGTTGAAATAAATGCAACTCTGCTAGGCACACGCAGTAACGATTATAAAGCAAGACTAACCCAGGAGTTTGCAGATAAGTACTTGCCTTTGCTAGAGAATGGAACGATTAAGCCCATCATCGATAAGGTCTTTCCTTTCGAAAAGATTGCCGAAGCGCATAAACATATGGAAGCAAGTAAAAATATCGGGAAAATCGTTGTGAAAATTGATTAAACAGTAAACCCCTATATAACCTATATAAGGGCCAAGCTTTTATTATTGTAAAAAAACACAAAGATACAACATAATAAAGACTAATGCAAAAAGGAATGGACCCCGCATACCACAGGGTCCATTCCTTTTTATTTCCATACTTCATCTGCTATACTTACAACCAATTCAAGCTTCTTCCACTGCTCTTCCTCGGTAATGATATTTCCTTCTTCTGTTGAAGAGAAGCCGCATTGGGGGCTTACGCATAGTTGATTCATATCTACATACTCAGCCGCTTCTTCAATGCGCTTCAAAATGCCTTCCCGGTTTTCCAACTCTCCGGTTTTAGACGTAATCAATCCAAGAACAACTTGCTGGCCTTTTATATAACGCAACGGCTTAAAATCCCCTGAACGGTCATTGTCATATTCCAGGAAGAAGCCATCCACTTCTGCATTCGCAAACAGTTCTTCCGCAACAGGATCATAGCCCCCTGAAGTGAGCCAAGTCGAACGGAAATTGCCTCGGCAAATATGCATCGTTATGATCATATCAGCTGGTCTGTCTTTGATCGATTCATTAATCAAACGAACATACTCTTTTGCTAGCTGGACTGGATCAATTCCTCTATCGCTATATTTCTTACGAGTTTCCTTAGAACTCAACCCTCCCCACGATGTATCATCCAGCTGTAAATAGCGGCAGCCTGCATCATAAAATGCTTGAATGGCCTTTTGATAGGCTTGTATGATATCTTGTAAGAGATCCTCATTCTCTTTATACATATCCAAAGGTTCATATTGTTCGTTTCTGACTACAGCCACCAAATGCAGCATGGCTGGTGAAGGAATAGTGAATTTGGCAATATGCTCCCCCGCTACACTTTTCAAATAACGGAAGTCTTCCAGCATAGGGTGTGCCTCGGAAAAACCGATTCTCCCATTTATTTCAATTGCTTCCGCTTTCGTTTGCACACCGCTGAATGCATACCCTTTATTCGTCTGTACCTTTTCGACTCCCTCTAAACCGGCCAAGAAATCAAAATGCCACCAAGAGCGTCTCAGCTCCCCATCGGTTACCGCCTTGAAACCAAGTTGCTTTTGTTTTTCCACTACTTTTTTAATCTCAACATCTTCAATAGAACGCAGCTGCTCTATTGTTATGTCCCCATTTTGAAATTGAAGGCGCGCTTCTTTTACGCTGTGCGGACGCAGTAGGCTACCCACATGATCCGCCCTGAAAGGTGCTTGATCACGCTTAACTGCCTGTTTGAAAGTATTGCTCATTATCTGTTTCCTCCCCATGAAGCTGAATTTTGCATATATATCATATCGCCCATCCAAATGGACGGTATGCAGCAATCAAAACAAAAAGTCCCATCTTCTATAAAGAAGACGAGACTATTATCACGTGTTACCACTTCCATTTACCTACATTTCACAATGCAAGCCTTGAAAAGTACAAATCCTAAA
The DNA here is from genome assembly GCF_047238185.1 of Bacillus kalamii. NCBI lineage: Bacteria > Bacillati > Bacillota > Bacilli > Caryophanales > Bacillaceae > Bacillus > Bacillus kalamii. The sequence continues at coordinate 597,936 of NZ_JBDFMI010000001.1, read as the reverse complement.
CATCCGGATCGAACTTTATTGCTATAACAGGCAAACCTGTCGCAGCCTAGATGCAACTAATACGAATCAATAGCATATCGGTGCGCCACTCAAGAGCCATTTTCAGCTTTTCTCTATCTATTCCTTTTCAGCTACCGGAACTCTCTGCCAGATGTCTGAACAGCTTACTCTCTCTATCATTGTGTTTAAAAAATGAAAATCCACTTTAATTATCAGTAATTATAGAATAGTCAGTCTAATTAGTCAAGGAAGCTTTGTTATTTGCAATTTAGCAAGTACCTTATCTATGGAATCCCATTCATATATAGATTCATTTAACACTTTTCCGCCAATTTTTATCTGAACAGTATTTACTAATTCTGCACCATAATATTCATAAAAATATTTTGTTTTATTGTCCTCTAATACTTCTACAAAGATTTTATTATATCCGATGGTTTTAAAATGTGAAAAAGCCTCTTGTAATAGTTTTTTTCCAATACCCTTACCTTTATATTCTTCACATGCATAAATCGAAGTCAAATCGCCTGAATTTTCCACTAGGTTTGTTTCTCTTTTTCCTGCCGTTACAAAAGCGATAACTTGTCCTTCCTCATTTTCAGCAATAACAATATAATTGTTTTTATCGCTTATATTTTTTTTCCAAAGCTCTGTTCTACTCTCATATGATAAATGGTTTAACAATTCTTCTGGCATTATTCCTTTATAAGTTGCCCTCCAACTATCAACGTGCACCTTAGCAATTCCATCAGCATCCAATATATTGGCTTCTCTAATCTTCATACATTTCCCCCTTTCTTTACAGATTCTTTTTCGGCAAAAATCTTCAAATACCTTTTGATTTTTCGCAATGCGTTAGTTTCAACTAAAGATAAAAGGCCTTCTTACCAATGTATTTGAAGGCCTTTATTCATTATTTTTCTTTTGTATTCACGAAATTACTTTTATCAATAATGCTAAAAACATATGTATGTTTGCCAGCGTTGCCTTCATACTTAGCGTATTGGAGGATATATTCCTCATCAAGAATGGCTTTTCGTTTAATTTTCATTTTATTTTTAGGTTTTTTCCCTTTTAAGGCTTCTTCCCAACTATAGTCATAGGTCATCAGTAAATCCTTTTTCAATTTCCCTAAATTTTCATCAGAAATATTATATCCGATTTCCTTTAATAGGACCTTCATGACCTTATCTGCATCTTTATCCTCTTTAGGAAAATTAAATTGGACGTATGTCAATTGATCTTTTTTGCTATTGAAATTGAAATTGTAGCCTTTTTCCTTATCCACAAATGAACGGTATTCAACTCCGCTATTTTCGCCTTCACTCGTTTTTTCAGTGAACAAATCTTCTCCATAGGCTATATTGACTGCGTCTGTATATTCTGAAATAGATCGGTCTACTGCTTCACCTTTGTTTTGGTCCGGTTCTTTAGAGGCGCTGCATCCCACAACCCCTGTGATGAGCATGGCTGACAGAATGAAGCCTGTACCTATTTTTTTGATGTTCATGTTAAAACTCCTATCATTAATGTAATACCTTCAAATCATACACCAAAACCAATAGGTAATGCATCATTCGAAGTCATGGAAGAATTATGTCCATTTTTTTGATTCCCTATTTTTATGCATCTCAATCATCTTTCTGGACTCCACCCGCCTTCGTTATCCAAAATATGGAACAAGCAGTAATTTGATTACGGTCTGAATATAACATTTACTACTTACAAATTCTAAATATAAATCGTTGAAAGAGAGGTGTATACCCATGCATACAGTCTGGAAAGGCAGCATCTCATTCGGGTTGGTGAACATTCCTGTGAAGCTCTTCTCTGCAGTGGAAGACCGTGATATTAAATTTCGCCAATTCCATAAGGACTGCCTGTCTCCTATTAAGTACCGGAAAGTAGCAGAGTGCGATGATGATGTTACCAGCGATGAGATCATTAAAGTATACGAATCGCCGAATGGCCGTTTTATAGAAATAACCGAGGATGAAATCAAAAAACTAAAAGAAGAGCACGAAGTCAAACAAGTATCCATCATTGACTTTGTGAAGCTGTCAGAAATCGATCCCATTTACTATGATAAAACCTATTATGTAGGAGCAGATAGCGGCGGTTCAAAGCCCTATACACTTCTATCAGAAATCCTGAAAAAAGCTAAGAAAATCGGCATTGCCAAAATTTCCATCAGAAGCAAAGAAAGACTGGCTGCCATCAGGCCGCACCAAAATATGCTGCTTTTAGAAACGCTTCATTTTCCTGACGAAGTCCGCGATGCCAATAATGTACCAGCCGGCATTGCCGGCCAAACAGCACTATCTGAGAAGGAATTCGATATCGGCATGATGCTGATCGACCAACTGACAACCAAATTTGACCCTTCCAAATACACGGATACGTACAGGACTGCACTTGAACAGCTAATCCAGGAAAAAATGGAGAGAAACGAATTCATCACTACTACCGTAACTGATTCAGACGATGACAGAAGCAATGTGGTGGATCTTATGGCTGCACTTCAGGCATCTATTGAAAAAACAAAGCCTAAGCCCCCAAATAAACCTAAAACTGCAAAAACTAAGACGTCTGCCAAGAAAACAAGTTAATCTACTATGGGAAGGAGTCCGCCAAAATGCCCCTACAACCTATTATCCCCTTCGAACCAGTGTACGCTGACCGTATCCCCGAGGGAGATGACTGGATCCATCAAGTAAAATGGGATGGCGTCAGAGTACTTGTCTATAAAAACAGACAGGCAACGTCCCTGTTCAACAGGCACTTGAATGAACGAACCCACATGTATCCGGAAATAAATGAAGCATCCCTTTATACAGATGCTTCAACTGCGATACTGGACGGCGAGGTGATTGCTCTGGACCATACGGGGGCCCCTTCCTTCCATGAGGTTATGAGGCGGGACGGAATCAGGAATTTGCATCATATCCCTTCCGTATCTGAAGCGGTTCCCGTCTATTACATGATTTTTGATATTATTTATTGCAATGGTTGCTGGACCAACCAGCGCCCTCTTCATGAACGGCTTGCCCTTTTACATGAAGTGGTCAAACCGAATCGCTCCATCCAAATCGTTCCACAGCATGACGATGGAAATGCACTATTTTCGGTCGTACAGCAGCACCATTTAGAAGGAATTGTCTCCAAAAAGAAAGATAGCCTCTATGAAATCAAGGGGAAAAATGATCAGTGGAGAAAAATAAAAAACTATAAGGATTTGATTGCCATCGTAGGCGGGGTTTCTTACCGGTCCGGCAGAGCCTCCTCCCTTCTGCTTGGTTTGTTTGATTCATCCGGCCAGTTACAATTCATTGGAAATGCCGGTCCGGGAAGGCTGACCCAAAAGGAATGGCAAACTTTCTTGCACGCACTTGATTCCTTTACATCCGTATCCCCGCCTTTTATGCCCTTTAAGGATGTCCCTAAATCTGTACATTGGCTTAAGCCGGTAATAACGGTTAAGGTGCAGTATATCGAATGGCCTGAAGGGCATTCATTGCGGCAGCCGACTATTCAGGCATTTGTCAGCCGCACGCCTGAAAGTTGTATCTTACCTGATTGAAAGGAGATGTCTATGGAAACCAAACAAGGGGACTTCATTGTACTTGGTATGAATAAAACAGGCACATTTGATGTAGGTATCGTCAAGGCAGGCCACATTACAGCTATCGGAACTTTTTCAGAGGGCATGAAGCTAGAAGAAAGAAACTCCCTCGTTGACACTATGCGGAGCCATGGGACAAAATCAGCTGATGGCGCCATTTCGATTGAACCGGGCATATGCCTTGAGCTTTCCTTTGAACACATCGAAAAGGGAATGCTGGTAAATGCACGTTTCATTTCCTTTAAGTTCCATGCCCATTGGAAGGATTGTACGTGGGAAAGGATGATTCTTTCCTTGACGGGTCCACCAGATATTAAATTAACCCATCCAGAAAAAATCATGTGGACAAAACCAGCTATTAATAAAGGGGAAATGATTGAATATCTAGCCCAAGCCGGCCCATTTATGCTGCCATTCCTAAAGGATAAGCGATTGACTACGATCCGCTTTCCTGATGGAATTGAAGGGGAGGCTTTCTTTCAGAAAAATTGCCCTGCCTATGCCCCTGATTTCATAGAAGTGTCTGGTGCAGAAGGCATTCAATATATTGTATGCAACTCCTTGAATACACTCGTTTGGCTTGGAAACCAAGCGGCAATTGAATTTCACGTTCCCTTCCAGACCATTCAAGATGCTAAACCAAATGAAATCGTCTTCGACCTCGATCCCCCCAGCAGAGATGCCTTCCCTCTCGCCATTAAAGCAGCTTTAATGATGAAGGGCATTTTTGAGGGATTTGGAATCTGCAGCTTTCCTAAGCTTTCCGGCAGCAAAGGGATTCAGATCCATATCCCGATTGCCTCGACTGGCCTAACATATATGCATACAAAAGAATTCACTCAATTCATTGCTACCTTTCTCTCCGAGCAGCACCCTGATTCCTTCACAACTGAACGGTTAAAGAAAAACAGGAAAGGCAGGCTCTATTTGGATTATGTACAGCATGCCGAAGGAAAAACGATTATCGCCCCTTACTCTCCACGCGGAAAGATTGGAGCCACAGTGGCTGTGCCGCTCTATTGGGATGAATTACAGATGGATTTGCGCATGGAGGATTATACAATCCGTTCTGTTTTGGATCGCCTTTCAACCACTGAATGCCCGATGGCGCATTACTTCGAACAGGATAATTCCATATTAATACAACTCATTGAACATATTAAAGAAAAGAGGAAGAGCACCCCGTAACGACATGCTTCTTCCTCTATTTTGTTTCTATAGGGTAATGCCGCAATCCTTGCATGTTTCCCGCCCATTTATCGAGTGCCTCTTCTTATGGGGACACACAAGCTGCAGCTGCTTAGCCAGTTTTCCCTGCAACCGTTTCATCCTCTCTAACTCGGCTAGAGAAGCATCATGCAAAATTTTCGCAGACTTAAAATCGTCCATATGTTTATTTTTTCGAATCTGTTTTTTTATATATTCTACTTGCTCTCCAGTCAGTTCACACATAAACATCCACTTTTCATCCTTCATGCCAATTATGGCATGTTCACTGGGAACCATTTCGCTGGCCCATTCTTGGCTATCTAAATCCATGAGTGATAGATCTGTAAAATTAAATGAAAGATTCATGAAATACACCCTCTATCTAAATGTTGTCCTCTTATAGAGCATCGGTTTAAATAATCTTTATTTTATACCTATTTGTACATTTTTTAAAAACCATAGTAAGACAACATAAAGAGCTAATTGCACTACTAGCTAAGGCTAAAGGACCTAGGTCTTATGGAAATATTGTCCAAAACAAAGTACAATTTTTCTTAATAGTAGAAACTAAGACTAGGAATAAAATTCACAGGAGGAAAATATGAAAAAAAGGTATACTTTACCTTTATTGCTCATTTGCATTTCTGCGCTGGCATCTGGTTGCAGCATAAAAAAAGATGATTTCAACCTTGAAAAAATCCAAAAGATTGAAGTTGCTTCATCCCAAAACCCTGAAACGATTTTACAAGTAATCAACAATAACAAGGATGTAAAAGAATTTACCCATTCGCTTAAAATCGATAAATGGAAGCAAGTAGAAGTCCCATCAAAAGAAACGGAAGGAATTATATATAAGATGTACCAAGAAGATACGATCAAGCTTGGCCAATCCAAAACGAATGAAAAAGAAATGAAACAAGTAGCTGCCATTATTACTTATAAAGATAGCCCTTATGTAACATTCATTCAAAAGAAGCTCGCAATCACATTCAAGCTTCCTAAGGATGCAGCCAAGCACCTTTCCCGCATAGGAAACTAAATGCTTTGAAAAAACAAAAAAATCACTCAAACATTTTGAGTGATTTTCCAATCTGAACTTTACGAAACAAAATAAAGTTCTTGCGACGTCCTGGGAGGGATTCGAACCCCCGACCGACGGCTTAGAAGGCCGTTGCTCTATCCAGCTGAGCTACCAGGACATAATATGTAATCAATTTTGCAGTTCCTTTTATCAAGGACAAGTATTATTATAGCGCCATATCAAAGGAAAGTCAACATTTTTTCAAAAGAATTAACATCATAACGATAATGGATCACAGGGTGTTTCTTTCCCTGTAATCCATTATACATCAAATTATTTGATTTTGTAAGATGCAGATAAAGATTGTATCGTTTTTCCTTCATCATCCAGGAATTGTACATTTGCTTTTGAATCTTCTATTTCAAGTATGGCGAATGACTTTTCCTTACGGCCCCTCGGCAATGAAATACTTCCTGGATTAATGTAAATCAGTCCGTCATCCCCTTGCATACTGCCTGCATGGTGGGAATGCCCGAAGCAGACGAATTGCGCCTCCGCCTCTTCTGCTTTATAGGTTATACTCTGTAAATTCATTTTGATATTGTATAAATGGCCATGCGTAATGAAAAAACGGTAACCTCCGATTTCTTCTGTCCGTTCGTTAGGGAAGGCGGAATCATAATCACAATTCCCACGCACATACGTAAAGCCTTCTATCGCTTCATCTCCGTTGTTCAACTCAGAATCTCCGCAATGGATCATAGCAGCCATTTCTGAAGCATATCGGGCTTTCAGCTTATGCAAAATGTCTGTCTGCCCATGGCTGTCACTTACAATAAGAATTTTCACAATGAACGCTCCTTTCAAACTACAGTTTCAGGATGGATGCCTGAAGCTTTCTGAGTGCGTTGGACCGGTGGCTGATTTGATTTTTTTGTTCCGGTTTCAGTTCAGCCATTGATTTACCCAATGATTCCACATAGAAAATGGGATCATAGCCGAAGCCATTGCTGCCTGTTCGTTCATGCAGGATAAATCCTTCCACCGTTCCTGAAAATGTAACAGTTTGCTGTCCAGGTATTGCGACCGCCAATGCACAGTAAAAACGTGCCGTCCGCTCTCTATCCGGGATCCCTTCGAGCTCCGCCAATACTTTATCGATATTGGCTTCATCATCCTTCTGTTCACCGGCATATCGCGCAGAATAGACGCCCGGTCGGCCATCTAGGGCATCGATGATTAATCCAGAATCATCGGAAATAACCATTGTATTGAATTGGCCGCAAAGCGCTTCCGCTTTTAATATAGCATTTTCCTCAAATGTACTTCCTGTTTCTTCAACATCCATGGCATTTTCTACATCCAACAGTGTACATACCTCGTACCCGAGGGGATAGAAAAGTGTTTCAAATTCTTTCGCTTTCCCTTTATTCTTTGTGGCTATAATTACTTTTTTCATTCTTATCACCCTTTTTGAATAGAAATCAATGAAGCAATATCACCAAGCGCTTCTTTCTGCAGCTGAATCAACTCTTTAACACCAGAGTCTGCTAATCCAAGCAGTTCCTGCAGCTGTGGATAAGAGAAAGTCGCTTCTTCTCCTGTCCCCTGCAATTCGACAAATTCACCGCTGCCTGTCATGACAACATTCATATCCACTTCAGCACTTGAATCCTCTACATAATCCAAGTCTAACACAGCTCCTGCCCCTTCGATCATACCGACGCTTGTAGCTGCCAAATACTCTTTGATTGGAAAGCTTGGAAGGTTCTTTTCACTTTTTAATTTATGGAAAGCCAACACCATTGCGACAAACGCACCCGTAATGGATGCTGTCCGTGTTCCCCCGTCTGCCTGAATAACATCGCAATCCACCCAAACGGTTCTTTCTCCCATGGCTTCCAAGTCAACTACAGCACGTAAAGCCCGTCCAATCAATCGCTGGATTTCCATCGTACGGCCAGTAATTTTCCCTTTTGCCGCTTCCCTGATATTGCGCTGGGCAGTGGCAGCCGGCAGCATGCTATATTCAGCTGTTACCCAGCCCTTTCCTTCCCCGCGCATAAAAGGCGGAACCCGATCCTCAATAGTCGCTGTACAAATGACTTTCGTATCCCCTACAGTGATAAGCACGGACCCAGCCGGATGCTTCAAATATCCTGTTTCTATATGTATATCCCTTAATTGATTATTACTTCGGCCATCATGGCGCATATCTATTCCTCCTTATGGCTTTTCTGTTATGCTAACAGCTTATCTGGATGAACACAATAAATAAGAGGCGGCTATACAGATATAGCCAACCTCTATATGTGCTACTCATTAGTATAACAAAAAATGGGCCTTTACAAACTAGTGCTGTTCACTTTTTGCGGACGCATGACCGGCTCGTTCAATTCTTTGCCATCCTCTGTCTTTAGTGAAGGCTTTCCTTTTACAAGGATATCAACCTTTTTAATGTTCTTTTGTTCAGTCAAAGACAGGACCAAGGCATCGATTAGACGCTGTGAAACTGTATTTTCTTCAAAACTTCCATAAATGCTTTCAGAGAAATTCAATGTCAATTCCCCATCCTTTACTTTAGGGGGATCCAATAAAGCCAATTCAGGCATAAACTCGGTCACCAGATTACTTTTACCCGAAGGCACTTCTGCCAACTGGTTTACGACAGCAGTAGCCATATCCTTTTCACTCGAGCTGATGCGCTTTGTAACAGGGACATAATAATAGTTATCCGCTTTTCCGCCTAAGTAATAAACAGTCAGCGGTTTTGTGTTGGTCAGATCCGCAATATCGGACGTATCTATATTAATGCCGCTAGCCCTGGATAAATGTTTGGAGATAGGCGTATGGTTCACTGGCATTTCCTTCAACTCATGCCCATTCATTTTTAGCGTTACATTCTTGACATTATCAAATTGGGTAATGGTCCAGGTGATAGCCTCTAAAATCCGCAGCTCATCTTTCTTTTCGTAATTAGCGAATTCTTTAGAGAAATCGACCGTCGTTTTCCCATCCTTGGCAACATCCACATCGACCTGTGTGTCCGCCGGAAGAACTGCACGGAAACCGGAAGGCAACAAGTTTGAAACAGGGCCGTCCTTCACTAAATATTCCAGTGCTTGCTTTGTCACACCTTGTGTATTCGGCAAAGCCATGGTTCGGGGAACAACGTATCCATTCTTATCGATCAAATATAATTCTGTTACGACTTTCCCTTCTGCGGCATCATTCTTTGCCGTCTTTTCTTTCGTATCGGCTTTTTCATTCAGCGATGCGCTGTCATTGACCATTACTTCTCTCTGCGGCGGATCAATCGCCTTTTCCTTTGTATTGAACAGACCGCACCCGCCTAGAATGACCGAAGAAGCCAGCACGGTTGTTGCGATTGCCGCACTTGTTTTCTTAGACATTTTTTTCCCTCCTACCATGGTTTGTACTATTATGTATACGAGCCTTACATAAAAATAGACCGGAGAGAGGAAAAAAATAAACGGGCAGCATTGTTTATACACGTAAAAAAAGAGCTCTCAACAGAGAGCTCTAAGATAGTTTAATAGAATATACGTGCTGAAGGTCCTGATGCAACCAGGAGGAAGCAATACGATGGAACATATCCCTTGATCCAGTCGTATAAAAATAATGCTCCGGTTTCTTTTTCCCTTTATTTAAAAGGCCATTGTATTCAAGGATTGCACTTGTTTCCCTTGCTGTTTCATCGCCTGATGAAATCACTTTGACCCGTTTGCCTACCGTTGATGAAATAACCGGCCCCAACAAAGGATAATGCGTACATCCCAATATTAAAGTATCTATACCGCTCCCCTTAAAAGGAGCAAGGGATTCAGCCACAACCTTTTTCGCCAGCGGGCTCGATACTTCCCCACTTTCTACAATCGGGACAAACTTAGGGCAAGCAATGCTTTTGACTTCCACCTGCTCGTTGATTGCCTGCAATGCGTTTGGATAGGCTTCGCTTTTCACAGTGCCTACTGTGCCGATCACACCAATCTTCATATTGGTTGAATTTTTGATGGCAGCACGCGCACCTGGCTGAATAACACCAAGCACTGGAATAGGGACTGATTTTTTTATATCGTCCAACGCGGCGGCTGTTGCTGTATTGCAGGCTATGACCAACATTTTTATTTGTTTCTTCAATAAAAAATCCGTTAATTGCCACGTGAAGTTACGCACTTCCTCTTTCGTCCTTGGTCCATATGGACATCTTAAATTATCTCCTAGATAGATAATTTGTTCATACGGCAGCTGGCGGATAATTTCTTTAGCCACTGTAAGGCCGCCAACGCCTGAATCGATTATGCCGATTGGTTGATTCACAATATCGCCTCAGTTTTCTTTCATTTCTTGATGTAATTTAATTAATGAGCGATTCAGTGAAATAATTTCTTCGTCGCTATAATCAAGTAAAATATCCGTTAGGTACCCCTGTCTTTTGCTTACGACATCATCGATGATCCTTTTTCCTTCTGCCAACAGATGGATGCGGATCACTCTTCGGTCTTGATCGTCTTTTATGCGTTTCAATAGTTCCTTTTTTTCCATGCGGTCCACTAAATCTGTTGTCGTGCTGCATGCAAGGAACATTTTATTCGACAATTCCCCGATTGTCATGTCTCCGTCTTCATTCAGCCATTGTAAAGCGATGAACTGAGGCGGTGTTATCGAATAGTCGCCCAATAACTCCCTGCCCTTTTGCTTTACGATTGCAGATATGAATCGCAGCTCTTTCTCTATGGAAGCCACTAAGGCATTATCTTGCATATTTTGGTCCTTACTCATAATCACAACCCCTGGAATTTTTCTACTGCTATTATCTATCATTTTCACCCAATTGCAAAGAAATTTCAAGTTCATGGAATCAGACAGTTTGGCAAGCCTCCAACCACGGGGATTCGACAGTCTGTCCAGGCTTCCACTATGTACAGCAATATGGATATGTACATCATGCATACAAAGAAAGGAATAACCGTTTTAGCCCTTTTCCGCAAAAAAAAAGCAGCAATGACAAACTTGATCAACAACCTAGAATCAAGTCCATGATTACTGCTTATATACATGGAGCGACTGATCAAACCATCAACTGGCAAGCATCGCAAGCAATATATGCTATAAATGAAGTTCCCCCATGCGAAGGAGTTCTACTACTGCTTGTGAACGCCCTTTCACGCCAAGCTTTTGCATGGCATTTGAAATGTGGTTCCGAACTGTTTTTTCACTTATGAACAGTTCGCCGGCAATTTCCTTCGTAGTCTTATCCTGAACTAATAACTCGAAAACTTCTTTTTCTCTTTTGGTGAGTAATGGCTTATGAGTGAATTCATTCTCCTTCAAGTACTGTAACCCTCCTTGCCTTGACCAGCTGTAACCTAGGAATGGGTATAGATTTAGTCAACTTATCATATGATACGTTGCCGAAGGAAGTGACGATTAATTTGCAGGCTTTTATTATTCTATTCATGAGCGTCTGTGTTTAGTATCATTTCAAGTGCAAACGATCCCTTCAGCAAGGGACAAACAATGGGCCTCTTCCGATATAGTCAGCCAGTAAGCTAAACCGCCGAGGAATCACTCTGTCCTATCACCGGAAGCAATGCTACTAAAGTATATGCAAAAGAATTTACTTGGTTAGCCTTTTCAACTAAAAAACTCCAATCACACGAGTAGTCCGCTCGTACGTTTGAATTTCCCCTTCTTTTCTTCATCCCAGGGCAGAGCCTTGCCAGTAAGCCTTGATATCTGGACAATAGTTCCTCTGCCGACAAAAACGATCTCATCGCCATTCCGTGCAGCCATATAATGAAGATCTACGGATGATTGGCCAATTGATACCGCTTTAACATATAAATCAATATTTTCATCATAGAATACCTGCTTAATATAGTCGCATTGTAGGTCGGCCACAACAGGAATTGACTCAAAATCAGGGTCAACCCAGTTTTTCATGAAGCCAAGTTCCTTGAAATATTCAATCCTAGCCAATTCAAAATACGTAAATGGAACTGTATTATTGAGATGGCCAAACATATCAGTCTCAGAAAAACGGACAATAATGGGATGGGAAAATTGAAATGTTTTTTTCCATGTTTCCATATTATCGATGTATGCAATTCTAGACATAGAATCCTCCTTAGATTTTGAATGATTGTTCATTCATTTTAATGATGACTTTTTAGTTTCCTAGGAAATAGCTCTGCATGTACATTTCAGTTAAAAGGGAACCCCCAGCCCAGGCTGAGGGTTCTTCCATTATTAAATGCGATCGCTTCCGAAGAAGTTTTTAAATGATTGTAAAGTAGTATCACGATTTAGCGCTGCAATTGAAGTGGTTAAAGGAATTCCCTTTGGACAGGCTTGGACACAGTTTTGTGAATTACCGCAATTGGCAAGCCCGCCTTCATCCATAATTGCATCCAAACGGTCTTTTTTATGCATTTCTCCAGTAGGATGGGCATTAAAGAGACGTACTTGAGAAAGCGGTGCAGGTCCAATGAAATTTGATTTACTATTTACATTTGGACAAGCTTCCAAACAAACACCGCAAGTCATACATTTTGACAATTCATATGCCCATTGGCGCTTTTGTTCAGGCATACGCGGTCCTGGGCCTAAATCATAAGTTCCATCGATCGGAATCCAAGCCTTCACTTTTTTCAATGAATCAAACATACGGCTGCGGTCGATCTGCAAGTCGCGGATGATCGGGAATGTCTTCATTGGCGCCAAACGGATCGGCTGCTCCAATTTATCAACAAGCGCTGTGCAAGATTGGCGCGGTTTCCCATTAATCACCATTGAACAAGCTCCACATACTTCTTCCAGACAGTTCATATCCCAAGTGACCGGTGTTGTCTTTTCCCCTTTGGCATTGACAGGATTTCTTCTGATTTCCATTAATGCAGAAATGACATTCATATTAGTTGTATAAGGAACTACAAATTCTTCTTCATAAGGGGCTGACTTAGGATCATTCTGACGAGTTACAATAAAACGTACAGTTTTTTTATCAGCCATTTTTATTTCTCCTCTTTTTGTTTTGAATAGTCACGTTTACGCGGTTCAATTAAAGAAATATCTACTTCTTGATACGAAATATCAGGAGCAGTTGTATTGCCAGTATATTTTGCAATCGTTGTTTTCAAGAAATCTTCATCGTTACGTTCCGGATAGTCCGGTTTATAGTGAGCACCGCGGCTCTCATTTCGGTTGTATGCTCCAAGAGTGATTACACGTGCCAATTGAAGCATATTTTGAAGCTGTCGGGTAAAGGCAGCACCCTGGTTGCTCCATTTAGCTGTATCATTAATGTTGATATGGTTATAGCGTTCAATCAACTCCTGGATTTTTTCATCCGTTTTCAATAGCTTGTCATTATAACGGACAACGGTAACATTTTCAGTCATCCATTCGCCAAGCTCTTTATGAAGGACATAAGCATTTTCATTGCCGTCCATTTTCATGATATTATCCCATTTTGCTTGTTGTTCTTTGACTGCATTATCAAAGACTTGGGATGAAACAGCATCGACGCTCTTCTCTAATCCATTAATATATTTAACTGCGTTCGGTCCTGCTACCATTCCTCCGAAGATGGCGGATAGCAATGAATTCGCGCCAAGACGGTTCGCGCCATGTTGTGAGTAGTCGCACTCACCGGCAGCAAACAAGCCAGGGATATTCGTCATTTGATCGAAGTCTACCCATAAGCCGCCCATTGAATAGTGGACTGCAGGGAAAATCTTCATTGGAAGCTTACGAGGGTCTTCACCAGTGAATTTCTCGTAAATTTCGATGATGCCGCCAAGTTTAACATCCAATTCGTGAGGATCTTTATGCGATAAATCCAAATACACCATGTTTTCGCCGTTGATACCCATTTTTTGGGCAACACATACATCGAAAATTTCACGGGTAGCAATATCACGTGGAACCAGATTTCCATAAGCAGGATATTTTTCCTCCAAGAAATACCACGGTTTACCATCTTTATATGTCCATATACGTCCACCTTCACCACGTGCAGATTCACTCATAAGACGGAGTTTATCGTCTCCTGGAATCGCAGTTGGGTGAATTTGGATGAACTCTCCATTTGCGTAATGTACGCCCTGCTGGAATACAGTAGATGCTGCAGAACCCGTATTAATAATGGAGTTAGTTGATTTTCCGAAAATAATTCCCGGGCCTCCGGATGCCAAAATAACGGCATCAGATGAGAATGACTGGATTTCCATACTTGTCAGGTTTTGGGCTGTGATTCCTCGGCATACACCTTCATCATCCACAATGACTCCCAACAGCTCCCAGCCTTCAAATTTTGTTACAAGCCCTTGGACTTCATAGCGGCGCACCTGCTCATCAAGCGCATATAATAGCTGTTGCCCAGTTGTAGCTCCAGCGTAAGCGGTACGGTGATATTGCGTTCCACCGAAACGGCGGAAATCCAACAGACCTTCTTCCGTACGGTTGAACATAACACCCATACGGTCGAACATATGTATAATGGACGGTGCCGCATCACACATTGCTTTTACAGGCGGTTGGTTTGCAAGGAAATCCCCGCCGTAAACTGTATCATCAAAATGTTCCCAGGTTGAATCTCCCTCACCCTTGGTATTGACGGCACCATTTATGCCACCTTGAGCACATACTGAGTGAGAGCGCTTTACTGGAACCAAAGAAAATAATTCCACATGCTTGCCTTGTTCTGCAGCCTTGATGGTGGACATTAATCCTGCCAGTCCTCCGCCGACTACGATAATTTTACCTTTACTCAACCTTACTCACTCCCTTGTAATTACCGATATTTCTTATACTATTTGAACTAGATTGCTAGACGATTGTTTTAAACGAAAGCCAACAACGCTCTTACAGCGACATATGCCAATAGAATGAAAACCACTCCGACAACATATGCAGAGATGCGTTGAGAACGTGGTGATACTGTAATACCCCAAGTTACAGCAAAAGACCACAGACCATTTGAAAAATGGAAAACTGCCGAAATGACACCTACTATATAGAAAGCTAACATCCATGGATTTGATAGGATATCAACCATCATATTGTAATCAAGCGCATCGTTTCCAAGAGCAATTTGTACTCTTGTCTCCCAAACATGCCAAATCAGAAAAATAAAGGTGATAATACCAGTTACACGCTGTAAAATATACATCCAGTTACGGAAATATCCGAATCTCCCTGCATTGAATGTACCAGTGAATGCGATATACACTCCATAAATCCCATGGTATAGCAATGGTAAGTAAATCAATACAATTTCAAAGAAAATCAGATATGGAAGACTCTCCATAAAATCAGCGCCTGCATTGAATGAATCGGCACCACGGGTCGCTAAATAGTTTACAGTTAAATGCACTATCAAAAACAAACCCACTGGAATTACCCCTAATAGTGAGTGAAGTTTGCGGCTCGCAAACTCTTTACTATTTCCTGCCATCATGTTCCCCCCTCGAAATAAAAAAGTTGATCTTTCACTACCGGTAAGTATATAAAATTTTACCAATAGTTCAATAAAATTGCCTCTGATCTATAATTGTCAAAACAATAAAGTACACAAGAATTCCTTTTTCAACATAGTGAAAATAGTTAATTTTAAAAGTATTCTTATTTAACTAATTTCCAACAATTATATGACAAGTTCATTTTACTCTCTTAAACTAATACCGTCAAGAAAACGCATACGTAAAAAAGGTATAGAAAGCTAGCGTTACTTTTAGCATTTACCGCACTACTATAAAGAAGTTCACGCATTCAGTGAATACAATTTGACAAATAATCGACTGAATACGTGGTTTAAAAAAATTGAATTCGACAGCTTTCAATCCTACTGATTCTTTTTTAGATATTTTTCGACAGCCATCATTCTTTATCTATTCAGTTTACTGGATATAATCTATATTGTTACCTGTTCACATACTGTTATATAAAAATAGCAATATTCCTTTTTTAAAAGTTCGGTTTAATGGTTCTAGTCTGTAAGAAAATTGTATATAATGTAAGTTAGGAAAGAGGGGTTTTACATGACAAAAGAAAATGCGGTTGAGGAGCAACAACATACTGAAGATGAAACAGTTTCCTTATTTAGCAAGGAATTATTGAGAGATATACTATTACCTGATCTACTAGGAAAAGACCATACACAAGTTCTTTATTGGGCTGGAAAACAATTAGCCCGAAAATTCCCTTTACAATCTATGGATGAAACCATTGCCTTTTTCGAAAATGCTGGCTGGGGTACACTGGCATTGGATAAACTATCTAAACATGAAGCTGAGTTGACTTTAAGCAACACTATAGTTTCACGGAGATTCGCCCTGAACGAAGAGCCGGACTTTCAATTGGAAGCAGGATTCATCGCACAGCAAATGCAGCAGCAGCAAAAAAGAATGACCGAGGCTGCAGTTGAAACGAAGAAAAAAACAGAAAAAGCTAAATTTATCGTACGTTGGGATTCTAAAGACATTATAGATGATGAAGAATAGGAAAAATAAAAAAACAGCCGATTTTAAGGCTGTTTTTTATTTTTCCTCATTATTATTTATACGGTCGATGAGATCGTCTACCAACGGCTGCGGAATGCCTATTTTAATGAATTCTTCCTTAGATGCTTCCTTCATGGCTTTTAATGAACCGAAATGCTTCAAAAGTAATTGCTTTCTCTTTGGTCCAATGCCCGGTATTTCATCAAGCATAGACTGGAAAGCATTTTTGCCTCTGATCTGGCGATGGAACGTGATAGCAAATCGGTGAACCTCATCTTGAATACGCTGCAATAAATAAAATTCCTGGCTGCGCTGGTCCATTGGAATAATTTCGAGCGGATTGCCCATCAGCAGATTGGAGGTTTTGTGTTTATCATCCTTCACCAGTCCAGAAATAGGAACTTCTAAACCAAGTTCATTCTCGAGGACATCCCTCACCGCTTCAATATGGCCTTTCCCACCATCTACAATAATTAAATCCGGCAGGGGAAGGTGGTCCTTCAGTACCCGGGAATAACGTCGCCTTACTACCTCACGCATCGATTCATAATCATCCGGCCCTTGGACCGATTTAATTTTATACTTGCGATATTGATTCCGGTCTGCTTTTCCATCAATAAACACAACCATGGCAGAAACAGGATTCGTCCCTTGGATATTTGAATTATCAAATGCCTCAATCCGGTGTGGTGTATAAATCCCAAGTATTTGACCCAGGTTTTCAACCGCTTTAATGGTTCGCTCTTCATCCCGTTCAATCAGGAAGAATTTTTCTTTCAATGCATTTTGGGCATTTTTATTAGCCAGCTTCAGCAAGTCTTTTTTCTGACCGCGCTGCGGCTGAATAGTTTTGACTCCGAGCAAAGCCTGGGCCATCTCCAAATCGATTGAATCCGGCAGCAATACTTCTTTTGGCTTAATATGGTTCGCTTTACTGTAGAATTGCCCGAGGAATGTTAGAAATTCTTCATCAGGCTCCCCATATATAGGGAACATGGAGACATCTCTTTCAATCAGCTTTCCCTGGCGGATAAAGAAAACTTGGACACACATCCAACCTTTATCTATGGCATACCCGAAAATATCGCGGTCCGTGAAATCGTTCATGATCATTTTTTGTTTTTCCATTGTTGCTTCAATATGGGCAATTTTATCACGGTATTCTTTTGCCCGTTCAAAATCCAACTCTTCCGAAGCAGCCATCATTCGCGCAATCAGCTCCTGTTTTATTTCCTCATATCCGCCATTCAGGAATTTAGTGATTTCAGTTGTAATTTCTTTATACTGCTGTTCCTGAATATTGTATACGCAAGGAGCCAGACACTGGCCGATATGGTAATAGAGGCACACCTTGTCCGGCAGATTGGTGCATTTCCTCAATGGGTAAATGCGATCCAATAGCTTCTTCGTTTCATTTGCCGCACTGGCATTTGGGTATGGGCCGAAGTATTTCCCTTTCCCTTTCTTGACTTTACGGGTTATTAACAGTCGAGGATTTTTTTCGTTTGTCAAATGGATAAAAGGATAGCTCTTATCGTCTTTTAACATAATATTATATTTCGGATCATACTTCTTTATTAAATTCAACTCTAGAAGGAGAGCTTCCATATCCGAAGATGTAATGATATATTCAAAGTCCTCAATTTCATTTACAAGCCTTAATGTTTTCCCATCATGCGAGCCTGTAAAATAAGATCGGACTCGATTTTTTAAAATTTTCGCCTTACCGACATAAATGACTGTTCCTTGCCGGTCTTTCATTAAATAACAGCCAGGCTGGTCAGGAAGCAAAGCCAGCTTTCCTTTCACTATTTCATTCATCGCCTTCGCCTCCTGTCTATCGATTTCATGTTAAGGTAAATACACGATTCCCTTACAAAACCTCTGTTTCTATTCTAACATCCATCAGTCTAAAATTATGCATGATTTCACATTACAGAAGTCTCTATTGATAAAGCAATCATTCAGCAATGCCTATGCCCGGTTTTGCCTTTAACAGATATTAGCTTCATTCCCGACCGCAGCAGGAACAAAATGATCTCTTTCTTTTCATACAAAAAAGCCGCCCTCCACAGGGCAGCTCTCTTCAATGACAGATTAAGCGTGTTTTTTAACCAATTCAGCTAAAGCTTCTTTTGGTTGGAAACCAACTACTTTATCGACAACTTGTCCGTCTTTTAGAAGGATTAGAGTAGGAATGCTCATTACTCCGAATTTGCCGGCTGTTTCTTGGTTTTCGTCAACATCGACTTTAACGATCTTGACTGTATCGCTCATTTCGCCATCTAGTTCCTGCAGTACAGGAGCAATCATTTTACAAGGTCCGCACCATGGTGCCCAGAAATCAGCAAGCACTAAACCTTGAGAAGTTTCAGTTGTAAATGTTTGATCAGTAGCATTGACAATTGCCATACGAATGCCCTCCTAATAATTACTAAAATTCTATTGTAAGTATAACAGAGATATATTGCAAGAAGCTAATTATTTGTTTCCAGCGTCCAAGCTAATATGCCCATAGAATATATCCCTATACAGTGCTGTAAAAGCATTCAGCAAGCTGAACTGCTTCTATATTAGTATGTACCCTAACCTTATTAAAGTAAACAACTAGGAATTCCCTATTTTTGCTATCCGATTGTTCACTCAGCCATTTTTTATTAAAGAAATGTAAAAAAAGACTCCGCCCACTATACGATGGCACGGAGTCCCTAGTTCTTCTTACATTACGCATTTACTTTTAATTTTTTGAATTCCTCAGTGAGCATAGGAACTACTTCGAATAGATCCCCTACAATTCCATAATCAGCCACTTTAAAGATATTTGCTTCTGGGTCTTTATTAATGGCAACGATCACTTTTGAATTGGACATACCGGCTAAATGCTGGATTGCTCCAGAAATGCCGCATGCAATATATAGATCAGGAGTAACCACTTTACCCGTTTGTCCAATTTGCAGGGAGTAATCGCAATAGTCTGCATCACAGGCTCCGCGTGATGCACCAATTGCGCCTCCGAGTACATCAGCCAGCTCTTTCAATGGCTGGAATCCGTCTGCGCTCTTTACACCGCGGCCTCCTGCAATGACTACTTTCGCCTCTGATAAATCTACACCGTCAGTAGCCTTCCGGATTACTTCTTTAATGATTGTACGAAGATCTTTAATTTCAACGCTTTGTGCAGTCACATCACCGGAACGGGACTCATCTTTTGCCAATGGGCTGATGTTGTTCGGCCGGATTGTAGCCAAGATGACACCATCAGTGATGATTTTTTTCTCGAATGCTTTACCTGAGTATATTGGTCTGGTGAAAACAATGTTTCCACCCTCTTCTTCTACTGCTGTAGCATCTGAAATCAAACCTGATTTCAGTTTGCCTGCAATTCGCGGAGCCAGGTCTTTCCCCATTGCAGAATGGCCAATGATAATCCCTTCCGGTTTCTCTGAATCCACAACAGCCATCAACGCTTGGGAATAGCCGTCAGATGTATATTGGGATAATTTTTCATCTTCGATCACTACTACTTTATCAGCACCATAGTGAATGAATTCATTTCCTAATGATTGGGCTGAATCTCCAATCAAAACACCAACGATTTCTCCGCCCTCAGAAGCGACTTTTGCTGCCGCCACCGCTTCAAACGATACATTACGAAGTGCACCATCACGAATTTCACCTAATACTAGCATTTTTCTAGACATCTATTTACCCTCCTATTACGTTCATGTTGGATTAAAGAACTTTCGCTTCTGTGTGAAGCAGGTTTACTAGCTCCTTCACTTGGTCCTGCAATTCTCCATCTAGCACTTTACCAGCTTCTTTTTTAGCTGGAAGATAGATTTCAATCGTTTTCGTTTTTGCTTCAACTTCATCTTCTTCAAGATCAAGATCATCCAATTCCAATTCTTCAAGCGGTTTCTTTTTCGCTTTCATAATGCCAGGAAGGGATGGATATCTTGGTTCGTTTAGTCCTTGCTGTGCTGTAACCAATAAAGGCAGGCTCGTTTCGATGACTTCAGAGTCTCCTTCGACATCGCGGATAACGCTTACATTCGTGCCGTCGATTGTCAATTTTGTGATGGTTGTGATATACGGGATATCAAGAAATTCGGCCACACGTGGTCCGACTTGCCCTGAACCGCTGTCAATTGCCACATTCCCTGCGATAATCAAATCTGCTTCTTTATCTTTCAGGTATTCCCCTAAAATTTTTGAAGTGGAGAATTGGTCTCCGTCCTCTACATCGTCTTCCACATTGATCAACACCGCTTTATCGGCTCCCATTGCAAGTGCTGTACGAAGCTGCTTTTCCGCCTCTTCACTCCCTACTGTCACGACTGTCACTTCACCGCCATGCGCATCCCTTACATTAATCGCTTCTTCCACGGCATATTCATCGTATGGATTGATGATGAATTCAGCTCCATCTTCATTGATTTTTCCGTTTGATAGCGTAATTTTTTCTTCTGTATCGAATGTTCTTTTTAACAACACATAAATATTCATGTAATAGCCTCCTGCTACGATTTAATTATGAAGATTATGAATATTGAATCTACTTTTACTTACCTGAGAATGTAGGCTGGCGCTTTTCGACAAAAGCCGAAATGCCTTCCTTCGCATCCTCCGACCCGAAAATGTCCCCAAAGGAAGCGGCTTCCTTTTGAACCCCTTCATAATACTGGGCATGCTTGGAATAGTTTAATAGTTCAATTGCTTTCTTTAAGGCAAGCGGGCTCTTTCTCGCAATTTTTTTCGCTAATGTTTGGACCGCCGGCTGTAATTCATCTTCCGGGAATGCAGCATTGGCTAATCCCCAGCCAGCCGCTTCCTTGCCGGATATCGAATCGCTAGTAAAGAGCATTTCAGCTGCTTTTGCCATACCGACCAATCGAGGGAGCCTTTGGGTGCCTGCAAAGCCTGGAACCAAACCTAAGTGCAATTCGGGCAGACCCAATTGCGCTGACTCAGTTACATAGCGGATGTGGCAAGACATCGCCAATTCAAGTCCGCCTCCAAGCGCTGCGCCATGGATACTGGCAATAACCGGCTTGCAGAATGTCTCAATTCTCTCAAATAAAGATTGTCCCCCTGCCGATAGATTCGAAAATTCAGAGCCATCTGAAATGGTTGTAAACTCTTTAATATCGGCGCCTGCCGAGAAAAATCTGCCTTCCCCTTGGATGACGACCACCCTTACATCCTGCCGCTCTTCCAATTCATCCATGATAGATGACAGCTCTTGAAGAACAGCAGACGATAAAGCGTTTGCAGGAGCTTTATCAAGTTTTACAGTAGCAATATACTCATCTACTTGATATGAAATGTATGACATCCAAATCCCCCTTTGTTTCTATATCCTACTTTATTATACAATATTATTCATTTCAGTCACTATTTAACAGCTTGCAAGTTTTTAAAAAAAGGGCCGCAGTAGATGAAGCCCTTTTTCCATTAGTCAGCTGCACTCTGTTCAAGCCCAGCAATGAATAGATTGTGAACATCTGCTGATAATTTCGGCAAACTGTATTTCTGGTCATTCATAACCCAGCTAGTCACAATTTCATCCAGCGTTCCGAAAATCATCTGTCTGGCCAGCTTATGGTTCAAATCCTGTTTGAATTCGCCGTTCGCCATGCCTTCCTTCAGGATTCCATCCACTAGCTTTAAATAACCTCTTAGCACCTCATTGATCTGTGTCCGCAATTGGCTATTGGACTGGCGCAGTTCAAGCTGCGTGACAACAGCAAGGTGTGGATCTTCCGACATAATGTCGAAGTGCGTTTGGATCAAAACCGCCAATTTATCCGAGGCTTTTTCCTTCAGCATAATTTCTGCACTGATTTTCTCAACGAATTCGCCCATTTTTTCTTGAAAAAGAGAGATAAGGATATCCTCTTTATTCTTGAAATATAGATAAATCGTTCCATCAGCAACACCGGCTTGCTTAGCAATCTTCGAGACTTGCGCTTGATGGTAGCCGTGCTCGGCAATGACTACAACGGCAGCATCAATAATTTGTTTGAATTTAGGTTTGTTTCGCTTCACAGTTTCTTCCCCTTCCAGAGAAATGAATGACTATTCATTCATAATTTTATAATAATTTGATTATTCTAGGATGTCAAGTAAAAAGAAAGAAACGAGAAGCTCTTCTTCATACATTGAACCTGTCTATTATACACTTTGCACCGACAGGCTGTCCAAAACATACAAGCAAGTGTGCCGATTGAATGGCACTCTTGGCGGATAATTAATTAAGCCTCTTTCTTTTCATCGGTTACTTTCTTGCGCTCTTCTTCTACCAAGTTTCTCCGCAGGATTTTCCCTACAGCCGTTTTTGGCAATTCGCTTCTGAATTCATATTTTCTGGGCACTTTATAAGCAGCCAAATGCTTTCTGGCGAATTGGTTCAGTTCTTCCTC
Source organism: Bacillus kalamii (assembly GCF_047238185.1). Lineage (NCBI taxonomy): Bacteria > Bacillati > Bacillota > Bacilli > Caryophanales > Bacillaceae > Bacillus > Bacillus kalamii. Next base: position 575,136 of record NZ_JBDFMI010000001.1, on the reverse strand, counting down.
TGTTGTCTGGCGCCCTTCCTTGAGGACAATATAAGCTTTTACTGTTTCTCCTCTGTATGGGTCTGGCACACCTGCCACTACAGCCTCCTGAATATCTTTATGTTCGTATAACACTTCTTCCACTTCACGTGGATAAATATTGTACCCTCCTGCGATAATCATGTCTTTTTTACGGTCAACAATATAGAAATAACCATTTTCATCCTGATAGCCTAAATCGCCTGTCAGCAGCCAGCCATTCTTAAATACCGCTTCTGTCTCTTCAGGCCGGTTCCAGTACCCCTGCATAATTTGTGGCCCCTTAACCGCGATTTCGCCAACTTCATTCGGCTGCAGCGGTTCACCTGTATCCATAGAGAGAATGGCGGAATCTGTATCTGGCCATGGAACGCCAATACTTCCTCTGATGCGAGGGCGATCCCACAGGAAGTTGGAATGGACAACTGGTGATGTTTCCGTCAACCCATAACCTTCAACTAATTTACCGTTCGTCACCTTTTCAAATTGCTCTTGGATTTCTACCGGGAGCGGAGCTGATCCGCTAATGCAGGATTGGATTGACGATAGGTCATACTTGGATAGGTCCTTATGATTTAAAATAGCGATATACATAGTCGGTGCTCCAGGAAAAAGTGTCGGCTTTTGTTTATCGATGGTTTTTAGAACTGTTTGGATATCAAACTTCGGCAGAAGGATCATCTTATATGCTTCCATCACGGATAAGATAAGGACAGTTGTCATTCCATACACATGGAAAAATGGAAGGATGCCTAGGACAGATTCCTCTCCTTTTTTACATTTATACATCCATGCCTTGCACATTTTAGTATTGGCAACGAGGTTCTTATGGGTGAGCATAACCCCTTTCGGAAATCCTGTTGTCCCTCCGGTATATTGCAGTAATGCCAAATCGTTTTCAATATCGACATCCAACGGAATTTCATTCGCCTCGCTCATTTTAAGAATCTCAGTCAATAAATGAATGTTCCCTTCATGCCGGACGTTCACAACGATGCCTAGATTTTTTTTCTGAATGAACGGATAAATGAGGTTTTTAGGGAAAGGCAAATAATCCTTGATAGCGGTTACAATTATATGTTCGAGGTCGGTATTCTTCTGGATAGATGATACTCTCGGGAATAATGCATCCATAGTAAGGATTACCTTCGCACCAGAGTCTTTCATTTGGTACTCAAGTTCCCGTTCCATATACAGCGGATTTGTCTGTACAACGATACCTCCCGCAAACAGTACGCCGAAATAGCCAATGACGGATTGAGGCGTATTCGGAAGCATGATGGCCACACGGTCGCCTTTTTCAATTCCAAGACCGCGCAAATAATTGGCAAATCGCAATGCATCTTCAAAAAGCTGTTGGAATGTGACTTCCTTCCCCATAAAATGGATTGCCGCCTTATCGGGATACTGCTCTGCTGCATCTTTTAAATAAGATTGGATCGGCAAATCCCCATAGTCCAACGTTGTTGGTATTTCAGAAGGATATTCTTTTAACCATATTTTCTCTCCCATACATTAACCCCCTTTGAAATTTTTTCCTTATAGTCCGATTTAATTATAATATACCTACCAATGACTGACAATTAAGAAAATTAAAGCCGAAGCCATTCAATGGTTTGTCCTGTAAGAAAAATACGATTCCAGGGATTAAAAAAAGGCAAGCCTTCTTGCAATAAGCTGGCTTGCCTTCTTCATAACCAAAATCCCCTATCCCTTAACTGCCGACAAACATAAATACAATCCCGATCACAATAAAAGTGGCTGCAACAGCGATTAATACCTTTGCTAATGTCTCCACATCCACATCTCCCCTTTATTGCATGTGAAAAATCCATTCCAAATACCTTTGTTTATGAGGCCTCATTGTGATATCCCGGTTATGCCCGCCCCAATGATGTAGGAAAGCCCGACCGAAATAATCATAGCAATCAGGCCGACAGCCCGGTTATCATTTTTAATTTCTTCATCGATTTTAAAACCCGGTGTCAAAAATTCAAAAATAAAGTAACCTGCCACCAATAAGATAAATCCATAGATTCCCCAATAAATCATATCAATAAGACTATCATGCTCCAGGATGGAATGGCGGAAAATATTCGCAATCCCGAATATTTTCCCGCCTGTAGCCATCGCGACTGCCACATTTCCCTTTTTGATTTCTTCCCAGTTCCTGTATTTGGTCACAAGTTCGAACACAGCAAGAAATACAACCGTGCAGAGAAGGGCTACACTGCAATAGGCAGCGATAAATACATAACTATTAGACCAAAATGCTTCCATATAATTGGCTCCTATCGTTAATTTGCCTATTTCAATTCTGCAATGGTCACACCACTGCCGCCTTCACCCTGTTCACCAAAGCGAATTTTTTTAACAGAACGATGGTTTTTCAAATATTCCTGAACCCCTTGGCGCAATGCACCCGTTCCTTTTCCATGGATGATGGATACTCTTGGATATCCGGCCAGCAATGCATCATCAATATATTTTTCGACGCGCATCAGTGCATTTTCATAGCGTTCACCGCGCAAGTCCAGCTCCAGGCTCACATGAAAATCCTTGCCTTTTACTGTTGCAAGAGGCTTCGTTTCCACAGGCTTTGGTGCGTTAATAAATTGAAGATCCTGTTCTTTCACTTTCATTTTCATAATACCGATCTGCACAAGCCATTCATTGCTGGATACACGGTCAACCAAAGCGCCTTTTCCATTCAAACTTAGAACCTTCACCTCATCACCCGGTTGAAGGACATGGTCTTGTTTGCTCGCCACTTTTTTCTTTTTCTTCAATTTTGGTGCAGCTTCCTCAAGCTTCTTGCGCGCCTCTATCAGTTCATGCTCTTTTACTTCAGCCTGTTTATTCAAGCGCAGATTGCGAAGGTCTGAAATGATTTCTTCCGCTTCTTCTTTCGCTTTTTCAATGATGCTTTGCGCTTTTATTTTAGCCTTTTCCAATTGCTCATCTTTGTCTTCGTAGTATTGTTGCATTTCCTTTTGAAGATCGTGGTGCAGCTTCTCGGCGCTCCGCAAATAATCGCGTGCTTCCACTTTTTCATTTTCAGCTTGTCTCCGGCTTTCTTCTAGAGAAGCAATCATATTTTCAACTTTATTCGTATCTTCTCCTATATAGCCCCTTGCATGCTCAATGATCCAAGGCTGAAGGCCCAGCTTTTTCGAAATTTCAAAAGCGTTGCTTCGCCCTGGCACACCGATCAGCAGACGATAGGTTGGGCTCAGTGTCTCAATGTCAAATTCGACGCTGGCATTAATGACACCTTCCCGATTGTATCCGTACGCTTTCAATTCAGGGTAATGGGTGGTCGCTATGATTCGCGTTCCTCTTCCGTGCACTTCATCCAGAATGGAAATAGCGAGTGCAGCCCCTTCCTGCGGATCGGTACCGGCACCGAGTTCATCGAACAGAACTAACGTATGCTCATCGACCTCATCCAGAATTTCCACTATATTGACCATATGTGAAGAAAATGTACTCAGACTTTGCTCAATAGATTGTTCATCACCGATATCAGCGAAGATTTTTTCAAATACCCCGATTTCAGAGCCATCCAAAGCCGGAATCTGCAAGCCGGCCTGTGCCATCAAGCAGCTAAGCCCGACAGTTTTTAAGGCAACCGTTTTACCTCCCGTATTCGGACCAGTTATAACGATGGTCGAAAAATCTTTTCCCAAAACGATGTCGTTCGCAACCACCTGGGAACGGTCAATCAATGGATGGCGGGCCTTTACAAGCTTCATATACCCTTCATTATTCAGCTTTGGTTTTGATGCTTTTATGCTATGGGCATAGCGCGCTTTGGCGAAAATGAAATCCATGCAGCCCAGTACGTATACGCTATGCAAAAGCTCTGATGAATACTCGCCGACTGTTGCCGATAGCTGGATCAAAATGCGTTCTATCTCCTGCTGCTCGTTTGCTTTTGCTTCCTGCAAAGCATTATTCAATGAAACAATAGCCTGTGGTTCAATAAATAAGGTTTGTCCGGATGAAGACTGGTCATGGATGATGCCTCCATACACGCCCTTGTATTCTTGTTTGACCGGAATGACAAAACGATCGTTCCGGATGGTAATAATGCTGTCCGACAAGGTAGTGGCAGCATTAGAGGATCTAATCATGCTTTCCAGCTTTTCTCTGACTCTTGCTTCATTTGTTCTTAATTGATGGCGGATTGTCCGCAGCTTATCGCTCGCAGAATCCAACACTTCACCCTGGTCGCCAATTGCATTGGCGATCCATTTTTCCAGATCAAAAAGATCGTATAAAGAATGGATTTGTTCAGATAACAGCGGCAATTCAATTTCATCTTCCACCATGTCTTCAATAAAGCGCTGCAATCTGCGGCTGGCACGCAACGTTGATGCCACCTCTTTCAATTCATTCGGGCTTAGCATACCGCCGATCTTTGCACGTTTGGCATGGGGACCGATATCAAAGATGCCGTCCAGAGGGGCTCTTCCCTTCAGCCTGATGACCGTTGCTCCTTCATCTGTTTCCGCTTGCCATTTGTCGACTTCTTGAAAAGAAACTGATGGCAAAAGATCCTTCACTCGCTTTCTTCCTAGCGAGGATGCAGCAAATTGCATTAATTGTTCCCGTATCTTATCAAATTCCAATGCTTTTAATGATTTATTATTCACGGAGAATAATCCTCCTCAAGACTTAATTTTCTTATTTAATCATTACGTTTCAGGAAAGCAATCAATTGGTCTGCGCTTCCCGTATTCAATACTGTTTCTTTTGACAGTAGAGCTTTCATCGCTGCAGAAACGCCAATCGGCATATGCTCCAGCATATCGGTACTATGGGCATCTGTATTGATGACAATGCGCACACCTGCCTCCTGGGCTTTTTTCAGGTTATCGACCGATAAATCCAAACGATTCGGATTTGCATTCAATTCCAATGCTGTATTCGTCTCTTTGGCCCATTCAATCAGCTGGTCAACATCAACATCATAACCGTCTCTTTTTCCGATTAGGCGTCCAGTTGGATGCGCGATGATATCCACATTCGGATTTTCAAGCGCTGTACGCAGCCTTTTCATGATTTGCTCCCGGCTTTGCGAGAAGCTGGAATGGATGCTGGCAATTACCACATCCAATTCCTCAAGAAGCCCGTCATCGAAATCGAGCGATCCGTCAGGAAGAATGTCCATTTCGATACCCGACAGTACTTCGATATCATCGTATTTCTTATTATACTCCTTAATGAGTTGGATTTGCTCTCTCATCCGATCCGGCGTCAAACCGTTTGCGACCTTCAAATATTGTGAATGATCGGTAATCGCCATATACGCATATCCTTTTGCGCGGCATGCTTCTATCATTTCTTCAATGGAATATGCTCCGTCGCTCCAAGTGGAATGCATATGGATATCCCCTCGGATATCCTCTAATCCAATCAATTCACCGCTAGGAAATGAGTCGACTTCCGAACCGTCTTCCCTGCATTCAGGCGGTATAAAGGGCAATCCGAAGTGATGGTAAAATGCTTCTTCACTTCCGAAAGTTAATACTTCGCCGTCACCAGACTGCTCCACCCCATACTCGCTGATTTTCTCTCCGCGTTCCTTAGCCAGCTGGCGCATGCGGACATTATGGTCTTTTGAACCTGTGAAATGATGAAGTGTTGTAAAAAACTCCTCAGGTTTAATCATGCGGAAGTCGATGCTTACATCATACTGGTAGGCTAAAGTGACCGATACCTTTGTATCTCCGGCTCCAATAATATTTTTTACCTTCGGCAGCTTCAAGAGCTTCTCCCGGACTGCTTTAGGTTCGTGGGTGGCAATGATAAAATCGAGATCCTTTACGGTCTCTCTCATTCTGCGCAGGCTGCCTGCCCTTGAATACTTCTCAACTTCAGGAATAGTTTCTAAGAAGCGCTCAATTTCGGATGCAATCGGAAGGACAAAGGCCAACGGAAGCCGATCCGGCCCGCTTCCGGCTTCTTTCAGCGCGTGAAGGATTTTTTCTTCTGATTTGGCTCCGAACCCTGCCAATGCGCTTACCTTATTCGCCTCGCAGGCTGCCAATAATTCGTCTTTATTAGTGATATGGAGCTCTTTATAAAGCTTGGCGATTTTCTTTCCGCCAAGGCCTGCAATCTGCAGCAAGGGAATCAACCCTTCTGGTACTTCACTCTGCAATTCTTCTAATACGGCCGACTTCCCGGTTTCCATATAGTCATCTATAACCGCCGCTGTTCCTTTCCCGATGCCGGACAAAGCCGTAAAATCTTCGATTTCCATTAAGCTTCTTTGATCGTTCTCCAAAGCAGCTGCCGCTTTCCTGAATGCAGATGTCTTAAAAGGGTTTTCCCCCTTCAATTCCATATAGAGAGCAATTCTCTCCAACAATTTAATTACATCTTTTTTATTTATCGTCATATACAATCACCGCTTCCATTGAATAGTTCGCGTTTAATGCACAATCTGTCTATGTATGGACAAACCAGGCCATCTGTAATTAAAGATACCTTTCTCTTTCCCCAATCACAAGTATTCCCCTGCTGACTAGATGATAACTGCCTATCTTTTATCCTGCATATAAAAAAGCTAATCCAAAAAAGCCAAAGTGGATGTTCAGCTTTTTTGGATCAGCCTTATGCTGACGTATAGTGAAACCACAGTTCTTTAAGCTTCTCAGAAAGCAGTGGTGTATGCTTAATCATCGACTCTGCAATAAAGGAGTTCTGCACATGGTCCTGGATGAATGGAATCGGAACCAATGCCGCCAAGAACAACAGAATAAAAACAACCAAGTATACCTCAAGGAATCCCAGTACTCCGCCTCCCCACCGATTCAGCTGCTTCAGAATCGGGAATGATGCAATGAAATCCAGCATACTTCCGAATACTTGCCATAAAATCTTTACAGCAAAGAAGATAATAATAAACGCTATAGCGTTATAATAAGCATTTTCTAAACCAATTCCCTTAAACAAGGTACTTACAGAGCTTGCATCTCCCATTGAAGGAAAAGGAATCCATAATTCAAGCTTCGGAGCCAGCGCATCATAGTAGACAACCGCGGCTATAAAGGCCACCAAAAAGCCTGTTATATGTATAAGCTGAAGAATCAGACCGCGCCTCAGACCAACGGCAATGCCGATCAGAAACATAGCTATCAATAGTATGTCAAACATTCATTTCAATCCTTTTCCGTCTTTTGTTCCATCTCGATTGCATCCAACGTATCTTTTAGTTTCAAATAGTCATGGATTGCATTCACAGCAGTCAACACAGCTAACCGGCTCACGTCCAAATTAGGATTCTTATCACTAATTTCACGCATCCGATCGTCCACGATCGAGGCAACTAACCGGATATGACTTGAAGATTCTGTGCCGACAATCGTGTACTGCTGCCCGTATATATCAACTGTAATTTTGTTTTTTTTTCCGTCTGACAAGGTCATATCCCCCTATTCCAAAGAATCCTAATCTCTATAATAACATGAACGTTGGGTCCTTGAAAGTATTAAAGCAAAAGATTGCCCTACAGTCCTAGTAGGGATCCGAGAGATGCAGCAGAAAGTCAATCACTCAATAAAGGGGATTAAAAAGGGATGTGGAATATAGTATTTACCATACTCTTAGGTGCACTATATAGAGACAATTAGACTGTTAGATTATACTCAGGGAAAAGAGATTCATCCTCCAGCGAAAACAGGTTTGAATGAAGCCGCACCCAGAAAAAAAGAGGCAGATGCATGCATGGCAGATGTGGCATTAGCCTGCAATTTCTTCGTGACTGGATTCTTTCTTTTTAGAGGTGCGCCTATAAAAACAGCCAATGTAGTATATAATGGAGAACAGTCCCTTATAAAGGAGTGAAGAGAACAATGGGAAATGTTGTCTTACAAATGAATATGGCAACCATATCTGAAATGAGTACATATTACCATGCTTCACAAAACGCAAAGGCACCCCAGGGCTCTGTATTTACAGCCAAACCAGCCGGATGCACGGTCACAGCCTATAAATCCGGCAAGGTTTTATTTCAAGGATCCAATGCGGAAACAGAAGCAAGCAAATGGCAAAGCAAGCAGGCATATAAACCGGCTTCCATTCCGCCAGCTAAGAAAAACACGGTGAAGCATCATTCATATTCCCCTCCAGCAACTATAGGGAGTATGAGTGTCATCGGTTCAGATGAAGTAGGCACAGGAGATTATTTCGGACCGATTACCGTAGCGGCCGCCTATGCGCCAGCCGAAAAAATACCTTTATTGAAGGAGCTTGGCGTTAAGGACTCCAAGAACCTCAAAGACCCGCAAATATTAGAGATTGCTTCTCAATTAAAGCACGCAATCCCTTTTACACTACTAGTTTTGGATAATGAAAAATATAACAGGCTGCAAGCAAGCGGAATGTCCCAAGGAAAAATAAAAGCCTATCTTCACAATCTAGCCTTGAAAAAGCTGATCGAAAAAATTAAGCCAATCGAAGCAGAAGCCATCTTGATCGACCAATTTGCCCAGCCTGATGTTTTCTTCAACTATTTAAAGGACCAGGAAATGTTCCAGTGCAAGCAAATTTATTTAAGCACCGGGGCGGAAAGTGTCCATTCAAGTGTAGCTGCAGCTTCTATATTGGCGCGTGCAGCATTCGTGAGAAAATTCGACGAACTTAGCCAGCAAGCCGGTTTCACGATCCCTAAAGGGGCCGGACCGGCTGTTGACCTCGCTGCCGCCAAGCTAATCGAAAGAAAAGGGATGGATAGTTTAAAAACCTTTACCAAGCTCCATTTTGCCAATACAGACAAAGCTAAAAAGTTGCTTCATAAGAAAAATTAAATAAAAAGAAAGCACAAAAAAACGGCAACATGATGTTGCCGTTTTTTGCTTCCTTACAAAATACCGGAATCCCTGAATGCTTTCACTTTATCCGCGAAGCTCAGCTCCAGTTTTTTCTTTTACAGCCTTCAATACTTTATCATGCGCCTTTGTTACTTCTTCATCAGTCAATGTTTTGGCTGGATCAAAGTATTTCAATGAGAACGCAAGAGATTTTTTGCCTTCTTCCATACGGTCCCCTTCATATAAATCAAATACAGTTACATCTTTCAGTAATTTGCCGCCAGTTTCTGCAATGACGTTTTGAACATCTCCCGCAATTGTATCCTTATCCACAACTAGCGCAATATCGCGTGTAATAGATGGGAAACGAGGAATGCTTGTGTAAGAGATAGGCGCTATCTCCGCTTGAAGCAAAGCTTGCAATGATAACTCAAATACATAGGTTTCTTTAATATCATGCTGTTGTTCAACGGTAGGATGAACCTGTCCGACATAGCCGATATATTGATCATTCAAGGAAACAGCTGCTGTACGCCCTGGATGCATGCCGTCCACTTCCGCCGCTGCAAATGTAATTTGCCCAGCAACTCCAAGTTTCTTGAATAGTCCTTCAAGGATGCCTTTAGCAACGAAGAAATCCAGCTTTTTCTTTTCCCCTTGCCATAGTTGAGAATGCCATAGGCCGGTTATGGCTCCAGCTACATGCTCTCTTTCTTCAGGAAGCACTTCCCCTTCTGATTGCAAGAAGACAGTTCCCGTTTCATACAATGCTACAGAATCATTTTGGCGTGCCACATTGTATTGCAGGGCCTCAAGCAATTGAGGGACAATGCTTTGGCGCAAGACGCTGCGTTCCTCACTCATTGGCATGGCAAGCTTAATCGTTCCGCGTTTCTCAATAGCAAATGCCGTTGCCTTTGTTTCTGATGTCAACGCATAAGATACAGCCTGGTATAATCCTGCACCCTCAAGGAAACGGCGGACAACCCGGCGCTTCGCTTGATAAGGAGACAATTTGCCTGCTGTTCCTGAAGCAGCCGGAAGGGTTTTTGGAATATTATCATAGCCGTACAGGCGTGCTACTTCTTCTACTAAATCTTCTTCAATTGTAATATCGCCGCGTCGTGTAGGAACCGTCACTGTAATGCAGTTGCCTTCAACAGTTGCTTCGAATTGAAGGGCAGCAAAAATAGCTTCAACCTGCTTCATTGATAAATCTGTGCCAAGCAAGGCATTGATTTTTTCAATTGTGATGGAAACTACAGCAGGCTCAATTGTAAGAGTGTCCACTTCCACGGTTCCTTCAAGTACAGTGCCTCCTGCATATTGCTCCATCAGGGAAGCAGCCCGCTCTGCTGCTGCGCGTACACGCTTTGGATCAACGCCTTTTTCATAGCGTGCGCTTGCTTCACTGCGGAGCGCATGGTCCTTAGATGTTCTTCGTACAGATGCAGCAGAGAAATAAGCAGATTCAAGCAAGACGGTTGTAGTAGAATCGCTTACTTCAGAGTTTGCCCCTCCCATGACACCGGCAAGTGCGATCGGCTCTTCACCATTCGTAATGACTAATTGATGAGGCTGCAGCTTGCGTTCAGCGTCGTCAAGCGTAACGATCATTTCATCCTGTTTCGCCTTGCGGACAACGATTTTTTTTGAACCGATCTTATCGTAGTCGAAAGCATGCAGCGGCTGGCCGTACTCAAGCAAGATATAATTTGTGATATCGACTACATTGTTATGCGGGCGAATGCCGCTTGCCATCAATGTTGTTTGAAGCCACAAAGGAGACGGACCAACCTTCACATCTTTTATAACTTTCGCCGTATAAAGCGGGTTGTCTTCTTGGTCTTCTACTTCTACAGTTATATAATCTGCCGCTTGATCATCGCTTTCAGATACGGCAGCTTCCGGCCACTTAACTTCTTTTCCAAGAATAGCGCCCACTTCATAAGCTACACCCAGCATGCTTAGACAATCAGAGCGGTTAGGTGTCAATCCTAATTCCAGCACCTCATCATTTAACCCCAATTGCTCAAGGGCATCTGCGCCCACTTCCACATCATGAGGGAAGACAAAAATCCCTGTGCTGTATTCTTTGGCAATCAGCTTGCTTTCGATGCCTAATTCTTGTAAAGAGCAAATCATGCCGTGCGATGCTTCGCCGCGCAATTTTGCTTTTTTGATTTTGAAATTGCCAGGAAGAACAGCACCGACTGTTGCAACAGCCACCTTTTGCCCTTTATCGACGTTAGGTGCGCCGCAGACAATTTGAACTGGCTCTTCTTCGCCAATATCCACTTGGCAGATATTTAATTTATCCGCCTCCGGATGCTTCACTTTTTCCAGCACATGACCGATGACAACGCCGGATACACCTTCACTCTTTTTTTCGACACCTTCTACTTCAATGCCGCTTTTTGTAATTTTATCTGCTAATTCGACTGCAGATATACCTTCCAGATCTACATATTGTTGAAGCCATTTATATGAAACAAACATCGTTATTCCCTCCTCTGATTATTAACCTTCGCAACGGTCGAACTGCTTTAAGAAACGGATATCATTGCTGTAGAAGTGTCTGATATCGTCAATGCCGTATTTCAGCATCGCAATTCGTTCGACTCCCATTCCGAAAGCGAAACCTGAGTATTCTTTTGGATCGAATCCAGCCATTTTTAATACGTTCGGGTGAACCATTCCAGCTCCAAGCACCTCGATGTATCCTGTACCCTTACATACACTGCATCCTTTGCCAGCGCAGATTTTACATGAAATATCCACTTCTACAGAAGGCTCAGTGAACGGGAAGAAACTTGGACGCAAACGGATTTGGCGGTCCTGCCCGAACATCTTCTTAGCGAATACTTCCAACGTCCCTGATAGGTCACTCATAGCAATATTCTTGTCGACAACAAGCCCCTCAATTTGCATGAATTGATGGGAATGGGTAGCATCATCATTATCCCTGCGATACACTTTGCCTGGACAAATGATTTTGACAGGTCCTTTGCCTTCATGTTTAAGCATCGTTCTTACTTGTACAGGAGATGTATGTGTACGCATCAATGTGTCTTCAGTAATGTAGAAGCTGTCCTGCATATCGCGCGCCGGATGGCCCTTAGGAAGATTCAATGCTTCAAAGTTATAATAGTCCTGTTCTACTTCAGGGCCTTCAGCCACTTCATAGCCCATTCCAATAAATAAATCTTCAATTTCTTCTACGATTTTTGTAAGAGGATGATGGTTGCCCGCCTTCACTTCATTACCCGGCAGAGTAACATCAATCTTTTCTGAAGCAAGCTTTTCAGCGACAGCAGCTTCTTCAAGCTTTGCTTGTTTTTGCTCGATGCTGCCTCCAATCGCCTCGCGCACTTCGTTGGCTAGAGCACCCATCTTCGGGCGTTCCTCAGCTGATAATTTCCCCATTCCGCGCAGGACTTCTGTAATCGGCCCTTTTTTCCCTAAATAAGCTACGCGAATATCATTCAATCCTCTAAGATCGGAAGCCGCTTCAATTTTTTGCAACGCTTCTTCCTGCAGTTTTTTTAACGTTTCCTGCATTATTCTTTTCCTCCTTTAATCCGGCGATGGCCGGGATATTTGTGGATCCAATGGAGCCGCCCTGTGATGGATGGCCATAAGGGGCCACTTTATGTCAAGCATGCAGAAGTATCGACAAGTCCGGAAAACATAAAAAAACCTCGTTCCCATAAAAAGGGACGAGGTAATCGTCGCGGTACCACCCTTGTTGATGCACAAATAATCTGTACACTACTTCATTGCAATAACGGCTTTAATAACCGGGTGCATCTTTACGCATGAATCATGCGGTCCCGATGCCAGCTCGAGAGGTGAACTTCACTCTACCCATTCAGATAAAAATGCTTTCAATCACGGCATTTTCTCCCTGTATCATACAGGTTGAGCTACTCTTCTCTGTCAACGCTTTTCAATTATTCATTTCTCTACAATATTATAGTGAATTTCAATCCAGTATGCAACAGCCATGTGCGCATATATTTCAACGATTATTTAAACTGTAGAGCAAAATGCCTGCTGCAACTGTCACATTCAAGGACTCTGCCTCTCCATAAATCGGTATGTACAGATTTTGGTCACAGTTATCAAGAACTGCTGCACTGACCCCATTGCCTTCATTGCCTACAACAAGCGCAAATGACTCCGACGTCTCCACTTCCCTGTAATTCACTGCATCCTGAAGGGAGGTTCCGTACACGGTTACTCCATTGCTTTGCAATTCAGGTATATATGAGAGTAAATCTGCTTTTATAACTGGGATATGGAAAATGGCGCCCTGAGTTGACCGCAATGCCTTACTGTTATATACATCAACGCAGCCATTGCCGCAAACAACGAGATCAAGGCCTGCTGCATCCGCTGTACGGATGATCGTCCCGATATTCCCAGGATCCTGCACCCCATCAAGCAATAACACTTTTTTCGGCAGCCGCTCATCCTGCAATTGCATGTCACATACAGCAAAGACGCCTTGCGATGTTTCTGTTTCTGCCAATTCCTTTACTATTGCCTGTGTTACATGGTATATGTCAATTCCGTCCACATTCCATTTATTCGGAAGCTCTGCTTCTTCTTCCTTAATCAAGGCAGTGACAGCACCTTTTTTAAGCGCCTCTTCCACCAGGTGATAACCTTCTACTATAAATTGCTTTGCCTTATCGCGGCCTTTTTTTGCCAACAGCTTTTTCCAGGCCTTCACTTTCTCATTCTGTACAGATTGAATGAATTTCATGATTTTTCATTCACTCCTTTTCTTCTGCCCAATTTTTCCTAGTATAACCTAACTTATTATACATAATAAACGGACACTTGAGAAAAAATATAATGAAGTACATTCTAGGAGGAGTCTTAATGAATTTAAATCTGCGGAATGCTGTCATCCATAACGTAGCCGGCAATACACAGGACCAGCTCGAAAACACAATCGTCGATGCCATACAAAGCGGCGAGGAAAAAATGCTTCCAGGCCTCGGGGTTTTATTTGAAGTGATTTGGAATAATTCAACTGATGCCGAAAAAAAAGAAATGCTGTACGCACTAGAAAGCGGATTGAGCAAATGATGAAAGGGCATGGATTCTTCCATGCCCTTTCATCTAGCTTGGATAAATCAATATACAGACCCATTTTCTGTTTAACCAAAGAAAACACGAGGGTCATCATGCTCCTCGTGTTTTGCTCTATTATTCAAATGTAATTTTATTGACTGCGTCGCGGTCCAGTCTTTTGATGACTTCAGTAATTAATTTCACTGTGTTTTCATAGTCATCACGATGCAGGACAGCTGCATGCGAATGGATATAACGCGTTGCAATCGTAATGCTTAGCGCAGGAACACCATTAGCCGTTACATGGATGGAACCAGAATCCGTGCCTCCACCTGGCATGGCATCGAATTGGTAAGGAATATTCATTTCATCGGCTACGCCAGTTACAAAATCCCGCAATCCTTTATGTGAAACCATGCTTGCATCATACAGGACAATTCCCGGACCCTTGCCTAGCTTACCCATTGCCTCTTTTTCCGATACTCCTGGTGTATCTCCGGCAATGCCCACATCTACAGCAAATGCCAAATCAGGCTGCACTTTGAAAGTAGCTGTTTTCGCACCGCGAAGCCCCACTTCTTCCTGTACGGTTCCGACTCCATACACGATATTAGGATGCTTTTCGTTTTTAAGATTTTTCATGACATCAATTGCGATTGCGCAGCCGATACGGTTATCCCATGCTTTGGCCATCAGCATTTTAGGATTGTTCATCACCGTGAATTCAAAATATGGCACCACCATATCCCCGGGGCGAACGCCCCATTCTTCTGCTTCTTCACGGCTGGAAGCTCCGATATCAATGAAGATATCTTTAATATCAACCGTTTTTTTGCGCGCCTCGGCAGTCAGAATATGAGGCGGTTTAGAGCCCATGATCCCAGTCAATTCGCCTTTTGACGTAAACAAGGTGACACGCTGGGCCAGCATGACCTGCGACCACCATCCACCTACCGTCTGAAAATAGACAAATCCTTTTTCATCAATGCGGGTAACCATAAATCCTACTTCATCCAAATGGCCGGCAACCATGACTTTCGGTCCGTTTTCATCACCTGTTTTTTTGGCGATTAAGCTTCCGAGTCCGTCGCTTACCACTTCATCGCTATAGTCTTGTATGTACTTGGTCATAACTTCCCGGACTTCTTTTTCATTGCCCGGGATACCGTTTGCATCCGTTAAATCCTTCAGCATTGCTAATGTTTGGTCTAATTGAGCCATTTAAAGTTTCCTCCCTATTCAAACTATTCTTATTATACTATGAAACCCTGCCATCCTGTCTTCAAGAAAGCATTTCATTTCTTGAAGTATAGGTTTCTTCTATATCTTTGCTCGAAAAACCGAGCAGCATCCCTAAATGCAGATATTTGTAGAATAAAATTTTATACATATCAAAAGACCGTTTTACTTTAAACAAATGGACCGCTTCGAATACATGGAGGAATTGGCTGGTCAACTCCTTTTCACCGCTGTAATATGAACCATCTACATACTTTCGGCTATCAAAACCGAACTCAATGCCCAAAGAAAGGATGGACTGGATTCCGTCTGCATATTCCTTCAGGATACGCTGCTTTGATTCAGGCTCTGTCGCACTCCAATATTTAAAGCATCGGGTGGCATTCGCCAATTCACCGAGTTCCACTAAAAGAGCAAGGAACTTCATATCCATTAGAGGCTCACCCTGCAATTGGCGATGTTGCTGGACATGCTGGTCGAATTCTTTTTGCATCCTGAATAATTGTTCTGTATTCATACCATTCTCCTTTAATATGAAATGATTGAAAAATGAAACCAACAGCACCCTTTATTCGTACGTATTCATATACAATTGTCCCATAACTTGAAGGAGGCTACAATGGTACTTCTTATGTCGCTCATTTTCACTCTTTTGTTAATCCTTTTTCTTTATTGCTCGGTTGGCTACATTATGAGCCCGGCACGCAGGCTCAATAAGGCTAAACGGCAAAGGCGGTTCTATTTGCTGGATGACTTTTCAAATCCCATGAAGAATTTTTTGCTTACCTATAAAGGCTTTCTAATGGAAGGCGAGAAATATGCAGATCGGCTTGAATCCGGAAACGTGGTCACCATCCACATTTGGCATTGCCAGCAGAAGGCCGTCAATAAGCTTACCGATTCAGATATCCGGTATATAGAGGATTCGCTTAACAGCCACTATCCGGAAGCGGAAATCGAGTGGAAGATTATTTATCCCGATGATTAAAGCACGGCAACATAAAGGATAATTAGGATTTGAAAAACAGCCAGGAATGGGAATCCGATCCGAAATTGGACATGCTTTGTTTTATGCCGGAAGTATTTCATACCGCACACTGATCCTGGAGCTCCGCCGATCCACGCAACGATCCATAAAGTCCTTTCCGATATCCTCCTTTTGTTCATCCGCGCTCTCGACTTATCAATCCCCATTAGAACGAAAGCAATCACGCTCATTATACATACATAGATGACTTCCATAGTCGGCATCCCCCTTTTTTCATAAAAAAAAGCCATTCGTTGAAGAATGGCTTTTCCCGTTATCAGAACGATAACTTATTTATCTAAATGTTTTTTTGCAGTGTTTGCTAATTCAGTGAATGCAGAAGCATCAGCAATTGCAAGGTCTGCTAACATTTTACGGTTAACTTCGATACCAGCAAGCTTCAAACCATGCATTAAACGGCTGTAAGAAAGACCGTTCATGCGAGCAGCTGCGTTGATACGAGTGATCCAAAGTTTGCGGAAGTCGCGTTTCTTTTGACGACGATCGCGGAATGCATACATTAGAGATTTCATTACTTGTTGGTTAGCAACTTTATATAATGTATGTTTTGAACCATAATAACCTTTAGCTAATTTAAGAACCTTTTTACGACGTTTGCGAGTAACAGTACCGCCTTTTACACGTGGCATGTATTTCCCTCCTATATAAATCGATGCGAACGATTAATTACTTAAGATTGTCTAACATATGACGAATACGTTTGTAATCGCCTGCGCTTACAAGACTAGCTTTACGAAGTTTACGTTTTTGCTTTGTAGATTTGTTTGCAAATAAGTGGCTAGTATATGCGTTTGAACGCTTAAGCTTACCAGATCCAGTTTTTTTGAAACGCTTTGCAGATCCGCGGTGAGTTTTCATTTTAGGCATACGGATTTCCTCCTCATTACAATCTAAAAATTACTTTTCGTTTTTGGGTGCTAAGATTAAGAACATGCTGCGTCCGTCCATTTTAGGAGCTTGTTCTACAGTAGCCAATTCTTTGCACTCTGCAGAGAAGCGGTCCAATACGCGCTGTCCGATTTCTTTATGAGTAATCGCACGACCTTTAAAGCGAATAGATGCTTTCACTTTATCTCCTTTTTCAAGGAACTTATGAGCATTGCGAAGCTTTGTATTAAAGTCATGCTCATCAATTGTCGGGCTCAAGCGAACCTCTTTCAAACTGATGATTTTTTGATTTTTTCGCGCTTCTTTTTCTTTCTTTTGTAGCTCAAAACGGTATTTTCCGTAGTCCATAATACGGGCTACAGGAGGTTTTGCGTTTGGAGCAACTAGCACTACATCAAGATTTACACGAGCGGCAATATCCAGAGCTTCGAATTTTGTCTTAATGCCCAATTGTTCACCGTTTTGGTCAATGAGACGAACTTCGCGGGCACGGATGCCCTCGTTTACCATCATGTCTTTACTAATAGTTAGCCACCTCCAAGGTTTATTTCCGAATACATTCGTTTAAGTTGACGAAGAACATAACCGCATTAAAAAAGTGTGGATGCTGATGCACCCACACGTATGATCACTAATAAGACAATTGTCAAATAGAAAACCAATAACCTGTAAACTGCTGTTTTAGCGTTAGCAGGTGAGAAGCGGGTGCTCCTTCTTTTCTCAAAGAAGTATTCAATTTCATACCTTAGAAATATAACACAGAATGTCCTGTATGTCAAACACAAAACAACTGTCTTAACAACAAAACTTATATTATCAAAGCTGCGTCTTTTTTGCAATAGCTTTTTAAATATTATTTAGTTGTTTAACGTGATACCTCTGCTGTAATCATGTTCTTGAACTCTTCAAATGGCACTGTTTCTGATTTTTGCTCGCCATACTTACGGACATTGACCGCATTTTCTTCCACTTCTTTATCGCCGACAACCAGCATGTATGGAATCTTTTGCATTTGTGCTTCACGGATTTTATAGCCGATTTTCTCATTCCGTTGGTCTAGGTCGACACGAAGTCCTTCAGCCTGTAATTGTTCGCGCACTTGCTTCGCGTAATCTAAATGAACATCAGGCGACACCGGAATGACTTGCACTTGGACAGGAGCCAACCAAGTCGGGAACGCACCTTTATATTCTTCAATTAGGAATGCAACAAAACGCTCCATAGTGGATACAACTCCACGGTGGATAACAACAGGGCGATGAGGCTTGCCGTCTTCACCTACATAAGTAAGGTCAAATCTTTCAGGAAGCAGGAAGTCCAGTTGTACTGTAGAAAGTGTTTCTTCTTTACCAAGCGCTGTTTTGACTTGAATGTCCACTTTAGGGCCATAGAATGCAGCTTCCCCTTCTGCTTCAAAGTAATCCAAGCCAAGGTCATCCATTGCCTGTTTAAGCATACTTTGTGCTTTTTCCCACATTTCATCGTCATCGAAATACTTTTCAGTGTCTTCCGGATCGCGGTAGGATAGGCGGAAGGAATAATCATTGATATTAAAATCTTTGTATACGGCTTGCACAAGCTGTACCACACGTTTGAACTCATCCTGGATTTGATCCGGACGGACAAAGATGTGGGCATCATTCAGTGTCATTGCACGTACGCGCTGCAGGCCGGATAGCGCTCCGCTCATTTCATATCGGTGCATCATGCCAAGCTCAGCGATACGGATCGGCAATTCGCGATAGCTATGGATATCATTTTTGTACACCATCATATGGTGCGGGCAATTCATTGGGCGAAGGACCAATTGTTCATTTTCCATTTCCATTACCGGGAACATATCTTCTTGGTAGTGGTCCCAATGTCCTGAAGTTTTATATAAATCAACGCTTCCGATAACCGGTGTGTACACATGGTCATAGCCAAGGCGCTGTTCTTTATCCACAATATAGCGTTCAATCACACGGCGGATTGTCGCACCCTTAGGAAGCCACATCGGCATCCCTTGGCCTACTTTTTGCGAAGAAGTGAACAAGTTTAATTCTTTGCCGATTTTACGGTGGTCGCGTTCTTTAGCTTCTTCCAATAAACGCAGATGTTCCGCTAAATCTTCTTTTTTGAAGAAAGCTGTGCCGTAAATGCGCTGAAGCATTTTATTATCGCTGTTGCCTCTCCAGTAGGCACCAGCCACGCTCAATAGCTTGAATTCTTTCAATTTTCCGGTAGAAGGCACGTGAACGCCACGGCAAAGGTCAATGAAATCGCCTTGTTCATACACAGTGACTTTTTCATCGGCAGGTATGGCGCCGATCAGTTCAACTTTATATTCGTCATCCTTGAACAGTTCAAGCGCTTCGTCGCGTGTGACTTCTTTACGAACGATTTCAATATTTTCGTTTATGATTTTTTTCATTTCTTTTTCAATGGCAGGAAGGTCTTCTGTAGAAATTGGCTGGTCTACATCGATATCGTAGTAGAAGCCTCCTTCAATGACAGGGCCGACTCCCAGTTTCACATTGTCTTTTCCGTACATTCTTTTCACAGCCTGGGCCATCAGATGCGCAGTACTATGGCGAAGAATTTCAAGCGCCTCTTCTGAATCCGGAGTGATGATTTCAATAGAAGCATCCTCAAGGATAGAGCGTTTCAAGTCATACATTTGTCCGTTGACCTTGCCTGCTAGAGCTTTTTTCTTTAAGCCCGGTGAAATGGAGGCAGCGATTTCTTCTGTTGTAGTACCTTGCCCAAACTCCTTGACAGATCCATCTGGGAATGTGATTTTTAGCATTTCAGACATAATATGTGTTCCTCCTTTTATTGTATGCTTGGACTTTGATGGCTGAATAAAGCCTGTCTAAGCGTTATATATAACATTGATTCAGGGGGCTCGCAGGCCAAGCAAAAAAGCCCGCCCCTGTATAATACAGGGACGAGCTGATATAATTATTATTAACCCGCGGTTCCACCCATGTTTTATCCAGCCGTTTGCCGGATAACACTTTAGAAGCTGATAACGGCAGCTGCCGTCAGTCGCTACATACAAGGAATGCGTTCACAACTGAAGTTTAGAGGTGGTAAATAAATCCCCCGGAATAGGAAGCTCCCAGCGCACGCTTCCCTCTCTAAAAACCGTTTGCAATTTATTCGTGTCCTCATCATTACTTTTACGTATGGTACGTTCGTATGTACATCATTATAGTTTGTTATGTTTATAAAAGCAAGAGAGGTTTGTTACTTTTCGTCTGCTATGTTCTGAAAATTGGCATTTTTTCCAAACTCGCTGAGCGGCAATATCTCAACCCTTTCTTCAAAGATCCGTCGGACAGTCATTAAAATGGGATGGTTTTCCTCATCACTGTATACCGACAGAATTTCTGGAGCAATTGATATAAGCGGAGCCAGCACATTCGAATCGATGTACATAGGATAATCCGAAAACAGGCGCCTGTCCGTATAGCGGACCAAATCAGCCCTGTTCAATTCCTGCAATGAATCATTATAGAACATAAAATGTTCCTTGTGCACAACGTGAAGCCGGGGCAATTTAGGCGAGACAGAATGCATATACCCGCGCAATGTATGGATAAAATTAAGGTATTCCTGTTCCATTTTATACTCATCGATGGCCGTCTCTACAAAATACATAAGCTCTTGGAGAATTCTTTTTTCCCTGAAAGCGAGAAATGCTGAAAACGAAAAGGGGACCCCCCTTTCCAGTATAGATGACAGGCCTTCTTCTAAATTCTGCTGGAGACGCCCCCAAAAGGCAGTCGTCTGCTCATTCTCCATCATCATCATCATGCCCGCGATTTCTATTATCTGGTCACATTCATCCTGCTCTTTATAATAAAAGGATTCTTTTACAATCCGATCCAGCCACAATGGCAGCCACTCTTTTTGTATGTATATAAAGAAAACTCTCTTTAGCGGGACCAGAGCATCCAAGCCGCTTTGCTGTTCCAACCCCACAACTGTATTGCCTGCATTGCGGGACATATGTGAAAGCAATCTCTCATTGCCGGAATCATATTGACATATATGCAAAAATAGTTCCGCTTCATGGGCGGAATCAAAACTGATTGATACCAACCGTACCCCCCCTTACACATGTTCTATACATGTATATGGACATTCTTCTGTTTTAGAAGGAAAAAGGACGGTTTCAATCGGGATTATTTACAGACTTTGCTACTATCGGCAGCTTCAAGGCAATACAGTAAATCTACGTCTGTTCCTATATGCTCCGGCTTCCATGGAATATGGACATGGGGGACAATTCCTTTGCCTTGCATACCCTCCCCTTTATCAACGGACATCATTCTGGATGTCGCATACTGCAATTTGAATTCTTCCTTCCATGTTTGTTCCGCTAAATTTGCATAGTCATTCAAACCGGCAGTAGCCCTTCCTACTACAGTCACTTTCTTCGATAATTTGCATACATCAACAAAAGAATCGCCGGAACTGCCGCAGGCCACATCCGAAAGAATGAAAATTTGTTCCGGGTTCTTCCTTCCCTGTATATCGATGGATTGCCCAGAACGCTGGTGTACATATTTCTGAAATCCCTTTCCTTTATTAGCCTGCATTTCTCTAAGGCAGTGGTTGAAAAAATCCACACTACCCTTATCTTCGGTTATTTGGATAAACTCAAGGAACTCTTTGCTTCTTAATTCTACATTTCTCTTTGTATAATTCATTTCCATTGGATAGAGGTCGTCCGGAATAATGGTTGTCACTCCCACCGGAAAAATAAAGGGCAGCAATCCAAGAAAGGCAGAATCGGCTCCTCCGTAATTAATGCGGACATCCATAATCAACACACGGGATGAACAAAGCAGTGGTTCTACTTCGCCTATCAGCTTTCGGATGGCATCGGCATTGTCGAAGTCCGTCAATGTCATCTTTACAATGCCGTTATCCAGCTTTTCTGCACTATATTGGGGAGAATAGGGGACAACGGGGTATTTTTTCAACGCCTGCTTTCGGGCATGCCCATCCGGCTTCTCCACAGTAGCTTCATTGTACAGCTTCAAAATATCACTCCAGTTCTGCCTTTCCTCGGCTTCTCCATAGAGATCCTTTTTATGCCGGATGGCCAGCTCGCTAATTCCTTCCCCATCCAATGCGGTTATTTTATCGCCTGCCTGAAAATTTTTTTCACTTATAGACTCCGTTATATAGAGGGCATTCTGATACCTTCTCGTCTTGAAACCGCAGTAAGTCCGAGAGGCAGCTTTCACGTGATGGAATGATAAATGTTGATCCTTAAAATCCAGCAAATACTCCTTCACCAGTTTACAAAACAATTCCGACTCCCTTTCTGTTGAACCATCTAGCCGCTTTATTTTCTGTCTGTACTCCTCCGGGTGGTCCCATCCCTGTTTATCTTTAGCCCCTGCATAATCATGATGCATAATATCAATAATTTCTTCGAAAATATCTATAAACATTCTATCGCCCATCCTATCCCACTTTCCGCCATATGATTTCTAACAAATAATTATGCTACTATGCTTAATAAGCTGGAAGAAATGGTTTCACATATTCTCCGTTTTTTTATGTGCAGTGTTAACAGCATGAGAAGGGTAACAACCAGCATAGATGCCCATATGAACTGACTGCCATTCGGCTGCTCCTTGCCGCCCGCTGCTAAAATGGCAACTGAAGAAGCAGAAAGTATGACTGAAAACACCAAAAAGTATTTATCGCCAATCACCCAACCTCTTCTCAAAACCGACTCCTCCTTCGACCGCTACTTCCTATCCTCAAATGCTTACATGCCATTTACGAAAAGGGCCCATAAGATGGCTTGCAATCCAACACCACAGCCACTGCATATCCACGCCGCAATTAGGACGCCCCTATTCTCCCGTTTCTCGGCATATTCCCATTCTCGCAATCCTCTTCTCGCATTCAACGCTCCATAGATTCCCGGAACAACGCCAAAATAAGGCAGTAAAATGGACATGATCCCCAATACGAGCGTCACAGCCGCTTTTTTATCCATTTCTGCAACCTCCCCTTCCTTACCACTATATGAAGGGCACATCCATATTTTAACATATAAATAAAAAAGCGATCAGAGAGTAGATAGACCAACCTTCAGGAAAACCCTTTATCCAACAGGCTCTTTTCTGCTTATGAGAAGAGCAGAATCACCAAGCAATTGGAGTGGAAGGAGTTAGACTTTCGAAAGCGGATATCGCTCGCTATAGAAACAACAGTAAAAAGCTATACAAAAAGAGATCAAGCCTATTTCCACTTGATCTCTTCTTCCAGCCATCTGATTCGCTTACATTCAGGGATTTATTTTCTCCTATTCTCCCCGTCCAATAAATAAGGCAAAGCCAACGTACGGATACGCTCCATCAAGCGGGCAGCTTTAACTTCTTCCTTTTCCCCTCTTTGGGAGTATGTCAGATGGTTCTCCAATTGTTTGAAGTCAAAGTTTGACGTAAAGAAAGTCGGCAGCCGATCAGCCATCCGGTGCTGAAGGATAGGGCCAAGCACCTCGTCCCTAGCCCAACTGGTCATCGTTTCAGCTCCGATATCATCCAGCATAAGGACCGGCGCTTTTTTCACAAATTCAAGCTTCTCATTCAGCGTGTTGTCGCCAATAGCCGATTTAATCTCCCTTAAGAAATCAGGCACATAAATCAGCAATGAAGATATATGCTTATCCGCCAGATCATTAGCAATCGCTCCCAGCAAATAGGTCTTACCGACGCCGAAAGAGCCATAAAAGTACAGCCCCTTAGGCTTTTTGCCGGATATATAATCATCAATAAAAGCATCAGCGGCACTAACAGCCTTCAGCTTTTCAGCATTATTGATATCTATTTCCCCAAGAGTCGCCTTCAGGATATCTTTCGGGATATAAAGGCTTTGGATCAATTTTTCCCGATCTCTGCGATCATCTTCCTTTATCTTCTTATCGCACCGTTCATAAAAAAGCTCAATGCGGTTGCCCTGTAATCCCAGCTTGGGTATGTAGCCCTTCATCATATTTTTACATTCCGCCAGGCTTTTGCACTCCGAGCAATCGTGCACTTGGGTTGTAAATTCATACAGGTCCATTAAGCTTCTCTCAACCATATCTTCACTTATAGCCGAGCTATTACGATTCAGGAAGGCCACTACTTCTGGATGGGATAAAGTGTCTTTGCGGATAGCCTCGTACCTCTTGGCAAATGATTCAGTATGGGTGAGCTTCGAAAGAGATTTATCAATTTTTTTCACAACATATCACCCTTTTGCATTGTATTTTTTCTTTAATTTGGCTTGCATCTCTTCTCTTTGGCGGGCAAAATCAGGTTCTTCAGCCTTCGTTTGATCTGTACTGGCCTCAACCTTCCCTTCCTTAAGCCAATCAGGGACTATTTCTGTCCGCACAGCCTTCTTGCTATTGTAAGTGCTATTGCTGCCTTTGGCCTGTTTATTCTGGGATTTCTTATATTCCGCTCTAGCAAGCTCCATTGCATCTTTTACGGTTTTTACATTTTTTCTTGCCCATTGGCCCGCTATCGCCTTCACATAGGAATTCGTGAATTTCATATCGTTTATATTCATGACAAAATCGATGAGGACGTTCATCACGCCCGGCAGCAACTTTTGGTCAAGCATTACTTCTTCCACCGTTCTCATGACTTGGGAAGTCGGTTCTGCCCCATTGCCATATTGGCGCAATAATTCGCGCGGGGAAATCGTTTCAAGATGCTGAATAAATACATCCTCTTCAGATGCAGGTTCAGCTGCCGCCTGTCTATATTTAGCTGGCTGGATTTGTTCGGACAGTGATGGATATTCGTCGCTGTATTCGATTTGGAACCAGTCCCGTGCTGCTTTCCTTAATTCTTCTTCATCAATCTCGTTTTGTTCATTCATCGCCTTAATCACAAGCGATTGCATCACTAAAGGATTTATACCGTAAATAAATGAAAGCTTGGCTATCGTTTCTTTTATATTTTTCGAGAACGCCTTTTCCGGAACCAAAGAAGACTTCAACCCTGCAAAAAAAAGGCCAAAATCGAATGAATGACTGAATCCTTCTAGCTCCTTAGGCTGCACTTCCGAATGGAAGGCCTGTCCAGCAGCAGGCTCCAAGTCTCCTTTTGAATCTTCCGCCACGTACAATGATGTTAGATGCGAGGAGACGAAAACATCCGCGAAAGATTTGGTTATCTCTTCATAGGAACTCCGGTCGAATTCTTCATCGCAAAAGAATTTTTTCAATTTAGCGAATTGAACTTTACCGATTTTTTTATATAGGTATATATTCAGCATTCCATCTGTAAAAAATTGTTCAGGGGATAAAGGGGCCATCAGTTCATACACGAATGTCGTCTCTTCCTCATTTACCCTTTTGAATGCCTTCATTAACCCGATCCCTTCCAGCTTGACTCTTGCCTGGTATATGTCGTTCAAAGGCGCATCCAGCATATTCATTAAGCTGTAATGATTGGCTTCCTGAGACCAACGTTTATTGCTCTCCAATTCGCTCCACAGAGTCATATATAAACTTACACTTAGAGGGCCAATCAGCGGTTGATAGAGCATCGTAATGATCTTCCGGCTGTAATCATCCAATATTCCCTTTGTCGTCACTCTATATTGGTCGACAGGAAGCAGTTGCTGCCAATGATTCATCATCAACACTCAAACCTTTCAATGCTTATTATCCAGTAAAGATAAAACAATCTTCACTTTCTGTTAAAAAAAGAGCCAAATATACTTAGCTCTTAACGGTCTTTTTTTATTAAATCTTTCAGTTCTTCAATAAATACGTTAATGTCTTTGAATTGGCGATAAACAGAAGCAAATCTGACATATGATACTTCATCGATTTTAGCCAGGCGGTTCATAACCTTTTCACCAATTATCTCACTATTCACTTCAGTAAATCCACTGCTGCGCAATTCTTTCTCAACTTCCATGACGAGATTTTCAAGTTCCTTGAAAGGGACCGGCCTCTTTTCGCATGCTTTGATGAGCCCGCGCATAATTTTATCTCCAGAGAACTCCTCGCGCGTCCCGTCCTTCTTCACTACAATCAATGGCATCTCTTCTACCTTTTCAAATGTAGTGAAACGGAAACCGCACCGCTCGCATTCTCTTCTCCTTCTCGTAGAACGGCCATCATCAATCGGACGTGAATCCAATACCCGTGTACCATTGTGTTGACAGCTCGGACATTTCATATTATCAACTCCGTTATCTCTTAGTCGGACCATACTTGCAGATCGATGTTATATTGTATTCTTATATTATAAAAAACAAGCTATTTTCACAATAGCAAAGTGTTTTGTTCAGTGAGTCGCATTATAAGGCATATTCTTCCCTGCCAAAGGAGGACAGTATCCCCCTTTGGGCAAAACGAGAAAAATGGCATTAAAAAAAGAGGTGCATATACACCTCTTTGAGTTATCCAGATTAAAACACTTTCGCCTTGCTGACAGCGATCGGCCCCATTCCCCGAGGCAGCTCCACATTCTCCCTCGTCTCCGCTCCCAGAGCTTCGGCAATGTAGTTAGCCGCAATATTGGGATCAAGCTCACCGCATGTATAAACGTCTATACTAGCATACCCGTGCTCAGGAAAGCTGTGTATAGTCAGATGAGATTCCGAAATGATTACCACGCCGCTGACTCCCTGCGGGGCAAACTTATGAAATGCCACCTCTCGGACTTCAGCACCTGATCTTAATGCCGCATCAACAAAAATTTGCTCAATTCTCGCTACGTTATTCAACTTTTCAAAATCACAGCCCCAAAGTTCTGATATCACATGTCTACCCATCGTTTCCATGTCATATTCCCCCTTTTAACATTTTAAATTTCTCAATGCAAAAGTTAAAGACGTCCATAACTACCACGGGGGAAAGTTAGTCCAAAGAGGTCCTAACCCTTTAAGTAGCTACAGTGAAATTCTGTAAAAAGAAGTTCACGATGACTAGTATAAAGGGTACAGGAATATTTTTCAATAAATAATAGAATAAAATGTAAAAAATGTAACTTTTATGTTTCTTTTAAAACGGGCTGCTTCTCAATAAAATAGAAAACTCCCCTCACTAAGAGGGGAGCTTCTTATCATGAATTGGCCGGAACTTGATTCAACTTATTCAGTTCCTTTGCCACGTAATTGGTTAAATCAGCTACACGGCATGAATAACCCCATTCGTTATCATACCAGGCGAGCACTTTAATTTTATTCCCGTCCATAACCATCGTTGAAAGGCCATCAATAATGGCAGAATGCGGATTTGTATTAAAATCGACCGAGACAAGAGGTTCTTCCGTATATTCCATGATGTTTTTCAACGAACCATGTGATGATGTAAGGAAAGCACCATTCACATCTTCAGCGGTAACAGTTTGTTTTACATCCACTACCAAATCTACAAGCGAAACATTCGAGGTCGGAACACGCAATGACATCCCGTGCAATTTCCCTTGAAGCTGCGGCAATACAAGAGAGAGCGCTTTCGCGGCACCGGTCGTTGTCGGAATGATGCTTTGTGCACATGCTCTGGCTCGTCTCAAATCTTTATGGGGATTATCAATATTCTTTTGGTCATTCGTATAGGCATGTATAGTCGTCATCAATCCGTTGATGATGCCGAATTGCTCATCAATCACTTTTGCCACCGGAGCAAGGCAATTGGTTGTGCATGATGCGTTAGATATAACCGAATGCTTATTCAAATCCAATGCCCCTTCATTCACACCCATGACAATGGTAACGTCTTCATTTTTGCCCGGAGCAGTCAAAATGACTTTTTTAGCGCCCGCATCCAAATGCTGTGCTGCCTGATCCCGTTCATTGAACTTTCCTGTTGCTTCCACAACAATATCTATATTCATTTCTTTCCAAGGCAACTCACTCGGGTTGCGGCTTCCCGTAATGGCCACTTTATGCCCATTAACGACCAACGCATTTTCCTGGGCGATTACTTCTCCTAGAAATTTACCGTGGTTTGTATCGTATTTAACCAAGTGGGCCAGAGTTTCGGCCGGATAGCATGCATTGATTGCCACTACATCCACTTGATTATCCAACATCATTTTTCTAAATACCATTCTCCCAATTCGTCCAAACCCATTGATCGCAATTCTAGCCTTCATTTTTCGGCCCCTCCCGAATTAATGTTATACTTTTTATGTCCGTATCGCTATTAGTATAACATATTAAAACTTCAAATGTGAATATATTATGATAAAAATTATTAAATGTTTTCTCCATTTCCTTTATTAACCAATAAACACAAAAAAAGAGAATGCATTTAGCATTCTCTTTGAATAATAGCCAATGATTGAATTATATGATCGACCATCTGTGAAGTATATGGCGAATTTGTTCTTTCGTCTCTTCAATAGAACCGTTATTTTCAATTACAGCATCGGCCATTGCTTTCTTGTCTTCCAACGGCATCTGCGAACGGATTCTTGCTTTTGCCTCTTCCTCGGAAAACCCATTCCGTTCCATAAGGCGTTTTAATTGGACAACGTAATCAACATACACAAGAATCGACTGGTCGACAGTCCCCTGCAGCTTGCTTTCAAACAATAACGGAATATCCATGAACACAACCGATTCTCCTCTTGCAAACGCAGCATCGCGCTGTTCATCCATATACTCTCTAACAGCAGGATGGACAATACTGTTTAACAGCAACCGTTTTTCTTCATCATGGAAAATGATCCCCCCCAGTTTAGCGCGGTTTAGAGTTCCATCTTCACATAAAATATCTCTTCCAAATTGTTCAACTACAGTTCCATACGCTTTTTGGCCCGGCTCAACTACTGCACGGGCAGCCACATCCGCATCAACCACCGTGTATCCCATTTCTGTAATCATGGCACTGACTGTACTCTTTCCACTTGCAATCCCGCCTGTGATTCCTATTATTCTGTTCATTGTCGGCAATCCTTTCACATCCTAGATTACCTCCATTTTAATATACCGATCAGTATGAGTAAAATCCCTGGCAAGAACGTTAATTTATTGATCCAAAGCTGATAAGAAAGCTTATGCCCGAAAATCATGCCGGCTTTAAGCAGCAACGAGCCCATTATTCCAACAAATCCTGCCAGAATAAAAGGAGAATAACCGAGCATAGCTGCCCCTATGCCCGCGCCAAAAGAATCAAACGAAAGCGCTAACCCAAGAAAGATGGCTTCCATGCCTACAATGGTTCCTGACCGGTCCAAGTCCGCAGCCATTGGTTTTTTCAAAATATTGATAGCTATGCCGAATGCCTTCACTTCAAAAGAAGCAATCACTCTATCTTCCTGCAATTCTTCTTTATCTGTTTCACGCGATCTAAATGTTTGGAAAGTAATCCAAATGCCCATTAAAATCAATAGGCCGCCGCCGAATTTCGCAGCGAAAGCCGGGGATAAGACGTGGCTCAACATCCCACCTATCAACATGCTCAACAGAAAGGTGGCTGTAGACATGCAAGCGATAATGAGGATTGAACCTAAAGGTATTCTCATTTTTCTGAGGCCATAAGTAAATCCTACGCTGAAGCTATCAAGGCTGACAGCTATAGCTAGCAAGGTGAATGCAAGTACATTAGACATGCAAAAAGGCTCCCTCCCTACAATCGAATACGATAGTATATGGAGAGAGCCTATGGATTGTTGCTAGTCCCTGCTATTTTTGGCAAGTCGGGCAATAATGGGTGCCCCTTCCGGCTACCCTGATTTTATCAATATGGGAATCGCACTCTGTGCATAGTTCTCCTGCACGGTCATATACCAAAAGCTGCTGCTGAAACATGCCTATTTGGCCCTGAGAATTCAGGTATGTCCGAATCGTGCTACCTCCCTGCTTAATCGCCTCAGCCAACGTCCCCTTAATAGCCATTACGAGCCTTTCGACTTCCGCTTCTTCCAAGGAAGAAGCAACTCGTTCAGGATGGATTTTCGCACGGAATAATGATTCATCCACATAGATGTTGCCTACCCCGACAACTACTTTTTGGTCAAGGATGACTGCTTTAATACTTCTGCTTGTTTTCTTCAATACTGAGTATAAATAGCCAGATGAAAAATCCTCCGACAAAGGTTCCGGACCCAATTGGGACAACGGCAATTGGTTTATTTCCTCCCCTTTTCCGAACAGATGCATGGTACCGAATTTGCGTACATCTTTATACCTTAATTCAGTATCATCATCGAAAGCAAATATCACATGTGTATGTTTGTCCAACGGATCCTCGCTTTGAAATAAACCGTACTTCCCTTCCATACGCAGGTGGGAAACAATCGTGTAATCATCCAAATGGAGAAGAAGGAACTTCCCCCTGCGTCCGATTCCAGTTATCTTCTGGCCGGGCAATGTTTGCGCAAATTGCACATAATCCTTAGGTTTTTTTATAATGTTAGGCCAATGGATAGTTACATGAGTAATTTCTTTACCGATAACTAGCTGTTCCAATGTTTTTCTGACCGTTTCCACTTCTGGAAGTTCAGGCATATTGTATCACTTCCTTATGATTTCCCTTTCCTGTTGGTTGGACAATAGATTTTTTATTTTGCATCGTACCAGGTAGGGCCGAATGCAAAGTCCACTTTAAGCGGTACATCCAACTCAATCGCATGCTCCATTACTTCAGGGACAATTTTCTTCAATACTTCTATTTCCTCAGGGGGAGCTTCAAAAATCAATTCATCGTGCACTTGCAGAAGCAACTTGGCTTGAAGCTTCTCCTCCTTTAGGCGCTCGCTCATGGAAATCATAGCTAGCTTAATGACATCTGCCGCACTCCCTTGGATAGGCGTATTCATAGCCGTGCGCTCAGCAAAGCTTCGGAGATTGAAGTTTCTGCTCGTGATGTCAGGCAGGTACCGGCGTCGTTGCAGAAGCGTCGTTACATAGCCCTTTTCTTTTGCATCACGGACAATATCCGCCATATAATCCTGTACGCCTGGGAAGCTTTCAAGGTATTTCTCGATGAAAGCCGCGGCTTCTTTCCTCGTGATTCCAAGACTTTGGGATAGACCATAATCACTAATTCCATAAACAATGCCGAAATTGACTGCTTTCGCCTGTCTGCGCATATTGGATGTGACCTCTTCTGCACTCACTCCAAAGACATCCATTGCAGTTTTTGTATGGATATCCATATCACTCTTGAATGCACTGATTAAACCGGGGTCCTTGGCAATATGGGCCAGAACGCGCAATTCGATCTGAGAGTAATCAGCTGCAAAAATGGACCAGCCTTCGACCGATGGCACAAATGCTTGGCGGATTTTCCTTCCCTCTTCCAGGCGGATCGGAATGTTTTGCAGATTCGGATCCGTCGAACTCAGACGGCCCGTCTGTGTCAACGCTTGGTTAAAACGGGTATGGACTTTTCCCGTTTGAGGATCGATCACCTTCAATAATCCCTCAATATAAGTGGATTGCAACTTGCCAAGCTGGCGATATTCCAAAATGTATTTGATGATATCATGCTTGCTTTCCAGTTTTTCCAGAACGTCAGCAGATGTTGAATAACCCGTTTTCGTTTTCTTAATGACCGGAAGCCCCAGCTTTTCAAACAAGATCACGCCCAATTGCTTAGGCGAATTGATATTGAAGGTTTCCCCTGCCATTTCATAGATATCCTGCTCAATTTCTGCAAGCTTAAGCGCCAGTTCCTTTTGCATATTCTGTAATGTTGTTTCATCAACCTTCACGCCTATAATTTCCATTTCAGCAAGTATCAACGATAACGGAAGCTCAAGATCTTCAAGCAGAGATACCTGTTCATTTTCTTCCAGCTCGGTTATCATCTTCTCTTTCAGCATGCGTAAAGCTTTGGCTTTCATTGCGATATGGCCGGCAAGCTTTTCTTCCTCGGGAATAGCACGTTTGGCTCCTTTTCCATAAAAAGCTTCATCGCTTTGCAAGTTGAAACCCAGTTCTTGTTTAGCGATAGCTGCAACATCCTCTCCATGGTTGCCCGGATTAAGGATATAGGATGCAACAAACACATCAAAATCAATCCCCTTTAAATCAACACCCCGTTTACGAAGAGCAACAATCGCTTTTTTGGCATCGTACACTGTTTTTTTATTCGAATCGTTTTGCGCCCATTCTTTAAACAACTCTGAATCCATAGCCACTTGGAACGGAATATAAAAAGTGCCATTTTCGTTATCGACAGAAAAACCAATAATATCGGCACGTTGATAATTATCTTCAATCACTTCTACATAAAAACCGGACTCTTCCGTCAAAACTTCTTCGGTGATGCTTGAAAGCACTTGTATTTCCGCTGTCTCATAAGAGATGTCAGCTTCCTCAGCCGGTGCATCTCCCATTTTCTCAAGCAATGAATTGAAGCCAAGCTCCTTATACATGGCCGCAAGCTTAGACGTTTCATAGCCCTCGTAAGCCAGCTGATCAAGCGTCACTTCAACCGGGGCTTCACGGGTAATTGTAGCCAGCTGCTTGGAAATAACCGCCAAATCTTTATGTTCCTCCAGCTTTTCCTTCAATTTTTTCCCTGATACCTGGTCAATAGATGCCAATACCTGCTCTACACTTCCAAATTCATGGAGAAGCTTTAAAGCCGTTTTTTCTCCGACACCCGGAATACCTGGAATATTATCAGAACTATCCCCCATCAATCCTTTCATATCGATGATCTGCAAAGGTTTCAGCCCATATTTTTCCTCGATATGTTCAGGAGTATAGCTTTCAATATCGGTAATTCCTTTACGGGTAATGCTCACGGTTGTATGCTCAGAAGCAAGCTGCGTCAAATCTTTATCGCCAGAAACGACAATGACGTCGTAACCAGCCTTTTCGGCTTGCAGCGATAAGGTACCGATAATATCATCCGCTTCATAATTTGGCAGCTCATAACGCTTCACTCCATAAGCGTCCAGCAGCTCGCGGATAAAAGGGAATTGCTCAGAAAGCTCTGGCGGAGTCTTTTGCCTGCCTCCTTTGTATTCTTTAAAGGTTTCATGGCGAAATGTCGTTTTTCCTGCGTCAAATGCCACCAAGATATGAGTAGGCTTATCCTCCTCAATCATCTTGTTCAACATCATCGTAAACCCGTAGATCGCATTAGTGTGCACACCCTTATCGTTATTCAACAACGGAAGCGCAAAGAAAGCTCTATAAGCGATACTGTTTCCATCAATCAGCATTAATTTTTTATTCAACGAATCGTCCTCCTAATACAAACTATTTATGTAAAGTACTTTCATAGACTGTGTCATACATTCTTTCCTATTATTTTATCACGATATGCCCCCCAAAGAAAAACAAGGGTACTACAAAAGCGGAAGGGACCGTTTAGCCACGTATGAACTGGACCGCTCACTCTTGAGATATAGGATACACGAAGAGCGCAGCGATTCGATGTTGACTTATCGTAGAAGATGAGGGGGAAGTTCACTAGTGGCTGGTCCCTGCAACTGGATGAGACAAAAGCGGAAAGCGCCGTTTATCCCCGACAAGCTTAAGGCGGGGCACTGACAAAGGCCGCCCTTCGCCTTTGACAGAGGCACGGCTTAAGACCTCGAGGGGATGGCGCTTGCAGCTGGATGAGAACAAAAGCGGAAGGGACCGTTTAGCCACGTATGAACTGGACCGCTCACTCTTGAGATATAGGATACACGAAGAGCGCAGCGATTCGATGTTGACTTATCGTAGAAGATGAGGGGGAAGTTCACTAGTGGCTGGTCCCTGCAGCTGGATGAGACAAAAGCGGAAAGCGCCGTTTATCCCCGACAAGCTTATGACGGGGCACTGACAAAGGCCGCCCTTCGCCTTTGACAGTGGCACGGCTTAAGACCTCGAGGGGATGGCGCTTGCAGCTGGATGAGAACAAAAGAGGAAGGGACCGTTTAGCCACGTATGAACTGGACCCCTCACTCTTGAGATATAGGATACACGAGAGCGCAGCGATTCGATGTTGACTTATCGTAGAAGATGAGGGGGAAGTTCACTAGTGGCTGGTCCCTGCAACTGGATGAGACAAAAGCGGAAAGCGCCGTTTATCCCCGACAAGCTTAAGACGGGGCACTGACAAAGGCCGCCCTTCGCCTTTGACAGAGGCACGGCTTAAGACCTCGAGGGGATGGCGCTTACAGCTGGATGAGACAAAAGCGGAAAACGCACGCGAAAAGGCAAGGACGGGGTCATGTCCTTGCCTTTTCTTTAGCTCCTTGGATGAAGGGGTCCTTCTTCCATAAGTATAAAGGCTTGTTGTAAAGGGGAATTAAACAGAATGTAAAGGTCTTGTAAATTTCCTGAAAGACGGTTACTTATACTTCCTTCTATTTTTTCTAAGCCTCACTATAAAAGTAGTTCCCTCCCCAGGGATGCTGTTCACTTCCAAGAGTCCCTTATGCGCTTCGACAAGATGCTTTACGATTGCTAAACCAAGGCCGGTGCCGCCGGAATTGCGGCTTCGCGCACGGTCTACCCGATAGAACCGCTCAAATATGCGGGGTATTTCTTTTTCGTCGATCCCAATTCCCGTATCTTCTACTTCCAGATAGGCATAATTGTCATCTTCTTTAATCCTTACCCACACATTTCCTCCTTCTTGCGTATAGTTAAACGCATTGCTGATCAGATTGATCAACACCTGTTTCAGGCGGGAGGAATCTGCTTCTATTATAACTGGTCCTTTATTCTCGACAGTGAAGGAAATTTGCTTCTTTTCTGCTTTCCTTTTAAACATTTCTCCTGTGTCCCTCACGAGGGATGCTAAATCAATTTTAGACATAGCTAAAGCAAATTCCGATTTCTCGATTTTAGAAAGCTCAAGCAGCTCTTGAATCAGCATCTGCAGCCGGTCGCTTTCATTCAGGATAATTGTCAGGAAAGCGCGCAACGTTTGCTGGTCCTTGAGATCTCCATCAAGCAAGGTTTCAGAAAACCCTTTAATCGATGTGATAGGTGTTCTCAATTCATGGGATACATTCGCTACAAAATCCTGCCTCATCTGCTCAAGCTTTTTCAATTCGGAAATGTCATGGAAAACAAGAACAATTCCCTTCCATTCATCATTTACTCCTATAATCGGAGCACCGTACACTTCAAAATGCTTTCTTTCAATCTTCAAAGAGAGCATCATCTGTTTTTTTACACTTTTCTCTGTCATAAATATTTCTTCTATCATCAGAATGACTTCTTCATATTGCAAAGCTTCATAGTATAAACGATAAAGGAATACAGACGGAGATACGTTAAATAAATGCTTGTAGGTCTTGTTCATGAGGGTGATATAACCTTTACTGTCAATCAATAAAACACCGCTTCCGATGTTCTCAATCAATGTAGAAAGGCGATCCTGCTGCATCTCTCTGGATGTTTCCATCTCCTGCAGATTGCGGGCAAGGATATTAATGGATGTACTGAGCATCTTCATCTCATCTGTAGGGTTTTCATACGTTCTCGCCCTGTAATTCCCCTTAGCCAGTTCAATGGCGGTATTGGTAGCCGCTTCAATAGGCATCGTAAACCGATTTGATAATTTGATAATGATCAACGAGAGGAGGAACATGCAAAAAACAAGCGCTCCAGTTAAAATAAGCCAAGATGTCCCATTCAGCTGGCGTATATCTTTCCTCTCGGCAGTGATAACCGCATATCCTGCAGCTTTCCCATCCTCCGCCATGATTTTCTTGCCAAAATAAAAAATGGGAAATCCTCCGTCCATTTCTATGAAATCTTCCTGATTTCCTTTAACAACCATGGACAAATAGCGGCGATGGTTGGCTTCCGTTACTTTATCAGGCTTATTTGCCTGATAAACGACCTCCCCTTCCGCTGTCAAAATAGTCAAGCCATCGTCAAGCAATCCCAAACCGCGCATGACAGGTTGGCCGGAGGTTACAGACTGTATGCCGCCCTGTTTTTCAATAAAGGAAGCAATCTTTTTTGCTTGTTTCTGTTCACTTGAAATAAATTCTTCTCTATCATAGGATCCGAATAATTGGACCAAGAGCAGCCCAATGCCGATAATACTTACCGCTATGAGAGAAAGAATGGCAAACAGAAGTTTGGAACGGAATTTGATCATCCTTCTTTCGGCTCCTCAAATTTGTATCCCAATCCTCGGATTGTTTTTATATATCTAGGCTTACGTGTATCATTCTCAATTTTTTCGCGAAGATGGCTAATATGGACATCTACGATGCGCGTATCCCCTGCAAAATCATAATTCCAAACGGCGCTCAATAATTGGTCCCTCGTATGGACGCGCCCTTTATTCTTCGCCAAATATACTAATAGTTCAAATTCTTTCGGTGTCAGTTCCAGTTTTTGATTGCGGAAGTACGTTTCATATTTTTCCGGATAAATCATCAGCTCCGCTATTCGGATCGACTCTCCATCTTCATCAGTAGCATCCTTAGATTCCTGCTGTATAATTGATCTTCTTAAAATGGCCTTCACTCGCGCGATGACTTCTCGCGGACTGAATGGCTTGGTCATATAATCATCTGCACCAAGTTCAAGACCTAGGATTTTATCCAACTCATCATCCTTGGCCGTTAACATCAGTATAGGTACACTCATTTTCCGCTGCCTCAATAATTTACATACTTCTATTCCATCTAACTTGGGAAGCATTAAATCCAGAATAAGTAGATTTGGCTGTTCCGACATTGCTTTCTCGATCGCTTCTTCTCCATCCATTGCAGTAATAACTTGAAAACCAGACTGCTCTAAATTATATTGCAGCAACGTTAGTATTGACTGCTCATCATCTACTACAAGAACCTTCTTTCCCATAACTGCCTCCTGTACATGTATTTGCCCCCGCTAATATAAGGACCCCTCCAAATATCACCAAGCACTACATGTATATCTAAAATATGTAAAGCAAGAAAAAGCTTTCTCAAGCCTAATGTTAATTGAATTATTTCCATTCGACAACAATAATCATGCAACAATTTTAATGATAACGTTTTCATCCATGTTAAAAAAAGAAGAGACACTGAAGCGCCTCTTCTTCTTTTCTTTTTCATCTGTACACTAGGAAAATAGATTAAAAATTGTCTAATGCAGATCCATCCGTATTGATGATGGTTTCAGGAGGTTTCACAGCAACCCGGCCATCCAGAACACATTTGCCTTCTTCATTCATGCCTTGTATGTTAATTATCACTTCTGCCGCAGTTTGGTCAACCTGATCTACCTCAAATAAAAATTGGATGGTTTCATAATGGTATACAGGTTGAGGGTAATCAAATTGCATGGACTTTATATAGCTGCCCGGGCCGGGAAGATATTTAGCGATCGCTGCAGTGACAATTCCATTGAGCATCAAACTGGGAACTACCGGTTTTTTGTAGGAGGTCAAGGATGCATAATCATGTTGGATATAAAGGGGATTTGCATCTCCGGAAAGCCCGAGGTATAAAAGCAGCTCTTTGTCTTCTATTTTTTCTGTCAGTGTCAATTTTTCGCCTGGGGATATTTCGTCTATTTTTCGGCCAATCTTTCTTTTTTTCCCTAACATCATCATGGGTCTGCCACCTTTCTCATTACATCATTGTCCAACATTCTTAGTTTATACTTACTATAACACTCCCATAGAAACCATATCCAATTCTTGAAGTGTTGAAAAAAATCCGGGAATTGATTCCCGAATTTTTAGGCCGTTCTATTTTGAGTTATTATCTTACGACAGAACTGACATTACATTTTTTACCGATTCAGCAGATTTGTCCAATGCTTTTTTCTCTTGCTCAGTCAAATCAAGCTCAATGATTTTTTCAATCCCTCCAGCTCCCAAAATGGTCGGGACACCCAGATAAATGCCATTCATTCCATATTCGCCTTCCAAGAAAGCAATAGCCGGCAGAACGCGTCTTTGGTCCTTGAGAATCGCTTCAGCCATTTCAACAAGGGAAGCGGCAGGAGCATAATAAGCACTGCCATTTCCGAGCAAGTTAACAATTTCCGCACCGCCTGTCCGAGTACGGTCGACAATCGCTTCTAATCGTTCCGCTGGAATAAGCGTTTCTAATGGAATGCCGCCAGCATATGAATACCTGACTAAAGGAACCATATCGTCGCCGTGCCCCCCCAAAACAAAGCCGGTGATGTCTTTCACTGACATTTGCAGTTCTTCTGCAATAAATGTACGGAATCTAGCCGTATCCAAAACACCTGATTGACCGATGACACGGTGTTTTGGGAAACCCGATTCTTTATAAACTGTATAGGTCATCGCATCAACTGGATTCGTCAACACAATAATTGTGCAGTTTGGGGAGTGTGCAACGATTTCCTTTGTCACAGACTTCATTACCTTCTGGTTGGTTTGCACCAAATCGTCTCTGCTCATTCCCGGTTTGCGGGCTATTCCCGCTGTGATGATGACGATATCAGAATCCTTAGTATCAACATAATCGGATGTGCCAATGATTTTAGCATCGAATCCTTGTACCGGCCCTGCTTCAGCCATATCCAATGCTTTGCCCTTTGTCGGGTCCGACATTTGTGGAATATCAACCAATACGACATCGGATAACTCTTTTTGAGCCAATAGAAAAGCAGTAGTTGCCCCTGTAAACCCTCCGCCTATCACGGATACTTTCTTGCGTCCCATCTAACCGATTCCTCCCCTTCGTCCGTAAAAAATAATATAAAAAGAGATTGGCCGCTCATCTAAAGCAGTATAGCTTCCATCCTATGCTGATAAAATGGTCGTCTATACCCCCAGATTACTTAACAACACGGTACACTGCCAATCGATGTCGTTAAGCTTTGCGGTCAATCTCTTTTTTAACAGAGTTATTAAATTATCACACTACATTATTTTAGGTTCTTAATCAATTCATCCGCGAATTCAGAACATTTCACTTCAGTTGCTCCATCCATTAAGCGAGCGAAGTCATATGTTACTACCTTGCTGGCGATTGTTTCTTCAACTGATGTAATGATCATTTTGGCTGCTTCATTCCAACCTAGGTGTTCAAGCATCAATACGCCTGATAACAAAACAGATGATGGATTTACTTTATCCATTCCAGCGTATTTAGGAGCTGTTCCGTGAGTCGCTTCAAAAATAGCGTGTCCTGTTTCGTAGTTGATATTAGCTCCTGGAGCGATTCCGATTCCGCCGACTTGCGCTGCAAGGGCATCTGAAATGTAGTCGCCGTTCAAGTTCATTGTAGCCACAACGTCAAACTCTTTTGGACGAGTCAGAATTTGTTGAAGGAAGATATCAGCAATTGAATCTTTTACGATGATTTTTCCTGCAGCTTCCGCATCAGCCTGTGCTTTGTTGGCTGCTTCAGCGCCTTTTTCTTCTTTGATTCTATCATATTGGTTCCAAGTGAATACCTGTTCCCCAAACTCTCTTTCAGCAAGTGCATAGCCCCAGTTTTTGAATGCCCCTTCAGTGAACTTCATGATGTTCCCTTTATGGACAAGCGTCAATGATTTACGGCCTTCTTTAATAGCATAGTTAAGAGCTGCGCGTACAAGGCGTTCAGTACCTTCTTTGGAAACAGGCTTGATTCCCAATCCTGATGTTTCAGGGAAGCGGATTTTGTTGACTCCCATTTCATTTTGAAGGAAGTTCAATAGCTTTTTAACTGCTTCGCTGCCTTCCTCATATTCAATTCCCGCATAAATGTCTTCTGTGTTTTCACGGAAAATGACCATATCTGTATCTTCAGGGCGTTTTACAGGTGAAGGAACGCCTTCGAAATAACGTACAGGACGCAAGCAAACGAATAAATCAAGCTCTTGTCTCAATGCTACGTTAAGAGAACGGATTCCACCGCCGACAGGAGTAGTCAGCGGCCCTTTAATGGCGATGAAATACTCCTTGATTAAATCAAGCGTTTCTTTCGGAAGCCATTCGCCTGTCTTATTGAATGCTTTTTCCCCTGCATATACTTCTTTCCACTCGATTTTCTTTTCGCCGTTATAGGCTTTTTCAACAGCTGCATCCAATACGCGTGAAGCAGCCGCCCAAATATCAGGACCAATGCCGTCTCCTTCAATGAAAGGAATAACTGGATTGTTTGGTACTTTTAACTCTCCGTTTTGTACTACGATTTTTTCTCCCTGACTCATGCGAATCCCTCCAAAATCATTATCAAAGGTTAGCAGCCTTTAAATTGGCTTCTAACCTCCGCTTTTCTCTTAT
This sequence comes from Bacillus kalamii, assembly GCF_047238185.1. Lineage (NCBI taxonomy): Bacteria > Bacillati > Bacillota > Bacilli > Caryophanales > Bacillaceae > Bacillus > Bacillus kalamii. Next base: position 534,905 of record NZ_JBDFMI010000001.1, on the reverse strand, counting down.
AATTGTTAATCTACTATATTTTATCTATTTTGTGAAAATAAAACCTTTATCTTTCCTCGATAGGCACATACGTTTGCATGCCTGGGCCTGTATATTCGGCACGAGGTCTGATCAGTCTATTGTTATCATATTGTTCAAGAATGTGCGCCAACCAACCGGATGTACGGCTTACAGCAAAGATTGGCGTAAATATATCATGATCGATTCCAAGGCTATGGTAAACAGAAGCAGAATAGAAGTCTACGTTTGGAGGAAGCGGCTTCTTAGAAGTCACAAGCTCTTCAATTTTGACTGACATATCATAGTATTTGGATTGGCCAGTTAATGTGGTCAGCCTCTTGGACATTTCTTTTAAATGCTTGGCCCGCGGATCTCCATTGCGGTAAACACGGTGTCCAAAGCCCATGATTTTTTCTTTGTTATCTAATTTATTATTAATATAAGATTCTACTTTATCCACAGAACCGATGTCTGTCAGCATTTTCATAACAGCTTCGTTGGCTCCCCCGTGAAGCGGGCCTTTCAACGCGCCGATAGCTGCAGTTACTCCGGAATAAACATCTGATAGAGTGGCTACACATACGCGTGCCGTGAATGTAGATGCATTCAACTCATGATCCGCATGCAGAACAAGGGCTTTATTGAAAGCTTCTTCTTCCAGGTCTGTAGGAACTTTATCATTTAACATATAAAGGAAATTAGCTGCGAAACTTAAATCTTTCTTCGGAGCGACTGGTTTCAGTCCTTTTCTGATTCTAGAAAAAGCTGTCACGATTGAAGGAATCTTCGCTTGCAAGCGGATTGCCTTTTGGTAGTTTGCTTCATCAGTCATCACTTCAGAGTCTTCATCGAACAAGCCTAATAGTGATACAGCCGTGCGAAGTGCACCCATTGGATGGACATTCTTAATATCATAAAGATTAAAATGCTCTATTACTTCTTTTGGCAATTCCATATTGCTTGCCAATTGCATTGTTAAATCCTTTAATTCTACTTCATTTGGTAATCTGCGGTGCCATAATAAATAAATGACTTCCTCGAATGATGCATTCACAGCCAAATCATCAATATTATAGCCTGCATAAGTTAACGTATCATCAATGATTGAACTGATTGATGAAGTTGTTGCGACAATCCCTTCGAGACCTCTTGTTACTGTCATACAGAATCTCTCCTTTTCAATTATTCCCCTTTATCCATTAGTGTTTATTAATGGGCCAGCCATGGATAAGAACTAGGCCAATTCGTATGAAAATGGCAGGAGTATGCCCCCTGATGTGAAAGCCATCCCAACATCATACTGCTCTTATTGAATCAACAAGCCCTTTTTGCGGATTTTCCCTATGCTTCGCATATGTAAACGCGCATATCCCGAGCGAATCTAGATTCACTCCCTGAAAAGTTCGTTAGATCGCCAACAAGAATTAATATTTGAAAAATTATTAATAGTACAAAAGATGACGCTTCCATTTAACATTATAAACAATTATTGTCATTTTGAAAATGAAAAGCACTTATTTTGAAAAAAATTAATGTTTTTCCAGAAAAACTCACATCTTGCTAAAAATTATAATTATATAACTATTGAATAAACTTTCTAAAATTTACATTTATTGAAAATATAATCACAGCACTACAAACAGGTTATAACAATAAGCGTTTTCAAGCAACAAATGTGCCTAGCATAAATCAAACGATAATCGTATTTATTATAAAAAACATTAAATTAAGATTGTACTATAACAAAGGTATTCTATCTTTATATTTTTTCTTCCCTTTAATGGAAAGATTAATGCTTATATGGCTAGAATGGATAGGAACTTCTTGAAAACATGGCACAAATATTGAAAGAAAACAAGCCGGCACCCAGAGAAAGGATTCCCTTCAATAAGCCTTGCCGGCCTTACTGAGCTTGGGGCTTCACCAGCAATCCCCTATTCCTTCCACATATAAAAAAGCATCCATTGCACTATGAAAGTGAATGGATGCTGGCGTTCTTAAGCTGAATATCATTGAAAGAACTGAAATATTCTCATAGCGACAAATGCAATGCCCGCGCCGATAAGCGGACCGACTGCAACTCCCTTAAAGACAGCTACAGCCAGAATCGTGCCAAAAACCAGCGCTGTGGTAATATGCGGATCTGCCGCAAGAAGGGTAACTCCATTCTTGGCCAACATAGCCACTACAATCCCCGAAGCAAGAGCAATCCAAGCTAAGGGAGATTTGACCGCCTCCCCTAAATCCTTAAAACCAATCGCACCAGTCGCTATCGGCACGAGGACAGCAATGGTGATAACGGTGACACCTAAATTGATCCCTTTGCTTTGGAGAAACGGAAAAACTTTATCCCCCAAGCCAATGATCTTAATTATTAACAAAAATCCTATCGCAATGATCAAGGAATTATTTTTAGCAATAATTGCAATCGCCAGTAATAATACTAAAAACACATATGGTGATGTCAACTTACTCATCCTTTTCTCTTCTTGACTTATCTTATGATGCCCTAAATTGTTGATTTTGGCTAACCGCCCTCTACATTATACCCGGGAATCCCCATAAAGGCATTTCTATTTTTTGCAATGTCTTTGTCTTTTTTACTATACGCTTGCATAGGTTGTATTAGACGCGGATATGCTACGTTGGCTCTCCTCACTCATACCCTTATCCCGCTTATAAGGAAAAGGAGGTTCTCCTGTGAACCCCGTTCATATTTATCGGTTTATACGGATCATTATCGTCATTAGCGCATTTATACTAGGCGGCATATCGCTATATTACACAGCTGGCATAACATACCCATTTATAATAGGATTTGCATTGGCTTTCCTAATAAACCCTTTTGTCCACTATTTACAAAGTGTTCTTCGGCTTCCAAGGGCTTTAGCCATCATTGTTGCTTTATTAAGTATTGTCCTTGTGTTTGCAGGCATTATCACCTTATTAATCGCCGAGATCATTTCAGGCGCAACGTATCTTGGTGACAATGTGCCCAAACAGCTTACTACCCTTATAACTTTCAGCGAAAATCTATTTGAGCATAAAATTATGCCTGTTTACAATACGATTGCCGCTTTATTTAATCACCTTGACACAGGCCAACAAGAAACTATTCTTGAAAATATAAAGAATGCGGGAACCACTCTTGCTTCCAGTATAGGGACCTTCATAAAAAATTTTTTCCACAAGATACCGGCAGTTCTTGGCTGGTTTCCTACTGCTGCTACTGGGCTTGTGTTTTCAGTACTGGCCACATTTTTTATCAGCAATGACTGGGACAAGCTGCAAAGTTACGCTAAAGCCATAATGCCAAGTGCCTTGATTTCTCAACTTGAACCTATTTTTGCCGATTTAAAAAAGGCATTATTCGGTTATTTAAAAGCCCAATTAACACTTATATCAATGACCACGCTTATTGTACTTATCGGTCTTCTTATCCTTCGTGTCGACTATGCTATTACGATCGCCCTAGTCACTGGCCTTGTCGATCTGCTGCCTTACATTGGAAGCGGGGCAGTCTTTATTCCTTGGATCCTTTACCAGTCCATCACAGGCCATGTGGGACTGGCTATAGGTCTTGGCATTCTGTATAGTATTATTCTTATCCAAAGGCAAATAATGGAACCGAAAGTCCTTTCAGCGAATATCGGACTCGACCCTCTTGCTACATTGGTAGCTCTCTTCGTCGGGTTTCAATTGTTCGGATTTATAGGGCTGATTGTCGGGCCGGTTTCACTGGTCATCATCCAAACCTTGAACAAAAGCTCCGTGTTCCATACATTATGGGCTTATATACGCGGCCACGAAGAATAGTGCCAATAAAAAAAGGCATGCATGATGCTTCGCTTTTATCTACGCGACATCAGTATGCCTTTTCTTCGTGCTATTATTTACATCATTACTGGATAATCGTAATGTTTGTCCGATTCATCTTTTTGCGGAACATCTTCTTAATCACCGGTTTGATCAAAGCCCGTGTTGGAGGCAGCAATAGCAAAAGGCCTATGACATCCGTAATGAACCCAGGAAGAACTAAAAAAATTCCGCCCGCAAGAATGCTTATACCGTCTATAAGTTCCTCACCCGGCATCATTCCCTGATTCATTTGTTGCTGAACCTTCTGAAAGGTAACAAGCCCCTGGTATTTGGCCAAATATGCACCGCCTATCCCTGTCGCTATGATCAGCAATACAGTCGGCAACAGCCCGAGCATTCTGCCTGAATATATCATTAATCCAATTTCACAGGCAGGCAATACAACGAATAACAATAATAGGATACGTAACATCCTGCACCTCCTGCCTACATTATACAATGCTTGGCCTCTTTCTATGCAAAAACAAATAATTCCTTCTACCTCATTTTCTCAGTTTTTTTCCCGGAAATGATAAAAAGAGGCCCGGGGGCCTCTTTTCAATTATAGTGCTTACAGCAAGTTTGCTTTTCCATCATTGATAATGCCGCGTTGTGCATCAACTGTAACTACTTGGCCTTCTGTAAGAGTTGTCATAGCATTGTCTGCACCGACAATTACAGGGATTCCAAGATTAACGCCCACAACTGCTGCATGGCTTGTCAATCCGCCCTCTACAGTGATCAACGCACCGCATTTTTCGATAGCAGGCATCATTTCTTTGTCTGAACCGATTGTTACAAGCACGTCGCCTGATTGCACTTTTGAGTTTGCTTCAGCTGCATTCTTGGCAATGACAACTTTACCAGCAGCTTTTTTGCGGCCGATTCCTTGGGCTTTAAGAATGGTTTTACCAAGTGATTGGATTTTCATCATGTTTGTTGTGCCTGTTTCGCCAACAGGTACACCAGCAGTGATGACAACAAGGTCTCCGTATGAAACTAGGCCAGAATTCAAGCTTTGTGTAATCGCGTTGTCCAGCATTTCATCTGTAGAGTTTGTTTTAGGTCCTACGATTGGTTGAACGCCCCAAACAAGGCACAGGCGGCGAGCCACGAAATCGTTTGAAGAGATAGCGATGATCGGAGCCTCCGGCTTGTATTTAGAAATCATGCGAGCCGTATGGCCGCTTTCAGTAGGAGTGATAATCGCATTGGCATTCAAGTTCAAAGTAGTATGCGCTACAGACTGTCCAATTGCATCAGTGATATTATGTTCACTGTCTTTGCTGCGTTTTGAAATTAATTCTTTATGGTTTAAAGCTGTTTCAGTGCGTGTAGCAATGTTATGCATGGTTTGCACAGCTTCTACTGGATAAGATCCGGCAGCCGTTTCGCCAGAAAGCATGATTGCATCTGTTCCATCGAAGATAGCATTCGCTACGTCAGAAGCTTCCGCACGTGTCGGACGCGGGTTGCGCTGCATAGAATCTAGCATTTGAGTAGCAGTGATAACTGGCTTGCCAAGTGCATTGCACTTCTTGATCAATTGTTTTTGCACCAATGGTACTTCTTCAGCCGGGATTTCCACGCCAAGGTCTCCACGCGCAACCATTAAACCTTCAGAAACGGCAAGGATATCATCGATGTTATCCACACCCTCTTGGTTTTCGATTTTAGGGATGATGTTGATATGGCGGCCATTGTTGTTGTCAAGAAGTTCGCGGATTTCTAATACGTCAGAAGCTCGGCGCACGAAAGATGCAGCTACAAAGTCCACTCCTTGTTCGATACCGAATAGGATATCTTGAGTATCTTTTTCTGTGATTCCTGGAAGGTTTACAGACACGCCCGGAACGTTTACGCCTTTTTTATTCTTTAGCGTTCCATCATTCAGGATGCGAGTATGGATTTCTCCATTTTCTTTGTCAATTTTAGTGACCTCAAGGCCCACCAATCCGTCATCAAGAAGAATTTTTGAACCGATTGCAACGTCATTGATCAATTCAGCATACGTAATAGAGAATTTATCTGCATTACCTAATACTTCTGTAGTTGAAATAATGATGTTGTTGCCTGTTTTCAATTCTACAGCGCCGTTTTCCATATCATTTGTACGGATTTCAGGCCCTTTTGTATCAAGAAGAATGGCTACTTGTTTACCAGTTTTTTCAACTGCTTCACGAATTGTCTTGATGCGGGCAGCATGCTCTTCGTGGCTTCCGTGAGAGAAGTTAAGACGGCATACATTCATTCCAGCTTCAATCAGGCTTGTTAATTTTTCTAAAGATTCACTTGCAGGTCCGATGGTACATACAATTTTTGTTTTACGCATTTGGCTAAATAGCCTCCTTTTAGTAATAAGAATGTTGCTAAGTAAGCTACTTTTATTTAAATAGAAAGTTCTTCTGATAACTTGTACATGCTCATATCGATCGTATGAGGTCTGCCAAGAGCTTCAATGATATCGTAATCAACTAGCTGATTTTTTTCGATGCCAACTGCACGGCCGCCTTTTCCTTCCAGAAGAAGCTCAACCGCTTTTGCCCCCAGACGGCTTGCAAGTACACGGTCAACAGCAGTTGGCGATCCTCCGCGTTGGACATGTCCAAGGACCGTTACACGAGTTTCGAACGATGTCATCTCTTCAATTTTCTTTGAGATATCGCTTGCGCTGCCAACGCCTTCAGCTACAACAATAATACTGTGTTTCTTGCCGCGTTCATGTCCTCTTTTCAGCTTGCCCACAATATCATTGATGTCAAAATTCTCTTCTGGAATAATAATGGTTTCAGCACCGCCAGCAAGGCCAGCCCATAGAGCGATGTCCCCTGCATTTCTTCCCATCACTTCAATTACATATGTTCTTTCATGGGAAGTTGCTGTATCACGGATTTTATCAATCGCATCGATTACTGTATTTAAAGCCGTATCGAATCCGATTGTGAATTCAGTGCCAGGTATATCATTATCAATTGTTCCAGGTACGCCGATACAAGGGAAACCATGTTCAGTAAGAGCTTTTGCCCCCATGTAAGAACCGTCGCCTCCGATGACGACCAAACCGTCAATGCCATGTTTCTTTAATTGCTCGATTCCAAGAAGCTGCCCCTCTTTTGTTTTGAATTCTGGACATCTTGCAGAAAATAGAGTAGTGCCTCCGCGTTGGATAATATCGCCGACAGAGCCTAATTCCAATTTCTTAATATTGCCATTCATAAGCCCTTGATAGCCTTGGTAAATGCCAAAAACCTCAAGATCATGATAAATAGCCTTACGTACGACTGCACGTACCGCAGCATTCATGCCTGGAGCATCTCCACCACTTGTTAATACACCTATTCTTTTCACGTGATTCACCTCTAAATTATTCTTTCTGGGAATAAACCGAAAACATATCAACGCATTGTTCTTCTATGTAAAAATGAATTATTCCCAAGATAGTTCATGTTCCTCATTCTCATCAAACTACTTCTTAATGAATATCCTTTGTCATTACATGCATTTTTATGAATGTACTTTTGAATTCTTTCCGAAAACATTTCGTATGTAATGTATGTACAGAAGGTGTTAATTCTCTTACTGCCTATACATTCTAAAGGAGTTTTCCATATTCGTAAAGTCCGTTTGTGAAGGAAGTAACATTAATTATAGATAGAATGCGTTTACATGGTGAAAAATCTATAACATTTTAAAAAAATATTCATTTTTAGAAGAACAGACCGAATTCCCCGACTTTTCCGACAGATAAGGCAAATGTAAAAAAGTGCAGCCCAAAGGCCACACCATTTATTTTACCTCTGTTAACGATTTTGAAAACTCGTATTTCCCAATTGCTTTAAATTTATCATACCGTTCATTTATAAGAGTCTCGGCATTCTTGGTAAAAAGCTCTTTTAATGCAGGATAAAGAACGGTATCCATATATTCAGCTTGTTTCTTTGCATCCTTATGGGCGCCGCCTTTCACTTCAGGGATTAGAGCGTCTACAACTCCCAAATCCTCCAGGTCCGGTGCCGTAATGCGCATGCTTTCCGCCGCTTTTTTCGAGAGGCTGGCGTCTTTCCACAAAATGGTCGCTGCACCTTCAGGAGAAATGACCGAATACGTAGAATTCTCAAGCATATAAATACGGTCGGCAACTCCTAAAGCCAACGCGCCTCCACTTCCGCCTTCTCCGATCACAATAGAAATGACAGGCACTTTTAAACCGGCCATTTCGAACAGATTGCGGGCAATGGCTTCACTTTGGCCCCTTTGTTCTGCAGCCATCCCTGGATAGGCACCTTTTGTATCGATGAAGCAGACAATAGGTCGATGGAACTTTTCAGCCTGCTTCATTAACCGTAAGGCTTTCCGGTATCCTTCAGGATGGGGCATACCAAAATTGCGGCGAATATTTTCTTTTGTATCTTTGCCGCGCTGATGGCCAATAATCGTTATCGGCAAGCCTCTGTACGTTGCAATTCCTCCAACGATGGCTTCATCCTCGCCAAAGACACGGTCTCCATGGCACTCGATAAAATCGCTGAACAAATGAGAGATATAGTCGAGGGTTGTCGGGCGTCCCGGATGGCGGGCAACCTGCACTCGATCCCATGGCTTCATATTATCATACACGTCATTTTCAAGCTTGGTCAGGCGATTTTCAAGCTTTTTGATTTCTTCAGAAAGATCTACATCCGCTTCTTCAGTAATCTTTTTCAGCTCTTCAATCTTTTCCCGCAGCTCAATGACCGGGCGCTCAAACTCTAGTTCTCCAACCATGTGTTTTCACCACCCTTTTGATGTATTTTAAGAATTGTCGCTAATTTTTCCTTCATTTCCAAACGTGAAATGACGGCATCGAGCTGTCCATGCTTCATTAAAAATTCCGACGTCTGGAAATCTTCAGGCAGCTCTTCCCTGATGGTTGATTCGATGACACTTCTTCCGGCAAAACCGATTAAAGCACGCGGCTCTGCCAAATTGTAATCGCCTAATGAAGCAAAACTTGCCGACACTCCGCCTGTTGTCGGATTTGTCATGACCGAAATGAACAATCCGCCATCATCGCTGAAATGTTTCAATGCGATGCTTGTCTTGGCCATCTGCATAAGGCTCAAGATTCCCTCCTGCATTCTCGCACCGCCAGAAGCCGTGAAGATGACAAAGGGAATTCCCCGTTCATGGGCCAATTCAACAGCCCGAGTAATTTTTTCTCCTACTACAGAACCCATACTTCCCATCCGGAAATTGGCATCCATAACAGCCATTACTACTTCATGGCCTGATATAGTGCCAGTTCCGGTCACAACTGCTTCGTTCAGATTCGTTTTTTTCATATCGCTTTGCACTTTTTCTTCATATCCCGGAAATTGCAATGGATTGGAAGAGATCATATCTGCAAAGTGTTCTTCAAAAGAACCTTCGTCAAGTGTGCAGTTGAATCTTTCCGCAGCCGACATGCGATGATGATAGCCGCAATGTGTGCACACTTTTTCATTTTTAACCAATTCTTTTGTATACATAATTTTTTTGCATTCTGGACATTTAGTCATTATCCCCTCTGGAACATCATGTTTGTTCCTTTCAGAAGGAATGGTAGCGTACTTTTTCTTTTTAGGTTTTGAAAATAACTCTTTCAGCAAGAGGAATCCCCCTTTTTCCATGTAACTTCTTGCATGCACTTGCTCTGCATGTCCACTACTTTACAACAGTTACCTCTAAGATGTTGTAAAAATATGTCAATAGACATTCGACTTTTTTCGTATTAATTCTACATATGTCTGAAGCATTTCTTGTTCCTGTTGTTTTTGTACATGAGCCAATAATGTTAAATAAGGTTGTTTATTATCTATTGGATCTATAGATGATACTAAGCTTTCATAACTGGCAACAGCAGTCCAGATACGCGCCATTAACGAATTATTGTGGAGAAACGCCATTTTTTTAAAGAAATCATGGTCAGTGAAAACCGACTCCTCGGCCCATTGAATCATTTCATCCCATTTTTCTTTTGGCACATCCTTTACGGCCAGCCTGAGGCAGTCCATTTCTAATAGATGCTTTGTTTGTGTTAATTTGTCTTTTATTTTCGGATCCTGTAAAAAGAAACCTCCAAGTATTTCGACAAGCTTATGTTGCTGAAAATCATTTATAAAGGTGCCTTCGCCCCGCCGAGTCTCAATTAGGCCCAAAAGCTCCAATGCGCGCAAAGCTTCCCTGACTGAGGAACGGCCAGCCTGAAGGCGTTCTGATAATTCTCGTTCAGAAGGAATTTTATCTCCTGGCAGGAGACCATCTTCTTCTATCATATTTTTCAATTTTTCAACAATATCCAAATATACCTTTGAAGACTTATGATCCTTTTTTTCCAATTCAACCTTCACTACTTTCCGATGATTGCCAGCTCTTTTGTTTTTGCTTTCACTTCTTCTGGATCTACTTTAATTCTTGCAACACCTGTTTCCATAGCAGCTCTGGCAACTGCAGCAGCTACTTCCGGTGCCACTCTTGGATCAAATGGCCCAGGGATAACATAATCCGCATTTAATTCTTCAGGTTTAATCAAGCCTGCGATTGCTTCGACCGCAGCCATTTTCATTTTTTCGTTTATATGTGTGGCTCTGACATCCAACGCGCCTCTAAAAATCCCCGGGAAAGCCAAGACATTGTTTACTTGGTTTGGAAAGTCCGAGCGGCCTGTACCGACAACCAAAGCACCCGCTTCTTTAGCCTCAGCCGGCATTATTTCCGGTGTAGGGTTTGCCATGGCAAAAATGATCGGGTTTTCATTCATCGATTCTACATGTTCCTTCGTAAGGCCTCCTGCAACAGAAACACCGATGAATACATCTGCCCCTTTAATCACATCGCTTAAGCTTCCTTCGATCTTATCACGGTTAGTCACTTCAGCAATTTTATCCTTAACTGTATTCATGCCGTATGTACGGCCTTCAAAAATGGCTCCTTTGCTGTCACACATGATCACTTCACGCACCCCGTACGTGAATAATAGTTTAATAATGGCTATTCCCGCAGCTCCGGCTCCATTGGCCACGACTTTGATCTCTGACATCGACTTGCCCGCCAATTTTAGCGCGTTCACAAGCCCGGCTACTGTTACGATAGCCGTGCCGTGCTGATCGTCATGGAATACAGGGATGTTTGTTTCCTTCTTGAGGCGTTCTTCAATGACAAAACAATTAGGTGCGGCGATATCTTCAAGGTTCACACCGCCAAAAGTCGGTTCGAGGTACTTAACCGTTTGGACAATTTGGTCTACATCTGTTGTATTTAGGCAAAGAGGGAATGCATCAACACCGGCAAAGCTTTTAAAAAGCACTGCCTTACCTTCCATAACAGGCATTGCAGCTTCAGGGCCAATATTGCCTAGGCCAAGCACAGCAGTGCCATCAGAAACGACTGCTACAGTGTTCCCCTTCATCGTATATTCATATACAAGTTCAGGTTTGTCGTAAATATCTTTGCAAGGTTCAGCGACTCCCGGAGAATAAGCTAAACTTAAATCCTGTGCATTTTTGACTTCTACTTTTGATACTGTTTCTAACTTTCCTTTATGAATGCGATGCATATGTAAAGCTTCATCTCTAAGTGTCATGAATTTCCACTCCTTATCAAATTAAAAAAAGGAAAACAAACAAATATTAGTGCAGCTTGCAGTGGTCAGACCACATTGCAATATATTTCACTATAACATAATTAAAAAGGATGTAAAACTCAAACATCTTTCACAATGACATTTTTTTCGCCTAATTCTTTCCTTAAATCCTCGGTCAAAGCCTGTGTAATTTGCACCCAATCCCACATAGGAAGCTGAATGGTCCGCTTTTCTTTTGACTGGTGGAGAACGACTCGGGTCTTGCCTGGATATTTTTTGAGGATGCGGTTTATTTTGGCCAACATCGATTGATGATCCTTGGAATCCTCTATCCGGATGTACATGATCTTTGATTCTTCCTTTTTCAAAGCCTTTAGCTCCTCAACTGGAATCAAGTCTTGGATGACAAATTGAGATTTCCCATTTCTCATTTCTACAACACCCAGAAACAATCCGATCATCCCTTTTTTAAAATGAAGGGAGTGCTTTTTATAAACTGCGGGAAACGCGACTGCTTCCAGTTCATCGCTTTCATCCGCCAGTGTAGCAAATGCCATCGCCTCCCCTTTCTTAGTCCGTATCGTCCTTTCATCCGCCAGGTATGCTGCTACAGCATGCTTTGTATCTCTTGTTTCCATCGCAGCGAATAGCGGGAGTGCGCCAAAATGGCGGTAAAGCGGTTTATAGGATGCCAAAGGATGATCGGAAATATAGAATCCTAACACCTCTTTTTCAAATTCAAGCTTTGTTTCCAAAGGAATCGGCTCTACTTCAATATATTTAGGCTTCAGGTCGAAGCCGGTTTCCTTGAAAAAATCAAAGCTTCCATCATCGCTTGATACAAGCTCTGCGTGGTCAAGGGCTACATCAAGGCTCGCGAGCAAAACAGCACGGTCCACGCCCCATTCATCAAAGGCTCCTGAATGGACAAATGCCTCCAGCAATTTTCGGTTCAGTAGATGGGGCGGCATCCTCATGCAGAAATCAAACAAGTCTGCAAAACGACCTTCTTTTCTTACTTGGACAATTTCCTTTACCGTATTTCCTCCGACGCCCTTAATCGCTGCAAGGCTGTAAATAATGCCTTCATCTGTTGCCTGGAAGGGATAATACCCGCTATTAATCGAAGGCGGCAGCAAGGAGATCTCCATTCTTCTTAATTCACGGGCATACAGAGCAATCTTAGAGTCATTACCGATTACACTGCTCATCAGTGCCGCCATGAAGAAAGAAGGAAAGTGCGCTTTTAAATAGGCAAGCTGGTAGGCAATCAAGCTATAAGCAGTGGCATGCGCCAACGGAAAACCATAATTGGCGAATTTGACGATATGGTTATAGATACGGTCAGCCACATCTTCCGGATACCCTTGCCGGACACTGCCCTGTACGAACGCCCGCCTTTGCTGCTCCAATGTTTCCGCCTTTTTTTTGGAAACTGCTCTCCTTAGAAGGTCTGCCTCTCCAAGTGAAAACCCGGCAAATTGAGAAGCAATTTGCATGATTTGCTCCTGGTAAACGATTATGCCATAGGTGTCTTTTAGGATTGGCTCCAAATCAGGATGTAAATAGTCAATCGGTTCCTCGCCATGCTTCCTTCTGATATAGGAAGGAATATTATCCATCGGACCGGGGCGATAGAGCGCATTGACGGCGACCAAGTCAGTGAAACGTTCAGGCTTCAGCCGTTTAAGGACACTTTTCATGCCTTCTGATTCAAACTGGAATATGCCTGTCGTATCGCCTTGGCCAAGCATTCTTAATGTTTGTTCATCATTTTCCGGAAATTGTTTTATATCTATTTTTTTGCCTGTTTTTAGCTGGATGGCGTTCAATACCCGTTCCATCAGAGTTAGGTTTCGCAATCCAAGGAAGTCCATTTTCAATAAGCCCAGTTCTTCGAGTTGATCCATGGTACATTGCGTCAAATGGATTCCATCATGGCCATCCTGTATAGCAATACTGTCTATAAGGGGAAAGGCACTAATCACTACGCCCGCAGCATGAGTGGATGTATGCCGGGGCAGCCCTTCTAGTTTCAAAGCTGTCTGGACCAATGTACGGTTCATGCCGTCTTCTTCCATATATCCCCTTAAAGCCTGCGATTCCCGGAGTGCTTCAGAAAGTGTCATACCGACCCTGCCAGAAACCATTTTTGACAGCTGCTCCAACTCTTTGTTATTCAACCCAAACACTCTGCCCGTATCCCTCAAAGCCGCTTTAGCAGCAAATGTCCCGAATGTGATAATTTGGGCAACATGCAATTCACCATACTTTTTAGCGACGTAGGCAATGACTTCATCCCTCCGGACATCCGAAAAGTCTATATCAATATCAGGCATGGTCACCCTCTCTGGATTCAAGAACCGCTCAAACAATAGGTTATATTTCATTGGATCGACATCTGTAATGCGAAGAACATAGGACACGAGCGATCCAGCGGCAGAGCCACGGCCCGGCCCTGTTATAATTTTTTGCTTGCGGGCAAATTTCATAAAATCCCAAACGATCAGGAAATAGTCGCTATATTTCATCTTTTTGATGACATTCAATTCGTATTGGAGACGCTTATAGTACTGTTCAGGAGCATTTGAATAACGTTCCTTAAATCCTTCTTTGCATAGCTGCTCCAATAGTTCATCCGCTGGAAGGTCTGAAGGATATTTTGGCAGGAGATTTTGGTGGAAAGCTATATCAAGGCGGCATTGTTCCGCAATCCGTACGGTTTGGCTTAACGCCTCCGGGTTATCCCGAAAAAGGGAAGCCATCTCTTCCCGCTTGCGAAAATAAAAAGGTTGTCCTTTATTAGCTTCTACGGTTATATCAGCCAGCTTATCTCCATTTTTCAAGGCTTGCATCGCCGTATATGCCAGAGCGTCCTCCCGTTCCAAATATAAAACCGGACTTGTGGCGACAGTGGTTGTCTCTGTTTCCACCGCCAATTGAAGGATTTTCTCCTGGCTCGCTGATTCTGGCTGTATAGATAAAGAAAAAGAGTCAGCGCCGAATAATTCCTTCCACAGCTCCACGCCTTTCCTTGCCTCTTCTTCCTTTTCATGATCTAAACAAGCCTCAATATATCCGCCCAGCCCCGGTGATATGGCGTATAGGCCTTCGCTGTAGCCTTTGAGCCAACGAAGCGGTATGCCTTCCTTGGATTTTGTCTGGATAGCGGAACTTATCTTCAATAAATGTTTATAGCCTGTATTATTTAGAGCCAACAACAAGAGTGGATAAGCTTCCTCTTCGTGGAGGACATCGGCAAGAAGGCCGATAATTGGCTTGATGCCTGATTTGCGGCATTCCTTATAAAAAGGAATGGCTCCATACATGACGTTCCTGTCTGCCAGGGCAATGGAGTCCATTCCATTATCTTTTGCGGCTTGTACCAATTCTTCAATCCTGACAGTGCTTGATAGCAAGCTGTATGCAGACTGCACATGAAGATGAACGAAATCCATATAAACCCCTCCCTTTCTATCGAAAGTTTTTCTTATCCTTTAGTATAAAGTCTTTTTCAGCAAAAAGAAAATATGTTCTGTTTTGGAGAAAAGGACTTAATTGCCTTTTTTCCTCATATACATGGATTAGGTTCGGCATGTCCAAGAATATGTAACTCTGTTGGTCTATGCCGTATACTTTTGTTATTTAATAAAGGATGGGATTCTATGAATGAAGCATTTTTTCCTGCTTTTTTAAATAGTTTTTTTATTGCTTTGGGTGTGCTGCTGGGAGGCTCGCTTATTGGGGGCATGGCTGCTTTTTTTACCAATCAGCCGCCCTTGACGGCCATCCTCCGTTTTTCGGAGAGTCTGCGCATTTGGGCGATTGTAGCAGCAATTGGAGGTACGTTCGATACGTTCTATACATTTGAAAGGGGGATTTTCAACGGGGAATCGCGGGACATCATTAAACAAATTCTATGGATACTTGCTGCTTTGGCGGGAGCCAATACGGGCGCGATTATCATCAAATGGTTTACACAGGAGCATATGCCCTTATGAAGTCTCCCTCGATCGACTTCAATAAAATGTGGCAGCGTTTCTTTGCGGGGATAGCCATCGGCGGCATCATCAGCTGGCTAATATTCCTTTACATGTACAGTTCGATGCAGGAGCGGCAAATTTCCACCATTATCGATTTGAAGCAAGAGATAGCCGAACAGAAAAATAAATTGGACATTTGGGAAAAGGAATCCAAAACACAGAATAAAGAAACCGTCAAAAAAATGACCATCCAGGAAATACAGGTCACGATCACTAATTACCGCGACTTCCACCTAGATTTATTATCGACACTGGAAGCCCAGGATGCGTTAAAAAAAGACCTCAGTTCCTTATTGACCAAGGATGTCGAAAGTGTTTACAAGAGTAAGCATCTTCTCAAGAAAACAATTGAAAACAAGCATGTTATCATGAATGAGAAGACATATACTTTCACAGTATCCGAAGTGTTGTTTTATTCCACCTTGCATATTGAAGTACTCGTTAAACGCCTGTGAAATCGAACAAAAGCTGCCCAATAGCAGGCAGCTTTTCCCTGTGGCCGTTATCCTTTATAGGAAAGGCATGCTTTTTCCACTTCAGCCATGACAGCGTCCACTTCTGTCCACGAAGATATGCTAGCCCCTGAAGCCAACGGATGGCCGCCTCCATTGAATTTTTTGGCGATTGTATTAATGATCGGCCCTTTTGAACGGAAACGGACACGGATTTCCTGATCCTCTTCTATGAAAAACACCCATGCCTTTAAGCCTTTTACGGCTCCTAAATTGCTTACTAAAAGCGATGCATCCGATGCTTTTGCCCCGTATTTTTGCAGGATATCCTTATCTAAAACCATTTTCCCTGCACCAGAAGGATAAATTTCGAAATGCTCCATTACATAGCCGTTCAAACGGAAAATATTTTCATCCAAATCGTAGAGGCTATTGTAAAGATCTGTTCGTGAAAATGAATATTCAATTAGATCACCAGCATATTTAAACGTTTTTTCAGTAGTGCTTGGATAAAGGAATCTTCCTGTATCACCTACTATCCCCGCATATAAAAGGCGTGCCGCCTCATTGTTCATCTTCAAACCTTTGTCTTTGCCATACAAATAAAATTCATAAATCAATTCACTCGTTGAACTGGCTTCCGTATCGACCCATACAAGATCTCCGTACGCATCATCGTTCGGATGATGGTCGATTTTAACGATTTTAGTTCCCTTTATATACCTTTGATCGCATACACGCTCCTGATTGGCTGTATCGCAGACAATGACCAATGCTCCCTCGTATACAGCTTCTTCAATTTGATCCAGTCTTTTCAGAAAGTGAAGAGATCTCTCTTCCTCTCCTACACAATAGATATTTTTCCCGGGGAAGGATGCCTTCAGTATCTCTGCTAGGCCGCATTGGGACCCATAGGCATCGGGATCCGGGCGCACATGCCTATGTAAAATAATCGTATTATACTCTTTAATGGCATTAAGAATCTCTTCTTGTATCATTCAACTATCCATCCCTTCCATTCCCGCCGGACAACAACGGAAACGCTCTGTTATTTTGTTCAATTTTTCCATAATTATAGCATTTACTGGATATTCCCGTTACAATAACTGTACAACAATACTAAAAACGGAGGTCCTTTATGCCAGTCTTTGTCATACTGATTACCCTTTCGGTCGGATTTTACCTTTTCTATAAAATTAGATTTTTCCGGACCAAACAGCCGATGGAACGCAAATGGCTATCCGCCAAATCATCGATGGCGCTGGGTTTGTTTGTGTTGTTATTCGGCATAAACCAACTATTCCTTTTTCAAACTGCGCTTACTTATATTATTTCAGCCATCTTTATCTTGATGGGAGCGCTTAGCCTCTGGGGCGGTTTTAAGTCTTACCGTTTCTTTCTTCCCTTAGCAGCAGATGAAGCTGACCAATTGAGACAGACAAGATAACTTTTGCACATATCACTTCAAGAAAAGGATGCTCTTGGCATCCTTTTCTTTTCCCCATTTTATTCTTAATGGCGGTCCAGTAATTGGCACATCATCATCGTCTTGCCGACCAGCTTGCCTTCATTGAACACTTCAATGTCCACCTTACCAAACTTACGGCCGACCTCCAGTACTTTAGGGACAATTTCAAGCTGACTGTCTATTTGTACAGGCTTGATGAAATAAATGGTCATATTCTCAACAACGAGGTCTCCCCTTTTAAATGTCCGAAGCACCCTATTTGCCGCTTCCGTTACAATGGTTGTGAATACACCATAGGAAATGGTCCCTAAATAATTGGTCATCTGCGGTGTGACTTCACATCTGTATACTTCTTCCCCCTTGCTCTTTCCATTCACAGAAACGAGCTGGGAAGCTATGACATCATCGATTGTCTCTCCGACTTGCGGCTGGCGTTGGATCATTTGCAGCGCCTTCAGCACATCCTGCCGGCTAATAATGCCTTGCAAATTCGTATGGTTGTCCACTACCGGCAACATTTCTATCCCTTCCCAAACCATTGTATGGGCTGAAGATGCAACGCTTGTCTTTCCGTTCACTGTCATCGGATGCTTGGTCATCACTTTATCAATCGGGGTTTCATGCGGAGATCCCATAATATCCTTCGCTGTCACCACACCGATTACTTTATTGTTTGCATCCACCACTGGAAATCTGCTGTGGGTTGTTTCTTCGTTGAGCTCAAACCAACGGCCGACCGTATCTCCTGAATGGAGATGGGCTGTATCGTTGACCGGGGTCAAAATATCTTCCACCTGAAGAATTTCTTTTTTGATCAACTGGTCATAAATGGCTCTATTGATCAGAGTTGCCACAGTAAACGTATCATAGCTGCTTGAGATAATAGGCAGCTGCAATTCGTCTGCTATCTTTTTCACATGATCGTCCGTATCAAAGCCACCTGTAATCAATACAGCAGCGCCTGCCTGAAGGGCGAGCTCATGTGCATTAGTTCTGTTACCGATAATCAAGAGGTTTCCTGCACCTGTATAACGCATCATAGCTTCCAGTTTCATAGCACCGATGACGAACTTGTTCAATGTTTTATGTAACCCAGCCTTGCCGCCGAGCACTTGTCCATCCACTATATTCACCACTTCAGCGTATGTCAGCTTCTCGATATTCTCTTTCTTTTTGCGTTCGATGCGGATGGTTCCGACACGCTCTATCGTACTGACATACCCTTTATTTTCTGCATCCTTAATCGCTCTATAGGCCGTTCCCTCACTTACGCCCAACTCTTTAGCGATTTGACGTACAGATATTTTTTCACCGATTGGGAGCTCATCTATATATTTTAATATTTGTTCATGCTTTGTAGCCAAAGCTCTTCACCCTTTACAAAAACCGTTTACCTCCATTATAAGGGTAAAGAGCATATAGATACAATTCTCGTCTTAATAATTGTAGCTTCTTTTTCTTTTCTTAGACGTTTTCACTGGCTTAGCCTGCTTTTTGTACTTGCCTTTATACAAAAGCGCAGCCATATTGCCTGCTGCCGCAAATAGCGCCAGCATCAGCCAGGCTCCGGCAAACCAGAGCTGTTCGGGCGATGAATAACTCTTCATTTGAGGCACTGCATAATACAGCATGCATATAATCAGCAATAAACATAAAATCAATCTTTCTCTCATGCCTATCCTTCCTCTCCTATTCTTCCACTATTAGCAGTGTATGCAGAAAGAACATAAAGAAGAATATTTTGCCCCACTTTGTCCAACGGGAGAGCTTGCCATCTGCAGATAAGCACCCGCAAATCAGCATTCCATATTTGAAATATGAACGCTGCCCTATAAACCCCATCAAAAAGCACATGCCTGCCAGCATGTGCTTGCCCTCTTATTAAAAGTGAATGGATTCCCCGGGGTGGAGGATTCTCCCTTTGCCTTTTGGCAGCATAGAAAGAAAACGCTCAGGGTCCTGTTGAATAGGAGGGAATGTATTATAGTGCATAGGCACAGCTACCTTCGGATCCAGGAATTCAACTGCCTTGGCAGCATCTTCAGGACCCATTGTAAAATTATCTCCGATCGGCACGAAGGCAAGGTCAATTGGATGACGTTCACCGATCAGCTTCATGTCAGAGTACAAAGCCGTATCGCCGGCGTGATAGATAGTGCGCCCTTCTATGGTCAGCAATACACCCGCTGGCTGTCCGCAATAAACGATTTGCTTATCTTTTGTAATAAAGCCGGAACCATGGAAGGCAGGGGTAAGCTTTACATTGCCGAAATCAAATTCCTTCGATCCTCCAATGCTCATTGGATGTGTATTTTCAACCCCTTGCCACTCCAGCATCGTTAGCAATTCGACGATTCCCACTACGAGGGAGCCATGTTTTTTTGCCAATTGAACTGTATCCCCGACATGGTCATCATGTCCGTGGGTTAAAATAATCACATCCGGCTTGAGATCCTCCACCTTTAAATCAGTCTGTCCATTGCCCGTAATATACGGGTCGATCAAGATCATTTTCCCATTTGTTTCAATTTTTACCACTGAGTGTCCGTGAAATGATACGTTCATGGTCCAATCCCCTTTCCATACAGATATTTCGCTACCTTTATACCCTTCTTTTCTTTAAGTATAACAGTTTGCAATTACCCTTTTATACTGGTAATCTCAAAATAGTTGATTCAATAGGAGGAATTAGAATGAATAATCGATTAGAGCTTTTTAAAAACTGGTTACAACAACAACATATTTCAGCTGCCTTCATCACATCTACAGAAAACGTTTTCCATTTAAGCGGCTTCTATAGCGATCCTCACGAGAGATTATTATCTTTGGCTGTCTTCCCCGATGCAGACCCAATTCTAATTTGCCCTAAGATGGAAGTGAATGATGCCAAACAAACAGGTTGGGCTCATGAAATTATCGGTTACACAGATATTGAAAATCCATGGGACATGATCAAGACAGCGATTGAAAAAAGAAATATTGATGTGAAAACAGTTGCTGTTGAAAAAGAACATATGAACATCGAGCGTTACGAAGCGATCCAGGAAGCTTTTGCCGCCCCTGCACTTGTTTCTGCAGAAGAAAAATTGCGCCAACTACGCATGATCAAGGACGAAAAAGAGCTGGAAATTCTTCGTGAAGCTTGCCGTCTAGCCGATTATGCAGTTCAAGTAGGGGTCAATGAAATCCAGGAAGGCAAGACAGAAATGGATGTCCTTGCCGCTATCGAATATGAAATGAAGAAAAAAGGCATCAATCAAATGTCCTTTGCCACAATGGTATTGACAGGCAAAAATGCAGCTTCTCCCCACGGCACTCCAGGGCAGGCTAAAATTAAAAAAGGCGACCTTGTCCTGTTCGATTTAGGTGTCGTTTATGAAGGATATTGCTCAGATATTACACGTACAGTTGCATATGGCGATATCAATGATAAGCAAAAAGAAATCTACGATACAGTCCTTGGTGCACAATTAGCGGCAATTGATCTAAGCAAGCCGGGCTCATTATGCTCTGAAGTCGATGCAGCAGCACGCAATTACATAGCCGAAAAAGGATATGGCGACTACTTCCCTCACCGATTAGGCCATGGCCTTGGCATTTCCGTCCATGAGTATCCTTCGTTGACGGAAACGAATACACTTCCTTTGCAAAAAGGAATGGTATACACAATTGAACCGGGAATCTACGTTCCAGACGTGGCCGGAGTTCGTATCGAAGATGACATTTATGTCACTGAAAACGGCTGCGAAATCCTGACAAAATTCCCTAAAGAATTGCAAATCATTAAATAAACCATCAAGAAAAGACTGCATCCTCCAAGATGCCCTCTTTTTGCCTAGGCGGAAGCAAATAAGCACGAAAAGAAAGCGATGCAATGATTGTTTCATGCATCGCTTTCTTCTATTCATGTTCTCTTTATTTCACCCGCTGCCGCCAATCTCCATACAAATTTCTATTTTTCTTTGCTTTTTTTTCTTTTTTCTTTCACAGGTTCATGCCCGTAGGCTTCCTGCAATTGCCGCTGCGTTTCTTCCAATCCTTTTTCATCGTATATAAATTCATTCTTTTGATTGTTTTTCAAAGCTGCCCCCCCTTTCTCCTGTCGTAATAGTAAAAAATCTTATTACTGTTAAAATTCGTTATTTTTCAACAAATTCACTATCTACATTTGATATAATAGTGAGTATACAAAAGGAGGCGCAATGATTATGAGTTTAACTTATAAAAACATTCTTGTCGCAGTGGATGGATCTAAAGAGGCTGAATGGGCATTTAAGAAAGCAGTCGAAATTTCTAAACGCAACAATGCAAAATTAGTCATTGCTCATGTAATTGACACTCGCAACTTTGCAACAATCGAAGCATATGACCGTACAATGGCGGAACGCTCTGAATCATATGCCAAGGAACTATTGGAAGAGTACAAAGCAGCCGCTGAACAAGATGGCGTACATACTGTTCAGGTTGAGGTCGAATACGGTTCTCCAAAAGTGAAAGTACCTAAAGACCTTGCCAAGAAACATAACATCGACTTGATCATCTGTGGGGCGACTGGCCTGAATGCTGTGGAACGCTTCCTTATAGGTAGTGTTTCTGAACATATCACCCGTTATGCACCATGCGATGTTTTGGTTGTCAGAACACAAAAAGAAAAAGAAGAAGAATAAGCATATACCGAAAAGAGCGCCAGAAACCATTCTGCGCTCTTTTTGTTCAATCCAAAAATGAACCTTGAGAATTGTCCTCTTTCACATCTATACTTCGTATTCTTACATTTTCCTGCCCGGGTGTCACTTCAATAATGACCTTTTTACCAAGCTCCCCATATTCAAAAATACTGTACTGGCTGATTTTATTGGGGCTTCCCTTCTCATTTAAACTTTTAAAGTCATGATATACAGCTTTGGGCAAGGTTCCCTGCAGTTCTTTTAAAAATAAAGCATCGATCTTACTGTAATTAGTGCCTGCCATTCCTATTCTCTGATACAGCTTCAAAGAAGTGTTCACTTGAAAGTAGCGATGATAGACAAACATCCCTATGATGATTATAAGCAATAAAACAATAATGACGTCTTTTTGTTTTGATTGTAAGCCATTCCGCATGCAGGACATGCTCCCTCCTTTCATACGGCCAATCACTTCTTATAAAAAGATGATATTTCCGCCGAAATATCATCTTAGAAAATCCCCCATTATGAACTAAGCTTCATTGCTCATGTCGAGTATTCTGATTGGGTTGCCTGAAGCATCCTGAAAAATAGCGTATCGTCCCGGCGGTATATCGCATGGCAGCTTCAAGAAGTCGAAATTCTCTTTATTGATTCGATAAAATTCATCAACACTGTCCACAATAAAGGTTCCCCCCGCAGCTACCCCTTCTCCGTCATCTTCAATCATTAATTGAACTTCTGAACCTGGCAGCTTTAAAGCAATTGTGTGGTCACCTTCCCGCCAAGCCTCTTCAAATCCTAATTCATCGCGGTAAAAGGATAATGATTCTTGCAGCCGTTCGACCGGATGGCATAAAAAAGCTAATTTCATGTGCTCTTCTCCTTCCATTTCAAACATGTTTAACCAATTATATATTTCTGCATTTGACTTCCATTTCCTTCTAATATTAGCTCGTTATGTACTTTTGTTTTTTTCGATAAATATGTATACTTAAGTCTTGCCATTCAACCATTAAATCGTTTTCGGCCACCAATTTCCATGCATTATAAGTGGTCTGTCCCTGTTTATTGAAAAAAATCTGTTCCCCGCAATAATAAGAGGCATGCTGGATAACTCCATTACCATCCTTCCAGACAGCAACATCTCCAGCAAAAAAAACCTCAGCTGCTGTTTCAGAATATAAGTGCTGCTTCAAGCACTCTAAAAATGTTTCCTGGTGAAGCCATTCATTCATCATCCACTCTGTCCCGCTGACTGCAAAGATAACAGCCGCTAAACAATTGGCGCCTTCATGTCTCCCAAACGAATTGGCATATAATTTTACATGTGATGGTACACCGTCATGAATGGCTTCACACTTTCCATCCTCCCACCACTTTCCCACCATTTTCATCATAGCGGCTTTTTTTATATCTGCGCTTAGCATATCCCACATGTTACGCTGGATCACGATAGATTCTCCTACAATATAACGAGACGGCAAGTTTACCCCTTTTTCAAAAAAGGAAATCGGCCATACCAATCCCCTTCCTATCTCTATCTGGACATTCAATAAATATGCCCGTTTCTTCTCCGGCAATTGTTCAATCCACTCCGGCCGGGCTACAATTACATAAGTGCATTTCTTTATATTCCAATATTCATAACTATTTACAAAGCCAATTTGGCTATAAGACGGATGCTGAAAAAATTCTTTGCTAGGCATCAAAAGAACATGGCGGACATCTATGTTCAACTTCTCAAGGTCAACTTCTGTTATAAAAAAGAGATCTTTCAAAGGTACATACGTATCTATCCAGAACTGTATATCCGAATCTGTCGGTATAAGCTTCACTTTCTTTTCTCCTTCCCCTTCTTTTTTGCTATGCCAGTTGCCGATTAGCTATTAGTTGCACATATCATCCAATATCCATCTTGATCTCCAACCCTGTCGGTTCATCGCCAAAAGGATCGCTATATTCTATAAAGAGCAGCTTTACGCCGATTAAATCATCCGGCAGCGGCGGAGAAACGATAAATGTGTGCGAATAATAGCCGTTCGATCCGCCGCTTCGTTCCTGTCGGCATTCATACTCTTCCCCTATCCATAATCCAAGAGTTTTCCGCTCACTTCTATCTATGCGGATATGGGTGATGACTTCCTCATTCCAATCGATATGCAGCTGGATGACGCTCGCATTCTCATATTGGCGTATATACGAAACAGAATAGAAGCGTTGATTCACTTCAGTCGAACGCAGCACTGGCAGATGCTTACGATATCCTGCAGGCTCTATTTTCGGCTTGAAAAACTCTGACAATCTCAACGTGCTGAAAACAGACCGAATAAAGTCTTCATGGAATCCAAACTCCCTTATCCATTCCATCAAAAGGGAGTCTGGCGGAAAACCGGATTGCGGTGATAAATCATTTCTTTTCTTTATAAGGGCACATATTTGCCTATCAATCGGAATCAGTTCTTCATCATAAATAGTTGAAAATCGACTGCCAGGAAAATTGCTCACCGCCATTCCTCCTTCTTTATCATGAGGTATTGATCCATAATGTATTTCATAAAATCGATCATCGTCTCTACTCTTTCCCTCTCCGTTCTATAAACACGATCCGTTTTTCCGAGGCGGATTGAGATTGCTTCCCGGATAATCGGCCGCCATTCCTCCGCCACATGATTAAGAGCGTACTCGCCTGCTCCGAGCTTTGAAATAACCGCATCCTCTCTTATCGTATAAAATTGCCTTAATAAGCCTAGAACAGACCATTCAATTTCTACATCAATCTGCTCCTTTGAAAGTAGACTGATGCTGTCTTTGCCCGCTTCCAAACCGCCAACTCTTGAAGTCCAGTAGCTGTTCATATTCGCGATCACATAAGGAATCAGGCTGCCTGCTTTGCCTCTAAGGTTCAACCCACAGGTTTCAGGGCCCAATACTCTGATTCCGTATTTTTCCATAACATGCCAAGTAACTGGATTATCATTGAAATATGGCCCGACATACAATTCACCGCTACTAACGTATGGTAATGATTGGCATTCCGAATGTACATCTTCCAAATCGCCCTTAGTCATATAGACTCCATCCATTTCTGGAGAAGGATAGGAAGCGGCTATCCAACGATGGATGTCTGCCACTTTTTCCAGCTCTTCATTTGTGAGGGGGCGCTTTATGACAGTAATGAAATCGATATCACTCGATCGTTCAACAAATGCCCCTAATGCGAGTGAACCATGTATATATAAACCTTCAACCATATCAGGAATGAGAACATTCATCCTCTCTATGTACATATGTAAAAGGCATTGAACTTTATCAGGCAATTTTGCGTTCATGCTTCCTCCTCCTATTTCGCATCGCTTTCCGTATGCTTCCTGAATAGATTCCATCGCTGATTCTAAGAATAGGTGTTATTACATTGGAAGCAATCCATCTGATGTTTTCGCTTCATAGGCAAGAAATAGTTTTCATTATCCTTTTTTTATTCATTCTTTTCCATATATTCTCTTAATTTTTGTATAATCCTTCTTTTACCTGCAGTAAAAAACACCCCTCCATAAATGGCTGGACGAGTGTTTTCAAGCGGTTGAATGCTGAAGGTAAAAGCTATAGTTATATTTTCCTTCCCCATTAACGCTGCTTTCAGACTCATTAGAACTATCCGCATTCTCCAATTCCTGGCTCACAACTGCCAGAACGGCTCCTGATGCCTGCACCCAATTGCCGATCGTATTGATGACTGTCCCTGTCTCATTGTCAGAAGGGAATCCTCCCGCCAGCACTTGCAGAGCCAGCCCGACCAACTGCAATACATTAGCGTATAAGCCATAAATATTGGAAAGAGTCGGTGTCTGTCCAAATGAATAAATGACTGCTAGCCCCGTTCCCGCTGCCTGGATGGCATTCCCTTGATTTAATAGCAGCTGTTGTAAGCCTGATTCCCTTTCAAGGAGAAAATCAGCGGCTATTTCCTCCAAATTGCCCGCAGCTATAATATAGTTGCCCAGTTTATTCAGAGAGAGAACTCTTTCATCATCAATTTGAATCCCAGTTCCCGTTACCTGAAGAATATCGCCGATATTATCAAGATTATATAAAAAAGATTGGCTGAAGATGTTACTCGGTGTATTGCCGATCGCTGACAAAATTGTTCCAATAGCTTCAATCCATAATGCAAAGGTCGTTGAATCTGTAACCGTCTCTTCGATCACCATTTTGGATCACCTATAGTAGTGTATACAAAAGGGGGCTTTTGGTTCAGAGCACACTATTTCATAAAATTTTGGAAACCATTGTTACAATTCCTAATTTGATGCAGAAGGCCTTATCATTTGACTATAAAACAGTTGTAACTTTAATTGTTACATGTAACAATTAAAGTTACATCTAAAAAGGAGGAATACATAATGAAAATTGCTATCATCGGCGCAACAGGAAAGGCCGGAAATCTATTGTTAAAGGAAGCGGCGGAAAGAGGGCATGAAGTGGCAGCTATCGTCAGAAATGCCCAAAAGGTAACAGACTCTAAGGTAAACGTCATTGAAAAAGATATTTTTGATTTAAAGGCGGATGATCTCAAACCGTTCGACGCCATTGTAAACGCATTTGGCGCTGTCCCCGGCCAAGAAAACCTTCATGTCCAAGCTGGCAGAGTATTGATAGATGCAATGAAAGGAGCGCCAGACACGCGCTTGATTGTTGTGGGAGGCGCCGGCAGCCTTTATGCAGATGAGCAAAAAACAACGCGTGTGATGGATACAGCTGATTTTCCTGATGAGTTTATTCCGACAGCTTCAAACCAAGGGAAAAACCTTGAAGATTTGCAGCAATCCCAAGGCTTTCACTGGACATTTATCAGCCCATCAGCCATTTTCGATCCAAGTGGAGAAAAAACGGGTTACCGTACTGGTGAAGATGTCCTTCTTGTAAATACTCAAGGTGAAAGCTACTTAAGCTATGCTGACTTTGCCACAGCAGCTTTGGATGAAATCGAGCAGCCCAAACATTTGAATCAACGTTATACGGTCATTTCAAACTAATTAGTCTGCAAATGAGAAAGGATGCGTGTATGCTAACGATTTCTCTTTTAGAGAACATTATCTATAGGTAAAATTCTTTGAGATAATAAAACCAAAAAAAACGCTTGGGGGTGTATTTCCCTAAGCGTTCTTCTTTTCTTATTGAATTGCATATCTGCTAACTTAAAGAGATCTCTCGCTTTGTGATGTGATTCGCACCCAAACGACAATTGGAATCATGGCTAGCGAAAGGATGGCTCCAATGAAAGCCAAAGCAGCATAACTTGATTGTGCAACAATAAAGCCAGATAAAGCGCCTCCTGATGCTCCAGCTAAAGCAATCAATACATCTACAGTACCTTGCGTTTTAGCTCGGGTGTCCGGTGATGCCGCATCAATAATCAGTGCTGTCCCGCTTATTAAACCGAAGTTCCAACCGATTCCTAGCAATGCTAAGGCCAAAATAAGCCCTGGCATAGAGTCTGCAGGAACTAGAGCAGCCACTAAACCAGCACTTAATAATGTAGCTCCTGAAGCAACTGCCATAAAAGTACGGCCCATTTTATCGACCAAATAACCGGTCACAAGTGAAGGAAGATACATTGCCCCAACGTGGATTCCAATTACTATCCCCACTTGAGCCATTTCTTGCCCATGGTGTTTCATGTGCACGGGAGTCATAGTCATAATGGCCACCATAATCATTTGTGTGAGGATCATGACGGCCGCCCCAACCATAATACCACGTTTATTTTTCTCATTTCCCTCCTTATCCGAACTATGTTCGGATTGAAGGCTCCTGGCTTTAGAATCTACAATTGCTTTTGCAACGATAAAAGGATCCGGCCGGAGTAGAATCATCAAAATCAATCCAGCAAGAATATAAGCAGCGGCAGCCAATAAAAATGGGTCTGACAATGGCGGAACTCCTACCGAAGTGGCAAATCCGCCCATTACATCAACTAAATTAGGACCTGCGACAGCACCTAACGTAGTTGACACCATAGCAATACTGACAGCTGTGGCCCTTTGAGCCGAATTGGCCATGTCAGTTCCAGCATATCGCGCCTGTAAGTTAGTTGCAGTACCTGCCCCATATATAAACAATGAAAAAAACAAAAGCGCAATGCTGTCTGTTTTAGCCGCTGCAACTACACCTATCGCCCCGATTCCACCGGCAATAAAACCAGTGGAAAGACCAAATCTTCTGCCAAAACGTTGCGATAGCCAACCAACTAGGAAAGCTGCTAAAGCAGAACCTAACGTGAATAATGCAGTCGGAACACCAGCAAAGCTGCTTGTACCTAACATATCTTGGGCAATTAACGCTCCAACAGTTATACCTGCCGCCAATCCCGCTCCCCCAAACATTTGGGATATTACAACAATAATTAGCGTCCTTCTGTATAGCTGTACCTGTTTTTCAGGAGAATCAACGTATTCTTGTATATGTGATGATAATCTTCCATCCAATATTTCGTCCCCCTTTCAGTACGTTCTTTTCATATATGAGTAGTTCATCTGTGATTTACATTCCATCATGCATTCTCTTTTCGTTAAGGGGTATTCGGCTATTCTGCTCCATACATTCCAAAATGAAAAGGCTGCCTAGATGGCAGCCCCAGCTTTCCCCCCATCGAATCTTGAATTTGTTGTCTACTAGTCTTGAGTGCTTTCATCGCTTTTATATTCTAAAATGTCTCCAGGCTGGCAGTCCAACGCTTTGCAAATGGCCTCTAACGTTGTTAGCCTAATAGCCTTTGCCTTCCCATTCTTCAATATAGAAAGGTTAGCCATTGTTATTCCAACCCTCTCTGACAGTTCCGTTACACTCATTTTTCTTTTGGCCAACATCACATCAATATTGATTATTATTGCCATGTTTATCACCTCAGACCGTTAAGTCATTTTCTGATTTTATATCAATCGCTTCTTTTAACAGTTTTTGAAGAACAGCTGCAAAGACAGCGATTACCATTGAAGCAAAAATGATGACCAAGCCGATCAGAATAACACCTGGGGCGTCATCTCTATCCGCTATTAGATAAAAGAGCGGCAAGCCTGCCACATACAAAATACTGATTGTGATTGCACAATTTTTTATCTGTTTCAAATGGCGCACAGATATTTCCGAGAATGCTTTATTTTTGTCAATATAGCATAAAAGTTTAAAGGTTTGATATAAAGCAAAGTAAAAAGGGATCGCTGTTACATAAAAAAAGAGTATAACGAGGTATTTGATAAATGAACTATCCGGAACCAATACTGCCGCATAATCCGCTATCTTAGGCACCAAAAAGATGCATAAGGCAAGAACCGGAATTCCCATGAGAATAACCGTTACCTTTAAAAAGAGCGTTGACACTTTCTTCATAAAAAGCACCTCACATAGTTTTATACCCTTGAATGTACCATACTATTTATCGATTAACAATAAATTTTTATTGATATGTATAATTGAATACTTCATCTGAAGACACACCTTCGGTTTAGAAATACACTGTTTTTTCCCTATAAGGAAGCCTCCTCATACGTTCCATAAGAAAAAACGGCCTTTGCCTTCTACTTGTTATGTGTATAAGTATCTTATTTTCGTATTCCATTTAAATCACCATAATGGCCAACAATTCCTTTAGCTCCACTAAAGTAGAGATGAAAAAACTTTGATCACTTTCCATTTCAACGAATAATGAGTGCATGTTCTTGCCTATAGCCTTGTAGACCAATTTGTCCAAATTGGTTAAACACAACTTCTACTTTTATAGTTGTTTCATAGTTTATAAAAACAGAGTATTCTTTTTCCACAGACCTTTTTTCAATGGCCAAGCCTTCTTTCTATAATAAACCCTTGTTGAAAAAGAATTCCAAATTCCTTAAAAAATACACACCGGACTAAATATAGGTGCATAACATGCCTATAAGTTTATGTATAAATAGTAGAGGTGAAAAAGACTGATGGTTTCATATATGGATTATACATCTCCATCCACTCAGTATACATCTGATGTAAATAATAGCACCTTGTTTCAGAAAGATAACAAAAACTATATCAATGTTTTAGGTATACAACAGTTGAACACACTTGAAAATGTGTCGCTCCTGGATATTTTCCTCAGTAGAAATAATGTTGTGGAACCGCATTACCATCAAAATGCAGCCGAACTCGTCTATTGCATTTCCGGTTCTGCTACTGTATCCATTCTGAATCCTTTCACAAAACAATTGCTCGATTTCACCATTACACCTGGACAAGTGGCAAATGTCCCTCAAGGATGGTGGCATTATGAAATAGCTTTAATAGATGATACACATCTTTTGGCCATTTTTAACGCACCTACTCCAGAAGTGATTTTAGGTTCCGATATTTTGACATTTACTCCTGCAAATGTCATGTCTCATACCTATTGCATGGATCAAAACCAATGGGAACAAGCAATTGCACCTATTAAGCCCTCTACTTATATCGGGCCTTACAAGGACTGCAGAATAAACGAAAATAATTCTTATCGAAAGCATCAACAAGTCCAATATATCCAACAATACCCACAGAATCCATACATTCATCCGTATCGCCAATATTGAACTAACACATATTCAAATATCCCTGATCTGCATGGGATATCTGTTTAGCTACTGTGATTTCTGTCCTTGACATGAATAGGTAGCCATATAAAAAAATCGCACCGGATTCGATTGCGATTTTTTTAGTTGAACTTAATATGTTTAGACTTATATGGTCCTAGTTTTTTTCCGGCAAGAGAACCTAAATGATCCCCTTATAGTTCATGGCTGCTCTAACTGAAGTCCGGATAAAATATCCACCAATGTCAATTCTGCCAATTTTCCTTTAACTGTCTGATCAATTTTACTAAATGTCTCATGTAATGTTGATTGAATGTTTTTCCCTACCTCACAATTAGGATTCGGGCCTTTGTGTATGGAAAAAAACTCTTCATTTGAAGAAACTGCTTCATAAATATCCAGCAACGTAATTTCGGAAGGTTCCTTTGATAGCTTAAACCCTGTTACTCCTGCCCTGGAAGAGAGCAGGCCAGCTTTCTTCAGAAGGCTGCTTGTGCGCCTGATAACAACAGGATTCGTATTCACACTGCCTGCAATAAACTCGGAAGACATCTGCTGCGCCGGATTGGATGCAATAAGCGCCAATATATGAATCGCCACAGAAAAACGTGTGTTTACCATTTTTTCACCACCATTGTTGTCAAGTTTACGTAACAGCTGCTATGAAGTCAATAAGTAACAACTGTCCATCTTATAATTGTAACAGATCATGGTACACACCAGACATATCTGCACCCTCCAATCCCCTCCGAATGGAAATAATCAATTATTTTTATTCTTGGGCTTGATGATATCTCCATCTGCCGTTCGGATTTCAAGAGGTTCAACGATTGAATCAATCCCTATATTCAGAAAAGGGGTTTTTTCTTTCTCATTGCCATCCTCCACTTTCAACATAATTTCTGTATTTCCCAACTTGCTCACCTTTTTTATTTTTATTTTTTTACCAGCATATTTTTCACCGAATAGTATGCTAATCTGCTTTGAGCCTTCAGAGATAGTGGATACTGTATAATAGCTGTCCAGCGAAGGGGCATTTACCGTTTTTACACCTTGGTCAATCACCCAGTAATCCTCGCTCAAGAAGAAAATCAATCCAATGGTTACAAAAAATAAGAAGGGAGAGATGATCAAAATGGATTTATCTGCTCTATTCAGGGGTCTTTTATTCATTTTTCGGGTTATTAACGGAAGCAGCAGCACCCCTACAGTGGCTACAATTAATAAGCCAGCCCCTAAAAAGCCATATGCCATCCCTTCAAATCCGCCAATTTTAAATAAACCATACGCAGTAATGAGCACAGAAGATAGGAATGTTACTAAAGGAGCAAAATAAAACGCGCCGTTTTTCTTAGAAGCGATTAAAGTGAAGAGAAAAATAAGGAAACCAAAAAACAAGCCAAACAGAATAAGAGAAAGCATGATCTGCACCTCCAAAATTGGTTAGTTAAAAAATGCAAGGAAATGGTCAAAAAACAATACAATCATCAAATCAAAGATAACGGAAGCCCATATCCATTTTTTATTAAAAAATGTAATCGTGAATATAATCAAGAATAAAGAAGCAGGAAGATAAAATAAGTACAGGACTCCTTGTATATATTCCATTGCCGCAATGGAAGATGTTTCCCAATCATAAAAATGCAATCCTGAATAAAGAATATAAAAGAGAATGACAGCCCTGATAAAAATAAGAAATAGTTTTAGTCCGCGATTAAATTGAACTAATTTTTTTAATGGCCTAATCTCCATTTCATTTGAAGGAGTCGCTTTCGGCAAACTTTCATCTGCTCTAATTACGTTCTTATAGAAATGTCGGCATTCAGAGCAATGCTGAATGTGTTCCAACACGATTTCCTTTGTTTCATCGTCTAAATCATTAATAACAGGAATTAACTCAAAAGCTAGTAAATGAATCTTTTGATTAACATCCATTTCATTTTTACCTCTCTTTAGCCATTTGTTTTCTCATCCTGAACACTTTTGATTTTAATGTAGAGATAGGTATATCCAGTAAATCGCTAATTTCTTGGTAATCATAGCCATAATGTACTTTAGCGAGAAGGATCGTCCGATCGATTGTAGATAAATCTCCAAGTAAGCTATCAATCTGGCTGTTCATTACCATTTTCATTTCCGGTGTCTGATTATTGATTAATAAGGATTCCATCAGATTTCCATCCTTTAGCAGTTCCGGTTTTTTCTTTTTGTAATAATCCAACAACGTATTTTTAGCTCCTTTCACTAGCCAGCTTTTCATATACACCACATTTAAAATAAGCGAAGGATTCATAAGGATTTTTGCAAATAGATCTTGAATAACGTCATCTGCCATCTCTTCATTTTTGGTTAGACTAATCAATAAATTCCTCAAATAAACATAATGTTCTTTATATATTTGTTCAATGAATTCCAATGGGTTCATTTTAGGCATTTTCCCCCTGCAAAATCTCTCTATAAGGACGATTCAAAACCAAGAAAGTTGCATATTATGGAAATTTTCTCGATCTGTAAAGCGTTAAACATTCACATTTAGGCAAAACAAAAAGACCGTCGATTTGACAGTCTTAAGATATCCATCATCCATTACTTTGCAACTTATACGAATAACCTCTCTGTTTTATCTATATACCTTTTCATCCAATCTGAGAATGAAAGCTGTTTCTCCCACGTGACTGCTCCGATAGCATGGGCGCATCCCCAATCCAATACCCGTTGATGGAGCAAATGGATATGGAGGCGAATGCGTTCATTTTCCTTGATGGCGTTATTCCTTGTATATAATTGAATAAAATGGGCAGCTTCGTCACCTTTTTGATGATCCCAATAATGAATCGCCATCTTTGCAAGATCGGATAAGGGATCGGCAAAATAAGCATTCGTAAAATCAAAAACGCCGCTTATCTTCCATCTTGTATCTCTCGCAACAAGAAAATTGCCTGGCTTAAAGTCGCCCATCACAAATGTAGGTGATTCGAAGGTTGTAAAAACGGCTCTTGAGGACTCCAACATCTCCTCCACCCATCTATAATCTTCAAGCTTGATCACAGAATACTTCTCCGCGTCCTTCAGCCAATGCTTGACCCTCGAAAAAAGCCAGTCCGGATATGATTCAGAAAAAGGTTTTACATGTCCCTCTGTTGTATCCCATTCGCCAAACACTTCTGATTTCCAGCTGTGCAGAATGGTTAATGTTTCAGCAAGCAATTCAGCCAATTGTATGCTGTCTTTTCCACAGATGCTTTCTTGTATCCGGGCAGAATCCAAATGAGATCCCGGCAAACATGGCATGATTGAATAGCTCCATTCGAATATATTCTTCGTTTCATCAATTATGTAAGGAGTTGGAACAGGTATATTCGTCCTTTTGGCAATTTGGTCAATAAAGAATTTTTCTTCTGCAAGCTGGCCTGGATACAAAGGATTCCCCTTTAAAATGAAAGACCCTCTAGATGATTCAATATGCAGGGTCTGCTCCATGGCTCCTTGAGAAGTCTTGCGAAAAGAAATCAGATTCCCATACCCATACTGGTCAAGCATATTCTGGATTTGTCCATCCTTTATATCCCCAAGCTGTCCGGAAGCAAATAGAACCGTTGCGGTCATACAAAACCCTCTCCCCTCTATAAACTCTCAATCACGATCAATCAGATGCACAAATGCTTCCGGCATCTGATCAAGCTTCCCTTCTAAAAACCTCGGCTTAAACGGCAAGGAATTCGATTCATCAAAAGGAAACCATCTGTATTCAAAGGATGGATCGTCCGCCCTAGAAAAATCTGTATCCTTGCCATTCAGCACACCATGTACATCCTTCAGCAAGTAAATAAAACAGTATTCCTGGTATCTCTTGCTGTCATATGTATAAAAATGTTCAGCCATCCATAATAGTCTCTCCACTTTCACCTCTATCCCCAGTTCTTCCTTATACTCCCTGGCCACCGTTTCCTCTGACGATTCCATCGCTTGAATTTTTCCGCCGACAGGAGCCCAGAATTGCTCTTTTTTCCCTTTATGCAGGAGTATCTTATCCTGTTTGACAATGAAACCGGCGGATCTGCACTTTAGGATAGTTCCTCCTATTTCCGTTTCCAAATCGGCTTTTTTACATTCTGTCCCTTCCATGTCTTTCCTCCTTTTTTCATATAAAATATCCTTATTCCCAATAATACTTCATCAAATCTGTTGCCCAGCACGGTTGGCGAACCATATCCTTATCCGGCAAAAATTCCTCCATCACTGGTTTGATGTCCACTACAGGGCTGCCATTAACTGCATCCAATCCTTTAACGTATAGTGAATTCCCTTCCTTCTTGATGAATTCCACAATCGTAGCCCCAAGTTTATTAGGGCGATTCTTCCCACGCTGGGCAAATATGCCGACTTTCGGATATTGGGGATTATTTCTTGGATGCCTGGCAGCATCTTGAATATCGCTATCTTGGACAAGATGAAACAGAAAGATGATCTCTAGATGGCTGAATGCGTCGATCCCTTCAAGGCTGCTTCGGTCAAAGCCTTCATGCAATTCAATCTCCGAAACAATGTCTCCCCAGCGGTCATCTAGGGGTGCGCTTCGCTTATTTTTGACTGTCCCGATGGATACAATTGTAAATTCCGACATCCCCATCAACCCCTTTCATTAAAATACAATCTAAATATGTAACTAGTATGTAGATTCCCGTTCAATAAATCCCTGTTTTACTGTTGGCCATTCACCACTCGTAATGGAATAAAGGATGGCATTGCGGATATAGCCATTTGAAAGAATACGTTCGTTCCTGATAATCCCTTCCTTGACAGCCCCTAACCGTTCGATTGCTTTTTGGGAGCGGATATTTCTTTCATCTGTTTTCAACTGTACCCTTATGAACTGAAGTTCTTCAAAACAATATGTAAGAAGAAGTTTTTTAACATCAGAATTGACAAAAGAACGTTGAAAAGGGACGCTGTACCATGTGGATCCCAGTTCACAGCATCTTTGTTCCATGTCTATTCCAAGGAGCCTCGTTGTTCCGGCCACTTGATTCGATTCTTTCAGTAATACGACAAATGGCAAGGCTGTTCCTTTATGGCAATTAGCCACAGCTTCCCTGACCCATTGGTACATCTCTTCTTCTGTTTCTACTTTCCGTAGCATGAATGCCCATATATCCGGACTACTGATAGCAAATAAGCCTGGCGCATCCTCTTGTTTCATCGGCTCCAAACGAATTCTTTCATTTTCAAGCACTGGGCATTCCAACCGTAATTTTGTATCCATCTTACCGCTCCCTTGTATTAGGTCTTAGATCAATAGTCTATATCTAATGGTCTGCCGCTTCCCAAGAAGAATTTCTCTTCCAATCCAAAGTATTCAGTTAAAGGTACCTTTCTTCCCTCATGATGCCATTTATGGTACTCACCAAATACCTTCATCACATTTTGATCTGCACGTACTTCCACTAAATATTTTACAGCGAGATAGCTCCGCCAATAATCAAACATAATACTCGATAGGCGGTCCCCATAACTCCCTGTACCGAAATCATCCAGCAAACGTTTTCCGTATTCTTCTTGAAATTCGTGCACCAGACTCAACTCGACAGCTGTTATTTCTTCCAACCGCCGCTCACTTAACAGTAGTTTCCTCGGCAAATACTGGCACATCCCCTCCTCGAACCAAATACTGTCCTCGCGCTCATCATCGAATTCATCGATGAACAGATCAGAATGGTGGGTAAGCTCATGGGCCACTATGACAAGCAAATCATTCTCTGAAAATTGTTCGTAAAAAGACCTGGCATCGGGAAGCGGTTTATCCTCTAATTGGGACAGAAATAGATGCTTCCATCCATTTAAGTCAGGTGTGATAAAGATTACATTCTTATTTGTATATGCAGGAATCCATTGATTCGAAAAGACTTCAGTAGCCAATTCATCCGTCGTCCATACGATTCCCTTCGGGCTGTCTCTCAACGCATATTGTTCTTCCAGAATATGTTTATACGACCCGATCATACCGGCAAGATATTCAATTGTTCTTTCATATTTTCTACACTCTTCCACATGCTCAAAGGCCAATATTTGCTTCATTTGTATGTCCCCTTTAATAACCGGCTTTCATACTTTAAAAAATCACTAATCGCTGTCTGGAATTCATGTGGAGCTTCAAGGTAAGGATGGTGGGCAGTTTCAATTTTTCTTATAAGGGCATTTTTAAATTGAAAGCTCTCGTAATGGTCCGGTCCCACTGCATCATCGCAAGTACCTGTAAGAATGAATGCCGGAACATCTATTCGGCTCGTGATAAGGGTAAAATCCTGAAAGAAATCCGGATCTGAAAAGACAGATAGCTGTAATTGCTCTGAAACGTCTATATCCTTATCTATATCATCCAATTGTTTCTTATGGCTGATATCCATATATTGAAAGTCGAAATAACATCCTGCTTCATATAAACGGGCTTGCACATAATAAAAGGCATCCATAAAATCACCAGTATCTTCCGTATTTATATGAATTGGATCAATCCCTAGCAGGGCGGATCCTTTTTTAATTTGATGGATGAAGGATTCCTTCATATTTAAAGTAACGTTTATTAACAGGATTCCTCTGAGTAATGGATTATGCCCTGCGGCATAATTGGCGGCCAGAATTCCTCCAAATGAATGCCCCATCATATAATGGTCTTCAATATTCAACTGCTTCTTTATCTCATCCAGGTCTTTCATCAGCCTTCTTAAGGAATAATCACTTGATTGCTTGGAAGACCTACCGCACCCCCTTTGGTCCAAATAAATCATTTCAAACTGATCCTCAAGCAACGGCCCCGCTATTTCACTGAAAGACTTACTCCAATAGCCTGGACCTCCATGCAGATAAATGCAGGGCACCCCTTTCCCGCGTCTTTCAACATATAAATCAACACCATCATCCACCGTTATAAACATAGAATTCTTCCTTTCTATTCAACATCTTATGCCGATATCTTATCGGTAAAAATCCCCAAACATATTAGCCAGATACCGATTCCTGCATGAACCCTTCTCTCATTCATCTTCGTCCTTTCCAGCAAAACAAAAATCAGCAAGGCAATCGCACTGAATACTGCACTTCGTATTGCATACGGTATAGCTCCTAAAAGGAAAGTCGGAATTCGTTGAAAGCAAGCTGACAGGATACCTAATATGCACAAAAAAAGCGGGACTCGCAAACGCATTATATGAACCTTCCCATACCGCTGCATAAACACAAAAACATAATTCCACAAAATTTATCCGATACACATACCATCCTAATATTCGACAAATATTTCCTGAGTTCCTTCCAATCATGTATAACAGTATAAACATGAAGGAAGGCGATCGCCTTCCCCATGTTCACTAGTTACTTCATAAGCTTTCTACTTATAAAAACATAAAATGCACATATGCATACGAGTATTCCGGCCGCCACCAGTATCGTTTCCACATTGACTGCATCAGCCATAGGCCCAAAAAACGCCATTCCTAATGGAAGGGCACATGAATTTGATACCTGCAGAAGGCTGAACATTCTACCTTGCATGGAAGGCTCAACATGCTCCTGCAGCAAAACCGTAATCGGTGCATTAAACACAGGCATAGTAATGCCGATCAAGAAGTTACTGATCAAATAAACCGCAAAAATCGGAGATAGTCCTAATGCAATCATTAATATCCCATAACCGGTACAGGCTAATACCGTTGTATGCATCCTATTTTTGAATCCTCCCCAGGCAGCGATCAACATGCCGCCGGCTGCAGCTCCCGCACTGAATACCATTTCACTGGCAGACAGCCTCCATACTTCTTCGCCGAAAGAACGGCTGATCATCAACGGTGTAAGAAAAGCAGATGGACTTATTAAGATAAGAACAATGAACAAAAAAACAAGCAAGTTTTTTATAAAAGCATTCTCTTTTACATATCTAAACCCTTCCTTAATGCCCTGTATGTGCGATTGTTCCCGGCTTTCAGGCTGGCGCAATGCCGTTACAGGGACCATCATCGTAATGGAAATGCCGATAATAGCTGTAACAATATCAATCCAAAATGTTGCGTCAATCGATGCTATTGTTAGGATGGCACCACTAACTGCCGGAGACAGAAACATGATTAACGAAGCAATGGTACTGTTTATACCATTCACTTTCATTAAATAACCCTGGGGAACGATTTGCGGTATGAGCGCATTCACTGCCGGTGTTTGGATGCCTGTTCCGGCTGAGCGGATAAGCAAGACAACATACAGCATCCAAATGTGTTCGTAATCCATAAAAAAACAAATAGCCAGCAATAAAGTGGCAACTGCAATTATTCCATCAGCAAGCATAATTAATTTTTTTCGATTAAACCGGTCAATCCATACTCCAGCAAATAATGAAATAGCTATTTGCGGCAAAAATCCGCAAACAGTCGAAATCGCCATCATCGAGCCGGAAGATGTTGAAAGAGTGATATGCCAAATGATGGCATACTGGACCAAAGATGACCCGAACAGCGAGATCGTCTGTGCCGTAAGAAACAGTGTGATATTTTTTATCCAATTTTGATTCATTATTCATTCTCCTCTATGATTCTTTTTTCTAGATGATTCAATGCTTTAGCCTTCCATATCCCTTCATTGAATAGGGAAGCCGAACAGGATTAAACACGAACATCTTCTTTCCCTCTTTTCCTTTTAATAAAAAAAGCAGAGAGACGGCGTCCTAAGACGCAGCCCTCTGCTTTGCCGGAATGATTGCTGAAAACGAATCATACCTGATTTCAATCTGAAAAAAATCAGAGAAATGTCCAAAACAAAAGGCCATAAGACAAAGCATTGTCTTATGGCCTTTAATCTATTATCCATCGGCATATAGTCACACATAAATAAGCATAGGGTTTCTACACTTTTTTTGTTCACTATAGGCCGATGAATAAAGGAAACATTATGCTCCCAGATTAAGCTCCGAACAACGCTTCATCGTATACGTTTGTGCGGAGCAAAGATCTCTGACTAGTTTTCCAAATGTAATATACATGATGTAAAACACCTTCTTTACAATCTATAGGCCCATCATAGCATAGGCATTTCCTATTTTAAAGGCAAACTGCAAAGTCCAGGGTAGTAGATTTATTCCCATGGCCTCTGCATCTGCCGGGCTCTGTATTCGTCAAACCATACAGCAATTGGCAGCGTATAGCGATATTACCTGTTTTTCTTATCACTAACGTTAGTCCCCTCTTGGAATCACCCTTATATGGACCCCCTTTTTAGCTTTGTTGGATGCCCTTATCTGCTGCATACGGACTTTCTCGGAAATAGCGGATACTTTAACCAATCCTTGCTTCGTCCATACAGACGGATCAATCATTCGCTCTTTCTGTTTCATATAATAATCAAAGTTCTGGTCATCTTCTATTGCTTCAACCTCTTCATGCAATTGATTCAATAACCGGATGATCTCCTGATCATTCGAGTGATACAATCGATCGATGATCTCATTGTCGTTTCCTAAAAAATGTGAAGGATTAACAATATGTTTAGTTATCGCCAATTTTAATGTTTTAGAGAGAACTGCTGAACCGAAGATGTTTAATGGATCTAAGAAGTAATCAATAACCTCTTTATAATAAGTATCCACGAACCATTCTCCTGCCTCTTCATTGTCTATGAAAATACTCTCATCTACAATGGCCAGATGGGTTAAAAATGCCTGAATCTCCCGCAATGATATGTTTCCGCATGTAAACATATCTCTCAGTGTATAATCGATGCGATCAGCACATAATTCCGGTAAAGGCTGCTCTAGTAATTTCCATTGTGATAAATCGAACAATACTTGTTTATAGTCTAACTGATAAGCAGCCAAAATATCCGGAATCTCTGATTGTTCGATTACTTGATTAAAGATTTTTTCATGGTAATTTTCATCTTTTTCATCCAATACATAGTCAATGACATGCGAAAAAGCGGTATGGGAAACATCATGCAGCAATCCGGCAATTTGCTCCTCTACTGTTCCTCCCAATTGCCGGATTAATAACATTACGCCGACTGAATGTTCATACCTCGTGCCGTTCCATTGACGATTTACCAGATAGCTTGCACCGCCCTGATGGATTTTTTTTAGACGCTGCACTGCAGAACACTTGACCAACTCCTCCAAAACCGGTTCAATCATAAATTCCCCGTATAGATCATCTATTATTTTCATAGGCTTGCTAGCTCCTAATCTCTTGGCTGCCCGTCTCCATTTTTAACCATATCAGCCATATCATATATTCCGTGAGTGAATATGTGTATTCTATCAAAAAAGAAGCTATCCATCGATAGCTTCTTTTTTGACGATCTATATTATACATTTGTTAATAACGTTTTTGCCTTATCAATAGCTTGCTGTACTTGTTCAAAGCCTGTACCGCCGGCGCTGTTTCTTCTTTTCACTGCTTGGTAAGGCTCAAGTGCATCATAAATATCCTCTTCAAAAAGATCGCTCGCACTTTTGAACGCCTCCATAGACAGATCAGCAAGGTAACAGTTTTTTTGGATGCATGAGAGCACTAATTGTCCGACGACTTCATGCGCCTGTCTGAACGGCATCCCTTTAGTAGCGAGATAATCTGCCAGCTCTGTCGCATTTGAAAAATCGGATTTTACTGCTTTTTCCATGTTTGCTTTACGGACCTTCATCGTGGAAACCATGCCTGCAAAAATCTTCAATGAACCATTTATTGTTTTAACGGTATCGAACATGCCTTCTTTATCTTCCTGCATGTCTTTGTTGTAGGCAAGAGGCAACCCTTTCAGCACAATCAGCAACCCGAATAGATTGCCGTACACTCTACCTGTTTTGCCTCTGATCAATTCAGCCATATCCGGATTCTTCTTTTGGGGCATAATGCTGC
Organism: Bacillus kalamii; assembly: GCF_047238185.1. Lineage (NCBI taxonomy): Bacteria > Bacillati > Bacillota > Bacilli > Caryophanales > Bacillaceae > Bacillus > Bacillus kalamii. The sequence goes on along the minus strand of NZ_JBDFMI010000001.1, from coordinate 493,328 downwards.
TTCCTGTTGAAAAAGCATCATCCAGCTCGATAAATTGGAATTCCTGGCTGCACCACAGGATGATTTCCTCCGCAAAACGGGATAAATGCATCATCAGCATGGAGCTGTTGGACAGGAATTCAATGATAAAATCCCGGTCGCTGACAGCATCGAGACTGTTTTCATAGATACTTTCGAAGCCTAGCAATTCAGCGGAATAGGCACGGTCAATCGGAAAAGTCGTTCCTGCAAGGGCACCTGCACCAAGCGGCGACTTATTGATCCGCTTATCATTTTCCTTAAAGCGTTCCTTGTCTCTTTCCAGCATCCAGAAATAAGCCATCAAATGATGGGCAAATGAAATAGGCTGCGCTCTCTGCAGGTGAGTATAACCGGGAAGGATTGTTTCCACATGCTCTTCAGCCTGTTTGATAAGCGCCTGCTGAAGCTCTTCAATCAACTCCACAATTTGCTCCACTTGCTTATGCAAATACAGATGGACGTCCGTAGCCACCTGATCATTTCGGCTTCGGCCGGTATGCAGCTTGCCGCCTACCGGACCGATTTCATCAATCAGCATGCTTTCCAGATTCAAATGGATATCTTCCATTTTCACTGAGAAAGACAATTCATGCTGCTTCGCTTTCTGTTGTAGCAACAAAAGGCCTTCGCTTATTTTATGCGCATCCTCTTCAGGCAGGATTCCACTATACGCCAGCATTTTCACGTGGGCAAGGCTGCCTTCGATATCCTCAAGGACAAGCTCCTGGTCAAAGGAGATCGAAGCACCGAATTCATCTACCCATTCTTCGGCTGACTTGGTGAATCTGCCTCCCCATAGTTTTTTCACGCATTCACCTTCTTAGCATTCACGATCGCATTTACTTTTGTAGGAAGACCCCATAGCTTAATGAATCCTACTGCTGCTGTATGGTCAAATTCATCATCCGTAGTATATGTTGCCAATTTTTCATCATACAATGAATTATCTGATTTTCTGCCTTCAATGATTGCATGGCCTTTAAATAACTTCACTCTGACAACACCATTGACCGATTTTTGTGTTTCATCCAGGAATCCAAGCAATGCATCCTTTAAAGGAGAGAACCATAGACCCTCATAGATTAATTCAGTCAATTTTTTCTCGATAACCGGTTTAAAATGGGCTACTTCCTTCACAAGCGTAATATCTTCCAATTCTTTATGCGCTTTGATCAATGTCATAGCTGCAGGGCATTCATACACCTCACGGGACTTGATTCCCACTAGTCTGTTTTCAACGTGGTCGATACGTCCGACACCATGCTTTCCTGCCAGTTGGTTTAATTCCAGTATTAAATCAGCCAGTTTATAAGAAACGCCATTTAATGCGACAGGAACACCTTGTTTAAACGTTAATTCAATAATATCAGCTTGATCTGGAGCTTTTTCAATACTTACTGTCAGATCGTAAGCCCCTTCTGGTGGAGCTGCCCATGGATCCTCCAATATTCCGCATTCATTGCTTCTTCCCCATAAGTTCTGGTCGATTGAATAAGGGCTATCTAAATTTACTGGAATTGGAATCTCGTGATCAATTGCATATTGGATCTCTTCTTCACGTGACCAGCTCCATTCACGCACAGGGGCCAATACCTGCAAATCCGGATTAAGAGCTGAGATCGCCACTTCAAATCGCACTTGGTCATTCCCTTTTCCCGTACATCCGTGTGCAACAGCAACCGCTCCTTCCAAATTCGCTATTTCAACCAATTTCTTAGCAATTAATGGTCGTGATAAAGCGGATACAAGCGGATACTTGCCTTCATATAAAGTATGGGCCTGCAAGGCACGCAATGCGAATTCATTCGCGAATTCTTCTTTTGCATCAATAACATATGATTTAACAGCTCCCACAGACACTGCTTTATTTTTGATGAACTCCAAATCTTTTCCTTCTCCGACGTCCAGGCAGCATGCCACTACATCGTACCCTTGCTCCTGAAGCCATTGGATGGCCACTGAAGTGTCCAATCCGCCCGAATATGCTAAAACTACTTTTTGATTACCCAATTTAGTCCCCTCCACATATGAATAAAAATACATACAATATAATTTTTATTCAAAATCTTGATACAACTTTAACAGGATTTTTCCATTAATGCAAGCCTATAATGCTCTATTTTTTAAAGTTTCAGAAAAAATAATGAAAATGCCTTTACTTCATTTATTTCCTCTTTATAATATAGTAAACTAAGCATACATATGGACGCGGAAGCGGGTGATTGAAATGAGCAAATCTTTCTTTATTTATAACGATCAACTGGGCATTTCCATCCCTGCCCCTTCGATTGATTGGGAAGCTCTTCCTCAACGGGAACAATCGGCGATTCTGGCAGAGTGGGAAAATCAAAGAGGGCTCATTCCTGATCGGATCAAAGCGATCGAGAGCGAAATCAACGCTAAACAAGAACTGATGGAGCAAGAAGACAATCTCCATGCTTCCTGTATATTGAATACACAAATTGCTCAGTTGGCCTCCACCATAAATGACTTATGGCTTTGGTTCCGGTTAACTCCGGAATCGACGAACGAAAGAGATAAAACCCATTTTTGAACATTAACAAAGCGGCAGCCCGAATGGCTGCCGCTTCATTTTATTATTTAGTAATCTCCCTGACTGCATGCGCCAATTCAGGAAGGATTAGCTTATTCATAGCCAGTGTCACAGCTCCTGTAGAACCTGGCGTTGTAAAAATCGCCTTTCCTTTTGCAACCCCCGCCGTGGCTCTTGATAGAATGGCCGCTGATCCTATGTCTTCCTGATAGCTCAGCAATCGGAAAATTTCCCCGTATCCCGGAAGGTGTTTATCCAATAAACCGTTAACCGTTTCTACAGTGACATCCCGTTTAGAAATACCTGTGCCCCCATTCAAAAGTATGACATCCACAGCATCCGCTTGGCAGCATTCCTCGATTGCAGAAGCAATCTGTCCGGCATCATCCTTTACAATCCGGTAGAAATAGACCTTGTGCCCTTTCTCCTCCGCTAATTGCTTCATTTTTTGGCCGCTCTTATCCGTGCTTTCCACCCGTGTATCGCTGACTGTAATGATGGCAATATTCAATGAACGCTTTGCTTCCTGTTTATGTTCACTGACACTCATATTTCATATCCTTCCTTTTCCGACAAGTATCGGTATTGGTAAAAATGATGGGCAAAATCACTGATTCTTCTTGTCAAAGCATAATTGGCACCAGCGCCGACCATCATTGAAAATAAAGGAAGGCCCTGTACTTTTTTCTTTTTCAGAAGCGAGATAACCAAGTATTTCATCGTTTGCTTTAACGGCTCTTCCAGCCAAGTTACGTTTGTTATTTCTTCATTTCCTTCAAAGAAATACACTTCATCGGAATCCGCGATGCACTCTTTTAACTCAGTCAATCCTGCTGCCTGCATTCGGGCCGGCATCATCCCTGTCTGGAACGCTTTTAAGGAGATCATCATTTCTTTCGGAGTATTCACTTCATATCCGTAAGACATCGCAATCAACTGGACAAGGCGCAGATTAATGATGGCAATGGCAGGGAGATCCGTAGCGATCAACGCTGCCCCTCCCATCCCGCTGATTCCGCCCTGTGCGAATGAGTAGAGCCTGTGCCGTGCGATTTGCTGCTGTGCTATGTATTTTAATTGATCAGCTGACAAGGTTTTGATCTCCTCAAGCGTCTCAATATCTTCCGAGAAAATCCGGGCAGTAGATAAAATCCTCTCTTTCGCATCCAACTGGAACTGAGTACCCTGGATCATTGCGTGTAAATGAAACAGCATATTATCTAATAATCGAAAAAACTCTTCTTGCTTGTCTTCAGGAATAAGGGAAAAGCTGCCTTCAATTGCTTTGTTATAAAGCATTTCGAGCTCTGTGCTTTCATAGCTGTAAATTTTTTGTTCCCATGCCAGAATTTCATTGTAAATGACTGTTTCACGCTCCGTATAAGCCAACGGCCGTCACACTCTCTTTCTTTCCAATTCGTCTTTTGTTCAGTATAACATACCGCTTTCAGTCCGCAAAAAACGCCCGAATCTATAAAAAAGCTTGCAGTCTCTTTTCGAACATAGACTGCAAGCTTATTCTTTCATTAATTGATTACATTTCCGCTGCTTCAGGCATTTCTTCAGCAAATCCAGAAAGTCTCATGACATCACGGGCAATCATCACTTCTTCATTTGTCGGAATGACAAGCACTTTAACCGGTGAATGAGGGTACGAAATGAACGCTTCTTTTCCTCTTACCATATTAAGTGATGGATTCCAATAAACGCCCATAAATTCTAATCCATCCAATACACGCGCACGAATCACATCGCTGTTTTCTCCAATTCCTGCGGTAAAGATGATCGCATCCACGCCAGACATTCTTGAAGCATAAGAACCGATATACTTATGGATGCGGTTCGCAAATACTTCAAGAGCTAATTCAGCACGGTGGTTGCCCTCTTCCGCTTGTTGCTGGATATCGCGAAGGTCGCTTGAGAAACCAGATACGCCAAGCAATCCGCTTTCTTTATTCAGTACAGAAATAACTTCCTCTGCGTTTTTACCCGTTTTCTCCATAATAAAAGGCAATAAAGCAGGGTCGATATTACCGGAACGAGTTCCCATCGTAACACCTGCAAGCGGTGTGAATCCCATAGATGTATCAATGGACTTTCCGCCTTCAATAGCAGCAATGCTGGCTCCGTTTCCTAGGTGGCAGGAAATCAAGCGCAATTGTTCAGCCGGTCTACCAAGCATCTCTGCAGCTCTTTCGGAAACATATTTATGGGAAGTCCCATGGAATCCATACTTGCGGATACCGTATTGTTTATAGTAATCGTATGGCAAGCTGTATAAATATGAGCTTTCTGGCATTGTTTGGTGGAAAGCAGTATCAAATACGGCCACAGCAGGAATATCTTTCAGCACGTGCTGGAAAGCTCGGATTCCTGTAATATTGGCAGGATTATGAAGTGGAGCCAGGTCAGAAAGACTTTCGATTTGTTGAAGGACTTCTTCTGTAATAACTGCAGAATCATTGAATAATTCTCCGCCGTGCACCACTCGGTGGCCAATTCCTTCAATTTCATCGTAAGAAGCGATGATTTCATGCTTCAATAATTTTTCAAGCAGCATTTTAACTGCTACTTCATGGTCTGCAATATCGCACACCTCTGTTACTTTTTCATCATTCACAGATATGGTAAAAACAGAATCTTTTAAGCCGATTCGTTCAACTAGACCTTTAGTAATTACTTCTTCAGAAGGCATTTCAAACAATTGGAACTTAAGAGAAGAACTACCTGCATTGATTGCCATTATTTTTGACATTTGGCTGCCACTCCTTTACATTGTCTTTCTATGTTGTGTTATATAATTTCACAAGTTACTGTAATACTTTTTCTTACAGTAACATTTAAGCATTGAATTACACTATTTACAAGGATAATTTGTTATAAATTCATGAATAAATAAAGAAATTTTTCAGAAACTGAATTGTGTTTCATTTTTCTAAACATTTTAAAATATAACAGACACCAACTATTTGGGAGTGCTTTCATTTTCCAGATAAAATAAATTTCGCTGGAAATGGTGTAGCCCGCCAAACGAGTCCAGTATATCAATATTCGCCGGATTATGCTTGTTTTATCTAAAAAAACCCCGATCTGAACTACATTCTCAGATGCGGGGTTTTCTTGCATACAGGTATCCTAGAGAGATTTTTCTTCAGCGAACCATTGATCCATTTTACGAAGGATTGCTTGCATGGCCAGTCCATCCGATAGTTTCGGAAGTTGGACTAACAAAGCATTCTTAGGAGGTTGTAAGCCATCTTTCTTTTTTTGTATGATCAATACACTTTTTGCTGCATGTTCATTTTTAAAGAGCGATTCAGGCAGAACGGCCAAACCTTGGATATACGTTTCATCTTTTAAATAGGCATGAAGCAGATCAGCTTGCTCTGATTCAAAGATCCCATTTGGAACGATGAAAATCCCGTATCCGCCTTCCTTCAAATAGGTCATACTTTGCTCTATCAATAAATGGTGCGCATATGTATGTCCTTCCTCGGCATGGACTTTAAACTCTTTTGCACGCGCATCATCCGGATAATAGCCCACAGGCAAATCGCTGACCACGATATCGACTGGATCTATTAACAATGGTTTCAGGCTATCCCCGTTATATAATTCCATCGAGTTTTCCAAAAGATTAGCTGCGTTGTACGCGAGCTTCACTAATAAGTCATCCACATCAATCCCGATGCAATGCACATCCTTGTCATCGAATTGCTGCTGGACAGTTAAAAGTAGATTACCCGTTCCCGCTGCCGGATCAAACATTCTGAAGGCTGTTTCTTTGCCGATGCATTTACGGACAAGATAACTGGCAAACAACCCTATCGCTTCCGGTGTCATTTGGTGGTTAGGCTGTGTATTTTGCTGCATCCCCTTCAGAATAGCAAGCTGGTATGATTTGCGGATTGTTTCTTTATCGAATTGCAGGAATTGCCCTGCTTCATATTGTTTACTCAATCTTTTCTTTGTAGTATCACTAAGCTCCTCCTGCAAAACATCTTTATGAAAGATATTTTCTGCTGTTTCTGAAAGGGCTTCTAGATAGGAACAGTCACATTCCTTCTCTATTTCACTGGCCGTTTCATCAAGCAGTTGGAATGCTTTTTCTATATTATCTAATTTCAATCGTAAAACCTCCGTTCTTCCTATCCACTATTGTAACCAAAGAACGTGAAATCCGTAAAGGAGCAACCATCGGCGACAAAAGGGTTTCTTTTTTCCATTCAAAAAAGCTGATCCGGGAGAAAACACGCATGCATTTCCCCAGAATCAGCTTTCTATTCACTCTCTTTACATGACGATTATTGAAGCTCTTTCGCTGCTTTAATTGGCGCATCGTAATCAGGATGGTTTGTTCCTTCGCTGACGTATTCTACATAGACCACTTTATTGTTTTGGTCCAAAACAAAGACAGATCGAGCCAACAGGCGCAATTCTTCCATAACGACCCCGAACGCCTTGCCGAATGATAAGTCTTTATGGTCGGACAATACTTCTACATTTTCAATGCCTTCTGCTGCACACCATCTCTTTTGGGCAAACGGCAGGTCGCAGCTGATTGTCAGGATTTTCACATTAGGGATTTTACTTGCTTCCTCATTGAACGTGCGTGTTTGTGTTGCACAGACGCCTGTATCGATTGAAGGAACAACTGAGATGATTTTCACTTGATCACCGTAATCTGATAATTTCACTTCTGAAAGATCGTTACGCAATACAGTGAAATCAGGCGCTGTTTGTCCTACTTTCACTTCTTCCCCGATCAAAGTGACTGGATTGTTCTTAAATGTTACATTTGCCATCTTAAAATCTCCCCTTTATTAACTGCATATGTATAGTGTTATCATATGCTTTTTAGAATGTTTATTCAATAATTTCCTCTACCCGCAGCCATTATTTTCAAACATCTCTTTCTATTCCAAATCATGTTTCGGCTGCTGATTCTGTCCTGAGCTGCCGCTGCTATCCTCTTTTTTGGCAAGCATTCCTTGGATTTTTTCCACTGCCGCCGGGGCAAGGTCCAAGAGCCGTTCAAGCAAATGGGTGTTTTGGTCGAGGTGAAGCATTTGCACACCTTTTTGATTAACGATTAAAAAGGCAATCGGCGTTATAGATACTCCACCGCCGCTCCCTCCGCCGAAAGGAAGCTTCTTTTGATCGCCTTGCTGCGATCCTCCCCCCTGTCCTCCTCCTGGTCCTGATTGCCCTCCGTTGAATTCGCTGCCCCCAGCAGCAAAACCGAATCCAACCTTTGAAACAGTAAGGATGACACTGCCATCAGGCGTTTCAACAGGGTCACCGATTATAGTATTAACATCAATCATTTCCTTAAGATTTTCCATCGCTGCACTCATTAAGCCTTGTATTGGATGTTCTGACATAGTTTATTCCTCCTGCTTACCATTTCTTAATTGACATTGCTTGTCTGTTTTCGATAAGTGGAACCTATTTTTTTCGACCCACGGTAATGGACCAACAGTTTCCACGCTGTCACGATAGCTTTCCCCACTGGAATTTGTATTATACATTCAAGTTCAGTTGAGGATTTTTTTTGGTGGTACACCGGCATTACCTCATAGTCCATCCGGCATCTGACAGAGAATGTTTGTTGCATAAGGGCGATAAGCATTCCCTTCACGCTCCACGCCACACCGCTTATTTTCGCTGTCAAAGCAGCATCGGATGTTCCGATGGCACTATGCCAAAAGAGCTTATTTATTTTCACTTTATGCAAAAAATCGGAAATGATCGGTTTGGCATCCTTAATTGCCCAAAGGAACTTCTTCGTTTGATCAATTTGCCTCTTGATGGTTTCCATTGTTATGGATTCCTTCTTCTTCTTGTCCGCATCGAGATTCTCTTTCACGTCAACTGATCCTTTGCTGACATTAACTTTAATGACAGGAAAACTGATTTTCTTCCTATAGATGCCCGACAATGCTTTTATCCTAAGGACTAGCTGGTCATTATCGGCGTTATGGGTATATAAAAGTGATATAGTAATGCTCGAACAAACAATGTATATTGCCAGTAAAATAAGGACAGCAATAAAGAAAAGCAATATTTTCATAGACGGACACCCTTTCAGCTTTCCATTGTAGTCAGCCGGCAAAAAAAATAAACCTGCTTAGGCAGGTTTATCGTCTATCTATTTCGATCTAGTATGACACATGTGTCCGCAAAAATATCGTGCAACCCTTGCTTCTTAGGCAGAATGCCTACCAATAGGTATAAAATCAGGATTTTCTTACAAATATACCTTCCGATTATTTCTCTGAAGAACAAACTTATCCACGTCAGCTTTTCTCCTTTCAATGAAACCACTTTTAATCCAAAGACCATTTTCCCAAGGGTTTGTTGGAAAAACCTTGTCATTAACAAGAAGTAAAGAAAGAAGACGCATGTTGTTGCAATCGTCATTGGTGAGAAAAAACGTTCGTTGTAAACGGAGCCCCCCGACAACTGGATGAGCGGCTTTACGATCAGTCTATCCAAGCTCCCGATTATTAACAAGTCGATCAGATAGGCCCAGAAGCGCAGCCAGAATCCCGCATACGGCAAAACAATAGCTGCTTCAGCCATAACCGGTTCTGCGTTGTGTACCTCCTCTTGCTTATAACTAAGCGCTTCGCCTAAAGAAGGCTTATCATTCTCTAAACCCCCATTAAACACATCCTCTTCAGGCTGTGTCTGTATACCTTCGTTATAACCATTCGCATTCATAGGTTCTTTATGATCAGTCATCTCGGCTCCCTCCTATTCTGCATATAAATACATTAATCTAGGGGAAGTTGTATTAGAAACAGAGTCCATCATCTTTGAAAGAGCCATCTTTTCACCTAGTAATTTTTGTGACGCCATTGAGAATAATGAGCCGAAACCAGTTGACTCAGAATAGCGGACGATCATGGCATCATTATGTTTAATTTTTTTCTTCATGGCAGCCGTCACATCATCCAGATATCCAAAATCATCGATCAACCCGATTTCTTTTGCTTGCCGCCCGCTGTAAATCCGTCCATCTGCAATTTTGCGCACTTGTTCTTCCGTCATGCCTCTTCCATCGGCAATAATCTTGACGAACTGATCATAAGAACTGTTAAGCATTCCCTGAAGGATCTCTTTTTCCTCTTTAGTCATCTCCCTTGTAGGAGACATAATATCTTTATACGGACCGCTTTTAATAGTCACTGTTTCAATGCCAAGCTTTTTAGCGAGCTTCTCATAATTATAGCCTTGCATGATGACTCCCAGTGAACCCGTCATTGTTTCCGGGCTAGCATAGATTTTGTCTGCAGGCGCTGATATGTAATATCCCCCTGAAGCTGCTGTCGCTCCCATGGATACATAGATTGGCTTTTTCGTCTCTTTCTTGACTTGCTGGATCTTATCGTATACTTCAGCACTTTCCACTACTCCGCCACCTGGAGAGTTTACACGGATAACCGCACCGGCAATATCCGGATCATCCTTGACCTTATCCAATTGCTTAAGAAAGCTTCTATGATTATAGGATGATGAACTGAATACAGATGATGCATCCCCTGAATCCTGAATAACCCCTTCTACATCCAACACTGCGATTTTTTGCGTTGCATCTCCGTCCTCAATGATGGTTTCATCTAACGATCCATCATCCTCAAAAGACATCATCTTACTGAATGTTCCTGCTTTGTCTTCATCATTATTAAAGAAAAACGAAGTGACTCCGCTGAATAGCAGGGAAAAAACAAATAAAAACGCAGCGATCCCCAAAGCTGCCCACCTTTTTCCACTCATCTGATTATTCCTCCTAATTGCTTTTTAAGTACTGCCTGCATGGAAAACAAGCTAGTATACAGATACTATTACATACCACATTGCTTCAAAAAAAATATTTCTCTTTAATAATACTAACAAAGTTTTTAAAACCTTCAACAAAATGTTAAAATATAGAAAGAAACAATCACTTTACACGTTAGACATATAAATAAGGAGTGATCATATGACCAATCGTAGAAATGTATTTTTTTATCACAATAATGAACCGAAGATAAATGAGATCATGAAGCATGTGAATGATCTTGCTTCTTCCCATGATTTCACTGTAGTTTCCGATAGCAAAAACGCCAATATTATTGTTTCAGTCGGAGGAGATGGCACTTTCCTTCAAGCGGTACGGAAAACAGGCTTTAGGGAGGATTGCCTTTATGCAGGCATCTCGGCTACAGGCACCTTGAATATGTATTGTGATTTTTCCCTGCAGCACGAAGAAAAAATTGTGGAAGCCATCAATAATGCACAAATTGAAGTCCGTAAATATCCAACGATTGAAGTATCCCTTGATGGCCAGCCTTCATTTTATTGCCTGAATGAAGCAAGCATCCGTTCCTCCATCATTAAAACCTTCGTTCTGGATGTATATATTGATGACCTTCATTTTGAAACATTTCGTGGAGACGGGCTGGTTATTTCCACTCCCACAGGAAGTACCGCCTATAACAAGTCCATGAGCGGTGCAGTGGTTGACCCGATGCTTCCATGCTACCAGGTCAGCGAGCTGGCTTCATTGAATAATAATACATACCGCACACTGGGTTCTCCCTTCATCCTGAACGGGGAGCGGAAGCTATCGCTCAGAGTTGCAGATTCCAGCAATTCCTATCCCATCATAGGAATGGATAATGAAGCGATCAGCACGTCTAATATCGAAAGAATCGATATTTCATTAAGCAACCGTGTCATTAAAACAGTGAAACTGAAAGATAATTCCTTTTGGGAAAAAGTAAAGCGGACATTCTTGTAACTGTTCCTTTCAATAATCATTATAAAAAAAGAATATAAGCGCCTATCTTTTGAACTGGCATTCTTTCATTTTGAGGATGCCGGTTTTTTATAACACCTCCTTTCGCTTTACAGGAAAAGTAAACAAGCAATATCAACTTGTTCACCTTTTCACAAATATTTATGCATGATATACTTATTGCTTGTGAACTATTTGGAGGTGTTTTATATTGGATTCGATCATTAGCATCGTTCCGCCGATCGTTATTATCGCCCTTGTTATCTTAACGCGCAAGATTGTGATTTCTTTAGGTGCAGGCATTCTGCTTAGCGCCATATTAATTGAAAATGGGAATATCCTTTCAAGTATAGAATCGGTGCTGCTTGCCATTATCCATGTTTTTTACAACGAAGGAGCCTGGAATATAGGAAATCTATATGTACTTTCCTTTTTACTGATGCTTGGCATTCTTACCGGTCTTATTTCGACACTTGGAGGCAATCGGGCATTCGGGGAATGGATTGGACGAAAAATACATAGTAAGCGTGGAGCTCAATTAATGACTGCCACATGCGGTATCAGTTTATTTCCTGATGATGTGTTCAATATGTTTGTAACCAGCCAAATTACAGGACCGGTCCTTGACCATGCAAAAGTACCGCGGACAAAGCTTGCTTACATGATCCATTCCACGTCAGATCCTACCTGCGTTTTATGTCCGTTATCCAGTTGGGGAGCTTATATTATCGCTATATTAACAACCATTTTCGCAACCCTTAATATGGCTGATAATCCATTAATGGCTTTCATGATAATTGCCACGACTAACTTTTATGCCATCTCGACATTATTGCTCGTCTTTTCCTCTGCCACCTTTGACATTAATATAGGAAAAATGAAACAGCCAATTAAAAAAGTGCAGAATGAGCATATTGCCTATAACCCAAAAGGAACAATTTGGGAATTGATTATCCCGATTTCTTTATTGGCTGGAGGAGCTATCGTTGCAATGATAGTCACTGGTTTTATGAACAGTGAGACACCCGGTTTAATCAATATTTTTTCTAACAGTGAAGTAAGCTTGTCATTAGTCACCGGTGCAGCGATCGCTGTCCTCGCTTCGTTGGTTTTCTATGCACGCCAGGTAAAATTAAAGCAACAACACCCCAAGCACTTGGCAGGCACCTTAAGAAAGGGTATGAAAACAACCTTGCCTGCTGTGGAAATTCTGCTTTACGCTTGGGTATTATCCGATTTTGTCGGCCAACTGGGCACAGGGAATTACTTGGCGGGATTAATAGATAAAGTGACACTTCCTGTTACATTATTGCCATTTATTTTATTCCTTTTGACTGGTGCCATGGCATTTGCCACCGGTACCTCATGGGGAACTTTTGCGGTTATGCTTCCGATTTCTGCCCAAATCGCCCAAGCAAGCGATCCGGGGATGATGTTCTTTATGATGAGTGCCGTCCTTTCAGGCTCCCTGTTCGGAGATCATTGCTCACCTGTCTCGGATACTACTACTGTCGCTTCCGCTGCAGCCGGCTGTACTCAAATCGAACACGTGACTACCCAATTGCCATATGCATTGATTTGCGCTGGGATTACAGCATGTTCATTTTTATTATTAGGACTTACAGGCATGCGTTTCATTCCGTATCTTTTTATCATCGCCACGATCACCGGCATCGTACTTCATTTCAACAGATTGAAGGCAAAGCAGGCAGTTGGGCGGCAACAGTTGGATATATAACGGTTTTAAACCCGGCAACTCTAAGGGATGCGCTTCTGCGCTTCCTTTTTTTTATATGCCAAGATAAGAAAAGAAGGATTTTCCCATAGACAACCCGAATGAACTAATGAATACATATATACACCCCCCTAAAGGAGTATCCTATGAATGAATTTCAATTAAAGCAAACACTTCGATCTATCCAAAATGATTTTTCCCAATGGCCAAGACAGAACCAGGACATTATCTTGAAACAGATGATTAAACATATCGGCTCCTGTGATGGCGAACTGCGCGACCAACTCATTTACAGTACATTCTGTACACTTATTCTTGAGAGGCATCTCTCAGAAGCAGTTGTAGTAAATCTCCTGAAGACCTGCCTTTCTAAGGACTTCTTATATAAAGACATCAATCTCCCTGAAAACGATAGTGTCTTCACCCGGTCATTTACCTCTCTCGTCATCGCTTTGATTCTTCACCGCGATGCGAAGGATCGTTTTTTGCCGGCCGACCTGTACACTAGTGTACAGGAAGCACTCATATCCTATTTGGATAAAGAAAAGGATGCCAGAGGGTACGTGCCCCATAAAGGGTGGGCGCATAGTATAGCCCATGCCTCCGATGCATTTTATGAACTTATTAAACATCCACTGTGCGCGCCTTCCATATATCCCGATGTCTTCGAACTGTTATGGAAAAAAGCAGGGCACTCTCATTCTGTCTTTCAACACGATGAAGAAAGCAGGCTCTGGCTCCCGATTATTTCAATGGTAGAAAGAGGTCTTCCGATGGACAATGTCTCACTGAAGCTGCGCTCTATTCCTGCCTGCTTGCCACAATATGAAAAGGAGTATTCCCCCGAATGCTACTGGAACCTCTATGCCAATTATAAATTAATGCTGCAAAGCATATTCATTATCTCTTCCGCCCATGAATGGCTTCAACCTCTTTTCCGGGCATCAGGTCAATCCATCAATGAATTGAAGCTAGACCAGCTTCCAACCTGAGACTAGACTTGCTGATGGCTTTACATACGAATGTTTCGGTATACTATAGATAATTGCATTAAAATAGAAAGATTAGGTATTTGACATGAAAAAACAAGATCCCAGAGTCATAAAGACAAAAACAGGATTAAAACAGGCCCTTTTAAAATTAATCCAGCAAAAAAATATAGAAGAACTATCCGTAAAAGAAATTTGTGATGAAGCCAAGGTAACAAGGCCCACTTTTTACCTTCATTTCGAGGATAAAGAAAAGTTGGTTGAGGCTGTCTCTGATGAATTATTAAATCATTTTCGCGAAACTGTCCATGCAAGCGATGCCGAAGAGGAAATGATTCTCTCCCGGACAAAACCACACCCATTGTTTTTACGCATGTTCCAGCATATTTTAGATCACACCATGCTTTATAAAGCATTATTGGCAAGTAACCCGAATTCTCCATTCGGCATTAAATTCAAAGCAGAAATAGGGCAGTTTGTATCTGAAGGGCTCTATTTGCGCGAGCCTGATGACAGCAAATTGCTGGCTCCCCGCCAAGTCATCAATATTTACACGACTGCGGCATACTTTGAAGTGATACTTTGGTGGATACGGGAAGGGTACCCAATCAGCAAAGATGAAATGGCCTTTACATTACTCAATCTTTCTGTATACGGCCCATATGCACAATCAGAAAAATGACCGCCTGAAGCAGGTGGCCATTTTTCATGTTTCACTCTAAATTTAAATGGCAGTCCAACCGCCATCGATGACCATTTCTGAACCAGTCATAAATTTGGATTCATCAGAAGCAAGGAATAGGACACCATTGGCTACATCAGCAGGCTCTCCAAAATAAGGAAGCTGTGTAAATGTGCTGTAATACATATCGGAATCCTTCATAGTATCCTTTGTCATCGGCGTAACAATAATGCCCGGATGTACTGAATTCACACGGATGGAATCTTTGCCGAATTCGACAGCAGCAGCTTTTGTCAGGGATCGCAAAGCACCTTTTGAAGCTGTATAAGGACTTGTACCTGCCATGCCGACAATGCCTCCAATAGATGAAATATTAATAACCGATCCGCTTCCGTTCTTCTTCATTTCCGGAATGACATACTTCATGCCGATTACACAACCGTTCAAATTGATATTCATGATTCGGTTCCATTCATCCATCTCCATATTTGAAATGGTTTTAGGAGTCGCTACCCCTGCATTGTTAACCAGAATATCTATTTTCCCATATTGTTGAAGCGCTTTCGCAATAACACGCTTCCATTCCTCTTCGGAAGCGACATTATGAGTAATTGCAATCGCTTCTCCGCCCTCTTGATTAATTTCGGCAATCAATTCGTTCAATTTATTTTCCTGAACGTCTGTCGCAATGACTTTTGCCCCTTCTCTTGCAAATATTTTCGCTTCTTCGGCGCCCATCCCACTTGCAGCACCTGTAATGATCGCTACTTTATTCTCTAAACGTCCCATATTTCTCCCATCCTTTTCATTAAAATGATTTACACGTTCATTATAGAATAATAAAATTTAAATGTGAACTATTTTACTCTGTGTAAATTAACTTTAAGCGCTGTAACAAAGGTATTTTAGCTAAAGAAAAATCCGAACTATGGTGTAAAATTCTTAGCAGAGTTTTACATCAGTTCGGATTTTTTCATTTTATAACCTTATAAAGGTAAGAGTATTCGTCTTTAAGCAAGGCATCTTAGTTATGTTCCCGTCTCTCTGTTCCATTAACGCCCCAGCCATTTCAACATACAAGCTGCCTTATACCCATTCTTTTCCATTCTTGCGAATAAAGGAAATATCGTTAAGGTAATGTTCATGATGTCCTTCATCGAGCATTTTCTGAAAAGCAAGATCGCCTTCACTAGCTTTTCTTTTCATGAATGTACATAACCCTTCTAAACGCAGCAATACCATCTCTAAATAAGCTTCTTCATGTTCTTCACCGTAGGACTCAAAAAACAATTTAACTCTTTGTTTTAGACGGTCAGCATGCTGTGATGAATCATAGTACACTGCCTCGCCTGTTTCGGAATGATATACCCTACTTAAAGGGACACAAGTATAAAGAGTATAGGCTATGTCCCAAAGCCTCGGACCCGGACCAGCAAGATCGAAATCAATTATACCTACTGGCCTTTCATGATTAAAAATAATATTGTATATTGCAAAATCATTATGGCATATAACCTCTATTTTGTTTGGAGTCTTGTCCATTGGTTTCCAGCCATCTGGTACCGGAAAGTCACTCACAGCATCATGGTAACGACGGAGCATTTTCGCTATCCTTTTTAAGGATTTATTAGACCACATGTATTTTTTTAAAGGGTAATTCCCAGCTATTCCTTCAATAAATGATAATATCTCTCTTCCTTTTTCATCAATACCTAAAAACTTCGGTGCATTACTGAACCCTTTATTCTCCAGATGCTTGAGTAGCTGATGAACGTTCGGGCCATCTGGCTTTAAGTCTCGCCGTACAGTATCTCCCGAACGATATACATTCGAGATATTCCCTCCAGTTAATAATTTTTCATTTTCGTATTGGCTTTTCATGAAAGTTCCCCCAAAATTAGGGACACTATGATTGTGTCAATAGAGATGTAATTTCCCATAAATAAAAGCAGATTTAAAAAGGAATCTCGGGAATTTAATTATCCACACCATGTCTCCCTTGAATGATTTAAGATAGACAAATAAACGCATCCTCAAGAATCAAGGAACGACAACTGGCTCTATCCCATTTACTAATCAGTTCAAGGTATTCCACATAAGAATCGATTCCCCTTTCTTTGCCATCTCCGCATTATATATTACTATATATTTCCATTTAAATAAAGGGAGTATATACAGGTTTACAATACAACGGCCTCGTTCGACCACCAAGGAACCTGGAGCGTTTGCCCCTCTTGAATCAATACTCAAGCTTGTTTAATCACATTTATTCACAACACGGCGATCTACTCGCGTACCACCAAGTTGTTTATAGAAGCTTTTTAATTCCCATAGCATTTATAGGACCTTGAAATGTCATATTAAATATGAGTGTTGCGATTTCTTCTGGTGATTGTTTCATATCTGTGTTTAACCAATGTAAAATGACTCCCAAATGAGCAGAAACAATGTATGACATAAATACATCAAAGGGTATAAGTAATTTTTCTTTCTCAAATTTGGAGAGAATATTTTCAAGCATATTTTTTTCAATAATTTTTTTGATTCGTTCTTGAAAAGAAGAATCTCCTTTTGGTCCTAAAATAACCTTCATAAAGGATGCATTTTCTTGAAAATACTCTGCTAGCTGAACGATAAACGGGAGTGGTTTGCTGCCGTTATAGAGTGTATTGAGCTCTTTATGCGTTAGCTTTTTGATGTTTACATTGATTTCTTCTATTTTTTTTAAAATGTCTCCTTCGCTTTTTTCCAACAGTTCGTACTTATCACGATAATGTAAATAAAAAGTGCTTCGATTTATATTCGCTCTTTCTGTTAAATCTCTTACGGTAACAGCATCAAAGCCTATCTCCTCAATCAGCTCTGTAAACGCATCTCTAATCGCATTCCTTGTCTTCCCAATTCGTCTGTCCATTTTTTCTTCTTCCATAACTCTTCTCCTAAAATAAAATATCAATTAATCTACACTAAACATTCATATGTTGTTTATTAATCATTTTTAAAAAGATTGATGGTGGTTTACCTTTCTGTTGCTAATTATAATATACACCAAGAAGATTAATAGACACGATGTGTATTATTTTCAATTGAATAAGGAGGTCAAAAATGAGCATGTTCAAAAATAAACTATTTATAATCACTCCAATCATAGCTATTCTTATTACTTTTATTTTTGCTGTTGTTCAAATACCAGCTGCAAAGCAAGCACCCAAACATGTACCGATTGCGCTTGTAAACGAAGATCTTGGAGTAGATATCCCGAATAAAGGAAATATGAACTTCGGGAAAACAATGATTGATCGGATTACAAAACAAATGAAGAAAACGAATGGTGAAGATGAACCTGCGATTAAGTGGGTCACTGTATCTAGCTATAAAAAGGCAAAAGAAGGCATGGATGATAAGGAATACTATGGAGCTCTCTTAATCCCTAAAGACTATAGTGCGAAGCAAGCTTCATTGCAAACACCTGCACCATCATCACCAGAATTGAAAATCTATATTAATCAAGGGAAAAATGCCGTTGCATCAACTGTTGTTACACAACTATTAAATGGCATCGTAGATAATATGAATAATCAGATGAAGGGCCAGCTTTTAGAGGGATATAAAACAAAAAATGAGAAGATAACAATTGAGCAGGCAACTGTCTTAGCTTCGCCAATTGCCAAAACGGTAACGTATGTAAATGAATCTGGTACAAAAGGAAGCGTACCAATGTCTTTATTCCAACCTATATGGATGGGAAGCTTATTATCTGCAGTGCTTTTATGGACAGCGCAAAGAAAACGGGAGTACACATCTAAAAAGCAAAAACTGGCTACCATTTCAATGCAAGTGTTCATAAGTGCTATTGCTGCCTTTTTTATCGGTTATGGATTGACTTGGTTAGCTGATGGAATGCTTGGGTACGAAATGTCTAATTTTGCTGATACTGCCCTTTTCTTAACTCTTACTAGCTTCAGTTTTATCCTAATGATTTTAGCAGTCCTTATGTGGATCGGGCTTGCGGGCATGCCGATATTTGTATTATTGTTGTTCTTTGGTGCTCCATTATTAGCAATGGCACCAGAATTTATGCCTTCGTTCTATAAAGAGTGGATTTTCTCATGGTTGCCAATGCGTTTTATGGTTGAGGGACTTCAAGATGTATTCTTCTTTGGTAAAGGATTGAGCTGGAGCCAACCGATCAGCGTATTAGTTTGGATTGGTTTAGGAAGCCTAGTTGTTTTATTCCTTTCTACCCTTAAATCAAATGTCAAACAAGAGAAAATCAGTGTAAAACAGATGGGATAAAAAATAGATAGTATCCAAAACGGAGAGGTTACAATTAAAGTAACTCTCCGTTTTTTAAACAACACTTTATTTATTAAACAGTTAGATATTCTTTTCAGCTCTCCTACGCCGATAGGCAATAAAAAAGCAAACTTTTATACATAAAAAAGTGCCGACTCTAGTCATCGGCACTTTTTTTCTTATGTCCAAATGGTATTCAGTTGTGTGCTATAAAAACGGATAGCTCGTTCGAAGCTTTTAATTTCCTCATTTTTCGTATGGTCGACAATTCCATTCAGCAATAGCTCCATCGCTTTTTCATGCCGGCCAATATTATAGAGAGCCATACTGTAAAAAATGGTGAGTGCCGGATTGGCTGGAAACACTTCGAGCCCTTTTTCAAAGGTCTGAATAGCCAGATCATACATACCGACAGAACGATAGGTACTGCCCAATCCAATATAGGCGCCTTTCAGTTCATCCCCCTGCAAATCCGACTCAATAGCCTTCACATAATGGGATATGGCTTCCGTTTCTCTTCCTAAAGCATCAAAACTCCAAGCGCAATGATAGTGGATTAAAGCATCTTCTTTATGTAACTCAGCTAGCTCAATCAACCGTTCATTCGCCTGCTCCAAACATCCCCTATCCCTCAAACAGATTGCTTCCCTTAATTCTTCATACATAAGTTTAAGCCCCTTTCCGCAGCTCCCTTTTATGATGTGTTTTCATTTTCAATTGTGAAACCGAAAAGAGAATTAGAGCACTCCAAATAAACAAAAAAGTAACCAAGTGGATTTTGGTAAATGCTTCATGGTACATGAGGACACCAATCGCCAATGAGATGGTAGGTGCAATATACTGCAGGAATCCCATCATTGATAATGGGACATGTTTGGCTCCCATCGCAAATAACAGGAGCGGCAATGCAGTTGCTATTCCTCCACCCATCATCAGCCAAGAATTGCTGCCGGAAAAAAACATGGAATCTCCCTTCACCATAATATAGATAGCGTAGCCAAGCGCAAAAGGAAGAATCATCATCGTTTCAAGCGTCAATCCGATGGCAGCCTCGGCATTAATCAATTTTTTAGCCAATCCATAAATACCGAATGTCAATGCCAATGAAATGGATATCCACGGAAAGCTGCCGAGATAAACAGTCATGACAAGGACACCGATCGCAGCCAGCAGGACAGAGACAACTTGGGCTTTGCTAAGCTTTTCCTTCAGGACCGTGACACCGAGCAGAATGCTGACAAGCGGGTTTATATAATAACCCAAGCTGGTGTCCAAAATCCGATCCGCATTCACTGCCCAAATAAAAATACCCCAGTTCGCGCTTACGAATACCGATGCTGCGAATAAAGACCAACATTTCTTTTTATTATGTATAATTTCGTTTACATATTGGGTGAATCCCTTCCATTGCCGGGAAAATAGCAGCAGAATCACCATGAATACAAAGGACCATATGATTCGGTGAGCCAATATTTCTCCTGCTCCCACTCCCTGAAGCAGTTTCCAGTAGATCGGGATAAAACCCCATAAAATATAGGAAAGTGCCCCGTATACAATGCCCTCTTTTTCTCTTCTATCGTTCATGTTTTCGCCTTCCAACTGTTAGAATTTTCACATTATGATACCATAAAAAAAGAAAGCCGAACATTGCTGGGCTTAGGATATTTTCTCCCGCCCGGCACGCCCGGCTGCATTTATTCTTAATTATGGACATTCTTGCTTTCTTCCTGCTGCCGCAATTCAATCCGTCTTATCTTGCCTGATGTCGTCTTCGGCAATTCATCAATAAATTCGATGGCGCGGGGATATTTATAAGGGGCCGTTAGATGCTTCACATGTTCCTGAAGATCAGTTATCAATCCCGGAAGATTCTTGTCCTCTTCATTGCGGAGCACGATGAACGCTTTAACGATATGCCCTCTTATTTCATCAGGGCTGGCTACTACTGCACATTCCTTAACCGCCTTGTGGCGTACCAATGCATCCTCAACTTCGAACGGCCCGATTGTGTAACCTGAAGATATGATTATATCGTCTCCTCTTCCTTCAAACCAAAAATAACCGTCTTCATCCTTTTTCGCCTTATCTCCGGTAATATAATAATCTCCACGGAATTGCATGGATGTCCGTTCAGGATCATTTAAATATTCTTTAAACAATGCAGGTGTATCTATATGGACCGCTATATCGCCCACTTCTCCGACCGCGCATAGTCCACCCTCATCATTGACAATTTCAACTGTATTCCCAGGCGTAGGCTTTCCCATGGAGCCAGGCTTTACTTCCATCCCCTTAACCACGCCAAGCAGCAACGTATTTTCCGTTTGCCCGTAGCCATCCCGTACAGTTATGCCGAAGCATGTCCTGAAGGTATCTATCACCTCCTGGTTTAATGGTTCCCCTGCAGATACTGCACTATGGAGATGGCTTAGATCATAATCACCAAGCCCGTCCACTTTAGCCATTAAACGGTACTCTGTGGGAGTACAGCATAAAACGTTGATCTGATTCCGCTCTAATAGTGACAAATAGGTTTTCGGCTCAAATTTGCCATTATAGACAAAGCCAGTCGCCCCCATTCCAAGCACGGAAAGAAAAGGACTCCAAATCCATTTTTGCCATCCTGGGGCAGCTGTGGCCCACACAAGATCGCCTTCATTGATTCCAAGCCAATTCTCCGCTGCTGTATGCAAATGGGCGAATGCCCAGCCATGCGTATGGACGACCCCTTTTGGATTGCCTGTTGTACCCGATGTATACGCAAGAAAAGCAGTATCATCACGATCTGTATCTTCAGCCTCTAGCTGATCCGATGCCTGGCCCATCAATCCGTTCAGGTAAAGCCAGCCTTCTACATCCGCTTCTCCCACAGAATACTTCAGCAAGTTCTCGGCTTCCTGCAAGGAATCGATCTCTTCAGTAAATAGTTCATAACAGACAACCGCCTTCACACTTCCATGGTTAATCCGATATTTGAGGTCTTTCGCTTTTAGCATTTCAGAGCTTGGAATAACAACCAATCCGGCTTTTAAGGCAGCTAGATACACTTCATATGCCTCGACCAACCGCGGAATGATAACAAGGACCGTATCGCCTTTTTTCAAACCGGCATCTATGAAAACATTCCCGATCCGGTTCGCTGATTGAATCAATTCTGTATATGTACGTTCCTTCTTATTTCCTTCTTCATCTTCCCATTGAAGGGCCATTCTTTCCGGGCCATGCATATACTTTTCCATTTCACTCGTTAAGTTATAGCGGCGTGGCGCTATTAAATCTTCTCGATTCATAAAACTTCCCCCTATTACTATGACCTACTGCTAATTATACTAAATTATCTAAATTTTTCACTATATTTTTAGAAAATGCCAAAAAAGAGAGCAGGCGCACTGCCTGCTCTCTTGTAGCCATCATATTTAATTATTTTTGGTAACCGCCTAATTGTTGTTCAGCCATTTGAACAAGACGCTTAGTGATTTCTCCACCAACTGATCCGTTAGCGCGAGCTGTTGAATCCGGTCCAAGTTGTACGCCGAATTCTGTAGCGATTTCATATTTCATTGAGTCAAGTGCACCTTGTACTCCCGGTACTAGCAATTGATTTGAGCTGCTGTTGTTTGCCATGTGTTTTCACCTCCTTTGTGATAATAGATTGTGTAAAAACACATGGCTTTATTCCGTTCGTACATTGGTAATTCTTCACATGTTATTTTCCATTAAATAGGTGTAACCCTATTATAACAAATCATCCATTCCATTCGACTCTGCTGCTTTGCCCGGTTTAATGCAAATCATTTCGGTATTTTCCACAGCTTCGGCAATCAGGTCATCAAATTCAATGAACCCTTCGTAATAATTTGCTTTTTCACGGCGTGGCATTGTTTTTGGATTGGCCGGCGTAAAGACTGTACAGCAATCTTCATACGGCCGATTGGAGATTTCAAATGTACCAAGCTCTTCAGCCTGCTTAATGATATCCAATTTATCGGCAGTAATCAGCGGGCGGATTATCGGAGTTGTCGTTACTTCATTTATCGTATTCATGCTATGCAGCGTCTGGCTGGCCACTTGCCCAAGGCTTTCTCCTGTAATGATAGCAAGAGCCTCTTGCTTTTCTGCGATTTTATCGGCAATTCTCAACATCAGCCTTCTCGTGGTGGTCATTGAATAGTTTTCCGGAATCTGCTGTTGTATCTTTTTCTGAATATCAGTGAACGGAACAACGTGGACCATCATGTGGCCGCATGACCTTGACAGCACCTCAGCCAAATCCAATACTTTTTGCTTCGAGCGTTCACTTGTAAAAGGCGGGCTGTAGAAATGGACAGCCTCCACTTCAATGCCTCTTTTCATTGTTAAATAACCAGCCACTGGCGAGTCAATGCCGCCCGATAGCATAAGCATAGCCTTTCCGCTTGAATTCAACGGCAGGCCTCCAGCACCCTGAATAATTTCACCTGTCAAAAATGCGGCTTCTTTGCGGATTTCTACAACAAGCGTCAAATCCGGTTTCTTCACATCCACTTTTAATTGCTGATTATGCCATAATACATGGCCGCCAACAGCGTGGTTTACTTCATTGGTATCTAGAGGAAATGTTTTGTCCGCTCTTTTTGTTGTAACCTTAAATGTGGAAATAGGCCGCTCTAAGCCTGAAATATAATCCAATGCCGCTTTTTTGATGCAGTCAATATCTTTTTCTACAAGAACAACCGGGCTGAATGATTGAATGCCGAAAATGGATACTAATTTTTCTGCTACGACTTTATAGTCGACTCCATTCAACATAATGTACATCCGGTCCCTTGTCGCTTCAATTTCAATGGGATCGAACATCTTCTCTTTTAGCGCATACTTGATATTTCTTTTTAATTTTGCCACAAAGCCTCTGCGGTTTTTACCTTTAGTAGATAATTCGCCATAGCGGATTAAAATTTGATCGAATTTCATTCTGTTACCTCATCACTTCTTGTAAATTTTCAAGGACTGATTGAAGGGACGAAGCAAACATTCTGGCTTCTTCCATCGTATTTTCAAAAGATAAAGAAACCCGGATACTGCTAGTTGCCTTCTTCTCATCGCCTGTCATCATATATATAGTCCCGCTCATTGCCTTTTTCTTTGAAGAACATGCACTGGTTGTAGAGACATATATTTCTTTTTCTTCTAAAGCATGCACCAATACCTCAGATTTCACACCGGGGACCGAAAAATTGAGGATATGGGGCGCAACACCTTCATTAGGTGTGTTGATTGCAACACCCTTCATTTTTTCCAGTTGATTTCTCAAAAACTGCTGGATGGCAATCATCGCCGGAAGCCCTTTATCCATTCTTTCAAGGGATAGGCGTAAAGCTTTCGCCAACGCGACATTTCCCGGTACATTTTCTGTACCGCTTCTCATTTTTCTTTCCTGGCTCCCCCCAGAAAACAACGGACTGAGGTAAATCCCCTCCCGTATATATAAAATCCCGGTTCCTTTAAGTCCATGGAATTTATGTCCGGATAATGTACATAGATCAATATGTGCTTGTTTAAAATCCAATGGGACTTTAGCCGCTCCCTGAACATGGTCCACGTGAAAAATCGCCTTCGGATATTCCTGAAGCACTTTTCCGATTTCTTCAATCGGTTGAATGGAACCAACCTCATTATTCACGTGCATGATTGACACAAGTATTGTATCGTCTCTCAGGTTGTCAATGACATCTTTAACACTAACCTTGCCCTCATGATTAACCGGCAGCTCCGTGATGTCAAATCCTTCTTCTTTCAACTGTACACACGCTTCCTTCACTGATGCATGCTCCACCGCAGAAAGGATAATATGCTTTCCTCTATCCTTAAAAGCTAGGGCAGTCCCTTTAATACTTATATTATTTCCTTCCGTACCTCCGGAAGTGAAGTACACTTCCTGCTCCCTGACATTCAACAACCCGGCTATTTGCTTTCGGGCCATTTTCATGAGCTGCTCTGCTGATGCCCCCAACCCGTGCAAAGAGGAAGGATTTCCGAAGAATGTAGTTGCTGATTGTGTAAATGAATCGACTGCTTCTTTATACGGAAGCGTAGTCGCGCTGTTATCAAAATAAATCATATTCGCACCACCCGATTGTTGTATGCTTGTCTTTTGCTTTTGCAACTCTTAATTTTAACACAATTTCAATAAAAAAATAACATACTTTAATTACCAAGCATAAATGTGAAAAAAGTTTTTGCAAAATATTAATTTTCTGGGTAAAATCAATAACTGTAATTGAAATTACATGTTCAAATATGTAGATTAAATTATTATAATATATTAAATTGTTTGAAAAATAAATCATTAAAGATCATATGGCTAAAAAGTAATTTTTAAGCCGAATGGAGGAACAAGTAATGAACAAAGAGTTTACAACGAAACAGATTTTCGCCATTGGCTTAATGCTGTTTGCATTATTCCTTGGTGCAGGAAATATTATTTTTCCGCCATTTCTTGGCCAACAAGCTGGAACAAATATATGGGTTGCGGTAGCCGGATTTTTAGTAACTGGAGTCGGTTTGCCTCTATTGGCCGTCATTGCAGTCGGCAAAGTCGGGAACCTTCAAACGATGGCCGGCAGAGTGCACCCAATTTTCGGAATTGTATTTACAATTGTGATCTATATGGCGATCGGTCCGTTCTTCGGAATTCCACGAACCGCAACCGTCACATATGAAGTGGGCGTTTTGCCTTTCTTAAGTGAAGCAATGGCTTCATCGCCAATACCGCTTGTCCTATTATCCATCAGCTTCTTCGGTATATCTGCATGGCTAGCGATGAATCCTACCAAGCTGGTGGACCGCATCGGTAAAATCATTACCCCGGCACTTTTGCTCGTCCTTGCCATTCTCGCAGGCAAGAGTATCTTATCCCCACTGGGACCTATATCAGAGCCGAGCGATGCTTACTTAGACAACTCTTTCTTTAATGGATTTACTGAAGGATATCTGACTATGGATACGATCGGGGGCTTGGTTTTCGGGATTGTCATTATTTCAGCCGTCAAAAGCATAGGCATCACGAAACCTCAAGCAATCACAAAAGCAGTAGGGCGGGCCGGGCTAATTGCGGCAGCAGGCTTGGCATTGGTTTACTTATCTTTGACATTTATTGGGGCAACTAGTGCAGCTGAAGTGGGAATGCTTTCTAACGGGGGCGCTATCCTATCCGCGTCAACAAAAGTGATGTTCGGATCATTCGGTTCTGTCATACTTGCTTTAGCTATCACTTTAGCATGCTTGACTACTTCAGTAGGATTGATTTCATCTTGCTCCCATTTTTTCGCACAACAAATACCAGCTTTGTCCTATAAAGCGCTAGTTTGCATTCTGGCACTATTCAGCACGGTTATCGCAAATGCCGGACTGTCAAAATTAATCTCGATATCACTGCCGGTTTTAAGTTTTATCTATCCACTGGCAATCACTTTAATTATTCTTTGTTTATGCCACAACCTATTTAATGGCCACTCGTCCGTTTATATAGGCGCGATGCTCGCCACTGGCATGGTCAGCTTTTTTGATGGACTGAATGCTTTAGGTGTGAATCTTGGAGGCATTACCGACATCATCGCCTCATTCCCATTGGCTTCACAAGGGATAGCATGGGTGTTTCCGGCAATAGTGGGCGCATTTATCGGTTATGGTTACAACGCTCTGTTCGGAAAAGTGAAGGAAGGCTCTATGGTCGATATGGACCTTGATTAAACAGGACATGCAAAAAGGCCGGCATCTACAAAAAAGATGGCGGCCTTCTTTTTGTCCACAAAAGAGGGACGATGCCTATTCACCCTTTCGGTTCCTAAATAATAAAAATTTTTAATAAATTATTCACAATCATTACGTACTTCTCCCCATATTTATTAATAAAATATTTCATTATACGAAAATAATTGAAGGAGAAGCAATGACAAGAAAATTCACCTTTTTACTGCCTTTACTGCTAATAATTTCACTCCCCACTGATTCTGCGTATACATTCGATTTAAAGGAAAAATTACTTTTTCTCGAAAGATCCACCATTCGAACATTGGATAATTTTAATTTACATCATTTTTTCAGTAATCCGAAGGTTATTATAAATAATCAAACGATCTATATAGAAATAGACATGGATAGTCAAATATCAAATGCTGATACCATTGAGCAATTTATGAGATTTAAAGTTTTAACAAAGAGGCTTCGTTTTATTTTAAAGAATCATCCTAATAATGATGGCAATGCCCTAAGTAATAAAGATATAGTTGTTTACGGACGAGCTGATAGTAATACGTATGTATATACAAGTAAACTACCTTATAAAGAATTAATTCAATTGCCTGAAAGCTATCTTTCAATAAATTCAAACACCGTTTTTTCTACTACTGAATTTAAACGAGTAATTACACAACAGCTTTCCGGCACTTATATTGAAAAGGTAAATGGACATGACGATACAGACATACATAAATACGCTCGACGAATTTTTAATGTTATGACTAATAACGGAAAGTATTATAATCCCCGTATAGATGATAAATTAATTATAGATGCTGTCTGCAGTAAATTTAATATTACGTTTGAGCAGTATTCCAAGATTGACAATAAATATTATTTATTCCCTACCCTTACTGAAGAGTAAGGTTTTTTTAATCATTCCTATATTTAATAAGTGGCATAAAATCTTGCGCTACTTCATCCCAACATCTATACTAATCGGGATTTTCAGCAGACATACAATCGTGTACATCACCCTCAATAACAACCAACAATAAAAAAGAATAGCCATGCCCTAAGCAGCTTTCTTAGGGCATGGCTATTTCAATAAATTGCTGTTTCATTATTACAGCGCCTGCCTCACGGAAGTTGTTACACAATCCGCGAAACAGGCGCTGCTCATTTTATCGCCTTTTCAATCAAGCTCATCCAAGTATGATTGCTGGACCTTTATTTCCTTCAGACTGCCCGGCTCTACTTTTTCCAAGGCAGCAGCCGCTTCTTCAAGGGCTTCCCCGTATTCAAACTGACGGAACTTGGCTTCAGCTTCCTTCAGCGCAGATCCTATCGACGGGTACTTGCTTCTATATCGATTTGCATATTGAATGACCTTTTCCGTCAACAGCATTTCCTCGATCATATCGTGGGAGTACTGGACAAAGCCATCAACAGATGCCGTCGCCTTTTCAAGGAAAATATTGACTGATGCCATATCAAGCGGAGTCTCTTCAAGTTTTCCAGCAGCATCCTTCAGCGCTTCGACCGCCTGTGCCAATTTCGTTTTGTACGTTTCAGGAATCCCAGGAACATTACACTTCATTAACCATTTCTTCGCATGATTCATATCGTTTTGAAGCTTCTTGATTTGCGCTCTTGCTTCCAGCTCTTCTTTGCGCAAATCCTGAATTGTTTTAGCATAGGCTTGCTGCTCTTTTACAACTGTGGCCAGTTTTTCTTGAATATCACGCATTTGTTCTGCAAGAGTTGAATAAGCCGTATCATGCTGGTTGATCTTGACTTGTAAAAAATCAGCCTGTTTCATGATGGATGCCAGTTCTTTTTCCAGTTTCTTTTGCAGCTTCAAATCGTTTTCGGAAAGATGATAGCTTTGTTGGATTGTATTCGTATCCAATTTTAACTTATCATTTTCAAAGGTCGCATTGGATAGGCCTTCTCGAATATTCCCTTGTTCCGTTTGCACATATTGTCGGGATATCACTTCATTTTCAAAAAGATCGTACAATGTCGAGATGTGGTCTTTTAACCCATCCAGCCCTTTTTCAGCCTCATTGACCTCGGCTTTGTCCAATAAATCAGTATACTCCGCTAATTCTTTCTCCATGGTCTCCATTTGTTCCGGAAAATTCAAGGATTGCAGTATGTATTCCTTTTCCAACATTTCCGCATAGCCATCCTTCAACTCACTCAATTGATTCGGCAATACAGTATGTGTTTCTGTCAGTAAATCCGGTATCCTATTCATTTTATCTCTCAATGCCTTCATTATTGAACGGATTTTCAACACTATTTCACGTGCTTGGAGATAATTCCCTTGTTCCGTTACCTCTTCATACTGGGATAGCAAGGATACAGTTTCCTCTAAGGATTTTTCAAGTACCGCTGCCCCTTTCCCATACGTATGGCTGTGGGCGAGAAGATTTTTTTTGGCCACGCGGTATTCTTCCTTAAGCTCTTCAATTTCGATACGGTTCTTCTCTTCGCTTCCGACTAGGTCATTCAGTTCATCGATAATTTTTTGGATCGACGCCTCCACTTCTTTTAACTGGCGGGAGATTTCACGCTGCACTTCTTTTGATTTACTGAAACGGTATTTATCTATGTATTCCTCGGCATCAAAAAGCAATTCCTCAACGTCCGGCAATTGGACTGTAACGATTTCATCCCACTCATTCCGCCATTTTTCGAACAATTCTTCTGTCTCGCCAGTCATATTCAACTGCTTCACCTTTGAGAGCTCATCGAGTACAGGGCGATTCATAATCTTTAATTTCCATTCCTCAAGCTGATCAACATCTCGATAACGTTTTTTTTTGAAAAAATAACCGACCGCGAACAAGGCCAGCGCTAAAATAATAATGCCCAGAATATATGCCATTAGTATGCCCCCTGTATCAAAACTGAATATGTCTTTTATTTCATTCATCTATGTAAAGCGAAACCCTGCCGGCAGGTATGTTCCATACGCGCCAAGCATCCTATTCGGCAACTGGCCCTTATGGCAGAAACCAACTGATCTCGCCATAAAAACGTGCCATCTACCACTGCATAAGTATGTAAAAAAAAGATGGTAATGTATTTTTCGTCAAGAATGGGCATAAAACCCTTTTTTTCTCTGAAAAAACATTAAAAAATACGTTTTTTAATGCTTTTATGATACCATGTATACAATATTTTTTGATTAGTTATTTTTATTTTTCTATAAAATTATAGCCGAAAAGTGATAAAAGGAGGCATTCGTATGCTGAAAGCAGACAGCCACGTGCATTCCCCCTATTGCCCGCACGGAACTCCCGACCCTTTCGCCGCGTACCTGGAACAGGCGATATCCTATGGGTTGGAGGAAATTACGTTCACAGAGCATGCTCCGTTGCCTCGGGGTTTTAATGACCCGACACCTTTACATGACAGCGCTATGCGCTATGAGCAAATTCAGGGTTATATTACGGAGCTGCAAGCATTGCAAAAAGAATACAGCAAGCGGATCACTATACTTATCGGAATGGAATTCGATTATATTGATGGGTATGAAGAGGAAATAAAGAAGTTGATGGATGAAGTCGGCCCTTATTTAAATGACAGTATCCTTTCCGTCCATTTTTTAAAAGAAACGAATGACTATTTTTGTATAGACTATAGTGCTGATCATTTTGGGCAGATGATAAATCGTTTCGGTTCGGCCGACCGGATCTATAGCTCCTATTTTGAAACGGTACGCAAATCCATATCCGCTGATCTCGGCACATACAAGCCCATACGAATCGGGCACATGACATTGGCGCATAAATTCCAGCACGCCTATCCGCCCTCCCGTCCTTTTACAGAGGAAGAACGGCAAATCGTCCAAATGGCAAAAGAAAACGGAATGGCTTTGGACTATAATGGAGCGGGTACAGTCAAGCCTTTATGCCTAGAAACCTATCCGCCTGAACCGATCGTTAAATATGCAATGTCAATAGGCGTTCCGCTCGTTTTCGGAAGTGACGCGCACAGCGCACAGGATCTTTGCCAAGGATCCAGCAAACTGGCAGCCGGAGTTGCAATCACAAAACCATCTGCCCTTACTGCTCGCTAAACGTTCTCTACCAGTTGCCGCTCCATCAATAACGAAAGGACGTTTAGACATTGTGCCGTATATTGTTTCTGGTAATACGTATCCTGAACGGGCATATGCAGTACTTCCGAGGCATATTGCGAATGGGACACAGGCGCACTTAACAGCCCTTTCAATTGAAGGATAAAGGAAGGAATATGGATTCTGTGCATCCTACCTTGTTGTATGGCTTGTTCGATCACATAATGGAGATAATAGCTTTCTTTAGCCATATAGGTGGAAAGGACTTCTCGATTCAGCATTGTATCAAGTGACATTTCCCTTGTCACAAAGCGCGCAGCCAACATATTCTCATTTTGGAATTCTAGAAGATTGGTTACAATCGAGAACAGGCATTGGTCTGCAGGCATATACTCCAATTGTTCCAAATCCTTTTCAATAACTTGAATATAGCCTTCCAAGTAATGGATGAAGCAATATTCAAGAAGACCGCTTTTATTTTTGAAATAGTAGGCAATATTAGCGGGATTGATGTTCGCTCGGGCCGCAATATCTCTGATTGATGTTCCGTCAAAACCGTTGGCATGAAATAGATAAAGAGCCGACTTAATAATTTCATTTTTCGTATTATTTTTCACATGGCTTTTTTTCACAGTCATCACCCAGCTTTCCTCGTTTTCCACAATATTCGTGGTCAGGAGCCCCTTTCCTGCAAATGAGTTTCGACAGGTGAAGACAGAAAGATAGATTAGAAGGCTGTTTTCTGTAGAAGCAGATATAAGAAAGGAGTTTTATGATGTTTAACGTCGAAAAGTATCAAGGTTCTCTTGAAGAAAAGTATCAACTATTATACAAGCAGCTTCGTTCCCTGATTGAGGATGAAGAACATGTAGTGGCCAATTTAAGTAACGCATCGGCTTTGCTTAATGTTTTCCTCGACCGGATCAATTGGGTCGGTTTTTATCTATATGAAGAGGGACAATTGATTTTGGGACCGTTCCAAGGACTGCCTGCATGTATTCGGATTCCTCTCGGAAGGGGAGTATGCGGTACTGCCGCACAAGACCAAAAAACGATAGTAGTGGATGATGTCCATGAATTCCCAGGCCATATTGCGTGCGATGCCGCTTCCCGTTCGGAAATCGTGATTCCTCTCATGAGAAATGGAGAGCTATTCGCTGTACTGGATATCGATAGCCCTGAAAAAGAACGTTTTTCCAAGGAAGAAGCAGCTCATTTGGAAGAGTTCGCACAGATATTACAAGCAAATTTGTAAGAAGTAAAAACAAGGAAGGCGAATCAATCGCCTTCCTTGTTTTCAGCTTGCAGGAGCACTCTATTCTTCCCTGTCTCCTTCGCTACATATAGTGCTGTATCCGCACGCTTAAAGAGGCTATGGACCTGGTCTTCGCATCCAGAGTGCCAATGTGAAACACCGCACGAAATGGTTACAGAAGGTGTGGTTTCCCTCTCAACCCGTTGCCTGATTCTTTCCGTTATTTTGGCGCCTGTTTCCAGATTAACCCCTGGCAAATATACAACTAGCTCTTCTCCGCCCCAACGTGCGCCGATATCCGTCGATCTTATACTGTTCATAATAATATTGCTGACTTGGATCAATATTTCATCGCCGATTTGGTGTCCATATGTATCATTAATGGTTTTGAAGCTATCGATATCCATAATGACAAAAACGCCCTCTGCATCTTTTGCCATAGACTCCGAGACTCTGTCATCCAAATAATTGCGCGAATACAGCTGCGTAACATGGTCAACAACCACCATACGCTCCAACTCTTCTCTTAATATAGAGTTCGTGAAGGCCAATGTTGAATGATGGATAAGGGATTGAAAAAGCTTAAACATTTCAAATGTAAAATGATAGTTTTCGTGGTGCATAACTACAGCAAACCCTTTCACCGATTCACTTTGCACCATTGGAACCGCCATAATCGACCGATACTCAGAAGGATTGCCGTCCTGCAGCCTCATATCGCCAAGGAAAAGCGATTCTTTTTCGAATTCTATCTTTTCCTTAATGTACTTGACATATTTGTCGCTTACTTCCTTCATAAAAAAATCCGTGCTTCCAGGAATCACCTGGCATTCATCTTCATCCACATATAACACAAAGCCAATTTCTTCGGCATTGAATGATTTACTGATTTGTTCCCTCATATAATTCATAATTTCAGTCAACCGAAGATTTGAATTCAAGCGGTGCGAGGTTTCATTGATAAGCTGGAGATCAGCAATCAAACGCTTCGATTGCTGGTAAAGTTGGGCATTTTCAATAGCTCCTCCCGCTGTATTGGCCAACAGAGTGATAAACTCTATATCCCCTTTCAGGAACATGACCCTTTCCAGCGATAAGACCTGCAGCACACCATACACCCCCTGTTTCCCTTTTAACGGGGCATAGAGTATTGACTTGCGGTGTTTTTCACTATCTTCGAATTGTACAGTGCCATTGACATATGCCTGCATGGCTGCAATATTCTCGCTATTATACTCCAAATCCTTGATGGGCAAATCTTCATTATGATGATTATCGTGGGATAGAAGCAAGTAATAGGTGAAATCAGGGTATACCTCTCTCAGAGTAGCGATGATTTCACCAAGGACATCATTGATATTCATCGATGAATGGAATTTTTCCGTTACTCTGAACAACTGCTTATACCTTTCTTCCTGAATCGCCACTTTCGAAATTTTATCAACCATTTGAATAAATCCAGCGCATTCTGCGGATACTGCCTGCGCCAGTTCTTTCTCGAGGGGCATACGCGATGAAGGAAGATCGTATATTGCGAACATCCCGATTACCCTCTCATCCAATCTGAGCGGAAGAGCGTATGAAACTCCTTCAAGCCCTTCCCAGCCATCGCATACAAAGCAATCGGATCCGCCCAGCAACTGCTGTTCCCGGCTGCCGCATATAATTGTTTTTTTCGTCCATCCTTCCATGGACCTGGAGGAAAACATTGGTATAAGCTGGCCATGTAATTCATAATAAGAATAATACTCTACGGCATTAACTCCTAACCAGTTGTTGAAACACACCAAAAATTCACGCATTGAACGATTGAATCGGATTTTTTCACCGCCCAGTTCCAAGCAATGAAAAAACAGGCTTCTTAGTTCAGTAAGCCCCTGTTTCATTTCATTTTCCATTTACCTCATCCTTATCATCATACTGCAACAGCTTACATCTATTTTCATAAATAAAGAAACAACATTCTATAGATCATCCATGTTATGGAGAATTTGCCTTTAAATGATGCAATTCGTCGCACCCTCCCTAAATTATACCTTTTTTTCCATCTAGAAAGTTGACTTTTTTATGTCTTTTTTCTTATATATCCACTATAGTCTAAACTTGCATAACTCGGAAGTCTCCTGCTCCTTACATATAATTCAAGCTGCTGGTTGACTTTTTCATTAAAGATATTATATAATGGCAGATGTGTAAAATATGCGGCTTGTGCAAACGTATTGTGAACACATTTTATTCCTCTAGTAATGAGGTGTATCTTGTAACCCTTGGCTGCTAGGGCGAGGATGCATGAAAATAAAATGGTCACGACATTGTTTTCACTACTGTTTTTATTTTACAAAATAAAAACAAAGAGGAGGAGTCATTCATGGCTCGTTATACAGGTCCAAGCTGGAAACTTTCCCGTCGTCTTGGAATTTCATTATCTGGTACAGGTAAGGAGTTAGAAAAACGCCCTTACGCTCCTGGACAACATGGTCCAAACCAACGTAAAAAACTAACTGAATATGGTCTTCAGTTACAAGAAAAACAAAAACTTCGTCACATGTACGGAGTAAACGAACGTCAATTCCGTACTATTTTCGATAGAGCGGCTAAGATGAAAACTGGTATCCTTGGTGAAAACTTCATGGCACTTCTTGAGTCTCGCCTTGATAACGTTGTTTACCGTTTAGGTATGGCACGTACTCGTCGCCAAGCTCGCCAACTTGTTAACCACGGACATATCCTTGTTGATGGAAAACGCGTTGATATTCCTTCATACAAAGTAACTGCTGGCCAAACAATCTCAGTTCGTGAAAAATCACGCAACCTTGACATCATCAAAGAAGCAATCGAAGTGAACAACTTCACTCCTGATTTCGTAACTTTCGATGCTGACAAGCTAGAAGGTACTTTCACTCGTTTACCAGAACGTTCTGAAATGCCTGCTGAAATTAACGAAGCTCTTATCGTTGAGTGGTACTCACGGTAATATCAAAAAAATCCCCTTCCTTTTCGGATGGGGATTTTTTTATCTTCATATCCTTTTCAGGGATTCACTGAATTGGATGCACAGTTGCTCTACATCCTCTATTCTGGCCAATTGCCGCTTCCAAGCTTCAGGAATTTCTTCTATTCCATAATATAATCCGGCAATGCCTCCAGTAACCGCTCCGACTGTATCAGTATCTTCACCCAAATTCACGGCTTTCAATACAGCGTCTGTATATGTATCAGTTGTAAGCAAACACCATATGCTTGCTTCAAGAGTATCTATAACATAGCCGCTGCTCTTGATTTCTTCCCTGCCTAACAACGCCAGGTCATCTTCAAGGATTCTGCTGAAATGTTTTCTCTCCTCCTCATTCTTTTCTTTAAAATAATGCTGTTCAATAACGGGCTTCATTGCTTCGTATGCTTCCCTCAACCTTTTACCATCAAGCAGCTGCAGAGCGATCTCAATATAGATACTGCATGCGATCTTCGAACGGATATGCGCATGGGTTATGCCTGAGACTTCTTCTATAAGTGAAAAACGTTTTTCTTCCTTCCGGCATGCATGGGCAATATAAAAAGCTAATGGAAGAATCCGCATGAGCGATCCGTTTCCATTATCTCTCTCTCCTTTTTCTCCCGTTTCGCCTTCCGCTATACCGAGTTCAACTTTCCGCAGAGCGGTTGCAGTTGTTATCCCCACATCAAACACAGCCTTGCCATTATAAGTCCAATGGCAACGGTACAGCCAATCGCAAAATTTCCGCTGTATATCAGTGAGATTAAATCCATCCACTAAGCTCTCGGTCATACTGAGAGTCATTGAGCCATCATCTGACCATGTACCCGGAGGCATATTATGCGTACCATACCCGCGCATACCCGTAACTTCAGGGTAACTGTCTCTCTTAAGAAACTCCACCGGCACCCCTAAAGCGTCACCGGTCAAAAAACCGATCAAAGCACCTCTTATTTGTTCTCTCTCTGTACAATCCATAGCTGCCACTCCTCTATTCCCATTTTTAAATAAGGACACGTTCTATTAAACAACAACCTTATACGCTGAACAGTTTTTATATTCAGTTTAATTGTACACGTTTCCTCCTATTATATATAGAATGAAGATATGAAAAAAGGCCGATACCATCTCTTTGGTACCAGCCTTCTTATTATCAATCGCTTAATATTGGATCAATGTGTATTTTTTCTTCCCTCTGCGTATGATAGTGAACTGTCCGTCCATACGGTCCTGTTCGCTGACTGTATATTGTACATCCGTCACTTTTTCGCCGTTTACAGAAATCGCCCCATTTGTAATATCTTCACGGGCTTGGCGTTTAGAAGGAGAAATTTTTGCGTTTACAATTAAATCGACAAGTTGGATATCTTCCTTATTCTCTGGGTTGAAAGAAGGCATATCCTTGAATCCTTGCTTGATTTCAGCTGCACTTAAACTTTTTACATCCCCGCTGAATAATGCCTGAGTAATATTCATGGCAGTATCAAGTGCTTCCTGCCCATGAACTAGGCGAGTCATTTCTTCAGCAAGTGCTTTTTGGGCCTTTCGTAAATGAGGTTCCGTTTGTACAGATTCCTCGAGTGCCTCAATCTCTTCCTTCGACAGGAACGTAAAGATTTTCAAGTATTTTACTACATCTTGGTCCGCTGTATTGATCCAAAATTGGTAGAATTCATATGGCGTTGTTTTTTCAGGGTCAAGCCATACCGCGCCACTTTCAGTTTTGCCAAATTTAGTGCCATCCGACTTCGTTACTAAAGGAATCGTCAAGCCGTAAGCTTTAGCCCCTTCCCCTTGCATCTTACGGATCATTTCCAACCCAGTAGTAATATTGCCCCACTGGTCGCTTCCGCCAATTTGCAGTTTACATTGATAATTTTCATATAAATGATTAAAATCGATTGCCTGCAAAATTGTGTAAGTGAACTCAGTAAAGGAAATGCCTGCATCCAAACGGGAAGATACGATATCTTTTGAAAGCATATAGTTGATGCCGATATGCTTGCCATAATCGCGAAGGAATGTAATCATATCCAGAGCACTGATCCAGTCATAGTTGTTCGTCATGACTGCTGCATTTTCCCCTTCAAAATCAAAGATGCGTTCCATCTGTTTCTTCAGGCATGTTACATTATGCTGAATAGTTTCAACTGATTGCAGCTGACGCTCCTGCTTCTTTCCGCTCGGATCTCCGATCATTCCTGTTGCTCCCCCGACAAGGACAATCGGCTTATGTCCATGCTGCTGGAAACGGCGTAAAGTCAGGAACGGCAACAAATGTCCGATATGCATTGAATCCGCTGTTGGATCAACTCCGCAATATAAGGAAGTGCTTTCCTTCTCCAATTGTTCTACTAATCCTGTCTCATCCGTCTGCTGGTAGATGATCCCTCTCCATTGTAAATCTTGCAATAGCTCCTTGCTCATTAGAACTCCTCCTGATCATGATTTGTGTATACAAAAAAGCCCCTTCATCGAAATGAAGGGACGAATAAATCGCGGTACCACCCAACTTGAGGATCCTAACAATCCTCCGCTCTGAATTGATAACGGCATAATAGGCCGTTTGCTGCTACTGGCCGGACAATTAACCGGTGTTCCCAACAAATGCTCAAGGCAGTAATTCGCGTTCTATGTATACCGGTTCACACCAACCACCGACTCTCTTAAACATGGATAGAAACACTACTGGCGCCTGTCATAGCAACAATATTCATCTTGTCATTTAAATCTTACTGTATTCTATCTTATCATTTTTCAAATGTCAACATCTTCCCGGCAAGGCATTTTTTTTGCTGAATTACGAAAAATCTATTGCCTCAAACCTTTATATAAAGCGCTTCTTTTCGACCAACTTATTATAAAAAAAGAAGAATGCCTACCTTTTTACTAGTGCGATTATGATATAATAAACTCTGAATTTCAGGGGGTTGAATACATGAATGAAAATAGGAAGCCCAATAGAATGAAAGAACTGTTCAATAAGCTGCAAAGCCCATCAAGCAAGCGCAATTATCGCATAACCTACCATGTGATTTGGAATTTATTATTATTGTTCATCATATTAGGTGTATTGGGTGCCGCTTTTGCAGGCGGGGTAGGCGCAGGATATTTCGCCTCACTCGTTAAACATGAACCAGTTCGGACAAAAGCAGAGCTTTCGAAGGATATTTATAACTACGAAGAAACATCAGAGTTATACTTTGCCAATAACGTATATCTCGGAAAACTCAGGACTGATTTAGAACGGGAAGAGGTACCTTTATCCCAGATGTCCAAATATCTAAAAGATGCAGTTGTCGCAACCGAAGATGAAAACTTTTATAAACATGAGGGTGTTGTCCCTAAAGCCATCTTTCGGGCTGTCATCCAGGAGATGACAAATTCCGCCGTCCAATCAGGCGGCAGTACACTCACTCAGCAGCTGATCAAACAACAAATATTAACGAATGAAGTGTCATTCGACCGGAAGGCGAAAGAAATATTGTTGGCACTTCGCTTGGAACGATTCTTTACAAAGGATGATATTCTGGAGGCTTATTTGAATATTTCCCCATTCGGAAGAAACTCTTCCGGCCGCAATATTGCGGGTGTACAAGCCGCAGCGGAAGGGATATTCGGCATTGACGTAAAAAATCTTAACCTAGCACAGGCAGCCTACATAGCAGGTTTGCCGCAAAGCCCCTTCGGCTACACGCCTTACACAAATGAAGGAAAAAAGAAAGAAAATCTGGAACCAGGATTAAACAGACAGAAAATTGTCCTAAACAGAATGTATAGCGGCGGTTTTATTACTGAAAAAGAATATGACAACGCAATGGAGTATGACGTAACAAAGGATTTCATCGCTCCTAGGCCGCCCGCTTATGAAAAATACCCGTTCCTGACAACGGAAATCGAACAGCGATCCATTGATATCATTTCTAAGTACTTGGCTAACAAAGACGGTATCCCAGAAAATGAATTGAAGAGCAATAAAGACACATTAAGCAAATATCGCATATTGGCGGATAAAGCCATGCGCCAAAACGGATTCAAAATCCATACCACCATCAACAAAGCCATTTATGACAATATGGATCAGGCAAAAACGAACTTTCCGCATTATGGCTATTCTATGCCAACCGAAGTGAAGGATCCTGAAACAGGAAAGATCTCAGTCGTTCAACAGCCCGTTGAGGCGGGTGCCATGCTGATTGAAAACAAAACAGGGAAAATCCTCAGCTTTGTTGGGGGACGGGATTTCAAGCGCGAGGAAACAAACCATGCCACGAATGCCTTAAGATCCAACGGCTCGACAATGAAACCATTGCTTGTCTACGCACCTGGTATTGAACTTGGCAAATTGGCACCGGGCTCACTGGTCCTTGATGCTCCAATCAACGTACGAGGATGGAAGCCTAATAACTATTCGTATAATTATAAAGGTTTAATGACAGCGCGCCAGGCGTTAAAAACGTCTCAAAACGTGCCGGCAGTTAAATTCTACATGGATATCATCGGAAGCCAACCAAGCAAATACCTGCAAAAAATGGGGATGACAAGCCTGACGAACAACGACTTGCAAAACCCGTCTTCATCTCTAGGCAGTTTGGATTACGGTGTAACGGTAGAAGAAAATGTCAACGCATATACAACCTTTGCCAACGAAGGCAACTTTGTTGACGCATATATGATTGAGAAAATCGAAACAAAAAAAGGCGAAGTCATTTATCAGCATAAAGGCTCTTCTGTGAGAGTATTCTCTCCGCAGACAGCCTATCTGACAATCGATATGATGAGGGATGTTATTTCGAGCGGAACAGCAGCATCACTGCGAAACCGCCTGAATTTCTCAAGCGATTTTGCCGGTAAGACCGGAACTGGACAGGATTTTAAGGATGCTTGGTTTGTGGCCACCAACCCGAATGTGACATTCGGCGTCTGGACAGGATACGATAAGCCTAAATCAATGAATTATATGTATAATGGCCTAACCTATAGCCAGCGGAATCTTTATTTATGGGCTGACCTGATGAACGCAGCTTATAAGGCTGACCCAGAATTAATCGGCACGAAGCAAAGATTCCAAATGCCCGGCGGTTTAGTCAGCAGATCCTACTGTTCTGCCTTAAATCTTCCGCAGGATGTATGCACAAAAGCAGGTATTGGGGCAGATCTTTATCCCGCAAACTTTATCATGAATCTGCAAAAAGCGGACATGACGAGCGGGCGCTTCGTGACCATAGGCGATAAGAGATATATCGCACTCGCTTCAACACCGGGCGATTTCGTCGAAAGTGGAGCCACCCTGTCAACCGCATTCCTTAAAATGATTGCAGGGCCTTATATTTCGACTGATAATCTGCCTGCTGATATAAGCAGCGGAGGAGGAACAGCCGGAGTCATGAATGATAATGGACGGATACCATATGCATTATCCATCACCGGGAATGGAAACAGCATCTCATGGGGCGCCCATGGCGACGGTGACATTATCGGCTACCGGGTATATAAAAATAACAGCAAAGTGGCCTCCATTAAATCCGGACAATCATTAAGCTATTCCGGTGGCCCTGGCTCATATGTAGTCAAAGCAGTCGACATAGCTGGAAATGAATCACCTGCCTCTAATTCAATTACTATTGGAACTGTGCCGAACGAAAGCACATCACCAACAGAAGGAAATGAAGAAGAAAAACAAGAAAACAACCAAGCTGACAAGCCGAAGCCGAATACATCGCAGGCAGCAAAGCCAGAGAAACCTGACAAACCGGAAACGCCAAAGCCAAGCGAGAAACCTGACCAAGGAACAGATCAAAACGGGGCAGGCAATTCCGGCAACAGCTCTATAGGGACCAATGGTACAACGAATCAAAAACCGGCGGGCAACACTGTTCCTGGCACTTAATAGCCAGGGCCCAAAAAGAAAAAGGCTGACGATGTCAGCCTTTTTCTTTTTGCCACTAATAGCATTATCAATCTTCCATCGTGGAAACATCGCCTGTCGGCAAATCTAATTCCCACGCCTTTAAGACACGTCTCATTATTTTACCGCTTCGTGTTTTTGGCAGCTTATCTTTAAATTCGATTTCACGCGGAGCTGCATGTGCGGCCAAGCCCTTGCGTACAAATTGCCGGATTTCTTCAATTAAATCTTCCGATTCTTC
This sequence comes from Bacillus kalamii, assembly GCF_047238185.1. Classification (NCBI taxonomy): domain Bacteria; kingdom Bacillati; phylum Bacillota; class Bacilli; order Caryophanales; family Bacillaceae; genus Bacillus; species Bacillus kalamii. The sequence goes on along the minus strand of NZ_JBDFMI010000001.1, from coordinate 452,058 downwards.
GTATCCATCACGCAATGCGATGAATGCTTTAATGATTTCACCGCGGACTGGATCCGGCTTTCCGATCACACCAGCTTCAGCTACAGCCGGATGCTCCACCAATTTACTTTCCACTTCAAAAGGCCCTACCCGTTCACCGGATGTCATGATGACATCATCCACACGACCCTGGAACCAGAAATAGCCATCTTCATCCATATAGGCGGAGTCGCCGGACACATACCATCCGCCAGGCATGAAATAAGATTCATATTTTTGCGGATTATTCCAGATAGCGCTCATCATTGATGGCCAGCCTTTTTGGATAGCCAGATTCCCCATCCGGTTTGGAGGAAGCTCCTGCCCTTGGTCATCAACAATGGCTGCTTTAATGCCTGGAAGAGGTTTCCCCATACTGCCAGGCTTTATTTCCATGCATGGGTAGTTGCAGATTAATTGGGCTCCTGTTTCTGTCATCCACCATGTATCATGGATCCGAAGATTAAATACTTTCATGCCCCAGCGAATAACCTCCGGATTCAACGGTTCACCGACACTCAAAATGTGGCGCAGCGAACTTAAATCAAACTTCTTCACCACTTCATCGCCAGCGCCCATCAGCATCCGGAAAGAGGTTGGGGCGCTGTACCAAACCGTCACGCCATAATCTTCAATTGTCTGGTACCAAGCTTCCGGTTTGAAACGGCCGCCCACTACTACATTTGACGCCCCATTCAGCCAAGGGCCAAAAATTCCGTAAGAAGTGCCCGTTACCCAGCCCGGATCAGCGGTACACCAATATACGTCCGATTCTTTCAGGTCAAGGACCCACTTGGCGCTTTGATAATGCTGGATCATGGCGTTATGTACATGCAGCACGCCTTTAGGCTTGCCGGTGCTGCCGGACGTATAATGTAGCAACAGGCCATCTTCCCTATCTACCCATTCTATATCCAGCTCTTTGCCCGCTTTATTAAAATTAGCCTGATAATCTATGATTTTGCCGTTTTCCTGCACTCCTTCCCCAACCACAAAGACATACTCCAATGCTGGAAGATCCTGCAATGGAATTCGTGGAAGCAAATCAGGCGTCGTTACGATCACTCTTGCTTCACTGTCCTGCAGGCGGTCACGGACAGCTCCTTCCATGAATGCTTCGAACAGCGGACCGACAATCGCTCCCAGCTTAATGGCGCCAAGAACGGCAAAATAAAGTTCCGGCGATCTCGGCATAAAGATAAATACGCGATCTCCCTTTTCTACATTGGCTACACTCTTTAAAACATTTCCTGCTTTATTCGATAACTCTTTCATTTCCTTAAATGTATACTTCTCTTCACGGCCGCCGTTGCGATAGTAAAGAGCAATTTTATTTTTTCTAACTCCTAAAGCATGGCGATCGATTGCTTCGTAAGCCATATTCACTTTTCCGGTCTCATACCAAGAAAAATGTTTCTCAACGTCTTCCCATTGAAAATGTGTTTGCATTTCGTCATAATTTTCTAAATTGAAATCACTTTGTATGACTGGCAGCTTTTCTATTTTCATTCCCGCATCTCCCTTTTTTTAGAAGTTTCTCCATTATTATATAGTAATTGAATAGTATTCACAATTTTTTAAATTCTGTAACAATCATTTACTTTTACTATTTTTGTCATTTTTTATATAATATGATAGCGCTTACTTTTTATATAATACCAATATTTCAATTAAATGAAAAATAAGATAATAATAACTTATCTATCTTTTCCTTTCATTATTTTATGCGATAATGTATATAACTCTTTTACATGGAATGGATGCCGGATTGGAACGGATAAGTCAAACTATGATTGGCGGTGAAAGAATGGACCATAGGAAAACGTATAATGCCAAAGAAATAAAAACAGCACAAGGCAGCATTTTAATTGAAGGCCCCGTTCTTCCTGAAAACCTGCAAAAATATGAATTTCACGAGGGATTAGTCGCTTTTCGCCCTCCTCTCCAGCAGCAAAAGGCCATATATGGAATATCCAAGCTTCCTGAAGGGCGGATTATCATTGCCCGGGAAAATGATACGATCATCGGCTATGTCACCTATCTGTATCCGGATCCGCTTGAACGGTGGTCAGAGGGTAAAATGGACGACTTGCTTGAACTGGGGGCGATTGAAGTCATCAGCAAGTACAGAGGCTGCGGCATCGGAAAAAATATGCTGCGCGTCTCCATGATGGACGATGCCATGGAGGACTTCATTATCATTACAACAGAATATTACTGGCATTGGGATTTGAAGGGCACCGGATTAAACGTTTGGGAATACAGGAAGATCATGGAGAAGATGATGAATGCAGGCGGACTGGAATACTTCGCTACGGATGATCCAGAAATCTCATCACACCCTGCGAATTGCCTTATGGCCAGGATTGGAAAAAGAGTCCCAATGGAATCCATCCAGCAATTTGATCAATTAAGATTCATGAATCGATATATGTATTGAAACCAAAATGCGTTATGTTGTTCCAGCCTGTCTATAAACGGAAATACATCAGAATAGGGGGATGTAAAACATGTTATTAGAAGAAATCATGAGCCGTGATATCGTTTCACTGAAAGAGAGCAATACAATCCATGAAGCATTTGAAATAATGCGTAAGCAACATATCCGCCACTTGCCGATCATCGATGATGAACACCGCCTGATCGGTCTTGTTTCCAACCAGGACATTCGCGATGCCACGCCGTCCATCTTCCGCTCAGACCACTTTTTGGAAGATCTTCAACAGCCCCTCAGCACAATCCTAAAAAAAGAAGTGGTAACAGGGCATCCTCTTGATTTTGTCGAAGATGTTGCTGCCGTATTCTATGAAAATAAAATCGGCTGCATGCCAGTCCTCCTTGAAGGAAGATTAATCGGCATTGTAACAGAAACAGACCTTTTGCACACATTTGTTGAGCTGACTGGCTCTAACCAGCCCGGCTCACACATCCAATTGAAAGTCCATAATAAAGCGGGAATCCTCAGCGACGTGGCTTCTGTTTTCAAGGACAAGAAAGTAAATATCCACAGCGTTCTAGTCTATCCTGCCCCGAACGATGAAGCATCGAAAATATTAGTGATACGCGTGCAGACAATGAATCCGCTCGCTGTGATCAACTCTTTAAAAGAGCAGAATTATGAAGTGCAATGGCCTGAGCTGCCGGGGATGGGCATATGAAAAAAGCGTTATTTGTTTATTCAGAAGAACAGTTGCACTATAAATTCAATGAAGACCATCCCTTCAATCAACTTAGGCTCAAACTGACACTAGATTTATTGCAGTCATGCAAAGCTATTTCAGACGATCAAATCATACCTCCGCGGATGGCAACGGATGAAGAGCTTTGCCTTGTGCATGATCCCGAATATGTAAACGCTGTCAAACAAGCGGGTTTGGGGCTTCTTTCCGAGGAGAGGGCCTCCAATTATGGCCTGGGAACAGAAGATACACCTATCTTTCCCGGTATGCATGAAGCAAGCGCCCTTTTGGTTGGAGGGACCCTGGCGGCTGTTGATGCTGTCATGACCGGTACTGCAGAGCATGCCGTTAACCTTGGGGGTGGACTCCATCATGGCTTCCGGGGGAAAGCGTCCGGCTTTTGTGTATACAATGACAGCTCTGTCGCCATAAAATATTTGCAGCAGCACTATCACGCCAGAGTTTTATATGTGGACACTGATGCCCACCATGGCGATGGCGTCCAATGGTCCTTTTACGACGATGAACAGGTCTGTACGCTCTCCATCCATGAAACTGGACGCTACCTATTTCCGGGAACAGGGAACGTAAATGAACGAGGGCAAGGAAAGGGATACGGGTATTCCTTCAATATTCCGCTCGATGCATTTACAGAGGATGAATCCTTTCTTCATGCATACACGGCCGCTTTTACAGAAATTATTCATTTTTTTAAGCCGGATGTCATACTGACACAGAATGGAGCAGACGCCCACTACTTAGACCCTCTCACACATTTATCTGCTACGATGAACATCTATGAACAAATCCCAAGAATCGCCCATCAGCTGGCACACCAATACTGCGGTGGAAAATGGATTGCCGTCGGAGGCGGAGGCTATGATATATGGCGGGTCGTGCCTCGCGCCTGGTCCCGTATTTGGATGGAAATGACCGATAACAATACATTTTCAGGAAAACTCCCTCAAGAATGGCTAGATAAATGGCAGCCTACCGCTCCCATCTCGCTTGCCACCACATGGGAAGATCCGATACATATGTATGAACCTATTCCAAGAAAGCAGGAAATAACAGAGAAGAACCAACAAATGGTGGACAAATGCCTGTATCCTATCCGTTCTGCAATCAATAAAAGCAACGCTACGTAAGAAAATCCCTCTGTTAACGAAACCATGAAAAAGCAGCCGCATTTACAACGGCTGCTTTTTCATGGACTTATCTAAAAATAGTATCGTACAGAATAAATATATTAAGTGCAATGATGACCACAGAAATACACCATGCAATCAGGGTAGTCATTTTGTGGTTGACTAATCCCCCCATAATCTTTTTATTGCTTGTGAAAACGATCAACGGTACTAAGGCGAAAGCAATCCCGAATGATAAGGCTACCTGGCTCATGACAAGGGCATACGTCGGATCAATCCCCAGGGCGATGACAACAATCGGCGGAATCATCGTTACCAATCGTCTCACATATAGAGGGATATGCATCTTAGTGAACCCTTGCATGATAATATCGCCCGACATCGTTCCTACCGAAGAACTGGATAATCCCGCAATCAATAATCCGACACCGAATAGGATTGCTGAAGTAGGACCTATTATATGATGGAACTGTTGATAAGCGACGTCTAAGTCTTCGACTTTCAAACCATTCTTAAAGAATAAGGCGGCTGCCACAATCAGCATGCTCGCATTAATGGCTCCCGCTATCACCATCGCTATGACAATATCAATAAACTCGAACCGAAATATCCGTTTCCGCTCCGTTTCCGTAGCTCCAATTACACGGTTTTGCGTAAGGGCGGAGTGAAGATAGATAGCGTGGGGCATTACAGTTGCCCCAAGTATACCTGCTGCCAATAAAATACTGTCCACTCCCTGGAACTTAGGAACAAATAGTCCAGACAATAACGGGCTCAGTTGCGGCTGCGCATAAAACACCTGAATCCCGAAAGCTAGCACTACCACCAGAACCATCGCTGTTATAACCACTTCCAAAGGACGGAATCCTCTTTGTTGTATCAATAAAATCATAAATGACAATACAGCTGTAATAAGTGCTGCTGGCAATAACGGTATTCCAAATAACAGATTCATCCCCAGGGCAGCACCGATAAATTCAGCTAAATCTGTAGCCATGATCACCAGCTCGCCCTGAATCCATAATCCGATCGAAACGGACTTAGGAAAATGCTCCCTCGCTATTTCAGGCAAGTTTTTTCCTGTTGCTATCCCTAATTTTGCCGACAAAGACTGAATAAGGACCGCCATTAAATTAGAAGCTGCGATCACCCACAATAATAAATATCCATATTGAGAACCGGCAGCAATATTGGTTGCAAAATTACCGGGGTCGATATAAGCGACTGAAGCAATGAAGGCAGGCCCCAAAAAGGGCAATATCCGCTTCCATCCCTTTGTCTTTCCTTCCAATGTCATTCGTGCATAGTCTATTTTTTCCCTTTTATTAGCTGATTGCTTTGATTTAAGTGTATCTTCGTTCATATATGATCTCCCCTTGCTCCTTGCATAAAATCTATATAGTAAAGTATGTTTCCTACCGAAATTGTTTCCTTTGTGCAAATTATATACCCGCGTGCAACTTTAAGCAAATAAAGGGCTTATGCCTGTTCCTTATCGTACTCATATTCCCCATAAATATAAAAATCATGCCTACCTTATACACCTTTTCTAAAAAATACGAAGATTGATGCACACTATTTTGCACTCATACTTTCTTCAGGCTCCGATGGAACCAGAGGCACCAATTATAGAGGCTCAACCCCACGGAAAGCGGGCATCCCGGAGCGGCGTTCGCTTGTTGTCTATGACTTACGAACAGGACAACATAAAATTACCGCAAAAAAAAGCACCCCATTTTAGGGTGCTAACGGACTATCCTTTTAATTTGTCGAGTTTCTGACCTCAATGCGATGAGGCAAGACAACGGTTGATTCCTCAACAGTCTCTTTATTCATCAATTTAGTCAATAAACGCATGGCAACAGCGCCGATATCATATAGAGGCTGAACGACAGTTGTAATCTGCGGTCTGACCATCAATGTTAATTTCGTATTGTCGAAGCTGATCACTTCAATATCTTCCGGCACCTGAAGGCCGTTATCCTGAGCAGCATGCACGATACCGACTGCCATTTCATCAGCGCCTGCCAAGACAGCATCCGGCTTATCTTCTAATTGGCGTAAACGGTCGAAAGCATCTATGCCGGAATCATAAGTGAAATCACCTTCAACGATGTATTCTTCATTGAAAGCTATACCGTTCTCTTCCAACGCTTTTTTATATCCTGCCAGTTTCGCGATATTAATCGGTTCTTCCAGATTGCCAAGAACGAAGGCAATCTTTTTGCGGCCGCGCGCGATAAAATCATTTACACAGTCATAGGCTGCCAATTCGTAATTGATATTGACCGAAGGGATTTTTCCAGAAGTATCGATTGAACCGGCCAACACAACTGGAACTGGCGATTTGCTGAATTCATTCACATGCTGCTCCGTAATATGACCGCCCATGAAAATAAAACCATCCACTTGCTTCCCTAGCATTGTATTGAACAAGTGCAACTCTTTATCCTGGTTTTCATCCGAATTGCTCAAGATAATATTATATTTATACATGGTAGCGATATCTTCAATGCCCCTTGCCAACTCCGCAAAGAAGATGTTAGAAATATCAGGGATTATAATCCCTACTGTTGTCGTCTTTTTACTTGCCAAGCCGCGGGCCACTGCATTCGGTCTGTAACCCAATCTCTCAATCACTTCGTTCACTTTTTTTCGGGTCGCAGGCTTTACATTGGGATTGCCATTGACTACCCTCGATACAGTAGCCATCGATACATTTGCTTCTCTAGCTACGTCATATATAGTTATGTTATTCATTTATAGAACTCCTTTGACTAATGTTTTTTACCTACAAAATTTGTATTCTCTATTCATAATGCTTATATGGATAAAATGAATATACAGTTAAAACCGGTCATGTTCACGATTACACAATAATTCATGTACAAATATAAAAGAATGACTCTATTAATACTTTATAATACGATATTGAACAAGGGACTTCAATATTCCTTTATCATTTTACCGCAATTTTATACTAATATGCCAGTATCATACCTATTATACCCTCTTTTTTGTGAAAACAGTTTCAATCGCCACATAAATTTATTACAATTATGAGACTATTCTAATAAAAACTCGTATAGAAAAACAAAAGGCTCTCCAACAACATGGAGAGCCCCGCCCTATTCTCGATTAATTGGTTACCTTCAGCTGGCTTTGTATACCGGCCAGGAATTGATCAAATTCTTTGAAATCCATTTGTTGGGCTGAATCTGATAAAGCAACACTTGGATCAGGATGCACTTCTGCCATGATGCCATCCGCTCCAATTGCAAGTGCAGCTTTAGCAGCAGGCAACAGCAAGTCTTTGCGTCCTGTAGAGTGAGTAACATCCACGAATACAGGAAGATGCGTTTCTTGTTTAAGAATAGGCACTGCTGTAATATCCAATGTATTTCTGGTCGCACGTTCATACGTGCGGATTCCTCTTTCGCATAAAATGATATTTCCATTGCCCTGTGACATAATGTACTCAGCTGCATGAATGAATTCATCAATAGTAGCAGACAGTCCGCGTTTCAGCAGAACTGGTTTATCAACCGCTCCTGCAGCTTTCAGTAATTCAAAGTTCTGCATATTGCGCGCGCCAATTTGGATGACATCGATATAATCGATCGCTGTTTCAATATCAGATGGATTGACGATTTCGGAAATGACAGCAAGTCCATATTGATCGCTTATTTTTTTTAGGATTTGCAATCCTTCCAACCCCAAACCCTGGAAGTCATATGGAGAGGTTCTAGGTTTATATGCCCCGCCGCGGATAAACTTTAATCCTTTTGATTGAATGACCTCAGCCGCAGCTGCAGTCTGTTCATAGGATTCCACAGCGCATGGACCGAATACCATTGTTGGTGTTCCGCTTCCCACCAGCTGGCCTTTAATATTGATAATGGTATCTTCAGGCTTCTTCTTCCGCGAAACAAGCAATGCTTTCTTTTCGTCGTCTTTTTGAAGATCGAGGCTCATTTTGAATATTTCTTTAAATATATGTTTAATTGTACTTTGTGAAAGCGGGCCCTGATTATGCTGGCCGATTAAGTCAAGCATTTCCCTTTCACGCAATGGATCGTATTTATTTACCCCTTGTTTCTCTTTTACACGGCCAATTTCCTGAACGATTTCAGCTCTCTCATTGATCAATTGTAAAAGAGATAAATTGATGCTGTCTAATTTTTCCCGAAGTTCTGTTAATTCGTTTTTGCTCATTATCCAACCCATTCCTTTCGTACTTGGTTTTTACCATTATCCCATTAAAACCTTGCCTAATTACCAGACAATTCAAACGGCAACTTTAATGACACAATAATTTATGGTACATTCTTATATAATTAGAGATTATTATAAAGCAAGCAATTGAAAAAGTCACGAAAATCTTTTTATCACTTAAACGCTTTTAAGTATTAAAGTGATTTATTTTCTATCCAGTCATTTAGACTATAATTCATACCTTCGTAATACGATAAAGTATAGTAGGTAGAAATGTACCATATATAAAAGGATATTGAAAGAAGAAGGTGTAACCCGTGCAAGAAAAACTATTTGCATTAGATATTGGGACCCGTTCCGTTGTGGGAATCATCATTGAAAAAGAGGATGAACAGTATTGCGTAACCGATATCCTATCCATAGAACATACAGAAAGAGCCATGCTCGACGGACAAATCCATGATGTCTTAGCGGTATCAAAAGTGATCTCGCAAATAAAAGAGAAGATGGAAAAAAAACACGGGACATTGGCAACCGTAAGTGTCGCAGCAGCCGGAAGAGCCTTGAAGACCGAAAGAGCTTCTGTTTCTGTGCATATCGAAGGAAAGCCTATGATGAATCAGGAGGACATACTGCACTTGGAATTAAGCGCTGTACAGCTGGCACAATCCACTGTTGCAGAATCATTCCAGGCAACACAAAGCTTCGATTATTATTGTGTCGGATATTCTGTATTATATTACCGGCTTGACGGTATTGAAATAGGCAGTTTAATCGACCAAAACGGCACTGAGGCTTCCGTAGAGATCATCGCCACATTTCTTCCTAAAGTAGTCGTCGATTCACTAATATCCGCTTTAAAACGATCAGGATTACAGATGCAGGCTCTGACGCTCGAGCCTATTGCAGCTATAAATGTTCTTATCCCCCCCTCCATGCGCCGCCTGAATGTCGCCTTAGTCGATATCGGTGCCGGAACATCAGATATTGCCCTGACCGATTTGGGGACAGTCATTGCATATGGAATGGTGCCCACGGCCGGAGACGAAGTGACTGAAGCCATAAGCGACCACTTGCTTCTTGACTTCCCGCTTGCTGAACAAGCTAAAAGGCAAATGAGCATCCAGGATAAAATCAAAGTGAAGGATATTTTAGGATTTGAAGAAGAAGTGGAAACCTCTGCAATCATCAAACAAATTATGCCGGCACTGGACAATCTCGCCGTTCAGATCAGCGAAGAAATTCTGAACTTGAATAGCCAAAAAGAACCGAAAGCCATCATGTTGGTCGGTGGCGGCAGCCTTACCCCGGAACTGCCTAAATTGCTCGCGAACAAATTGAACTTGCCGGCAAACAGAGTGGCCGTCAGGGATGTATCGGCCATCCAGAGTGTCACCATTGCAGACGAAATTCCAAAAGGACCGGAACTAGTGACACCAATCGGGATTGCATTAGCTGCGCAAAAGAATCCTGTACAGTATGTTTCTGTCACAGTAAATGACGTACCTGTCCGCCTTTTTGATATGAAACAACTGACGGTAGGAGACTGCCTTCTAGCTTCCGGTATCAAAGTAAATAAATTATACGGAAAGCCTGGCCTTGCTCTTATGGTTGAAGTAAATGGACAATCTATTACTGTTCCCGGCCAGCATGGAAAGCCGCCTATTCTGCTTCTGAACGGTGAACCAGCTTCACTTAAGGATGAAGTTCATGCTGATGATACGATCTATGTAGAGCGGGGAGAGGATGGAGGCCAGCATAAAGTCCAAATTAAAGACTTGATTGATGATATTCCGAGAAAAACAGTCATTATCAATCAGACGAAGTATGTCATTGAAGCTGTAATTAAAAAGAACAATCAAATAACCAGCCCCGCCGAATATGTTGAAGACCATGATGAAATTATTTGCAGGCTGCCCGAGACGGTTGAGAATCTAATAACAGCTCTTGGTTTGACTTCCCTGCTCCATCACATCCAACCGTTTACTATTTATTTAAATGACAAAGCCTATTCTTTAGATTCGTTTTCAGGATTATTAAAGAAAAATGGATTAGATGCGAAACGATCGGCCTCCATTGAAGACGGTGATGTGATTCAACTGACAAAAGCGCTGCAGCCAACCGTAAGAGAGTTGGCCGATTCATTGAACCTAGAACTGCATTACGCGTTACCGGTAACATTCAACGGTAAGCCATTGGTACTTAAAAAGCGGCGGCTGGAACTTTCAAAAGATAACCAAGTACTTCAAGATAAAGACTATATCACCAACGGCGATCGCCTCAGATTGATTCATAAAACTGAACAGCCTTTCATATTCCAAGACCTATTCAGGCATATTGATATTGACCTGCCCAAACATTCAGCCCGTCCGTTTATTTTAATGAAGAACAATCAAGAAACGACTTTCCATGAGACATTGAACCCTGGCGATCGATTGGCCATCATGTGGCCTGCCGCATCTGATGCCGCTAAATAGAACAAAAAAGCTCTGCAAATTCTAAACTGTACCCTTTGTAAAGGACATTTTGAAAAAAGCTAGGCAACTTCTAGAAGCTGCTGTCTGTATTTTGCAGGCGGCAGCTTTTTCAAGTTCCATTGCCCCCGATAATGATTGTAATAAATCATATAACTCTTAATTTCTTGCTTTACTTCTTCTAGTGTTTGACATTCTTTTATACTCGTTTCATCTTTAAAATGTCCAAAGAATGATTCTTGGGGGGCATTATCCCAACAGTTCCCGCGACGTGACATAGATTGTCCTAATTTCATTTTCTTCACAAGTTTTTGATAGTGTGGATTGGTGTAGTGGAACCCTTGATCTGAATGAATAAAGGCATCTTCTGTTAAATGGCGGTGTTTCTTCAATTTACGAAGCGTATCGAGGGCAATGTCCAAACTTAACGAAGACGACGTTTCATACGCCAAAATTTCATTCGTTTCTGCGTCCTTAATCGTGGATAAATAAGCACGTTTACCGCCTCCGTACGTTAAATACGTAATATCCGTCAATAATACTTTTCCTGCCACACCTTGTTTAAAGTTGCGTTGTAGTTCATTTGGACACGTGCGATGCTCTTTTGTCGCTTTTGCCATACGTCGCGCTGGATTTGCTTTTCGAATCGGACAGATGATGTCAAATTTCTTCATAATGCGGCGAATACGTTTTAAGTTATACGTAATCCCATATTGATTTTGTAATGTCATTTTTATTTGGCGTGTTCCTTTTTTACGTCCTCTGAATTGATACGCCTTTAAAATGATTTCTTTCACTGCTTCATCTGCTAATTCACGTTCCATCCTTTTTTGAACCGAATGATTACTAAAATAATTGTAGTAGCCTGAACGTGATACACTCATTAGTTCACATAAATAATTAACGAGTCGTTTTAATTTATACTTTTGGATCGTTTTGTAAATCAGTTCAAACCTTAATTTTGTTGGGATTATGATTTCTTCTTCAACATCTGCCTTTCGAGTAGATCGAGCTTTTTTAAGAGTTCATTCTCTGCTTGTAATAATTTATTTTTCGCCTCTAATCGTGCAATTTTCTCTTCCAATGTCAATTCACGCTCAGATGGTGTGCCTGAATTCATTTTCCGTGTATCTTGTAAACCTTCTATCCCCGCTCGGCGATAAGCAGCTCGCCAACGTTTTCCTGAAGATTGGATTCGTTTTATACCGATTAATTCAACATCTAAGCCGGCCTCTTCAAAAATTTCTCTTGGTAATCTACCTTTTTCATTTTCCGCAATAAAGTGACGTTTAAATTCATCACTATACGTAATTGCTTTCTCACTAACTGCTTGCACATACGGATTGCATTTTAATTGTTCTTGTTCTTTTTTAGTAAAATATCTCTTTGCCATTTCATCCCGCTCCGATATCTTTTTTCTCATTATAAACAAAAGTACCCTATAAGATAGACTTTTTTAAAGTGTCTATCTTATAGGGTACAGTTTATTCATGCAGAGCTTTTTTTACATCCTTAAGATTCTATCGCCTTGGACAAGGAGTCGGCTGTAATGCGCCAATGCGATTCATGCCAAACAACATCCCCGTTTTTAAACAAAATAGCTTGTGGCGATTGATGCTTCACATGGTAGGATTCAGCAATTTGTGTTGATAAATCGCGATCCTCCTGAACGACTATATAGACAGATTCTACGTCTGGATGATTGTCTGTAAAAGCCTCAAATTGAGAGTATGCTGCTGCACTTACCGGACAAGTGGAACTGTGTTTGAATAAAAGGACCGCATCCTTTTGAAGCTCCTGATCCAATTCTTCTTTTGTGTGGATTTGCTTTTTCGCCATAAAATATCTCCCCTTTCTATCTTTATCAAATTATTGAACAACCCTATCTACTATATAGTTCCCTAATACACTGGAAATAAATAAGTGATGAAGCCGTTTTAGCACTTCATCACTTATAGTCCAATCAAACAGACTGGATTATTTTGTAAGTTGGTTTTCTTTTTCATCGAAGGCTTTTTGCGTTTCTTCCAACTTCATTTTTACTTCGTCTGAGTCAGTCGCTTTTGCATCGCTAGAATTGCCAGCTACTTTATCATTGACTGTTTTTTTATCTGAAGATGTTGGGCTCTCGCTGTCCTTGTTAGCCTTATTTTTCATATTCCCGACAATGACAGCAGATTTTTTCGATACTTTTTCATTCAAGGCAGAAGATTTGGTCTTTGCTGCTTCGGCCAATTCTGTTCCTTTTTCTTTTAGCTGAATAGACTTTTCAGATGCTTTTTTCTTCAATTGCTCCGCTTTTTGTGAAGCAGATTGTTTAAGCTGGCCTGACTTATCAGTCGCCGTCTTTCTAAGCTGCTCTGTTTTGTCTGATAGAGATTTAGCACTTTCATTCAGGTCATTCCGAAGCTCTTTTCCAGATTTAGGAGCTAGGAATAAAGCTGTAGCCGCACCGACTATTCCACCAATGATTGCTCCTGTGATAAATCCATTAGAGCCTGATGATTGTTTCTCATTCTCAAATTTAGTCATATCTCTAGAAAAGTCTTTTTGATGATCATTTGAACTCATAATATGGTATCCTCCCTATCTGAACTGGTTTATATTTTAGCCTCTAGAGCGTAAAAATCTCTTTTTGGCCAGTGAATCTGTTTGTTTGGCTTCCATTTCATTCACGGCAGCCTGCCCCGCAGTGGTTCGCGTGCCCTTAGCCGCTTTTCTTGTTTTCCAGGAATCTCTTAATTGGAAGAATGCGTTCCCCCATTGCACTACCTGTGCGATTTTATCCTGGTTCTGTTCCAATTCTGTACCCACTTTTGTTGACACATTTTGGATAGAGGTGTTAAAGCTTTGAAGCGATGTGCCGACACCCTTCACTGCGTCCACCACTGTATTTAGATTCTCAGATTTTTTCTGAATGTCCTCGGCCAATGCATTTGTTTTATGCAATAGTAAGGTAGATTCAGTTGTAATTCCCTGCAGTTGCTTTTCTAAGTCTGTAAGCGTATTGGATACACTGTCCAATGTGACTTTTACAGATGTTAATGTTCTGGCTAAATAAATAACCAATATTAAGAATGCAATTGCGGCAACAGCTGCACTCAAATATAAAATTAATTCCATTTTGGCACCTCCATCAATAGTACATATTGAATAATACCCATCACACTATATTATAAACTATTCTACTTGGAAAACAGTGAAAATTTATAAAAATGAAGCTGTTAATTTCCATTCTCCAAGGCAATTGACTAAAAAGCCTGAACAATTTAGGGTACAATAGAAGGTGAGAGCATTTGATACGAAGGAGGAAATATACATATGAAAGACCCAAGAATCGATCAGCTGGCACACAACCTGATCAATTATTCTGTTAAATTGCAAAAAGGGGAAAAAGTCCTCATCGAAAATTTCGGGTTGCAGCGCGAGCTTGTGAAAGCGCTTGTCCGGGAAGCTTATAAAGCAGGCGGTTACCCTTTTGTTTCATTAAAGGACCAACAAGTGGACCGCTCCCTGTTAATGGGTGCCCAAGAAGAACAATATGAGATGATGGCAACATTTGAAGCAGCTGTCATGAAAGAAATGGATGCCTATATCGGTTTGCGTTCCGGCGATAATATCAGTGAACAAGCAGACGTTCCTTCCGATAAAATGCGCATCCACGGAAATACAATTGGCAAGAAGGTCCACACAGATATACGTGTCCCTAAAACAAAATGGGTAGTACTGAGATATCCTAACAACGCCATGGCCCAATTGGCCAAAATGAGTACAGAGGCATTCGAAGATTTCTACTTCAATGTATGTAATTTGGATTATAGCAAGATGAGTACAGCCATGGACCACCTTGTCGACCTCATGAACAAAACAGATAAAGTCCGTCTCGTAGGACCTGGAACCGATCTTCATTTCTCTATTAAAGATATCCCAGCCATTAAATGTGCCGGGGAAATGAACATTCCAGATGGAGAGGTTTATACGGCTCCAGTAAAAAATTCCGTAAACGGTGTGATTTCCTATAATACACCTTCTCCATACCAAGGGTTTACATTTGAAAATGTGAAATTGACATTTAAAGATGGGAAGATTATCGAAGCGGAAGCGAACGATACAGAACGGATCAACAAAGTGTTTGATACGGATGAAGGTGCACGCTATGTAGGTGAATTTGCGATCGGCGTCAATCCTTATATTCTTCATCCTATGCAAGATATCCTGTTCGATGAAAAAATTGACGGCAGTTTCCATTTCACGCCCGGCCAATGCTACGATGATGCATATAACGGCAATTCCTCCAATATCCACTGGGATATGGTCAATATTCAACGCCCTGAATATGGCGGCGGGGAAATTTACTTTGACGGCGTGTTGATCCGAAAAGATGGAATTTTTGTTGTTCCTGAACTGGAATGCTTGAATCCTGACCAACTAAAATAATGAAAAGAATAAAGAAGACCCCGGCTTTTCGGCCGGGGTCTTCTTTAGAAATGAACCTCCATGTAAACACCGGTTCATCCTTATTATTTGTTTTCTTGCTCCAATAATTGTTCATACGCATATTGGAATTTCTGGATATCTCCAGCTCCCATGAATAAAACGACACTATTATCGTACAATTTCAATGCCGATGTATCCTTTTCATTCAAAATTTCACCATCCGGCACAATCGCCAATAAATCATTGATCGTTAATTTACCTTGATTTTCACGTGCAGAGCCAAAGATATCGCAAAGGAATACCTTATCAGCCATATTTAAGCTCTCAGCAAATTCACTAAGGAATTTTTGCGTTCTCGTGAACGTATGAGGCTGGAACACAGCTACAATTTTTTTATCCGGATATTTCTTTCTGGCAGCATCGACTGTCGCCTTAATTTCAGTTGGGTGGTGGGCATAATCATCAACCAATACTTGCGATCCGATTACTTTTTCAGAAAATCTCCGTTTTACACCATCGAAGCTCATCAATTGTTTTTTCACAATTTCTGCATCAACATTTTCATATTTACATAAGGCAATAACTGCTAAAGCGTTCAATACACTATGGTCACCGAAAGTAGGAATCATGAATGTATCAAAGAATGTATTTCTTACATACACATCGAATGTAGTGCCTTCGGGTGTAATTTGGATATTTCTTGCCTGAAAATCGTTCTCTTCATTGAATCCATAAAAAATAACCGGAACTTTTGCCTGTATTTTTTGAAGTTGGTCATCATCCCCGCATGCAATGATTCCTTTATTGACTTGCAGTGCCATCTGTTGAAAAGCACTAAATACATCTTCCAGGCTCGCGAAGTAATCTGGATGGTCAAAATCAATATTCGTCATAATGGCATAATCAGGATGATAAGATAAGAAATGGCGGCGATATTCGCATGCCTCAAATACAAACACTTCAGCATCCCTTTCACCTTTGCCTGTTCCGTCCCCAATCAAAAACGATGTAGGCTTAGCACCTGTAATTACATGTGCCATCAACCCAGTAGTCGATGTTTTACCATGTGCACCTGTAACGGCAACACTCGTAAAGTTTTGAATAAAATCTCCAAGGAATTTGTGATAACGAATAACTGGCACACCCAATTCATTCGCCCGTTCGATTTCTTCATGTGTATCGGGAAATGCATTGCCTGCAATCACAATCATATCCGATGTTACATTTTCCTTATCGAATGGAAGCATCTTAATTCCGGCTTTTTCTAAAGCGGCTTGTGTAAAAAAGTATTTTTCATAATCCGAGCCTTGCACTTGATACCCTTTATCGTGCAGAACAAGGGCCAATGCACTCATCCCAGATCCTTTTATTCCAACAAAATGATAAACAGCAGTCATACGAGAACCTCCAACAATCGTCCATCTGCAGTACAGCATATGACGTTTTGCATTTTCTAGTTAACACAACATAGAATTATGCTCTAAAAAACGGGAGTATAGCATACTACACTCCTAAAAAAATATTATATCATAAAACATATCACATGCCAAAAAGTCATTAGACCTACAGTATTGCTCCTATTAATAGAAGATAGTATTGTAAAATCCATCCAACAAAAAAGCAATCCCAGCAAAGGTTTTTCCATTTTGGCGTTTATTGGGCACTGTTTTGCCTATGCATCCCATAATCCGGTTGCCCTGTTAAGCTTCTTTTCACTTTCACAAGGCTGCTTATGCATTCATGTATACCGTGAACCATCAAAAGACACAAGTGGAATAGCTGATTAGCGTTAGAACTCTTGAAAACCCTGCTGCTTTCACTACATTATATACATAAGCCACCACAGATGTTCAGCGCAACAAAATTCCTTCTCATGCCCATCTGGATATCCATAAAAGCCATTACAGACATCTCTTACTATGTCTAGAATATCATGTTATTCCTGCATACACGACTTTTAAACACCGCATTCCAAAAAAGAGCAGAAAACGGGGATATACTACCCATTTTCTGCTGAAAACAACCTTTATATTAATCAATTGTTATGCCTGTTCAGAGTCAACTTCCATCCACTCTTGCATATCATCAACCGACATGAGTACATCTCTCGGACGGCTTCCTCTCGCTTCCGAAATAATGCCGCTGTTTTCCATCATATCCATCAATCTGGCCGCCCGATTATACCCTATATGGAACCTTCTCTGTAAAGAAGAGGTACTGGCTCCACCTTGGTAAACGACAAATTCGCATGCTTCGAGGAATAATTCATCCCGTTCCTCTGAAACTTGGGCTTTCGCCAATAAATCTTCCTGCTGGAACAGATATTGTGGTTTTTGCTCTTTTTTGACAAAATCAACCACTTCTTCAATTTCCTCATCACTTACAAATGTGCCTTGAAGACGAACA
Organism: Bacillus kalamii; assembly: GCF_047238185.1. NCBI lineage: Bacteria > Bacillati > Bacillota > Bacilli > Caryophanales > Bacillaceae > Bacillus > Bacillus kalamii. The sequence continues at coordinate 434,181 of NZ_JBDFMI010000001.1, read as the reverse complement.
TTTTTAGATGAACCATTTTCTACGAATAGCATATCTCCGCGCCCTAGCAATTTTTCTGCACCAGCGCTATCGATAATAGTGCGGGAATCGACTTGTGAAGAAACAGAAAAGGCAATCCTTGTTGGTATATTTGCTTTAATAAGGCCTGTAATAACATCAACAGATGGACGTTGTGTGGCCACTATCAGATGAATACCGCATGCACGCGCCTTTTGGGCTATTCGGCAAATGGCTTCTTCCACCTCCGCCGGGGACATCATCATCAAATCCGCCAGCTCGTCAATAATGATGACGATAAAAGGCAGGCGGTCATTATGCTGATTATGCTCTTCTGCTTTTTTATTGAACCTTTGAATGTCGCGGACACCAGTATGCGCAAACAATTCATATCTTCTTTCCATCTCCTCCACAGCCCATTTCAGCGCTGCTGTTGCTGCCTTCACATCCGTAATGACAGGCGAAACAAGATGAGGCAATTCATTATACGGTGCCAGTTCAACCATTTTAGGATCTATCAACAATACTTTCAGATCCTGGGGAGTGGCTTTATACAGTAAGCTAACAAGCATGGTATTGATGCAGACGCTCTTTCCTGACCCGGTTGCCCCCGCAATTAATCCATGGGGCATTTTTCTGAGGTCGGTAACAATAGGAGCTCCTGTTATATCAAGGCCTAGAGCGACAGTCAACGGCGATTCACTGTCACGGAAGGCATCGCTCTCTATAATTTCACGCAAGAAAACCGGCCGGCTTGTCCGATTTGGAATTTCTATACCAATTGTGTGCTTGCCAGGGATCGGAGCTTCCATCCGTATATCTTGGGCAGCCAGGCAAAGTTTAATATCATCGGTCAGATTGGTCACCTTATTTACTTTTACTCCAGGTTCAGGTTGAACTTCAAATTGGGTAACGGCCGGGCCTTGGGTAATGTTAACGACACTTGCCCTAACGTTAAAGTTATGGAGCGTTTCATTCAGCATATATCCCTGCTGATCCAGCCAATCATCATCCTTTGAGCTCTCTACAGGAGGTTGAAGCAAATTGAGGGCCGGGAATTGATAATAAGGGAGGTCTTCCTCCTGGAATTCCTCCTCAACCGCCTCGATTTGTACTGGCTTATCATCACTCAAAGCAATATTACCGGCAGGTTGAATCGGCAGATCAGGATTTACCGTTTTTTTTTCACCCTTTGGAAACTGATTTCCCCATTTTTCTCGGTCTTGACGCAGCATCACAACATTAAATGGAATATGTTTTTTGGCGGGCCGTTCTATAGGCTCTTCATTCTCTGTATCGGCCGAAACACCTTCCTGTTCGTCCAATCCGGTTTCCAATTGCGCAACTGTTTCAGCAGGCTGCTCTCCGCCTGCAGCAGTCTCTTCGAATGCACTCATATAATTAGTAATGACCGGTTCATCAACCATTTCCGATTTTATTGATTCCTCTGGCGCTTCTGTTTCAACTTCAACTGATAAAGGGCGAGTCTCATGGACTTCCATATTAGCTGGTATTGTCTGCTTTTCTGCTGAATCAGAATCGGCATTTACCGGAGAATCCAGCTTTTGCTCTTCTATGAGAGTATCTGCAAAAGCATTCACTTCATTAACGGTTGACTGTTGGCCCACGATTAATTCTTCATTTTCGTTGACATCCGCCTTTGGAACAGCATCCTCTTCAATGGAAAACATCTCATTGTCGGCTTTAAGCTCGGCAACAGCTTCTTTCTTTCCCAAGAATGGCAAATCGACTTCCTCTATACATTCAGCTTTAAAGGAGGCTGTTACGGGGACGGCGGCATCTACCTGTTCCTCCACTGCACTTGCCTCAGGATGGACAGGAGCAACGGCTTTCTGTTCCAGTTCGCCTTTAAGCAATGTGTGTTTGGCAAAAGGGACAGAGTTCAATTCAAATTCGAATTCAGCCTCTGCTTCGGCTTCTTCCTGTTTAACAGGTCTTTTATGAAAGCCGTGGATCGGTGAAGGAATGTCCGTCGGCCTAAAAGGGCGTTTTCCCGATTTTTTCATAGATTCCCGCTGATACATTTCATCAAGTGTCTCACGGGGAGTGGACAGCTGCTGTTTTTTCTGCGGTACTATCGACGGTTTTTGGACATCCGCTTGAGAAGGATGCATTTCCCTTCTCGGCTGCCGCGGTTTTCTGTATTCCTGCTTGGAATCATCAGGTATAAGCGGGAAGCGGAACTGCCCCTTCGGATATTGATAATTGATTTTAGCCTCGATTTCCTGATTCCTATAGCCCTTGGAACGGTTATAATCAGCTTTTTTTCCTTGATTCGATCCACTTTCCAAAGGCTTCGAATAATAATCTCTCACTGGCTCATGATTAGGTACTTCTTTTTTATGATTTGTTTTTCTAAAATAAGTACTGTCTTTTTCAGATGTTATTTTGACGCCTCTATTTTTAAGCTCTTCGAAATCCAATTGTTCATTGTCTTCGAGCACTATTTCTTCTATTTCAATCACTTCGTCGGCTTTAAACCATTTCACGACATTTTTAAGCCATTTCAATACAATCACTCTTTCTTCTATAAACAGTAGTATGTTTTTATTTTAACAGTAATTTCATAAATTTCGAGTAAAATAAATAGATTTAAACAAGAAGATTTGCTAATGGAGAAACCGTCCCGATATGTAGTTCCAGCTTTACTCAAAACAGGAGTTCAATATACCCATCTTCTGCGTAATTACTATATTAAAATATATTAAATGTACACAATAGCATTTTTTCCTTATTGCCTGTATTCTCAAGATATAAACTTCAAATTTTATCCATTTTATCATACCACAAAAAAATGGCTGCCTATAATAAGGCAGCCATTTACTGTTATTTACGGCTTTTATTTTTTCCTAAAATAAATATCGGCTCTAAATCTCCATCCTCATAGGAAAAAGAAAGTGCTGTGATCGGTATATGCCCGCTTGCAAAAAAGCTCATACACATCTGCGCCAATACATCGTACCCGGTATCGTTTTGTACATCAGCGATAATGCATACATCACCATGGGGAACAGCTACAGTCATGTTCCCTTTCATTTGACTTTCCATGTCTTCAAGCCACTTCACATTAAGGATTTTGGATGCATCATACCCGTCTTTTGTACTTAAAAAATAAAAATCATTGCCGGCAACCGAGTCTTTTTTGACATCCGTTGAGAGCATCAGCAAATTATCCATTGCCACTTCCCGAAGTGCACCCAATGTCCAGCCGCTCTTTCCAAGCATTTCCTCATCGATTAAACGGTACGTATTGCCCAAATCCAATGCATAGTAAATTCTCGTTTCCGCCGTATGGTCTTCCATAATGAATGTCTTGCCATCCTGGTCCTGCTGAGGAAAGGAGGTGCTCCGGATTACAGGGTAAACCCTTTTTTCATGGCCGTTCAGCGATTGGCCATTCCCCATTGCCTGCAACGCCTCTGTCACATAGTATACCGTTTCATTTAATGCCCCATCTAAATTCAGCTCTGCTTTTGCAAGAAGGGAAGACAGTGAAACATTGATCCCTTTTTTGCTCTTTGAATTTTCAATCCGGAGTGTTTCTTTTTCTTTATCATAAATGAATGTTCGATCTTCATGCTCCAGACGGGCACACAATAGTTCTTTCAGCTTTTTGCTTGTTAATTTCATTTGTGGTTCCCTTCCTTCTCCCGCTTATAGGGATTGCAGGAAGTTTTCAATTTCTTCTTTTGTTTTGGCATCTTTGCTTACAAATCTGCCGAGTTCAGTTCCATGGCTGAATACAATGAAACTTGGAATGCCGAAAACATCATTCTCGATACAGATATCGATAAATTTGTCACGATCTACATAAACAAATGTAAAATCATCAAATTCTGCTTCAATTTCCGGGATGATTGGTTTAATTAGCTGGCAATCACCACACCAATCGGCAGAAAATAAAAAAACGGCCTTCTTATTATCCTTAAATTCTTTATATTGTGTTTCGCTTTCTAAATAGATCATTAATCTTGCCTCCAATTGAATATTTCACCTATATGGTTCATGCGTTATTTATAGTGTCTATCATAGCAAAAATATACCATGTAACCAACCATTTAAAACTGTATAATGGATCTTTCCCTCTTTTCATATCCATCCCAGCAATCGCCAGCCAAACAATAATTGACATTATAGTATTGTTTTACTATTTGAAAGATTCTATAATAATATAAATACCCCTTTATTACTAAAATCTAACATAAAAGGATGGGCAATAAGCCATGAAAACGATTAAAGGAAAAATTCGATTCATAGTGCTAATGTCTGCGATTGGGCTTCTCATTTTCTTTTCCTTCAATCTTGTTTCCAATTCGAGCAGAGAAAATGCTAACAAAAAAAACAGCCGATTATCCTCAGCGGTTATTGCCAGCAAAGATATCAAAATCAATCTGCAGCAAGCAAGAAAGTATGAACAGCAATATTTGAAGAATCCTCAGTTAACCAGCGAAAAATTGGTTAAAAAGAATATCGAGTTGATTCAGGAACAGACTAAACGTTTGGAAAAAGACTACAAAGACACAAAGTTATCCGTTCATTTCAAAAAAATCGAAGACAGCTCGGATAAATATTTGAAATCCTTCAATACTTTAGCTGGGATGTATAAAAAAATTGGCTATCTTCCCTCCGACGGCCTTCGCAATACAGCAAATGAGAACGGGCAAAAAACAGAAGAGCTGTTGGCAGCCTCCAAGAAACAGGCGGCTATTGATACATACGATTTTGTCAGAAAACTCGAAAAAATTTATATGACTACAAAAAATGAACTTATTTATGGAGAAATAACGTCCGGCCTTCAAGAGCTTGAGGAATCAGTAAAGACTGAACCGAATCTGGCGGCTTCTATCCAAACCTATAATGGCAATTTCACAGAAATAGTCGGCATTTACCGTGAAACAAGCAGGTACATGATCAATTTTGATAGCAATGCTAAAACAATCGAAAATGCTGTTGCCGATGTCGGCGAGACAGTATTGAACGAACAGAAAATGCTTGACAGCAAGTTGAAATCGCAAAATGAACAACTGACGCTTTTATTCATTATTATCTCAATCATTATCATTGTAGCTTTATTAAGCATTTCTTACTATTTAATGATATCAATACAGCGTCCGATCAAAACTTTAAAGATCGGGGCAAGGAAAATCGGCTCTGGAGATTTAAGCTATCGGGTCCCTATCACCCGCAATGATGAAATAGGGGATCTCTCACGGAGTTTTAATGAAATGGCCGAAAAGATGCAGAATACACTGCAACAGGTATTATTATCGACTGAGCAATTGAATTCTTCCTCACAACACTTGGCTGCCATATCGGAAGAAACGTCAGCACAATCCAACGAAGTCAACTCAGCAGTCAATCAAGTGGCCGTAGGCGCTTCCCAACAGACTGTGCAAATTGAAGAAGGCAATGACATTATGCATGTTGTTGAAAAAGCGATTGAACATACTAACATCATTACAAAAGATATTTATCAAGAGGCTGCCCTTACCGAAAAACAGGGGCAAAAAGGGATTCAAACCATCTATATATTGGAACAGACATCCCATCAATTTCTTGATCTTGCCAACCATTTAACTGCCCAGGTCCGCCTAGCAGCAGATAAATCGGCCAATATAGCGAGCATTGTCCATACAATCCAGGAAATTACCGACAGTACAAACCTTCTGGCGTTAAATGCTGCGATTGAAGCCGCAAGGGCTGGCGACTCAGGCAGGAGCTTCGCTGTAGTCGCAGCAGAAGTGCGAAAGCTCTCCGAGCGAACAAAAGGGGAAGCTCTGCAGATACAGGAGCTGATCGACAATATGGACCATCAAATGCAGACATTATTGAATGACTCGGAGCAGTTCCATGAATATAAACGAACGCAGTCGGAATCTGTCACCTCCACGAAAAAAGCATTCGAACATATAGTCGACCATGTCAGCCATATTAATAGTAAAATTACAGTCATTCAGAAAGCGGTCCAAAACGTTGAATCATCGAACAAGAATCTTAACGCAAAAATGAAGGATATTTACGAAATATCCGAGCAGTCGGCCAGTGTGGCGGAAGAAGTTAGTGCATCCAGTGAAAATCAGCTTTCTGCGATTTCGCAGGTCAACGAGGCAGCTAACCATCTAAGCAACATCGCCAATGACCTCAGACTGATCATCCAGGATTTCCGTTTACAATCATAGAATATCGGCTTTGCATGGCAGCAGCTGAACTTCCGGACAGCCCGTTGCCATGCAATGAAATTGCTTTCTCCTGGTATCTCCACTACTGAATAAATGGTTTCAATTACCTATTTTCCTTAAAACTATATATAATTAATATGACAGATGATATACTGTTCTCAAATTCTATAGATTGGTGGCTAAAGACTACATGCACGAATTACTATTTACCATGACTGGACCTACTTTGAAAGACATGATAGGTACATTCTTATTTGCTTTCAGTGTCATTTTCCTTATGGCTTTTGTACTTAATAAACTTGCACGCGTAAAGAAAGAAGTATTCAATACACATCAAATCCTAATTACACTTATATTGGCCGCCTTCATGACAACAGGAAGCTATTTAGGCTTTATTGGATAATCGTACCTCTTAGTCATTGATTTACGGATGACGCTATCTCCATAAGCTTACCGGCATAACGGGACAATTCCTGCATCGATAGTTGCGCGGTTACTTTTACGCCTCCAACTACAGCAAGCATTTCGTATGCGTCATCCTTCATTTCTTTTATGGCAATCATCCCCTTGCTTCCCTCTTTTTCAAATGTCTCCTGTATCAAATAATGCTCTTTTTGGCTCGTAATACCCTTTATTAATGTTTCACTCACTCTATTTTCCTGTGGATTTACAAATAACAGGATCGTATGCCCTTTTCTTTCCATTACAATTGTATAGTCACTTTTTTCTTTTACCTTATATCCAAACGGCCTATAAAAACGAATTCCCTTCAGTTCTTCATTGGGGCTCTTTTTCTTCTTCTGGAAAGCATAACTCGCCTTTTCAATCGCTTTATGGCTCTCCAATTCAAGTGTAGTCGTTTTACAGCCGCCTGCAAAAAAGATAAACAGACAAGAAAAACAAAGGATAGCCCTCATTCTGTTCACCATTATTCACCTCGATTCAGTCGGATCGGATTCATTTAATCACTTGCATATAAAAAGAAAGCAAGGATTTATTAATCCTTGCTTACAAAATAGTATTGCCCAAAAAGCATTTTCATAATGTGCTCAAACATTTGGCTTCTTGTGACATAAAGATCCGTAAACACACCGATCGCGCCTTCTTCTTTGCTGACATTTTTCTTTTTTGTATAATCAGCCATTACAGGCCCTAATACATTTCCATCGAGGAGTTTCTCTGCAATTTCTTTTGGCAGCGGGATTCTTGCTCCTCCTGCAATAATCGGTTCTTCGCCCTCTCTGACAAGCGCACCCCAATTGCAAAGCATTAATCCAAACGGCGTTTGTACTACGCCGCCTTCAAGCCCTATCGCCACATTGCTTTCGGTTTCCTTTAAAGAAGCCTTGGCACGGTTGATCGCCCCTTGAATCGTCTCCTCATCGGAAAAAGGTTGCTCTGAGACGCCTGAATCGGCATCTACTGCAATTAATTCATCTTTGGCTTCATCCATCATAGAAAGGACTGCTTCTATTTTTGCAGGGTTTTTACTGCCGATACTGATAATCATCCATCTCGCCCTTCCTTATGTCACATACTCTTGATGCTGTCCACTGTCGCTCTATCCGTCGTTTTAACAAGAGCGATCAATAGAGCTTTTGCCGCTTCATAGTCATCAACTGATATGATGCTGGCGTGTGTATGGATATATCGGGAACATACCCCTACAAAAGCACTCGGCACACCTTCATTTGAAATATGTACCTTTCCTGCATCTGTTCCTCCAGGGGATACGAAGTATTGATAAGGGATCTTGTTGCTTTCTGCTGTATCCAATAAGAATTCACGCATTCCCCTATGCGTAACCATGGAACGGTCGAATATGCGCAGCAATGTTCCCTTGCCCAATTTGCCGAATACATCCTTGCTTCCTGTCATGTCATTTGCAGGACTTGCATCCAAAGAATAAAATATATCCGGTTTAATCATATTTGCTGCGGTTTGAGCTCCTCTCAACCCAACTTCTTCTTGGACAGTAGCTCCAGAATAAAGGATATTTGGCAGCTTTTCTCCCTGCACATTTTTCAACAATTCAATGGCCAGCCCGCATCCAATCCGGTTATCCCAAGCTTTCGCCAATATTTTCTTCTCATTGGCCATTGGTGTAAATGGACAGATCGGCACAATTTGCTGGCCTGGTCTGATTCCGATTGCTTTGGCATCATCTGCATCATCTGCACCGATATCAATCAGCATATTTTTTATATCCATCGGCTTTGAGGCTTGGGACTCATCCAATAAATGCGGAGGAATTGAGGCAATGACGCCGATGACAGGCCCTTTATCTGTTATAATCTGCACACGCTGCGCCAATAAAACCTGGCTCCACCATCCCCCGAGTGTCTGAAACCGCAAAAGGCCATTATCTGTGATTCCTGTTACCATGAACCCTACTTCATCCATATGCCCTCCGACCATGACTGTCGGGCCGCTGGCGTCTCCTACCTTAACGCCAAAAATACTGCCAAGTCCATCCTGTACTATTTCATCGCTGTATTTTTCAAGCTCAGCGCGCATGAATTTACGGACTTCATGCTCAAAACCTGAGGTTCCAGGCAATTCTGTCAACGTTTTATATAAAGCTAACGATTCTTGATCCATTATGTAATCTCCTTTATTTCTGTAATCTGTGTACTCTCCTATTTTAACGAATGACAACACATACTCAAAACATTTTTATTTTTCAGTTTGTTATTTTCTACTGAAATGGGTATATATAGTTTATGGATATTCCTTTCCTTTAAAACAAGCGGCAGAAATTGAAGTTCCGGTACCACTCTTGTATACTTACATATAAGAAGCGGAGATTGGAAATTCTTTCTCTGCGAGGAATTTTTCTCTAATAGTAGGAGGTTAATCATATGAAATGGCAAAATATCATTCTTGGGGCTGCAGCAGGATTTGCGTGTGGATATGCAGCAAAATCCATCATCGACAATAAGAATAATCCATCTCCAGATGCCGTCCTAACGCATGTGAAAAATGCAGTAAAAGCCAATGGAAAAATTATCGGTTCATGGATTCTTATGAAACCTGAGCATTATGTGAAAAACGGGCTACAGTATGAAGTGTTCAAAGGCGGCTTGACCAAACTTGAGGATGAAGAACAAAAGCAATTCGAGTTTGTGGCGGATGCAACTACAGGAACAGTTATTGAAATGGTTCCACAAACATAAGAAGAAAGCAATTGCTTTCTTCTTTTTTTACGTTCTTGGATAGCTATCCACTATTTCTTTGCCGTCTTCACTGAGCCTGATTGCCCTATAAAAAGCATCATGATAAAATGTAAAAAGCGCATGGTGCTTCAAACCATATTCCATCCACTTCTGCTTCTGCCGTACAGAATCCATTGGATAATCATCGAAAGCCAAAACCCACAGAACATTAGTATGCGCATGAGTCGGCATGATATCACCCATATGGATTAATGTATCTTCGCCTTGCTTCATGACAACGACACTATGGCCGTCACTATGCCCGCCTGTATGATACATAGTGATATGATCACTTATTGCCATTTCATCTTTGAAGGTTACCACTTGATGCTGAATCGGCTCCCAATTTTCTCTCCAATATGTATTTTTAGATCGAATATTCGGTTTTTTCATTTCATTCCACTCAATTTCACTTACCATAATTTTAGCCTGTTTAAACACGGATACCCACTTTCCATCTTCAAGTGCTGTCAATCCGCATGCATGGTCAAAATGAAGATGGGTCATGATGACTGTATCAATATCATCGACAGTCAAGCCTAGCTTCTCCAATGAAGCATCTATTTCAGATTCTTTTTCGACTCCATAATTCCTTTTTTGTTTATCTGATAGCTTTCCCTTGCCTATCCCAGATTCCAACAGGATATTTCGTCCCTCTTGCCGGATCAATATCGGATCAGTAGGCAATTCAATTTGATTTTTATCGTTATGGGGATATTTCTTTGACCATAGCGGCTTGGGCACTACACCAAACATCGCGCCTCCATCTAAATTGGTTACGCCTCCATCAAGCCACGTCAGTGAAATATCGCCAAAATGAATTGTATCCATAAAACCCCTCCTCCTTCATTATTTTATCAAAATTTTCCATCTTTTGTAATCATTCTGCCTCCTCTAAAAAAGCAGATGTTATATACAGTGTCAAAATGGGTAAATATTCTTCAAAAGAAAAGAGGGATCTTATGAAACAAACCTGTCCATCCTGTGGAGGGGATTCTGTAAAAAAAGGCATTCTTTCAGCAGGATTTTCACCAGTAACAATCCATGAAAAAGGAAATTTGAGAGGAAAGTCATCCAATGTCGGAGCTGTATATTGCTCTGAATGTGGAAGAATCTCTTCCTTATATGTGGAAAACCCCGATATTGTAGGCGTCAAAAAACCTCAATCTACCGATTGAGGTTACATGCATGGCCTAGTTATTTCCTTGGAAACTGAGCTTCCACACGATATATGCGGCTTCCTTTATTACTGAATTTCTCTTCATATTCAGTCATAATATTCCCTTCAAAATCACTATCATGCAAATGAAGGTTCACATCTTTCAAAGTCATTCCATATTGGGACATACTGATTAACGAGTATTGGAAAAGGCCTCTATTATCTGTCTTAAAATGGATTTCTCCACCTTCAGGAAGGATATCCTCATACGTTTGCAAGAAAGTTGCATAAGTTAATCTTCTTTTTTCGTGGCGGGTCTTCGGCCAAGGATCAGAGAAGTTCAGGTATACTCTGCTTACATCGCCTTTTCCGAAAAAATTCCGTAAATCCACTGCATTGACAGCCAACAATTTAACATTAGGCAGTTCTGCATCAATCAAACGGTCCAACGCATGGACAATGACACTCTCATATGCTTCTATGCCAATATAATTGATATCGGGATTCGTGCGCGCCATTTCGGTTATGAAGCGCCCTTTGCCCGTCCCTACTTCAATATGGATTGGATTATTATTGCCGAACACTTCTCCCCAATTGCTTTTGTGGCTCTCCGGCTCTTGTATGACATACTGTGGATATTCATTTAATTTATCTTTAGCCCAAGGCTTATTTCTTAGACGCATATTGACACTCCCAACTTAATTTACGTAGACAACATATCATGGATATTGCAGAGTATGCAAGAGGCTTTTTTCCATTGAATAGAATGCAGCCTATCTAGACATCCTACAAAAGAAAAGCTCCTTATCAGGAGCGAATGCATTTCAAAATGAAAGGGTGATTTTCTCATGCCGTTAACACAACAACATCAAGTAGCCATCCTAAGGGATATTTTGACCAATCATCAAAGTGATTGCTGTGGATCTGTTTCCGAATGCGAGCAAGTCGAAAGGCTGGTTGACTCCCTTCTAACTAAAGGAGAAGTGGATGGCCAGCTCGTCCAAATCCTTAATGAAATCCGCCAATACAGCCATACCGGCATTGGCGCCAATGATTTGGACACCCACATAACTTCCCACCAGGACCAGTTGTCTCAATGGGTTGAAGGAATGGGTCAGTTCTCCTGATCTTCCTTTAACATGTTTGAAAGATAATCAAACCAATCGTTCATCTCTTCGATACGATTTTTCATTTTGTGCCATTGAATGAATGTAATACTTTGGGAAATGACATACCATTTCATTCTTTTTTTCAAAGAATCCGTCAGAGACACCCCATATTTATCCAGCCATGAGCTCCACTCTGATTTAGGGATATAAGAATAAAGGAGCATGCCGAGATCGATTGCGGGATCGGCAATCATGGCTCCATCCCAATCAATCAAGTATAACTGCCTGTCTTCCGTTAAAAGCCAATTATTATGATTGACATCACAATGGCAAACAACCGTCTCTTCACAGGAAATATCAGGCAACATTTCTTCAAGCAAAAGTAAAGCTTTCTTTATCCGATCATCAGAAAGAAGCTCATCATCCAGCGCAGTCTTTGTATTTATGAATAGCTGTTCCGGTTCTAAAGGAACCTTCCCCAATCTTCTTAACATCGTTAACAATGGTCGAGATTGGTGAATTTTCCTTAATAAACGGGCTACATTCTCTTGGTTCATATCTTCATGGGTTAATTCTCTGCCGTCCAACCACCGTTGAGCAGTAATGACATCCCCGCTCTCCAATCGCTTTGTCCAAATAAGTTTTGGCACAATGCCCTCAGCAGAAAGCACAGCTAAAAAAGGCGAAGAATTTCGCTTCAAGAAAAGTTGCTGATCTTCATTACGGGCAATGAAAGCCTCACCGGTTGCTCCACCCGCAGGAGTTATTTCCCAATCCTGACCAAATATCTGTTCCAATGTGGTCACCTTCAATTTCATTCAATAACTTATATTAAATACCTTATATTAACCGTTTATGTACGAAGTGTATCCGCACCTAAGTATCCTAATTCATGCTTTTACAACAAAAAAGACAGCTATTGTTACATTATTCATTGCAATAGCCATCTATTATAAATTTTAGAGAAAATAGAGTAGCACGTCAAGTCTATGCTTTTTAAATATGGCCTCTTAAATAACCGTAAGAATTAATATACCATGAAAGAATGCTTCTTTTCAATGCAAAAGGAAAAATTGGCTTTCACTCGCCTTTAAATGGTGAGATAATGCGCAGCCGACGCGGCTTTATGCCCACATCCATTACTGTATGCCCTATTTGTTCCCCATCCGCTTCAATCAATGCCTTACCTGCGGAACGGACACTCAGCTTGGAGCATGAATAATGGTCCACCCATCTTAAATTCAAGTGGCCTCCCCAAAGAACCGTTAAGAATACAAATAGAAAAACAAACGATGGCAATCCACTTACAATAATGCACTGAAGTTTCCCGTCATCTGGTTTGGATTTTGGCGATACTTTAATTCCTCCGCCGAAGTATGGCTGATTCGCAGCCACTATAAACCAAACCCGTGTATATTTTTTCTTTTTTCCATCCACTGTCACATCCGCATCAAATGTACGGAATCGGAATAATTGCTGGAATAGGTAATAGATGTAAATAAATTTACTTAACTTAAGGGGCTGCAGACGTTTTTTCCATTTTGATTGATTGACAGATTGGCAGATGCTTGCGTCGAAACCCATCCCTACACTATTAATGAACGAATGCCTTTTCCCTCCGGATTCCACCTGTCCAATATCAACAGCCCTCGTTTGTTTTTCATGGTGGGCCGCTTTTATAACCTTATCCAGATCCTTTATTACTTGCACTCCCCGGACATAATCATTCCCAGATCCTCCCGGAAGGCAGCCGATAATGGCAGAAGGATTCACAGATGCACCATTTAAGACCTCATGGAATGTGCCGTCGCCACCTACAACGATGATCGCCACTTCCGCAGGGGCATGCTCCCTTGCTACTCTTTCGGCTATCTCATATGCATGCCCTTGATATTCGGTCTGATAAACCAAATAAGGGATTCTTCTTTGCTTAAGGTAGGCTTCCGCCTTCCTCCAAACTTTTTCACTTTTAGGAGAATCCGCATTGCCATTTTTTATAATATGAAGTGGCCTTTGCTCACAATTCCTCTTCTCGATCCATTGAGTGATCAATCTCCTCATTCCATTCCATTCGCATTGTTGACGTTGTTTGGGAATAATCCAATAATGCTTCTCCTCCTTTAAGCTGTTGATGCTTAAGAGGAGCGCTCATTTTTCTCATGGATTCAAACCATTCTGGAAAGCCTTTTTTATCAAGAATATGCACATCGTAAGGAACGGACGGAAAATCGACAAATCCTTCTCTTGAAATGATTGCTTTCTTGATTGGAAGGTCAACATCATACAATGAATATAATTTTTTGACGATCGCTTCAGTGCGCTGCAAACCGATTGTCGGGTTCAATACCTTTTTATCCGGTCTGGCATGGTGTTTGCGGAGCCAAAACTTTTCCCTGCTTCCAATATAGACAGCCTGCTCTTCATGCTCCAAAAATGTGACCACCCACGTTTCCGTCGGAGTGCAAATAATTGATTCCGTTTCTATCGGCGCTTTTTGAAGTAAAAAAATGGGCTTATATAGCACTAAAAAAGTATCCGGAAACCGCATGAGTAAAAATTTTAATTTTTCATCCAGATAAAGAGACTTATCCACATAAGATTTTTCCCTTATTGTTGATGTAGCCCACTTCATCTGAAACAAAAACAGTTGATTCAGGAAGGATATCTTCAATTCATCGATCGTGTCAGGCACATAAGGGATATTCATCTGGAACGGCGGCTTTTCTGCATCGTTCGATTCAGCCGGCTGTTCGGCTTGATTGCTTCCCTTATTGCGCTTGAATATATTCTTTACCTTCCCCAGCATATTGGTCTGTTCCCCATACCAATCATTTTCTTCGTCATCATATTTTCCTTGATTCAATTCCCCTGCTTCAAACGCATTGTGGATATGAGACCATTGCTGCTTTTTTAACCTGACAAACTGTGTCGGATACCGAAAAATATCCTGTTCATATCTCGATACATAATCCTGTACTTTGATAAGTTGTCCCATAACATTACGTCTCCTTCTATGACTGTTTTACTGATTGGGCCCCAATGCCAGCCCCATCACTTCTTCATATCTTGGAATCCGGCCCAATTCAATGCGGTATATCGATATCCGGTCTGCTATAAAGGTAATTCCCCGGCCAAGAATATCATCCCATTCCTTCCGTTGGCTGCTTCCAAACGGGATTTCCCCTTTATAGTTCTTAGCGAGTGTGATATGGGGCGTATACGGTTTTGTGCTGACATGGAATCCATTCTCTATGCATATATCGGTAATCTGTTTTTGGATGGGATAGATAGAAGGAACTATTTCAGGCTCATACCATAAAATGCGTGGCTGCTCAGCACGGCCAAACGTATTGATCGAGCTTACATGTACCGTGAAAGGCTGCATATGTTTAACCGCTTGTGCGACTTTCCCCATACATGCTTGCCACTTATTTGTATCGCTTGCACCTAAAAAAGACAGAGTTATATGATAATCTTCTTCGGCCACCCATTTCCGAAAAGAAAAAGACTCTTTCAACAGGCCGCTTCGGCTGTGCAAAAAAGCTTTTGCTTCATCAGGAAGAGCCAATGCTATAAAGTAATGAGGAACAGACATGGTTTATTCTCCTTATGTTAATTGTACTATATGTATATTTCACCAATAAGGATAAAAAAACCGGCACTTTTTAGATGTGCCGGCTTTTTTTCCATACAAACAGAAATTATTAATCAATTAAGCCGCATTGATGAATGATTTCTTCCAGATATAGCCGCTGTATTTGCTTAGTCATTTTTCCAGGTTTACCATCCGCAATAACGCGGCCATCCACTTCAACAATAGGTGTGATTTCCGAAGTTGTGCTGGTTAAAAATACTTCATCCGCATCCACTATTTCAGAGAGCGAAAATGGCCGCTCTTCAACAATCAACCCATTCTTTTTGGCCAAACAAAGAATAACCTGCCGGACAATCCCGTTCAATATAAGATTATTTGCCGGATGTGTGATAATCTTTCCGCTTTGGACTATATAAATATTGGAAGAGCTCCCCTCAGTGACCTCCTGCGCTCTATGCTGAATAGCTTCGTAGCAGCCTTGTTCGACTGCTTTTTGCTTCGCCAATACATTGCCGAGCAAATTAAGACTTTTCACATCGCACATAAGCCAGCGGATATCCTCAACTGTCAGCGCCTTGACACCATTGCCCATCGTAGCAAGAGGGCGTTCCACTTCCTTCGTATAAGCGGTAAAGACAGGCGAAACATTCTTGCCGGGAAATGCATGGCTGCGAGGCGCTGTTCCCCGTGTTACCTGCACATAGACGGTTCCGAGCAGTAGTTGATTCTTTACGATCAACTCTTGAAGCATGTCATGCATTTCATTGATTGAATAAACCAGATCGATGTGGATTTTTTCCGTACTGCTCACTAACCGCTGTAAATGCTCTTCAGCAGAAAACATCTTTCCGTTATACACACGGATCATTTCATAAACACCGTCGCCAAATTGATATCCTCTATCTTCTATATCAACATGCGCTTGATCCTCCAACATCATTTTACCTTTAAAGATGACTGATTTCCCCATTCCGCTTAACACTCCTCCACCATGGACTTGCCGAAACTAAAGCCGTACACCCTTCTGCCTGACTTCCATAAGGGTACCGCCGGATGTTATTTAGCCAGGCGATAGATTGCTTCTGCATACATAGCAGTAGCTTTTAGCAGATCGTCTATATACATATATTCATCTTTTTGGTGGGCGATATCCTCACGCCCTTGGAATAATGGCCCAAATGCAACGCCGGCCTCTAATGAACGGGCATATGTTCCGCCGCCGATCGCCAATAGTTCTGCAGGTTCACCCATTTGTGATTCATAAATATCAGAAAGAGTCCGTACAAGGAAACTGTCCTTATCGACATGGTGAGGGGCCGAATGTGATTCAGTCTTTAAGGCAAAAGACTGTTCATCAAGTATTTTAATAAGCTTTTTTTCTGCATTTCCTTGGTCATAAGTAACCGGATAACGCTGGTTTATCCCGATCTGACCGCCGCTTTCAGGGCTATAGCTTAATCGTCCGATGTTCAGCGTGACATCTCCAGTGGAATCATCTTTATAAGCAATACCAAACTCATTTCCTCTTGAATCTTCCCAAAGATAACGGTCAACAAATGAAAAATAAGATTGAGCGTGTTCACCCAAAGACAATTGATTCAAGAAGTGAACCATATAAAGTCCGGCATTCTTACCGTTTCTAGGTTCCATTCCATGTGCAGATACACCTTCCATTTCCAGTGTCAGAAGTTGGCCTTTAAGTGTTGCACTTCCTTTGATGCCGTTTTGGCCGACATATTCACGAAAAGCTTTTTGGACAGACTCTGCTTCCCCATTTGCCTGAAGAACAGCCTTTGCATAATCAGGTACCATATTGAAGCGTCTTCCTGAAGCGAATTCCTTTACTAGGATTTCAGTATTTTCTTCCGATTCTTTTGCGGGCTGCTGGGTAATATAATAATCCCAAATTCCCTTTTCAGCAAAAATGATAGGAAAATCGGCGTCAGGCGCAAAGCCTAGAGTAGGCATTTCTTCTTTTGCAAAATATGTATCTACACAGCGCCAATCCGATTCTTCATCCGTCCCAATAATCATTCGGACTCTTTTCGATAGATGCAACCCGAGATCTTTGACAATATTCATTGCATAATAGGCTGCCATTGTCGGCCCTTTATCATCCAGTGCGCCGCGCGCAAAAATTTTGCCGTCTCTTATTTCTGCACCGAATGGATCGCTGCTCCAGCCGTCTCCTTCTGGCACTACATCGACATGGCACAAAATGCCGAGAATATCTTCGCCTTGCCCCATCTCAATATGGCCGGCAAGATGCTCCACGTCTTTCACAGCATACCCGTCCTGCTTCCCTTTGGTCAGCATATATTGCAGTGCTTCTTGAACACCTTGTCCCAGAGGAGCTTCAAGTGTAGCATTCTCCTCATCCATCACACTTTTAATACGCAGAAATTCTTGCGTATCTTTTATGAATTGCTCTTTTCTTTTATTGACTTCTTCTGTCCAATTAATTGAACTCATTTCGGCCACTCCTTTTCATAAAAACTCCTGTTTAATTGCTGTTCAATAGGTTCATACTTCCCCGACAGCACCGAATATAATCAAAGCTGTTTTGCGGGAGATTTATCTACTATCTATCATACTCTAAAAAGCCGCAAGGTGCATAAATGAGAAATGCCATTATTTTAAGTCGGCAGCTCTTTGGGCATCCGCAAAAGGAAGGTATGTAATAAAGGGAAAGTCTCCTATTCATTCTTCAAAGAAATGCCCCAAACAAAAAAAATGCTCAAACCATATTGATTTAAGCATAAAAATCGTTAAATTAAGATATTGAGCTTTACCATAAGACTGGATATAGGAGCTTCGGATATAAGCTAAGAGAACATCGTTTTTTATGGAAAGCTATTGAAACGGGCGGCAGGCAAGAGGCTCCCGCTTAAATTAACGTGGCAGATGCCCATCTGGCGCCCATCCAAAGGACCGTTCCTTGAGCGCTTCTTTCACAAAAGCAAACAAGCATATTCGGACCATCCTTTTTCGATATATCGAGAATAGTAGCCTATCCCTCATAGTACATTAATTCGTCTGCTCTGAACGTTGTATAAACACCTTTGTCAACGAAGGTCCCGTTCTTCGTTCTATCCAGATGAAGCTGTAAAAATTCCCGTATTTCTTCAATGCTTAAACCTATTTCTTTTGCTTCAAGAATTAATTGTATCCATTCTTGGTTTAATTCACTCAATATCCTTACCTCCGCAAAATATGATTTGATGACAAATTACCGGTCAACCCGCCCCTGCCTTGAGGCTTTAAATGAAATAATAAAATAATCATAACCAAATGTATGTATATTCGCTATTGAGGAATGTTAACACTTTATCTTTTCTATTTTGAATAGCCTAAAAAACAAAAAGCATATCTAAAAAATCAGATATGCATGGTACGGCTAATCGTCTTTTCTTACATAACAAGAATCCATTTTATGGACCAGATACCCCATGTGTGGCGAAATGCTGTTGTATGGTCAAATCGAATATACAGTCGGCACGATTTTTAAAGTCCCCATTCTTTCGCAAGCAAAATGGCCTGAGCCCGTGATTGAACATCAAGTTTGCTGTAAATATTCGTCAAATATACCCGGATGGTTCCTTCAGACAGATATAGCTGACCAGCAATACTCCGGTTCGTCGCACCGCTCGCTAACAGTTTTAGTACATCCATTTCACGGGGAGTAAGCATTCCATCCATTGATTTGTCAGCAATTGGATCACCATCTCTCACTAACTCTTCAACATAAGAAAAGGGAACAGACTGCCAATTTTTATTCGAGTCCTTTTTTCTAAACGCCATATATTGTTTTAATAATCGAACGATATCCGCTTCGTCAATAAAGATTCTTTTATATCCATAGGCACAGCCCAATTCCATTGCTTTATGCAATAAGGCAAAAGCTGATTCTTTGCGGTTTATTTTCATGCAGCATAATGACTCCAGCAATGAAGCTTCAATGATTGTTGAAATTTGGTCTTCAAGTGATGCTTTTTCCTTAACACGGATAACGATACTCAGAGCCTCTTGTATGCCATCTGTCGCTAATAAAAAACGGGCGTAAACAAGCAGCCAGAGCTCTTGGCCCAACTCGACCTTTAACATGTCCGGCCGTTTTGTTTTAAACAATTCTTTTTCGGCGTTTGGCATGTCAGATTCCAGTAAATAGCCATATGCTTTCATAGCTTGCAACGAACGAATCCAATGCCACTCTGTCACCTCTTGCAAGGCATGGTCTAACACAGCTTGAGCAGAAGTAAATTGTTTTTTCGCCATATATATCCTGCTCTTCAATATATAAAGAGGAATGGCTAAACCGGCATCTTGAAAGCGATACGCATATTGCAATCCCCCATCTATTTCTTGTAACGCTTCTTCAAGTAAATTTACTTCATACATGGTCTCCGCTAACACGCCATAGCTGAATCCCATCATATTTTGTTCTTTAAAATCCGTTTGGCGAAAGAAATTCGAAAAAGCGACCGACTGTTCGACCGGAGTAAATTTCCCCTTCGAGCCAATTAACGTCCGAAATATTTTAGGTTCAAACTGATTGTATTGCATAGGGATATGATCCCATCTAGAACTCACTCGGCCTTTTTGCAACTGATTTAATATAATTTCAGCCACTTGCTCCTTGTCATCTCCAACCGCAATGAGGATATATGCTTTTAAAGTGGTCAAAATGCTTACAACCCCTTGATTATCAGGATGATACATCCATTGATCAGCCGAGTGTCTTTGTTCCAGATCATGTATCATTCGCTGCGCTTTTTGTAAATCCGGTTTAGAGGTAAGGGCAATAGTATACATGACAAGCATTTCAGGCGGCAGCGTATATTTACTTTTTCTCATTACATCGACCCAACGAACAAAAGTTGAGGTTTGCCCTGTTGTAAAGATATCCACCAGATAATCCGTAATCCATGATTCTGCCAGAACATAGATTTGTTGTTGTAAAACTAATTCAATTGCGGAAATATAGTCCCCTCTTTCGCATAGTAAATCCCCTGCTTTTTGATAAAGAGATACCTCTTGTTCTTTGTTATACATATTTCTCATTTCTGTTTGAAGAGCATCTGCAAATAATTGATGGTAACGAAATATAGGGGTCTTCGAAGACAAACGGATAGTGAATATTCCTTTTTCAGCAAGCTCTAGTAGTAGATTGTAACTGTCTGAGCGGTTCGTCAATGCATCGCAAATTTCTGGTTCCAGCATATTAAATATAGACGTTTGGATAAGAAAATGCTGCGTATCTAGCGGCAGCGTTCCGAAGATTTCCTTCAATAAAAATTCGGCAACAAACGGGTGTGTGCCATCAAATCGATCGGCACGCACTTCATCAGCAGCGATGGATAGGCTTGCTAATTGAATACCAGCAGCCCAGCCTTCTGTTTTTGCCAGAACACCTTGCAATAATTGCTTATCCATCAATAAAAGGTTTTTCTTTTTAAACAACTGTTCAATTTCCTCATACGTGAAGCACAATTGTTCGATCCCAATCTCCGTAAGCCATGATTTTACACGCCATCTTTCTAATGGCAGCTCTATTCTACTCCGGCTTAACATGTATAGATGGATGTTTTCCGGCAAATAGTCTACAAACCGTATCATCATATCGTGGATAGTTGGATGTTCTATAAGGTGATAGTCATCTAAAACTATATGTATATTTTCTTTTAGGACACTTATTTCATTCAAAAGAGCATCTATTATGAGTTCGAAAGGGGATTGTGGATGTGAAGTAAACAAAGAAGAAAAGCGCGAGGCCACATTATTTTCAAGTGTGACAGACACAGTTTGTATGAGATAGTTCAAAAAACGAATAGGGTCATTATCCAAAGTATCAATCGAAAGCCAACAAGCCGGCTCACCCAATCGGCTCATCCATTGGCTGAGTACGGTTGTTTTCCCATATCCCGCAGGTGCTTGGACAACCGTTATTTTTGTAGCTTTCCCATCATCTAATAGTTGATATAAACGTTCTCGATTAATAGCCATTTTGATAATACTTGGCACTTTTGTTTTTGAATTCAACCAAATGGTGTTCATTCGTATCCTCCTTCTATCATCAAACAAAGCATATAGAACAGCTAAATCCATCCCGGAATTCCTGTTGAAAAACAATAAAACACAAGCTAGTTCAGATTCTTATACACAAAAATAGTAAAAGTATAAATAATAGTATAACTAACCCAATATTATACAAATAGATAACCTAAATATCAATATTTTCTGAATAAAAAGATATTTTTGTTTCTGCCTTTCTCCTAATCCCTCCTGATCGTTTTAAAACGATCGCCCTTGCAACCATTCCCAATGCCAAAAAGCATCGGCATGCATGGGAACCGATGCTTTTTTTATTCTATTATAAACAGTCATCCTTCCTCAATCTCTATGGCTTCAGAAGGGAAGAGAGCTCCTTATTATTAAGTTCTTTCGCAAGTTCATACGGTGTCTGATTATCACCGTTGACAGCCAGCTTATCTGCTCCATATTTTAATAATAACGTAACCATATCAGGCAGCTCATATAAAGCAGCATCATGGAGCGGAGTATACCCTGCTTCATCCTTTAAATTGATATCGCTTCCCCTTTCCAATAAGAGGACTGCAGCTTCTTTAGATCCGTTTCCGATGGAATAATGCAAGGCAGTAGCCCCTACACTGTCCGTCTCATTGGCATCTGCTCCATTTTCCAGCTCAGTCTTCATTAAATCCACATCATTTTCATAAGCGGCTATCATAAGGCCCGTTGCATGGTCATCTAAAAAAGAATCATCCAACCAACTAGTTGCTTCTTCTGCCCAATGCATAACGGTTCCTGGGATTTTAACCATCAGGAAGTAAAGTAAGGCGGCCGTACATAAAACAATGGCCATACTGGTAAAGAAGCCGTACATACGCTGGCGTTTTTCCTTTATTAAGGCTACCTCCACCGGATTTTGCCAATGTGCTATAGCGTTCATCCGCTTTGGGAGATGGGGATGCGTCGATATCTTTTCACTTAACCAAAGAAAAAAGCCTTTTTCTGCTTGCAACTGCTTTATGTAAGCAGCTTTATCTACCCTAGATTGCAATTTCTTCCCAACGGCTAGAGTCATCAATGCATTTTGGGATGCCAGAAGATTCCCAGTATAATAGGCTGCATAACGGTCGCAAGTATATTCGCATGCCCGTAAATAGGCTTCTCCGAATAATGGCACCCACATGGCAGGGAGAATAAGCATATGCTTCAGGAGATGGCCTCTTTTGATATGCGCCAATTCATGCGCAATAATGAACATTACCTCATCTTCCCTATTGTCATCGATTAAGTCAAAAATCTCCGAATAGACCACAATCATATTTTTGCCAAAAAATCTTGCCGCAAAGGCATTCAGTATCCCATCGCTTCCGATTACATACATATCCGGCAAGTTGCTGATGCCCATCTCTTTAGCTAAACACAACGCTTTTTCATAAATCTCCGGAAATTGATCTTCCGATATCTTGACCGCATTTCGTTTAATATGTGCCATGTTCAGGGCGTGCGCCAAAAGAGGGAACATCATGAATACTGCGAAAATGATTACCCCAATAATTGAAAAAAAGAAAAATAAATACGTTATAATCCCCACTATACTAGCTAGGATAAAATAAAAGGTTTCTTTTCTGTGCACTAACTGTGCCCTTACGTTTTCCTCCATATACACACTCCACTTCCAAAAATTAAAACAAATTCCAGTATAATAAATGGAAGCGTTTAAAGATACAGGAAATAATTAAAATATCAGGTATATTTTTTCATATAAATACCATAGTATAACATTAAAGAGAAGCTTTTTTATGACAGTTCTGTCAATAGTGTAGCTTTTTTTTGCATATACCATTAAAATAGAAGATGTACATTAGAGAAACATCATAATCAGTACCATTGATGGCTCTTTCTATTCTATTCCGTTATAGGAAAAAGGAGATGTATGCTCTCTAAAATCACATAGCTTTATTCTTAAAACAGTTTGTAGTTGTTGGTTTGTCACTTGATATTTGTACACAGTAGACATGGGGTCCATTTGTACAATGATCTTTCAGAAAAGTGAAATTTCATCCCTGTAGGCTAATTAAGAAATAAGGAGTGGTTTTTTGAAACCTTCAACAAATAGGATGCTAACCCGTATCAAATCCGTTTACATGTACATTAAACAGAACGGGACTGTAACTACCCAAGATCTTGTCGAAGAATTTGGCATCACTCCTCGCACTATTCAACGTGATTTAAATGTTCTAGCATACAATGACCTAGTGACTAGTCCAAGTCGCGGCCATTGGAAAACTACCAGTAAAAAAATACGGTTATCCTCTTAATAAAAAGCGTAAAGCGATGCTTACAGATAGATCCACAAGCGTTTGCCTCTACGCAAAAAAGCCGAACTGCTTACAGTTCGGCTTTTTTCTCATATGTGAACAGGCCTTCAACCTCTTCTTCCGTCAACTCCCGGTATTCCCCCAACTCCAGAGTTTCGTCCAAATGGAGATCCGCCATCGTCATCCGCTTTAGATAGGTGACCTTCTTCCTGACCGCTTCAAACATCCGTTTCACCTGATGGAATTTCCCTTCTGTAATAGTCAGGGCAATCTCTGATTCCGGCCCCGAAGAAATAATTTGGAGTTCGCCAGGTTTTGTATGATAGCCATCATCCAATGTAACGCCGTTTTTGAATGCTTCTATGTCTTCTTCCGTCACAATTCCTTCAATGACTGCAAAGTACGTCTTGGGCACATGCTTTTTCGGAGCCAATAATTGATGGGCCAACTTCCCATCATTCGTTAAAAGCAATAACCCTTCTGTGTCTTTATCCAATCTTCCTACAGGGAAAGGCTCGTATAGACGGTCTTCTTCTTCAAGAATATCTACAACCGTTTCCTGGCGGTCATCCTCTGTTGCTGAAAGAATGCCAGGCGGTTTGTTCATCATCAGGTATATGAATTCTTTGTATTCCACTTCTATCCCTTGTACTGTAACTGTTTGCCCGTTGGGATCAACATGGTGCTTTGCGTCTTTCACCACAATCCCATCCACTTTAACAGCGCCGGACTTCAGCATTTTTTTTACTTCTTTGCGGCTGCCGAAACCGCTGTTGGCTAGCATTTTATCAATTCGCATTCGTCACATCTTCCCTTTCTTATAAAAAGAAACCTTGCCTGCTATATGGCAAGGTTCCGTCAATGTACCAACATTATAATCCGATTCTGTTTTTTAATTTTCCGATCCTGTCTCCGAATAACTTATAAGCAAGTTTGGACTTCATTGCCAGGATGAAATAAACAATCGCTCCAACTGCCGCTCCAATGATGATTATGATCATTGCTGGCCCTCGATGCTGTTCATTCAGGAACAGCGATAATAAAGAAGTTGTCAGAATAACAAAAACAGCCATTATGAATGTGAATACGCACATGAGAATCGTACGCTTAAACACTAAGTTATATTTATAGCCGGTAAAATAATTGATGACATAAAAATTGATCAAAGTAGCTGCCAAATAACCTAAGGTTGTCGCATAAATGGCACCTTCTGTTTCAAACATGCGGATCAACGGTATATTAAGGGCTAGCTTTACAAGAAAACCGACCAATAAGCTTAACACAGTATATTTCTGTTGATTGATCCCTTGCAGAACAGCTGCTGTTACGGAAAAGAAAGCAAACAGGATGGCTGTCGGCGCATATGTTTGCAGCACTTCCGCCCCCATTTGGTCGAATCCGTAGAAGACTGTATAGAATGGTTTCGAAAGCAATGACATCCCGATTGCAGCCGGCAGTGTCAAGAATAATAACACCTGAAATGCCTGATTAAGCTGATTGGTGAACAGGGATTGCTTTTCCTCAACATACGCCTTCGTTACAGAAGGTACTATCGTCATGGCAAAGGCCGTAGCCAGTGACATGGGAATGATAACAAGCTTCTGCGTGTTGAAGTTAAGGATCCCGAATGCATCGCCTGCAATCGACTGTAGGCCAATCGAAGCCATTGCTTTATTGAATGTCAATGTATCAACAAATTGGAACAATGGCATTGCAATACCGACAAATACAAACGGTATGCTGTAAAGGATGATTTCCTTATACATTTCCGGCATGGAAATACTCACTGAATGTTTATCATTGAGCACCATCCGATCTAAATACGGCTTACGCTTCTTCCAGCTCCACAGGAGAACAACCAAGCTTCCGATCGCCCCTACAAAGGCAGCGAATGTCGCAACAGAAATAGCTGTAACAACACTACCGTCCATTAGGTACATGATGACAAATGCACCGCCTAGCAGAACAATAATCCGGATTATCTGCTCAACTACCATGGATACAGAGGTTGGCCCCATAGATTCATTCCCCTGGAAGAAACCTCTGATCAAACTCATAAAAGGAACAACAATTAAAGCAAAACTAACCGCTCTTATAACAGTAGCTATTTGGGCAGGGGTAAAGTTCTCCTGTCCAGCCCCCATTACTTCCCCTAATCCAGGAGCAGCGAAGAATAAAATTAGAAATGAGACGATCCCTGACAGCAGCATAACTTTCATACTGGATCTGAATAACTTTTGACCGACGCCGTATTCACCCATAGCATTGTATTTTGCCACAAATTTCGATACAGCCATCGGAATTCCTCCGGTAGCTATAGAGATAAAAATGGTGTAGGGAACGTATCCATAAGAATACAATTGTGTACCTTTTGTACCGACAATTGCTTCAAACGGAATAACATATAACAAGCCAAGCACCTTTGAGAGAACCATCCCCACTGTAAGGATGAAGGTACCTTTTAACAATTTTGACGACATATAATCCCTTCCTACTGTTAGTCCATTATGTACATGCGGCAGGATCGCCCTTTTCCCTAACCAAACCGAAAACGGGGGAATTAGTAAATCTCCGGAAGCGGCATGTTCATGTTGCACTTCATTTTAACGATTGAATGGCTATTGCATTATTATTTTTTTGAAACGCGTATAAGGGCCCCATCATTTAAGAGCCCGCACTTTTTCAGCGCTTCATCTATTCTACCAAGTATTTTTATAATTAGCCAACTTACATTATAATGAAAAGATGAAAAAAATAATAGTTGGTGAAATAATGAAATATGATGTAATTGTGATCGGCGGAGGCCCTTCAGGCTTAATGGCTGCTATCGCTGCCGGAGAAAAAGGGGCAAAAGTCTTACTCATTGAAAAAGGCAATAAGCTAGGCAGGAAATTGGCGATATCCGGCGGAGGCCGCTGTAATGTGACAAATAATTTGCCGATTGATGAAATCATCAAGCATATTCCTGGAAATGGCCGTTTTCTATATAGTGCTTTTTCCGTATTTAACAATAAAGATATCATTGCCTTCTTCGAGGGCCTGGGCGTCGGCCTAAAGGAAGAGGACCACGGCCGCATGTTCCCGGTCTCCAACCAGTCATCAAGCGTTGTGAATGCAATGATAGAGCAATTGGACCAGTATCGCGTCAAGGTGATGCAAAATACAATTGTCAAAGATGTGAACTATAAGGATGGAGAGGTTTGCTCTGTTGAGCTGAAAGATGGGCAGGTTTTCGATTGCAGTGCATTGATTATTGCAGCAGGCGGGAAATCCGTCCCTCAAACCGGTTCAACAGGCGACGGCTATGCCTGGGCAAAAAAAGCGGGGCATACCATTACAGATCTCTATCCCACTGAAGTGCCTCTAACATCGGATGAATCCTTTATTAGAAGCAAAACATTACAGGGATTGTCCTTGCGTGATGTGGCTTTAAGTGTTTTAAACAAAAAAGGTAAGCCGATCATCACCCATCAAATGGATATGATCTTTACACACTTTGGCATCAGCGGACCGGCCGTGTTGCGCTGCAGCCAATTCGTCGTCAAAGAACTGAAGAAAGGCAAGCAAGAGCGCATAACAATGAAGCTTGACCATTTCCCTGGATCAAATCAGGAAGAAGTGTTTCAGCAATTAATAGCCAAAGTGAAAGAAGACCCGAAAAAAGCAATCAAAAATATCTTTAAAGGACTACTGCCAGAAAGGTATTTGCAATTTTTGCTGAGCCAGGCTGAAATTGAAGAAAACGAGCAAGGGACGACGATATCCCACGAAAAACTTCGCTATTTCGCTCAATTGTGCAAAGGATTTACGTTCACTGTCAATGGCTCCCTATCAATCGAAAAAGCCTTTGTTACCGGAGGCGGAGTATCCGTCAAGGAAATCCAGCCGAAGGAAATGGGATCCAAATTGATGCATGGCCTCTATTTCTGTGGAGAAATACTCGACATCCATGGCTATACCGGCGGCTATAATATCACATCTGCGCTCGTGACCGGCAGATTGGCCGGTGTAAATGCAGCAGCATACTGCCGCTCATGCAAATAATGCAGTGAAACATAAAGAAAAGGAGAGCCAATGGCCTCCTTTTTTTATGAGGATTTATACACAATCATCGCTGTAAAACAGTAGATCTGCTCATCCTCATCCTCTCCGATAGCAGCTACATTATATTTAATATCTACCAATTGGTCTTCGTTTACTTTCTGCAAAAAATGGTTCATCTCTTTTTCAAGATCTTTTTCATGCTCATAGTCGAACACCTTCACCTTAATCAACAGATTCCTCTCCTTTTCCCTTTTTATACAGTATGGACAAAAATTCTGATAATAATAACAATTATAATAGCAGCGATTGTATCCACCCCATGCCCTCCTCTTCCTTATGATAATAGAACGATTCTTCGAGAAGCATGGTTGCGTAGAACCAATCAATAACAATAGAGAAAAAGAATTGTAAGGAAAACTGTTTATTCTCTTCCAACACGCCCCGCATGTTTCTTTTGGCAGCCATTCTAAAAAATCGCCTGGCCTGAGGTAACATTCAGTTAACATTCGAAGTGTTACAGTGTTAACCATAACAACGAGTCCACAAAACCAAAGATGGAGGATGAATAAATATGAAGAAAAACCTTGTAAGAAAAAACGCAGCTTGTTTATTAGCTATTTCTATGCTAGCTACTGGATGTTCTCCAAAAGAGGAAGCCAAAAAACCGCCTAGTTCTCAACAAACAGAAGGAACCCAAGAATTCGTTACGGGGGCTAACGGAGCTCAACCAGAAGGAAACCCAGAAGGTACTGCTTCACAAACTGCTACTAAAAAGAAAAATGAAAAACCCGCAACCATTAGTCAAGTTGCCCATTATTTAGTGAAGGCCGCGGATGATTATACACCTGGACTGACATTAAGCACTCTCCTTGATGGATTTAAGGATACAAATAAAAACATCACACGAGAAGAAAGCCTCATCATGATCAGTCGCGCATTTGGCGAATTGCCAAAGCCAACGGGGAACACAGAGCGAATCAGCCCTAAAAATGTCAGCTTTAGTGATGTTTCGGAACAGGCGAAAAAGGCTGTGAATAATCTTACTAATGGCGGAGTTTTACCGGCAACCGAAGACGGCAAGCTAAAGGGGAATGAGACCGTAAGTATAGATGAAGTTGATACGATTGTGCGCCGTATTTTCGTATTGAAAGGAAGTAATCTCAAAGATGACTTCTTTAGCTTTGTCAACAAAAAAGATTATGATAAGAGTGTCCTGCCTCCGGGAGCAACCGAGATGGGTGGGCTAAGTGATTTACAAAGCAAAGTACACAAGCAGGTTTCTGCTTTAGTCAAAGAAGTAGCAAGTGGATCTGGCTATGCTAAAGGCAGTAAAGAACAAAAAATAAAAGACCTTTACAATAGTACAAAAGACATGAAGAAACGTAATGAATTAGGCATTAAACCGATTCAAAAATACCTTGATGCAATCGACAATGCAAAAACAGTAGAGGAACTGAATAAAGCGCAAATCATGATGCAGAAGGAACTTACTAGCGGTGGCCTTCTTAGTATGTGGCTCATGACAGATTATAAGGATAGCAATAAAATGGCGCTCAATGTCGCAAGTGCAATAACACCCTATTTTACGAAAGAACAGTATGAGAACCTAGATGATCCGTCAATTGCTTCAACGGTTACGTTTCATGTAAAAATGCTTATGCTTACTGGTGTGAATGAAGAAAAGGCAACAGAGCTTATCAAAGCACGTTACAAGCTTGAACAGAAGCTTCTCTCATTCGCATCTACACAAGAAGAATTGAGTGACAGTAACAAGATGTATGCTAGGGTCTCGTTGAATGAATTGCAACAAATGGCACCTACAATAGATGTGAAAAAAATGATCAAAGCAGCTGGTTTCACGGTGCCAAAAGAGTTTGTCATTAATGAACCGAAAATGTTTAAAGGGTACGTGAACCTGTTAAAGGATGAAAATCTGGATGCCCTAAAAACGGTGTTAAAACTAGGTTTAATAGAATCGCAGTATAAGAATCTAAGCGAAGATTTCATAAAAGCCTATGAAGCATTCAATCAAGAAATGATGGGCCAAGCACCTAGTGAAGCTACTCCAGAAGACGTGGCCGCTGAAAACGTAATAGAATCTCTTGGAACTTACGTTTCTCAGCTTTATGTCGAAAAACATTTCTCTAAAGAAGCAAAGGCTGACGTTGAGAAAATCATAAAGAATTATATCGAGGTATACAAGGAACGGATCGATAAACTGGATTGGATGAGTAAAAGCACAAAAGAAAAAGCGATTGAAAAGTTAGACGGTATGAAATTCTTTATCGGCTATCCGGATAAATGGGATACTGATCTTGATCAGATCGAAATCACAGACAACTTCTTTGAAAATCAAAATGCCCTGAACAAAGCGAGCAGAGAGTTACAGGCAAAGGAACAAAACCGCACAAAAAAGGCGAACAAGATGGTTGTGTTTCCACATACAGTTAACGCAGCCTACAATCAACACACAAATACAATGGAATTCCCAGCGGCAATCCTGCAAGCACCATTTTATGATGTAAATGCCTCACTTGAGGAAAACTTAGCCGGTATTGGCGATATCATCGCCCATGAAATTACCCATGCATTTGACAATAATGGAGCGAAGTTTGATGCAAATGGCAATGAAACAGATTGGTGGACAAAAGAAGATTACGCTAAGTTCCAAAAGCTTTGCAAAGAAGTAGAAAAATTCTATGATGGCAAGGAGTCTGCACCAGGCGTTGCCATTAACGGGAAACAAACACTTGGAGAAAATATCGCTGATTTGGGAGCGATGGCAAGTACACTAGAAGTCCTTAAAAAATCCGGTAACCCAGATTATGATACATTTTTCACTCATTTCGCGAAGAATTGGGCTAGAGCAATGACACGTGAACGTGCAGAAGCACTCCAAGCTACCGATGAACATAGTACAGGCAATCTACGAGTTAACCGTACAATCGTAAACTTTGAAGAATTCTACAAAACATATACTATTAAAGAAGGCGACGGTATGTATGTCGCACCGAAAAATCGAATTTCAATATGGTAATTTTTCAAAACAAAGAAGCGTTCTACCTAAGGGGTAGGGCGCTTTTTCAGTTTGTAGGCCCAAATGCACATATACAATTTAACGATCTAAACAGCCACTACGATATTGTCATATCAAAAAAATAAATTCCGAAGGAGAATAGATAAAAAGAGGGGAGGGCAAAAAAGAGGCATCAGTGTTCTCAATATATGGGCGATCTGTACTATTCAATGAAACAAAAATGTCATGTAAGTAAAGTGCGGATTCTTTTGAAAAAAGGAATCATCCTGAGAGTAGCAGTATTCCTTATTAACGCCACTTTATATCTGAATGCACTTTTAAAAGGTGTGGACTCTAAGAAAGAAGCTATGGTCATTGAAGTTACTGAATACTTGAAATCGAATGGGTACAACTCTACCGATATTGAAAGTATTAAAGGTATATATTCATTAAAAGAAGAAAAAGCAGTAAGTAAATACTCTGCTCTCGTTACATTTAAAGGCGATGGTCAAAGAAAATATATCTATGTAAAAAGGCTAGATACCAACGAAATTAATCAAGAGCGAGTTATATAAAAGAATAATCTATACATTTATTCACCTTAAAAAGCACGAAGCCGTATCACTGCTCCGTGCTTTTTGAAATAAAAGACGTTTGCAAGACAAACCTGCTTTCATACAGGCAAGCAGCATTATTGTTTTTCTGCCAATCCTTTAAACAGTTCAACGGCTGTTTCTATTAGTTCATCGCGGAAATCGTATTCAAACGTATGCACATGCGGATAATCCTGGCCATTTCCAATATAGCACATCGCACCTTTTGTATATTTGATATAATGGCCAAAGTCTTCAGAACCGCGGAACGGACTCTGCATTTCCACAACAGCTATCCCTTTTTCCTTAGCTGTTTCACGGATTTTATCGACACTTTCCTTCGTGTTCACTACATCCGGAAATTCATCGTTATAGGTGAAGTTTGCCTTTAATCCTTGTTCATCGGCTAATTTTATGGCAAGGTCTTCTATATTTTTTTGTAGTTTATCTAATTCCGCTTCTTTTTCGGCGCGGATTGTCATACGGACAACCCCTTTATTTGCAGCTGAACCAAAAGCTTCTTCACCCACATCGATTTGAACAACCGTCGCAAGCACCAAGCCCTCGTTCGTTTCTTTCGAAGTAAATTCAGGCAACTCTCTAACGATGTCTGCGATTGCAAGCGACGGATTTTTACCGTCTTCCGGTTGGCTCGCATGGGCAGGAGAGCCAATCATTTCAACAGACATACCTTTGGATGCAAAGTGAGCGGTTCCATCGATTACATACACGGCATTATAGTCCATACCGCTCATATTATGGTAGGCAAATATCTCATCAATCTGTTCTTCTTTGATCATTGCAGCAGCTTCTATTCCGCCTTGGGCTGTTTCTTCCGCGTGTTGAAATACAAAGAATATATTCTTATCTGCACCTAATCGGTCTATTTCTAAGGCAAAACCTGCAAGTGATGAAGCATGACCATCATGTCCGCACTTATGTGAAACGCCGGGGAATTTTGAACCCCATTCAAGATCAATCGTTTCAGGAATTGGAAGTGCATCGAAGTCAGCACGGAAAGCTAGATTTTTTTTACCTTCGCCTGCACGGTAAATCGCATAGAACCACTTACCCTTATCAACGATTTCTAGCTTTGTATGTTCTTTAAGGAAATCAATCAACCGCTGTTTAGTCCAATCCTCTTGATAGGATAATTCAGGATGGGCATGTAATTCATGGCGTAATTGAATAGCTAAATCTACATTTTTCTTTTCCATTTTTGTCACTCCCCTATTACGTAGACTCATTGTTATTGTTTAAACTGTGTCAACCAACACTTATTGCGTTAGTGATAGCCCCCTTTTCCCCATTGAAAATCCAGGAACAACTAGTTTCAGTTCATTAGCCGGAGGATTTTAGTTCTGGATAAGGGTAAAAGCCATCATTAGACATTTTCTATCCATTCCAAATGAATGTAAGATATAAACAATAGTGTTTTTCTTATCAACACTATAAGCATATCAATATTTACACCTGAAAATTATTCCAATCCATAAGACTCACTATTCGAAAATGGAATATGAACATATAGATTCACTTATGTTTTTGGGCAATACTTATCCTTTGAGAAGGCAAACCATGCATGCATTGTGGAAGGATATTCCCGACATAATAAAAGAGGCCTTTTCCCGACAGAAAATCAGGAAAAGGCCTTAGTTTTGTTCAACCTATTTATTTATTTGACAGGTTATGTGCGGGAAACTGCTGTTGCCAGTGAAGCCTCCCTGCCCAATAATTATTAGTTTGCGACGATATTCACCAATTTGCCAGGTACTGCAATCACTTTACGAACGGTCTTGCCATCAATCTGTTCCTTGATGGAATCATCGTCCATAGCGATTTCTTCCAACTTTTCGCGTGATGCATCTGCTGGCACCATTAATTTGGTCTTTACCTTGCCATTGATCTGAATAACGATTTCCACTTCATCATCCACCAATTTTGCTTCGTCATAGGCCGGCCACGTTTGGTACGTAATACTTTCTTCATGGCCCAGCTTGCTCCATAATTCCTCAGCAATGTGCGGGCAAATAGGCGACAGCATCTTCACAAATCCTTCCACATAGGCTTTAGGAAGCTCTTCGGCTTTATACGCATCATTGATAAACATCATTAATTGTGAAATAGCTGTATTGAAGCGAAGGCCTTCAAAGTCCTCTGTCACCTTCTTGACTGTTTGGTGATAGATTTTTTCAAGCTTGCCGCTGTTATCATGGCCAACGATCTTAGAGGTGATCGATCCATCCTCTTCAACCAACAAGCGCCATACACGATCCAAGAATCGTCTTGAGCCGTCAAGCCCGTTTGTTGACCAGGCAATGCTGGCATCCAAAGGTCCCATGAACATTTCATATAGACGAAGTGTATCCGCACCGTGAGTTAAAAGGATATCATCAGGGTTTACCACATTGCCTTTTGATTTACTCATTTTTTCATTGTTTGATCCAAGAATCATACCTTGGTTGTATAAGCGTTGGAATGGCTCTTTAGTCGGAACTGCGCCGATGTCATACAAGAATTTGTGCCAGAAGCGGGCATACAATAAATGAAGAACAGCATGTTCCTGTCCGCCGATATACATATCGACCGGCAGCCATTTCTTCAACTTTTCCGGATCTGCCAGCGCTTCACTGTTATCCGGGTCGATATAGCGAAGGAAATACCAGCTGCTTCCTGCCCATTGCGGCATTGTATTCGTTTCGCGTCTGCCTTTGCGGCCGTTCTCATCGACAACATTTACCCATTCTTCAATATTGGCAAGAGGAGATTCCCCTGTGCCTGAAGGACGGATATCAGTTGTTTCAGGTAGCATTAATGGCAATTCTTCCAACGGAATGGTTGAACTTGTGCCATCTTCCCAATGGATGACCGGAATCGGTTCTCCCCAATAACGTTGGCGGCTGAACAACCAATCACGCAAACGGTACGTAATTTTCTTCGTACCAATTTCTTTTTCCTCCAACCAAGCAATCATTTTATTGATGCCATCTTCTTTATTCAATCCATCCAGGAAGCCTGAATTAACATGGTTACCATCGCCAGTATACGCTTCTTTTTCCACATCTCCTCCTGCTACCACTTCTTTGATTGGCAGACCGAAGACTTTTGCAAATTCATAATCGCGCTCATCATGGGCCGGAACAGCCATGATAGCCCCGGATCCATAGCTTGCCAACACATAATCAGCAATCCAGATCGGCATTTTTTCGCCGCTGACAGGGTTGATGGCGTAAGCGCCTGTGAAGACACCTGTCTTTTCTTTGGCAAGATCCGTTCTTTCCAAGTCTGACTTGCTTTTCACTTTCTCAAGGTATGCTTCTACTTCAGCTTTTTGCCCCGGCGCAGTAATTTGTGAAACCAAGTCATGCTCAGGAGCAAGTACAGCATATGTGGCACCGAATAACGTATCTGGACGGGTTGTGAACACATCGA
The DNA here is from genome assembly GCF_047238185.1 of Bacillus kalamii. NCBI lineage: Bacteria > Bacillati > Bacillota > Bacilli > Caryophanales > Bacillaceae > Bacillus > Bacillus kalamii. The sequence continues at coordinate 399,473 of NZ_JBDFMI010000001.1, read as the reverse complement.
ATGTTTTGTCTGTTCCATCAATGGCAAAGACAACCTCCGCCCCTTCAGACCGGCCAATCCAATTACGTTGCATATCCTTCAAGTTTTCCGGCCAATCCAACTCATCCAAATCATCGATCAGGCGATCGGCGTAGGCAGTGATGCGCAACACCCATTGTCTCATCGGGCGGCGTTCGACCGGGTGTCCTCCCCGTTCGCTCAACCCATCGATGACTTCTTCGTTCGCTAGTACTGTTCCGAGTGCTGGGCACCAGTTGACAGGCACTTCATCCACATAGGCCAATCCTTTTTCGTAAAGCTTTGTAAAAATCCATTGTGTCCATTTGTAGTAGTCAGGATCTGTTGTATTGATTTCACGATCCCAATCGTATGAAAAGCCCAATGCTTTAATTTGTCTTCTGAATGTATTGATATTATGTTCTGTGAAAGCAGCCGGCGCGTTTCCTGTATCAAGCGCATATTGCTCGGCAGGCAAGCCGAATGCATCCCATCCCATTGGATGAAGGACATTGTACCCTTGCATACGCTTCATGCGCGAAACAATATCGGTTGCTGTATAACCTTCAGGATGGCCGACGTGAAGACCGGCTCCTGATGGATAAGGGAACATATCAAGTGCATAAAAATTGTCTTTCCCTTCGTCTTCCGTCGTTTTGAATGTTTTATTTTGTTCCCAATAATGCTGCCACTTCTTCTCGATGTCCTGATGATTGAAACTCATAGAATTTCCTCCTAAAAATAGAAAATTGCCGATCGTGCTAAGCTAAAAGAATGCAAAAAATCCCCTCATCCCTAAAAGGGACGAGAGGATCTATATTATTATAGTCATCCCGCGGTACCACCCTAGTTGACGCATATCAAACACGTCCCGCTCAAAAGACCTGTAACGCGGTCAGACGGCAGATCTTACTAGACTTCATACCTGCGGCTCAAAGGCGAGTTCGCACCATTTCCGTGCTGGCTTCCACCAAGCGCCAGCTCTCTGCAACGGTCCTGAATGTTACTGCTCCTCATCATTGCCTAATCATTCAACTTAAACGATGTTATATGTTATTTTAGTAAATTTTAGCGAAAAAAGCAAGTGACTCTAAGTATTGCCTGATTCGAACATTTTATTCAGAAACAGCCAAAAACGCTACTTAACTTCCGAAAACGTTTTATCCTTATGTGCATTCAGGATTTTATCATAAAGCATCGTTGTTCCGATCGCAACGACAAATAGAATCATAAGGACCATGAACATGGCTTGCATTCCGTAAACATCCACAAGGAAGCCGCCGAGAATCGGCCCGACCATTCTGCCTGCTGTTGCGGTCGAATTGACGACCCCTTGATAGAAACCTTCTTTCCCTTTAGGGGCAAGTTCATCTGCGATTGTCGGCACAGCCGGCCAAACCAGCATTTCACCGACAGTCAATATGACCATGGCGGCAATAAACCCTGAAAAATCCGCCGCAAATGCGGCAATTGCAAATGAACCGATAAAGATAACCATCCCGGTAATCATCTGTATTTTTACTTTTTTAAGGAAACGATGGATCACTTTATTGATGAACGGCTGGGCCGCTACAATAAGGACACCGTTCAACGTCCAAAGCATGCTGTATTGTTTCAAAGAAATGCCTATTTCCTGCGTATAGGAGGAGATGGTGGATTGCCATTGGACGTATCCGACCCAGCATAATAGATATCCAGCACAAACAGCCATCAACGCATATAACTTGCGCATATCCTTGATGGGCTTTTGCTCAGGCAAAGCTGTAGCCGGCAGAATTTCTCCAGTCTGTATATGTTTATACGTTAAGACAACAAGCAAAAAGAATGCCAGATACATAATGGCATTGGCCAAAAAGATATAGTCAAACGAAAATGAAGCAATGAATCCGCCCAATGAGGATCCTAAAGCAACACCGACATTCTGGGCCACATATAAGGCATTGAACGCTTTCCTTCCCCCTTCTTTCCAAACGGAGCCAGCCATGGCATACATGGAAGGAAAAATAAGTCCCGAACCGAATCCGATGATGATCATCCAAACGAAGTACATGGGCCAGCCATGGTTGATCGTAAGGCCGGCAAGCGCCAGCATAGTTGTAACAGCCCCTACCAGAATGGAACGGAAGCCGCCTATTTTATCAAATAAAATACCACCCAATAAATTCCCCACCACAGTTGCAGCCGCATTAGCCATAAGGACCAAACCTGCTATAGACAAGGATTTCCCCAGATAGTTGTGTAAATAAATCGTATTCAAAGGCCATAAAAAAGAAGAACCCGTCACATTTATGACCATCCCGATGATAATCAGCCATAAATTTCTTGGCATTTTACAACCCCTCCCCTATATAAATTTCGCATTACTAAACAATTGTAATGACATTATATGAAACTTGCAATTTTAAAATCTCTAAAATCCCATAGTAGCAATATTCTAACAACCTTCTACACTTCAATGCTTTAAGTCAGTGATACCATAGCGCAATAGAACCTTCTTAGCAATGGGCAGAGGTAGAAGGAAATTATCATTGCAGCACGAACTAGTATGGATGTTACTTTATTGAAGAAAATAGCAAACAACTAAAGAATACGGCGAGCCTAATCTATTAAAGAAAGCAGGAATGGCCATGAGTTACAAAAATACCTTCATCTCCATATCAGAGGATTCAGACAATGATTCCGCAATCGTACCTGCACCAAGAAATAACAAGCCGACGATAGCTTCCATTGAGTATGGGCTAATAAAAGAGAATCCATACCGGTACACGGAGGCTGACATACAATTTAAAACACACCTCATGAAAAATGAACTGGAAGCAACAAACTTCCCTGATGGACTGCGTGAGGCATTTTCCTCAAAACCGAAGGCATGTTTCAGAGCTTCTCCGTTAGTGAAAAAATATGGATGGGGGATACACTATAACCAAGAAGGAAAACTGGCCCTTTACGGGGTCAACAGTGAGCAATATAACCAATTTCTTCATAGCAGCGAGGTCACACAGCTGAAAGGTATGCGTTCTAAACGAAAATAAGCAAAAGAAAAGCCGTCCCAAAAATGGAACGGCTTCTCTTTAATCCCGGTCCCCTCCGAAAAGGTCGAACACGCCTCTTGCAATGCTCCCTTCATCCTTGGAGCCCCCTCTTGACGGAGCAGCGGCAAACACCCGGCTGGCCAATCGGCTGAACGGCAGCGATTGTACCCACACGGTGCCCGGTCCTCTCAAAGTGGCAAAAAATAACCCCTCTCCCCCGAATAAGGCCGTTTTAATGCCTCTGACCGTTTCTATGCTGTAGTCAACATTGCCTGTCATCGCTACCAGGCAACCTGTATCCACTCTTAACGTTTCACCCGGAGACAACTGTTTCTTATGTATGGTTCCTCCCGCATGAACGAATGATAATCCGTCTCCCTCAAGCTTCTGCATAATAAATCCTTCTCCACCAAAGAAGCCCACACCTATTTTCCTCTGGAACTCGATTCCGATCGACACGCCCTTGGCCGCAGCCAAAAAAGCATCTTTCTGGCAAATGATTTTCCCTCCATATTGGCTTAAATCAAGGGGAACAATCTTGCCGGGATATGGAGCCGCAAAAGACACATGTTTTTTCCCGATTCCGGTATTTGTAAAGGCGGTCATAAATAAGCTTTCTCCAGTGATCACGCGCTTACCGGCAGAAAACAGTTTTCCCATCAGGCCTCCGCCGCCGGCATGCGAGCCATCGCCGAAAATTGTTTCCATCTCTATATCATTTTCCATCATCATTAGGCTTCCCGCTTCAGCTACTACGGTTTCATTTGGGTCTAATTCCACTTCAACGAATTGCATATCATCGCCATGCAATACATAATCAATTTCATGATTATTCATAAGCCAGGTCCCCAATCTATTAGAATTAAAATCTTCCTTTCTTTTATTTTATCTCATTCATTTCTTTAACACAAAATGAGTTTTTTCTATTTGATGAAAACACAATATAGCGGACAGCACTCCTGCCGCTCTGCTTTTGAGCCGTACTAACGTATAGAAAAAGAGACCTTCCTTTTAGGAAAAAGCCTCTTTATCACTATCCTTTATTTTTCCGCCACTGACAGTGCCTGTGAGCTTACGTAAAATTGCTTGCCGTTAAAGACTGTGACACCCGGCAATTGGACTATCCGCCCGTTTTTCAACAAGTAATTCTTATTCTGGGGCAATTGGATCAGTTTGCCCTGTTTTCTTGCCGTAAACACCAGATTGTCAGGGTTTGTCCGATCAACAAAAGTTTCATATCCCTTTGTTTTAAATAAAGTGTCCGCCTCTTTAAATAATGCATTTGTCGTATCAGCCAGTGAAAGGCCCATGAACTTCTCGGCTATTTTGGCGAGGTCGCTATTTTCAAAGGTACCTACAGGCCGATTCGGGCCAAATGAATATAGAAAGACATCTTCTCCTGTATGTCCGGTAGTGATAAATCCTATATGTGCTCTCTTGCTGAGTATGGACGACATGGCCGGACCAATATTCTTGGCAGACCGCAATGTATTCAGTTCTTCATCCGTCAAAGACGCCAGTCCGTATAGTTCGGCAACTTCCTTCAAATTGCTCCGGTCATCCTTCAGATAATGCAAAGAGCCTTCCAATGTAAGCTTGGCTTTCTTCAAAGGGTCCATATAAGCAGAAACCGGAGTGGAAGGATAGCTGGAATCGGTGTCGGCATTCCCTAATGTGATTCCGCTATTCGCATGGTCTGTTACTGCCAATACAAGTGTGTTCCCGTCCTTTTTGGCAAAATCAACCGCTTCTTTAACCGCGTTATCAAAGGCCAGTACCTCACTTATTACGCCTATCGTTTCATTTGCATGGGCAGCCCAGTCAGGTTTGCTCCCTTCCACCATCATAAAGAATCCTTTTTTGTTACGTGACAGTGTTTGTATCGCTTTTTTTGTCATCTCTGCCAAAGTGGGCTGTGAGGGGGCTATTTTTTCTCTATCCATATCATAGGCAAGATCCTTTGCAGCAAAAGCTCCCCAAATCTTAGAAGATGTACTTTTGTTTAAGGCTGTCCGGTTATCCACATAGTCATAGCCATTCTTTTTAATTTCTTCCACCAAATTCTCGCCGTCTTTCCGGCTTTGCGCTTCCTGTCCCGGCAGCAACGATTGACCTCCTCCTCCCAAGACCACATCCATACCTTGGTACACTTGCTGTTCTGCAATATCAGGGAAGTTATTCCGATGAGGGACATGAGAGGAAAAGGCAGCAGGAGTAGCATGCTGAATTTCAGACGTGGCAATTACCCCCGTTGCCTTCCCTTCCCTTTTGGCCGCCTCCACTAGTGTAGAGACAGGTTTTAAAATGTCTTTTTCATTAACCGCTGGAACTCCCGGGGTTGTTGCCACAGCAGGCAATAACCCGATCAACTTATCATTTGTCTTAAATCCTGTTGCCATCGCTGTCGCCGCAGGAGCTGAATCTGTAATGGCAGACTCAGCCGAATACGTGCGGACAGCGCCTGCCGCCAATCTATCAAGAGCCAAGCTTCCTCCCTTATACCATCTTGCCAATGTAGTTGCCCCCGCGCTTGTGCCATCCATGACCATGAAGATGACATTTGCCGGCTTCTTTTTGAAGGCTTTCGCTTGCGCATTGGCTTCTTGTACATTCAGAGAAGCGGATGCACTCCCTATCGCAATGGCTCCACATAACAGACACGATAATACAGAACGCTTTTTATTTTTCAGCACTATACTCATCCTTCCAAGACATTTATTCACTTAAAGTGTAAAATGGCCATATAAAGGAAATTGCCTTTTATTGTAAATTATTCATAAATTAAAACAGTGCACAAGCTTATCCCTGTGCACTGTTCTTGTAACATAGTTCGATTTGGCAGGTTTTCAGTCAGGCATGCGAAACAAACAGTACTCTACATTAAAACCAAAGAAGGCGAATGTTAATGGCGGAGCAGAATCATATCATGCTGCATCTGCTCTAACTGTATCTTCATTCGGTTCAATTGCTCTCGCTGCTGGTCATTGGAATTGTTCGCCATCAATTGCACTTCATTCAGTGCAGTTTGCACTAATTGCTGGCTGTCGATATACGTACTATCGTTATAATGTTCCTGCCGCGATGCTTCATCATATTGCTGCTGGGCAATATTCAATGTTTCTACGCAATTCTCTAAGCAATTCTGTATAGATTGTCTTGTAGCCAAAGTTCTTCAACCTCCTGAGAATTGAACTGTTACCTCTCTTAGTGTGTGATAACTGTTCTTTTTTATCCAAAGCCCCAACGAATCCTGTTGATTATCATGATTACCCAAGGACTTTTTATTGGAAGAAGGAAATGATGTCTAATGGATTATCAGAGAGAAAACATGATACAATATTTTTTATGCGATTCTAATGACTTGTTTGATTTTGTTATAATATTGGAAAGCATATTTAATGAAGGAGGTTTCCTCTATGGACCAGAAGATAAACCCTTTTCCATATGCAAGTGATGATAAACGTTACCATACGTGGAATTACCACTTAAGAAATATATTTGGACACAAAGTATTTAAGATCGCCTTGGACGGAGGGTTTGATTGCCCGAACCGTGATGGCACCGTCGCACATGGAGGATGTACCTTCTGCAGTGCCGCCGGTTCCGGTGATTTTGCAGGAAATCGCGCTGAGAGCATAGAAAAACAATTTGAGGATATCAAGCAAAAAATGCATAAAAAGTGGCATGAAGGCAAGTATATGGCATACTTCCAGGCATACACAAACACCCATGCACCGGTGGAAGTGCTGCGCGAGAAATTCGAACCAGCATTGAAGCAAGAAGGGGTTGTCGGACTTTCTATCGCAACAAGACCAGACTGCCTGCCTGATGATGTCGTTGAATATTTGGCTGAGCTGAATGAACGGACTTATTTATGGGTCGAGCTCGGGTTGCAGACTGTGCACGAAAAAACGGCACGGATTATAAACCGCGCCCATGACTATGCTACTTATGTTGAAGGGGTTGAAAAACTTCGGAAGCATAACATCCGTATATGCTCCCATATTATTAACGGCCTTCCTCTTGAAACTCCGGAAATGATGCTGGAAACAGCAAAAGAAGTATCAAAACTGGATGTACAAGGAATCAAAATACACCTTTTACATTTACTTAAAGGGACTCCGATGGTGAAGCAATACGAAAAAGGCTTGCTTCAATTCTTGTCCTTCGAAGAATACATCTCATTGGTTGTTGACCAATTGGAAATCCTGCCTCCGGAAATGATTATTCACCGAATTACAGGCGACGGGCCGATTGATTTAATGATCGGGCCAATGTGGAGTGTAAACAAATGGGAAGTATTGAATGCAATTGACGACGAATTGAAACGCCGTAACAGCTGGCAAGGGAAGTATTATGTTCCTGTTGGAGGGATAAAGAGTGAAGCTTGACCGTATTCTTCCCTATGCCCGATTACTGCTCCAAAAGGCCATTTCACCCGGGGATGTAGCTATTGATGCCACAGCCGGGAATGGCCATGACACCTTGTTTTTAACCACTTTGGTCGGTGAAAAGGGCCATGTGTATGCTTTCGATATCCAGGAACAAGCTATTAAGGCCACTGAAAAAAGGCTTTTGGAAAACAAAGCTAACGAACGGGCGACCTTGTTTGAATGCAGCCATGACCAACTTCTCGCTTGCGTTCCCGCTGGGCTACAGCAAAAAATCACTGCCGCCATCTTTAACCTTGGTTATTTGCCGGGTGGAGACAAAGAAATCGTGACGAAGGGCTCTTCGACCATTACAGCAATCGAACATCTATTGACAGTAATGGCCGTAGAAGGGATTATCGTACTTGTTGTTTACCATGGCCATCCTGAGGGAGCCGTTGAACGCGATGAGTTATTATCCTATGTTTCTTCCCTGCCGCAGGATAGGGCGCATGTCCTTCACTATGGGTTTATGAATCAAGTCAATTCGCCGCCCTTCATTATCGCTATTGAAAAACGCTGATATAGACAAAGAACGCCTGAGCCATCCTGGCGTTCTTTTTTATGCACATCAAAGACTGAAGCCCTTTATAACATGATAAAAGTTATGGTGTTAGCCACAGGAATTGAATTGATTTATTCCCTTCCCGCCAACTTAAAAAATAGGGAAGAGCCTCAAAAAAACAGGGAACATGTAAAAAAGCATCCTTAAGTGGATGCTTTTCTCCGTTCAATTGCTTGTAGCCAGTGCATATTTATGAGGAAGCAATTTCTTGACCTTTCTATATAGCTTGGCATTTACATAGAAAAATTTCGCCTGTGATCCTCCTAGCTTCACCATTCTTTTTGCTAATGCTTTCGTTTCCAAAGAATGCTCCACTTTTTCATCAGACAAATATAACCCCAGCAATCCCCTGTGGACTAACTTATGAAATTCATGATGGGGAATTTGATCAAGGTGTTCTTCCGCCTTTATGACAAAATGAGACAATCGTCTATAAAGCTCTTCATTGTCTTTATAATAGAAGCAAAAATTCAAATCGCCGCCATCCAGATCTTCCTGTTGGTCAATAAAGTAATCCAATAAAATATGAAGGCCCTGTATGTAAGGGAAATATCCATTGCGGATTTCTTCAGCAAATTGTACTTGAAAGTCATCGCGCAGCGCATAAGATATTAAACTGAATATCCCAAGTGTGGAACCTGAGCAAGCCGAAAATTCATACCAGGACATGGGCGGCAATTCATCTTTATATTGATTGAACCAATTTTGAAGACGCTCTACCCTTTCCTCTTTTTCAACATGCTTATGTACTTGCAAATCACAGTAATAAGAACATAATTCATGGAGATAGGGCTGGATTTCTTTATAATTCGTCAGCCTGTTCAGAAATGATTGGCATGTATGGACAAGCTTGGCCAAATAGCCGCCATCCTCCTGTTCTTCGCGGAATCTGTAATAATTGGTATCCGGGGAATCCAATAAAAGAGAATGCTGCATCGATTCATGCAAAGCACGAAAATCAGTATCATCCAACGATGTGCTTCTATCGCATAAATTATCCAGGTAATCGCTGATTGTTTGGTACGCCACGATGAAAGAAATGGCATCCTCTCTTTTTCCTTCTGCCAATAAAGCTATGATGGAACCTCCTTCGCAATGGAATTCCTTTTGCTCAATGCTGTCTATGGCCTGCTTTCTCAATTCAGGATCAGGAATTTGCTTCGCTTGATTCTTCCAATAGTGAAGCTCCCTCTGAACCACCGGAAATATATCTTTATAAACCCTATTCATCAAAGACAGGGTAGTAGTAGGAATAGCCAAACAAAGTTCCCCCTCTTATTGCACAACGTAACCTAAATTGCGGAGCCTGGTTTTAACAAATGACTCTGCATAATAGAATACATCTTCTTTTTCAGGCTCGCTGAATAACTCGTGGTATAACCCTTTCCATTCAATAAACTGTTTTTCATTTACCATAATGAAATTAAACCACTCACGGACTGCTTCTTTATCGACGATTTTATCGTCCCCTGCCTGCATCAACAGCACAGGAGTATCTCCCAGTTCAGGGATATTCTCGAACGCCTCTTTCACAGCCGTCAATAATTCATGATACCATCTTACAGATACTTTCGTAATGAATAAGCTGTCGTTCATGCTTGATTCTCTAATTTCCGGATCTCTCGTCACCATATCGATTGTAATGCCGGTAGTCGCCTTGAACTTAGGGTAGGCAAAGTTAAGAAGAGCTGAAGCTGCCTGCATGGCCTTAGGCGGATAGGTCACTAAGCCCAAGCAAGGGGATGAAAGGATGATCCCCGCAATATTCACTTCTTCTTCCTGGATCAATCGGATAGCGATTAATCCCCCCATGCTGTGACCCATTAAAAAAACAGGCAGATGGTATTGATATGCCTCCTGCACCCAATCTTTCACAGCAATCAAGTATTCTTCAAATGAATTAATATGCCCTCTTCTTGCACGGGTCGTCAATCCGTGGCCCGGCAGGTCTCCCATTATGACATGGTAGCCGGCGGAACGCCACATTTCAACCAACCATTTATATCGGCCCTGATGTTCCATGGCACCGTGGACTATCACGATTACCGCTTTTGCATCGCCATCGGCTTCCCATTTATACATGTTGTCAAAAACCTCCTTATACACCAAAACATCATACTGCTGCATCCTTACTCTTATTCCCTAAAAGTACGTATGGAAGAATTTTCTCTCCTTCCATCGACCGGGACCGATCTACTGTCCAGTTGCCTATACATAACTTTATTTTAAAACATTGCTTCATTTAATTAAAGATATTGTACAGATTGAAATCTTACTTATAAACTAATATAAGAATACTAAAAAAAGAGCTATTTAACAAAAGGAGATGTTTTATGATGATAGTGTATCCTTATCACGAAAAAAAACCCAGCATCCACAAGAGTGTTTTCCTTGCAGACCATTCTGTCGTAACAGGCGATGTGACTATCGGTGAACAATCAAGCATTTGGTTCAACACTGTCATTCGTGGAGATGTGTCTCCAACCGTGATTGGAAAACGGGTGAATGTCCAAGATAACTCCGTCCTTCATCAAAGCCCTAACAACATATTGACATTGGAAGACGATGTTACGATTGGCCACAGTGTAATCCTACATAGCTGTACAGTTAAAAAAGGGGCCTTAATAGGAATGGGGAGTATCATTCTTGATGGGGCGATCATTGGAGAAGGGGCATTTATCGGAGCAGGCAGCCTAGTACCTCAAGGCAAGGTAATACCGCCTAATACATTGGCATTCGGGCGCCCCGCAAAAGTCATACGTAATTTAAACGAAGACGATATCGAAGACATGCTTCGGATTAGCCGTGAATACGCTGAAAAAGGCCAATACTACAAATCGCTTCAAAACGACAAATAATAAACAAAAGCGGAAAGCGCCTGCTTATCCCCGACCAGCTTAAGACGGGCTCTGCTTAAAGGCCGGGGTTGCCTTTGACAGAGAGCGGCTTAAGACCTCGAGGGGATGGCGCTTGAAGCTGGATGAGAACAAAAGCGGAAAGCGCCTGTTTACCCCCGACCAGCTTAAGACGGGCTCTGCTTAAAGGCCGGGTTTGCCTTTGAAAGAGAGCGGCTTAAGACCTCGAGGGGGTGGCGCTTGCTGGATGAGAACAAAAGCGGAAAGCGCCCGCTTATCCCCGACCAGCTTAAGACGGGCTCTGCTTAAAGGCCGGGTTCGCCTTTGACAGAGAGCGGCTTAAGACCTCGAGGGGGTGGCGCACTTGAAATAATATCCATATGCTAAGGCATTTATAGTTTCCTAAATATAAAAAAACTGTAGGCAAACCCATATATCATGGGCTTGCCTACAGTCTTTCGCACCATCAACGCTGACGGTGCGTTTCCCTTTTTATGCATTCAATGCGTCTTGCTTCAATGCTTCTGCTTTATCCGTACGCTCCCACGGGAGATCAAGGTCATTGCGTCCAAAATGTCCATAAGCCGCTGTGCCTTTATAGATTGGGCGACGCAGGTCAAGCATCTTGATAATGCCGGCTGGACGAAGGTCAAAATGCTTGCGGACTACATCCACAAGGATTTCTTCATCCACTTTTCCGCCGCCGAACGTATCGATAGCAATCGATACCGGTTCAGCTACACCGATTGCGTAAGCTAGCTGCACTTCCACTTTATCCGCCAAGCCTGCAGCCACTAAGTTTTTCGCTACATAGCGTGCAGCATAGGCAGCGGAACGATCCACTTTTGTAGGATCCTTACCTGAGAAAGCACCGCCGCCATGGCGTGCATAACCGCCATACGTATCAACGATGATCTTGCGTCCAGTTAAACCAGCATCCCCTTGTGGGCCTCCGATTACGAAACGGCCTGTAGGATTGATAAAGTATTTTGTTTTTTCATCAATCAATTCAGCTGGAACTACTGCATTTATGACATACTCCTTCAAATCCTTTTGGATCTGTTCAAGTGCCACTTCAGGATTATGCTGAGTAGAAATGACAATTGTGTCGATGCGTACCGGCTTGTCATTTTCATCATATTCAACTGTCACTTGCGTTTTTCCATCAGGGCGCAGATATTCAAGCGTGTTATCTTTGCGTACCTCTGTTAAGCGGCGAGCCAGCTTATGGGCCAATGAAATCGGAAGCGGCATTAGCTCTTTCGTTTCATTACAAGCAAATCCGAACATTAGACCTTGGTCCCCTGCCCCGATTGCGTCCAGTTCCTCTTCTGTCATGTTTCCTTCTCTCGCTTCTAGGGCTCGATCCACCCCAATAGCAATATCAGGCGATTGTTCATCAATCGATGTTAATACAGCACATGTTTCAGAGTCAAAACCGAACTTTGCACGTGTATAGCCAATTCCTGCAATTGTGCCACGGACAATTTTAGGAATATCCACATACGTTGAAGTAGTGATTTCGCCGGCAACAAGGACTAAACCTGTATTGACGCTTGTTTCACAAGCAACGCGAGCATTAGGGTCTTTCGCTAATATCGCATCCAATATAGAATCAGAAATTTGGTCACAAATTTTATCCGGATGACCTTCTGTTACAGACTCTGAAGTAAAAAGTCGACGTTTCTTTGACATCAAATTACCCTCCTCAATAAATAGTAGAGGCTACCATGAATAGTTATCGTATTCAGCTTCCCCTTTTTTGTTGACGGAATTCATTTCCCTTATACATAGGAATAAAATTGGTTTGGTGAGAGGATTTTTGAAACATAAAAAAACCTCTCCTTGATGTGAGGAAAGGGTACTTGTTTTTGTACATCTAGCCTTTCGCTCTTATCGTTCAAGGACCAATGCCTTGCATCAGGTTAGCACCTTTGCTATCGTATGCTATTCTCCGCTATCGGCAAAAGTGCCTAACAAAATAAAGAAGAATAAAGACTGCATAGCAGGTTGCTGGGCTTCAAAGGGCCTGTCCCTCCACCAGCTCGGGATAAGAGAATCCGTTCAATAAAGAATGATAACATACTTAAAACATATGTCAACAATTTAACCCCATAAAGCCATTAAAAGGAAGCTGAATAATGGGCTTTTATCATATATGTCTATTTTCTCACCTTTCATCGCATACATCCGTTTTGAATGTGAGCCTTTCTTTTGATGGATAGCTCTCGGCTCCTCTCCTTCCATTAATAAACGTTCAGCATCCGGCACCTAAAAGGAGATTGCTAACAATAGTGTTCTTTGCAAAATAGTTGAAAAACATTGAAAATTAATTCATACTTATTTTCTAATTCAATTGTATAATTAATTAAAAAAGCAACCGCTTACCCGCTAACGCTTTTCTGAAATATGATGCATTTTCATTATTTTCTGTAAAATATTTCACATTAGTATAGATTATTGAATTATATGTGTTATACTATTTAAAGTATTAAGCCAATTATTTAAAAATTACATTAATGATAAAGGTAGGTATCTCATATATGAATACGGTTGAGGTTTCAAACGAGCTGCATGAGCTTTTAAAAGGAAATAATGTGAGTGTCCAGCTTTCCGTTCCACAATTGGTTGAGAAGGTCCTGCATCGCAATGAGGGTGTTCTTTCTTCTACAGGCGCAATTACAGCGGAAACTGGTAAATATACCGGCCGTTCTCCAAAAGATAAATATATTGTGGACGAAGCCACTTCCAGAGATAAAATTGCATGGGGTCCTATTAATGAGCCAATCTCGCAGGAATCATTCCTTAAACTGTACAATAAAGTAATCAACCATTTGAAAGAAAAAGACGAAGTATTCCTATTCAAAGGTTTCGCAGGTGCAGATAAAAAATCTCGGCTGCCTATCCAAGTGATCAACGAATACGCTTGGCATAACCTTTTTGTCCATCAATTGTTCATTCGCCCGAACGAAGAAGAACTGGCTGAACATGATGCCCAATTTACAGTCATTTCAGCTCCTAATTTCAAAGCGGATCCAGCAGTCGATGGCACTAAATCCGAAACATTCATTATTATCTCATTTGAATATAAAACGGTGCTGATCGGCGGAACTGAATACGCTGGAGAAATGAAAAAATCCATTTTTTCTATCATGAATTATTTGCTCCCTGAACAAAATATTCTATCCATGCATTGTTCTGCGAATGTCGGCAAAGAAGGCGATGTTGCTTTATTCTTTGGATTGAGCGGAACAGGCAAGACAACATTATCTGCCGACCCAAACCGCAAATTGATCGGCGATGATGAACATGGATGGTCGGCAAACGGCGTATTCAATATTGAAGGCGGTTGCTATGCGAAATGCATTGATCTTTCCCGTGAAAAAGAACCGCAAATCTTCGATGCCATCCGCTTCGGCGCTGTATTGGAAAATGTCGTATTGGATGCACAGTCCAGAGTAGCTGATTATGCGGATAAGACGTTGACTGAAAATACACGTGCCGCCTATCCGATGGAAGCAATCGACAATATTGTTATGCCAAGCATCGCAGGCCACCCGAATACCATCATTTTCTTGACGGCCGATGCATTTGGCGTTTTGCCTCCAATCTCTAAGTTGACAAAAGAACAGGCCATGTACCATTTCTTGAGCGGATATACAAGCAAACTTGCCGGAACTGAAAGAGGCATTACGTCTCCTGAGGCTACATTCTCTACATGCTTCGGCTCTCCATTCTTGCCTTTACCGGCTACTGTTTATGCAGAAATGCTCGGCCAAAAAATTGACGAGCATAACGCCAACGTGTTCCTTGTCAATACAGGATGGACAGGTGGAGAATACGGCGTGGGAAGCCGTATGAAGCTGGCTTACACACGCGCAATGATCCATGCTGCCCTTGAAGGGGATTTAAACCAAGTAGAAACCGTTAAAGATTCTATTTTCGGCCTCCATATTCCTTTACATGTACCTGGCGTACCGGATGACGTCCTTCAACCGCAAAGAACGTGGAATGATAAGGATGCATATACGAATAAAGCAAAAGAATTAGCCGGCAAATTCCGCGATAATTTCTTGAAGTTCGATAACGTATCATTCGAAATTAAAGAATTGGGCGGACCGCTTCAATAAACATGAAACAACTAAGGGGAGATGCAATTTGCATCTCCCCTTAGTTGTTTCTATCCATTTTTCAAACCCTATTCATTTCTCACACCGGCAGAGAATTGATATAATAAAAAATACAATTATGAAAATATAGCTAATTATCAAATAATACCTATATACTACTTATATATCAAACTTCTTTCAGAAAGGAGAAGCCTGAGTGAAGCAGCTACAAATACAGCCGATTCTGTACACATCAACAGATGACTGGCTGAATACCTTTCTCTCCTCCTCAAAAGAACGCCCGCTATACAAACTGGACGAAGAACAATGGCAATTCAGCCGAATCGGCCTAAGGATTCTCGGCGTACCTTTGGATGAGGATGATTATTATAATTCTTTATTCGATATGAAAACAAAACCTTATATTCATGTTCTTAGCGAAGAATTGGATAAAACCATCCAAAATGATGTATTTAAATCCATTCAGGAACTGCTGGAAATTCATCAACGAGAGCCAAAAGGTCTCTCCATCAAACGATTGATCGCTTTTATGATCGGAAAAGGATTGCTTCCAAAGCATCATGATCCTTTCATTAATCACCATATCCAAACGACTGTAATCAGTATTGTGGAACTGTTTCAAAACAATCATAACCAAGGCTTGCAATCACAGGAGTTCAGGCGTTTCTTGATAGATCTTGTCAAATGGATGAGAAACCATTTAGAGAAATGGATTGCTTCCCTGTCCATTGGCGATGATTTCCCTAAGGTAGTCTGGTATGGGAATTGTAGCCAGAGCCAATTGTATTTCCTAATGCTTCTGATGGAGTTTGGTTGCGATGTCTTGATCTTTCACCCTGAAGGAACAGACCTTTTCGCACAGATCGACTCTGGCAATACCTATTCTGTTACGTATGCTTATTCAAACAAGGGCAAACTTGAAGATTTTCCTAAACAGTCCCGCGACAGACAGACAACCGTTGCTTATAGGGCAAATAAACAGCTTGAAATCATGATGAATGATGTCGAATCAGGTGTATTTAAACCTTGGCAATTCAGACATTTCATCCCTTCTCCGCTGACCATGCGGATGACGTACGATGACATTTTTATTTACGCAAAAGAAACAGCAATGATCCGTCCGCAGTTCAAGGTAGAGAAAAACAAAGTGTACATACCAAATATCTTTTCTAAAATACAGGGAATATCCAAAAACCAAAAAGAATATTGGGACCGAATCAACGATTTGCAAAATCTGCCCTTGTCACTGCTGGTACAGCAATTCCCCTTTTCGCCAATGAATAAATCAAATTATCATTTCCATTACACTCATTCATTGGACAAAGGTGAACTATCGGTCGATAAAATGATGAAAGGCAACTGGTGGCGCTATGGCCATTTGCCCAATGAACTGCAAACTTCAATCGCGGAGGTTATTAAAGAATATTGCGAACATCCAAAGCTGAATAAAACTGATCAAGAAAAAGACCAGGATCTTCAAGTATTCCTGTTAAAACAGGCATCCATGATTCCAGAACGCATATTGCAAATGATGCAAAAATTCGATTACTCACAAGAAATACCTAAGATTATTCTTTACAACAACGGGGAGCATGGAAACATTTCGAGGGAAGATGCCGCACTGTTGCTCTTCCTGAATGAATTCGGATTCGATATTATCCTCTATAATCCAGCCGGCCATAATGATATCGAAGCATATATCGATTCTTCGCACTTTGATGTCCATTGGCTCGAGGATGTAGCATTCAACCAGCCTTTTAAAGGTTCTGATAAAAAAGAACACACTCTGTTTTCGAAGTTTATCAAGCGGATTTTCTAACAAATGAAACCATTCTATTTAAAGATAGGGGAAATGAGAGAATGAGTACTTCACCACAACTGCAAACACAGGAATTGAACCAGGCGACCGCTCAGGAGCTGAGACTTCAATTAAGACAAGACCCTCAAGTCATACAAATTGTGAATAACATTGACATAAGGGATCAAAATGAATTATTGTCGCTCGGCAAGGAGCCAGCGATGAAGCTTTCCAAGTTTTCAGACCGCATTTTGAATTCAATGAGCGTAACAAAGCTTGACCAATCCAGCTCTCTTCTTAACCAGCTGGAGAAAGTCATGAAACAATTCGATAAAAATGAAATTATGAAGGAACCTGGACTTCTGGACAAAGTGTTCAAACGGGCAAAAAAAACAATTGATGCCCTCTTCAAGAAATACCAAACACTGGGCGGCGAAATTGAAAAAATCCATGCCCAGTTTGCCATCATTGAGGATGAACTAAAAAAATCCAATACAGAGCTGGAAGGCCTATATGAAGAAGACATTCATTATTACTTTGATTTAGAAAAATATTCAGTCGCTGCAGAAGTAAAGTTAGAAGAAGTCAAAAATTCGCTCATTCCACAACTTGAGGAACGAGTGAACAGCGGAGACCAAATGGCTAGAATGCAATTGGAGGCAATGCGCAACGTTCAGGAACTATTGGAACGGAAAATTGATGATTTGGACAAAGCCCGGATGGTCGCCATTATTGCTGCTCCCCAAATTAAAACGATGCAGCGTGGAAACAACGATTTAGTAGCCAAAATAAACAGTGCTTTCGTAACCACCATCCCTATCTTCAAAATGGGCATTATCAATACTGTCCATGCCAAACGCCAAAAGATGCATTCAGATTCATTGAATGCGTTCGAAGACCGCGCTAACCAAATGCTGAAAGATGTCACAGCGGATATTATGAATCAAAGTGTCGAAATTGCTCAACGCTCAGGCAGCTCCAGTATCAAAATGGAAACGATCGAAACGATGTGGGATACCATTGTAAAAGGAATTGATGATTACAAAAAAGTCAAAGACGAACAAGCAATGCAGCGCATCGAAGATAAAAAACGCCTTGAATCCCTACGTGAAGATGCAAAACGGGTCCTTTCGCAGGCATAATAAAGCAGGAGCCACTTCTCTAGTGGCTCCTTTTTTCATTTCCCCTATTAAATTATTCGCTCCTTCTCCTATCTTTAGATAATGCTGAAAAACAAACTATATGGGATGAAAGCAATTGTGAATTCTCATCGACAATCCATAGTGATTTTTTTGTCTAATATTGTCAAACTCTAGCTTTACAATAGGTTTTTCGGACGAAAGATGGTAATATTGTTAGTATTAAGACATTTATAATTCACATAATTCTGATAGAATAGGCAATTCTTTACATATGTGAATTACTGCACGAGAAGATGGGATTCCGGCTCCCTGAGTCAGAATTACACTGGATAAGTTTGCATTTCTAAGGCAGTAAACCATAAAGGGGGATCTTTTATATGGCAATCAGTTTACAAAAAGGGCAACGAATTGATCTAACAAAAGGAAACTCGGCTTTGAACCAGCTTCATGTAGGTTTGGGATGGGATCCGGTAAGCAAATCTACCGGATTGTTATCCGGCTTGTTCGGGGGCGGAAAAGAGAAGAATATCGACTGCGATGCATCGGTTATTATGCTTCAGGATGATCGATTCGTGAACAAGAATGACCTAATTTATTTCGGGAACAAAAATAGCCTTTGCAGATCTATCCGGCATTCAGGGGATAACATTACCGGGGAAGGCGAAGGCGATGATGAAGTAATCATGGTTGATTTAAAATCCATTCCCGATAAATACAATAGACTGGTTTTCGTGGTAAATATCTATGACTGCAAACGGCGGAACCAGGATTTCGGCATGATTCAGAATGCATTCATCCGAATCGTCAATAAACAGACCGGGGAAGAAATGCTGAAGTATAATTTAAGCGACAACTATGCAGGTTTAACGACGCTTATTGCCGGAGAAATTTACCGCAACGGCGGAGATTGGAAATTCGCCGCAATAGGTGACGGCACAAAAGATGCCAATTTAACTGAAATCGTTGCTAAATATCAGTAAATACCCTATATAATCCTGCAATAACAAGGAGGAAGAATAGAATGGCAACAGTATCATTGACTAAAGGCCAAAAGGTTGACTTGACAAAAACAAATCCCGGCTTATCGCATGTGATGGTCGGACTGGGCTGGGATGTAAATAAATATGATGGCGGGCAAAGTTTCGACTTGGATGCATCTGTATTTTTATTGAATGCAAATGGAAAAGTCCAAGGTGCGGAGGATTTTATTTTTTACAACAATACAGCAGGCGCGAATGGCTCTGTTGTCCACACTGGTGACAATTTAACCGGTGATGGGGATGGGGATGATGAACAAGTTAAAATCTCTATTAAAGACGTTCCCTTCCACATTGAACGCATAGCATTTGCCGTGACTATCCATGAAGCCGAAACTCGAAACCAAAACTTCGGAATGGTTTCAAACTCATTTATCCGTGTGGTAGACCAGGATTCCAAACAGGAATTAATCCGTTACGATTTAGGAGAAGATTTCAGCATTGAGACAGCTGTAGTTGTCGGCGAAATATATCGCCATAACGGTGAATGGAAATTCAGTGCTGTCGGATCTGGCTATCAAGGAGGGCTTGCCGCCCTCTGCCGGGACTACGGACTCGAAATTGAATAAATAAGATTTGGAATGGACCGTCACGTGATTCCCGATGGTCCATTCCTCTCATAACAAACTATTGCCTCTCCAAAATATGAAACAATGAACATGAAGGGAGTTTGATTGTGTAATGGCCATTCAATTAAGCAAAGGACAAAAGATAGATCTTTCAAAGACGAACCCCACGATGCAGAAGATTATTGTAGGTCTTGGCTGGGATGTTAAACAGTATGACGGCGGGCAGGATTTCGACTTGGATGCTTCCGCTTTCCTTCTGAACCCTAACGGAAAATGCAGCAACGAATTGGATTTCATTTTCTACAACAATTTACAAAGCACAGACGGGTCTGTTACCCACACTGGCGATAACCGAACTGGAGAAGGCGAAGGCGATGATGAACAAATTAAAATCGATCTTTCCAAGGTTTCCCCTCAAGTCGATAAAATCGCTTTTACAGTGACTATCCATGAAGCAGAGAACCGCAATCAAAACTTCGGACAGATTGCAAACGCCTTCGTCCGCCTAGTGGATGAAGATACGAATGAAGAGGTGCTTCGATATGATCTTGGAGAGGATTTCAGCATCGAAACAGCTGTTGTCTTCTGTGAATTATACAAACATAATGGAGCTTGGAAATTCAGTGCTGTAGGCTCAGGCTACCAAGGAGGATTGCAAGCTCTAGTCCATGCCTACGGATTGGACGCTTAGCATTCCCCTTATCTACTATATGGAGGTTTTTAGAATTTGGACGTATTAACAAAGATTTTGGATACGTATGCCATGTTTTTTGATTTTGGCATGTGGGCTCAGATACTGACAGATCCAGTATCATGGGGACTTATTGGCACATTGATTCTCATGGAAGGGCTGCTTTCTGCCGATAACGCTTTAGTGTTGGCTGTAATGGTGAAGCATCTTCCTGAGAAAAAAAGAAAAAAAGCATTAATGTATGGACTGTTGGGAGCCTATATATTCCGATTCCTCTTTATTGGGATTGGCGTTTACCTTGTCAAATTTGCCTTTATCAAAATTCTTGGCGCAGCCTACTTGGCATGGATCTCCATAAATCATTTCCGAAAGAAATCACAGGATAATGAGGATGAAAAAGAATTCAATAAAAAAGGCTTTTTGGCCAGGACATTCGGTGTATTTTGGGCTACTGTCATTTCTGTCGAGCTAATGGATGTAGCCTTTTCAGCTGATTCCATTTTAGCAGCCTTCGCCATTTCAGACCAGGTATGGGTATTATTAATTGGAGGAATGGTCGGCATTTTGCTGATGCGGACAGTAGCCAGCCTATTCCTGCTATTGATCGATAAGTTTCCCGAGCTTGAAAACACTGCATTTGTTCTGATCGGCATCATTGCCTTAAAGATGTTCATAAGCGTTTTTGGCTACGAACTGCCTCATGCATATTTCTTCCTCATCATCGTGATGGCGTTTGTTATTACGTTCGTTATCCATTATGTGAATAAATCCAAAGCGGCCAAAGAGGAAACAGCCGCCGCAAAGGAAGAATAAAACGCGAGTAGGGCTACTGCAATAGCGGTAGCCTTCTTTTTATCAGCGAGCCAATCCATTTGCCTGTCTATTATTACACTCGAAAATGAGTAATGCCCTATGGGCTAGTCCAACTAGTAAGGAGCGCGTATTTATATGAGACACTTCAATGATGAGAGTCCCATTTACATGGAAGAAGTCTTTTTTAAGCAGCCTGAAAGCTTCACGAAGCACTCGCCAAAAGAATTGCTGGCATATGCCCTCGGTGCAGCCTTATATATGCCTGCCACTAAAGCCACCATTTCTTCAGATATTATTCAGAAGAAATATCCTGAATTGACGTCTATCGTCATCGATCTGGAGGATGCTGTCGGGGATGTACTTCTCGCCAATGCAGAACAAAATTTACTCAATCAATTAGCAGCTTTAGCTAACGCTCTTTCTGACCGGATCATAAACAGTGAAGACTTGCCTCTCATCTTTGTCAGAGTAAGAAATCCTGCGCAATTGAAAAGAATTTCAGAAGAATTGGGCGAATGGCAATCCATTCTGACTGGTTATGTATTCCCTAAATTCTCCACTGCTAACGGAGAAGCCTTCCTCCAAATCCTGAAGGAGCAAAACAGGCCGGATCGAAAGCTGTATGCAATGCCTATCCTGGAATCGCCTCAGGTTATCTATAAGGAAAGCAGAATGGATGAATTGCTTTCACTTACTAGAATCATGGACAACTACAATGACCTTATCTTGAATATACGTATTGGGGCTACTGATTTTTGCGGTCTTTTCGGCATTCGCCGAGATGTAGATACAACCATTTACGATGTGTCCATCATACGTGATTGTATCTCAGACATTATCAATCTATTCACACGGCAGAGTGCCGGTTACGTTATTTCTGGGCCAGTATGGGAGTATTTCTCCAACGAACACCGCATACTGAAACCAACGCTTCGGACTACCCCATTCCAGGCCAAATATGGGAAAACCGGAATTCAAATGCGCTCGGACATGATCGATCAATATATTGACGGACTCATCAATGAAGTGATTCTTGATAAGTTAAACGGTATTATCGGCAAAACCATCATCCATCCGACACATATCAAACCTGTCCACTCCCTTTATGTAGTGACTCATGAAGAATATATGGATGCAACCTCCATCCTGTCTAATGGATCGGGAATGATCGGAGTTGAAAAAAGCAGCTATAGCAATAAAATGAATGAAATAAAGCCACATATGAATTGGGCGAAGAAAATACTACTCCGTGCAAAAGCTTTTGGTGTCTTCCATCCTGACCATGACTTTACAAGTCTATTACTGAAAGACTATCAAGCTGCAGAAATACTCGAGGTGAACTGAATGAACGAAATCAAAAAAATGAATGGATTACAAAAGTATTCCGTGCTAGATAGAATCACAATAGAATTAGACATTAAAAGTAACCCTTTCTGCTTCGATACAGATCAATTATTTTCGTTAGCAGCCCGAATCAATCCGAAAAGAAGTTTCTTATTTGTATCTAAAATCCTTGGCAAGCACTTACCTGTTAAACCGGAAATTCCGTTGCTGACAGGCCATTTATTGGCGATGGCTTATATGAGCCAGGTCCATGGCATCACAAATGAATATATGGAGAAAATAGCCAGTAGCATAAAGTCCGGTGCCAATCTTCCAGAAGCTCTTAAAAATGTGCGCAATAATCCCATAAAACCGCTAAAGCCCGCGGCCGTTATCGGATTTGCCGAAACGGCAACAGCCTTGGGCCACGCGTTCTTCATGACCTTTAAGGATGACTTAACATTTATCCATACTACAAGGGAAGAGATTAATGAACTACATTCCATTATTGACTTCGAAGAAGAGCATTCACATGCAACAAGCCACAGAATGTATGGTGAAGAAGCTATATTCCGCTCCGATGACGAGGTCATATTAGTGGATGATGAAATCACGACAGGCAAAACAGCATTAAATATCATCCGGACGATCCATCAGAATTATCCTTGGAAAAAAGTATTCAGCGTCGTATCCATACTTGACTGGAGAAACGAAGAACATCAACAGGCCTTCCGGAACGTTGAACAAGAGTTAGGAATAACAATCCATGAAGTTTCACTTCTTGGCGGAACTGTAGGGGCCAAAGGCTCAATATCATTCACGGATGAGCCATCCATATCTATAACAAGTCAACCGGCAAATGTGTCCTGGTACCCACTTAACTTTAAAGGTGACAAAAAAAAGGTCACTTCTCTTAACGGAAAACGCCAGATTATGAAAGCTCCCTACCTAAAACATACAGGTCGCTTCGGACTTGCCATTCATGAGGCAGCCGCTTTTGAAAAGGATCTAATGGATATAGGACTAGAACTGAAACACAGCAGACAGAGCAAATATACACGTGTGATCGGCACTGGCGAATTCATGTATGTCCCGATGAGAATCGCCTCCTATATGGGCGATGGCATCACGTTTCAATCCACCACGAGAAGTCCAATATATCCTTCAGAAAGTGAAGATTACTGCATTCGCCAAAAATATTCATTTTCTTCGCCGGAAAATCCGGGAATCCAAAATTATCTCTATCAAATAGAGCCTGGAGAATGCGAAGAAATTTTTGTAATTGCCGAAAGAACATTTTCTCGAGATAGCATGCAAGAATTGATAAATGAATTATCAAAATCTGCTGCTTCCTCTATTAAAATAATCGTGATAAATCAAATGGATGAAGAATAGGAGGGTGCACTTATGGCGAAGACTCGATCAATTCCGGATAAGATGGGCAGCTACAGCGAGGATGATGCGATCTTTTTACTAAGAGAGATATCTGCCTTTCTGAATGAAACCAGCACTGAAACACGAGAATCATTGATTCAATCAGGCATACATTACTCAGAAATGCTTCCAAAAGAATATCAGCCGACTGAAGAGTATATCACGATGTTTCGTACAACATTGAAGGAATATTCCAGACGGGTGGCCATATCTCTCGGTGTCGTGGCTGAGCTAGTTGCCGAAAGGCGTGGACTGGATAATCTGGTCCTAGTCAGCTTGGCAAGGGCCGGGACTCCCATTGGCGTTTTACTTAAACGTTATCTACAGGAAAACTATCAAATGAACATCCCTCACTATTCCATCAGCATCATACGCGGAAGAGGGATCGATGAACGCGCCTTATCCTATATATTTGAGCAGCATCCCCTTGCGGATGTCCAATTTGTCGATGGGTGGACAGGTAAAGGAGCTATCCTCAAACAATTACAGGAAGATTGCGAAAAATTCAACCAGACCCACACACAAACAGTGGAACCATCCCTTGCCGTCCTGGCAGATCCAGGCCATTGCACTGACTTATTTGGGACTAGGGATGATTTTCTCATTCCATCAGCTTGCTTGAACAGTACGGTCTCAGGTCTGGTCAGCCGAACAGTGTTGAATCATTCATTTATGGATAAAGATGATTTTCATGGAGCTAAGTATTACAAGGAATTAATGAACGCAGATGTTTCCAATCTCTATGTAGATACAATCCAGGCAGAATTCCATTTCGCCAAAGCAGCGATTAAGGAGGCGCTTATCAAACGTAACACCGAGGACTGCAGCCCCTCATGGAAAGGGATGCAGACTGTCGATTCTATCAAGAAGCTATACAATATAGAAAACGTTCATTTTATCAAACCTGGTGTCGGCGAGACGACAAGAGTCCTTTTAAGGAGAGTCCCTTGGAAAATACTGATTAATCCGGCAAATCGGAGCGATCTTTCCCATATTCTTATGCTTGCTCGCGACCGCAATGTGCCAGTGGAGGAATTTCCTGATATGTCTTATTCCTGCTGCGGAATTATTAAAGATATGCGTGAATAAGCGACCAAACCGACTCTGAGTATATGTTACTTCTTCATTGAATTCAAAAGAGTGGGAACCATTCGCCATCTCAATAATTCCTGGAATCAGCGAAAAACAGCAACAGAGAAGTGTTCATGATTTAAGCGGATAATAAGGTTATGGCTAAGCAGTCGAACAAGCCATTGAAAAATTAGGGACATTCTACAAAGAAAATCTTTGATAATAGAGAAATGCCCCCTAATAGTCCAGCACATTCCTGGTCATTAGGGGGCTATCCTTGAACTAATAGCTGAAGGCAATCTATTCTCAGATAAACGGCCGATTATCCATTTCCCATATGCAATGGCCACTGTATGTATAAGTTTCGGACATATTCGAGTAAATATCTTAGACACTTATGCCTGTACTTTACTCTCCACTCTTTTCACACTGCTTTTCTCGATAAGCTTTGGCATCAGGCACAGCTGCTCATATGGTTTGTCCGGATTTTGCAGACGTGCGAACAATAAACCGCACGCTTTCTCTGCCAATTCATTTGTATTTTGCTCTACTGAAGTAATTTCGGGCCCTACCAAATATGTATAAATAGAATGATCATAGCTGACAATCGAATAATCGTCCGGTATTTGTTTATTTTTTTCGTGCATATTCCGTAAGAATCCGAGCATCATCATGTCATTTGAAATAAATACAGCCGTTATATCTTCAGATAGTAATTGATCAGCGGCCATATACCCGCTTTCAACCCCGTAATCCCCTTCTAATATGTATTTCGCTTGTATATCCAACTGGCAGGTTGCCATTGCCCTTTCATATCCCTTCAACCTTAGCCTGCCGTTATTGGAGGCTTTTGAGCTCGTGATGCAGGCAATTTTACGGTGTCCATGATCCAATAAATACTGCACCGCCATAAAAGCTCCTTTTTCATTATCGAATTGCACTTTATCACATCTTATTTCATCATAAACCCGGTCCAACATCACAAACGGTGTATGAACGGTTTTTAATTTTTCAATCATTTCCCGACAGTCTTTATAGGACTCATCGCTCGGAATAATAAATAATCCATCAACAGACCGGGACACAAGTAAATCCGTCAGCTGTAAATCATTTCTGTATTCATTGTTCGTATTTACAATCATTAACGCGTATCCCTGTTTCCTGCATATCATTTCAATATGTTTAGCTAAAGAAGAGAAGAATACGTTTTCAATATCAGGCATCAGCAATCCCACTGTTTTCGTTTGCTTAGTGACAAGGCTCCTCGCCATTTGATTGGCAGAATAATGGTACTCAACCGCTATCCGTTTAATCCTTTCTTTTTTCTCTTCGCTGATCCGGCATGGCCTCTCATTCAGGACTAAAGAAACGCTGCTCGGAGATACTCCCGCTAACCTTGCTATATCTTTTATTGTTACTTTCATTCATTTATTCCACCTTTAATCTTTGCTGGTATCCTAAGTATAGCGTCAATTGTGTAGATTTCAATTAAATGGCATTTTGCCTGCCGGTGTATTCAAATCCTTTTTAGGTGGCTAGGTATGGAATTATCAGGAAACAGAGAACTGTATTTATGGCTCATAGCCTAAAAGCATATACATAAATAGATTAATAACCAAAAAGATGACTACAAATAGGATAATACTACATATTAATAATGCCAGTTGACTACCTGTTTTTATGTTTTTTATCCATTTAAAATATGCATAAAAAACAAAAATAAAAAATGGAAGATAAAAATAGACCTCATATTTATCCACAAGAGCCTCTCTACTTTTAGAAAAAACTTCGACTTTATCGATTTGCATTATTTTATTGTACTGATTAGTAAAGAGATGAAAAACAACAAACTGATAAATCGCCAGGGCTAACCTTATCCACCATTTCACATATACCCCCATAAGAAGGACAACAACTATAAAAACATAAAAAACAAGTAATGATCCAGTCATTTTAATTCTTCCTTCTAATAACCTAAATCCCTTTAGTTCTTCATTATACATAATTTCCTTTTTATGGTAAATCGAACTGTAGCTTACAGAATTCGGGGTTTTTTGTGCATATAAAAAAACGTTGAAACAAAGCAAAGGCTTCATTTCAACGCTTACCGTTTTACTCGTCTTCCCAAACGGAATCCATTAACGATTTAATTTTTTTTTGGCGTGCTTTCGTTTGTTCTTCATCTTTATACCACTTACCGTTCT
This sequence comes from Bacillus kalamii, assembly GCF_047238185.1. Classification (NCBI taxonomy): domain Bacteria; kingdom Bacillati; phylum Bacillota; class Bacilli; order Caryophanales; family Bacillaceae; genus Bacillus; species Bacillus kalamii. The sequence goes on along the minus strand of NZ_JBDFMI010000001.1, from coordinate 372,382 downwards.
TTTGTCTAACAACGTCCCCCACCTGTACACTTGCTTCAACCTCGCAGCGGGGTATATCCTTCACTGTTCCATCAACTTCTAGTACCATGTAATCACCTTCAAAAGAATCAACGATCGCTGTCATAGCCCATCCTCCTCTTATTGTGGCGTAAACGCAATACTTGCCGAAGCATTTTGCCCGTTTGCTTGGACACTTACATCACCGTTCACTTGGAATCCCTTTGCTGCTCTTCCAATTCTGAATGGAATGGATGCGATCCCATTCGCATCGGTGCTGCCGCTGTATTGTGTATCTGTTGATTTATAATGCACATTCAATTCCACCTGAGCTCCGCTGACCGGTTTTCCACTCTGGTCTTTCACAGATACACTGACAGTGACCTGTTGGTTTTGGCGGGGAGAAGTTTGGTCAATCGTCGCAGCCGCGGTAATGGGGCCATTTGTTGCAGGGCTGGATGCTTTAGGAGCTGCCGGCGTTGGTGTTACTGTGGCATTTGCCTCCCCTGTTTGTGAACGTGATGGCCCATTGTATGCCCAGGCACTTTTGTTGACGGTTATTGTGTTCCCGTCCGTCTTAAATATGATTGTCCCGTCTTTATCAGTTCGATATAGCTTAGCTCCTGCATGATTCAATCTGGCCAATACTTCATCTTCCGGGTGGCCATAGTTATTCTTTGCCCCTACTTGAATAACCGCATATTGCGGCTGCACAGCCTGAACAAAAGCGGCGCCGGTCGAGTGCCTGCTTCCATGGTGGCCGACTAGCAATACGGTCGACTTTAAATCAACGCCAGAAGAAATCATTCTTTCTTCCGAGGATGTTCCGGCATCCCCAGTGAACAGGAAAGACTGCTTGCCGTACTGCATCCGGACAACAGCGCTCATTTCATTCGTCTCATTCGACGCAACAATCGGCGAAATCATTGCCAGCTCTACTGATGAATCAAGAGTTAATTTTGATCCTGCCTGTGCAGTCGTCACTTTTAATCCTTTTCGCTGCGCAGCCATTAATACGGACTCAAAAGTCTGTGTATTGCTTTGGATTTTCGGCATATAAAATGTGCCGATAGGAAAGTTGTCAATAATAGCATCAATTCCTCCAATATGGTCTGCATCTGGGTGCGTCCCAATCAATATATCGACTTTAGCGACACCCAATGATTTCAGGTAGGCAACCATCCTGTTCTCATCATCATTATTGCCCCCATCGATCACCATCACTTTCTTGGCTGGCGTCACGATAACTTGAGCAGCTCCTTGGCCGACGTCAACATAGTGTACTTCAAGTACACCCTTTGTAGCCGGTTGTGTTTGCGGAAGTGTTGCAGAAGGTTTGGAAGACTCTTCATTTCCCTTAGTATCTGCCGTTTCCTTTGGAAGAGTCTTTTTTTGTTTTGTATCGGCTGTTTCCTTTTTTTCTACCTTCTGTTCTTGCGATGATTTTATTTGAGTATCCGAAGTAGAAGATTCTTCAGGCAGTATAGCCCCTCCTAATACAAATAAAATGATGGAAGCTAGGAGAACCATCGAACCCGCTTTTCTTGATTTAATCTTGATGAGCTTTACATTCCCTTTAAGAACACCTATGATGCCTGCAAAAAAGCAAAACAGAGCCAGGAGAATGAAAATAGATCCTGCTGTAGCCATGTTGAAGCCCCTTTCTGAATAAACAGAGTATGTATAAGGCTAGTTTATCAGAAAAAACAAACCCACGTTCGAAAAATTTGGATGAACCAAAAGCGGAAAGCGCCGTTTAGCCCCGACAAGCTTAAGACAGGCTCTGCTTAAAGGCTGTTTTTGCCTTTAACAGAGATTGGCTTAAGACCTCGAGGGGCTGGCGCTTGCGCTCTTCGCCTTTGGCAGTGCAACAGTTAGTTCCTGAACAATAAAAAAACAGACCCCGCAGGCCTGTCAGTTCACACTATGCAAAGAAGTCAATTCATACATAATAACTGTTTTCTCATTCTCCCAAGTCACTTTTTTAATAATGGCTGTACCGATATCTTCGCTATTTTTTGTTTTCCGGACAGCAATCGGAATATTCATCGGGTAAAGTCGGTATTCATTTTTAGTCAGTACAAAATCATTTTTTGAAATACGTTCTTCATTTCCTTTTGTGACAATCATCGTGTTCAACTCCAAAGGCATTCCCATGAACGTCAGTCCCTTCTTTCCATTTTTCTTTCCTATTTTACCATTAGAAGCTATGCTCTTTCATCCATGAAGTTAACTTTCTGACTGTTTCCCTGTTGATCGCCGGGGGGAAATAATGTGTATATTCTTCAAAATACCAGCAATCTACTGTTTTTCCTGCTTCCTTCAATGTTTTTTCCAAAAGGGTTGCCTGATTGAATTCCACGTTATGGTCCTGGCATCCATGGATAATCAATACCGGACACGTAATATGGGCAATTTTAAGCAATGGATTGCGTCTTTCATAGCGTTCCGGATATTTATTCGGAGTTCCACCTATTACACGTTTCAACATCCTCCTTAAATCAACCCTTTGCTCATAGGTCAAAGTTACGTCGGATACTCCTCCCCAAGTGACAACAGATGCTGCCTCTGGGCATTCTATTGCAGTCCATAGGGCCATGACGCCGCCTCGGGAAAAACCGAAAATATGTATTTTTTTCACTCTGTCCATCTTTTCAAGAAGCTTGAACGCTGCTATGGCATCATTCCTGTCCTCGCCGGCAAAATCTTCATCTCCTTCCCCTCCCTGGTTTCCACGATAAAAAGGGGCAAAGACGATAAAACCTTGGGCGGCGAATTGAATGATTCTTCCGGGGCGAACCGTCCCAACATTTTTAATTCCACCCCTTAAATAAACAAAGCCATCCATCTTTTCCTCTCCTGCCGGTTCTGCTAATAGGCCCTTTACCTGAAGTCCATCACTAGCATAGGTGACCGTATATAATCGTATTCCCGGATGCGGCGATGGGTAGGGGATCTTATCCAGAACGGTGCCGTCACTAAAGTTCATTAATTCTCATCTCCTGAAGTTTTATGGTAAATAGGCATTTAGGCATTCACACATTTTTTTCTCTTTCATACTCTATGGTAAACCTTTACCCCATTAAGGCCGGGGCTAAAGCTATCTTCCAAGCAGATACGGCTGCCGCGGAAGCATTACACAAGAATAGGAGGATTGCCAATGAAGAAATATGTGAAAATCGCACTCAGTTTACTGTTAACTGGCGTTATGCTTGCATATCTGTCCGGTTGCGGGAATAAAGAAGATACCACTGTCAAAGTGGCAGAAGTGACAAGGTCCATCTTCTATGCTCCACAATATGTCGCATTGGAAAAAGGCTTCTTCAAAGATGAGGGCCTCAACGTCAAATTAACAACCACTTGGGGCGGAGATAAAACAATGACTACCCTATTGGCCAACGGAGCGGATGTGGCCCTTGTCGGATCAGAAACAAGCATTTATGTGGATGCACAAGGAACAAAGGATACGGTCATTAATTTTGCCCAGCTGACGCAAGCAGACGGAACATTTCTTGTTTCACGGAAAAAAATTGACCATTTTGATTGGAGCCAGCTAAATGGCAGCCAATTCCTTGGGCAGCGTAAAGGCGGCATGCCGCAAATGGTTGGTGAATATGTACTTAAGCAACATGGCATCGACCCGCAAAAAGACCTGACTCTTATTCAAAATGTCGATTTCGCCAATATCGCTAATGCCTACTTATCGGGTACAGGCGACTTCGTTCAATTATTCGAACCGCAGGCCAGCATTTTTGAAAAAGAAGGCAAAGGCTTTGTCGTCTCTTCCTTTGGAAAGGAATCAGGCAAGGTACCCTACACATCCTATATGGCGAAAAGCAGCTTCCTAAAAAAGAATAAAGATACTGTCCAAAAATTCACAAATGCAATCCAAAAAGCTCAAAAATGGGTTGAAAGCCATGATGCCAAAGAAATTGCAGCAGTCATTCAACCATACTTCAAAGATACAGACGCGGATATCATGGCAACAGTAGTAGACCGCTATAAGCAAGAAGGGGCATACGCCACAAACCCCGTACTCGACCAAGAGGAATGGGAAAATTTAAAGACAATCATGAAAGAGGCTGGCGAACTTCCTAAGGATGCTTCCTATAAAAAGCTCGTCAATACAAAACTGGCAAAAGAAGCCTCTTCCAAATAAGGAGAATAGGCTATGAGTTTTTTATCATTAAAGGATATCCATCACGTCTATTTCACTCCAAACGAAAGCAATACAGCTATTGAGGATGTCTCACTTTCGATTGACGAAGGAGAATTCATATCGTTTCTTGGACCCAGCGGCTGCGGAAAGACCACACTCCTTTCGATCATAGCAGGTTTATTAAAACCGACCTCCGGCAAGGTATCGCTCCAGGAAAAGGATGTAACCCATTCGAAAGCGCAGGAAATCGGTTATATGCTCCAGCAGGACTATCTGTTTCCCTGGAAAACGATTCGAGAAAATATATTGCTCGGTTTAAAAATCGGAAAAAAAAATAAAGTGGCGGATGAAATCAATGCCTTGAAAATCTTGAACGATATCGGCCTGTCACATGTAGAGAGCCAGTTTCCGAATCAATTATCAGGAGGAATGAGGCAAAGAGTGGCATTAGTCAGAACTTTGGCGACAAACCCAAAGCTTCTTTTGCTAGACGAACCTTTTTCGGCACTCGATTATGTGACTAAAATGCAACTGGAAGACCTAGTCTCCTCAACGCTAAAAGATTTCAATAAGACGGCGGTGCTCGTGACGCATGATATTGGTGAAGCCATCGCCATGAGTGACCGTATCCATCTATTTGCAGCTAAACCAGGCCGATTATTCCGGACATATGACGTTCCGGAGGAATTGCGGCTCCTTACTCCTTTTAAAGCGAGAAATCACCCACTTTATTCTTCCCTATTCCAAACGATCTGGAAGGAGTTTGAAACCATTGAAGAATCCTAAAATAAATATTACCGGATTGCACCTTAAGTACAAACAGGGCCTTCAAAGAGAAAGGAAATGGGTAAGACTCTATCAGCTCTTTATATTTATTGTTTTCTTCGGTGTATGGGAAGGTGCAAGCAGGCTGGAATGGATTGATCCGCTGATCTTCAGCTCCCCTAGCAAGATTGTAACATTGCTGGTGGAGAAAATTGGGGATGGGACATTATTGAACCATGCAGGCGTTACTCTTGTGGAAACCATTTGCGGCTTTTTGCTCGGAACATTGGTCGGAACCTTACTTGCCGCTTTATTGTGGTGGTCGCCAATGCTGCAAAAGGTACTAGACCCATATCTGGTTATTTTGAATGCGATGCCAAAAGTAGCGTTGGGACCCATTCTTATTGTAGCCATGGGACCTGGCTATCCATCCATCATTGCGATGGGTGCCATTATATCAGTCATCATTACCACAATTGTCGTTTATACATCCTTTAAAGAAGTGGACCCTAACTACTTAAAAGTGCTCCAGACATTTGGCGCCACCAGATTCCAGTCGTTCAAGGAAGCCATTTTGCCGGCATCCATGCCCACTATTATCTCCACTCTGAAGGTTAATGTGGGCCTTTCATGGGTAGGTGTCATCGTGGGCGAATTCCTCGTATCAGCAAAAGGGCTTGGCTATCTAATTATCTATGGGTTCCAAGTTTTCAACTTCACACTAGTCTTGATGGCCTTGCTTCTGATAGCCATCTTTGCCACTATTATGTACCAGCTCGTTGGCTTTTTAGAGAAGAAATGGCTTCAAAAGTAAACAACACCCTTCCCAAAAGGAAGGGTACTACATACTCTCGTTCAGCGCCCTAAATGCCGGTCTTTTATCAGGTTCAAACAAATAGGGATGACTTCATCCTTCATGATAAAACTGAACTCCGCACCAGAGAAGTCATGGGGCAGCTTGTCTAATAAAACTGCACCTGATGTTTCCAAATAATCTTCTTTTTGTATAATGGTATCCGTCCAGGCAAAATATACATCTTTCGTGAACATTTCGGCATTGCCTGTTACTTGATATTGGGCAAGATAGACCAAGTGATTGAGGACAGCCCCCGTCTCTTCCCAAGCTTCTCTTTTGGCTGCTTCTTCAATCGTTTCACCCTTTTCCCTTTTTCCGCCTGGAAATTCAAGTCCCCTTTTCTTATGCTTCGTCATAACCCAGCCTTTCCCGCTTTGTATAATCACTATGGCATGCTGAGGTTCTTCCGAAAAACGATGGTATTCCGTTGTCAGGCTGATGGCATTTCCATTCAAATCCATACATGTATGTATCATTTTTCCTCTTTCCAATCTAACATAATCTTATTGCCGTCTATTTTCGCTTTAGACGGCTTTGCACACTCCCATAGTGCGTGCTAACCAATGGCTTATGGAATCATCCAATTGAATAAAAATAAACAACAATCGCTTAGCAAACACATTTTTCTTAACATTGAAAAAACATTTCCAATTCGATATAATCTCAATGAATCTGAACTTCTGCCCAAAAAATAGACAATCTATTTATTGAGCAAAAGTCCACTTCATTTTACTCTACAACCTAATGACAAGAAAGATAAATGCATACAAGCTAACAGCCGGCTTGGCCATCCCTATTTCTTTTTAATAGCCTGTACGATCCGTTTAATCAAATCAGGAACAGGCAAGCCTGTCTTGATGGCATAATTTGTAATAGTGGTCATCTCAGTCGCTATATAAAATAGCATTGTCGCATTTTTTATGATATCTCCTGTTCCCAACAGCTTATCCAATACAAAACTAATGACTATAATGCCCATGATGAGGAAGCGTTTCAACGTTTCCTTAAGGAAACTATTCCATACAAGCTGTGACAAAATCCTTTCGGACAGGATGTATGAAACCAAATCGACGGCCAGCAATACGGCCAGCGCCATCAACAGCCATCTGCTGTATACACCCGTCATATATTGAGGCATTCCACTGGTATACAAGTGGACAATCTGCTGAACAAAAGACTCTTCCATATTTTATTCCACTCCTCCCTTCTATTGATACCTCTATTGCAGCGTAGATTACAGGGGGACTGGTTAAAAAAATTGAAATAGGGTAAAACAAAAGTAGAGATTATATAAAGAAAAAGAGAATAACAAACGAGGATACTCTATTATATGTATCAAGCTATTAAGTGTTTCTGCTTTTGTCTAATTTACAGGAAAGGGAGGGATTTATCATGAAATTGGTCGAAGATTTATTTGAACACTACCGCACCAAACTTACTGGAGACGATGAAGATATCGATATTCTTACCCTGGCTGTCCTTGAACAATTGGACCACAAGGAAATTTTGGAACATATACTTGAGATGGATGAAATGGAACTCAGAAGCTTTTTTGGTTTGTACATAATGGAAACCTTGAAGGGAAAATTTGCAGGCAGCAAAGCAGCTTCCCCAAAGGACCCTTCTTATTTTTCATCTTACCGCCACTTGCACTGAGCATAATGCGCGAAGTTGCCTTATTAGAACAAAAGGCCTTATCCAAACCGGATAAGGCCTTTTCTTACGTTTTTAATTAATCCAAATAAGCACGCAGCATCCAGCAATGCTTATCTAAGCTTTCACTCATATTGCTGAACATATCGGATGTTACCGGATCTCCCTCTTCATCCGCCAGTTTAATGCCATCTCGCAACTCACTGCTTACCTTCTTCAAATCATTGATGACTTGTTGGATCATCTTGTCTGTTTTTTCATTTCCTGTAGCTTCTTCCAATGTTGACAATTCAAGATGCTCTTTCATTGTTGCGACAGGTTGTTCTTCCAAAGCTAATAGGCGCTCTGCCAATTCATCCAAATTGGTTGCCGCTTCATTGTACAGTTCTTCAAGTTTCACATGTAATTCAAAGAAATGGGGACCTTTAACATACCAGTGATAATTATGTAGTTTCGTGAACAAGAGACTAAAATTTGAAACTTCTTGATTGATTAATTGTACTAAATCCTTATTTGCCATGTATAGTTCCTCCTCTATAATTAATATACGTATACTGACTTTTTACCCGTAAAGCAGCACGTTAAACATCCTTTAATGGTAAAATATATTTATATTTTAATTCTGGAGGTTTCCCTATGATGATTGGCATTTTGATTGTCTGCATAGCCATTTGCATCATTGTTATCATTGTCAGCGCCCTTACAACATCCAAGGCATATCAATACAAACATACCATAGACCCTTCACCAAAAGATCCTCAAAAAAAAGAAAACAATTAACCTCAAGGGGGTGGTGCTTGCAGCTGGATGACGACTAAAGCGAACATTGCCTGCCCATCCCCGACAAGCCTACCTTCAAACAAAGAAAAGCAGCTCACACCTAGAGCTGCTTTTCTTTGTTTTCTTTTACGCAAATACTTGATGCAAATCTTCTCTGGAATAGGAAAGCCACTTTTCCATCACCTTCTTGGCTCCCTCCAAGTCATGCAGCTTAGCCTGGCCGCATTGCTTTTCATTTGCTGCCGGAATTTCCACTACTTTTATTCCGTCTTTCATTGTGTTTTCCATGACATCGACAATTTCCGATACGGTAGGTTCGCCGCTGACAACAAGATAAAATCCGGTCTGGCATCCCATTGGAGAAATATCGATTACATCCCAATGGGCATATTTTTCGGAATGCTTCCGGATATTGTACGCTAAAAGATGCTCAAGTGTATGGATTGCCCCCGGCTCCATCGCTTCTTTATTCGGTTGGCAAAAACGGATATCAAATTTATTAACCATTCCGTCATTTCCTACTTTATGCACACCGCAATGCCTTACATACGGCGCTTTTACGGCTGTATGATCTAACTCAAAACTTTCCACAGACGGCATTTCCTTCACTCCTTTTGATTTATAGGCTGTTGTCTTTATTTCAGCCTGTTCAATTGTTTAGTCTTGCGCATAGCATTATGTGTAAATGGGCATCAGGTGTATAATAAGCATATTAAAGTTATTTGGTATTTTATGCGTACCCTTGAAAAGGATGATTGCTTATGCAGAAAATAATGCTGCTGCTCATACAATTTTACCGAAAATGCATTTCTCCTCTTAAGCCCCCTACATGCCGTTTCTACCCGACATGCTCAGCATATGGCTTAGAGGCCATTAAACGTTTTGGAGCGCTGAAAGGCGGTTGGCTCACCGTTAAACGGATTTGCAAATGCCATCCACTCCATCCGGGCGGTGTCGATCTAGTGCCGGAAAAAAAACCGAAAAAATAATAAAGCTTCTTCAAAAAACATTTTTAAAGCACGAACTATTGATTTCGTGCTTTATTTGCGTTAAGATACAATAGGTCAAATCGTAATCATTACGTTTTCTGTGAATATAATACGTAATAACTCTTTGTTTTGATGGGGAAAGCTATTCTGTAATGACCGCATAAAAAAGATAACACTAAGGAGAAACCAATGTACAAAAAACAAGTATTGGCTATTATCCTAGTCCTGGCCGCTATACTGTCAGGATGTGGAAAAAAAGAGGATAAAAATAACAATAACGCAGCGAATGATCCTCTATCTGTATATACAACTGTCTATCCGTTGCAATATTTGACAGAACAAATCGGGGGCACTCATGTAGATGTCAAAACAGTCTATCCCCCTGGAGCAGATGAACATTCATTTGAACCGTCGCAAAAAGATTTAATTTCAATGGCTCAAGCAGATGAATTTTTCTATATCGGGCATCATCTTGAAGGATTCGTAACAAAAGCGAAACCAATCCTCTCAAAAGAAGGCGTCAAGATGGTCGCAGTCGGGGAAACGCTTGACCATGCGAAGCTTCAGGATGCCCATGAAGGAATAGAGGATGATCACGGCCATGAGGAAGATAGCCATGGGCATGGCGATGTTAATCCCCATGTATGGCTTGACCCTGCCTTAATGGTTGACATGGCTACTGAAATAAAAAAACAATTGGCCGAGAAGCAGCCCGAGAACAAAGATTATTTCGAAAAGAACTACAATATGGTGACGAAAGAATTAAACTCGTTAAATGAAGAATATGCTTCCACCATCGAAAAAGCACCCAAAAAAGAAATCATCGTGTCACATGCCGCCTATGGCTATTGGGAAAAAGAATACGGCTTGAAACAAATCGCTGTTTCAGGTATTTCCAGTTCCAGTGAACCTACACAAAAAGAACTGAAGAATATAATGGAGCTGGCGAAGAAAAAGCAAATCCATTATGTTCTTTTTGAACAAAATATCCCCTCGAAGCTGACTTCGATTGTCCAAAAAGAATTGGGCGCAAAAAAATTGCATCTCCATAATCTTTCTGTTCTAACTGATGATGATATCAAGCAGCATAAAGATTATTTAAGCATCATGCAGGATAACTTGGCAACATTGAAAAAAGCGTTGTATTAAAACATACCATTGCACGTAATTACCAATCATGCCTGAAACCCTTCTTGTAAAAGCTATCTATAAGGAGGGTTTCATTGTGGCTAAAGATGTTAAATGTAGTGCAAATACGTGTTTTTATTGGAAACATGGAAATCAATGTTCAGCAAAAAAAATTATGGTTGAGGTATATTCTTCCGAAGAAAGGGCACGGACAAGCAGTCAAACCGGCTGCCAGACATTCCGCCCAAAAGACGAATTGTAAGGTTTTTCTTTTCTCGAATAAACAAGCGCCTGCATTTAGATGCAGGCTATTTTATTTGAAATAAAAAAGGCAGCATATGCTGCCATCTCAACTCTTCAAATCATTATTTTGTTCTACTCTTCTATTTTCACCAACTAAACATTCAACTTCTTCACGATTCATGGAAGTGATCGCCATGACAACTTCTACCGGCAATCCACGCCTGATTAATATATCGGCAATTAAATACGCTTTATTTTGACTCATGCATCTCCCTGCCTGATCGTATTGAAATCTTATATCTATTAGGATACAGTATTTTCCATAAGAAAAAAAGATACAAAAGCCTAATTTTAGCTACATGTAATAACGTCCATATATTTTGCCATTCTTTCTAAGATATACTCATTAACTGTATATCCAATCCCCGGTCTATCGGAGATGTGTATCCGGCCATTCTTTACTTCTATAGGCTCTTCAAGCAATTCATGTTCCCAATATCTCCCTGAAGCAGAGATATCTCCGGGTATCGTGAATCCCGGCAAGGAAGCCAAAGCAATATTATGAGCCTTAGAAATTCCAAATTCAATCATGCCTCCGCACCACAATTCGGTGGCATTCTCCTCCGCAAACTGATGCAGCTGCAGTGCTTGCCGCCATCCCCCTAAACGCCCCATCTTAACAGAGATCATACGGCAGCTCTTCAAGGCAATGGCATTTCTTGCGGCCTGGAAGGAGGTAATGCTTTCATCAAGACAGATTGGCGTCGCTAGCTGTTTTTGCAATACACTATGATCATAAAGATCCTCATGGCTGAAAGGCTGTTCGATCATCATCAATTGATAGTCATCTAATTTTTTCAGCAACGGCAGATCCTCCATCGTAAACGAAGAATTGGCATCTGCCATGATGGGAAGCTCGGGATATTGGTTTCTGATAGCTGTAAGAACAGAGATTGCATTTTCTTTATTAATCTTTATTTTATAGCGTTTATATCCGTCTTCCTTAAATCGGTCTATTTGTTCGCCGATTTTGCTCACATCTTTAGCCGCTATGACTACACCTGTCTCGATGTACTCTCTAGTTCCCCCGATAATGGCTGCCAAGGACAGTCCTTTTTGTTTGCTATATAAATCCCATATGGCAGCCTCCAAGCCTGCTTTTGCCATATGATGGCCTCTAATGCTCGAAAAAAGGGCTGCTGCTTCCTCAGGATGGCTTATATGAGTATGCTGGTTTAGGATAGGCAGAAGAAATTCTTTCAAGGCATACATACAAGTATAAACGGTTTCTTCCGTATACCACGGGGTTGAGAATGCAACCACTTCCCCCCAACCGCACATCCCATCTTTATCATTCACCTTAATGATAATGGCCTCCCGTTCATGCAGTGTCCCAAGGGCATTATAGAAGGGCCCCTTTAAAGGGGCGCTGACATGGTACAATGTGACAGATTTGATTTTCAAGACTGTCCCTCCTACTTCCGGAATTTCAACAATTCCCTGCGCAGTAATTTGTTAGAAGCATTCCTAGGCAAACTTTCCACAAAATAAACTTCCTTCGGCACTTTATAGGATGCTAAACAATCTTTGCAGAAAACTTTTACGTCCTGTTCAGTAATCTCTTTATTGTTGGTTACGATAAAGGCTATTGGGACTTGCCCCCATTTGTCGTCTGGAGCTCCTGTTACACCAGCTTCAAAAATGTGCTCATGCCTCATCAGTGCAGATTCTACTTCTGCCGGATACACATTTTCGCCCCCTGAAATAATCAGGTCAGATCGCCGATCCACTACAAAAAGGAAACCTTCTTCATCCACATATCCTAAATCCCCCGTGTGCAGCCATCCATCACTGAATGCAGATTCCGTTTCTTGCTCTCTGTTTAGATAGCCTTTTGTCACATTCGGACCTTGCAAAAGAATCTCTCCCGTTTCCATAGGCTGCAGTTCTTTCCCATCCGCCACAATCTTTAAGCTGCACGGGAAAAGGGCTTTTCCAGCCGATCCTAGTTTCTCCAGGCTATGCTCCGGAGATAAAGTGACAATTTGCGATGCTGTCTCAGTCATTCCATATGTTTGGTAAACAGGGATCTTTTTCGTCTTGCATGCTTCCAAAATGCTGTAAGGAGCAGGGCCTCCACCGAGTAGCGCACAACGGAAGGAAGGAGGGTATTGCCCATCTTCACCCAGGTCTGCCACCATGCGGTTCAACATATTGGCAACCATCGACATAATTGTAATGCCTTCTTCCTTAATCGCTTTATTCACTATTTTTTCATCAAAATGGGGATGGATCTGGACAGTCATGCCGTATATAATACTTCTCATTAAAATGGAAAGGCCGCTAATATGGAAGAGCGGCACTGCACATAGCCACTTATCTCCTTCATGCAACCTTAGATTCAGCATAGACCCAACCGCACTCCACCAATGGTTCCCGTACGTTTGCATAACTCCTTTCGGATGTCCGCTCGTTCCGGAAGTATACATGATGGTCGCTGTATGCTCCAAGTTAAATACTTCAACAGGCACAAACGCTGAGGAAGGCTGGGTGCTAAACAAATCGTTGAAAATAATGGTTTTCTCTCCATCAAACCCACTCTCAACCACAGTATTCAAAAACTCTTCTTCAGTAATCAACCAATCTATATGCGCATCTGAAAACTGATAGGCCAACTCTAATGGAGACAGTCGTATATTATAGAAAACGATTTCCACGCCTGTCTGCATGAGGGCATGCAGCGCCGTAACCAGATTCAATGAATTCTGCTGCAGAATTCCTACTCTATGAAACGGCCGGACACCTTTGGAATAGAGCCGGGCTGCATAATCGATGGATTGATCATACAGTTGGCCGAAAGTAACAGCCCGCTTCCCGATTTCTATAGCTGTGCGATCAGGCGAAAGCGATGCCCTTTTTTGAAGCCAGTTAGGCATTAATTGTTCAGTAACCACTCTTTTCATCTCTTTCCGAAAATATTTCTGTTTATCTCCTGCCTTATATCCATATAAAGAAAAAGCCTGACAAATAAATTTGCCAAGCTTTCTTTTCGCCAACTCTTCCCCATTAAGGGAATCGAGGGAATTGACCAAAGTCAGGAGAACGTTTTTCTTTGAATGCGTCTCTTCCTTCTTTTGCTTCATCAGTCGTATAATACAATAAAGTTGCATCACCGGCGAATTGCTGAATGCCCGCAAGACCATCTGTATCGGCATTGAATGCTGCTTTCAGGAAGCGAAGCGCCATCGGGCTCTTCTCAAGCATTTCTTCACACCATTGAACTGTTTCCTCTTCCAATTTATCTAATGGGACAACCGTATTGACCAATCCCATATCCAATGCTTCCTGAGCATTGTATTGGCGGCATAGATACCAAATTTCACGCGCTTTTTTATGGCCGACAATACGTGCAAGATAGCCTGCGCCATATCCGCCGTCGAAGCTTCCCACTTTAGGGCCTGTTTGTCCAAAGACTGCATTGTCTGCAGCAATCGTTAGATCACAAACAATATGTAAAACATGCCCTCCGCCGATTGCATAGCCGGCTACCATGGCAACGACAGGTTTTGGCGTTACACGGATTAAATGCTGAAGGTCTAATACATTCAGGCGAGGAATTTGGTCATCCCCTACGTATCCGCCATTACCGCGGACTTTTTGGTCACCACCTGAACAGAATGCTTTGCCTCCTGCCCCTGTCAGAATGATTGCACCAATTTTTGCGTCATCGCGGGCGCATGCGAATGCATCCATCAATTCCATAACTGTCTTAGGACGGAATGCATTATGCACTTCCGGGCGATTAATCGTAATTTTTGCGATGCCATTATATGTTTCATATAAGATATCTTCATATGTGCGTTCTGTTTCCCAATTGAATGCCATCTATTTTTCCCTCCATTTTTCAACAAATTCACTTACTATTTTACCAAAGATTGCGGAATTCTCCACATGTATTGCATGGCCGACTCCAGAAATCCGCCGTTCTTCACTTTTTTGGAGTCGATTTTTCATTTTTTCGCTTATCATACAGAACTTTTTATCTAGTTCGCCTGTCATAAGCAGGACGGGAATATCCAACCCTTCGAGCGCTTCCCACCAGGATGGCTGTCTTCCTGTCCCCATTCCTCTCAGGCTATTGGCAAGGCCGCACTCACTGTTTGCTAAGCGTTGATTTCTGATTTTCTCTTGTTGTTCAGGCAGCAGCTTTTTCTGCGTATGGAATAAGGGGATGTTTTCCCAGTAATCGACGAATTCTAACATCCCTTGTTCTTCGATAAGTTCTGCAAGCCTTTCATCGCTTGCCGCCCGTTTATCTCGTTCTTCCTTCGATTCCAATCCAGGAGAAGCACTTTCAAGCAATAAAGAAATGATACGTTCTTTATGGAGCAGGGCAAAAGAAAGAGCCAATCTCCCTCCCATGCTATATCCAACCAAATGGGTTTTAGCAATCTTTAGATGATCCAATATGTCCAATAGATCTTCGGCAGCATTCTCCATTCCATATACTTTAGGGTCACTAGGGCTATCACTTTTTCCATGCCCAAGAAGGTCTGGCATTATACAGAACATATTCGGAGGCAGAGCCGCGATAGTGTCCTTCCATGTTGTATGATCGCCTGTAAATCCATGCAGAAATAAAATAGGCTCGCCTGTTCCGTACGTCTCCACATTATAATCTCCATGCCGGCAGGTTATAATCATTGTCTTATTCCTTTTAGCTCATTCTTTATTTCCTGGGAAACCTTTTTCCACAAACTCCGATGGTTTTCGACATTGGAATGGCGGTCAGTCTTGACTTCAATGACCTTTAATCCTTTGTCATCCAGGGATGTTTTAATGGACTCCCGGAAATCTTGCCAATTTTCAACACGTTTAAATATACCGCCATACATCTCTGCTGCATGCGAAAAATCTAAGCCATGAGGCGTACCGAACAATGTTTCGAAATATTCCTTCTCCGTTGACTGGGGCAAAAACGAGAAGATACCCCCTCCATCATTATTCACAATAATGATGGTAAGGTTGCGATTCAGCATCTTTGCAGCCATCAATCCATTCATATCGTGAAAAAAGCTTAAATCCCCGATGACTAGAAAAGTAGGTTGTTCATAGACGCTTACACCGATAGCTGTGGATACAACGCCATCAATACCGTTCGCTCCACGATTTGCCATAATCCGAACTTTCCCTTCCCTGTTATGGAAAAAAGTATCGCAGTCCCTGATTGGCATCGAATTTCCTACAAACAATGCTGCATGCTCAGGAAGCAATTGGTTTAATTCTAAAAAAAGCTTTCCTTCGTCCAATTCCTCTTCTTGACCTAAGGTGCGTAATTCTTTTTTGCTGATAGCGTTCAACGATTGCCATAATCCAAGCCAATCACTTTTCGGCTGCTGTGTCATTTCCCCAGATAATTGCCGGCAGAACATCGCTTCATCACAATAAACCATATGGGTCGCAAGTCCTGTCGGTTCACGCCAGCCAGCACCTCCATCTACAACAATATGGCTTGCAGCCGCAGCTTGTTTCATAAATAGAAGCAGCGGTTTCGAGACAGGCATCGAACCAAAACGGATCATGACCTCCGGCTGCAGTACACTGGCCGCTTCCTCTACCCGTAAGAAAGTATCGTAACAATCCAATACATAATCCGAATGTCCGGATGTACGCAAGAAAGAAAGTGGATCAGCAAGGATAGGATACTGAAGTGTTTCAGCTAAGACTTTGACATCCTTCATAAATGCAGGATCATTGATTTCTCCCACAATGATAATTCCTTTAGCTTTATTGTTCAATTCTTTAAGAATATCATCTTTGTTGTTCTCACCCATCATCAAGAGACCGCTTTCAAGATAGGAACCCGGTTCTTTCTCACTTCGTAAATACGAAAAACAATCAGCTTTCATGTTAGGCAGTAAAGGCTCCCTAACGGGAAAATTCAGGTGAATGGGGCCAGCCGGATTCGCTTTAGCCATTACACTTGCCCTCTTCGCTATATTGCGGACATACCGTATATCTTCATCTCTGTTTCCAGGCAATGACATTTCACAGAACCATTTCGCATAGTCACCGTAAAGATTCAATTGGTTAATAGCTTGTGGCGCCCCGACATTCCGAAGTTCATGAGGGCGATCCGCTGTAACGACAATTAACGGTATCCGTGAATGGTGTGCTTCAACAATAGCCGGAAAATAATTGGCTGCTGCTGTACCTGATGTGCAGACTAATACAACAGGCTCCAAAGATGCCTTGGCAATCCCCAAGGCATAAAAGCCTGCTGAACGTTCATCAATATTAATATGAATATCTATATCCGGATGCTTCGTGAACATAAGGCTAATCGGAGTCGATCTAGAGCCCGGGCTAATGACAACATGTTTGACATCCATTTGCGCAAGTTCGTCCACAAAAGCAGCTGTATAATACGTAAGTGTATCTTGATGGTTCATTTTTGCATGCCTCCTAAAGCAGTAATCATTGGCTTGAATTTAATCTCAGTTTCCTTATATTCCTCTTCAGCCACTGAGTCTTGTACAATCCCGCATCCTGCAAATAGAGAAGCTTCTTTTCCCTGCAATAGGGCTGAACGCAGCGCAACACAATATTCGCCGTTTCCTTGGGCATCCATCCAGCCAAGCGGCCCTCCATAAAGGCCTCTTTCCAAACGCTCATGGGCACGGATCCAATCGACAGCTTTTTGCTTAGGCAACCCTCCAAGGGCAGGTGTTGGATGCAATTGTTTGACAACATCAAGCAATGATATATTTTCCGGGCATATAGCTGTGACAGGTGTATACAGATGCTGGATAAATTTTAATTTCATCAAAACTGGTTCAGCAGGTACCTTAACATCGGTACACACTTCTTCTAACGACTGTTTAATCATAGAAACCACATATCCGTGTTCAACCAAATTCTTTGGATCAGTGAGAAGTGCACGCCCTAATTGGTCATCTTCCGTTTCATTCATTCCCCGTGCTATGGAACCCGCTAAACAAGTCGAAAGCATTTCTTTATCCTGTTTTTTCACCAGGCGTTCAGGGGAGGCCCCTACAAAACAATCCTTGCCTGATTCTATACTGAAGATAAAACTAGTTCCTTGCTGCTCCATGAGTTTCGCCAACACATCTTCTGATCGGATAGCCTTTTCAAATACGATTCTTCGTTCGCGGGCCAGCACAATTTTATTCATATCTGTCTCTGTAATGGTGTGGACAGCTTCTCTCACACATTGCTTCCAGCCCTCAGGATCAACCTCATTCACGGATAGCATTCGATTAGTAACCGATAATTCCTGCTCCTGGCATCGATTGGCTAATTCTTCGCCTTTTTTGACCATTTCCACTAAATAGTCCATATCATCTCCAGGTGAGCAATTAATATTGATTGTAAGATATGCAGCTCCATGTGCCAACGTAATCATATATTGGGGAACATAAAAAAAGTTATCGCCGAACTGGTCCCATAGCATCGACTGGCTCTTTTGATAATCAAAAGAAAAACCGCCGAAAAGGAGAGGGCCTGTGCCAGGAATCTTATTCTCCTGAACAAGTATGGCGTCAGCATTCATTTGTCTCCACTTTTCTTCTATATATGAATACCGTTCAGCATTTGCTTCAGCTTGAAAAAGATCAACCTTCCCCAATCCTGCTATTGCAAAATCGTCCATGGATTCCTTCCAGAAAAAACGTTCACCCAAATACAGATCTCTACCTGCCATATAAAAAGAAAGGGGGCTTATATGATTCATTTTCACTACTGAACTGTACAATATATTTGTATTCAATTTATTTGCCTTCTGTAAGCACGTTTGAAGCCCTTCCAGAGTGCGTATTTCTATTCCGATAGCCATTCCAACAATACCCCCTTTTTCCATTCATTCTTAACGTTCCTTTAAACCTATTTAAAGATACACCCCGTAAATGAATTGTGTCAATTATTCAAATCCTCGATTCCTATTAACGGATAGGATTTATTCTGATTCCTCAAATAATGAGCACCCAATGTCCAATTATCCATCCATTAGTAGAAAATCTCTTCCTATTTAGTATGCGTTCCTTTTTTCATGTGAAAAAACGCTCATATATCTATTTTACACTGAACCCTCTATCTTTTCACCGAAAAAGATTGCAGTAACTTTTGTCATTTCATAGAGCTCCCATTATAGCTGCCATTGTTTCATTACAGTTTAACCGGGTATAGAAAAAGAACAAAATGCGGCAATGAATTAAACACAATCCAATAGGAGGTTCACTATGATTACTACAAAACAATGCCAAAAATTAAAAGAACAATTAGTACAAATGAAAAAAGACTCACAGCATGTGATCAACAATAATAACCCAACAGATGATGTCAGCCTTAGCGATACGGTAGACGAACTCTCATCTTATGATAACCACCCTGCCGATTTAGGGACAGAACTTGCCGACCGTGAAAAAAATTATGCCTTGGACGACCATATGTCTACCGAGATAGATAACATCAATGAAGCTCTGCAAGCCATTGAAGAAGGGACATATGGCAAATGTAAAACATGCGGCATCGATATTCCATATGAACGGCTAGAGGCGATCCCCTATACACTTTATTGTGTCAAACATACACCTAGCCAATCCAAAGAGACTGACCGGCCCGTTGAAGAAGAAATCTTATCGCCCATAGAGCCGAATTCCTTCGAAACAAAGCATGATCCTAGAATCAATGACGACATTGACAGCTTCAAGGAAGTAGCTAACTATGGAACTTCCGAAACTCCCGCCGATTTCCAGACGCCTAAGGATTCCTACGATGACATTTATAGCGAAGAAAAGGAAGGCAGTACAGAACCCTATGAATCGTTTACAGCTACTGATATAAAAGGAAACGACGCCAAAACATATGAATCAGAAGAATTTAAGAAATATGAAGAAAAATTGGATGAAGAACATCTTGAATCACCGCTAGGGGATATCCCTTATAAAAAGAGAGATAGCTATACTGGAGAAGAAAAGTGAATACGTAATAAGATCCCGGATATAAAACAGCCGGGATCTCTTTTAATTTATCTATTATGCTGATCAGCAAAAGGTGAAGCAATATCAGCATATATGACTTTTTCCCATGTTAGTGACCAATTCTTTACTTTTTTTCTTCTATTATAGACCTTCCAGACGTGGGCATTTTCAAGGGCTATAGGAGTTGGTCTTACAATCATATTCAACAGATCGTCCCATCCATGGGGAGCCGACAATACAAGGTTACCCCTATTATCCAGAGTAGCACCCGCTGCAGTAACCGTTTCTGGAAATTTCGCTATCGCATCCATAGATGAATGATAAGGTTCATCATGATTGACCTTATGCATTCTGGCCTGATTTTTCACACTCCATGGGATATTAGGTTTCCATTGAATTAGTTGTTCTTCATAATACAGCTCATGCTCTTTCTCTGTATGGACCCGATCAAAATAAACGACATCGACATCTCCTAGCGGTGACGACACCGTTTTACCATGAAGAGTGTCCCATATTTTATTCCGGATAAACCCGGCGCATATCCACCAATCTGGCAACTTCAATTGTTGAACAGTCTGTAAAATATCCATCATCCACTGGTCTCTACTAATCAATTGTTCAATATTTTGCTCTGATTGAATCATCATTGAACTCTCCTTTGCTCTCTTCTCAATAGGAAATACTATTTATTCATGAAATTAACTGGATCTGCCCTGGCTAACCAAAAGCCTATCTTTTGAAACCGTTGTTGCTCGCTTATATGTATTATGTTTATTCTTCCTGCCATTACGACTACTGAAAAAGATCGTATACATCTGAATAGTTTGTTCTATTCAGATTCATATACCAGAAGACAACAAAAAAAACATGCAATTTCTAGTTGCATGTTTTCTATAGATGACCCGTACGGGATTCGAACCCGTGTTACCGCCGTGAAAGGGCGGTGTCTTAACCGCTTGACCAACGGGCCAATATGGCGGAGAAGGAGGGATTTGAACCCTCGCGCCGCTTACGCGACCTACACCCTTAGCAGGGGCGCCTCTTCAGCCTCTTGAGTACTTCCCCACAATATAAAAATGGCTCCGCAGGTAGGATTCGAACCTACGACCGCTCGGTTAACAGCCGAGTGCTCTACCACTGAGCTACTGCGGAATGGTGGGCCTAAGTGGACTCGAACCACCGACCTCACGCTTATCAGGCGTGCGCTCTAACCAGCTGAGCTATAGGCCCATTCTTTGGAGCGGGTGAAGGGAATCGAACCCTCATCATCAGCTTGGAAGGCTGAGGTTTTACCACTAAACTACACCCGCATATATATGGGGCGACTGATGGGAATCGAACCCACGAATGTCGGAACCACAATCCGATGCGTTAACCACTTCGCCACAATCGCCGTTATATTTAAAAATATGGTGGCTCAGGACGGAATCGAACCGCCGACACAAGGATTTTCAGTCCTTTGCTCTACCGACTGAGCTACTGAGCCATTAGTATATTAAGGATCTGCATGAGCAGATTTCAGCATCCTTCATCTAGTATGTAGAAGGATTTGCCATTCTACCATGTAAGAATGGCGGTCCCGACGGGAATCGAACCCGCGATCTCCTGCGTGACAGGCAGGCATGTTAACCGCTACACCACGGGACCTTTCTGATTGCGGGGACAGGATTTGAACCTGCGACCTTCGGGTTATGAGCCCGACGAGCTACCAGACTGCTCCACCCCGCGACGGTAATAATGTTGATTTCTTTTAAAAAATGGAGGAGGTAGAGGGATTCGAACCCCCGCGAGCCGTTAAGCCCCTGTCGGTTTTCAAGACCGATCCCTTCAGCCGAACTTGGGTATACCTCCGCATAAAAGAAATAATATGGTGGACCTTGTAGGACTCGAACCTACGACCGGACGGTTATGAGCCGTCTGCTCTAACCAGCTGAGCTAAAGGTCCTTATTTTGGTAGCGGCGGAGGGGATCGAACCCCCGACCTCACGGGTATGAACCGTACGCTCTAGCCAGCTGAGCTACACCGCCAAAATAGATAAGGATTATATAATATTAAATGGTGGAGCCTAGCGGGATCGAACCGCTGACCTCCTGCGTGCAAGGCAGGCGCTCTCCCAGCTGAGCTAAGGCCCCAATTAATATGTAATGGTCGGGAAGACAGGATTCGAACCTGCGACCCCTTGGTCCCAAACCAAGTGCTCTACCAAGCTGAGCTACTTCCCGAAATATGGCGCGCCCGAAAGGAGTCGAACCCATAACCTTCTGATCCGTAGTCAGACGCTCTATCCAATTGAGCTACGGGCGCATATTTCACATATAATATAATAAATGGTGCCGAGGACCGGAATCGAACCGGTACGGTAGTCACCTACCGCAGGATTTTAAGTCCTGTGCGTCTGCCAGTTCCGCCACCCCGGCTTTGGAACTCTTTGGAGCGGAAGACGGGATTCGAACCCGCGACCCCAACCTTGGCAAGGTTGTATTCTACCACTGAACTACTTCCGCAAATGGTGCGGGTGAAGGGACTTGAACCCCCACGCCGTAAGGCGCCAGATCCTAAGTCTGGTGCGTCTGCCAATTCCGCCACACCCGCATATAAATGGTGAGCCATGAAGGATTCGAACCTTCGACCCTCTGATTAAAAGTCAGATGCTCTACCAACTGAGCTAATGGCTCTTCAAATGGTGCCGGCAAGAGGAGTCGAACCCCCGACCTACTGATTACAAGTCAGTTGCTCTACCAACTGAGCTACACCGGCATTGTTATGGTGGAGGATGACGGGATCGAACCGCCGACCCTCTGCTTGTAAGGCAGATGCTCTCCCAGCTGAGCTAATCCTCCATTTTTGTATGCCTGGCAACGTCCTACTCTCGCAGGGGGAAACCCCCAACTACCATCGGCGCTGAAGAGCTTAACTTCCGTGTTCGGAATGGGAACGGGTGTGGCCTCTTCGCCATCATTACCAGACATTTATTTGAGACAAATATTATTATATACAGTCTTTCAAATAATTTCAAGAACAAATTTATATTTATTCCTTCAAAACTAGATAACAGAGGCATTCAAACACATGTAACTTTTCTATGTCCAGCTACGGCTCCTAGCTTTTCGGTCGTTTCGGTCCGTCACTTCAAATCCAAAAGCGGGATTTTGATGAGCCGGCCCTCCAACGCCTGTCAAAGCTGAACAGTCGCCTTCGCCTTTCTTTTTGGTTAAGTCCTCGACCGATTAGTATCCGTCAACTCCATGTGTCGCCACACTTCCATCTCGAACCTATCAACCTGATCATCTCTCAGGGGTCTTACTAGCTTGACGCTATGGGAAATCTCATCTTGAGGGGGGCTTCATGCTTAGATGCTTTCAGCACTTATCCCGTCCGCACATAGCTACCCAGCGATGCCTTTGGCAAGACAACTGGTACACCAGAGGTGCGTCCATCCCGGTCCTCTCGTACTAAGGACAGCTCCTCTCAAATTTCCTACGCCCGCGACGGATAGGGACCGAACTGTCTCACGACGTTCTGAACCCAGCTCGCGTACCGCTTTAATGGGCGAACAGCCCAACCCTTGGGACCGACTACAGCCCCAGGATGCGATGAGCCGACATCGAGGTGCCAAACCTCCCCGTCGATGTGGACTCTTGGGGGAGATAAGCCTGTTATCCCCGGGGTAGCTTTTATCCGTTGAGCGATGGCCCTTCCATGCGGAACCACCGGATCACTAAGCCCGACTTTCGTCCCTGCTCGACTTGTAGGTCTCGCAGTCAAGCTCCCTTATGCCTTTGCACTCTACGAATGATTTCCAACCATTCTGAGGGAACCTTTGGGCGCCTCCGTTACATTTTAGGAGGCGACCGCCCCAGTCAAACTGCCCGCCTGACACTGTCTCCCACCCCGATAAGGGGTGCGGGTTAGAATTTCAATACAACCAGGGTAGTATCCCACCGACGCCTCCACCGAAGCTAGCGCTCCGGCTTCAAAGGCTCCTACCTATCCTGTACAAGCTGTACCAAAATTCAATATCAGGCTGCAGTAAAGCTCCACGGGGTCTTTCCGTCCTGTCGCGGGTAACCTGCATCTTCACAGGTACTATAATTTCACCGAGTCTCTCGTTGAGACAGTGCCCAGATCGTTACGCCTTTCGTGCGGGTCGGAACTTACCCGACAAGGAATTTCGCTACCTTAGGACCGTTATAGTTACGGCCGCCGTTTACTGGGGCTTCGATTCAAAGCTTCGCTTGCGCTAACCTCTCCTCTTAACCTTCCAGCACCGGGCAGGCGTCAGCCCCTATACTTCGCCTTGCGGCTTCGCAGAGACCTGTGTTTTTGCTAAACAGTCGCCTGGGCCTATTCACTGCGGCTCTCTCGGGCTTGCACCCTACCAGAGCACCCCTTCTCCCGAAGTTACGGGGTCATTTTGCCGAGTTCCTTAACGAGAGTTCTCTCGCACACCTTAGGATTCTCTCCTCGCCTACCTGTGTCGGTTTGCGGTACGGGCACCTTTTATCTCGCTAGAAGCTTTTCTTGGCAGTGTAGAATCAAGAACTTCGGTACTAAATTTCCCTCGCTATCACAGCTCCGCCTTCACGGCAATGGGATTTGCCTCATTGCCAGCCTAACTGCTTAGACGCACATATCCAACAGTGCGCTTACTCTATCTTACTGCGTCCCTCCATTGCTCAAACGATAAAGAGGTGGTACAGGAATATCAACCTGTTGTCCATCGCCTACGCCTTTCGGCCTCGGCTTAGGTCCCGACTAACCCTGAGCGGACGAGCCTTCCTCAGGAAACCTTAGGCATTCGGTGGAAGGGATTCTCACCCTTCTTTCGCTACTCATACCGGCATTCTCACTTCTAAGCGCTCCACCAGTCCTTCCGGTCTGACTTCACAGCACTTAGAACGCTCTCCTACCACGCATACCATACGGTATGCATCCACAGCTTCGGTGATACGTTTAGCCCCGGTACATTTTCGGCGCAGAGTCACTCGACCAGTGAGCTATTACGCACTCTTTAAATGGTGGCTGCTTCTAAGCCAACATCCTGGTTGTCTAAGCAACTCCACATCCTTTTCCACTTAACGTATACTTTGGGACCTTAGCTGGTGGTCTGGGCTGTTTCCCTCTTGACTACGGATCTTATCACTCGCAGTCTGACTCCCGATGATAAGTCTTTGGCATTCGGAGTTTGACTGAATTCGGTAACCCGATGAGGGCCCCTAGTCCAATCAGTGCTCTACCTCCAAGACTCTAACAATCGAGGCTAGCCCTAAAGCTATTTCGGAGAGAACCAGCTATCTCCAGGTTCGATTGGAATTTCTCCGCTACCCACACCTCATCCCCGCACTTTTCAACGTGCGTGGGTTCGGGCCTCCATTCAGTGTTACCTGAACTTCACCCTGGACATGGGTAGATCACCTGGTTTCGGGTCTACGACCACATACTCATTCGCCCTATTCAGACTCGCTTTCGCTGCGGCTCCGTCTCTTCAACTTAACCTTGCATGTAATCGTAACTCGCCGGTTCATTCTACAAAAGGCACGCCATCACTCATGAATGAGCTCTGACTACTTGTAGGCACACGGTTTCAGGGTCTATTTCACTCCCCTCCCGGGGTGCTTTTCACCTTTCCCTCACGGTACTGGTTCACTATCGGTCACTAGGTAGTATTTAGCCTTGGGAGATGGTCCTCCCTGCTTCCGACGGGATTCCTCGTGTCCCGCCGTACTCAGGATCCACTCAAGAGGGAACGAAGTTTCGACTACAGGGTTGTTACCTTCTTTGACAGGCCTTTCCATGCCTCTTCATCTACCCCGTTCCTTTGTAACTCCATATAGAGTGTCCTACAACCCCGAAAGGCAAGCCTTTCGGTTTGGGCTATCTTCCGTTTCGCTCGCCGCTACTCAGGAAATCGCGTTTGCTTTCTCTTCCTCCGGGTACTTAGATGTTTCAGTTCCCCGGGTCTGCCTTCCATACCCTATGTATTCAGGTAAGGATACTGTTCCATTACGAACAGTGGGTTTCCCCATTCGGAAATCTCTGGATCAAAGCTTACTTACAGCTCCCCAAAGCATATCGGTGTTAGTCCCGTCCTTCATCGGCTCCTAGTGCCAAGGCATCCACCGTGCGCCCTTTCTAACTTAACCATTATGGTCAGTGGCGCTTTGTTGTACAAAGCGTACTTCAAATCATTTCGCAAGAAATGATGGTGTTACTTGGTGTGTTTGTTTACTTTACTGTTATCTAGTTTTCAAGGAACAATGTTGTCGGCCAGCCTAAGCTGATCCAACTGAGTTTTGAGAAAGATGATGCTCTCTCAAAACTAAACAAGACAGTCACGTAACATTCTTCTAATTTCCTTAGAAAGGAGGTGATCCAGCCGCACCTTCCGATACGGCTACCTTGTTACGACTTCACCCCAATCATCTGTCCCACCTTAGGCGGCTGGCTCCATAAAGGTTACCCCACCGACTTCGGGTGTTACAAACTCTCGTGGTGTGACGGGCGGTGTGTACAAGGCCCGGGAACGTATTCACCGCGGCATGCTGATCCGCGATTACTAGCGATTCCGGCTTCATGCAGGCGAGTTGCAGCCTGCAATCCGAACTGAGAATGGCTTTATGGGATTGGCTAAACCTCGCGGTTTCGCTGCCCTTTGTACCATCCATTGTAGCACGTGTGTAGCCCAGGTCATAAGGGGCATGATGATTTGACGTCATCCCCACCTTCCTCCGGTTTGTCACCGGCAGTCACCTTAGAGTGCCCAACTGAATGCTGGCAACTAAGATCAAGGGTTGCGCTCGTTGCGGGACTTAACCCAACATCTCACGACACGAGCTGACGACAACCATGCACCACCTGTCACTCTGTCCCCCGAAGGGGAACGTCCTATCTCTAGGAGTGTCAGAGGATGTCAAGACCTGGTAAGGTTCTTCGCGTTGCTTCGAATTAAACCACATGCTCCACCGCTTGTGCGGGCCCCCGTCAATTCCTTTGAGTTTCAGTCTTGCGACCGTACTCCCCAGGCGGAGTGCTTAATGCGTTTGCTGCAGCACTAAAGGGCGGAAACCCTCTAACACTTAGCACTCATCGTTTACGGCGTGGACTACCAGGGTATCTAATCCTGTTTGCTCCCCACGCTTTCGCGCCTCAGCGTCAGTTACAGACCAGAAAGCCGCCTTCGCCACTGGTGTTCCTCCAAATATCTACGCATTTCACCGCTACACTTGGAATTCCGCTTTCCTCTTCTGTACTCAAGTCCCCCAGTTTCCAATGACCCTCCACGGTTGAGCCGTGGGCTTTCACATCAGACTTAAAGGACCGCCTGCGCGCGCTTTACGCCCAATAATTCCGGACAACGCTTGCCACCTACGTATTACCGCGGCTGCTGGCACGTAGTTAGCCGTGGCTTTCTGGTTAGGTACCGTCAAGGTACCAGCAGTTACTCTGGTACTTGTTCTTCCCTAACAACAGAACTTTACGACCCGAAGGCCTTCTTCGTTCACGCGGCGTTGCTCCGTCAGACTTTCGTCCATTGCGGAAGATTCCCTACTGCTGCCTCCCGTAGGAGTCTGGGCCGTGTCTCAGTCCCAGTGTGGCCGATCACCCTCTCAGGTCGGCTATGCATCGTTGCCTTGGTAAGCCGTTACCTTACCAACTAGCTAATGCACCGCGGGCCCATCTATAAGTGATAGCGAGATGCCATCTTTCCCTCTTCCTCCATGTGGAGGAAGAAACTATCCGGTATTAGCCCCGGTTTCCCGGAGTTATCCCAGTCTTATAGGCAGGTTGCCCACGTGTTACTCACCCGTCCGCCGCTGACTTCCGGGAGCAAGCTCCCTTCTGTCCGCTCGACTTGCATGTATTAGGCACGCCGCCAGCGTTCGTCCTGAGCCAGGATCAAACTCTCCAATAAGTGTTTGACTTGCTCATAAAATAAAACTTGTTTGTTCCAACTCTGTTGGAACTTCGTTTAGAATTAACGTTGACGTGTTGTCTTGTTTAGTTTTCAAAGAACATTTTGTTGATATCGAATCAGCCTTCTTATTATACCAGAATAACTTTCGATGTCAATAACTTTTTTCTTTTGTTTTTACAGCTCTCGTTCGAGCGACTTTTTTAATATAACATTTTGTTATATTACTGTCAACAACTTTTTTCAAAGATGTTTTTCAGTGTTTGTTTTCTTCGCTGTATCTTAGCGACAAGATATAATTTAACATGATAATCATAATCGCGCAATAGTTTTTTTGAAGTTTTTTAAAAAAAACTAAAAGAATCCCCTAAATGAATATAAGGCAAGCACTTCATGATTGCTTGCCTTATGAATTTATGCACTCTTTTTACGTTGCTTTGTTTTTGCACTTCTTTCATCTATAAGGAAAAAGCATAGTCCCGCAATGACGATAAGTCCACCTATTACTTGTGTTGCCATGATTTTTTCACCCAATATGAAATACGCCAAAATAGCTGCACCGATCGGTTCCAAAAGAATAGCCATAGAAATGGTTGTAGCAGATATCCATCGGACTGACCAATTAAACAATGTATGTCCTAGCAATGTGGGGATCAAAGCCAATAGAATAAAATAAACCCAATCGCCAGCAGGATAACCCATGAGCGGTTGCCCACTAAAAAGAACATACACCAACAGCGTCACGGTGCTTGCAGTATATACTAGAAGCGTATATGTAATAAGAGAAACTCTTCTTCTAACATCTTGGCCGACCAATAAGTAGGCTGTTATAAGCCCACAGGCAATCAAAGCAAGAATATCTCCAAACAAAGCCATTCCGCTCACTTTGAAATCCCCCCAGCTAATAATAAAGCTGCCTGCTACCGCTATTAAGCCGCTAAGCAATCCTTTCATAGAAATTTTCTCTTTAAAAAAGAGAAAAGCTCCCATAAATGCAAATATCGGCTGGATGGTTACCAATACTGTAGAACTGGCTACGGATGTATATCGAAGCGATTCAAACCATAAGATGAAATGAAAGGCCAGAAATATTCCCGCACCAGACATCAGCCACCAATCTCTCTTTTTAATGAATTTTAGTTCTCCCTTAAACTTCCAGAGAAAGACCGGCAGCATGAATGCCACTGAAAAGAACAAGCGATAAAAGGCGATCACTCCGGAAGATGCACTAGATAACTTTACAAAAATAGCAGATGTGCTAACCGAGAGGACCCCTATAGCCAATAAGACATAAGGATTATACTTTGGTTGCTTCATTTCGCCCTCCTCGAGGTATAATTAAAGACACATAAATCATTTTACTCTGAATAATTACGGCAAGTCACGAATAAGAGTGAAAAAAGAAGATATCTTTGGCAACAAGGATCCTTCTAAAATAGTAATCATAAACTCATTTGTATTCTAATGGGATATCCCGCTGATATTCAACACGTAACTTGATTTACTTGTATATAAATAGGGGGTGACACATTGGATATCTTAGAAAATATATTTGCATTTCACACGCGGATGGATATACTCCTTAAATTGGGATTGACTGCAGTGCTTGGATTGATTCTCGGAATGGAACGGCAAATAAAACGAAAGCCTGTAGGCCTGAAAACAAGTCTTGTCATTTCAATTGTCAGCTGTTTGTTGACGATTGTATCAATAGATACGACTTATATCTCGCCGCCCCAGAACCATGTTAATATTTCTTTCGATCCTTTGCGTCTGGCTGCCCAGATCGTCTCAGGGGTCGGTTTCCTCGGTGCAGGCGTTATTCTTCGCCGGGAGAATGATAGCATTACTGGATTAACGACGGCCGCCATTATTTGGGGGGCAGCCGGAATCGGGATTGCTGTCGGGGCAGGATTTTTCATCGAGGCCGTGGCAGTTGTTTTTTTAATTATTATAAGTGTGGATATACTTCCGCTTGTCATGAATTATGTCGGCCCTAAACAATTGAGGCACAAGGTCTTGCTGCTGCAATTGAAGGTTTCCGACCAGGAAAGAATCCAAAGCATCGTAACCGCCGTTAAATCCAAACATATCCAAATTAAATCCATTAAAATCCGGGATATGGATTCCATCCATTTAATCCAAATGACCATTACAGTGCATCGGCAAAAATCAGCAGTTGAAGTATATGAACAAATCAAACAAATTGATGGGATTAAAGCGGTTGAAATACAAGATTTTTAATTAATTTGAAATTAGTAATTGACAAAGCAGCTCTTTTCGGATAAAAATAGAGAGGTAGTCCTAATTTTATCCCGGGGGATTAGCTCAGCTGGGAGAGCGCTACGCTGGCAGCGTAGAGGTCAGGGGTTCGAGCCCCCTATTCTCCATCACTTAAGCCTTAGAACCATTTGGTTCTAAGGCTTTTTAATTTTTATCAGTTATTATCTTTCATTCAATTAATGTACACACAATCAATAGTGTTTCCAAGATAATTCATAGAAACGACTTTTACTAATTTCTCTTATGTTCAATTACAGGCGTTTTTATAAAATGCTTAATTATTGTCTAATTAAGTATTTTTATTTTCATTTGATATAAATCTCTTACTTTCTTCTAATACTTTATTGATTCTCATTTGGTTGAACTCTGTAGCATCATAAGAAATTTTCTTTCCTCCTATATCAAACAAAAAGCTCTTTGCTTCATTCTGTTTTTCATAAAAGCATTCAAAGTCCCAATATTTCTTTGTTACAAGCCTCGGATGTCTTTCGTCCGAATTGTCTCTTTCAACAAATCTACGATGCAGCGTTTTTAGATCCGCATTGCACATAATTGTCATCGATCTAAAATCTATCTCATTTCGTATTTCTACCATTTTTTCCACAGATTCTACGTAATCAAAATTACTTTCAACAACAAAATTAACTTGTGCACTCACTAACTGCTTAATCATATCAAACAAAATAGTATAACTAGCAATAGAAATATCTCTGTCATTGATCATTTTATTTTCTCTGAAAGAATCATACATGTTTATTTTAATAGCATCCTTTGATAATAATGGCATATGTAATGAGGAAGCAATTTCTTTTGAAAGAAAGCTTTTACCTGAAGCAGGCGGACCGCATACTATTATTACTGATGATATATCCATCTTTAACAAATTCCCTCCTAAGAGCATAACTCTTCTGACCATCCACTTTAGTACACTTAAAATGCATAATTGAGCCCGCTCTCTCTGACCCAACATTTGAATTCAAAAAGGGGCGGCTTCTTTTTACTACACTTTTTTTGATCGCGTAGAATCACTGGTTAAAGCCCCTACTTTTCACCTAAAAAGCCTTTTCTTATTAACAAAGGCTTTTTTCGTTCAACCATTTTTGTATGGAATATAGTATGTATCATACGGTTCATCCATTATATAACCTAATTTTTCAGCCAGGCGCGCTGAATTAGCATTTGCAGCATCCCAACTCGGATAGAGCCCATTTTCTAAACATCCAAGCATTAACGCAGCAGCTGCAACAGATGCAAGCCCTTTTCTTCTATAGTCTGGATAAGTAGCAATTTCCACTTCTATCCCTTGATCATAAATACTGTAAGAAGAGGCCCCACAAGTAATCGTCCCTCCTTTTAAGATGACAAAACCGATTCCACGGGACAAAAAGTCTGAAGCGCTGTCGAAGTGGCCTGTAAAATCTGGAGAAAGCTCATGCAATGCGGGATCCTTGATGATTTCCTCATCTATCCTCCTAATTTCATATCCATCAGGCAATTTAGCCAGTATATTCTGTAAGTGGCTAATGTTTAAATGGGCAGGGTCTTTTTTGAATCTAAATCTATGAAATTTTTCGAAATTGCCTGCATGCCATTCTTCTATTCTCCTTTTCCATAAATCATTTTCAACAATAACAAGTGAGTCTTCTGTAAGATTCCCCAATAGTTCATTGACGCCATCTCCTACCGGCTCACCTGCATAATAGACAAAAATTCCGACCTTAATTTGTGCAGCAGTAGGCTTATCAGAACGATTGACCCAAATTTCACCCATATGCCCCTGAATGGCTGACAAAACAATCGCACTGTCCATGCTTTTAAACATGTGTTTTAAAATGGGTCTATGATTCTCATTAACTTTTATCATCAAGATTAACCCCCTGTTTTTCGACTGAATAAGGAATATTTTAACATATACCCCTTGATGAACCAATAACCACACAGAAAAATAGAAGCCAAAGCTGCTTAACGCGGCTCTGGCTTCCTGTTCATCAAATTCGATCTGTATCAAATTTTAATACATCGGCTTTATTGCTTCTTTGCGGAACGGTTTGCTTTTCCTCCATATCCTCTTTCAGGTGATGACGGTCACGCTTCAAAGCTTGTTTTTCCTGGCTTTCTGTAATCGGACCTGCATCCTCTTCATACCGACGCCCATTGCGTGCAGGGTCGTTTCCCTCTTCCTGCCGTTCATGAAGTTCTCCAAGCGTCATAACCCTCCGAGTGACCGGGCGTGAATCGGGCCGCTCATCCCTGTGAAGAGGGGGCTGTTCTGGACGGTTTTCCATTTCCCAAGATAACTGTTCATTATCGCTTTTCACTTCTTCGTGCTTATAACGCTCATCAACTGCTGCCTGATCCACAGCATGTTTTCTTTCTTCGTAATCCATTCTTTCAAGCGCTTCATCTCGTTGGGCAAATAAATTAGGGTCGGGATTATGGCTGACTCCCAATGTATCATATTCTGTAGCTGTCAAAGGCGTTTCCTGATGAGTCGGCTGATTCAATGGATGCACATGTTCATCAACCAATACTAATATTTTTCCATGCTGGACATCTCTTAAATAAAGATCTCTCTCTTCCTTGGTGAAGCCGTAGTCCTCCAAGCAATCGTTAATGGCACTGGACTCATCATCGGTGAAGAAATGAATCACTTTATCCATAAATGTTTCATTTTCCTCTGAATTAGTAATCGTCTCTACACCCGATTGCTGATAATGCCTGAATGCCAACGTTTCTTCCCTATCCGCTATTACTGTAATATCGTCCTCTTCGACCCCTTGGACCGTCAGCGCCCTAATGACTTGCTTTACTTCAGAACCCGTTTCATATACGCCGTAGACTTTTTTTGCCATGTGGCTCTCCTCCTAAATTGTATTTGTTTTTATTTCCATAAAAAGTAATTCGATGATCATGTTGAAAATATACCCATCCGCGATAAAGTCAAAACTATGAAAAAAACATTCTTCCCCTTTCTTTCGTGCAGTTCTTTTCAATCACCTTAAAAATTATTTTGTGATAACAATAAACAACAAAATTCGTTCACATATTCTGCATAAAATCTCGAAATTCTTTTTTTATATTATAGGAAGATAATTAAAGGAGTTGATTTTATGAAAAAGAAATGGTTAGCCGGTCTTTTCGGTATGGCACTGGTAGCCGGAATAGGCACTGCAGTATTAGCTGATTCTGAAGCAGCTGATGCAAATACGAATACGGAAAATGAAAGAAATGGACAAAATTCCACATACTCAGATATGGCCCCTCATATGAAAAGAATGCATCCAGAAATGACGGACGAAAGCATACAAAGAATGTATGAAGACTGCCACGGCCGTTCTTCGGCGAATAATATATATCAATAAGCGCACTATAATCCCGGTTTTCCGTTTTGGAATCCGGGATTTTCTTTTATACATATTTTG
The DNA here is from genome assembly GCF_047238185.1 of Bacillus kalamii. Lineage (NCBI taxonomy): Bacteria > Bacillati > Bacillota > Bacilli > Caryophanales > Bacillaceae > Bacillus > Bacillus kalamii. Next base: position 339,195 of record NZ_JBDFMI010000001.1, on the reverse strand, counting down.
CTTTTTCTTAGAGTGCTACCTGTTTGCTTTCTTCAATAATTCTTATGTAAGATGAAGCTGTAAGAGACATGCTGCATATAAATAAAGGAGTGGCCATTTATGAATATTAACTCGATAGAACCGACACCGAGTCCCAATACAATGAAGATCAACCTGACAGAAGAATTGCCTGCCGGCAAAAGCAATAACTATAAAAGCGAACAAGCCGATCATGCACCGAAGCTCATAAAGGATATTTTGCTGATTGAAGGCATCAAGGGCGTTTATCATGTTGCCGATTTCCTGGCAGTCGAGAGAAATCCAAAATATGATTGGAAGGACTTGCTTATTAAAGTGCGCCACGTTTTCGGCGAAGACGCAGGCACTGCTGACAATGACAAAAAAATGCTTGAGCATTTCGGAGAAATAAACGTCCTAGTTCAGCAATTCAAGGGCATTCCTATGCAAATCAAGTTAAATGACGGTACAGTTGAAAAACGGTTTGCTTTGCCCGGGCAATTTGTGGAAGCGGTCAGTTCTGCGCAAAAACCCGATGATAATGTCGTTATGTCAAGAAAGTGGGTAGACTTCGGTGTGCGCTACGGAGATATGGAAGCCGTCGGCAAAGAAATAGAGGAAGAAATACTGGCGACCTTCACCCAAGAAGTCTTGAATGGACTTATAGAGGATGCACAGAATACAGCAGAGAAAATACATATCCGCAAACCTAAAATGAAATTAACGGAGGACATGCTTGAAGCTGAAAATTGGGAGAAAAGGTACCAAGCATTGGATCAAATGGAAGATCCGACAGAAGAGGATATCCCTCTCTTGGAGAAGGCTCTGAATGATCCGAAGACATCCATTCGGCGCCTGGCTGTTGTTTATCTCGGAATGATTGAAGATACGCTGGTTCTTCCCGCCCTTTATAAAGGATTGCATGATAAAAATCCTTCCGTCCGCAGAACAGCAGGCGATTGTCTTTCCGATCTTGGATTTGCTGACGCTATGGACGAAATGGCCGCAGCCCTGAAGGATAAGAGTAAAATAGTCCGCTGGCGTGCCGCCATGTTTCTCTATGAATTAGGGGATAAGCATATTTTACCGGAACTTCACCAAGCTGAAGATGATCCCGAATTCGAAGTGGCTCTTCAGGTTAAAATGGCGATTGACCGAATTGAAAATGGCGAGGCAGCAAAAGGATCCGTATGGAAGCAAATGACTGAAGCACGGCAAAAAGAGCAACAGTAACAATAGCTAATTGAACGCATTATCCTAGCCCCTGTGTAATGGACACGGGGGCTTTTCAGACTATTATATTTTTAAATTCCCAAAAAATGTATTGCATTCTAAAAAATTAGAACGTACAATAAATCTAAATTGACAGATTACTCAGAAAGAAGTGGGAATATGAAATTTACTCCTAAGACAATGGATATCGATTTAATACAGCAAAAACTGATTTCCTCCCCTTTACGTATTAAAATCATTTATCTGCTCACAGAACAATCAATGACAGCCAAACAGGTAGCAGATGAATTAGGAAAAAGCCCCGGCAGTATCCATTATCACATACAGCAATTATACAACGGAGGTATCCTGGAAATTGAAGAAACAAAAATGAATAAAGGCATTATAGAGAAGTATTACCGTTCGCTAGCAACTGAATTCCACTTGAAGGATGACACACAAGAAATACATCACTCCCGTGAAAGCTATCTTCAATTATCCGAAGATGAACTCGAAGAATTCAAAAAAGATTTCGATGAACTGACAGAGAGATACGTAAAGAAATCGTTAAAACAGGATAAAGAACGGACCACCAATGAAAAAGAACGGACTTCCTATGTCATCGCCTGCATATTCAAAAAAGGATTAACAGAGGAGGAAGACTGATGGAACACGCAGTGAAAAAAAATCTCATCTTATTTATAACCGGGAAAACTACAGCTGTTCTTGGTTCATCGATTTTCAGTTTTACAATTGGGCTGTATATATTGGCACAAACAGGATCCAGCCTTAATTTTGCCATCACACTGCTATTAGGGATCCTTCCCCGTGTAGTGCTTTCTCCAATTGCCGGCGCTTTAAGCGACCGTTTGGACCGAAAGAAAATCATCATTTTTTCAGACTTTGCTTGTGCAGTTTGGCTGGGTGTCATTTTACTGATCTTTACCTTTATTACAGACGGCATTTGGGTTCTCTATGTATCCACTCTCATCCTTACTGTCCTGAACGTATTTTATTCAAGCGCCGTTCTATCCTCTGTCCACAATACAGTCGGACCCGACAATATTCAAAAAGCGATGTCGCTCAATCAAGCGGCAGTGTCCTTATCGAATATCCTGGGGCCGGTTCTTGGAGGGCTGCTATTCGGTTTTGTCCCTTTATCCACTTTTATTGCCATCAATATGTTCACGTTTCTTATATCTGCCACTGCAAGCGTATTCATACAATATAATCTCTTCGCAGAAGACCGCGGCGAGGAAGAAAAAACTAGCATGTTCACCGACCTTAAGCTTGGCCTCAACTATGTAAAAACACAACCATTTATTAAACAATTAATAATAATCGCTATGTGGATCAACTTTTGGTTTGCTGTCTTTCCGATTGCCATGCCGTATCTCATTATGACTGTCCGCCATATGACATCCACTCAATTCGGTATTATTGAGGGATCCTTCTCTGTGGGATTCATGCTGATGGCGATTTTCATGTCTACCCGCCCTGAAATGAAAAGGAAGGATATCGGCATACTTGGAGGCGTCGCTGGATTATCCATCATTTTAATATTGATCGGGCTTCCATCTATGGGAGCTTTTCAAGATCTATCAAATAACTTCATTTTTATATACCTGATCAGCCTGGTTTTCATCCTGTCGTTATTGATGATGATTGTGAATATGCCGATTGGCGTTCTTATGCAAAAACATGTGCCCGACCAATATAGAGGAAGAGTCAATTCATTGCTGGAGGCAGGATCCACAGCCATGATGCCGATTGGATATATTTTGTTCGGAGGTTTGCTGGAAAAGATTCCTGTTTGGCTATTAGTTAGCATCTGCGGTATCAGCATACTGGCTCTTATGATTTATCATATTTGGAAGGGTACATTCGTCAAACAACTGCAAACGATGGAAAAACAGATAATCAGCCCTGCCATCGAAGGATAATGCTGGCTTTACACCCTTCTTATACACTGCTATCTGAAAAACAATGCACTATATCCTAGTAGCCACAGTATGAAGCGGCCCCCAAAATCTATATTTGGGGGCCATTTATGGATGGCTTTTATTTACGGTCATCCTTCACTTCATTCATGATGCCATCCATAATTGGATTTCCATTTTTCCATTGTTCCTTAAACCATTGTTTTCGCTCTTCCTTATTCATTGAGACAGGCTTTTCAAAAATAGCCGTCTTTTGTTTTTGGTCCCTATCTTTTTCCTTCATATCGCACCCTCTCTTTCCACCCGGGATATAGTATTATCTATTTCCTTCTGGCAAAATGATAAACAAAAAACATCCGGCTTATTTGCCGGATGCCTTCTATTAAACAGATTCAAATAAATCCTGCGCTAAATAGGTTCCTTTTCGTATTCCCTTCGGACACGCGAATAGCCCACTGCCGATGTGCTTAATATATTCATTCAACGCATCGGATTCCGCCAGTTTTTTTAACATTGGCACAAATTGCATGGAGGGGTCTTTTTGAAAGCAGATAAACATAAGGCCGGAATCCATATTGCCGGTCAACTGATCAATGCCATCGGTATAAGAATATGCGCGGCGATAAATTTGCTGCCCCGTTTCCTTAGCCACACGAGTATGGGCATTAATCGGCATTTGCTTCGTATCCACTGCATCATGTTCTTTTACTTTCCCATATCCTGCTCCGCTCAGCTTCTTCCTTCCAAACGTATCTTCCTGGCTTTTCAGCGACGTCCGGTCCCACATTTCAATCATCATCATGATTTTCCGGCAAGCCATATAGGTTCCTCCCGCCATCCAATCAGGCTCTCCCTCATCTGCCCATACTATTGCATCAAGCTTTGCCTCTTGCTTAGGAGACAGATTCGCTGTACCATCTTTGAATCCGAATAAATTGCGCGGTGTTTCTCCTTCTGGTCCGTTAATGAACCCGGATTGCAGCCATAATATATCAGCAGTGCCCGACGCCGCTTTAATGATATTGCGGATGGCATGAAAGGCTACTTGCTGATCATCTGCGCATGCCTGGACACAAAGATCTCCGCCTATAAATGGCTCCTTCAAGTCCTCTCCCCTCATTTTGGGTATATCCAGCAAGTGTTTCGGTTTTTTGGAGGACATACCGAAACGGTCCACACCCTTTTTAGAAAAAAAGGAAGCACCAAGCCCGAATGTTATAGTCAGGTTGGAAGCACCCAGATCTTCCGATTCACCTGTGTCTGCCGGAGGAATAAAATCATTTGCATAATCAACGCTGTTCACCCTGCCCTCAGTGAGCGTTTCGCTGAGCTTTGTCCAATCCTTGAATAAAGATATAACATCCTGTCTGTTTGAGGTCGTCAATGTAAATGCCGCAATATATGCATTTGTTTGCTGGGGAGTCACAATGCCGGCCTGGTGTTTACCGTGAAAAGGGACTATGCCCTGCTTATCCATATTGCCTGAAGCTGCCGTTTTCTCAGAGGAAGCACCAAAGCCATCAGACAGTGCCGTAACGGCCCCCAGACCGCTGGCGCCAATGATGGCTCCAGCTCCTGCAAAAGCTGACAGTTTCAGCATCTCGCGTCTGGATATTTTCTTTGAAGTGTTTTTTTCGGCCGACATATGTTACCGCCCCTTTATTGTAAAATTTGTGCTGTTTTGCCCATATATTCAGCTAGAACGCCCAGCTTTTGGCTAAGATCCCGTATTTGGTCTTTTGTTAACTCTGTATACAGAATGAATTGGTCATCTTTTCGGTATTGTGCAAGTGTTGTATTCAATGTGTTGAACTGACTGTCCAATTTCCCTGCTAATTCAGGGTCCTTTGCATTCAAAGCAGGCAGGATAGCATGGTAGACTGCCAGTGACCCATCCACGTTGGCTGCTAAATCCATTAGATCCACATGCGAATAATGCTCTTCTTCCCCAGTAATTTTAGAAATCGCTGCTTCATTGATCAGTTCCATGGATCCCGCAACAATTTGGGTAGGCTTCAATTTGACCTCTTTTACTTTTTGTTGAAGTGTCAATACATCGTTGTACAATGTATCTGCCACTGAGGACATTGGTTCCAGCTTCTCATTTTGCCAAAGAGCCTTCTCAATGCGGTGGAATCCTCCCCATTCCGCTTCATCCACATCCCCTTCACGGGCATCGATTTTAGGATCCAAATCCCCGAAGCTTTCTGCGATTGGTTCTACTCGTTCATAATACGTTCTTGATTCTACATAATATTGTTTTGCTTTTGCTGCATCCTGTGCTTTCACGCTGTCAACAAATGACTTCGTCGAAGCCACTAATAAATCCATTTGTTCATCTACATATTGTTTATATTCGTCTACAGCCTTAGATAGTGCTTCTGACGATTTTTCTTCCGATTCTTTAGCATTAGCCAACTTGCTCAATGCTCCATTCAGCTGAGAGGATAATTCCTTCATTTTCGCCATATCTGGTTGATCCTTTGTTGCCTCCATATATAAAGGCTGCATATATTTCTCTACTTCCGTATAAAGAAGCGGGTACGTTTCCCGTATGTTATTTTCTTTAGCCAGCCATTCGTTATTAAGCTTTTCTCCGGCTTTCTTGCTTTTCTCTTGGTCTTTTTCCTGAAGAGTCGCTTCAAACGCCTTCAATGTCTTTTGCAACGAAAGGGCGGTTGCCTTTATCCCTTTTGTTTCCCCATTCGTTTCCGATTGTTTGGCCGGCCCATCCTTCTTGGCTGTATCATCCGAACATCCAGCCAAAGCTGGAACTAACAAAATAGATGAAAGCATAACTGCTTTCAATGATGTTTTGTATAAACTCATGAATAAGATCCCCCTGTGCGTCTAGCTATAATTTGTTTATTGATATACTTTTTTCCTACGATTATGATGGCTGCGGCCACAATGATTAATTGGGGCAGTGTGCTGTACCAAGATGGATACACGCCCAAAAAGGAAATAGTCGGTATGCTCTCATTAACCGCGGAATCCAAAATGCCCGCAAGCTGCAGGCTGTGGATGCCTGACCCCAAAAATTTCACGCATAAATAGAATACGAAAATACTAGAGACGAAGAAAAAGGGTTTAAGAGGCAAAGAAGCACCCAGTTTCAGCATCACGAATCCGATAATGACGAGTATGCCGAAACCTACGATTATTCCAGTTATGAACGTACCCATTGGCATTCTATTCACCATGCCAATAAGGAAAATAACCGTCTCAAGCCCTTCACGTAGAATGGCCAAAAACGCTAAAAAAGCAAAAGAAAGCATCTTGCCGCTGCTTAAAGCACTGGCTGTTTTTCCTTTTATAAACTGGTTCCATTGCTTCACCTGAGTATTTCGATGAAGCCAGTAGCTTACATACAGCAGCATAAGCGCTGCAATAATGCCGGACCATCCATTCAATAAAAAGTTATTTTGCCCAAATGCGGTTGCAGACAATAAATAGGTTACACCGAAGCCAATTGCAAGACTGGCAAGCACGCCCAGCAAAGTGCCTCCCCAAACCCATCTTTGCCCCCTTGCAACATTTGATTTTTTAGTAACGGTCAGCAGTGCCCCAATAACCAAGAGGGCTTCCACACCTTCACGGATCGGGATGAATGCCGCATCCCACATTCCGTAGGCATCCTTCTGAAGAGGTGTAAGCTGTTCCACCATCTTATCCACAATACTGATCGCCTTATTGGCTTTTGCCGGTTCCTTCACATATCCTGAAAGCAAAACAAGGTTTTTTTCAGATCCGTTGTAAACAGACTGCGATTGGCTGACAACATCCCCTTCAACACTGAGCCACTGTTGAGTAAGGTCGTTCACCTGGATTTCAGCTTTGGCATAATCCTTATTTTCAAGTGATTGTTTCGTCTGTTTCAATAAAGCTATATATGAAGCAAGGCTCTTTTCTTCTATTTTGTTGGGGTCTGTTTGCAGAGTTCCCCCACTATATTGTTCAATTGTATGAATCAATGATTCCGTATCGTGTAAAGCGTTCTTTTGATCTTCATTAAGCAAAGACAGAGACAATGATGCTGTTGCACTCTGGATACTGCCCAACGCTTCCTGCGAATCATTTCTGATATCATTTTTTATATGTAATAAGTCCTTTTTATACTCTGCAAATGCGGTTGCAGCTTCTTCAGCCTTTCCTGCCTCAAGATTGGATTTCACTTCTTCTAACGGCGAAATCAAAGCTTTTGCTGAAGTTTCGGCTTGGCCTGTTTTAGCATAAGCTGGAGCCGCAGTGCCAATCGTAAGCAGCAAAAGACAACATATCCAAACTAAAGGCCACTTTTTCACGACTGCCATCACCCTTTCAGTTGCCATATTACACCATCCTAAATGATAATAATTATCAATCTCCTTACATATTATTATCCCGTCCATTGAGAAAGTCAATTACTATTTTCACAAAAAACAGAAAAATAAAAAAAGCGGAGAGCGCCCTTTTAGACCCGACCAGCTTAAGGCGAGGCACAGATACTTTTAGCAAAAGGAAAAAGGACCCTGTTAAGGATCCTTTTAAAGGGAAGTCCATCTTTCACCATTATTGATTGCATCTCTTCGCTACGACCTGTTTTATCCTCTCGCAATGTTGCCATTGCGATGCATACGGCAGATCATCATCGCTACTACAGATGCTCAGCCATCCCTCAAGGATCATCAGCGCTAACACACTTCCCTTTGAAGGATTTCAAACGTTCCATTGTTCCTATCCCTTATTTTGGACACCTTAGGCTTCCACTCTCCAATATAAGAAGGCTCCGTTTAATAGCCAATTGTACGGATCCCCTTCATATGACTGCACATATGCGGATGGGCGATAAACCCCTAGCCATTTCCTATCGCCCATTTGCTTACATTGCTTCCTCATGGATTCGTCACCTAGCCATAGCATCCTTTTATGGAACCCCGCCCCGCAAAAAGTACGGGTACGTCTTCACCTGACTTCACCCCTTCAGCCTGTTAGAGCTTCATTGGATGCAGGAGGATTAGGCTCTTGCCTTTTGGGCTATTGGGCAAGCAGCGGAATTTCACCGCTTAAATCGGAACAATAGTTAGAGATTGTCTCTGCTTCTTTCATCCGGCAAGCAGATTTATAAAGCAACGTTTCGTTTCATTTTGTTCAGGAGTCACTGCCTTGGCTGCACCGGCACGATACAAGAATAGGGCAAAATCGCCCCGTTTTGCTTTCTGGGTTGTCCCGAAAGATGTTTTGGAAACACCATTAGTAATTTTATTGCTAACTAAAGCTTTTACTGCTTCTACATAATCCTTCTTAACGTCTGAAAAAGAGATTTTTCCTTCGCCTTTCAGAGAAAATCCTTTTTGAATCCAAACCGCTAATTCGCCGCGAGTGATCATATCCTCGCTGCCGAAAGATGTTTTAGATTTTCCATTTGTAATGCCGGCATGCTTGATAGCGTTTACATATGTAATCGCACGTTTCGGCACATCAGTGAACCCTGATGCAGGAGCTGATTTTGTATCCAATCCCAGTACCTTTGCCAGCATAACCGCGGCATCAGCGCGCTTTATGTCTTTTTCAATTCCGAATTGATTTGCATTCAGTCCTTGAACCCCTTTGGAAGCCACGAAATCAATTGCATCTTTATAAGTAGGCGTCACATCATTAAATGATGCAGCTGCAGCGATCGGTGTTACAGCAGAAGCGACTACAGCAGTTGCTGAGGCAGTCGCAATAAAAGTACGGTGTGATTTTTTTTGCATCGACATTTGTAAATCCCCCTATTTGTGAACTGGTATGATCATGAAGTAAATCTTACTATTATTTCTTGGCAGCAATGTCTACAATGCGGCCTTCAACAGCCGGAGAAATCGTTTGCCCTGACTGAGCTTTTAAATAATCAGCGAAGATTTCCCAATCTACAAAACCTGGTTCACTCACTCGCCCTTCTTCGTATGCTTTTTTGAGGACCGGATAATCATCCCCGCCTTTAGCGGTGAAAATATTGGTTGCAACCATATACTTGTTTGAATCCACTAATGGTGTTTCTTTTCCATCTTTAATCACATTGACTGCTATCACACGGCTGCCCGCCGGCTTCGAGCTATCATATTGGTATTTCATCCCGGCGATTTGAAGGAAGCCGCCATCTGCTGCAGGAGCAGATTTAACACTTCGTTCCAAGATTGATTTAATCTCTGTGCCTGATAATTCAACCAAGCCAAGAGCATTGCCAAAAGGAAGCACAGTCAAAACGTCAGCAATCGAAATGTTTCCTGCAGGAATCGTTTTACGGACACCTCCGCCGTTTTGCAAAGCAATGACAGTATCCGGATTGATCGTCTTGGCTTTTGCTAGCATGCCGTCTGCGATTAAATCACCTAAATTGGTTTCCATTGTACGGGCAGGAGGATTGCCTCCTATTAGGTCGACTGTCGATTTTCCGACAATTTGCTTCTTCATTTCATCAACGGCCGGTTTGAATTTTGTATTCAACAATTGCGCTGCTTCTTTGTCTTCCGGAAGGATATAATTCCCTTTATCATCTTTGGCATCGATCTCAATCAATCTGCCATCATGCTTTGTAATGACACCCTTATCGTCAAAAGTGACATTCAAGGTTCCAAGGAATTTATTGTATTCATTCGCTTGGACTATGACTGTCGGAGCGGCAAATTTCTGTACGACATCCGGCTCGGACATCTTATAGTGGTCATGTCCGCCAACAATGACATCGATTCCTTCCACACGGTTAGCAAGCGTAATATCATTGTCTCCGCCGCCATCTTTATAGCCGATATGATTGACTGCAATGATTTTGTTAATCCCTTCTTTTTCAAAAGCGGCAACCGATTTTTTGGCAGCATCGATATAATCTTCGAATGCAATCGAGCCCGGACTGGAGATAGTAGCCGTTTCAGCAGTAGTCAGACCAAAGATGCCGACCTTTTGGCCGTTGATTGTTTTTACGATTCCGTTGTATATGTGTCCATTTTGCGGTGTGGAAGTGTATGTTCTATGGAAATACGGTTTCATAAGTTCGTCTTTATCAAAATCCACATTCGCACTCACAAAAGGAAAACCTGCATTTTTCACGAAATTAACCAACGTTTTGGAGCCTTCGTCGAACTCATGGTTGCCGAATGACATGGCATCATACTTAGCAAGCTTCATGAACTCTAAATCTGCCTGCCCTTTAAAATTGTTGAAATACAATGTACCCGAGAATACATCCCCGGCGCTTAACAACAAATTATTCGGATGTTCTTCTCTTTGCTGCTTAATGGCCGAAATAGTTCTTGCGATTCCGTCCAGGTTTGCATGTGTATCATTGGTGTGCAGCACCGTTAAATCCAAGCCATTTCCAGTTCACACTGGACCGACACCGTACGTGCGTCTTTCAACGCATACGGCGTTCAATCAATATGGAATGATGGTGTAACTTCCCACGCCTATTATATAGGATTAGCCAAATGCGCTGATACCCTCCAAATTCCTTATTATCCTTTCTATATAATAGAGCTTAAGAACTAAAATTTACTATTTTTTATAAAAATAAACAATCCTTTTTCGTTAAATAATAGAATTCCCCTATATCTTTTACACTATATTTGCATTTAATTAACAAAAGCACCCGCTATAGAAAGCGGGTGCCTCTATGGAATATTAAGTTGAAAATGGACCGCATCTCTTCACTCCCATCTGTTTTTCCCTCTTTCTATGTTGCCACAGAAATGATAACGGCAGATGATCGTCATTACTACAGATGCTCAGCCATCCTGCATGGATCCATTGTTCTGACAAACATCCCCATACAAGACTTCAAACGTTCCGTTGTTTCTATCCCTATATTGGTATCCTTAGGTTTCCACTATACATTCATGAGGGCCACCTGTTTAATAGCCAATTCATCAGGGTGTCGTCTGCACCATTGCATGTACAGCGATAAAAGGCAAACTCCTAGCCAATCATGCCTTTTATTCTCTCATTCTGTTTTATTCATGGATTCGTTGCCTAACCTTAGATGCCTTTTAAGGAACCCCGCCCTATAAAAAAGGTACGCCTTTACCTGACTTCACCCCTTCAGCCTGTCAGGGCTTCACTGGATGCAGGAGTATTAGGTTCTTGCCATTTCGGCTATTCGGCAAGGAATGGAATTGCACCATTCAAATCGAAACAACAGTTAGGTGTTCCCCCGCTTACTTCACCGGCTTTGCCGGCTTATAAAGCAACGTTTCGTTTAATTGTGTTCAGGAGTTATTTTGACTTTGTCTGCTTTATGGAGGAAAACGGCGAAATCGCCACGTTTTGCATTTTGTTCTGTTCCGAACGTCGCCGCAGAAGTACCTGCAGTAATTTTCCCTTCTACAAGAGCTGAAACAGCTTCTTTATATTGAGGGGCCACATCGGTATACGCAAGGTCTTTTCCGTCTTTCAGGTTAAATCCTTGGTGGATCCAGATAGCCAGTTCTCCACGGGTAATTAAATCATAGCTGCCGAATGCGGTTTCTGTTTTTCCTTCTGTAATGCCAGCTTTTTTCAATGCATTCACATAAGGGATACCGCGTTTTGGCACATCTGTGAATTCTGATGGAGATGTTGAAGATACATCCAGTTCTAGGACTTTTGCCAACAGAATAGCAGCGTCAACACGCGTAATTTCCTTGTCAATGCCGAATTGCTTTTCATTGAAGCCTTCTGCTCCTTTTGATAGCAAAAAGTCCACAGCCTCTTTATATTGAGGGGCCACATCGGTAAAGGATGCAGCTGATGCTAATGGAGCGACCACCAATGCAACTGCTGATGCAGTGACTGTAGCCCCGGCGAATTTACGATACGATTTTGATAGATTTGACATGTACATGAAGCCTCCTGATTTCTTAAATGGATTGTTTCATAAAAGCTATTGGTATGTTCAAAAAATCCTTAGTCTTTCTTGGCTGCTGCGTCGATAATGCGCCCTTCCACCGCCGGAGAAATTGTTTTTTCAGGCTGTACTTCCAAATATTCCTTGAATACTTCCCAATCTACAAATCCCGGTTCACTGACTCTGCCTTCCGCGTATGCTTTCGCAAACATCTCGTATCCATCTCCGCCTTTTGCAGTGAAGATATTAGTGGCAATTGTATAAGTTTGTGTAAGATTCAAAGGCGCGTAGTGTCCATCTTTATCGGCAGCTTCCACTGATAGAACTCTTGAACCCTCAGGCTTCGTGCTATCATACGTATATTTCAATCCGGCAATCTGTAAAAAGGCGCCGCTTGGTTTCGGGGCTTCTTTTACGCTATGCTCGAGTGCCTCTTGGATCTCTGCTCCAGTCAACTCCATAATGCCCAGTGCATTGCCGAATGGCAATACAGTCAAAATATCTGATGTAGTGATATCCCCAGCTTTAATAGTTGTACGGACACCGCCTCCATTTTGAAGGGCAATCGTCGTCTCAGGATTGATTTTTTTCGCTTTTGCTAACATTCCATCTGCAATGAAATTGCCCAGGTTAGTCTCTGCCGTTCGGGCTGCAGGGTTTCCTCCTGCAAGCTCCACAGTTGTTTTTCCTACAACTTCCTGTTTCATTTCATCTACTGCAGGCTTATACTTTGTTTCCAATATTTCTTTTGCTTCGGCATCTTCTGGAATCTTATATGATCCATCCGCAGCTTTCGCATTCAAATCGATTAACCCGCCGTGATGCGATACCACTTTGCCGTTTTCATCGAAACCGACATTCAACGTACCTAGGTATTTATTGTATTCCTTCGCTTGGACAATGATTGTAGGCTCCCCAAAGTTAGTGACTTTGACAGGTTTATCAATTTGGTAATGGTCATGTCCGCCAACGATCACATCGATGCCTTCGACATATTTCGCAAGCAACAAATCATTATCTCCGCCGCCATCCGTGTAACCGATGTGTGTCACAGCAATGATTTTGTTGATTCCTTGCTTTTCAAATTCATTTACAGCCTCTTTGGCAGAATCAACATAATTCTTGAAAGCTATACTGCCTGGACTGGAAATACTTGGAGTTTCCTCGGTTGTTAAACCGAAGATTCCCACCTTTTGGCCATTGATCGTCTTTACGATTCCATTAAAGATTTTGCCATTTTCAGGATTGTCGCTGTATTCTTTACGTTGCAGTTCCTTCATAAGCAAATCTTGGCTGAAGTCAACATTAGCGCTTACAAAAGGAAACTTCGCGTTTTTAACAAATGGTGCCAGCGGCTCGGAGCCTAAATCGAATTCATGGTTTCCGAATGTCATAGCATCATAGCCAGCAAGGTTCATAAACTCCAGGTCTGCTTGGCCTTTGTATTTATTGAAATAAAGCGTACCAGAGAATACATCACCCGCACTTAATAAAACATTATAAGGGCGTTCAGCTCGTACCTGCTTGATAGCAGTGATTGTACGGGCAACATTATCTAAATTGGCATGTGTATCATTCGTGTGCATGACCGTCATTTCAAAGCTATTTCCAGCTTACACTGGACAGACACCGTACGGGCGCCTTTCAGCGCATACGGCGTTCAATCCACTTCACCTAATGATATTCCAATATAATAATATAATAGGGTACTAATCATTTCATACAGTTTTATAAAGGTATGTTTTTCCTTTCAGCATTTGCAGTCATTCCGCATGGATTCTTTCTTTATAAACGGTCATGTACATAAAAAAGCATAGAAAAGGGAACGGAAATTTTACTCCTCACCATGCTTTTTGTAAAACTTTTCCATTTTTTATCAAGGCTAAACTCCATCTAACAAAGCTACTTATTTATAATGGAATGATGATTAATATCAGTGCTACCGCTGCAACCCGTCTTCTGCCTCAAGATTGGATATAGAACAAATAGAAACTGCCCTATAGTCATTTTGCATGACTTGTAGGACAGTTCCTTTTGCATGTTCTTTTTTATTCGGCACAGCTTTTCCCATTAATATAATAGCCTGATTCTTTATATGTATTGAATGCGATCTCTACCTCATCCATACCAAGCCCTAAAACATGCTTTGTAACGATTTCAGCAAATGCATCCCTTACTTCCTGCCCCCGTTCAAACCATTCCACTTCAATAAACGGATACATATCTATTGTTTCACCTTCAGACACATAGGTCGACTGTACACACTCCAGTGTAAAATTATCTTTGCCGCACTCGCAAAGCTCAGCCAGTTCATGAACCATTGCCTTACTGATCGATTTTGTCTGATCGATTGAAACTCCTCTAAAACGAATCTGTGGCATGCTCTTCCTCCTATTGTTTTAAGTATATAGGCCCATTTCCATTCTCATAGTACCTATCAAATACATTTTTGTTATTTTAACATATTTATTATCTATCTCAAATAATGATTCCTATAGCGGTGCATTCCACGTTTTGCTAATGATTGTTGTATCTTCTCAAAAGCTAATAATTGGCCAAAGTATTCATGCAGCTCTTCTGATGACCATTCACTTGTAGCGGAAAGTGTTTGTTTCAAGCAAGACGGATAATAAATAAAATCCATTGTATATATGTTAGATTCTTTATCCTTTCGTATGTCCATACGAAAATAATCATTATTAATTATTTCTTTCGTCTCAGGATCTAATCAGTTAAATTCAATCCACAAACAGTTGCAATGTAGCTTAACATTTGAAATCCCCCATGTGTTACCCATCTATTCATGCTCCTATATTTCTTGATTAGAATGTTTTATCACAATTTCCAATACGGGAATCTTTTACACATAGGTTAAGCTGACATTTGGATATAACTCACTATCAAACCCATAAGTTTCTCTCCCTACCTTCTCATAGAAAGCAAACTTACTATCGGTAAGGATAATCAATTTATCCCCTGCAACATATAGGTTACAGGATGAATGCTTTTACAGGTATAAATTCAACGGGAAATGCCTAGACTAATAACCATATAGAGTAGTTGAGTGAGGTGAATAAAATGGGGGATGTAAATGTCAACATAAATATGTACACTTTCGCTTGGATAAGGATGTACAGAATTACTCGTTCTCTTTTGCTAAATGATCCTTTAATCGGTATGAATCACCTATCATAGGCACAACTGTCGCATGATGTAAAATGCGGTCTAATATGGCATTGGCCAGTTTAGGTTCCTGAAATATTTCATCCCACGCTTTGAAATTCACATTGGTTGTTAAGATGGTACTTCTTTTTTCATATCTTCGATCAATCAGCTGGAAAAACAACTTAGCGTCTTCGTGATCAATCGGTAAATAACCGATTTCATCGATGATTAACAGTCTGTATTTGCTGTAATGCTTCAAACGGCTCTCTAACCGATTTTCTAATCGAGCTTTCCTCAAATTTTGAATCAAGTCATGGCACTTAATAAAATAGGTACTCGTCCGTTTCTTTGCTGCCGCAATCCCTATTGCTGTGGCCAAATGGGTTTTACCGACACCACTTGGTCCTAAAAACACAATATTTTCATTCTCCTCGATAAAACGCAATGTAAGGAAGTCTAGAATCTGCTGTTGGTTAATCGATGTTTGAAAGGTAAAATCGAAATCTTTCACCTCCTTAAAATGAGGGAAAGCTGCGACCTTCACCATCGATTGCGTCATGTTTTTCTCCCGTATGTCTATTTCATACGCAGTCAACTTGATTAATGTGTCGATAAATGACATCTGATGCTTTACGCTGAAGTCTACGATTTCATTTAAATGTAAGCTCATTTGCTTTAACTTTAGATAGTCAAGATTCCATAATAATTGTTGATAGTTTGTAGTTGGATTCATTATTTATACACTTCTCCAATCGTTGCTAAATTCCGTTTTGCTAAATCGTCGATTTCAGGATAATGAGGGGTGGAAACAAGTAAGCTTGCCTTATAATGTTCCTCTTGATAATTAAGTTTAGCGTTACTAATTGGATGTTGGGCGATCAGTTTCATGTTATAATAAATCCACAAGTAGTCATCATACACCTGTAAGCCTACTTTTTTTCCTTGATATTCTGGTGGTACAGAGTATTGATTCGATTTGTAGGAAATCATGTTTGATGCATTGACTTTTACATGTGTATGTTTGATGCGATAGGAATCTCTTACTTTGTCAGTTGGTAGCTGGAGTAAGTGGTTCCTTTCTTTTTTGAATTCCATAATCGGTATTTTCCCCGTTCCTTGATGGATCTGGTGATTCATTCTATTCCCTAAATCCTGTATGAATAGATGAAGTTCCTCCATTGTCAGTTGACCTTGGTACGCATGAATTTCATCAAGGAGTTTCATTGTGGATTCAATTTTCCCCTTGGTTCTCGGTCGTCCTGCAATACATGGTTTGACTTTAAAATCAAAGTCCCTCGCAAACTGATCAAATTTCGCATTCACTTTCCCAGGTTGATAATCAGTCCTCGCTTCATCCATTACCGTTTTCATATTATCCGTAAGGATTTCAGCTGGAACTCCGCCAATTGCTTCAAAAGTATCTGTTAAAAAAGAAAGTAAGGTACTCTGTGACTTAGAAAGACTTAATTGAAATGTTCGGAATCTGGAATTTGATAAAATGAAAGCCGCCACATTGACTTCTATCTTTTCTCCCTCTTTGGTTTCGAATAAAATGTTTTCCTTCCAATCTAATTGGGCCTGCTTACCTGGTGGCGTTTCAAATCGGACTGTCCCTTTGGGTGAAGAAATACGTTTATCCTCTTCAAAGTAGGCATTAAATTCAGGTGTACGAGCTATATACGCACGGAAGGTTGAAGCTCCACATTCCAATCCATGATTGTCTTTTAGGTACTGCCAAAGCATACGACGGTAATAAAATACCTGTTTTGAATCTTCTGATAACAATGCGGCTATTATTTCATAATAAGGATCAATCTTTGAGGGCTTTTCCCTTTTTCTTTTTGGGATAAAGCCATTTAGATATTTATCAATTGTCCGCCGATCCACACCCAATTCCTTTGCTAGCTTACTTTTATTGATTTTCATTTTCATATGCTCCATAATCTGTTTGAATTTCGGTAAGTCTGAAAGACTTTTAATCTCAAAATCGATATCAATATTCATTGTTATGTACATACTAATCCCCCCAAGATTAGTATGTAGATTCATATCAAATTTGTACATATTTATTCGAGCAATACTGTACATATTTAAATTAGCATTTCTATGGGGGAAAACATATAATAGAAAAAACTTATATTGGGCAAGAATTATTTTCCTTTTATGGCTATTGAGTTATGAATAAAATCGCTATGAACAATCAACTTGATGGTAATGTAAGCATATTACTCAGCTACTATGAGTGTTTTCAAGAAAATTATCAAACAATCTTCCATATAAAATAAACTATATTCTTATAATATGTTTTTCCAAACGTCAGCGCTGTATGAGTTTTGCCAACTTGACGTGCACCATGTATTACTAAGGGCATTCGTCTAGGATTTTGCTTCTAGGTCAGTAACTTTTCTGCAATCTTTCTTTTCAAAGTTTTCACCTCACATTTATTTTTATCAAAAAGTATATAACTTAAACATTTTATTTGATGTAAAAGTGTAATATCAACACATTATTTACTATTTTACGAAGGTATAGGGTATTCAGCAAGAAAAAATAGTACTGACTATCCGTTGGTTTTAGGCATTTAAAATAATCATCTATCAAAGTTGTCTGTGGGTGAGTAAGATGAAGAGGTTTTGTTACATAAAAAACGACATTAGTTTTAGTCTAATGTCGTTTTTAACTTTCACTGACCTACATTAATATAATGTAATCTTTTATTCTAGTTTGTTCATATCCCAAAAATGATTGTAGCATCCACCCATTTCACACTCATAATGACCTAAAAAA
Organism: Bacillus kalamii; assembly: GCF_047238185.1. Classification (NCBI taxonomy): domain Bacteria; kingdom Bacillati; phylum Bacillota; class Bacilli; order Caryophanales; family Bacillaceae; genus Bacillus; species Bacillus kalamii. The sequence goes on along the minus strand of NZ_JBDFMI010000001.1, from coordinate 321,255 downwards.
ATTAGTCACTACTTCATCAGTTACATCTGAAATTTTTTGAAACTCATAACTAGGTGAGTGATCACGATCAATAAGAATGGAACGGACTCCTTCATAAAAGTCATTATGTTTTAGGAAATTCTTTGCTAGCAGCAAATCTGTTGAGAAACATTCTTGCATTGTTTTTTGTTTTCCGTCGATCAATTGTTTTAATGTGATTTTTAATGAAAAAGGTGATTTTGAAAGAAGGAGATTCTTTATACTCCTGTTGAAAGTACTATCCTTTTGATCTAGTGACTGTATGATTTTTTCCATTGTATTAAATCTGAAATTTTCGTCTATGTCTGATTGAATTTGCGAGAGCTTACTTTTTTGAGGTGGGGTCGTTTGATGTGAGTTGACTAGATGATCAAGCAATTTATTATCTACTTTATCACGGTTCCAAACCGTTTCTTCTATTTGTTTAATGAAATTTTCTAATGTTACTTTATCCATATAGAAATCTGCACCATTTATATACAATACATCATCAGCCTGTATGACAGAGGCCGTTAAGGCTAGATATCGTCCTATATAACCTGGGGCCTTATTTAAAAAATAGGCTCCACCTACATCGGGGAAGAATCCAATATTCATTTCAGGCATAGACCACTTTGTACGCTCCGTAACAATTCTATGGCTAGCCCCGTATGTCAGGCCTACTCCTCCACCCATTACGATGCCATCTAAACAAGCAATAATCGGCTTAGAAAATTGATGAATAGCTATGTCGGTTTCATATTCTTCTTGAAAAAATAGTTCAGCATTTTTCAAAGCTAATTCAGAAGTACGAGCTTTATAGAGCTCTTTAATATCTCCTCCAGCACAAAAACCCTTTTCCCCCGCTCCTTTTAGTATGACGATAAAAACCGAATGATCGAATTCCCATTCTTTTAATTTCTCATTAATTAAATGGACCATATTAAAGGAAAGTGAATTAAGCGCTTTGGGCCGGTTTAACAGAATTGTTGCCACCCCATTTGAATTAACGGAAAATGCAACATCTTGGGACATATGATCTACTCCTTCTATGAATGTTTAAAGTTTGGTTTGCGTTTTTCAACAAATGCTTGGATTCCTTCTTTTGCATCGGAGGTTAAGAATAATTCGGAAAATCTTTTTCTTTCTTTTTTTAATCCTTGTTCCATAGTTTCATTGCTACCTTGTATGATACATTCCACTGCACGTGATACACTTGTCATACTTTTTCCTTCAACAAATGAATTTGCCACGGTAACTGCCACATTTTTTAGTTCATCCTGTTTTACAGATAGCTGTGCGATCTTTAGATTTACTGCTTCTTCTGCTGAAATTGTTCGACCTGTTAGGATTAGATCAAGTGCAGTTGCTGTATCGGTTATTTTTCTAAGTCGCTGTGTTCCACCAAATGTAGGTATAAGACCAAGTTTTAATTCGGGAAGACCAACAGTTGCTTGATCAGATATAATTCTGAAATGGCAGCTCATTGCTAGTTCAAGTCCTCCGCCCAGAGCAGCACCATTAATGGCTGCAATGACAGGTTTTTTCAGAGCTTCGATTTCATCACATAACTCCTGGCCTTCTTTAGCAAGTGATAATGCTTGTTCTTGATCACCTACTTTTGAAACAAATTCTTTAATATCAGCACCTGCTACAAAAAAACGACCAGCTCCAGTAATAATAATGACTCTAGTTTCCACATCGTTCTTTAAGTCTTGGAATAAAGTCCGTAACTCAGCGATGCAGAACGAAGATAGTGTATTTGCAGGCGGATTAGTTAATGTGACAGTAGTGATATAGTTTTCTTTCTCAATCGTTACGTATCTATAGTTCAAGCTTACTCCTCCTATTAGATAAATCTTTTACTAAAGAGAATGTCTTTTTATATATATGAATTTTGTTAGTGTAAGTACGTGTTAAAACCAACGCTCTGTCACTACTTTTTTACGGGTATAAAATTGGATACCGTCTTTCCCATTTGTTCCGAGGTCACCATAGAATGATGCCTTGTTCCCCGCAAAAGAGAAGAATGCCATTGGAGCGGGTACGTTGACATTCACGCCAATCATGCCAGCATCAATTTCGTCACGGAACTGCTGTACACTTTTCCCACTCGATGTGTAGATTACAGCACCATTAGCAAATTTAGACTCATTTGTGAGTTCAATTCCTTCATCCAAGTCTTTTACTCGAACAACACTCAAAACTGGGGCGAAAATTTCATCCTGCCATATTTTCATAGTTGGTGTTACGTTATCGAAAACAGTAGCTCCCAAAAAGTAGCCTTCTGAATGATTCTGTGTTCGTCCATCAACAAGTAATGTTGCGCCTTCTTTTAAACCGCTTTCAATATAATCAAGAGTTCGATTCTTATGGGCATCGCGAATCAATGGTCCGACAAAAGTCGTTTCGGATTTCCCATCCCCTGTTTGTAGCATTCGTGCTTCAGAAACGAGTAATTTCATAAATTCATCTGCAATTTCATCTACAACTGCTACAACGGAGCAAGCCATACAGCGTTCTCCGCTACTGCCGAATGCTGCTCCTATAATACCTTGAACCGTTTTTTTTAGATGACAATCTGCAAGGACCACAGCATGATTTTTTGCACCGGCAAGGGCCTGAACACGTTTTCCATTGGCTGTACCGATCTGGTATACATACTTAGCCACTGGTTCTGAGCCAACGAAAGAAATAGCTTTTATCTCTTTATTTTCTAACAATCCATTCACTACATCTTTGGATCCGTGTACGAGATTAAGGACCCCCTTAGGAAACCCTGATTGATAAAAAAGCTCTACAAGTTTCTCGGCAAGAATAGGTGTGCGTTCTGAAACTTTCAAAACAAACGTGTTTCCGCACGCGATAGCGAGTGGAAACATCCATAATGGCACCATCATAGGAAAGTTAAACGGTGTTATTCCTGCTACGACCCCTAGTGGATAACGCCAAATTGATCCATCTATCCCTTCTGCAATTCTAGGTAGAGCTTCCCCCATCATTAAAGTAGGTGTTGCAGTCGCAAGTTCAACGACTTCAATTCCTCGCTGGACTTCTCCTTGAGCATCCTTTAACGTTTTACCATTTTCCATTGTAATAATTTCAGCTAGCTGTTCTTTTTGTTCTTGAAGTAACTGCAGATATTTGAATAAAAATCTTGTTCTATTTGGAACAGAAACTAATGACCAAGTATGATATGCATTCTGCGCAGCCTGTACAGCATGATCTACATCCGCTTTCGTTGACAAGGGTACATAGGCGATAATATTTCCGTTTGCAGGATTTACTACTTCTTCGACTTCGGTTCCCGTAGCATCAATCCATTCTCCGTTAATACTATTTTTCATTTTTTTAATATAGGTTGTTCTCAATTGTCTCCTCCCCTTTCTTATAGAAGTGTTTTCTTTTGCTCACTAATATTTTTATATAAGACAGCCATGTCTTGATCTCCGTATCCCTTCTCTTCAGCTTCTTTATATAAATTGTAGAGAATTTTGCTTACTGGCAGCTCCACATTATTCTTTTTAGCCAGATCCATAGCAAATCCAAGATCTTTTCTCAGCAATTTTAGAGAAAAGCCAGGCTCATAATTGTCATCTGCTATGAAACTTTTATAGTTGCGTTCATAAATACGGCTCTGACCATAACTAACGTTTAACATCTCGAATAATTTGTCAAGATCTAGATGGCTATTCCTTGCTAGATGTAAAGCTTCACTTACACCTGCGGTATAAAACCCAATTAAAAGATTGTTGATCAATTTTGTATTTGTACCGCTAGCAATGTGTTCATTTACATGAAAGATATTTTGGCCCAGTGCTTTAAAAATAGGAGTTGCCTTTTCATATACAGCTTTCTTTCCACCTACCATAATAGTAAGTGTCCGGTTAATCGCACCTATTACTCCGCCACTGACAGGAGCTGCAAGAAAATCGATTCCATTTTTATTTGCTTCTTTTTCAATCTCAAGATTCAGCTCGGGGGAAACCGTACTTGTATCTATAAGTAGAATACCGGGTTTACTCAAATGGATGATACCATTTTCTCCTAAAAATACCTCTTTTACTGCATGCGATGAAGGAAGACTAGTAAGGATAACATCACATAGTTCTACCATTTTTTGAACCGATAAACCTATTGTTCCACCTGCTTGATGAAAGGTCATTTCAGCTTCCTTGTTCAAATCTAATCCGTATACAGTAAAGGCTGACAGAAGTAAATTTTGCGACATAGGAAGGCCCATATTGCCTAAACCAATAAATCCAATTGTATTCATAAGATTTCTCTCCTTTTACATGATATATTTTTCATGTTCAGCTATTCTTGCTGCAATTTCACGCTTTTTATAGAACAAGTTACTGAAAATAGGGATAGGGAGACTATGAATTTCATCTATTAGCTGTTTTCTTTCTTTTTCATCCGTTTCGATACTTGCTAAGACGGTCAGGGCCATAGCTTCTACTTTGCGAAAGCCTTCTTCACAAAGGACATGTGCCATCTTTTCTTTCAATTCTCTTTCTTTTTGCCTTTTTTGTATGACCTTTTTTGTTCGTACAACTACTGATTCCATTTGATAAATTTCTATCTGCATATCAGCAAGTAATCGTGCATACTCTTGATCTTGATCTTGATCGTCTAAAATCTGTGAACGTTTCAAAGCTGCTAAAGATTTATAGAACAGCCAATAAGAGAGCTGAATAAATTGCTGATTTCGGTTGCCTGGATTATTGAATACAGGCTCGGGCGATAATTCTTTAGTTTGGTTCACATTATTAACTATAATTTTATGAATAGTTAGTCTATTAATTTCGTTTGTACCTTCGAAAATCCGGCTAATTCTCGCATCTCGATATAATCGCTCTATCTCATACTCCTGCATATAACCGTATCCACCATGGATTTGTACAGCCTCATCTACAATTCGACCGAGGACTTCAGAGCAATTAATTTTATTGATTGCACATTCAGATGCATAGTTAGCAAGTTGCTTTAATTTTTCTTCTAATGAATGATCAGATGTAAAAAGTTTGTCTAGCCGTCCAGCAGTTCTATAAGCAGAACTTTCAGCTCCATAGATGGAAATGGCCATGTTAGCAATCTTTTCTTGAATCATCGAAAAATAGATGATTGGTTTCTCAAACTGTGTACGTTTTTTAGCGTAGGTTATAGAAAGCGCTAATGCTTGTTTTGACATACCGATGTTTGAGAATGCTAGTTTTAAACGGGCCATATTTAAAATGTTTAATGCCACGTGATGCCCTTTCCCCACTGTACCAAGTACATTCTCTATTGGTATACTAACCTCTTCCATGATTAAAGTTGCTGTTGATGATCCTCTAATGCCCATCTTCTTTTCTTCAGGGCCAACCGAAACTCCATCAAAAGAACGCTCTACGATAAATGAAGTCATACCTTCAGTCGTTTTAGCAAAGACAACATATACATCAGCTATTTTTGCATTTGTAATCCACTGTTTTTCACCATTTAAGATCCAGGCTGTTCTCTCTTTATTCAAAACAGCAGTAGTTTTAGCGTTTAATGCATCTGATCCTGCGTTTGGTTCCGTTAAGGCATACGCACCAATCCATTCTCCAGATATGAGTTTAGGTAGATATTTTTTCTTTTGTTCTTCAGTTCCGTAATAAACATATGGTAATGTCCCTACACCCGCATGGATATTAAATGAGACACTAAACGATCCCCCAGAGCCCATCTTTTCGGCCACTAGTCCAGAAAGTTTTTTATTGAGAGAGAGACCTCCATATTTTTCTGGAACTTCGATACCGAGTAATCCTAGCTCTCCAGATGCTTTAAACAAGTCTCTTATGGTTTTGTAATCATACTTTTCAGTTAATTCAAGAAGAGGGATTACTTCGTTTTTAACAAATAAATCTGTGGTTTTTGAAATGAGCTGCTCTTCTTCACTAAAATCTTCTGGAATAAACATATGCTCTATTGATTCTGGATGAGAAATAAAGGGTTCATACCATTGCAATTCCGCTTCGGCCATCAAATTATTCCTCACTTTCACTCTTTACAATTAAATTTGAAAAAGACGATGATCTTTACGTTTTTTTACGTATCATCGCCTTTTTTAGATGTTTAGGATTTATGTTCTTCTTTAAGGACTGTTTTTGCCATTTCTTTATCCAAATTTTCAAAATTGTAATAGGATATAGTGTCATATAATTCACTTCGCGTTTGCATATCCTTGATTCCGTCTCTTTGAGTGCCTTCTTTTTTAATTAACTGAAACATTCTTTCATAGGCTTTTGCTGCCGCTCGTAAAGATGTCACTGGATATATGACCATCTGATAGCCCATTTCTTGAAATTCTTCTGCTGTGTAATAAGGAGTTTTTCCAAACTCGGTCATGTTGGCGAGAAGCGGTACTTTAATTTGATTCTTAAACAATCGGAATTCTTCTTTAGATTCAAGGGCCTCTGGGAAGATTGCATCTGCTCCCGCTTCTACATATGCAGCTGCCCTGTCGATTGCTCCATCCAATCCTTCAATGCTGCGCGCATCTGTTCTAGCTACAACAAGTAAGGAGGGAGCTACTTCTTTAATTACTTTAATCTTTTGTACCATCTCTTCTGTGGAGATAACCTGTTTACCATTTAGATGACCACACTTTTTAGGGAGCCGTTGATCCTCCAATTGAACGGCCGCTACTAGTGATTCCACCATTTCTCTAGCTGTTCGGGCAACATTCAAATACCCACCAAAACCTGTATCAATATCTACTAAAACCGGTAAATTAGTGGCACGCACAAGGTCTTTTGCATGATTTGCCACTTCAGTGGAAGTAATAATACCAAGATCAGGGAGTCCTCTGCTAGCTGTATAAGCTGCCCCTGATAAATAAAGAGCCGCAAAACCTATTTGCTGGGCAACCAAGGCGGCCATTGCATCGTGAGTACCAGGTATTTGCAAAATGGTTTTTTTAGACATAAGATTTTGAAATTGATTAGCTAGTTCCTGTTGTGTCAATGGTTGATCTACAATCCATGCCATTTAGGACCATCTCCTTTTATTAGATGAACAAATTAATGAATTCAATAACACTCAAATTTTCTAATCTTTTTTGGTCATAGCAAGTCTCTTCAATTAATCGCTGTTGTTTGATTGAAAAATGGGTTTTTATATTGTTCATAAATTTTTCTTTGATTTTTGGAATGGATTCCTCTCTGCGGAACCGATGACCTAATGGATATTCTACTTCTATCTTTTCGGTAACAGTTCCATCTAAGAAACGAATTTGCACACTGTTGGCGATTGAGCGCTTGCTCGAATCGAGGTAATCTTGACTATACTGTTTGTTTTCTACTACACTCATTTTTTCACGCAAGGCATCAATTCTAGGGTCTAGAGCACTATTATCCTCGTAGTCTTCCGCTTTAATGTCACCGTTAAGCAACCCGATTGCTGTTATATACTGCAAGCAATGATCGCGGTCTGCTGGGTTAGAGAGGGGGCCTGTTTTATCAATGATACGGATAGCTGACTCATGCGTCATAATCATAATTTCCTCAATTTCATTAAGACGGTCCACTATTTGAGGATGAAGTTTAACAGCACACTCTGCTGCTGTTTGGGCATGGAATTCTGCTGGATACGACACTTTGAACAAAACGTTTTCCATCACATAAGAATCGAGCGGACGGCCAAGGACTAATTCTTTTTTATTAAAGAGGGCATCTTGAAATCCCCAAACAGGTGCTGAAAGACTATTTGGATAGCCCATTTCACCTTTTAATGCCAATAATGCTAGGTGAACTCCCCTACTTGTGGCATCACCAGCAGCCCAGGATTTACGTGATCCAGTATTAGGTGCGTGTCTGTATGTTCTTAAACTAGAGTTATCGATCCAGGCATTAGAAAGTGCATTAATAATCTCTTGTCTTGATCCTCCAAGTAGTTTCGTGACTACTGCAGTAGTTGCGACTTTTACAAATAGAACATGATCGAGTCCTACACGATTCAAGCTGTTTTCTAGAGCAAGAATGCCTTGGATTTCATGTGCCTTAATCATCATTTCAAGAACATCTCGAATAAGAAGTGATTCTTTTCCTTCAGCAAGGCGTACTTGACTTAAGTAATCCGCGACTGCAAGAATACCTCCAAGGTTATCTGATGGATGGCCCCATTCCGCCGCAAGCCAAGTATCATTATAATCGAGCCAACGAATCATGCATCCAATATTAAAGGCTCCTTTTACAGGATCAAGTACATATGGAGTACCAGGAACACGGGTTCCATTAGGGACGATAGTGCCAGGAACGAAAGGCCCTAACAGCTTCGTACATTCTGGATAATTTAAAGCGAGAATTCCACACCCTAACGTATCGAGCAATACATAGTGCGCCGTGCGATATGCTTCTGTACTTGTGATATCTTTATACAATACATAATCAGCGATTTCTTCCAATAAAGTATCTGTTTTGGTAATATTATTTGTTTTTAGCATGAGACCCTTCCTTTTCTGTTAGGAGCTGAATATAAAAAAATAGATATTCGCCACTTTTATTTAATGGGCAACAATTGTGTTCACGCCTTCTTTTAATGAAGAACGCGACGCTCACCTATATAATGTACTCGTGGACGAAATATTCGATTATTAGCATGTTGTTCGATTACATGAGCGCAAAGACCAACCGTTCTTGCACTAAAGAAGATTGGTGTATAAAGTGGAATTGGTATGCCTAACATCCAATAAACTGGGGCTGCATAATAATCAAGGTTCGGATAAATTCCTTTCTCTCTCTCCATTACTCTTTCACCAGTTTCACACATCTCATATAATGTATAGTCGCCTTTTACATCACAAAGCTCTTTTAGCGCTTCCTTCATCATTACTGCCCTAGGATCAATTTTCTTCATATAAACACGATGACCAAATCCCATGATTTTTTCTTTTTTAAACAGTTTTGTAGTTAGCAACTCTTCGAACCTTTTAGCGGTACCGGCTTCATTTAGCATATACATAACGGCCTCATTGGCTCCTCCGTGAAGGAATCCTTTTAAGGAAGCAACTGCACCAGTTAATGCACCATATAAGTCAGATTGAGTGGAAGCGATAACTCTCGCTGTAAACGTGGAGTTTGGCATTTCATGTTCACTGTATAGAACTAGGGAACGATCAAATATTTTTTCTTCTAATGGAGTAGGTATGCGGCCTGTAATCATATTAAAAAAATTTGCAGTATATGAAAGGCTTTCGGTGGGGTGAATCAATTCCATCTTGTTAATGATCCGATAGCTGTTCGCTACAATGTTCGGTACTTTACCAAGCAGTTGGTAAGCACGGTCTTTATTTACGGTTAATGAACGGTCATCAAGGTGAATGTCAAATCCTGAGAGTGCTGAGATGCCGGTTCTAAGCCCGTCCATAGGATGAGTATGAGTGGGAAGATGATTAAATATTTCTGAGAGTTCCACGGGTATTTCATATTCGTTTTTTAAACTCTTTGCCAGTGCTTCTTTTTCGGAGGAATTAGGTAAGCTTTTTTCAAGCAATAAATAGACGATATCTAAATACTCTTTTGTTTGGGATAACTTAATAAGGTCATAGCCTTGAATAACAATTTCACTATTTTTCGTATCTAATAATGAAATTTTTGTTTCAACTGCAACTACACCATCTAATCCAGGAAAAAATGTATCCTTAGTTTCCATTTATTCCATCCTCCTATCTCCAAATAACTCTTCTCTTATATTTTTGTAAGCCTTTTCAAGATTACTTGAAAAAATGTCTTTTTCATTGTTTATTTCTGACCTTCCCATAATCTCATTCAGCTGATGTTCATAATAAGAATGTAATGTGAATGGTCTTTCAATAATGAAATTGTTCATAATACAAGTTTTAAAGCAATCGGTAAAGTACTGAACTGTTCCAAACATAGTGTCCACCTCGTAATTGTTTGTACTATCAAGAAAAATAAAAAAACAACTTCCCATTAGAAGTTGTTAAGAAATCGAACAGATACCTAAATAAGCATGTGTTATTCCTAAAAAAAAACATGCCTTCATTGCTCGCACTTAACACCCCCTATCCTCGTAGGTATTGATGTATGCTGAAGCAGGCAGGTCTCCTGGCTTTTGGTCATCGTTCTTCGATCCTTCCCATCTTCATATAGCTGAAGACAGTGGTTTTTTCGAATTACTCTCAAATACAGTTGCGGGACAGCGTCGGACTCTAACCGAACTTCCCTCTTAGGTAGATAATAAACAAAACTATCTACACCTGCTTCTACACATATAAAATTGTTAATTCGAGTTAAATATAACAAATATTCATTTAATTATCAATTTTTACCGTTAACACAAATTGTATTCTTAAGTAAGAAGTAAATTATCCATCCAAAGAATTGATTAGTCTACAATAAGAGTTTAATTAATGATTTCTACAAATATACAAATTTGATCAGTTTTGATCCAAGCTTCTCCCTTGGGTAAAAAGAGAAGCTTGGAAATTTAGAAAGAGAGGGCATGGGTCCGCCCAATATTGCTAATCCCTATTGCACTCCATCTTATTTTACATTCAACATTTTTTACGTTATCTTTAGTACACAATACTAAAATCAAAGGTGTGCTTACGTTTGCGAATTAATAAATTTATCGGTGAATCTGGAATTACATCCAGACGGGGAGCAGATAAGCTGATTGCCGAAAAAAGAGTGACGATAAACGGCATGGTTGCTGAGCTCGGCAGCAAGGTGGAAGATGGCGATGATGTTAGGGTGGATGGAAAACCCATCAAGACAGAACAGCAAAATGTCTATATTGCGCTTAATAAACCTGTCGGCATCACATCCACGACCGAAAGGCATATTAAAGGAAATATAGTAGACTTCGTCAATCATCCATTGCGTATCTTCCACATTGGCCGATTAGATAAAGACTCAGAAGGCCTGATTCTCCTTACAAATGACGGCGATATTGTCAATGAAATACTCCGTGCCGAAAATAAGCATGAGAAAGAATATATTGTGACGGTGGATAAACCATTAACCACTCATTTCCTGAAACAAATGGCAAGCGGTGTTGAAATTCTTGATACTAAAACGCTGCCTTGCGAAGTAAAAAAACTGTCCAAATATGTCTTTAAAATCATATTGACACAAGGATTGAATAGACAAATCCGCCGTATGTGCTCAGCCCTTGGCTATGAGGTTAAGGGACTTCAGCGCATACGGATCATGAATATCAGACTCGATGGCCTGAAGGTTGGCCAATGGCGCGATTTAACTGAAAAAGAACGCACGCAATTATTTTCAGAACTTCGCTATACCCCGAGAACATAAAGAAAGAAGGCTCCTTCACACAGAGCCTTCTTTCTTTATGATAACTATTCGCTTTATTCATTAAGGATTAACAATAACAATGGATCCCAACGGGCCTGTAGCGAATCTGAAGAAGCTGACATGGCCGGAACTGTTTGCTACATTGGGTGCATTCACAAGCGTGACACTAAATGTTGAGCCATTTCTGATTTGTATGGTATCTCCTACAGCATAGGAACCTACCCTTATCAAACTAATCGGCCCGCCATTGCTGGCATTCGCTGCAGGAGCACTTTGTGTAGTTGCCACTCCATTCAAAACCAAATAAAATACTGCTCCAGCAGTCGTCGGAGAATTTGTGCTTAACGTAACGTCCAAAAAATATAGACCTGCTTGCTGGACAGTAAATGTGCTCGTTACAGCATCGTAGGTGACAGAAGCACTTTGCCGCGGAAGCAAATTAAGAACATTCGCTCCAGAGGCTACTGTCTGTGGCTGAATATTGCTATTGAAGAAAGGCTGTTCCAAAGAGGTAACCGTCCCAGTCGGACCGGTTGCTCCTTGAGCCCCTGTTACCCCGGTTACACCCGTTGGGCCTGTTATTCCTTGAACTCCTGTTACGCCGGTTGGACCCGTTATTCCTTGAACTCCCGTTACCCCGGTTGGACCTGTTATTCCCTGGGATCCTGTTACACCCGTTGGGCCCGTTATTCCCTGGGTTCCTGTTACACCCGTTGGGCCAGTTGCTCCTTGAGCTCCTGTCACTCCTGTCGGTCCGGTTGCTCCTTGAGCTCCCGTTACGCCAGTTGGGCCTGTTATTCCTTGAACTCCCGTTACGCCGGTTGGACCCGTTATTCCTTGAGCTCCTGTCACTCCTGTCGGTCCGGTTGCTCCTTGAGCTCCTGTTACGCCAGTTGGGCCTGTTATTCCTTGAACTCCCGTTACGCCGGTTGGACCCGTAATCCCTTGGGATCCTGTCACTCCTGTCGGTCCGGTTGCTCCTTGGGTTCCTGTTACACCAGTTGGACCCGTTACTCCTTGGGTTCCTGTTACACCGGTTGGACCTGTTGCTCCCTGCGAACCCGTGACACCCGTTGGACCAGTAATCCCTTGGGCTCCGGTTACACCGGTTGGGCCCGTTATTCCTTGAGCTCCTGTCACTCCTGTTGGACCTGTTGCTCCTTGGGTTCCTGTTACACCGGTTGAACCTGTTGCTCCTTGGGTTCCTGTTACACCGGTTGGACCTGTTGCTCCCTGCGAACCCGTTACGCCCGTTGGGCCTGTTACTCCCTGTGAACCCGTTACGCCGGTTGGACCCGTAATCCCTTGGGAACCAGTCACTCCTGTCGGGCCGGTATCTCCTTGGACTCCTGTTACCCCATTTGGTCCCGTTATTCCTTGGGCTCCCGTTACACCAGTTGGACCCGTTGTTCCTTGGGTTCCTGTTGGACCTGTTGCTCCTTGGGTTCCTGTTACGCCAGTTGGACCCGTTGCTCCCTGCGAACCCGTTACACCCGTTGGGCCCGTTATTCCTTGGGCTCCCGTTACACCGGTTGGACCGGTTTCCCCTTGGGCTCCTGTCACTCCGGTTGGGCCGGTTTCCCCTTGGGCTCCTGTCACTCCGGTTGGGCCGGTTTCCCCTTGTGCTCCTGTCACTCCGGTTAGTCCGGTTTCCCCTTGGGCTCCTGTCACTCCGGTTGGGCCGGTTTCTCCTTGATCTCCCGTTACGCCAGTTGGGCCTGTTACTCCCTGTGAACCCGTTACGCCGGTTGGACCCGTAATCCCTTGAGCTCCTGTCACTCCTGTCGGTCCGGTTGCTCCTTGAGCTCCCGTTACTCCAGTTGGGCCCGTTGCTCCCTGCGAACCCGTAACACCCGTTGGGCCTGTTATTCCTTGAACTCCTGTTACGCCGGTTGGACCCGTTATTCCCTGGGTTCCTGTTACACCGGTTGGACCCGTTGCTCCCTGCGAACCCGTTACACCCGTTGGACCCGTTATTCCTTGGGCTCCTGTTACACCGGTTGGACCGATTTCCCCTTGAGTTCCTGTTACACCAGTTGGGCCGATTCCCCCTTGGGCTCCCGTCACTCCTGTCGGTCCGGTTTCTCCTTGAGTTCCTGTCACTCCGGTTGGGCCCGTATTTCCTTGCAATCCTGTTACACCAGTAGGACCCGGTTCTCCTTGAGATCCCGTTACTCCTGTCGGTCCGGTTTCTCCTTGAGAACCTGTTAATCCCGTTGGACCGACTTCTCCCTGAGCACCCGTTACACCAGTTGGACCGACTTCCCCTTGAACTCCCGTCACTCCTGTCGGTCCGGTTTCTCCTTGATCTCCCGTTACTCCAGTTGGACCCGTTATTCCTTGAGCTCCTGTCACTCCGGTTGGGCCCGTATTTCCTTGCAATCCTGTTACACCAGTAGGACCCGGTTCTCCTTGGGCTCCCGTTACACCGGTTGGACCCGGTTCCCCTTGAGCTCCTGTCACTCCTGTCGGGCCGGTTTCCCCTTGTGCTCCCGTTACTCCAGTTGGACCCGTTACTCCTTGAGCTCCCGTTACACCGGTTGGACCCGGTTCCCCTTGAGCTCCAGTCACTCCCGTTGGTCCGGTTTCTCCTTGAGTTCCTGTTACGCCTGTTGGACCGATTTCACCTTGGGTTCCCGTTACTCCTGTCGGTCCGGTTGCTCCTTGGTTTCCTGTCACTCCGGTTGGACCCGTTATTCCTTGTGCTCCCGTTACCCCGGTTGGGCCAGGTTCCCCTTGAGCTCCCGTTACTCCAGTTGGACCCGTTATTCCCTGGGTTCCTGTTACACCGGTTGGGCCAGGTTCCCCTTGAGCTCCCGTTACTCCCGTTGGACCGATTTCACCTTGAGCTCCTGTCACTCCTGTTGGTCCGGTTTCTCCTTGAGTTCCTGTTACGCCTGTTGGACCTGTTATTCCTTGTGCTCCCGTTACTCCAGTTGGACCCGTTATTCCCTGGGTTCCTGTTACACCGGTTGGGCCAGGTTCCCCTTGAGCTCCCGTTACTCCAGTTGGACCGATTTCTCCTTGAGCTCCTGTCACTCCTGTTGGTCCGGTTTCTCCTTGAGTTCCTGTTACGCCTGTTGGACCGATTTCTCCTTGGGCTCCCGTCACTCCGGTTGGACCCGGTTCCCCTTGAGCTCCTGTCACTCCTGTCGGGCCGGTTTCTCCTTGATCTCCCGTTACTCCAGTTGGACCCGTTATTCCCTGGGTTCCTGTTACACCGATTGGGCCAGGTTCCCCTTGGGCTCCCGTTACACCGGTTGGACCCGGTTCCCCTTGAGCTCCTGTCACTCCTGTCGGTCCGGTTGCTCCTTGAATTCCCGTTAATCCAGTTGGACCGACTTCTCCCTGAGCACCCATTACACCGGTTGGACCCGTTATTCCCTGGGTTCCTGTTACACCGGTTGGACCCGGTTCTCCTTGGGCTCCCGTCACTCCTGTCGGGCCGGTTGCTCCTTGAATTCCCGTTAATCCAGTTGGGCCTGTTATTCCTTGTGCTCCCGTTACCCCGATTGGGCCTGTTATTCCTTGTGCTCCCGTTACCCCGATTGGGCCTGTGGTTCCAGTCGGGCCTGTCACGGCTGTTACAGCCAAAAGAGAATAATCTGGGGAATCAGAAGGCAAGCCGGCCGGATCTGAAACATTTGCAAAATAAAATTCTCCCTCAAACAGTACGAGCTGTCCCTCTTCATAAGATGGCGCCATGGCTGGATCAAATGGCACTGAGTCAGATAATCCCGTCCCTGTTGCTCCGGTTGGACCCGGTTCTCCTTGGGCTCCCGTCACTCCTGTCGGTCCGGTGATTCCCTGTACTCCTGTTGCTCCAGTTGAACCTGTTGCTCCCTGGGGCCCTGTCACTCCGATTGCACCGGTGCTTCCCTGCGCTCCTGTCACTCCCGTCGAACCTGTAGCCCCAGGAGGACCTGGAATAAAGACTGGTTGAGTTCCGCCACAATCACTATATGGAAAACAAACACAATTTACTTGATTACATTTACGGCATTTCCCCATTCGAAAGCCCTCCTGAATCCGTTTAATGTAGTCGACATGAATTCACCTGCATCATTTATTTATAAATGAACCCTTTCACCTTCATACGAAGATATCTAACAATCTATATAAAGCCGAATTTTCGTTTGAAGAGTATTAAACTATTGAAAAAACCAATATTCTATATGATATTAAACAGAGCAGTAAGAGGTTCGAATCTTTATTGAAAAAATAAAAAAGACATTCTCTTAATAGAAGAATGTCTTTTCTATATTAGCAACAGCTCTATTGCCACTGCATGGCTAAAAGCTCTTTCATTTTAGAAACCTCTGTCCTACCTGTTTCTGGATCAATCAAAGAAGTATATAAATGTGGGATGACTACTTTCACGCCTGAATCGATGCAAGCCTGAACGATTGCATATACATTCTCAACCGTAATTCCCCCTGTCGGTTCAAATATGGTTATGCCGGCAGTAACGGCCGCTTTTGCCATGGATGACACTTCATCCAATCTTGCTTCTCCTTCAATCGGATAGAATTTTACTGAATGCACCCCAATTTCCGAAAGCATGGAAGCTGCGCAGTCGCAGGTTACCGGTTCCCTGTACTTTTTGCTGTCCGGACCTGTAGAGATATAGACCTTCCCCGGTATACCGGACGGTTCGATCAGTGCATTGACTATCGTTTTCCGTTTGCCCGCCATACGGCCCAGTGTGTATCCGGCCGCGGGGAAAATTTGATTAATATGGTTTGGTTCCGTTTGTGCAGAGACTTCTGCCACCGATTTCCAGACCGCCGGGTCGCCTGCACCTAATCCAACTGATACAGGTATTTGATGCTTCTGATAATGCCTAACAGAGTTGATTGCTTCTGCTTCCGTCGGGAATTCTTTTACCATGATGCCAATTAACACACGATTCCCTGCGGCTTCAAACAATTCCAAAGCATTATCGACGTCTTTTGCCAGTACATTGAATTTAACTTCTGCCATTTTTTTCACCAGTCCCTACAATTTCTATAATGCGTTCCACAATTTGATATTCCTGGCCAGGCAAGAGCGGACGGGGATCCACTTGCATTCTGCCCACATTTGCGTAATAGTTGCGTAAAAAGATTGCTGGATTGCCCGCTTCAAGTTTCTTGGCTATTTCTTTGGCCGATATGCCTGCTGTATCAGCTTCAATCGTTAATTCCGCACGGTATATTGGCCTGCCGGCTTCATCCTGGATAAGCCTCGCCGCAATGCCCGGTACATTTTCCAGCTTCATACAAAGGCTCTCCATCTTCTTTTTTTGCTCATCTTCTGGCATGCCTTGTTCATCATAATGGTCCAATGCCATAAGCAAAGCGGCTATATCTTCCTTGCCGACTTTCATCGCTCTGCCTATTCCCTTATATTGCTTGCGGCAGGCTTCCATATATCGGGAATCGCCACTGATAAATCCGCAAGTAGGCCCGCCTAACGCTTTGCCTCCGCTGTATATGGCTATTGGCACCCCCATTTCAGTGAACTGGCGAAAATCGCTTTCCGCTGCGCCATCGACGATTAGAGGAAGCTGGTGCCTTTCAGCAATTTCAAGCATTTTCTCCACCGCAACCATCCCCTTTTGGATTGCATGATGGGATTTCACATAAAAAAGGGCAGCCGTCCGTTCATTGATTGCTCCCTCTATATGCTCCAGAAGAACTTCATTCGCACAGCCCACTTCTTTAACCATTCCTCCCCCGAGCGTAATCATTTGGCCGATATTGCCGCCAAAATGGATAAGATGCCCCTTTTGAATGATGATTTCATTTTTCAAACCTTCACTGGCTGGCAATCGTTCTATTAAGGATAGATCTTCGCCTGCTATGACAGCAGCAACTGATATGGCTATGCCTGCCGCTGCCCCTCCTGTAGGGCAGCCATCCTCGGCACCTGTATGTCCGGCGATATCTTCTCCTGCTTTCACCATCAGTTCATCCATAATGACATATTCCTGTGCCCCATTCTTCAATGCTTCAGCGATAACGTCATTGACTGCAGTCGCACCAAGCGCAGTCATTTTTCCACTTGCATTTATTACTTGCCGCAAACCCATTTCCTTGAAAATACCCATATACACCCACTCCTTACTCAAGCGGCAGCGGAAAAATAGCACCCATGATCATAGCGCCTAGAATAGCCCCGCCGGCCACCGGCTTTTTCCATACATAAAAAATTGCTGCACCAATAACAGACCCAAGCCCAATCGGAATGGAGGCCGAGCAGGCCGATAGTACAATCAACGGACCCAAAAAACGTCCAGTTTGGTTTCCTGCACCCATCATAATATCTGCACCATATGTGGAATTCGACTTTCCAACGGTTACTTTACGAATCATAATAATCGCATATCCGACGATCAAACCGAGAACAGCTCCGGTAAGCAAGGCTAAAGCAAAATTTTCAATAGGCGAGGTGATCCCAAATGATAATAACAATGCCGGAACGCCAATTCCGATGCCAGTCTGTATAGAACCGCCAATGTCCAAAATGCCGACCAGACTTCCTTCGAGCACTCGTGCAAACAGGAAACTGGCGCCAAATGCAGCTGCGGCTCCATATCCTCCTCCCTCAATGCCGGCTTTCAGCATCGCTACAATCGCTACATCATTAAACGCACCAATCTGATAGACATAATACATATGCGTTCCTGCAAAAACACCGGCAGAAAGCATAGCTGCAATCAAAGGAAAAGACCAGTCCGCATACCAAAAATTCTTATACAGCCTTTCATTCGTCTCCTGCATTTACTTCACCTCTAATCCCAATAATTGATGGAAATCTTTCAGCCACCCAGGGGCCTCCAGCTTGAAACTAGCCAACAAACTGATATCAAACCCTCTAAAGAAGGCACTGCACGCAAACAAAAGGATAATGGCAGCCAGCAATGTCTTTGTGATTCTGTTCCATCCTCCCTCATCTACTCCCCGGCCAACAAGGATGCCAAGCACCAACCCCGGCACAGCATTTCCCATGATCAAATGGGCGAGCCCGCCTAAAATGGTCCCCCACATGCCGGACCGTTTTCCAGCATCCAATGCTGCCAGCCAGAAAATTACAGGCATGACAGGATTTATCAATAAGTTAGCCGCTGGCACAAGAACCTTCACAGCGATTACTTGCAAAGAAGCCGGAATCGCAGATGCCGTCAAGTTCAAGAAGCATACGACAAGTATGCCGATAATGGCGCCTGCTATCCCCATCTTCTTTGGATTATGCAGCGTGTCCTGCGGCTTTCTTCCCTTTCGCAGCAGCACAGCAGCCGCCCAGTTTGGAATGACACGATGGTCCACATCCTGAGTAAATGCCCCCGCTCCGACAGCTGAAGCCCAAGCATTGAAGAAGAAGCCGAGCCCGAAAGAAAAATGGGAGACAGCATCCCCTGCACAGGCATTCAATTCCCCCAAAGTCCGGAACGCTCCCATCCCCTGAACTTTCGGGGCATGAAACATACGTGCAGCCCCGATTCCCACGCTCATACCGACCAGCCCGCCAATCACGAGTGATTTCATGAGTATTTGCATAAATTCCATCGCATTCACCATCACCTTTGTACACGATTTACTTTCATTTTGAGATTACTGAAATTCTCTTGCTTTCTTGCTTCGAAGGCAACTTTATTTACTTCAAGCAGCACTAATTCTACTTTGACTTCCAATGTCACTTTGTACTTGCTTCTTTTCCTTGGGAAAAGAAGCAGTAGAAAGCGCTCTGTATAAGTCTCTTCAATAGCCTCCACCACTCGTACATCAAGAGGCTCGATACGGATCACCATATCATCCTGCTCCTTCAATACATTTCTTTGTATTTGCCCGAGTGCCGCCGAGAAGGCCTGCTCCTTTGTATGGCCCGCAGCTGAAACGGTTATGACGGTTGTCTGTTTTTCCATTGGGCACTACTCCTTTGATTTTTTATATTCTTCGGTCAGCCGTTTCCCCAATTCCTCGACATCCATAAAACCGAAACCTAGCACTTTCTTTCCGTTGCGGATGGCCGTCACTCCTTCATCCACGGAGCGCATGCCATATTCAGCAGGATAGCCATATTTCGACTGGGCTGTGATTGCCCCTGCTCCTCCGCTGCCGCAAAAAGAAATGCCAAAATCAGCATTCTCTGCTTGCATCGCATCGCCTAATTTCATATCAGCGCCGAAACCTGCCACGACAACTGCTTTTCCCCCTGCTGCTTCTACCCCCTTTGCTACGTTATGGCCATTGCCCAAACGGCTCGCAATAACTACTACAACCGGTTCATTCATCTCATATCCCCTCTCCTATTCTTTTATGAATGCAAGGCCGATTCAAAATGGATCGACAATAAATATATTTCATCTTCCGTTAAATCCGGAAGTTTCTTTACAACTTCTTTTGCATATGCCAAAGATTTATCTGATATTTCAGAAAATAAATTGCGGTCTAATGGCTCAAGTTGTTTGCCGACTACAGACCGGTGTACCATGCCGGATAAATGAGAAACAAGTGAAAGCCATTGGGCGCCAGTCATACCAATGCCTTCATGGCGCAATAAATCCCTGGAAAATTGAATTAATTCCATGCATCTGCTGCGATCGGAACTTCTTTCAATCAACTGTTCTTCTTCAATCATGGATGATCAGTTCCTCTCCCTTAACGATTGTCATAAATGGCTCAATGATTTTATTCATCCTGCGGCTGGCTCCCTCCGCATCGTGCAGGAATACTTCTTTTTCTTTGACTGAAAAAATAGTCAAATCTGCACAAGTGCCTTCCTTCATTGTCCCCTGTTCAGTAAGGCCCAATGCCTTTGCTGGAAGGAATGTAACCCTTCTAACGACCTCTTCCACAGAAAAGCCAAAGGACAGCAATTTGGTCATGGTGTCCATTAAACTTCCGACAGGCTTCTCCCTATTTCGCTTATGCAAATCTGTGCTGATCGTAAAGGCAGTTCGATAGTTTTCAAGATAACGTTCCATTGTCCGATAGCTGAAGCTTGCTTCTCCGTGGCCCAAATCAAAATGGACCCCTCTGGAAAGAGCACTCTCTGCCTCAACTGCCATTGTGCCATCCTCCTGCATAATTCCTCCCGGCTTTCCATGGAATGCGTGCGTTACAATATCCCCCTTCTTAAGGCATGGCAAAATCTCTTTCAAGGCAGGTGGCGGATTGCCGATATGGACCATAATCGGAACTGCCGTTTGATCAGCCAGCCTTCTGGCGTGATAGAGCGGCTTGATTCCATTTTCTTTAACGACTGATCCGCTCATGCGCGCTTTAATCCCGACAATGCTGGCTTCCCGCGAAAGGATATCCAGCCATTCTTCCACATCCATCAAATCGTCCATATTTGCCAATTCAGAGTAACCTTCACAAAGTCCTTTTTTAGATAAATTAAGAAAAGATAACACTTCTGTTTTGCTTTTATCTATCACCTCCGTCCGGAATTGTCTATACCCTGCAAAACCGGCACTGCCTGCATCGACCAGCGTCGTTACCCCTTGTTTGACACCGATAGTATCGGCACTTAAACCGAATTCTGTCCAATTCTCAAAAATATGCACATGCATATCTATAAAACCGGGTGCAATATAATTCCCTTCTGCGTTTATATAGTCTGGGTTTCTTCCAGCTAGAGTGCTTGCTTTGACGATTTTTCCGTTTTCAATTCCAATGTCGCCTGCAATCGACGTATTTTTTTCCGGATCGATCAGAATCCCATTTGATATAATGATAGACTTATTCATATACGTTCCTTTCTCTTATTGAATATATTGTAAAAGAGCGGCAATTTCTGATTCATTTAATTTCATATGATGCCTGCCTGCGATCTTATTAATCTCCTTTTTTATATGCATATCTCCCTCGAAAGATTCGCTTGGCTGGAATTGAAAATAGTCATATTGTTTTTGAAAATAATAGCGATGGACCATTAGGAACACATGCATCATAAAAGCAGGTTTTCTTTCATCGCAAAGTTTAATCCCCATAAGAGCATCCAGTTCCTGGGCCATTTGAAACCCCTTCACTATGATATCTTCACAGATTCCTTCAGCAGTTTCTGGTAATGGCCCGGAATTTGCCGACTGATAGTCAGGAATGGGTGGGCACGGGGCCCCTGTTTCATTTTCAATGAATTGCTGAATTACGAGGATATCCCTTTGGCTAAGGGCCGGATCAACGACCAATACCGGCTTTTTGGCTTCTATGGGAAATACCGAGATAATCACATCGACTTTTTGGAGCGTGCACATTTTCTCCACTTCTCTTACTGAACAATGGGCAATAACATCAATGCCTTTTATTTCTCTTTCTACTTTATTCTTGATGATTCTTGCTACTCCCCGTCCCGTAGAACAGACATAAAGAGCCTGTATCCGGTCTTTTTTAGATGTTTCTCTTTCATTTGAAGCGATAAAATGCAATGCCATTAGAGTAATAAATGAGTCGTGGATGATAACGCCATGGGGTGAAAGATATTTTTTGGCAGCTTGATCAAGGGTTTTAATCAAACTTGGATGGCTATTTTGGATTTCATCTCTAAAAGGGTTTTCCTCCAGTAAATAAGTTGTGCCATGCCTGAGCCTGGATGAAAGGTGGGGCAGCAAGTTACTGAATAGGGTCGGGTCCTGCCGGTATCGATTGTTTTCCCTTATGCTCGTGTACTTGATAATTTGCTGGGTGGCAGCAGCTATATCCAAGTCTTTCCACATCGTTTTCATTTCATCATCAATATATAGAAACTCCTCTTCGAGCATCGGGAAAGCCAAATGGCTGCACATTGTTCTCATGGCTTCCGCAATCATTTTCTTTTTGCCGCCATTCCATTTTCGTCCATCGAAAATACGGCAGGAAGAAAGGCTTTTGCCTAGTTTCATACGGGTAATAGAGATAGTAAGCCTGATTAACATGCTCAGCAAATCCTGATAAGGCAAAGAATGCCCACTGCCTATTCCGTATGTAGACTTAAGTGTCCGAAGAACATACACATGGTTTGAAGCGAGCGGTTCAGGCAGATGGAAAAGGTTCTCTTCCTTATCCCCCTCTCCCTTAATATATTGTGTGATAAAATAGCCATCATGATTGGATACCTTCTGAAAAATCAAATGCTCCAATAATAACCGTATGTACAACTCTTCACCAAGTATTCGGTATCCCTGCCGGGGTTTACGTTCTAGAAACAAGAACCATTTCCCGATGTACTTTTCCACCTGGCTTAAGTCGGCCAGGATTGTATTCCTGCTGACTTCCAGTCCATCAGCCAGATGCTGGGCGGTTACATAACCATCAGAAACCATTAGAATGGTTATTACATGCTGAATTCTCTGCTGTTGGTTCTTAACGATCTCCTCATTTCCAAGTTTCTGTACTTTATATTTCAATGATGACCTTTGCCCCTCATCACATTGGACTCCGATGCCTTTATTTCTCTGGGAATAATAAATGGCACCCTGTTCCGTTAACCATACCTTTACTATATCCAGATCATATTTGATGGTCCTCGTACTCACTCCCAGATCCGTTGAAAGATCCTTTATCCGGATCGTATTCCGATTATCGAGAAGCCTGATTACTATGTGTTGCTGCCTGTTTGTTAACATAAATGATTCCTCCACTCTTTCCTTCCGGGATCTTTTATGCCCCTTCATTATACGAAACATAATAAAGCGCTTACAGCCAAAATTCATTCCCCATCTTAAGTGAAAAAGATTGCAACAAGTCGTTATTCAGCAATAAAAAAAGACAAGACTCATCTTACGGTCCCCTATAAAGCGCCTATAAGATTGAATATTCAAACATTTAATTGCGTGTTATTCGTGCAAAATACAAAATTTCTCTATACGGCTAAGTCCGCAATGCAAAAATATGTATTTCATTACTATAAATGATTTCACTGATAATAAAAAGCCGCTCTTGATGTATGATGAATTCCAACAGCAAAAAAGGGAGGCGATTAACGCCTCCCCCCTTCTATTATCCATTATTTTGCCAATACAGCCAATGATTCACGATTAAATGCAGGAATATCATCTGGTTGGCGGCTTGTTACCAAGTTGTTATCCACCACAACTTCCTTATCTTCGAATTGTACGCCAGCGTTTTTCATATCTACTGCGATAGATTGATAGCCAGTCGCCTTTTTGCCATCCAATACTTTGGCTGTAATCAATAGCTGTGGACCATGGCATATAGCAAAGATTGGTTTATTGGCATCTGCAAAGGATTTGGCAAATTTGACGAAACGGTCATCTCCACGCAGTTGGTCAGGCGAAAATCCGCCTGGAATGAATAGAGCGTCGAAATCTTCCGGTTTCACTTCATCAATGCCCTTATCAATTTTCACTTCAGCTTTGCCTTGTTTACCTTTAACTGTGGAACCAGCTTGTTTTTCTATTGTGACAACCTCATGGCCTTCTTTCTTAAACGCCTCGGCTGGTTGAGTATATTCCACATCTTCAAAGTAGTCAGTTAAAACAGTTGCAATTTTTTTACCCATAATACTAAACATCCCTCTTTCTTCTGAATTCGTTATGTTATGTATTTACCCTTCATGCATGGCTTTAATCATAGAATTGCAATTGCTTTAAACGATTTCGTACAGCTTGATCGTGATTCTTGGAAGAATCATCTTTCTTTCTCAGCATACACCCTTTACAATAGTGAATAAGTCTTTGAAATATTTACGTGCATGCTCTGATTCCGGCAATCCAGAGCTTGCTGAAATAAAACGCTATACTTTCTAATCGAGGTGATTGCATTTTGTTCAGTACCAAATTTAAGAACTGGTCTTTACAGATTTTAATCTTATTAACCATTATTTTAGTTTCCACCAAGTTATCCTTTTTACTGAAGCCGATAGGAGTCTTTTTTTCAACATTGTTCTTCCCTCTCTTGATTTCCGGGTTTCTGTTCTTTATTTTTAATCCCGTTATCAAGCTGTTTCAAAAAAGATTAAAGCTCCCTAGGACATTATCGATTCTTTTGTTATATGTCCTGGCCATTTCCCTGGTTGCATTGCTCATCGGCAATGTTGGGCCATTGATCACAAAGCAGATTACAGCGTTTATTGATGCCATCCCGGTATACGCCAAACAAGTTGAACAAGTCTTTGACCGTTATTCAGACTCTTTGAACATTCAAAATCTGATGGCTAATGAATATATTTCTTTCGAAAGCTTTCAGCATAAAATAACCGAGTACCTGAATACACTTCCGGGAAAAATCACAAACGGTGTAGTTGGCGTGTTCGGTTTTGTCACCAATGCAACTATAACCATTATTACGGTTCCTGTCCTGTTGTTCTATATGTTTAAAGATGGGCATCGCCTGCCTATAGCGCTTTCTAAATTTATCCCGAGCACTTATCGCAACCAAGGATTAAAAATCATAGAGGATGTAGGCTCGACTTTATCGGCCTATATCAGCGGCCAAGTGACCGTGGCTTGCTGCGTCGGTATTTTATCGTTGATCGGATTTTTGATTGTTGATGTTCCTTATGCGCTTGTCATGGCTTTAATTGTAGCTGTCACAAATATTATTCCTTACGTGGGGCCAATTATCGGAGGCGCACCGGCTGTCATTGTTGCCCTTTTTGATTCGCCATTCCAAGCAGTCCTAGTTATTATCGTCATCACCCTCGCCCAGCAGCTGGAAGGCAACTTCTTATCACCGCTTATCCTTGGAAAAAGCCTTGATATACATCCGGCAACTGTTATTATTATGCTCCTAGTGGCAGGCAATATTGCCGGTGTGATAGGCATGGTACTAGCCGTTCCGACATACGCTGTCTGTAAAACAATTGTCCTCAGCATCGTCAAACTCCTGGAGGCAAGAAAAGAAGCAGTCTTAAAAAACGATATTAAAATTGAATAACGGTATCTTTGGACACAAAAGTCAATAGCGTCTACTAAAGAGATCGAGTGTAAGGATTACTCGATCTCTTTTTTGATACATAAAAAAGTGCCCGTTCAACATCCCATACATTATGCGTAGGTATAGAACCTCTATTTATAGAGGTTTTTTGCCGTAGTCCAAATAACAGTATAAAGAATAAATCATTCCATCCCAGTAACAAGTATTTTATGGCGCCATTCTTGTTGTTCATCCCCCAATATTCTGATTCATTCAATTTCTAAAAAAACTATCAGGAATTTACTGGTATTATATACCTATATATATTATAGTTAAATAGAATCATTTAACGGGATAATCCGCGGTTTTTTACGTTAAATAACTTAAAAATCTTTTATTTAGTTCTAAAGGAGTGAGTCAATTGAATCAATCTGACTACCAAGTTCAATTAAATATGTGGGATGCTGTGATCGTCAAAACAAACCGCCCGGCAGAAATTATGCTAATGGATGATGCTAATTATGCGAAGTACATGGATGGAATGAAATATAGATATTATGGCGGCAAGACAGAAAACAATGCATTAAGAATTCCAGCCCCTAACTCAGGGCATTGGCACATTATAGTACTGAAGAACAACGCACTTGGTCCAGTTACCCATTCACTTCAAGTCATTCGGAACTAAAAAAAGCGCCGCTCGGAGGCCTATCATTCCCCCGGTGGCGCTGATTGTTCTTTTATAGCATTAGCCTCTGCCTGCCTGGAATCCAGGATACTTAGTCATTCCTCCATCAGGATAAATGGTATTGCCTGTTACATAGCTGGCTTCTTCGGATGCCAACCAAACCGCACATGCTGCAATTTGTTCAGGTTTGCCGATATACCCCATCGGGATAAGGTCGATGACCCCTTGTTTTTTTTCAGCGTCCTGGAATTTTTCCGCGTTGATTGGTGTATCGATGGCCCCCGGTGAAATATTATTGACTCGGATGCCTTTAGGCGCATATTCTAAAGCCAATGTTTCTGACATCATCTTCACTCCGCCTTTGCTGGCAGCATAGTGGACGAAATGAGGCCAAGGAATCCGGTCATGGACGGATGCCATATTCACAACTGCCCCTTTTATTTCATGTTCCACCATATACTTAATGGCTTCTTTACTTCCTAAAAACATACCTGTTAAGTTAATGTCAATTACTTTTTGCCAATCTTCCAACGGAAGCTGGTCTGAAGGGACTTCATTCTCCATCCCAGCGTTATTGACCATTACGTCTACTGAACCGAAAGTTTTGGCAGCGAAAGAAATCATCGATTTCACTTCTTCTTCCTTCGTGACATCCACTTTAAAAGCTGCAGCCTGGCCTCCATTCGATTCAATATAATCGATTGTATCCTGAAAATCCTGTTCATTCTTATGATACCCGATTACAACTTTAGCCTTTTCCTTTCCGAAACGTTCTGCCATTGCCTTTCCTAACCCAGTGCCAGCACCAGTAATAACGACTACTTTTCCTTCTAAATCTTTATACATATTAAATCTCCCCTTTTATTTTTTTGTGAAACCCAACAATACTCCTCCGGCTATAACGAATGCACAGCCGATAATAATAAAAACTAATTGTTTCTTAGATTTTTTTTCGCCTAGCAAGAAGATGCCGCCCAATGTTGAAATGACAATCCCCATTTGCGAGAAAGAAAATCCGATAGCGACGCCGACACGCGGATTCGCCAGCAATAAGCCAATGTTACCTACTGCCCACATAATACCGGTAATCACATTGCGCATAGCGTATTTATTGAACGGTTTATGTTTAAGCGACAGGATAAATGCAGTTGCCAACATCCCGATCGCTTGCGGTAAAATAGCTGCCCAGCCATTAATATCAAACCATCTGACAATGACAACATAAAGGACAAAGCCGATGGTTGAAATAAGAAGGAAAAGAGCTCCTTTCTTCGTGTTCCCTTTCTTTTCATCCTTTGCCTGGTTGAGCCCTGTCATTACCACACCGGCAATGATACAGATTAAGGCAAGAATCCCCAAAATGATCGTTGTCTTTTCTGTCCATTCTTTGAAGACAATGACACCAAAGAATGTTGTACCCAGCAATTGCAGCCCCGTCGAAATCGGAACCGTCTTTGAAACTCCTAATTGTTTTACACTATTGAACTGGTTCAACTGGCCTACGGCCCAGCCTATACCGGATATAATACCTACTACCCAAACGGTGGCATCCATTTGAGGTTGCTTAATAAAATACATTACAATAGCAAATATAAACGCCCCTGACGTAATGCCCAGCGTTTGGGAATATGAATTGCCTCCCAATTTTTCACTGACCAGAACTAAACTTCCCCATGTCAGAGCGGGCAATAAAGCAAATAATATACCTTCCACAAAAATACCTTCTCTCCCATAATTATAAATTCGCATGTATTATAGATATTCCTATAAGTTATTCAACTATATTGTTTATTCCCGTTTTTCCTCGTAAGAAACCTAGTTAGCAATTTTTTATATGTACCTATTTTTACTTCTTTATAATAGAGTAGACTTATATGAAAACCTTGGTGGCTATTTTCATTGATTAACATAACAAAAAACGGTACTGTGGATAGTAATAGATAATGTGAAATTTATAACGGAAGGGAACTTTTCATGCCATTACAGCCACGCTTTAGAGATGCAACCATACAGGATTTGCCGCAAATTGTCGCTATCTACAACTCTACGATTGATTCCCGGATGGTCACTGCCGATCTGGAGCCTGTATCCGTCGCCAGCCGAGAGCGGTGGTTCCGGGAGCATACGCCAACAGAAAGGCCATTATGGGTTGCCGAATATGGAGGGGAAATATGCGGTTGGATCAGTTTACAATCTTTTTATGGAAGGCCGGCTTATCAAGCTACAGCTGAATTAAGCATCTATATTGATGAGGCTTTCAGAGGAAAAGGTTTAGGGAAAGAAATGATGCAATACGTTTTGGAGAAATCTCCTTCTTTGGGCATTAAGACGTTGCTTGGTTTTATATTCGGCCATAACCTGCCCAGCATGAAATTATTTGGACGGTTTGGCTTTGAAAAGTGGGCTAACCTTCCAAATATCGCAGAGTTAGACGGGATTGAAAGAGATTTGGTCATTATGGGCAAAAGATTGTAATAGTTATTTAACTACAAATAAAGGGGGAAGGCGCACTATTATACTGCCGCCTTCCCCTTTTCCCTGTGTATTACTTTTTCCGGAAGCCCTAACACTATTTTTCGGCTTTTTTAGTTGTAGGAATGCCAAGCCGGTTCATTTTTTCATACAGGGTCGATCTGCCCATCCCCATCAGCTTGGCAGCTTTGGATCGATTGCCGTCCGTCTGTTCAAGTGTTCCGATGATCAATTCCCTTTCACGTTCTTCCAAGCTCGTTCCATATGATTCAATTTGGGAGGATACCGGCATATAAACCATTTCCGGTTCGTCTTCCTTTTCTACCGTCCAGTTGGGAGGTATGACAATATGCGAAATATGTTCAGGCAGATCGGACAATTTTATTTGCTCTCCATCGATCAGATAAACAGCTCTGCGGATAACATTTTCCAGTTCCCGGACATTTCCCGGCCATTCATGGGCCTTTAATGCATCAATGGCGTTTTTTTCAATGCCTGTCACCCGTATGCCCAGCTCTGAACTGAACTTATTAATAAACATTTTGACAAGATGGGGGATATCCTCAAGGCGCTGCGATAAAGGAGGTATTGTAATGGAGAATACATTAATGCGGTAGTATAAATCCAAACGAAACTCGCCTGCTCTGACTTTTTCTTCAAGCTGTGTATTGGTGGCAGCAACTATCCTTACATTTACTTGAATAGGATCAATGCCCCCCACCCTTTCAAACTCCCCGTCTTGCAGAACGCGCAACAGTTTTACCTGTAAAGCGGGCGGCATATCGCCTATTTCATCCAAAAAGAGCGTCCCTCCATTGGCAAGCTCGAATTTCCCTGGCTTCCCTTTCTTCTTCGCTCCCGTGAAAGCGCCTTCTTCATATCCAAAAAATTCAGACTCCATTAATTCTTCGGGTATGGCGGCACAATTGACTTTGATAAAAGGCGCACTTCTTCTCGGACTTGCATTATGTATACTGTGGGCAAATAATTCCTTCCCTGTGCCGCTTGGCCCCAAAATAACAACTGGCAGATTGGCTTGGGCGACTCTCATTGCTTCTTTCTTGGCATTGTCCACTTTGGCGTTAACTGACACAATATGTTTAAATGTATACTTGGCATAATTGGATTGCCGGGCTTCCTGCCGAAAGTAGGTAATCTCCTTTTCGAGAGTCTCCATCTTTTCAACCAGCTTTTTCAATTCTTTTATATGGTGGAACGTTACTTTCTCTACTGCCCCAACCGTTTCTCCTTCTTCTACCAAAGGAAGGCATGACACTGCATAACGTGTTCCCCTGATCATTTGAATATCATTTACATCTGAGATTCCCGTTTCAAGTACATTCACTAGGTGGCTTTCCTTGCGGATATCAAAAATCGATTTTCCAATTGCCTCACCTGCCTCAATGCCTAAAAAATGGCACATATTGCTGTTTATCATAGTAATTTCACCTTCACGATTGACAACAGTAATGCCATCATAAGCCAGCTCGAGTACCGTATCCAATGTCGTATTCAATTGCTGTACACTATGAAGCTCCTTTGTCAGCAACTCCAATTTTGTCATATCCTGCAGAATCGTGACTGCGCCAAACCAGCCATCCGGTCCGTCCACTAACCGGCAGTTAACAAGAAAAATATGTTCTCCCACTGTACAACGCTGCCCAAAGATAGGTTGTCCATCAGCAAGTACATGATCAATCCCCAACTCAGGAAAACAATCCGTTACAGCCTTCCCAACCATTCCTTTCGCCTCCACTTCCAGCATTTCGGCTGCCGCTGCATTGAACACTTGAATGATGCCATCTCTATTTACATTAATGACCCCATCTTCCATCGTTTCAACAAGCGAGCTCAAATTATAGGCAAGTGCATTCGATTGGTTCAACAAACCTTGAAAAGCAGTGCTTTTATTGATCATGCCGATTGGCCGATTTTCTTCATCCACTACCACAACCTGGCTTTTCGGGCTTCCAAGAGACAAATTAACATCAATTTCATCATTATAGGCAAGTGAAAAGACATTATGTACCATCACTTCACTGACAGGTCCATTCAAATCAATTCCATTTATAAGAACGTTATATATATTCGATCTTGTAAATATCCCGCATAGTTTTCCATGTTCATCAATTATCGGCAGAGCATCGCAATGTTGCTGGCGAAATATAGTAACCGCATTAAAGATTGTTTCTTCCTTTGATAGAGTGAGTATGTTCAATAAAGCTATATCGATTGCCTTCATAGTCTTCTTCCTCCCATCAGTCCCCATTATTTCAATGATATACCTTCATGGCTCTCCTCTTCAACAATGTATCTGTATAAATGTCTGATTTTTCGGACACTCCATCAAATGTATCCATTTTTTACGGACAACCGCTTCATTCATTTATGAAAATAACCCGTTATACCGACTTACCCATTCTGTCAGCGTAACTTCCCTTGCTCATCCTCTACCACGATTACCTTCTGCTCTTCATGAAACGATTCCCCCGTCTGCCCGGTTATATGGTCAAAAAGGGTATATAAAAATACTACATTGGTTCCATACAAAAAGCTATGAGGCGGGGAATGTAAGTAGTTCCATTGTTGCAGAGAAAATCTAAAATAGCTGTCTATATAATCTTGGAATTCGAAACAGTCTTCCAAGATTCAGATTAACTTTTTAAGAGGCTTGTTCCTTTAAAACCCTTTTTAAAGATACTTGTATCATTCATTTTAACGTAGGAATTAGATGACGGCATATTCTCTGCTATTCGAATGTAGTTATTTAAATAATATCCTAAATTTCTTCACAGCTTGTAGGATAAGACTCTTCCAACTTATGATGACAAAGATAGTGCTTGTTGTAGATCTATGATAGCGGAAGGTACGGGACGGATCAGCGGGACAGATGAGACCCTGGGAGCCCCACGGGCTGAGGAGGCTCATCGCATGCCCCGCGGAAAGCGAGTATCCTGGAGCGATTACTGCTCGCTAAAACCAATGTCCTTAAGGAGTCAAAAAATAGCATTTACCATGTGCCCTTATTTGGACTGGCAAACTCAAAATACTAATACATGTAAACTGAATTCTTCATATAACGCTCTAAGATTTTTCGAGTCACTTCACTTCAGACCAAGTGTTTTCAATTTCTCAAAAAAAAAACGAATATAAAACCTTTACGGTTTTATACTCGTTTTCGTTACTCTACTTTATCTAAACTATTGGCGGGGATTGCCATAGCTTTTGATCGGATATAGAAAAAAGAAATGATTTTTATGTTACCAATTCAATGCAAGCGCTGCTTTTTCACGATTTTGCTGGACTGTTCCAAGATACCCTTCATAATATCTGGCCCTTTTGACAAACAGGTGGCAATCCAATTCTTCAGTGAATCCTATTCCGCCATGGATCTGTACATTAGCCGCTGAAGCTGCAATAAAGGCTTCCGTCGTATATGCCCGCGCACTGTAGATGGCTGCAGCCCGGTCTTCAGCATGTGTATCCAATGCCCAATTGGCATAATAGCTTAATGAACGTGCTGTTTCAAGCTCCATCTTCATATCGACAATCCGGTGCTTAATAGCCTGGAATCTTCCGATTGGCTGGCCGAATTGCTCACGGATTTTAGCATATTCTGCGGCCATGGAAACAATCTTTTCCATGGAGCCGACCATGAGTGAACACAATGCAGCATTCATGTGCAATAAGCCTTCTTCAAGCAGTATGTCAGCTTTGCCGGCTTCACCAAGTACTTGTTCTTTCGGTACTTTTATATGATGAAATGTGATTTGGCTCAATTGCAGTGATTCATCGAAGGCTTCCTGTTTTTGGATGTCTTCCAGCTGTTCCTGATGAACGATAAAAAAAGTATGCCCAATTTGGGTCGTTGACAGTACAAGGATATAATCAGCACTTGCACCATTAGGCACGAGTGTCTTTGTACCGTCCAGAATGTAGCTTTCTCCTTCAACCCGGGCTTTTGTCTCCATGCCCTGTGTCACGTATCCCATATTCGGTTCCATCCATGCCACCGTCATCGTTTTATTGCCCGATGCGATTTCTGGAAGATAGCGTTCCTTCTGCGCATCAGTACCGTACTTTTCAAGCAATGGGACAGCGAATGCCATTGTTTCTGCATAAATTCCAGGAAGAAGGGCTCTGCCCATTTCTTCAAGCACGGGCACCAAGTCCAAGGAACCTAAGCCCAATCCATCATATTGTTCAGAAATGGTGATGGCCATGCAGCCAAGCTCACTTAATCCAGACATCGCCTGTTGGACTGTATCTTCATTTCCTTTGATGGAATCACGTGCCATTTTTGTCTGCCCCGCATTGTCCAAGTATTTTTTAACATAACCGCGGAACATTTCTTGTTCTTGATTTAATGAAAAATCCATCCTATTACACCTCCTCCATTTTGGCTACCTTCCCATATCTTTTGGCAAGCCTAAAATACGTTCTCCGATTGTATTCTTCTGTACTTCACTGGTTCCTCCGCCTATCGTCATCCCAAAAGAGTAAAGGAAGTTTTCTTGCCAAAAAGGATTGAGGATAGCATCATCCTTCCATAGGATTCCCTGGTGGCCTTGCATGGACACTGCATAGCTGAATACTTCTTTTGTCAGTTCGCTCACCATAAGCTTATCCATGGAACCTTCAGGGCCTGGCTGCCCATTTTTCAATGTTTTTGTGAGATTGCGGTAATAATTCAATAACGACCCTTTTGTTTTGGTATACAGATCAACCATCTTTTGTCTTACATAAGGATCCTTTAAAGCTGGCTGCCCATTCAGATTCAAACGCTGGGCATCCTTTACCAAATCTTCGAATTGCTTTTCCAAGGTAAACACCTGGCCGCCAATTCCTGTGCGTTCATGCATCAATAAGGCAATGGTGACTCTCCAGCCCTCATCCACCTCTCCGATAATATCAGAGTCATAGGCAACCGCATCATTCAGATAAACTTCATTGAAATCATGCTGTCCGTCCATTTGGATAATCGGCCGGGTTTCAACACCGCTCTGATGCATATCCAAAAGGAATACAGTAATTCCTTTATGCCTTTTTTCCTGATTGCTCGTGCGTGCCAATAAGAAGCATCGGTCAGCCAAATGTCCGAAGGAGGTCCACACCTTTTGTCCATTGATGATCCATTTATCTCCCTTCTTGACAGCGCTTGTCTGAATAGCTGTCAGGTCCGAGCCCGCATTTGGTTCAGAATATCCCTGGCACCAAACCTCTTCGCCAGTGAGGATTTTTTCGATATATTGTTCTTTCTGTTCCTCTGTGCCAATTTGCATCACTGTAGGGCCTACCATATGGATGCCGACGTAGTTGATTAATGGGGGAGCCTCTACTCTGACCATTTCCTGTTGATAAATGATCTCTTCCATGAGAGTTGCATTGCGCCCCCCGTATTCTTCCGGCCATGCAATAGCGCCCCAACGCCCTTCATTCAATTTATTTTGCCAATTTCTGAGGAATGCCGGATATTCTTCGCTGTTTTTATCAAGATGGCGTTTTCCCTCCATCCATCCTTCTGGCAGATTTTCCTCAAGCCATGACCGCAATTCATGGCGAAACGTTTCCTCTTTTTCCGTAAATGAAAAATCCAATGGTTTTCCCTCCTTAATGAAGCTTTATTGCCTCTATTCGACTAAGCCATCTTCCATTGCGGCAGAGCACGCTCTTCCGTAATATCCTGCCAGGTCATCTGAAGAGGCATGCCAATCGTAAGTTGATCGGGATTGCATTCAATGATATTGCCGATTAATTTGACAGCTGGCACTTTATCCAGTTCTACCACTGCAATGATCAAAGGTAGATCATCCTGGAAGCCGGGAAGAAAAGGGCGATAAGAAACGACATAGGAATAGAGCTTGCCGGAAATATCGTTCCCAAGGTTCTCCCAGCTCAATTCTTCACTCCCGCATTTGGCACAGGCAGGACCAGGGGGATGTGAATACTGGTGGCAGCTGCCGCACTTTTGCAACGATAATTGATGGCGGTCCGCCGCATCCCAATACGGGGTATTATCTGGCGTTTTCAATGGAATCGGTTTTTGGTAACTCAT
Organism: Bacillus kalamii; assembly: GCF_047238185.1. Classification (NCBI taxonomy): domain Bacteria; kingdom Bacillati; phylum Bacillota; class Bacilli; order Caryophanales; family Bacillaceae; genus Bacillus; species Bacillus kalamii. The sequence continues at coordinate 286,899 of NZ_JBDFMI010000001.1, read as the reverse complement.
TTAGTTTCCTCCTAGTTTCGTAGAATCATAGCTCCAGCTATATCAGGTCCAGCCCAACCTGTACAAATGCCGATTTCACAGCCCTCCACCTGGCGGTCTGTTCCCTCATATTCGTGTCTGATCTGCCGGACAATCTCAAGTACATTGTTCATCCCATGTGTATAACCTTCAGAAAGCATGCCTCCTGCCGTATTGGATGGCAATTTTCCGCCCATGCGCAGATTTCCGGCTGCTACGAAATCGCCTACTTCTCCACGCGGGGCAAATCCATACGCTTCCAACTGTCTAAGCACTACCCAGCTATAACAGTCATAAATGGATGCTACTTGAATATCTTCCGGTTTCACCCCCGCATTTTTATAAAGTTGCGGCGCTACATAATCAGAAGCCACTTCATCCAAGTTGGACCAGTAATGAGAATGGGAAACGCATTGGCGGGCAGCCATTCCCATAATATAGACCGGTCTGGATTTGCAATCCTTCGCCCGTTCGGCAGATGTAACGATAATGGCATTCGCTTCATCTGACTCCAGACAGAAATCATGCTTATTGAAAGGGGAGCTTAAAGTCGGTGTATTGTGATACTCTTCCATCGTTAATGGTTTTCCATAGAAATATGCTTTAGGGTTGCGTTGGGCATGTTCATAAAAGCTTGTGCATACATGTCCAAGATGTTCTTTAGTTAAGCCTGTCTCATGCATATGCCGGGTGGCAAATAATCCGAACCATTGTCCTGGACCGCCTGCTCCATATGGAATGATAAAGCTTCCGCCATCTATGGCAGTCTGAAGCATATTGACATCCCAACCTCCTCCGCCCATTCTGACTCCCGAGCGGCCATTCATAGAACGGAAAATAAGGACTGTATTCACCTGGCCTGTTTCGATCAGGCTGACGGCATCCGCAATCAGCATTTCTGTACTGCTTCCACCACCTAGAATATCCTTTACATAACGCGGTCTAACCCCTAAATATGTCGCCAATTGATGCGACGTACAGGAATCATTTTCAGAATAACTCATAAAACCATCAATCTCTTTAGGTGAAATACCTGCATCTTTTATAGCTGCTCTGGCAGCATCTAACGCCATGTGCAAAGGGGTTGTGCCTGAATTCTTAGAACGCGCACTTTCTCCGACACCAACAATCGCATAGCGGTCTTTTACATTTACCATGTATGATCCTCCATTTCTTTAGAAAAAACGCAATACGGCTTTCCCTGTACCGACTGCTACCCCTTCAGCCTTTTCAGCTGATAAGCTAAGCCGCGCACAGGACCGGCCATCCTGTTCAAATAATTCTTCTATAACTCCATGGCAGGAAATGCTGTCTCCAGGCCTTGTCATCGCTCCGAAACGCATATTAAAGGACTGGACTTCCGCTTGTGATCCGGCAAGCTTCATCACATATTCCCCCAGGAAGCCCATTATCAGCATCCCATGGGCGATCACTCCGCTCAAACCGATGCTTTGTGCAAATGCATCATCTGTATGCAAGGGATTAAAATCTCCTGAAGCTCCGGCATATTTCACCAGTTGCACTTTTGAAACTGCCTCTTTGTGAAGCGCATCCAATTGTTGTCCGGGGACCAGGCTTTCAAATTGACCAATCATCATATCCACCTCCCATCGTTAAACTGCAGCCTGTCTGTACACAATATTTGTCCGGCTTATAACAACCATATTTCCCTCAGAATCCTTCATTTCAGTATCAAGGACTAGAAATTGCATTGTTCCGCTTTTTCCTTGTTTTTCATATAAGTCGGCAACCTTCATTTGGCAGTGCAATACATCTCCGGGCCGTATCGGCCTTGAATATATGAATTCCTGCTCGCCATGCAGCATCCGTTTTTCATCCAATTCCAACGGCACACCAGTTCCTTCCACTCCTAAAGCAATCGGAAAAGTGGGAGGGGCAATGATTCCTCCATACGGTGTTTGCTTTGCATACTCCTCGTCGATATACAACGGGTTTCTATCTCCAATCGCCTGTGCAAATTGTTTAATATGGCGTTTATCGACTTCTACTACAAATATCTCACCCTGCATGCCGATCATACCAACATCCAAATCCATCATAATTCACATCCTTAACGTACTCATTTTCCTAATTGAACGGACATCCTTTTATAATGCAACATACATACCAGACACTTTCCCGGACATTGTTGGACACATTTTTTTATAGAGATAAAAAAAGAGGCTGGGACAAAACTAGTCAGATAATAAAAAAAGTGAAATTGAGTGCGCTCAATTTCACTTTTTTCTATTTTTCTCTCTTCATCCTTATTGGTTGACCGCGAATTTTCGTAAATTCACGGCCATTAATGCCAAGCCCATTTCATTTTCAACTTTCGCATTTCCTCGAACCGAAAATCGAGTGAAATGCAAATTAGCTTTCAAGAATCCAAAAAATGGTTCCACATCCGTTTTTCTTTGACGATAAATGGAACTCGTTTTCTCATCTGAAAGCTTCGCTCTCACATATTCTTTTTGTTGTTCCCACTTCTCATTCACCATTAATATTCGATGATTCCCTTCTTTTGCTTTTGTACACGATGAACGAAATGGGCATCCCGAACAGTTTTCACACTTATAAATCTTAAATTCACGTGTAAAACCTGACTTATCTGTTCGCACAGAAGTAGATTTAAATACAAGATGTTGTTGATTTGGACAAGTGTAAGCGTCCTTTTCTTCGTCGTAATGCCAGTTTGCTGAATTGAATTCGTTTTGTTTGTACGTTTTCTTTTTTTCTTTCACATACATTCCATAGGTAATTAAGGCTTCTCGTTTTCGATTAGAAAGGATGTCATCGTAATTCTGTTCACTTCCATATCCTGCATCAGCGACGATGTGCTTTGGCAATTCAAAATAATGTTGCTCGATTTGGTCTAAGAATGGAATTAATGTACGTGTATCCGTTGGATTTGAAAATAGGCTATAGGCAAGCGCATATTGACCTTCTGTTGCGACTTGTAGATTATAACCAGCTTTCAATTGACCGTTCTTCATATAATCATCTTTCATTCGCATAAATGTCGCATCAGGATCTGTCTTCGAATAACTATTTCGCGTGCCGAAGGTTTCGAAGTCTCGTTGATATTTCTGTTTCCGCACAATGAAATCAATGATTTGTTTACGTGCTTGTTTTGGGAATTTTCGTTTGCTTCTAAACATTTTTCGTTCCGTCATGTCCGATGACTCTTCAATTTTTTTGTCATATTCGGTAATGACTTCATCTACTTTTTGCACTACCTGAGCGAGTTCCTCAAGTGATAATTGTTCTTCATTTTCCTGTTCGATTTTAGGCATGATTTCTTTTTCAAGTAGTTCCTTGTAGAGTTGATTCGACTTTTCAATTAATCCTTGATGATAGTTCTCGATGGATTTCTTCCACACGAATGTAAATTTATTCGCATTCGCTTCAATCTTCGTACCATCAATAAAGATCGCTTCTTGATCAATAATATTTTCTTGCACGAGCTGGCAACGGAACTGAACAAAACATTGGCGGATTAATTCCTTTACTTCAGGGTGAACCCGGAAACGGTTGATGGTGCGATAGCTTGGTTCATATCCTTGCGCTAGCCACATCATACGGATACTGTCCTTTAAAAGGGCTTCTATTTTCCGGCCTGAAAAGACCGATTGTGTATAAGCGCATAGAATGATTTTCAACATCATACGTGGATGATAGGCAGGACAACCTTCATGTCGAAGAAATGGTTCTAGCGCTTCATGAGGGATACTTTCAACTAAGTGGTGTACGTGGAAGGCGATATCATTCTTTTGTAATCTTACTTCTAAATCTAAAGGCAAAACGAGTTGATTCATGTTATAATCTTTAAACATAAGGACCCTTCTTTCAGATAATTTTTGGTATGTGGTGTACTCTAATTTTATCAGAAGTGGTCCTTATATTATTGTAAAAACAATCAAAGCCAGTGAAAATCTACTCATCGTAGAATTTCACTGGCTTTTTCATTTCAGAAGAGGGTTTTGTCCCAGCCTCTCAGAATGTCGACAAAAGAGAATTATAAATGGCACTGTTAGCGCACAAATAAAGGCGCATATTCCTTTCCAGCCAATTTCGGAGGGTATATATAAAAGACCGTTTCTCTCTCATATAGTGCTTCTTTACGGTCCAAACATAAAAGGGACTGCCCCTTAGGCAATCCCTTTTTAACGTTTACATTTCGGCTTCCAATTTAGCGCTTGTATCTATATATTGTGATTTATCCAAATCACCTGTTATTCGGCTGGTCAGTATGCCAGATGTCATGCTTCCGCTGACATTCAGTGCCGTTCTGCCCATATCAATTAATGGTTCGATGGAAATGAGCAACCCTGCAAGGGCTACCGGCAAATTCAAGGCTGATAGTACAAGGATTGCAGCAAAGGTTGCACCGCCTCCGACGCCTGCCACACCAAAGGAGCTGATTGTCACGATTAAAATCACAGTGGCGATAAAGGAGGGAGTCATCGGATTAATTCCTTGAGTTGGTGCAATCATGACTGCCAGCATGGCTGGATACAAGCCTGCGCATCCATTCTGCCCGATCGACAATCCAAATGAGCCTGCAAAATTAGCAATTCCGTCAGATACACCAAGCTGCTTTTGAGTCTTTACGTTCAATGGCAGCGCACCTGCACTTGTTCTTGAAGTGAAGGCAAAAGATAATACAGGAAAGGCCTTCTTGATGTACACATAAGGATTCAACCCTCCAAGAGCAAGTAAAATCAAATGGACGATAAACATTGTAATGATGGCTGCATAGGAAGCGCCCACGAATTTCCCTAGTTTAATAATCGAATCTATGTCAGTTGTGGCAACTGTTTTAGTCATAATAGCCAAAATCCCATAAGGAGTCAATCGAAGAATCAATGTAACAATCCTCATGATTATGCTATAGAACGTATCCACAATTTTACTGAAAAATTCAGCATGCTCCGGTTGCTTTCTCTTTACCCCTAGAAAAGCAATACCTATAAATGCCGCAAATATTACAACAGAAATAGTCGATGTCGGCCGTGCTCCAGTGAAGTCCAAAAATGGATTAGATGGAATCAATTCAAGAATCTGTTGAGGCATCGTCTTGCCATCCACTGTCCCGAAGGTTTCCTTCAATTGGTCAGCCCGTTGAAGTTCAGCATCGCCCTGTTGAATCTGAACGGCTTCCAGGTTAAATACCTTAGCTGAAGTAATACCTACAGCGGCTGCTATCGCTGTCGTACCAAGCAAGATTCCAATGATCAACACAGCGATTTTTCCAATGTTCGTCGTAAGCTTCAAACGTGTAAAAGCAGAAACGATGGAAATGAAGACAAGCGGCATAACAATCATTTGCAGGAATTTCACATATCCGCTTCCAACAATATTGAACCAATCAACTGCTTCTGTCACAGCCTTAGACTGCGGTTCGTACACATACTGTAAAAATAAACCAAAAACAATCCCTATTCCTAAGGCAGTGAACACCCGTTTAGTGAATGATACATGCTTTTTTTGCATGTATATCAACACTGCCAATAGAATGACCATAATAATGATATTTAAAATGGCATACCCTGTCATCCCATATTCCCCCCTTTATTTATATATCAAAACCGATAAAACTCATCGGATTAATATAATTACTTATCTATATTAACACCATGCTCATAGTTATGACTAGTTTTAACTATTTATTGATACATAATTTTTTTCATTTTCGGATAGTAAAGACATTTTTCTTTGTATGCAGCCCTGCTCTCCAAAAACAAAAAAGCGCTCTTGCCTATAGGCAAGAACGCTTTTCTCTCGCTGCTGATTAAAATCCATCTACTCAGGTAAATCTTCTTTCAGCCTCAACCCAAGCACTTTTGCAAAACCAATCGCCTGATCTGAGGTGACTATGCAACCTTCCAGCAAAGGCAAAGAGACAGTCATCCTCTCAAATCGGCAGCTGCTTAAATCCAGTCCCGACATGGGCGTATTAGCAAAGCTTGCTCCTTCAAGCGAGCATTCTGTGAAATCGACCTGCTTGAACTGGCATTCATAGAAATCAGTCTGCTGTAATGAACAATGATCAAACAGAACCTGTTTTGCATTAGCAAAGCCAAAAGCGGCGTAATCGCACACGCTTTCAGCCACTTTAACATTGCGCAATGTACTTCCGGATAAATTGATCCCCATTAATTTGCACTCATTAAACTCGACTCTGTGCAATATACTGTCAGCAAGATCGACATTTGTTAAGTCACACTGGTTGAATACAACATCTGTTAATTCACATGTATGAAGAAGGACTTTCTGGAATAATACATTCGAGAAAACGACTCCATCTATCACCATTTTCTCAATAGAAATATTGCTTAATTCCCCTTCCACCATCTTGCCGTTCGCCAAGTATCTCTCTTCTGCTATGTATTCGTCCCACTGCAATGTATCCAATACCCGCCCAAGCTTAGGCGCTTCAATTCGTTTCTTTTTAGCCATATATCTTCTCCACCCACTTCTTTTTGGATTCTTCAATTACAATGCAAGTCTAAAAAAAGCAATCTGCCATAGTGGGCAAGATTGCTTTATCGCTTATTCCGGATTGCCCATTTCATTGAAAGGATAGAAACGGAACTTCACTTCTCCCATTACCGCCTTCTCAGAAATAAAACCAAACATCCGGCTGTCATTGCTGTTTTTTCGGTTATCACCCATTACAAAAATGGAATCCTTCGGAACTTGTGTTTTGCCGGTAAGCTGCTGGAGCGTAAAATCATAATTTAATGTAGCTCCTGAAGGCAATTGCTTTTTATATTGGTCCAAATAAGGCTCTTTATAGACATGGCCATTTACGTACAGGGTGTCATTTTTCATTTGGATCGTATCGCCAGGAAGCCCAATTACTCTTTTTATATAATTCTCATTCGATTCAGGGCTTTTGAAAACAACCACATCGAATCGTTTAATCTTACTGATTTTACTCACAATCACTTTATTATGGTCCTGAAAGGTCGGCATCATCGATTCTCCGGAAACCGTTACAGGAGTGAAGAGAAACTGCCTGCAGACAAACACGATGATTAATGCAAATAAAATGGATTTAATCCATGAGAAAATTTCTTTTTTTACCAAGCTTCAACACTCCCCATATCCACGCTGACTCCATGAAACTGCCCCTTCCTTATTTAGGGGGAAAAGTCAGGCTAAATACTTATTTACAATCACAATCCATACAGACTTCCAGACGTTCCGTACTATACTAATATAGTGCCAATATGAAACTACTTACCTTAAATATAAATATATGGCCTTATCGCTTTACATTGCCATTCTTTTTCTTTTTACTTATTAATGTAGGAAGATTTTTTAGAGAAATAAGCCTATTTCTAGCAAGAAAATGTTCCTTACCTAAAATAGTATACCATTTAAATGCCTATGTAAATTTTCTAGTGTGCCTGACGGGGCCATATTGGTTTGACCCAATATAAATTACTTACCTAAGGGCACAGATTAGTCTCGATAAATACCACGCCTTTAAAAAATAGAACAATCGGATTTTCCCATACTCTAAAACTCCATTTGCAAAAAGAAGAATATAAAAATGGAAGTTGCCCCGGAAACAAAGCAAATTGCTCGCTCAATCAGCGTTTCCGGAAAGAGAAGCAAGAGGATGAACCACCTGCTGAAGGGACTCCGGATTTATAGGATTTTCAAAAGCTGGTCAAAGAGCTATTTTTAAAAAGGAACGATGATCGTTTATATATGAGTATGAGATAAGGGGAAAAGGTGGGAAAGTTAATAGTTTATTGGCTTTTCTTCAGCTTTTCTTAAGTTTTTATTAATAGGGGCTTTAATATTGCGCTTTATACTTTAATTCAGTGATAGGTTATGTTTCCTGTTTATAACATACATTGAATTATTGAATAAGGATTCATCATCACTTTTTGTGATTTAACGCCAAAAAGGAAAACACTGTACAGTTCCTGGCAATAATGTTACCTGCCAAACAACACCATACAGGAGGCTTTAAGAGAATTTGAAGTTGTTAATCAACAAGATGAACAGACGATTACATTGAGTAAAGGGCAAAAAGGAAATAGTTCTGCATGAAGCCAATTCAGGAGCTTTGAAGGCCATTCACCGGCAAGGTGATTTTGACTCAACATTTGGGCTATTGACACAGAAAGTTATGCATCCTGAACGGGTCAAACATGTTATCGTAGATAGGTGGAATCCAATCCATAAAACCATTAGAACAGCTATTCCGAAGGCTCAAATAATGCACGAATAAAAGAGATAAGATTTCCCCAGTAATGGTGCAAATCACAGATTATGGTGAAGAGACAAAAAGATAATAAACTAACAAAACTTTTTTCTTAGATTGATCGTTTATATAAATGTAAAGAAAACGTAATGCGAACCTAATAAAATATATGTTATTTTAAATGGATTCCAAAACAATATATTTAACTAATAGAATGGAAGGATCAGCTATGAAAATCGAAATCTTAAATATAAATAATGACTCTGCAGCTCGGCTCTTTTGCTTAAGAGGTACAATCAATGAATAAGAAACCGAAAGAACACAGCCGCTACATACCTGGCCTTGATGGACTGCGGGCAGTGGCCGTGCTTGCTGTAATTGCCTATCACTTAAAATTCAGTTGGGCCTCAGGCGGACTTTTGGGTGTAACCATATTCTTTGTGTTATCAGGCTACTTAATTACCAACCTTCTTCTTATAGAATGGGACCGTACCCATAGGATTGATTTGAAAACCTTTTGGATACGCAGGGCCCGACGTTTATTGCCGGCCATGTTTACTATGTTATTCGCTGTCACTGCCTGGGCAACACTGTTCGATAATGCTTTTATGGACAGATTACGGGAAGATTTTTTGCCGGCAGTCTTTTACTTCAGCAACTGGTGGTATATCTTCCAGGACCTATCTTACTTTGAAAGTATGGGTACGCCTTCCCTATTGACCCATTTTTGGTCATTGGCGGTTGAAGAACAATTCTATATTATTTGGCCGTTGCTCATTTTCGCCGCATTATTCTTTAAAATGAAAAAGCAAAAAATTCTTTTGACGACCGTTGTTGTTGCCTTTTTATCTGCACTGGCTATGGCGTTGATGTACGATCCGGCTGTTGATCCTAGCCGCATCTATTACGGAACCGATACTAGAGCCTTTTCATTGCTGATCGGAGCAACTTTGGCGATGATTTGGCCCAGCCATAAACTATCCAGATCCTTGCCGAAAAAAGTCCGTTTTTCAATGGATATTGTAGGGACGGCATCGTTTGCCGCCATCTTGTTCATGATTTTTGCGACAAATGAGTATAACTCATTCCTCTATCGTGGAGGAATGCTGATTCTATCTATATTTACAGCCGTTTTGATTGCTGTTCTCGTTCACCCGAGCAGCAGATTGGCTACTATATTCAGCTTCAAGCCGCTGAGATGGATTGGAACTCGCTCATATGGCATCTACTTATGGCATTACCCAATCATCCTGTTGAGTACCCCTCAAGTGGACACAGGAGCAAGCCATCCATTCCGTATGGTCTTTCAGGTCGCCTTAACATTGATTATTGCTGAGCTTTCTTACAGATATATCGAAAACCCTATCAGAAGAGGGGCTATCAGGAAGTTCATCCAGAAAATCCGCGGCGGGAAAATCAAATTGAATTCTGTTGCAACCAGTCGCTGGATTGCACTGGGATGCGGAATTATTGCCATCTGTATTTCTTCTATCGGCTTGGCTGCCGCACCGGACAATAATCAACAGTCAGCGAACAAAAAGACGGAAGCAATCGTAGAACAGCATCAGACTCAAACAGCCAATGAACATATCGATAAAAAGACAAACAATGATAAACCAAAGCAAGATGCGAATGCCAACCATACTAACGCACAGCAAAAACCGCCTGAGCAGAATAAACCTCAGTCGGCGGAACCTAAAAAAGAAGAAACGCCTAAAATGGTCAGCGTCATAGGGGATTCCGTCATGATTGACGCAGCTCCTTTCCTGAAGGAACATTTTCCTAACGTCGTAATCGATGCAAAGGTCGGGAGACAGATGCATCAGGCACCTTCGATTGTGGATCAATTGAAACAACAGGGAAAACTCGGGGATACTATTGTTATAGGGCTGGGGGCAAACGGGGCCTTCAACAGCAGCCAATTGGGAGATCTTCTTGAATCAATCGGCAAAGACAAGAAAGTAGTCCTGATCAATACAAGAGTTCCGCGGCCATGGGAATCTATTGTCAATAAGGCATTATCGGCAGCTGCAGAATCCTATAGCAATATTTCATTGGTTGATTGGTACAGTAGCAGTACCGGCCATAACGAATATTTCGCCAATGACGGAGTCCACTTAACAAAGACAGGTGCACAGGCATTTGCCTCCCTGATCTCTGATACAGTCAATAACTCATAAGCATGGAGAAAGCCCATCTGCAGCGTTTAACGCTAGCTGATGGGCTTTCTCTTTGTTCACTATAGTTGGCGATCAATTCCCTGTAAAAGAGGTCACGATGATTGGCGTCCAATCCGAGTACTGGTTCATCCAATAAAAGAACCGGAACATGGGTTGCACGTGCTGTGATGATTTTCAGAATGGAAGAATACCCAGTGGATAGGCTTTTTACATTACGGACAGTCATATAATCTGGGAAAAGGGTATATTCGCTCATGCAATAGATTTTAGTGAGAGTTTCATCATTTTCATAAACAGGTTGGCCATCTATATAAACATTTCCTTCCGTAGAGCGCAACCTGTTTGTCATTATGTTCAATAAAGTGGATTTCCCTGCCCCATTCCTTCCGAGCAGTCCGTACATTTTATTTTCTTCGAAAGTCAATGTAATATCCTTCAGGGCATGCAAAGGCCCGAATCGCTTTGTGACACTTCGAATTTCCACGTTACTCATTATCAAACCCTCTCTCTATCATAGAAATAATTTCACTTTTCGTCACATGCAGTTTCTCAGCTTCCGATACAAGCTTACTGATGTATGTGTCAAAAAAAGATTCCTTTCTTTTCATAATGATTTCTTTAACCGAACCAGTTGCCACAAACATCCCAACACCCCTCTTCTTGTAAAGAGCGCCTTCATCCACAAGAAGTTTAATTCCCTTCAATGCTGTAGCTGGATTTATTTTGAAAGTAACGGATATTTCAGTTGTAGAAGGAATTTGTTCTTCTTCAGCAAAGGCGCCTGATAAAATGGCATCTTCAATTCCTTCTGCTAGTTGGATATAAATAGGGCGATCATTATCAAATTGGATTTGCATCTTTTCACCACACTTAATTGGTTAGTTACTTATGTAATTAACTATACAACAATTGGGATATATTTGTAAATAAATAAAAAAATAATTCTGAAAATATCAGAATTACCGGCTTCCTACTATCTGTTTTACTGAAAAAAGTATCGATCGCTTTCATTCGATACTTTTTCTTCACTCTGCCATTTCTAGCCTATCATCACATTTCCTTCAGGTACTTTCAAGCTGCCCTATTGCGAATGGATTGGATATTTACCTACAGAATAAATGGACTGGATAATCCGTTTATTGATCCACTTCAAATTATCAGTCGTATTCAAAGAAATAAATGTATGTTTGCGTTGTTCATCATTCGTCACATAATAGGCAGGCAGTGAATTCAGGCTAAGCGCAATTATTTCGTTGGTACATTTATCGCAATGGCAAAAAGTTTGGTATTCAGGCCCTCTCATTAATACGGTCACCAATGCCCTTACGATTTCTTCCATTACATTTACACATTGCATCTCCATCCTTTTTCACAAATCCTCTCTATCACTTACAATTTTCCCTAAACAATCATAGTAGTCCTTTCATACTATCACTAAGTTCGTATATTCACATAAATTATATAAAAAGTCCTGGGAATATGATAGAGATATACCTCCATTAACTATCTCCCCTCTTTCCATTCTTCAGCGCTTCTGCCTTTGTATGTATTTCAAATAAAGCAGAATTCCGCCGTGTATTGCCTCCGCCAGTTTCATGACAAGAAATAGGCGTGTGCTTTGGATGACCATTGAATCCATATGGCTCATTGTATTGACAATCCCCTTAATGAATGCATCTCCTATGGAAGGAAGTTCTTTTTTCACACCTTCCCCTGGCTTAAGCGGACCTGGGCCGATTTGAATGCCGCCTACGTTTTCCTTTCTGCCTAGGCAGGCATCAATAGCCAGTATATAAGGGTGTTTATACCTGTGGCCGATTTCATCAAGGACAACAGACAAGTTTTTCGCATGCACAGGAAGCTCCAACGTTCCGTAGAGAGAAAAGAGTGACGAATGTTCCTTTTCCAAAAAAGAGCCAACAAGTGGACCGAGACTATCCCCTGTGGCCCGATCGCTTCCAATGCACACGATTACCAATTCCCGTTTATGGGGGAAATCCATAGTTTTCAAAAGTTCTGCAGCAATAGATTGTTGCCATTTCACCATGTCTTTTCCGCTACGGTATCCTTGTTCTGAAACTTCCCTTTCCACTTCGGCCACATCCTTCGTCTCTTGTTAAACACAGTATATGTACAAGCAATAAATATGGGACTGGTTATCGGAAAAACAGAACAAAACACTCACCCATTTATCAAATTCGCTTCCCTGACAACGATGTATACACATTAAGGGTTTTTTCAATAGAAGGGCCAATCAATAATACACCGGCAATTGTTCCTATCCCAACAGATCCTCCTAATAAAAATCCGCTTGATACCAGAGTAGCATCGATGATAATCCGGATTAGTTTAAGGGATAAAGACGTTCTTTCATTCACCAAGACCATTAATCCTTCCAAAGCACCAAGTCCATAGTTGGCATGAACATATGTTCCAAGACCAACTCCCATTATAATGGCAGCTGCGGCAGCAAAAAACAAACCAAACGCCCCTTCCGGATGAAAAGCTTTGAAAACCGGCATATCGATCATCAAATTAATGAATATTCCAACACTCAACGCATTAATCAAGCTTCCCCAACCCACTTTTTTCCTGTCGATAAAAAAAACGAAGGCGATAATAACAGCATTGAATAAAGAACTGAGCGTCCCGAAACGTAAATTCGTCCGCGTTTCCAACCCCTGCAATAATACACTGATGGGATCGACTCCCCAACCGGACTTTATGAAGATAATAATTCCGATGGCGGTTATAAAGGACCCGAGCAAAACCATAAACATTTTCATTAAACTTTCCATACACTTCCACTCCATCGGTACTGCATTCTTTGTAAAGCATGTCTATAGTTTATCCAATGCCTGCTTCATTATTGAAGGCCATCCCACTCTTTATAAAAGCGGTCAATGAATTCTTCCATGAATGCCGTCCGTTCTTCGGCTAGTATCCGTCCATACTCTGTATTCATAAGAGCAGATAGTTTAAATAATTTTTCATAAAAATGATGGATGGCTGTACCCGGATTTCTCCGGTATTCCTCTTTAGTCATTGACTTCCGTGGAGGAAGCCCAGGATCATGCAAAACGTGCCCTTTGGATCCGCCATAGGCAAATGTCCTTGCAATGCCTATTGCTCCTAAAGCATCGAGCCGATCGGCATCCTGCACCACTCTCCCTTCTATTGTCTGCATAATCGGCCCGTTGCCGCCGGCATACGACATTGTTCCAACGATGACTTCAATATGGTTCCGCAGCTCCTCTTCCATCCCTAAGGAACACAGCCATACCCTTATCTTCCGCATTCCGTCTTCCTTGCTCTCGTTTAACTTTTCATCGGCTACATCATGAAGCAGCGCGCTCATTTCACAGATAAAAAGATCCGCCCCCTCCTTACGGCCGATTCTTAACGCACTTCTTCTCACACGGTGTATATGCCACCAATCATGGCCACTCGCCTCTCCCTCCAGAGCTCGTTTGACGAAGCTCTCAGTGGCATTAATCATTTCGTTTTTTTCCATGCTTGCATTTCCCCTTATCGCTTTTACCGTATCTTATCATAGGAAGGGAAAACATTTAAGATACATAAAAAAGCTCCATCATCAGCGTATTTCAGCACGGATGCTATACACCGCCGATAAATGGAGCTAATTTTTACTGATTAAGATTCATATTCATAATAAGCTTGCTCCCCATGATAGGTTAAGTCCATTCCCCTGACTTCAGCTTCTTCATCCGCCCGTATCGGCATCACCAATTGAATGGCTTTCATGATAAGAAAGGTGGCTATTCCTACAAACAGATAGGTGGCCCCAACTGCAGCCAGCTGTTTAAATAATAAAGCGCCTCCTCCGTAAAGCAATCCATCTGCCCCGGCTTCATTTACATGCACTGTAGCGAATAATCCTGTAGAAACCGCTCCCCAAGTCCCGCCGATTCCATGGAGGCCGAACGCTCCCAAGGCATCATCATATCCCATTTTTTCTTTGACAAATACAAGCCCATAAAAGCAAAGTCCCCCACTGACCAGTCCGATGAATAAAGAAGAGGGCATGGTGACAAATCCGCACGCCGGTGTGATGGCTACCAGGCCCGCAATCGCACCTGACATGGCACCTAACACTGTTGTCTTTTTATATGTCAGCCATTCTACTGCCAGCCACCCTACAATCCCTGTGGAAGCAGCTACCGCCGTATTAATAAAAACGGTCATGGCGACTGGATTAATGGTAAGTGCACTTCCTACATTGAAGCCAAACCAGCCTAACCAGATTAACGTAGCTCCGATAATAGTGAGAGGAAGATTGTGGGGGGCATGCTGATCGATATCTTTTCTTTTTCCCAGCATGATTGCTATAATCAGGCCGGCAACGCCAGAAGAAATATGGACAACTGTCCCACCCGCAAAATCAAGGGCCCCAAGCTCCCTAAGCCAGCCTCCCACTCCCCAAACCCAATGGGCAAGCGGTGTATAGACAAGGATGCTCCAAAAGGCTGTAAACCAGACAAAAGCCGAAAATTTCATTCTTTCCGCAACCGCTCCCGACAAAATGGCAACTGTCAGTACAGCAAATGTCATTTGGAACATCATGAACAAACTATGAGGAATAGCCGCACTGTACTCATCATTGGGCGTAAAGCCTACTTGTTTCAATGCCGCAAAATCCAAATTGCCGATAAAAGCATTGCCCCCCGGCGAAAACGCCAATGAATAGCCAATAATAACCCAGGCTACTGTTACGATGGCCATCGGCACAAAACTATGCATAGCTGTATTCAAGACATTTTTACTCTTTACCATTCCCCCATAGAATAATGCGACTCCCGGAGTCATGATCCAAACTAATAATGTTGAAATAAACATAAAAACCGAATCACTCATATTCATTCTAATCCCCTCTTCCATGTCAGGTTTTCTTACATAAATTATTATTTTTACCATCATATTACTTCACAGCATAAAAATCAACTGAATTTTCAAACTATTTTGTATCCAATGTAAGGAAACTTAACACAAAATAAAGTGACTTGATTATCTACTAGTTGAACATACTGATTATATCGATTCCAAAAGTTGGAGGGGATACTATATGCTCCGCATAATGAAAGCGTATCTATCCAAACTGCCCCGTCTGAGAAGATTGATACTGATTATTTTCATTTTGCTTTTTTGCTATGGATTTCTTATTTCTATAATCGAACCAAACACCTTTCCTACATTGCTTGATGGAATATGGTGGGCAATCATAACGACTTCGACTGTCGGATACGGGGATTTTGTCCCAAAAACAATACCGGGTAAGATTCTGGGAATGTCATTGATCTTGATTGGGGCAGGATTTGTAACATCCTACTTTGCTGCTTTAGCCAAATCAGCAGTTCAATCGGAGGAACATTATATGAGAGGAATACAAGCATTTCAAGGGAAAAACCATTATATTATTGTCGGTTGGAACGAACGGTCGAAAAATATCATCCAGCATTTGAAACAAAGCAGAAACAAGACACCGATTGTTTTAATTGACCAATCATTAAAAAAACACCCAGATCCTCTATTCGGCTTTCATTTTATCCATGGCAAAGCTTCTGAAGACCACACACTTCATCAAGCACACATAAAAAAAGCGGCAAGAATATTGATTACCGCTGATTTCAGCCAGCAGGAATCCCAGGCTGATATGTTTACCATTTTGGCCCTTATCGCCTGCAAAGGGTTGAATCCTGCCCTTCATTGTTGTGTGGAAATACTAACAGGCGAACAAGTTGCGAATGCAATAAGAGCCGGAGCAGATGAAGTGATTGAAACCAATGTTTTTGCAGGCAATAAAATGGCCCGCCTTTTGGCTGGGGAACACAATAGCTGCGAGTAACTACGCTTCTCCTAATAATAGTTGTTCAAGTTCCGAAACCAATGCTTTTGCAAGAGCAATGAATTGGCTATCGAAACCACTATCTTTTTCAACCGGCTCCGCGAATTGATTGAACACTGCTGTAATAGGGCCTGCATCGGCAAAATCGGTATCAATGCCACTTTGATATTGATGCCCTAACACGAAAGGGGTTCCGATACGCACACTTACTCCCCTTTCATCCAATTCTCCCCGGACAGCCTGGACTGGCAATCGAAGAAAAACATAACCCGGCACCTCTGCGAGCTTATAATCGAAATAACCATGATCATAATCCCAGCCTCCTCCGATTGAATAACCTAAAGGCTTTAGTTGTTTTTCCAAAAAAAGCAGATTATACTGTTTTCCCGTAAGCCTGGACGGAATTTCTTTCATCCATATCCCTCCTATGTACCATTAGCATAGCCTTCCCTCAAGCATGTTACTCTGGAAACCACCAAATAATAGTCAAATGAACAAACCCCCCGTATTTCACGAGGGGCTTCATTCCACCGCCGAATCAGATGTAGGGATTATTATTCGGAAAGATCGGCCCTAGTGGAGGATTATTATGTGGCCGCATCGGGCGCGTTTTCAACAATTCTTTCACTGTTAAAGCAGCATGGCTATATGCAGCTGTAGACGTAATGCCCGTTAATGAGACTGCACTGAAACGCAATGTAACCACATCTCCAACATTCAGGAATCGTTGAATTTCTTTGCTTAAAGAAATAACGATATTGCCAATTGCATTTCTTGAAATAGTTGTTGTGGATGTCGGATCCAATATCCCATTCACATACAAGCTCACAGAGATATTATCTGAAACACCCACAACTGGTGTGGCTGTTGTAAACAAACTGATATTCAGAGAGTAAGACAGGTCATAGACACCAGAAGACACGATTGTAAGGGAGTTGGTGTTGAAATTAGGGATTGTGGATAAGAATGGACCTGGCTGAGTGAAGTCCACTAATCCTCCAAGGACGACAGGGAACGGCAATACAGCAGGAGGTATAGCAGGCACAAGCGGCGATGGTGCCGGATTGTACAAAGAACCGAATGCTAGCTGTGATTTGCAGTGGTGTTGGAAAGAACTGCTGCTTTCACACATTCTTGATGAACTGCTTTCACAGCACTCTTGTGAGCTGCTGCTTTCGCAGCACCCTTGAGAACTACTTTCATAGCACACACTGGATTCGAAGCTGCAGGAATCTTCTTTGCGGTGCTTCTTATGGCAACGGCATGGCGAGTAATTGCAATAACAATTTTGAAATGACATTGAATCTTCTCCTTTACTTGGGTTTACTATATATAATGTGGATTTGAAGAAGTCGCTTGTACAAACACCTAAATATCGGAAAATGGGCCACATACCCACTTCAACTTTCCTTGTATTATTTATACGCCGAAAAACCACACTCGGTGAGTATGGTTTCTGGACTAAAACGATCTTAAAAACAGCAAAAAATGGGGGCTTTAAGACATTTAGCTAATGGCCGAACCCTGATAATAGCATAATCGCTGATTAGTAAAACCATTTTGCCGGGAACAGAAATGTCCAAGGAATCATAAGAACAGCAATGGCGAGAGCGACCTTAAGCCTTTTCCCCTTATCCGTAATTGTCTTTTTGTATGTATAAAAATAATTAAAAACAAAAATAAAAAAAGCAGAAATAAACATCGAGAATAAAATAATCATCACAGCCACCGGATGGCTGAACGGATCATAGCAAACGGCATAGGCCATTTCATATGAAAACCCAAGACTCTGACCGTCCAATCCGATTATGAGGAGCATAAAAGCTCCGCACATATCTGCTGTAAAACCGTAAATCCATACCTTCCAAATACTTTTTTTATAAAACATTTTTAATTCATGGTTGCTTTCTGTTGGTTTAAACAAATAAAAACAAACAATGACCACCAATGAATCGATAATAAAATTGCCCAATAACGTTCATATAATCACTGGCGGGAAAAACAGCAGAAACCAAATCAGGAAAATCACAGTATACACTTTTACATCTTTCATTTTTCTCTCCTCACATAAATCAGGATGATATTTGCATACTGAAATTATTTCAATATAGTGTAATTTCCCATCTTTAGTTTCATATGTCAATTCTTTGTTCTATTCTCTAACATTATCAACTCTTATTCCCTCATTAATAGTTCATTTGATTGATGCAAATTGGCTTCAAATAAAGAAAGTCCTTTCTAACAGGGACTTTCTTTATTCAGCTATAGATTAGCAAAGGTGAACGTAGGCGTTTCTTTATTCTTTTTACTATTTTCTTTTTGGCCTGCACTTCCGCAATCCTGCAATAATAAAAGGGTTACCAATAGACCTATTGCATAGATTTTCTTTACGTGACATCCAGCAAAAAAAAGGTGTAGGGATAGACAATCTCCCTCACTATTAAACAGATAAACTAACCTAAAGATATTTTTTCAGAATAGAAATAGATTCAACTCAATGATAGGCAGATTTTGAATAATCAGAGACCTTGGCGTCATTTCTTCAAAATAACGCTATGATTATACCGGCTGACAAAATAATCGCTGCGAGATAATAGGGATAATGAATGTCCACATCAAACAAAACGCCGCCTGCAATAGGGCCGAAAATATTTCCTAAACTGGTAAACATGGAATTCATTCCGCCTGCAAAACCTTGTTGATCACTTGCAACTTTGAAGAAATAGGCATTTATAGCCGGGCGGCTCGTATCAAAACCAAAGAACAATAAAAATGAAATAACCATAACAGTAAAGTAGGAATGGGCAACCGTCATAAAGAAAACAAAAGCAGCCGACATCATCAACGAATAGCGTATTATCGCAATTTCCCCAAATCTATTAGCCACTCTCTCAAAAAGGAATAGCTGACCAAATACACCGATAGCAGCGCTTCCTGTGATAATAATGGCGATATCCTTTGGTGTAAATCCGAATTTATAATCTACGTATAAACTTAGAACAGATTCAAAGGCTGCCAGAGCTCTACAGCCGTTTGGCAATTAAAGCACCTATGCCTATTAGCATAATTAAACATAGAAAAATGATCATTAACATACCGACCTCTATTGTATAGATTCCCATAAAATAGAGGATGATCAAACTGCCCGCGCCTCCAAAAAGCAATACATACAGCACTCCAAGCAAATATTTTTGCATGAGGCGGATGCTTCTTTCATCCATATCCGGTATATTCCTCTTCTTTTTTTGGCCGAAAAAATAGAGAAGGAACCCGATAAGTGTGCCTCCGACTATAGCCATTGCTATTTCATAAAAATACTGGTTTTCAGCTCTTCCAACCATGTATACGCCCAAGCCACTTCCAATTAGAACAGCAAGCCATATAGCAAATTGAATTTTATTTACTTTCATCTCCAACCCTCCTAAAGTCTTCTAAATAAAATAATTCCTCAATCGGCACATCAAAGTAGTGTATTAGCTTTAGAGCTAATTCCAAACTAGGATTATATTTATGCTTCTCTATCGCATTGACTGTTTGGCGTGTAATCTGTAAGTCTTCAGCTAATTTAATTTGAGTAATTCCTCTCTCTTGGCGCAGTTTTTTTATATGATTGATTACTTTCATTGTAAGTGCCTCCGATCATGTATGTAAAGATATCTTTACATACATATTACAAAAATGCAAATAAATGGTTGCGCTTATTTAAACTATACGTTCTGGGTTTCCTTATCCATACTGACATAAAAAGAAGGAGGCTTCCATCCGCCTCCCCATTTTTTATTTCATCCTTCAAATAGGAAATGGTTGTTTTCATAATGACTGGTTTTAATGTTTGCTTGTCTGTCCATAATAACTGCATCCATTCAACGGATTACCCAATAAAAAAGGTGCCTGTATTTACGAGTTTATAAAAAAGAACCAGCACAAAAGGCCAGTTCCAGTTGACAACTTAAGCATGAGATTTTTATGCATCTCTTCTTATACACCCTTTTTAAAAAGGAAATATGAATAGATAGTCGGTATCAACACAAGGACGGCTGCGACTATAAGAGTTAAAGGGAGCCAGTTAACATTCAGAAAGATGCCGACAATCAGGCATACTCCACCAGCCATCCACAAATAACCGGCCATATGGTGTGTTTTATTCCAGTTTTCAGTACTGTTCAGTGTCCAAGGCAATTTGATTCCGATAGTATAGTTTTGCTTGCATTTCGGCAAATAATTCCCGCATATTATCATTACTATTCCCACCATCGCAGGAGTTATTATTTGAATAGGAATGTCATATCCAAGAGCTTTAAACAATGTTATCGGAATGATAATCACAGACAGAATAGGTATAATCCATCTTCCTAGCTGCTTTAATACAGTAGATGAATTAGCTTTTTTAGGATCATTTTTCACCATAAACTGAGAAAAAAGATTTATCCCAGCCAATAATATAGGCAAGCCCCATACAGCAAGTACTTTTGGAGCAAAATTGTCAGGGCTACCGGACGAATTCCAATGAATGGCAATTTGATCCGGTAATTTGTTATATACAAATAGTCCAAGTATAATCGGCAACAAACAAACAAAAGTTGTAGTAATCAACATGCTATCAATCTTTCTTGTCATTTCCTATCCCTCCAAACTGTGAAAACCATAGCATTACTTCTTCAAAAACAGATATATTTATTTCATAATAAATATAGTTTTTATATTTCGACTCAAAAATTAATCCCGCTTTCTTCAATTGTGACAAATGGTAAGAAATTGTAGCGCCAGACATTTCAAAGTGTTTGCCAATTTCCCCTGCCGACATTTTACCGTCCTTTAACATGACTAAAATTTCTCGACGGACAGGATCTGAGAGTGCTTTAAACGTTTCCGGAAATCCCATCGTGTCCCTCCCATCCAACCACTATTTAGAAATATTTCTAAATAGAATTATACTCTCAATATCAAAGAATGTCGATATCTATTTAGACAAAATTCAAAATAGATAGACTTCAAATCATTCCACATCCGTAAAAAAAAGGCTGATTGCCCATTAAATGAGGTCAATCAGCCTTTACTTTTAAAAACCTTATTTCAAACGTTTTTCAAGCTCCGCCTTCTTCTCTTCGAAACCTGGTTTTCCAAGAAGAGCGAACATATTTACTTTATATGCTTCCACACCCGGTTGGTCGAATGGATTTACTCCTAATAGATATCCACTTACAGCACATGCTTTTTCAAAGAAATAAACCACATATCCGAAAGTATAAGCATCCATTGCAGGAATATTGACGATCAAGTTAGGCACTCCGCCGTCAGTATGGGCAAGCAATGTACCTTCAAAAGCTTTATTGTTCACAAAGTCAACCGTTTGTCCTGCCAAATAGTTTAAGCCGTCTCCGTCATTTTCTTCTTCTTCGATGACTAATTCATGTCGCGCTTTATCCACTTTGATGATTGTTTCGAATAAGTCGCGGCGGCCTTCTTGAACGTATTGACCTAATGAATGGAGATCCGTTGAGAAGTTCGCTGAAGAAGGATAAATCCCTTTTTGGTCTTTTCCTTCACTTTCACCAAATAATTGCTTCCACCATTCAGAGAAATACTGTAATCCCGGCTCATAATTAATCAGCATTTCAATTGTATATCCTTTGTTATACAGGACATTCCGGACAGCTGCATATTGATATGCACTATTTTCTTCCAAGTTCGGATTGCTGAAATCAGATTGGGCAGCCTGAGCGCCTTCCATCATTGCCGTTATATCAGCGCCTGTCACAGCAATCGGCAACAAGCCTACTGCAGTCAATACTGAATATCGTCCGCCGATATCATCAGCAATTACGAATGATTCATAACCTTCTTCATCAGCAACTGATTTAAGCGCCCCACGAGCTGCATCTGTTGTAGCATAAATGCGTTTGCGCGCTTCTTCTTTGCCATATTTCTTTTCCAAAAGCTTGCGGAATATACGGAATGCCAATGCCGGTTCAGTTGTTGTTCCTGATTTTGAAATGACATTGATAGAGAAATCCTTGCCCTCAAGCAAATCCATTAGATCTGTCATATATGTTGAACTGATATTATTACCGACAAATACCACTTGAGGCGTTTTGCGTTGCTCTTTGGATAATGCATTATAAAAGCTATGCTGCAGCATTTCTATTGCAGCGCGCGCACCTAAGTATGAACCGCCAATCCCGATGACCAATAAGATATCGGAATCATTTTGGATTTTTTTGGCTGCTTTTTGGATACGCGAGAATTCTTCTTTATCATAAGAGCTTGGAAGATCAATCCAGCCAAGAAAGTCGTTTCCAGCTCCAGTTCCTTCATGAAGGGAATTATGTGCAGCTGTAACCGCATTCTTCAAGTATGTAATTTCATGTTCAGCAAAAAAAGTTAGCGCTGTTGAATAGTCAAAAC
Source organism: Bacillus kalamii (assembly GCF_047238185.1). Classification (NCBI taxonomy): domain Bacteria; kingdom Bacillati; phylum Bacillota; class Bacilli; order Caryophanales; family Bacillaceae; genus Bacillus; species Bacillus kalamii. The sequence goes on along the minus strand of NZ_JBDFMI010000001.1, from coordinate 264,206 downwards.
GGATATGTGTCATGTTTTTGCCTCCAAAATTCGATTTACATCTATCACTTTAACGAAATACATTCATTTAATCAAGGTGACATTAAACAAATCTATTTTTTCTTTATTCCCACGTCACTATACATCCATAAGCAAACCAAAAGCGGAAAGCGCCTGCTTATCCCCGACAAGCTTAAGACAGGCTCTGCTTAAAGGCCGGTCTTCGCCTTTAACAGAGATTGGCTTAAGACCTCGAGGGGATGGCGCTTGTAGCTGGATGAAACCAAAAGCGGAAAGCGCCTGCTTATCCCCGACAAGCTTAAGACAGACTCTGCTTAAAGGCCGGTCTTCGCCTTTAACAGAGATTGGCTTAAGACCTCGAGGGGATGGCGCTTGTAGCTGGATGAAACCAAAAGCGGAAAGCGCCTGCTTATCCCCGACAAGCTTAAGTTCCCAACTATGGCACACACAAACACAACATTAAATGCTGGTTATAAAAAAAGCCGGCAAACTGCCGGCTTTCCATACTGCATCATAATGACGCCGTCAATATGGACGCAACGTCATCGCTGTTTAATTTCTTGAATTGTCCAAATTCGCCTTTAGACATGGCCTTCTCTGTAATGAGAGGGATTGATTCTTCTGTAATATCATAATCTGACAAGCGTGATGGCGCACCAAGGCTCTTCCAGAAACTACGTAGTTTTTCAATTCCCTCAAGCGCAATTTCCTCATCACTTTTACCAGCAGGATCCACTCCCCAAACCCGGACTGCTAATTGAACAAAGCGGCTGATTCGCTCATGCAAATTATATTCCATCCATTGCGGGAACAAGATGGCAAGTCCACCTGCATGAGGTATATCGTGGACAGCTGAAACAGCGTGTTCGATATTATGTGTAGCCCAATCGCCAGCTGTACCCATTGACAGATAACCATTCAAAGCAATGGTTCCAGAATACAGAATGGTTTCTCGCAAATCATAATTGTGAAGGTCCTTCAGCAACTTAGGAGCAGCTTCAATTACTGTAAGCAATACTGCTTCACACATACGATCCTGCAAAGGCGAGTTTTTGGTTTGATGGAAATATTGCTCGAATACATGGGACATCATATCCACTATGCCATAAACAGTTTGGTTCAATGGCAACGTAAATGTATTTTGTGGATCGAGAATCGAAAAAGCTGGGTATGTCAATGGACTTCCCCAGGAATACTTTTCTTTAGTCTCCATGTTTGTAATGACCGATCCCGAGTTCATCTCTGAGCCAGTTGCCGCAATCGTCAGGATGGTACCGAAAGGAAGAGCATCTTTAACCGGTGCTTTTTTCAGAACGATATCCCAAGCATCGCCGTCATATTTCGCCCCAGCTACAATTGCCTTTGTACAGTCAATGACGCTTCCTCCGCCGATTGCCAATACAAAGTCGATTTTTTCTTTCTTGCAAATTTCCACACCCTTGCGTACTGAAGCTATTCGCGGGTTAGGCTCTACACCCGATAATTCAAAAATTTCTGTCTGCAATTCATGCAGTATATCCATTACTTGGTCATATAGGCCGTTCTTTTTAATACTTCCACCGCCATATACAACTAAAATTTTATTTCCATATTGAGGTAATTCTTTTTTTAACTCTTGGACTGTATCTTTCCCAAAAATTAATTTCACAGGATTTTTATAAGCAAATTGATTCATCAAAATCGCCTCCATCTACATTTGAACATATATGAATCCCCATGGCAAATAATATGAAATGATAACGATGCATAGTTCTTCCTTCAATGACTCATCCTAAAAATGTGTTACATCTTTTAAAGGAGGAATCCTCATGAGCGGAATTCAACGAACAGCACTTGTCCTTACTATTATCGGCGCTATTAACTGGGGACTGATCGGGTTCTTTCAGTTCGATTTAGTCGCAGCTATATTCGGTGGGCAATCAAGCGCACTATCAAGAATCATCTACGGATTGGTTGGGATTGCAGGGCTAGTCAACCTTGGTTTACTGTTCAAACCAAACCATCAGGTGGAATCTGATCCGGAAACAAGGACAGTCCATTAATCGGCCTTCTCCATCCGAAAGGCCTAAATAAAAAGAAGCCGTCTATATAGGACGGCTTCTTTTTATTTTATCTTATACCCAACCCCTGAACTTGGATGCTTCCGCCATTCTTCGCGCACCAATCATATAAGCAGCCAAACGCATATGAATGCCTCGGTTTTGTGAAAGCTGATATACATTTTCAAAGGAAGATACCAATACTTTTTCCAGTTTTTCTGTCACTTCTTCTTCAGTCCAGTAATAGCCTTGATTATTTTGGACCCATTCAAAATAGGAGACAGTTACGCCGCCGGCGCTTGCTAATACATCTGGAACCAACAAAATGCCTCTATCCGTCAGTATTTTAGTTGCTTCCAATGTTGTAGGGCCGTTGGCTGCCTCAACTACGATGGAAGCTTTTATTCCGTTTGCATTATGGACAGTGATTTGATTGGAAATAGCGGCAGGCACAAGAATATCACAATCCATTTGAAGCAGTTCATCATTTGTGATGGTATTTTCAAATAACGTAGTTACCGTTCCAAAGCTATCACGGCGATCCAACAAATAATCGATGTCCAGCCCATTGCGGTCATACAAGCCGCCGTAGGCATCCGATATACCGACCACTTTGGCACCGGCATCATGCATAAACTTCGCAAGGAAGCTTCCTGCATTGCCGAAACCTTGAACAATGACTTTAGCCCCTTCCAAAGTCATGCCTTTTTTCTTCGCAGCTTCCCTGATACAGATCGTCACACCTTGGGCAGTCGCTTTTTCACGGCCTTGTGAACCTCCGAGAACTAGCGGTTTGCCTGTAATAAAACCAGGCGAATCATACTCTCTTAAATGACTATATTCATCCATCATCCACGCCATGATTTGGGAGTTTGTATAAACGTCGGGAGCAGGAATATCTTTAGTCGGCCCCACAATTTGGCTGATTGCACGTACATAAGCACGGCTTAATCGCTCCAATTCTCCCATGGACATTGTGCGCGGATCACAAATGATACCGCCTTTACCGCCGCCATAAGGCAGATTTACGATGCCACACTTCAAACTCATCCACATGGAAAGAGCTTTAACCTCTTCCTCATTGACTTCAGGATGAAATCTGACTCCTCCTTTAGTAGGGCCTACCGCATCATTATGCTGGGCGCGATAGCCTGTAAAGATTTTAGTGCTGCCATCATCCATACGGACAGGCATACGGACTGTCAACATGCGTAAAGGCTCTTTCAATAATTCATACATTTCATCTGAAAAACCTAATTTTCCAAGTGCTTCATGAATGATGATTTGTGTAGAAGTCAATAGATTTGTCGTTTCTTCCTGATTGGCGTTTTGTTGATCTGTTACCACTGTAGCTCCCATTTGTTAACTCTTCTCCTTTGTTATGCTAATACATGCTTGATTTTTTCAATAGCCCAATCTAATTCTTCTTTCTTAATGACTAGAGGCGGAGCGAAACGGATGACATTATCGTGTGTTTCTTTGCAAAGCAATCCTTGTTCTTTCAATGCTTCGCAATAAGGGCGTGCTGGCTCTGTCAGTTCCACACCAATGAACAAGCCTTTCCCCCGCACTTCTTTAATCGACGGATTATTTATTTCTTTCAGTTTGGAAATGAAATAGTCACCCATTTCAAGTGATTTCTGTGCGAGATTTTCTTTTTCCAGTACATCCAATGAAGCAATGGAAACTGCACAGGCTAAAGGATTGCCCCCAAATGTTGAACCATGTGAACCTGGGTTGAAGACCCCAAGGATTTTCTCATCTGCTACGATGCATGAAATTGGGAAAACTCCGCCGCCAAGGGCTTTCCCCAGGATATACATATCTGGTTCCACTTCTTCCCAATCGCAGGCGAACATCTTTCCTGTACGCGCCAAGCCTGCTTGTATTTCATCTGCAATAAACAACACATTATTAGCCTTGCAATAGTCCGCAGCGGCAGCCAAAAAGCCCGCTTCAGGGATAATAATGCCCGCTTCTCCCTGGATTGGTTCAATTAGGAATGCAGCCGTATTTGGCGTAATTGCTTCCTTCAGCGCCTCAAGATCTCCATATGGGATCAATTTAATGCCAGGAAGCATTGGGCCGAAACCCCGTTGGTATTCTGCATCCGAGGATAACGATACCGCTGTCATCGTACGGCCATGGAAATTTCCTTCGCATGCTATAATTTCAGCTTGGCCATCCGGAACGCCTTTTACATCATAAGCCCAGCGGCGTGCAGCTTTAAAGGCTGTTTCAACCGCTTCTGCTCCTGTATTCATTGGCAAAGCCATATTTTTGTTCGTAAGCTTGCATATTTTTTCACACCACGGGCCTAATTGGTCACTGTGGAATGCTCTTGAAGTTAAGGTAACTTTATCAGCTTGGTCTTTCAAAGCTTGAATGATGGCGGGATGGCGATGCCCTTGGTTCACTGCTGAATAAGCACTCAGCATATCCATATAGGATTTGCCTTCAGGGTCCTTTACCCATACACCTTCTGCTTCCGAAATAACGATTGGAAGCGGATGATAATTATGGGCGCCATATTTCTCTGTCTGTTGAATGATGTGTTTTGAATCATTGTGTGCAATCATTTCCCTCATCCTCTCTATCTGCAGGCTTTCAGTGCAACTGTTTTTAAAGCGCTTTCAAAACCATTTTTCTAAAAATTTGTAAATCATACCATTAAGATAACACACATTCAGAAAAAGGAAAGTAAAATGCACCTACTTTTCGAAAGTTTTTCTACAAATATAAAAAAAAGCTTCAAAATACCTTTTTATCCTATTATTCATAATTGTAACATAATTTTACACGCAAAAAAAGCCAGGGATTTCACTCCTCTGGCTTCATCTAATCACTTATTTTTTGATAAGGTCTTGACGGTTTGATTGCTCAATCCATTCTTGAAGCTTATCTTTAAGTGTGTTGAATCCTTCCTCTGGTGCAGAAGTTGAAACTACAGCAGCTTGACGCTTTTTAGCAGGTGCTTTAGAACGTTCTGGCTGAGCTGGAGCTTCTTGAGTAGCACGGATTGACAAGCTGATTTTCCCAGCTTTTTCATCAACTGACAATACTTTCACTTGTACTTCATCGCCAATTTTAAGATGGTCATTTACATCTTTCACGTAACCATGAGTTACTTCAGAGATGTGTACTAGTCCTTGTGTATTTTCATCAAGTGCAACAAACGCACCGTATGGCTGAATTCCTTTAACTGTTCCGGTTAAAACTGAACCTACTTCATATTTTGTAGACATATAAACACTCCTAAATTGCTTAGTTATTTTTGGTCATTTTTACACAATTATATATTATATCACAAGTTTACACTTTTTACAAAAGCTTCTCTTTCTTTTCATCATACTATAGATGTTTCCTAAATCAACTTTTTATAGTCATGCACACTGAATGTTCACTTATCTTTACTCTATTTCCATAAAATCCTGTTATAATTTAATTATTCATATTATTGAAACAGCCCTACTGCGGGCAGTTGAACCAATCAAATTCTTTACGGCGCTTTCTCCCCGCTTCCTCTTCTATGACCAACTATATTTACAGAGCGGAACGAGCGTCAAAGAGGAAGAGAAATAAGGGAGGATGATTCTATATGTCTGAAGTCGGCCGAAAAATCCAAAAACTGCGTGAAGAAAAAGAAATGAGCATTCAAGAATTAGCACTAAAAGTGAGGGTGGGCAAAAAAACGATAGAAGATTACGAAAAAGGCATACTCATTCCGAATGTACAAACATTGATGAAAATATCAACTGCCCTTGATGTCCCAGCTACTGAATTAGCCGATAGCCGCTACCATAAAACGACTTGAATACAGATATACACTGTGAATGGAAAAATAAAGACGGCAGTGCGCCATGACTGGCTTTCTGCCGTCTTTAACCATAATGCTTTACATTAAATCCAGCTTTTTCTGTTTTGTTTCTGTCCCAAGCAACAGGACCGCAAGAGCACCTATTATAATCGCAATACAGAAAATTAGAAATATAGAACTTGTCGAGACTCCTTCAGCAACAAGGGAACCAATCAATAAAGGGCCGAAAACCCCTCCCAATCGCCCGGCACTTGCAGCCATCCCAGATCCCGCACCGCGCATAATGGCTGGATATTGCTCAGGTGTGTATGCATATAATGCACCCCAAGCCCCCAAATTGAAGAAGGACAAGAATGCTCCAGATACGACAAGCAACCCGAGTGATTCGGCGCTTCCAAAAAAGAACGCACTAACAGCAGTTCCCATTAAATAAACAACCAAAACAAATTTTCTTCCAGCACGTTCTATCAGCCAGGCAACCGTGAAATAGCCCGGCAACTGCGCCAATGTCATGATAAAGACATACTGGAAGCTTTTAATGAGGCTGTATCCTTTCAGCACCATCACACTCGGCAGCCAAAGAAACATTCCGTAATAGGAAAAGACGACACAAAACCAAAGAATCCAAAGCATGGCCGTTTTCTGTCTATGTGGTTTATCCCATACTTCTGTTATTTGTTTCCATATACTGACTTTCCTCTTGGATACAGACGTAAATTGCTGAGAATCCGGCAAGCCTACCCGAAGGTATAAAGCATATAGGGCAGGTAAGGTACATATTAGCATAGCTGCCCGCCAGCCGTATTTAGGTATAATGAAATAGGAAATAAGAGCTGCGATAATCCAGCCACCGGCCCAAAAACTTTCAAGCAAAACAACAATCCTTCCCCGTTCATGGGGTTCTACAGTCTCCGATACAAGTGTCGAAGCAACAGGCAACTCCCCTCCTAGCCCCATTCCAATAATAAACCTCAAACATAAAAAGACAGCAAACGAGGCTGTCAAAGCTGATAATCCGCTGCCGATTGAAAAGAGCAATAAGGTTAGAATAAAAACAAATTTCCTCCCTTTCCGATCAGCCATAAGCCCGAATAGAAAAGCGCCTGCCATCATGCCAATTGAATTGATGCTGCCCGCTAGCCCGATTTGCGAAGAAGTGAGCCCCCAATCTTCCGCCATTGCTGCCAGCACAAAAGAAAGAATGCCAACATCCATAGCATCGAACATCCACCCTAGCCCCGCTATTCCCAACAGTTTATTTTTAGTGAATCCCTTTTTGCCCATACATGTTCTCCTTCTGACGATTAAATACATCGTTTAATAGGTATAGATTTTAAATAAAAGGACATCCTAATAGAGGAAGCTTTCTACTAATCCTTTTGATTAGTATTGAAAACATGACGCAAGATTGTTATGTACCCCCAAACATCTCAATTTTCGCTGTTTTCAAGTATTCCCCCCCTTTTAACGGACAAAACGATCGTTTTGTCCGTTTTTTTATTCTAAAAGTGCGCTTACTAAAGAAGGGAAGAGTGCACCTCTTCCCTTCTTTAGTAAGCTATTCTCATTTGATTTCACATAATGGCATTTCCGCTTGGTGCTTGGCCAAAAAACGTTCAATACGTTTGACCGCTTCCTGCAATTGCTCAATGGAAGACGCATAGGATGCCCTAACGTGGCCTTCTCCACTTTCTCCGAATACACTTCCGGGCACAACTGCCACTTTCTCCTCAAGCAACAATTTTTCAGCAAATTGTTCTGAAGTCAACCCCGTGCTTTTAATCGAAGGGAATGCGTAAAAAGCGCCTCCAGGAATATGGCAATCCAACCCCAATTCATTGAAAGATTTCACAATGTAATTGCGGCGCGCCCGATAACTGTTCCTCATATCTTCTACATCCTGCATGCCGTTCTTCAATGCTTCCACAGCAGCATATTGTGACATAGACGGTGCGCACATCATCGCATATTGGTGGATTTTCAGCATTGCTTCGCTCCATGTTTGCGGTGCACATACAAAGCCTAATCTCCATCCAGTCATGGCAAATCCTTTTGAAAAACCGTTAATAACGATTGTTCTTTCTCTCATACCTGGCATCGCCGCAAAACTGGTAAAGCCTTCATCATAGGCAAGTTCTGCATAAATCTCATCCGACAGAACAACTAAATCATGCTGTATGAGAACTTGGGATAAACTTCGCAGGTCTTCCTCGACTAATTGTGTGCCGGTCGGATTATTCGGGGAACAAATAAGGACAGCTTTTGTTTTATCGGTAATAGCTCCTTCAAGCTCTGCTGCTGTCAATTTAAAGCCGTTCTCTTTTTTTGTCGATAGGCTGACAGGCACTCCCCCGGCAAGAGAAACAAGGGGGGCATACGCCACAAAACACGGTTCCACGACAATGACTTCATCGCCTGGGTCAATAATCGACCTTAAGGCAATATCTAAGGCCTGGCTGGCACCGACCGTCACAATAATCTCATTGTTTGGGTCATAGTCAAGGCCGAATGAATTATTCATATATTTTGAAATTTCATTTCTCAATTCCATTAAACCCGCATTTGCCGTATAAGATGTAAATCCTGACTCAAGTGAAGCGATGGCCGCTTCCCTCGCTGACCAGGACGTAACGAAATCAGGCTCTCCAACTCCCAAGGAGACAACCCCTTCCATCGTAGCTGCCAAGTCAAAGAATTTGCGGATCCCAGATGGTTTCATTTCCTGTACGGTTTTGGATAAATGTCTATCTCCACTCATGGCGACACCACAATCCGTTTATCATCATCGCCATGGTCAAATATCGTTCCGTCATGTTTATATTTTTTCAAAATAAAGTGAGTGGTCGTTGATATAACAGAGTCAAGCGTAGATAATTTTTGCGATACAAAGCTTGCCACTTCATTCATAGTCTTTCCTTGTATTGTTACAGACAAATCATAAACACCTGACATAAGGTAGACTGACTGTACTTCTTTGAAGCGGTATATCCGTTTTGCGACTTCATCGAAACCTACACCTCTTTTAGGAGTTACCTTAACGTCAATCATTGCTGTAACGCCATGGTGTTCATCGACTTTCGCCCAATCGATAATCGTCATATAACGGACGATCACTTTCATATCTTCTAATTTCTTTAATGTCGTTTCTAACTCTGTTTCTGGCAGATCGACCATTTTTGCTAGATCTGCTTTTTCTAGCCGCCCATTATTTTCAATGAGCTGCAATACACGTAATTCAGCCGTATTCAGATGCATACATATCCTCCTAATTATGAAACGCTCTATTAGTGACAATTGCTGATGGCAGCCAGTCCAACAAACAACGTTAACATAGCTTATCCATTATGGAAACATTCCTATTATAGCAAGTTTCAAATTAGATGATAATGGGTTTTTTTTAACAGTATCGCTTTAAACCGCTATACTAAACTATTTTATATAAATAAAATTTTTCCAAATAATATAAAAATAAAAGCAACTCTATTCTCTATTTACGTTACAATAAAGATAACTATGTGTTTTACATGCATCCCTTTCTTGAATTTATTGCGATTCTTTGGGCAAAAAAGTAATGTATTGAATAGAAGGGATAATTATATGAACAGAAGGTGATTGGTATGAAATGGAATTTCGATGAGGAAGTGAACAGAAAAAATACCGCTTCCCTGAAATGGGATTTCGTTAACGAACGTTATGGAGGAAGCGAATTGCTGCCAATGTGGGTTGCAGATACCGATTTTGCTTCTCCATCCGAAATAACAGAAGCTTTGGTTAAGCGTGCTCAACATCCTGTCTATGGTTATACAGGTGAAACAGAAGAGGTATATGACAGCATCATCCATTGGATGAAGGAGATGCACGGCTGGATTGTGCCAAAATCTGCCATCAGCTTCAGCGCTGGAGTTGTGTCAGGATTCACTATGAGTATCCTCGCGTTAAGCAACCCTGGGGACAAAGTGCTCGTTCACACTCCTGTTTACACGCCATTCTTTGATAGTATCAAAAATAATGACAGAGAACTCGTGACAAGCCCATTAAGCTATCGGGATGGCAAGATGGTCATCGATTTTGAAGACATGGAGGATAAGATGAAAGAAAACGTCCGCTTGTTGCTGCTTTGCAGCCCGCACAACCCGGGCGGCAGAGTATGGACGAAGGAAGAACTCCTCCGAATAGGGGAACTTTGCATCAAATATGATGTAACGATTCTTTCGGATGAAATCCATGCCGATCTGTGCTTGCCCGGTGTGAAGCATTATCCGATCGCTTCCTTAAGCGAGGAACTTGCCCAACGGACGGTTACCTTCATGGCCCCAAGTAAAACATTCAATGTCGCAGGCATCCAGGCTTCCATCATTATTTGTGAAAATGAGCAAACACTGGCGACAATCAATGCTACACAGCATAAATTCGGCTTCCATGGCTTAAATTTGTTTGCTTTTGAGGCCATTAAGGCTTCCTACACATACGGGAAACCATGGTTAATGGAACTAGTCAGCTATCTCCAGCGCCATGTGGAAACCGTTAAACAATTCTTCCAGGAAAACATGCCGGAAATAAAGGTAATGGTCCCCGATGCTTCATATCTCATTTGGGTTGATTGTACAGCACTCGGGCTTTCCGACGAGGAATTGCATGATCGCCTTGTGAATAAAGGAAAAATCGCCATTTCCCCCGGGAAGAATTATGGTCCGGGAGGAGAAGGCTTTATCCGCCTTAACATTGGCTGCACAACCCATACACTGATGGACGGATTGAAACGCATACAAACCGCGCTTTCCTAAAAAGTCCAATGTACGGACATATAAAAGAAGAGGCCATCCGCCTCTTCTTTTATATGCTTCATTATGTATGGGTGCACATCCTACTATTTTCTTTTATCCTTGCTGACCACTCCGCACGCCTCACGTTCTCCTGAATCGCCCGCAGGCTGCGTCATCCCATTATCGGCCTTGGCATGAATGACAATGCTTGTCCCATCTGTTGTCAATAAACTGTTTCGATCATTTTTCAAGGTAGCCGAAGATTTCAGTTTCACCTTCACCTTTCCCTCTTCATCAGCCGTAATATTCGGCAAGTCGCCTGTATGGGGCCCCTTATCATTAAGCAGTCCATGTTCCTTGCTATCAGGATTAAAATGGTTTCCAGCCGATTTAAAATCAGGGCCTTTACAGACTCCTTTACTATGAAAATGGATTGCATGATTCCCCGGCGACAATCCTTTAACATCAATATCCACCTCAAGGCTATCGCTTTGCTCCGCCAGTTTGATTACGCCAAGCTTGTCGCCCGAACGGTCGTACATATCCACAGAAAGATTAGTGGGACGTTTATCGGCACACCCTGCAAGCAAGAGCAAAGATGCCGCCAAAACTGCATATCTCATAAAAACAAGCCTCCATAGAACATTTTGTCCATTAGAATGTCCCAAGGAGGCTTTTTCTATTCATATTTCTCTTTTTTCAAGACTCTTTTCAATCAGGCTTTTTTCGAGCTCCTTCATTTTCGCTTCTTCTTTTCGTGAATGCTTAATAATCAGGACCATTGTTATGATTGCTGCAGCAAAGAAGATGGCAAACGTAATTCCGGCTGGTATGTATTCACTTTTATCCTTTGGAAAATAAAGAAATAAACCAATGACACCATTCGTAAAAAAACTCACGGGTACTCTTCCTCCCCTTCTTCTTTATGTCACATTATAACATTTATGGAAGGATTAATCACAAATACCATTCGTGTTTTTCAGAATAGGGTATACAGAAAATGGATTTTACCGATCATTGCGCACGTTGGATGACGTCAATGCTTTTAATAGTTACTGGTTCAACCGGTTTGCTTTGTCCGTCCACTTCAACTTTCGCTATTTTATCCACAATCTTCATTCCTTCCACAACTTGCCCAAATACCGTATGTTTTTGATCAAGCCAAGGAGTGCCTCCTTTCTCTTCATACGCCTTAATTACGCCTTCAGGAAAATTAGCCTTTTCCATTTGTGAAACGAGTGAGGAATCTATTTTGGGAGCCTGTACAATAAAAAACTGGCTGCCATTCGTATTTTCCCCTGAATTCGCCATGGACAGGGCGCCTCTGAAATTGAACAGCTTATTGGAAAATTCATCTTCAAACGGTTTTCCCCAAATACTCTCTCCTCCAGTGCCATCCCCTTTAGGATCTCCACCTTGAATCATGAAATCATTAATAACTCTATGGAAGCTCAAACCATCATAGTATCCTTTTTCAGCATGCGTCATAAAATTCTCCACCGCTTTAGGGGCATATTTCGGGAACAGTTTAATCTTGATATCTCCCATACTCGTATGCATAATAATCACATCTTCATCGGATGAGATATCAGATAATTGAGGGTATCCCTCCTTAGTTGCTTCCTGTTTCGGTTTATCTGCATTCTTGTTTTCGTTTTCCTTGCTTTGGTCTTGGCCGCAGCCTGCAAGCACCAACAGCAAGCCAATCAGAACGATGTACATTTTTTTCATTTTTTAACCTCCAAGCCTATTAAATAAAGGTATCCCCTATCGACATAATAGAATAGATTACGTATGAATCACAAGCTATATTTTCCAGCATGGATGGTTTACATCTGAAATGAAGCACTCGAATACTGCTTCCAATATTGTCATTCACCATTCCCATTATGTATGATTAGAGAAAGAGAGTTACAGGAAAGGATGTATGACATGTCAGATTTGCAAACAGGCGCAATCGTTACCGTGTTGAATAAAACAGGAAAATATATAGGGGAAATAACAGCTGTGAATGACCAAAGCTATTTGGTTAGAATTGCAGCCGTCCTTAAACATCCCATGCAGGGTGATTTGCATCATCCAAAACAGGTTGATGTCGCTATGTTCCATATCCGGAAGGCACTCGCCTACCGTGAACAGGTGAATGCCCCTAAAAACCTTGTCAAACCGTTCGATGGCCCGATACCAGAATACAAGGAATCATTGAAGAAGGCGTTCACAGACCTAAAGGATTCCTTGGGCAATAACAGCGATGAATGGTCAGAGTACAGTAAAGCCGCCATTAACGAGCTGGAAAAAGACTATTTTAAATAAGGCGCTATTCTATTAAAAAAGCCAAATCGCTCACAATGATTTGGCTTTTTTATGCAAATTTATCAAATACTCCTGACAAGTCAATCATGTCTCCTATCGTTGTCGGCTCGTGATTGTTCATATATTTCTTATCATCATCTACCAGCTTGCAAATATTATAGGTGGTCATTGCATCATCCAATGCCCTATGATGGCTTCCGACCCCATCCTTCCCATAGGCCTTTACCGCTTTCCATAAGCCAGTCTGATTTTGGTCGCCGAAGAACCGCTTATACTCCATGGATAAATCGATGAAATTCCCTTTAAACGGAAACGCTTGTCCGTTCACTTGGCAATTCTGCCGCAATACCTTCATATCCATATTGCCCCATGTGACAATATGACTTGTCCGTTCTTTGGATTCAATTTCATACAGCCTTTCAATAAGATCCGAGAAGACTATTCCTTGATCCACTTTTTTTTGTTCTATCCCAAGAAAGTTCTTGCACCGCTCAGAAAGAATGGGAAATCGTTGCGGTTTAACATAAGCTGACATTTTCTGTTGAATCTCATCATTGAGTACTGAAATCAACCCTACTTCGATTATTTCCGGATAAAATCCTTCATTTTTGACTTTTGCTTCTGGCATTGTAAATTCAAAATCAATGAACAAGTATTGTTGGTTTTTTTCCAAGCTTTCCCCCTCCTTTCTTCATTGACTGCTCTGCTTTTAAAAAGTATATCAGATAACAATATAAAAGACTGAATTTTTTAATAAAAATCCCATACACTATATTTTCTTATAGCCACTTAAACTTTATGGTTCCATTACCGACATAAGTAAAGAATCATTCATGTGCGCTATCTATGGCAGTGTCCCAAAGACAGGCGGCTGGCTGTATCCGCTGAATGGATATCCCTTATTTGTCTTTAAAGGAGAAAAGACTAGACTATGAGAACTTTTTTTGGATACCTGTTGATTATTGCAACTTTCACCATTTTTTTGTTTTTTGTCCGTTCATTCCATGATGAATGGAACCAGCTCAAACCCGTTACCGCCATTATCGAAGATAAAATATCACTAAAGGAAAATGCCCAATCGACTTTAAGTTATATAAAAAGCGCCGACGGAAAAACTATTTCCCACGTTTCGGCAGGCCAAAAACGAATTTATCTTCCCTCTGCGAGGATTCCCCAAATTATTAAAGATGCATTTGTCATTTCAGAAGACAGATCGTTCTTCCAGCATGGCGGGGTGGATGCCAGTGCGATCGCCAGGGCATTCATTGAAAATGCGAAGCATGAACGCATTGAACAAGGGGGAAGCACCATTACTCAACAACTTGCACGAAACCTTTATTTGAACCAGGAAAAAACATATAACAGAAAGTTTTCCGAACTGCTTTATGCCTATCAGCTGGAGAAGAAATTCTCGAAAGATCAGTTGCTTGAACAATATATTAACGCAATCTATTTCGGCAATGGCATCTATGGGATCGAAGCCGCCTCCCGTTATTATTTCAATCGTCCAAGCAACCATTTGACACAAGGCGAGCTTATTTTACTGGCCGCTATTCCGAATAACCCGACTTTATATGACCCTTTTAAACGGATGGCCAATGTAAAAAAACGGCAGGAGCGCCTTATCGACCAGCTCGTCCAGGCCGGAAAGCTATCAGAACAGCAAGGGCGCCAAATCAAGGTACAGCATATTACTCTTAAACATGGAGCATTTACAGACCTTTATCCTGATTACGTTACCTACGTCGAGCATGAATTCAAACAACTTGTTGCCGAGCAGGATGGCCTTATCCCATCCCTTGAGAGCCAGGATCCAAGCGTAAGCCAGGAAGCTCAGAAAAAGTTGGAAAGAAAGGTGAATCAATTATTGGCTTCAGGCATCACTATTTATACATCGCTCGACCGAAAGATTCAGCAATTGGCGCAAACCTCTCTGCAAACCTATTTGCCTGAGAAAGATGTAGAGGGCGCTACCGCCGTTATACTACATACTACGCATGAGCTTGTCTCTTTGACTGGGGCAAAGGAGTATAAAAAATATTCTTTCCACCGTGGATTCCAAAGTTATCGGCAGCCGGGCTCAGCCATTAAGCCATTGCTTGATTACGGCCCGTACTTGGATGTCACGGGTGCAAGCATCAACAAAAAGGTGAACGCAGGCCCATTTTGCAGCAAAAGTTATTGCCCGCAAAATTACAACAATGGCATCTATGGATATGTTTCTATTAAGAGCGCCTTTGCCCATTCTTATAATACACCGGCTCTCCGCTTATTCCAGGAAACAGGGATTGATCGCAGTTTTTCGTATCTGGACCGATTCGGTTTCAAACAGATAAAGAATACCGATCACATACTGCCTGCTGCCATCGGAGGTTTTACATACGGAATGAGCCCCTTGGAATTAACAGATGCCTATACATCCTTTGTTGACGGACAATACCAGCAAGCTGTTGCTATTAAATATGTAAAAGATGCCAGCGGCCGCATTATCTATAAGTGGAAAAAATCGCCCAAACAAATATGGTCGGATCAAACCGTCCAAAAATTAAGGGTCCTGCTTCACAGTGTAGTTGCTGAAGGTACCGCCAAAAGTGCCTCTTATCCCACTAAGGGATATATCGGTGCAAAAACAGGAACAACCAATGATTTTAAAGATTTATGGATTGTCGGTTTAAATGATTCATATACGGCGGGTGTATGGGTCGGTAAAGATAAACCCGCGAATATCCAATATACCGGCTCTCCGCAATTGGCGGTATGGAAAAACATTATGAAACACACTAAATAGGATTGGCAGCCCGCTTACAGGGCTGCCAATCTTGCTTAACAGCATGAAAATCTACTCTGAGACAAGAGTGGATATTTTTACCAATAAATGTTATTATATTCTACAAATCCAATTATTAAAGGAGTAGGCAAATGAATACGAATCAAGTCTCTCTTCAAGTAAAAGATGGGTTATTCAAGGGACACGCTTGTAAACTTCATTTGCAGACCATAGACGGCATTCCGTCTTTGCTTCAAAGCATTACTTCCCAAAATAACACGATTCATTCCTTAATCAATCTGTATCCATTTGACTTTTCGAAGCAAAAACAAGTCATGCAGCAACTCGCCATATCCTTCACTTCCCATATCCATTTTCCAGTCCTCCTTGAATTCTATCACATGGCAGGAGACTTCGAAGAGATCAAGAAAATGATCGCACAGCTGGAATCATCAAGCTGTCAGGATGACCGTACTTGGGCTTCCTTATACCTCTTATTGACACGTCATGCATTCAACGACATAACACCCGAAGAATTAATTGCGGCTTCAATGGACATCCACTCCACCACCGAAGAAATGAAACTATTTTCGATGATTCTTCATTTGTATGGTTTGCATGATATGGAAATGTTCGATGCTCTTTACAAAATCAGCAGCCATGTCCTTTTGAAAGTTGAAAACCTTGAAAATGATTATCTGCGCGATGCCTACAGGACCCAACTATTACAAATCCATGCATCTTCAAATCTGTTAATTAATCAATTGGATGTATGTAAAGAAACATGCAAACAGCTATTGGCTATAGGCAAGCAACAAGTATATCCGGCTATTTATGCGAATGTATACCATGCCTTGGCATCGAGCTATTTGTTCACAGATTACACTCAGGTGTTGAAGTATCTGGAACTCGCCGAAAAGACAATTGCCCATTTGCCTTTCGCTTATATAAAAGAAAAACGCCAAAATATACATAACACCCTTAGTTTCTGCAATAACCTTTGGGGTTGCAGCCTAGATAAAGAACCGGATGATCCTTCCGAAATAGCCCATCAACTGATCAAATTAGACAAGCTAGGGGAAGCAAGATTCCTTTTAGAAACCCTTTACGAACAACAAGGATTTTTCACCCCTTTTCAGGAATTTTATTACGCATTGGCGACAAAAGACAAAATTCGGCTCCAACTGGCAAAAGAAAAATTCAGCCTTCAATCCAGTTATTTTTATTTGCAGCTTTTTTCGGAAAAAGTTTTGAAGCAATACAACTTTCTTTAAAGGAGGTGAAATAATGAAAAAAGGAATTGGCATTCTTTTGACTGCAGTATTTGTAATTGCAGGAGCTTTCTCCGCTCTCAGCTCTACATCTCCTTCCCAGTATGATCCAGGCAAAACTGTCGGAGCCAAAGCGCCTGATTATAAAACGCTTAAAGATCCAGGCAAAACTGTCGGAGCCAAAGCACCTGATTATAAAACGCTTAAAGATCCAGGCAAAACTGTCGGAGCCAAAGCACCTGATTATAAAACACTTAAAGACCCAGGCAAAACTGTCGGCTAATAGCACTTAACCTCCATGCTCTGCTTCAGAAATTGAGTTGATGTTCTTCAGAACGAATCAGTCCTCTAAGAAAAAAGCCTCTATACAAAATGAAATAATGAAAGCCACCCGAAAATCTTTAAAAAGGAACGGGTGGCTTTCATTATTTTTTCTGTCAGGTCTTTTTTAATTGTTTACTAGATGGGAATACTGGAAGCAAGGCCGTTATAAAGCTTTAGGATGGAATAGCCGAGAAGCACAACGAGGCTGCTCCAAATAAGGACAAGAAATAACACCAGCCCGAAGAGGCCCGATGTCGATAAATAAGCACTGGCCTGGTAGATAAAGTAAATAAAAGCTGTCATAGTCGTAATAAAAAACAATAATGAAACAGCCAATACAGAAAAGCTGCAGAATAGAGAACCTACCCCACCTATCAAATAAATAACTGCACCAAACCGTGTGCTCCGTATTACGTTCCCTTCCTGATCCTTTGAAAAAAGCAGTAGCGCTAAATGCAAGGAAGTATCACTGATCAATTTCATTGCAGCAAGTACCATAAAAAAGCCAAAAGCCAATAATAGCAGAACAGTGAGCCGAATGCCGGATGCCGAAAAGAAAGAGAGTAAACCGTCGTAAACGCCGAAGGAAATGAAAAGCTCCAACACTTTTTTTTGGGCAAAAACGGCATATGACAGACTAAACAAAACAATGGATATAAAAGGGAAATATCCGGTGAAATATGTATTTTTCATGTAAAATCCTCTTATGTATATAGTGGTGCCTTCCCATACTTTCTTGGCAAAGCTTTTATTTTAATCATCTTATTATACCATCACCCTTCTTCCAGGGACCAACTCAGGTTTTGTTTCTGCATTGAATAAATAACCAATTTTTACTATTTAATATACATAAATCCACTGCCTCCCCTTCCCATTTTCACCTATTTGCGAAAAAAATAAATCCAGAAATAGATGGGTTTCTTCTTATTTAATAGAAAGGGGCGAACTATTCGCCCAACCTACGGTTATCATGCATAAGCCCCGTATTTAAGCTATAATTATAGGAAATGCTCTCTTGCAATGAATTCCATTTACAAAAAAACGGGAAACTGCTATTTTACTTTTTGAACCTTTCTTTCATGTATTTATCCCGTTTCGGAAATACTAGGAAAAAGGTTTTTTGTTCGTCGGAATGCATTCGGCCCATCTTTGAATCATAAGGTTCTCCCATGGGCTTGCAGACATAAAAATTAAGGGAGGGATTCTATGTCGTGGCTGCACTGGGCTATTCTTTCGCCCTTTCTATTAGCTGTCATCGTACCATTGCTGTATAAAACGTTCCGCCGCATCCATACTGGGTGGTTCGTACTTGTTTTGCCAATAGTGCTTTTCACTTATTTCTTTTTGAAAATACCTGATATCCAAAACGGACAGATGATACAGGAGACGTTGAATTGGATTCCGTCACTTGGCATCAATTTTGTGGCCATCATAGATGGTTTATCATTGCTATTCGCATTGCTAATAACCGGAATCGGTTCACTTGTCGTCCTCTATTCCATTTTCTACTTATCGAAAGAAAAAGAGCAATTACATAATTTTTATGTATATCTTCTGTTATTCATGGGGGCCATGCTCGGTGTGGTTCTATCGGATAACTTGATCGTCCTATACACCTTCTGGGAATTCACCAGCCTATCATCTTTCCTATTGATTGGTTACTGGTATAATCGGGAAAGGTCACGCTACGGTGCCCAAAAATCCATGCTCATTACAGTATTTGGGGGATTAAGCATGCTTGGTGCGATCGTCATGCTATATGTCATGGGCGGCACCTTCAGCATACGGGGGTTGATTGAACAAAGCGGCACAATAGTGGATCATCCATTATTCATTGCTGCCATGATTCTCATTTTACTTGGGGCATTCACAAAATCAGCGCAATTCCCGTTCCACATCTGGCTACCTGATGCAATGGAAGCACCGACCCCAGTCAGTGCTTATCTACATTCAGCAACCATGGTTAAAGCCGGTATTTATTTGGTTGCCCGTCTGAGCCCATTGTTTGCCGAATCAGGCATATGGCTATGGCTGGTCGGAGGCATCGGATTATTGACACTTCTTTGGGGTTCATTCAATGCGATCAGGCAAACCGACCTTAAAGGAATCCTTGCCTATTCTACCATTTCACAGCTCGGACTGATCATGTCCCTTCTTGGTGTCGGCGCTGCGGCTGTGCATTATCCGCAATTAGGCAACGAAAATCTCTATATAGCAGCAACTGTCGCTGCCATTTTCCATTTGATTAATCACGCAACTTTTAAAGGCAGCCTATTTATGATGGTTGGGATTGTTGACCATGAAACTGGCACACGCGATATAAGAAAATTAGGCGGTCTTATGTCATTCATGCCCATCACCTTCACGATCGCTTTAATCGGTACCTTTTCGATGGCGGGCCTGCCTCCATTCAACGGTTTCTTAAGTAAAGAAATGTTCCTGGAGAGCATGGTTTCTATTCTGTCATTCGATTTATTCAACATGTCTACCTGGAGCACGCTATTCCCGGTTTTAGCGTGGATTGCCAGCGTATTCACATTCGTCTACAGTATGATGGTTGTATTCAAAACATTTACAGGTAAATACCAGCCTGAAAAATTGCCGAAGAAACCGCATGAAGCACCAATGGGTATGCTAGTTTCACCAATCATCCTTGCATTATTGGTGATTGCTTTCGGATTCTTCCCGAATGTGCTGACAGATACGATCATTAAACCAGCGGCTTCAGCTATTCTTGGCGATGTATTCCCAGCTGACTATGATCTTCATATCTCATTTTGGCACGGGGCGACGCCTGCTCTATTCATGACAATCGGCATTGTTTTGGTTGGCTTGTTCCTATTCCTAGCTTGGCCAAAATGGAAATCACTTTATAAACTATTTCCAGAGAAGCTGTCTTTCAATAATTTGTACGACTATGCACTACCCGGGATGGAAAAAGGGTCTTTCAAGCTAGTGAAGCTCTTTATGACCGGTTTCATCCGGAACTATTTGGTCTATATTTTCTTGTTCTTTATCACAGCGCTTGCCTTTACACTTTACTGGAAGAAAGCCTTCATTTTCAACACAGGGGATACTGCCCCAATCGGTTTCTATGAAGTGGTATTGGCCATCATCATTGCCATCGGCGCTATTTCTATTCTGTTTGTAAAATCCCGCCTGACGTCGATTATCGTATTGGGCTCAGTAGGATATACCGTTTCTTTATTTTTCGTGTTGTTCAGAGCTCCGGACTTAGCGCTGACACAATTAGTGGTAGAGACAGTCTCAACTGCTTTGTTCCTACTTTGCTTTTATCATTTGCCGAAGCAATTCCGTAAAGAGGAACGGCTTAAATTCAAGACTACAAACTTGCTTATTTCGATTGGCGTGGGTGCGGTCATTACATTAATCGCCCTGTCCGCCCATAGCAACAAGCTTTTCGATACCATATCCAAGTTCTACCTGGATACTGCCTATACAGAAGCAGGCGGAAAGAACGTCGTAAATGTGACACTGGTTGATTACAGGGGACTTGATACGATGTTTGAAATAACAGTGCTTGGCATCGCAGCCATAGGCATATACAGCATGATTAAATTGCGATTGGCAAAAAGGGGAGGGAAAAAAGCGAATGAAAACAAATGATCTAATTTTGCAGACGGCCACTAAGGTTGCTGTATTTATCATTATTATGTTTGCTGTCCGCTTGTTCTTCTCCGGCCACTATTTTGCCGGAGGGGGATTCGTCGGCGGCTTGATTACATCGGCGGCGATCGTCCTAATCATGATTGCTTTCGACCTAAAGACTGCCAAACGGATCGTTCCTATAAACTACCGCTATCTAATCGGTTCCGGGCTTCTGATTTCTACGTGTACCGGGCTTGCACCTGTATTTATGGGGAAACCATTTCTGACACACTTTTATACGTATTATGACTTTCCGATTATCGGAAAAACTTCGCTTCATACCGCGACGCTATTCGACCTTGGGGTCTACCTAGTCGTTGTCGGAGTAACTATGACGATTATCCAAAGTATAGGGGAGAGTGAATAATGGAGATCTTAATGGCGTTTATCATAGGAATTCTATTTACTTGCGCAACCTACCTTATGCTATCAAAAAGTATCTTGCGCATCATTATCGGCACCGGCCTGTTGAGCCATGGAGCACATCTGTTGATCCTCACTATGGGAGGGCTTAAGCGGGGAGCTGTACCGCTTCTAGGGGAACATGCGAAATCGTATGTCGATCCTCTTCCGCAGGCGTTGATTCTGACATCCATCGTCATCAGTTTCGGTGTTACTTCCTACTTCCTTGTACTTGCTTACCGCGCATATCAGGAACTGGGAACAGACAATATGGATCTATTGAGGGGAAACGAATCAAATGAATAGTCATAACATCGTCCTTTTTCCGATTCTATTGCCTCTTTTAACAGGAATCATCTTGCTTTTCTTCCGGAATGTGAAAGTCCAAAGAACGGTATCCATGATTTCTTTTGCAGTCGGAATCGGAATAACTGTTTACTTATTAACATCCGTCCATGCGAACGGCATGCTAACTGTCGATGTCAGCAGCTGGAAAGCTCCATTCGGCATTGTCATTGCGGCGGATATGCTGTCTTCCTTACTAGTTCTTACTACGTTCATCATTGCGTTCTGTGTAAGTATTTACTCTATCCGTTCGATTGGCTTGGACCGTGAACGGTTTTATTATTACGCCGTATTCCAATTTTTGATCGTCGGGGTGAACGGAGCATTTCTAACAGGTGATATTTTCAACTTGTTTGTGTTCTTTGAAGTTATGCTGATGGCATCCTATGTATTGCTCGTTTTGGGCGGAACAAAAATTCAGCTTAGAGAAACATTGAAGTATGTTCTTGTCAACGTCATCTCATCGGCGATTTTTGTCATTACAGTAGCTTATCTGTACTCCATAGTCGGGACACTGAACATGGCTCATATCGCCAGCCGGGTGGCAGA
The DNA here is from genome assembly GCF_047238185.1 of Bacillus kalamii. Classification (NCBI taxonomy): domain Bacteria; kingdom Bacillati; phylum Bacillota; class Bacilli; order Caryophanales; family Bacillaceae; genus Bacillus; species Bacillus kalamii. Next base: position 241,947 of record NZ_JBDFMI010000001.1, on the reverse strand, counting down.
GGTTGGACAACCGGGAATTCTGACAGTCATTGCTGTCCTTATGCTGATTGTATTTGGATTGAAAGGGGCTATCTTCCCTTTGTTCTTCTGGTTGCCGGGATCTTATTATGCAGCTCCTGCGCCTGTATTAGCGCTATTCGGGGCATTGCTGACCAAGGTAGGGATCTATTCCATCTTCCGTACCTATACGCTGATTTTCACGCATGATGTCAGCTTTACACACGCCCTTCTCGGAGCACTTGGATTATTGTCCATTGTAGTCGGAGTCATCGGCGCCATTGCCTATTGGGATGTTAAGAAAATCATTATTTACAATATAATCATTGCCGTCGGTGTTATTATTTTCGGCATTTCACTCAATAATGACGCCGGTACATCGGGTGCACTGCTTTACCTAGTACACGATATGATTATTAAAGCCGCTTTGTTCCTGTTGATCGGCCTTATGGTCAAGATAACAGGAACAAGCGATTTAAGGCAAATGGGCGGTCTGATCAAGCAATATCCTTGGATTGGCTGGACCTTTTTCCTTGCGGCCATTTCACTCGCAGGCATACCGCCATTAAGTGGATTTCCAGGGAAACTGCTGATTATCCAAGGGTCCATTGAAGCAAAAGCATACATCGGTACTTTTGTGATTATCGCATCCAGTTTGTTCGTCCTTTATTCGGTTATGAAAATATTTATCCACGGCTTTTGGGGCACACCGAAAAAAGCATTTGAAATGCCCGCCCGCTCCCTTTACAGCATGACAGGCCCCGCCATGGTACTCGTGGCTGTATCCTTGGCATTGGGCTTAGGTTTGGAAAGTATATACCCTTACATCTCCCAAGCCACTGAAACATTAATGAATCCGGATTTATATATAAATGCGGTGCTAAAGGAGTGATGTAAAATGGCCTTTCAAATACTACTGAATGTTTTCCTGGCTTTGATATGGATGTTCCTATCCACATCGACCCAGCCATCATCTTTCATAGCGGGATATCTGCTTGGCCTATTGATCCTGATCGGCTTCAGGCGATTTTTCCGCTCAACGTTCTATTTGGTAAGAATATGGGCAGTCGTTAAGCTGATTTTCATATTCTTCAAGGAATTAATTCTTTCCAATATCGCAGTACTGAAGGTCATCCTAAGGCCAAAGCTGGATATGAATCCCGGTATCTTCGCCTTAAAAACAGAACTGAAGAGCGATTGGGAAATCACTCTCCTCGCCAATTTGATCACCCTTACACCGGGCACGCTCGTTGTAGATGTATCTGACGATAATTCAACGCTGTATGTACATGCAATGGACATACAGGATGTCCAGGATGAAATTGATGGCATCAAAAACACATTTGAAAAAGCGATTATGGAGGTGAGCAGATAATGTTCCATATTATTATTTTAATAGCGCTAGTATGTATTTCCTTATCGATGCTCGCTCTGCTTTACCGTGTCATTAAAGGGCCTTCCATCCCCGACCGAGTAATCGCTCTTGACGCGATGGTCATCAATCTGATCGCCATCATTGCCCTTATTTCAATCCTCTTGGATACGTATGCATTCCTTGAAGTTATTCTTCTGCTGGGAATCCTTGCTTTCATAGGAACAGTGGCATTTGCGAAATACTTGGAGAAGGGAGAGATTATAGAAAATGATCGAAATAAGTAAACTTGCAGCAGCTATCCTTATCCTGCTCGGCGCTTTCTTAACGATGGTGACTGCATTCGGTCTCATAAGGCTCCCCGATATCTATACTCGTAATCACGCTGCTTCAAAAAGCGCAACTTTAGGTATCATGTTCATCCTGCTCGGGACGTTCATTTACTTTTATACAACTCATGGACATTTTAATTCCCGTGTCTTACTGGGCATCTTGTTCATCTTTTTCACAGCTCCTGTTTCCGGGCACCTGATTAGCAGGGCGGCCTACAATTCCGGCGTAAAGCTATGCAGCCAAACGGTAAGGGATGATTTAAAAAAAGCACGTGAAACAACAGCAGCCAAAAAAAGCGAATAGACACGTAAAAAAACAGAGAATCCTATATAAGGAAGCTCTGTTTTTTTATGATCAACTATGCGGAAAAACCAATAGAACACCTAACAAAATGATGATAAGAAACAAATATTGCTCAAACCGTTTGGCGGGAATGCGCTTATTCAGAAACACGCCAAGTACTGTCGCCAGCAGAATCGCAGGTATAGAATAACCATAGAGGATCAACGAATCCATCGTCCATAATCCTCCTAAAGCATGGCCTGAAACGACAAGGACGCCAGATATTAAAAAATGTGCCTGCAATGTGCCCCGCAAGCGTTCCGGGCTCCATTTCCGCAGAGTTCCATAAACAACAACAGGAACGCCATTAAAGTTGTAGGCACTCCCCAATACGCCGGAGGCAAAGCCGAATGGCCATATCCAGCCTCCCCTGCCGAGCAGAGGACGGTCCAGCTTTTGGAACCATTTTTTCTTCAATAAAGAATATATTCCATATGCAATCAAAAAAAGGCCGAGGCCGACCGTAATCACTGGACCAGGAACAACTTGAATAATGAAGATCCCCACTGGTATACCAACAAGCGTTGAGATGGCCAAACGGATAAGGACACCCCTCTCTATATGCTTCCAGCCGCTAAAAACAGTAAGGGCAGCAACAGTAAGCCCTGCCATTCCAATTAAGGAAACAGATGTATGCAATGGAATCTGTAAAATCGCTAATAATGGCATGCTGACAATCGCTTCACCGAAACCAAACATCGATCTCATTAATGCTCCGGCAAAAACGGCTAACACCGCCAATAAAATCATGTTTAGAGACACATTTCCCCTCCTTAACTCCCCTTTATTCAGGAATAGGATTCCTCACTAATCCCCCACTCTATTATACCATTTGAAAACTTCCATTAACTAACGATAAACACACCTTTTCTAAGCGCGCTATCACCTTCTGTAACACACAAAAACCATACCGGTAATATCAATGTATGTAAATAGAACAAAACCTCTTATATCGAAAATATAAAAGAATAAAGACCTCCTCTTTTTCATTTTTTTACGCTATATCAAAATAAAAAAAGGCCTATCAGGATAAGTAACGTTAAACGGCATCAAAGTCACACAAAATCATGACAATCTCCCTTCACTCTGTAAAAAGTTGCTTAATATTTAACTTTTTTCCAAAACAAAAAAGACTATAGTAGTAGATATGGGGGATCACTTTTTCAGGGAGGAAAAGACTATGCATGAAAAAATCGCAATAATCGGCGGTGGCATAGGGGGACTTGCCACTTCACTTGCATTGCAGAAACTGGGCTATGCCGTATCTGTATATGAACGGCATCAGGAAAGCCAGGAAATCGGGGCAGGCATCATATTGGGCGCTAATGCAATGGCTGCTTTGGATTTTCTCGGAGTCGGCGATAGCGTGCGCCAAGCAGCTTGCGAAGACCATACTTGTTATATTTTTTCAGAAAGGGGAAAACGGCTGACAAAGCTTCATCTAGATAAAGAAACGATCTATACGTTTATCACTCGCCCTGTTTTAATGAACATTTTGTCAGATGCACTTCTGCCGAATACAATTATACATAATAGGCAGTTAACTGATTTTGCACAAGGCCCAAATAAAGTCCAGCTGCAGTTTAAGGATGGGTCAGTAGACCATGCCGATTACATGATTGCCAGTGACGGTATGTTTTCTTCTATCCGAAAAAAAGTACTGCCTAAACATAATCTCCAGTTTGCCGGATATGCCTGTTGGCGAGGAATTATCAACAATTGCCCTGCACACATCGACCGTAGGTATACAGAGACTTGGGGAACTAAGGGAAGAGTTGGGCTTGTGCCCTTGCCTAATAACCAAATGTACTGGTACGCACTGAAAAACTGCCGGGAGCAGGATAAGGAAATCGAATCATGGACAAAAATGGATATTGTCTATAATTTTATTGACTACCATGAACCGATTCCAGTACTGCTAGACAAAATGAACGAAAAGGAGATGTTTTTCAAATACATTTATAACCTGCCCCCCATTCCGAAATTTGCCTTCGGCAGAATTTTATTAGTGGGAGATGCAGCGCATGCCACCACGCCGAATATGTGGCAGGGAGCAGGACAAGCTTTAGAAGACGCCTTAATCCTGGCTGTCAGCATCAGCCCGTCCGATTCCCTCCAAAATGGGTTTCTATCTTATGAAAAGCAAAGACTGGAACGGATACGGAAAGTAGATCACGATTCCAATTTATATGGCAAGGTGGCTCAGCTTGAGATGCCGATACTATGCTCATTGCGAAACATCGTGCTTGAGCTGGCGCCCCATTCTATTCATACTAAAAAGCTGAAACAACTGTTTAATATGTAACCAGGCATTCTTATCCAAAGAATGATCAATCTTTGGTCATTCTTTTTTTTGTATCACAGCCATTGTACATCTGGACACGCAAATCAACTTCTCCTGCTCGTCCACAATTTTAACTTCCCAAACCATTGTGGTTCTTCCGCGATGAAGCAGTGTTCCATGTGCCGTTACAATCCCCTCCTTTTTCCCGCGGATATGGTTTGCATTGATTTCCAAACCTACCGCCGCTTCTTTCTGCTGGTCAACCAAGTGTACAGCCCCTATGCTGGCTACCGTTTCAGCCAAAGCGACGGAAGCTCCGCCATGCAATAAGCCGAACGGTTGGCGCGTTCTGCCATCTACAGGCATCGTAGCCACAACCTTGCCTTCTTCAAGTGTAACAATTTCCATTCCAAGTGTTTCAATCAACGTATTTTCTAAATTCATCTATCCATTCCTCCTCCTTGTATCTTTTTCGATAGCCCCTCTAGAGGTTCCTTCATTATAATATAGATTTGCTAAACTTTTTACAGTTCACCCTTCCAAATAAGCAGCAAAAAAAACAGCTCCTTCATTATCGGGAGCTGTCTTTTTTCAATAATAGTAATATCCTCCGCCATATGGATATCCTGGTATCTGTTGCATCTGCTGTGCAGGGTAATTCCCATATGGCGGCGGTGGGTACTGCGGCCTCGGACGAACAAGGGCGCTTCCGACCAGACCGCCGATCACGCCCCCCAAAAATGGGGCTCCGAACCCGCCTCCAAAGAAAAAGGGGTTCCATCCGGGGCCTCCTGGACCGCCGCCATAACCTTTGCCGTACTGATTGGGCCTGCGGGCATACATAGGATCACTCCTTTTTTAGGCTGTACACTATTTCTATGCTCATATGATCCATTTGGACTGGGCATATCTACTATCAACAGGAATTTAATAATAGAAAACCTATTTTTGAGGAGTAAAATCCAATACAAGCTGGGCTAGTGTTTTCACCATAACACCCGTTGCACCTGGTGTTTGCTGTTCATTCGGTTTCTTCGTAACAGATGTTCCGGCAATGTCGAGATGGACCCACGGCGTCTCTTCTGCAAATTCACCGACAAAAGCAGCCCCCATTATGGCATGGCCTTCCCGGCCCGGTGAATTATTCAAATCGGCCATCAGGCTGTTTCTGACGCGCTTTTGATCTTTTTCCGTAATAGGCAGCTGCCACATAGGCTCTCCAGTCAACTCTGAAGCCTGTTTCACTTTTCCAAAGAATGCACTGTTATTTGTAAATGCTCCTGTCATGTCGTTTCCAAGAGCGACGATAACGCCGCCAGTCAATGTAGCCACATCAACAAGATAGTTAGCGCCATGCTGCTTCGCATAGGTAACTCCATCAGCCAATGCCAGTCTGCCCTCAGCATCTGTATTCAGCACTTCTATTGTTTTTCCGCTTAAGGAGGTGATGACATCATCCGGCTTAAAGGCATCCGCACTGATCATGTTATCGGTCGACGCAATGACTGCAACGACATTTTGGGCAGGTTTCAGCTCCCCTATGATCTTCATGGCGCCAAGAACAGCTGCAGCACCGCCCATATCTGTTTTCATGCCGACTATGCCATCTTTTGTTTTTAACGAATATCCCCCGGTATCAAATGTGACTCCTTTTCCGACCAAACCGATTACATCATTCCAGTTGTCCTTCCCCTGATATTTCAGTGTAATCATTGCCGGCGGCTCGGTAGAACCCTGATTCACAGCCAACAAAGCTCCCATGCCAAGTTCCTGCATTTGCTCCTTGCCCAGAATCTCGCATTCAAATCCATATTCTTCCGCCATCTCCCTTGCTTGATCAGCAAGTGCGGATGCTGTGAGAATATTAGGCGGCATATTCACCAGTGTACGGGCGTAGTTTGTACTTTTCCCATACACGAAGCCTTTATGTAATGACTGTTCTATCTGCTCTTCTTTTTCTGTGGTATATAAAGCCAAAGATTCAATTTGGACAATTGGCTTATTCGGCTTTCTTTTATACGTTTCCAGTGTATAAAGAGATTGCATGTAAACTTCCCCCAGCAAGGCAGCAGCGCGCTCTGCCGGCATTTGATCTCCTATCAGCGAATCCAGGTCGATCGAGGCTGCCTTCAATCTCATTTCTTTTATTTTACGGAATGCTTTTGCCATCCCTTCCTTCCAATCTTCTTCACTGACCCTCTTCTCTCTTCCCAAGCCTACAAAAAGAAGGCGCTTTGTCTTAAGCTTGCCTAATGTGTGAATTACTGTAATATGTTTTTTCTGCGGGGAAATATCATTGGAGCTGATCAACTCTGCTATTTTCCCTTCCAATGCGTCATCGCAAGTCGCCGCCGCCCCTTTCAGCATAAAGCCGGGATAGTGGACTCCCACCACTAAACATTCTATTTCTGCATCTGCATTCCATTGTTGTAAAGTAACCATATTAACTCCTCCATTCTTTATGCCGTATACCATTATCACCAGTTTAAATATCGTGCAGCACCTATAAAAATTGCTTTTTCAAGGAAAACTAACAAAATCTCGGCCTTATGTGCCACTGATGACAAATAATAAAATGGCCGCCTTAAGTAATTCTATACTTCCATAAATATTTTGTAAAAGTCCAAATAGTATTATAATGAAAAGAAAGAAGGTGATGTTGTGGAATTAATCATGAATTTTCCATTAGTCGCTTCATTCATAGCTATATTTTTCGCTCAATTTGTCAAAGTGCCGATTACGTTTATCGCAACTGGCCGGGTGGATTGGTCCCTGCTCACAAGCACGGGAGGAATGCCAAGTTCACACTCTGCGGCAGTCACGGCCCTTGCGACCGCTGTCGGCTATGAAAGTGGCGTCCAGTCTCCCCTATTCGCAGTTTCAGTCATTTTCGCAATCATTACGATGTTCGATGCAAAAGGGGTACGCCGGCAAGCAGGGGAGCAGGCAGCCGTCCTTAATCAGCTTGTCCATGACTTTACAACATTCGTGAACGAAGCCAAAAAGTGGCCCCACCAAGAAAATCAGCAAAAACAAAAGAAACTGAAAGAATTACTCGGCCATAAGCCGATAGAAGTTTTTTTCGGGGCGATAACAGGAATAGTAATCAGCATTCTACTCCATTTTTGGGTGTATTGACCCCATCCGCAAATGGAAAACCAAAAAAGAATCCAGGCTGCAGACAGTTCACTCTTTGCAGCCTTTTTTACAAGGAGGGGAAAAATGAGGCTTATATCCATATGTCCAAGCAATACAGAAATTTGTGCCGAACTGGGAATTGCCGGGCAATTGGCCGGTATAGATGATTTTTCCGATTATCCTGAGGAGATCACTTCTTCTTTGCCTCGCTTGGGTCCGGATTTATCCATTGACATGGATGCCCTTGAACAACTGAAACCAGACCTTGTACTCGCCTCTTTAAGCGTTCCCGGCATGGAGAAGAATGTCGAAGCGCTGAAGGCACGCAAAATTCCACATATCGTCCTTAATCCAAACAGTCTCGAAGAAATCGCGGCTAGCATGATTGAGATCGGCCAAGCAGTAGGCAAGCGCAAATTGGCGCAAGAAAAAGCGGCGCAATTTCTGGAGGAAATTGAATGCTTTAGAGAAATATCGAAAAACCTCCAAACAAAGCCTAACGTTTTTTGGGAATGGTGGCCAAATCCGCTCTTTACACCCGGAGGCTACAACTGGCTGACCGAAATCAGCATGCTGGCAGGGGGACACAATATATTTAGTGATGTTGAACTGGCCAGCGTCCAAGTTTCCTCAGAGGATGTTCTTAAGAGAAAACCGGACATCATATTGCTTTCTTGGGTAGGCGTCGCCACTTCCCGGATGAACCCAGATCTGATCCGAAAACGCGCTGGATGGCAGGAGCTTGCAGCAGTCCAGGAAGGACGCATCTATATAATGGAGGAAGAGCTTTATTGCAGGCCATCACCACGTTTACTGGAAGGGTTGCGACAGCTGGCTGACATCTTACATCCTGGTACATTCCCTTTAAACAATTAAAAAAAGCCATGAATTGTTCATGGCTTACTTTTTCTGTTCTTCCGTAAATTGCTGGCGAAATGCCTGCATGGTTTCATCTTCGTTTAGGGCTGTTAGTTCCTCTTCAGTCAATTTGCCATTGCCTTTAGAGATAATCGTCACTTCAACATCTTTTTTGCCCCATTTATTATAGACATCATCGACCGTTTCATAATAAAGATCCAAATGGTTCCCTTTAATGGCCCCTCCTTTATCCGCTACCACTCCGTACCCATAGTCAGGGATAAATAGGATAGTCCCGATCGGAAACACATTTAAATCGGCCGCTATTGTACTGTATAAATCGCGTTTGACTTTGACTCCCGAATACGTGATCCCATATGATGGATCACTTATGCTCTTGCCGGTAGATTCCACACCCGCTGTATAGCCGGTTGCCAGAACCTTTACTTTCGGATATTGCCCCATTGCCACTTGGTCAGCCAGTGTAGGAGGCACTACCACTTCTGTTTCGGCTGAAAGCTCTGTACCAGTTGATAAGGTCGGCAGGGTTTTTAATTGCATGAAATAATCCCTGCTCGAAGTATAATAATCTCTAAGAGGCAACAAATCGCTTGCCTTCACACCCGTCAATTGAAAAAAAGTAGATTGTAAAGCAACTATTACAAGCAATGCAATGCCCGCTCTTTTTATTCCTTTTTTATATACCTGCTTCATTTAATTCTTCACTCCTCTCGGAACCTATTCTGCCCAGGAGCCGAGAAAAGTATACAAAACACAAGTTAAACAAAAGAGGATATGCGCCCTGGAGATGGGCAGAAGGAGTCACATTATGAACAGACTAACAATCATAGAATGAACCTCTTCCTAAATAGATTCATTTTCTGCTTATGTTTATATGTTCAGCCGCAGCTATCAAATAGCCCCTGCGAAGAAATCTATTACTTTAAAATCATTAAAGGAAAAACTCCACAGTACAGCATACTGCCAGACAAGGCCATTCGAAATTTACAACCTTTACGTTTGCCATCCAAACCAATATTTCCAGTAAGATTTCTCCAAAAGAATGATGTGAACAAATGCCTTCAAGAGGTTTATGCTCACCTTTATGCAATTATGTGCTGTTTCAACCTAAATCAATAAATAATTGATCTGGCTTCCCCAACAAAAATACAGCCAACCTGAATCAGGATGGCTGTATTTTATTTATATGTCAGCATTCTTATCGGCAATTATAAGCCAACATCCAGCTTCCTTTTCTTTACATTTATAAACAATTTGCTTTTTCGATATTGCTCCGACTATCGGCTTAAAACATTTGATAACCCTTTTTCCGCAGCACTTTCATCGTAAAACCGGAAGCAACAGCCCCGAGAAAACCACAGCCCAGTATGATGATGTCAGGAGCAGCAATAGCAGCCAACCTTTCCCCCAAATGGGAAAAAGAACTTCCAGGTTCCTTCAAATAGGAAACCAGCTTAACATTATTGATAATATATAGAGCAACCAGCGGAAACAATACCGCCATGATCCACGATGCTCTGAATAGCATATTCAAAAGAAAACCGATTCCGAAAAATAAAATAAAGAATAGGACAATAGATATGATTAATGTCGGTATAGTTAATGGCATAAAGCTCGGATCCCCCTTTGATACATCAAATTCAGTTTACTGAATAACACAAGACCAGTCAACCAACAATTGTAAATAAAAGAAATATTAAACATAAAAAAACTCCCTTATTATCTAAGGAAGTTTCCTATGTCATTTATTTCTTCTTTCCTGTTCCCTCACAACTGAGACAGGTTTCCGTTCCTCCTAAAAGTAGTTGATAATAGCCTTGGCCTTCACAGTAATCGCACCGCTTTGTTTCAATCGCATTCATTTTCATCCAACTCCTTTAGGAATAAGTGTAAAGAAATAATAACAGAAAATTCTAATTATTCAAATACTTATATTTCTCCTTAAACGCTAATGAAAGCGAATACATCGTTCATTACCGCCATTATTCTCATTCTTATTCTGTTTTTTCTTATATAAATAATTTATAGGAAAGATAGCCGAATTCCTTTCCTGGGTCTAAACCGTCATTCAATCGCTGGCCGTTCAGTTTCATCTTCTCCATTAATTCTCCCAATAAAAGAGAGCTATCGCGGTCTTCTTTTAAAGCTTCCGGAGAAAGAAAAGTGGCTTCCATCAATTCTTCTTCTTGGTGAATGACCTCGGTACTAGTAGGCTGCAGCAAAAAAATCAACATATTATCGCTATATCCACTTGCGAGAACACCGCTTCTTAGCCCGATTAGACTTTTGACGACTGTATGTATACCCGTCTCTTCCATTACCTCTCGTACCACTGCTTCATCTGCCGTTTCGTCCGGTTTAACAAAACCCGCAGGCAAGGACCACTTCCCTTTCAACCCACTGTATTTCTTTTTGACAACCAGCCATTCTCCCTGCTCGTTGATGACCAGTCCGGAAACCCCTAGCCACACATTTCTGCAACGCTCCGCCATATCCATTCCTCCATTCCCTTTTGACAAAAAAACGCCCCGCTACGGTGAGAAGGACGTTTTTCTTTATCTTATTACAGTATATTAAATTTTCCTTTTTTCATCACTAATGGCACTCCGCCAACCATGAATAAAGCGCGATTATCGATAACCTTCTTCATGAATGAAGCAGGCTTTCCTTTCAATTTCTTGCCGAAGACCAACCCGATTGCATCCTTTTCCCCAAGGGAGCATACGCTTCCTTTAAGATTCGGAACGAATTCTCTGGTCTGTTCTCCACGAACTAACGCTTTCAGGTTTTTAGCGCAAATCTCTGCTTGTTGCATGGCAATCTGTGCAGTCGGAGGATAAGGGCGGTCGATCTCTTCATTGATAAATAATGAACTGTCTCCAATGACAAAGATATTCTTTTCACCCGGAGCGCGAAGATCTTTATCCACTTTTACGCGTCCTCGCATGGTTTCGATTCCACAGTTCTCTACTAGCGGATTTCCTCTGACGCCGGCAGCCCAAATCACAGTTCCTGCTGGGATTTCTTCTGTTTCTTCACCATGGCTTACAACAATGCCGGTTTCTGTGCATTCTTTAATGGCCGTTCCAATACGGAACTCCACTCCTCTGTCTTCAAGAAACTTGACTGCATAATCCACCAGGTCTTTATCGAAACCAGGCAAAACAGTAGGTGCTGCTTCTACGCAAAGGATCTTAACATCATTCGGATTGATTTTATGCTCTTTGCATAATTCGGGAACACGGTTCACTAATTCCCCAAGGAACTCAATGCCTGTAAATCCTGCTCCGCCCACAACAAACGTCAATTGGTCTTCATTCTTATTGGAGTGGTAATTAGCAAATTTGGATTCAATATGCTCACGGATTTTACGTGCGCCTTCCACATTACTGATCATAAAGGCATTCTCTTGTAGACCTTTAATACCAAACGTTTCAGGGATCGCACCAACACCGATCACTAAATAATCGTATGATACTTCTCCATTAGAAAGGATTACTTTTTGTTCGTCTTTTTTGATTTCCACAATTTCATCTTTAATGAAAGTAATCTTCTCTTTCTTTAAAACGTCTGCGATATCATAGCATACGCGGTCACAATCGCGTGTGCCTGCAGAAGCTTCATGTAGCCAGGTCGTCTCATAATGAAAATCGTTTTTGTTAATAAGAATAACTTCTGCATCAGAAGCATTCATTGTTTTTTGTAGTCGCGCTACTGTTGTCAACCCTGCGTATCCTGCTCCAAGTATTACTATTTTCGGCTTATTCACGAGTCAAAATCCACCTTTTTAAGTTTTATCACTGATGTGTGTATATTAGTATGTTGAAAAATACATATTACATGTAGAATCCAGCATGATATTTAAAACATAAACTAATTGTGCAAATCTTCTTTCAGTATGTGAAAACATTCACTTACAACCATATAAGCATCCATAAATCGGACACAAAATGTTAACATTCTAACCTAACTTATATTAGCTTCTTTCATACTGATTTTCAAGCGCATTTCGAATGGCGAAATATTTAATTTTCCCTTAATTTTTTGTACTTTACAAAAGAAAACGCATACATATAAAATAAAGGACTGAATATTCAAAAAACTATAGCGGAATCACATCATGATAGCTTATCATTAGGGGAAAACCATAGTGTATATGGTAGAATGAATATGACATTGTGGTTTAATCACAAAGGGGGAATTAAAGTGAGTGATGAAAAACAGATCTTTGATATTACCATTCTAGGTGGAGGACCAACAGGACTATTTACAGCCTTTTACGGCGGCATGAGACAAGCTTCCGTTAAAATAATTGAAAGCTTACCCCATTTGGGAGGTCAGCTCACTGCGCTATATCCAGAGAAACATATTTTGGATGTTGCTGGATTTCCTACTATCCGTGCCCAGGAACTGGTGGACAATCTTAAGGAACAAATGAAGAAATTCGATCCGGTAATCGCTTTGGAAGAAACTTTGCAAAATGTTGAGAAACAAGCGGATGGCATCCTTAAACTAACAACTGACAAGGATGAACATTACACCAAGACATTAATCATTACCGCAGGAAATGGAGCATTTCAGCCGCGGAGACTCGAGCTAGAAGGAGCAGCCAAATACGAAAAGTCGAATATCCATTATTTTATCGACGACCTGAACAGCTTTGCCGGCAAACGGGTTGTCGTGTGCGGCGGCGGGGACTCCGCTGTTGACTGGGCGCTTATGCTTGAAGATATTGCTGAAGAAGTATACATTGTCCATCGGCGCGATAAATTCCGGGCTCATGAACATAGCGTAGAAAAACTCCATCAATCCAAAGTACACGTGAAAACACCATACGTACCTACTGAAATTATCGGAGACGATGAAAAGGTTATTCAAATTGTACTGGAAAATCCTGATAACGATGAAAAAGAAACAATCGAATTAGATTCATTGATTGTAAACTTCGGATTCATCTCTTCCTTAGGGCCGATTAAAGATTGGGGACTTGAAATCGAAAAAAACTCCATTGTGGTCAATTCCAAAATGGAAACGAATATCCCGGGCATCTATGCTGCTGGAGATATTTGCACATATGACGGCAAAGTAAAACTGATTGCCACTGGGTTTGGTGAAGCGCCTACTGCCGTCAACAACGCTAAATCATACATCGATCCAAAAGCCCGCGTCCAACCAATGCACAGCACGGCCATGAAGATATAACAAAAGCGAAAGCGATGATCCTCCCCGAGAAGCTTAAGACAGGGGCTCAGCCAAAAGCTTTGGCTGAGGCATTAGACGTATAATTTCATCTTGGGAAATCCATAAACTGAAAAAATCCGAACTGACATGAAACTCTATTAAGAATTTCACATCATAGTTCGGATTTTTCTTTAACTGAAATATTTTTTGCCTGCCTCTTTCTTAAGAGTGCAAATCACTTAACACTCTTCCGGCCTTCCTGCATTCGTCGCAGTCCGGAAAGATGAACCGCAGCCGCATGAAGCAATCGCATTCGGGTTATTGATGATAAAGCCTCCGCCCATCATGGATTGCTTGTAATCAATGACTGTCCCTTTTAAAATTAAAGAACTTTCCTGATCCACAACAATATCGATGCCTTGCTCCTGAAGCTTAATATCATCGTCGTTCACTTCAAGCGCGAAGCCAAGTCCATAGGATAATCCGCTGCATCCTCCGCCATGGACTGCTACTCGCAGCAATGAGCCTTCTTCCTCGTTGTTTTTCATCATTTCCTTTATCTGAAGCGCCGCTGATTCGGTAATCGTAATAATTTGTTCCATCTTTTAACCTCCTATGATAGCTATTGGAAGCTACTTCTACTACAAGTATATACAAAAAATCCGTTTTTGCTCAACTATCGGATTCTTTACGGTTTGCCTTTTAAACATCAGCTCCGTTATTATCCCTCTATTTAGTATAATAGAAATAATCAGGCTTATTCATTTATAAGAAAGAAGGGAGCAACATGGATCAGATTACAGCACTTTATGAACATACACTGGTATGCCCTTTATGTCAGCAAACCTTCACATCCCAAAAATTACGCTCTAAATTCATCAAGATCCATTCGTATGACACAGATTTTCGGCCTGTTTATACTTCCGGCTCTGAAAACGGCCTTCTTTACCACATTGTAGTCTGCCCAAAATGCGGTTATGCTTTTTCAGAGCAATTCTCTCCATTTTTTGCACCTGGAACAAAAGAAGCTATTCAATCCAGAATATGCAACCAATGGGTTCCTCATGATTTTGGCGGAAAAAGAAGCATTGAGGATGCCATTCAAACTTATAAACTCGCTTCTCTATCGGGCACATTAAAAAAAGAAAAACACATCATATTGGCAGGCATTTATATGAGGATTGCCTGGCTATACAGAATGATAGACCAGCATATGCAGGAGGCGCGGTTCTTGCGAATGGCGATGGAAGAATACAATCAAAGCTATTCCACCGGCGATTTCCATGATAGCTCCATGACAGAAGTCCGGATACTGTACATGATCGGTGAGCTCTTGTATAGGCTGGGACAAGCAGATGAATCCATTAAATACTTATCCAAAGTTATTGAGAGCCAAAACAAAAGTTTAGACCCCAAAGCCGTCAAAATGGCAAAGGAACGTTGGCAAACCATTAGGGAAGAACGTAACGCTAAATAAAAGATGACAGTTGCTTATATTGAAAAAAACACAAGGACCTTGTGTTTTTTTCAATAAATCAGATTTTCTTCAATGAATTCATAGATATTGGACACTAATTCCTCCGGATCATCACCTGTAACCATCTCTCCATTCACGAGGGCATACATATAATGATCGCATTTTCCGCAATAATTCAGGCAGCCATATTCAAGGATATCTATATTGGAATCGTTCTCCAGCTTTTCTAGAGCCGGATAGGAACCATTTGCCAGATTGCTTACACAGAATTCAACCACAGGCTTAATCATTTTTTCACCTCTTTACCTTCTGTTAGAATACATCCAAAACCTTCCACATGTCTACCTTTCCTATAAAGAAGGTGCCCTTATGACATATTCAGATATACACAGCGGATGCGTTCGTAAAAATAGGTTCAATATTCAGCCAATACGGATATTTTACAATATTGTTGTAGTTTCGACACATTTTCGATATACTAGCCTATGGTATGGGAGACAATATATGGTCAAGCCAAGTAATGTTCAGGGATAAACATTCATTTGGCCCAATTGTCTACGGAATGGGAGAATCATCACCATCAATAGCAAAAAAGCAAAGGGGATATATGTGATGAAAAAACTAGTTATATTGGGCGGAGGATACGGCGGGATGCGGGTACTCCAGCGATTATTGCCGAATAACCTGCCTGAAGATGTATCAATTACATTGATTGACCGTAATCCTTATCACAGCCTTAAGACTGAACATTATGCGCTAGCGGCAGGTACCATCCCTGATCAGCATGTCCGGGTATCCTTTCCGGAACATCCGCGCTTGAATTATGTAGGCGGTAATGTAGAACACATTTCTTTGAAAGAAAACAAGGTAACGTTAGATAACGGCGATTCTATCTCTTATGATGATTTAATCATCGGACTTGGATGTGTAGATAAATACCATAACGTGCCTGGAGCAGAGGAACTGACTTACAGCATCCAGACAATTGATCAAGCTAGAAGAACCTATCAGGCCCTAAATAACCTTGGAAAAGGCGCTACGGTCAGTATCGTAGGTGCCGGACTTAGCGGTGTCGAGCTTGCAAGCGAATTAATAGAGAGCCGCCCTGACCTAAACATAAAAATCTTCGATCGAAGCGAGCTGATTTTATCATCATTCTCGCCTAAACTGAGTACCTATATCGAGAATTGGTTCCATAAGCATAATGTAGAAATCGTCAGCCGTTCCAACATTACAAAAGTAGAAGACCAATATTTATATAACCATGAAGACCGTTTCCAGAGCGATGTTATTGTATGGACTGCCGGAATTCAGCCATGCAAAATTGTACGTGACCTACCGGTTGAAAAAGATAAACAGAACCGAGTAAAGCTGACACCCCAGCATTTTATCCCTGGTTATGAAAACGTCTTTGTCGTAGGGGATTGCGCAAGCCTAGACTATGCTCCAAGCGCCCAGCTTGCCGAAGGCCAGGCAGAACAAATCGTTACGGTCCTCGAAAAAAAATGGAAAAACGAGCCCCTCCCAGAAAGCTTCCCTTCAATCAAGCTAAAAGGAACACTTGGCTCACTCGGGAAAAAACATGGCTTTGGCCTGGTTGCTGACCGCCCGATCACAGGAAGGGTTGCCCGCATCTTAAAATCCGGCATTTTATGGATGTATAAATATCATAACGGTTGATAGGTTTTAGTTCAGGAAGGATGCTCAGGCAATCCTTCCTTTTTTGTGGAGCGGGATGCCGCCTATTCGCTTATATGGTAGCCGTACCGTTCCATTTCTTTCACAATATCCTTCAGTCGCGGGTTGCCTTCTCCGATAATTTCATCTTTAATGACTACAACCGGATAAAACAAATCCTCCTCTATCACTCGCTTGCTGAAGGCTGCTTTTTCTTCATCTTCTTGTTGACCGTAGATATCCACATATGCGACCGAGAAGGGCTGTCCCGGAAATTTGCGTTCAAGCGCCGCTTCCAGCCATTCATACGTATCTTTTGAAGATGGCAAGTTTACACAGCTGGCACAGATTTGCTCTGCGCCGTATACAATGATTTCAATCGCAGGTGCCGTCATCACTCTTTCCCCTTTCTTTTCCTTACTTGTCATTGTAGAGGAAACCCAACTTTTTCGAAAGCGAGAATACTCAATGGATTTTTTGCCATTTTGTGATTATAATATGTATAGAAATAGAAAGGAGTCGATGAAATGTCTGAACAAGCTATGTTTGGCCAAGTTCAAGAAGTTCTTGATAAACTGCGTCCATTCTTGTTGCGTGACGGGGGAGACTGTGAACTTGTCGATGTTGAAGATGGTATTGTAAAACTTCGTTTGCTTGGTGCATGCGGCAGCTGCCCAAGTTCTACTATTACGCTTAAAGCAGGCATCGAGCGTGCTCTTCTTGAAGAAGTACCTGGTGTTGTAGAAGTAGAACAAGTTTTCTAATAAATAAAATCGCTCAGCGGCTCCTTATGCGCTGGGCTTTTTTTATATAATGATTTTCCTCTACATGAAAAAAGCTAAGCCGGTAACTATGCTTAGCTTTTTTCGTTATAGGCTCTCTACCTTCTCATTATCATACAAGACAACGCAGCCTCCCTCATCGATAGGGAGATGAAGGACCTTGCAGTCAGGCAACCCCGCCCTCAAAACTTCCAGCAATTCAGGAATGCATTCTTTCTCAGCCAAAGCGACAATACTAGGTCCAGCACCGCTTAATGCTGTACCGAAGGCTCCTGCCTTACCGGCAATCTCCTCTACTTGTCCCAATAATGGAACAAGAGGGCGGCGGTAAGGCTGATGGAACAAATCCTGCTTCATCATTTCACCTGCTGCTGTATAATTGCCCGATAATAAGGCCGCCAAGAAGGTATTGGCTACGGCACTCGCCTTCACCGCATCTTTATATGGAAGCTTCTCAGGAAGGACACTGCGCGATTCTTTCGTCAATAATTCATACGATGGAATGACTGCCACAACCTCAACATTCTGCAGAGAAAAAGAAAGCAGTCGGGTGTTTTCCTGTTCGTGCAATCCGACGACAAGGCCTCCTGTTACAGATGCACCCGCATTGTCGGGATGCCCCTCTTCCAATGAAGCCAAGTGGACTTTTTCTTCTACGGACAGTTGCAGGCCGCCAAGTATATCCGCAAGCTGTATACCTGCGACTATAGCGGAAGCACTGCTGCCTAGCCCCCTTGCCAATGGAATTTCACTGGATATCTGTAAGGAACATGGATGCAATTCCTTTCCATACCGCTCTGCAGTCTTTTTCGCTATTTGAATAATGAAATGCGTATCATCCCTCGGGAAAATTTCCATTTCATCAGATAATGGTTCCACTTCCCACCGTTCACTTTCATACACATCTACTGTCAGATAAAGTGAAAGAGCCAAACCGATCGAATCAAATCCCGGTCCCAAGTTTGCTGTGCTTGCAGGCACTCTAATGCTGAACATCATGTCATCATTCATACACGGGCCACACCTTTAATATGGTTCAAGATTTCCTCTTCATCAGCCGGAAGCACGACAGGTTTGATATCACTGTATTCCACAGCCGTTGCAGGATCTTTCAATCCATTCCCGGTTAAAATAGCGACTACCTTGCTTCCTTTTTTAATGTCTCCTGATTTAAGCTGTTTCATGACACCCGCAATGCTTGCGCAAGAACCAGGCTCGGCGAAAATCCCCTCTTTTCTGGCCAGCAAGCGATAGGCTTCAAGGATTTCTTCATCTGATACTTCATCAATTTTACCGTTCGATTCATTAGCAGCCTCGACAGCAAATTTCCAACTGGCAGGATTTCCAATACGGATTGCAGTCGCAATGGTTTCAGGCTCTTCAAATACCCGGTCATGGACAATGGCGGCAGCGCCTTCTGCTTCAAATCCGTGCATTTCCGGAAGCTTCGTACCTCTTTTGCCATGATACTCTTTAAACCCTTTCCAATAGGCAGTAATATTGCCGGCATTCCCGACCGGGATCGCCAACACATCCGGCGCATCGCCAAGCGCATCGCAAATTTCAAACGCAGCCGTCTTTTGCCCTTCAATCCGATAAGGGTTGACTGAATTCACTAGGGCAATCGGGGATTGTTCGCTAATGCTGCGAACAATAGATAAAGCATGGTCAAAATTACCGTCAATCGCAACAATTTCAGCTCCATACATCACTGCCTGGGCAAGTTTCCCCATCGCAATTTTCCCATCAGGAATAACGACGATGCAGCGGATTCCCAACCTTGCTGCATAAGCTGCTGCCGCTGCAGATGTATTTCCGGTTGATGCACAAATAATGGAATCACTGCCTTCTTCCACGGCTTTAGCGACAGCCATCACCATGCCTCTATCTTTAAATGAACCGGTCGGATTGACTCCTTCATACTTGACATGCAGATCGATTCCCCATTCTTCCGAAAGGTTTTCGCATTTCAACAATGGGGTATTTCCTTCCAATAATGTTAATTTCGGTGTTTGTTCGGTAACGGGTAAAAACTCTCTGTATTCTTCGATTAACCCTTTCCAGCTCATTTCACTTCATCCCCCTCAACTCGGTACGTGCTTTTAATATCTAAAACCAATTCATTATCGCGAAGCTGTTGGAGGATCTCATTAAAATCCTTCAAGGACGCACTATGTGTGACAAGGACAATTTCTGCGTGATCCTTCTCATCCAGCGGCAATTGCAGAATTTTTTCGAATGAAATGGAGTGCTCAGCAAATAATGTCGTAATGGTTGCGAACACGCCGATTTCATCCTTAACATGCAGACGCAGGAAATATTTGGCAAAAATTTCGTTATCGGCTTTTAAATTTTTCTCATATTGAGGCGCTACTGCGCTTCTCCCATTAACATCCATGCGCATATTTTTCATGACACCGACTAAATCGGACACGATGGCTGTGGCAGTCGGCAAGCTGCCTGCACCAGGGCCGTAAAACATCGTTTCTCCGACTGCTTCACCGTATACATAGACGGCATTATACTCATCACTCACACTCGCAAGAGGATGAGATTCATTCAATAAGGCAGGCTGTACGCTTACTTCCACCTTTTCCCCGACGCGATCCGCTATGCCGATCAGCTTCATCGTATAGCCTAATTGTTTGCTGTAATTGATATCTTCCTCTGTTATATTCGTGATTCCTTCAACGCTTACATCATCTAAATCAATATTCATCGAAAATCCAAGTGTAGCGAGAATAGCCATCTTTCTGGCGGCATCCAATCCTTCCACATCCGATGTCGGGTCGCTTTCTGCATATCCCAGTTTTTGTGCCTGGAGCAGCACTTCTTCATAGGGGCTGCCGAATTTAGTCATTTTTGTCAAAATAAAGTTTGTTGTTCCGTTCACAATCCCCATCATTTTTGTAATCCTATCCGATGCAAGGCCATCCACTAAACCGCGCAATATCGGGATCCCTCCCGCCACACTGGCTTCATAGAAAAGATCGCATTTATTGCGGGTCGCTTCACCCAGCAGCTCCGGGCCATGCAGAGCCATTAAATCCTTATTGGCTGTCACAACATGTTTTTTATTCCGGATTGCTTTCAGTAAGTATTTTCGCGTTTCTTCAATGCCCCCCATCACCTCAATCACTATATCAATATCGGGGTTTTCGAGAATGTCATCTGGTGAATCGGTCAAAATATCTTTATTGATTGCCACATCCCTCTTTTTTTCTAAATCTTTCACGAGGATTTTATTGATTTTTACAGGGCAACCGATTTGGTGCATCAATTTATCTTGATGGTTCTCAACTATTTTTACAACACCTGAACCAACTGTTCCCAAGCCTAATAATCCAATCGAGATTGCATCCATTGTCTCTTCTCCCTCTCTGTTGTTCTTTCCGAAAAAACATTTGTTTTTATATAAAAGACATTATAGTCCTTATCGATTCAGTTTTCAATAGTCAAAAATAACAGAATAATAAGTTAATAGTATTGTACCAATAAATAGACAAGAAAAGGAGAAAAAACAGATGGAAAGCAGAAATTGTCAATTCCTTTATAGCCAGTCGATTTTAGGTATTTTCATTTGCTGGAGCGGAACGCCATTGACTTCATGAAATTGGCGTAGAAACTCCTCATAATGATGCGATTGTTTCAATTGTTCCTCCATCTGTTCTTCTCTTCGCTTCTGGTCGCTTTGCGTTCCTCCCATAAAGTAGTCTTCAATCCTCTCCAAATAATGGACAGGAAACAGAAGCCGCGCATAAAGCAACCTCCACGAAAAGCTGGACATCGGGGTCATATCTTGATATTCCGATAAAAAATGGACCATTCCAGGCTGGTACGTTTGCGGATAGCGGTGCACACTTTCCCGGATCCATTCACTCAAATCTCTGGATTGGTGATCAAATACCCAATCGAACGGGTTTTTCATTAAAAACTCTCCTGTCCATAGTTCGCTATAAAACCGTTCATGGCAAATGGTTCCGCCGTCAAAGGAAGTCGGTTCATCATCTAATTCACTATCAACCAAATATTGGATCGCATTTTCGCCCATCGCCAAATAATACGGAAATGAATCAACAAATAGTTTTTCAAAATCATTGGCGGGGTGGGCATGCAGCTTATCTCTCCAGACGGCCTCCACTCCATCCAATCTTGTTTCCCAGAGCTCTTTCCATTGGCCGATGCGATTGCAGGAAACTATTTGTTCAGGAAATAGCCTGGCCCTATTATGGAATTTGGCTAACTTCCCGCCCATCCTTTGATCTCTTGGCTCCAACAAGTAAGCATTGCCCAATAATAGAAAAATTTCTTCCTCGTCTTCAGATAAATAGGTACCCTCATTATTGGCAATAAATGTTGAAACAAAATGGTCCCCCTGTTGCTGCATAAACTCTGCCATCTTCAGCCTTTCTGTCAGTTCCTTTTCATCCACCTCATAAATAGGGACGATCGTATACATGGCATCGCCGGAAAAAAAGTGCCTATAGCGGCCGCTCATCCCCTGTCTTTCCATAACGAGTCCATAATTCTGGTAGATTGCATCTTCAATCATGATATTCTCCCCTTCCTCCGATTAAACCAGTACCGTCATGTGCATCCTATTTGTATATATATGAATGCCGCTTGCACATTTTCATACTTTCGCATCCGGCAAGAAATTATCTTTTTAACAGATAAGTGAATAGTACAGGCTTGCCTGCATACGATACATTACTATCCTTTCTAGATTGGTTAATCATTAAATAAAAAAAGGTGAGGTCAACACGATGAAGGAACAAGAAAATGTAACTGAACAAACGGCACGGAAATGGATGCTTGAGCGCGGGGTAACATTGATGGATATTGCTGAATTAGTTATGTATTTGCAAAAGTCCTACCATGATAACCTTACGATTGAAGACTGCCTGCATAACGTAGAAAGAGTGCTTTCCAAACGAGAGGTTCAAAATGCCATACTCACCGGCATCCAATTAGACATGCTCGCAGAAAAAGGGGTGCTGTCCGAACCGTTGCAAACCATTATTGCTATTGATGAGAGTTTGTATGGCGTTGACGAGATCCTCGCCTTTTCTATTGTAAACGTCTATGGATCTATCGGTTTTACGAATTATGGTTATATCGACAAGCAGAAGCCTGGCATATTAAAGCAGTTGAATGACAAATCAAGTGGAAAATGCCATACTTTCTTGGATGATATAGTAGGTGCAATTGCAGCAGCTGCTTCCAGCCGATTGGCACATAGAGCTGAAGACTCTGAATAACGAAGTAAAAAGGACCTCATTCACAAGATGAGGTCCTTTTACGCTTAGTTATGATCGGCAAAATGCCACATATCCAACGAATTAATGACATAGGTTGGCTGCTTTTTATAATTTTTCAATAGCTCCGGAGTCGTTACCCCCGTATGGACAAGCAATGTATCCAATCCTGCATTCATCCCCGCCATAATGTCGGTATCATAATTGTCCCCGACCATTAATGTATCCTCTTTGCTGACTCCCAGCACTTCCTGGGCTTGTTCCATAATAATACTTTCGGGCTTCCCTATAAATGTGGGAGCAACCCCAGTTGAAACGGAAATGACTGATGTTAAAGAGCCTGCACCTGGCAGTAGCCCTCTTTCAGTAGGAATGGCAATATCTCCATTCGTAGCTATGAAACCAGCTCCGCTCCGTACACCCAGACAGGCCTTCGCCAATTTTTCGTACGTAATGTCCCTGTCAATGCCGGTAACGACGAAATCCGGATTTTCATCCACGAATGTAAATCCCTTTTCTGTCAATGCTTGCCGGATTCCCTCCTCGCCAATCAAATAGAC
This sequence comes from Bacillus kalamii, assembly GCF_047238185.1. Taxonomy (NCBI): domain Bacteria; kingdom Bacillati; phylum Bacillota; class Bacilli; order Caryophanales; family Bacillaceae; genus Bacillus; species Bacillus kalamii. The sequence continues at coordinate 218,667 of NZ_JBDFMI010000001.1, read as the reverse complement.
AGTTGCATCCGGCTTCTTGTGGTACAGGTAGTTCGCAGTTGCCTGGCTCGTTGTGAATACTTGCTGATCTTCAGCAGGAATTTTGAAATTCCGCAGTTTTTCCGCAACCTGCGCGGGAGTCCGTGAAGAATTATTCGTCACGAATAAATACGGAATTCCTCTTCTTTTCAGCTCGTTAATAAACTGGCCCGCTTCCTCGATCATTTCTGTGCCCCTATACATGGTTCCATCCAAATCGATTAAATATCCTTTATACTCTTTCATGATTATCACTCCTGCATATATATACCCGTAAATCTGTTCATTACTATTCTAAAATACATTAACATACAGCCAAAACGTCTGCAAAGCTTATCATGGCCAAAAAGGCCATAATACAGTAGAATGCAAAAGAAAAAGGCTGTGGCAGACTCGAATGAATACGAGTTTGCCACAGCCTGAAGAAGTGCCCTGTGGGCATTCCTATTTGCTTAGTTACGCACTTTTTCTGCTTTTCGCTTATTGGCAAACAATTGTTTATAAGCAACATACCCGGCGAACAAAATCACAACAATTGCTGCAATCGGGAAAGCATATTGGTCGAACATAGCTCCCGCTTCTTCCCAATTTTCCCCTAGTTTCATGCCCAGATACAAGTAAAAATAAGTGATAGGGTACATAGCCAGGAACGTGTACACACTGAATTTTCCAAGACTCATTTTCGTCATCCCGCACGGAATAGAGATCGCTGTGCGGACAACTGGAAGAAATCGGGCGAAAAAGGCCACGCTCGGTCCATATTTTTCAAAAAAACGGTCCGATGCATTGATTTGTTTTTCTGAAACCAAAAAATACTTTCCGTACTTTTCAACAAGCGGACGTCCGCCATATTTACCCAGCATATATAGCGTAATCGGCCCAATAGTCCCTCCGACTGTACCGGCAAGGGCCAGCAAATGAATATTGAACTTCCCTTGCGCAACACCGTAACCAGCCAATGGCAAGACTAGCTCAGCAGGGATAAATTCGAAACAAAGCGCCAAAAGAACCCCGAAATAGCCAAACTGATGGAAAAAGTCTATAAACATTTGAATATAATCTGACATCTTAATCACTCCTACATTTTTAAGAGGCTTCTTCTTTAGAAAAAAAAGACTAGCCACCTTAGACTTTAAGGCATCTTTCCACATTTAACAAGGATAATTGGATAAAAAACAATTCCCTATTATTTCAGACATTCATTATGCCTAGTCAATGAATAAGATGCAGCCTTGCCATTAAGCCCTTATTATCTGATTCCATATCGATGTCAGCAAATAAAAAAAGCAGGGATTCCCTGCTTCATTTATTGTTGGTTCGGTGTAAAAGCTGAAACCGGCCCCAATTCATTCTTCAAATATGTTCTGACTGCATCGGGAAACGCTAAAAATGCTCCAATATTGTCATTCAAAATAGCCCGAACCTTTTCATGGTCCATTTGCAAATATTCTTGGACAATCATTTTGCGAATCGGCAGAATGGCCTTAAATTGTTTTTCCATTTCCTCATTAATGACTTTCTCATCCAAGAGGATATCAATAATATCTTCATAGCTTCCCGGGTCCCTCATAATAAAGCCGTCTATTATTGCGTTCCCTATATCAAGTACGCAATCGGTCATCACATGGGCGATTCGTTCCAAGGCCAATAATTGAATATTATTGTCCCATTTGCTCTCTTCTTGATACATTTTAGAATATCTCTCTAGGCAATCGAGGTTTTTTTCTATTTTTTGTTGATCAACGAAGTACATTCCGTATTCTTCCCTTCTATCCACAAATTTCGTAATCTCACAAAGAAACGTGTTTTTTCCCCATTTCGGCCATCATTTCCATCTTCCATTTTATCACGAATGCAGGCTGCTTGGACAAAAATAGCCAATCCTCCATTTAAGAAGTTTGATTATTTAAACTTTTGGACAAAAAACTGGTAGAATAGGAAAAAGGAAAAGGAAGCAAAGGGAGAAATTAGATGATTAACGCCTTATTTCTAATGCCGGTCATTTCCCGAAATGAAAAAAATCGGCATAAAATCCCCTTACCGTTTCACTATTGTCTAAGGAGCGATTTTTTATGGAAGACATCTTCTATTTATATGATTATAAAGAGCTGACAAACTCAAGGTTTGTCAGCTTTATGGGAGAAAGCCAACGCTTTGATCTTGCGATTATCTCATCTGAACGCTTTTTCGGGAAGCAGCTGGTTCTTGATATGCAAAGTAACGCATTTGCGATCATCGGGCAGGATGACCTTGAAGAAGAAGGATACCTAGAGCATGTATTCAACTTGACGGAAGAACAGGCCAAAGAGTTACGTTCCTTTTTGGAACAGATCATCTGACCACACAACCCAAACGAAAAGCCCCGTCTATCCCCGACAAGCTTAAGAAGACTCTGATACTGACAACGGCTGCTCTTCGCCTTTGATGGAAGCATGGCTTAAGGACGCGAAGGGATGGCGCCAGCCGCTTAGCTGTATGATACATTTTTCAACCATGGCACTCACAAGATTACTTATTTTCTCATAAAAAAGAAACTCAATATGTCTTGAGTTTCTTTCGATTGGAGCCCTATCCTTTTTTCACCTTTTTAACAACGAAATAAGGACAGCCAAAATTACAAAATTCATATAGATATTCTGACAACGTACTTATTTTAGTATCATATGAGGACTTTTGGTTTTGATCGTCAAAAAAACCTCTCAGACGCAACTGGCCATATCCCCAGTCGCCTACCACATAGTCATATTTATTTAAAATTTCACTGTAACGGCCTTTAAAGGCTTCTTCATTATAGCCGTTGCGGTAGTCTTCAACCAACTCATATTGCAAGTTATTGATTGTAACCATTTTCTCCTCACCTCGATCATACATCCTTGCTCCATTATACCCCATCCGTGCTTCCAAAAAAACAGCTTCTGTTCAAAGGGACCGAACAAAAGCTGTTGGATATGTGTGAACGGACAGTGCCAAAGATAAGCTTAACTGTTCACAATTGCTTGCTCGCCATTCTCTTGTTTCTTTTTAGCTGCGGCATTCACTTGTTCATCTGCATGATAGGATGAACGGACTAAAGGACCAGCTTCACAATGGGAGAATCCTTTGGACATGGCGATTTCTTTTAATTCTTCAAATTCTTGCGGTGAATAATACTTTAACACAGGCAGATGTTTCTTGCTTGGCTGCAAATATTGGCCGATTGTCATGATATCCACATCATGTGCTCTTAAATCATCCATCGTTTCAATAATATCTTCAAATGTTTCTCCCAAACCTACCATCAGGCTTGATTTAGTAGGGATATCCGGCTGCAGGTCTTTGGAACGCTGCAGCAATTCCAATGAACGGTCGTATTTGGCACGCGCACGTACACGATTGGAAAGCCTTCTAACCGTCTCAATATTATGGTTTAAAATATCTGGACGAGCGTCCATTAATGTCTTGATATTCTCATAATCGCCGCCCATATCGGAAGGCAGGACCTCAATTGTAGTGAATGGATTTTTCCTGCGAATGGCACGGACTGTTTCTGCAAATACTTCCGCTCCGCCATCCTTTAAATCATCCCTTGCAACAGCAGTAACGACCACATGCTTTAAATTCATTTGAACGACTGAATCTGCTACGCGTTCCGGTTCAGCCAAATCCAATTCAGTAGGTAGCCCAGTCTTGACTGCACAGAAGCGGCAGGCACGCGTACAGATCGATCCAAGGATCATAAAAGTGGCTGTTCTGCGCACTGCCCAGCATTCATGGATATTAGGGCATTTAGCTTCCTCGCAGACAGTATGGAGGTTTTTTTCCCGCATCATTTTCTTTAGCCCTGTGTAGTTTTTATTAGTATGTAATTTTATTTTTAGCCATTCGGGCTTACGTAAATATTCAGTCTCATTGTTGTTCAAAATAGTCAGCTCCAATCTATTAAAAAAATACAGGATTTGTAGTAAATGTAACACATTGAAATTATTGCTTACAAGCATTTGGCATTCCATTTCCAATAATTAATAATAGTAAAACCCTACATACATCGCACACTACAAGTAGATGTATAAAAAGGAGTGATAGAATGTGCGTATCGCATTTGCATGCCTGCCTGTCCTGATTCTGTCTATGCTATTCTTTACGAGCGACCCGGCAGACGCCGCACAGGACTCTGCCGAAGACGCAGCAAGGATGAAGCTTTATAAACAGATTGAATCGTTCTATAGCATTCCTTGGTATTACATAGCAGCCATCGATCAATATGAGCACAGTGTGAGGAATGCAAGAACCGATTTACCTGATTCCCAAGGGCATATCGGCATTCTTATCCCCTCTGAAAAATGGAGTGGCATGATGAATCCAAATGCATTCGATACAAACCCTTCAAGAATTTCATTTTTTGAAGGCATGGGAAAGGATGGGGACAATGACGGAAAAGCGAATGCCAAAAATGATTGGGATGTCCTTGTATCCATGTCTGAATATCTGGCTTCCTACGGCACAAACGACGACAATCTTCGGATCGCTCTCTGGAAATATTACAATCGGGATAAAGCAGTAGGGATTGTTATGGGCAATGCCAAGCTCTTTAAAAAGTATAATAGTATTTCGCTCCATAAAAAAGCTTTTCCTGTTCCCATTACTTCTACCTACAGCTATCGCAGCACTTGGGGAACTGCAAGAGGCTGGGGAGGGCGACGCACACATGAAGGGACGGATATATTCGCCGGTTATGGTGTACCGGTCCGCTCCACCTCATATGGCATAATCGAGATAAAAGGCTGGAACCGCTATGGGGGCTGGCGCATCGGTATACGCGATATCAACAATACTTATCATTACTATGCCCACCTCAGCGGTTTTTCAAAAGGGCTGAAAATTGGGCAAACGGTTGAGCCAGGTATGATAATCGGCAGTGTCGGCAGCACTGGATATGGACCTCCGGGAACCGCAGGTAAGTTCCCTCCGCATCTCCATTTCGGCATGTATAAGGATAATGGGCGAATCGAGTGGAGTTTCGACCCTTATTATCATCTTACAGTTTGGGAAAGGCAAGAAAAATTGCGCAAACGTTAAAGAGGCCAACAATATGTTGGCCTCTTCTGTCCATTGTCAAAAGGAGGAGTGTTTCTTTTTTTTCCCTTGTACAACTGAATTGGAAATGCTGGCCACAAGGCCTCCCCAAATGACAACAATTCCTATTAACATCATCACAATCGCACTTGTGCTCATTATTTCGCCATCTCCTCGTACTTGGATTCCTCAGTAGAGGTACTTAACTCATTGGACTTCCATTTGAAAGTCATCATAATAAATCCGATCACCAAAGCAAAGAGAGCTACTCCCCAACCGGCATACATTAAAAATCCGGTTGGATAATCACTGTAATTATGTTTAATATTATCAATAATATTTTGAATCATCATATATCCAAGCACAATCGGTGTAATGATGGTTAGTGAAAATCTCCACCAGGCTCCAATCTTGATATCCGAAATAGCATCCGCATGCTTTTGAAGATTCTTAAGCTCGCGGAATACCCAAGCAATAAGGATAATTTCAACAAGCGCCGCCACTGAGATACCAAATTGGTTAGTGAAGTAATCAGCGGAATCTAAAAACTGCAGGCCGCTTTTCGTCGTATAAATAATTGAAATAAGAGCGGCAAGCCCGCCTCCCACTAATACTGCCTTTGCCCGGGAAACATTGAATTTATCCTGGATGCCAGCAACAAACGTTTCTACAATCGAAATCAATGATGTCAATCCGGCCAACACCAAGCAGCCGAAAAAAGCAAATCCAAAGAATCCGTTCAAAGCAGGGAAAGAAGAAATGATTTTCGGGAAAACGATAAATGCCAAGCCGATTCCACTGCTCACCACTTCATTGACAGGTACGCCTTGTTGATTAGCCATAAATCCAAGAGCGGCAAATACACCGAAACCTGCCAACAGCTCAAAACCTGAATTGGCAAAACCCGTGATAAACGCACTGTTCGTCAAATCTGTCTTCTTCGGCAAATAACTTGAATACGTAACCATAATGGCAAAACCTATAGATAAAGAGAAGAAAATCTGACCGTACGCTGCCATCCAGACTTTCGCACTCATAATTTTGCTCCAGTCAGGCTTAAATAACGCTTCCAGCCCGTCCATTGCACCATCCAGAGTGAGAGAGCGGACAACAATGATAATGAATAATACAACCAGTGTTGGGATCATGATCTTATTGGCTTTCTCAATCCCCTTTTTAACGCCTTTGACGAGTACCCCCAGAGTAACAATCCAAACAAGCAGCAACGGAAAGAAAACGCCTGGGACGATTCCGCCTAAATCACCAGCTGTAGCTGACTTATGCAAGTAATCATTCATAAAGAAGTTCTCAGGGTTTGCCCCCCACTTTTCCCCGAAAGAAAAATAAGCAAATGAACCCGCCCAGGCAATGATTACCGAATAATACGTGGCGATTACAAAAGCAATAGCAATTTGCCACCATCCAAGCCATTCGGTTTTCTTTCTTAATCTTCCAAAGGTCAGAGCTGCCGACCCCCGATATTTGTGGCCGAGTGTAAATTCAAGAATCAAAATCGGAATTCCGGCTGTCAAAAGAGCAATTAGATACGGCAAAAAAAATGCGCCGCCTCCGTTTTCATAAGCTACTGCCGGAAAACGCCATATATTTCCCAGGCCGATTGCCGAGCCGATTGCTGCCATAATAAAGCCTGATTTCGAACCAAATGATTGGCGATTCTCCATATAAGAATCTCCTCCTTAAAAACGATTAAATTTTCTAATTATTTTGATTAATTAAATTATAGTGATTTTTCTCTTTCCTGTCAAAATAATGGGCACATTTCTACTAGATTGCCATTCTCTATCTAATAATCAATAGATAGGACAGGCTAGCCTATGAGCCGATGTTGACTTATTGCAAAGAAAAGCGGAAAGCGCCCGTTTATCCCCGACAAGCATAAGGCGAGTAACTGGCAATGCCTTAAGACCTCGATGGGTTGGCGCTTGCGACAAAAAAGGATCCGCCATCGCGGATCCTTCCCTATCTATCTGATTATTTTACTGTTTCCCTTATCTTTATTCCAGCTGGACGCCGAGAAGCAATAAATAAGAAAATAAAAAGGAGAAGAGCAACAGCCACTAAAGATAGCCATACTTGATTTGTAAATCCAAGTATTAAAAATCCAATTCCTGACACACAGGCTGATACTATTGCATATGGCAGCTGAGTCATTACATGGTCCATATGGTCGCAGCCTGCCCCTGTAGAAGAAAGGATAGTTGTATCCGAGATCGGCGAACAATGGTCACCGAACACAGCCCCCGCTAGAACAGCCGCCAGGGATGGCAGCAGCATAGTAGAATCCATCGTTGCCACGATATCTCCCGCCAAAGGCAATAGGATACCGAACGAACCCCATGATGTACCTGTAGACAAAGCCATTACACCTGCAATGATAAACAAAATGAAAGGAATCATCGATGAGCTGACATTTGCTTCCTCGACTAAACTTGCAAGATACGAACCGGTTTGCAATGCACCGACCAAATCGACAATCACCCAAGCAAATACGAGAATGTATACAGCGGGCAGCATCGATTGTATGCCCTCCATGATGCCTGTCCACAATGATTTAGGCAGCAACGCTTTTTTCATATAAACCTGGCGTAAAAATAATCCTAGCGTCACAACTAAACCAAATAATCCTCCGTATAATAATGATGTCGGCACATCTGTATTCTCAAACATTTGCAAAATCGTTGCATTGCCTCCCACAGACTGATTGCCCGTCCACAGCATAGCAGATACAGTTCCCGCAACCAACGCCGCTATAGGGACCAGCAGATCATAAACGGAGCCCTTTGAGCTAGTCGGAAGGCCACTCTTCAATTCACCTGGCGCCTTCTTGTCAGGATTCATGACCACCCCAGTTCGCTGTGCTCGTTCCTCATGTATTTTCATGCTACCCAAGTTGATATTCTTCCAAGATGTTATAAAAACAAGAAGAAGTGAAGCCCAAACATAAAAATTCATCGGAATCATTTGAATGAACGCGGAAAACCCGCTCATATCAAGGGAGTTTGCTGCCAAAATCGGGGCCATTATCGCGATGATATAAGCGCCCCAACTGGATACTGGAGAAATGACGCATACAGGAGCTGCCGTAGAATCGATGATATAAGCCAACTTAGCCCGGGATACTCGATTTCGATCTGTTAATGGGCGGGAAATTTGCCCTACCGCCAAGCTATTGAAATAATCATCGATAAAAATAATGATTCCAAGAATACCCGCTGTCAATTGTGCGCCTGTTCTCGTTTTAACCCTCTTTAACGCCCATTCTCCAAATGCCCTGCTACCGCCTGAAATGGTGACAAATGCTGTAATGATCCCCAATATCAGCAAAAATAACAGGATGTATACTTTACCAGTATTAATCGATCCATCACTGATGAACAAAGAAATCAATGTACTCCACAGTTTGGATAAAGCAGATAATGGGTTGAAGTCTGCCAGCAGCAATGCCGCCGAAATACTTCCCAACGCTAAAGATAATAAGACTCTCTTCGTCGCCAGAACCATTATGATAGCTATAACCGGCGGAATTAATGCGTAAATTGTATTTTCCATCTGAAACCTCTCCTTTACCGTTTCAAAAGGGCGAGAAAACCATGAACTCCTTCACGAAAACAAAAAGAGTAATGAAAGGATAGAAAACAACCCTTCATTACTCTTGTAATGTATGTTATCGTCCATCGCTCTGTAGCTCCCCATTGAAGATTTCCTTCAATGACAGTGCTGTCCTTATTCAGAACAGCCCCAGCCATACCCTATTGACAATAGTTGTATAACTTCGGCAAATCTTCCTTTCAGATATGGTCATCGTTGTCATCCTCACATATCTTACTGATCAGCTTTGCATCCTCTACCCCATGCGGTGATAGTTAATTATTCTTTTTATTTTTATAATATAACAATTTATGAGCGGACTTTCAATTAAAATAACATATTATTAAATGATTACCATATAAATAATTATTTTTTGATAAAATTTTTATCACAATCCACTATAACCAAATCCATTTTCTTCAGAAGGTCGATTTCATATGGTTCTCCGACAGGATGATGATTTTCCTCAATAATGCGAACGACAGGCCGATCGCTAATTCCCGTATTCTGCTTACAGACAACGCCTACTCTCCCATCATTCAACACTACGGTCAATCCGACTGGATAAATGGCAACAGCCCTTCTGAATGCTTCTACAATTTCCTGGTCGAACATCGTACCTGAGCCTGAATACAGTATTTCCAGCCCTTCATGCGGAAGCATCGCTTTCCGATAAACCCGGTTCGATGTAACGGCATCAAATACATCTGCCACAGCAATAATTTTCCCGTAGTCGTGTATATCTGTTCCCATCAATCCGCGGGGATAACCGGACCCATTCAAGCGTTCATGGTGCTGGAATGCGCAATGGGCCACTAAAAGGGAGACTGTACCTGCTTCCTTCAACATTTGAAAACCATGCTCTGCATGCTTTTTAATTTCTTCATATTCATCCTCCGTCAACCTACCAGGCTTCAATAAAATATCAGCGGGGATCTTTGTTTTCCCTACATCATGGAGAATGGCCCCTAATCCCAACGTTTCCAGCTGCTTTTGGTTCAATTTCAATTGAAGGCCAATTGCCAATGAGTAGAGTGTCACATTGAAGGAATGAATAAAAATATAACTGTCATGAATATACATATCTGATAAAATGGTCAGTAAATTGGTGTTTTGTTTGATTTCGGTCAATACATTGCTGATGATTGCATTTAATTTTTTCGCCGCTTTTTCAATCACAAAGGAACTGTTTAAGTTTGTATTCTGAGCGCCAACCTCCTGAAAAACCTTCTCAATCGTTCTAATCGATTCGGAGCGGACTTTATCAGAAACCGTATTTCTCGGCTGGATGCCTGCTGTCAAGTTGTCATCTATGTATACAAAGGGTATGCCCAATTCTTTTAGCCTTATAATCATACGCTCTGTTAATACAACACCCTCTTGCAGAAGAGCATGCCTACTGTCATTATAGATTGTTTTCCCTAAAACCTGACCCGATTTCACATATTCTGTAGATATTAATCGCATGGTTATCTCCTGTGTTATGATGGTGTTAATTTTATTTAAGGTTCTGAACTGCTAAGCGGAGGTTAATAGATAAAAAGTATTCTCAATTATGCATGTTTACTTATTGTTGAAATAATAAAAATATTATACAAAAAATATTAATAAAATACGAATATAAATTCATTTTACTACTGTTTAATCCGGATTTCATCATGCATCTTTCACTAGCAAACTGACTTTTCGTTTTCCTTCCACAATCACACCTGAAGGTTTCTTTTTGTGCACGATAAAAAACCGCCTCAAACGGCGGCTGGAGTTACATATATAATAAAGCTTCTTTGCCGGCCATTCCTTTACCTATACCAAGGCTTTCGGCACCGAACGTGACGGATTCCAACGGAGCATCAAGCAGCTGTTCAATTGTTTTGACGCCGACTGCCCTTCCAGCCACAATCCCTCTGTCTTTTAATTGATCATTCAATAAGCCGACATCTAGAGCGCCGCACATGATATATCCTTTATCCGAAGCAACCATCAGCAAGTTGGTTTTAGGCAGTTGAACAGAAATTGCGGTAAATTGCCGGCCTGCTATATGAATAGGCTTTAATTCGACCATCTTCATCCTCCCTTTCCTTACAACAATTACTCTATGCCTGTGAGGATGAATCTGTGTTTGGCCCCATTTCTATTCTTCCGGATGATATGCAGAAGACAATTTAAAAGCAAGCAAATCCCTCAAAAATTCCGGTAAAAAATACGTTTTATGCTGATTCCGTTTTATGCTTGGAAAGAAGAATCCGAACGTAAACATGTCAGGAATGGCTAATGTATATTCTTTCTTCGATTCAATCGGTTTTCCGCCAATATACACCTCGTGGCGGCTGGCAATGTGTATATTGCTGTAAACCATCTTGCCAAGAATGCTTCCTCTAAAGCCAAAGCCTTTGACTGGCATATGAGGCCATTCAGGATCCATGGATTGAATGATTATTTCCTTCAATTCCTGGCTGCTCAACTTCACAAGACAAGGATTGATGGGATGTGGACAAATTCGGTGGAGGTCATACTGTGTGACAGGGCCTGCTTTCAAACCATCCAGCAATAAGCCAGCATTCAATATGGCACAATCACTATGGCACCACTCCATTAACGTATCACATAACATTTGGGACAAGGGGGAACTCTTAAACCACTCCGCTTCAATCGCTTCAGGCAAGACGCATACTACACGAGATAATCCCTGCTTTCCTGCCTGTTGAAGATTTTCCAGGAATTGCTCAGTCCCTTCCGCTATTGGTTCATCATTCATGTTATCCAAATATGCTTTTGTTTTCAGAGCTCCCTGAGAATCTATCGAAATTTCCACATGGCCTACATATGTTCCGCCTTTGCCTGCTCCGCATAAAAGCGTATTGCCAACCACCTTTCCCTCATGGAGGATATGATGCGTATGCGAACCAAGAATGACATCAATCCCTTGGATTTGCTGTGCAATTTGTTCATCTGTTTCCAAGCCAAGATGCGATAAGAGGACGATGACGTCACTTTGATCTTTAACCTTATGGACCATTTTATCGATTTCTTGGATCGGATCCGTGATATGCCATCCTAAAATGTCATAAAAGGCTTTAAAATAAGCAGTAGCCCCTATAATTGCTACTTTTGTCCCTTTTTTGGTTATGTGGAACGTATAGGGATGTGCCCAAGCCGGCCGATTACCATCTGAACGGTATACATTTGCAACGACCACTTTAAACGATGCATCATCGTACAAATGGTCCAAGCTTTCATACGCGAGGGTAATTCCTTCATTATTGCCGATTGTAGCATATTGGCAGCCCAGCTCATTCAATAGCTGGACATTGCCTTTTCCGAACGTAGCATCTGTATAAGGATGGACTCTATCCGCATGGTCTCCCAAATCAAAAACAATACTTTCTTCAGTGACTTCTTCATGCAATCTTCTTCTCCCTGCTATGAAGTTTTTAATTTGCAGCCAATGCTGAAAATGACTGTGAAGATCATTGATGTGATATAAGTGTATAGTTTCTTCCATGTTAATCCCCTCTTTTTCCACCGTTTCAAGTCTGCCCCGCACCAAGCGGAAAGAATTAGTTGACTCGAAGATTCTCCCTTAATCAGAATAAGTCCATCTGTCTCGGAGCCAGCTGTGTATACGTAATGCCAAGCATCTCAATCATTTGTTTGGCATTCCCTGCTGCGTCTCCGCCCGAGTTATTATTAAAAAGCATATATATATCCTTCGTCTCTTCTTCCAGCCTTTTCAGATGTTCTTTCCATTGATGCAATTCTTGTTCATTATATTTATACAAAAAACGAACTGCCCGCCAGTCGTCGCCATTTGACGGTTTATTCCAGCCATATATATTTCGTCCATGCATACGGATTAATGTCTTATCACGATTTGTCGGCCTTAACACAGTCGGGACGGAACCTTCTCCTGCTTGAGGCTCGTCGCATATACCGTGAATCCACCCTTCTTCAGCCATGAATGCCAATGTATTCTTTCGGTAAACATCCGAATACCAAGTCTGATTGCGGAATTCCAACGCAACAGGGATGTCCCCCATTTGCGCCTTGCACCAGCGGAGATACACCACATTTTCCTTCGTGCAGGAAAACCATGGGGGAAATTGAAATAAAACCATGGCCAAGCGATTGTTCTCCAAATAAGGAATCAACGATTCTCTGAAAGCGGAAAACATCTCTTCCTTGCTCTTAAAGGGAATTGGGCCGCGTGTATGACCTGTCATCCCCTGGTACGCTTTCACAACGAACAGAAAGCCATTTGGCGTTTCACGGATCCATTTTTCACTGTTCCGTTTTGGCTGGATCGCATAAAAGGCAGCATCTACCTCAACAATCGGAAAATGCTCCGCATATACCTTTAGGCGGTCACGGCTTGCAAGCTTGGATCCATATAAAGATTCGTGGTCGCCCCAGCCTGTAACACCGATATAAATCATTCCTATCACTCTCACTTCGTTTGTTATTGTCATTCTAACATAGCCTAAATGAGAAAGCTTATTTCAGCTTTCCAGCTGGTAAAAGAACAGTTTTACTAGATAATTATTAACAAACAAAGTTACATGGAATTTTTTACCTATCAAAAACCTCCACAGCTCTTCTTCAATCAGCAATAGCTCTCATTACCTGAATGGTGAACATCTACAATATTTAACAGCTTCTATCGGCCAAGTGAGTCTAGCTATTTGTAAGGATATACCTTATTATTATATTTAGATAATTTAAGGAGAACGCTATTTTGTTTACTAAAGTTAAAAACGGTATTATACCGGTTATTTCACTACTATTAATATCAGGGATCACTTATTATTCTTATACAAATAAAATAGAATTTGAACAGACCGCAGATCGATTAATGAATACCTTTGCTTATAACGAATATGTTCAAAAACATAAATTTGTATTTAAAGATATTCAAAATGTAGACATCGTATTAGAATTGGCTCCCTCATTCAGCCAACTGCACCAGGCCCGCCAATACGCCATATTAGATTTATGGTACAAAAACCTCCAATATGGTTTGCAGTTAAAAAAATTCAACCTTTTTGGCATGGAAGATAAATTTTTTACGATAAAAGCAACCAGCAATGGAAAAACATTTGAATTCAGCCAGATGGCGAAAAGCTCTAAACGACTAAACTCACGGGAAGTCGCCCTAATCATAGACGGGGAAAAGGCCATTACAAAAAATGATTTGATAGAAAAAATAAAAACGACCATCATCGAAACCAAAGAAAAAACAACCATCGATCCAGAGGATATCGATATAATCCAATATATGGCAAAAATCTTCAACATCATGACTAAAAAAGGGACTGACTATAATGCTAAAATAGATAATCCTCTTATAGTGGAAGCGACAATGAAGCATTTTAACATTTCAAAAGAAAAAATCCATTCTGTATACAGCCAATTCTTTTCATTTCCTGAAATCGGTTGGGACTCCAAATAGAAAAATGCCTAATTAATGCGGCCCTTCTAAATGGGATGTATCCTTTTTTGAGGTGTTTTTTATAGCCAATTGATAAGTGAAATTGAACTTAGAAAAAATTGGAGAAGATGCAGATAAAATCAACGGGGCTGGCATTAAAGGAGATAAGAATGAGACCGATCTATTTATTTAACTGCTTTATGGGAACACTTATTTTCAGTTCATTTTTATGTCTGATTCATCAAAACATTAAACTTGAACAACTTGAAAATGAATTCACAAAAAACTTTCAACGATATGATCCCATACCGGATTATATTAAATACAATTCCATTACTTATGACTTTGGTAACATTACAGTGAATTTTACATCGACCGATCGTTTTGAATCAATTAGCAATGAAAACAAATTTGTCTATTTGAACTGCCTTCATAGGCTGCTGCACACAAGATTAAAACATGGAAGCAACTATAACCCTCTATATCAAAAAAAGATTAAGCTTTTGGTGCAAACAAAAGATACTGTATATACATATAAAAACACTTTCCCATATAAAACAGAACCGTTTACTGGAGGAGGAGTACTTACTTTCAACAGCACATGCCTTACTGAAAAAAAAGTAAACCATCTGTTGAAAACGAATCCGAGTCTTTTTAAAGCGAGTACTTTTGACCCATTTTTAAATAATGTCAAATCAAACTATGATTTTGAAATGGATGTAATTAACTATTTAGTTAGAGTTTTTAACCTAACAACCAAAAAATATAGAGATATAAATGTTACTCAAGATGCTATGTTGGCAGCTGAAAGTACAATGGAAAACTTTAATCTTACAAAGAAAGAATTTAATGCAATTTATACTAGCTGGTTTTTCCCTATTTTTACGGATCAAGAAAATTTGTTAAAATAAGAAGCTCAGATAGCTGGGCTTCTTCCTTTTTCAGTGTCACTCTTTGATTTTTAAAAAAACTCTTCGAAGCACCCATTTTCCGCTTCTACACTAATTCATATCATTTTTGGGAATGTATCACTGGAATAGTCACAATCATTTTAACTGACCTTCCCCTTTGAACCGAATTTCCAAAACAACAGAAGCGGCATTTCTTTAACCTCTATATTGCTAAAAAAGAAGAAGACGAACTTAAAAAGTTCGCCTCCTACACGATAAAGAGCATCTGAAACGGCACAAAATCGGCACGTCCACTCTACTCCTCATTATTAGCACTCCTCTTTAAACATTGAATTCATAAGGTTTAAAGAGATTATCCTATGCTACCTTCCATTTCGAACTTAATCAAGCGGTTCATCTCAACAGCATATTCCATTGGAAGTTCTTTTGTAAATGGTTCAATGAATCCCATAACGATCATTTCTGTCGCTTCTTGTTCAGAAATGCCTCGGCTCATCAGGTAGAATAATTGTTCCTCAGACACTTTAGATACCTTCGCCTCATGCTCCAATGAAATATTGTCATTCAAAATTTCATTGTAAGGGATTGTATCCGAAGTAGATTGGTTATCCATGATTAACGTATCGCACTCGATATTTGAGCGGGCGCCATCTGCATTGCGGCCAAAGTGGACAATACCACGGTATGTTACTTTACCGCCATGCTTAGAGATGGATTTCGATACAATGGTTGATGATGTATTCGGAGCCAAGTGCATCATTTTGGCACCGGCATCCTGATGCTGCCCTTTGCCTGCAATCGCAATGGATAATGTCAAACCGCGCGCTCCCTCACCTTTCAGCAAGACCGCTGGGTATTTCATTGTCAATTTAGAACCGATGTTTCCGTCGATCCATTCCATCGTCGCATTAGCATCGCATGTTGCACGTTTTGTAACCAGGTTATACACATTGTTCGCCCAGTTTTGAATGGTTGTATAACGGCAATAGGCATCTTTCTTGATGATGATTTCAACAACAGCACTGTGAAGTGAGTTTGTCGTATAGACAGGAGCTGTACATCCTTCTACATAGTGTACGCTAGCACCTTCATCAACAATGATCAATGTCCGTTCGAATTGTCCCATATTCTCGGAATTGATACGGAAATACGCCTGTAATGGTGTATCCAGTTTCACTCCCTTTGGAACATAGATGAATGATCCACCGGACCATACAGCTGAGTTCAAAGCGGCGAATTTATTATCCGTAGGCGGGATAACGGTAGCCCAGTGTTCACGGAAGATGTCCTCGTTCTCGCGCAGTGCGGAATCAGTATCCTTAAAGACAATTCCTTGCTCTTCAAGCTCTTCCTTCATGTTATGGTAAACAACTTCTGATTCATATTGAGCGGAAACACCGGCAAGGTATTTTTGTTCCGCCTCAGGAATGCCGAGTTTATCAAATGTTTGTTTGATTTCATCCGGCACTTCATCCCAAGATTTTTCGGATTTCTCAGATGGCTTTACATAATAGGTAATTTCATCGAAGTTTAACCCTGAAAGATCGCCACCCCATTGAGGCATAGGCATTTTATAAAAATACTCAAGTGCTTTTAGACGAAAATCAAGCATCCATTGAGGTTCATTCTTCATCTTTGAAATTTCTTCTACGATTTCTTTCGTCAATCCGCGCTTCGAGCGGAAAATACTGACATCGCGGTCCGAAAATCCATATTTATAATCGCCGATTTCAGGCATCTTTTTCGCCATTGGACATATACCTCCATTTCAGGCTCCATCAACAATTAGCATTGGGATGGAACCTGGTAGTCTTATTGCTCTTTAAGCCCTTTTTCCATCGCCTTCCAGGCAAGTGTCGCACACTTGATCCGGGCAGGAAACTTAGAGACTCCTTGTAATGCTTCTATATCTTCAATATCATTATCGTCAAACTCATAGTCTTTGCCTTGCATCATATTCGAGAAAGACTCGGACATATGAAGTGCTGTTTCTATATCTTTACCTTTAATCGCTTGTGTCATCATAGATGCAGAAGACATGGAGATGGAACAGCCTTCTCCATCAAACTTTGCATCGGCCACTTTTCCGTCCTCCACCTTCAGTGTCAGGTGGATGCGGTCGCCGCATGTCGGATTATTCATGTCGATTGTTAAGCTTCCTTCGTCCAAAGAACCTTTATTGCGCGGATTCTTATAATGGTCCATGATCACTTGGCGATAAAGATTATCTAAATTACTAAAAGACATTAGAGAAATACTCCTTCGTTTTGAGAAGCCCGGCTACCAGCTTATCAATATCTTCTTCCGTATTGTAGAGATAAAAGCTTGCCCGTGCTGTAGCCGATGCTTTAAGCCATCTCATTAACGGTTGTGCACAATGGTGGCCTGCTCTGATGGCAATGCCTTCTGCATCCAAAACAGTCGCCACATCGTGTGGATGGACATCATCCAGATTGAAAGTAATAACGCCGGCACGCTTTGAACTGTCCTGTGGTCCGTAAATCGTGATTCCCTCGATTTCCGACATACGCTTTAAGGCATATTCCGCCAGTTTGTGCTCGTGTTTTTCGATTTCATCCAAGCCGATTTCCTCAAGGAAATCAATCGCTTTTCCTAGTCCGATTGCACCTGCGATGATTGGCGTCCCGCCTTCAAACTTCCACGGAAGCTCTTTCCAAGTAGAATCGTACAGATCGACGAAATCGATCATTTCTCCGCCAAATTCAATCGGAGGCATTTTTTCCAACAGCTCTTTCTTTCCATACAATACACCGATTCCGGTCGGTCCGCACATTTTATGTCCGGAGAATGCGTAGAAATCACAATTAAGGTCCTGGACATCAATTTTGATATGGGGGGCTCCCTGAGCTCCGTCCACTACCATAACCGCTCCATGGCTATGGGCGATTTCAGCCAACTCCTTGATTGGATTTATAACGCCTAATACGTTTGATACATGTGCAATAGACACAATCTTCGTTTGATCGGTGATTGCTTTTTTGGCTTCCTCAAGAGAGATGGTACCATCTTCCTCCAGAGGAATATACGTAAGCTTAGCTCCTGTCTGAAGAGCTAATTGCTGCCAAGGAATGATATTGCTATGGTGCTCCATTTGTGAAATAACGATTTCATCCCCGGCCTGGATGGTTGAACGGCCATAGCTGGCCGCCACCAGATTCAAGGATGCAGTCGTACCTTTCGTGAAGATAATTTCCTCAGTAGAAGCTGCATTGATGAAGTTGCGTACTTTTTCACGCGCACCTTCGTAAGCGTCTGTCGCTTTCGTTCCAAGTGTATGGACGCCCCTATGGACATTTGAGTTATATCCATTATAATATTTCTCGATTTCCTCGATGACGCATTTCGGTTTTTGTGAAGTCGCTGCTGAATCCAGATACACCAACGGCTCTCCATTGACTTCTTGATCAAGAATAGGAAACTGCTTACGAATTTCACTTGGGTTCATTATCGAACTTTCCTTTCAATAACCTCAACCAATTGTTTTTTCACTTCTTCAATAGGAAGCTGATTAACAACCGGTGCAAGGAATCCATGTATGATTAAACGCTCAGCTTCCGCTTTCGCGATGCCTCGGCTCATTAAGTAATACAATTGGACAGGATCGACGCGGCCTACTGACGCGGCATGTCCCGCTGTTACATCATCTTCATCGATTAACAAGGCAGGGTTTGCATCGCCCCGCGCTTTTTCACTAAGCATCAGGACACGTGATTCCTGTTCAGCATTCGCCTTAGTTGCGCCATGTTCAATTTTGCCTATTCCGTTGAAGATGGAAGAAGCACTATCTTTCATAACGCCGTGCTTAAGGATATAGCCTTCGGAATTTTTGCCCCAATGGACGATGCTTGTTGTGAAGTTCTGCTTCTGTGTTCCACGCCCCACTACAACTGTCTTCGAATCTGAATGAGATCCATCACCGACAAGGTTCGTAATGTTTTCAGAGATAGTATCGCCGTCGTTCATCAAGCCCAGTGCCCATTCAATTTGGGCATTGGCAGCGGCTACGCCTCGGCGGTTCACATACGTAACAACATCTTTAGTCAATGTATCAACTGCGCCGTAAACAATTTTGGCATTATCTTCGGCAATGACTTCTGAAACGATGTTTACAAGACCTTCGCCTTCAACAGTTGAATAATAGTTCTCCACATATGTGACTTGGCTGCTTTCCTCAGCAACGATCAGCACATGGTTAAACAGGGAAGCATCTTTATCATCACGGATGAAAATAGCTTGAAGAGGCTCTTTAACTTCCACGTTCTTAGGCACGTAGATAAACGCCCCGCCATTCATTAAAGCAGCATGCAAAGCAGTCAAGCGATGTTCATCGACTTTCACGGCTTTTGTCATGAAATATTTTTGAAGCAATTCGCTGTGCTCTCTGGCAGCTGTAAAAATATCTGTAAAAATGACGCCTTGCTTCTTCAATTCCTCTGATACGAATGAAAAAGCAGGTGTGTTATTGCGTTGGATATAAAGAGTGTGATTTTCGTTCGTCCCAACAATATTCTTTACATCCTCAGGCAATTCATCAATCGACTGGTAAGCGGAACTTTCCACTGCATGTGCAGGAAAATCGGTGAAGTTCCAGCTTGTAATCTTCGTTTTGTCCGGCTTAGGCATTTCCAGGGAAGCCGCTTTATCAAAAGCAGTTTCTCTAAGCTCTTTAAGCCATATCGGTTCATTATTTTGCTTGGAATAAGCGCTGATTGCGTCTTTTCCAAGTGGTAGTTTTAATTCAGTAGTCATCGAAATCCCCCCAGCGCTTAAGCTTCTTGGCCTTCAGTTTCGTCTTCTTCAATACCTAACTCTTTCTTAATCCAATCATAACCCTCAGCCTCCAGGCGCTGTGCCAATTCAGGGCCGCCTGATTTCACGATGCGGCCTTGCATCATGACATGGATATAATCAGGTGTAATGTAGTTCAACAGGCGTTGGTAGTGAGTGATGATCAAGCAGCCGAAATCATCGCTGCGCATCTCATTGACACCCTTAGAAACGACCTTTAATGCATCAATATCAAGACCGGAGTCGATTTCATCCAGGATAGCAATCTTAGGCTGGATCATCATCAATTGAAGAATCTCATTCCGCTTTTTCTCTCCGCCTGAGAAGCCCTCATTCAAGTAACGCTGCGCCATATCTGGGTCCATTTCAAGGAATTCCATTTTTTTATCCATTTCACGGATGAATTTCATGATTGAAATTTCGTCCCCTTCTTCGCGGCGGCTATTGATTGCCGAACGCAAGAAGTCTGCATTTGTTACTCCTGAAATTTCACTTGGATATTGCATGGCAAGGAATAGTCCTGCTTGAGCGCGCTCATCTACTTCCATTTCCAATACATCTTCTCCATCCAATGTGATGCTTCCGCTAGTTACTTCATATTTAGGGTGCCCCATAATAGCAGATGATAAGGTAGATTTACCTGTACCGTTAGGTCCCATGATTACGTGGATTTCTCCGCCGCTCACTTCAAGGTCTACCCCTTTCAGGATCTCCTTGTCGTCAATGGCAACGTGTAGATCTTTCACTTGCAATGTAGAACGTGTCATATTTATACCTCCAACAATGTCTTGTATAGTTACTATATTTTAGAAACTGATTCTCACTTTATTCTCATTACAATATTATAACAGATTAAAAGTAGAATCAACAAATTATGCCTCATTTGACACTATACTCGTAGTGTTTATCGAATAGAGTGCGATTCAGTAATTGCCATTTCGATTTGGCCATCAATCTTCTATTAGTATACTACTCCATTCCGGCAAAGAAGTAAAAAAACCAGTGGATATTAATCACTGGTTTTTCTCTCCAACTTATTTAAATACCCGTCGACTGTATTCATTCAAGATTTGATGACTTTTAGCGTAGCTTCTTTCTCTTTTTTTCTCTACTCGCATTCTTACATCCAAGTCTCTGCTGTATACGTCATAGCCTACTCCGTGAGAATTTTGCATAGCCTTTTCCATTTCACCTGTCACATTCAAATCCAACTCATGGGAGTTAATAATGAACCAATCCTTTCTTTAATGCGCCAAGTTCTGGCGCTTTGTCAATTAATAGGTTAACACTTCTTGTGCATTTCCCTCAAATCGTATTTACCCTCATATTCGGATATTAATCACCATAAGGAGGAATAAGGAAAACAATATATACTGAGCCTTACAATTACTCGAATATTCTTCCATATAACACCGGACCAAGATCAGCGCCTATTTAGGGTAAAAATCAACTTATTGAGAATGGTTGTCAATTAACTGAGAATTGATAAGTACGGACATACGGAAAAAGATCCGGGCATTGCCTGCCAGGATCTTTTTCCTATTAGTTGTTTTCGCATGATAATGATCCAGTATGCACGAATAGCGGAAAGCCTTGAGCAGCCATCTCCCATTAATAAGCACAAAGTTTCGAAAACAGCACACTATTTTATTCTGAAACAGGAACAACTGCCCCTTTATATTTATCTTTGATAAAGTCCTGAATCTTTTTGGAATGAAGGACTTCCACTAATGTTTTGATATCTTTATTGTCTTTATCTTCTTTGCGTACAGCAATAACATTTACATATGGGGATTCCGAACCTTCGATTGCAATTGAATCTTTCAATGGATTCAATCCTCCATCAATGGCAAAGTTACTGTTGATTACGACAGCATCGCCTTCATCGTTATTATAAACCTGAGTTAACAGAGCAGGATCGATATCTGTTTTAAATTTCAATTTTTTTGGATTATCCGTAATGTCTTTGACTGTAGCTGCTGTTTTATCGATGCCCTCTTTAAGCTTAATTAGCCCTTTAGCCTCCAATAATGATAGTACACGGCCATGATCGGCAACAGAGGAGCTCATAATGATTTCAGCGCCTTTAGGCAGGTCGTTCAGCTTTTTGTACTTTTTGGAATAAACAGCAATAGGTTCGATATGGATTCCGCCGGCATTGACAAAACCGTAGTTATTTTCTTTGTTTTGAAGTTCCAAATAAGGGATATGCTGGAAGTAATTAGCGTCCAATCCACCCTCTGCCAATGTTTTATTCGGCATTACATAATCATTGTATTTCACGATTTTAAGGTCAATCCCTTTATCCTTCAACAAAGGTTTGGCTTCTTCCAAGATTTCTGCATGCGGTACATTCGATGCACCGACCACTAACTTATCGTTTTCTTTTGAATCTCCCGTTGATTTTTCATCTTTATCGCCTGTGCCGCATGCAGCAAGCAATAATGTTAACGCCAGAACAAATAATAAACTAATACGCTTTTTCATTTTAGTCTCCCCTTATCTTTTGTCTGTTTTGCGAGTAAAATAATCACCAATAAATTGGACTATGAAAACAACCACTAGAATAATGATTGTAGCCACTAATGTTACATCTGACTGATTGCGCTGGAATCCGTCAAGATAGGCAACATTCCCCAATCCGCCGGCACCCACTACACCCGCCATGGCAGTGGACCCGATTAAAGCAATGGCAGTTACGGTTATACCTGATATAATAGCCGGTTTGGATTCAGGCAATAATACCTTCCAAATGATCGTACTTGTTTTTGCACCCATTGATTTCGCTGCCTCGATAACACCTTTATCGATTTCCCGTAGTGCGATTTCAACCATACGCGCATAGAATGGGGCTGTTCCGATAATCAAAGCAGGCAAAGCCGCCTCTGCTCCTATCATGGTCCCCACCAGCATCTTCGTCAGAGGGATCAACAGAACAATTAGAATAATGAACGGTATGCTTCGAAAAATATTCACATAGGCCCCGACAACACCGTACACCAGCTTGTTTTCCCATAGATTGCCCTTAGATGTCAAAAATAATATTAATCCTAAAGCGACTCCGAGAATAAAGACAAATAATAATGAGATAACTGTCATGAACAGTGTTTCATAAGTAGCTACCCACATAACATTCCAATCTATATTTTGGAAAAACGAATCATTCATGTGTAATCACCTCCACTCCCACTCTGCGGTCTTTCAGAAATTCTATGGCTTGCTGCAGTTCGGGAGCACTTCCATCTATATGAAGAAACAATGTTCCGTACGACCCTTTTTGTGTTTGTGCAATCTTCCCTTGAATAATATTAATATCGAAAGTAAATTCCCGGATCAATTGATTGACTACCGGCTGATCCGTATCATCTCCGACAAATGTCAGCTTGACGACATGGCCGGATGGATATTTTTGCAGTAAGTTTTCGATGGCTTCATGTGTGTCTTCTGGATCCGTCAATTGTTCGACGAATCTTTTCGTAATAGCTTGTTGAGGGTTTTTGAAAACATCAAGGACATCCCCTATTTCCACTACTTTGCCTGATTCCATCACTGCTACTCTGTGGCATATCTTCTGGATAACATGCATTTCATGCGTAATTAAAACAATGGTTAATTTCAATTTACGATTTATGTCCACCAACAAATCAAGGATGCTGTCTGTCGTTTGCGGATCAAGCGCTGATGTTGCCTCATCGCACAACAGGACACGCGGATTGTTTGCCAACGCACGGGCTATCCCTACACGTTGCTTTTGCCCCCCGCTTAATTGGGATGGATAGGCATCTCCACGCCCTTCTAATCCAACCAGATTGATCAGCTCGTTCACCCTGGCTATTCTTTCTTTTTTAGGTACGCCTGCTATTTCTAACGGAAAAGCGATATTATCGCGGACCGTTCTTGACCACAGCAAGTTAAAGTGCTGGAAGATCATCCCGATTTCATGTCTAGCCTTGCGTAAATTGGCTCCCTTAGCGGATGAAATTTCATGTTTGCCTACTGTAATGCTTCCTTCAGTCGGTACTTCCAATCCGTTCAGCATGCGGATCAATGTACTTTTTCCAGCTCCACTGTAACCAATGACTCCAAATATTTCACCGGCATCAATATCTATTGATACCGAGTCGACAGCTTTTAATGATGAACCGGATTTTCCCGGAAATATCTTTGTTACATTATCGATTTTTATCATGATTACTCACCTCTTTAATACTGCTTTTTTAAAGATGCCCATTGTTTCGCTTTTCTAAAATAACAAAAGCCTTTCTGCGTAATGAGCAGAAAGGCATGAATAACAATAGGGACCTTTCTCTCATCTATCAAAGCATCATTTGCTTTGTGTGAATTGGCACCATTTCAAAATAAAATCTTTGACGGTTGCCGGGTTTCATCGGGCACATTCCCTCCACCTCTCTTGATAAGAGCTTCGCAACTTATTCAATTGTCATACTATAAGTTAAAGTGATTCTATCATTATATAAAAATACTGTCAATAACATAAAAGACTAATTTCCGCGGAAAAGGCATTTTACTTGGTCTTTGAAGACAAGGAAGTTTTTCCTGTTGCCACTTCTATCGCCTTCTCCAATTCTTCAATTAAATCATCTACATTTTCGATTCCAATCGATAATCGGACTAGGTCTTCGCTTACGCCGGATAATTTTAATTCGTCTGCGCTAAGCTGCTGGTGGGTTGTGGACGCAGGGTGAATAATCAAACTTTTGGCATCCCCGACATTTGCCACATGGCTCCAAAGCTCAATGGAATCGATCAATGCAGCACCAGATTCTCTTCCTCCTTCTATGCCGAACACAACAACTGCTCCGGCACCTTTAGGCAAATACTTGCTTGCCAATGCATAGTTTTGATTATCAGCATCTCCAGGATATAACACCCAATCAACAGCAGGATGTGCTTTCAAGTATTCTACAATCCGCTTTGTATTGGCGATATGCTCCTTCATACGGACATGCAAGGTTTCAAGGCCTAATGTGAATTGGAACGCATTATATGGGGAAAGTGCAGGCCCTAAATCACGGAGCAACTGAACACGCGCTTTCACGATAAACGCCGCTTCTCCCACCGCTTCGCTAAACACAAGATCATGATAGCTCGGATCAGGAGTTGTAAAGCTAGGGAATTTGCTTGAATTCCAATCGAACTTGCCGCCATCCACGATAATGCCGCCAAGTGTTGTTCCATTGCCCAACAACCATTTAGTTGCCGAGTGGATGACGATATCAGCCCCAAATTCAATCGGCCGGCATAAATAGGGGGTTGCAAATGTATTATCAACAATCAACGGTATTCCGCTCTCATGGGCAATTTCAGCCACCTTTTCTATATCGAGCACATGCAGGCTTGGGTTGCCGATCGTTTCTGCAAAAATGGCTTTAGTATGGGGAGTAATAGCTGCCCGGAAGTTTTCTGGATTATCAGGCTCGACCAACGTAGTCTTGATGCCATACTTAGGCAATGTATTGGCGAACAAATTAAATGTGCCCCCATATAAATTGGATGCTGCCACAATTTCATCGCCTGCTCCTGCAATATTCAGGATAGCAAGTGTGATCGCTGCCATTCCGCTAGATACAGCCAGTGCGCCTATCCCCCCTTCAAGCTGTGCCACTCTTTCCTCGAAAACAGTCACAGTAGGGTTATGGATCCGTGTATAAATGTAACCCGGTTCTTTTAATCCAAAAAGATTTGCAGCATGCTCACTGTCTTTAAACAAATAGGCATTGCTTTGGTAAATAGGAGCTGAACGTGCTCCTGTCACAGGGTCCACCTGCAAACCTCCATGTATGCTGACTGTTTCAAAACGGTATTGCTTCTCTTTGCCACTCATCACGCATTCCTCCTTGTTATATGATTCAACCTTTGAAGACCCATCGATAATCATCGCACTTGGCAATGGATTTCCTCATTAAAAAAAGCTTCTTCGAAAAGAAGAAGCTTGATAGCCGGTTCTTCTCATCTTTACGGAAATAACTTTCCGCTGGAATTAGCACCATGTACGATTTGTACTGGTTGCCGGGCTTCATAGGGCCATTTCCCTCTGCCTCTCTTGATAAGATAATTCATATTAAACTTATTAACTTAATTGGAAATATACCATTTTTACAACAAGGAAGTCAATGAATTTTTAAAAAATTTAAATAATTTAAACTGCTTCTTTTCTATTGCTGAGCAATAAAAGGGCTTCAAGCAACAGAATCTGCCGATAGTTTCCCTGAAGATGAACTTTATTCATCTGTTGAAGCTGGCGTAGCGAGACATTTCCCTTTATCACTTCGTATAACTGGTCTTCCTCGCCAATGATGGAAACACGGTATGTCCCTTTATCCGTATAATGCGTATGGACTTCGTTATTAGATAAGAATAAATGCCATTTCTTATGCTCCGAAGAAAACACGACCATGGTATTCGCTTTTTTCAATAAGACATGCAATTGCCGGCGATCTTCCAGTGTACTAAGCATCGTTTGCAATAGTTGATCCAACGTCGCCACTTCCTTTCCCAATCTCTTATAGAAAGTAATACAACGCCGGACCTATAAACACCTCTATTAATTGCTCGACAAGTATTTCGGGCTTGTCGAACCATCAGTCTGCTTTATTTATGCTATCTCTGATAGTCCCTAGCAAGTACGGGACAGATTGAAAGGCATATATTTTTTCCATAAGTGCCCCCCGCTTGAACAGCAGCAAACAAGGAACGCTTTCTACTTTGTAATCCACTGCGATTCCCTCAATGTAATTGGCGTTGCTTTTAGCCATCTGCACATCAGGCAGCATTTCTTCCACTACCATCAGCATTCTGGACGCCACTTGGCACGTGCCGCATAGTGGTGTGTAGAGATAGAGGCATAAATCGCCTTTTTCGAGAATGTATTGTTTAATATTTTCCCCATTCCATTCTTTCATGATTGATGATTCATCCTTTATTGAAAATAATACGGCAGAGTGAACTCTCCTTCTATATCCTAGCTTCTCCCATACAATAGGCCAAGAGATGCTTAATTCCATTTGTGTAAAGTCAGTTGGGACGTGATAAATATTCTGCATGAATAAGAAAGTTGGCACTGAGCAATACGGTCGCAATGTGGTGGTATGGTGCAGCAGCCACTTCCCTATAAGCCCTGTCAATATATAGATGCTGGGCACAGGGAAATTCCCGTTTAAATTGCTTGCGCAGTTTTTCGCCGGATTCGTCGCTATCCGTCAGAATATAGACATCCTTATCATATAGCTCCTCGACAAAAGCATCCATTTTCTGATAAGAAATGGTGCCATTTGTACAAAGAACTTCAATATCCTCATTCAATATCTCTTTGACTTTTTTCCGATCTGAAGAGCCTTCCACAATCAATACTTTATCAGCATGTACATTTTCCAATGCCATCACCTTTTCAGTCTATTTCTTTTGGTTTCCCTTTACACATAACATAACCGAAAAGAACATAATTATCTATCGAAAAGTATTGATTCAAATGGGTAAGAGCATTGCTGGTTTGCCTATAAAAAAAAGGACTGCCACGCAGTCCTTTTGCACTATAGTCAGTCTTCGTTGATCATTTCTTCATATTGTTCAGCTGTCATCAAGTTTTCGATCTCAGAAGCATCGGTAGGTTCAATAACAACCATCCATGCTTTATCGTATGAAGATTCATTTACGAATTCAGGATTGTCGTTCAACTCTTCATTCACTTCAACAATTTTTCCGGATACAGGAGCGTATAGTTCCGAAACAGTTTTAACAGATTCAACACTTCCAAATGGCTCATCAGCTGAAATGCTGTCGCCAACTTCAGGAAGTTCAACAAAAACGATATCCCCAAGCTCCGATTGAGCAAAGTCTGTAATACCGATTCGCAGTTTATCTCCTTCTGTTTTTACCCATTCATGTTCTTCTGAATAACGTAATTCCTTTGGTGTGTTTGCCATTAAAAATCCCTCCACTTTACTTATGGTATTTGTTCTATTTATGAATCATGCTTACGAAAAAAGTGTAAGCATCTTAAAGCCATGTCTCCTGGAACTGCTCGTCCTTAAAACCGACCGTCACTTTCTTTCCATCCGTAACGATTGGGCGTTTTATGAGCATACCGTCAGAAGCAAGCAATTCTAGCATCTCATCCTCCGTAGCATCCTTCAGGACATCCTTCAAACCTAACTCGCGGTATTTCTGTCCGCTTGTATTAAAGAATTTCTTCAGCTCAAGCCCGCTTTTTTGATACAGATCCCTCAAAGCTTGCTTGGACGGGGGATGCTCCACTATATGTACCTCTTGGAAGGAAAGGCCATTGCTTTCCAGCCACTTTTTTGCATTTCGGCATGTACCGCATTTTGGATACCAATACATTGTCAATTGCATATTCATCACCTTCCTTTAGGATACCTAAAACTGAAAAAAAGTACAAAGGTTTTGTTTAAATCGAAGCCTGAAACCACTAGTATACAACACAAACCGCTTAATCAACGACAAACGTGAAAGAAGCCGCCATTACGGGCGGCTTTCTGTTATCTAACAAGTTCATACTGAAATCAAACAGTATACTTTTCTGCTTCGATTAGAGCTTTGGATGCTTCGCGTTTTTTACTGATTACGTTAATTGGCGTATGGCGTGTCAATTTACGCAATGCAGAAATCATGACGCGCAATGTATCGCCTTGTTCAGTGGCAATCAGTGTTTCTTTCGCATGCTGTTCAATCAAATTGAACGCTTCCTGGCAAAAGATTTCTGTGTACAATAATTTCTGTTGGCTCTTCTCTTCCCCAACTTTTCCGATTGCTTTTTCTGTACGCAGGACAGCGGATTCCATAGCATACGTCAATGAAGCGATATCGGCAATATTCACAAGGATTTCTTGCTCATCGTTTAATTGAGTGCCATATTTTTGCGCAGCTAGGCCGGCAACTAGCAATCCGATCTTCTTAGCGTTCTTAACAAGCATTTTTTCCTGTGCCAATGCTTCTTCGCCCGGTTCTTCAGGCATAAGCATCATCAACTCTTCCTGAAGTGCCATCGCTTTTTGCAATAATGGCAGCTCACCTTTCATCGCTTTGCGGAGAAGTGTTCCCGGAACCAAGAAACGGTTAATTTCATTTGTTCCTTCAAAAATACGGTTAATGCGTGAGTCGCGATAGATTCTTTCGATTTCATACTCTGCCATAAAGCCGTATCCGCCGTGTAATTGAACGCCTTCATCCGCCACATAATCCAATACCTCTGTAGCGAAGAATTTATTCATTGAGCACTCAATCGCATATTCCGCGATTGATTTAGCCACTTCTTTCCCATTCTTGGCTTCTTCCTCAGAAAGCATGCCCATCCGATCATCAAACAAGCCGACAGTTCGGTATACTGAGCTTTCAGCTGCATAAATTTTAGATGCCATAGTAGCTAATTTTTCTTTCGTTAAGTTAAATGAAGAAATCGGCGTTTTGAATTGCTGGCGCTGGTTTGTATATGATGCTGCCACTTCGAACGCACGCTTGGAAGCTCCCACTGCTCCTACACCTAATTTGTAACGCCCAATGTTCAGGATATTAAAGGCAATGATATGGCCGCGCCCCACTTCGCCTAATAGATTCTCAACAGGCACTTGCGCATCTTCAAGAATCAATGTACGTGTAGATGAGCTCTTAATCCCCATTTTCTTTTCCTCTGCGCCAGTGGATACACCAGGGAATTCTCTCTCAACGATAAAGGCCGAGAACTTATCGCCATCTATTTTTGCATATACAACAAACAGGTCGGCAAAACCGGCATTTGTAATCCACTGTTTTTCGCCATTCAATACGTAATGAGTGCCTTCGCTATTTAATTTAGCAGTCGTTTTTGCACCTAGCGCATCAGAACCGGAGCTGGGCTCAGTCAAAGCATATGCAGCAATTTTTTCGCCAGTAGCCAAGACAGGCAAATATTTTTGCTTTTGCTCTTCATTTCCGAAAAGGACAATCGGCAATGAACCGATTCCAACATGCGCGCCATGTGTGATAGAAAAACCGCCTGCACGCGCCATTTTTTCGGCAATCAATGCAGAGCTGATCTTATCAAGTCCCAATCCGCCATATTCTTCCGGAACATCCGCTCCCAGCAATCCTAAATCTCCCGCTTCTTTCAACAAGCGAACGGAATTTTCGAACTCATGATTTTCCAATTTATCGATCATAGGAACAACACTTTTATTAACGTAATCTTCAGTCGTTTTTGCGATCATTTTTTGTTCTTCAGTAAAATCCTCCGGTGTGAAAACGCGGTCCAATGCTACATCTTCTATAATGAAGCTTCCACCCTTAATGATATTTGTAGTTGTGTTTGACATTTAAAAAGCCTCCCTGTTTTTCTTTTCTATTTTAAGGGGGAGTTTTTCCTCCCCATCCCTTTTGTTGTTTATGCCATTAATTCGAATACTCCGGCTGCTCCCATTCCTCCGCCGATACACATCGTCACAATACCGAACTGCTGGTTTCTTCGTTTCATTTCGTGAAGCAATGTCAGTGTCAGCTTTGCACCTGTACAGCCCAGTGGGTGTCCGAGTGCGATTGCCCCTCCATTGACATTTACCTTTTCTTCATCGATACCAAGCTGTCTGATAACTTGAATGGATTGCGATGCAAATGCTTCGTTCAATTCAAATAATCCGATATCTGACAGTTCAAGCCCTGCCAATTTCAATGCTTTAGGAATGGCAGCAACAGGCCCGATCCCCATGATTTCAGGCGGTACGCCTGCCACAGCAAACGAACGGAATTTACCCATCGGTTTCATCCCCAAAGAATTTGCTTTCTCTGCATCCATCACCATAACAGCTGCAGCCCCATCACTTGTTTGTGAGGCATTTCCTGCTGTTACGCTTCCAGTCAACGAAAAGGCCGGGCGCAATCTGGAAAGGCCGGCAACGCTTGTATCCGGACGCACACCCTCATCTACTGAAAACATAACATGCTTCTCTTTTAATTTATGGTCGCTACCAACTGTTTTCAATGCCACATCTACCGGTACAATTTCATCTTCGAATTTTCCGGACTGAATGGCTGCTGCAGCCTTTTGATGGCTTCTTACCGCAAATGCGTCTTGGTCTTCACGGGAGATCCCGAATTTCTTGGCGACTTCTTCGGCTGTATGGCCCATTCCCATATAATATTCCGGTGCTGTTTGGGCAAGCGTCAAATTAGGACGTGTCACATGCCCCATCATTGGAACAAGGCTCATGGATTCCGCTCCGCCTGCAATGATTGTATCGCTTTGTCCCAGCATGATTCTTTCTGCTCCATATGCGATGGATTGAAGCCCGCTTGAACAGTAACGATTAATCGTAATGGCAGGAACTGTATCGGGAAGGCCTGCCAACGCCCCGATGTTTCTTGCCATATTCAAGCCTTGTTCAGCCTCAGGCATAGCACAGCCAATAATTAAATCATCGATATTCCCTTCATAATTGCCTGCTCGCTTCATTGTTTCTTTTACAACTAATGCACCCAGATCATCCGGGCGTACATGTGCAAGCGTTCCTTTCTTTGCTTTTCCGATCGGTGTTCTTGCACCGGCTACAATTACCGCTTCTCTCATGTCGAACCTCCTCATTTCCGCCTAAATTAGTTACGCAATGGTTTTCCTTTTACAAGCATATTTTGCATTCTTGCTTGTGTCTTCGGCTGTTGGATTAAGCTCACAAACGCTTCCAGCTCAAGATTCAATAGATATTGTTCATCGACTACCGTACCGTAAGGAACATTCCCACCTGCAATTACGTACGCTAATTTTTCGGCAATGTTCATATCATATTCAGATAGATAGCCTGATAATTTCATAGCTTGGGCGCCAAGCAATAAAGCGGCATAGCCGGTTTCTCCGACTACAGGCACTTTGCTGCGCACACGTTGTGTATATCCTTCTTCATGCATGGCCAATACAGATTGCTTAGCATCATACAATAAATGGTCAGGATTGACGCTTACCTGATCGCAATTGTTTAGGAAACCATTTTCCCTCGCTTCCTGTCCTGAAGTAGAAACCTTCGCAGTCGCAACCATTTCAAATACCTTATTGGCGACTTTTTGAATATCAAAATCTACGCCTTTAGGCAAGCTTTCGATATGCTTAATATAAAGCTCTTTGCTTCCGCCTCCGCCAGGTATCAAGCCTACACCCGGTTCTACAAGGCCAATATACGCTTCAGGGGATGCTTGGATACGGGCAGCAGGAAGGCACACTTCCGCTCCTCCTCCCAAAGTCATGCTGAACGGAGCAGCAACAACCGGCTTGGAGCTGTATTTTATTTTCAACATCGCTTGCTGGAATTGGCTCACCACCATTTGGATTTCAAAAATATTGTCATCCTGGGCTTCCATCAGCATCATGGCCAAATTGGCGCCTACACAGAAGTTCTTTCCTTGGTTGCCGATGACCAACCCTTTGTAATTCTTCTCCACTTCATCCACTGCGTAATTGATCATTTGGATGATATCCATTCCGATTGCATTGTTTTGAGAGTGGAATTCGAGCAGTGCAACACCATCTCCAAGATCGATCAAGCTTGCTCCGCTATTCTTTTTAATGACACCCTGTTGTTTCTTAAGGCGCTTGATATTTATATTTTTTGGATTTTCTTCAACCTGTATATATTTGCCGTTATGATAGTAGTAAACGTGTCCTTCTTCTTCTTTATAGAAAGATCCGTTTCCTTCCGCTAACATATTCTCGACCCATTCAGGCACTTCTTTCCCTTCTGCTTTCATCCGTTCAACGGATTTAGCAACTCCGATGCTGTCCCACATTTCAAATGGGCCTTGCTGCCAGCCGAACCCCCATTTCATTGCGTCATCAATGGCCTGGACTGTATCGGCGATTTCCCCGTGTAATTGGGCGGAATAAAGAAGGACCGGACTTGTAGTGTTCCATAGAAGCGAACCAACTTTATCTTCGCTATATAAAAGCGTTTTCAGTTTATTCGGTAAGCCTTTTTGCTGCTTGCTCGCTTCTAATGAGGCCGATTTTAATTTTTTGCGCTCAACATATTCCATTGTCTCTGGATTAAGCTCGAGGATTTCCTTTCCTTTCTTCAAGAAGAACCCTTGGCCTGACTTAGCGCCCAACCAGCCTTTTTCCAGCATTTTTTGGATAAAAGAAGGGATTTCAAATACGTTCTTCTCTTCTCCCTCCACTTGGTCGTATACATTTTTCGCTACATGCGCAAATGTATCAAGCCCTACTACATCCAATGTTCTGAATGTGGCGCTTGACGGTCTGCCTATCACCGGGCCTGTAATGGAATCGACTTCCCCGATGCTGTATCCGCCTTTCAGCATTTCTTGGACAGTAACGAGCAAGCCGTATGTCCCTATTCGGTTGGCGATGAAGTTAGGCGTATCCTTGGCGATTACAACCCCTTTTCCTAAAACATCCTCACCGAAGGTTTTCATAAACGATAGAACATCTTGATCCGTATATTGAGTTGGTATGACTTCCAACAATTTCAAATAACGTGGAGGGTTGAAAAAGTGCGTACCAAGAAAGTGCTTTTGGAAATCTTCAGAACGTCCTTCAACCATTGCTTCTACTGATATGCCTGACGTATTGGATGAGATGATGCTGCCCGGTTTTCTATGCTTATCCACTTGTTCGAATACATGTTTCTTCACATTCAGGTTTTCAACGACAACCTCAATGACCCAATCGACTTCTGCAAGCCGATTCATATCGTCCTCAAAATTTCCTGTCTGGATTAAATCAATATTTTTCTTAACCGCCAATGGCGCAGGCTTTTGTTTTAACAATTTCTGCAAATTAGCCGAAGATATCCGGTTCCTTACTTGTGCATCTTCCAATGTAAGCCCTTTTTGCTTTTCTGCATCCGTCAATTCACGCGGAACGATATCTAGCAGCAATGTAGGAATGCCAACGTTGGCAAGATGTGCAGCAATACCAGCTCCCATGACCCCTGATCCCAATACTGCAGCTTTTTGAATGTTTCGTACCAACACAATGTCCCCCTTTGTACGTTTGAATGAACACTCATTCATTTTTTACGTAAAAAAATTTTCATTTAGAAATCTTATGTATCTATCATAAGAGATTTTGGAAAATTCCGCAATAATTTACCATTAGAAAATGAATAATTTTTTATTAACCCGTATCTTCTACATCCATTCCTCTATTATTTTATGTCCTCTGCGATGGAATTGTGCATGGCTTGCTGCACCTGCATATTAACCAAAACACCGTACACACTAACAAAGAGTTTAAGAAGGAAATAAAGGAGGTTTTTCCATGGAACAGAATCAGCAGCAACAGCCAAACGCACTTACCCAAGATATATTTCAGGAACCGCCTGCCGTAACGACTACAAAAGACGCTCTGTATCTTACCGACATGATGAATTGGAATTTGATTGCAGCCAAAAAAGCGGGTTTATTCGCAGCCAATTGCCAGGATCCAGAAATCAAGCAAACGATTATTGAGTTAGGAAAAATGCATGAACGCCAATATAATCGGTTTCTACAGCATTTAAGCCTTGGCGCACAAACCAATTCAACACCAACTGCACCATGAAAGGAGCACATTGAATGAATTCCAAGATCCAAAATCCTAAAACAAAACAGCCAGAAACACCGGCCATGAATGATCGTGATTATCTGAATGATATGCTCGCCACTGAAAAGCATATGACGAATTCATACAGTACCGCTATGCATGAAGCTAGCCACAAAGGATTATACGAAGACATTTCCACTTCTTTTACAGAGTGCTCGCAGGCGCAGCGCCATGTTTATGATCTTATGTTCAAGAAGGGCTGGTACAGTCTGGAAAAGGCAGAAGCCAAATCTCTATCACAATCCCAACAGCAATTTATCGGGTATAAAATGCAATTTCCATTTAGCGCGGAACCACAATAAGCGGAAGAAGCCTAACCCTATTAGGATAGACGAACTAGCTGCAGCATAAAAGAATGGTGAATACGGCCTCCTGGCTACACAAAGGATAGATGAGCTGCAGCATAATGCTCTCTATCCTTTTCTGAGTATAAATCCCCTTCTCTTAAGCCGCTTCCAATAATCTGTCCCCTGAAAAGCTATGAAGCTGCCTATATACACTTCAATGTCGGCATAATCTCGGACACAACAAAGAGAATTAGAACGTTATTGCTAGTCATTTTAACTCCTTTGTGGTTGGAAAGCCCTGCGAATGGGTACGTATGGCTCGGTTTTAAAGACAAAAAAGCACACCACTTTCTGCAAGTGATGTGCAGTCTTATGTGTATTAGGAAAAGAAACCTTTTTATCTTTCCCTATGCAAATTGCTATTTTTCAGTCGAGAACATGTAGTTCTTATAGTGATAGCCGATACTGAAAATAATTCCCATGCCAAGCATATTTCCGAGAAGCGAGCTTCCCCCGTAACTGATGAACGGCAGCGGAATCCCGGTAATCGGCAATAGCCCGATTGTCATTCCGACATTTTGGAATACATGGAATGTAATCATAGAGATGATCCCTACACAAATATACGTATAAAAATGGTTTTTCGTATTCATGGCTATCTTAATTATATGGTAGATCAACAGGAAGAAGAGACTGACAACAATGCTCGTTCCAACAAATCCGAATTCTTCCCCTATGACTGAAAAGATAAAGTCTGTCTGGCTCTCCGGCAAATATACTTCCCGATTGCCTAAACCTTTACCTGTTGTCTCCCCAGAGCCGATTGCTAATAAAGAACGGGTCAAATGGTAACCAGAGGAGCTTTCATTATTGTAGGGGTCGATCCATGAGTAAATACGGCCGAATTGATATTGCTTAACGCCAAGATATTTCTCCAATATGTCAGGAGCCCATATAACTAGCGCAAGAACGGTCGTAGCAATGGCAATCCCCCCGCCAAAAATTGGGACTAAGATTTTCCACGAAATACCCGATACAAAAATAACGCCGACCATAATAGATAGAAATACCAGCCCTGTACCGAGGTC
Source organism: Bacillus kalamii (assembly GCF_047238185.1). Lineage (NCBI taxonomy): Bacteria > Bacillati > Bacillota > Bacilli > Caryophanales > Bacillaceae > Bacillus > Bacillus kalamii. The sequence goes on along the minus strand of NZ_JBDFMI010000001.1, from coordinate 182,869 downwards.
AGGCTGCAGCATAACTAGAAATAGCGGAACAGCAGTTACAATTCCGATTTTAATCAACAGCCAAAAATCAGATTTCACTGTTTTAACCACATTTTTGGCATGATGTGAAGTCACTACCTGGGCGAGTGCCACAATTAAAAATATCTTCATAAATTCAGAAGGCTGCAAGGAACCTAAACCAGGGAATTTATACCAACTATGTGCACCATTGATATTCGGCACCAAGCTTTCGGGAGCCACAATCAAACCGGCTAAAGAAACCAAGCCAAATCCATATGCATACCATGAAATTTTCTTTAATTGGTCAGAGTCTAAACGAATGACACCAAAAATGATCAGACCTCCGACTATATACCAAACAATTTGCTTAAGTAAAAAGTTTCCTCCATATTGTCCACTTGATTGCGCACTGTAAATAGCGATGCAGCTACATAGGAAAAGGAGGAATAGGATCAAGAACAAAGTGTAATCTATTCTAGATGAACGTAATTTTACTGGTTGCACATCATATTCCCCTTTATTTCAGAATAAAAAGCATTCTATCAGATGAAATAGAATACCCTTCTCATTATACTGCATCACCAAAAAATCACAACTATGAACACAGAAAAGCCGGTACCGGTGATTCTTTTTCCAAAGAAAAAGAATCAGGAATGCGGCAGAAATAAGACGATCCTTACAGGAAGCTGCTCTTTGCTTCCGAAAAGGAGTGGCTTATTTCCGAGCATGCCAGGTACAAGGCTGGACAACCAGAAAAGCGAAGAGCGCCTGCTTAGCCCCGTCAAGCTTAAGGCGAGGCACCGAAAAAGGCTGCTCTTCGCCTTTGTTAGTGCCTTGACTTAAGACCTCGAGGGGCTGGCGATTGCAGCTGGACAACTAGAAAAGCCGGTACCGGTGATTCTTTTTCCTAAGGAAAAGAATCAGGAATGCGGCAGAAATAAGACGATCCTTACAGGAAGCTGCTCTTCGCTTCCGAAAAGGAGTGGCTTATTTCCGAGCATGCCAGGTACAAGGCTGGACAACCAGAAAAGCGAAGAGCGCCTGCTTAGCCCCGACAGGCTGCTGCCTGACAACAACTGAAACGTTCTTCTTGCTTCTTAAAACCGTAACGTACTATATTGAACAGAATAATGTTTATACATACGCCAAAAGGCCTCTTAACCCTCTTTTTATGGGGCTTACTACAGCCACCGGTCAGCCCATTCTTCAATTGACCTTAAGGCTATTCCTAGCTCCCAACCCTTTTTTGTTAAAGAATACTCTGTGCGTACAGGACGTTCTGAGATGACGCGGCGTTCCACTATCTTAAATTCCTCAAGCTCCTTTATTCGTTCGATCAATACTTTTTTGCTTAAATCAGGAATGTATTCATGTATTTCTGTAAACCGTTTCGGCTTATCCATTAATGTATGAATGATCGAACCGACCCATTTCCTTCCTATTATATGGAATGATTGTTCCTTTTTCTTGCATAGACGCTCTGTCTTATCCTCTTCACCCATAGAGCATCTCCCCTTTCAAGAATCTTTTGCCGAAACACATTTATATGGTTTATACAACGTTTAGTGTATTTATCATACCATAATGGACAAGGACCCTAATTGTCCATATTCGGTCTGTTATTATACTGGCGTTAAAGATACAAAAAAGGAGCTACTCCTGTGAAGGATTAACTCCAGTATTACGTTCCTATTATAATGCCCTGATTGTTTGTTCTTACCATAATCGTCAGCTGCATTGAATTAATGGTGCATTCTCAATTTCATCAGCATTCATCTCTAGCAATTTTTCAAAAATCTTGATGAGCTCGCTTTGACCTTCCGTTTGTTGTTCACATTCATTCATATATTCCTTGATGTTCTGTTTAAATGCATTCGACTGCATGATCCAATTGCTGATCAAATGTTTAGTGGCAGTACGTTCCGCTTTATTCTTTACAGCGAATAAACTTTCTGTCACAGGCTCCAGTATTTCAATATGGCTCATATCCGGTTGGAAAGAGATCCAAAAATAATTCATTTGCATTTCATAATCGTGGGGTTCATTCGGATCTTTTCTTTCGCGCAATAAATAGTACTCGATACCGAATTTGACACGGTAAGAATCAAACTGGCCATCTGGCACTCGAACATCCACGATTTTCACATTTTCAAGTTTATCTATATAAGTTTCAAGCCCATATGCTGTCGGTATTACTTTCGCATCCATCATCATAGTGTTTCCCTCTTTTCAATATTGATTATAAGCAGGCATCCAAACCATATCGGAAGGATGCCTACTTTCTTATTTATGACTGTTTTGATAGTGATTGTGTTTTTTAGAAAAACCAGGATAGATTAAAGTCGCTTCATCAATGCTTCTTTTTGTTCCTCATATCCGGGTTTGCCCAATAAAGCAAACATATTCTTTTTGTAAGCCTCTACGCCAGGTTGGTCAAAAGGATTGACACCCATTAGCAGGCCGCTTATGCCACATGCTTTTTCGAAGAAATAGACCATCTCGCCAAATGTATATTCGGTAAGCTCGTCCAATTCTACGACGATGTTCGGAACATTCCCATCTACATGCGCAAGGACGGTTCCTTGGAAGGCCTTCTTATTGATTTCATCCATTGTTTTGCCTGATAGGAAGTTCAAGCCGTCCAAATTCGCTTTGTCCTCTTTAACCGTCACTTCCACTTTTGGCTTTTGGACTTGAAGGACAGTTTCAATTAGATCCCGGCGGCCTTCCTGCACATATTGGCCCATAGAATGTAAATCTGTGGAGAAGTCGACAGATGCCGGGAATAATCCTTTTTGATCTTTCCCTTCACTTTCCCCGAATAACTGTTTCCACCATTCAGATACATAATGTAGAGATGGTTCATAGTTGACCAACAATTCGATTGTTTTACCCTTGCGGTACAAAGCATTGCGGACAGCCGCATATTGATAGCTCTCATTTGTTTTCAAGCTTGGATCATTATATTTGGCTGCTGCCGCTGCTGCACCTTTCATCATTTCGTCAATATTCAATCCTGCTACCGCAATCGGCAATAGACCAACAGCTGTTAAGACCGAATATCTTCCTCCCACATCATCAGGGATGACAAATGTTTCATAGCCTTCTTCATCCGCAAGCTGCTTCAAAGCACCTTTTTCCTTGTCGGTTGTAGCGTAAATGCGTTTTCTCGCTTCTTCTTTTCCATATTTATTTTCCATATATTCGCGGAAGATACGGAATGCAAGTGCAGGTTCAGTTGTTGTCCCTGATTTAGAAATGACATTGACCGAAATATCTTTTCCCTCTAAGACTTCCATCAAATGTGTCATATAGGTTGAACTGATGTTCTGCCCGGCAAAATAGATTTCTGTTTCTCCGTCGATTTGATTGCGGAATGAATGGGACAGGGCTTCGATGGCTGCCCGTGCACCCAAGTAAGATCCACCTATACCGATGACAACCAATGCATCTGAGGATTGTCTGATCCGTTCAGAGGCTTTTTTGATGCGTTCGAATTCTGCTTTATCATATTGAGTCGGAAGATCGACCCAGCCATGAAAATCAGCTCCAGGGCCTTTGTGTTCATGAAGCATTGTGTGTGCTGCTTCTACAAATCCGCTTAGGTTGTCGACTTCTTTTTGGTCCATAAAAGACAAAACATTTGAATAATTCAGTGAAATTGACATATCTATATTCCTCCTATTGCATGTATTCTCGTTGATTAGTTAAAAAAGTTGCTATGTTCTGAATCATCGACTCAGAACATAGCATGCACCATTTATTATTTAACAGCGTTTTTCCAGTCAGCTGCGAATTTTTCAATACCTTGATCTGTCAATGGATGTTTCGTTAATTGGTCAATTACTTTAAATGGAACCGTAGCAATATGTGCGCCAGCCATTGCCACACGAGTTACGTGGTCCGGATGTCTGACAGATGCAGCGATGATTTGTGCATCCAAATTGTGGATACGGAATAATTCAGCAATTTTAGAAACCAATAACACGCCATCTTCGGAAATATCATCTAGGCGGCCCAAGAATGGAGATACGTAACTTGCACCTGCACGCGCAGCCAATAGAGCCTGGTTTACAGTGAAGATAAGAGTCACATTTACTTTAACGCCTTTTTTTGAAAGGTAGCGTGTTGTTTCCAAACCAGCCGCATTCATAGGCACTTTAATTGTTACTTTAGAATCCCCGCCATTAATTTTGATCAATTCATCTGCTTCAGCCATCATTTGTTCTGCAGATACAGCATCTGGTGTAACTTCAGCAGATACAGATTCAACCTCAGGAACAGCTTTCAGGATTTCTTCGATGCGGTCTTCAAATTTTACGCCTTCCTTGGCAACAAGCGACGGGTTAGTTGTAACACCGCTTAATACGCCCATTTTGTACGCTTTTTTAATATCATCCATGTTTGCAGTATCAATAAAGAATTTCATGTGTAACTACCTCCATTTTTTTAATCATTTATTTAGTTTCGATAGCATGTCCGCCGAATTCATTGCGAAGCGCCGCAACGACTTTTCCGGTGAATGTATCGTCCTCAAGAGAACGATAACGCATTAAGAGCGACATGGCAATAACCGGTGTGGCTGCCTGTAGATCCAAAGCTGACTCAAGCGTCCATTTTCCTTCGCCTGAAGAATGCATGACACCTTTGATTGCATCGAGCTTGGCATCCTTGGAGAACGCGTTCTCGGTTAGTTCCATCAACCATGAACGGATAACGGAGCCATTGTTCCAAACACGTGCCACTTTTTCGAAATCGTAGTCAAATTGACTTTTTTCCAACAATTCGAAGCCTTCTCCGATAGCAGCCATCATTCCATATTCAACCCCATTGTGGACCATTTTCAAATAATGTCCGCTTCCTGCAGGGCCTGCATATAAATAACCGTTTTCGACTGCTGTATCGGCAAATGCCTGTTCAACCACTTCCCACGCTTCAGGATCTCCCCCGATCATGTAGCAAGCACCGTTACGTGCGCCGCTCATGCCGCCTGAAGTACCCGCATCCATAAAGTAAATGCCTTTGGATTTCATTTGTTCATGACGGCGGATAGATTCTTTATAATGGGAATTCCCCGCTTCTATGACAATATCGCCTTCATTCAAATAAGGAGTCAACTCTTCTAAAACAGAATCTACTACTTGATGTGGTACCATTACCCATAAAACTCGTTGCTTCTCTACTTTTTCAGTCAACTCTTTCAAAGTGGAAGCGCCAGTTGCCCCGTAGCCTTCCATTTCTTTAATGGCATCTTTATTTAAATCGAACGCCACTACTTCATGATTATGATCCAACATATTTTGGCCGAGGTTCATCCCCATTTTCCCAAGGCCGATTAAACCGATTTTCAAACCGATCCCCTCCTATTATATATATGTGTAAATACCCCATTTTTCCGTTAGTCAACCAAATGGCTGGCAGCCCGCCCGTAGGCGGGTTACTTTCTTATCCTTTAACGATGCCTTTGACTGTCTTCACTACATTTCCAGCAGTGAAGCCGAAGTAATCCATGACTTCATTTCCTTTTCCTGATGCACCGAATGTATTAATGGACAAGCTTTTTCCTTCAAAGCCGATATATCGTTCCCAACCAAACGAAACGCCCATTTCAATGCTTACACGTTTACGGTTGGAAGCAGGAAGGACTTTTTCTTTATAATCAGCTGTTTGTTGCTCGAACAATTCCCAGCTTGGCATCGCTACAACACGTACGGACATATTTTCTTTTTCTAATTCAGCCTTTGCCTGTAAAGCCAAAGATACTTCTGAACCTGTCGCAATCAAAATTGCCTCAGGATCCGCATTTGTTTCGGCCATGATATAAGCGCCTTTTTCCAAGTCAGCAATGTTGCCGGCTGTCTTATCAAGCACAGGCAAGTTTTGGCGGGTTAATACTAATGCTACCGGACCATCTTGCTGCTGTAATGCATATGCCCATGCATTGGACGTTTCGTTTGCATCCGATGGGCGAATCACAGTCAAACCAGGGATGGCACGCAATGCTGCCAATTGCTCGATTGGTTCGTGTGTCGGGCCGTCTTCACCGACTGCAATGCTGTCATGTGTAAATACATACGTAACCGGCAATTTTTGCAAAGCTGCCAATCGGATAGAAGGACGCAAGTAATCATTGAACACGAAGAATGTGCTGACAAACGGTTTTACTCCGCCATGCTGGGCCATACCGTTTCCAGCTGCACCCATTGCGTGTTCACGTACACCGAAGTATACATTTTTAGCTGCATAGGAATCGATGGCGAACTTGCCTTCCCCTTTAATATCCGTCATTGTAGAACCCGATAAATCAGCACTGCCTCCGAAAATGGCTGGAACTATTTTGACATAGTGGTTAATGCTATTGCCGCTTGCCACACGAGTCGAGATATCTTTATCAGTTGAGAACGCAAGCAACTCTTTTGCATCTATCAACACTTTGCCTTCAATGGCATTCTCTAATTGCTCGGCCAATTCAGGGTACTGTTCTTTATATGCATGGAATAGCTCTTTCCAGCTGTTTTCCTCTTTGATTCCCTTTTGTTTAAGGTCTTCGAAATGAGCTTTCACTTCTTCAGGGACAAAGAAATCTTCGCCGTAATCCCATCCGTATGCTTTTTTAACTGCCACAGCTTCTTCAGCACCGATAGGAGCACCGTGGGCTTTATTAGTGCCAGCTACTTTTTCGCTGCCGAAACCGATAATTGTCTTTACTTCAATTAATGTAGGCTGTTCCGTATTTTGCTTAGCTTGTTCGATTGCTTCAGAAATGGCTTTGACATCATTTCCGTCCTCGACAAGGATATGTTGCCAATGCGCAGATTCAGCTCTTTTCTTAATATCTTCAGAGAATGATACATTCAATTCTCCGTCCAATGAAATGCTGTTGGAATCGAATAAAGCAATTAGCTTGCCCAATTTCATATGGCCGGCCATGGACATGGCCTCATAAGCGACACCTTCCATTAAATCTCCGTCCCCCACTAATGCATAAGTGTAATGGTCAACTACCGGGAAGTTTTCCTTATTGAACTGGGCAGCCAAATGGGCTTCGGCCATCGCCATGCCGACTGCATTGGAAATGCCTTGTCCAAGTGGGCCAGTTGTGGCGTCTACGCCATCTGTATGTCCAAATTCAGGATGTCCTGGTGTTTTGCTGTTCAGTTGGCGGAAGTTTTTCAAATCGTCAAGCGTGACATTATAGCCGGACAAATGCAGCAAGCTGTATAGCATTGCTGACCCGTGCCCTGCTGAAAGGACGAATCGGTCTCGGTCGAACCATTTGCCATCCTCCGGATTATGCTTGTAATGGTTTGCCCATAAGGCATAGGCCATTGGAGCTGCTCCCATTGGAAGCCCCGGATGCCCTGAATTGGCTTTATTGATTGCATCTATTGATAACGTTCTGATTGCATTTACTGATAAGGTTTCAATTGAGTTGCTCATTCTGTTTCCTCCTTGTAATCGTTGTTGCTTAAGCTTGTAATTTTAATGCAGATGGCTCTTCTTCAGGATCTAGCCACCACGTATAACCGGATTGTTCAAGCAGGTCATATGCTTCTTGGGGGCCATTTGACCCTGCAGCATATTTTCGTAAAGGAACATCGTTTCCTTTAAAAGCGTCCAATATAGGTTGTACCCATTCCCACGCGAGTTCAACCTCTTTCCAATGTGCAAAAAAGGTCGAATCTCCTTTAAGGGCATCAGCGATCAATCGTTCATACGCTTCCGGCACATCTTTTTGGGCAGACATGAAGTTCATCTGGACCGGTTCGATTTTGCCGCCTTTAAGAGGGTTCTTACTATTCAATTGGAATGTCACATTCTCTGTCGGCGACACCTCAATGATCAAGAGGTTCGGTGAAACATGCTGTTTCTGTTTATCGTATAAATCTTTAGTCGAATTTTTAAATTCGATGACGATACGCGTCGCTTTTTCCTGCATTCGTTTTCCTGTTCTGATATAGAATGGGACGCCTCTCCAAAAATCATTATCGATCCATAGTCTTGCAGCCACAAATGTATCATTCATGGAAGAAGCTTCAATGCCTGGCTCATCCACATAAGAAGCAAGTTCTTTGCCATTCAGGCGTCCGGCGGCATATTGCCCTCTCACTACATTTTCTCTTACTTCTCCGCGGGTCATCGGGCGTACCGATTCCATCACTTTCCGTTTTTCTTCACGGATATTTTCTGCGTTGATTGTTTTAGGCAGATGCATCGCTGTCATCATTAAAATTTGAAGCATATGGTTCTGGAACATATCGCGGATGGCCCCTGTATGGTCATAATAGCCAGCGCGCTCTTCCACTCCGACAACTTCACTTGCTGTAATTTGAACATTGGCAATATGCCGGTTATTCCAAAGCGTATGAAGAATTGGGTTGGCGAATTCAAGCGCATCTAAGTTTTGAATCATCGGCTTGCCTAAATAATGGTCAATACGATAGATTTCATCCTCTTCAAATGCGTTGTTTAACTTCTCATTCAATTCACGGGCAGATGCTAGGTCATGGCCAAACGGCTTTTCAATAACGAGCCGTTTCCAGCCTTCCACATTGCCCAAGCCGCTTTTTTTGATTCCTAATGCGATGACATCAAAAAACTCTGGGGCAACGGATAGATAGAACATTCTATTTTCAGGAATGTTCAACTCTTGTTCCCGTTTTTCCACCAAAGCACGCAGTATTTTATAATCTTCCGGACGATTCGCATCAAACCGGCTATATTGGAAGGATGATAAAAAAGCTCCCAATTCCTTTGCGCCAGGTTTTCTTCTTGAAAATTCCACCAACGATTGTTCTACATGTGAGCGGAAATCTTCGTTAGAAAGATCTCCTCTCCCTAATCCTATAATCGAAATCGATTGAGGCATTTTTTTCTCCAAGTATAAATTATATAGAGCCGGAAAGATTTTTCTCTTAGCCAAATCCCCGGTTGCCCCAAATAATACAAAACTCATCGACTCCATTATTCAAACCTCCCTTTGTCCGTACATGATGATTCCCCATCAAACACAGTACCCCTACACTGTGTACACTGAACTTGTTACAGTACAATTATATTTCAAAATATAACAGTTACCCTTCAATATCATGAGCTGAATTCCATGTTAAGGTTACTTAATGTAACCATCGTAAAACGAAATAAATAGAGAGTCAAGTAATATGTGTCGAAATTGTGAATGTGTTAACAAACATTGATTTATTAAGGTTTACAGCGATGCCGTTTTTTCATTTTTAAAAAATTACCCTTTTCTGGCTTCTTACTTCATTTATCGCCTTTGGTTCCGCTTTCATGATTCAACCGTCCGCTACTTCAGATGGGAAAACTATTGTCTCACTAAAAAAATTCATTCTGTATCAATAGATTGCTTACTCTTTTCCAAAATGACGGGAATCCCATTTTGTTGTGTAATTACATAATCGGCCATATCGATAAATAAACCATTTTCCACAACACCTGGTAACGCATTTAAACGGCCGGCAAGACGCGCTGGCTGAATTTCTCCAAAGTGGCAGTCCACTATATAATTGCCGTTATCGGTGATAAACGGTTTTCCATCTAACAGCCGTAGTGTACAGCGCCCACCTATTTCCCGGATGCCTGCTATCGTCTGTTTCCAACCGAAAGGAACCACTTCCACAGGCAAAGGAAATCGCCCCAACGACGTTACGTATTTGGAAGAATCAGCAACAACCAAAAATACATCCGCATGATGTGCAATGATTTTTTCCCTCAGCAAGGCTCCCCCTCCCCCTTTTATTAATTGGAGATCAGTGTCCACTTCATCAGCTCCGTCGATTGCCAAATCGATTTTCTCCAAATCCTCCATCTCCAATAACGGAATGCCAACCCTTTTCGCCAAGGCTTCAGTCGCTTTCGAAGTCGGAACTCCTTGCACAGAAAGTCCTTCTTTTACCATTTCTCCTAGTTTTGCAATTGTATAGAAGACTGTCGATCCAGTTCCCAATCCAAGCACCATGCCATCTTTAATGAACTCTGTTGCTTTCTCTCCGACCAGTTGCTTCTCATTCATCATGGTCACCCCTCCATTTCTCTATTGTTATGGTATACCCGCCTTTCCCTCCTATTCACACTTTATAAAAACGGAAATCGCCTGTTGACCCCCACAATAAGCATAAGCAGAGATTAGCTTAGGACCTATAGAGGCGGCGCTTCCCAACCACAGCAGATATAAAAAGGCTCCCAGTTTTTGCTCTGGAAGCCCCTCCTCATTTAACTATAGAGATAAACGATACATTCATACGGACGCAAAGTTATGACATATTCCTCTTCAGAAACATCATCGTAATTCTGGAATAGAACTTTTCTCTCTCTTCCCTGAAGCTCCTCCGGAACATCAAAAGTGGCTGCTTCCTCAGTAAAATGGCAGACGACAAGCAATTTCTCATTTTGCAATGACCTTGTATACACAAATAAACGCTCATCCTCTTCAAGAAGCAATTTGAAATCGCCATACACAATAATATCGTGCTCTTTTCTTAGCTGTATCAATTCCTTATATGCATAGAAGACGGAATCAGGGTCATTCAACGCTTGTCCAGCATTAATGTCTTCATAATTTGGATTAACGCTAAGCCAAGGCTTATTGCCAGAAAAGCCGGCATTGATAGAACGATTCCATTGGAACGGAGTTCGCGCGTTATCCCTGCCTCTATCATGGATGGCTTTCATCATTTTTTCTTCTTCCCAGCCTTTGCGCCCAACCAGTTCCTGATACGCATTCAGGGTCTCAATATCCCTGTAATCATGGATGCTCTCAAAAGCAACGTTGGTCATACCCAATTCCTCACCTTGATATATATATGGAGTCCCTTGCATCATATGAAGGCAGGCAGCCAGCATTTTGGCACTTTCTACACGATAGCAGCCGTCATTGCCAAAACGGGAAACTGCCCTTGGTTGATCATGGTTGTCCCAATAAAGGCTGTTCCAGCCGTCTTTCTGTAATCCCAATTGCCATTTGGCCAAAATTCTTTTAAGGTCGGAAAGCTTCCAGGCACCATTATTCCATTTCCCATTAGGACCATCGCCAAGCCCCATATGTTCAAATTGGAACACCATATTCAATTCACTTCTATCCTCACCGGTGTAGAGGACTGCATCATCAGGCGAAACACCAGGTGTTTCTCCAACCGTCATTATTGGATATTGGGAAAGCACCTCTCGATTCATTTCCCGGAGATACTCATGCACATTCGGGCCATTCATAAAGTAGGATGACCCATCCCCGTAGACTTTCCCTTCCCTGGCAGGCCCATCCGGATAACGTTGGTCCTTGGATATCAAATTAATGACATCCATTCTGAAACCATCAATCCCTTTATCAAGCCACCATCGCATCATTTTATACACTTCTTGTCTCAGATTCGGATTCTCCCAATTGAGATCAGGTTGTTTTTTGCTGAATAGATGCAAGTAATAATCTTCTGTCTTCTCATTGAATTCCCATGCCGGGCCGCTGAAAAATGATTCCCAGTTGTTAGGGCGGCTGCCGTCCGCAGCAGGCCTCCAAATATAGTAATCTCTTTTTTCCGACTCTTTCGATGAACGGGCTTCCTTGAACCATTCATGCTCATCCGATGTATGGTTCACAACCAAATCCATGACAAGTTTCATGCCGAGGCTATGGATTTTTTCAATCAATGCATCCATGTCTTCCATTGTGCCGAATTCATCCATGATGCTGTAATAATCGCTGATGTCATAGCCATTATCATCATTTGGAGAACCATAGACAGGAGAAAGCCAAATAACGTCAATGCCAAGCTCCTTCAAATAATCCAATTTGGATAAAATGCCTCCCAAATCGCCAATGCCGTCCCCATTGCTATCTTTAAAGCTGCGGGGATATATTTGATAAACCACCGCTTCTTTCCACCATTGTTTTTCCATACCTAAGCACCCCTTTTACGTAAACGTTTACGTTAAAGGAAGAGAGGGAAATACCGCTTTCTCTTCCAGCTGATCATTAGTTTAAGCTTTTACTCTTTTGACCGATTCCCGCTCCACTATCGTATGCGGCATGATGACGCTATTATGGAATCCCTTATCTTCCATCACTTTAAACAATATCTCTACAGCTGTTTTCCCCATATCGATGAGTGGTTGGGATATAGTTGTAAGTGCAGGGATCGTCATTTCGGACACTAGCAGATTATCATACCCCACTACGGATAAATCTTCCGGAACCGAAACGGCATATTTGGCAGCTTCCGAGATCAAACCGGCTGCCAATTCATCACTGCATGCAAAAACAGCTGTTACACCACTTTCCCTCACTCTATTAAAAACCGCTTTCCCTGAGGCAAATCGGAAATCTTCACTGTAAATCAACCATTCCGGCCGAAACGCTATTTCATTTGCCTGAAGGGCATGTTTGTAGCCTTCTGTCCGCGGAACACCAGCAATCATGTCATTTTCCCCGCCATTCACGAGCGCGATCTTCCTATGTCCCTGTTGGATTAAATAATCGGTTGCCGCATATGCCGCCATCCGATCATCCACCTTGACATAAGGTGTGCCATTAAAAGATATGGTTGACACCAAAACAACAGGCACCCCAGCTTTTTGGAGGAATTCTTCATATAGCGGCTTAAACGGATCACTGACAAATAAAATGCCTTCCACTCTCTTCTCAACCAGTACTTCAAGGTATTTCATTGTTTTTTCCGTCGAGCTGTCCGTGTTGCAGACAATGGCACTCCATCCTGCAGCGTGCACGGATTCTTCTATTCCTTGAAGGACTTCTGCAGAAAACATAGACGACACAGAGGGAAAAACCACTCCAATCGTATTCGTTTTCTTTTTGACCAACCCTCGGGCAACCGCATTGGGCCGGTACCCCAAATCCTCTATAGCTTGCATGACCTTTTGCTTGGTGGCAGGCTTATACCCGGCAAGGCCATTCAATATCCTGGAAACAGTGGCAGTGGAAACACCTGCTTTTTTTGCCACATCTTTAATGGTTGCGTTCATTATTTATCTTCCTTTTACGTAAACGTTTACATATTTATTTATATTTATTATAATAACGCTCATATACAGTGTCAATTTTTACTCTATCCTACATAAGACAGGAGCATGAATAATGAAACCTGAAAAAGAGAAAATGATTGCAGGGGAAATGTATGCCCCCAATGATCCTCAATTACTTTCAGACCGCGATCGCGCAAGAAAGCTAGTTCGGCTATTTAATAGTTCCACCGAGCAAGAACTCGACCAACGGACCCGATTGCTAAAGGAGCTATTCGGGACAACGGGCGATGGACTTTATATTGAGCCCAGTTTCCGCTGCGATTATGGGTACAATATCCATGTTGGCGACAACTTTTTCGCCAACTTCAATTGTGTCATACTCGATGTTTGTCCAGTGACATTCGGCGACAATTGCATGTTAGGGCCAGGAGTGCATATTTATACCGCCTCCCATCCGCTTAATCCGATTGAACGCTCTTCTGGCTTCGAATTCGGAAAGCCCGTCTCAATCGGCAATCATGTATGGCTTGGCGGCGGCAGCATCATCAATCCAGGTGTCACAATCGGTGACAACGCAGTCATCGCTTCCGGATCAGTCGTAACAAAAGACGTTCCCGCTTCAACTGTAGTCGGAGGCAATCCAGCGCGCGTCATTAAGAAGATATAAAGATATTAAATACAAAGCCTCTTAATTCTATTTTTGAATCAGAGGCTTTTCTTCATTTATCAAGTTTAATTAACATTGACACAATCAGAAATAGGAATTAGATCAAATTCCCATCAAAATCCTGCCTGATTCTATCCAATAATTTCGGCTCATATAACGTGTTCAAAATAAAGAAGCCAATGATACAGGCACCTATTTCAATGACATCTTTTATATGGTCTGTTTTCATTGCCTCAGCAAATTCGTTCGTGTGGAATGGGATATAATGGTCAGATATAGCCAGCATCGGATGGAAGGCTGGGCAGATATGGCTGACATTCCCGATATCTGAACTGGCCGTTATAGAGCCATCATCTTCAGAAAAAGGAATATTCAGCTCTGCCATTACAGCCCGGATTGCATCAATGCCCGGTGCATTTAATTTCATTTCTTTATAATCAGCGCCTGTTTTTTTGAAATCTACTAATGTTTGAGTTGCTATTGCTGCCCCATGGCCACAATTTTTTACAGCTCTTGTTATTGCGTCTAAGCTGGAACTATTTTTACTTCGCAGGCATGTTTTTAAACGGGCTTTTTCTGGCACAACATTTGAAGCCTCCCCACCTTCTGTGATAATACTCGAAACCCTTATGCCCGGTATAAGGTGCTGCCGGAGCATATCCATACCATGCATGGCCAACACAGCACCATTCAATGCATTTCTGCCTTCCCACGGAGAAGCGGTTGCATGGGCTGCTTTACCGGTGAAGGTCATCTCTAATTGCGATAAAGCCATGAATTGCACAGAAGGCAAGGTTACCTTTGAATTCATGTGGATCATGATGACATAACTATAATCTCGAAAGGACCCTTGATTTCCGATATCTATTTTTCTGCCATTCACTTCTTCATCGGGTGTTCCAATCAGCTCAATTGTTCCTTCTATTTGATTGCCCATATTGGCTAATGCCAAGGCTGCAAGTAAACTCACGCTTCCGCTGGCACTGTGTCCGCACGCGTGGCCCATTTCCGGCAGCGCATCATATTCCATTAAAATGCCGACTTTCACATCCGAACTCGGATCTTTTTTAATTTTTGCCTTAAAAGCTGTAGGCAGCCCTGCAAAGTCATGTTCCACATCTATATGATGATTTTCCAATATACTAATTATTTCCTTTACGGCATTATACTCCATTCCGGATACCTCAGGGTGATCTGCCAGATGAGCATTCAATGCAAAAGCCTCTTCTCTCACTTTTAGTATCTCTGTTAAAAACTGTTCCTTTAAATCTCTTAACATAGTATCTTCTCCTTCTGATACGATACTGGAATCCCCACGATGCCTCTATTATCTTCAAGTTCACTAACCATTTTTGAACGTTCGTCTTCGTCTCAATTATATTGATATAACTATAAAGAAATATTCCAAAAAGGAATATAGAATATCAATAATTGGACCAGCAAGGTAAAGCGGCAGTGTCTATAGACATTTATATATATCCGTCTACTTGTTCTTCCAGCCAATCATAGAATAAGAAGTGTCGGGATTTACTTAATCCCCGCTAATACTAGTTTTTTCTCAAAACACCTGCACTCATGGACTCTTCTGAACTGTTTCTTGATTGTTTCCTTCTCTGCTCCTATATAATGCGCAAATGCCGAAATAGGAAACAGTTGCGGCAACCGGCTCTCAACAGCTTCCTTTAGTTCTTTTTCACTGTCCATGAACACATGCAAATAGGAATCCACTTTCAGGAACCCTTTATTTTCATACCATTCATTCACCCATTTGTCGTCCCTTGTCCAGGCCTCAAAGAATGCTGTTGTTCCGATTGAATGATCTGATTATGGATTAGTTCTTCAATAATTTCCTGGATATCCATCGCGCTTCTATTTCCTTTCTTATAATGTTCCTGCCTGAATAGCTCTTCAAAAAACATCTGAAACTGAATCCGATTTATAAAATGACACCTGCAAATTCCCCTTTTAAAACTTCTTTTCCAATTTGATTTCCACAAGAAAACGAAGCAATGATAGCTGTTCTATTATTTTCTTGCCTCTCATATTTTTCAATTCTAACATGGCATACGATTGTATCTCCCGTAAACACAGGCCTTAAGAACTCGAAATTCATCGTACGGGCAAGTACGTTATGGTCTCCGCCTACCTTTGTTGGCAGAGTTGCCGTTAATAAGCCCTGAATCACAAGTCTTCCCTGTTCATCCGGGGTTGTATGGTGGATTCCTTCATCACCTGATATTTCTATAAATAGTTCAACATCCCTTTGTGTAAAAGTCCGTTCAAATGTAATGATATCTCCTGCTTTTAATGGCATCTGCATTTCCTCCTGGAAAATATAATCAGAATATTATAACAATAAATAGCAGTTCTAACCAAGCATTTCTAATAGATTTCTGTAAAAAAACTGCAGGCTTTTCCTTACAAGCCCGCAGTTTTTAAGGCAGACCAATCATTTCCTCCCGTGTTGCTGGACAAACATATCATATAATTCCTGCTTGATTGGCTGCATTAATGTACACTTCCTAGTCACTAAGTAAACAGGGATCTCCGCATCGAGCGTTTCCAGTACAACGACTGAACCATCTTCAATCGCATCCTTATACCTTGCTGTTCCTACAATTCCCAACGTGTCATAATTCATGACGCTTTCATAAATGACCTCCGGGCTGTTGCATTCTACAATATGCGGATGGTCCAATTCACGCTGGAAGAAATTATAATTCAGCTTATGGAACTGGTGCACCATAATCGGATATCGTTCAAGGATCGTTTCGGGGTGGGCGTCCCTTTCGTAGCAATCCTTAGACATTAGAATCACTACGTCTTCATTGTCTAAAAAACACATTTCAAATTCGTCAGGTATGAAGTAATCCGCCACAACTGCAAAATCCACCTGCCCTTCACGCAGTTTCCGATATACTTCTTCCATATCGCCCCCCAGAATTTCAATTCGAATATCTGCATGATGGTCAAAAAGCTTCCTTAAGAATGGCATAAAATAGTGAAAGCAATAGTACTCCAAGCCCGCCACCCGAATCCTTCTTTCCTGATGGGTTTCAGCCCGTACTTCATTGCAGACAAGATCGTATTCCTTCAATAGTTTCTTGGCATAGGAATAGAGGCACTCGCCTGCAGGAGTTAAATGGCTTTTGTTGCCTTCAAATAACTTGACATGGAGCTCTTTCTCCAAAGCTTGAATATGTTTTGTGATTGAAGATTGAGAATAATTAAGATATAAAGCTGCTTTAATAATTCCCTTTTTCTCTGCAAGAACTACAAATGTTTTTAAATGTTTTAGGTCCATACCGATGTCTCCCTGGATGAATAGTAGTCTTTTATAAAGGATAACCCTCTCTATTAAACATACAATAGAACAAAATACCTCTATTATGCTATCTAAACATAATAAAAAATTAGAACAAAACATGACTCTTTCAAAAATACTTGTTGAAAATCAAATTCTCTCTACTTTTTTAAAATTGTAAAATATCTTTTTTCCGATTAGGAAAAAAAATTGCACGATTGAGAAAAGCACATTCTCCTAACCGGATTATACTTTAAGTATAAATTAACCACTGGTTATTTTGGAGGGATTAACGTGAAAAACATCACAGAGTTAAAGCAATTATTTGAAGATGCCTTATTAAGAAATCATGACATTGCCCATGCACTCAATTATGATCTTGCCGAACATCCCGAAGTGTCCGGAGAGGAATTCGAGTCCTGTAAAAAATACGTAAACATCTGCCGTGATAAAGGAATGGATGTCGAAGAGAATTTCTGCGGACTTCCAACTTCCTTCCGTGCCAAAGCTGTCTGCAAAGAACAGCCGAGAGCAAGAATGGCTGTCCTGGCTGAATATGACGCTCTTCCGAATCTTGGCCATGGATGCGGGCATAGTGCCAGCGGAAGCTTAAGTCTATTGACTGTCCTTGCACTTCAGGATATGGCTGATGAACTCGATATGGACATCGACTTAATAGGAACACCGGATGAAGAACTTCATGGGGAAAAAGCCTTAATGGCCAATAAAGGAATATTTAAAGAGTATGACTTTGCTATGATGATCCATATGAATTCAAATGCAACATTCCCTTCCTTGCGATTCCTGGCGTTATCTGGATTCCGGGTGAAATTCCATGGCGCCACAGCACATGCTTCCGCCTCCCCTTGGGAAGGAAAAAATGCATTGAACGCAGCACAATTAACATTGCAAGCAGTTGATATGTTAAGACAGCATGTACTGCCGGACACAAGAATGTCTTACTTTATTGTCAACGGCGGCGAAGCTTCCAATATCATTCCTGATTTTGCAGAGATTGAGCTTCTTCTTCGCCACAGTAAACGTGAATATTTGGACACAGTGATCGATAAAGTGAAGAATTGCATAAAAGGGGCTTGCACAGCTACCGGAACTACTTACGAAATGGAAACACTTGGCTACCATTACAGCGATATGCTCCTAAATGAACCGGGTATCAATGTGATCCGTTCAGCCATGAAGGAATTGAACGTGCCATTTATGGAGGATGATGGATCTATGATGGGCAGCTCCGACATCGGCAATGTCAGCTATGAATGTCCGGCATTCCACCCGATGCTTGCCACATCCGACCAGTATTTTGCTTTACATACACAGGAAATGGTTGATGTCATGAAGAGTGAGAAAGCGAAAGAAATCATTGATAGAGGCGCCAGAATTATCGGTTATACCATGCTTAATCTGATGGCAGATCCTGAACTGATGAAGCAAGTAAAAAACGACTTTTTGAATCATACAAAAGTGAATTAACAGGAAAGGATGAGATTAATCATGAATAAAAAGATCAAGAGTATTTTAACCATTGTCGTTCTAGGTATGGCAGGAGGATCCATCTACTGCCTGCCTTACCTGAAATACGTATTCTATGATCAAATGATTAACACGATGCATATTTCTGGCTCCCAATTGGGGTTGATGATTACGGTTTACTCTCTTGCCTGTACAGTCATCCAGATTCCTGGAGGCATTATCTCAGATCGGATATCATCTAAGCTATCTATTTTCTGGTCATTGCTTATTACATCAGGCTTAACCATTTTATATGCATTCATTCCAGGCAGTTATGGATTATCTCTCGTCATTTGGTTCTTGATGGCCTTCACAACCATTTTCCTTTGCTGGCCGGCCATTATGAAAACAATCCGGTTCCTCGGTGAAGACATCGGTGGAGGAACAGCTTACGGCATTTATTATGCAATCAACGGTTTAACAGGCGGACTTGTCAACATGATCGCCCTGCATGTATACGGAAGCTTTACGTCAACCGATACAGGTTTCTTTTGGGCAGTCATTGTCATCGCAGCCTTCACATTAATCATTCCTTTCGTCTTGATGGTCTTATTGCGCGATTACAAAGAACCGACTGCCGAACCAGGAGCAGAAAAACCGAAAGCCGCAGACGTTAAAGCAGCGCTCAAAAATTCAACTGTCTGGATTATTTCAATAACTCTATTCTGTGTTTATACTGTCTACATCGCCGTGACTTATTTCAACCCATATTTAACCAGCCAATTCGGCATTTCAGAAAGCTTTTCTGGAAACTTGACAATTATCAGACAGTTCTTGTTTATGGCCTTAGCACCTATCACTGGCCTTATTGCGGATAAATTATTCCACTCTACATTGAAATGGTTCTTGGTCGGCTTGACACTTGTATTCGTGACAATCGCGGGAATTCTTTTCCTCGGCGATTCTGGCTCGCTCGGTCTTGTCATCACACTAACACTTATCACAGCCTTCTTTATGTGCGGATTATACAGTGTAATGTACTCTATCATGGGTGAATGCAATATCCCTGCAAAAGTGGCTGGTACAGCTATCTCTATCGTTTCTGTTGTTGCTTTCTTACCGGATAGCATCATGCACACTCTTTTCGGTAAATTGATCGACTCTTACGGCAGCACCGGCTACCACTATATCTTTATCCTAATGATGGGTATGTGCGTACTTTCTTTTGTAGGTATCACAGTACTGCTGGCAAGAGTAAAGAAAATGAAACAAGCTCCAGCTCCCGTCGCACCAATTGCTGCAGAACCTGCAAAATAATGATCTTAAAAACAAGTAAAGGAATGGCCTGCTGGCTGATATCAGCAGGCCTTTCACCATGAAAACCAATATAGCGCTTTCTTCCGATAAAAGTAATGTTAAACGATTTTCGTTCAACAAAACCAGGGGGCAACACGACATGAAATCAAAACACAGGGATTTACTCACCATCATTTTTCTGGGGATGGCAGGCGGCTCGATTTTTACGCTGCCATACTTGAAATATGTCTTTTACGAACAAATGCTGGATGCCATGCATATTAGCGGGCAACAAATAGGCATGATGATCACTGTTTTCGCAATTGCATGCACAATCAATCAAATACCGGGAGGAATCATCTCTGACCGCATATCCTCAAGAAAAACCATCCTATGGTCACTGTTCACAACATGTATTCTTATCGTTGCATTCGCATTTACTTTTACAACTTATTTCGCCGCTCTCATCATTTGGTTCTTATTGGCTTTCACCACTATTTTTCTCTGCTGGCCGGCAGTCACCAAAACCGTTCGTGCACATAGTAAAGAGATAGGCAGCGGAACGGCTTTCGGCATTTACCATGCCGTCTGCGGATTGACAGGCGCTATAATCAATTTGATCGCTTTGCATGTGTATTCACTTTTTCCCTCGCCTGAACAAGGATTCTTATATGCTTTAATTGTGTTGGCTTCTTATACAATTATCATTATGTTTGCCTTGACCTATTTGTTGAGGGATGAACGGGAAGGAAAGGGAAATGTCTGCCCTGGCGAACAAGTACGATTAGCGGATGTGAAGAACGTGTTGGCTTCACCGACCATCTGGCTGATTTCGTCCATCTTATTTTGTACGTACACGATTTATATTGCGGTTACTTATTTCAATCCGTATTTAATCCAGACATTTCATATTACAGAAAAGCTATCCGGAAATTTAACCATTATCCGTCTTTACGTTTTTACAATGCTTGCTCCGATTTCAGGGATGCTTGCGGACCGCTTATTCCATTCTACGCTAAGATGGTTCATAGTCGGCTTGGGAGCCGTTTTTATGGCAGTTGGATCCATTTATCTTTTCGAAAGCACACTCTCTGCTCCTGTGGCCATTGCCTTGACGCTGATTGCCGCTTTATTCATGGTAGGGCTTTATTGCATTATGTATTCCATCATTAACGAATGCCGGATTCCTGACAACGTATCCGGAACAGCAATAGGCATCATTTCCGTTTTCGCATTCTTGCCGGACTTGATTGCACATACACTATTCGGCAAATTGATTGATATGTATGGCACTGGTGGCTATCATTATATCTTTATGATTATGCTCATTCTTAGTGTAGTGACCTGCAGCTGCACTATTATTCTTTTGAGAAGTGTGAAGAAACAGACGTCTGTTTTAATGCCAAAACCCCAATTCCATTAGCAATAACGGCATTATCATAACGAACAGTCTATCCATCAAAAAAGAGAGGGACCTTCAAAAAAGTCTCTCTCCTCTTACGCTCAATAGGTAACATAATAAGTAAACAAATTGAATGCTTTCATTTTCTGTTAACATGGGATGGTTTATAGATAAAATAATAAACTGACAACGGCCACCATAGCACGGCAAAAATCGGATAAATAGCCCAAATAGTACCTGGAGTGGTTATGGCATTCAAAACTACAAAAAACACAATCGTCAAAAGACTGCTTATACATGCATATGGCAGCGGGTACCTGCCTAAAATGCGTGAAATCGGCCACCATAACAATGCAAAAACAGGAAATATACACCATAAAAACCTTGGTTCAAATACTATATTCAACACAATATAATATGCGCTTAGGCCAAATGCGGACCATATACTGAATCCGATCGATGTGGCTTTTTTACCTGCAAAAGCCGTAATCGGCCACATGATTAAAGGAGCCACTATATACAGGAACCAATAATAGTCAGGTGTTTCCCTCAAATTAATGACAACAAAGAAAATAAGCAGCAGTAAACTGGATAAAATCGAATATAGCTGATACCCTTTTTTTGATTGGCAAAGGAAACTGAGCGGATAGAAAAGCATAAAGAAACAAGGATACAAAGACCACCAATTATCAGGGGTTGTCAGCCAATTGACAACCATTAAGAAAACAACAGTTACGGCTGTTCCAATCGCTGAAAATTCAACCAGTCCCCCCCTCATCCTACTCTACCGCCATTTCTTCTCCAATAGTAATACATAGATAATGGCCACCACAGGACGGCAAATGTCGGATAAACAAACCAAATCGTTTTCGGTGTGTAATAAAAATTAAGAAACAAAAATAAACCGATCAACAGAAGGCTGCCCCAAATAGAAAAACCAAGATTCAAGCGGGCCAGCTGATTTTTTCTATCATCTACGGCATATGCCTCAGGCCGTAGTTCCGACTTTAAATCCTCCATATCGCCAAATTCCACAATCGCCTTATTAATGGCGTCTTCTTCGGCCTTTCCTTCATCCATTAAATCCATTACCTTGTCCTCTAAATTTTGAATAATGTCCTCTTTTAGTAAGTCCGTTTTCTTACTGGCCGGTATGTCCGAAAATAAAAGATCAACATGACTTCTAATTTTCTTCATTTAGCAATCCCTCCATAAACAGGTCGATGATTTCTTTCGTTTCTTTCCACTCGGCAGCCATTTCCTTCAGATAAGCTTTTCCAAGGGGAGTAATCGTATAATATTTTCGTTTGCCGCCATGAGATCTTTCCCCATAATAAGATTGAATCAGCTCTTTCTTCTCCAACCTTTGAAACACGGCATACAAAGTTGCTTCTTTAATTTCAAACCGGGATTGAGTCCTCTCGGAAATAGACCTGGATATTTCATACCCATAGCAATCTTTTTCGTATATCAGTCTTAGAATAATGCTATCCAAATGTCCGCGAATTAGATCACTTCGAATAACAAGCACCTTCTTTCAATTACTCTATGTGATAGAACTCTATTACATAGAGTAATCATAAAACATAATATCTTTTCAGTCAATTATTTTTCTGTGACTGTTTAGAAAATACAAAAATTTCTTTTTATTTATACACATATTGATAAATAGTAACCGAACAATTCCTATATCTTTAAAGGAGCAAAGCGGTTTGAATAACCTCCAATAACCCACACAAAAAAACATACTAAAAATAGTATGCTTCAAGGCTGTTTCCTAAAAAAGGATTCGTAATAATATAGGTTCTATTACTTACCAATATACACATGAGAGTCCATTTTCATTTTTCTCCGTCTCTCTTGTTCCGCTAATGCTTAAATATTAGTGTAGTTCTTTCTTACCTTTATAGAATACTAACGTCAAACTGACAATCAAACAAATAAGTCCTCCTAAACCAGTTGTAATTATAGATAGTTCTTCTCTAAAGTACAAATTACTGATACCCTGAAATATTATGATAATCCATCCTAACACGTTTCATTTAGTTAATTTCATTTCACCAACTCCTTACTTTGAATACATTCATATCCTTTTTTAACAAAAGGACTGATTTCACAATTCCTTAATTCATTAATGCTCAGTCTGGTTTAAAAGCATTCTTTCACATAGATATTCCTATTTTCTTGTTCATTTCATTACGCTAACGCTCGCCTTTTGTTATAAAAAAATACGTTCTTATAAGAAACTAATCGAATGTGTAAATATCTGTTTCATTCGGAATGATATTCTTAAAATAACATTGTATTAAACGAACCCAATAGTCATAGTTTAAAGGTTGGGAAGAGTTGAATCGTCTCCAATATCATGTTCTATATTAAAAGTTACATGAATGCCCATACTATTCCTCCTTCATTATAAATATTCTAGGTTGTTGTTAAACTATCCTGCAAAGTTAACAGCATAAGAAAAAGCCATCCAAATGACAGCTCTGATTCTCTACTATTGCTCTAATTTGTTTAAAAAGAATCCTTCATAATTAAATTGAGCACTTGCTCTTTGGTTAAATAAGGGATGTTTGTTAGGTTATTCTTAATTCTCCCAATTTAACGTTTGCCGTATACTTCCCTCACTCAACGATTTTATTTATGACCATTTATTTTTTATAGTCTTTGCATGTTCTATTTACTTACTCTTGATAGTCCTCGCTTCTTTAATGGCATTTGTTCCATTGAATAGGCTTCTGTTCAATGTATGCCCCTCTACAATGGAGATATAGTATTCGTCATTAGATAACCTAATTAGATTTGGTTTTTCATTAGACTTTTCAAAAGAAATGGTATATTTCTCATTGTCCATTGTGTTAAATTCCCAAGCAGCACCGAACCCAATTTTAAAGCTGGCCGATAGTTTTACAGCATCATATCCTTCAGTATTTTCTTTTACCTCACCGACAAAATAAATATCCTGTTTTAATTGACTGACTAATAGCAATTCCCTTTTTGTAGTTGTAACTAAATCAATGTTTCCTGTTATGTTCTCAACTTCGACAAAGTGTGCTATCGCTTCTTCTTGTGTAGGAAAATGGTCAATCTCATCAATATTGGTTGAGGCATTTTCAGAACAGCCACCTATTAATAAAAATATACACACGGCAAGAAATAACTTCATACTCCTAATAAAAATTCCCCCTTACCTATACTTCTCTTTTATAGCAAATGAGTCTTGTACTCTATGCCATTCAATTCAAATTATGTCTGACCGGCCTTCTCCCAACTGCATTGTATATTCCTAAAAAAGTAAGCATCGAAAGTGTAATCTCTGTGAACAGAGCCGGCGACAACTCCTCATTTTTGTATAGCCGCACACTCTAATGCTCCTTTTATCCTTGCCTGCACTGAATCCAAATCGGATGCACCATTTAACGCTTTACAGGTCCAGCCAAATCCATCATCTTTATATCTCGGAAACACATGCATATGAAAATGCCCAAAATCAGTAAACATGCCTCCATTTTGCATAATGGTATAACCATCAGGATGATAAATCTCTTTAACTGCCTTCGAAATGTTGGATGCTGCCTCTGTTATTCTAGTTAATACCTGCTCTTCCAGCTCATCCATATCATGGCAATGTTCCTTAGGTACAAGTAATACATGCCCTTCACTAATAGGATCAATATCCAAAAAACAGCAAACCAATTCATCTTCATACACAATATGTGCAGGAGATTCCCTATTGATTATTTGGCAGAACGCACATCCTTGGTTCTCCATCCTTATCCTTCCCCTTCCATTCATACGATTATTTCTTGGGCCATATCGACCTCTAGGATATGAACTTCCATGCAGACAAGTGTACATTAAAGATTTTATATCTTCTTGTATGTATAGATCTTCATTTCCAATTTATTCTAATTATATAATATGAATATATTTAATGAGGAGGTGTGAAGGATTTTTCCAAAATATATTTTCGGTGCCCATAAAACCATTTCGACAAAAGAAAAACAACCGTTGAGAGAGTCTTTCTCAACGGCTTTATTAGTCGGGGCTTTTATATAAATCAAATAATTTTTGTTTCGACATCATTAAATATACGGTATGATGCTTTTTTAATTTCTCTATAGAAAATACGGAGCAGGATAGCAAATGGATCGGAATGTGCGTCATTTTCTTGTACCATGTATACAGTTTACTTTCAGGAAGAATGCATTCAAAGCCTAACGGCAGGAAGCCTTTATTAATTAAAGTGATGCCAATGATGCCTTTTATCTTCGCTCCATCAGGATGGTTATCTATAAAAGCAGTTAAATGCGGCATGGATTCTTTTACTTTCCGGAAAATGGCCCTGCCTCTTGCCAGTTCGCTTTTGATATGCAGGCATTCTCTCAGTAACTTGATATTATGTAAATGAATTTTAACCATAAGATCATTTTTTCTTATGGCCGTCCCATCCGCCAATACAGTCCCCATCCCTTTATATCTGGTTAATCTTACTCGCAAAACGACATCCTTTTTTGAAGCCGGTACGAATTGAAGCCTTGTAAATGAACAGTAAACCGGGTCTAACACATGCCATAGCTTTAAAAATAGTCCACGTGCAAGCATTCCATTGTTCTCCTTTGACGGTCATCTAACCATTAGGATGCGACAATCAACACTATTTTATAAGAGCAAAAGAAAAGGCTGTCATTGAACAGCCTCTCTCATTTATCTATATGCTTTTTTGGAACGGTGATGCCTACTATTCCTCATGTTTGTTATACACTTTATTAACTGAATAAAGATGTATAGGCATAGAGGGCAGGTGAACCGCCTGAGTGGATAAATACAATATTATCTTCTTTCTTGAACGTTCCTTTCCGGACCAAATCAATAAGGCCGGCCATCGCTTTTCCCGTATAAACAGGATCAAGTAATATCCCCTCTGTACTCGCCACTAGCTTGACTGCCTCGATCATTTCATTTGTCGGCACAGCGTATCCTGGACCCACATATTCATCATAGCAAAGGACATTCTCCCGGGATATCTTATGGTTCAGCGTTAAATAAGTGTCCAATTCCTTAAGGAGGCCAAATACTTTCGCCTCCTGCTCTTCCTTATTTCGGCTGATATTCATGCCAATCACTGGAACATCACTATTCAACCCCAAGAAACCAGCTACCAACCCTGCATGCATTCCTCCGCTGCCACTAGTGCACACTACATAATCCATATTTATTTGCTGATCATATGCCTGTGCAAGCAGCTCCTGTGAGCATGCAGCATAGCCGGCAGCACCGATAGGATTTGAGCCGCCAACAGGTATTAAATAAGGAGTATGGCCTTGCTCAACCAGTTCTTTCTCGACCTTTGCCATTTCTTCCATAAGATCCGACCCCTCAGGGACAAATTTCATATGTGAAGCCCCAAGAAGATGATACAGAAAATAATTACCGGTCGGCTGGTCGCTCGCTTTATTCTCGCCTTCTTCCAATACAAGAACGCATTTCATTTTTTCTTTAACCGCCGCGGCCAACGTTAAGCGGCAATGGTTTGATTGGACGGCTCCGCATGTCACTAGTACGTCCGCGCCTTTCTTTTGGGCATCAGCCACCAAAAATTCCAGTTTTCTCGTTTTGTTTCCGCCTGCAGTAAGCCCCAGCAGATCATCGCGTTTCATATAAATGGATGGGCCGCCAAGCTCAGCCGAGAGCGCCTCCAACTTTTCCAACGGTGTATAACCGTTTGTATATTTTTTTCGTGGAATAGCCGATAAATTCATTCTCGCAATCTCCTCCTCTTATATGTCCAATTTCTATTGTCAACCAGCGCCACCCTTTAAGCAATGTCTACTTTTTGTCAAACTGCAGAATCCCATGGATAAGGGGCCTGTTTTCCCGATTATGTTCTATGTATAGAAAAAAACATCTCAAAAAAACCGATCCGCTTAAAAGCAGATCGGTTTTACTCTAATTCTATAATCAATATGCCGACCAGCCTGCATCTGCATTAATAATGGCACCATTTACAAAGCTCGAATCATCCGCGGCCAAAAACAGGGCAACCTTAGCTATTTCTTCCGGCTTGCCGGTTCTCGGATTGATTGCCAATCCTAACTGTTGGCGGGATGCGCCGAGAGGATTGATATTCGTCATGGAAGCTCCAATATTTGTTTCTACGCCGCCCGGTGCAATCGCATTGCAGCGGATTCCATTTGGGGCATACATGAACGCAGTATTTTTAGTAAAGCCGACAACGGCATGCTTGGACGCTGTGTAGGCAGCACCCGCCCGGGCACCATATAAACCGCCTGCCGATGCAATATTGACAATGACTCCTGCCTGTTTATCCAGGAAAATCGGCAATACTTTACGGGTGGAACGCATAACGCTTGTTGTATTGATGGCAAAAATGCGGTCCCATTTATCATCTTCTATATCTCCTGCAGGTTCGAAATTGTCCATTATACCTGCGTTATTCACTAAAACATCAACTGTTCCGTACACTTCAACTGTTTTGTCCACCAAAGCTTGAATGTCTTCTTCAAGTGCTACATTCGTTTTCATGGCAAAGGCATCGCCATTGTTAGATTTAATTTCTTCCACAGTTGCATTTGCGCCGTCGAAATTCAAATCCGAAACAACTACCTTAGCTCCTTCTTGTGCGTAAAGAAGAGCTATTTGTTTACCCATGCCTGAAGCAGCCCCTGTAACGATTGCAACTTTCCCCTTAAGTTTCATATCGAACATCCTCCTTTTATCGTCAAAACAAATGTTGATTAATAAACATCTGTTCATTTATAGTATAATAAAACCAAAATAAAACCTCAATATTCAAAAAAAAGCAAAATGTTGATTAATGAACAATTATCATTTCGTATGTTTAATTTCATGGAGAAAAGGAGCAAAAGATATGCATTCGCCAGATAGAAGAATTAACAAATCAAAAAACGCCTTAAAAAAATCATTGCTTACTCTAATGAAAGAAAAAGAATTTAAAAGCATCACTATTACAGAAATTGTCGCCTTGGCGGATCTCAATCGCGGAACCTTCTATAAACATTACCAATATAAAGAAGACTTGCTGGATGATGTTATTCATGATGTCATTGAAGATTTAATTGAATCATTCAGGGCGCCATACCGAGATAACTCCAACTTTTTCAAAGAAGAGCTATCGTCATCAGCGATTAAACTATTTGACCACGTGGCCAAATATGCCGATTTTTACACGATTATCATCCACTCCAACGTCTTGCCGGGCTTTCAGAACAAAATATGCGACGTTTTGAAAGAGATAGCCCTTCAGGATTTACTGCTTGATAAGACAGCCTCCGCTATTAATCCCGAGCTGTTAGCCAGCTATCAGGCATATGCATTGCTTGGCTTGATTGTTGAATGGGTGAAAGGAGGGTTTAAATATACGCCTCAATATATGACAGAGCAATTAATTGAAATCCTTGCTGAAAGCCATTTTGCCAAAGGAAAAAGAAAGGCATAACCGGCAGCAACAAGATGAGAATGCCCCTGCTGGAGATCTATCGCCCGTCACTTACAATGGTGATATCTGTATTCCGAACATTTCTCATGATGCTGTTCACAATTGACCCTTTACAGATTTCATCCCATCTTGTACGAGCCGATTGCCCAAGTATGATGTGTGTAATCCGGTATTTTTTTGACATTTCTACGATTACATCTGCCGATTGCCTCTTCCCTCTCTTTTCAATGATGAACCGGGCATCGAACTCATCAGCAAGCTTTTTCCATTGCTTCACTTTTTGTTCTTTTTCCGAGGAAAAAGAATCCTCTTCTTCATTAGAAATATTTAATATATATAGCTCCGCTTTTAGTCTGTGCGCCATCCGGTATCCCCTCCTAATCAGCTTTTCAGCGGTAGGACCGTATTGGACACAGACCATAATGCGGTCATAGACGCCCAACGGGCCAAATTCGCTTTCATTATCGCCTTCTATTTTTTCATCCATATCATTCGCGACTTCGCGAAGAACCAGTTCACGCAGCGCTGATAGATTGGAAGTCTTGAAGAAATGCTGGAGCGCTTGTTCAATTCTATCTTTTTTATAGATTTTACCTTCAGCCAAACGCTTCCTCAATGTCTCGGGACTCGCATCTATCAACTGGATTTCCTCTGCCCTCTGGATAAAATAATCCGGCACCCTCTCTCTTACAGATACCCCTGTAATCTGCTTGACGATATCATTCACACTCTCGATATGCTGGATATTGACCGCGCACCAAACATGGATGCCCGCTTCAAGCAAATCTTCAATATCCTGATACCTTTTCCGATTCTTGCTTCCTTTACTATTCGTATGGGCAAGCTCATCCACTACAACAATATCCGGATTTCTATGGATGATTTCCTCAACATTGCATTCTCCGAAGAACCGGTTTCTATAACTCACTCGTTTTAAAGGGACGCATTCCAAGTCCTTCAATTGATCGACCGTTTCTTGCCGGCCATGTGTTTCAATGAACCCAATGACAATGTCCTTCCCTTCAGTACGGGCATCGTTTGCATCCAGCAACATCTTGTATGTTTTGCCGACACCAGGGGCTGCACCTATATAAAGCTTGATTTTTCCTCTTCTGCTTTCATATAATTCATCCAAAATTTGCTCCGGTGTTTTTCTTCGGGTAAATAACTGGTCCGCTGCCATCGGAACCCTCTCCTTCTATTGAACACGGGAAAAGGGTGCTGCAAAATTGAAATTTGAACACCCTTTACTATCCCTATTTATATAGCTCATTCAATGCCAAATTCAACTTCAGGACATTCACCTTCTCCTGCCCGAAAAATCCAAGCTCTTTTCCATCTGTATGTTCTTTAATCAATTTACGCAGGACTGACTTGCTAATACCGCCTTTGTCACTTATACGGTCCACCTGTACTTCTGCCCCTTTAGGAGTGATATGAGGATCAAGGCCTGAACCTGAGTTCGTCAGCAATTCAGAGGGAACCTCTGCTATAGGCACTGTCGGATTGTCTTTTTTCCATTTGTCGATCGAATTTTCCAATCTCTTTTCTAAATCGGGATTGGACGGGGCATAGTTATTCGATCCTGATCCTGAACCATTGTATTCAATACTGGAAACACGGCCCTGAAAATAGGCTGGATCGCTCACCTGCTGCCCGATCAATTCAGAACCAACTATAGTACCAACCTTATCTTTGATCAGGCTCCCATCCGCCTTTACGGGCATAAGGGTCTGTGCAACCCCGGTAAATATGAACGGATAGACAAGACCGCACAAAATCATAAAAACCAGGCTTATGCGAAGGACAGGAGCAACTACTATTCGGATCTCTTTCATATGCTGTACTCTCACTTTCCGTTTATAATGGACGTTCTACAAAATAAAACCAAGCAATGCATCAATTAGTTTAATCCCTATGAACGGGGCCGCTATTCCCCCCATCCCGTATATGCCTAGGTTACGGGCCAATAGTGAGTTGGAGCTCATCGGTTTATAGGCAATCCCTTTCATTGCCAAAGGTATGAGAAGCGGAATGATAATCGCATTAAAAATTAGGGCCGACAGAATAGCCGTCAAAGGCGAATTCAATCTCATAATGTTTAAGGCATCCATCTGCGGAATCGCTACCATGAACATCGCAGGTATGATGGCAAAATACTTGGCTACATCATTTGCAATACTAAAAGTCGTTAGAGCTCCTCGGGTCATCAGCAATTGTTTTCCTATGCCTACTACTTCGATAATTTTGGTCGGATCTGAATCCAAATCGATCATGTTCGCCGCTTCTTTGGCGGCCGTTGTTCCAGAGTTCATCGCCAAACCTACATCCGCTTGCGCTAGAGCTGGTGCATCGTTCGTTCCATCACCAGTCATCGCAACCAGCTTCCCTTGGCTTTGTTCCGCTTTGATGACAGCTATTTTATCTTCGGGCTTGCATTCAGCTACGAATTCATCGACACCGGCTTCTTTTGCTATCGTTGCAGCTGTCACAGGATTATCGCCCGTACACATAACCGTCTTGATGCCCATCTGGCGCAATTGGCCGAAGCGCTCTTTCATGCCTGGCTTAACCGTATCCTTTAAGTAAATCAAACCGAGAATATGACGATCGACAGCAACCGCGAGTGGTGTACCGCCTTTTTCTGAAATCATGTTCGTCTTTAGATCCAGATCCTTCGGGATACTGCCTCCCTGTACGGCCACCCACTCTTTGATTGCATCGACAGCTCCCTTACGGACTGAACGCCCATCTTCCAATTCAAGACCGCTCATCCTTGTTTCCGCCATAAATTCAATGATTTGCCTTTCCTGGATCATCGATTCATCTACCTCAGCCCCTAGTTGTCGGGCAAGACTGACAACTGATTTCCCCTCAGGCGTATCATCGTATATAGATGACACAGCACTCCAAAAGCATAATTCCTCCTTCGACCCATTCTTGACCGGTACAAAATCATTCGCCATCCGGTTTCCGAAAGTTATAGTTCCCGTTTTATCAAGGATAATTGTATGGATATCCCCGGCAGCCTCAACTGCTTTCCCTGACATAGCAAGCACATTGAAAGTAGTGACGCGGTCCATTCCCGCTATCCCAATGGCGGACAAGAGACCGCCAATCGTTGTCGGAATCAAGCAAACCAATAAAGAGATCAACACAGGGACCTCGATAGAAAAGCCCAAATAATCTGTAAATAAAGGCAGCGTCATTACAACTATTATGAAAATGAGTGTCAGGCTTGTCAGAACTGTACTTAATGCAATTTCGTTCGGTGTCTTTTTACGCTCCGCACCTTCAACTAAAGAGATCATGCGATCTAGAAAGGACTCTCCAGGATCGCTTGTAATCCGCACGGTAATTCTGTCACTGATTACCTTCGTCCCTCCTGTCACTGAACAAAAATCTCCACCGCTTTCTTTGATGACAGGAGCTGATTCACCTGTAATAGCAGATTCATCAATGGAGGCAAGGCCCTGAATGATTTCCCCATCGCCCGGTATGATTTCTCCCGCAGAAACGATGACAATATCTCCTTTTTTAAGGATATTGGAAGAAACAGTGACGATTTTACCGTTCTTCACTACATTGGCAGATGTATCTTTCTTTGATTTTTTTAACGAATCCGCCTGAGCCTTCCCCCTGCCCTCGGCAAGGCTCTCGGCAAAATTGGCAAAGAGAATCGTGAATAGAAGCACCAGTGTCACGGTCACATTGAACCATCTGGCCGACTCCCCTCCGAATAGGGACGGAAAAATCGAGAGAAGAAAAGTGACCACAAAACCGATTTCCACAACAAACATGATTGGATTTTTGGCCATAACCGCCGGATTCAATTTGATGAATGATTGTTTTACGGCATTTGCCATTAATCCCTTTTCTACATGTGATTGTCTGTCCGGCTTTTCAGGCGGCAATCCCAAACCATTTATTTTCCTTCCGGCTAGTGGTTGCCCTTGTTTTTTCCATGCAGTTTCACCCATTTTTTATCCAACTCCATCTTATAAAGTTAAAAATTCAGCCACTGGACCCAATACAATCGCCGGAAAAAAAGTCAGCGCACCGACAATAAGAATTGTCCCAAACAGTATTCCTCCAAAAAGCTGTGTATCCGTACGGAAAGTCCCCACTGTTTCTGGAACCACTTTTTTGCTTGCCAATGATCCAGCAACGGCAATCATGGCAAGAATGCTGAAGCAACGGCCGAAAAACATAACCAGCCCAGTAGAAATATTCCAAAAAGGGGTCGCATCAGCCAGTCCTTCGAAGCCCGACCCATTGTTTGCAGCGGAAGAAGTATACTCATATACCACCTGAGTAAAGCCATGGAATCCAGGGTTTGATATACTGTCTGCACCAAGTGGAGTCCATAAAGCAATAGCCGATGCGCCAAGGATCAGCAATGGATGAATAAGCAGTGTAACAGCAATCAGTTTCATTTCCTTCCCTTCCAATTTTTTGCCCAAAAACTCCGGTGTCCGTCCGACCATTAAGCCCGATAAAAAAACAGCGATCAAACAATACATCAGCACATTGATAAAACCTGCGCCAACACCTCCAAAGACAGTGTTCAACATCATATTCATCAATGGGACCAAGCCCCCGATCGGCGTCAGCGTATCGTGCATCGTATTGACGGCACCCGTTTCGGCAGCTGTTGTTACAACCGAATAAAAAGAAGAATCTCCAACCCCTATTCTGACTTCCTTCCCTTCCATGCTTCCCTGTCCGTTTTCGAAGCCCATTTTCTGAAATACAGGGTTGCCGTTGAATTCAGATGTCAAAGAAATACCGAGCATCATGACAAACATAACCGCCATAATAGTAAACAAAATCCGCCCTTGTTTCCGGTTTCCGACCATCTTTCCATAAGCAAACGGCAGTGCTGTCGGCAAGAGCATCATTAGCCAAATTTGCAGGAAGTTGCTGAATCCTCCCGGGTTTTCAAACGGATGGGTCGAATTTGCTCCGAAAAATCCGCCGCCGTTGTTGCCAACTTCTTTTATCGACAGAAAAGCAGCGACAGGTCCGCGGGCAATCTCCTGGTGCTCTCCTGTCACCGTTGTTACAGTAGCAGTTGAATCAAGTGTTTGCGGTACGCCAAGCGAGACAAAGACCAATCCCATTACAAAAGCAATCGGAATAAATACACGGGTCAAGCTTCTTGTTATATCGACAAAAAAGTTTCCCGCTCCTTTACCTGCCAATCCCCTTATGATGGCCATGACGGCAGCAAGTGCTGTCGCCGGTGATACAAACATAAGGAACACAATTCCCATCATTTGAGATAAATAGGATAAACCCGTTTCACCGCTATAATGTTGAAGATTTGTGTTGGCCATAAAAGAAACAGCTGTATTGAATGCCAAAGAAGGCTCCATTCCGTTTATGTGGCTCGGGTTCAATGGAAGAACCCCCTGAAAACGGAAAACCAAGTACGCAAGCAATAAAGTAGCCACATTTACTAACAAAAAGGAAAGGGCATATAATTTCCAGCCCTGATTTTCTTTTTTCACTCCAGAAAGCCGATACAGCAGATTCTCAAATCCTCCGAATAAACGATCCAGCTTTGTGGACCTATAATCAAAGGCTGCAGCAAGATATAGGCCGGTCGGTTTCACCATCAAACCGATGATGATCAATGAAATTAGTATAGAAATAATACTCATGGACACCTTAAAATCCTCCCATGCTCTTTAAAATTTTTCAGGATTGCATAAAGCAAATAATAAATACAAAGAAACACAAATGCCTAAAGCCAATAAGAAAAACATGACTATTGCCCACTTCCTTTCCCTGTCTCCCTTTCAGCCCAAGCGATGAGGCCAATCATCATAATTGTTGAAACAGCAATCATTCCGACCATAAGAATATCCAGCAATAGCAAACACCCCCGTTCTTTCATTTGAAAAACGCCAGAATGCTACGATAGCGTAGCGGATGCTCACACCCTTTCCGTTTTCAGGCAAAATAAAAGACCAATACATACTTAACTCCACATGGAAAGCCAAGGTACAATCCAGGTCTGCTTAAAACATCCCTTCCTGTACAATCGCTTAACGTATTTGGAGAAAAAGTATATATTGGTCTACCTAACGCCCAGCAAGCTTGCGCCCTCTTTGCGTTCTGTCTTCCATTTTTCCTTTTTCAAATATATAGGCAATATAAAAAGACCTACATCATCATCCAAGTTGTTTTTTTCCTGCACACCAAAAATAATACATAGAAAAAAACCCCTTGATCAGGCGGCCTTTTAGACCTCCTTCGCTTTAGCCGACGAAGTTAGCTGACGGGTAGGATGGCGAAAGAGCTTTCTCATCCCTTCTGCAAGATCTGCAAAATTAACCCCAAAAGATTGGTTCCTCCGTTCTCGAATACGAGATTTAGCCGAATTAAATTTGATTACATAATAACGTGACGTTTTAATTTCTGCAAATTATAAAAATAAGCTAAATTCGCTCAAATACTACCTTTTTCATGTAAAATTTCAATCAAATATATATTTTTCTTACTATTACTTATTTTTACTTTTATTTTTGCCATTTCCCTTATTTTAAATATCGTGATAAAAATGAACGATATGCATTTCAACCGATGCTTCACGTTATACATTTCATTTAAGCGAGGAATAGGAAAATGGCTATTACAAAGAAAAAATTAGAGAATGAACTGAGCGAGGCATTCATAAAATTGCAGCGCGACCTGATTGGAAGAGGACCACAAGAAACAAAGACGTACATTCTCGGCGATATGGTCATTGTCAGATTTAAGGGCGTACTGACAGTCGAGGAAAAACATTTAGTGAAGCAGCAAAACGGCCGGCGATTAGTTAAACAGGCACGCCAGATTCTCCGCGAAATGTACAGCGAAAATACCGAAAAGATTGTCGAACAGCACACACAGTGCACAGTTCAATCCAGCCACAGTGACATAAGCACAAAGACCGGCGAACGAATTGAAGTTTTCATTATGGATGAAGATGTCGAAAAAGCATTTGGTTGGACCTAAGCAAAAGAAATAAGCGCCCCATTCCAGTGGGACGCTTTTTAGAGCGCCTGCTAAGCTGTCATTTTCAGGCCAACCGCAGCACCGAGCACGAGGAAGATGAATAGGATCCGTTTCCAATCCCTCGATTCTCCATACCACACCATTCCTAATATAGCTCCTCCAGACGCTCCGATACCTGTCCAAATCGCATAAGCTGTCCCCATCGGAAGCTGTTCCATCGCAATGGCCAGAAAAATAAAACTGCCGGCGAAAGCAGCCAACATCAACAGAACGGAAGATACATTTTTTCTTTGATGGAATCTATTGATGGTAACGACACCCATCATTTCGAACACCCCTGCAATAATAAGCGCTATCCATTCCATTAAGAGCCGCTCCCTTCAGTGTGTACTTCTTCGGTCACCATTTTCAAGCCCATCACACCAACGAGCAGAACAATCGTCAACCCCACTTTCACCCAGCTGAAAGGCTCTCCAAAAAAAACGATGCCAGAGAAAACAGTCCCTGCCGTTCCCAGCCCTACAAATACAGCGTATACCGTTCCGACAGGCAAATCCTTTCCTGCCATGATCATTAAATAAAAGCTGACAATAATCGCAATGATTGTTCCGGCCCATTCCCATATTCCCTCGCTATGCTTTAGTCCGACTACCCACAATACTTCAAACAGAGCTGCAATGAAGACTTTTACCCATTGTTTACTCATAAAATTGCCTCCTCTTTCTTTCCAGATGCAAAAAAGCCTGGAAGAATAGCAAAAAATGCATTTCTCCCAGGCTTTTATCCTTCCGTGTCACAACGACTACATTGTGGTTTTCTCTCGGTCCAGACCAGCAGTAAGCTGCGGAACCCTAGAAAACATGTCTTATTTATTTTATAATCTGTCACTCTATAAAAAGTATAGCAAAGAGCTGTTTTGGCTGCAATGCACACAAATCCACAGCGCAAAATTGTTATTTCAAGAAAATAATAATCCAACATTATTTCCAAAGCAATCATGTAAAAAAGGAGTCACATGACTGTAAACCAATTTTTAAAAAGGGATTGCATATTTGCCTTTCACCTTCCTGTAAAACAGTCAATTTCAACAAATGAATGCTATAGGACTTTCTCAATATGGCAATGTTCAGCATGATAATAATTCAAGTCGTTCGCTTCCTTTCCTTGTTCATGCCATAATGGAAGTATCTTATGACGAGAGGATTTTGACGATGGCAAGAAAGAAAATAATTGATCATCACGAATTGATGAAAGCAACAGAATCCCTTCTTTTGGAAAAAGGATATACTGCATTTACGTTTGGCCTGCTTGCTGAAAAACTTCACGTCGGACGCAGTACAATCTACGAATATTATCCGAATAAAGATGAACTGATCATAGCTTACCTGCACGGCTTTGCTTATGAAAGAGTAAAAGAAAGCGAAGCTATTCTGGAGCTGGATGATGTCTATTTAAAATTCAGGAGTTTCATAGCCGTTTTTCTTAAGTACTCACATGTACAGCTTGTTATTACCATGCTCGCTCAAATGGAAGAAAAGGGCGACTATATCGAGCAAATCCAAATCGTCCGCGAGATTTCAAAAAAAATATATGACGATAGCTTAATTCTCATCCAACAAGCAAAGGATGCAGGAATAATCCGTAAAAATATGAATGCTATTTTTATCTCCTATATCATATTCAACTTAATACAAATCCCTAATTTCCGGCAGCAAAGCGAAGAAGAACGCCTTGAGGAAATTATGGACTTTATTTTCAACGGTGTCGGTTCTTAAAAATTGACGCCTTTTCTTTCGTTTGCCATACTTGAAGTAGTAGGGAATATTCTAAAAACTGCACTCATTTCCGACACTTGTGTCGGAAACAAAATCAAAGGGAGGTCTTTTTTTCATGTTTAAATGGATTGCCAAAGCAACGCGATCTAAAAAAGGGGTACTATCAATCATCGCCATATGGCTCATTGCAGTGATTGTTTTAACTTTGGTCGCGCCAGCAGCAAAGGATCAAGTATCCAAATCCGACGGCAGCGGCTTGCCGGAAACCGCATTATCTGAGAAAGCCCAAAAACAAATGGATGCCTATTTCAAGGAAGATGATGGCACACCAGCCATTGCCGTATTCACTTCAAAAGAAAAGCTGACCAAACAGCAATTGAAAGAAATCGGCGATGCTTCAAAAGCAATAAGCGAAAATCATTCAAAGAATATTAAGGAAGTCCTGCCACTGTACAAAATGCCGCCACAGGCACAAGCAGCATTATTGTCCAAAGACGGCACCAGCATTACCTTGCCGGTTACTTTAAAATCGGGGCTTGAATCAAAGGATATCACTTCTGTACTGAAAGACTTAAAAAAGGAAATTAAACAAAATGTTTCTGATTCTGTAAAGGTAAAATGGACCGGACCTGCAGCCATTGCATCTGATTCTGTCCAATTATTCTCAAATGCGGATGTAGTGTTGATCCTGGCGACGGTTGCGATCATCCTGATTTTGTTAATCTTGATTTACCACTCGCCATTGCTGGCAATCATACCGTTGCTGGCTTGCGGCATTGTGTATTTAGTCGTTGATCGTGTACTCGGCCTAATGGGAAAAGCTGGAGTCCATTTGGACCAGCAATCGCTCTCCATCATGTCCATCCTGTTATTCGCTGCCTTAACGGATTACTCACTATTCGTTTTTGCCCGTTTCCGTGAAGAATTGAAGACACGGAAAAACAAATATGAAAGCATGTTCCATGCGATGAAATCCGTTGCTGAACCGATTTTCTTCAGCGGCAGCACCGTATTTGTAGCCATGCTGATGCTTTTCTTCGCGTCTGACGCAGGTTACCGGAACTTTGCACCAATCTTTTCTTCCGCAATGGTTATCATCCTGATTGGCGGATTGACATTGGTACCGGCATTATTCACGTTATTCGGCAAAAAAGCGTTCTGGCCATTCATACCGAAAAATGGCGTGCAAAAGAAAGAAAAACAGCATATTTGGGATAAAATCGGGGTTTTCGTATCACGCCGGCCGAAAACCATTATTGCTGTTATCACCCTCTTGCTTGTAGTGTTCTCATTGAACACATTTAACATCAAGTACTCCTTCAATCTCTTGAAATCATTTCCAAGCGATATGGAATCGCGGCAAGGGTTTGAAATTCTGGAGGATAAATACTCACCGGGCAGCCTTGCTCCGACGAATGTATTAATAACGTCAGACCATCAATTAGATCCGGAAAAACTGACTGCAATAGCACAGCAATTAGAAAAGCAAAAAGGGGTAGAAAGCATTTCTCCATCCAGTGAAACCATTGCTAAGGCCTATCAAAACAATGTTTCTGAGGATGGTAAAGCCGTCAAGCTGCAGATGATCCTGAAAGATAACCCTTATACATTGGATGCCATCGCCGCAATGGATCAGCTAAATGACCATCGCAGCGGAATATTGAAGGATAGCAATGCACATAATGACTATCATCTTTATTTCACTGGCGAAACAGCGCAACAGGCAGATATGAACAAAGCGAATGACCGCGATACATTGGTGGTCGTCATTCTTGTCACGGTATTTATTATGGTGATGCTTGGATTGCAGACACGTTCGATTATCGCGCCTATCTATATGATGGTAACGATCCTATTATCTTATTTTGCAGCCCTTGGCCTCGGCATGTGGATTTTCGACCATATATTCGGATACGATGCCATGAGTTATCGAATACCGCTTTACACATTTGTCTTCCTGGTAGCTCTAGGAGTCGATTACAATATTATGCTCGTATCGCGCATTAAAGAAGAAATGGGTTCCTTCTCATTAAAAGAAGCTGTCCACCTCGGAATCGGCAAGACAGGCGGAGTCATTTCATCTGCAGGCTTAATCCTTGCTGCCACATTTGCTGTTTTAACCACACAGCCGATCCAGGAATTATTTATGTTCGGCTTCATGGTGGCAATTGGTGTATTGATGGATACCTTCCTGGTTCGTTCCATGCTTGTACCGGCCATTATTCTCATTTTAGGCAAATGGAGTTTCTGGCCATCCAAGGAACAAAAGCAGAAAGATAAAACACACAGCACATCGATGTAAAACGCATAAGCTATTTGAGAAAATTGTCGTATTTTCTCAAATAGCTTTTTTCTATTCCTCTTTTTTCTATAATCCGCATTTTAATACCCATTACAAAACACTATATTAGTAGTGTTTTATCTAGATATCCAATAATCGCCAAACTCTTATTTATAATTATTATAAAAAAGTATTGATTATATTTTTAAATCTGTTATCATGTAAACTATCAAAGAGATAAATAAGGAGGCTACTTATGACTAGAAACGATCAATATTTAACAACCAGTTGGGGTGCACCTGTAGGAGATAACCAAAATTCGATGACGGCAGGTTCAAGAGGCCCTACATTAATCCAGGATGTCCATCTGCTTGAAAAACTCGCCCACTTTAATAGAGAACGGGTGCCTGAAAGAGTTGTCCACGCGAAAGGTGCTGGAGCGCACGGATATTTTGAAGTGACGAATGACCTTACAGCTTATACAAAAGCTGCCTTTCTATCAGAAGTCGGCAAACGGACGCCATTATTTGCACGCTTCTCAACAGTAGCAGGCGAGCTTGGTTCTTCCGATACAGTAAGGGATCCGCGGGGATTTGCAATTAAGTTCTATACAGAAGAAGGAAACTATGACTTGGTCGGCAATAATACACCGGTTTTCTTCATTCGCGACGCCATTAAGTTCCCTGATTTCATCCATACACAAAAAAGGGACCCACGGACTCACTTGAAAAATCCAACAGCTGTCTGGGACTTCTGGTCACTGTCGCCAGAATCGCTCCATCAAGTAACCATCCTTATGTCGGACCGGGGCATCCCTGCATCAATGAGGCATATGAACGGATACGGAAGCCATACATACCAATGGGTCAATGCGGAAGGCCAAGGGGTTTGGATCAAGTATCATTTCAAGACAGAACAAGGCGTCAAGAACCTAGATGTCGACTTGGCTGCCAAGATTGCAGGCGACCATCCAGATTACCATACAGAAGATTTATTCAACGCGATTGAAAACGGCGACTATCCATCCTGGAAACTATGCGTACAGATTATGCCGTTTGAGGATGCGGACACATACCGTTTTGATCCGTTTGATGTCACTAAAGTATGGTCACAAAAGGATTATCCGCTGATTGAAGTCGGTCGGATGGTATTGGACCGAAATCCTGAAAACTATTTTGCAGAAGTGGAGCAAGCCACTTTCTCACCTGGCACACTCGTACCGGGGATCGATGTATCACCTGATAAAATGCTGCAGGGCCGCTTATTTGCTTACGCAGATGCCCATCGCTATCGCGTAGGTGCAAACCACAACGCCTTGCCGATCAACCGTCCAAAGGTGGAAGCGAACAACTATCAGCGCGACGGCGCAATGCGTCCTGATCATAACGGAGGCCGTGCCGTGTATTACGAGCCTAACAGTTTTGGCGGACCTGCTGAAGCAATTGGACATAAACGCCCTGCCATTGCCGTATCTGGCACGACAGACAGCGTCTCTTACGATCACAGCGACCACTATACCCAGGCTGGCGACCTGTACCGATTATTATCAGAAGAGGAACGTGCCCGCCTCGTTAAAAACATCGTTTCTTCATTGCAGTTAGTAACGAAGGAAGATATCAAAATCCGCCAAATCGAGCATTTCTATAAAGCTGATCCGGAATATGGAACACGTGTAGCCGAAGGACTTGGATTAACGATTCCTGCCGATCAATTATCATCGATTTAAGAAAAGCTTTAAAAAACAGCTTATTCTCACTATATCTCACTAAAAAGACGCCGTTCCAATGGAATGGCGTCTTTTTTCTCCAGTTCTTTTTATTCAAATGCAGGAAAGTTTAGTCAAAAAAGATGATCAAGAAGCTGTTATGCACTCTCCTTGCATGGCAGAAAATCGAATAATAACTGTAAATGTGAACTATCCTTATCCTACTATTCCACTCGATAATAAACGCTGCAAAAAACAGATTTTCTCGGTTTTATCATAATTAGCATTGAATTGATGATATCCGAGGAAGAAATCACTGCGTTTATCCAGCTTATAAATAACAGTATGGATGTTATATTACTTGATACATAGAATGATAAAATGGCAGGCATTACTGATAATAGAAGAAAGGGTGCGCTCATAAAAACCCAAAATCTTATTTTGGATAAGATTGCATTTGTATGTAACCAAAAAAAGAGTCCACTAAAAGTGAAACTACTATCTCCTTTTTTGTTTACGGCAACAATATGAATACATTCATGTATGATGAACACTAAGATACCAATTATAACGAGCAAATAAATATGAATATGGCTGAAACTTGTTTCAAAGAAAAAGGGTATCAGAAAAAGGAGGGTCTGAAATAGATATACACACTTCATATAATGTGTTCGATACCCATTATTCTGTATGAAAGGAGTCCATTCTGACCAATCCATCTCTCTCTGTGGCAAGTGCCGAAACCAGGTGATCATAAACGTTCCCTCCCTGATTTAAATCTATTCCTATTTTCAACCCATTTATTTCCTCATACTGAATCTTTCGATCGCTAATTTCGTATATTTTCTTTATCATAAAATTACATTTTTACCTTATACCATTTGATTAAACAGTTCTATGAATAATGTATGAATTGATTGTATTAAGAACTATGATTAATTCTTTTTTTATTCTACAAATGGAACCGATTACCTTACCAAGCGAGTAGATTGTTTATTGAAACAATTTCGCAAAGCAGGTATTACTTTAGATGTTGAGAGTGGAATGCGCACCGCCCCCTTCCGCTTAAACGCCACCTCCGCCCACAAGTGACTTAATAAAAAACAGGTATATCGGCATGTCTTTATTTCTCCGGAAAAGCGGGTATAGAACACCATAAAATAATCAATACCTTTAAGGAGAAGAAGAAAATGAAAACAAATCGTCCGATTATCGGCATCACGAGCTCCGTACTGGACATAGAAATCAAGGGAGAAACAAACCCTTGCGTCCAGGTTAACCACCAATACGTCAAGGCCATCAAAGATACAGGCGGGCTTCCGATTGTCATTCCTGTAGGGGATGAGGAAACAGCAAAACAGACGATTGACCTTTGTGATGGATTATTTTTATCAAGCGGCGAGGATGTCTTCCCGCTCTATTACGATGAAAATCCATCCGACCGATTAAAAATGATCAATGTGGAACGGGACCAAATGGAACAAACTTTGGTCAAATATGCTATGGAGAAAAAAATGCCCATTATCGGCACGTGCAGAGGGTTAGGCACGCTGAACACAGCCTTGGGCGGTTCCATGATCCAGGATATAGAAAAGGACCATAATGCGATTAAGCATAATCAGAAGAATTCCAGAAAACAGCCAAGCCACAAAATTGAAATCAAAACAGGGAGCAGGCTTCACCAACTGATGAAAAGCAGCTCAGCCAACGTAAACAGCAAGCACCACCAGGCTATTAAAGAAGTAGCTCCATCCTGTAAGGTAGCAGCATCAGCAGAAGATGGCGTTGTAGAAGCCATTGAAGGCAAAGACCCTTCCCAATTCATACTTGGCCTTCAGTTCCATCCCGAGGAACTATAT
Source organism: Bacillus kalamii (assembly GCF_047238185.1). Lineage (NCBI taxonomy): Bacteria > Bacillati > Bacillota > Bacilli > Caryophanales > Bacillaceae > Bacillus > Bacillus kalamii. Next base: position 139,629 of record NZ_JBDFMI010000001.1, on the reverse strand, counting down.
GAAAAAGACGAAAAAATGAAGAACATCTTGACAGGATTCATTGAAGCTTGCAAAACCACTAAATGACTTGCATGAAAGCCCGGCAGCTATTTACCTCTGCTGGGCTTTTCATGCATGCACCTTTATTTGCTAGTTTTCCCGTTCCCCCTCTCTATTCCATGTTTGTCCGTACCTGTTTAACTCATTCTTAAAAATCTTTCTACTATCTTTTTCGAAATACTATTCATTTATTTTCATTGTGCACTCATCTATTTTTTATCATCGCTTTACCATTTAACTATGCACGCATAATATACTGAATTTTTTTAAAAAAATATGTATTTTTTTCACATATATAGTGTATGATACATAGTATAAGACATATACTGTACGACATATAGTAAAGGAGGCAGCATAAGAATGAATCAATTATTGAGTTCACTGACCACCGAACTACGAAGAGGCACTTTGACTCTAGCGGTATTAAGCCAATTGCAGACTCCTCAATACGGCTATTCTCTCGTCCAATTATTGGAAGGCGCAGGGATTCCCATCGATCAAAGTACGCTATACCCCTTGCTGCGCCGATTAGAGAAACAAGAATTAGTAACAAGCTCTTGGGAAACGTCTGAAAGCAGACCCCGAAAGTATTATGTTTTAAGCGAATACGGATTGGACATCTTTTTGCAATTAAAAAAAGAGTGGATGAAGAATTCAGAGGAACTTTATAACTTATTAAGAGGGGAGAAAACAGATGAATTGGATTGACAGCTATATACACGAGGTAACTCGAAGGCTGCCTGAAAAAATGAGGGATGATATCTCTCTTGAATTACAATCAACAATCGAAGATATGCTTCCTGACCACTATAATGAGGACGATATTAAGAATTGTCTTGAAAAGCTAGGAAATCCAGCCCTTTTGGCCAGCAGATATCTTGATCGACCGATGCATCTCATTGGCCCGCGCTATTTCGATCTCTACGTCACATTATTAAAAACAATTTTGCCTATCGCAGCCATCATTTCATTCATTGCGTTGACAGCAGATCATCTGACTGAATATATCGGGGACAAATCAGCAATGGATGTTGCACTCTCGATAATCGGGGAAGGCATTTATAAAATGATTGAAGTAGGGATGACTGTCTTCTTTTGGTTAACGATAGCCTTTGCCATAATGGAACGGGTGGATACTAATAAAGATGGCCAACCTTATACAACAAGATTTTCAAAATGGCAGCCTGATGATTTAAAAAGCATTACGCACATTCCAAAGAAAAAAGCCATTCCCCGTATCGAAGTGTATGGAAGTTTGTTTTGGACGGCGATTTGGGGCACTATCTATTTTTATGCCGATCATCTTATAGGCATTTACGAAGGCGGGAGAGATAAACTGGAATTTGTCGCCCCGGCTTTTAACCAGGAAGTACTGCTCCATTACTGGCCAATGGTCCTTATTATGATTGTTGCGGAAATCACGTTGGCTCTTTATAAGCTAGCTGTTAAACAATGGACAAATAAGTTGGCCCTTTTTAATACAGGTGTCCAAATAATCGCAACTATTTTCTTTATGGTGATGATCATGGATCCAGCTATTTTCAATACAGATTTCTTGTCCTACTTGGCCGATTTATTTTCTATCACTGCCTCGGAGTTGAAGCAGTGGATCATCAATATAGTGGCCATCATATTCATTGTATCAGCTGTACTCAATACAATTGACGGTTTTCGAAAAGCAAGGGTCCAGAATGCCCTTCCCAACCGGACTACAAATGTAAAAAAGCCAGTTTAAACGGCGTTGATCAATAAGGGATTGCGTTGGTTGACTCGCAATCCCTTTCTACTTTATTTTAATATTCTTAGTGCTCCAAGATACTATTCTTCCTTTTGGTTTTCCACTTTCCGTCCAGACTTAAAACTGGCTCCGTCTTTTCCTAGCAATTGCCGGCACGACCAAAAACCGAAAAATGATCGCAGAGACCACTAATCCGCAGACAATGCCGACTGCACTATAAGCAACATCCAAAAAGACAAAGACCGATTCTTTATATTCCTTCAGCAATAAATCCCTGAATCCATTGTAAAAGGTAATTCCAGGAACAACCGGAACAAGCCCAGGTACGAAGTAGACAGTCATCGGCTTTTTAAAAAGGGTAGCGGCCACTTGGCTGGAAAAAGCAAGCAGCAATGCACACACAAAGCTGGAAACAAATATCCCAACACCATTACTAGACAATCCCCAAAAACCCATCCAGCCGATCATCCCAATTATGCCGCCGGGTATTATCGACTTCTTCGGCACATTGCATAGTACAGCAAATGTAATGGTTGAGATAAAACTAAAAATCATATGCAATAATACAGTACCTATCATAGTGTTATTTCCGCCTTATATAATAAAAATATAATACACAGTTGCAATGCCCGCACCCAATGCACCCGCAATGCAAATTCCTTCGATAGCCCTTATCAAACCTGATAAATAGTGCATCGCCATAATATCCCTGATCGCATTCGTGATGGTTATGCCGGGAACAAGCGGGACGACTGCACCCACCATAATTAAATCGATTTGGTCGCCTACCACTAAAGAAACGAGATAACCGGAAATGCCACCTAAAAAAGCGCCTGCATATTCCGACAGAAAAGGCACCCTTACATATTTCCATGCCAATAAATATATAGTGTACGCGACCAAACCTGCTATCATTGCAGCAGGCAAATTAATGAAATGCCCGCCGAATATCATCATGACACTTCCACTCAAGCCCATTGTACAGACCATCTTCAAAATTAATGGAATAGACATTTTTTCCTTTTCAATCATTTTCAATTCAGCAAACATATCTATCAATGTAATCGTATTTTCCGCAAAGGAACGGGACAGTTGATTCACCTTTGTGATTTTATCCATATCGAATGAGCGGGTATCTATACGGACAAAATTAGTGCCGCCATGCTCCAAACGGGCAAAGAGGCCATTGACGGTCACATATGTATAGGGCCGGTCGCCTTTTTTATCCCCAAGGGCATTCCGGATGATCCGTTCCATCGTATCCTCCACACGGCTTGTTTCCGCCCCATTCTCCAGCATGATTTTTCCTGCCAATAAACTGGCCTCTATTATCAATTCGTTCTTATCTTTCTCTAGTTCCAAAGCCACACCTACTTCCATAGCAAATCACATTTATAAGGAATAAATCAACATCTTTCTATCGATTAATAGAATGCTTCAATCAAACAAATATGAGTATATCACCTTTGAAAGAGCACTCCTATAGCATATAAAAAAATACTGTACTCCAAATGTATGAACCCACAGGAATAAATACCGAACAAGAAGTATTTAGCCATCTAACCCAAAATAAAAGGAATGGCAATCACCACTTCCTGTGAATGTCATTCCTGCATCAACTCATTGAATTCCGCTTCTGTCACTGTAAACGTACCATGCTTGAATGCTGCTGATACTTTTACATTGCCGAACCGTTCACCGATCACCAGATAATCTGTCCCTGCTGTTACGGCGCCTTTTAAGATGCCTCCCTTTTGGTAGATCTCGGCGGCCACCATTCTCCGGGGTTTGGACAGGGTTCCAGTGATAACAATTTGTTTGCCATATATTTTATTGATTTGCCCATTGCCATCCAATATTATCCACAATCCTTTTCACGCTTTGCCAGCCTATTGTGACTCTATTATATAGAATGGAGCGGTTTCTTTCTACAGCATAGCAAAAAAGCGAAGATTCGCTCTTCGCCCCTGCTCTCTTTCGCATTTTCCATTTGATTTTAAAAAAAGCCAAGCCAAATTTTAATGGCGGTCGCCATAATCAAAACAGCCAATATAGCCTGAAGCACTTTTGTATTCATTTTTTGCCCTGCCTTTGCCCCGAATTGAGAAGCAATAAGACTGACAATGATAAGTACAATAGCCGGTCCATAAAGCACCTGCCCTGTCATCACCTTACCCACGGATGTACCGACAGAGGAGATAAAAGCGATGGCCAATGACGTTGCGATGGTCATCCTTGTTGGGATTTTTAATACAACAAGCATGATAGGCACTAGAATAAATGATCCAGCTGCTCCCACAATACCGCCTGCTATGCCGACAATGAATGCCAGGAAAGCTGCCAGCCACTTATTAAATGTTACTTGGTCTGCGGGCAGGTCATCCAACCCTTTTTTCGGGATAAACATCATGACGGTTGCAATGGTTGCTAAAATCGCATAAACAAAATTGATGGCAGACTCGGGCATCTGCTGCGAGCCAAAACCTCCCACAAAACTGCCGAGTAAAACCGCAATGCCCATATACAGAATCAAGGTCTTATTTAAATATTCACTTTTGCGGTATGCCCATACACCAGCAAGCGTACTGAATACTACCTGTAAGGCACTGATGCCGGATACCTCATGCGCCGTAAAGGACGGAAAGCCGAGCATAGGCACAACGTACAATAATAACGGATACATAATGATTGCCCCGCCAACGCCGACCATGCCTGAGATAAACGATCCTATAAAACCGATCACAAAAAGGGCTGCTATAAATCCAATACTCATGATGCAGTTCCTCCTTTAAGGGAGAAAAACATCTTCACGATGTTTTTCTCCCGGGACTTTCTACTTATTTACCTTTTTTCATCCAGAAGAACAACACGCCATCTTCTTCATTCGTTTCCAATAATTCATGGCCTGAAGACTTTGCCCAAGCTGCCAGGTCATTTTTGGCTCCTTTATCAGTAGCCTGTATTTCTAAAACATTTCCTATTTCCATTGAATCCATCGCTTTCTTTGCCCGTACAATCGGCATTGGGCAAGAAAGGCCCTTAGCGTCCAATATTTGGTCTGCTTTCATCATAAGTATATCATCCTCTTCTTTCTTTCATTACTTCTAACGCTCGCTCCACTTGTATTTCCACTGCGTTCTGTTAACGTACTGCACAACGGTTAGGTCCAATTTCCATTTCTCTTTGTTCTTCCTCATCAGGCTCTACCTTACCCATATTCGTCTGGCGAATTTGCTGGTAGGCATTCGGCTGTGGAGGAAGATTTTCAGTAACCATGCTTCGGAATTCCTTCTCATCCTTAATATTCAAGCCATGGTTTTCAGCAAATAATTGGCCTAATTTCTTGCCCACGGAGCCGTCTTCATTCAATTCATCGATAATCATAAAATGGGCTGGCAATACGTAAAGTTCATCTGATAATTGTTTATATCTGCTGTATAATGTTTCGCGCAAATCCCCTACCCAATCATCCGCTAAACCAGCCAAGTCCGGGCGGCCAATTGAATCGATGAACAGTATATCGCCCGACAATAAATATTGATCATCCACAATAAATGAAGTGGAGCCGATTGTATGGCCTGGGGAATACAATGCCTGAATATGGATATTCGTATTTCCGACCGTTACATCATTGCCATCTTCCAGCTTGTTATAGTCAAACTGCACTTCCGTTGCATCTTTTGGAGGCAGCCAGTAAGCCGCTCCCGTGGCTTGTGCCAACTTTCTTCCTCCTGATATATGGTCTGCATGAAGGTGTGTGTCAAATATATGTTTAATGGCTGCACCCTTCTCCTCCGCAAACTCCATAAATACATCTATCATGCGTGTCGCATCAATAACAGCTGCTTCACCGCCTGAAATGGCCATATAAGATAGGCACCCTTTACCGATGCGGACAAATTGGTACATTTCTCCGCCATCTTTTAAATCTCCTACCTTTACAGGTTCCAAATGCTCACTCCATGCTTTCATGCCGCCCTTTAAGTAAGAAACATCCACCCCTGCTTCTGACAGCATATCCGCCACCATTACAGAAGAACCCTCTTTGGCGCAGACAACCAATATATCTTCATCCTTAGGAAGTTGGCCAAGAATATCATCGACTCCATCAAGCAAATCAAAATATGGGATGTTCAAATAATCGAAATGTGTACCTTCAATTTTCCAATCAGCAAACGCATCCGTATTTCGGACATCCAAAATGAACAGATGTTCTTGATTAAATACTTTCTTCGTTACCTCACTTGCTGTCATTTGCTTTACAGTCATCAAATTACCCCCTGGAGTATATTTTCGTTCAAAAAAACCCGCCAAAGACGGGCATAACATCATTAAAACGTCAATGTTACATCTGCGTCTTTGGCAAAGTCAAGGAAAGTGACCGCTCCTCCAACTTCAATCCCATCAACGAAATCTTCCGTTGTCAGTCCCATAACATCCATCGTCATTTGGCAACCGATAAATTTCACGCCCATTTCCTGAGCCATTTCGACCATTTCAGGAATGGCAGGGACATTTGCCTTTTTAAATCCTTCAGCAAAATGTTCTTTTCCTTCAGGCATAGGCAATTGCTTATGGGCTTCCTTATGGATTAGATTCAACCCTTCGAATGTAAAGAAAATCGCTACTTCCTGGTCTGTGGCAGCTGCTGCTGTCGCAATATTGAAAACTTTATACGCATCAAATAATCCACCGTTACTTGCAATGATTGCTACTTTTTTATTCATTTTTTATTCTCCCATCTTCATTTTATTTATTTTTGTTCTTTATTTGTCCATTCGCTCATTCCAGGCACTACATTGACTACATGCTCGAAGCCATGTTCCGCCAATTTTTGCGATGCCATGTCACTTCTATTGCCTGTCCGGCAAATCACATAATAATTCTCGTTTTTGTCAAGCTGCTCCATTTTCTCTTCCAGTTCTCCCAAAGGAATGGATTGGGCGCCAGGAATATGGTCAAACGCATATTCAGCCTCTTCACGTACATCAAGTATGGTCATTTCTTCATTATTGTCTAATTTAGATTGTAATTCCACATTGTTAATGACATGAGGATATTTCTTTTCTTTTGCTTCCTCGCCTGAAGATTTTCGAAGATAATGCTTCAGCACATCCCCTTCTTCGACCGTCCCGATATATTGATGCCCTGTACCCTCCGCCCAGGCTTTCAAATCAGCTTTTGATCCTTTGTCGGTCGCTTCAACTTCAAGTACTTGGCCGCCTTCTAGATCTGTCATCGCCTTTTTGGTCCGGACGATCGGCATCGGGCATGCCAACCCTTTTGCATCTAATGTCTTATCGACTTTAATTGCCATTCTAAGAACCTCCTATTAATGCTGTTCCCATTCGTTTAGCCTGAATACTTATCTGCTAAACCAACTTTCGGTCATTTACCTGATATAATAAACGAAGTATTCAAACAGGATAGTTTAAAAATACCACATAGGGTATACTTAATCCACTAATATGCTTTTAAAAAAAAGATAGAAGAGTCTTCGCTCTTCTATCTGCTTTTCACCAATAAATTGACTGCTTCTTTTACCAATGCTTCTGTATCGTTCCCTTTTGCTTCAGCATTTTGAACGCACTCCACTAAGTTAGAGCTTACAACCACTCCGATCGTACGGTCAATGGCAGATCGGGTAGCCGACAATTGTGTAATGACCTCTTTACAGTCCTTGTTTTCTTCCATCATCCGCAATATGCCGCGCAACTGGCCTTCGATACGCTTTACTCTATTTTTGACTGAATTATCATAATCCATAGTTCTTAGCCTCCTGCTGAGATTAATTGATCTTTGCCGCAAGGGCAATTTTCAATTGAATATGATACTACCTTGAATCCCTCTTTCCGCAGCAACCGAACACCCATGTTCTTTTCTATTTTATCTGTTGCCACAACATGTACCTTTTTCTCAGGGATATCCTGATAATGTCTTTTAATATAGGCAACAGGAATATTGATTGTTCCTTTCAGCGGCTTCTTAAAAGACTCATTATAGTCCCTTAAATCCACCACCACTGGGGAAGACTCTTGCATCGTTGCATTTATGCTCTTGCAACGCACCCCCGTAACCGGCACATATCGTGAATATGCCACGAACAGGATCGCAATCCCCAATAAAATAAGAATATATGTCATTATATCAGCCCCTTGCACTTTAAGGAATCACCTTATGTTTATATCATACCCTAAAGGGTATATAAATACACTTTTTCTGCTTAAAATCCTCTATCTTCCCAGCTTAACAGCGATCATGAAAAACCAACCATTCTTTCCTATGGCCATTTAGATAAATCATGAATGATTTTAACGGATAGCTGCCAAATTCGCAAGATTCACACCTTATAGAATATAACTGATTTGGTATATTTGCTTGGGAAAAAGAAAAACAAACTCAAATATAGAGAGTTTGTTTTTTAAGCACGTTTCAATTCAAGCTTGCGCGCCACCAGCGATAAGGCGTAGTTGACAACGAAATACATAAGCATTGCCGTCAAAAAGATCGGAATGACGTATTGGCTGTTGCGGGCGTTTATGATCTGGGCATTATGCGTCAGCTCAGGCAATGCGATCACGACTGCAAGGCTTGTATCCTTCAATAAGGAAATGAATTGGCTGACGATTGGAGGCACCATCCTCTTAAGTGCCTGTGGTAAAATAATATGCCATAATGTCTGCACATAGGATAATCCGGATGAGCGGCCGGCTTCTATTTGACCTTTTTCAATGCTGTTCAGCCCGCTCCTTATTACTTCCGAAATCATGGCAGACTCAAAGACCGTCAAGGCGGCGATTGCCGCGAACGTAATGTCGAGGCTATATCCCAGAATCTCAGGCAAACCAAAATACGTAAAGAAGATAATCAATAATAAAGGAAGGTTACGGATAATGTCCACTATCACTGCCATTACCTGCGATACGACCGGAATCTTGGCATAGCGCAAGATGGCCACAACGCCTCCAATAAGGAAACTAAGCACAATCGAAATGAATGCCACCTTCAGCGTAATACCGAATCCTTGCAGCAAAAATGTAAAATGTGCACCTGTTAAAGCTCCTGCAAAATCCATTCAGTTCACACCCCTTCCCTTCCAAAGCGTTTCTCCAGATAAATAACGAAAAAATTTAAAGGAATTGTCAGGACAAGGTAAAATAGCGCAACGAATATATACGTATCAAATGTCTTAAATGTAGAGTTAGCAATTAAATCACCGGCATACATCAAATCCAATCCTGCCACTACCGTTAAAATAGAGGAATTCTTAACCAGATTCAGGAATTGGTTTCCTAAAGCCGGTATAACGATCTTAATTGCCTGAGGAAGGATGATGATCTTCATCGCCTGATTATACGTCAGGCCGGATGAACGAGCCGCTTCCATCTGCCCTTTCGGAACGGCCATGATCCCTGCTCTGATGGCTTCCGCTATAAAAGCAGAAGTATAGATGATCAAGCCGATTGTCCCTGAAGCAAATCCTTGTAATGTAATTCCGATTGTCGGTAGCCCGATATAAATAAAAAATATGATAATCAAAATAGGAATATTGCGGAAAAACTCCACGTATGCTGTCCCAATCCAATTCAATAGCTTTATAGGAGCAATCCTGAAGACAGCAAGCAGGGCTCCCAACAGAAAACTGCAGACAAGCGCAATTATGCTGCACTTCAGCGTATAATAAAATCCTGACAAATAGGCATCCCAGTTGTTGGTCAGCACTGAAAAATCGATCAAATTGTCCACTCCTTTACCAACCATTCTAAATGACTAGTGAAAAAAGCCGTATCAGCCAAAAATCTTTCAGCCAATACGACTGCTTATAATATTTTTAAACGGATGGTCAGCCTTCGCTTGAAAGATCTTTCTTAATCCATTTATCATGGATTTCATCGTAAGTTCCGTCATCCTTCATCTCTTTGAGTGCCTTGTTCAACTTTTCCTGAAGGTCTTTGTTTCCCTTTTTCACAGCAATGCCATACGGCTCATCCGTAAACTGGCCGCCGACTAAGTGATACTTAGGATCCTCATCGGCCATGCCATAAAGGATGGCATCATCAGTAGTCAAAGCATCCCCTTTACCGGCCTTAAGGGCAGTGAACGCTTCCGCATAGTTTTCGAATTCAAGCACTGGTGCGTCTTTTGCTTTCGCGCGGATATTGGTTGTCGATGTGGATCCCTTGACCGCAAGTACCGTTGTGTCTTTATTTAAATCTTTGATGCTTTTAATTTTGCTGCCTTTTTTCACAAGCAGCGATTGTCCTGCTTTAAAATAGACATCCGTAAAATCGACTTCTTTTTTACGTTCATCTGTAATCGTCATCGTCGCGATGATTGCATCGATGGAACCGTTCTGCAGCATCGGAATCCGAGTCTTTGAAGTTACTTCTTTTAAATTCACTTTTACATCATCGCCATACATACGCTTCGCCAATTCATTAGCCATATCGATATCAAAGCCTTCCACTTTTCCAGTCGAAGGGTCTTTCAGGCCGAATAGGCGCGTGTCATTCTTGACGCCGAATGTGATTGTTTTGCCTCCATCTTTATTATCGCTTTCGCCGTTAGCCTTATCGTCTTTGGCTACTCCGCATGCGGACAGCAGCATAATCGCCAGCATGGATATGATGGCAATGGACATGAACTTCTTTGATAATTTCATAAAATCCCCCTCATTCTGTTTAATGGTTTAATATACGGCTGAGAAATAAACGGGCCCTCTCTTCCTTCGGATTCGAATAGAATTCAGCCGGTGTTTCATCCTCTAAAATACTTCCTTGGTCTATAAAGATAATCCGGTCTGCCACTTCTTTTGCGAAGCCCATTTCATGTGTGACAACTACCATTGTCATCCCTTCCTTTGCCAGCGCTTTCATAACATCCAGCACTTCTCCGATCATTTCCGGGTCAAGCGCGGATGTCGGCTCATCAAAAAGCATGATTTCCGGGTTCATAGCCAGCCCCCGGGCAATAGCGACACGTTGCTGCTGGCCGCCGGACAATTGGGAGGGGAACGAATTCGCTTTATCCGGGATACCCACTTTTTCAAGGTAGGCGTGGGCTGTCCGTTCTGCTTCTTCCCTCGATTTTCCGAGCACTTTCATGGGGGCGAGCGTAATATTCTGCAATACTGTCTTATGGGGATATAAATAGAAGTGCTGAAAGACCATCCCGATGTTCTTCCGGAGTTTATTGATATCTGTCTTTTTATCATTGACAGCCAACCCGTTCACGGTCAATGACCCATCGGTGATCGTTTCCAAATGATTGATGCAGCGGAGCAAGGTGCTTTTCCCGGAGCCTGAAGGCCCGATGATGACAACCACTTCGCCCTTCTTTATTGAGAGATTTATATCCTTCAGTACTTGGAAATCCCCGTAGAATTTATTGACTTTATCAAATACAATCATCCTGTTCCCCCTGCCTCTGTTCATATTAATATGGTAGACTTGCTATTTATTACACACCCTTTTGGACCGGGTGTTGTAACTATCTTGAAATTGATCATACGCCTCATACTGAATTTAAATAAATTAAATTTTCGGTCAATTTTAAAAAAGGAGCATGGAGGTATCTTTTAAGATAAACAGTCGTTTAATATATATTGTAGAATATAATTGAAAATTTTACAAATATAAGGAGATTATAACATGGAAAGCGAATTATTAAAAATATTTAATGATGAAAGAGAACAGGTTGGAACTGCCGCCCGTTCAGAAATACATAAAAGAGGCCTGTGGCATGAAACCTTTCATTGCTGGCTAATTGGCAGCCTGAAAGAGGAACCATCTATTTATATGCAAATCCGCAGCGAACAGAAAAAAGATTATAAAGGATTGCTTGATATAACGGCTGCCGGCCACTTATTGGCAAACGAAACCCCTGCCGATGGCCTAAGGGAGGTACATGAGGAGCTGGGGCTGTCTATTGGACTGGATGAGTGCATTTCTCTTGGCGTCCTTGAGAATGTCATCGTCAATCCTGACTTTATCGACAGGGAGTTGAGCCATGTCTACTTATACCCTTTCCATGGCGACAATTCCTCCTTCCGCTTACAGTACGAAGAAGTAGCAGGAATCATCAAAGCTCCCTTCCAGGCATTCAAGGATTTATGGGAATATAACGTTGATTCTATTCAAGCGGAGGGGTTTATCCAACTAGAAGACTGCAGCCAAAGTTCAATTGTACTCACAATCCAGAGGGAGGACTTCGTCCAGCACCAAGCTTCCTACTACGAAGCATTCATTGAACAAACAGCAGCGTATTTACAACAGAATACATAAAAGGAAAAAATCCCGCCTATCCATCATAGGCGGGATTTCTTTTACATTTCTTCTGCTGTTTGGTTTTTTTGCTTTTTCTGTTTTTTCCGGGATTTTCTATGAATGATCTTTGAAATTGTTTCATAGACAATCGGAACAATCAGCAACGTTAATAGCGTGGACGAAATCAATCCGCCAATAACGGTTACCCCTAGACTTTGTGAGATAATGCCGCTTCCTTCCAACCCAAAGGCCAGTGGCAGCAAAGCACCGATTGTCGCAATAGCAGTCATCAGAATTGGACGTAAACGGGTTACCCCTGCATCCAATATTGCTTCACGTGTGTCCATTCCTTCATTCTCCTTATGGATGACACGGTCAACCAGCACAATCGCATTCGTGACGACAATACCGATCAGCATCAATGCACCCATTAAAGCCGATACAGAGATGGTTTCCCCTACGATGAGCAATGCAACCAATGCACCGATTACCGTAAACGGCAATGAGAATAAGATAGCGAATGGAGCCAATCCTCCGCCGAACGTAATCACAAGGACAAGATACACAATCGCAATGGCTGCAAGCATAGCCAAACCAAGCTGTGTAAAGGATTCCTTCACATCTGCTGTTACACCGGCCATATCAATTTTTGCGCCGGATGGTTTTTTGATTTGGTCAATATCTTTTTGTAATGCGGAGGAAACAGATGAAACATCGCTTCCTTTCAATTCACCGGTTACGGATGCATAGATTTTTCCGTTATACCGTGAAACCGTATCAGAAGTCTGGCCGGTTTCTACTTTGGCGACATCCTTCACTTTAACTGGAACGCCAAGCGGTGATGACAATGTTTTATTTTCAAGATCTTCTATCGAATTATAAGTGGATTTCTCTGTTTGTACGTATACATTAATTTCTTTTCCATCTTTTTTAATGGTAGTCAGAACAGGCTGTTGCTTGCTTGGCGCAAGAGCCATAGAGATCTGGCCAGCTGTCAGACCCAGTTTGCTCAATTTTTCCTGGTCAGCCACAAATGTATATTCATCATATGTGTTGGCAAGGCTTGAATCCACTTTCTTCAAATCATCATTTTTCTTCATGACGTTCTCTACTTTTTTCACAGTCTTTTCGAGGTCATCCATATTCTTGGCGAATACTTGCAGTTCGATTTTATTACTGCTTCCTGTAGCGGAGAAATCCTGTGATTTCCATTCCCCTTTATCCGTCATTGATTGGACATCTTTAATGACTTGTTCTTTTTCTTTATCAAAATTCGGTGTGTCTTTATCATAATTGACAAAGAACATGGCACTGTTCGAATCGCCCATACTCATCGGGCTTCCCGCACCTAATGACAGCTGTACCAAATTGACATGTTTGCGGTCCAATAATTTTTTTTCTGCTTGAGTAACGATTTTTTCCGTTTCTTCCATCGTTACACCAGGCTCTGGCTTAAATGTGGCAATCATCATTTTATCATCGCCCATGGAAATGAAGCTTACCCCGATCAGCGGAGTCAATGCAAGGCTTCCCACTAAGAGCAGCACAGCAATAGCGCTCGTGATGATTTTATGGTTCAATGCCCAATTGAGCGTTTTTCTATATGCTCCTGCTAGGCGGCCATGATTGTGTTTCTCCCGTTTCGCCTTGACACCTTTTTTAAACATAATGTGGGCCATCATCGGAACGATCGTAATTGCCACTAGAAGAGAAGCCAATAGAGAGAATACCATCGTCAATGCAAATGGCAGGAATAGCTCTCCAACCATGCCGCTTACCAAGCCCAATGGCAGGAATACAGCAATCGTTACAATGGTCGAAGACATAATCGGAATGAACATTTCTTTCGTGGCGGATTTGATTAATTCTCCGCCTTTTAAAGGCTCATCCTTATTGGACATGCGTCTGTATATATTCTCAATAACAACAATGGAATCATCGACTACGCGTCCGATGGCAACTGTCATAGCCCCAAGGGTCATCATATTCAATGTAATATCCATCTGCTTCAGCAACAGAACCGCAATAAGCAATGATAGCGGTATTGATACAACTGAAATAATTGTTGATTTAAAATCTCTTAGGAACAAGAGGATGATCAGCATCGCAAAAATGGCTCCGAAGACCGCTTTGCTCAACATTGTCTCCACTGAATCCTGAATTGGCGTAGCCTGGTCGAATGAAGTCACAATATCAAGGCCATCATATGATTTTTCATAATCTTTAACCTTATCTTTGACCGCTTCAGCTACATCAACCGTATTTGCATCCACTGCCTTAACGATCGAGATCCCAATTGACTTCTTGCCGTTCGTACGTGAAATCGATTCAGCTTTGCCAATTTCCTGGATATCGGCAATATCGCTCAGTTTGACAGTCGGGATGCCAGACTGTCCAGGCATCGTTTGCCCGGTTGCCTGAGTATTCCCTTGCTGTGCAGATGCATCGCCCATGCTTTGTGGGCTGTCCTGCTGTGCGCCTGCCTGCTGGCCGGCGGCATCGCCTGTTTGCGTAGAGCTGCCGCCCTGAGATGGGACTACAGGTATTTCAAGGTTCTTTAAATCATTCAAAGTGACAATATTACCGTTCACTTGAACAGCCTTTTCCTTATCCTTAAAGGTGTAAAGGCCCATAGGTACGTTTATATTGGAGCCTTTAATGATATTCTGAACGGTTTCTTCTGATAAACCGAGCTTCTTCATCTTATCTTCTTTGAATTTCAATTCAACCTGGTCAATTTGCTGGCCGGAAATCTGGACGGATGATACACCCTCCACTCCCTCAAGGCCAGGCGCAATATCATCTTCCACGTCTTTCGTTAGCTCTGCCAATGATTCCTTATCATTCGTGATACTTAATGATAGAATTGGAAATGCATTGATATTGACTTTATCGATTTTTGATTTTTCTACATCATCCGGAAGTGTAATGCCTTCCAATGCTTCTTTCACTTCGTTCTTGGCATCATCCATGTTCTTGCCGTATTCATATTGAATCTGGATAGATGACGCATTTTGGTAGGAGGTCGCCATAACATCCTTAACGCCGCTTAAATTGCGGGCGATCTGTTCGATCGGCTGCGATACCTTTTCATCAACCTGCGCAGGTGTCGCTCCTGGATAGACAGTTGATACACTCAATACGGGAACACTGATATCGGGAATACTTTCCATTTTCATCTTCAATCCCGAATAAAGGCCGGCGGCAACGACAATAATGGTTATAAGCCACATTGCCAGCTTGTTCTTTAATGTGAAGCCAATAATCTTATTCATTTCAACACCCTTTAATTTCAAAATTGGCTTTTAAGCCAGAATTACTATTAATGTTAAGTGACCAGTCATTCATCGTCAATCAAAAAGAGTCGAATTACACTATCTTTTCTAAATATTTCACACAATACCCATGAATTCCCTAAAAGGGCGATCTTCTGCTGTGTTTTTAGGAAAAGCTTGCTATAATAAAGATATACGACCTATTATTGGGATGATTGGATAATTTGCCAACTTCCTGCCGATAGATTATCCAAACCGGTAACCGTATATAGCTATTCTTATGACTGACCAGTCATTTATATACAATCCAAACTGAACTATTCTATTTTCATTGGAGCTGAAGGAATGAAAAATAAAGAAAAGCTGATTATGGATGTAGCCATGAAATTATTTTCAAAAAAAGGATTTTCCTCTACTTCCATTCAAGAAATCGCAACAGAAGCAGAAATCAGTAAAGGATCATTCTACCTATATTATAAATCGAAAGAAAATCTCTTATATCGCATTTTTCTGCACCATTATGAAACGTTCCACGAAGAAGTCACAAGCTTGGAGAAGTTAGACCTTACCCCTCGCGAACTGTTTGTGGAGCAAATGGTCACCCAATATAAAAGCTTTTTGGATTCAAAAGAGTTCCTTATTATGTTCACAAGAGAAAGCGCTATTCCTTTCAATAAGGAAATTGGGGAATTAATCGGTAAAATCCGCGCTGAAGTTCTATACACCCTTCAAAAAACGCTTTCTGATGTATATGGATCGAAATTGGACAGCAATATTTGGTCCATGACGCTGCTCGTGCAGGGCTTAGCCCAATCCTATCTGGAATTAGTGATGAGGGATATCGTGGAACTTGACCTGTACAACCTGGCGCAATTTATACTGAAAAGATGCGACAGTTTGGCAGAAGGTTTTGATCAGGATCATGAACTTATTTCTATTAAAGAGTCAGACATACAGCATTTATTCCAATGTCCATTTCCAAATTTGGCTGTTCAACTAGAGGATATTCAGCAATTGGTTAGCCAATCCAAAAGCCAACATAAGGAAAACGATAATGCCTTTGTCACACTGGATGTTCTGGAGGAAGAATTACGGCGTCCATTGCCAAGGATTCCGGTTATCCAAGGAATGGTGGCCAATCTTCAAAAAGATAACATGCTGCAGGATTTACAATCCATGCTAAAGCAATTTTTCCATTTATAATTCCAGTTGAAATATAAAATCCCCGATCCATTGCCGAAATGGATCGGGGATTTTATTTATTCAAAAAACTGTTGTAAAGCTTCTCTGTTCTTTTCTTCATCAAATTGAAGGACATCTTGCTTATCTATCCTTACGCCTTCATAGCTATCTGCTAGAGGAATAGTCAGCTTCTCCAGTTGATGGTCACCCATCATATAGGATGTCATCAAGGAAATAACACGGGTTGGTTCAATGGATGTTTCGATATAAGGCTGAATGGTTCCAACCATCCCCGGAAGTTTTGTCGCTCCGGCAAAACTGGACATTTCCTTGGTGATTGCTTCTATTACTTCCTGCTGGCGTTTCACTCTTCCAAAGTCATTTTGGCTGTCTTTACGGAAACGCGAGTAGGCAAGCAATTCTTTGCCGTGCAATCTCTGCAGCCCCGGTTTCAGCGTCATGCCTATTCCTTTTGACATTCTATGCTCAACGTTTATTTCTATTCCATCCGGGAAGGCCTGATCAATTGCTTTGCTGAAGCCCTTGAAATCAATGATGGCATATTCGTTTACATCTATTCCGAAATTTTGCTGGATTGTTTGTCTAAGCAACTCAGCTCCATCTTTTCCTCCGCCCATCATATAAGCCGCATTCAGCTTATATTTTTTCTGTTTTCCCGGGATATCGACATATAGATCGCGCATTAATGAAGCAATTTTAGCACTTTTTGTTTTTGTATCATATTGGGCAACCATCATCGTATCCGAGTTGGATGCTTCTCCTTCTACTCTTGTATCGACCCCGATCAAGAGGATTTTCACTTTTTCATCTTTTTGAGCGGGCTTTCCCTTGAAAACAGTTTTTTTAGCTGGCTTAGGGGCCTCTTTTACTGCCGCGTTATAACTTTTGAAGTAGTCATAAGCGAAATAAGAGGTAGGAAGCACAATCAACATCAAAAAAATAACGATAAGAGATAGGATAATTTTCTTATTTCGTTTGCGTCTTCGTTTATCAATTCTGTTCATTTACATTCTCCTGTCAGAAACGTTTGCCAATAAATGCTAATATAAATGTACCAAAAGTAGGAATATTTAACAATCTACTTTTTATAATGTAATCAATCTATTAAAGAAGGAGCCATGGGCATGGAAATGATTCTAAATGGAACAATAGAAGACGCTGATTTTATCAAAAGAAGGTCATTGAATATAATCTATCCGCCCTGCCGGAAGATAGGAAGCACCCTGTCAGAAAGCTTTGCTATACGATCCAGGATGAAAATGGCATGACAGTTGCCGGAATTACGGGTATTTTGGTATCAATTGCACATCGATTTTTTATGGGTTGAACCATCCAGAAGGCAGCAGGGATACGGAAAGATGTTAGTGAGGAAAATTGAAAAAGAAGCTAGTAAACGTAACTGCCGGTTTATTCAATTGGATTCTTTCAGCTTTCAGGCCCCTGGTTTTTATCAGTGTTTAGGATATTCTGTCGTCGGGATTGTCGAAGACTTTCCAAGAGGATTTAAACAATACTATTTAGTGAAATCATTGGACTAAAAGCCCCAATCGTTTTGCTTACAGTTTCGGGATGATTATTATAAACTAATCTTAGTAGTAAATGGCTTATTCCCGCTTCTTAGCTGTGAAGAACCATTGTCCATCTTATGGAAAGTAGGATCAGCATATGTTTTATATAGAATATCTCATCGTTTTTGCTGCGGGTATCGCACTCTTTTTTTCGACTTGCATTTTTCCGTTGGTGCCAACATATATGTCCCAATTAACAGGCAAACAGATAAAACAAGCAAAACTAGAAACAGAGGCTGCTCCCCTCGCATATCACACAGTCCTGTTCATGGCAGGCTATGTACTTTGTTTATCTTTAATTGGCTCCATTGGCGGTTGGGCAGGAACCTACCTTTCAGACGAAGAACATTTTCTTTTGAAACTCGCAGGTCTTGCACTGATCATTTTCGGGTTTCTTTTGACCGGCCTACTGAATGTAAGGATTTTTATGAGAGGTCGGAAGCATTTGATAGGCCCCGATAAAAAAAGCGGCATGTCCAGTTTCATTTCAGGCATTCTTTATTCGATCAGTTGGACTCCCGGAATCGGGCTGCTGTCTATTAGCATCCTTTTGCTATCAATCGCATCCTCGTCATGGTTTACGGGCCTTCTTCTTGAATTATGTTTTTCAGCCGGTGTCGCTATTCCCTTTATACTCTTTTCAACTGGCCTTTCTCGTTCTTTGAACAACCTCCGCTTCATGAATCGCCATTTGGGGAAAGTCACATTTGTGACAGGAATGATGCTCGTATTGCTGGGTTTCCTCATTTTTTCCGGCCATATTCTAAATACACATTCATTATTTGCAACTGGCACCTTTTAGTCGGTGAATGAGATCGAGTCAAAGCAAGCTCGATCTCTTTTTATGTAATAAAGGAATTTTGCCAACTATATGCGTTTGCTTTTCCCCGCTATCGCCAGTTTTCAACAGGAACAGTATAAGAATGAAGCCCCGCCGTCCGCAGCTTTTTTTGTGTTCATTTATCCCTATATCAGCTAAAAGCTCTACCATTAGGTCTCAATATTTGTTATATTTTTCTAATGGCATGTATATTTACTATTGTTCGCCAAAAACTAAATTGAATGAAGGCTTTTCCATGATTATGTGGTAAAATTAAATATTGGTTTATGAACTAATGAACTTCCCTTTTATAAAAGGGAAATAAATAAAACGAAAAACAACTAGGTTGGTGGTATTCCGTGTGTGGATTTGTAGGATGTATTCATAATGATAAGAACCCTAATATCGAAAATACATTAAAAGATATGAACGCCATTATTACCCACAGAGGCCCTGATGATGACGGTTTTTTCTTTGATGATCATATTAGCTTTGGATTCAGACGATTAAGCATCATTGGATTGGAAAGCGGGCATCAGCCTCTTTCATATGAAAATGAACGATACTGGATTATTTTCAATGGCGAAATTTATAACTACGTTGAACTGAAAGAAGAACTTCAGGCAAAAGGATATGAGTTTGCCACTGAATCAGATACAGAAGTCATTATTGCCCTTTTCAGCGACATGAAAGAAGAAGCAGTGAAAAAATTGCGCGGCATGTTCGCATTTATGATCTGGGATAAACAAGAAAAATCATTATTCGGAGCAAGGGACCCATTCGGCATCAAGCCGTTCTTTTATGCTGAAAACGATGGTGAAACGTATTTTGCTTCCGAAAAGAAAAGTATCATGCTTGCCATGGAAGGCGACGTTGATTATAAATCATTGCAGCACTACTTAAGCTTCCAATTCGTTCCGGAACCGGACACAATGAATGTCGGCATTAAAAAATTGCCTCCTGGCCATTATTTCACTAAAAAGCCCGGCGAAAAAATGGAAATCAACACCTATTGGAAACCGGATTTCCATATTCAAAACACATCTGAATCCAAATTGATTACAGAAATTCAGAATGTCTTGATGGATTCAGTCAACATGCATATGCGCAGTGATGTGCCAGTTGGATCCTTCCTATCAGGCGGAATCGATTCGAGCATTATTGTTTCCCTTGCAAAACAAGTAAACCCGAAATTAAAAACGTTCTCAGTCGGATTTGAGAGAGACGGCTTCAGTGAAATTAACGTAGCCAAGGAGACAGCCGATGCACTTGGTTTAGAAAACATTTCCTATGTCATCTCTCCGGAAGAATATATGAAGGAACTACCTAAGATCATCTGGCATATGGACGATCCATTGGCCGACCCTGCTGCCATTCCATTGTACTTCGTTGCCCGAGAAGCAAGAAAACAAGTAACCGTTGTGCTTTCAGGTGAAGGTGCGGATGAGCTGTTCGGCGGATATAACATTTACCGTGAGCCTGAATCGTTAAGCATGTTCAATAAAATTCCTGGCCCGGTCAAGAATACATTGAAAGCATTCAGCCATATGCTTCCTGATGGAGTCAAAGGAAAAAGCTTCATCGAACGCGGTGTTACTCCACTAGAGGAGCGCTATATCGGCAACGCCAAAATGTTCGAAGAAAAAGAAAAGAAAGCATTGCTTAAGAACTATATGCCTAACTTGGGTTATCAAACAGTGACAGCACCCATCTATAATGAATCAAAAGGGTATGATGCCGTCACAAAAATGCAGCACCTTGATATCCATACTTGGCTTCGTGGCGATATCCTTGTAAAAGCCGATAAAATGACAATGGCCAATTCGCTTGAACTTCGTGTTCCTTTCTTGGACAAAGAAGTTTTCAACGTGGCGTCCAAAATTCATACAAAAGAAAAAATCGCAAACAATACAACCAAATATATATTGCGTAAAGCGGCTGAAGGCATTGTGCCTGATCACGTACTTAACAGAAAGAAACTTGGTTTCCCTGTTCCAATCCGCCACTGGTTGAAAGCTGAAATGCACGATTGGGCTGTCAATATTATCAAAACGAGCCAAACAGATGATATTTTCAACAAACAAGAAGTGCTTCGCCTGCTGGAAGAACATTGTGCGAACAAGCGCGATAACAGCCGAAAGATCTGGACAATCCTTGTCTACATGATCTGGCATCAAATCTATGTAGAAAAAATCTACAATTTTGAATCACAATATATCCAAGAGCCAGTAACGGTAAAATAAATTTTCTTACACATCGCATGCCGGATCGGACATAGTGATACCTTCAGTAAAAGCAGACACACTAAAATAAAAAAGATGGCCCCATATTCTAGGGCCATCTTTTTTTATCCTTTATACGCTTCTTCATTCAATAAACGCGGTGGACATTTGCCCTCCAACGCAGCTATGACGCTTTCTGCTGCCATTTTCCCCATAGCGGTGCGCGTTTCTGCTGTAGCTGAACCGATATGCGGAAGGGTAACGACATTTTTCATGCTTAGTAAAGGATTCCCAGAATCGACCGGCTCCTGTTGGAATACATCCAATCCAGCTCCGGCAATCTCTTTTTTATCCAAAGCCTCGATTAACGCCTGCTCATCAATCGTCTTTCCTCTTGATCCATTGACAAAAACGGCAGACGGCTTCATCAGCTTAAATTCCCTAGCACCGATCATATTCTCTGTCTGAGGAGTAAGCGGCGTCATCAGACAAACATAATCCGACTTTTCAAGCAGTTCGTCCAATTCACAATAAGTAGCATCATACAGGCGCTCGGCTTCATCGTTGTGCGAACGGTTATGATACAAAATGTCCATGTCAAAGCCCATATGCGCCCTTTTTGCAATGGCGCTGCCTATGCCGCCCATTCCAATTATCCCGAGTACTTTATGGTGGACATCCAATCCGAATAATTCTTCCTCAATAGGTCCTGTCCATTGCCCAGTCTTCACGTATTGATCCAGTTCAGTGAAACGGCGCCCAGCCATCAATAATAGCCCAAATATCGTATCTGCCGTCGTATTATTTAAAACATCAGGCGTATTTGTAGCCATAACGCCCCTTTTTGTCATTTCAGTAAGATTAAGGTTATCATATCCCACCGAAATATTGCTGACCACCTTCAGTTTCGGGGCATGCCCAAGCAAATCGCCATCTACTTTCAAATCTGCACCAAGCAACGCATCGGCATCCTTCAACTGTTGCCGGAATTCTTCCTCATTGCTCTCATCCAATCGTTCAAAATAAATAATCTCGTAATGATTGCTGAACAAGTCCAATACTTCCTGTGGCACTCGTTTGTAAACGATTACCTTTTGTTTCATATGCTATCTCTCCTTCTCATAAGTTGTGGGTAATCCTATATGTAAACTTGCGTTAAGCATAGCATTGTTATGCCAATTTTTCCATTTATTAATCAACTTCATCATAATGCAATTGTCAATAAAGGGATAAACGGATCTTATGTCGAATTTTCTTGAAGAACATAAATAGGAGGTTAACGGCAGATGAATTATATTCAACAAATGAGACAGCATATCGGGCATGACACGCTCCTGACAGTCGGATGCGGCATCATTATTACAGACAAGGATGGACATATTCTGCTTCAGCACCGAAAAGATCTTACCAACTGGGGTATTCCAGGCGGAGTCATGGAAATCGGTGAAACCTTCGAAGAATGCGCCATCCGGGAGGTTCGTGAAGAAACAGGGCTGAACATTCATGACTTGTCCCTTTTCGGCCTTTATTCCGGAGATAATTGCTTTGCGACTTACCCGAATGGAGACAAAGTATACAGTGTACAAATCATTTTCATGTCATCGTCCTATACAGGCAACCTAAAACAGGATGATACAGAAACAATCGGCCACCAATTCTTCCACAGAGACCATTTGCCGAGTGGCATCAATCCATGCCAGCAGACATTCATTCAGGACTGGGCTGCTTTTTCTCCCGTGCCTGTCATTAAATAAACCTTGCCTGCCCAGTGTTATAACCATAACTTATTCCGTAATATTAGTTGAAGGGCACTCTTTGGGAACAAATAGCTTGGGGAAACTAGAATTTTTACTAGCAAAGGTTTCAAAGGATTAAAAAAATAAGCTAAATAAGGAATTACAGAATTACGATTTACCTAATTCTCAATGGGCAGTTTTAAAGAGACTAGACATTACAGAAGAATGTCATTTACCACCAAATAAAAGAACTGCTGTTTCAATAGCTTCTGAATTAGAATTTGATAAACCTATGTATAAAGAGTCTTCTAACACTGATTTAAAATGAATCTCCAATCCCTTTGAGGAATTCGAGATTCATTTCGCACTCGATCAAACGGATTCCATACTTACTGCTATTCTCTGATCGTTATTCTCCCCGCACAAATAGGCCTATATGGCTTGTGATTTTAGAGCATTTGAGTATTTGTTATCCATTCTGGGCATAGAATGATCCCCTTCAAATAGAATGTATCACCATTTTAAATAATGGTTTTTTACACTCTCTACTTAAAGGGGATAATATCTGGCTAGCCAGAAAGCATCATTTGTTTATTTATCGGTTCTACATTACTTTATTTTAACAACCGGCTTAATGGTTACCCCTGTTTTTGAATCTTCAAACGCCTGGTTGATCTCTTCGAAATCATAGTACTTCACTAGTTTATCGAATGGGAATAGCCCCTGTTTATAATATTCAACCAATTCAGGAATGAACAGTTGCGGTACTGTATCTCCTTCGATGACACCCATCACTGTTTTTCCTTCCGCCATAATTTCATTGAAGACATCAATATTCATTTCAGGCGTAATTCCTACGATCGCCACTGTGCCAAGCGGACGCAATGCTTTCAAGCTTTGATGGACAACTGGCGGAACACCTGTCGTTTCAACTGCATAGTGAGTACCGACTCTGGTAATTTTCTTGATTTCTTCCACTACATCTACTTCTTTGCCGTTAAACGCGTGTGTCGCACCTAATTCTTTAGCCAAATCCAGACGGTTATCATGGACATCGACTGCAATGATTGTTTTGCATCCGGCAATCTTTGCTGCCATGATGGCACTGAGGCCTACTGCACCGCAGCCATAAACGGCAATTGTAGAGCCGAATTCTGGCTTAAGGCATGTAAGTACTGTTCCGCTTCCTGTCTGGATGCCGCAGCCTAATGGGCCAAGCAGTTCCAATTCTACGTCATCCCTTACTTTCACTACATTGCGTTCCTCGGAAATGGCATATGTACCAAAGGATGATTGTCCAAAGAAAGTCGCCAATTTCTCCCCGTTCTGTTCCAGGCGCTCGATTCCTTTAGAATCAAAGTTCAGCGCATTCATATTTTCACAAGTGGAAGGGTGGGCTGACAGACAATTCTCACAATGGCCGCAAGATGCGTATGATAGGACCACATGGTCTCCCGGCTTCACAGTATTGACCCCTTCCCCCACCTTCTCGACAATTCCCGATCCTTCATGGCCAAGGACAATCGGATATGGAGTAATACCGTTATCACGTGCGACAGCATCCGTATGGCAAACACCCGTCGCCACAATTTTGACCAGCACTTCATTGAATTTCGGTTCCGCTAGTTCAACTTCCTCAATCTTGAATTCTTCACCTTGGCTGTGAGTGACAGCAGCTTTAATTTTCATGGCGTATTCCTCCTGTGTTGTATGTTGATTATAAATTCTGGCTTTCTGCCTAACTCTTTTCCTTTACCCTAAGGTGCGCAGAAAAAATACAGGGGGGCTAATGATTCAAAAAATAGACAAATCTGCAAACACTGCGGCCACCAGGAATCCCTGCTTCTATTATCACTAGTCTTGGCCGGCCATCCAGTGGTTTAAGCTATACTGTTTTAGAGGATGTGATTTGATGTTGATGTATTTTACTTCATCCTTATTCTTGGATTAATTTTTGCTATTACAGGGGGCATTTATCTATTATGGCTGATTAAGGATAAAAATGTAATGTCTTTGGGTGCGTTAAAAGTTGTTGGGGTTTTGATTTTAAGCAGTTGACTGTTACCGTTCCCAGCCTTAAATATGTCATTTTAAAGGAATATGATGTCGTAAGAGGAGAGTGCGTCATTACAGTAGATACTTCTGGAAGGTCTTCAGAAGCTGATTTCGAAATGGTAGACACAGGTGATATATATTTTTTTGACGGCATTCCTGACCTTGATGCGTATGGAAAAGCAGTCCCATATTATTGTGAGCTGACTGTTACAAAAGACCATATGGTAGAAATCGGATATAAAATCTATGATTTAAAAACGAAATAGTTGATTACGAAAGGTAATTGAGTAGCTTTTTCATTAGTAATATAAAGAATAATAAACATATGAAATAAGGATAGTGTGAGTTTTAGATGTTTATCATCCACGTCTCATCTATCCTTCTTTACTTCAATCTCTTTGGCGATAGGTGATCAATGTATTCTTTTTTGGTAAAGAGAATGCATTCATTACTTCCATTGCATAAGGTGAAGTTGAGTCGAACTCTCCTTGAAGGTATTGGATCCCCTTAAAAGCAGCGAAACGGAATTGTGCAGCAACGAGTGAAGGAATCCATTTAATCAGGCTTGGTTCCGCTGCGCCGCACCATCCCCATTCTGCCATACGGGTATTTTCAGTTTTATGGAGAAATGAGTACGCCTTTACCTCTTTGGATGTACGGCAAACCAGCAAATAGCTTCCTTCTCTCCATACATCTCCATTCCAAATCATATGGTCCCATTCTTCCATTGGCATATGGGCTGCAGGATTCACCGTATGCGTCTCTTCGTAATTCTGCTTTACTAGTGAAGCCAATCCCTCTTTGATTAATTCTTCGCGTTCTGCCTGCTTGAAATCAAGCCATTCAAATTCCGGATTTTTTTCTATGCGTTCTATATGATCTTTTCTCACTTCAACCATTGGCATATATGTCCGCCTAACTTCAGCGAAACCTGCTGATTCCAATAATGACATCAGCTTTAACTCTTCTTCCTTTGCCGTTATTTGAAAAGGAAGGCTCTCCAGCTTTTCTTTTTCCACTTCTTCAAGCATTCGGCTTCCTATCCTTGTAAAATCGAGGAAAGGGTCTATATAAAGGCGCAAGTAATAGCAAAAAGGATGTACTCTATTCGACCATACCGCAGCTAATCCAATGACCTTTCCTTGTTCTACCGCCACTAAAGAAACGGCTTTTCCTTGTTTTTCGATCATTTCCAATATGTTTGGCTCTCCATTAGAATGTGCAATCAAAGCCTTGCATTCTTTCTTAAAAGAAGCTTTATATCTCGTCAATTGCATCATTTCATTATCCTCTCTCTCCTGCAATACATAAACAAAATCGCTCATTAAAGAAGATCAATCACGGAAATACAGACGCATATATCTTTTACTACTTTGTTGTGGATATGGAGCATTCCGCCGCATTGTCAGAGAAACAGAAGTTGTTTATCCGTCATATATACACTGTGGCAATTAAGCAACCCTTTTTTCAGACTAGGGGAAACTCGTGATCCGTCATAGGCACAGACAGCCATAATGCCTATCTCATTGACCAGGCGATCGATTCTATGTTCATATTCAGCGACAACAGATGATATTTGTTTTTCATCACTCCATTCGACATGGCCCCATGTACAGACTGGCATATTCTTTTCGAGATAGGGAGCAATTTTTTGAAGGAAAAACTCAACTATCGACGAGGGATAAAAATTTTTTCGGTAACAATAAAACTCAAAGCTGTTGATATAATACAAAGTTTCAATTTGAGCGGGAGTCAGAGATTTCTTTATATTTCTCATCAATAAAGGGAAAAGGCGCTCATTTTCGATAATCATGACAAATTTCTCTTGCTGGATCGCGCTGATCACATAATCAGAAGCATTCTCAATATAAGCGTTCACATCAAATGAATTATAAAAAATATGGACCCCATTGCCGCTGTGATAATCCTTGGACAGCCGAAAGATATCTTCTCTCATTTTTTCGATCTCCTCTCACTTCACCCTTCTTTCTCTTAGCATTCTTTATCTCTACTTAAGGATTCGATAAAAACAGCTTAATCCCTTGTTTATCAATTTCAATCCTATAAGATCCATACAAAAAAGCATGGCTCCATTTGCCATGCCCATTGATGCTTATATGCCATTCCTTACAAATTGAAACCCTAACCTGGATAAGGCTTTCTCCAGATTCGCTTCAATAATGATATCTTCTAAATCTACATTCCCTTTTACAGCATTGATTGCCATCTCCGGTTGAATGCCGGTCAATAAAGGCTTTACTCCCATAAGCTTCAACAACGTTACAATCTTTAACAATGATTCGCTTACACGCGCATTAATTTGGGATATGCCTGATAAATCAATAATTAAATATGTAAGATCCAGCTCTTGGCTTTTAGAAAGTGCCAAAGCAATAATCGCTTCCACTCGTTCCACATACATTTCACCGATAATCGGCAATACGGCAACCCCATGCGTCACTGGGACAATAGGTGCGGAAAGATGCTGTATTTGCCGGTTTGCTTTATCAAGCTCCAATACATAAGAAAGGACTTGGGACATTGTCTTGAAGAGCTCCACGTGCTTTTCATTGAAATCAAACGGCTTCTGATCCAATCCACAGATTGTTCCATAATTATCGCCATTTTCATAGTAAATCGGTATACCAATAAAACAGCCTTCGCCTAAATTTTCGGTCACACTTAATCGACAGGATCTTTCATCCTTATTAATATCCTTGATAATCAATACATCATTACCGCAATCAACACTCAATTTACAAAAAGTTTCATCAAACGGCAGTTCATCGCCCCTGCTCAACAACCTTTCGTCCTGATTGATTACATCCACAATATGGTTAGTTAACGAATCATTCTTCGCAATGAAGAGTGTGTTGATATCAATAAACATTTGCATCATTTTCAAAATGCGATTAGCCGCTTCTTCGAAATTATGGAATGTTTGAAACCCTTGGCTCACATCATCTAATCTGTTCATCCTTTGACATACCTTTCCATTGACTTACTTCAATTTTCTTTATGTATACCCTACTTCATTTTAAATTGAAACCACCGGCATAGCAACAAAAGCGGAAGGCGCCTGTTTACCCCCGACAAGCTTAAGTCGGGGTGCTGACAAAGGCTGCTCTTCGCCTTTGACAGTGCCATGGCTTAAGACCTCGAGGGGGTGGCGCTTGCAGCTGGATGAGAACAAAAGCGGAAGGGACCGTTTAGCCACGTATGAACTGGACCCCTCACTCTTGAGATATAGGAAACACGAAGAGCGCAGCGATTCGATGTTGACTTATCGTAGAAGATGAGGGGGAAGTTCACTAGTGGCTGGTCCCTGCAGCTGGATGAAACAAAAGCGGAAGGCGCCTGTTTACCCCCGACAAGCTTAAGTCGGGTAACAGTGACACACTAATTAGCTTTTATCAAAAAAAGGCATCCTTACACGGATACCTTTTTGAGTTAGCTTATTAAAATGAAATGACTTGATATCCCATAAGAATAACTATGACCACTACGATAATAAACAAAATCCATAGCGGCATCGCTTTTTTATTTCTCTTTTGGCGTGCCAATAGCATTTCCATCAATCCTATTAGAATAATGGCAAGGATGCCTTTAACAACAAAGTTAGCCGGGAATCCCATTTTGGCGATCATACCGATTCCTGTACCCAGCATCACAATATAGAAAATTCTTAAAATTATCCCCATCACTTTTTTACTTTCCAGGATATACGTCAAAAAGAACGCAATCAACAGAATCACCCACGAGCTCGCATGGATGGAATATAGTGTATGAAACATTTCTTATTCCTCCTTTATCTCCTCATTATACATCTTTAATTGGTTTTTAGCGTACATTAATTCTTATTATCACTATCTTAAAATAACATAACCAATCATTAGTTATCAAAATATATGTTTGTAATCTTCAAAGAAACATGGCACCTATAACGAAGCTTTTTGCTCCAACCAGCCCCATCGCTGTACTATCCATTTGATACTGCTATACTTTAATTAGAGGATTTCTATAGAACATATCTTTTTTCTCAAAAAATCATTATTCATCGGTATATGGATACTGCTTTTTAGGGTATATAAATATGTGATTATTTAAACAAGCTTTTTAATGGGCTATCTCCTACATATACAATTTTTCAAACAACCAAGGAGGATGTTGGATGTCTTTTTTAATTACTCTTCTCGGTTTATTTGTTGCGATTATTCTATCAAGCTTATTTAACAACAAATGGCCTAAAGTGCCGCTGGCCTTATTTCAGATAGCAATCGGTGTAATTCTATCTTTATCCCCGATTCCTACTGATTTGAATTTTGATCCTGAAATATTTATGATATGTATCATTGCTCCACTACTGTTCAGTGAAGGGAATAACGTCTCTAGAAAAGAATTATGGGACTTGCGCTCCCCCATTCTATTGCTTGCCTTTGGGCTTGTTTTTTTCACTGTTTTGGCAGGGGGCTATCTTATTCACCTATTGATTCCAGCCATGCCGATGGCTGTAGCATTTGCCCTTGCAGCGATTATAACACCGACCGATAATGTAGCTGTTAAATCAATAACCAATGGATTAAAGCTGCCGGGGAATATCATGCCGATTTTAGAGGGAGAGTCCCTTTTGAATGATGCTGCAGGGATTGTTGCCTTCAAAATGGCCCTTGCCGCAGCAATGACAGGTGTCTTTTCCATTAAAGATGCCAGCTTGAATTTTCTGTTTGTTTCTTTGGGTGGGGTCATACTTGGATTGGTTGTCGGATACTTGATCGTTAAGTTTCGATTAGCCATCCGAAACTTTGGTTTGGAAGAAATTACGATGATGGTGGTCATTCAATTCATTACTCCTTTCTTCACTTATTTTATTGCCGAAGAAATTGGAGTATCCGGTATCCTTTCAGTAGTAGCCGCAGGGATTATCCACGGAATTGAAAAGGATCGCCTCCAACGGACAACGACCAAATTGCAGTTTGTTAATTCATCTTTTTGGTCCATTATTTCATTTGCCTTGAACGGGCTTGTTTTTACATTGCTGGGCTTTATGCTCCCCTCTGTATACAGAGGATTGCAGCGGAATCCGGAAATAGATTTGTGGTCCATTATTAGCATTACTTTCTTCATTTCCGTTGGTTTATTCGTTCTTCGTTTCCTTTGGGTTTTATTGCTCCATAACGTATTTACAAAAGAGCGAAAACCTCCGCTTGAATTATTTTTTATTAACCGTTATCAAGCTTCAATGGACTATACAGAGGGAGAAGTGCCAATCTCTAAATATCGCTACTCTTTTATAATGGCCATATCCGGAATCCACGGTACCATTTCATTGGCGACTGCGCTTTCCATTCCGTTCATGCTATCCAATGGCCATGAATTCCCGATGAGGAATACCGTATTATTTATCGTTGCCGGAGTCATTCTGATTAGCCTGCTCACTGCAACTTTCATTCTGCCCTTATTAGGTGAAAAAGAAAATACCATTGACGAAAAGCATATGTCGACTGACGACGCGTTTAAAGATTTGCTCAGAAGGACTATCCAGCAATTGACAAACGAAACAAAAAATGAATCAGATCTCGCAGTGCAGCAGGTAATCAGAGAGCTGCATCAGCAATTAATGAATATGGAATCAGGCGAAGCAAAAGCGCCTGATCAAAAGATTATTAAGGAATTAGCCTTTAATGCTTCCGAGAAAGAATTGGAAGTCGTCAAAAAACTGGTTAAGGAAGAGCGGATCCCCGCTTCCGTACTGAAGATTTATACGGTTTATCTGACTAAAACAACTCAGTTCATGCAGAAATCACCAATCCGAAAACTGAAATCGATTCTTCTTTTATGGTTGTTCAAACGAAGAATCAACCGAAAATGGAAGAAGGATTACGAAGCGCGGTTAAATGATGCCCTTGATAAATACAAGGATGAAATCCGCGGCATCCGTTTCGCACAAATCATGGCTGCCAGAGGGGCTGTTTCCTATATCAAAAAGCAAATGAATGATGACAATCACCAGGAGGCCATCCTGGTTATGCAGCGATACAATCGCTTCCTAAAACAAATGACATTGCGCAAAGACAAAGATGGGAACTACCAAATGAAGCTTAACCGTACCCATCTCAGGGCAACCCAGATCGGCAGGGATATTATTGAAGAAATGATTGAAGAAAAGAAAATCACAGCAAGAGTTGCGGGGGAGCTTCGTGAAAACCTCGTATATGATGAAATGCTGTATATAGGCAACTAATCAAAAAAAGGCAGCCCTACAGGCTGCTTTTTTTGATATTTTATATATTTTCAACTAATATTTGCTGCTTTTCTTTCTTGCGGAACATATAGAAAACAAGCAATGCTATAACTAATATACTTGATAAACCAAAGGTCATGTTGTAGCCTACACCAGACGCCACATGGCCAAGTGTCGCTGCCCCGATCGCCATTCCAAGATCCATGAAATTCAAGGTCATGGCATTAGCTGTCCCGGCTTTGGCATGGCCTACCCTGCTTACGGCCCAGGCTTGCATAGTCGGCTGCATCACTCCGTATGCAATCCCATAAAAGATTGCTGCAATGAATAGTACGGATAATTGATGTGAAAAAGCCATAATGATTAAACCGATGACCCCGAATATACTTGCAGGATACACTAAATATTTATGTCCCAGGCGATCATATATCCGTCCCGAAAATGGGCGGGTAAAGACAAGCATGGCCGCGACAATAAGGAAGAATAAAGAAACTTTCCCCCCGAGATGATTTTCGGTGCCTAAACCGTCGATAAAGTTGACGGTACCGGAAAAAGTGATATAGAACAAACAAACCAGCACTCCGGGCAATAAAGCCTTTTTGCTGAATGCATTGCTCCAGAATGAGCTTTTTTCTGCCATTCCCGCTTGTTTGGCTTCAGCCTCTGGCTGTTTATTTTTAATGAATATAGATCCTATGACAGTAAGCAATGTCATGAATGCAATAATCACTAGCAATGTTGAAAAAGAGTAAGAGTGGAGAATTGATATAGCCAGCATAGGGCCAAAAGTAGTCCCTAGGCTTGTTGCCATCCCAAAATATCCGATTCCTTCCCCTATCCGGTCGATAGGGATTAAGTTAGTAGCCATTGTGGCAAGCAATGTAGTGATGAAGCCAAATAAAATGCCTTGTACAATCCGAAGGCCGACGAGGAACGAATAAGTTTCCCTTCCGAGGCTAATGCCGATTGTCACGATGCCTAAAATTAATGCAACCAGCAATATGGCTTTCATGTTAAACTTTTCGATTAATGAACCAACAAAAGGCCTTGATACAATAGCCGCCAGCATAAAAGTAGTGGTCATCATTCCGCCTTTGGACGGGTCACCGCTCAATCCCGTCACAAAAACGGGAAATCCTCCCATTAATGCCTGAAAACTTAAGAAAAACAAAAAAGTGGTCAGTATCGTTACAATGTACTGCCACGTCCATAATTTCGATAGTTCGTGCTGTTCCAATCCTAATCCTTCTTTCGTATGAATATGTGCAATTATGATTTCCTTATCTCTTCTATATTGACGCGGATCTGCTTCAATACAGCCATAAACTCATCCAATTGCTTTTCTGATAAATGCGCCAATATCGATTCAAACAACTCTTCCACTTGAGGCAATACAATATCGACCAAATCCCTGCCCTGATCCGTTATTTCCACTATGTATGAACGGCGGTCATTCGGATTTGCTTTTCTTTTAAGAAGTTTCCTTTGTTCCAGCAAATCGAGTATCTTTGTCAACGTTGCCTGGTCCTTATCTGTACGCAGCGACAATTCTTTCTGGTTCAGGTCACTTACAAATGAAAGCTGTTTTAGGACCGTCCACTGCTCGCTCGTAATATGGTATTGCTTCAATTCATGATTGATAAGTGCTCTTATCAATTTGGTCGTAGAAGACGCCGCAAAACCGATATCATCCTTCAACAATGTTTTCCACTCCTTCCTTCTGTTTCCCGTTCTTTTCAGCAAGTATCCTATTTATTATAACCATAAAACTAGTTTGATAGGAAATAATATGCATACAAACTATTTTTATAAAAAGCAAATCTCATACAGTTGGCTTTGCTTTCAGGCTTTAGTTTTCATAAAACGAAACAGGGTATAAACCAATATAACAATCCAAGCATTAACCTAGTTGGGAGGAAATTATATGTTCAAGAAAATCTTAGTTGCTATCGATGGGTCCCCTATGAGTGATAAGGCACTGGAAGCCGCATTCAGCTTTGCAGAAAATCAAGGTTCCAACCTATTGCTGCTGCACGTAGGCAGAAGCGTTATTATGCCTCCAAGCATGATGGTCCCCACCTCGGAAAATGTGTATGAGGCGATCAAAAATGCAGGCGAAGAAATAGTCCGGCAAGCAAAAGAAAAAGCCGAGGCAAAGGGTCTTCATCCTGAAGCGGAGTACGTTGAAGGCGACCCGGCAGAACAAATTGTGGATATTGCTAAAGATAAAGAGGCAGACTTAGTCATTATCGGCAGCAGAGGGCTTGGAAACTTCAAGGAATTTATGCTTGGCGGAGTCAGCCATAAAGTATCCCAACACGTTCATTGTCCTATTCTCATCATCAAATAAGTATATTAATATATTAAAAATAGTAGAAAAATATTTTTTCTTAAATGAATCATTTCACAAAAAATCCCGGGCCTATAAAAGGGTCCCGGGATTTTTATGATACATTCTTCTGATTAATAAGCTAATGTATACAGAGCTTTAATATGTGACAAGTAACGAAGATTACTTGCTTCTTTCATCATAGAAGCAGGAAGCCCTTTAAGGGATGTGTTGCTGGCTCCGATAGAAGCTACAGCGTCTTTGCGCCCTAAGCTTGCCAATGTACCAGAGTTAACTGGATTGAATACTTCCATATTTTTATTCATTAAGTAAGCAAATAGGTTATAACCTACTAGCTCGCCCATCTGCCATGCAATTTGTGCGGTAGGTGGATGTGGTCTTCCGTCTTCTTTGAAGACAACTGCGCTATCGCCTACAACAAATACATCTTTATGGGATGTAGATTGAAGGAATTCATTTACAGTCGCACGTCCGCGGTTTACTTCCAAGCCTGATTCTTCGATCATTGGAAGCCCTTGTACGCCACCTGTCCATACAAATGTATTGGCAACGACTTTTTCGCCATTTTTAAGATCGATTTCATTTCCTTTAACACCTGTTACAGGTACGCCAGTGATGAATTCGACACCACGCGCCTCAAGGCTGGACATTGCACGCTCAATTAGGTGGTCCGGAAGCATAGGCATAACTTTAGGGCCTGCTTCAACGAGCTTGATTTTCAAATCTTTAGGATCCACGCCGTATTTCTTGGCAACTTTAGGCATGTTATCTGCGATTTCACCTACAAGTTCGATACCAGTCAATCCGCCGCCGCCGATTAGAATTGTAGCATCTTCCACTTTTTTGGTTTTTGAGTATTCACGAATATGTGATTCAATATGGTTGTAGATTTTGTTAGCATCTGCTGTTGATTTTAATACAAAGCTGTATTCTTCTAAGCCTGGGATACCAAAGTAAGCTGTTTTGCTTCCCAATCCGACAACTAGAGCGTCGTAAGTCAAGATGCTTCCGTCAGCAAGCTTCACTTTTTTATCGTTTACATCAAAAGATTCTACCTTTGTGATTTTAAGATCTACATCTTTTCCTTTTAACAGTTTTTCCAAAGGCATGGCAATTGCTTGCTCATTGACTGTGCCCCCAGCCAATCTGTGTAATTCAGTGATGATTTGGTGTGTAGGGTATTGGTTGACTAACGTTACTTTTGCTTCTTCTTTGCTTAAATATTTACGTACAGTTTGAGCAGACAATAAGCCGCCGTAACCTGCACCGATTATGACAATATGTTTTGACATAGTTAAAATCCTCCGTCCTCGCTAATAGATTATAAAAGATCCGTTACCATTATTTGTTGTTTTTTTCTGCGTTGATTTGAAGATAAGCGTTCAAGAAACGGAAAAGTTTCTGAGCTTGTGGGTCTTTGATCATTTTTAACAGACCAAAAAGACCAACCACTTCAGTGCTTGCTTCTGCACGGTCTTTCGCTTCAATAGCTGTTGCTGCCATGCTTTTTACGGATTTCTTGACAGGTTCCACGATTTCCTGAATAGCACCGACAGTATCGCTTTTTAAGATATCATCTTTAGCTACAGCTTGTGCGAAGTCATAAGACTTAGTCAAAACTTCCATAAGCTCAGTCAATTTAGGCAACTGCTCCACTAAAGCAGTCAAAGATTGTTGAACCTCAGGTTGTAATAGCTGATCGATAACGTCAAGCTGTTCTTGATTCGAAGTTGTTTGTTCCACTTCTTGTTCAGACTTTGGTTGAGTGACTGTTTCTGACATATCCAATTCTCCTTTACTAATAAGTATATTTACTTATTTTTCGGGGTCTTATAGGTATCCCCACCCCAATGTTTTTTTAGCTTCCCGAATTCGTTCATAAGGGAATTTTTTTAAAAATATAAAGAGTCAAAAGAAATAATAAATTAAAAATGATTTTTCTACAATCAAAAAGCTTTTAAAAGAATAGTTACCATTACTATTTATGTACCCTTTAACTATACTAAAAAAACATTTTGACTTTTCTATTGAAAATATCTATTCAAACTATTTATCTATTTCTAGCTTATACCTCTCTGTATATTACGTAAAGCAATATGCCTATAGAAATAACATCTAGACACTTACCTTTAGTAAGGTCAAACTCCCTAATAATGGGTTGAATAGATTATTTCACGATAAAAAGGCTTCTCTTTATGAGAAGCCTTTTTTTAAGCTGTTTTTAGGTCTTTTAGCACAGATACACACCTTCAAGGATCGCCTTTTCCCAATTGTATATTTGGCATGCCTGAAAGTAGTTGCATGCAGCCGTTCTATTCCTCCGGATGCCTTCCCTTTAATTCATCCACTAAAGATTCTGCTGCCCGTTTATATAATTGGCTCATATGGACCAACGAAGCTACTTTTAAAATGTCCCCGAGCCCCTGTTCATCTGTGCCGATAAAGCTTGTTGCTTCTTCCTCCAATGTTTTGGCAGCCTTCTTAAAGTGCCCGCTGTTCTCCTGCTGCACTTGCAGGTAAGATGCATAAAAAGACTCCAGCCCTTTTCCCTTTGACACCTCTCCATTTAGATCGGATAGTGTTTCCTTTATATCATTTATTGAAAGGATTCCTTTCAATTGATAAATAAGGCTTATCAGAATCAGATGATTCTTTGAGTATTTTTTATTTTTTATCGGAAAGAATAATTTCCCCTTCGCATAGTTATTGATCATGGTCTTTGTCAGGATTTTATCTTCTTCATTCCGCTTGCTTTCGCTGAATTTATTCTCAAATAACTGAATGACCTGATCCATATACAGATCGATCTCCGGAATATCCTCCAATGTCATTGTCTGTTCTTTTTCCATTTTTTCAATAAATGCTTGTATTGTATCCAAATGACCGCTCCTGCCTTTGTCTTAAGTTATTTCCTAGTGTAAATGAAGGACTTTAAAAAGTAAATGTTGACTACATCATAATTTACTAATATTATTATAAGTAGTTATTGATACTACTTGTTGAATGAAGGAGATCAAAATTATGAATATATATATTAGAGAACCCATTAACGGATTAACCCACTTGGCAGGCGCCTTTTTTTCCTTTGCTGCCTTATTGGCCATGACGATAAAAGCGGCAGCTTCTCCATCCTCTGCAGTAGCTGTGGGAGCCGCCATCACCTTTGGAATCAGCCTTATTCTTTTATATGCTGCATCAGCTACTTATCATATGGTCATAGCGAAAGATGCAGTCATTGCTTTCCTGAGAAAAATTGACCACTCGATGATCTTTGTACTGATTGCGGGTTCCTACGCTCCATTTTGCCTTGTCAGCCTAAAAGGGACAGTAGGATGGATTCTCTTTACAGTCATAACAATCATTGCAGTCAGTGGCATTTTATTTAAGATGCTTTGGTTTTCATGTCCAAGGTGGCTCTCGACAGTGTTATATATCCTCATGGGATGGATTATTATCCTTGCAGCCAAGCCATTATCCGCCACCCTTGATACAACTGGCCTGTCGCTGCTGATCGGCGGGGGCATCCTTTATACAATAGGCGGCATCATCTACGCGGTAAAACCAAAATTCCTAGAATTCAAACATATGGGCTTTCATGAAATCTTCCATATTTTCATCCTGCTAGGAAGCTTAGCGCATTTTCTGAGTGTTTATTTCTTTGTTTTATAAAATAGGTATCTAATGCTGCTGGACATCCTGCGGAATGTAAGCAGCCTTGGGAGTGCTTTTTCTGCACTTCAGCAAGCCCGCAGGCGCTTTCCTACTATGAAAAAGGCAGCACCCCCAATAATTGGAGGCGCTGCCTTTTTCATCTATCATCTTATATGTATGGAAATCTAATTTTCTTATATGTATGACCGACTATACAGTTCATCATAAGCTATTCATGAAAAGAAACATGTTTCCAGCAAATATGAAAGGGAATAAAATGAACGAGGTGAATAATAATGAAGAAATTGGTATACATTGCAGCCGCATTTTCCTTACTCAGCCTGACAGCCTGCGGAAAAGATGAAGAAAAAACCTCAGGGCCGACTTCCACTGAAACCGAAAATACACAGTCCCATAACGCTGATTCAGCTGAATACCCAAAAGGATCCAAACATGATCGGCACGAGACAGACTCCGGCGATAAAAGTTCATCCACTGCTACCAATCATCAAGCACAGCCTTCAACTTCTAACCAAACTGGAACTCAAGAAAAATCCCTGACCGAAAAAGAAGTGATTTCTCAAGTAAAAAATCAAATCCAAGGAGGGCTGACTCCTAAACTGCCCACTCACATACCCATATCTGAAGGCAAACATTTGAGTGCAGCAACCGTTTCCGATGCTTCTATGTACAGAGTTATCTTTTTCGAAAGCGACAAAGCGATCCCAATCAATAATAAACAATTAAATAATGCCGCCAATGCAAAACCGATTGCAACCGTGGAAGCCCATAAATATACCACGGAAAAAAAAGCGCTGGAGCAAATTGGCTATATGTCACCTAAAGAAATCAATACAGGCAATTCCCCCGTACAATTGGGCGCGTCCATAAAAGGATATGGCGATGCCGGGGCAGGTAATAAATGGCTGAATTGGCATGAAGGACGCTGGTATATGCAGGTACACGCATCCAATATTGAAGGTAATAGCGATTATACTCCGCTGGCGAAGAAAATGGTCGCTTATCTAGAAAAGAATACACTCCCAATCCCGCATGCCTATGGATCCGTTAAAGCAGATGTCGAAGCGGATAAAGCTGAAAATAATAGGGTTTCATGGCAGGAAGGCACTATCGTTTATACAGTTTCCAACGTAACAAATCCATTGGATATGCTGGCAATAGCCACACATTTTGATGCTACTGGACAATAAGCAGTCACATGAACGACAAAACGGGCGCCTGTAATAGGGTGCCCATTTTTACTATGTTGGAAAAGACAGTGACACTATTTTAGTTTCTTAAAATATAGGCCACTTCATCAATGGCCTTTTGAATTTTCAAGCTGCTTTCCTCATACATTTTTTTCGCTTCGCTATCTTCTGTCGCAAGGGCGAATAATTCAAGATCAGCCTGGCATTTTTTCATACTGGCATACAACAAAGGCCGCTGCTGCGGTGATGCTACCTTCAGCTTATCGTCAAAAAGGTCGACAGTCAGTTCCCCATAGGAGTTGACCTGGCCTAGAAAAACATTCTCTAGAGTAATACCGAGTTTATTCAACTCAATATGAAGCCACGCTCTATTCCTTCCTAACGTGGATAAAGGCTCATCCATGATTTTCCCATCCATAATGACAGTTTGCGGTTCTTTTTCCGTTGGCACAATCAGTCCGATGTCTTTCGGGGTTAAAGGCTGATTTTCCTTTTTAAGCATGACATTCAGGTCCCCGGTATGCTCCAGAACAGCGAACTCCACGTCAGCAACACTAAAAACACTTCTTTTTCTTAGCATTTCAAGTAGTTCATCTGTAGTGAATCGTTCTTTCTTCAGATTATCTTCCAGCACCTTGCCGTCCTGAATAAATACTGTGCCTTTTCCTTCAACAAAGTTGCGGATTTTTTTGCTTTTCAATGAAATGAATCCTGCCAGAAAAGGAAGCACAGCGGTCGCCACTAATGCAAGCAGACCTAGTCCCACCTTCTGCTCCAGCCCGGTCACAACTTCTGCCCCGATATTGCCGATGGTAATGCCGGTCACATACTCGAATAGCGATAACTGGGCAATTTGTTTTTTGCCAAGCATCTTAGTGATCAAGAAGAGAGCAACCAAGAATAATATCGATCTCAAGATCACATCTAACCAATCTGGCATTGCCAACGCCTCCTTTATATCTAGAATCCTTTATATTGCAATTCCTCTCTCTCTAGTTGACCGATCCTTTTTTTAATTTCAATAATCACTTCTCCAACAACATGGCCTGAATCCTCCAATGCTTTTCGTGACACTGGATCCTGCATCATAATAGAAAGGCTGGAAAGCCCGGCTTCGATTCCCTTCAAATTAGCCAGGCATTGTTTTACTTCCGACGCGACAGTCATAGGCGATTACCTCCTTATTACTCCATTTCGATTGAAACAGCGTGCGCGATGCAAGGAATCGTTTCATTTTGCTGAAACGATAGCGGAGAGAGCAGAGCACCTGTAGCTACTACCAAAATCCTTTTTATATCTCCTCTATTCATCGCATTTAAAAAATGTCCATAGACAACGGTCGCTGAACAGGCTGGTCCGCTTGCTCCTGCAAGGACAGGCTGATCCTCTTTATAGATCAAAAGCCCGCAATCCTTAAATTTTTCCCTAATAATGGGTGTCCCGTGCTTTTCAAATAAAGCTAACGAAACCTCCTGTCCGATCTTGCCCAAGTCTCCGGTGATGATCAAATCATAATAAGAGGGATCTATTTTTCGTTCATTCAGATGAGATTCAATGGTATCAACAGCTGCGGGTGCCATGGCGCCTCCCATATTAAATGGGTCAGTGAGCCCCATATCGATGACTCTTCCAATTGTGGCCGAGGTAACTCTTGGCCCGTTGCCCGATTGTCCCAAGACGGCTGCACCGGCACCAGTCACTGTCCACTGGGCAGTCGGAGGTTTTTGCCCCCCATATTCTGTAGGATACCGGAATTGCTTCTCTGCGGCAGAATTATGGCTGGCAGCACCGGTCAATATATAGTCGGCACCTTTTGTATCAACAATATATGCCCCCAGCGCCAACCCTTCCATCGATGTGGAACATGCGCCAAAGAGCCCAAAATATGGGATGCCCAATGTCCTGACAGCAAAACTGGTAGGGGTAATTTGATTGATTAAATCGCCTCCGAAGAAAAACTGGATCTGTTCCTTTGTAAGACTTGCCTTTTCTATTGCTTTTTGGCAGGCTTCCTCTAAAAATACACGCTGTGCTTTTTCATATGAATCCTGCTGAAGCCACGTATCTTCATGAAGCAGATCAAAATCCTCCGCAAGGCGCCCAAGCCCTTCGAATGGGCCGCCGACCGTACCGGTTGAAAGAATGACAGGTTTATTATCAAACACCCATGTCCGATGTCCCTTCAGCATTAGAATCCACCCCATTTAATCACCAGCATTTTGATGAGGGCCACAACAAAGGCAGAAAAAACCCCGAATACAATGACCGATCCAGCAAGCTTAAACATATTTCCGCCGACTCCGAGAACCAAGCCCTCCCGACGGTGCTCAATGGAAGCTGAAATAATCGCATTCCCGAAACCGGTGACGGGCACAGCTGTACCTGCGCCGCCAAACTGCGCAAGCCGGTCGTAAACACCAAATCCGGTTAAAAGCATGGAAATAAAGACAAATGTTCCAACGGTCGGATTGCCCGCAGTCTGTTCGGTGAAATTGAAAAAATAAATATAGAGAAATTCAAAAACCTGGCCAATTAGGCAAATGAGCCCTCCCATTAAAAAAGCCCTGATACAATTCTTTAAAATGGGCCGCTTAAGCTCCAACTGGCTTTGTAATTCCTGATATTCCTGTTGTGCAGGAGTCAATTTTTTCTTTTTGCTGCTTGACATGTTGGCTTTCGCTCCTTTTTAAAATTGGTTCAGCCGAGCTTCCCCTATTTTCCCATCAGGTTCTTCCCGCATGCGTTTCATATGTATATTCTTTATATTGGCAAGTGCATTATAGTCATCCAAATCGCGAATCGTTGAAGCTTCGTCATTTATGGAACAAAGCGCAAATAAATGGAGCATGATCCGCACACTTATTAAAAAATAGGCCATCTAACGGACGTCACTACCCTTCTTGCCATACAAGAAGGGGTTGGCTGCAACAACCAACCCTTCGAGGCTTACTGCTTGTATTGAGGCTCTTCTTTCTCCATCTGCTCGACACGGGGATACAGACTATCCACGATGGCCTGTGTTTGCGTCGCAGCATTTTGGTATAACTGTTTCGCTTCCTGATTATCAGTGCTTAAAGCAAAGGTCTCAAAGCTAGCTTGGGCAGTTTTTAGACCGGCAAGAGTTGTTTTGACATTATTAATGACAGTCATGATGACGCCTCCTTGAAGAGTTTCTCTTTACAAAGATAGTATTGGAAGTAGAACTGTAAATATGTTATCCAATATTATCCAGTTATTCCCTCCGCCATAAACCAAAATTCATCAACGAATGAAATGTAATTGCTGGCTTTTATATCAGCTCCGAGAACCTCTTTCATCATGCGGAGAGCAAAATCGTTCTCTTCTTTTGTATTGGAGGCTATGCAATCGGCCGGTACATATATGTTATATTCACGGATATAGGCTTCATTGGCACTGAAGAGCACACAAATATTGCCTGCAATCCCTGTTAAAATGACGTGCTTGGCAACCAGCTGGTATAGCAATGTATTCAATGCAGTTTCATAAAAAGCGGAATGTTTCGGCTTAATGAGGAAAAAATCATCGTCTTCCGGCGATATTTTTTCAAGCACAAATGGGCTAATTGCTACAGCCCATTTCTCCAATAGAATAACTCTGTTCAGTAAATTAACTGTCTGTAACATTCCGCCATTAATCATCGTGGCCTCCAATACTGCCACAATGAAAGTACCTATTTCTTTACTCTCATGATTTTGAACATGGAATCCTTCCTTTTCAAAAGGGGACATCCTCTACATTTCTCCCTAAAAAAGGTATAGTTGTAACTGGAGAAGCAATATCTCTCCACATACGAATACATATCGAAAGGATTCCAACATGTTCAAAAACAAAAGGGGCTTGATTATTTTATTGCTTTGCATCATTCTGGCGGCGGCTTTGATATTCTTTCTTGTCAACAACAGAACGAATGATGAAAAAACACACACTTCTTCCACATCCCAATCGCATGAAAAGAAGAAAGAAAACGTACCTGTCACTGATGAATATGGACCTGAAAAACTGACTTCAGAAGGGCAAAAAATCAAACAAAAAAACTGGGGTACCTATACTTTATTGAAGGACTATACAATCAATCAAACATTCAACGTTTATCCTATGTCCATCACAGTTAAGAATGTACGGATTATTTCAATGGATGGTCTGACAGATGACACAAAAGAACTATTGTCGCAATATACCGGATTAACGTATGAAGAGGCAATGGAAGCTTATCAAGATGATCATCTGAGCATGGAAGAAATGGACCAAAAAGTTGCCTATTCAAAGAGTGAAATCGATGATAAAGGAATTGCGTATATAGAGCTGACCTATCAGGCAAAAAATACATCAACAAAAGAAATCCAATTTTTCAGTTTGGAAAGGGTTACCTTCAATCCCGGCGGCACTTCATATGATGTACCCGATAAGAATTTCATTTTCTCGGAAGATACGTTTATGGGGACCTCTTCCGTCAGCAAAATTGATTATCGGGCAAATGAAGAACGGAAAGGAATAGTAGGTTTATTGAATGATCGGGGTGAAAATCTTAAGGACCTAACTTCTTTCACATTTACCACATCCCCCGTTTCCGATGGAGATTCACATGCCGAAATTACGCCAGCCAAAACATTCACAATCCAGTTGAAATAAATGAAAGAAGCGTTCCTATCTTTGGAACGCTTCTTTTGCTCTTATTAACACCCTATTTTATTTAGTGATTATCATTACTCCTCCACAAAGAGATAGTGGGTAAAATTCACAAATACATGAACCTTTCAGTAAAATATTTATTTCGTTATAAACGAAATAAAATTCCTCATTATCCCAAAACTCCACATTTTCTTGCCGGCACTTTTCAAGTTTTTCTCTTGTTTCAAAAGAAATGTCGCCAATGCATATTTTGCCGTTTTTATTCAACATAGATAATAGGGTATTGATAATGGATACTTTCTTTTCATCTGTAAAATGGTGCAATGTGTAGGTGCTAATAATATAGTCATACGTGTTTCCATAAAAAGCTTCAGGCATTCCATTCAATATATCCCACTCCAACAAATTCGCCTTTGGCATTTTGGGTTGGGCAATGGCGATCATGTCTGTGGAAAAATCTATTCCATCGATACGGTG
This sequence comes from Bacillus kalamii, assembly GCF_047238185.1. Taxonomy (NCBI): domain Bacteria; kingdom Bacillati; phylum Bacillota; class Bacilli; order Caryophanales; family Bacillaceae; genus Bacillus; species Bacillus kalamii. The sequence goes on along the minus strand of NZ_JBDFMI010000001.1, from coordinate 96,128 downwards.
TCCATTTTCATATAATTTGCTGGATAGTATGCCTGTTCCAAATCCAATGTCCAAAACAGAAGAATTCTTTTTCTGCATCACTTCGTTACATATCATATCCAAGATGTGTGTGTACCCGGCAAAGGGGTATTGGTTGTTTTCTTCACTGACCTGAACTGTATTATCATAATAAGCTGCCCATACATTAAAACCTTGATTATTTAACATATATACCCTCCATTAGTGAACCAATATGACGGGTAATCAACCAAATAAAATGGATTACCCGTAGTGGACCTCAATTGCATTTTTCTTCAGACTGCTGCTATGTACACTTTCCATTTACATCACACCTTTCTTGATTATTGTTAAATTTTAACACATTCATATCCTTTTTTAATATCCGCCTAAGCGGATTTTTAACTGATTCACCCGAGTATGCTTAAAAAAATCTATCTCTGCCAACGACCTCAATATTCTTCTATCATCTTTTATATAGATACGAACGGACAATTATTGATGGATGCTCTTTCTTGCACTTTTTTTCTGTAAAATCTGACTTCATACAAAAAAAAGTCATAAAGAAAAAATGTACAGTCAAAACTATTCTCACACAGTGGATTTACACCATATAATTCATGTATACGTTTTATGTTCAGTACTTCACAGCTATTCTTGATGGTGAAGGCTGCATGATTCGCATATTGATAAATCAGAAAATAAAGGAAACAACCTATAGAGGAGAGAAGACATATTATGATACGTTCCACAAGAAAAGTAGCCATTATCGGCACAGGCTTCGTCGGGGCCAGCGCCGGCTATTCAATCGTTAACCAAAATATTGTCGATGAATTAGTATTGATCGATGTAAACACAGAAAGAGCTCTTGGCGAAGTGATGGATCTTCAACATTGCGTAGATTTCACATCTTCCCGCACAAAAGTCCATTTAGGCACGTACGATGATTGCAAAAATATGGATATCATTATTATTACGGCAGGCGGACCCCCAAAGCCTGGCCAGACACGGCTCGATACATTGGAAATTTCAGCGAAGATCGCCAAATCCATCGTTACAGAAGTCATGAAGAGCGGGTTCTCAGGCATTTTCTTAGTAGCTTCCAATCCGGTCGATATAATCACCTATCTTGTATGGAAAGAATCCGGACTGCCAAGAAACCAAGTGCTTGGAACAGGTACTTCTTTAGATTCATCCCGTTTGAAATCCATCCTTTCACAGCATATCGATGTAGACCCTCGCAGTATTCACGGATATACAATGGGTGAACATGGCGATTCCCAATTTGTCGCTTGGTCCCACTTAACGATCGGCGGGAAACCATTCATGCAAATTCTTGATGAGCACAAAGAAAAATTCAGCAATATCGATTTGGATGAAATTACAGACCAGGTCCGAAAAGCAGGATTTGAAATCCTGAATCGTAAAGGGACCACTTATTATGGCATCGGTAATGCAATTGCCTATATCACACGCTCTATTTTCAATGATGATCATAAAATTATTGCCGTCTCCACTATATTGAATGGTGAATATGGCATGAAGGACATTTGTATGGGCGTACCAGCCATTATTACACGCCACGGTGTAAAAGAAGTCGTTGAACTTCGTTTAACTGACGAAGAAATGAACAAATTCCGCCAGTCTGAAAGTATCTTGAAAGAACATATGACTATGATCGGCTAGTTTTCCAAAAGAAAGAAACCCACTATCAATGTGGGTTTCTTCCTTTTCATCTTTCCTCTTTGTTATTTTCTGAAATAACAAGCGCATTTCTTTACACTTAATTTTATAGCGTTATAATATATATATTGTTTCACAGAAACAACGGGTTGTTAGCTCAGTTGGTAGAGCAGCTGACTCTTAATCAGCGGGTCGTGGGTTCGATCCCCTCACAACCCATACTAAGGGATGCAAAGGAGTTCACCTTTGTATCCCTTTTTATTTTGTATCTAAAAAACCTCTTAGCAGGAGTGCTAAGAGGTTTTTGCATGATATCTTAATTTGCTATGTGCTGCTGGCCCTGCTGAGTAAAACGGAGCAAGTCGCCATATATAATCTTATCTGAGTATTCCAGCTCTTGCTGTGCTTTATCGATATATGGTTTTGCTACCGACTTATCCGGAATGACTTCACCGGTTTTTTTGTCGTACAGCGTTTCACCTGTATACACGTAATCCTTTGTAATGAAGCTGCCATCACGGAATACAGTAAAATCAAGCTTATCTTTAGAGAATATATCTGTCCCCAATTGGATGCTGCCTTTTGTATCGATTCCAAGCAAATCCGATATTGTCGGCTTTAAGTCAATTTGGCCGGATACTTTAGAGATGACCTGTCCTTTTTGGCCAGGGACATGGATAATCAGTGGTACACGCTGTAATTGAGCAGAATCAAAACCGTTGATGCTGTCTTTATTCAAATACTTTGCCATAGCTACGTTGTGGTTTTCAGAAATACCATAATGGTCACCGTACATGACTATGATCGAGTTTTCATAAAGTCCTTCTGTCTTCAAGCCATTAATGAATTGTTCAACAGCTTCGTCCATATAGCGTACCGTTTGGAAGTAATTATTAAGCGTCTTTGAATTAGAATCAAATTTGCCGATAGTTGCATCCTCTTCACCCAGCGTATATGGATGATGGTTTGTTAATGTAATGAACTTCGCATAGAATGGGGCACCTTGAGCTTCCAATTCTTTCAGGTGGGCCATGGATTGTGTAAAGAAATCTTTATCCTTCAAGCCCCAACCGACTGAGTTTTGTTCATTTACATCATAATCTTCAATATTGTAGTATCTGTCATAGCCAAGCGCTTTATACATAACATCGCGATTCCAGAAACTTTTATTGTTCGCATGGAGTGCGGCTGTATTATATCCCTTGTTCTTCAGTGATTCGGCAAAGGTTGTATATTCATTCTGTGAATGGGTGAAGAATACGGAACCTCGGCCGATCGGATATAACGAATTCTCCAGAAGGAATTCTGAGTCCGATGTTTTTCCTTGTCCAACTTGATGATAGAAATTATCGAAGTAATAGCTCTCTTTAATGAACTTATTTAAGAATGGCGTAATTTCCTCGCCATATAATTGGTTGTTAATCACAAAACTCTGCAAACTTTCCAAACTAATCAGAATAACGTTCTTATTTTTGGCGATACCGAATGTGTCTTTATTCGGCTCTTTATAATTGGCATTTGAGTAGTTCTCAATTTCAGCCAATTCACTTCCGTCAGCCATTGCACGCTGTGCGGATGTTTTTGTCGCTAAATAGGCATCATATAAATGGTAGTTGTATGTGCCGATATTTTTAACAAGCATCTCGCGGTCAAACGTACGAGTCAAAAGCTCAGGACGTTCTGTTTCTGCAAGTCCTAAGTTGAAGAATCCAATTGCCACAACTAGAAGGAAATAAACGCGTCGATTGGTCTTCGTGTATGTCTTATTGACAACAAATGAAGGTTTAAATTTCATGACTAAACCAAGGATCAGAACATCGACAAAGAACAATAGGTCCCATGGTGACATAAGCGTCAATATACTTGAGCTTAAATCGCCAAGATTACTTGTCTGTTTTAATAATGGGATCGTCAGGAAGTCTGTAAATTCACGATAATACACGACGTTCCCATATAGAATGGCCGAAACGATAATACTCATGGCCATTATATAGATTGGCCTGAATTTATCCTTAAAGAATAGCCCGAATCCAAAGATCAACATCAGGAAGCATAATGGATTAATGAACAGGATGAACTCCTGCATTCCATTCTCTATATCGATATCAAAACTTACTTTATAGGTTATATATGTTTTTATCCAAAGCATGATGATGGCAAGAGCCATTAACGAAATGCTTGTGTGTGACAGTTTCTCTTTAGTCAGAAACTTTTTCAAAGTCATAGTCCTCCTCTGCACATTGTATATGAAGTAATTGCATGTAAGCTTAAGGCTTTATTTTAAGCACGCGGGCAATAACTAACTTTCTATTTATGTGCGCCATAAGATAAGAGATTAATACTCTTTCGGCGAAAAAGCAATTAGTAAAAGAAGGTAATCGGCGATGGTGCTGCCACATCCATCACGTGATGCTTACTGCAAAAAAATAGGCGGCTGCCAAACAGCTGCTTATCTTTACTATATTCACTTTAGCAGATTTCACGAAGAGTCTCAATGGATGTTATGCACATAGAAATAATTAGAAAGGATAGCCAGATGAACCTGCCCAGACATGGCTGTATTCCCTGATTGTTACATATTCTAGCAGACAATCTTTAAGAATTTCTTAAGTTTCTTTGAAGAATAGCGCAACTTTTTGATGCTTGCCTCTTTTTATGGGATACTCGCATTATTTCATAATGAATAAGTTCTTATAGTCAGCTACAATAATGAAGATAGCCAAATCGGAAGAACTAATTGTAAAAATAAGAAGAAGAGGTGGACCCATTGCCTACACTTTTTGTCATTGAAGATGATTTAAAACTACAGAAGTATTTAAAAGAATATTTAACAGCTTATGAATTCGACGTCGAAATTATTAATGATTTCGATTCAGTCCTGGAGGAAGTAAAAGAAGCCATGCCTGATTTGATCCTTCTCGACATAAATTTGCCGACATTCGATGGATTCTATTATGTGAAAATGCTAAGGAAACATTTCAATATTCCGGTCATCATCCTTTCCGCACGGAGCGACGAGGGAGAGCAGATCCGCGGTATTGAACTGGGGGCTGATGATTATATAACCAAACCATTCAGCATCGGCATCCTGTTGGCAAAAATCCAGGCTGTCCTCCGAAGATCCCAGGCGACCGCCGAAGAAGCAGAAAGCGTAGCAGGGGAACTTACGCTTCAGCATGATAGCATGAAGCTACAATATAAGGACCGGCAACTGGAACTGAGCAAAAATGAGTACCGGCTGCTAATGATGTTCATGCAGCATCCCAATGAAGTCATCTCCAGAGAGGAATTGCTTGAGGCTATATGGGATGATGTCGCATTCGTCGACGACAATACATTGACCGTCAACATTACTAGGGTAAAAAAGAAATTGCAGGAATGCGGCCTCGGATATGCTATTTCTACAAAAAGAGGTGTCGGATATGCGTTTCATCCAGCTGCTGACTGACGTCCTTAAAATCAAAGCAACATTTATCGTCTTTTATTCAATTAATACCGTACTCCTGCTTTTGTATTTTTATCTGCTGCATAGCTACCATGAATTCCTTTATCCGCTCGGACTCTCCCTTTTCCTGCTAGCCATTTATATAGGGATAAGCTGTATGGTGCATTGGCATTTTTCCAAGAAAATTGCAGAAGCCAAGGAAAGCCCTTATATAGAGACAGATGACCTTACATTGGAAGAACGGATGGTTTTCGGGACAATCAATGAGATCCACCAAAAATACCATCAACAATTATATCAAAAGGACAACATGTTTAAAGAGCATAAAGCCCTTTTTTACCAATGGATACATAATATGAAAGGCAGCATTGCCATCATCGATCTGGCCGCCAAAAAAGGAACCGCTGATGCGGTCAATGATATCCGGGAAGAGAATGAAAAACTGAAGCAAAATTTGGAGGAGTGCTTGAATGTATTGCGCCTTGACGATTTTTCAAGGGATTATCTTCCCGAGAAAACCAATTTGGCCGCATTGGTAACCGAAGCAGTCAACTGTAAGAAAAAAGACTTTATTTATGCCCATGTTTATCCTAAAGTAGCAATAGATGAACAGCACCATGTCTTCACTGACCATAAATGGTGCCGCTATATGATAGAGCAAATTTTATCCAATTCCATTAAATATAGCCATGGGCAGCAATATATCACAATCTCAACAGACAGCCGCGAAGACGGTATTTTGCTCACTATTGAAGATACAGGCATCGGAATTGATACTGAAGACCTCGCCAGAGTATTCGATCCTTTTTTTACAGGAAAAAACGGCCGCCAGCATCATTCAGCCACAGGAATAGGGCTCTATATGGTGAAGCAAATCGGCAACAAGCTAAACCATACCATCACCGTGGAATCAGAAAAAGGGAGAGGTACGAAGGTTGCTCTATTTTTTAAAGACACCATAGCTGGCCTTGATACGTAGGCACAAAAGGGCAATTGTGCATAATTCCATTCTTATTTTTTCATAACTCCGCCATTCCTGATATGCTGAATGATGAAGGAGCGTGAAGTACATGTCTTTAAATCCTTTTTTCTCTCAAAAACAGATTTGGGTTACTGATCTGACCTACATCATCATCGGCAACATTGCCATGAGCTTTGCTTATGCTAAATGGATGGTCCCTCATGAAATCATTAATGGCGGAGTGACAAGCCTGTCGCTCATTTTTCACCATTTATCGACATTCTCCATAGTTTTCTTAAACAATAGTATTATGATATTGCTCTTATTGGTCAGCCTCTTCTTTTTAGGCAAGGAGAACTTTGTAAAATCAATTATCGGAAGCTGCTTCTACTTATTCTTTTTTTCGCTGTTTTTTCATATAAAGGCTGATTTGACGACCAATCTCTTTCTTGACATGGCCTTATCTAGCGTGTTTATTGCATTCGGCTATTATTGCTGTATATCCCGCAATGCTTCCACAGTGGGAATGGACATTATTGCCCTAATACTGCATAAAAAGAATCCGGGCGTTAATATCGCTGCGACCATCCGGTTGATCAATATCATTGTCCTGGCAGTCGGATTCATCGTATTCGGGTGGAAGTCGATTGTCGTCGGCATTATATTTACCTTTCTCTATTCCTGGCTGCTTGGGTATTTTATGAAAAAACAACATGCATCCAATAGCTCAAAAAAAGCTGCTATTTAAAGTTGATCCATTTTTCAATCCATAATAGCAAAAGCGCCTCCCGTTGAAGTGGAGACGCTTTTGTTGTTTATTATTTTCCCGGCTTCGCAACTATCCATTGCTGGTCGCTCTGCGATTCAGGCAATACACGGTCATCGTGCCACATATAGAAAAATCTTTCAGCATTGAATGTGTAATAGCCATCTTGATTGTGGTCAGACGTATCATATGGATCAGCCAAAATCAGGACATCATCACCGGTAAATGCCGGTGTACCCATATCATCATATCCAATTACCACTTGCCAATGCGCCCCCCAATCGGACCATTCAACCATGACAGGTGTTTTTTGCTTCAGATTGCTTTGGACAAATTTTTTGAATTCAACTGGTGAAGCAAATGTTGTGCCGTCTTCTTTTTTGCTGTCCAAGCTGGATTTTACATTCCAGCCGATTTGCTTGAAGAAGGATACCATTCGGTCAGTGCTTGTACCCCATTCACCGCGCTCATTGGCAACACCTTTTTCAACTGTATTATCTCCATCTATATCAACATGAGTTTTCATCATTTTAGCGATTTGCAACTCATCATATTTCTTCACATTATAATGATTCAGCACCATCAATGCAGATGCCGGTCCACAGGAATATTCTTTTGTTTGCTGGTATGTCTTGAATTTCTCCAGCATAACTCTGCTCTTCGAAGACTTGGCTTTATAATAATCCACAGTCGAGAAGTACGGAGAATTCTTATGATTACCTTGCAATGCATAGCCTGCAGCGCCTTCCGTCAAATTGTAGCCCTTTGGATACGGAATCACTCTTTCTTCTTTCGGTTTTTGTGTTGTCTTACTCTTCGTTTTTGCATCTGCTTTATCCAATGCAACAGTTCCAATCGCCCCAGCCAATAACACGGATGATAATAAAACCGACAACGTCTTTTTCAATCCTCAATTCCCCCTTGGAATAGTAAAATAATGAACAGAATTAAAATATAGTATATTCTCACAACATTGTAAATAAAAAACAAAATAAATTTTCACTTTTTTGTTTAGCTGTTTTCTAAATGATTGATAAGATGCACTATGAACGCACTTCGGAAAGTAAATTTCTTTCATAAAAACCCCAAAAATCATTTTATTAAAATTAGACAATGGAAAAACTTGATAAATAGAGAAAGGCGTACTAGGATGGAAGAAGAAACAGAAATAGCCAAGGAGCGGCAACTCCTTGACTATTCCCATTGCTTCTTCTTAGGGGCCTATACTTTTCCAATCAAGAACCACCTTTCCGTTTGCTGCGGCGTTGGGTGGTTTTTCTTTTACCCTTTTTCCTCATGCTTGCTACATGATAGGCAGCGGCTGAGGCTAGTGTCGTAAAAAAAACCATAATAGAACTCTCCACAATCGATTGGAGGAATTGCATGGATATGTCACCTCCTTTTTCCGTAATAGAAAAACAGGAGCATACCACCCAAGCCACGCTTAAATTGTATCCTTAGCCCCCTTAGGGAAAGGATTGCCAAAACCAAACTTGTCTTATTCAGTTTTTATATACAAGGAAGCCACTTTTTCTTCTGAAAGCTTTTCTAAATATCGATCGACCGCCAAATATAATAAACCATTCCCTTCACTTCTTTGTGAATAGCCTAGGGGAATGGTTCGTTTAATTAATTGTGCATATAATTCCGCTTCAGTTAAATGGCGCCCAAAGCTTTCATTAGACAAGTTCTTCAATAAGGCCATCGCCCCCGATACATGTGGAGTCGCCATTGACGTTCCGCTTAGAGTGGCATATTTCCCATTTTTAAACGTTGAAAGAATCTGTTCTCCAGGAGCCACTAAATCCACTTCATTATTGGAATTGCTAAAGCGTGAGGAATGTCTGTCCAAATCGACCGCGCCTACAGAAATAACTTCATTGTAGCATCCGGGATAATCCAATTCATCGGTTCTATCATCCCCATCTCCGTCATTCCCCGCTGCACAAACAACCAAAATGCCTTGTTGTACCGCTCTTTTGATCGCTTCATGCAGTTCTGGCATATCGACTGGTCCACCAAGGCTCATAGAAATGATGTCAGCTTTTTGTTCCACTGCATATTCAATGCCTTGAATAATTGACTCATAAGTGCCCGATCCTTCCTTATCCAGCACTTTTACAATTAGAAGACTTGCTTCAGGAGCTACTCCCACTACTCCTTTTCCGTTTTCCTCTGCTGCGATTGTTCCAGCTACATGCGTTCCATGCCCATTGTAATCTTGATACATACCACTATTTCCGGAATCGTCATCAGTAAAATTCCTTCCGCCGATAATCCGCCCTTTAAGATCTGGATGTTCGATATCGCATCCTGTATCCAGAATCGCGACTACAATGCCTTTGCCTCTATTCCGGCCCCAAAGCTCCGGCGCCTGAATCAACTCTATTCCTTTAGGTACCTCTGATACAGCCGCGACTACTTCATCTACCTGATGTGGAAATAAATGCATATTTTTCTTCATTACTATTCCCTCCTTACAGGTTTTGTCCAGCATGACATTTCAAGTTGTTGGTATAATTTTACAAATATTCAGTCAATTTTAACAGGGACTTTAGATCGATATTAAAGGACTTAAGTCATACAAATTTCGACATTTACTATACGCCGCTTACTATAATCGCATGCTAAAAACAAAAGCGGAAAGCGCCGGTTGTCCCCGACAAGCTTAAGAAGGGCTCCTATCAAAGGCTGCCCTTACCCTTTGGCAGAGATTGAGCTTAAGCCCTCGAGGGGGTGGCACTTGAAGCTGTATAATGAAAAATACCCTCTTTTTCAACTGTGAATATCACCATTTTTAACGTATCTCATAAAAAAGACAGGAAGTTAGGAACCCCCTGTACCTTTCCATCCTATTCTGCTTTTTGCTTTACGCCGGGCTCCTCATTTTCTTCTTTTGCTTGAAGAACGGTTTCTTTCTTCACATCTGCCTCTTCCATCACATCGCTCGTTAATTCCCGGGTCGATTTTTTGAACTCACGCAATGTTTGTCCAAAAGCTCTTCCTACCTCTGGCAATTTTTTCGGTCCAAAGATGATTAAGGCAAGCACTAGAATCAATATAAGTCCTGGAACGCCAATATTTGAAAACATGTAATAACATCCTTTCTACGTCGTTTAGTTTTTATGAAAGCCTATATCCATACCTGGGATATAGGCTTTTCTGTTTAACTTGATAAGTAACCAGCCTTCCGTTTTTGGCATACAAAACATTGCCTGTCATCCTCTCTCAATGTTTTGAATTCCTTTTTACAGGAAGTGCATGTCCGATCAAAAACATGATACTGTTGCGGCTGTACATTCGAAATTTTTTTTTGAATGTGGATCGCTCCCTCCGGGCATGTATCCATGCACAATCGACAGTCGGCACAAGAATGTGGAGAGATTGTAAATTGATTTTCACTCAACCTGAAGCACTCTTTCACACATAATGATTCGCATATCTTGCACAATGAACACTTTAAAGGATCGATTTCAACATGATAGAATTGAGTTTCTTTATAATGTTTCGCCAGCTCAAAATCCATTTGATTGAATCTCCACTTAGCAGGCGTGACTTCTTTCATGATAGACTGGCTCTCTGTTTTCCAAAGGGAAAACAAGTCGCGCCTTGAATAGGTTTTCTCCTGTTCATCCGGCAGTGTGGCTCCCATTTTCAATTGAATGGGCTCTTTACCAAGTGCAAGTAATACAGAATTGGCTTCTTCAAGGGAATCGACCAATTCCTTCTCGGCCGCCTCTTGTTCAGTTGCCGCTGAATGGATACCCTTAGCATAGTATATAAGCATTTCCTTTGCAGAAGGAATGGATTGCGGCTCTACGATTAATTCCCCATTCCAGACTTTCCTTTTTGGATAGATGCCGGCGATGGCCTGCACGGAGCAATTAGCAAGGCATTTACCGCATTCTGTGCAAAGTTCCCTGTTAATTGACGGCTTACCCCTGTCCCACTCAATAGCCTGTTCAAGGCAAACCTCCGTACAACGGTTACACGTTGAAAAAGGGCTCTTATGCCTTACACAGGTTGTTTCATCAATTTCATATTGATAATCCAAACTCTCTGCCCATAAACCTACAATCCCCATTCAAACCGCCTCCTCACCTGCCATAGAACATTATTTCATTTTCATCCGGCAGCCCCTCTTCAAAGGGAACTGCCGGAAACATTTACCTTCTTAGGCGCCAAGTACGTAGAATACGTATCTGCTCATTCCTTCTGCAACTAAGAAAACGGCTAAAGAAGCATAAATTAATGTATAATTTGCTTTCTTTTTGCCTGATGAAAGAGCAAGGTATCCGATCACAGCTAGTCCAATTGCTTCAATGACCCAGCGTATTCCGATGAAACTAGTATATCCCTCTAATTTTTCCGAAGCTGAAATCGTATTGATCAATTGGGTGTCAGCTATATACCCATTAAACATTGCTGTACCGATCAATTGGATGGCTACGCCAAAAATTCCAATGGCAAACGCCCATTTCATGATTTTTCTCAAAGCGCCGCCTTCCATTGTCTTGATCAACAAGCTGGCACCCAGAACAGGCCCAAGCGTAAACGCTGTTCCATAGAATACCAAAAATGTATTCAATGTATCCCAGCCATTTACTCTCGTTACTCTATAAAGCTCTGCCATACAGAAAATATCGGCCAATCCAACGATTCCAGTGATCAGCATTAAGGTTGGATTGATCTTCTTTTGTACCAATGCCAAACCGGCAGTTATACACGCCATTGCAATGAATAATCCTGTAACGACAATTTCATTGCTCATCCACGAGCGTCCAAATCCTCTTACTGCGTTCAGCGCATGGATTGGTTTGCCCAAATGGAAGAATGATGCGAATAACCCAATGACAGAAATGACTGCCAGGATGATCAATGGCCATTTCATCATACTGAACAGCTCTTCGCCCTTTTTCTTTAAAAGAAGCTGTGCGAACCATAGAAATAGCATTCCCCCTACAGCAGCTGGAACGGCTACAGTTAATACCAACAAAGCCCACTCATTCATGAAGAACCCCTCCTTTAATTTGATTGGTTAAGTGGTGTAATCACTAAATTCGGTTTTGTGATTGACGAACTTGGAATCCCTTTAATATCCGCATTTTTTCCATATTTCTCACGCAATTTGCTGATTTCGCCAAATTCAATGGCACGCATCGGACAAGAAGTCACACAATGCGGCTCCTCCCCTTTTTCTCGCAAATCCAGACAAGTATCACATTTTGTCATCATGCCAAGCTCTTCACTGTATTGTGGAGCACCGTAAGGGCAATTCCACTCACAATATTTACAGCCGATGCACTTATCGTGATCGACAACTACTACACCGTCCTCTTTGCGCTTATGCATAGCATTGGTCGGGCATCCTTTCACACATGCAGGTTCATCACAATGATTGCATGAAATCGATATATGTCTCATTGATACATTCGGATATGTTCCTTCTGTAAAATCATATACACGTCTGAAGTTTCTGCCTACCTCCAAGTTATTCGTATCCTTACAAGCAACAACACATGTCTTGCAGCCTATACATTCTGCAACATTTATATAGAAACCCATTTGCGCCATTTCTTGCGGCCTCCTTCCTTTTCATTTTATTTATAATCGATGATACGTTGCTTCCATTTATAGTCTTCTTCCAGCTGTTCGCCGTCCCATTTTTCCAGGTTACATCTGGCCGTATTATAGCCGGATGTTCCCAATCCTGTCGGCACATACCCTACCAGCATATTATCTGCACCTGCGCGGTCGATTTCATCATTTTCGTCCAGGTCAACCCATGCGCCATGCGGCAGACCGAGCGTACCAGGCATGATTGTTTCCACTACTTTTGCCGGACGCAATGTTTTTCCGTGCTCATTGGATAACAGTACTGTCTCGCCATCTTTAATGCCTAGATCCTTTGCATCCTGGGCACTGACATACACCGGATTCGGCCAAGCCTCACGAAGCTGCGGCACGTTATCGAATGTACTGTGCGAACGTCTCAAATAATGAGGATTGAACACTTGGTAAGGATACTTGCCTTTTTTCTTCGTTTCGAAATCTTCGAAAGTGGACTCATATCCTTCTGCTCTTGGTTCGTATTTAGCGATCGGAGCGATCTCTGTGAAAGCTGTTTTGGATGCTTCGTGCATCGCCTTACAATAGATTTCAAATTTACCGCTCTCGCTGGATACTGGATTTTTCGCAGGATCATCAATGAAATCCTTGTATGCGATGAAACCGAAATTATCGCCCGGTTTACGCGGCACTTGATAAATGCCTTTATCCAAATATTCTTTCAGCGGCACACGCCCTTGCTGAGGCTTTCCTTGCACTCCCCATTCTTTAATATCCGCTGCCGTGATGGTCAGCAATGGTTCATAGTCGACGCCATTGGCTGCCACAACGGTGCTGCCTGCCAATTTATTAAAGAATTGCTGCTTCTCGTCGAATGGATAGACTTCTTTCGGATCTTTGCCCAATGCTTTTAACAATAATTTGGCGATTTCCTGGTCACTCTTTGCTTCGTATAAAGGATCGATGATATTAGTCCAAGTAATTAAAATTTCACGGTTACCGCCTTTTACATTGCCGACATTTTCCCATTCAGTTGTAACCGGGAGAACGATATCGGAATATTTAGCATTAGTTGTTAAAGCATACGCATGGGAAACGACGAATTCCACTTGACGATGGGCCTTTATGCCCCTCATGATATTGCTTCTTGTTTGCAGTGTGGCATTGTAATTATGATAGATGAATTGAATATTTACTTTTCGTTCACCCTCGCCCTTCTGCAAGTATTTGCCCGTTAAAACTGCATCGAAAATCTGATTTTCATTGATCATGTTATCGATTGGATTTTCAACGGATGGCAAATTATCTCCTCCGCTATTCACGAGCATCGGACCCATATTGCCGGCATATTCCCAGCAGCTTACACCCGTCATATTGCCCGAGCTTCCCATATGGCCAGTCATCATGCCAAGAGTTGAGAATGCCTGTACCCAGCCTTCGCCGTTATTCGTACGTGCCGGTGCCCAGCCAGTCAATAGAGCTACTCGGTCCGTACCGCCGATTTCACGTGCTAGCTCACGGATTTTTGTAGGTTTTACGCCACAGATTTCCGAAGCCCATTCTGGTGTTTTCGGTTGTTTATCATATGTGCCCAATAGGTAATCCTTAAAGTTCTCTTTCGGATCTGCTCCTTTAGGCATATGGTCTTTATCAAACCCGATTGTGTATTTATTCAAGAAATCCCATTTCACCAACGGATTCGTTTTCGGATCGTCTTCATCCAATAATGTATACATAATGCCAAGTGCAAGGGCATGGTCTGTCCCAGGACGGACAGGTACCCAATCAGCACCGAAGATATTGCTTGAATCTGTGTACAATGGGTCGATTGTAATAAAGCGTGCACCTGCTTTTTTTGCTTGCAGATAGTTATAAGTTGCGCTTCCCATCGTACTCCAAGCAGGGTTGGCTCCCCACAGAACAATCAGTTGCGAGTTGCGCAGATCAAGGCGATCGTTGATGCCGTTAACATAAAGCCCCTCACCAACACCAAGCATTTCATACGTATATAGCCAAGCCCCCCATGAAATAGTTCCAGTGCTGGACGTATGGCCTCCGACAGTCGACATGACTTTACTGATGTCACCGTCTCCTGTAACCCAAATAGATTCGTTTCCGTATTTCTTGGAAATCCGTTTGGTTTCGGAAGCTATATGATTTATCGCTTCATTCCATGAAATGCGCACCCATTGGTCCTTACCGCGCAATTCTTTTTTGCCTCCGCCTGGAGCCCAGTTCTTTCGTTTCATCGGATATTTCAAACGGTCTGCGTTAAACACTTGGTGGCGCTGTGAACGACCGCGCAAGCAGCCTCGTTGTTGAGGAAAATCCGGTGAATCCTTATGTGTATCATCGGTTTTTTGGCGAATGACGACACCATCTTTAACCAAAGCTTTGTTTAGGCATCTGCTTCCGCAATTATGCCAACAAGCCGCCGTTTTCCATACGCCTTCTCCACCGGCAGCTTCAGTGCCGATTTTTTCTTCAGCTTTCGCTACAAGGCCTCTTGATACTGGTATGGCAGCTGTAGCAGCCAAAGCGGATGTCCATCCGATGAACGATCTTCTAGTTATCTTAAAATCTTTGATTTTCTTTACTAGATCAATCATCTTAACCCTCCTACACGATTAGTTTTTTTCTAGCTGTATATTTAAAAGTTCATTTAGAACCTTCAAATCGATTGTAATGAAGCCTTGAAGGATTTTTGCCAATCCTTTATAAAACGCTGTATCTGCATGAGCAATGATTCCGTCTGACAATTCATCCACAAATCTGGAAATATGCTTATCTAAGAAAGTATGCTGCTCATGCAGCAAGTATTGGACTTCAGCTAAGGCATTCGGATTGGCTGGATTGCATGACTCTATGCACAACTGATTCAGGTGGAACATGAAATCCAGCTCGAGTCCAATATGGTCATCCGCTTCCATATGGTCAGCGGATTGGTAAGCAAACTTGCCGTATATGTAGCGTACAGCCAATGTCGTACCCTGGAATATGAGTTTATCCTTTGTAACATACGTGGACTCATATGGAAGAACCTCAATATCGAATGGGCCGATAAACATCTTGGTATAATCCCAGTGCAGACTATCGTAATCTTCATTGCTGTTTACCGGATCAGCGGCTGAGCAGTAATGTTTGATTTCTTGAATCCCTTCCTTAATGCTTTCGGACTCTTCCTGAAACGGAAAGAGATCAATCATATTTTGATAGATAAATGGTTTCAGGTATTCTCTAGATGGCTCCTCGATAAAGAATCTTCGGAGCACATCGTAAGCGAACTCCCTCGCATGGAAGATATGGCTCACATCTTCCAGTGTCATTTTTTGTTGGGTTGCTTCCATTCTAATCATCCTTCCTTACACTCTATATGTTTGGGGAGTGGTAACCTCTACATGCACTTCCCTAATATTTTTTTCCTGCTGATCCATTTCCACTACATTGGAGGAAATGAGAATGTCAGCTTCGATCTCGTTTAATGCTTCAATCGCTTTGACTGGAAACTGTAGAAAATCATAGTCTCTATTCACAATAAAAGGATGATTTTGCTGTTTCAGAATTCTCTTCACCTTATTCTTATCAGAACCGAAAACCTTGGCTGTTTTAAAATAATAATCGTCAGTGGAGAAATGGTAAGTTCCATCCAGTGCCTGATCAAAATTCTGCTGATAGATTTGCCCCGTAAACTTATTTTCCAGTGAACAATAATGGACACCGAGATCCATATGTTCTTTCATGGCGAATTCAACCAGCTCCAGGCAAAGATTCTCACTTTCGGCAACAGCCAGCCCGCCTGCATACCAAAAGTTGTAATACACATCATAAGGAGGATTTTTTAACTCAAATCCATTCTTCCTGAAGTCAGAAGCATTCTGGAACGGAAAGCAAAACTCCAAAAGATTTATCCCGAAGATTCCTAAACGGTCCAGTTCCAGCAGCAGCTCTTTCATCCTCTCCCCTGTCCCTGGAATAACGGGCATTTCTACCATGACATCCGGGATATATTGATTAGCCAACTCTATTTGCTTAAGGATATGGTTCTGCTTCCTTTGTGAATCTTCAAGCTTGATGCTGAAACGGATTTCATCCAATCCTGCCTCCTTCAGCTCCTGAAGAAGGGCAGGATTCAATAAATCTCCCGTCGTATATAGTCGTGTATGGCTTTCCGGAGTCAGTTCCCGGGCCAATTTGAAAAAATCGATCGTTTCCTTCGGATGAAGCAATGGCTCTCCGCCCGTGAGAGCAAGATGCGTAAACGTAACACCCTGTTTAATTAAATCTGATAATTCTCCTGTCGTATTCCTTTGGTTATTCAAATAGAAATGATAATCATCTTGATTTTTATTGAAGCAGAAATAACAATCCCGATGGCATTTCAAAGAAACGAACGATGTATAGCTGCCCGTCCCTGTTTTACATGCTTCACATGCGCTTGAGATTTTTCCATTCGATACGACGCTTTTCCGGTTGTTTCGGACTAAGGCTCCCTTTTCTTCTAGCTGACGGGTGACCGCTTCGTATTCTTCCTTTTCCTTTTGGCGATCCGCTAAAGGAAGGCCGAATTGCTCAATATGCTCCAAAGTAGCTCCCTGGATATCAGAATATATATTCATATATGAAAGCAATGATTTATTAGATATTTTAGAATGGTTCATGACATCTACTCCATATTGGTTTTATTAATGGGAACTTTACGTGAATTAAATCACATAAAATTATATTTTAAAATCTTTTATTGAATAACAACCTTTCCTTGGTATAAAACCAATACACTATTTCAACGTAAAAATCCGCCTACAAAAACAATATTTACACGTTAAAAAATGTATTATTTCCAAAAATAAGAAATTATACATCCATTTATATACTACTATAATATTTATCCGTGTTCTATATAAAATTACCCTATATTTGTTACGGTTTTTTTATCATTTGACAGGATAGACTATTCTCCCCTTGAATATCGGCTATTCGTTCTAAGCGTCCCCCTTTGATTAGATCTCTATTAAAATGTGCTAGAAACTCTAGTCACAACCCCTGTCCGATATTAGTGGCCAAGCATATAATTGTACTATAATGACAAATTTTCAAATCCACTCTCAGCAACTGACTTCTATTATTCCCTTAAGAAAGGAGTGAACGATATGTCCAATTGCAATACGTATAAAAATTTGTCGTCTGGTGTATTGAATACCGTTGCCGGGCAAACAGCTGCCCATTTGGAAATATTGAATCTAGGCTTTTTTCCCGCCACGTTCAGATATCAAATTCTAAACTGGAATAGCGGAACCCCCGTAGTAGCCGCTGACGAAACTGTAATTGTTGCCCCGAATAGAACCACATTCCGAACTGTTGCGACACCTGCCTTTCACTATGAGCTGCGCGTCCAACATCCTGGCGATCCCAACTTGATTATTAATCACTTCGCCGTAAATGCCGCAACATTTACACTGCCGGGCCTAACTCTCACTCAGAAAGACCTTATGGTCATTTCAAGCCCGCTCATTTAACCGTTTCCTAAACCAATAACCCATTCAATGATTGAATGGGTTATTGGTTTCACTATTTTATTAATCAACCGCTCATTTCCTGTATGGTTTCTTCGAAACTAGCTCTCCTTGAACAATAAGTCTCTTATTTGTTTCTGTAGGCACGTCACATGTGACTAATGTAACCTTACTACCTTCCGACGGTCCGATTACATCCATTTCTTTCTCAGAAACAATCTGTTTGTCTGTCACTTTGTATACATATGTTGACTGGAAATCTGTCAACTCGATACGCGCACCTTTTTTAACTTCAAGTAAGGGACCGAATAATAAATGGGTACGCTTCATATGATGGCCAGCCAAGGGATAATTTCCAACTCCCATTTGTTGATCAGCTCTCATAGTGCCTGCTCCTGCCAATAAATTGTCCGATGTCATCCCTTTTAGTATAGGTAATTCGAGGCCTACTTGCTTAATGCTTATTTGTCCGACAATAGATTGTTTATAATCCTTCAGGCTAGCTTTCATTACATTCATTACCGATGGAGGCTGGATGGTATCATAATCATAACGAGCCCGCAGCGCCCTATTTTCGGCTACTTCTTTTCCCGTCAGTTCTGTTGCTTGATTTTTCTTTTGTAAATGAGCAACCATTTGATCTTTTAGGAAAGGTGTTGCTATTAAAAGAAGCCCGAGCAGTATGCAGAATAAAGCAATCATCTTACGCCACATATCTTCCATTCTCCCATCTCTGTATTCTCGCCGTTCTCTTTTAAATCCGGAGATATAAATAATATCGGCCTATCCCATCCATTATCGTCTATTTTAAGGATATAATCTTTTAGCCTATTTGTCTCTCACGCAACTTACAGATAAGGAATTTTTAATACTACGAGATAGGATCATGTAAACCTTAGGCAAATACTCAGACATTCCCTTGCACAACAAAAGTCCCGCCTCTTTTCCAAGAAGGTGGAACTCTTCAAATCCTTACAACCCTGAAACAATAGGGCTAACTTCTTCTTCTTGAACCGCTCGAACCTTAGACGGCAATGATTCAATCATAAAGAATGAACATAGATAAGCGATGAACGCTGCACCAGCACTAATAAAAAGCGGAGCTGCAAGGCCCCAAGCATCAGCAGCCATCCCGCTAATAATCGGATTTAGGAAACCTCCAAATAACTCACCGACGCCGATGACTAGGCCGACAGCAACCCCAGCAAATTTGAATGGAACCGATTCAACAGGGATTGCAGACATGACCATTGCACCTATTCCTGTACCTGCAGAAAATAAGAAGACCAAAACCATTAGCAATGTTACAGAGTCAACAAAGAATATAGAAAGAGGCGTCAATATTGAAAAGAATCCAAAAATAAGAGCTGCCGGCTTCCTGCCAATTCGATCTGAAATAGCCGGCACTACTATGCCAAAGATTGCAAAACCTGCTCCGAATGCTGCCATAATAACACTCATTGTACTTGCTGAAAACGCTTTTACATTTACAAGGAATAGTGGCGCGTAAATATTGAACGCCATCAAGTATGTCATGAAGCAGCTGAAAATAATAATCGACAGCCAAATATTGCGTTGTTTGACCACTTCTTTAAAACGTACCTTCTCACTCGCCTTTTCTCGATTGGCATCAGATTGTTCTAGTTTTTGCGGATTTCTTACGTTTTTCAGTATGACCAATGATAAGATGATTCCTGGGATAATAGTTAGATAGAAAGCTGTATGCCAATTAAATTGATTGGCTAAGGCAACAATGACAAGCGGAGCTAATAGGCTGCCAAATACCGCATTCCCCGTATTCATGGTGAATCCTGTATTAAAGCCGCGCCGGGATTCAGAGGATTCTATAGCAATGATCGACTGTGTAATTGGAATAATCGGTCCTTCCACCACCCCCATTACCAAACGAAGGACAAACAGCATAGCGAAGGAAGCAATCAAACCATGCAACAAAGAAACAATGGAGAAAAGCAGAACGAATATGGCCAATACCGCCTTTTTGCTTTTCGCTTTATCCGACATGTAACCTCCTAGCGGGCCTGCAAAAGACCCTGTTAATGCCAAAGCTGCACTGGCCAAACCAATTTGTGTGTTATTCAAACTAAAGTCTTCCTGCATGAAGGGGAAAAGATAATTGATTGCCAGCCGATCAAAGAATACAAATCCAATCGAGAAAAAAAAGATAGCAGTTAATTTGTTTTCATAATGCCAAAATGTCCGCTTTTCCATAATAAAAACACCCTTCCTTAAAATCACATATTATTAAAATGAGTAAAAACAATCTATAAAATACTGTGATACCGAGTTGATTGATAGAAATAGCAATCATCTGGATTTCAAGGCTTGATGAGACTGTTCCGCCTTTTTATAAAGAAAGGGTGAATATGAAATCCATTAAACATTCAAGTTTAGGAAATAATGAGAGGTATTGCGTTAATGAGATTCTGCCCTTAGCTGGCTTGGCCCATCATTCTGCAATGGATGCTATGAAATAGACGGGCTTTGCATCCTTTATTGCGTTGGAAGAAAAATAATAAGACGGAAGGGAACCTTTTTAAAAGAGAGATGCTTCGTCCATTAAGCTGTACAGATAATACTGGAACGGAACACCTCTCCTTTATTAGCAATTTTCCCCTCACCTAATTGGATTATGTTGTTTTTCTCTGTCCACTTTCAATTCAATTCCCCGCCCTTAAAAACTGACCTGTACGCTTGTAAACATCCTTATATTCCTCAAGATGAGTGAATTTACCTAAGAAGCCATGGGTGGCGCCCTCATATCTTTTTGTTTCAACTTGTACGCCGCATCTCTTCAATTTGTCTGCAAAAAGTTCCCCTTCATCCCGAAGCGGATCATATTCTGCGGTAATGATGAGCGCTGGAGGAAGATTCTCTAAATGCTCTTCTCTAATAGGTGAGACAAGCGGATTTTCCGTATCTGCACCAGCAATTAAATAGAAGGAATTATGTTCAGCTAATTGGTCGCTTTCCACAAAATAGCCTTTTCCATTTTCCACTAATGAAGGGTAACGAAATTCACTGAAATTAAGATCCAGTGATGGATAGTACAGCACTTGCTTGGAAATAGAAAATTCCTGTTTACTTCGGGACATCAGCGATACGGCGGCAACTATGTTTCCTCCTGAACTATCGCCTGCGATCGCAAGGTTCTTTCCGTCCCACTGCAATTCATCCTTATGTTCTGTTGCCCATTTTACAGCATTGTAGCAATCGTCCAATGCTGCAGGAAAAGGATGCTCAGGAGCAAGGCGATAGCCTACAGAAATGACTTTATGGCCAGATTCCATACATATCGGACGGACAATTTCATCGTGGCTTTCTAAATCTCCAGAGAAGAATGCGCCACCGTGAAAATACATAAGGAGCGGGTATGATTCCGCATCTTCAGGTGAATAGATTCTTACCGGTATATCGGCTTCAGGAGTTGGAATGATTTTTTCTTCTACACTATGAACCTGCACACGTTTTTCGATGGGTAAAACAGGGATATTGAACATTTTTCTATGTTCCTCCGGTATGATCTTCTGTTTAGGTTCAGCTGGCGGAATGGAATCCAAAATCTTTTTTATCTCAGGATGTACTGGCATATCTGTCTGCCTCCTTATTTCTCTCATCCCGATCCTTCTCGATCGGATTTGTTTTAATGAATCGTTTCTTTTTCCAACCTTGGAAAAGAGATTTACATATTTGCAAAAATAGGCTGATGGTCTATCTCCGCTGATTGAATAGAGATTGCTCAATATTATCGGACCTCATACGATTTCAAGGACTCCGCAATCATTACCTTCCCTTTAAAACCATGTTCACTTACTACTTTTTTTGTACGTTTAAGATCCATCTCACCATTAAACAAATGGGTTAGGAGCAGCTGCTGATAATTCCCCGCTGCCGCGGTTTTCCCTATTTCATCCAAACTTATATGGGCGCTCTCTAACTGAGGTTTGATGCGTTCAAATACATCATGGTATGGATCGCCTTCTTTGACTGGCGTAAGCATCCCATCTATCACTACTAAATTGGCATTCTTCGAGAAATTGATCAGCCCTTCACTATATTCAGTATCTCCGGTAATAACCACTGATCTGCCATCAGCCTCAAATTTATAAGCGACCGCTTTTATAGAATGGGGTACCTTTACGGTCGAAATCTTTACACCATCCAGCTCGAATGTTTCTCCGCCTTTTAGTTCTGAAACGCTCACCTGGTCCAGTATTCCATCTCGTGTTGCATACCCCGTATTAATTCGGTACTGAATATCTTCCTTATAGAATTCCGTTGCTGTATCATAGAATTTCTGTGTGCCAGGCGTGCCCATAACATGTAATTCAGTTCTCGGCTTGTGTGTAGCCCATCCTGCAAAAAGCATGGTCAAAAAATCGGAGTCATGGTCTGAATGATGATGTGTAAATAAGATATTATGGATGTCGTATGGCTTAATGCCCGCCTCTTCCAATCCATGTACACAACCTCCGCCGCAATCTACTAAGAATTTTTTATCCTTATACTGGACAAGCGTCGCAGCCCAAGTCCTTGTTTTTTCCGTTGGCGGCGATCCCGTACCAATCGTGGTGACTATAAAACCTGAAGGGGTGTCTTGCACAGGAGTCTTCTGCTTACTGCTGGCTTCTACATCCTTTTTCCCTTCTGGCGCTGAACCATTTCCACATCCCAACAATAAAGCAATCGGCAATGCCATCGTAAATAATATCATCATCCATTTCCTGCTATTCATAGCATTTTCCTTTCTTAATCAATTTGCCATACTATCGAAAGATGACTTACCTATACTGGAATTATCTGCAAAACTCTCAATGATTCACCGATTAAAAAGGTTTTTGTTGTTTTAGAAGTGCGCCTTTTCCGGGAAAGCGGTTTCAGCTTTATCCGTCGGAAACAAGCGGGACAAATCCTGGTAAAGCTTTGTGATTGGTTTACGCTGTTCTTCATACTTTTGCAGGGCGTCAGCAACTGTTTCTTTTTCAACGATTGCTTGAGCGAGCACTTCACCATCCTGGATGGCCATGTTAGCACCTTGCCCTTGATTATGAAGCATGGCGTGAGCTGAATCGCCGATCAATGTCACACATTTAGTGCTCCATTTATCCATTGGTTCCAGATCACATAAAGGACGCGTTACAATATCCTCTAACTTAATATTTTCAATAATTTTTTGGATTGTAGGCCCAAAACCTTTTACACTTTCCATAATTTCATCCTTAGTTACTGTCGGACGCCAAGCAAACGCACCTGGAACAGTAATATCTACAGAAACTTGCCGGCGGCCTTCCAATGGCAATAAGTAGACGGAATTATCACCATCCACATAAATACGTAAGACATTTTCTTCAGAAGACATGCCAAGTGCCGCTTCATTAGAAATTAATGCACGGTGTGCGAGGTATCCGGAGTATACCGGCTCATTTTGTCCCAAAACCTGTGTACGGATTGGTGAACGAATGCCATCGGCGGCAATGACAAGATCAGCTTCAATCGTTTTGCCGTTAGTGAATTTCACTTCAGCATAGGCGCCGTGGTCGATTATTTCTGTTAAGCGATGGTTTAAATGCAGTTGATCTGCCGGGACATGAGCTACTAATGTATCCAATAAATCTGCACGGTGAATCAAACGGGCGTATGCCTCTGATTGATCATCCGTTAATACCGGCCATGCTTCTTTAATGAAAACCTGGTCATCCCCAGCTATAATTTCCATAAAATCGCTTCTAGCGGTTACTTTTTCTATATCTTCATACACTCCCCATTTTTTGAAGCAATTAACGGTTGGCGGACGCAGGCCGATGCCGGCACCGACCTCTCCAAAAGCAGGCGCTTGCTCATACACATCTGCACGGATTCCTTTCGATTTCAATGCAATGGCAGCCGAAGAACCTGCAATTCCTCCACCAATAATGGCTACTCTCAATTCAGATTTAGATTTCATAACTATTTCCCTCCTAAGCTGTTTCTTTTAAGATTTTTTTATAGTAGGCAAGTTTCAAAGGAACTAAGGAAAACGCAATAGCCGCTATAATGCCTGGTATCGCAAACGAAATAAAATTCATTTGTATAGGTAGATTAAGAGATAATAAGACACCGCCAAAGGCCGGCCCTACAATTCCCCCTATCCTCCCGATTCCTGAAGCAAAACCAATGGCAGTCGAACGCATTAATGGTGGATAATACTGTGATACAAATCCGTAAGAGATGTTTTGGGCCCCCATTGTGCATGCACCGGTAATGGCAACAAGAACATACAGAATCAACATATTATTTTTAAATCCAAGAAGTGTCATACAAATTGCCGACACAACAAACATCGGGACAAGCACTTTTTTAACACCCAATTTGTCTGCAAGGCCTCCAAGGATCAGCGTGCCAATAATGGCACCGATATTGAAAACAATTAAAAATCTTAAACTAGACCCTAGCTCATAGCCGGCACTGAACATCAGATTCGGGAGCCAAGTGCTGACTCCATTGATCATTAGCAAACACATGAAAAAGGCAACCCAGATCATTACCGTGCCTAGTGTACGGTTGTTCTTAAACAGGGCCATAACAGGAGACCCGGTCTCTTTTTCGCTTTGTATTTCTACAAATTCCATATCGGGTGTAAAGGACATCTTGTTGTTCACCTTCGAAAGAACCAAACAAAGTTCATCAAATTTCCCCTTTTTCAATAGAATAGCGGGGGAATCGCGAAAATACTTGACCATGAAGGGAATGAGCAAAATAGGAAATGCCGCTACCCAATAAACACTGTGCCATCCCATATGGTGGGGTATAAAGTAAATTCCAATAAAAGCCGCCAAAATGCCGCCTACAGAAAAAGCGCACATGACAATCGAAACCATCATATTATGCATGTGTTTCAGTGCGTAATCAGTCATTAGGGCAATCACATTCGGCAGAACACCGCCAATCCCCACACCGGCAATGAAACGAAAAACAGAAAATAGGAGCGGTCCAGGTGCAAATGCACATACAAACGAAAAGAAGCTAAATATGGCTACACTTAAAATAAGGACAATTTTCCGTCCGTATTTATCTGCGTTAATGCCAAATAAAATGGCTCCAATCATCATTCCGAAAAATCCGTAACTGCCAATCATGCCTGCCTGAACTGTCGATATGGACCAATCCTTCATTAGAACCGGGATGATGGAACTGTAGATAACAAGATCAAACATATCAAATGTAATAATGAGGCAGCAGCAAACCAATAATCCTAAGTGAAAACGGTTAAACTTCCCTTCATTCACAGCATCAGTAATGTTTATTTGGGCCACTTTGCATCCTCCAGTGTAATAATTTACAGAAAATACTGAATATAAAGAAAATATTTAGTGAAATTATGTCCATCATTTCCAGTTGGGCTTGGACAAACTCCTAAATTCATCCTTGAATGAAGGAGTTTGCCAGCTCTTCTTATTTCCTAACTCGTTGAAGGCCTATTCCCTTAGCGATTCACAGTAAGGGAAAATTTATACTCATCGGCAATATGGACTGCCCTTCTCCAGCCTATAAGCCGGTCATTCCGGGTATGCAGTTTAGTTTCAATGATGAGGACCGGGTCCCCGCTTCTGATGCCCAAAATCTCTGCCTCCATACTTTTTGCACCTGACGCAGAAATTTGGTGGTCTCCCCTGGAAATAAAAATGCCTTGTTCACTCTCAAGCAGAACGAATACACTGTCAGCCTCTTCAAGTTCCCTTTCATTTGGCTGGAAATCCTCCGGGACAACCAAATAGGTTTGTGTCCATACAAGCGGCTTCCCTTTGAGTGAAATTAAGCGGGACGTTCTCAAAGTTTCATCACTAGGATCAAGTCCAAGGATCGCGCATATTTTTTCTGTTGATGACACGCGGTCCACACTCAATATTTTCGATGTGCAGTCGAGGCCTTGATCTCGGAGAAACCCGACCAAACCGCCTAACTCCAATCCTTGAGGACGGACAGGGAGTTCCTGCACAGGGAAAGTGCCCTTCGCCCGCTCCCGGTAAACGTACCCTTCATTGGCAAGCTCTTTCAATGCCTGGCGGACAGGCGCACGGCTCACGTGGAACCGCCGGACAAGCTCTTGCTCAGTGCTGAACGGGCGCCCAGCTTCGGCGTCTGCTGCCTGAAGCTCCTTAATCAAAATCTCCTTGATTTGTTTATATATAGGAACGGATGAACTGCGGTCAATGGTGTATTTTTTGGCTTGATTCATCATGGCCTCACCCCGATATTTTCAGTCTTCATATTGTATGTCTGGCTTTTAAGAGGAGCAGCTGTACATTCCTGCAGGTATTCAAATGAAACCCCCGGAGCAAGTTCTTGGACGACAAGGCCGCCATCTGTCACGTTAATCACAGCAAGATCAGTATAAATCCGATCCACACAGCGGGGCGCAGTCAGCGGATACGTGCATTCCTCAACGATCTTCGGAACTCCCTTACTGGTATGCTGCATGCAGAGAAAGACACGCTTACTGCCGACGGTCAAATCCATGGCTCCCCCGACACGTCCAAGTGGAGCATCAGGAAGCTTCCAACTGGCGAGATCCCCATTCGACGAGACTTGGAATGCGCCTAGTACAGATGCATCAATATGCCCGCCCCTGATCATGGCAAATGATTCTGACTGGGAGAAAAAACAACCACCCGGTTTTATTGTGATAGGTTCCTTGCCGGCGTTCACAAGATCCATATCCTCTTTGCCCGGTTCAGGTTTCGGCCCTAGCCCAAGAAGGCCATTCTCGCTATGGAGAATAATTTCCTTGCCTTCAGGAATTACATCGGCTATAAGAGTGGGCAATCCGATGCCAAGATTTACGCACCAGCCGTCCTCCAAGTCCTCACCTACCCGGGAAGCCAGTTCAAGCTTTGTCCATCCTCTCTTCTGTTGTCCTTTATCCATTCACTGCCACCTTCCCTTCTAGTTGCCTATCTATTTCCACTAAGCGATGTACGTATATACTAGGTGTTATAATACTTTCCGGATCAATCCCTCCAATTTCTACAATTTCGTCCACCTCGGCAATTGTGATTTTTGCTGCTGTGGCCATTACTGGATTAAAATTCCGTTGTGTCTTGCGGTAAATGAGATTTCCCCAACGATCTGCCCGATGCGCCTTAATGAAGGCATAGTCACCTGTGATAGCATGCTCTAAAAGATGCAATCGACCATTGTAATCGCGCGTTTCCTTTCCTTCCCCCAGTTCCGTGTGAGCCGCAGTCGGTGTATAAAAGGCAGGGATGCCTGCGCCGCCTGCGCGTATGCGTTCTGCCAAAGTCCCTTGAGGGTTAATCTCCAGCTCTATATGTCCATCGTCCATGCGCTTAATCAATTCGTCGGCATGGGGACCTACAGGGAAAGAACAAATAATCTTGCTCACTTGGTTGTTGCTGATTAATGCCGCAACTCCATCACTCACCGCACCAATATTATTCGATACAACGGTTAAGCCCTTCGCCCCCTGATTAGTAAGGGCGGCAACAAGATGTGATGGAAGTCCGCTTCCGCCAAAACCTCCAACAAGCAGCGTTGCTCCATCTCTCATATCAGCCACAGCTTGATCAGCATTTTCATATTTCTTTTGGATCATACAGATTTTCCTCCTCCCACTTGTCGTGTGCACCATTCAGCTCTTCTTGATACCCATTCATCGTCACAAAGAAAGCACAGGGTAAATTACGTGGGTCGCCTGTATAATGAAGTTCATCAGCAATCGATTTGAACGGGCCATACACTTCATCATTTTCAAGGAACTCTACACTGTCTGTCAAATATTGGTTCGCTATTCCAACTAATTTGGCGTCCATGTCAAGACTAGCTTGAAGAACAGCAGCAACCTCGTCACCATCAATTTGCGGCCCGAACACCTTGCCGCATCCATCACGGAAATGATGGCCTAAATATAATCGATCCGGCTGCAATTCCTTACTAATTTTCTCAATGCTTTGGCGATATAAAGCAGGATTTTCGATTGTCGGCATCCCGCTCCTCGCCCCACCGTACATTTGTACCGCGTCAGCTGCAAATGCCCATCCCAAGCCCTCGAGAACAAACGTTACCGATCCGATTGAATGTCCTGGTGTTTCGAAAACCTTGATTGACACACCTCCTCCGATTGAGATTTGATGGCCATCCGAAACCTCAAACGCAGGTTCTAGATCTCCACCGATATCATTCATAAGAGCCACTATGTGTTTTTCCTGTGTTTTCTGGTCCATATATTTTCCTTGAAGCCCTTTATAATCTGCAATATGTTCATTGCGGTCACGCAGTAAATAGGCTTCCTTTTTCGGGATAACAACTGCCGCTCTTCCCCCTGTTTTCTCCCAAACTGCCCGTGCGCCGCCCAAATGATCGACATGTCCGTGTGTAAGAAGAATCCAGCGTATATCTTCAATACGAATACCGTGGCCAGCCAGTACTGTTTCTATTTCCAGCGAGGCAGAGGAAGCAACTCCCGCATCAATAAGTGCCGGTTCAGGTGCATCGATATAATAGGCGTAGGCAGAAGTTGGCCCGAATTTACATTCAATTGGAATAACACGTACTGAATTCATGTTGTTCCTCCCTATAATCAATTTGGGGTGCCGACGCCGACTGTCATTTAGGCAGAGGCACGGCAGCCTGATTCAGCATTCATTTATTTTGCAGCTTCCTTCGCAAACACTTTGTGTCTATTACTGAGAACATCGAACTCTTTTGGGATGACTGGCAACACAAGTCGAGATGGATGCTCTTTATCGCGATAGATTTTATGCATGGTTGCACGGCCGCTTGGCAAATGATAACTGTCTGGAGGCAATAATTTTGCACTTTCCCCATCCAGCGGCTCGTTGCATGAAAGCTCCAATTCTATGCGATGTCCCGGTTTTATTAAGAACGAGAATGGATATAACCGGATCGCATACTCGTTAATTTCACCAGGTACTACCGGCACCGCACGGTTATGCGGATGCCAAGGCTCTCCATATGTTGATTTCTTATCATCCAATTCACGATGGGATGCTTTTAAATAACCTGACGTCATTAATGTACGTTTGCCGCTCGGATCCATATCGTAAAGCTTTGCAATAAGATTCGTATCATCTGTATCGATTTCCACATGCACGTATAGTGCACCGGTCCCTGTCATTTCAACAGGCTCAAGAAATGTATCACTTATCCATTTGAGCTTTTCAGATGTTGTTGTTACTGTTAATGGAGCTTGATAAAAGCCATCAGGATGTGCATATTCGGATGACAAGGGCTCCGGTTTGCCGCTGATTTTATGACGCGGGCGCAAGTAAAATTCTTTCTTTTCCTCATAAGGCAGCGGCCAGTGATCTTCTTTGCGCCAATTAGTGGACCCTTCCACAGAAAACTGGACCGGGGGTTCATCCATAATCCCTGTATCAACTCCTTTCAACCAGTAATCATACCATCTGAACATTTCATCGTGGCATTCATGGAATGGACGTTCGAGCATCGGCGGAAGCGCTTGGATATCAAGCTTTTTAATACCGGATACTTTTTCAAAGCATTCAATCGTGCCTTCAACATTCCAGCCGCGCCCCCATTTCGCCTGAAAATAGGTCGGAATGGTCACTTTATGCGCCACTTCTATAGCTGAATCTGCTTTCCAGAACTCGCCATCAAGCGGATTCAATAAATAATCAATCCATAATTCATGACGGTCCTGATAATGTAAGAGATGGACAAAGTCTGACCAATGGGCAATATCAGGGTCGCTTAAACGGTCTTGCGTCATTTGTTTACGTTCTTCCGGTGTGAATACCTTCGAGCTCTTGCTTGCTACATTATTGAATGCGTTGCCGCTATCGCCGCCGCGCCCTTCACGGGAAGCCCTGGGCATAAGCCACATAATACCGCCATGGTAACAAAGCTCATAAAGATCGAAGTGCCCTCCATTTGCAAAGATAGCCTTTAAGTGCGGAGGTTGTTCTGCTGCACCTAGGATTTGGACGGATGCAAAATATGAAATACCGATCATTCCAATATTGCCATCGCACCAATCCTGCTCTGCCAGCCATTCTACAAGATCATATATATCTTTGCCGTCGCCGTGTCCGCCAGAGTTATAGTTCCCGCACATTTGGCCTTCAGAACCGCCTGTTCCACGTACATCGGCAATGACATGCGCATATCCACGGGATACGACTTCATGGATATCCCCTGCTTCAATCGCTCCATTCCATAGGTGGCTGGGACGGGCTTGCGGAGGCAAGGTCAGTGCTTGGGCCTGCAGTTCTTTTCCATATGGGCTAAGTGCAAGCAGTGCAGGCACTTTGCCCCTGCCTTCAGGTCGATATAAATCTGCGGCGATATGTACTCCGTCGCGCATTTGAATGCTTACATCCTTAGTGATTATCATCTCTATCCTCTCCTCTTCTAAGTCCTTCTATATGATTAAGGGCTCCATTATGCTTTCAACAGGACAGATGAAAATGAACGTTCATGCTACGAAAGCGAAATGTAAATTCCGCCAAATTGTCAGTCATATAGAGTCGTAAATTGCCTATTACTCGACAGGAGTGAAGCACGGAACAAAAGAGCCTGGATTATCTCGATCTCCAGTTTGCTTGAATGCTATCTTTACTCGTTGGCCAATATGAATAGTATCAAGATCACAATCGACTATATTGGTCATCATTCTGGGACCTTCATCCAGTTCAACAAAGGCAATTGCATAAGGGACTCCTCTACGCATGACACTATAAGTGTAGAT
Organism: Bacillus kalamii; assembly: GCF_047238185.1. Taxonomy (NCBI): domain Bacteria; kingdom Bacillati; phylum Bacillota; class Bacilli; order Caryophanales; family Bacillaceae; genus Bacillus; species Bacillus kalamii. Next base: position 65,453 of record NZ_JBDFMI010000001.1, on the reverse strand, counting down.
ACTGCCCGTACCCTTCGATTCTTTCCATTCTGTCCTGTGGCTCATGCAAAAAGGGCATAGAACACGAGGGAAATAATGATATTCTTCGCAGGAGGTACACAGTTTAATTAATAATCTTCCTTCTGAGGCAGCCCTCCAGTATTCCTCATGTTCTGGATGAATTTCAGGGATTGCCATTTTTCTGGACTCGTGCTGATTTGCCATAACCTACACCCTCTCCAAGATCAATGTTGCGCTGCCATGCCTGCTCGCCAGTCCACCGCCTGTTCCATGGACTAACGCAATGTCACAATTATTCACTTGCACGTTTGGATTAGCCTCTCCCCGCAATTGCCGGACAGCCTCTATCACTTTAACCATGCCGCCACGGCTTGCTGGATGGTTATTGTTCAATCCTCCTCCATCCGTGTTGACAGGAAGTTTCCCAACGCCTGCAATCAGATTGCCATCAGAAACAAATCTGCCCCCTTCGCCTTTCTGACAGAACCCTAAATCCTCCAGCTGCATCAATACAGTGATAGTGAAGCTGTCATATATGGAAGCGTACTTAATATCCCCTGGTGTAATGCCGGCTTCTTCGAAGGCTGCTGCTCCTGACCATAAGGCACCGCTATGCGTAAGATCCGTTTTTCCACCCATTAAACCCTTTGGTGATTCCCCTGCGCCCATGACTCGGACCAGCGGACGTTTCAGACTTTTGGCGATTTCAGGATTTACCACGACAATGGCGCCGCCGCCATCGCTTACTACACAGCAATCCAGTCGATGCAATGGATCCGCTATCATAGGGGAGGAAAGTACGTCCTCTACTGTGACCATATCACGGAGCATCGCATATGGATTAAAGTGGGCATGATGTGAGGCTGCTACTTTAATCCAAGCCAGTTGCTCACTGGTCGTACCGTATTCATGCATATGGCGCATTGCTGCCATTGCATATTCATTAACAGCTGTCGGACCATATGGAAGTTCAAAAGGGGCATCAGGCACATTTGCACCGGCCGCCTTTTGCTTAATGCCACTTCTTCCTTCAGAGCGCGGACGGCCTCCCATCGTAATCAATGCAATAGTGCATTTTCCAGCAGCGATTGCCTGTGCAGCATGGGAGACATGGGCGATGTAAGAAGAGCCGCCCATATCGGTTCCATCTGCGTGGCGGACATGAAGCCCTAGATAATCAATCATGGATAGCACGCCGCCCGGTGCATCGCCAGCACAGAAATAGCCGTCTACATCTTCAAAAGAAAGTCCGGCATCGATCAAGGCACCCCTTGCACATTCAGCATGGATGGCTGCAACTGATTTATCTGGTGCTTTTCGTGCCGGGTGTTCGTATGCTCCAGCAATATAAGCCGTTCCTTTAATACTCATCTTAATAACCTCCCGTTCATCCTGTTGAAAAATACCAGTTTGCCCCGCCATGTCCAACGATTGTCCGAAGGCGGAGCAGCTTCAGAAAACGCAGGATATCCTTTTATTTCACACTTGCTAACAAGTCTGTTTTCTCGCTACTGAGGGGTTCTTTAGGTTCCTGCATAGTAAGGATATCCGCAGGAGTGCGTACTAAAAGGTGTTCAAACACCTTTTTACTTACACCTGCTTTCAGAAGATCCGGGATGAACTCTTCAAACAGATAATTCACGGAATGTCCCTTTAATCCTGGCCATCCAAGAGCACAACAATTAGCATCAGCCGAAATGACAGCACGGTCTAAATATCCTTTTTCCAGGAAGCGGAGAAAATGCTCCACACGATCCCGCCGCGGGCGCGCCCAATATGGGGACCCTTCCATTTCAGTATCGTAACCGATCGTATCGAATCCTACATATCCTCCCAGTTCGGCTATCATCGAGTCGCGCTCTTCATTCAGATAGCCGCCATCATCGGCATGCCCCATCAGTACACGACTAAGCGGCAAACCTTCTTCATCGAAAATGGCAATGGCAGATTCAGCATCCACACAAAGATGCGTGATGATCGGTACACCCGTTTTCAATGCAGCCCTTGCTGCTGCCCGGTATATCCGTTTATCAAGTTCGTTCAGCTTGCCCCCGCGGCTTACTCCCACTTTAACTGCCCCTGCTTTTGCGCTTGTGCCGTCTATCCCAACCATGATTTCATGGATGAATAAGTCCGTCAGATACTCAACAGATTTTTCACGAAAGTATGGAAGAGCTGAGTCGCCTGCCACAAAGCCAGTAACCGCAACAATATTGACTCCTGTTCTACGTGAAAGCACCTGGAAGTATTCGACATCACGACCGTTTCCGATCCCTGTACAATCTACAAATGTTTTACCGCCATGCTCACGGAAACGGCGCAGCTTCTCTATTGTCACTTCAAAAGCTTCTTCAGGTTTTTTCCACCATTGCGTATCTAAGTCGCATCCTGGAAGACCGAAACCGATATGTTCATGCATTGCTGTGATGCCTAAATCTTCTGTGGCAATCGGGCCCAGAACCGTATTAACCTTACCCATTATTCATTCACTCCCCATATCTGTATTATTGAGCTTCCGCAACGAAATCCTTGCATGCAGAGGCTGAAGAATCAGTAGCCAAAATCCGCTGCGGATTCTTTTCTAGTAACATTTGAATCTGTTCCTCCCCCATTCCTGCATGGCGCAGGAGCGGGAGGAATCTTGTCAATAAATAATCAAAGGAAAGTTCATTCGCTTCATGGCCTTTTGCCACGCCAACTGCATTTGTTGAAATCAATACACGGTCCCCAAAGCCTTTGTCGAACAGTCCGGCTATTAATTGCGCCCGTTCCGTATCATTGATATAGCCGTCTGATGCAGACCAGCCAACATGGTCTAATGCTACATAAGCCCCTCGTCCAGCAATGGCAAATGCTTCTTTTCGCTTTACGGCCTCAAGGCGGTCAAGTCCTCCTATGATAATACGGTTTGCTTGAACCCCTTCACTTAAGATTACTTCCAGATCACTAACCGCATCTGCACCATGCTGGATGGAAACAGGCACTCCAGTTGCCAAAGCTGTCTGGGCACAACCTTTAAAAAGGTGGCCTTCGATTTTCGACATACCGCTTGGAGTGGCGATGGATGTGACTATGCCGGCCAAGCCTGAACGCTCAATACGCGGTACAACGATCCCTTCTGTCACCTCTTTAATGAATAATCCGGCAAATTGTTCTGACGACCATGGTTTAGGCGGATTCTTTTGTGGAGTAGTGAAATACCCACTCAACATCTTCTCTGGTCCTAAGCCAGTAGAAGCAATAATATGTATACCCGTTGTTTCAGAAAGAGTTTGATAAAGTTTCACGTTGCGGCCGTGAAACATCCCGCTATAATCTACAATCGTATTCCCTCCATTTCGGCGGAAATCATTCAATTTTCGTTTTAACACCTCAAAAATCTCACTCTTATCCATATTGATTTCAGGAGCATATTCTGCTCCAGGCACCACAGAAAGAAGTGATTCGTGAATAAGCACAACGCCTAACTCTTGGGCCGGCACCAATCCAAGTACTGTGCGGGCAACTGCTGGACTTTTTCGCTCTATTATTTCTGCCACCGTAATCCCTCCATCATTTATGGTTTTGTATCTTCCTTTGATTGAAGGCAACTGATTCACCCCCGATGAAATTGCAACAAAACCCAATCTCCTATACAAAACAAAAACCTCTCACATAAAAATAGCGGAAGATCGACTGTCTTATCTTCCCGAAAACGCCATTTTAATGTAATCGCTTTCTTTGTTTACAAAACAGTATTGTCATGTCTTGGATGTCTTGGAATGTAATGACATATTATAATATTGTTATACCAAAGTCAAACATATTTCTGATTATTCAAAATAAACAAATTCCATTATTTTACTTATTTTTTATTTGTATATAACTACATGTATGGCCGACTATTATACTAAAGATAGTTTCCGAAAGGATAAGACCTATATTGGGACATATAACAGAACTCATTAATAATACGGTAATTAAGGAATCCGAATACAAAGGCAATGCTGATCATATACCAAGCAATTATTTATGATTCAATAGTATTAAAAGGAAACGATTTATAATCAAGAAATAGTAATAAATCGTTCATTTTTTTATTGCTTCTTTTATTCCTATTCGCTTATGCTTACAAACTCAGATGTATATTCCCCATCCTTTTCCATAACCTATCTATGTTAGAATGATGCAATAGCTGGCCATTTGTAAGGAAACAAGTCCTTTTTTCGGCAAATAGAAATTGTACCGATTCTGTTCATGCGTATCTACATATTCAAAGCAGAAATCAGCCCATGTTTTATTAAGATGAAATGACGGAGGAACATGTTATGCGTAGAATTTATAAGGTTTTGGGAGCCTTAGTTCTGCTCCTTTTACTACTTGCAATCGGCGGTTATATATACATTAAAAGCGTTGCACCCCCTGGGGAAGAGCGTATTGCTTATGGCAATGGCAAATTGATTGCTTCCATAGATAAACAAATTAAGGGCTTAGACATGGAAAAGCTTAGAAAAGACAAAGAGAAGTATGTCATTGAAAAAAATATTGAAGACCTACAAAAAGCGGTTAAAGACGGACTTCTTACATATGAGGAAATCACAGCGATATATCTACACAGAATTCAAATGCTCGACCAAAATAAAAAAGGATTCAATTCTGTTGTGGAAATTAATCCGAAAGCGATCCAGGAAGCCAGAGAGATGGACCGCAGACGCACCAGTCTTTCAGGAAACGTAAATTCCCCGTTATTTGGCTTACCAGTTATGCTAAAGGATAATATTAATACCTCAGATATGCCTACCAGTGCAGGCGCGGTAGCCTTTGCAGATTTTATGCCGAAGGACGATGCACCCTTAGTGAAAGAACTGAAGGCACAAGGAGCCATTATCCTAGGGAAAAATAACCTTTCTAAATTTGCCTATTTTGTATCATCCATTATGCCGAGCGGATATAGCGGCAAAAAGGGGCAGACGCTAAATCCTTTCGGTCCATTAAAGATATCTCCATCAGGGTCAAGCAGCGGAAGCGCTGTAGCTGTCACAGCTAATCTCATCCCCATTTATCGGCACAGAGACCGATGGCTCTATCGTCGCTCCATCTGCAGCCAATTCGGTCGTAGGATTAAAACCATCCCGCGGAATGGTCCCAGGTGAAGGGATTGTGCCATTAATTAAAGAAATCGATACACCCGGACCAATTGGAAAAACGGTGCGGGATGTGACTGTAGCTTACAATGCCCTTACAGGAAAACAGACTTCTTTAGATACTGACGGAAAGGCATTAAGCGGAAAAAACATCGGGCTGGCAGGTTACGACTATGTGGATGAAGAAGTTCTTTTGAAGATAAAAAAAGAGCTACAAGGTATGAATGCAAAGATTATCGATATCAATCTCAATGAAGAAAAAATAAGTATCTTCAATGAAATAAAGCTTTCTTTTAAGAAAGATTTCGAGGATTATGCCGCTGCCTACGGCCTTCCTATAAAGAAATTAGATGACCTGATTAAGTTCAACAAAGAGGATGCAAAAAGAAGAATTAAGTATGGCCAAGATTTATTGGAAGAAGCCAATAACGTGGAAAAAGCGGATAAAAGACCAATAGAGGCATCCATCCGTAATGCCCGACTGGTTCTCGATTCTCTTTTCGCTGATCGCCATTTAGATGCGATAGTGTTTTTGAACAGTTCAGGGACAACAGCTCCTGCGGCGGCAGGTTATCCTGAATTGGCTGTGCCTTTTGGTAAAGATTCAAAAGGCGTGCCCCAAAGCGCCACGTTCATGACGAAATATGGTGAAGATGAAAAATTATTGAATATGGGGTATAGTTTCGAGAAAAGAACACAAGGCAGAATGGTACCCTGACACACTTTATAAGATTTGATCTCAATTAGGTGCCCCTTTAAAGGAGGGGCCCATCTATAGTTCGATTGGCTGCTCGATACCTACATCCTCAATTTGCAACTACTAATATGTAATAAAATTCTAGTGAAAGAAATGAGGGAATGATGCCTCCAAGGAAACACCAGTAATATAGAGATGGCGTTCCAACTTCTTCGCTAGATAGAAAGTACATCTTTTATGGAACTAAGGCTGATGCCAAGAATAGATTCAAAAACAAAAAAGGCATTGGTCTACTGGCAAGTAGACCAATGCCTTTTCAGATGCTCCTGCATCCTTAATGCGTACAACGTACAGCCGCTTGTATCCTTTAGAACAAACCGGCACTGTTACGTATATCGATTAGTGTTACCGAAGTGTTGCCACTTACCTCCACACCTTTGATACCACTAGGTTGATGGAGACGGTGGGAGTCGAACCCACGTCCAGAAATATTGCCACTTAAGCTTCTACGAGTGTAGTCGATTTATTGGCATTTCGCCAATGCTTCAGCCAATCGACAGGCTTCCGCACCGCTAGTCTGGTTGTTCTCTTCCTTCTTCCTCAGACGGTGGAATCCGGCGTAGCCCACTAAAGTTGAGTCCCTTACCCTACCACATGGGCGATGGAGGGAGGAACCGCATTAGACTGTTATTAAGCAGCTAAAGCGAAGTTGTTTTGTTGTTTGCCAGTTATAGGCTTTGACGTTTTAACGAGGCCGATCCCCTCGACTCGCAACTTAAGCTCAAACTACCCCTGTCGAATCCGTAACGTCCCCGTATAAGAAAAGGAACGAACGAAAGTGAATAGCAAGCTGTTGCATCGCTTATTCAATTGTCATTCTGTATTAGCATTATAACATATGGGGGTTGAATTGCAATTGCCAGTTCCTGTTGCTGCTGGAAATCGTTTTTCCTCCATACTTTGTTATAATCCGTTTCTACCCGTCCGGCCAACACCTTAAACCTTTTATCTCCTACATTTTTTGACGGTCGCGGAAGGCGCGTTCAATATCCCGCTTCGCTTCTTTCCGTTTTAAATCCTCGCGTTTATCATATTGCTTCTTCCCTTTACCAAGTCCGATCAGTACTTTGGCAAAGCCGTTTTTCAAATATACCTTTAATGGGACAAGTGTATATCCTGATTCCTTCGTTTCGCCGATCAGTTTATTGATCTCCCGTTTATGGAGCAATAGTTTTCTTGGTCGAAGAGGGTCATGGTTATATCTGTTCCCTTGCTCATAAGGGGAGACGTGCATATTGTACAGGTACATTTCACCATTTTGGATCCTTGCGTGTGAATCCTTCAGGTTCAAACGGGCATTGCGGATTGATTTAATCTCTGTCCCCTGCAGCACAATCCCCGCTTCATAGGTTTCCTCTATAAAATAATCGTGGTAAGCCTTTTTATTTTGCGCTACTTGCTTTCCCATTCCTTTAGCCATCGCGTATTCCTCCAAACTCCAGTGACATTGTCTATTTTATCTATTCTATACATACTCGAAGTTGCTTCACAGCGCCGGCTTCATGGACCGGCGCTGATTATTTATCTTTATCTTCTTTTTTTCTTTTTGCGCTTATTCTTTGGTGCATTCTCGAAAAACTTCTTGCCGTTTTTGCCTTTGCCGCCACTTTTCGGCTTACCTTGGTCATTTCCGCCCTCGCCGCTGCGTTTCCGCTTGCTTCGCGGACGGTCATCACGGCCGGAGCTTGATTTGCCTCCGCCTGAACGAGAATTCCGCCGATCCTTGCTTTTTGCATTGAAAACCTTCGTTTCATGGTTATCACGGCGACGGTTGCTCTTCATGCCGGCGATTTCAAAATCGATGGCGCGTTCATCCTTATTCACGTTGACCACTTTGACGCGCACTTCATCTCCGATGCGGAAAACCTTTGCTGTCCGTTCCCCGATCATAGCGAGATGGCGCTCATCAAAACGGTAGTAATCATCGTTCATGGCGCTGACATGGATCAATCCCTCAATCGTGTTTTCCAACTCCACAAACATGCCGAAGTTTGTGACAGAAGAAATGATTCCATCATATTCTTCGCCCACTTTATCAAGCATAAATTCCGTCTTCTTCAAATCGTCCGTTTCCCGTTCCGCATCAACAGCGCGGCGTTCGCGTTTAGACGTATGGTCTGCTATTTCAGGCATAAGCTGGGCCCATTTTTCCTTCGTGGCACTATCTATTTTTCCTTCAATTAAATAAGTGCGGATTAATCGATGGACGATCAAATCCGGATACCGTCTGATAGGCGACGTGAAATGGGTGTAAAAGTCCGTTGATAGCCCAAAATGCCCTAGGCTGGCCGGATCATATTTGGCTTGCTGCATGGAACGAAGCATAACAGTTGAAATAACCATTTCCTCCGGCTTTCCTTCAACAGCTTCAATGATTTCCTGAAGGGCACGCGGATGAATATCATTTGCTTTTCCTTTTACAACATAACCAAAGTTCGTAATGAACTCAAAGAATCGTTGCAGTTTCTCTTCTTTTGGGTCTTCATGGATCCGATAAATGAACGGAACATTCATCCAATGGAAATGTTCAGCGACCGTTTCATTCGCAACCAACATAAATTCTTCAATCAGCTTCTCAGCGACGGAACGTTCTCTGAGGACGACATCGGTCGGATGGCCTTCACTGTCCACAAGCACTTTTGACTCTTTGAAGTCAAAATCAATTGCTCCTCGCTGCATGCGCTTATCGCGAAGAATTTGGGCCAGTTTTTCCATTTCTTCAAACATCGGAACTACATGGTCGTATTTCTCCCGTAAATCTTCGTCCTGTTCGACCAAAATTTTATTTACATCGGAATATGTCATTCGTTCCGTTGTCTTTATGACACTTTGGAAGATTTCATGATTAACCACCTTGCCGGATGGATCAATCTCCATATCACAGGAAAGAGTCAGACGATCCACACGGGGATTCAATGAACAGATGCCATTAGACAAGCGATGGGGAATCATCGGAATGACCCGGTCCACCAAATAAACACTTGTTCCGCGATCAAATGCTTCCCGATCTATCGGGCTGCCTTCTGTCACATAGTGGCTTACATCGGCAATATGGACACCAAGCTTATAATTTCCGTTTTCCAAACGAGTAACGGTTACGGCATCATCCAAATCCTTTGCGTCAGCGCCATCAATCGTCACAATCACTTGATCCCGTAAGTCTCTGCGGTTATCAAGATCACTTTCCGCAATCGTATCAGGGGTATTTTCAGCTTGCTTCAGCACTTCCGGCGGAAACTCAAGAGGAAGGCCATGGCTATGGATGACAGACAGAATATCGACTCCTGGATCATTCTTATGGCCAAGGATTTCGATAACTTCCCCTTCAGCACTCGCCCTTCCTTCCGGATAAGCCGTTAAATGGACTACAACCTTATGTCCTTCAACTGCACCCATTCGGGATGCCTTCGGGATAAAAATATCGTTAACGACTTTTTTATCATCAGGGATAACAAAACCGAAATGCTTGCTTTCTACATACGTTCCCACCAACTGCGTCAAACCGTGCTCGATGATTTTTTCAACGGAACCTTCCCGTCTTGAACCCGAGCTTTCCGAAGATACCCGCACCAATACAATGTCGCCGTGCATGGCATTCTTGGTTTCATGGGGCGGGATAAAAATATCATCCATGCCTGGTTCTTCCGGCGTCACAAATGCGAAGCCCTTGGCATGCGCAATCAATTTGCCGCGGACCAGATTCATTTTTTCCGGCAACCCATACCGGTTGCTTCTTGTACGGACAACTTGTCCTTTTTCTTCCATTTTGACGAGCGCTTTTACAAAGCTTTTAAAATCGTCCGATTCTTCAATGCCCAATTCTTTTTCTAATTCTTGTACTGTCATCGGTTTGTACGATTCTTCTTTCATGAATTGAAGCAACCGATCATAATAATACCGAATATTTTCTTCCATTATAATTAACAACCTCCCTATTCAAGGGTAAAAGCTATTCCTTCCAGTCTAATTGCTCTAGGAAATCAAACACATCGCTATGGAGCTGTTCTTTTTCTTTATCAAGCGTAATAACATGTCCAGATTCTTCATACCATTTGATTTCTTTTTTATTGCTATTTACTTCATTATATATGATATTTGCACTGTCTGTATTAATCATATTGTCTTTGGATCCCTGGACGACGAATGTCGGAACAGTTATATCCCGGACAGAATTCCGGACAGAAGCAATTAGATCCTGCAAAGCTTCCAATGTATCCATTGGCGCAAACTTCATCATCTCTTGTTCGATTTGTTCAGGCGGCTTTCCTTCCCTTTTCTTATATTCACGGGCATAGGCAAGAACGCCGTCATACATCTGCTCCTTGCTTTTAAAAGACATGGGCGCACACATTGGTACAATTCCCTTAATAGGTACAGTGTAACCTAATTTTAAGGAAAATACGCCTCCAAGTGATAATCCTGCTACTGCAATTTCATCATGGCCCATCCGTTTCAGCCGATCATACCCCATTAATACATCCTTCCACCAATCTCTCGGACCTGTACTGACCAATTCCTCTGGCGGTACGCCATGTCCCTTATAGTGGGGGGCGTGGCTTGTATAGCCCCGATCTTGCAAATATCTTCCTAGCATCCGGACATCGGAAGAATTCCCTGTAAATCCGTGCAATAATAAAACCGCTCTCTTTCCGCCTTCAAAAGTGAACGGTTCCGGTTTCTTGATTTTCATGTTCATTACTCTCCTCATCCTGTGTTGTTGACAATGATGCTGATAACACTAAGTATTCGTATCTCTTTATTTAAACAAATTTTTGTGGATTTATCCATGATAAAGGAACAGAAGGAAACACCTGCACAAATGCTCTCCTGCCCCTTTTCATTTATCCTATGAAACGATAGCCCATTCCACGCACAGTTTCAATGAAAGTATGATCCGTATACTGGGCGATTTTATTTCTTAAATGTGTCACATGTACATCCACTGTCCGGTCGCTTACCTGTTTTTCGCCATTTTCATATATATAACTGATGATTTGCTCCCTCGATAAAACCTGGTTCGGATGCTGCATCAAATACATTAATAATTTGTATTCAAATAAAGTCAGATCCAATATATGCTCCTCAAAACGGACTTCTCCTTTAATCGGCTTGATGGTCAACCCCCTGAAGCTGATTTTGCTGCACCGATTGGCTGTCCGCCTCAAAACAGTCTCTACCCGGGCTACGAGTTCCCCGGGGCTGAATGGCTTGGATAAAAAATCGTCCGCTCCCTCCATCAGCCCTTTTATCCGATCCTCTTCACTATTGCGGGCGCTAACGATCATAATTGGCACATTGCTCTTCAACTCATTGCGCACCCAATTGCACAGATCATATCCGTCCTCGTCCGGCAGGATAAGATCCATAACCAAAAAACAAGGATCATGCTTCAGAAACTGCATTCTGGCGGATTCGCTGTCCTCAGCCTCCAATAACTCGAAGCCGGCTTTTTGCAAATGCAATTTAATGACATTTCTCACCTGCCTATCATCCTCGACAATAAGCACACTCTTTCCCCGCAAGTTCCCTTCCATCCAGATTCCCCCCAACAAAGCTGCGATTCCATTTATCCTAAGCATAACATAGGGGGCAAGAAAAGCGGAGACGGTCGTTTAGCGCCGTACTTTTTCCCTAGATAAAGGAAACACAGTGAGCGCAGCGAGCTAATGTTGACTTATCGAAATAAGAAGAAGGAAGTATTCTAATAGCTCGAGGCCGCAGCTGGACATGAAGAAAAACGGAGAGCGCCGTTTTGCCCCGACACGCTTAAGATAGGGCGAGAACAAAGGCTTCCTTTCGGAGAATGGAATTTAACCTCGATCATGAAAATAGAGGCTGGGACAAAACTAGTCAGATAATGAAAAAGTGAAATTGAGTGCTCTCAATTTCACTTTTTTTCTATTCAGAGGAGGGTTTTGTCCCAGCCTCTTTCTCAACTATTTCTGTTTTTTGGCCAATGTTTCATACGCTGCGTCGTCCGGTGCATCTCCTTTTGGCCAATCGTATATTTTATCCGCAAAATCTGGTCTTGCTTGTGCATTGATATAGGCTGCCACATCCAATGCTTCCTCTTTTGTCAATGAACCTGGCTCATATCCGCCCGTAGCCGCCTTTGGCATGAATTCCTTGATAAAGCCGGCAGCAGTCCGGATTCGAGCCATCCCGGCTCCAATATTATATGAATGCTCGCCAAAAACCGCCAGTCCATTATTATTGCCTTCCCCTTTTTCCCCGTGGCATGTAATACAAGCCTTATTGTATATCTCTCTGCCCTTGTCCGCATTGACTTGAGTGATATCTCCTTCCACTTTCTGCAGTTCAGCCCACGGTCTCTCCTTCGTGCCTTCAGGAACATTCGATGAGATATAATCCAAATAGGAAACCATCGCTTTCATTTCAGGTCCATCTTTCGGCAGAGGCTTCCCATTCATGCTTCTGCGAAAGCAGCCATTAACCCGATCTTCGATGGTGACTTCTTTTCCCGCCCGCGCATTATACTTTGGATACGTTTTAGTGATGCCGATCAAGTCAAGTTCTGGGCCATTGCCCCCATTCGCATGGCAGGAGGTGCAGGATAACGTATTTTCTACATACCCATCCAATGTGGTAGATGTATCAGAGATATAAGAATAGCCTAACTTAATTTCTTCCCCTTCTTTTCCCTCTGGAACATCATCCAGGCTTGGAGGCATAAAATCCTTATACTGTTCATCCACAATGTCAGCTGTACTTGTTGCTGTCGCTTTTGTTTTGACCGCGTCTTGTACCGGGGCATCCGCAGTCTGGGCTTTGCCTCCCTGATTAGGAACGTGTATGAACATAACTAAAACAGCAAAACCAAGAGCAATAGTCCCCGCTATCGCCCCAATCGAATACCATACATTTTTATTCATCTTCCCCACCCCTTTTTACAAATATTGTCTTTACTATCAAAATAGAAATAAATTGTTAAGAAATGGTTAAGGACTATTGACCTTCACAAAGAAGTCATATAGATATGAACACTTTCTAACATTGGAAAAATACTGTTTATGAATCCGATACAACCTTCATTATAAAAGACTCTCTATTGACTTTCTGTATACAAATGTATACAATCAAATTAATTAAGTATACATTTGTATACAAAAGGAGGAATTACCATTATGAGAAATGAAGGCCATAGAGGACACAACAAGGATAGACATACACGCGGCGAAGGTTATAAAAGAAGAGACCAGCAAAATTATACACGTGGCGCCAAAACCTTTCGCCGGGGAAGAGCGATTGCCTTTTTAGAAATACTGAATACAAAACGTTCTACGCTCAAACAACAATTAAGCTCTCCTGAATTGCAAGCCATTAACCCGATCATTGCAGGCGAGCTGAAAGCAATCGAGATGGTCATAGAAGAATTTGTTCAATTATTTGAACTTTACGAGTCTGAAGAGACAGAAGAAAAAGCTTCATTATCAGATGCAAAAGAACAGCTTAACGAGGAAAAAAACGAAAATAATTGATTTTTACTTAGGGCTTTGCCATAAATATGAATAGAAATGGGGATATTCAATGTTTGTCCAATTGAGAAAAATAACAGTGACTGAGGGACATGCGGAACAAGTGGTCAACCAATTCAGCAAAGAAGGCATCATCGAAAAACAGGAAGGATTCATTGATGTTACAGTTATGGAGAAAAAAGTTCTGCGCGGCAATGAAGAGGTAGTCGTTATGATCCGTTGGGAGTCGGAGGAACATTGGAAGCAGTGGGAAAAAAGCGATGCCCATATTGCCAACCATAAAGCAAAACGAGGGAACGCCAAACCTGAGTATATTGTTAGCGTGGAAGTGGGCAAGTATGAAGTCAAAGCAGTCAAAAAAGCAAAGAACAACTGAAACCTTTAGTGCACACTGATTAAGCTCGCATTTGGCAGCTTTTTCTTATAAACACTATTCATTTTTATAATGGATATATCCATTTCAAAGAACCTAAGGAATATGTTCCTGCCTAACCTAAAAACTCGATTTTGACCGTTCATCAAAATCGAGTTTTTCGTCTGCATTCCCTATTTCCTGTATCTCACTGTGTTTTTTTCATAAAGAATGAAAGCGCCATATTGATGATGGCTAAAACCAAGCTGATTTTAAAAACAAACGACGAGCCTGACGCAGCAGCAGCTGATAGGTCGCTCGGAAAATCAGACAGGTAATGGCTCTGTTTAGCAGAAAACAACGAAACCATGACAGCGATCCCAATGGCTCCGGAGACTTGTTGTGAAGTCTGTGTAATGGCAATTCCATCCGGGTAATACTGTCTAGGCAGTGCATTTAATGTATTCGTCTGTACAGATGCAAGGACCATTCCGATACCAAGCATCATCACAATATGTGTCACAACCATAATCCATAAAGCGGTCTCTGTTCCGTACATGGCATATAAACCGTAGCCGATTACGACTAAAATCGTTCCTGGCGTAATGACAGCACGGGGACCATATTTATCAAACAGACGTCCGATCACCGGAGCCAGCACACAGTTCAATAAACTGCCCGGAAGCATGATCAGCCCTGTCACAAAAGCTGAAACGACAAGGGACATTTGCATATACATCGGTAAAATAACCAGCATGGACAACATGTTAAGGAATGTAATCATATTCATGGCAAGGCCTAATGCGAACATAGGATATTTGAACGCCTTTAGATTCAACATCGGATGTTCCATCTTTGACTGGCGGACGCCGAATAAAATAAGCGCTGCTAAACCGACGATGATTGTCGTTATTACCATAGGGCTGTCCCAACCACGGTCTCCACCGACACTTACTCCGTACACAACACCGCCGAAGCCGATGGTCGATAAAAGGACGGATAGAACATCAATCGATACTTTCCGGATTTCATTGACATTCGGAATGAAGAAATAACCAAAGATAACCGAGAATAATAGGAACGGAATCGTAAACCAGAAAATCCAATGCCACGATAATGTATCTAAAATCATCCCCGCCAAAGTCGGTCCGAATGCGGGTCCGGCCAAAATGACCAAGCCCATAACCCCCATCGCCGCACCGCGTTTATTTGGGGGAAATATCGTAAAAATAACATTCTGTGTCAATGGCAGAATAATCGCCAGTCCAGCCGCTTGAATGACCCGGGCAGCCAATAACAAGCTGAACATCGGCGCCATTGCAGCAAGCAGCGTCCCTGCAATCGACAAAAATAAAGACGCCAAGAACATTTGGCGTGTAGTGAATTTCTGCATGAGAATGCCTGTTACGGGAACTAAAATCCCTAAAGTTAAAAAGTAGCCGGTAGCCAGCCACTGAATAGTCGTCGCGTTCACTTCAAAAATTTGGCTAAGTTCACCTAAAGCGATATTTAAAGCTGTTTCACTGAACAGTCCGACAAAGCCTGCCACTAAAAGGGCAGCCATAATCGGCCCTGTTTTGATTTGTTTATTCACTTATTAAAACTCCTTCAATCAATTTGCTGATGCTTTTCAAATGACTCCCACTTGTATTTTTGTCTTTTTGATCAAGCAAGACATCATTTTCCATTCAATAGAAGCAGCATCATAGTTTTAAAAATGGCCCGCTATCAACCGCCTAAAAATAACAGAATTTTCAAATAAATAGTTTTGCACGCCAGCCTCTATAGTTCACGGACAGAGGCCCTATCTACGTAAAAGCTCTAAACTACTCTTTTATCGATCATGGCCATAAACACTTCTATTACGGACAGATTTTCCTTCATTGAATATATGTCCGTCTAAATTGTTTTCTATGAAGACTGCAAACAAGCTGCTACTCCTTCTTTTCCATTTAGGATTAGTGAAAGGACAAGAGCAAACCATGCCCCTCATTCCTTACCAGTACATCCGGTCCTGTCCTTTACTTTACACTTTGATGGAAAAGCTTTTGTCGCGATGTTGATTATCAACGATCTTTTTCCATTTGGCCAGTACACCCCCGCTATACCAACCGGTCTGTTTTTCACTATATCAAAAAAAAATCCGCTGATGTAAGTATTTTTTTTCTCTATTTTTAACGATTTCACATTTTAGACACATTTCTAATAAAGTGACTTCTATGTAAAGCCGGGCCCTTTTATATAAAGAAAAGGCTTACAAACTGAGTTGCTTTCTGGTGGGCATTTTCCTATATTCTTCAGAGAAGTACGCCGTTTCTGCCCAGTAAAAAAAGAGGCCTTTTAAGCCTCTCCTTCTTGTTACCACTATTCTTTCTTCTTTTTCTGTGCCAACGTTTCATAGGCGGCATCATCCGGTGCATCGCCTTTTGGCCAATCATAGATTTTATCGGCGAAGTCCGGCCTAGGCTGTCCATTGATATATGCTGCGACATCAATTGCTTCCTGTTCGGTCAGCGAACCTGGCTCGTATCCTCCGTTCGCCACCAAAGGCATATAGTTCTGTATGAAGGCAGCAGCCGTTCTAAGCCTTGCCATTCCCGCGCCGATATTATAGGAATTCTCTCCGAAGACCGCTAAGCCATAGCGATTTCCATCCCCGTTTTCACCATGGCAGGAAATGCAGGCCTTCTGGAAAATCTCTCTTCCGTTATCAACGTTTACTTTTGTGATATCGCCTTTTACCTTTTGCAATTCGCCCCATGGACGCTCTTTCGTTTCTTCGGGCACATTGGAGGATATATAATCGAGATAGGCCACCATCGCATCCATTACAGGGCTGTCTTTCTCTAGCGGCTTTCCGTTCATACTCCGCCGGAAGCAGCCATTGACGCGGTCTTCAATCGTGATTATTTTATCAGCACGGGAATTATACTTCGGATATACTTTTGTAATTCCAATCAAATCCAAGGCTGGGCCAGTGCCTCCATTCGCATGGCAATTGACGCATGACAGCTTGTTGCCGACATACCCATCTAAAGTAGATGCCGTCTCAGTCATATATTTATAGCCTTGTTTGATTTTCTCCCCCTCAGGTCCGCCGGGTACATCATGAATGCTGGGCGGCATATACTTCTTATATTTTTTATCCACTACATCAGCTGTGCTCCTCGGCGGCGCTTCAGCTTTCGGCTGGACAACCGGATGTGCAGCTGCCATTTGGCTGTCCTTTGACTTTTCCGGACTAATAATGACCATCAGCAGTACAAAAAAACCGATAATAACTACACCAATAAATGCAAAAAAACCATACCATAGCTGCCGGTTCATTTTCTTATTCCCCCTTTGTAAAAAAAATCCATATATATTCCATCTTAAAATCCGTTTGTTAAGGTTCCATTAAGAAAGAAAATAAAGATTGAAAATTCAAAAAACTATACAAACACCTAATGAAACACTCTTTTACTTCCCGCTTTGATTTGCTATGGCTCCGTTTATTTTTAAGCTTTAAAGGCTGTTGCCTTCCTGCAAGTTCTCTAAACCCACAAGCTGATCCTAGAGATTTTTTCCACACAAAAAAACCAGCTTTTGCTGGTTTCCACGACTACTATTTACAAACTGAAATAAGAAATGGCAATTGTAAGTACAAAAAACAATACTGCCAATACAATCGTAATTCGATGAAGAACAAGATCCATTCCGCGCGCTTTTTGTTTACCGAATAATTGCTCAGCTCCGCCGGAAATAGCTCCAGAAAGCCCTGCACTCTTACCAGATTGAAGTATAACGACCACAATTAGTGCTATACTGACAATTACTAGAAGAACTGTGAGAAATGTATTCACGCAGTCCACCTCCTACATTATTGCAACATTATTAATAATGTACCATACCATTTCCATTTTCTCAATCTATTTTAGCGGTCCTCCCTTATCTACCCTGGCATTTTTTTCTTGTTCCGAACTTTTCGAAACCTGCGCTACTTTGCGATTTTTCAAGGTTAAGATGGGGTATAATGTCTGTAGGAGAGGAAGTGAGGATATGTACAGTTCAATTATTCAAAAAATAGACATCATCAACTGTATATTCGCCGTTGTCAGCATTTTTGCTTTAATATGGAACACGAACTCCTATATCGAAGCCGTTATGATCATTGTAGCTACCATTACTCTGATCGCTACCAAATCTGCTTTTAATAGAACTCTCATTTTCATTACATACGCTTTTTCCGCATTAATATTCGGATTATTATTTTCAATGCTCGCTGAAACAACTACATTCAATTCATTTATGCTGCCATCCAATTATCTTTCTGTCGCTGTGCTGGCGCTTATTATCGGCATTATAGCCGCCTACGCCCGCTTGGAAAGCAGCATTCTGACACTGGTCTGGTTTACATTATATGCATTAATGATCATATCCTCTTTTATCATGAAGGATATTCCTTTTCTGCAGGCTCTCTGGTCAAGAGAGGCCCAGTTATATATGATGCAGAAATTTTATCCTTTCCTGCTGGCAAGCATGTTTATCGGTGTATTCCTTGAAAAATACCAAGTTGCCATGAAAAGGGACCATCGAAGCGATTGATAAAAGGATTTTTCCATCCCCAATATGCAGATATGGTTAAACTGCATATTGGGGATTTTGATTAACTTCCAAAGCTCTTATAGCCCAGACATAGACTACTCCATCATCATTTTTTTCCGGAACACTGATATGGCAATAATCACAAAGAACAGTGCATAGAAAAGGACCCACCAAAAATGGGGCAGCATTCCGCTGTAGTCGCCATTCACTGCTGCCTTGCCCATATCGACCGCATGGGCGAATGGAAGCCAATAAGCAACCGTCTTGAACATTCCTCCCACAAGATCAAGGCTGAACCAAGTACCTGAAAGCCATGCTGTAACATTGGTAAGTAACGCCCCGCATACACCCACGGCTGCCTTTTCATTCAATACACTTCCGCAAAGCAAGCCAATGCCGATAAAAACGAAAGAGGTCGGTAGAATCATAGCTAACGCAACAAAAATAGAAGCATTCATATCCATTCCTAGCAAAAAAGCAACCAAATAGCAGATGATACTCTGCACGAGTGCCATTGGAATAAGGGGAAGTGTGTACCCCAAAATAAAATCAAAAGCTGTCATCGGTGTAGTGAATAGCCTTGCTAGCAATGAAGACTCCCTATCCTTCGCAATAATCTGCGCAGAGAACAGTGACATAAACGATAAACCGAATACAGCGATACCCGGGGTCAGCTGTTCAATATTAAATAAATCATTTGGGATGTTCCGGTTAATCGGAAAGCAGCAAGATAAGGACAACCGGAAAACCGATGCCAAAAAACAAAGACAAAGGATCACGCAGAATTTCTTTTGCAGTCCTAGCCGCAAATACATTCATTCTCATGTTGGTTCGCCTCCTGCAATCAGACTGACAAAAGCATCTTCAAATCGGTCTGCTTCTGCTTTTTTCTTCAGTTCGTCTACAGTCCCCAATGCTCTGACTCTACCGTCCTTCATAATGCAAAGCCGATCTGACAACGCTTCAGCTTCCTCTAAATAATGGGTCGTCAATATAATAGTTGCCTTCCCCTTTAAATTCTTTATAACAGCCCATAATTCTCGCCGCGCCAGGATATCGAGGCCCAGTGTCGGCTCATCAAGAAAGAGAATTTTCGGATCGCCGATCAAGGCCATTGCGATGCTCAACCGCCGTTGCCATCCTCCAGATAATGTTTTGCTTCGCTGTTTTTCCATATTTCCAAACGAAAAAAGCCCGATCATCTCATCCGCTTTTCTCTTTGCTTCCGATTTTCCAAACCCGTGAACACCCGCCATCATCTCCAGATTTTCCCTGACGGACAAATTAGGGGCAATAGCTGTTTCCTGCGGGGACACAGCTATGTATTCTTTGACCTTTTTAGGTTTACGGAGAATACTGTTTCCCATAAGCAACGCATCCCCCTCAGTCGGCTTTGTCAGGCAAGACAACATTTTGATCAGAGTCGTTTTCCCTGCTCCATTCACTCCCAACAGAGAAAATAATTCACCTTGGATGATAGATAAAGATACATGGTCAACGGCTATCTTTGAACGGTATTGTTTAGTAAGTCCCGCTATTTCAATTGCTGTATTCATGTTTTTGCCCTCCCTTCATTTTTTCTTTCTCATTCAGAGAAAAAGGCAGCCGGATCAAAAAACATCTTCATATAGTTTTGTGGAATAATCGCCAAACCCCGATCTTCATCGCCGACAATAATAAGATGGTCGCCCGGTTCTATCCCGAATATTTCCCTAGCCTGTTTCGGTATGACGATTTGCCCCCGGTCTCCGACTGTTGCACTGCCAAAAAAGTGTTTTCCTTTCGGAGGGACCATCAACCCGGAAGCTTCATCGCTATAATTAACCAGATTATCGAGCGTAACATGATATAAATTGGCCAAAACCATACAACTGGAGATATCCGGCATGGTTTCTCCCTTTTCCCACTTGGCTACGGCTTGACGGGATACATTCAATTTTTCTGCAATCTCTTCTTGAGTGAAATGGTTAGACATTCGCAATCTCTTCAAATTCATACTAATCATACTTTTTTCACCTCTACTTTTATTATCTGTTATTTTATGAAGTTGTCTATCAACTAAAAATGACATGAATGTTATCTTTGGTTGCATACAGTTAACGAACATTTTTTTAACGTTAAGGCACTAAGAAGTATAAATGCCCATTTGACATTCGTTCAATTAGCCATTTATGCTGAAAGATACTCACTCATATAGGAATGGGCGAAAAAAACCATCACCTCTTATCTACAACATCCCCAAAATGATATACCAGCATATCTTTTAAATAAAAAAGCTGCCTCAAAAGCCATCATGCATGGCTTTTGGGGACAGCTCCTTTTCTTACTTTTCCTGTTTCTTTTCCAGGCAACTGTGTAGATTACATAATAAAAATAAACAACCGATTAACATGCAACTGGTCGAGGCCATGAAATAAACTGTACCATGCCCAGATGCGAGGATATAATGGACGAGGTCCTGGAATGTACTAGAGGAATGTTCAAACCATTTCTGCGATTCTACAGTCCCCATTTTAAGCAGCCTCCATATTCCTATACTAAAAATGGAGATCATAGCAGCGAAGCTAATGCACACCTTTGCATCCCATATCCTTATGTAATCCTGCGAATAGTCTATAGAAGTTGAATGGGTTGTACTCTCTTTTTTCACGCTTCCAAACGTTCCTTCCTTTTCTTAACGCACACGGCAACCAAAATTGGGATAACAGTTAATACGCTGACTGCTAATATAACTGATCCAATCGGACCGCATTTTTTCGAGCAAGCACAAGTTTGATTCTTATTCATCGAACATCTCTCCCCCACGTTAATTTGAATGGAACATTAATAATGTTCAGATTATTATTCTTACATAATATCATGGAATTGTGATAAATGAATGAAATAGATGAATGAAAGTACTGGAGCAAACAAAAAAACGCCCCATGGTTGAACCATGGAACGGAATCAAATTTATCTTTCGATTTTCATTCGTTGCATCAGCATATCCATCCAAATTTCAAGGTTATTTTTTCCTTGGCCACGAAGGATATTTTTCTGCTCTTCCTTCTTTTTTCGCTGTTGCTCCTCTTTCTCCATTACTACTTGCGTAAGACTGCTGCAACCGCACATCTCCTAGTCCCCTTTCTGTTATTGCTTTTCCATCATTATAGAATGGCCATGTTTATCTTTCTCTATATGAGATTGGTTGGACAAGGGCATATAAGTCTTCTTCCAGTGAGATAACCTTTTGTTCAATTGTTTTTTGTGCATCATGTATCGCTTGGTTATAAATATGCGGAGAAAGCTGTTTCACCATGAAATCCAGAAAATTTTCGGCTGCCAATTCCCCTATTTCTTCATCTCTTTCTATATAAAAATGGTGTTGGATGTTTTGGATCAGGTCTTGTTTTTCTTCTTTCGGAATTTTAATGACAAGCATGGCTCGTCCTCCTTACTAATGGTTTTATGTTCAGTATATCAATATAAGTGCCTTTTTACTTCCATTAGCACTTTTAAGGATATAGGCCACGTCGCCTTCTTTCAAAAAAAGATGGTTGTTTCACTTCTTTTTTCAACATCTTTTCCATATATATATTTTGTTACTAAAGGTTGTTTTCGGATAGATGTCCGATTTCCCCGGCACTAGACAAAAACTGCCCTACTCTTTGTTATTCTCAAAACAGATTAAAATAAATCATATATTACTAAATAAAATATCTTGACTTAGAGATAATTATTTTGTATAGTTGAATTAACGGATAATACTTGAATCGTACAGTGGCGGTAAACAGGGATCTTTGGATTTATCGCCCTATACTTTGAGTTAATATCTCGAATTAGAGATATATTAAAGGGAGGAATTTTATTATGGCTAAATACACAGTAGACACATCACATTCAAACATCGGGTTCCAAGTAAAACATATGATGGTTTCAAAAGTGAAAGGGACATTTGAAAACTATACAGCTGAAGTCATTGCAGCAGACTTGGCAGACCTTGCATCAGCAAACATCTCATTCGCTTTCGAAATGGCAAGCATCAGCACAAAAAGTGAAGATCGAGATAATCACTTAAAATCAGCTGATTTTTTTGATACAGAAAAATATCCAGAAATGACATTCAAATCAACAAGTATTGCGGGATCTGGAAGCGACTATAAAGTTACTGGAGATCTAACCATTAAAGACGTAACAAAACCGGTAACATTCGATGTGGCGTATAACGGTAAAGGGACAAATCCTTGGGGCCAGGAAGTATATGGCTTTGATGCTGAAGCATCTATTAATCGTGAAGAATTCGGCCTTACTTGGAATACAACACTTGAGACAGGCGGAGTTTTAGTAGGCAAAGATATTAAAATCCTCGTTGAGCTTGAGCTTAATCCAGAGGCGCCTGCCGCTGAATAAATGGTAAAAAACATACGATAAAAAAAGACAGTCATTACGCTGTCTTTTTTTGTGTTTAATGGAGCTATCAATCACATTAAGTTGCGGTTAAATTGCCGGCTTTGAAAAAATCGATCCTTTTGTATAAGAGTCGGCCCTTAAAAGCTGCTCTATCTCTTATGAAATTTGTTTACCGTCCCTAAGATTTGGGAACACCTTTACAAGCAGTAATTTTTCATGATAAGACTCGAAACTGACAATCAAAATAAGGTATAATAGAGCGTATGAAAAATTCGGGCCGTAAATGGCCACGGACCAGAATCACTAAACATATGCAGTAGCTTTATATTCATTTTTCAAAAGGGCGGGAAAACGCATTTTCCTATTCCTTTTATACAGATTATTTCTTGAAAGCGAGTGGAACAATATGGGCCGTAAATGGAACAATATCAAAGAGAAAAAAGCGTCAAAAGATGCTAATACTAGCCGCATTTATGCTAAATTTGGCCGTGAAATCTACGTGGCAGCCAAGCAGGGCGAACCGGATCCGGAATCAAACCAAGCATTGAAATTCGTACTTGAACGCGCCAAAACATATAGTGTACCAAAAACAATCATCGACCGTGCCATCGAAAAAGCGAAAGGCGGTTCAGATGAAAATTATGACGAGCTTCGCTATGAAGGTTTCGGGCCGAACGGGTCAATGGTGATCGTAGATGCTTTGACAAATAACGTAAACCGCACAGCTTCCGATGTCCGTGCAGCTTTCGGAAAGAACGGCGGAAATATGGGAGTCAGCGGTTCTGTTGCCTACATGTTTGATTCAACTGCTGTTATCGGCATCGAAGGAAAAACAGCCGATGAAGTATTGGAACTTTTAATGGAAGCGGATCTAGATGTTCGCGATATCCTTGAAGAGGATGATTCAGTGATCGTTTATGCTGAGCCTGATCAATTCCATGCAGTCCAACAAGCATTCAAGGACGCTGGAATTACTGAATTTACTGTCGCCGAGCTATCGATGCTTGCCCAAAATGAAATGACTCTTCCAGAAGATGCTCAAGCGCAATTCGAGAAAATGATCGATGCGATCGAGGATTTGGAAGATGTTCAGCAAGTGTACCATAATGTGGATTTAGGAGAATAAAAGCTCTCCTACAAAAACAGACCCCTAAAGGTCTGTTTTTTTTGGTAGGATTCCGTTGCTATTGCTATTTGCCCTTCAATAGCAGAGTTGTTCTAATTGAGCAGCTTCTTTTCACTTTCGCATATTCCTCCACAACTCTTCGATAGAATAATCATCTTTTTTTATAAGAACGTATTTATGAAACAACTAATAAAAAAAACTGATGAACTAGATGAAATAAAAGAAGAGCAAAGCTGTCAATGTGACGGCTTATTTTTTATCGAACGACAGAGTAGGTTAATCTAAGTTAAAAATGGAATTTTACGGTATTTTATATACATAAACAAGATGGAATTTTGATAAGTCAGTTAAAGGATAAATGAAATCCAAACCAATTGTACATTTAATTACAATTAATAAAAGCGTTAAAAAAAAGTCTCTATACAGGGGAAATGTATGAAAAAAAACAGCCGTACTATTATATCCGCAATATAGTGAATATGAACTCACAGTCGCTTTATCCATCCTAATGCAAGGAGGTAAACCAGTAATCACTGTAGGGGTAAATAATGAACCAATACAAGGGGAATCTGGTCTTACTTGTTTGCCAGACGTTTCTATTGAACAAGTTAATTGGGAAGAAATAGATAGTCTTTTACTAACAGGTTGCATGGATATTTTAGCTTTACAAAATGAGACAAACATTTTCGAGTTTATTAAACGTTTGGAAAAGCAAGTATCATTAATTGCTAGTATTTCAAGTTCTCCATATCTCCTTGCGAAATCAGGCGTGCTAAAAGGCAAAAAATATACGATTGGCATAACTAAAGAAAATCGTGAAGCAGCAGGTATTTTTGATCATACTAATTATCTGGATGATCTTATAGTCCAAGATGGAAAGGTATTAACTGCAAAAGGAAAAGGATTTTATACAATTCGGGATTTTAATAGGAAAGACGCTTGATCTATCCTTTGATGAAAAGTGGTATCTGGTTTAACTCCCAAAAAAAAATGCTCATCTTGCCCGTTCAAAAAGGAATTTCAATTCTTTTGAAGAATAGTAATGAAAGAGAAAACAGAAGGAGTTGATTACATGGAACAGCCACAGAAGATAGTGGATGAATTTGCCCGTTCCATCCTTTGGATTGAGGGTTTAAAGACATTGGACGATGCCCATTTTCATCAGCCAATCACTGACGGGAAGTGGTCCTGTGCACAGATAGTCGCACATATGATGCTATGGGATGAATATGTGGCAAATGAAATCCTCCCTCAAATGAAACAAGATGCTGATGTCCGCAGTAAACCCATCCAGGAAGTAAATGACCTAGCGACAGACTATGCAATCTCCGGCATAACTAGAAACGATTTAATTGAAGAAATCTTACAGAGCAGAAAAAAACTGATAGCAGCTCTTCGCGAAAAGACAGACAATGCTTTTTTTGAAGCTTTTTCATTGGACGGAGAAAAAATCGATGAATACACAGGCCATCCCCATACGCTTTATAGCTATATATGTTCATTCATTTGGCATGACAACCACCACAAAAAGCAGGTAACATCCTTTTTATCCGCAGGAAAAGAAGTCCAATCTTAAGAACAAAAGCGATTCCCAATCCGGGAATCGCTCCTATATAGCTAGTCTATCCTACTCTCGTTCCATTAGGGACCGGTCTTTCAGGCTGTGCAAGCACAGGGATTATCCCATCTTCATACCCGATATCAAAGAGCATTCCCTCTGATACCTCGCCAGCCATTTTCTTAGGCGCCAAATTAACAATAAATAAAGCTTGTTTCCCTTCAATCTCAGCGGGATTTTCTCTTTCACCCCTCAAACCGGCAAGGATTGTCCGTTTGAAGTCGCCGAAATCTACAGTCAACTTCACTAATTTTTTCGATTTCTCTACATCTTCTACCTGAGTAATCGTGCCTACCCTAATATCCGCTTTACTGACTTCATCCAATGTAATTGTGGGCTTCACAGTTGCTCCCATGGTGCTTCCTCCTTCAAAGGGTCATTGATTGCTGCCATATGATGCATCTTCCACTTCTATTATAACTCTGCCCCAAATGGAATGCTTCCATGAGCTCAAGCTGCTTTACGGTTATTCCCTAACGACTTGAATACCCATTCCAATAAAACTAAGCAGAGAGCAAATAAAGCTTCCGTAGATTCAGGTATTGATATACTAACCATCAATCGGTCAATCGTATGGATTACCATAAACAATCCTGCAAGTTCAAATAACAGCGCCAGAAAAAGAATTAATTTCTGATGCATCCCAAGGAGTGCTAATACTGCCCTGAACAAGAACACCAACCATTCCAATATTCCTCCACCTATAAATAGGACGAATAAAAAAAGAATCAATGAACGTGCAGATTGATATTCAAATCCGAAAAAAGACAGGAAACCGGCATAAATGAAAAAACAGATTCCGACCATGATCAATAAACTGATCGTTAATACGGCAATAAATAGGATATTCCCTCTTTTGAAGCCCTTCTTTTCCATTGACATTCACCTCTCCGATAAGCATAACAATTGGAGGAACCGGCGAACAGATTCAATGTTTGGCAATGGCCTATTCTACACTGTTTCCAAAATAGCATACAATTCTTCCAAATGCTTGATTTCATAGGTTGGTTCAACCTCGTTCCGTTCTTTTCCATGGCGGTTAATCCACACATTTTTGATTCCTGCCCGATTGGAACCTAATATATCAGTCATCAGATTATCGCCTATCATAAGGGCCTCATCCGGCCCAACGCCGATTTGATCCAGCGCGAATTCAAAGATAGAAGCATCCGGCTTTCCTTTTCCAAAGGATCCGGAAATAATGATCTCATCAAAATAAGGAGCAATTTCCGGCGTGATTGACAGTTTCGTCTTCTGCAGCTCTGGTGAACCATTTGTCAGCAGGCCCAGTTTATATTTTCCTTTCAAAGCATCTAGTACGCGCAGGCTTTCCTCATATACAAACGGATTCTTTTTTCTCTCTTCCGGAAAGCGTTCAGCTAACTTCGCCCCTAATTCCTGGTCCTGGATCCCCATCATCAAAAGCCCCTGCGTCCAGGCACCTTTCCGATAGCCAGGAGCCAATTCTTTCATTTTCGGAAACTCCAGATGGCCGTCTCCAAAATCTCCCCATAATCCCTCAAACGGATTAATACCGATCATTTGAGTGAATTCATATGTATCGTAAGAAGCATAAAGCTCCCTTGCCGCTTTTCTTACGGCGTCCTCCAATTGTTCGCTTGATATATTATACTTTTCTGCCGCATAGCTGCATGTTGCTTTGAATGCTTCACTTACACTCTTTTGATCCCATAACAATGTATCATCCAAATCGAATAGTATCGCCTTCAGCATGTTCTCCCACTCTCCCATTATCCAATCCATATAATAATCATACACAGATACTATCTGAAAATACAGACTTATATTCAGTTTATCAAGAAATAAGAATAGCGGATCAAAGTATATATTCTAATAAAATTTCGTTATACACAAATAATATATAGTATTTATAACAGCACGTAATATCCTCTGCCATATATACATTAAAAGCTCTGTTTTACAATTATTACTATTGTGTGTATTATGATTTAGTTATACAAATATAACGTAAACACCTCTTAAGAGATAAAGGGATTATATAAAAAGAAAGGAGGAGCACTGCATGAATAATAGACAGCAAGAGATTTTAAAAACATTATTGACAGCTGCAGGCCAACCTTTTTTGGTCAATGACCTAGCTGAAAGAGTCGGCTGTTCAGAAAAGACAATCAGGAATGATTTTAAGAAGATAGAAGATTATCTAACTCAGCATTCCAATGCATCACTGATCAGAAAACCGGGTTTAGGCGTATATTTGGAGATTGCAGACCATGAAAAAGTAAAGGTGTTCAACAAACTCCACTTAACAAATAAAACTCCATCGTTCCTATCGGATGATGAACGAACACTTCAAATCGCATACCAGCTGTTGATGGGTACAAAGGCACTGTCCGCCCTGGATTTTTCTTCTCAATACTTCGTAAACCGAAACATTATAAAAAAAGATTTAGAAGTTATTAAAGAATGGCTGAATCATTTTGATTTGTTGCTAGTATCTAAACAAAAGCATGGGTTAAGTGTGGAAGGCAGTGAAGGGAACAAGAGGAAAGCGCTGTCAAAGCTGCCGGAACTGGTTAATAATCAGGAACTGACCAATCATTTTATCAAAAAACAATTTTCTTCCCACGAAATTGACATTGTACTGGCTGAGTTAAAAAAACTGCAAAGCAGCCATTCGATTTTCTTTGCTGATGAGTCATTGGAAAGTCTACTGGTACATACACTTTTCATGATTAAAAGGGTTAAACTGAATCAGCCGATCTCCGTTTATGAAAAAGAAAAGAGCGCGCTGCAAAACAAACAGGAATATATGTGGACAAATGACTATTTACATAAATTAGAGCATCATTTTTCACTGCGGTTCCCGGAGGATGAAGTCATTTATTTGACACTTCATATTCTGGGAGGAAAATTCCGTTATCGGCAAAATGGCGAATTGGCTGCAAAATTGAATCTATCCGAAAACAATGATAGGTTAACGAAACTATTGGCTTATTTAATTGAACGGATGTCTGATTTGCACGCCCTGGATTTCACAAACGATATAACCTTAAAAGAAGGATTAAAAGTCCATTTATATACCACTTTAAACCGGCTTCAATATAGTTTAGCCATATCCAATCCGATGCTGAATGAAATAAAAAACATGTATCCATTCATGTTCAATATGATCATTACTGCCCTCGATGAAGCAGAAGCGGATATGCCTTTTAAAATCCCCGAGGAAGAAGCAGCCTATTTGACGCTCCATTTCCAGGCTGCAGTAGAGCGTTTCGAGAAAAATGAAGGAAAACTGAAACAAGCAGTTATTGTGTGCCATATGGGAATCGGCATGTCACAGTTATTAAGGACGAAAATTGAAAGAAAGATGCGGCTCATCCATATTAAGGGATGTATTTCAAAAGAGGATCTAAAGGAATATTTAAAGGACAATCAGGTTGATTTAATCATTTCAACTGTCGGGCTTTCGGCTGTACATATACCGCATATCGTCGTATCGCCGCTATTTGAAGCAGCAGAAGAACAAAAGCTAAGGGAATATATTATGCGATTGAATGAGCCCCAAGAGAGAAAAGTGAAACAATCCAATTTTATGAATTTCACAAATCCATTTCTGGTTTTTTTACAAATAGAAAAGGACCATCCCTATACGCTCATTGAAGAATTAGCGACAGGCTTATATAAAAAAGGATACGTGGAAGAAGAATTTATCGCCAATACAATCGCAAGAGAAAAAATGTCTTCGACAACCATCGGAGCAGGCATCGCCATTCCGCATGGCAACCCCAAATTTATCAAACAGTCGGCCATAGCCATAGCCACTTTAAAAAAACCACTTACATGGGGAACCGAGCTTGTCTCATTGGTGTTTATGATAGCCGTTAAAAATGACAAGCCAGATGAATTAAAGGCGCTGTTTCAGGAGCTTTCATACTTGTGTGAGCAGCCGGAACAAATCCAATCCTTGATTAGGGAAAAGGATACAATGAGTTTTTTGGAAAAGCTGAATAACATGTAAATGAAAGAAGGGTGCATACGCGATACATAAAAAAGCCTGTATCAATGATTACTCGGTATCATCGATACAGGCTTTTTTATACTTCTTATAGACAATGCACCCAATAGCAAGATGGCATTAAATTGAAGGAGTTTACGTACCACTCTCCATAAACTTCCATAATTAATTGATTCCATGCCCTTAAAGATTTTGATTTTTCCTATTGTACTCTCTATAATACATGTTTTCTGTTTGATTCCATTCTTCTACTATCATCATTTTACATTCTGTTTCGAATTATGCTTGGAGATCATTCCACTGTTTGTACCCTTAAAACAATCGCTTGATGCCAGATGTCCATTTAATGTGTGGTCCCACTTGAATAGTATTAATAGATAAACAAAGGGTTAAAAACGATCGATACAACAGCCCCCTGATCACATATATTCTTATGCCTTAGATTCATGCGTTTCTTTTAGAAATAACAAGTTTCCAGCGTTTAGTCCCCAAAGCTCATCCACATATTTTGTTACTTCTTTTGAATGGGTAACGACAATGACACATTTATTCTTTTCATGTGCGAGTGACTGTAAAATGTTCATAATATTTTCTTCCGTATCTTTGTCTAAATTACCTGTTGGTTCATCAGCAATTATAATGTCTGGATCGTGAGATAAAGCTCTAGCAATTCCTACACGTTGCTGTTCTCCTCCAGACAATTTCAATACTTTACGATTGGCTTCTTCACGGCCAATGCCTACTCTTGCTAGCAATGCGTAAGCATATGTCTCTTTATTCTTCACTTTACTTCCACTAATGTTCATAGAAAGAATAATATTTTCTAATGCTGTAGCATTTGTTAAAAGGTTATAGCCTTGAAAGATAACGCCAATTCCTTTTGCACGATATACATCTCGATCGATATGCTGGATGTTTTTCCCTTTATGCATAATAACGCCAGATGTACAAAGGTCAAGGCCCGAAATCAGAGACAATATCGTACTCTTTCCTGCGCCTGATTTTCCAATAATGCCATAAAGCGTTCCTGCTTTAAAATCGATACTAAGATTCTTCAATGTTTTCTTTGAAGCTCCTTCATACTGATAGTCAACTTTTTCCATTGATAATAAATTCATATTAATCTACCTCAGTTCCTTTCAGAGAGTATCTTTCTTGGTTCAAATCTAGTGATAAACAAAATCCCTACTAAGCTTGAAATGCATGCCAGTATAAGAGATATCAGCACAATTTGGCCAATTGCATCGGCGCTTAACAAAACGCTTAATTCACTAAGCGGTTCTAAATCTGAATTATCTTCCCCTGATATCACTTGATCCATATTTGAACTCTCTTGCGGTTGTCCAACTTGATTTTGAAGCAAGCCATTGGCTATTGGCTGCGACGCTACTGATCCTATACCTAGTCCTAAAACAAGACAGACCATTGTTACCACTAATGTCTCGGAAAGTAATCCAAGAGCTAATTTCCCTTTTTTCATACCCATTGCACGCAATACACCGATTTCATACTTTCTTTCTCGAATCGAAAGTGTTGATAGCAAGATTAAAAGGGCAGAACCAAGTACGAATACTACTTTCAAAAAGAGATTTGAAATGTTCGCAAGACCTTCAATAGGTCCAATTACTTGTTTGTAGCCAGCTTCATCTGTTGATACATCATAAAATTCTGGCAGACCTTTTTCTCTCAATTCTTTTTCAAAAGCAGGCAATAACGAGGGGTTCTTCAAGAAAAACCTAGACTCTACAATTCCTGTTTCATCACTCATTTCCATACTTGCAGCTGTTTCTAGGCTTGTTAAAATTTCATTATCTCTGTTTGTTACTGGTTTTTTTATTTGAGAAAGTGTTGGATCTGGTATCGACTTATCCACATAAATACCTGTCACTTTCAATTGTTCCGCCATAGGCTTCTCTTCAATGATACTAGTTACCTTAATTGTGTCCCCTACCGAAAGATTATTCAGTTTCGCAAACTTTTCACTTATGATTACTTCATTTTTATTTTTGAATAGTTTACCCTTTATAATTTTTCGAGTTCCTTTTTTAAATTCTTCTGAAATGTTTTTTTCAGAACTACCGATAATAAGTCCTTTTGCTGGAAGTGCAGACTGAACAATATTGCCGGTGTCTCTGATAGGTTCCAATTCCTGCCCTAGTGAAGTTTCTTCATCTAATGCTTTCAATTCTGTTGAAAACATCACTTTTAAATTAATTACTTTTTTTTGTAACAAATCAGATTTCCCATATTCAAGTTGTTGCTTAGTTGTCGCCTCTTTAAACTCATCCATCGGGAGATTTGCCATTTTTTCATTAAATGTAAGTGTAACCTCTGAACCAAAACGGGACTTATAATCATCAATAATAGAATTTGTTGTTGTATTTATCGTAATACAAACGACTGTCGTTACAATAATGGAAAAGATAATGACAGCCATTAACATGTTTCTTCCTTTGTTTCTGCCAAGATTTTTTATAGCATTCATGAAAATGTACATGTTTTTTCAGCTCCTTTAATTTATTGTCGTTTGACAAGTAAGAGCCTAACAAATCGATTGTTAGATGAATGTTAGATGAATATTAATCGTCCAATTATAAAGTTTCATAAAATAATGCAAATCGAAGACAGCGTGCAGTTCACTTTAAAAAAAGAATGTCAATTTGAAGATTAGAGATGATCCAGCGCCCTTCTATTAATGGTCGATTCAAATACGCTGATTACTTCTAAACAATCATCTAACATTCACTGTGATATGGTTATACTATTTGATAAAAGGTGGATGATGTGATGAAATTGCTACTTGTAGAAGATGAAGAACTGCTCTCCAAATTTGTGGCACGCGGCCTACGCAAACTAGGTTATGCCGTCGATTGCGCATATGATGGGGAAGAGGCTCTCGAGCTTTATGCGGTAAACAGTTATGATTTAATGATACTTGATTTAAATATACCGGTAATCGAAGGGATGGAGGTTCTACGCACGATTCGAGAAGAAGATGCACATTTTCGGATTTTAATCCTTACCGCCCGTGATAAAGTGGAAGATAAAATTAAAGGATTGGACAGCGGCTGCAACGATTATCTGACAAAACCATTTGATTTTGGAGAGTTTGAGGCCCGTATACGCAGCCTACTCCGCCGTCGTATCCAAATCGAGAATACCAAGTTACACTGTGGCAGCCTATGCCTAGATACCGCAGCTAAGATCGTTGCCTACAATAACACACCTATCGAGTTGACTAAAAAGGAATATTCTATTTTACAGTACCTGATGTATCACCAGGGCAAAGTAGTCAGCACAGAGGAACTAATTGAACATGTATGGGACAGCGAAGTCGACCTTTTCTCCAACTCATTTCGCTTTCATATCCATTCTCTCCGAAAGAAATTAACCGCCGCAACCGGGAATGACGGCTATATTGTAACAATACGCGGGCAGGGATATCGCATCAACAATCCGGACATGAATGTATCATGAAAAAATGGTCCCTACGTGTAAAAATCACTTTTTTTGTCGGATTAATTTTGACCCTTGCCTGTTTCGTTCTAACATTCAATTCTCTATATTCAGCGAGAGGCTATTATATTTCTCTCCTCAATGAGCCTCAAACCTATAAAGGCCAAGATTCCGGAACAGATAAGGACTTGTTGTGGGAAGGTCAGACAAAAAGGACGCAGGACATTGATATGACAGATAAAGATACATATGTGGCAGCAACACAAGGCTTTTCTATTCAGGGTATCCTAATGATGCTTCTGACTATCTTTATTTCACTTGCCTTCACCTATTGGGTGACAGGCCGTATGCTAAGGCCACTGGCCAGCTTAACAAATTCCATTCGTAAAATCGATGAGCAAAACCTAAATCAGCGGGTAGATTTACCCAAGGCTGAAGACGAGGTGTTCACTCTTACACAGTCGTTTAACGTGATGATGGACCGTCTGGAAGACTCATTTGCTGTACAGAAAAATTTCTCTTCCAATGCCGCTCATGAGTTAAAGACTCCATTATCCGTTGTCTATACGGCCCTTCAAGTGCTTGAAATGAGTGGAGAACCTAGTGCTGAGGAATACCGGGAGTTTACACAGGATACCAAGATCTGTATAGATCGACTGCGAAAAACAGTTGACGGCTTGCTTGCACTGGCAAACGAACGGGTAGAAAGCGCTGATGATATTGTTGGCATGAAAAATCTTTTAGAACAGATGATAAAGGAACTTTCCCCAAAAGCCGAGGAAAAAAACGTAACCATCCGGCTTACAGGAGAAGAAAAATTAGTAAAAAGCAATAAAGCTCTTCTGTATCGAGCACTTTTCAATTTAGTGGAAAATGCGATTAAATATAATCGAGATGGTGGATCGGTCGAGATTCGTGTTTTTGAAGAGAGTCATAAGACAGGCGTTGAAATCATAGATACAGGAATCGGGATGTCAGAAGAAGTTATCCTCCATATCTTTGAGCCATTTTATCGTGCAGATCATTCCCGATCGCAGAAAGTTCCCGGTTCAGGTCTCGGCATGGCGATTGTAAAACTGGTAATCGAGCGATATCACGACCAGATTCTTGTAAAAAGTACGGCTGGGGAAGGGACATCGGTAACCGTTTTTCTCTAAAAAACAAATCTTTTGAATGAAAATGCAAATTACTTCTTCATAAGGGGAATCGTTACTACCTTTCTGAAAGGCTCTTCACGCACTTCATGTTCCTTCTTACTATCAAATCTTTGGTCATTATCATTTGGTCATTCACTGTTATTTCCACTTTAGAGAATTGGCGGTTTTGTTGGGCTACCCAACGCCGCCATTCCCATAGGATTCTTATGACACCCAAGTTTCCGTATTACCGGAGACTACGGTAAAAATCTGAACTTTATATTTTTATGAACCGATTATAGTTATAGACAAGAGATGAAAACATTTTCATAACAAGGAGGATAACTTTCATGAAGTTATTGGCTATAACGTCATGCCCGAATGGGATTGCACATACCTATATGGCTGCTGAAAATCTTCAAAAAGCGGCGGATCAATTAGGAATCCAAATGAAGGTCGAAACTCAAGGCGGAGTTGGCGTTGAGAATGCATTAACAGCAAAAGAAATCCAGGAAGCGGACGGAATCATCATCGCAGCAGACCGGCAAGTTGATAAAGAACGCTTTAAAGGTAAGCGTTTACTTGTTGTCGGAGTCCAAGAAGGAATCCGTAGGCCAGAAAAATTATTTAAGCAATTTGAAGAAAACAAAGTGGCTGTTTATAAGGAATCCGAGGCCACTTCGAACAACGGCACAGATGCTGGAAAAAAATCAGGCATTGTAGGCGCGATCTATAAACACTTAATGAACGGTGTTTCGTTCATGGTACCGTTCATCGTAGTCGGTGGACTTTTAGTGGCCATTTCATTGGCTCTGGGCGGCGAAAATACACCTGGGGGAATTGTGATCCCAGAAGATTCAATTTGGCATACGATTAACGGAATCGGCGGTGCGGCGTTCGGTTTCATGGTACCGATCCTTGCCGGTTATATTGCATTCAGTATAGCTGACAAGCCTGGTTTGGTTCCGGGTATGGTCGGAGGTTTTATTGCAGCAAACGGAAGTTTTTATGGAAGTGAAGCAGGAGCAGGATTCCTTGGCGGGATTGTAGCCGGTTTCCTTGCGGGTTATATCGTATTAGGCATCAAGAAAATTAAAGTACCAAAAGCAATTATGCCAATCATGCCAATCATTATTCTTCCGGTATTCGGTTCATTGTTTGTCGGTTTATTATTTATCTTATTTATCGGCGGCCCGATCTCTAGCGTATTTGAATGGCTGACCGCCTGGTTGGCAGGTATGCAAGGAGCAAGTTCTATCGTATTAGCCATGATACTAGGAGCAATGATCGCTGTTGATATGGGCGGCCCTTTCAATAAAGTGGCATTCATGTTCGGCTCAGCAATGATCGTTGAAGGTAACTACGAAATCATGGGACCAATTGCAGTAGCCATCTGTATCCCGCCAATCGGTTTAGGTTTGGCTACATTCATCAACAAACGCAAATTTGCTCAACAGGATCGTGAAGCAGGTAAGGCAGCTTTCACAATGGGCTTATTCGGAATTACAGAAGGGGCCATTCCATTCGCAGCACAAGATCCGCTTCGCGTTATTCCAAGTATCGTGGTTGGTTCAATGACAGGTTCTGTTATCGCGATGCTATTCCATGTCGGAGACCGTGTCGCTCACGGCGGGCCGATTGTCGCTCTGCTTGGGGCTGTAGATAATGTATTAATGTTCTTCGTAGCCGTTGTGGCTGGTTCTATTGTAACGGCGATAATGGTTAATTTACTGAAAAAAGATGTAGAATCTTCTATCCCAGAAGCACCCGAAAAGGCAGATAATGTTGTTCCAATGACAGAGCAACCAGCCCAGGAGAAACAAGAAGCTGTAGCAGAAATTAATAAATTAACAGATATCACCAGTTTTGAATTGATTGAAACAAATTTAACAGGTAAAACACAGGGGGAAATCATTGATGAAATGATTTCAAAACTAGATTCAGTGGATGCATTGCATTCAAAAGAAGAATTCAAGCAGGCGATCCTTAATCGTGAAAAAGAAGGATCTACCGGTATCGGCATGAATATCGCCATTCCCCATGGGAAATCGGCGGCAGTGAAAAAACCAAGTGTTGTGTTCGGTATCAAAAAGGACGGCGTTGATTGGAAAAGCTTGGACGGCACAGATGCAAAACTGATTTTCATGATTGCCGTACCTGAAAGCAGCGCAGGAAATGCCCATTTAAAAATCCTTCAGATGCTCTCAAGACAATTGATGGATGAACAATATAGAGAAAAATTATTAGCTGCTTCGACCAAAAATGAAGCATATGCATTACTAGAAGAAATCGCATAAAAGGAAGACAATAATGGAAGCCTGCCACCGGCATATGGAGGATAGGCTTCCATTGTTTCATAAAGCTATGCTTAACAGAATACAGACATCAGGGAGTGGAATAAATAATGGAACCTTTATTTTTTGAACCGGTAATGCAGGAAAGAATTTGGGGTGGAACAAGATTAAGTTCCTTCGGATACGAGCTTTCGTCTGATAAAACAGGTGAATGCTGGGCTTTTTCTGCCCATCCAAATGGGCCAAGTGTTGTAAAACAAGGATCCTATAAGGGATTATCTTTAGCGGATCTATGGAAAGAGCAGCGTGCATTATTTGGCCATTTACCTGGGGAAACCTTTCCTTTATTGACGAAAATACTAGATGCAAACGATGATTTATCTGTACAGGTACATCCAGATGACACCTATGCAAACGAGCATGAAAATGGCGAACTGGGGAAAACGGAATGCTGGTATATTATCGACTGTGATGAAGATGCTACATTAATTTTTGGCCACAACGCACAATCGAAGGAAGAGTTGGAGAAAATGATCGACGAAGGAGATTGGGATGAGTTGCTTTCAGTCGTCAATATCAAAAAAGGCGATTTCTTCTACGTGCCGAGCGGAACCGTCCATGCCCTTTGCAAGGGGACATTAGTGCTGGAAACACAGCAGAACTCCGACACCACCTATCGCCTTTACGATTACAACCGCAAAGATGCTTCAGGCAATGAAAGAGAACTGCATTTAGAAAAATCCAAGGATGTCATAACTGTGCCCTTTGCCCCTGAGCAATTGTCATTTGAAAAGAAACATATAGATGGTGCAACAATCACTACCTTTGTGAAAAATGGCTATTTCTCAGTAGATAAATGGGAAATTCAAGGTTTGGCTCCATTCGAGCAGACACATCCATTTTTATTATGCAGCGCAATCGAAGGTCAAGGGACACTTTCCCACAATGGCAAGAAATATGCAGTAAAAAAAGGAGACCATTTCTTATTGCCTGCTGAGTTCGGTGCTTTCGAGTTAGAGGGAGAGCTTGAATTAATTGTGTCGCATGTGTAATGGAATAGGTATAAAAAAACCGTCTTAAATTGGCGGTTTTTTTTATGAAAGACAAACAGTTCGCCCACTAAAAGGCATAGAAAAAAGCCTTCAAACTAAATGGAAGGCTTCTTATAAAAACTATGGCTGCAACTGCTCTTCTATGGCAGCAGCAAAATGGGCCACCTGGTCTTTATACATTTGATCAATTGTTATCGTTGCATACGTAGTGATGATTTCCATCTCGGCAAAAAGGAGTTTCTTCCTGTAAGAAACCGACTTGATTCGATTCAAAGGAATTTCCTCTAAGCGCAATTTATACAGCATTCCTTTATCCATCGCCAATATACGTTTATTTGTACAAACGAGCATATAATTATTCCCATTATAGTAACCTGCCGTTATGAACTGGATGACTTCATCCGCAAACAGTACATCAGGCAGATCCTTGAATGCCAGCTTGTTTCTGTACATATCCAAATTAACCTGATACTTTTTCTCTACTTCCACTAATTGTTCCCTTACCTGCTTCTTTATCAGCAAACTGTTCTCCTCCATCACAAACCGATCATGGTTCGTATTCGACACCCTTATTATATCCTTATAACTAAGTAAAGCGTGGAGGTTAATATTACCTGTTATCTTTTTCGCAAAGTATTTTAGCATTTTGCGTGAAGCCTATACGTCTACGGATGAAAGAAGCTGCGGAACCATCGGAATTGCAAGCAATCCGTTTCCGATTGCGTACCATTTAATATCTAGGGAATATATAAAGCCTGAAGAGGAGTGCTTGGCTGATTTAAGGATCGTACCATAGAATGAGCCACCCCTCTACTTACCGATGGCTTGTACTGCGGCTGAAAGCCTTTTTTCTGACCAATCTCCTTAAAGAGCACTGAACACCATATAGCTAAAATGTAAGGAGAGTCTTTCCCAAATAGCCAAGACGGAGTATAAGAGGATAAACGGACCGGTCAGATTGCAGTCCTTCATTGTGGCTGTTTATCATTGTTGTGATATAAATATAACCAGCTTTATACTCTTTATCTTACACATAGAATTTATTTAAAGAGGATTATGTTTTTTAACTTGGTGATTATTCAGCTTATCTTAGCGGAAGGTGCGAGACTCCTGCGGGATCAGCGGGACAGATGAGACCCCGGAAGCCCACCCAGGCTGAGGAGGCTCATCGCCCGCCCCGCGGAAAGCGAGCAACCTGAAGCGCGATTACCTCTATAAAGGTGACTAGACAAAAAAACACCCTACCATGTGGATTTCTCACACATGATAGGGTGGTTTTTTTATTGTATGGCCTTCATTCAGCCTACTTCATCAACAGCTAATTAGCGCTTGATGTTGTAGAAAGATTTGAT
Source organism: Bacillus kalamii (assembly GCF_047238185.1). Classification (NCBI taxonomy): domain Bacteria; kingdom Bacillati; phylum Bacillota; class Bacilli; order Caryophanales; family Bacillaceae; genus Bacillus; species Bacillus kalamii. The sequence continues at coordinate 26,721 of NZ_JBDFMI010000001.1, read as the reverse complement.
TCCATCGTATACTGCTAAATCGCCAAGCTCGTCTTCGATGCGAAGAAGTTGGTTGTATTTAGCGATACGGTCTGTACGTGACATAGAACCAGTTTTGATTTGACCAGCGTTAGTTGCAACAGCGATGTCAGCGATTGTAGCATCTTCTGTTTCACCAGAACGGTGAGATACAACTGCAGTGTAGCCAGCGCGTTTAGCCATTTCGATTGCATCGAATGTTTCAGTCAATGTACCGATTTGGTTAACTTTGATAAGGATTGAGTTAGAAATTCCTTTTTCAATACCTTCAGCAAGCTTTTTAGTGTTTGTTACGAACAAGTCATCACCAACAAGTTGAACTTTTTCACCAATACGGTCAGTTAACAATTTGTGGCCATCCCAGTCGTTTTCGTCAAGACCATCTTCAATAGATAGAATTGGGAATTCGTTGCAAAGCTCTTCGTAGAAATTAACCATGTCTTCAGAAGAAAGACCAGTGCGTCCTTCACCAACTAGATCATAAGTGCCAGTTTCTTTGTTGTAGAACTCAGAAGAAGCAACGTCCATGCCTAACATGATATCTTTACCAGCTGTGTAACCAGCTTTTTCGATTGCTTCGATGATAACAGTCAATGCTTCACGGTTAGAACCAAGGTTTGGAGCGAAACCGCCTTCGTCACCTACTGCTGTGTTAAGGCCTTTGTCATGAAGAACTGCTTTAAGGTTATGGAATACTTCTGCACCCATACGGATCGCTTCTTTGAAAGTTGGAGCTCCAACAGGAAGGATCATGAATTCTTGGAAGTCAACGTTGTTGTCAGCGTGAGATCCACCGTTGATGATGTTCATCATTGGAGTTGGAAGTTGCTTAGCGTTGAATCCGCCAAGGTAACGGTACAATGGAAGACCTACAGAATCAGCAGCAGCGTGAGCAACAGCCATAGAAACACCAAGGATTGCGTTTGCACCCAATTTACCTTTGTTTTCTGTTCCATCAAGCTCGATCATTGTGCGGTCGATACCAACTTGGTCAGTAACGTCCATGCCGATTACTGCTTCAGCGATGATGTTGTTTACATTGTCTACAGCTTTTGTAACACCTTTGCCAAGGTAACGTGATTTGTCGCCGTCACGAAGTTCAACTGCTTCATATTCACCAGTTGATGCACCAGATGGCACTAGAGCGCGTCCGAAGAAACCAGACTCAGTCATTACTTCTACTTCTACAGTTGGGTTACCACGAGAATCAAGAACTTCACGTGCATATACGAATTGAATGTATGGCATTTTAAATTATCTCCTTTTTAGTTCAAATATTATTTATTAATAAGAGTAGAGCCTGTCATTTCTGCAGGTTTTTCTACATTTAACAAATCAAGCATTGTTGGTGCAAGGTCAGCCAGCTTGCCGTCGGTGCGAAGTGTTACTCCGTCCTTCGTAACAATGACTGGAACCGGATTTGTTGTATGAGCAGTCATAGGGTTGCCTTCCGGAGTAACTACTTCATCTGAGTTACCATGGTCAGCAGTAATGATTGCATAACCGCCTTTAGATTCGATCGCTTCCACAATCTTGCCTAAGCACTCATCCACCGTTTCGATTGCCTTAATGGTCGGTTCAAGCATGCCTGAGTGGCCTACCATGTCAGGGTTTGCGAAGTTAAGAAGGATTGCATCAAAGTTATCTTCAGCAATTTCCTTCAGTAATGCATCCGTTACTTCATAAGCACTCATCTCAGGTTGCAAGTCATAAGTTGCTACCTTAGGAGAGTTAATCAGTATACGCTCTTCCCCCGGGAATTTCTCTTCACGTCCGCCGCTCATGAAGAACGTTACGTGAGGATATTTTTCCGTTTCAGCAATGCGAAGCTGTTTCAGGTTGTTTTGCGAAAGTACTTCACCTACTGTGTTATCAAGGTTTGTCGGTTTGAATGCAACATACCCTTTAACGGTTTCAGAGAAGTGAGTGAAGCATACGAAGAATAGGTTCTTCGGCGCTTTATCTCCACGGTCGAAAGAACGGAAGTCTTCGTTCGTGAATGTGTTTGAAATCTGGATTGCACGGTCAGGACGGAAGTTGTAGAAAATAACTGCATCTTCGTCTTGAATCGTTGCAACTGGCGACCCATCTTCCTTCGTGATGACTGAAGGAAGCATGAACTCGTCAAAGATTCCATTGTTATATGAATCTTCCACTGCTTCAAGAGGTGTTGAGTAAGTTGGACCATCTCCATACACCATAGCTCGGTAAGATTTCTCTACACGTTCCCAGCGTTGGTCGCGGTCCATGCTGTAATAACGACCGGATACTGTAGCGATTTGACCTACACCCAGTTCTTTCATTACAGCTTCAGTACGTTCAATGTAACCCTTCGCCGTTTGCGGGCCAACATCGCGGCCATCAAGGATTGCATGTACGTATACATTTTTCACGCCTTCTTTTGCAGCTAGCTTAAGAAGAGCAAATAAATGGTCGATATGGCTATGTACACCGCCATCCGATAAAAGACCAAATAAGTGAAGGGCTTTTCCCGTTTTCTTCACATGGTCCATTGCAGCTGTGAAAGTGTCATTCTTGTCGAATTCACCTTCACGGATTGCAACATTCACACGTGTTAGGCTTTGGTACACGACGCGTCCTGCGCCGATGTTCAAATGTCCTACTTCTGAGTTGCCCATTTGGCCTTCAGGAAGGCCTACAAATTCACCGTCAGCACGCAATGTAGCGTGCGGGTATTGGTTCCAATAACGGTCGAAGTTAGGCTTTTTAGCCTGTGCAACAGCGTTTCCCTGCGTTACATCGCGAAGTCCGAAGCCATCCAGGATGATTAATGCAACTGGTGCCTTAGTCATTTTTACCAGCCTCCAACAATTGAAGGAAAGATTTTGGATCAAGAGCTGCTCCGCCGACTAAAGCGCCGTCGATGTCAGATTGAGCCATATATTCTTTAATGTTTTCAGGCTTAACGCTACCGCCATACTGAATGCGGACAGCATCAGCTACATCTTGAGAGAATTGAGATGCAACAACTGAACGGATGTGTGCACAAACTTCATTAGCATCTTGAGATGTTGAAGATTTACCAGTACCGATTGCCCAGATAGGCTCGTATGCGATAACTGTTTCTTTTACTTGTTCTGGAGTCAATCCAACAAGCGCTTTTTCTACTTGAGCTCCAACAAGCTCATTTGTTTTGCCGCTTTCACGCTCTTCCAATGTTTCACCGCAGCAAACAATTGGTGTTAAGTTATGCTTAAATGCAGCAAGAGTCTTTTTATTCACTGACTCGTCTGTTTCATTGAACATTTCTCTGCGCTCAGAGTGTCCAAGGATCACATATTGTACTCCAAGGTCAGCTAAAGCAACTGGTGAAATTTCGCCAGTGAATGCTCCATTTTCTTCGAAGTGCATGTTTTGTGCGCCGACTGCAAGGTCAGTTCCTTTTGTAGCTTGTACAAGTTGATCTAAGAATAGTGCTGGTGAGCATACTACTGAATCAACTGCTTGGTTAGAAGGTACTAAGCTTTTTACTTCCTCTACAAAGCTTTTCGCTTCAGCAAGTGTTTTATTCATTTTCCAGTTACCAGCGATAATTGGCTTACGCATGTAAGTACCATCCTCTCTAATTTAACTCACATTTCGACAGTATCGGCATCCCTATTAGGGCCCTTAATAAGAATAACAATAATGCCTGTGTTTGTGTTGAATTACTTATCGTTTAGAGCAACAACGCCTGGAAGCTGTTTTCCTTCCATAAACTCTAGGGAAGCACCGCCGCCTGTAGAGATATGGGACATTTTGTCGCCTAAATGGAACTTTTCAACAGCAGCAGCAGAGTCTCCTCCGCCGATTACGCTGTAAGCGCCTGAATCAGCAAGAGCTTGCGCCACGCCTTTTGTGCCGTTTGCAAACTTGTCGAATTCGAATACGCCCATTGGTCCGTTCCAGATAACCAATTTAGACTCTTTGATTGTTTGTGCATACAATTCAACTGTTTTTGGTCCGATATCAAGTGCTTGCCAGTCAGCTGGGATTGCATCGATATCGACTACTTTAGTTTCAACATTCTCACCGAACTCAGGTGCAATGACTGCATCAACAGGCATTAAGAAATTAACGCCTTTTTCTTTTGCTTTAGCCATGAATGTTTTCGCTAGTTCGATCTTATCTTCTTCCAATAGAGATTCACCGATTTCGTGGCCTTGGGCTTTGATGAATGTGTAAGCCAAGCCTCCGCCGATGATCAGGTTATCTACCATTTCAAGAAGGTTTTCGATTACACCGATCTTATCTTTTACTTTAGCGCCACCTATGATTGCAGTGAAAGGACGTTCTGGATTAGATAATGCCTTACCTAATACATCCAATTCTTTTTGCATTAAGAAACCGGATACTGCAGGTATTAATTTAGCAATTCCTTCAGTTGATGCATGTGCACGGTGAGCAGCACCGAATGCATCATTCACAAAGATATCAGCTAATGAAGCAAATTCTTTAGCCAACTCTGGGTCATTTTTCTCTTCACCAGGGTAGAAACGAACGTTTTCAAGCAATAGAACATCGCCATCATTCATTTTTTCGATTTGTGCTTTTACAGCATCACCGTAGGCTTCATTTGCTTTAGCCACTTCTTTACCAAGAAGTTCGCTTAGCTTTTTCGCAACAGGCGTTAAACGAAGTTCTTCGTTCACTTGGCCTTTAGGGCGACCCATGTGACTAGCAAGGATCACCTTTGCGCCTTGTTCCATCAAGTATTGGATGGTTGGAAGTGCTGCACGCACACGCGTATCATCCGTAATTTGGCCGTTTTGCATCGGCACGTTGAAGTCAACGCGGCAGAATACGCGCTTGCCTTTAACATCGATATCTTTAATGCTCATTTTGTTCATGGAAAGTGAACCTCCTTTAGCCTAATAAAAGAATGTCATATCTGAAGTAGAAAAGATACTGTTACCAGTAGATTTTCCCTACACTGCCAAAAATAATCATCTTTTTTCCAGTACCTCTCTGTATTAATTGGCAAAGGAATACGGAGAAAGCACCGTAAAAAAATTCGATCAGTTATGTACAGTGCGCAATTTTATGAAAACGTTTCATAAAACAAGCAAAGGGGGAGGGGTTATTCCCCTCTCCCCTTTACTTTTTCTATCTTATCATCTTAACCGGACACACGATCCCCATGCGTCCAATTCCGCTATAAGAGGAGTGTTAAGAATTAAAGTCCTTTTGAAGCGATGAAGTCAACTAGGTCAACTACACGGTTTGAGTAACCAGTTTCGTTATCGTACCAAGAAAGTACTTTAACCATGTTTCCTTCAAGAACCATTGTAGAAAGTGCATCTACAGATGAAGAGTGAGTGTTTCCGTTGTAGTCACGAGAAACCAATGGAAGCTCGCTGTACTCAAGAATACCTTTCAATTCGCCTTCAGCAGCTTTTTTAAGCTCAGCGTTTACTTCTTCAGCAGTAACGTCTTTGTCTAACTCAGCTACTAAGTCAACAACAGATACGTTTGGAGTTGGTACACGCATAGCCATACCGTTCAATTTGCCTTTAAGTTCAGGCAATACTAGAGCAACGGCTTTAGCAGCACCAGTAGTTGTTGGGATGATGCTTTCAGCTGCTGCACGAGCACGGCGGTAGTCGCTGTGTGGCAAGTCAAGGATTTGTTGGTCATTTGTATAAGAGTGAACTGTAGTCATCATACCGCGTTTGATTCCGAACTTGTCGTTAAGAACTTTTGCGAATGGAGCCAAGCAGTTTGTCGTACAAGAAGCGTTTGAGATTACATCATGTTTAGATGCATCATAAGCGTCGTTGTTAACACCCATAACGATTGTGATATCTTCGTCAGAAGCTGGTGCAGAGATGATTACTTTCTTAGCTCCTGCTTCGATATGTTTAGCAGCGTCAGCACGCTTAGTGAAACGTCCAGTAGATTCTACTACTACTTCTACGCCTAGTTCTCCCCAACCGATTTGAGCAGGGTCGCGCTCAGCGATAACTTTTACTTTGTGGCCGTTAACAACGATGCTGTCGCCGTCAACAGTTACTTTTTCTTCTAGAGTTCCGTGAACGGAATCGTATTGTAAAAGATGCGCAAGCATGTTTGCATCTGTTAAGTCATTGATTGCTACTACCTCAACGTTCGGGTTCTTAAGAGCAGCACGGAAAACGTTACGTCCGATACGGCCAAATCCATTAATACCTACTTTTACTGTCATTAGTAGTTTCCTCCTTTTAATTAGGAACTGCAAATTTTTTATATAAAAGGGTTATCCCTTTAATAACTGTAGTGCGGATGCTTCATCAGTAATCAAAGTTGTGTTCGATGGAGCGATTCTCATATATGCAGAGATTGCTTTCGCCTTGGAGGATCCTCCGGCTACGGCTATGACATCCTTTGCTTCCTGTAAGTGGTCCAGCTGAAGGCCCATGGTCTGTACCCGATGGATAATCTGGCCCTCTTCATTGAAGTAATAGCCAAACGCTTCACCGACTGCATCACCATTTTGTATTTTGTTCAAGACGGCTTCTGTGGAATTTCTTCTTACAGCCATTGCATCAGCTTCGCCAATGCCATGGATTACAACATCGCTGCCTCTGATCAGTGAAATCACTTCTTTGACCGATGGCTCCTTGATGATGCTTGCATAGGATTCATCACTTATTTGGTCCGGAACATATAGGACACGGTAAGCTGATCCCATTTTGTTGGCCATCTTAGCTACAATAGTGTTCGCTTGGTTTTGTACATCCTCCCCAAGACCGCCTCTTGCTGGAACAAATAAGAGATTTTTGCTTTCAGGCATCGGATTCAACATCTCTGCTACTGAAGCCATAGTGGTGCCTCCGGTAACAGCAATAATATTGTCTCCGGATAATTTCTTTTTCATGCATCTGGCTCCGGCTCTTCCAAGCTCATCTTTCACCCAAGGAGAGACATCGCTATTTCCATTCACAACGATAACCTCTTTTACATTGAGTTTCTTTTGCAGTTGCTTTTCTAAAGAATCTATACCCGATATTTCTCTCATTACACTATCTAATTGTTCTAAGATGTGTTCGCCGTCTTCAGAAAGTGTCATGCCGCTGCTATGGATTTCCAATAATCTTTGCGTTTTAAGGAATTCCACCTCACTGCGGAGAACACGTTCTGTCATGTTTAGGCTCAGCGCCAAATTGCGCCTGCCAACTGGTTGCAAGAATTGTATGTAGTGCAGGATTTGATATCTCTTTTGCATAACTTCCAGCAAGTCAGGCAACAATCTTTTTTGGATGTCTAATAATGTATCCATGGAGTAGGTCTCCTTATCAAAATTATTATGGACGTTTTTTGTCCAGGTAAGACGTTTTTTGTCCCGCTTTATCCAAAAAAAATTCACCCTTGCTATACTTGTATTTTAACAAGGGAAACCTCTTTTTTCAACCGTGAAATACCTATTACTTTTAAATTCCACTTTTCAGATAATTGATAACGCTGTCTTTATTCACCTTCCCATATTGGATGATCTCTCCCTTATAGACTACCACCGGAATCATCAGGCTATACATCTCGAGAAGCGCATCATCACTATGGATATCTATTATATCATATGCCATGCCCGTTCTTTCGGACACGGCATTCAACTCAACTTTGGCTTTTTCACATAAATGACACTTTTCGCGTGAATACAGCATGATTTTCTCTGACAATCTCTTCACCTTTTCTTCTTAATTAAATCTTTTCCGCTTTGAGGAAGATGGTATTTTTAACTGTTCCCGATACTTCGCTACTGTCCGGCGTGAAAGGATAATATGGTTTTCTTCCCTTAAACGGTCTGCAATGTCCTGGTCCGAGTATGGTTTTTTCTTATCTTCGCTCTGAATCAATGTTTGGATAGCTTTTTTCGCTTCATTTGCTGATACATCCGCCGTCGATAAAGATTGAAGGCTGGCTGTAAAGAAATCCCTCATCTCGACGGTCCCGAAAGGCACACGGACATACTTCCCCTTTACAGTCCGGCTCACGGTCGATTCATGGACATCCAGTTCATCCGCTATCTCCTTCATCGTCATTGGCTTCAAATAGGCAAATCCTTTTTGCAGGCATTCATATTGCTTTTCTGCAATGGCCGTCATTACTCGTAGGATTGTATCCTTCCGCTGCTCAATACTTTTTACGATCCATTGGTACTCATGAAACTTATCTTGCATGAATCGATTGACCTGTTTATCTTTTACATTGGACATTTCCTGGTAATAGGACTGATTGAAACTTAATTGTTTTGCATGGGAATCCGCCATCGTGACGATCACCTGCCGGTCCACTATTTCAACGGCCACATCCGGGGCAATGTAAGCAGGCTTTTCCTGAAAAAAATCTGCACAAGGACGCGGATGCAATTGTTGGACTTTATCGAATATATCCTGAATTTCAGCAAGGGTTATATGCAGCTCCTTTGCAATCCCCTTCCATTTCTTCTCAGCAAAAGCGATAAAGTATTGGCTGACTATTTCTAAAGCTAGCTGTTCATCCTTTCTTTTCAACTGTAAATACAAACATTCCTGCAAACTGCGGGCACCTACTCCGGCAGGCTCAAGCGCTTGAAGGATATGAAGAATGCCTAAAATCTCATCCTGGCTGAACCCCAGGTATTGAGCCATTTCATCTATAGTGCTCCGCAAATAGCCATTCTCGTCCAGATTGCGGATGAGGTGCTGGAAAATTTTTTGTTCATGTGGTCTTAAATAGTTTGGTGGCAATTGTGATAGTAGATATCCTTCCAGTGAAACGGATGTTTCTCCGATTTGTTCAATCCAATTGTTTGACGATGTTTGATGGTTATGTTTTTTCTTGGGGACTTTTCTGGCGTCAAATACAGCTTCTCTGCTTTCTATGGTAATAAGAGGATTCTCTGTTGCCCGGTCATCCAGAAATGAAGATAATTCCTGGGATGTATATTGAAGAAGAGCTATTGCTTGGCTAAGCTCCTGGGTCATCGCTAATTTAAGTGTTTGCTGTTGATACAAACCAATCTTTGCATGCATGGCTGTTCCCCCCTTTGTATAAATTCCCCTGCCATCCCTTTTGTAACCGCTTACTTAACAGGTTATGCACTAATTGCAGAGATTCTCCAATATTGGGAGTCTGCTGTATCTATCCTATTATTTTATCTCTAAAGTCAGAAAAAATAAATAATAAAGTAAAACTTCCATACAGCGGAAACCTATTTAAGAGCCATCAAAAAGGCACTATCTCCATAAATAGCAACATGATCCGTAATGGAAAGAGGCCGACAAACCATAATAGTTGCCAGCCTAATGCCCATATTTACCTTCTTGAAAACGAGAACTCAAAAGGGTAAATCGTTGGGAATGGACAATTTCTCTTTCTCTTAAATAGCACAGCGAGTCGTTCAGATCCGTGTCATCGACATATCAATAATCCATTGGTAAGTTACCCTTGCCTTTTCTTCCGCCGCAATGTCTTCATAGAAATCAGCAATCGGGGTCCCTGCTGAGTTTGTATAATAAAGGGCTGAATCATGGTTTGTATAATGATCAGACAATCCTGCCTCCTTCATTTGCTCAGGTTTCGCATCCTTGGTCAGTTTATTATTCATGGTAGCGATTATTTCCAGATGTGCAACCTCTTCTGTCCAAATGTCCGCCAACAAACCCATTACCTTTTCGGGTATTGTATAGCGTTGGTTCAAATAGCGTAGGGCAGTTCCCCATTCAAAGCTTTATACAACAAAAAGACAGAAGGCTCAAGGAGGTGTCCATAAGCCACTGCTTACATAAAAAAACATCCACAATCAATATTGTGGATGTTTACCTTCAATCATAAAGTACGCCCTCGGAGGGAATATAACAAATACCCCAAAACGCTGTTATATCAATACTTAGCAAAGATTAAGTTTATAGCCGTGCAAAATAAATGCAAAACTTTTCTCCTGCTTGTACAAAGTGCAAAAAGTAAACAAAAAAGCACAGCGTGTATAAGTAGTGTTGGTAGCACTCCTATACCGTCCGCCTACCGTAGATAGGCAAACACTTGCTGTACCCTTATGCATAATTTTACCTTATGCAGACGGACAAGGCAACGGTTTGCTAATCAAGGTGAATCGTTGCTTTTTTGTTCGTTGGGGGACGAGCATATGAAAAAGAAAATAACTGTAATCGCAGGAGAAACAGCCTATACAAACCTTTCTACATTTAAGAGTGTGGAAGAAATGAATCAAACAGTAAGAACATACAGAGATAAGATCCAGGAACTTGTTAAGCGCTCTGATGTACAGTCTCGACTAATAAGCCTATTGGAAGTTTTGAAGCGCCATAGCTGCAAGCAAATCGGTGTGAGTTATATGTGCAAGAATACGATTGCTGGCATGTTGGAGCTTTCTTATAAAACTGTACAGCGTTTAATGAAGAAACTCGAAGATATGGACATGATCCGTCAGGTACCGACTAAGCGTAAAAAGGATATGAGACAGACAGCCAATGTCATTCAAATCTTGCCTTCCACAGATGTGACCGACAAGACCCATGATAAAAAGTCCGATAAGTGTCCGACCAATAAAACAACTTCTATTTCTTTAAAACAAAAGATTAAAAACATACGTAAAGAGAACGACACTCCTTCATCAACTGTGGATGAAAACTTGGACAACCAATCTGAACCGGTATTTTATGATCACACCTATGTTTCAACTTCCGTACCAAAAAGCTTTGTAGAAACCGTAAGTCCGTTCTTTAGATCAGCAAGTAGTATTTATCGACTATGGGGCAGATTATGCTTAGCTGCTAGAAAAGCTAATATAAACTTCCAATTTGAATTACACATGGATACCTGGAATAAGGCATTCAAAGAAGCCATATACCAAATTAAAAGAGGCAATGTGAAAGGCGATGTAATTGGCTATATCTACGGATCATGGAGAAATTCCATGTACGAAACAGCTGTAAAAACAAATCCAAATAAACAATATAAATGGCTAGAAACCTAAATAATTTATAAAGATCACTTTTGTAAAAATATGTTAATAATCATATGTAAACTAGTATAATTATGGAGAGGAGGAATTAAATGAAAAAGAAAATCTTATTAATACTATTGATTGTTATTATTGGTTTTATCGGATATACAATGTTTTATAATGGATTTTCTAACATAAAAACTATAACTATAAAAAATTATGATAAACCCTCTAAGGAGAAGGTTATTACTTCCGATAAAGAAAAAATAACCAAAGTTACTGGCATTCTAAACAGGGCTAGACACAAGAGAGTCAGTTACAAACTTGCTATTGATGCAAGGTATGAAATGGAACTCACATACAATGATAAAACCAAGGATTCATTGTGGATTTATATAGGTTTTGACAATAATAAAACTCTTCTTTATGGTAGCAACAGTAATGCTTATTTTATAACTGAAAAACAAACGGAAAAATTGTTGGCTTTATTAAATGTTAAATAAAGCCTGCTTGATTGCAGGCTAATGGATATCTGAGTATAAAAGCACTTCGCCACGCAGCTTATATTCCAGCAGCCACTTTTCAAATTTCTTTTTACGGTCCTGCGTAGTCGTGAATATCTCTAGGCGTGGAGTATCTAAATACCTAAAGCAATCTTTGTAGGATTGAAGCTTTTTCTTGTTATCGATCATATCCCGGACATTATCGATTTCTACAATGTGAGTATAGCCATTTCTTTTGTAGACAGCATCAGCAACCATTTTATTCTTTGTGGCCACTGCCATCCCTTTCACAATAATCCCAGCTGTTCTCGGTTGTTCTACCACATATTCAAGTACAGCTTCGCTCTGCCAATCTAATGGACAATTGAGATACAGGTATGCATCGTTCCGTAAAAGAGAATGTTCAATGTTTGAAGCCCGTTTGATTTCTTTATCGGATCCTATCAGGGACCGGCCAGCCTTGTTAAGATAATACACCTGTAAATGTCAACATAAATATGTACACTTTCGCTTGGATAAGGATGTACAGAATTACTCGTTCTCTTTTGCTAAATGATCCTTTAATCGGTATGAATCACCTATCATAGGCACAACTGTCGCATGATGTAAAATGCGGTCTAATATGGCATTGGCCAGTTTAGGTTCCTGAAATATTTCATCCCACGCTTTGAAATTCACATTGGTTGTTAAGATGGTACTTCTTTTTTCATATCTTCGATCAATCAGCTGGAAAAACAACTTAGCGTCTTCGTGATCAATCGGTAAATAACCGATTTCATCGATGATTAACAGTCTGTATTTGCTGTAATGCTTCAAACGGCTCTCTAACCGATTTTCTAATCGAGCTTTCCTCAAATTTTGAATCAAGTCATGGCACTTAATAAAATAGGTACTCGTCCGTTTCTTTGCTGCCGCAATCCCTATTGCTGTGGCCAAATGGGTTTTACCGACACCACTTGGTCCTAAAAACACAATATTTTCATTCTCCTCGATAAAACGCAATGTAAGGAAGTCTAGAATCTGCTGTTGGTTAATCGATGTTTGAAAGGTAAAATCGAAATCTTTCACCTCCTTAAAATGAGGGAAAGCTGCGACCTTCACCATCGATTGCGTCATGTTTTTCTCCCGTATGTCTATTTCATACGCAGTCAACTTGATTAATGTGTCGATAAATGACATCTGATGCTTTACGCTGAAGTCTACGATTTCATTTAAATGTAAGCTCATTTGCTTTAACTTTAGATAGTCAAGATTCCATAATAATTGTTGATAGTTTGTAGTTGGATTCATTATTTATACACTTCTCCAATCGTTGCTAAATTCCGTTTTGCTAAATCGTCGATTTCAGGATAATGAGGGGTGGAAACAAGTAAGCTTGCCTTATAATGTTCCTCTTGATAATTAAGTTTAGCGTTACTAATTGGATGTTGGGCGATCAGTTTCATGTTATAATAAATCCACAAGTAGTCATCATACACCTGTAAGCCTACTTTTTTTCCTTGATATTCTGGTGGTACAGAGTATTGATTCGATTTGTAGGAAATCATGTTTGATGCATTGACTTTTACATGTGTATGTTTGATGCGATAGGAATCTCTTACTTTGTCAGTTGGTAGCTGGAGTAAGTGGTTCCTTTCTTTTTTGAATTCCATAATCGGTATTTTCCCCGTTCCTTGATGGATCTGGTGATTCATTCTATTCCCTAAATCCTGTATGAATAGATGAAGTTCCTCCATTGTCAGTTGACCTTGGTACGCATGAATTTCATCAAGGAGTTTCATTGTGGATTCAATTTTCCCCTTGGTTCTCGGTCGTCCTGCAATACATGGTTTGACTTTAAAATCAAAGTCCCTCGCAAACTGATCAAATTTCGCATTCACTTTCCCAGGTTGATAATCAGTCCTCGCTTCATCCATTACCGTTTTCATATTATCCGTAAGGATTTCAGCTGGAACTCCGCCAATTGCTTCAAAAGTATCTGTTAAAAAAGAAAGTAAGGTACTCTGTGACTTAGAAAGACTTAATTGAAATGTTCGGAATCTGGAATTTGATAAAATGAAAGCCGCCACATTGACTTCTATCTTTTCTCCCTCTTTGGTTTCGAATAAAATGTTTTCCTTCCAATCTAATTGGGCCTGCTTACCTGGTGGCGTTTCAAATCGGACTGTCCCTTTGGGTGAAGAAATACGTTTATCCTCTTCAAAGTAGGCATTAAATTCAGGTGTACGAGCTATATACGCACGGAAGGTTGAAGCTCCACATTCCAATCCATGATTGTCTTTTAGGTACTGCCAAAGCATACGACGGTAATAAAATACCTGTTTTGAATCTTCTGATAACAATGCGGCTATTATTTCATAATAAGGATCAATCTTTGAGGGCTTTTCCCTTTTTCTTTTTGGGATAAAGCCATTTAGATATTTATCAATTGTCCGCCGATCCACACCCAATTCCTTTGCTAGCTTACTTTTATTGATTTTCATTTTCATATGCTCCATAATCTGTTTGAATTTCGGTAAGTCTGAAAGACTTTTAATCTCAAAATCGATATCAATATTCATTGTTATGTACATACTAATCCCCCCAAGATTAGTATGTAGATTCATATCAAATTTGTACATATTTATTCGAGCAATACTGTACATATTTAAATTAGCATTTCTATACACCTTCTCTTTATTGAAAAATGTTGTGGATGTATAAGGCTCCAATTTTTTCAAGGCGAAACATGCATTACGGTATGATTTAAGATCGTGGATTCCACGAAGATGACGTATTGTTGCCATCTCTAATTGGTCTATCGTCATTAACAACATCTCTGTTCTGGACTGCGTTAATGTCATGTTCTTTCTCCCCCATTTTTTCAAACATATATTTATCAGTAATATACGGGACCTGGACAATACGCTTTTTCTCCACTTTATAAATAGCTCGCCCAGGTATGGCCGGAAGTTCCTCTGCTCCGTTTTCATCTAGGATAACTCTGCTGGATATTTGAGCTGCAGCTATGAATGATAATCGGGCCACAATGTTCATCTTGATTTGCATAGGTACGGCTTCTTTCACTGGATATTGTGTACAGAACAACATACGGTACCCAACACCGCCTCCGATACGAGCTATCTCTGATAAGGTCTGCTGGCAGTAATTAGCGTACTTCTTCAGCTCACCAGTAAGAAGGTTAGGCGATAGCTCTGCCCCTTCATCCACAATGATGAATGTCCTTTTCTTAATTGGAGAATCAATGATGTTTGTATAACCTTGGTGCCGGAACAGTTTTTCTCTTTGTTTTAATTCTTCATGAATTGTGGAAAGAAGCTCAACCGACTCGTATAGATCCGCAGCCACTCCTTTGACCTGTGGAAGGCCCATGTATTTACCAAACTCTAAGCCACCTTTTAAGTCCAGGAAGTAAAATTCGGCATGCTCTAACTGGTTCATAAGTAAGGAATAAAAAGCCTCTTTAATGAAGACAGTTTTGCCGAACCGTGTCACTCCTCCAACAAGTAAATGAGGATATTTTTCAAAGTCATGGTATAGAATGCCCTCATGATTCTTGCCGATAGGTATTAGCCACTTATTCGGCCGCAATAATCCATCATCATAATCCCAGCTGTTAGGCAAGGCCGCCTTATATGTTTTCAGCTTCATGACTCCATCCACGAACTCTGTGAAGCAATCTTTATTAATTCCTTCTTCAATTGCTGGGATTAATGTTTCAAATTGTTCTGAGGATATTCCTAGTGGAAGTGAGTAGATGTATGTGGAATAAATATCATTATGGGATTGCTGTAGCAAGATTGGATAAAGCACCTGATCGTTCTTTTTTATGCCAAGCCCCCTATTTTCAAATATGTGCTGTATTTTCTCCTTGTCCTTCATACATCTTTTTGGGACAAGCGCAGCTGTAAGAGCTAGGACAGGCAAAGCTAGTATTTCTATCATTGTAATCCTCCTTGTAATTTACAATGTAGTCTACAATCTATTCTTCACTGTAGATTTCATCAGATGTAATTTTCAATGTAATTTACAGTCCTTTATATACTAATGGATTGGCCTTGTACCAAACATTACATTTTATCTCCGACAGATACCTCTATATCCCTCTTTCTTTTCCTCTCATCCGGCAGGCCGAATGTTCAGAAACCTAAATTGTGTAGTCAATTATTAAAGGAACAATGTAGCTGCCATTTTGACCAAGTAGATTAACCCTCCAAATTTCACAGCCTCCATTGTGAAAGTTAGCATACCATGATTGATTTTAACTCCTGCTCCCTCCAACAACCCTATACCTATCAACGATGCACCGAACGCCCCTACCAATAATATCCCTCCCATTTCTTTCACTCTCCTTTTCTTTGATAATTACAATGTATGGCGATTCGCCTATAAAATGCATGTCCGGTCAAATATTACTTGAATTTTATCTCAAGTAATATTTGAAAAGGAGTACATATCTTTATTAGCGAATTAATATAATGGTGATGTAAATGAAAAACAATTTTGGTAAAATATTTAAGGATTGCCCATATAAAAGAGAATACATCCAACAATATATGGGCGTTTCAAAAACAACCCTTTCTAATTGGGTTACAGGTAAGACTACGCCCACGGTACATGATCTGTTTAAACTAGCTAAATTCTTAGATAAAAAAGTGGATGAGTTTTACGAATGGGAGGAAGAGGAATGAAGAAAGGTTTAAAAATATTCTTAATTGTCATCGGAATTTTTGTAGGGGTATCAGTTCTGTCTTATTTATTTGCTGATGATGAAAATAAGCAAAAAATGGAGGCTGAAGAAGCAGCCGGGCACGTAAAGCAAAAAGAGAGTAAAAGTGAACATAAAGAAAAAAATAAATCTGTAGAGGAACAAGTCACTAGTGACTTGAAAGATAAACTTGGGGCTAAATCTAACAATAAAGAAAAACGAATCGTAAGCTTGGAATATACAAAGACAGATGGTTATTTGAAATTAACTGTCGCTGGTGATAATAGCCTCTCGAAGAAAGATACAAAGTATGCTCAACTTAACTTAGCCACCAAGGCTTTCCCTATTCTGTTTAAAAATAAGGATGTTAAAAAGGTTATGTTAAGAATACAACTTCCTTTAGTGGACACCTATGGAACAAAGAAAAATGAAGATGTGGTGAGGATTGTATTAACTCGTGAAACCAACGATAAGATTACATGGAAAAACTTTGATCCAAACAATTTTAGTGAAGTAGCTGAAAGTTATTATGTTCATTTGGCTTTAGGCGGAGCCAAATAACAACAAAAGCCCCAACTCAATGAGAAGGGGCTTTAATTAATTCTCTTGTAATCGTTCAATTTTGAGGATATCTAAAAAATGGACTTTATATTTATCGAATAGATATGAAATAGTAATTTGTTTCGTAACCGGGTCCAAATGAGTTACTTTTCCTTTTATAGGCTCTTCTTGGTTCAAAGCAATAATTAATCGATTTTCTTGATCGTCCTTCGCTTCATTCAACTGCATTGCGATTTCTTCCAATTCATACTCATCTCGTTCTGGCCGCTTTGCCTTTGATTTCTTTTTTGATGGTGGTTTTGGTACTGCTCCCATGTGTGACCCCTCCCTTTTGTATAATTCAATATTACAAGAACATTCGTTCTAATTCAAGTTGTTTTAGAACAAACGTTTGTATATAATTGTCATATTAAGGTTAAAGAAGGTAATGGTTATGACACGGATTCCTAATGAAGAAAGAGATATTATCGAACAAGAAATTTACCTACCTATGGTTATCACTATCTTAGAGAGAGATAGAAAAGTGATTGATAAAAGCCATTTAAAGTTGAAAAAACCGTATTTGGAATTAGTTGATTGTACAATTAAGGAAGTATACAAGGATATTAAGAAAACAAGGGATTACTTGAGGAAGAATAAGATTAAGGTATTTAAACAGCAGAGTGACGAGGCCTTTACAATGTATACATTTATTTACAAAGGATATGAGGAACATCATAATTACTTTAATCCAAGGCTGAGGAACAAATGCGAGGAATTACTTACATACTATTTAAAAAGCCCCTCCAATTAAAGGAAGGGGTCAATTTTACTATGCTAATAACTCAGTTAAATCATGAGCATCCGTTTGGATAAAACTTATTAATGAATTTATTTTGTTTTGATTTTCAAAATCTATTTTTTGTACCTTACCACTCAGATGTAGGAAATAATTTAAAATGCCCTGCATCTCCTTGTTTATTCTTAAATCTGACTCTCTATACAACAAATGAACCTTGGCCTCTTTATCAATATTTTCAAACATGAACTTAGTTTTAGTAAACCATTCTGTATCCTTGGTTGTACTATCTAAATTAGGAATGGTTTGTATATGGTTCCAAACCCCATTTTTAAAACTAAAATCTATATTTACTCGTACATTGTCCAAACCAACTATAGGTGAAAAAGAGTGATTATGGATTACTTTTTTATTCAAAAGATTTTCTTCTTCAAGAATTTTTTTCATACTATGTTTAACGCTTTCTGGTTTTATGCGTTCATTTAGGTATCCTTTTCCAACATAGCTCTCAAACAATACCTTAAATAATCCCTCTAAATTTTCAGTAAGAGCAAAGGTAGGTTCCGTTAAATAGAGGTTTTTATTCATGTGATATTTATGCATTATTTCAAGAAACTTATTATCTTGGGGAGAAGCAATCGCCAACTCACCTACAGCGCCAACTAAATTTTTGATACTGTTTTGCAGATAGTATTCTAAAGTGTCCTTGTAGGTTTTATAGATGCTCGGCAGAGTGTGTGAATTAGATAACGCCTTAATCTTGATTGTATTTTCATTTAACAATAAATAATGTAATTTTGATTCTTCACCTAAAGAATGAAGAATCACCCCTACATTCATTACTTCTCCGTTCGTATTATTATTACTAAATCTTACTATGCTGTACCAGCATTTTCTTTTTCCTTCCATTTTAAAACACCTCCAATACTATTAGAAAAAGCCCCTCTATTTAGTAAATCTTGAATAATGTATCTGACCAAAACCTTATGGGTTAAAATGTATTGTTTATACAACCTTTTTTGATACTCTTTATTTACATACCATACATCTGGAACAGACTCTAACCATGATTCAACTAGATTTTCATCTATTTGCTCGATTTTATGTACTACTTCTAAAAATGAATGATTAACCATGTCACTTACATTTATATGTTCTTCGATTGCGTTATAGACCGTCCCCATACCATTTAAGTACCCTTGATTAAAATTCACAACCAGAAAACTACGAGCATAGCCCTGAACGTATTGTTCACTTACTTCTACAGATGTTAAAGCATTTGCTCGCTCTGGAGTCCAGGTTGGTCCTTGAAAAGCATGTCCATGATCTATTGCAATAATTCTTCGTACAAACCCTTCATTAGTGACGAGTAAATTGCCTGTATTGCTATTTCTATCGTAATTTCCTACTAGAATGTCCATAGCGACTATTTTGGCTATATCGTTCTTGTTACTTACATTCCGGAAAAAGTTTTTCCAGGATGTTCGTAAATAGGGTTTCCCCATCCGTGCCATTTGATTGTAATTTTCTATCACGTTGTCTTCCAAATCGCTTATTTCTTCAGAAGCAAAATGCTTGCCTTCAAAAAATCTATGGGCAAATACTGCTCTAGGATCATTCTGTACAATTTCTCTATCCAAATAAGCAATCGTCGCTTCTGGTACAGGAACTCCTAAATAGACAGCAATTTGGTATACCAATAATTCATTCAAAAACATACTATCATAAAATTGATGCTTTCCATCAACAAATACTCTTTGAGTCTTCATTACATACTTTTGAAAGTCGTCCCCAATAACTACTGCAGGGTCACTCGATCCTTCTCCAAGCTGTTTAATAATTGTTTGAACACTAATAGAACGTACCAAAAAACTTCCCCCTCTCGTCCAAAAATCCCCAAATTGTTATATGGTTATTCTAATTGAGCGAGGGTTTATTATCAATTTATTTCTCTCTATAATCTACCATTTTTACTATCATTTACATTATTAATAAAAATATTCATCAAATAGAAATTAAACCCTTCTATATAGAAGGGTTTTTACATTACTTGACGCGCAACTTCTGACCGAGCTTGATGGTATAGTTACTATCTAGACCGTTCCAGTCTTTTATTTGCTGCGTTGTGCTGCCATACTTTTGGGCTAATGCATACACCGTGTCACCAGCAACAACCGTGTGATAAATGACACTACTTT
Source organism: Bacillus kalamii (assembly GCF_047238185.1). Classification (NCBI taxonomy): domain Bacteria; kingdom Bacillati; phylum Bacillota; class Bacilli; order Caryophanales; family Bacillaceae; genus Bacillus; species Bacillus kalamii. The sequence goes on along the minus strand of NZ_JBDFMI010000001.1, from coordinate 7,034 downwards.
TAGGAGTAAGGCCGAAAGCTTTAACCAGTCCGTCTACATGACCAAGAGCAATCTTATCAAGATATGCACTATTCTTAAGCTTGGCTGCATCAGTTGCATTATCAATAAAACCATTTTCCGTAAGGATTGCCGGCATATTGGATTCACGTAATACATGAAGATTAGATTGCTTTTTACCACGATCCACAAAATCTACTTGTTTCATAATTTCATTGTGGATGGTGCTTTGATATGTTGTGGTTGGTGCTCCACTACCCGGATAAATAAAATCTTCATAACCTGTTCCACCACCGGAATTAATATGGATAGACATAAAGTAATTGGCTCCCCAAGTATTAGCTGCATTAGTACGATCAGATAAAGAAGGGAAAGTATCACCTGTCCGGCTCATTTTCACTTCCACATTACTGTAGCCGTTTAATAATAAATCTCTTACCCGTAAGGCAATCGCCAAAGTGATATTCTTTTCCTGAATACCGTTACCTACTGCACCTGGATCGCTACCACCATGACCTGGATCAATAAAGATTTTTACCATTTCATTCACCTCATATAGTTTTTATTTTTCACATGACTTAGCATCATAGCAACCAATAAGAATCACATGGCCCTCGCCTCCCCAAAATAAAAAGCCACTCGAATGAGCAGCTTATTTGTCCTTATTCTTAAACCAGCCAGTATGAGTGTTCTTCCACACAGCATAGATGTTAATAATCAGTGCAACTAAAGCTCCAACTACAACCACGAAGGCATTAATGCTTTCCTGAGTGAACCAATCAAAAGAAATGCCGATTGTACCCAAAAATAAAAGGAGAGCTGTAAGGAAGCCCCCCAATAATGTGATAGTGTCCTTATTCAATTCACACACCTCCTTTCATTGTCGCGAAAATAATGGCTACAATTCCTGCAACCACAGCAACTATGATTGCATTTGTAATAGAGCGCCGTAGCCATTTTGTGTCATCTTTGATTTCTTCAAGGGATTTCTTAATCTCCTTTATATCCCTTTCGTGTAATTCCGTTGTTCGCTTAAGGTCATCTATATCTTTCCTAGCTGATTCACTTTCCTTTTTCAATTCATCAATGTCCTTCTGAATGGATGTTTTCCATAAGTCCACCACTTGATCCGCCTCCAATGGATTAGACCCCCTTTTCCCCATAAAAAATACACCTCAATGGGTGCTTTCTGTATAAATTAACTATATGTCTTTACCAATTGACTCAGTTCATCCTTCTCCTCTGCTAGTTATTACTGATCGACTAGCAAGAATGTTTAATTCCTCCACTCCTAAGTTACCCAATAATACCTGTATTTTCACATAGTTATAATACGCTGAACTATTCATCATTTTTAATCCTCCTAATAGATTGGCATTTTGTAAAGCTTCTATTGCAGAAACACGTTGTTCAAGCGTAGGCGAGTTATCTACTTCCGACTTCTCAAAAACTAGATACTTTCCCGTAATAATATCCCTAATTTCAATTAACTTATATTCTGCATTTAACTCCATGAGGCGTTGTCTTTCATCGTCGTTTGTATATTGAAATACTAGTTCCATATTCACTCTCCTATTCTAAGGTCTTTTTAACAAGTACAGGTATATTGGCAGGAGCAATTCCATAATAAACCCCGAATTCATCACACGCTACTCTTCCAACATACATACCATCACTATTAAGCATTCCCCGTCCCTTCAATGTAATTTCATCACCCTTTTTAACAGTAATGTCTTGCTTTATATATATATAACTATAATTTGAAAAATTTTGTTGATATGACCCAACTAGTACATTATTGATAAATAGGCCTACCTCTGCACCATATCCTCCCGTTGAATCCTTAAATCTATATTTTATTCGTATAGTGGAAGGTTTACCCTAACCAAAGAACTTGTTTTTAAAGGAACAAAAACTTGAACTATCATGTTACAGACCAATACACTAGAAAAGAATCTTTGTTCATCACTAGGTGATATTGTATAACTAATTTTAGACCCGCTAGGTTTTATTAATCCCATACTTACACCGTCAAAAATCGGACATTACCTGTTCCGGCTGACCGTTTAAACTTGATTGACAGTCGCTTTATAGCGAAATTCTTGTAATGTTTCCCCTGGCTTTAGACCGAATAACCTTATTTGTGCCGGACATTCCATCTGATGTGGTTGCTGTGTTAAAAGCGATTAGAAGATCATTCGTATCATCATCATTTGTAAGAAAAACAAACTTTTTTACTTCAAACGGCAATGTAACAGAAACCTCCGTAGTTCCTATACTCACTTCATGTGTATAGTGCTGCGTGGCAGGCATTTCTATAAAATAATATCTATCCCCATTTGCCATGTTTACACCTCTTCCAGATAAGGGCCATTGTTATCCATCTTGAATAAAAAGGATTTTTGGCTGTCTGTATTTTTGATTTTTAGAAGGCCATTTGTTAAGTGCAAATTCGTATCTGTCTTATGTTGACCATAGTCCGTTTTTAATGTAGCATAGTCTTCCTTATGCACATTAAATGCAGCCTGCAGGGTTTGAATTTTTGCCGCTAAGTTTGCTGCAATATCTCCATTTAGAATACCTTTTATTCCATCAAACCAACTTTCAAAAGCAACCTTTTGTTGAGCCTTATAGTTTTCTAGGTCTGCAGTGTTCTGTGTCTTCGTTTGATTAAACCATGCGAGATACTGATTAAAGATTTCCGTGGTATCCACTTGATCTACAGTACCGTGTACAATGCCGCACAGTTCTTTATTTAACGCGATGTATCGGTGATAGTTCGCTTGTGTTAGATGGAACGGACACCTTTAGCGACATACACATCAGCCAGAGGCAATTTCATAAACATCGGCATCCCTTTTTAATACTGGTGCAATAGGAGAAGAACCTGGCAGTCCCTTTTTTAATGACCGGAACAATATTTCGATTTAAAAAATTGAGCTGAAGAACAATACGATCAATACGATTTAATACACCGTCTGCTACATCAAGGCTAAGATTGTAATCAGCATCATTGAAAATGTAGTACCCGTTTATCCATGCTTTACCTGGCTTTAATACAACGTTCATTCCAGTGCCTGCCGTTACTTGAAATCCTGTGGACGGATTCGGAAAAACTCCGTTTCCAATGAACGTTGCGAAATAAGCCGCGTAATGCTTTGCTAAGTACACTCTGTCAAAATTCACAGAATCAAAAATCCCACTATTGATTGCCATTATTTCACCATCCTTTTTACCTTTTCGGGAAGGGTTGGGATAGATTTCCCCACCTTCACAAAAACTTCTTTAATATCTTGATAGACTTCATCGACTTCCACAACTCGGCTGTTCATGACGATTCCTAATTTGTCATCCCTAATTGTGATAAGGTCCCCAAGGAAGAAATCACGATTATACTTGGTGTTCTCTTTGGTAACGTCTAGTTCACAATCAAAAGAAATGAATTCTTCTTGTTCCAATAGCTTTTCTAGCCCTCTTTGTTTAAGAAGGAGAATGTATTCTTCAGGCGATAGAGTCACCTCGGTCTCATCAATCGTTTGTGTTTCCGATAAGTCTCGGGCATCCACAAATAACTCTCTCCGATCAAGGCCGGTACCTTGTTCGATGGAAACGAGCTTTCTGTCAACACCTTCGCCAGTTCCAGCAATCAAAGCTGTATTTTTATAATCATTGTCGGCTTCCTCATAATTCCGGCTGATAACATTGGAAAAATCCTTAGATAAAATACATCTTGGATTAATCGATTGATCGATGGTCCTGTCTGTTCCTTCATAAAGTTCATAAAAAAGAGACCGCCCGTTAAAATTGGAGCGAATCCCTATTTCATACGTATTACATAAGCTTTCCACCTGCTCTAGCACATTTTCATATGAAGCTTGAAACTGTATAGAGGTGCCGAAGTTTCTGGCGGCAGCTAATTGGATTTGAGCAATCTTCCTTTTTACATTAGATGGATTGATGCATTCAGACATAATCATGGAACGGATGATATTTTCAGCTGTGTCATTATAATTATAGATATTCCATAAAATCCTCCGATCAATCCATCGCAAAGCCGAGAAGCATTTGATGGATAATTGCTCCTTTCCATCCTCATCCTCTGTGAATCCACGGTAATAGATATACATGGCTTCGTTATCATCATCTCTATACAGAATATTTCCCTTTTGTAATAAGGAAATATTATCGATTGTTACATCGACATGTAATTCAGCCTCCCCATGCTTCGTGTCTCTTTTCCTCCACAATAGATAGGAAAACTTACCGATTAAGCCAAGTCTGTTGAACTGCTTGTCGCATACATATAATTCCACGCTTACACCCCCACATATTGTGGCGTGAAGTATATAGATACTTCCAGATTGTCCACATTTAGACCAGCATCATACCGCAATAAGTTATCCCCTAAATCTAACGCTAAGTGTGGATTAGAGTCGAAAGAAAGATAGTTAAAGATATTTGAGACAATACCATTCCTACTTAGCCGGACATATTCATTACCGCGTTCTGTGCTGATCGTAATGATATCTCCTGCCTGCATCTCTTTTTCAATCAATATTTTCTCCTGTGTCTCTACATTTACAACCGATGGATTTCTAAGGGTTCCCAATGCCCTGTATTCAAGCCGTAATGGTGCTTCATTGTCACTGGCATTCAATACATTCACAATCAATGAAGGCTCTCTATATCCCATCCGAATGCCTGTGTCAGCCGGAATGACTAACGGAAAAGAAAAGCCTCCTATCCAGGAAGCAATATCCGTTTTAATTTCATTATCGAACCACCAAGGCTTCGGACAAAGAAGAGATATCATGAATTCCGGATAAGGAGCCTTGTTAATTACAGGTGTTTTTTCCGCATGGCATTTGATATACCGGCTGATTTCTCCATTTGTGTATTGAAGAGTGAACACATGTTTTGGATTGAAGAAACGAATAAGGCGGGATCGATTAATGTCCTTATCGATTCTAAGCCGGCCATTGATGACAATGTTCCTTTCTTTGACACTAGATCCTGATAAGGATAATCCGTCAATACCATAGCTTTTGCTGGTGAAAAACTCATTTTCCATCGCGTCCAAACCTTCTGCCGAGTCCAAATAAAAAGGGCTCAACACGGATATCTCAAGTGTTTGCCCTTGGTTATTATCAAATATCAATTTTTCTTTCCTGCTGTATGATTCCAATCAAACACCTCCTATACTTGCATGGCCAATTCTCTTAATGCATTTCTATTTAATCTAGCAGTCTCATAAGGATCCAATGCTTTAGGAGATTGGAAGGTCATATAATAATTATGCTCAACTGTAGTTGTACTGCCTGCCTGTCCTGTGGAAGAAACCGTAACAGGGTTATTTGCATTCAGCATCTTTCCTGCGCTACTGGCCATGCTGCCATATACATTATTCATGACACCTTTCAGCTTGGCAGAAGAATCCTGAATCCCTTTAATTAAACCTTCATTGATGTTGACTCCAAAGCCCCTGAAAACACGTGATGGAGAATGGATATCCAAGGCGGATTGAAAAGTATCTTTCACAATGCTGGCCAGTTCTTCGGCTGCAGAAACTAATTCACTTTTCTTACTCATCATTCCGCTGATTAATCCGGCTACAGCATAATCACCAATGGACGGCATTTCCTTGGCTTCGTCTTTCACCTTGAACTTCGCGCCAGCCATTGCCTTCCGCCACTCTTCTTGATAGCCCAATAGCTTCACAGCTGCATCAGCCCTTAATTCTTCAATCTTTTGTGCTGTCTCTACTTTTAAACTAGAAAGTTCTTTGAGCGCCTCTTCTTTTGCCAACTGGTTCTTAGCCTTCCACAGGTCAACATACTGAGTAAGTTGGTCAGATGTAAGGCTATTAAGGGCGGCAATTTCTGCGCCAGCCTTAGGCCCCATATCCTGTAATTCAGCAAGCAACCCTTGGTCAATCCCTTTAGCAGCTAGTTCAGCCAGATTTCGTTGCCAGTCCTCAAAAGCTGAAACTTGATCCTGCAGGTTCTTTAACAAAGTAGTTCCCGATACTGATTTCTTGGTGATTTCATCGAACAATCCAACAAAGGAATAAAGGGACTTCGCTCTATCTTCCAAAGCTTTGTCATACTCATCATTTAGCTTCTTCTCTTCGTCAATAAGCTGCTGGTTGAGGGTCTGAACCTTCGTTAGATAGTCGGCATTTATTTGATCGATTTGCTTTTGGATTTCCTGCTTTACACGATAGATTTCCTTTTCATAATAGATCCGTTCTTCTGTACCGGCTTTGTACCCTTTTATATACTGCTGATAGGCTGCCAACTCTTCAGCAAGGGATAGTTCATTGTAGTATTTCTTGTCTTCCACATATGCTTTCTCTTTGTTGTATCGGTCCTTATTTAAAGCATCCATTGCCTTATTCAAGATGATCTGTGCCTGAGTCTTTTCTTTCGCATTGTTCTTGAATAAAACTACAGCCTTTTGCCAGTATGCAGCCTCTTGGTCCAATGTAAGGGATTCTAAATCTTTCCGCTTCTTCACATAGTCTTCTAAGGCTTTCATTTTAGCTGCAGCAGATCCAGCAGATAGGGAAGCAATTTTCTTATTTTCATCAGCTGTGATTTTCGCCCGGTCCTTTGCCGCTTTATCTTGGATGTTCGTTATTTGCCGTTCCTGGGCTGCCGTCAATTTCTTTTTAGCATCCCTTGCTTTGGCTTCAATTTCCGCAATTTTCTTATTCGCTTGTGATGTTATATCAGCTCGTTTGGCGTTGGCATCTTTGTGAATCTGATTAAGGGCTTTGGCATTGGTAGATGAAGCAGAAGCAACAATACTATTAAACTTTTTCAATTCATTCTGTGCTAATGCAACCTTAGGAGGTAAAGCTTGGAATAGCCGCCATAGCCATTTCTTCGGAAGCCGTCTTGACCATACCTAAGTTATTAGTAATCCCTTCAGCTATACCTGCAGGTATCCATTGCCCCACTTCTTTCTCCATAACCTTAGAAGGAGAATGAATGCCAAGTATTTTCTTTGCCCATCCAGGGATATGACTAGCGAGA